>NZ_JBSRZG010000001.1:5302500-8155958 GCF_054057395.1 Bradyrhizobium sp. USDA 3650
CATGCGCTTCCCTCCGTTAAGTCGATGCTTCGACCAGGGAACGATCTTGGTGTCGTCTTGTCTTCGTCGACGCTCGACGTTTTCTGTTGAGACGTTGTGGCGTTTCCGAACGGCCCTTGCGGGCACTGGTAGATGGAATTCCGATCATTGCGGTTCCGCGGCGAGGATGACCGGGCGCTTCGCCGGAATCAAGCCTCAAGTCTCAAGCCTCTTGGGCGCCTCGCAAGTGCGAACGCCGGCCTGACGCAAGTCGGGCCTGCGAGCGATCTGCTATTCAGTCGCGCAAAAACCAGGGAGGCTCGCGCATGACGGGCAAGAAAGTCGTGGTTGCCGGGGCGAGCGGTCTCGTCGGCAATGCCGCATTGCGACACTTCGGCCTGGCGGGCGGATGCGATGTCATTGCGCTGTCCCGGCGGAAGCCGCGAGACCTCTACGGTGCCCGTCATGTCCCGATCGACCTGACCAGTGCCGCGGATTGCGGGCGCGCCGCATCGGAACTGAGCAGCGCCACGCATCTGATCTACGCCGCGCTCTACGAGGCGCCGCAGCTCGTCGACGGCTGGCGCGACCCGCAGCAGATCAAGACCAACGATTTGATGCTGCGCAATCTGATGGGTGCACTCGAGCCTGTGGCGCCCGGCCTCAGGCATGTCGCCCTGTTGCAGGGCACCAAGGCCTACGGCGTCCACGTTCGCCCCCTGACAGTGCCTGCCCGCGAAGGCCGCTCCGAAATGTACGAGCAGCCCAACTTCTACTGGGCGCAGGAAAACTTCTTGCGCGACCTCCAAGCCGGCAAGAGCTGGCATTGGAGCATCCTGCGGCCGGTGCTGATCGTCGGCCTCGCCATGGGCGGCGCCATGGATCTGATTCCGCCGCTCGGCGTCTATGCCGCGATGCTGCGCGAGCAGGGCAGGCCGCTCGATTACCCCGGCGGCGCCGCGCGGGTGGCGCAGGCCGTCGATGTCGATCTCCTCGCCCGCGCCATCGCCTGGTCGGGCGAGGCCGCGGCCGCACGCAACGAGGCCTTCAACGTGACCAATGGCGACGTCTTCACCTGGGAGAACATCTGGCCTGCGGTCGCCGATGCACTGGAGATGAAGCCCGGCAAGCCGGTCCCGCTGTCGCTCGCGAAGGCGTTTACAGACTGGGCCGGCCCCTGGGATGCCCTGCGGCGCAAGCACGACCTTGCATCGCCTGCGCTGGCCGAATTCGTCGGCCTCTCGTTCCAATACGCCGATTACAGCCTGCGCTACGGCCAGACCGAATCCGGTCCGCCATCGATCGTCTCGACCGTGAAGATCAACCGCGCCGGCTTCACCGAGATGATGGACACCGAGGACATGTTCCGGAAGTGGTTCAGGCAGGCGAAGCAAGAGCGGCTGCTGCCTTGAGCGAAGTCACCACCCTCTAGCTGGTCGAGGACATTGCTCGGCGTCGCGTGCTGCGAACACCGACACCCGTATCTACACGGTAGATGAAATTAAGAGAGCTGCAATCGCTCGATTACCATAGTTTCCCGCGCGAACAGCGACGGGCGAATCGCGCGATTTTAGGTTCCCGTCAAGGAACAGGCGCCTCGACATGTCCTTCCTCGGAAATTTCCGCATCATCACCAAAATTCTTACTGTCATCACGCTGATCGGCGTGATGGTTCTCGCCGGCATCTGGTACGCCACGTCGCGCATGAGCACCATCGACGACGCCTATTCCACCTTTCTTGAGAAGGATGCCAAGAGTGTCAGCACGGTCTCGCGCCTGAACCGGAGTATTTTCGAGATCCGTTACCTGCTTTATCGGATCCTTGCCGAGCCTGATGTTCAGGAGATCAAGGAAGCCGCAGCTCTGGCGGGCAAGGCTTACGAGGAAAACGGCAAGCTGCTGAAGCTGATCCAGGACACAACGCCTCTCTATACCAAGCAGCTCGACATCATCGGCGGCGAGATCGCCAAGACGCAGCAGGCGATGCAGTCGGTCATCAACGCGTCCCTCGCCAATCAGAAAGATCAGGCCCTCGCCGTGGTGCGGTCACAGATGCGTCCCGCCTTCGTCAAGGCGCTCGAAGACACGCGCAGCTTGCGCGACACCATGGACAAGGTCATCCAGAAGGGCTCGAACGATCTTACGGACATGACAAATGCCACGATCCGCATGACCTGGACCGTGATGGGGACCATCCTCGCGATTGGTTGCGGCTTCGGCTTCGTCATCGCGCGGTTCGGTGTCACGAAGCCCATCCGTCTGGTTGTGGACTTGCTGCAGAATCTCGCCAACGGCGACTACAGTGTCGAGGTTGTCGGCACCGAACGTAAGGACGAGGTCGGCGATATCGCCAAGGCGGCTGTCGTGTTCAAGGAAAACGGCTTGGCCAAGATCCGCATGGAGGCGGAGCAGAAGGTCACCGACAGACGCGCGGCCGAGCAGCGCAAAGCCGAGATGATCCAGCTGGCTGATGACTTCGAATCGGCTGTCGGCGAGATCATCGAGACGGTATCATCTGCATCGACCGAGCTCGAAGCCTCCGCCGGAACACTCAGCAAGACCGCTGAGCGCGCCCAGGAGGTGACAACCGCGGTCGCCGCGGCTTCGGAGGAGGCTTCTACCAACGTGCAGTCGGTTGCGTCGGCAACGGAAGAATTGACGTCCTCGGTAAATGAGATCAGCCGTCAGGTTCAGGAATCAGCGCGGACCGCAAATGAAGCAGTCAATCAGGCACGCAGGACCAATGATCGCGTCAGCGAATTGTCCAGAGCTGCCGCCCGGATCGGCGACGTGGTCGAACTGATCAACACCATCGCGGGCCAGACCAATCTGCTGGCGCTCAATGCCACCATCGAGGCGGCCCGGGCCGGCGAAGCCGGCCGCGGGTTTGCCGTGGTTGCTTCCGAGGTGAAGGCCCTGGCGGAGCAAACGGCGAAGGCGACCGGCGAGATCGGCCAGCAGATCACCGGCATTCAGTCGGCAACACAGGAGTCGGTCGCGACTATCAAGGTGATCAGCGGTACCATTGAAAGCCTGTCCGAGATTTCTTCGACGATCGCAGCCGCCGTGGAAGAGCAGGGTGCGGCAACCCAGGAGATCTCTCGCAACGTGCAGCAGGCAGCCCGGGGCACGCAGCAGGTCTCTTCCAACATCATCGACGTGCAGCGCGGTTCGGGCGAGACCGGCGCGGCCTCCTTGCAGGTGCTGTCGGCGGCGCAGTCGCTGTCCCGCGATAGCAACCGACTCAAGCTGGAGGTCAGTAAATTTCTGAGCACGGTTCGAGCTGCCTGAGTCGCATTCTGTACTCGCCCCGCAGCTGACACCAAGCCGATGTTCGTTTGACTCCGTGAGAATGGGTCGCGGACATCGCGCTCAAGTTCGTCATCCGGGACTTTGCGGCGCAGATTTTTCCGGCTGTAGACGTCCTGCGCATCTGGTCCGTTCGGCCTTCAGCGGTGATTTCGCAGAGCAGGTTCATTAGATCCTGCCGAGCTAGCCCCCGATATTCACGAACGCCGCTTCCATGGCCCTCCGCGTCCTGACCGTCTCGTTGCCTGCGTCGAATTCGACGTCGCTCCAGCGCACGATCTCGCCGTGGGCGATATCGCGCTTCAGCCTCACGCGATGCGCCAGCCCGATCGGCAGCGCGCCGGCCTTGAGGCTCGCGGCCGCCGGCACCAGCTTGCCCCACACCGTGTAGCCGCCTTCGCCGTCCAGCATCTCGCCGGCGCGCAGATTGCGCTTTGCCACGGCGGCGACGTCGCCACGGAAGCCGTGGGGCTGCCCGGTCGGCTCGCCCCGCAGCGCGGCCGACAGCACCGAGATGTTCAGCTCGAGGCCGATCAGATGATAGGGCTTGTACATCGCCGCGTACCGTCCGCTGCCGTCGGTCTTCAGGCCGTACTGCCTGAAGCAGTCGGCGGCATAGTCATTCGGCGCCTCCAGCACCACGTAAACGCCCCAGCGCAGATCGCGAAACACCGGCCTTCCGTCGCGCTCCAGCGAGGAGACCACCTCCACAACGCTCGATCGCTCCAGCACGCCGCCCCTGCTGCGCGGCCGCATGATATGCGGCAGGTCGTCGACGCCACAGGGTGGAAACAGCAGACCCTCCGCAGGCACGTCCAGTCCGCAGGCGTTCGCGATCGCGGCCATCTCGATCGCCGACTTGGTGCCGTCAAGGAAGGAGTTGAACATCTGCGGGTTCATCCCGGCCGATTGCGCCTCGCCCGCGGTCAGCCCGTAATGCTGCCAGACGCTGTCAGGCGTCACGTCGTGATAGGCCGGCAGATATTTTGTGCCCTTGCCGGCGGCAACCACGTGAAAACCGGTGGCGCGAGCCCAATCCACCATCTCCGCGGTCAGCGCCGGCTGGTCGCCATAGGCGAGCGAATAGACCACGCCGGCCTTGCGGGCTTCATCGGCGAGCAGCGGACCCGCCAGCACGTCGGCTTCGACATTGACCATCACGATATGCTTGCCCGCCGCGATCGCGGCGCGGGCGTGCCTGATCCCGACGGCCGGATTGCCGGTCGCCTCCACCACCACATCCATCGCGCCGCCGGCAATGGCGCGCGCGCCGTCATCGGTGAAAACCGTGGCGGCGATGCGGTCCTCGTCCCATCCGACCGTGCGGCAGGCCTCGCGCGCGCGATCGCGATCGATGTCGACAATGATGGGGACCACGAGCCCCGGCGTGTGCGGCACCTGCGCCAGAAACATCGAGCCGAATTTTCCCGCGCCGATCAGCGCCACACGGACGGGCTTGCCGGCGGCAGCGCGGGCCTGGAGGAGGCGGAAGAGGTTCATGGGGATGTCCAGCGAGGGCAGAATTGGTGAGGTGCGTATATCTATCAGCTCGTCATGGCCGGGCTTGTCCCGGCCATCCACGTCTTTGCCTGCAGTGATCGTCTCAAGGCGTGGATGCCCGGGCCTTCGCCTCGCCGAAGCGGCTTCGGCCGCGCAGGCGGGACAAGCCCGGGCATGACGGCTGAGGATGTCCTGCGAGTAAGTCTACTCCGCCGCCTGCCGCGGCGCACGGGCGAGCCGCACCAGCGCGTCGTCGTCCACCGTCTTGATCGGTGCGAAGTCGCGATGCGCGATGTACTCCGGCCGCGTCGGGGTGCGGATGTAGTTCGAAACTGCGTTCAGCGTCAGGTACACGATCTTGCGCGGGTAGGGCGTGATGTTGCCGGCCGAGCCATGCACGAGATTGCCGTGGAACATCAGCATGCCGCCGGGCTTCCCCGTCGGCGCCACGATGCCGCCCTGCTTGACGAGGCGTGTCACGGTCTCCTCGTCCAGCGTCCACAGCGGATAGGAGGTCGTCGCGAGGTCGTGCGAGGCCTTGAGGTCGCCGGCGTTCTGGCTCTGCGGCACCAGCATCAGCGGGCCGTTGATCGGCATCACCTCGTCGAGGAAGATCGCGATGTTCATCGCGCGCGGCTCGGGCATGCCGTCGTCGCGCTTCCAGGTGCCGTAATCCTGGTGCCATTGCCAAACGTCGCCGGTGAAGGCGGATTTTGCGTTGATCTTGAACTGGTGCATGTAGACCTGCTCGCCGAACAATTGCTCGACCGGGTCGATCATGCGCGGATGCGCGCCGAGGATTCTGAACGCTTCGTTGTAGAGATGCGCGGCAAAGGCGGTGCGCGGTGCGCCGCTCTTCTCGCGCCAGACTTCCGGCCGGTTCGCGTCATAGATGGCAACCGCCTCGCGCGCGAGGAGATCGACCTCCTCCGGGCTGAACAGTTCGGGCAGGAACAGCCAGCCCTCGCGCTGGAAGAACTCCAATTGCTCCTGGGACAGTTTCATGGCGCGTCCTCCTGTTTTGTCATTTTTTCTCTCTCGTCATGCCCGGGCTTGTCCCGGGCATCCACGTTCTTCCAGCGTCGAACAAAGTCGTGGATGGCCGGGTCAAGCCCGGCCATGACGGCGACGGAGATCGTGATCTACGCCGCCGCCTCTTCCGTTGCCCTCAGTCTCTCCTCGGTCATTCGTCCCGCCGTCTGCGCATGCGCAAGCGCCGCACGCTCGGCCGCCTTCGCGTCGCCCGCGAGAATGTGTCCGGCAATGTCGGCATGCTCGGCCCAGGCGCTGCCGCGATAATCGAGTTCGGACAGCACTGTTGCCATCGAGCGGCGCATATGCGGCCATTGCGGCGTAATCGTCTCCTCGATCACGGGATTGCCGGCGAGCCGATAGATCGCGCGATGAAACGCGACGTCGAGCGCGATCAGCTCGGCGAGCGTGGTCTTGCAATCAACCCCGCGCCCGGCTGCGAGCGCCGCCTCCAGCCGCGCGCGTCCCGCCGCATCGCTTGCGGCGCGTTCGCCGGCAAGCCGTGCCGCCAGCGCATCGATCGCGCCGCGCACCTCGTAGAGCTGGCGGATGCGCGCGGGATCGAGCTGGGTGACTTCAAAGCCGCGCCGGCCGCTTTCGGCGACCAGTCCCTGCCGGTGCAACAGGTGCAGCGCATGCGATACCGGCTGGCGCGATACGCCGAGCCTATCGGCGAGCTCGTTCTGCCGGATGCGCTGGCCGGGCTGCAGCGTGCGGTCGGAGATCGCCTCCAGGATCCGCGCATAGACTTGGTCGATCAAGTTCGGAAGCGGGTCGAGAGGGATCACGCCGGCAGCTCCGAGAGCATGAGAGCGAATACGGAATTCCGTATTCAAAGATACGGCCGAGAGGGGAACGGCGTCAAGCGCGGACCAACGGGGCGTCCGATCCCATTTTTGCGCTCGGCCAAGCCATTGATATTGCTAGGCTCAGCTACTGTGCATGGGGTTGCTTTCAAAAAAAGAGAGCGTGAGGCCGCTTACTCCGCCAAAAACGCGCTGACCGCCTCGCCGAACTCCAGCGGCGCCTGCTCGAACATCCAGTGCCCGGCATTGGGGATCACGGCCGTTTTGGCGCCCGCGATGTGCGCGGCCAGCACGCGCCACATCACGGACAGGCTCCCCGCAGTCGCCCCGCCGCCGATCAGGAGCGTCGGGGTCCTGATCGCCTGCGCGTCCGCGAGCGTGTAGGGCCTGCGCTGCTCGTTGATCTGGCCGAGGAAGGTGATCGCGTTGTCGCGCAATTGCTGCTTCGCCGCCGCCGGCACGCGCCGCCACGAGCCGTCGCCTTCGATCCCTTCGTAGAAGTTCTGCAGCGCGCCCTCGGTGTCGCCGGCGCGGATCATCTCGACCGAGCGCGCCGTGCGCGCGGCCAGCGGCGGATGCGCGGGCGTGCCTGCAGGCACCGGCAGGCTAGCATCGAGATCGCCGCCGGGCTCGGCCAGCACCAGCTTGCGCAACAGATCAGGCCGCGACTGCGCCACGCGAAAGGCGATGTGGCCGCCGCGCGAATGGCCCATGAGGTCGACCGGCCTGGGGTCGACCTGCTCGATGAAAGCGATCACGTCGGCGACGTGCTGGGCCATCTTGTAGTCGTCGCCGACGGCATCCCAATGCTCAGGAAAGAAATGCCTCAGGCTCACCGAGATCACGCGATGTGATTTCGACAGCGGTCCGAGCACGGAGTACCAGGTGCGGAAATCACCGAGCGTGCCGTGCACGCAGACCAGCGGCGGGCCTTCTCCCACTTCGAGATAGGCCATGTCGTAATCGTTGACGCGAAATGTCTGCATGATCAGCCCGCCAGAAAATCCAGCACCACTTCGGAGTATTTCTGCGGCGCCTGCTCGAACATCGGGTGCGTTGCGTTCGGGATGACGGCCGTCCTGGAATACGGCACATGCGCAGCGAGCGCATGCAGCACTTTCGGCAGCAGGCCCTTGGTCCGCGCGCCCAGGACGAACAGCGTCGGCATCTTGATGGACTCCGCGTCCGCCTTCGAGAATGGCGGGCGGTTGTCGCGGACCTGGCCGATCAGCGTGAAAGCGTTGTCACGCAGATTCTGCTTCACCAGCGCCGGCAGCCGCGGCCAGGTGCCGGCGCCTTCAAGCGTGTCGACGAAGACGGCAAGGCCGCCGTCGACGTCGCCGGCCGCGATCTTCTCGGCCGAGGCCGTGAACCGCGCCAGCAGCGGCGAGGGACCGCCGGCATAATCGGGATCGAGGCTTGCATCGAGCTCGCCGCCGGGCTCGGCCAGCACCAGCCGCCGGAGCAGATCCGGCCGCCGCTGCGCCACGCGGAAGCAGATATGCCCGCCGCGGGAATGGCCCATCAAATCGACCGGGCCGAGGTCGAGTTCCTCGATGAAGGCGATGACGTCGTCGACATGCTGGGCGATCGAATAGGTCTCGCCGACGCCATCCCATTGCGCTGGGAAGAAATGCCGCAGGCTGACGCAGATCAGCCGGTGCCGCTGCGACAGCGGCCCTAGCACGCAGCCCCAGACACGGAAATCGTTGAGCGAACCATGCACACAAACCAGCGGCGGCCGGCCTCGGTCTTCGCCCACGTCGAGATAGGGCATGTCGTATCCGTCGACGTGGAGGCTTTGCATTCTGGGCTCGCGAACAGGAGGCGGAACTCCTGTGCAAGATTCCCGGAAACCGGGTGGATCGCAACTATTTCCAAGCCTAGGTTTGAGCTCAGTTCACATTAGGGGCATGCGAGGGAACGCAAGCCAGGGACCAAACCATGACCGACCAGCATTTTTGCCCTGTTCGATAGCAAGATCGGCCTGTGCGCCATTGCCTGGGGTCCGCGCGGCATCAACGGCACGCAACTGCCGATGGGCGGCGAGCAGAAGATCCGCACCCGCATCAGCCAGCGCCATGCCGACGCCAGCGAAGCCGAGCCGACCGCCGAAGTGCAGCAGGCGATCGACCGCATCACAAAACTGCTCGCGGGCGAGCCGGATGACCTCACCGACATCCCGCTCGATCTCGACGGCGTGCCCGATTTCAACCGCGGGGTCTACGCGATCGCCCGCACCATTCCGCCGGGCAAGACCGTCACCTATGGCGACATCGCCAAGCAGCTCGGCGGTGTCGAGCTGTCGCGCGACGTCGGCCAGGCGCTTGGCCGCAATCCGTGCCCGATCGTCGTGCCCTGCCATCGCGTGCTGGCGGCCGGCAACAAGCCCGGCGGCTTCTCCGCGAACGGCGGCGTGGTGACGAAGCTGAAGATGCTGGAGATCGAAGGCGCGCTGGTGAACCACACGCCGAGCTTGTTTGATTGAGGCGATGACGCCGCGGGCTAGATTTTCGCTGCCGCCTTCGGCCAATATTTGTCGCGCAAATGCCGCTTCACCAGCTTGCCGGTCGGCGTGCGCGGTAGCTCGGCTTCGAAATCGATCGAGCGCGGGCATTTGATCGTCGAGAGGCGGCTCTTGCAGTAGGCGATCAGGTCGGCCTCGAGCTCCTTGCCGGCGCGCTTGGGATCGTGCGGCTGCACCACCGCCTTGACCTCTTCGCCCATCTCCTCGTTCGGCACACCGAACACCGCGACGTCGGCGACTTCAGGATGGGTGATGAGCACGTCCTCGGTCTCCTGCGGATAGATGTTCACGCCACCCGAGATGATCATGTAGGACTTGCGGTCGGTGAGAAAGAGAAAGCCGTCTCTGTCGAGATAACCGACGTCGCCGAGCGTCGACCAACCTTTTGCGTTGTAGGCCTTCTTCGTTTTCTCGGGATCGTTGTGATAGGTGAAAACAGGCGCATCGGCGAAATAGACGGTGCCGATCTCGCCAGTCGGCTGCTCCTCGTCGTTCTCGTCCAGAATCCTGATCTTGCCGACCACGGCGCGGCCGACGCTGCCGCGGTGCTCCAGCCATTCTTTCGAGTTGCAGACCGTGACGCCGTTGCCTTCGGAGCCCGCGTAATACTCGATCAGGATCGGCCCCCACCATTCGATCATCTTGGCCTTGACCTCGACCGGGCAGGGCGCGGCGGCGTGGATCGCGCCCTTCAGGGTCGAGACGTCGTAGCGGTTGCGGACCTCGTCTGGCAGCTTGAGCATGCGCACGAACATGGTCGGCACGAGCTGTGCCTGCGTTACCTTGTACTTTTCGACCAGTCTCAGGAAATCCTCGGCATCAAAGTGCTCCATGATGATAGAGGTGCCGCCGAGCAGGATCGCCATCATGTTGAAGCGCAATGGAGCGGCGTGATAGAGCGGTGCTGGTGAAAGATAAGTGGTCTCGGCGTTCATGCCGCACATGCCGGCGCAGAGCACGCGCAGAAACGCGTTCGGCTCGTCGATCGGCTTGCCCTCGAACGCCTTTTTGATGCCCTTGGGCCGGCCGGTGGTGCCGGACGAATACAGCATGTCATAGCCGGCGACCTCGTCGGCGATGGGCGTTGTCGGCTGCGCGGCGGCTTCGTTGTCGTAGGAGCGGAAGCCGGCTTGCGGCTCGTCCATCATGTAGAAGACCGGCTCGCCGGCCGCACCCTTGATCAGGGCCTTGATCTGGTCGGCGCATTTCGGCGTGGTGATCACGACCTTGGCGCCGCAATCGGCGATGATGTAGTCGATCTCGTCCTGCTTCAAATAGCGGCTGATCGCGGTGTAATAGAGCCCGCTGCGTTGCGCCGCCCAGCAGATTTCCATGAACGCGAGACGGTTCTCCATCAGCAACGCGATGTGGTCGCCGGCTTTCAGCCCCAGCGAGCGGAACAGGTGCGCGCCCTGGTTCGAGAGCTCGTCGAGCTCGCGATAGGTGATCGCCTTGCCGGTCCCGGCCATCTGATAGGCGATCTTGTCGGGTGTGGCGCGGGCGTGGATGGAGGGGTGAGTCATGGCGCGGTCCCAAGGCAAAAATGGTGTCGTCCCGGCGAAGGCCGGGACCCATACCCACTGCTGCAAATTGTTGAAGCGCGATGTCGCCACAGCTCGCCCTAACCACAAACTCCTGCGGTTATGGGTCCCGGCCTACGCCGGGACGACACCGTTAATGTGGCGACCAATGAGGCGACGGCTTACAGCCGCTCCACGATCGTCACGTTGGCCATGCCGCCACCTTCGCACATGGTTTGGAGCCCGTAGCGCTTGCCGCGCTGATGCAGGGCATGCACCAGGGTCGTCATCAGTTTGGTGCCGGAGCCGCCGAGCGGATGGCCGAGTGCGATGGCGCCGCCATTGACGTTGAGACGTTCCGGATCGGCGCCGGTGGTCTTGAGCCACCCGGTCGGCACCGAGGCAAAGGCCTCGTTGACCTCGAACAGGTCGATATCGTCGATCGTCATGCCGGCCTTCTCCAGCGCGCGCTTGGTGGCGTGCAGCGGAGCATCGAGCATGATCACGGGATCGCCGCCCATCATTGTCATGTGGTGAACGCGCGCCAGCGGTTTCACGCCAAGCTGCTTCAGGCCACGCTCGCTCACCACCATCACGCCGGAGGCGCCGTCGCAGATCTGACTGGCGCTGGCCGCGGAGAGCTTGCCGTTCTCGGCGATCAGCTTGACGCCCTTGATGCCGTCGAGCGTGGCGTCGAAGCGGATGCCCTCGTCGATGTGGTGGGTGTCCTTGGAGCCGTCGGCGCGGGTGATCTCGAGCGGCACGATCTCCTTATTGAAGTGGCCGGCCTGCGTTGCCGCGATCGCGCGCTGATGGCTGTTGTAGGAGTACTCGTCGAGCTCGTCCTTGGAGAGGCCGTATTTCTCGGCCATCATCTCGGCGCCGGTGAACTGGCTGAACACGATGTTCGGATAGCGGTGCTCGATACCGGGGCTCTTGTAATTGCCAAAGCCGTTCTTGGCGGGAAGCTGCGACGACAGGCCCATCGGCACGCGCGTCATCGATTCCACGCCGGCGGCGATCACCACGTCCATCGCGCCGGACATCACGGCTTGGGCTGCGAAGTGCAGCGCCTGCTGCGAGGAGCCGCATTGGCGGTCGATCGAGGTGCCCGGCACGCTCTCCGGCAGTTTCGAGGCCATGATGGCGTTGCGCGCGACGTTGTTGGACTGCTCGCCGACCTGCATGACGCAGCCCATGATCACGTCCTCGACCAAAGCGGGATCGACCTTGGTGCGGTCGACCAGCTCGTCCAGCACCTTCGCAGCGAGATCGGCCGGATGCCATCCGGCGAGGCGGCCCCCCTTGCGCCCACCGGCGGTACGGGCAGCGGCGACGATGTAAGCCTCGGCCATGTCGGTTTCTCCCTGGATTGTTTTGAACGGTTGCTTGTCGGGGCGGATTTAAGGGGCGACGGGTTGTTTAGTCAATCGATCAATTAACTCTTGTGGGGAGGCGCTGCTTGGGCTTATCTGCGGCCGCTCTCGCGCCAAAATCAGGGATCTCCGTGACTACCAGCGTACCGAACAGGCTCCCCAGCGGAAAGAATTCCACGGCAGAGAAATTGCTCGTGGCCGCGAGCGAGCTGATGATCGAACGCTCCTCGATCGAGATTTCGCTGAGCGACATCGCCCAGAAGTCCGGTGCCAATGCCGCACTGGTCAAATATCACTTCGGCAACAAGGACGGCCTGCTGTTGGCGCTGCTCGAGCGCGACGCGGGAACGGAACTGTCCAATCTCGAATATCTGCTGGCGCAGCCGATCACGCCGACCGCGAAGCTGAAGCTGCATATCGGCGGCATCATCCGCGCCTATCACCGGTTTCCCTACATGAACCGGCTGATCCACTATCTGCTGCACGAGAGCGTCGCGGGCTCCGCGGACGAAGTCTCGAAATTTTTCGTCGCGCCGCTGCTGGATTTCCATCGCCGCCTGCTCGCCGAAGGCGTCAGTCAGGGCGAATTCCGCGCCACCGATCCGGTGCTGTTCTACACCAGCCTGATCGGCGCCTGCGATCATCTGTTCTTCGGCCGGCACGCGATGTCGCGCGCGACCGGCGTCGGCCCGGTCACCGACGACGTCTGCCGGCAATACATCAAGCATATGGAAACGCTGATCTGCGGCGGCATTCTCACGAATGTCGAGGAAGCTGCCGCGGCCGGATGACCGGCCAGAACGCAGAAGTCTAGAGAAGAAACGTCCAAGGAAAGGTAGCTTACGATGCAGTTGAAAGACGTTGCCGTTCTCATCACCGGCGGTGGTTCGGGCCTTGGTGCCGCGACCGCCCGCGCCATGGCCGCCAAGGGCGCCAAGATCGGCGTGATCGATCAGAGCAAGGAAAACGCCGAGAAGGTTGCCGCCGAAGTGAAGGGCATCGCGCTTCACGCCGATGTCACCAGCGAGGAGCAGATCAAGGCGGCGATCGCCAAGGCGGAAGCCGCGCACGGCGTCGCGCGCGTGCTGATGAACTGCGCCGGTATCGGCGGATCGCAGCGCATCGTCGGCCGCGACGGCGTCTACCCGCTGGAGAAGTTCGCGCGCATCATCAACGTCAATTTGATCGGCACCTTCAACTGCCTGCGTCTGTTCGCCGAGCGCCTCGTCACGATCGAGCCGGTCGGTGAAGAGCGCGGCGTCATCGTCAACACGGCGTCGGTCGCGGCCTACGAAGGGCAGATCGGTCAGATCGCTTATGCGGCGTCGAAGGGCGGCGTCGTCGGTCTCACGCTGCCGGCCGCGCGCGACCTCGCGAGCCAGAAGATCCGCGTCAACACCATCGCGCCCGGCCTGTTCCTGACGCCGCTGCTGATGGGCTTGAACGAAGAAGCCCGCAAGAGCCTCGGTGCCCAGGTGCCGCATCCCGCGCGTCTCGGCGATGCCAACGAATACGGCTCGCTCGCCGTGCACATCGTCGAGAACCCGATGCTCAATGGCGAGACCATCCGTCTCGACGGCGCGATCCGCATGGCGCCGCGGTAGCTCTTCCTCCCTGCTCCCCTTGTGGGAGAAGGTGGCGCGCTCTTGAGCGCGCCGGATGAGGGGCCTCTATCCGCGGAGACAGACCCCTCACCCAAGCGAGTATGTGGCTAGCGATGTACATGCCCTCTCCCGCAAGGGGAGAGGGCGCAGCAATCGGCACCGCGAATGGCGGCAAGCACGAGGCGCCTCATGTCCCAACCGCTGCTGATCGAGCACAATGACGGCGTCGACACCGTGACGCTCAATCGTCCCGAACACCTCAACGCGCTCGATCCTGCGTTGATCGACGCGCTCAACGTCTATTTCCAGGGCCTCCAGCGCAACCGCGATACGCGCGTCGTGGTGCTGAAGGGCGCCGGCAAGAATTTTTGCGCGGGTCTCGATCTCAAGGCGGCGATGGCGCGCCGTGCCGGCCAGCAGGAGCCGCCTGATGTCACGGAGTCGCTGGATTCCCAGCGGCGCATCGCCGACATCGTGATGCTGATGCGGCGCTGTCCGCAGCCGATCCTGGCGCTGGTACAGGGCGCGGCGGCTGGCGGCGGATTTGCACTTGCGCTCGCCTCCGACATCCGCATTGCGACGAGATCGGCGCGGATGAACTGCGCCTTCATCAAGCTCGGCCTTGGCGGCTGCGACATCGGCACCAGCTATTTCCTGCCACGCCTTGTCGGCGTCTCCGTTGCCTCGGAGCTGATCCTCACGGGACGCTTCATCGGCGCCGAGCGGGCGCTCGCGGTCGGGCTGGTCTCCGAGGTCGTCGACGAGGACAAGCTCGACAAGGCCGCCGAACCCTATGTCGACGCGATGATCACGGCCTCGCCCGTGGGCCTACGCCTGTCCAAGGAATGTCTGAACATGAGCGTCGATGCCGGATCGCTGGAAGCCGTGATCGCGATGGAGGATCGCAACCAGGTCCTGTGCAGCCGCTCCGAGGAATTTTCGGAAGGCATCAGGGCCTTCCTTGAGAAGCGAAAGCCTGTCTATATCAGGCGCTGACAATGAAGATCCGTAAAGGACGAGAAATTCCGGGAGACGCAAAATGAGTGGAAGCGCGGCGGCGGTGATGACGAAGCCCGCCTTTCGCAAGGTCAAGTGGCTTGCGCGCGACATCGATGTCGCGCGCCGCGACGACGGCACCGTGGTGCTGAAGTCGCGCATCCCGCTGCAGACCTACGAGAAGCATATCCCGGCTTCGCTGGCAAAATGGGCGAAGGAAGCGCCCGAGCGGATCTGGCTTGCCCAGCGCGGCGGCCCTAACCGCGAATGGCGTAAGGTGTCCTATGGCGAAGCCAAGCGCACCGTGGATGCGCTGACGCAAGGCCTGCTCAATCTCGCGCTCGACGGCCGCCCGGTCACGATCCTCTCCGGCAATTCGATCGAGCACGCGCTGATGACGCAGGCGGCGATGCAGGCGCGCCTCCCGGCCGCGCCGGTCTCGCCGGCCTACTCCTTGATGAGCCATGATCACGTCAAGCTGAAATACCTGTTCGACCTGATCAAGCCGGGCGTGGTGATGGTGCAGGACGGCCCGACCTTCGAGAAGGCGCTGAAAGCGCTCGATCTCACCGGCGTCACCGTGGTTCACGTCTTGCGGCCCTGCGAGGATATCGCGAGCGTCAGCTTTGCCGAGCTCGCGGCGACAGCCGCGACTGCCGATGTCGAAGCGTCGATCGCGAAGATCACGCCTGAGACCGTCGGCAAGCTGCTGTTCACGTCAGGCTCGACCGGCATGCCCAAGGCCGTCATCAACACGCAAGCGATGATGTGCGCCAATACGGCGATGATGATGCAGGTGCGGCCGCGCGATCC
The DNA here is from genome assembly GCF_054057395.1 of Bradyrhizobium sp. USDA 3650. Lineage (NCBI taxonomy): Bacteria > Pseudomonadati > Pseudomonadota > Alphaproteobacteria > Hyphomicrobiales > Nitrobacteraceae > Bradyrhizobium > Bradyrhizobium sp. USDA 3650. The sequence goes on from NZ_JBSRZG010000001.1 coordinate 5,317,963, forward strand.
CGGCGGTCCGATCTCGACGATGCTGGACTGGATGCCCTGGAACCACACCATGGGCGGCAATGCGGCGTTCCATCCGATCCTGGTCGACGGCGGCACGCTCTATATCGATGACGGGCGGCCGATGCCGGGCCAATTCGATGAGACGCTGCGCAATCTGCGCGAGATCTCGCCGACCTATTACGCCAACGTCCCCGCCGGCTATGCCGCGCTCGCCGCCGCCATGGAGAAGGACGACGCGCTGTGCCGATCCTTCTTCAAGAACCTCTCGATCATGGCCTATGGCGGCGCGCGATTGCCTGATGATCTCTACGACCGCATGCAGGCCCTCGCCGTGAAGGCCACCGGTGAGCGCATCGTGTTCTATACCGGCTGGGGCTCGACCGAGACCGCGCCGACCTCGACCGGCACCTATTGGGACACCGAGCGCGTCGGCCTCATCGGCCTGCCGTTCCCCGGCGTCGAGTTGAAGATGGTGCCGTGCGGCTCGAAATACGAGCTGCGTCTGCGCGGCGTCAACGTCACGCCGGGCTATTTCGGCCAGCCTGACCTGACGAAGAAGATGTTCGACGAGGAAGGTTTTTATTGCATCGGTGACGCCGGCATCTTCGTCGACGATTCCGATCCCGTGAAGGGCATCATCTTTGCGGGGCGCGTGGTCGAGGACTTCAAGCTGACCACCGGCACCTTCGTCCATGTCGGCTCGCTGCGCACGGATGCGATCGCGGCCGCGACGCCGGTCGTGCATGATGCGCTGGTCGCGGGGCAGGATCGCGCCTTCATCGGCCTGCTGGCCTGGCCGAACCTGCATGCCTGCCGCCAGCTCGTCGGTGCTCCCGATTTCAGCTTCGAGGACGCCGTGAAGCATCCCGAGGTGATCGCTTGCTTCAGGCGCGGGCTGGAGGCTCACAACAAGGAGTGCGAGGGCGCCAGCAGCCGCATCATCGCGCGCGCCATGCTGATGGCGGAACCGCCCTCGATCGACGGCAACGAGCTCACCGACAAGGGCTACATCAACCAGCGCGCCGGCCTGGAGCGCCGTGCCGCTCTGGTGGAGCGGCTTTATGCCGACAAGCCTGACCAGGACGTCATCGTTCTCAAGTAATCGACATCATCAACACGGATACGCGCCATGAACTTCGATTTCTCCGACGACCAGAAGCAGCTCCGCGATCAGGCGCGCAAATTCCTCACCGAGAAGTGCTCACCGAAGGCGGTGCGCGCAGTTCTCGACGGCAAGGCACCCTATGACAAGGAGCTGTGGAAAGGCCTCGCCGAGATGGGTTTTCTCGGTGTCGCTATTCCCGAGGATTTTGGTGGCGCCGGCGCCGGTCATCTCGAACTTTGCGTGATCGCTGAAGAGATGGGCCGTGCGAACGCACCGGTGCCGTTTTCCTCCACCGTCTATCTCGCTGCCGAAGCGCTGCTGATCGCGGGTACCGACGCGCAGAAGAAAAAATGGTTGCCGGCGATTGCCTCGGGTGAGGCGATCGGCACGCTGGCGCTGTTCGAGGGCAAGGGCAATCCGTCGCCGAAGAACGTCAAGCTGACGGCTGCGAACGGCGTGCTCAACGGTGTCAAGAAGCCGGTCGCCGATGGCGCGATCGCCGACTTCGCGGTAGTCGCGGCACGCACGGGATCGAGCGGACGCGACGGCGACGTCTCCTTGTTCATCGTCGATCTCAGGGACGGGGGCGTCGAGGTGAAAAGCCTGACCAATCTCGATCCGACCCGCGGACAGGCCGAGATCACTTTCAACGATTGCAAGGCCGAGCCACTGGGCGCGGCCGGCGAAGGCTGGAGCATCTTGACTCAAGTGCTCGACCGCGCCGCGGTGCTCTGCGCGTTCGAGCAGGTCGGCGGCTCCGACCGCGCGCTGGAGATGGGCCGCGACTATGCGCTCGACCGCATCGCTTTCGGCCGACAGATCGGCTCGTTCCAGGCCGTCAAGCACATGCTGGCGGACATGTACGTGTCGGCGACGCTGGCACGTTCCAACAGCTATTACGGCGCCTGGGCGCTCTCGACCAATGCAGGCGAATTGCCGGAAGCGGCTGCAGCCGCGCGCATCAGTGCGACGCAGGCGTTCCAGCACTGCGCCAAGAACAACATCCAGGTCCACGGCGGCATGGGTTTTACCTGGGAGTTCGACTGCCACATGTACTACCGCCGCGCCAACGCTATGGCGCTCGGTCTTGGCAGCCTGTCCTATTGGGAAGACCAGTTGATCGACCGCATGCGCAAGAAGAACGCGGCGTAGGCAAAGGGCAACGTCATGAACTTCGACGACACACCGCAGGAAGCCGAATTTCGCGCCACTGCTCGCGCCTGGATCGGTGCGAATGCACCGAAGCAATACGAGGACGAGCTTCGCAAGTCCTCGCTCGGCCGCACGCAATTGAAGAACGCCAACATCCTCGACGTTGCAAAGGCCTGGCAAAAGAAGAAGGCCGATGCCGGCTGGGCCTGTCTGCACTGGCCGAAGGAGTATGGTGGCCGCGGCTCGTCGCCGATCGAACGTGTGATCTGGCAGCAGGAAGAGGGGCCGTTCGGCCAGCTCTCCCGCATGTTCATCATCGGCCACGGCATGTGCGGGCCGACCATGATGGCGTTCGCGCGCGAGGAGCATAAGCGCGCCTATCTGCCGCCGCTCGCCTCCGGCGAAAAGGTCTGGTGCCAGCTGTTCTCCGAACCGGCCGGCGGCTCCGACGTTGCGGGCCTGCGCACGCGCGCCGAGAAGGACGGCGATGACTGGGTGATCAACGGCCAGAAGATCTGGACGTCGGGCGCGCACTATTCCGATTACGGTATCCTCTTGACCCGCACCGATCCAACCGTGCCCAAGCACAAGGGCCTTACCATGTTCTTCCTGGACATGAAGAGCCCGGGCGTCGAGGTGCGGCCGATCAAGCAGGCGAGCGGTGCGTCCGACTTCAACGAGGTTTATTTCACCAACGTTCGCATTCCCGATCATCAGCGCCTCGGCGAGGTCGGTGACGGCTGGAATGTCTCGCTGACGACGCTGATGAACGAGCGCAGCGCGATCGGCGCGGCCGTCTCGACCGGCTTCCCCGAGCTGTTCGATTATTGCTCGGACCTGATGCTGGACGACGGCCCTGCCATCGAGGATCGTGCCGTGCGCGCGAAGCTGGCGAGCTGGGCGGTGAAGGCGAGCGGGCTGAAATACACCAGCATGCGCGCGATCTCCGCGCTGTCGAAGGGCGAGCGGCCGGGACCGGAAAACTCCATCGGTAAGCTGGTGGCGGGCTCGATGATCCAGGATGTCGCGACTTATGCCCTGGACTTGCAGGGCGCGGGCGGAGTGGTCAGCGGCGAGGATGCCGAACTCGCCGGCCGCTTTCAGGCGATGCTGCTGCGCGCGCCGGGCACCCGTGTCGAAGGCGGCACCGACGAGATCATGCGCAACATCATCGCCGAGCGGGTGTTGGGCCTGCCCGGCGACATCCGGGTCGACAAGGACGTGCCGTTCAACAAGATCCCGACCAAGGGAAGAGGCTGATGATCCTCATCCTGAGGAGCCGCGGAACGCGGCGTCTCGAGGGATGCAGGCCCGACTGGGGCTCGTGGTTCGAGACGGCGCTGCGCGCCTCCTCATCATGAGGGACTAAGACAGAGCAAGAACGAAGAGGTCCGCCATGAATTTCGACGACACCCCGCAGGAAGCCGCATTCCGCGAGACCGCGCGCAAATGGGTCGAGGCCAATGCGCCGAAGGAGTTTTTGGCCGAGCTGTCAAAATCCTCGCTTGGCCGCATCCGGCTCGCCAACCACGACATCGTCGATGTCGGCAAGGCCTGGCAGAAGAAGAAGGCCGAAGGTAACTGGGCCTGCCTGCATTGGCCCAAGGAATATGGCGGCCGGGGTGCGACGCCGATCGAGCGGGTGATCTGGCAGCAGGAGGAGGGCGTCTATGGCAAGCTGACGCAGCCGTTCCAGATCGGCGAGGGCATGTGCGGGCCCACCGTGATGGCTTTTGGCAGCGAGGACGCCAAGCGGCGCCATTTGCCGAAGCTGGCCGCGGGCGAGGAGATCTGGTGCCAGCTGTTCTCCGAGCCGTCAGCGGGCTCCGATGTCGCGGGCTTGCGCACGCGCGCGGAGAAGAAGGGCGACAATTGGGTCGTCAACGGCCAGAAGATCTGGACTTCAGGTGCGCACTATTCTGACTACGGTCTTTTGATCGCGCGCACCGATCCCAATGTGCCCAAGCACAAGGGGCTCACCATGTTCTTCCTTGACATGAAGAGTCCTGGCGTCGAGGTGCGCCCGATCAAGCAGGCCAACGGCATGCAGGAGTTCAACGAGGTCTATTTCACCGACGTCGTCATTCCCGACAGCCAGCGTCTTGGCGCGATCGGCGAGGGCTGGAGCGTGTCGCTGACCACGCTGATGAACGAGCGGATGTCGATCGGCTCGCGGCTCGCGACCGGCGTACCCGAGATGTTCGAGTTCTGCTCCAATCTGATGCTGGAGGATGGCCTCGCCATCGACGATCCCGCCGTGCGCTCAAAACTCGCGAGCTGGGCGGTGAAGTCGAGCGGGCTGAAATACACCAGCTACCGGGCGATCTCGGCGCTGTCCAAGGGCGAGCGGCCGGGGCCGGAGAATTCGATCGGCAAGCTCGTCTCCGGCATGATGCTGCAGGACATCGCAACCTACGCCATGGACCTCCAGGGCGCGGCCGGCGTTCTCACCGGCAGCGACGAGGAAACCGTTCAGGGCCAGTTCCAGCAGATGCTGCTGTCCTCGCCCTCGATGCGCATCGCGGGCGGCACCGACGAGATCTTGCGCAACATCATCGCCGAGCGTGTGCTGGGATTGCCGGGTGACATCCGCGTCGACAAGGACGTGCCGTATAACAAGATCCCGACCAAGGGACGGTGATCTAGTCTCTCGCTGTATCTTGTAGGGTGGGCAAAGCGAAGCGTGCCCACCATGCGCAGATGCGCCGAGGTAAGTCTGTCGGTGGGCACGGCGCTATGCGCCTATGCTCACCCTACGAAGAGAAGGCGCGAGTTGATCCATGGACGCACAAGTAAAGCAAAACGACCGCATCGGCGTGCTCGAAGAGCTACTCAACGAGCGTTACTCGGTGCGCGCCTTCCTGGCCAAGGAGGTCGATCGTGCGACGATCGAACATGTGCTGACCACCGCGCAGCGCACGGCGTCCTGGTGCAACAGTCAGCCCTGGCAGGTCGTCATCGCCAGCGGCGAGGCCAAGGAGCGTTTCCGCAAGCTGATTTACGCAGAAGCATCGAGCGGGCTCGGCGACGACTATGATTTCACGCCCCCGCGCGAATATCTCGGCGCCTATCTCGATCGCCGCCGCGAGAGCGGTTTTCAGCTCTACAACACGCTCGGCATCGCGCGCGGAGACAAGATGGCCTATGCCAAGCAGGCGCTGGAGAACTACAATTTCTTCGGCGCGCCGCATGTGGCCATCATCCACACCGACGAGCCGCTCGGCATCTACGGTGCGATCGATTGCGGCGCCTATGTCTCGAACTTCATGCTGGCGGCGCAGGCGCTCGGGCTCGGCACCATTCCCCAGGCGGCGCTCGCGCGCCACTCCGGCCTGATCCGCCGCCATTTCAATCTGCCTGCTGACCGCCGCATCGTTTGCGGCATCTCGTTCGGCTATGCCGACAACTCCCACAAGGTCAACAGCTACCGCACGTCGCGTGCGAGCGTGGCCGAGACCGTGACCTTCGTGGACGAGTGATCAAGCGTGGACCGGTGATCGAGGCGACGCAGGCACCATCAAGTTTCACGCTTCAGACAAACGAAGACGGCCGCGGAAGCGGCCGCCTTCATCGCGGTCTCAGTCCGATTGACGCCGGCGGTCAGCCGCCGCTGCCGCCGATCACGGCGCGAATGGTCTCGTCGGGCCCGAAATCCTCCGCGCCATCGACATAGAGCAGCGCCGCGAGCTTGGAGCGCGCGCGGTTGACGCGGCTCTTGATCGTGCCGACTGCGCAGCCGCAGATCGAAGCCGCATCCTCGTAGGAGAAGCCGGAGGCGCCGACGAGGATCAGCGCTTCACGCTGGTCCTGCGGAAGCTTGTCGAGCGCCGTGCGGAATTCTTCGAACTCGAGATGGGCGTTCTGCGAGGGCTGCGTCTTCAGCGTCTTGGCGTAGTTGCCTTCGGCGTCCTCGACTTCCCGCCGCCGCTTGCGATAGTCGGAGCGGAACAGGTTGCGCAGGATCGTGAACAGCCACGCCGGCAGATTGGAGCCGGGCTGGAACGAGTCGATGTTGGCGAGCGCGCGCAACAGCGTCTCCTGGACCAGATCGTCGGCACGATCGGCATTGCCGCTGAGCGAGATGGCGAACGCGCGCAGACTGGGCACGGCCGCCAGGATGTCGTTACGCAGGGAGTCCGTGAGAGGCATCAATCCCTCCCATTGTTGTTGTCATTAGAGCCGCCACCATTTTCCACTTGGGGTGTCGCTCCCGGCGCATCAAGTTTCTTGATCAGTTCCGCGAACCGGTCCGGAACCCCCTGCCGCACCACGTCGTCGTACATGGCGCGCAGCTGGTGCCCGATCCGGGACTGGATCTCCGGAGTGAGCCCTCCCTTGCCGGGGGTCGTGCTTTTGCTGGCTTGAGACTTGAGATCTTTCATGACCTGTTCCACGTTTCCCCGAGTTAAGTAACTGTAAAATCGAGAAGTTCTCTCAACCGGGAGCCGTTCCCTGGATAGGCTCAATGCGAGTTGCGAGAAAAAGTTCCGCCCCCATGCGGAACTTTTCTCAGGCTGAGGCGTAATCAGTCCAGCAGGGGAACCCGGGCCCCCCGCCTAACGCCTGCACGTCAAGGTCGGCCCGATGATGATATGGAGTGGGGATGTCCCGTTCACAGCTCGTTGCTGAACACTTGCCGTTGTTGCGCCGGTACGCACGCGCCCTGACGGGCAGCCAGTCCTCCGGTGACGCCTATGTCGCAGCCATGTTGGAAGCCATGCTGGGGGATCCGTCGGTGCTCGACGAGAGCCACGGGCCGCGCGCCGGCCTGTTCCGGCTGTTCACCCAAATCTGGAATTCCGTTTCCGTCAACGACGATTCGGAGGTGACGAACCTGCCGATGCCGCCGGAGCGACGGCTGTCGAACATCACGCCATTGCCGCGGCAAGCCTTCCTGCTGCTCTCGCTCGAGGGATTTTCGGAGGAAGAAGTCGGCTACATTCTTGGCACCGACGTCGGCGAGACGCGCCGGCTCGCGGATGCCGCAGGCCGTGAGATGGCCGCCGAGATCGCCACCGACGTGCTGATCATCGAGGATGAGACCTTCATCGCCATGGATCTCGAGAGCCTGGTGAAGAATCTCGGCCACAATGTCGTCGGCGTCGCCCGTACCCACGCCGATGCGGTCGCCTTGGCAAAGAACAGGCGGCCCGGCCTGATCCTGGCCGACATCCAGCTCGCCGACGGCTCGTCGGGCCTCGACGCCGTCAACGAGCTGCTCCGCACCTTCGAGGTGCCGGTGGTGTTCATCACCGCGTACCCCGAACGCTTCCTCACCGGAGAGCGCCCCGAGCCGGCGTTCCTGATCTCAAAGCCGTTCCAGCCGGCGATGGTGTCGGCGGTGGCGAGCCAGGCGCTATTCTTCCAGCGCAACTCCCGCAACCGCGCGCCGAAAGTGCCGGCGGCGTAACGGAGCGCCTGCAGCGCAAGGAAGATCCCCTTCGGACAAGAAGACAGCGCGCCGCAAGGCGCGCTGTTTTTATTCGCCGGCACTCTATTCAGCAGCCTCGGCAGATGCTGTTAAGCTTGGCCTTCAACTTGGGTTCGTCCGCCCATGCCCCACTCATCGGTTGCGTTCCGTCGAGAGTCATCAGGATGGTCACCTTCTGGAGGTCGTCCTTCGCCTCGGGCGGCGGCTTCGGAAATGGCTCGCTTCGCTCGACCATTCTGAGCGCTGCCGCATCCAGCGGCGGGGAGCCTGTGCTTTCCACCAACGCGTGCGAGATCAATTTGCCCGAGCGGTCGAGCACGAATGTGACACCGGCATCGCCTCTGTGACCCATCGCCTCCGGCGGAAACGCCCTGTTGCGCCAGACATGCTCGATTACCGTCTTGCGCCACGCAGCCATGCCGTCGCCCTCGGCGAGGGCGGGACCCGGCCTGTTCAGCACTAACCCGGAGGGCGACACCTGGAATTGGCGGCCTCGGAAGACGATGGGGACTGTGAAAGAGAACGAGCTCTCCGTCAGTTCCGAAGGCGCTTCCGGAAATGGCTGAGCGCGCTCGACGATTGCAAGCGCAGCAGCATCGAGCGATTGAGACCCGGCGCTCTCAGCCAGCGTCCGCGATATGAGTTTGCCGGACCGATCCACAACGAATCCAACCTTGGCCTCACCCGTTTGCCCCATCGCGGCAGGCGGGAAGAAGGTTCCTGCTCGCGATGTGGGCAGACAGTCTCATCTTCCAGGCCTGGACGGAATCGGTCTGCGCTTGGGAGGGAAAAGCCGCCAGCAATCCGAGAAGCGCGGCCAGCACGGGAAATTTCATTTGCATCGGGTGCGAATATTAGTCGCGGTCAGGTTGATTGCAAGGCTCGCTGCTCGTATCGCGCGGACTGGCTGTGGGCAATTCGAACGCCCCCAAAGCATCGTGCGCGCTTGACGACAACCCAATTGGCCGTTGATACCTCGGGCCGATGACATCTATCGCCACCTCAAGCCGCCAGGAGATTTCGCATCATGGACCAGCAACTCCTCGACCGCCTCGCCATCCGCGATCTCGTCGAGAACTGGGCGGTGTGGCGGGATGCCGGCGACTGGGAGCGCTTTGCCACGGTCTGGCACGAGGAAGGCTGGATGTCCGCCACCTGGTTTCAGGGGCCGGCGCGGGATTTCATGCGGGTCAGCCAGGAGGGGTTCGCCAAGGGCGTGCGCATCCTGCATTTCCTCGGCGGCTGCAGTATCGACCTCGAGGGCGCGCGCGCCATCGCGCAGACCAAGATGACCATCTCGCAGCGCGCGCCGGTGCACGGCGTGCCCTGCGACGTGGTCTGCACCGGGCGCTTCTACGATTTCCTGGAGAAGCGGCAGGAAAAATGGGGCATCGTCCGCCGCCAGCCGATCTACGAGAAGGACCGGATCGACCCGGTCGATCCCGCCGCGACACTTCAGCTCGACCAGAAAGCCCTTGCCGCGCTCCCGGAAGGCTACCGCCACCTCGCCTACATGCAGGGGCTGATCGGCTACAAGGTCAAGCGCGACATGCCCGGCCTGACCGGGCCTGAGGTCGAGAAGCTCTATGGGGAGGGGCGGGAGTGGCTCGCGGGGAAGGCGAACTGAACGCCAGACAAAAGTAAGGCGCGACTGGCATCACCACAGTCGCGCCCTACGTCGCCGGCTTATGGGGCAGGGGGGAATAGCCGGCTGTTGAGACGACTCCCGTCCGCGAAAGTCGTTCCAGCCGGTTGCGAAATTTTTCGCAGGCCGTGTGTTTTTCGCACACGGTTAAGTGATCTTAACGACTGAGAACTCCCGGTCATCTCCTCGCGTTGTTCCCGCGATCGCCATGGGGCGAGGGACCGACAGCCATGTCACAGATCCAAAAGGTATTTTTAGGCGCCGTCGCGCTCGCCGCGACGCTTGGCGCCGTTCAGGTCGGCGCCGTGCAGCTGGCCTCCGGCCATGATCTGGCCGACCGCTGGCAGGCGGTCGCTGACAAGCCGGGCCATAACGTCAATCGCTCCAGCAAAGCCGACCGGCTCGCCGATATCAAGCAGGCGGAGGTTCCAACCCGTACCGTGTCGATGCGGCTGAACGATCTCGCCGACACGTCGGTGCTGCTGCGGGTCCCCGCTGTGATCGAGACCGGTAACGCCAAGCCGCCGGTGTTGGTCCCGGACCAGAAGCAGAGCCGCAAAAAGCCGACGATTGCCTGCGAGCCGATGGTCAGCTCCCTGACCGAGGTTGCAAAACTGCTCCAGCCCGGTCGCTGCGTGACCTGATCGGCATTTGCCAGGGACAAGTCGGCCTCCGCCCCGAGGGCGATTGCTGACGTCCACTTGATCCCCTGCCCCCTCGCGTTATATCCCGGGTTTCTTTCCCTTTCGATTGACCGGGTAAACGCATGACGACGTCAGACACGGCTGTGCATACGCAGCCCTTCCAGGCCGAGGTTTCCGAGCTTCTGCACCTGATGGTGCACTCCGTCTATTCCGAGACCGATATCTTCCTGCGCGAGCTCGTCTCCAACGCATCGGACGCCTGCGACAAGCTGCGCTATGAGGCCATCGCGAGTCCAGCGCTGCTGGGCGAGGGCGACGCGCTCAAGATCCGGATCATTCCGAACAAGACGGCCGGAACGCTTGCGATTGCTGACAATGGCATCGGCATGGAGCGGCAGGAGCTGATCGACCACCTCGGCACCATCGCCCGCTCGGGCACCAAGGCCTTCGTGTCGAAGCTCAAGGAGGCCAAGGATGGACTTGGCCTGATCGGCCAGTTCGGCGTCGGCTTCTATTCCGCCTTCATGGTCGCCGACAAGATCGTCGTGGTCAGCCGCCGTGCCGGCGAGAGCGACGTCTGGACCTGGACGTCCACAGGCGGGTCGGGCTTCGAGATCGCGCGTGCCAGCGACGAGGATGCGGCCCGCGTGCAACGCGGCACCGAGATCGTCCTGCACCTCAAGGACGATGCGAAGAAATATCTCGAAGCCTACGAGATCGAGCGCATCGTCGGCGCGTATTCCGACAACATCCTCTTCCCCATCGAGCTCGTGCCTGAAGAGGGCGAACCGCGCCAGATCAATTCTGCAAGCGCACTGTGGCAACGCTCGAAGTCCGAGCTCACGCCGGAAGACTACAAGAAGGCCTATCAGCAGATCGCCTCCGCTTTCGACGATCCCGCGATGACGCTGCATTATCGCGCGGAGGGGCGTTACTCCTACGCCGTGCTGCTGTTCGCGCCCTCGACCAAGCCGTTCGACCTGTTCGAGCCGAACCGCAAGGGACGCGTCAAGCTCTATGTCCGCCGCGTCTTCATCACCGACGATGCCGATCTGCTGCCGGGCTACCTCCGCTTCATCCGCGGCGTCGTCGACAGCGAGGATCTCCCGCTCAACATCTCCCGCGAGATGCTTCAGAACAATCCGCAGCTCGCACAGATCCGCAAGGCCGTGGCGACCCGCGTATTGTCCGAACTCGAAAGCCTTGCGGAGAAGGATCCGGAGAACTTCGCGAAGATCTGGGAGGCCTTCGGCGCGGTGCTGAAGGAAGGCATCTACGAGGATTTCGAGCGCCGCGAAAAGCTGCTCGCGCTGTCGCGTTTCACCACGACCTCGGGCGAGAAGCGCTCGCTCAAGGACGTCATCGCCGATTTCAAGCCGAACCAGACCGAGATCTACTATCTCGTCGGCGACAGCATCGAGCGCCTGAAGTCGAGTCCCCGGCTCGAGGCGGCGACTGCGCGTGGCATCGAAGTGCTGCTGCTGTCCGATCCCGTGGACGCCTTCTGGACCTCGATGCCATCGGAGTTCGACGGCAAGCCGCTGAAGTCGCTGAGCCAGGGCGATCTCAATCTCGACCTGATCCCGCGCGTCGACGAGGCGGACGAAGCGAAGAAGGACGAGCCGGCCGCCGACGAGGGCGCCACCATCGCGGTGATCAAGGCCGCGCTCGGCGAGCGTGTCAGCGATGTCAAGGCATCGACGCGCCTCACCAGTTCCGCGTCCTGCCTTGTTGCCGACAGCCAGGGCCCGAGCCGCGAGCTCGAGCGCATCCTGGCCCAGCAGAACCGCGGCATGCGCACGAAGCCGATCCTCGAGATCAATCTGCGCCATCCGCTGGTCACGGCGATCACGAAGGCTCAGGCCGGCTCGAAGGCGGTCGACGATCTCAGCCTGCTCCTGCTCGAACAGGCGCAGATCCTGGACGGCGAACTGCCGGAAGACCCTGCGGCGTTTGCGGCAAGATTGAACCGGCTGGTGTTGCAAGGGCTCGGCGCGTAGCGGGCGCAGTGCACCGCACTCACCTTGCCGTCATTTACGCGCAGGAACGGTCGCCTCTGCCGTGGTGTTATGCCATACGAGGTGGCCGGCATCTGGGCCGCCGACATGACAGATTCGAGGATTTTTCCATGCGTTTGCCGATCCTGACCCTCACCGCGATTGCCACGCTGTTCGTGGCGGCAGATGCCAGCGCCCAGACCTATGATCCGCGTTACCCGGTGTGCATGCACGTCTATACGCCCGGCGGCTTCGGCGGGGGCGGCGGCGATTATTTCGATTGCTCCTTCACCTCGCTGCCGCAGTGCCGCGCCACTGCTTCGGGCCGCTCGGCAAGCTGCGACGTCAATCCCTACTATGCGTTCGACCAACCCCCGCCGCCGCGCCGGCGCCACAAGAACGTGCACTAGCGATCCGCAATGCGGCTTTCAGGGGGAATTCTTATGCGTCGCTTATTCGGCCTGATCATAACTGTCGGTGCCCTGCTCACGGTCGCGCCGTCGCATGCGCAGACCTTCGATCCGCGCTATCCCGTCTGCATGCACGTCTATTCCGGCGCGAACGGCGGTGGCGGGGAGTGGTATGATTGCTCCTTCACCTCAGTGCCGCAGTGCCAAGCTACCGCTTCAGGCCGCTCCGCCAGCTGCGATCTCAATCCGTATTATCCGTTCAATGCACCGCCGCAGCGCTTGCGCCATCAGCGAGGCGGATAGCGCTGGGCAATTACCTCCCGGCGGTCCGTGGGGCATCGCGGATGAGCCGCCGCGTGCCTTTTAGGAGGGCGGCGCCATGTTGACAACGTCGACGATTGCGTTGGTCAATTGCCACGTCATCTTGTCCGTGGTCCAGTCGCTTGCGTGCAGCCTGTCGTCGTCGCCCGGGTCGACCATCCGGTCGAACGAAATCCCGGCGACATCATGCCAGCCCTTCATCAGCGCGAAACGGCCGAAGACGTTGACGCGCGTCTCCTGCGCGATCTGGCTGATTGCCTCGACCATGGCGCTCGCCTTCCTGGCCTTGGCCGGTGTCAGCAGCGCCGGCACATATTGAAGGTCCATAAGGATCACATCGATCTGCTTGGTGTCGAGCAGCCGGTCAACACCCTCGCGGATCGCTTGCGTGGTGTCCTCGAACGAGGGACCGGCGGATTGCCACACTGAATTGGTACCGACCTGCCAGATCACCAGATCGGGCTTCAGATCGAAGACGTCATGCTCGAACCGATTCAACTCCAAACGAGCATCTTCGCCGCCGACGCCGCGGTTGATCACCTCGATTGTGACGTTTGGAAATTTTATCCGAAGGTCCGACAGCAGCCGCTGCGGATAGGGCGCAATACCCCCTTCGCCTGCCGTGGTCGACGAGCCGAGCGCGACCAACCTGGCCTGTCCGCCCTTCACTCGGCGGGCGAAATTTGTCAGCGGCTGCTCGAAAGGCGCGGCCCGGACAGGAAACTCTAAGGGATCGAGAGCCACGGGTCGCTTTCCTTTCGTAGCCAGAACAACGCCGCAGAAAGAATAGCCCGTTTCCCCGAGGTCACCTAGCGTCGCGAGGCCCGCTTGCTATTGCTTCTGGATCCCCGACAGCTCCACCACCTTGCGCCAACGGTCGGTTTCCGCCGTCAGCATGCGGCCGAACTCGCTAGAATTGCCGTGCAGCGGGATTGCGCCGAGCCCGGCGATGCGGGACTTGATCTCCGCATCGGACAGCGCGGCGTTGATCTCGCGATTGAGCAGGTCGACGATCTCGCGCGGCGTGTCATGCGGGGCGCCGACGCCGTAGAATGAGCTCGTCTCGTAGCCGCTGAGCGTGTCCGCGATCGACGGTACGTCCGGCAAAATCTCCGAACGCTCGCGCGTGGTGACGCCGAGCGCACGCAATTTGCCGGCGCGCACGAGCTCGAAGGATGAAGTGACGTTGTCGAACATGCCCTGGATCTGCCCGCTCATCACGTCGGTCAATCCGGGTGCCGAGCCGCGATAGGGCACGTGGGTGAACTGCACGCCGGCCAGCGACTTGAACAGCTCGCCGGAGAGATGCAGCGACGTGCCGATGCCGGAAGAGGCGATCGACATCTTGCCGGGATTGGCCTTGGCGTAGGCAATGAAGTCGGCGACGCTGGCCACCGGCAGGTCGTTGTTGACGACCAGCACCAGCGGAATTCGCGCGACGCCGGCGACCGGCGCGATCCCCCTGGCGAAATCATACGGCAGCGCCGGATCGAACGAGGCGTTGATGGCGTTCGCGGTCGAGGTCAACAGCAGCGTGTGACCATCCGGGGCGGACGTGATCACCGCCTGCGTTCCGATATTGCTGCCGGCGCCAGGCTTGTTCTCGACGACGAAGGTCTGGCCGAGCCGGTCGGAGAGGCGCTGGCAGAGCAGCCGCGACAGCACGTCGGTGGCCCCGCCCGGCGCATAGGGCACCACCCATTTCACGCTATGCGAGGGATAGGAGGGATTCCCGATCGCAAAGGCGCGTGGCGTGGCGAGCACGGTTGCCGCAGCGGCCGCAGCCTGAATGAAATGTCGCTTGGTGATCATCATGCTCTCCAATTCACCTCGCGCCGCAAGCGGGCAAGGAGGCACGCGCAGCGCCCCGATAACTAGCTTTGCTATCGCAAGGATTGCGAGACTGCGCACGCCCATCCCACCGGTTTGGTAAAGGATGACTAGAGTTAATCACCCACTAACCCGGTTTTACCTTGTCTCTTAACACCTGGGCAGGGCGTGCGAGCTAAGCTGCCGGAACCAGCAGACACGTTCCGAAAGAATGAACGGCATGACAACCGGCGTCATCGAGCAACCGAAAGCCGCGCGCGCACCTTCGGCTTCGAAAATCTGGCTGAAGGCGATCGAGTTCACCGCACGGATCGAGACGTTGCCGGGCCGGCTGTTCGCCGATGTCGTTGACGATTGGGCGCAGCGCCAGCCCGATCGCATCGCGCTGGCCTCCGATGACGCGAGCCTCGACTATGAGGGGCTTTCAAGACGCATCAATCGTTATGCGCGGTGGGCGCGCTCGGCCGGTGTGGCCAAGGGCGATACTGTCGCGCTGATCATGCCGAACGGCATCGACTATGTGGCGGCCTGGCTCGGCATCAGTCGGGTCGGCGGCGTGGTCGCGCTGATCAATACCAAGCTCGTCGGCCGGTCGCTCGCGCATTGCATCGGTGTCGCAAGGCCCGCTCACATCATCGTCGCGCACGAACTGAAGGATGCGCTGGACGACGCGTCGCCGCACCTGAAGACGGAAGCAAAGGTCTGGACCCATGGCGATGCTCGCTGCGAGCGCGCGATCGATGTCGCGCTTGCCGCGCTTGATGACGGGCCGCTTTCGCCGGACGAGCGTGGCGACGTCACCATCGACGACCGGGCCCTGCTGATCTACACATCCGGGACGACCGGCCTGCCGAAAGCCGCCAGCATCAGCCACCGCCGCATCCTCAACTGGGGCTTTTGGTTCGCCGGCCTTACCGGCGCGACGCCGCAGGATCGGCTCTACGATTGCCTGCCGCTGTTCCACTCGGTCGGCGGCATCGTCGCGCCATGCAGCATGCTCGCCGCCGGCGGCTCGGTGGTGATCGCGGAAAAATTCTCAGCTTCGAATTTCTGGCCCGACATCGTGCGCCACGACTGTACGTTGTTTCAGTATATCGGCGAACTCTGCCGCTATCTGCTCAAGGCGCCGCCGTCGGAATACGAGAACCGGCATCGCCTGCGGCTCGTCTGCGGCAACGGCCTGCGTGGTGACATCTGGGATGATTTTCAGGCGCGTTTCGCCATTCCGCGCATCCTCGAATTCTACGCGGCGACGGAAGGCAATTTCTCGCTGTTCAACGTCGAGGGCCAGCCCGGCGCGATCGGCCGCGTTCCGCCGCTGCTCGCGCATCGTTTCCCTGCAGGCCTCGTCAAGCTCGACCCCGATAATGGTGCGCCGCTGCGCAATGCAGAGGGGTTTTGTATCCCCTGCGCGCGCGGCGAAGCCGGCGAAGCGATAGGCCGCATCGGCACGGCGGATGAGGGCGGCGGCCGCTTCGAGGGCTACACCGAGGCGAGCGAGACCGAGAAGAAGATCCTGCGCGATGTCTTTGCCAAGGGCGATTCCTGGTTCCGCACCGGCGATCTGATGCGGCTCGACGAGAAGGGCTTCTTCCACTTCGTCGACCGCATCGGCGACACCTTTCGCTGGAAGGGCGAGAACGTCGCGACTTCGGAAGTCAATGACGCCGTGCGCGACTTCAGCGGCGTGATCGACGCCACCACCTACGGCGTGAGCATCTCCGGCACCGACGGCCGCGCCGGCATGAGTGCGATCGTGGTAAACGAGGGCTTCGTCCTCGAGGCGCTGCCCGCCCATCTCGCACAGCGCCTGCCGGCCTATGCTCATCCCGTCTTCATACGCATCTCGCGCGAGCTCGATGCGACCGAGACGTTCAAGCAGAAAAAAGGCGAACTCGCGCGCGAGGGATTTGATCCGGGCGTGTTGGCCGATCCGTTGTTCATGCTGGACCCGAAGGCCGGCACCTATGTCGCGCTGGACGCGGAGACATATGCGCAAATCAACGAGGGCAGGATCCGGCTCTGATCGCACGAATATTCGGAGATAGGTCCAATTTTATCCGAATTGTCCAAGAAGCCATTTACTTCTGTCGGGTAAACAAACGGCCAAGGGAGGCGGTCATCAAGAACCGCCGCAACACGAACGACAACAGAAGCGAGCCAGCCATGTCGGTACGGTCTAAGGTCATCGAAGCGATCCAGCAGATCGCCAAGGAGCAGCACGTCGCGCTTCCCGCACTCTCTGACGATCTGTCCCTGCACGAGACGGGCTTCGACTCGCTCGCCTTCGCCATCCTGGTGGCGCGCCTCGAGGACGAGACCGGCGTCGATCCCTTCACCATCTCCGAGGACGCAGCGTTTCCCGCCACCGTGGGCGATTTCGTGCGGGCCTACGAAAATGTCCCCGCGTGAGATCTTTGCGCTTCGCGACCATCTCGGCGCGGAGCTGACGGGCCGCACGCTGTCGGATGCGCACGATGTCGTGTCGTTGACGGATATCCTGTCGCAGACGGTCCTGGGTGGCCGCCTGAGCGAGCTGTCCGGCCGCGCGGTGCTGCTGAAAGTATCCGACCAGCTCCGATCGGGCCTTGCCATGATCGAGCTCGACGGTATTGCCCGCCGCATGCTGCTGTGCCCGCCCGATCTCAACCCCGCGCATCTCGATGCGCTAATGGCGGATGCCGGGATCGATGCCGTCGTCACCGACGAGCCCGATCGCTGGGCCGCGACCGGCGTGCCGCTGGTCGTCACCGCACAACTGCCGCCTCAGGCTACCACACCGGCCAGGACTGAACGCGCTACGGAATGGCTGATGCTCACTTCGGGCACGTCGGGCGTGCCGAAGATCGTTGGCCATACGCTGGAAGCGCTCACCGGCGCCATCGTCGCCGAAGGCCCGGCGCGTGGACCCGCGCCGGTATGGGCAACCTTCTACGACATCCGCCGCTATGGCGGCCTGCAGATATTCCTCCGCGCCGTCCTCTCCGGCGGTTCGATGGTGCTGTCCGATCCGCATGAGGCGCTCGGCGATCACGTCACGCGGCTGAACGCGCGCGCCGTCTCCCACATCTCCGGCACGCCCTCGCACTGGCGCAAGCTGTTGATGAGCGGCTCGGCCGCGCAGTTCGCGCCACGCTACGTCCGCCTCTCCGGCGAGATCGCCGATCAGGCGGTGCTGGACGGCCTGAAAGCGGCGTTCCCGAATTCCTCCGTCGGCCACGCCTATGCATCAACCGAGGCCGGCGTCGGCTTTGCCGTCAATGACGGGCTGGAAGGCTTTCCGGCGGACTATCTCGGCAACCGCAATGGCGTCGAGATGAAGGTCGTCGACGGCTCGCTCCGCATCCGTTCGACGCGCTCGGCGCACGCCTATATCGGCCGCGACGCGGCTGCGCTCACCGATGCAGACGGGTATGTCGACAGCGGCGATATCGTCGAGTTGCGCGGCGACCGCTACTATTTCGTCGGCCGCCGCGGCGGCATCATCAATATCGGTGGGCTGAAAGTTCACCCCGAAGAGATCGAAGCCGTGATCAACCGTCATCCCGACGTGCGGATGTCGCGGGCGAAGTCACGCAAGAGCCCGATCACCGGCGGCATCGTCGTTGCCGACGTGATCCTCGCCGATGGCACCGATCCGGCGCGCGCGAAAGAGATCCGCGCCCAGATCCTGGATCAGTGCCGCGCACAGCTCGCGTCCCACAAGGTGCCGGCGGTGATCCGCTTCGTCGAGGCGCTCGACGTCACCCCGGCCGGCAAACTGGCGCGCACCGATGCATAATGTCCTCGTCACCGGTGGTAGCCGCGGCATCGGCCTTGCGATCGGCAGGCGGCTTGTCGATGCCGGCTACAACGTGATCGCGGCGGCGCGGCGCGAGAGCGACGAGCTCACGGCGGCGATCGCCGGGTCGGAAGGGCGCCTGCATTTCCGCGCCTGTGACCTCGCCGTGATCGACGCGATCCCCGCCTATGCCAAACTCGTGCGCGATGAATTCGGCCCGATCTACGGCCTCGTCAACAATGCCGGCCTCGGCACCGAAGGCCTGCTCGCGACCATGCACAATTCCGAGATCGAGGCGCTGGTACAGCTCAACGTGCTGTCGCCGATCATTCTCACCAAATATGTGGCGCGCCAGATGATGGCCGACGGCGCCGGTCGCATCATCAACATCTCCTCGATCATCGCGACCACCGGCTATAACGGCCTCTCCGTATACGGTGCGACCAAGGCCGCCGCCACAGGCTTCACCCGTTCGCTCGCGCGCGAGGTCGGCAAGCTCGGCATCACCGTGAACGCGATCGCGCCCGGTTTCATCGACACCGAGCTGACGCATAATCTCTCCGAAGATAGCCGCAAGCGCATCGCCGGCCGCAGCGCGCTGCGGCGCCTGCCGGAGACCGACGACGTCGCGCGCATGGTGGAATATCTGCTGGGCGAGGGCGGCCGCAACGTGACGGGTAGCGTGTTCACGGTCGACGCGGGCAACACGGCGTAGGCGGAACTCCATCGCCACAATTGCATTGATCCGGCGCAATGACATCGTCCGGATTTGGTCGTAAGATGCCGCGCAATCGATTGGCTTACGTCAATCGATCTGCCCTAATCGATAGGGAGCAGTCCATGACCGCTTCGAGCCCGGACAAGGCGTCGGCAAAGCCGTCTTCCGCACAGCAAAGCGACGTTCACGGCCAGCCCATTCACTGCCAGCCGATGTCTCATCAGAATTCCGGTGACCACGGTTACGAAATGTATCCGCAGAAATTCGTGCGTCTTGTCGGCTGCCACGACATACCTGCCTCCGAGCTGCGTAAGCGTCGGGACGAGAAGCTGCACTAGATATTCAGGTCCGGTGCTTCGGCAGGTCAATCCGTTCGTGTGAGAACTCCGGCGGGCCGTCGGTCAGACGGCGGATCCGGCGCTCGCGTTCGTCGTCAGACAGCGCAGGATCGAGCAACCCCTCGAGTTCATGCACTGCGAGCTCTTCGATCCTGGTGGCATCCGAGGCGAGCGGCTGCCCTGGCGGGAGTGCCGGGGGAGCGACCTTCAGGCCCAGCTCGACCAGCGTGCGGATAGCATCCGAGCGCGACAGGTGATGGGCTTCGGCCCAATTATCGACGGCCGCGGTCAGGCTTTCCGGCATCTTCACCGCGCTGATGGGGTCACGCCCGGTGCGCCGGCGTACCGGAGCGATGGAGTCCTTCCCGTCGAAGTCGGACACGTCGATGTTCCCGCGCAACCATGTGAGATCATCGAGACTAGACGCCATTTGCGGCCCGCTGTTTGATGCCGATCAATGACCTTCTGTGGCATTGCAGCGCGCCCTCGTATTGTTGTCCGGGTCCATTTCGGCCAATGGTTGCAAGAGTGCGCTCCGGCGAACCCGGATCGATTCTGCTACGTATGTCTTTTGGACGTGCGTCCCAACCATCCGGCATCATCCGATGACATCAGCGTTCTATAGCGGCATTCCGGTCTTTCGCGGCTTCACCAGCCTGATGGACCCAGCTTTGTATTCGCCGCTGCCGGACGATTGGAGCATCGGCGTTGCCGACATCGTGGATTCGACCAAGGCCATCGCGGCGCAGCGCTACAAGGCGGTGAACATGGCCGGTGCCGCCGTGATCGCGGCGGTGACGAACGCATTGGATGGACGCGAATTTCCCTTCGTGTTCGGCGGCGACGGCGCGAGTTTTGCGGTCGCGCCTAATGATCTCGAACTGGCCCGCGAGGCTTTGGCTGCTACCGCGACCTGGGTGCGGGAAGATCTCGACTTGCGGATGCGCGTCGCGCTGGTGCCGGTGAGCGCCATTCGCGCGCATGGCCTCGACGTGCGCGTCGCGCGCTTCGGTCCGTCGGCCAATTTGTCCTATGCGATGTTTTCTGGCGGCGGGCTCGCCTGGGCCGACGCCGCGATGAAGCGCGGCGAGTTTGCGATCACCGAAGCGCCCGCGGGCACGCAGCCCGATCTCTCCGGCCTGTCCTGCCGGTTCGAGGTGATTCCGGCTGCGCGCGGCCTGATCCTGTCGGTGCTGGTGATGCCGGCCCAAGGCGCCGATCCCTCGGCATTCCGCAAGGTGATCGAGGACATCATCCATCTCGTCGAACGCAGCCCGGATGCCGGTCGGCCCGTGCCGCCGCAAGGTCCGCCGCTGACATGGCCGCCGCAGGGGCTGGACTATGAGGCGCGCACCAAGCGCGGAGGTCCGTTGCTCGCACGCCGCGCCAGCGTGCTGGCCTATACGCTGTTCGTCTATCTGATCATGCGCTTCGATCTCAAGGTCGGCGGCTTCGTGCCGAAGCTTTATAAGCGGCAGGTCGTGGAGAACTCCGATTTCCGAAAATACGACGACGGCCTGCGCATGATCCTCGACTGTACGCCGGAACTCGAGCGTGCCCTCAGCGATCGCCTCGCGACTGCCGCGCGCGACGGCATCGTGCGTTACGGGCTCCACCAGCAGGACGCCGCGATGATGACCTGCTTCACCCCGTCGGCGCTGCGCAGCGACCACGTCCATTTCATCGACGGCGCGCGGGGCGGCTACGCCTCGGCGGCGACGGCGCTGAAGGCAATGATGGCGTGAAGCGCTAGCGCCCCGCGCGGGTCCACGTTTCGCCGCCGCAGAGCGCGCCGACGCAGCCTTCGACCCGCAGCGAATCCGCTGATGTCACCGTAACGCTGCTCGCATAGGTGCTGCCGTCATCGGCATTGTAGATCTGGCCCGACCATTTGTTCGGCCCGGAAGGCTGCATGCCACTGAACAATGGCAAGCCGATCATCGGGCGTCTGGCGAGCGCGGGATTGGGGTTCTTGCTGTCGGTGGCGGGCTGGCCGGTGGCGGTGTCGTGGGGTTCACGCAGCCAGACGACATTGCCGCAGATGCCGCCGCCGCATTTGCTGATCTTGACGCGCGCATCGCCGGCCTGGGTCAGCCAGGTCCCGTCGGCGCTCTGCGCATGGGCGGCAGTCGCGCCAAGGAGCGCAGCCAGAAGGACGATGAGAGCAGCGAATCTGGAAGTCATGGAGAGAGCCCCGAACTGGAGCGGCTCCATAGCAGCCTAGCAGGATAGTGCAACGCTGGATGGAATCACATTCCCGCGTTTATTTGGCTGCGTGCATTGACCTGTGCTCATTTGCCCCAGCGCACCAAGCCGACCGAGGCTGCGGTCGAAAGCCCGAACACCGCCATGGCGCCGCCGACCAGCGCGAACAGGGTCCAGGCCGGAGCCTGCGCCATCATGAGGGTGCCGCCGCCGATTGCGACGATCAGAAGCCGCGCGGTGGAGGCGAGCACGGGACCGCCGACGCGCGCCGCGCCTTGCGAGGAGAAATAAAGCGACACGCCCATGCCGAAGAACACGAAGGTCGGGCCGGCCCAATGGAAATAGCTGTGGGCGGCGGCGGCCACGCCGGGATCCCTGGTGAAGAGCGAAACCCACAGTGACGGATCGAGCGCGATGACGACGCCGATCAGGCCCACCGTGATTCCCGAGGCCGCGGCCGCGGTCCAGGCCACGCGCCGCGCGCGCTTCACCTGTCCGGCGCCCATCGCCATGCCGACCATCGGCACCGAGGCGATGCCGAAGGCGAAGGTGATCGGGATCAGCAGGAATTCCAGCCGCGAGCCGATGCCATAACCGGCCAGCATCTCGGTGCCGAAGGTCGCCAGGATCTTGGTGAAGATCAAAATAGTGAGCACGGTCTGGAGCGGCGACAGGCAGGCGACCGCGCCGACCTTGAGGATGTCGAAGAACAACGCGCGATCGAAATGGAAGGCGCGGAAATCCAGCGGCAGCCTGCTGCGGCCGGACCAGAGATACCAGAGGAAAAAGATCGCGGCGCAGGTGAACGCGATCAACTGGCCGGCGGCGACACCGGGCATGCCGAATTGCGGCACACCGAACAGGCCGAGCCCCAGCGTGCCGCCGAGCGCGATCTGGAGCACGCTCGTCCCGATCAGCGCCATCGAGGGCAAACGCATGTCGCCGGTGCCGCGGATCACCGACGCCAGCGTGTTGACGAGCCAGATCGCGACCGCGCCGGAGAACAGCATTTGCGAATAGCCGCTGGCTTCCTCGAGCACGCGCTCGCGCCCGCCCAGCAGCGTGAAGAACGAGCGGCCGAAGATGAGCATCGTCACCGTGAAGAAAAGCCCGCCGCAGAGGCCGATGATGGCGGCATGCAGCGCCAGCGTCGCCGCTCGGGTCCGGTCGCCTGCGCCGAGCGCGCGGCTGATCGCAGACGAGACGCCGCCGCCCATCGCGCCCGCGCTCATCATCTGCGTCAGCATGGCGAACGGAAACACCAGCGCGATCGCTGCGAGCGGGATGGTGCCGAGCCGGCCGATATAGGAGGTCTCGGCGATCGCAACCAGCGTGCTGCCGACCATCGCGATCATGTTGGGGATCGCCAGCCGCAGCAGTGTGGGCAGGATCGGTGCCGTCAGCAAGCTGGCGATGGGGGAGGCGACCGGGGCAGGCGGCGGCACGGCGTCTAGGGATGCGTCGATCGTCATGTGTCACCGCGCGGAATATTGGATGATGATCGACATATTATATGGCGTGCAGCCCCGGCACCAGCCGCGCCTCACGCAGGGCTCACCAGGGCAGGCCGCAGAGGTCGATGGTGCCCAGCGTCGGCGCGCTGACGATGTTGCAGACGTAGGGCGCCATGTGGGTGAAGCGGAGCCGCCCCTCCGGCTGCTCGCAATAGACCTCGCCCTTGAAGGGGAGCCAGCTGCGGGCCTCGTAGAACGCAAAGTTGTGCGGCTCGCAGAGCAGCAGCGCGAAGCGGACCGCCTCGTTGGCACGCATGGTATGCAGCGCGGCGTCGATCGCCATGGTCGCATAGCCGCGGCCGCGCCGGTCCTCCCGCGTGCAGACGCCGCCGATGCCGCCGATGTGAACCTTCTGCCCATTCCAGGTGACGGTGCGGAAGTAGATGCCGACGTGGCAGACGAGACCATCCTCGGGCGTCTCGATGAGCACGCGCAGGTCGGCATTGGCCCATTTGACGTGAGCCCAGGGCTGCTTCCCGACGATATCAGGTCCGAAGACCGCCTGATGCAGTGGCTCCGCCATCCGCCAGGAGGCGTCGCCGTTCAAAATGTCGATCTCGATGCTCATCGCTCTCTCTCTCGCATCTCCGCGCCGTCGGTGCGTTTCGTTCTGCCATAAGCACCTCAAAGGCAATGATATTTTACGGCCTGGTTGAAACGCCGACATCCTTGCGACGATTTTATGCAATCCGGCCAAGCCGCCGCACCACGCCCTTTTGGAAAAATTCGCGGTATTTAACGGCCACGGAACCTTCTATAAGGGGTGACCGTTAAGTCTCGTTCCCCCATCAGTCGCGGACAACACCCATGACCTTTACGCTGCCCCCACTCCCCTACGCCTATGACGCCCTCGGACAATTCATGTCGAAGGAAACACTCGAATTCCACCACGACAAGCATCATCAGGCCTATGTCACCAACGGCAACAACGCGCTCAAGGGCACCGAATGGGAAGGCAAGTCCCTTGAGGAGATCGTCAAGGGCTCGTTCGGCAAGAACCCCGCGGTGTTCAACAATGCCGGCCAGCACTACAACCACATCCATTTCTGGAGCTGGATGAAGCCCAATGGCGGCGGCACCAAGCTGCCGGGCAAAATCGAGAAGAAGATCAACGAGGACCTCGGCGGGTTCGAGAAGTTCAAGACGGACTTCCAGGCGGCCGGCGTCGGCCAGTTCGGCTCCGGCTGGTGCTGGCTCCAGGTCAAGAACGGCAAGCTCGAGATTGCCAAGACCCCGAACGGCGAGAATCCGCTGGTGCACGGCGCCACCCCGATCCTCGGCTGCGACGTCTGGGAGCACTCCTACTACATCGACTATCGCAACCGCCGTCCCGATTATCTGAAGGCGTTTGTCGAGAACCTCGTGAACTGGGAATACGTCGAGTCCCTGTTCGACAAGGCCTGAGTTAAGCCTCATCGGAATAGCGAAAGGCGGTCGCATGCGCGGCCGCCTTTTTGCTGTGCGGAATTCGCACTTCGTCTCGCATGGCCATGCGCGAGGTGCGCATCGCTCCCGTCATCGTACTGTTTGCATCGCATCTGCGGCGCCCTTAATCAGGACGGGCATCACCCTCGAGCCGAACGCGCCCGTTGTCAGAACCTTCCCCGAAAGAACCGGCGCCCGCCGAGGACGCGGACTCCGAGCCGCGGCCGGGTCGCGTGCGCAAGCCGATCGGCTGGTCGACCATCATCATCGCAGCGCTGGTGGCGGTGAGCGCAGGTCTGGTCTGGCGGCGTGACGGCACCGACGGTGTTCTCGACATCCTGACCCACGATCTCTCGCTGTTCGGCGGCATCCTGCCGCGCGTGCTGGCCGGCTGCCTGCTCGGCGCGTTCATCTCCGAGATCCTGCCGCACGAAAAAGTCTCGCGCGCGCTCGGGCCGAAATCGGGCCTGAAAGGCCTTCTGATCGGCACCGCCTTCGGCGCGATCCTGCCCGGCGGTCCCTTCACCGCCTATCCCGTGGCGAGTGCGCTGCTCGCGGTCGGCGCCGATTTCGGTGCCACCATCGCCATGGTCGTGAGCTGGACCTTGATCGGCTATGGCCGGGCCGTGGCCTGGGAGATCCCGATCATGGGCACCGACTTCACGCTGTGGCGCATCGTCATCTCGCTGCCATTGCCGGTGCTCGCAGGCGCGCTCGGCCGCTTCGTCTACGTCCGGCTTTATCCGAAGCCGGCCATCAAGGACGACGAGAATTGAGCGCCGCGCTTCTGATCGACATCCTGTTGTGGGGCTCGGTGTTCGGCGTTGGCCTGATCGCCTTTCGCCGCGGCCCACCGGTGTTCAAGGCCTCGCTGCGCGAAGGCTCGATGGACTTCATCAACATCGTGCCGCGGATCGCGCTGGGGGTGATCGGCTCCGGCTACATCGCCGCCATCATCCCGCAGGAGGTGATCAGCGGCTGGCTCGGCCCGGATAGCGGCTGGCTTGGGGTCGCGACTGCCGTGGTCGCCGGGGCCGCGACCCCCGGCGGCCCGGTGATCGGGTTCTCCATCGGTACGGTGGCGCTGAAATCGGGCGGTGGGGTGCCGCAGGTGGTGGCCTATGTCGTCGCCTGGGCGCTGTTTGCCTTCCAGCGGGTGATTTTGTGGGAGATTCCGTTCATGCCGGCCCGTTTCGTCTGGTTCCGCTGTGCGGTTTCGGTGCCGTTCCCGTTCGTCGCCGCCGCCATCGCCATGGTGATCGGCAAGCCCTGAGCCCGGCGTGGACAGGGGTAATGTTATAATATAACGTTTCGGCATGGTTCCCTCCGCGTCCCCAGCCCATCAACACGACCATGCTCATGGCCATTCCCATGATCACGGGCATTCGCACGGACACGATCACACCCACGCACACGTCCACGATGCGGCCTCTCCGCATCCGGCTCAGGCGGCGCACTGGTCGATCCTGCGCATGACGATGGCCGCCCGCCTCGCGGCCGCGCTCGCGGTCTGCGCCGTGCTTTGGGGCGTGGTCTTTCTGGCGATGAGGTGACCATGGCGGCGCTGCATTTTCACAACGTCACGCTCGGCTATGACCGTCATCCGGCAGTGCACCATCTCAATGGTGAGGTCGCGCCGGGTGCGTTGCTGGCCGTGATCGGCCCGAACGGCGCCGGCAAGTCGACGCTGCTGCGGGGCATCGTCGGCATCCTCAGGCCGCTCGACGGCAGCATCCATCTCGGCGGGCTCGACAGCCGCGATATCGCCTATCTGCCGCAGAGTGCGGAGATCGACCGCAGCTTCCCGATCTCGGTGCTGGACTTCGTTGCCACCGGACTGTGGCGCGGGACCGGCCTGTTCGGCGGCATCGGCAAGGCGGCGCGCGAAAAGATCCTCCGCGCGATCGCTTCCGTCGGCCTCAACGGCTTCGAAAACCGCCCGATCGGCACACTCTCGGGCGGCCAGATGCAGCGCGTGCTGTTCGCCCGCGTACTGCTCCAGGACGCGCGGCTGATCGTGCTCGACGAACCCTTCAACGCCATCGACAGCAAGACCACGGCCGATCTGCTGACGCTGGTGAAGCACTGGCATGGCGAGGGCCGCACCGTGCTCGCCGCACTGCACGACATGGAGATGGTGCGCACCCATTTCAGCGAGACGCTGGTGCTGGCGCGCGGCCCCGTGGCGTGGGGGCCGACGGCGGAGGTGCTGACGCCGGAAAACCTGATGGTCGCAATGCGGATGTGCGAAGCCTTCGACGACAGCGCCGCCGCCTGCTCGGCCGATGATGCCGGCTCACGGGCGGCTTGATATCCGATGCTCTATGACGCGCTGATCGGCCCGTTCACCGAATTCGAGTTCATGCGACGTGCACTCGCGGCCGTCATCGCGCTGTCGCTCGCGGGGGCGCCGATCGGCGTGTTCCTGATGTTGCGGCGGATGAGCCTGGTCGGCGACGCCATGGCACATGCAATCCTTCCCGGCGCCGCTGTCGGTTTCCTGCTCTCAGGTCTCAATCTGTTCGCGATGACGGCCGGAGGCCTGATCGCGGGTTTTGCCGTCGCGATCCTCGCAGGCCTCGTCGCGCGCTCGACCGGGTTGAAGGAGGACGCCTCGCTCGCGACCTTCTATCTGGCATCGCTGGCGCTGGGCGTGACCATCGTCTCGATCAAGGGCACCAATATCGACCTGCTGCACGTGCTGTTCGGCAATATTCTCGCGATGGACGACCAGACGCTGCTGGTCGTCGCCTTCAACGCGACGGTGACGCTGCTGGTGCTCGCGGTGATCTATCGTCCGCTGGTGATCGAGAGTGTCGACCCCTTGTTCTTGCGCACCGTGAGCCGGGCGGGCGGCCCTGCGCATCTCGCTTTCCTCGCGCTGGTCGTGATCAACCTCGTCAACGGCTTTCAGGCGCTCGGCACGCTGCTCGCGGTCGGCCTGATGATCCTGCCGGCCGGCATCGCGCGGTTCTGGTCGCGCGATCTCACCGTCATGATTTGCATCGCGGTCGTCGCTGCCGCCGTCTCCGGCTATGCAGGTCTCGTGCTGTCGTTCCAGACCCGTGTGCCCTCGGGCCCTGCGATCATTCTGGTGGCGAGCGCGCTCTACACCGTCTCCGTCATGTTCGGCCGGGTCGGCGGCGTCGTCAGGCAGCTGTTTCCCGGCCGGCATCTGGAAGCGTGACAGCGATGCGGCGCATCCTGCTTTGTGTGCTTTTGCTGATTGCCTCGCCGCTGCACGCCGCGGAGCAACTGAAGGTCGTCGCGAGCTTCTCGATTCTGGCCGATTTCGTCCGCAATGTCGGCGGCGACCGGGTCAATCTGACAACGCTGGTCGGGACCGACAGTGACGTCCACGTCTACACGCCCGCGCCAAGCGATGCGAAGCGGATCGCGGACGCAAAGCTCGTCGTCGTCAACGGACTTGGTCTCGAGGGTTGGCTGCCGCGCCTCGTGCAGTCCTCGGGCAGCAAGGCGCAGGTGGTCACCGCGAGCGCCGGCATCGCGCCGCTCAAGCTCGGCTCTGCCGCCGACCCGCATGGCTGGCAGTCCGTCCCCAACGTCAAAATCTACGTCACCGACATCGCCAATGCGCTGGCCACGGCCGACCCTGACGATGCGGAGTTCTTCCGCGCCCAGGCCAAGGCCTATCTGGAAAAGCTCGAAACGCTCGACCGCGAGGTCCGCGACGCCGTGGCCAAGATCCCGCAAGAGCGGCGCAAGGTGATCTCGACCCATGACGCCTTCGGGTATTTCGCCGCCGAATACGGCGTCCAGTTCATCGCGCCGCTCGGCGTCTCCACGGAAACCGAGCCCAGCGCGCGGGACATCGCCACCATCATCGGCCAGATCAAGGCCCAAAAAATCCCTGCCGTGTTCCTGGAAAATATCAGCGACGACCGGCTGATCCGGCGGATCGCGGCGGAGACCGGCTCAAAAGTCGGCGGGACCCTGATTTCGGACGGTTTGACCGGCGAAAAGGGGCCGGCACCCACTTACATTGATATGGTCAGGCACAATATAAAGGCCCTGACCAGCGCGCTTGACCACTAGGGCAGGGGCCACCCCGCCTCGCGTCGCGCGAAAAGCCCGAAGTCCGGAGTTGTTATGTCTGAAGCGACCGCCCCAAAAATTCCCGTGACCGTCCTGACCGGCTATCTCGGTGCCGGCAAGACCACGCTGTTGAACCGCATCCTGTCGGAAAACCACGGCAAGAAATACGCCGTCATCGTCAACGAATTCGGCGAGATCGGCATCGACAACGACCTCATCATCGGCGCCGATGAGGAAGTGTTCGAGATGAACAACGGCTGCATCTGCTGCACCGTGCGCGGCGATCTCGTGCGCATCATGGAAGGCCTGATGAAGCGCAAGGGCAAGTTCGACGCCATCATCGTCGAGACCACCGGTCTTGCCGATCCGGCACCGGTGGCCCAGACCTTCTTCGTCGACGAAGACGTGCAGAAGAACGCGCGCCTCGATGCGGTGGTCACGGTTGCGGATGCCAAGTGGCTGTCCGACCGTCTCAAGGATGCACCCGAGGCCAAGAACCAGATCGCCTTTGCCGACGTCATCGTGCTGAACAAGACCGATCTCGTCACCAAGGGCGAGCTTGCCGAGGTCGAGGCCCGCATCCGCGCCATCAACCCCTATGCGAAGCTGCATCGCACCGAGCGCTGCTCGGTGGCTTTGGCCGACGTGCTCGACCGCGGCGCCTTCGACCTCGACCGCATCCTCGACATCGAGCCGGACTTCCTGAATGCCGAGGATCATGACCATGATCATCATCACCACGGTCACGACCATCATCACGATCATGATCATGGCCACGGCCTGAAGCACTATCACGACGAGGACATGCAATCGCTGTCGCTCAAGACCGACAAGCCGCTTGATCCGAACGTGTTCATGCCCTGGCTCCAGAACCTGGTGCAGGTCGAGGGCGGCAAGATCCTGCGCTCCAAAGGCATCCTCGCCTTCCACGACGACGACGACCGCTACGTCTTTCAGGGCGTGCACATGATGCTCGAGGGCAATCACCAGCGGAAGTGGAAGGATGGCGAGCCGCGCGAGAGCCGCCTCGTCTTCATCGGCCGCGAATTGCCGCAAGACCTCATTCGCCAAGGTTTTGAGAGCTGCATCGTCTCGTGATGAAAGAGTTTACGCCGCCCGCCGATTCCGCCTCGATCGTCTCCGTCACCGAGCGCGTCAAACCGCTTGCGCTCGGGATGGTCGTGACCTCCGTGCATTTCCTTGGGCCCCGCGCCGCCTTCGTGGGCGGCGAGGAGAACGTCGCGTTCGTGGATGGTCAGGGCGAGATCAGCAAGGTCGCGGTGCACAGCGGCGGCATTCTCTCGGCCGCCTCCGACGGTAAGCGCCTCGTGATGGGCGGCGACGATGGAAAGGTCGTGTCGCTCGACGCCAAGGGCGAAGTGACGCTGCTTGCGACCGATCCGAAGCGGCGCTGGATTGATGCGATAGCGCTGCATCCGGACGGTGCCTACGCCTGGTCGGCCGGCAAGACCGCTTTCTTCAAGAGCGGCAAGAGCGAGGAGAAGTCGCTCGAGGTGCCGTCGACCGTCGGCGGCCTTGCGTTTGCGCCGAAGGGCCAGCGTCTCGCGATCGCCCATTACAACGGTGCGACGCTGTGGTTTCCCAACATGGCGGGATCGGCCGAATTCCTGCCCTGGGCCGGCTCGCATCTCGGCGTCACCTTCAGCCCGGACAACAAATTCCTGGTCACCACGATGCACGAATCGGCGCTGCACGGCTGGCGGCTTGCCGACAACAGGCACATGCGCATGACCGGCTATCCCGGCCGCGTCCGCTCGATGTCGTGGAGCGCGGGCGGCAAGGGGCTCGCGACGTCGGGCGCCGACACCGTCATCATATGGCCGTTCGCCAGCAAGGACGGCCCGATGGGCAAGGAGCCTGCGATGCTCGCGCCGCTGCAGGCGCGCGTCTCGGTCGTTGCCTGCCATCCCAGGAACGACATCTTCGCCGCCGGCTATAGCGACGGCACCGTGCTGATGGTGCGTCTGGAGGACGGCGCCGAGATCCTCGTCCGCCGCAATGGCACCCCGCCGGTGGCCGCGCTCGCCTGGAATGCCAAGGGGACGCTGCTGGCGTTCGCCGACGAAAATGGGGATGGCGGCCTACTCGAGCTTTAATCTGTCATCGTTCCGACCGTAGATGGGGCCATGCGGTTTCTGACGACCTTCCAGATCGTTGACTTCGCTGACACGCTGGTCAGCCTGTTCACGGCTTTCGTGCTGGGCACGCTGATCGGCGCTGAGCGGCAATATCGCCAGCGCACCGCGGGCCTGCGTACCAACGTGCTGGTCGCGGTCGGCGCCGCCGCCTTCGTCGATCTCGCCATGCACCTGACCGGCGCCGACGGCGCGGTGCGGGTGATCTCCTACGTCGTCTCGGGCATCGGCTTCCTCGGCGCCGGCGTCATCATGAAGCAGGGCATGGACGTGCGCGGGCTCAATACCGCGGCGACGCTGTGGGCTTCGGCCGCGGTCGGCTCCTGCGCCGGCGCGGACATGATCGCGCAGGCCGCGGCGCTCACCGTCTTCGTCATTGCCGGCAACACCATGCTTCGGCCGCTGGTCAACGCCATCAACCGCATCCCTCTGAACGAGAAGACCTCCGAGGCGACCTATTACTTCAAGCTCGCGGTCGCACCGGACGCCTTGCCCGACATGCGTGACCGGCTCGTCGAGAAGCTCGAGGGCGCAAAATATCTGGTGGCCGATATCGAAATGGTCGAAACCGGGGACGATCTGATCGAGATCGTGGCAAAGCTGGTCGCGACCGCCGTCGATCCGAACGAGCTGAATGCGGTGGCGACCGATCTCCAGCACCTGCCCGGCGTCCGCCACGCCACCTGGGAAGTCAGCACCACGGACTGAGCGCGGCGATTGGGCGCGCAGGCGTCGAGTTCCCGCCACCGCGAGCAGGGAACCGTGGACCGGCGATTTCGTTGATCCCACGGACAAAGGCGGTGATCGACATGCCCGGCCAATATGACAAGCGCAGACTGAAACTCGACCTGATGGTTGCCTGCTCGCTGTTCGCGGCAGGCGTCGTGGTGTCAGGCATGTCGCTGGCGCAAATCCGCGCCGAGACCCGGATGCAGACGGCCCAGGCGACGCAACCGCTTCAGGGCACGCCGTCCGACGATCAGAACAAGCCTGCGGAGGCCAAGCCCGGCGGCGATCGCCCGACCACGCCGGCCCCGGAGCCCGCGCGGCCCGACCCGCAGACGCAAGGCGCTGCCGGCGCGGCTAAACCAGCATTGCCGCCGGCGCCAGCCGAGAAGATCGCGCCGCCGATCGAGAGGAAGTAGGTCAGGTCACGGCCGCGCGCTCGCTGTCATCGTCCGCGAAGGCGGACGATCCAGTATTCCAGAGGCGGTGCGTGGATACGGAGAGGCCACGGCGTACTGTCATGCCCCGCCTTCGCGGGGCATGACAGTAGTGGCCGTGGCGCGCCGGCCTCACCGCACCAGGACATTCCGGAACTGCCAGGGATCGCTCGTGTCGATGTCCTCCGGAAACAGTCCCGGACGATCCGTGAGCGGCGTCCAGTCGGTGTAGAAACCCTTCACCGGGCCGAGATACGGCAGCTGGATTTCCAGCAGGCGATCGAAATCCATCTCGTCGGCTTCGACGATGCCTTCCTTCGGGTTTTCCAGCGCCCACACCATGCCGCCGAGCACCGCGGAGGTCACTTGCAGGCCGGTGGCGTTCTGATAGGGCGCGAGCTTGCGGGTCTCTTCGATCGAGAGCTGCGAGCCGTACCAGTAGGCATTGTTGTCATGGCCGAACAGCAGCACGCCGAGCTCGTCGATGCCGTCCACGATCTCGTTCTCGTCGAGGATATGGTGCTTCTCCTGCATCTTCGCGGCGCGGCCGAACATTTCGTGCAGCGACAGCACGGCATCGTCTGCCGGATGATAGGCGTAGTGGCAGGTCGGCCGGTAGACCGCGGTGCCCGATGCATCGCGCACCGTGAAGTAATCGGCGATCGAGATCGACTCATTGTGGGTGACGAGGAAGCCGTACTGCGCGCCGCGGGTCGGGCACCATGTGCGCACGCGCGTGTTGGCGCCGGGCTGCATCAGATAGATGGCGGCGCCGCAGCCGGCTTCGTGAGTCCGCGCATTCTCGGGCATCCAGTTTTCATGGGTGCCCCAGCCGAGCTCGGAGGGCTGCACGCCTTCCGACAGGAAACCTTCCACCGACCAGGTGTTGACGAAGACATCTGGCTCTTTCGGCTTCTTGGAGCGCTGGGTGTCGCGTTCAGCGATGTGGATGCCCTTGATGCCGGCCTGCCGCATCAAGTCCGCCCATTCGGCTTTGGTCTTCGGCTTGGGGGCATTGAGCTTCAGATCGGCGGCGACGTTGAGCAGCGCTTGCTTGACGAAAAACGAGACCATGCCGGGATTGGCGCCACAGCAGGAGACGGCCGTCGTCGAGCCTGCGGGGCGCGCCTTCTTGGCGGCCAGCGTCGCTTCGCGAAGGGCGTAGTTGGAGCGCGCCTCCGGGCCCTTCGACGAATCGAAATAGAAGCCGAGCCAGGGCTCGTTGACGGTGTCGATATAGAGAGCGCCGAGCTCGTTGCAGAGCTCCATGATGTCGGTGGAGCCGGTATCGACCGAGAGATTGACGCAAAAGCCCTGGCCGCCGCCCTCAGTGAGCAGCGGGGTCAGCAACTCCCGATAATTGTCCTTGGTCACGCCCTTCTGGATGAAGCGCACATTGTGCTTCTCGCAATGTGCCTTGCGCCCCTCGTCCTTCGGATCGATCACGGTAACACGCGACTTGTCGTAATCGAGATGCCGCTCGATCAGCGGCAACGTGCCTTTGCCGATGGAGCCGAAGCCGACCATGACGATGGGACCAGTGATCTTCGCGTAGATCTGCGAGGCGGGGCTCATGGGATGGTTTCTCCGGAACGTGCTGGCGAACAAATGGTGAGGGATGGCTCAGGCGCTGCGGCGCTTGGCAGTGGCTTCGATTTCGACCTTCATCTCGGGCTTGTAGAGCGCCGAGACGACGAGAAGCGTGGCGGCCGGGCGGATCTCGCCGAGGACTTCGCCGCAGACCGCGAAATGCGCGTCCGCATCCTTGATGTCGGTGAGGTAGTAGGTCACGCGGACGATGTCGGCCATCTCGAAGCCGCCCTCCTTCAGGGCAGCTTCGATGGTCTTGAAGCAGTTGCGTGACTGGCTCGTGACATCGGCCGGCATGGTCATCGTGGTGTAGTCGTAACCGGTGGTCCCCGCGACGAAGGCGAACTCGCCGTCGATCACGGCGCGGCTGTAGCCGGCGGTCTTCTCGAACGGGGAGCCGGTGGAAATCAGGCGGCGGGACATGGTCGTGGGCCTCGACTGAAGAGGGCGTTTGGCGGGTTAAAGGGCGTTTCTCAGGCCCGCGCAACCCTAAAGCAAAGGGCACGCGCGAGCATCTCCGCTCGGAGCGGCTTTGGTATCGCCATCATGGCAATCCCTTACGCCGCGCGCGCCTCGAGGCCGCGAACTACCCTCCGTTTGGGTAGGGCCGCGCCAGTCGGGACGATCATCCCCTCGGCGCCATCCAGCGCACCGGCGTGGAATTCGATCGCCAGCAGGCGGTCGCGCTCGAACGGGCCGGGCAGCGACAGCTCGCCGGTCTTCTCGGGCGAGAAGCCGAAGCGGGCGTAATAAGGGGCATCGCCGAGCAGGATCACGGCGGCATGCCCGCGCGCCCGGGCGGCAGCCAGCGCTTGTTGCATCAGCGCGGCGCCGATCCCGAGCTCGCGGCAGGCAGGGTCCACCGCCAGCGGTCCGAGGACCAGAGCGGGCCTGCCTCCGGCGCTGACGTGCCACAGCCGCACGGTTCCCACGAGCTTCCCCTCGCGCATCGCGGCCAGCGCGAGGCCGGCTGCGGGTGCGCGTCCGTCACGCAGGCGCTGGCAGGTGCGGCCATGGCGGTTATCGCCAAAGGACGCATCGAGCAGCGCTTCACGCATCGCAACGTCGCCAGCACGCTCCGCACGGATCGCGAACGGAGCGGCTTTCGAGGTGGGGTTAATCTGTGTCTTCCGAAGAGCAGTCATGGCGCGTCAGTCCCCGCTTGAAACCGACGTGCCCAAAGCACGCCGGTCCAAGGCGTCGTCAGAAATCGAAATGTCAGGGAGGGAGCCGGCAAGCCGGCTCCCGGGTTCGTCAGGCCTCAGACGAGAGGCGGATCAGATATGGTAGGTCTTCAGCGGCGGGATGCCGTTGAACGCCACCGCCGAGTAGGTCGACGTATAGGCCCCGGTGCCTTCGATCAGCAGCTTGTCGCCGATCTCGAGCGTCACCGGAAGCGGATACGGGTTCTTCTCGTACAGCACGTCGGCGCTGTCGCAGGTTGGCCCAGCGAGCACGCACGGCGTCATGTCCGCGCCGTCATGCGGGGTGCGGATGGCGTAGCGGATCGACTCGTCCATGGTCTCGGCGAGACCACCGAACTTGCCGATGTCCAGATAGACCCAGCGCACCTCGTCCTCGTCGCTCTTCTTCGAGATGAGCACGACCTCGGACTCGATGATACCGGCGTTGCCCACCATGCCGCGGCCCGGCTCGATGATGGTCTCCGGAATCTGGTTGCCGAAGTGCTTGCGCAGCGCGCGGAAGATCGAGCGCCCGTAAGTGACGACCGGCGGCACGTCCTTCAGGTACTTGGTCGGGAAACCGCCGCCCATGTTGACCATGGTCAGGTTGATTCCGCGCTCGGCGCAGTCGCGGAACACCTGCGAGGCCATCGCCAGCGCACGGTCCCACGCCTTCACCTTGCGCTGCTGCGAGCCGACATGGAAGGAGATGCCGCATGGCTCCAGGCCCAGACGCTTGGCAACGTCGAGCACGTCGACGGCCATCTCCGGATCGCAGCCGAACTTGCGCGACAGCGGCCATTCGGCGCCGGCGCAGTCGTAGAGGATGCGGCAGAACACCTTTGCGCCGGGCGCGGCACGGGCGACCTTCTCGACCTCCGCGGCGCAATCGACCGCGAACAGCCGAATGCCGAGCGCGAAGGCGCGCGCGATGTCGCGCTCCTTCTTGATCGTGTTGCCGAAGGAGATGCGGTCGGGCGTCGCACCGGCGGCCAAGGCCATCTCGATCTCGGCGACCGTCGCGGTGTCGAAGCAGGAGCCCATGGAGGCGAGCAAAGCCAGCACTTCCGGCGCCGGGTTCGCCTTGACGGCATAGAACACGCGGCTGTCGGGCAGCGCCTTGGCAAAGGTCTGGTAATTGTCGCGCACGACTTCGAGGTCGACGACGAGGCACGGTTCGGTGTCGAGGCCCTCGCTGCGGCGGTTGCGCAGGAATTCCTGGATACGGTCGGTCATAGCACTCTCCCAAACGGCCCAGCGACGGGGATCCGTTCAAAAAATGACGTCGGATAAGAGCGCTCCGGCCAGATCGCGCGATGGAGGCGCGACGAGCCAAAGACTCACATCAGACTGTGCTGCCGTGGATTGGTTGGGAATGTTCCCGCCCGCACACCTGGCAATGAAGGACAAGCCTTTTCAGTAGCCCGCGCCGGCGTTGGACTGCCGGTAGAGACCAAAAAAGCCCGATCCGTCGTTGCTTTAAGTCGCGTCCCCCGTTGAGAGCGGGGTGCGCCGGTTCGCCTCCGGCTGCCAGTCACGGTTGCAAAGAGCAAAGTCACCTTCGACAAGGCATCTCTTTGAGAGAGATGCTGGACCCTCCGGGTTTGCTTTCGTCTTCCGGCTATCAGCCTTCCGACTTCCACACTTCCGAAGAGCCCCTCGGCTTCTTCACCCCTTGGCGGCTGTCCGGCCTCTTGTCCGGATACCTACCGACTGACACACGACCACAGGCACGTGCGAAATTGGGCAATCCGCACATAAGTGTTTTGACTCTGCTTCGCAAGAGATTTTTTAGACTGCGAACAGAATTGCCTAACATCTGCTTGCGCAGTGTTGCGCGAGCGACGCGGAAGATGAACGCGCGTTAAGTTTTCTGCGCGCGTGTCTCTCGCACGCCTACGCGCTTCAGCCGCGCTTCGTGAACGGCTCGACGCGCTGAGCGGCGCGGATGAAGGCAGTCATCACGAGCACGCCGAGCGCAAACAGCGCGGCCTGAAGGATGTGCGTGCCCTGCTCGCCCAGCCCGAACAGGATCGCGAGCGCCCAGCCGCCGGCAAACGCCGCGCCGAACACCTCGGCGCCGATCAGGATGGCGGCGCTGATGACGGTGATGACGCTCGGCCAGACGATCCGACGGGAAGACGAGGAGGTCGCGTTCATGAGCTCAGGGGTCCTAGGCTTGGAGGGCCGCAATCTCCCCGAAAAGGCAGCCGGGAGCAAGGGCAAATGGCCCAAAAAAGCCCCATCGCGTGCTATAGCTGGCCGCAACAATCGAGCCACAAATCGGGACTTGTAATGTCAGAACCCCGCCAAACTACGGACTCCGAGACCAACCCGCTGCTGAAGGCGTGGGTGACGCCGTTTGCGACCCCGCCCTTCGACGAGATCAAGCCGGAGCACTTCCTCCCGGCCTTCGAGCAGGCCTTCGCCGACCACTCCGCCGAGATCGCAGCGATTACCAACGACCCGACCGCGGCCGACTTCGCCAACACCATCACGGCGCTGGAGCGCTCGGGCAAGCTGCTCAGCAAGGTCGCGTCGGTCTTCTACGATCTGGTCTCGGCGCATTCCAACCCGGCCATTCTGGAGATCGACAAGGAGGTTTCCTTGCGGATGGCGCGGCACTGGAATCCGATCATGATGAACGCCGTGCTGTTTGGCCGCATCGCCCAGCTGCACGAGAACCGCGCCAATCTCGGTCTGACACCGGAACAGCTCCGCCTGCTCGAGCGCACCTACACCCGTTTCCACCGCTCCGGCGCCGGCCTCTCCGAAGAGGCCAAGACGCGGATGGCGGAGATCAACGAGAGACTCGCCCAGCTCGGCACCAGCTTCAGCCATCATCTGCTCGGCGACGAGCAGGAATGGTTCATGGAGCTCGGCGAAGCCGACCGCCAGGGCCTGCCGGAAAGTTTTGTCGCCAGCGCCAAGGCTGCGGCAGAAGAACGCGGCATGGCTGGCAAGGCCATCGTCACCCTGTCGCGCTCCTCGGTCGAACAGTTCCTGAAGAGCTCGGCCCGGCGTGACCTGCGCGAGAAGGCCTACAAGGCCTTCACCGCGCGGGGCGACAACGGCAATGCCAACGACAACAACGCGACCATCGTCGAGGTCCTGAAGCTGCGTGAGGAGAGCGCCAATCTCCTGGGCTACCCGACCTTCGCGGCCTACCGGCTCGAGGATTCCATGGCCAAGACGCCCGAAGCGGTGCGCGGCCTTCTGGAGCGGGTCTGGAAGCCGGCGCGGGCGCGGGCGCTCGCCGACCGCGACGATATGCAGGTGCTGATCACGGAGGAGGGCGGCAATTTCAAGCTCGCCCCCTGGGACTGGCGCTTCTATGCCGAAAAGCTGCGCCTTCAGCGCGCCAATTTCGACGACGCCGCGATCAAGCCGTATCTGGCGCTCGATCACATGATCGCCGCCGCCTTCGACTGTGCCACGCGCCTGTTCGGCGTCACCTTCGAGGAGCGCAAGGATGTGCCGGTCTGGCATCCGGACGTCCGGGTCTGGGAGATGAAGGGGCGGGACGGCAAGCACAAGGCGCTGTTCTATGGCGACTACTTCGCCCGGCCGTCGAAGCGCTCCGGGGCCTGGATGACCTCGCTGCGCGACCAGCAGAAGCTCGATGGCGAGGTCGCGCCGCTGATCCTCAACATCTGCAACTTCTCAAAGGGCGCGGATGGGGAACCCTCGCTGCTGTCGCCCGACGATGCCCGCACCCTGTTCCACGAGTTCGGCCACGGCCTGCACGGGATGCTCTCCAACGTGACCTATCCGTCGCTGTCGGGCACCTCCGTGTTCACCGACTTCGTCGAATTGCCCTCGCAGCTCTACGAGCACTGGCAGGAGCGGCCCGAGGTGCTGCAGCAGTTCGCACGCCATTACCAGACCGGCGAGCCGCTGCCGGACGATCTGCTGCAACGGTTCCTGGCCGCGCGAAAATTCAACCAGGGTTTTGCCACCGTCGAGTTCGTCTCCTCGGCGCTGATCGATCTCGAATTCCACACCCAGCCGGCCTCCGCCGCGCAGGATGTCCGCGCCTTCGAGAGACGCGAGCTGGAAAAGATCGGCATGCCCGAGGAGATCTCGCTGCGTCACCGTCCCACGCAATTCGGTCACATCTTCACCGGCGATCACTATGCCGCCGGCTACTACAGTTACATGTGGTCGGAGGTGATGGACGCCGACGCCTTCGGTGCGTTCGAGGAGGCCGGCAACATCTTCGATCCCGCCGTGGCCAAGCGCCTGCACGACGACATTTACTCGAGCGGCGGATCGGTCGATCCGGAAGCCGCCTATGAGGCCTTCCGCGGCCGGCCGCCGGAGCCGGACGCGCTCTTGCGCCGCCGCGGCCTGCTCGACGCCCCGAAGGCGGCCTGATCGGCATGCGCGCCCTGTTCGGGCTGCTGCTCGCTGTCGCCCTGTCGCTCGCATCAGGCGCGGCGTGGGCGCATCCGCATGTCTGGATCACCGCGACCAGTGAACTGCTCTATAGTGGGGACGGCACCATCACCGGCGTGCGCCACGCCTGGACCTTTGACGACATGTTCTCGGCCTATGCGGTGCAGGGGCTCGAGAGCAAGGCCAAGGGCGCCTACACCCGCGAGGAGCTGGGTCCACTGGCGCAGACCAATGTCGAGTCGCTGAAGGAATACGCCTACTTCACCTTCGCGCGAGCCGACGGCAAGAAGGAGCGATTCCAGGAGCCGGTCGATTACTTCCTCGACTACAAGGATACGGTCCTGACCCTGCACTTCACGCTGCCCCTGCAGAACCCGGTCAAGCCCAAGCAATTGGTGCTCGAAGTGTTCGACCGCTCCTTCTTCATCGACTTCCAGATGGCCAAGGACAATCCGGTCAAGCTGGTCGGCGCACCCGCCGGCTGCCAGATGAAACTTGAGCGGCCGAGCGACGGCACCGCGACCGCGCAGAAGCTCAACGAGCAGACGTTCATGAACGGCGAGAATTCCAATTTCGGCATGATGTTCGCCAACAAGATCACGGTGGATTGCCCTTGAAGCCGCAACTCACGCCCATGGCGCGCGGGCTCGCTGTCTGCGCCGGCGTTCTTCTCATCGTGGGCGCGGCCGATGCGGCGCTCCACGATCTCCTCGCGCAGAACCCGTTCGGCGCGCCGCGTTCGCCACAAGCCGCCCAGCCCGAGGCCGGCGGCCTGATCGGCTGGCTCTTGGCAAAACAGTCGGAATTTTACCGCCAGATGTCGGCGACCATCCGCGCCGCGAAGTCCGATGGCTCCGCGGTGTGGACGCTGATCTTCATCTCGTTTGCCTATGGCATCTTCCACGCGGCTGGTCCCGGGCACGGCAAGGCGGTGATCGCCTCCTATCTCGTCGCCAATCGTGAGACCGCCCGGCGCGGCATCGTGCTGTCGTTTGCCTCCGCGTTGATGCAGTCGCTGATGGCGATCCTGATCGTCGGTATCTCGGCCTGGGTGCTGAATGCGACCGCCAAGACCATGTGCAAGGCGGAAGGCGCGATCGAGATCGCAAGCTACGCCCTGATCGCGCTGTTCGGCCTGCGCCTGGTCTGGGTCAAGGGCCGCACTTTCATCCGTGCGCTGCAGGCGGTTCAGGCGGTGCCGGCGATCGCGGGCGTGCCGCATGACCATCATGATCTCGGTCACCACCATCACGATGCGCACGATCATCATGGTCACGACCACGCCCAGGCCCATCATCACCACCAGCATGACCACGTCCATGACGAGCATTGCGGCCATTCCCACGGCCCCACGCCGAGCGAGCTCGCCGGCCCCGGCGGCTGGGGACGCGGCTTTGCCGCGATCCTGACCGTCGGCATCCGCCCCTGTTCGGGCGCGATCCTGGTGCTGGTGTTCGCGCTGGCCCAGGGCCTGTTCTGGGCCGGCATTGCCGCCACCCTGCTGATGGGGCTCGGCACCGCAATCACGGTCGCGGCCATCGCTGTGGTCGCCGTCTCCGCCAAGGACATCGCCGCCCGCCTGAGCGCCGGACGCGACGGCGGCGGCGCACTGTTCATGCGCGGCATCGAATTCGCCGCCGCCGGCCTCGTGCTGCTGTTCGGCGCGGGCCTGTTGCTGGGCTACGTCGCGGCCGAACGGACGACGTGTTTTTGAGTTTTTTCCCTCTCCCCCTTGTGGGAGAGGGTGGCTCGCCGCGTAGCGGCGAGACGGGTGAGGGGTTGCCTCCGCATTCACCTCAGCCACTTGTGTACGCGGATAGAACCCCTCATCCGGCGCTTCGCGCCACCTTCTCCCACAAGGGGAGAAGGAAGAAAAAGAGTCACACCGGCAGAAATTGCTTTAACGCTGGCATGAAGAAGATCCCGAGATTGATCGCGAAGCCGATGCTCCAGAGGATGGAGCGCAGCGTCGGGCGGTTGCCGAGATAGGTCAGCACATAGGCGATCCGTACGATCAGGAACAGCACCGCGAGCTCGTCGATCAGCCGCTGCGGCGAATCCCTGTATTCGGCGAGCAGCACCGCAAAGGCGAAGAACGGAAAGGTCTCGATCCCGTTCTGGTGAGCGCCGAGCGCGCGCTGAGCAATGGCGTCCTCGAAGAAGGCTGGATCGCGCGGCCGCGAATTGTCGAAGCCGCGAAATCTGATCCATTTGATCGAGATGATCGTTAAGAGATAGAGCAGCAGCGCCCCGAAAACGCACCATTCCGCCAACGTCATGGTTCTCCCCCTGTGTACTGACCCTAGCGAAACCGCCCCAATCTTGACAAGTTCGGAACAACGCGCGACGCAACGGATCATGATGACAATCGCCCCCAGCCAGACCGCGATGCCGGCCACGCAGCCCGCCCCCTCGCGCGTCGGCGTGCTCCTGGTCAATCTCGGCACGCCTGATACCGCCGACGCGCGCGGCGTGCGGGTCTATCTGAAGGAGTTCCTCTCGGACGCCCGTGTCATCGAGGATCAGGGCTTGATCTGGAAGCTGGTGCTGAACGGCATCATCCTGCGCACCCGCCCCCGCGCCAAGGCGCGCGACTATCTGAAGATCTGGAACACCGAGAAGAACGAGTCGCCGCTCAAGACCATCACGCGCTCGCAGAGCGACAGGCTCGCGGCCATGCTGTCGGACCGCGACCAGGTCACGGTGGAGTGGGGCGATGCGCTATGGTAATCCTTCGATCAAGTCGGGCATCGATGCCCTGATTGCGAAGGGTTGCGATCGCATCCTTGCCGTACCGCTCTATCCGCAATATTCCGCCGCGACGTCGGCCACCGTCTGCGACGAGGTGTTTCGCGTGCTTGCCCGCATGCGCGCGCAGCCGACACTGCGGGTGACGCCGCCTTACTATGAGGACGAAGCCTATATCGAGGCGCTCGCCACCTCGGTCGAGACGCATCTGGCGAGCCTGCCGTTCACGCCGGAGCTGATCGTTGCCTCCTTCCATGGTATGCCGAAGGCCTATGTCGACAAGGGCGATCCCTACCAGGGCCAGTGCGCGGCGACCACCGAGGCGCTGCGCCGCCGGCTCGGCATGGACGAGACAAAGCTGCTGCTGACGTTCCAGTCGCGGTTCGGATTCGACGAGTGGCTGCAGCCCTACACCGACAAGACCATGGAGCGTCTGGCGAAAGAGGGCGTGCGCCGCATCGCGGTGATCACGCCGGGTTTTTCCGCCGACTGCCTGGAGACGCTGGAGGAGATCGCGCAGGAGAATGCCGAGATCTTCAAGCACAATGGCGGCGAGCAGTTTTCCGCGATCCCCTGCCTCAACGACAGCGACCCAGGCATGGATGTGATCCGAACGCTGGTGCTGCGCGAGCTCCAGGGCTGGATATAGTGAGCCTGGATCTGATGGGACCCCCATGAATCGCCGCGAATGCCTGGCGCTTCTTGGGGTGACCGCGTCGCTGCCGACCTCGGTGCTGGCACAGCAAACGAATGCGACGCGCCGGCTCGGCGTGCTCTCGGTTACGGCGGCCGACGATGCGATCGGGCAGACGCGTAGCGCGGTCCTGGTCCAGGCGCTTGCCGGCCATGGCTGGAAGGAGCGCGACAACCTCAAGATCGATTGGCGCAACGGCGGCGGCGACCGCGCACGGATCGCGCAATTCGCCGACGAACTCGTGGCGCTCAAGCCCGACATCCTGCTTGCGGTCGGCACGCCCTCCGTGGAGGAGCTGCGCCGGCGCACGACGACGGTCCCGATCGTTTTCGCCGTCGTCACCGATCCTGTCAGCCAGGGCTTTGTCCAGAATCTCGCCCATCCCGGCGGCAATGTCACCGGCTTCACCGATTACGACGGCCCGCTGGCCGGCAAATGGCTGGAGATGCTGACGCAGGTCACGCCAAGACCGTCCCGTGTGTTCGTGGTCTACAATCCCGCCACCGCGCCGTTCGCGCCCCTGATGCTGCGTACGATCGAGGACGCCGGCCGCGCGCTCGATGTAACGGTGGAGCCCGCGCCGGTCCATGACACGGCCTCGATCGCCGCCCTGGCCTCGCGAAAGGACGGCGGCCTGCTGGTGCTGCCGGACTTCTTCACCATGTCCAACCGCGCGCTTCTGCTGGCGGCGATCAATGACGCGCGCGTGCCGGCGGTGTTCTGGAGCCGCACCTTCGTCGACGAGGGTGGCTTGATGTCCTACAGCACCGACAGCGCCGAGCAGCTCCGCCGCGCCGCCTCCTATATCGATCGCATCCTGATGGGGGCGCGGGCGGCCGACCTGCCGGTCCAAAATCCAACCACGTTCGAGCTGGCGATCAACTTGAAGACGGCCAGGGCGCTCGGCGTCACGCTTTCGCCAAGCCTGCTCGCAACCGCGAACGAAGTCATCGAGTAGGATTTGGCTGCGACCGCCGGCGTGGCCGGATTCGTTAACGTCGTCGCTAGGTCTGCGCCAGCACGCTTTCAAGAGCGCCTCGCAAATACATAATCGCGACCATTCCCTCTCCCGGCGTCTTGTGTAGAATCCTGCCGATGCCGAAATCATCTACGACCGCTGAACACTGAATCCTTTACTGAACGCTTTACTGAACCCTTGGGGTCGTGATCCCGACCAATGACAGCGCGGAAAAGGCCTTTTCCGACAATCTTTCCCGCCTTGGAGGAAATATGAGCGGTTTCGACATTTTCGCAATTGTGCTGGTCTTGCTGGTCATCGTCACGCTGGTTGCCGGCGTGAAAACGGTACCGCAGGGCTATGACTGGACCATCGAGCGGTTCGGCAAATACACCCAGACGCTGAGCCCGGGTCTCAATCTGATCGTGCCCTATTTCGATCGCGTCGGACGCAAGATCAACATGATGGAGCAGGTGATCGACATCCCCGAGCAGGAGGTGATCACCAAGGACAACGCCACCGTGACGGTCGACGGCGTCGCCTTCTTTCAGGTGTTCGACGCCGCCAAGGCGAGCTACGAGGTCTCCAACCTGACCCAGGCCGTCACCGTGCTGACCATGACCAACATCCGTTCGGTGATGGGTTCGATGGATCTCGACCAGGTGTTGTCGCACCGTGACGAAATCAACGAGCGCCTGCTGCGTGTGGTCGATGCCGCCGTCTCGCCCTGGGGCCTCAAGGTCAATCGTATCGAGATCAAGGACATCGTGCCGCCGGCAGACCTCGTCGAAGCCATGGGCCGACAGATGAAGGCCGAGCGCGTCAAACGCGCCGACATCCTTCAGGCTGAAGGTGCGCGCCAGTCCGAGATCCTGCGCGCAGAGGGTGCCAAGCAAGGCCAGATTCTCCAGGCGGAAGGTCGCCGCGAGGCCGCCTTCCGCGACTCCGAAGCGCGCGA
Source organism: Bradyrhizobium sp. USDA 3650 (assembly GCF_054057395.1). Taxonomy (NCBI): domain Bacteria; kingdom Pseudomonadati; phylum Pseudomonadota; class Alphaproteobacteria; order Hyphomicrobiales; family Nitrobacteraceae; genus Bradyrhizobium; species Bradyrhizobium sp. USDA 3650. Next base: position 5,362,384 of record NZ_JBSRZG010000001.1, read on the forward strand.
GCGGTCGGCGGAAGCCGAGGCCAAGGCGACGCAGATGGTCAGTGAAGCCATCGCCAAGGGCGACGTCGCGGCGCTGAACTATTTTATCGCCGACAAATATATCAAGGCGTTCGGCCAGTTCGCGGACTCGCCGAACCAGAAGATCATCATGCTGCCGATCGAAGCCACCAGCATGCTCGGCTCGCTCGCTGGCATCGGCGAGATCGCGAAAGCCACGTTCGGCGAGAGTGCGGCATCCGCGGCCGCCGCCGCCCGCCGCGGCTCGGTGCCGTCGTCAAGTCCGACGCCGCCGGCGGTGCCGCCGCGGCAGGGCTAAAGCGCATGCCCCGGAAAAGTGGACAGCGGTTTTCCCTCGCGACAAACGCGGAACGCGTTTGCGCGGAGGGCATGCGCCATTTCAAAGAGGTCGTGTCATGACCGACATGTTCGTATCGCTCGGCACCTGGAACTGGCTGATCTTCGGCTTCATCCTGATGGCGCTGGAGGTGCTGGCGCCGGGCGTGTTCCTGTTCTGGCTCGGGCTCGCCGCGCTGCTGGTCGGGCTGATCTCGTTCGGAGTAGCGATATCCTGGCAGATCCAGCTCGTGATGTTCGCGATCTTCGCCGCCGCCGCCGTGCCGGTATGGCGCCGGCTCGCCCGGCCGAAGCCGGATGCAATTGCCGCCAGCCCCTTCCTCAACAAGCGCGCGGATGCGCTGCTCGGCCGCGAGTTCACGCTGGAGAAGCCGATCGTTGACGGCAACGGCACCATGCGCATCGGCGACACCGTCTGGCGCGTCGCAGGTCCTGATACGCCGGCGGGCACGCGTGTGAAGGTGGTGCAGGTCGACGGTGCGAATCTGACGGTGGCGGCGGCTTAGTCTTATCTTACCTCGCCCCGCTTGCGGGGAGAGGTCGGATTGCATCGAAGATGCAATCCGGGTGAGGGGGAGCCTCGGCGAAGGCAGCTGTCACAGAATTTGCGGAGGCAGCCCCTCACCCCAACCCTCTCCCCGTAAGAACGGGGAGAGGGAGATGACCGGCGTCTCAGCTCTTTTTCCACCGCTCCGCAAACCTATGCAGCGGCATGAACGTCTCGCACAATTCCCGCCCCAGCGCCGTCAGCCCGTAACCGCCGGCTTCGCCCAGCTCCACGAACCCGGCCTCGCGCAAATCGTCCAGCCGCACCTGCAACACCGTCGGCGAGGCCTCGTCGCAGGCCGCTCGCAATGCGCGCGAGGTGAGGGGGGCGTCGCGCAGCTCCCACAGGATTCGCAGGCTCCAGCGTCGTCCCAGGAGGTCGAGCAGCACCATGACCGGCCGCGCGGTGCGCGAGCCACGGACGCCGCGCGATCTCGAAGTGGTCTGTTTCGCCATCGTCGTCCTCTTGCGTGATGCTACAAATAGTGTAGCGTACTGCTACAATAAATGTAGCAAGAGAGGCGGCCGATGTCCCAGGCCACACCGCGTATTGCCCCGCTCACCCCGCCTTATCCCCCAGAGATCCAGGCGCAGTTCGACCGCATCATGCGCGGTGCGCCGCCGCTGCTGCTGTTCCGGATGATGGCGGGCCACACCCGCGCCTGGGACAAGTTTCGCGCCGGCGGCCTGCTCGATCCCGGCCCGCTGTCGTTGCGCCAGCGCGAGATCGTGATCGACCGTACCTGCGCGCTGAACAAATGCGAATATGAATGGGGCGTGCATGTCGCGATCTTCGCCGCGCCGGCGGGGTTCAGCGCGGCGGAGGTGCGGGCGACCGTGCAGGGCGATGCGGCGTCGTCGTGCTGGTCCCCGGCCGAGCAGGCGCTGATCGCCGCCGTCGACGCGCTGCATCACCGCGCGACCTTTGACGACGCCGAGTTCGCCGCGCTGTCGGCGCATTACGACGAGGCGCAGATCCTGGAGATCATGCTGCTCTGCGGCTTCTACCGCACGGTGTCGTATCTGGCGAACGGGCTACGGCTTCCGCTGGAAGAAACGGCGGCGCGGTTTCCAGCGCCGCTCTAACCGCCGTCATTGCGAGGAGCTCTTGCGACGAAGCAATCCAGGATGCTTCCGCGGTGACAGTCTGGATTGCTTCGCTGCGCTCGCAATGACGGAGGAGAAGGGCGGCGCTACGCCACGCCCGCCCGCAGCAGATCGTGCAGATGCACAATGCCCACCACCTTGTCCGCCTCGGTCACGACCAGCGTCGTGATCTTGCGGGTGTTCAGCACCTCGATCATCTCGGTGGCGAGCATCGAGGGCGGCACGGTCTTTGGCTGCCTGGTCATGATGTCGTCGACCGACGCCGCCAGCAGGTCCGGCCGCATCTGGCGGCGCAAATCGCCATCGGTGATGATGCCGACGGCCTCGACCGCATCGTTGACGATGCAGACGCAGCCGAGACCCTTGGCCGACATCTCCATCACCGCGTCCGACATCTTGGTGCCGAGCGGCTTGACCGGGATCTCCGCACCCGTGCGCATGTAGTCGCGGACGAATTTCAGCATCGCCCCTAACTTGCCGCCGGGGTGGAAATGCGCGAACTCCAGCGCGGTGAAGCCGCGGCCTTCGAGCAGCGCGATCGCGATGGCATCGCCGATCGCGGCCTGCATCAGGGTCGAGGTGGTCGGCGCCAGATTGTGCGGGCAGGCCTCGCGCGCCTTCGGCAGCTCGATCACGATGTCGGCGGCTTGTCCCAGCGAGGACGCCGCGTTCGACGTCACCGCGATCATGGGAATGGCGAACCGGGCCGAATAGTTCACCAGCGTCTTCATCTCCGGCTGCTCGCCGGACCAGGACAGCGCCATGATGACATCGTCGGGCGTGATCATGCCGAGGTCGCCATGACCGGCTTCGGCAGCGTGGACGAAGAAGGCGGGCGTGCCGGTCGAGGCCAGCGTTGCCGCGATCTTGCGGCCCATATGACCCGACTTGCCGAGCCCGGTGACGATGACGCGGCCCTTTGCGTTGCGGATCAGATCGACCGCCTTGGCGAAGCTCGCGCCAAGCGGGCCGCGCAGGGCGGCGGCGAGCGCGTTGATGCCGCCGCTTTCCGTTTCCAGGGTGCGGAGTGCGGATTCGACACTGTCGGGAATGGGGCCGGATGATTGGGTCATCAGCGGTTTCGAACTCGGCATGTTCTGGTCCAGGGAGGAGGGGTGTTTGCCCGTTGGCGTCTGCTTAGCACGCCAGGGCCTTCGAGGCGACGAGGGCTCCCCAGCCCTCAACCGGTCGTTAACCATAATTGTTTTAACTCCATTAACGATAGTTCCTGCCGATCGGTGGGGACAATCGCGAAAGTGTTTGATTTCGTTGGAGTTCTTCCATCGTGGGGTCGTCTCCAGGCACGAGCCGGAGCAAACGCGCGCATTTCCTGCGCGCGGCTTTGCCGTGCTTTGCGCTGACGGTCCTTGGAAGCGCCCCCGGAGCCGCCCAGAGCCTCACCCCCGACCTGTTCAGTCCCAACCGCGGTGGCTTCGCCTCGCCCGACACGCTCCCGACGCGCCGCACCGCGGGCGTGCCGCAGGCACCGTCGGATGCGCTGCCGACGTTGCCCGATCCCAATGCCGATTTGCGCAAGCGCCAGCAGGCGCCGGCGCGCCCAGGCCAGACCCCGAACAACCAAAATCCGACCAACCAGGTCCCGATCTACGGCCTGCCCGCAGCCAATGGCGCCAGCGCCTCCGGCTACGATTCGCTCAACCGTAAGCGACAGCAGCCCAAGCTCCATCCCGGACAGCCGAAGCCGAAGCGTCCGGTCGGACCCGGCTCGCCGGTGCCGCCGGCAACGCCGGAGCGAACGCTCGGTCCGCCACGCATCGCGCCGCCGCCGTCCGAGACCGCGCACAAGACACCGGTCCCGCCGGCACTGGCCGGCAACGTGCCCGGCCAGCCGCTGCGCCGCCGCCTCAAGCTCGACGAGGATGCGTTCGGCGCGGTCGGCGACTATGCCGGCAGCTTCCTGATCAAGGGGGGGCTCGAACTCTCCACCGGCTACGACACCAACCCGGCGCGTTTGAACAAGCCGGTCGGCTCGCCGGCCTATGTCGTTGCGCCCGACCTGCTCGTGGCGTCCGATTGGGAGCGCCACGCGCTGGTCGCGGATCTGCGCGGCTCGTTCTCGGGCTACACCAACAACATGCCGGCGACGATCGACGGCTTTGCCTCGCCCTCGCCGGTCGAGGTCGACCGCCCCGACTTCAACGGCCACATCGACGGCCGCATCGACGTCAATCGCGATCTCAAGCTGACCACGCAGCTGCGCCTGCGGCTCGCCACCGATAATCCCGGCAGCCCGAACGTGCAGGCCGGCCTGCAGAAATATCCTGTTTACGCGACCTATGGCACGACCGTCGGCTTCGACCAGACCTTCAACCGATTCCAGGTCGCGGCCGGCGCCACCGCGGATCGCACCGCCTACACCAACTCAAAACTCACCGACGGCTCGACCTTCAGCAACGATGACCGCGACTTCAACCAGTATGGCGGCGTGGGGCGCTTCTCCTACGAGCTGAAGCCGGGCCTGAAGCCGTTCGTCGAGATCCAGGGCGACACCCGCGTCCACGACCAGGCCGCCGACCGCAACGGCTTCTTCCGCGATTCGAACGGCGGCTACGCCAAGGTCGGCACGTCCTTCGAGTTCTCGCGCATCCTCACCGGCGAGGTCTCGGTCGGCTATTCCGCGCGCAACTATGTCGATCCGCGCCTCAGCCAGCTCGCGGGCTTCCTGACCTCGGGCTCGCTGATCTGGAATGCAAGCGGCCTGACCACGGTGAAATTCGCCACCGACACGCAGATCGCCGAGACCACCATCCCCGGCTCCTCCGGCGTGCTGGTGCACACCTACGCCGCCGAAGTCGATCACGACTTCCGCCGCTGGCTTACGGCCGTGGGCAAGTTCACCTACGGCACCTACGACTACCAGGGCCAGAATCGCAACGACAAGACCTACTCGTTCGAAAGCAATCTGATCTACAAGCTCAACCGCAACATCTGGATCAAGGGCACGCTGCGCCACGACATCCTGGATTCGAACCAGCCGGGGTCAAGCTCGCAGGGGACGGTGGTGATGGTGGGGGTGAGGTTGCAGAATTAGCGGGCACCTGACCGTAGGCTCCTAATGAAGCCAAACCTCAGCTGTCGTCCTGGCGAAAGCCAGGACCCATTACCCCAGGAGTGATTTGGCGAAGACTGATCGCTCGGGATTAGCGCCGTCTACCATCGAGAGATTCCGCGGTATGGGTCCTGGCTTTCGCCAGGACGACAGCGGATTGTTTGTCTGCCTTAAGCGGTGGCAGCTCGCCCCAACTCAGCGCGGCAGATCCGTCTTCCCCATCAAAAACGTATCGATCGACCTGGCGCACAGCCGGCCCTCGCGGATGGCCCAGACCACCAGCGATTGGCCGCGGCGCATGTCGCCGGCGGTGAACACGTTCGGGCGCGAGGTCTGATAGTCGAGCGTGTTGGCCTTGACGTTGCCGCGCGGGTCGAGCTCGACCGAGAGCATCTTGAGCAGTCCTTCGTGCACGGGATGGACGAAGCCCATCGCGAGCAGGACGAGGTCGGCGTCGAGTTCGAACTCGGTGCCGGCGATCGGCTTGAACTTGTCGTCGACGCGCACGCAATGCAGCTTCTTCACCTTGCCGTTCTCGCCGGTGAACTTCTGCGTCAGCACGGCGAATTCGCGGACCGCGCCTTCGGCCTGGCTGGAGGACGTCCGCATCTTGAGCGGCCAGTTCGGCCAGGTGAGGCCCTTGTTCTCGTGCTCCGGCGGGGCGGGCATGATCTCGAGCTGGGTCACGGAGAGCGCGCCCTGGCGCAACGAGGTGCCGATGCAGTCGGATCCGGTGTCGCCGCCGCCGATGACGACGACATGCTTGCCGGCGGCCAGAATCTCCTGGACGCCGCCCAGCGGTTCCTCGGACACGCGGCGGTTCTGCTGCGGCAGGAAGTCCATCGCGTAGTGGATGCCGGCAAGGTCGCGGCCGGGGATCGGCAGGTCGCGCGGGGCTTCGGCGCCGCCGGTCAGCGCCACGGCGTCGTACTCGTTGAGCATCTCGCGCGGATCGACATTGCCGTCGACGCCGACATGGCTGTTGTAGTGGAACGTGACGCCTTCGCCTTCCATCTGCGCGACGCGGCGGTCGATGACGTTCTTTTCCATCTTGAAGTCGGGGATGCCGTAGCGCAGCAGGCCGCCGGCCTTGGCGAACTTCTCGAACAGATGCACGTCGTGGCCGGCGCGCGCGAGCTGCTGCGCGCAGGCCATGCCGGCCGGACCCGAGCCGATCACCGCGACCTTCTTGCCGGTCTTCACGGTCGCCACTTCCGGCTTCAGCCAGCCATTGTCCCAGGCGCGGTCGACGATCGCGCATTCGATGGTCTTGATGGTGACGGGGTTGTCGTCGATGTTGAGCGTGCAGGAGGCTTCACACGGCGCTGGACAGATGCGTCCCGTGAACTCCGGGAAATTGTTGGTCGAGTGCAGATTGCGCGAGGCTTCTTCCCAGTTGCCCTGATAGACGAGGTCGTTCCAGTCCGGGATCTGGTTGTTGACCGGGCAGCCGGGCGTGCCGGGCGCGACCGAGCCGGTGCCGTGGCAATAGGGAATGCCGCAGTTCATGCAGCGCGCGGCCTGGTCGCGCGTTTCCTTCTCGGAGAGGGGAACGACGAACTCGTGGAAATGCTTCACGCGCTCGGCGACCGGGGTGTACTTGCGGTCATGCCGTTCGATTTCGAGAAAACCCGTGATCTTGCCCATTAAACCCGAAGTCCCTGCCGCTTAAATTCGTTGTGTTTCTCTCTCGTCGTCATTGCGAGGAGCGTGAGCTTCGAAGCAATCCAGTCCGCATCAGAGGAGAAAGTCTGGATTGCTTCGCTACGCTCGCAATGACGGGGTGTGATGCTCAGGCCCCGATCGCGATTTTCGGCTCGGCGTCCGCGTTGGCGGCCATCTCGCGCAGCGCGCGCCGGTATTCGACCGGCATCACCTTGCGGAATTTGGGCAGCCAGTCCTTCCAGTTGGCCAGGATGTCGGCGGCACGCCTGGAGCCGGTTGCCTTGGCATGGCGCGTGATCAGGACGTGCAACCGCTCGACGTCGGAGGCGAGCAGGTCCTTGAACACGTCGACCCGGCCGTGCGCCTCGAGGTCACCGGAGTGGTGATAGGTGCCGGCGTTGATCAGCTCTTCCGACAGCACCGGCTCGAGCTCGACCATCGCCATGTTGCACAGCCTGTCGAAGTCGCCGGTCTCGTCCAGCACATAGGCGATGCCGCCGGACATGCCGGCCGCGAAGTTGCGCCCGGTCTTGCCGAGCACGACCACGATGCCGCCGGTCATGTATTCGCAGCAATGGTCGCCTGCGCCCTCGACCACCGCCACGGCGCCGGAATTGCGCACGGCAAAACGCTCGCCGGCGATGCCGCGGAAGTAGCACTCGCCTTGAATGGCGCCGTACATCACGGTGTTGCCGACGATGATGCTCTCTTCCGGCACGATGCCGCTGTTGGCCGGCGGCTTGACGATGATCTTGCCGCCCGAGAGGCCCTTGCCGACATAGTCGTTGGCTTCGCCTTCGAGCTCGAAGGTGACGCCTTGCGCCAGCCACGCGCCGAAGGCCTGGCCGGCGGTACCCTTGAGGCTGACATGGATGGTCTCATGCGGCAGGCCGGCATGGCCGTAGATCTTGGCGACCGCACCCGACAGCATCGCGCCCGCGGAGCGGTTGGTGCTGTTGATCTTGGCCTCGATCTTCACCGGCGCACCGCGGTCGAGCGCAGGCGTCGCCTGCTCGATCAGCGTGCGATCGAGCACCGCTTCCAGATGATGGTTCTGGCGCTCGGAGTGATAGATCTTCTGGCCCTTCTCTTCCTTCTGCTTGACGAACAGCTTCGAGAAGTCGAGGCCCTTGGCCTTCCAGTGCGCGACCAGCTTGGTCTGGTCGAGCAGCTGCACCTGGCCGATCATCTCGTTGAAGCTGCGGAAGCCGAGCGAGGCCATGAGCTCGCGGACCTCCTCGGCGACGAAGAAGAAGTAGTTGATCACATGCTCGGGCTGGCCGGTGAAGCGCTTGCGCAGGACGGGGTCCTGGGTCGCGACGCCGACCGGGCAGGTGTTGAGATGGCACTTGCGCATCATGATGCAGCCGGCCGCGATCAAGGGCGCGGTGGCGAAGCCGAACTCGTCGGCGCCGAGCAGCGCGCCGATCACGACGTCACGGCCGGTGCGGAAGCCGCCGTCGACCTGGACCACGATGCGGCTGCGCAGCCGCTCTCGCACCAGCGTCTGGTGGGTTTCGGCGAGGCCGATCTCCCAGGGGCTGCCGGCGTGCTTGATCGAGGTTAGCGGCGAAGCGCCGGTGCCGCCCTCGAAGCCCGCGATGGTGACATGGTCGGCGCGCGCCTTGGCGACGCCCGCCGCCACCGTGCCGACGCCGATCTCCGAGACGAGCTTGACCGAGACCGCGCCGTCCGGGTTGACGTTCTTGAGGTCGTAGATGAGCTGCGCCAGATCCTCGATCGAGTAGATGTCGTGGTGCGGCGGCGGCGAGATCAGGCCGACGCCAGGCGTCGAATGCCGGACCTTGGCGATGGTCGCGTCGACCTTGTGGCCGGGCAATTGGCCGCCTTCGCCGGGCTTGGCGCCCTGCGCCATCTTGATCTGCATCATGTCGGAGTTGACGAGATACTCCGTGGTGACGCCGAAGCGGCCCGAGGCGACCTGCTTGATTGCCGAGCGCATGCTGTCGCCGTTCGGCAGCGGCTTGAAACGGTCGGCTTCCTCGCCGCCTTCGCCGGTGTTCGACTTGCCGCCGATCCGGTTCATGGCGATCGCGAGCGTGGTGTGCGCCTCGCGCGAGATCGAGCCGAAGCTCATCGCGCCGGTGGCGAAACGCTTGACGATGTCCTTGGCCGGCTCGACCTGGTCGAGCGGTATCGGCTTGCGCTTCTCTTCGTCCGCGTTCTTGATCCGGAACAGGCCGCGTAGCGTCAGGAGATGCTCCGACTGCTCGTTGAGGATCTTCGCGAAGGCGCGGTAGCGTTCCAGCGAATTGCCGCGCGCGGCGTGCTGCAGCAGCCCCACCGACTCGGCGGTCCATGCATGGTCCTCGCCGCGGCTGCGATAGGCATATTCGCCGCCGACATCGAGCGAAGTCTTGTAAACGAGCGCATCGCCGAACGCGTCGGCATGACGGCGCACCGCCTCTTCGGCGATCTCGCCAAGACCGACGCCCTCGACGCGGGTATGCGTGCCGGCGAAGAATTTTCCGACGAATTCCGCCTTCAGGCCGATGGCGTCAAAGATCTGCGCGCCGCAATAGGACTGGTAGGTCGAGATGCCCATCTTGGACATCACCTTGAGCAGGCCCTTGCCGATCGACTTGATATAGCGCTTGACGATTTCGTAGTCGTCGAGCGAGCCGGGCAGGCGGTCCTTCATCGCGATGATGGTCTCGAACGCCAGATAAGGATTGATCGCTTCCGCGCCGTAGCCGGCGAGACAGGCGAAGTGATGCACTTCGCGCGGCTCGCCGGATTCGACGACAAGGCCGACCGAGGTGCGCAATCCCGTGCGGATCAAATGATGATGCACGGCGGCGCAGGCCAGCAGCGACGGGATCGGAACCCGATCGGTGCCGACCATGCGGTCGGACAGGATGATGATGTTGACGCCCTCGCGCACTGCGCTCTCGGCGCGTGCGCAGAGCTCGTCCAGCACCTGGTCCATGCCGGCCGCGCCGAGGCCGGCGTGGAAGGTGGTGTCCAGCGTGCGCGACTTGAAGTGCGACTCGGCGACCTCGGAGATCGAGCGGATCTTTTCGAGGTCCGCGTCAGTCAGAATCGGCTGGCGCGCTTCGAGACGCTTGGTGGTGGCAAGCCCTTGCAGGTCGAACAGGTTCGGCCGCGGTCCGATGATGGAGACGAGGCTCATCACCAGCTCCTCGCGGATCGGGTCGATCGGCGGGTTGGTGACCTGCGCAAAGTTCTGCTTGAAGTAGGTGAACAGCGGCTTGGCCTTGGCCGACAGCGCCGAGATCGGCGTGTCGTTGCCCATCGAGCCTGCGGCTTCCTCGCCGGTTGAGGCCATCGGCGTCATCAGAATGGTGATGTCTTCCTGGCTGTAGCCGAACGCCTGCTGGCGATCGAGCAGCGACAGGTTGGAGCGCACGCCGGTGGTCGGCACCTTCGGCAGCTCTTCCAGCACGATCTGGGTCCGCTCCAGCCACTCCGTGTAGGGATGGCTTCTGGCGAGCTCGGCCTTGATCTCGTCGTCGGGGATGAGGCGGCCCTGCTCGAGGTCGACCAGCAGCATCTTGCCGGGCTGCAAGCGCCACTTGGTGATGATCTGGTCCTCGGGAATCGTCAGCACGCCCATCTCGGACGCCATCACGATGCGGTCGTCCTTGGTGACGAGATAGCGCGCCGGCCGAAGGCCGTTGCGGTCCAGCGTGGCGCCGATCTGGCGGCCGTCGGTGAAGGCGATCGCAGCGGGGCCGTCCCACGGCTCCATCAGGGCGGCATGATATTCGTAAAAGGCGCGGCGCTTCTCATCCATCAAGGGATTGCCGGCCCACGCCTCCGGAATCATCATCATGACGGCGTGCGGCAGCGAGTAGCCGCCCTGCACCAGGAATTCCAGCGCGTTGTCGAAGCAGGCGGTGTCCGACTGGCCTTCGTAGGAGATCGGCCAGAGCCGGTTGATGTCCTTGCCATACAGCTCGGAGCTCACCGAGGCCTGGCGCGCCGCCATCCAGTTGACGTTGCCGCGCAGCGTGTTGATCTCGCCGTTATGCGCGATCATGCGGTACGGATGCGCCAGCGACCACGCCGGGAAGGTGTTGGTCGAGAAGCGCTGGTGAACGAGCGCCAGCGCGCTCTCGAAGTCCTTTTCGTGCAGATCGGGATAGTACTTGCCGAGCTGGTCGGCGAGGAACATGCCCTTGTAGATCACGGTGCGGCAGGACATCGAGCACGGATAATAGCCGGCGAGGCCGCGGTCGCGACGCTGATAGATCGCTTGCGAGATCGACTTGCGCAGGATGTAAAGCCGGCGCTCGAAATCGTCCTCGGTCTTGGCGGTGCCGTTGCGGCCGATGAACACCTGCATGCAGGCGGGCTCGGTCGGCTTCACGGTGACGCCGAGCGAGGAATTGTCGGTCGGCACGTCGCGCCAGCCGAGCAGCGTCAGGCCCTCTTCCTTGATCTGGTCGGCGATGATGCTCTTGATGACGTTGCGCCAGGCGGTGTCGCGCGGCATGAACAACGCGCCGATGGCGTATTCGCCGGGATTGGGCAGTGCGAAGCCGAGCTCCTTCGCCTTGCGGCTGAAGAAAGCGTGCGGGATCTGCACCAGAATGCCGGCGCCGTCACCGGCGCGCGGGTCGGCGCCGACGGCGCCGCGGTGCTCGAGGTTGCAGAGGATGCTGAGCGCGTCCGCGACGATCTCGTGGGACTTCTGGCCCTTGATGTTGGCGATGAAGCCGACGCCGCAGGAATCTTTTTCCAGGCTCGGATCGTAGAGACCTACGGCCGGCGGCCGTGAATTGTGTTCCTGAATCGGATCGGTCGTTTTCGAGGCGACCGTCGCCGACAGTTGTTCTGCCACGATGTTTCCGCGCTCGACTTGCGACCCGTTCATGTTCTCGTCCTCTCCATGCGGCAAGCTGCCTCACCGCCATCTTCGGCGCACCTTGGGCGTCCCGCGGCACCCGCTTCTGGGTCACCGCTCGTCCGCTTGCGAGCCGCATTTTCTTAAATTCAGGCCAAGGCGTTCTTCGTCCCCGAGAACGGCTTTGCCTGTTGCCTTCTTGGCGCTCGAAAGCACCGACTTTCGTTGCAATCCCTATGCCGGAACCGCAAGCAAAATTGAGACAGTCTTCCTGTCCTAACCGTCACCTTGCCAAATTTTTGTCTATCACACAAGCGCGCGCAAGTCCCGATTCCCCATAGATCAATCAATCGCTTTCCAAAAGTTGCGCGGCCCCGCTTTTGAAGCAAACGCGCCCTGATCCGGCCCCGCCGACGCCGGAATCCCCAATGAAGCTTCGGATCAACCCTTCGGAAGCCGCGCCACGCCGCAAGAAGCGAAAGAGCGCGATCCATCCGGGGGCCTGACAGGAGCGTCTCGATCATGAAGTTTTTCACAGGATGGATGGCTGCCGCCGCGCTGGCGCTGGCCGCGACCGCCGCTCAAGCGCAAGTTCCAGCGCGAGGGGCGATGATCGCAGTCTCGGATTTCGACGGACCCTATGCGCCACCGGAGGCAGCGCCGCCGCCGCCGCGCTACGGCTATGGCTACGAAGAGCGTGGGCCGGCTCCGGTGCTGCTGCCATCGACCGAGGTCTACGCGGTGCTGCGCGAGAACGGCTTCTCTCCACTGGGCATCCCGCGCCTGCGCGGCGGTGTCTACACCATCGCGGTGATCGACCGCCGCGGCGAGGACGGCCGGCTCGTGATCGATGCCCGCGACGGAAGGATCTTGCGCTTCATGCCGGCTGCCGACGCCTACGGCATGGCACCGGGCTACGAGCAGCCTGCGGTTGCACCTTACCGCCCGCAAAGTGCGCTGCCGCCGCCGACCATGGTCCGCAGTGGCCCGCCCCGCCCACCGGCTCCGATCCCGCATGTCGCCAGCCGCTCCGTGCCGCTGCCCAAGGCGGCTCCGCCGCGTGAGGCCCCGGTCGTCGCCGCCAAGCCGGCCGAGCCTGCGACGCCGCAGGCCCAGGCGCCGCAGGCACAGCCTGTGACGCAGACCGCGGCCGCCGTGCCGTCCAAGCCCGCTGAGGTCGCACCGCAAGCCGCCGCGCCAACTGTGGGTCAGGTCAAGCCTGCCGCGACGATCCTGCCTACGCAGGAGATGCCGGCGGCACAGGGGCTGGACTAAGCGCGGGCGTTTGATGCGATGGCCCGCATCACACCAACGGTGTCGTCCTGGCGAAGGCCAGGAGCCATACCGCGAGGTGCATCATTTGAATGACGCGGGAGTACCGAACTCCGAATTTTCGCCAAACTCCTCCCTGGGGCAATGGGTCCTGGCCTTCGCCAGGACGACGTTGGGGAGAGAGTGGAACAAAAGCAAAGGCGCCTGAGCACTCAGGCGCCCTTGCACTATGACAACCGCCGCTCAGCTCCGGCCATACCCCGCCGCTTCCAGGATCAAATTCGCCACCTCCTTCGGATGCGACACCAGCGAGAGGTGGCCGGCATCGAGTTCGATCGTGGTTGCGTTCATGCGCTTGGCGAGGAAGCGTTCGAGATCGGGATTGATGGTGTAGTCGTTCTTCGACACCGCGTACCAGCTCGGCTTGGAGTGCCATGCTGCCTCGGTGGTGCGACCGGCGAAGATCGAGGCGGCGGTCGGCCATTGCACGGCGTAGAGCTGCTTGGCCTGCTCCGGCCTCACGCCATTGGCAAAATACTTCAGGAAGGCGTCTTCCGAGAGTTTTGTGTAGCCGTCGCGCTCGACGACGCCGGCGCGTGCCGGTCCCGCCGGAAACTGCTTCGACAGCGCGACGAAATCCTCGTTGGCATCGGGCGCCCGTGCGGCGACATAGACGAGGCCGCTGACCTTCGGGTCGGTGCCGACCTGGCTGATCACGGTGCCGCCCCAGGAATGCGCGACCAGCACGGTCGGGCCATCCTGTTCGGCCAGCACGCGCTTGGTCGCCTCGACGGAGTCCGCAAGCGACGACAACGGATTTTGCACGGCAGTTACGTTGAGGCCGGCGGCCTGGAGGATCAGGATCACTTCCGACCAGCTTGAGCCGTCGGCCCAGGCGCCGTGCACCAGCACGACGTTCTTGGCCTTGACGGTCTGCGGCGTCTGCGCATGAGCGAGCGTGAGCGGGGCCGCCAGCAGGCTCGCGGCGACGAAAAAGCTGCGCCAGAAAGTCATGATCGTTCTCCGTCTTGTTTTGGGTGCGATAGCCAAAGGACGACGCGCGGGCCGACGGCGTTACGCCAATTCACCGCTCTGTGATGCGGCGCAACAGTCCAGCACGGCCGTTCAGCAATCGGTGACGTCCCGGCGACGGCCGAGACCATCCTCAGGCAAGGTATGGCAGATCCGTCGTTCGGTATTTCTTCCGCGCACGATTGATCGAACTCGCGGCAGGATTCCCCGGCTCTCGCCGGGACGAGGAGAGCCCAACAAAAAAACGCCCCGGGGCACCGGGGCGTTTTCGCAACCTGGAAGTGGCCGACGTGATTTACGCGGCTACCGAGTTCTCGATCACCTGTGCGCCTTGCGCACCGGTGTTGATCGCGATCTGGCGGGGCTTCTTCGCTTCGGGAATCTCACGGACGAGGTCGACGTGAAGCAGCCCGTTCTCGAGCGAGGCGTTCTTCACTTGCACGAAGTCGGCAAGCTGGAAGGCGCGCTCGAAGGCACGCGCGGCGATGCCGCGGTACAGCACTTCGGCCTTCGAGTTCTCGTTGGCGACTTTCTCACCCTTGATCGTCAGCGTGTTTTCCTTCGCGACGATGGAGAGCTCATCCTTGGCAAAGCCCGAGACCGCAACGGTGATGCGGTAGTCGTTCTCGCCGGTGCGCTCGATGTTGTAGGGGGGATAACCGGGGCTGCCGTCCGAACCGGCCTGGTCGAGCAGGTTGAAGAGGCGGTCGAAGCCGACGGTGGAACGGTAGAAGGGGGTGAGGTCGTAGGTACGCATGGTCAAGTCCTCCATTGAGCGACTGTTTGAGTAACCCGCCCGCCAATCGGGCCGGGCTTTCGTCTGTGTGCAGCCTGATGTTCCGGTTCCGAAACACTGGTAGCGGCCTGCACCAAGGTGATATGGGTTGAGGAGAACGGCGTTCAAGAGGGCGGATACTTAGCCTTTTCGGCGCTCCCGCCCCCTGATTTGCAGCACTTCGTGCCCAAGCCCTCCCCATCATGACGCTGGTCTCGATACCATCCAATCCCGTTCCCGAAGACGTCGTCAGCGGCACCATCAAAACCCCCGATGGCGTCGAGCTGCGCTTTGCGCGCTGGGCGCCGCCGGCGAACCGCAAGGGCACCGTCTGCGTCTTCACCGGACGCAGCGAGCAGATCGAGAAATATTTCGAGACCGTGCGCGATTTGCGTGACCGCGGCTTTGCGGTGGCGATGATCGACTGGCGCGGGCAGGGCCACTCCTCGCGTCGCCTGCGCGATCCACGCAAGGGCTATGTCCGCGACTTCGCGGATTTCGAGATCGACGTCGAGACCTTCGTGCAGCAGGTGGTGCTGCCGGATTGCCCGCCGCCCTTCTTCGCGCTCGCCCACTCGATGGGCGGCACGGTGATGCTGCGGGTGGCGCATGCGGGCAAGCGCTGGTTCGACCGCATGGTGCTGTCGGCGCCGATGATCGACCTGCCCGGCCGCGCCACCTCGTTTCCGGCGCGGGCTCTGCTGAAGACGATGCGCGTGTTGGGGATGGGCGGCCGCTATGTCCCCGGCGGCACCGACCAGATCACCGGGCTTAATCCCTTCATCAACAATCCGCTGACCAGCGATCCCGTGCGCTATGCGCGCAATGCCGCGATCCTTGAGGAGGATCCGACCCTCGGGCTCGCGTCACCGACGGTCGCCTGGGCCGATACCGCCTTCCGCGCGATGAACACCTTCAGGGGCAAAAACTACCCGTCCGAGATCCGTCAGCCGATCCTGATGCTGGCGGCCTCCAGCGATACCGTGGTCTCGATCGCGGCGATCGAGGAGTTCGCCTATCATTTGCGCGCCGGCTCCCATCTCGTGATCGCCGGCGCCAAGCACGAGATCCTCCAGGAGCAGGACCGCTACCGCTCCCAATTCTGGGCAGCCTTCGACGCCTTCGTGCCGGGCACGCCGCTGTTCAAGTGAGGGGGAGCGACGGTGCGCTCCCTCGCCCCGTTCTTACGGGGAGAGGGTTGGGGTGAGGGGCCTCTCTCGGCACGCAAGATCGTCGAGAGACCTGTACCCCCTCACCCGGATTGCATCTTCGATGCAATCCGACCTCTCCCCGCAAGCGGGGCGAGGTAAGGCCTACTACAGCGTCTTCAGATACTCGATCAGATCGTAGCGCTCGTTGTCGTCCTTGAACACGCGGCCGATGACGCCGGGACGTTTTTCCTCGCCCGGCTTGCGCTCGAAGGAATGGCCGAGCACGCTGTTGCCCTGGATCGGATCCTTCTCCGACCCCACCGAGAATTCGGTTTCACCCGTCTTGCACTTCTCGTCGGCGGTGACCGCAAAGCCCACGGTCACGGGATCATAGTCGCGGCGGCCCATGCAGAATTTTTGCGGGCGCTCGCTTGCTGGCTTCAGCAACCAGTAGAGAGAGGGCACCGAACCGTTGTGCAGATAGGGCGCCGTGGCCCAGATGCCGTTCAGCGGACGTGCCCGATAGCGCGCTCCCCCCACCGGATTGAGGCAGTTCTTGCGTGCGAGATTCCACAATTTCGCTCGTTCGGCGTCCGGAGTCTTCTCGTCGTCCATCCATTTGCGAGCGACGAGATCCACCACCGTCATCAGCCCGAGCGCATACACCATCTCGGTCGGCGAGCTCGCGGTCGAGACGTCGCATTGCCACCATTTCTGGAGGTCGGCCGTATTCACCTTCAGGAAGCCGGGCAAATCGACGATCCTGTTGCTGAGCACGAGCGACTGTTCGGGATCCGTCTTGATCTCGCCGAGGGGGATCGTCACCGCGTTCAGCACCTTGCTGTCGCCGCTCGCCTCCCAATGGCCCGACGACCAGAAAGCCGGAGTGTCGATCGCCGGCAAATGGCATCCGGAACACATCTCCGCGTAGATCTTGCGGCCATTGTCGACCTTCTTCTGATCGAGCCTCCAATTGTCGCCGAGGATCTGCGAGGGCCATTTCGGCGCCAGCAGGCCGCCGAATTTCGGACCGGTAGAGGGATCAGCTGTCTTGAACGGATCGGGCCCCCTGAGCATGTCCTCGATCCAGCCGAGGGTGTTGATATGAACCGAGGACCGCCACAGCCTGTCCTCAGGGTAGGCGTCGGACAGGTTGAGCAGCGCCGTTACGCCGAGGGCTTCGCCGGCGTTGCGGATCAGCGGCTGCTCGATCGAGGCGTCGTACTGGGCGAACTTGAACCAGGGCACGGTCCAGATCGGGGGATAGCTGACCGGGGCGTCCTGGGCGTGCAGGTTCTTCTCGAAACCCTTAAGCCCGCTCAGCGCGAGATCCTGCGAAAAAACCTGATTGCCGATGCGATTGAGAGCGTCGAGGCGACCGAACCCTTCCTCGGTGTCACTCTGCTGCCGGCCGTTCCAGGTCTTCTTGCCTTCAATCGTCTTTTGCTGGGTTTTCGCCCAGTCGATCAGGAAGTTGCCGATCGCGCCGAGCTTCTGCTTGAGCGCGGCGCGGTCAGCCTTGCTGGCATCGGGGCCGAGCACGCGATCGGCAAAGCGCTGGAAGCGGAACGGCACGTAAAGCGTGTAGGCAATCGACAGGCCGGTGGAGAGCTCGAGCTTCTTCAGATCGGTCATGGCCGGGCCGCCGTCGAAACGCACGTCCACGCCCTGGTAATGGATCTGGCCGGTATGGCAGGCGGCGCAGGTCAGCCCGATCTTGTCCTCTTCGCGACGGCCGGTCGCGGGATCGCTGACCCCGGTCATCCGTGCAAAGCCGACCGGCAGGCCGTCGACGTTCTCCGCCGGCGTCCATCTGGTCGACCAGTCCGGCACCTGCGTCGTCTCGTAGACATTGGCGTAGCCGAAGCGGCGCAGTGACGTCGCATCGGTCTGGATCGACTGCGGGCTCGGGATGAACCCGAAGCGCTCGAGATAGGCGCTGTCCGTCATCATGCCCGGCCGCGAGAACAGATGCAGGCGCGGCTGCTCCAGGGCCATGAACCATTCATAAGGCACCGGGAAGGTCGCGGTGCCCTGGCTGGCATGGTGAAACCAGTGCCTGTCCTTCAGCGACCAGTTCTGTTCGAGCCAAAAGGCCGCCTTTGTCTCGGGGACCGCAGGCAAGGGCGGCGGCAGGAGATTCACGAGGATTCCCTTTTGCGGCAGCATCGCGCGAACCTGGTCGGGGAATTCGGCGAGCGCAACGAGCAAGGCGAGACCGAGGGCGACCAGCAGGGCCGCAACCTTGAGCGCGCCCCGCACCACGCGCTGGCAGGTCGACAGCACAGGCTGCGATACGAGCCGCTGGTTGATGCGAGCAGGGAATTGCCGCTCGTTGAACAGAGTGCGCACGTCGGCCACGCTGAGATAGCGGTCCTCACCCGCGCCCTTGCCCACGATCTTCAGGAGGATCGGCCACTCGAACTTCATCAGCAGGGGGTAGTACCAGCGCGCGGCGCTGCCGGCCCGCTTGAGATTGTCGCGCATGAAGACGCCGATTTCCGAGGCGTTGAGACCCGGCTCGGAGCCGCCGCCGTTCGGATCCTGGTAGGTCCGGCCGAAGCTCGCAAACCGCGCAAGCTCGTCCTCATCGACCTTGCCGTCGATGCCGAGGACGCGCGAGCCGGCACCGCGCTTGTCGAGAGGGCCGCCACGCAACGCGTCGAACTGCGCGCCGGAAAATATGCTCTTCAGGATGTGACCCAGACCGTTCGCGATGAGCGCTACGCCCCGGACCTGGATGCGGGCCGAGACCTTCTTCAGCCCGGTCTCGCCGCTCGCATTCGCGATCGTTTGCGACAGCGTGCCGAGCGGCACGGTTCCGCCGTCGACAAACCCCTCGCCGACGAGGCCGCGGAGGAATGGACAGGGATTGTTCGGCGAGACCTGGATCGAAGGGTCGAAGGGGGGCTTCGGAGCGGAGTCATGCATGGCCCAAAATCCTGAAAACGGCGAATCGTGAAATACAGACGCGGCGATAGAGCGCGGAAAGTCCTGACAAACCGACAACACGTTATACTACTTCAGCGTGTAGCGGAGTGTGGCTGAATTCACTGTCGTGTCAATAAAGGCGGAGGGGACATTGCCGCGTGGCCGCGGCTAGCCCTCAGGATTCGGCGACGCGTTTGACGTCGCTCGAGACCAAGGTCAGTTTGCCGAGCGGCACGCCCGCATTCAAGAGTCCGGCGCGGTAATGGGCGAGGTCCTCGGGCCGCTTCCAGTGGAAATTGCGCAAATGGCGGTCGACATTCAGGGTCGGGTAGTTGCCCATGAGCACGCGGGTCGCCTCGACCGCCTCGTCGCCCCGCCCCAATTGCGCCAGCGCCGCGGCGCGGATTGCCAGCGCCTGCAAATGGTTCGGGTTGATGTAGAGTTGCTCTCGAGCCCATGACAGGGTTGCGTCATATTGGCCCAGCAAATAATGGCTGAAGGCGTTCAGTGCGGCCCATTGGTAGCGCGGATCGCTGTTGTCGCGCTGTGCGGCCATCGAGAACAGCTCGATCGCTTCGCGGTGCTCTCCGATGGCGAAATGGCAGATGCCGAGCACGCCGCGCGCGCCGTTGTCGTAGGGATTGAGCGCGACGGCGCGCTTGGCGGCATCCATCGCCGCCTCGTAATGGCCCTCCAGCGCGTGGGTCCAGGACAGGATCGAGAACGCAAATGACGAGCGCGGATCGAGCCGGACGCTGGTTTCGGCAAGCTTCATCGCCTCGGCCCACATCTCGCGCGTGCCCTTGACCCAGCCGAAGTGGATGCTCTGGATCTGGATCGTGGCGAGATAGGCGTGTGCAATCGACAGCTTGGGCTCGAGCCTGATGGCCTCCCGGAACAGGTCGACGGCGATGGCCAGGTCTTCCTTGGTTTGCCGATAATAGTGCGACAGCCCCTTGAGGAAGCGGTCCCAGGCCGTGACATCGGTCGAGAGCCGCGCCGGCGCCGAGGCCTCGGCCCGGACGATCTCGGTGGCGATGGCGGCGGACAGGTTGGTGGTGATCTCGTCCTGCATCGCGAAGAGATCGCCGATGTCGCGGTCGTAGCGGCCTGTCCAGAGCTGCTCGCCGGTCTCCGGCGCGATCAGCTCGGCGGTGACGCGGATCTTGGCTCCGGCACGCCGCACCGATCCCTGGATCAGATAGCTGGCGTCGATCTCCCGCGCGATCAGGCGGGTGCTGACGTTGTTGCCCTTGAACACGAAGGTCGAGTTGCGGCTCAGCACGCGATAGAAGGATTGCAGCGACAGCGCGTGAATCAAATCCTCGGTCAGGCCGTCGGAAAAATACTCGTCCTGGGCGTCGCTGAGATTGGCGAAAGGCAGCACGCCGACGATCGCGGTGCGATACTGCTGCGAGAGGGCGGATGCCTCCCTCAGCGCGGGTGCAAGCGCCGGTGCACCCTCAGGTGTCCAGGTCCAGACCCCGATCGGATCCTTGATGTTCTTGAAGCGGTGGTTGCCGGCATCGAGCAGCGGCACGGTGAGATGCTTGCCGGCCTCCTTGTAGGCCTTGGCCGAGATCGCAAAGCCGCCGGGGCTCGCCACGGCTTCGAGGCGGACGGCAATGTTGACATCGTCACCGAAGACCTCGTCCTCGTCGGCGATGACGTCACCCATGTGGATCCCGAGGCGGAACTGCATGGCGCGATCGGCGGGCAGATGGTGATTGCGTTCCGCCATCAGCGTCTGCATCGCGATCGCGGCCTCGGTGGCGCCGACGATCGAGGGGAATTCCAGCAGGAAGCCGTCGCCGGTGTTTTTGACGACGCGGCCGCCGTGATTGAGGATGATGGGGTGGATCGCGCTGCGATGGGCCTTGAAGGCGGCATGGGTGCCGGCCTCATCGGTGCCCATCATGCGCGAATAGCCGGCGACATCGGCGCAGACAATGGCAGCCAGACGTCTTTCCATATTCCGGAGCTCCAAGAGACTTGCAAGAGACTTGGAAGAGATCGAGGACCGGCCACGGCGTGGCAGTCGCCTCGAATCCCGCGTTCAAAGAACCCGTTCCTTATAGAGCAGATGAGGCCGAGCGAAAGTACGAACCGCATTGCAAATTCGAGGTAAATCCTCGGCAATCCCGGCAGTGGACGGGGACGAGCGAACCCACTAAGCCGGCCTCTTGGGCCACGGTTGGGCGGCGGAGGCACGTCACACATGCTGGGTATTCACGAAATCTGGCTGTTCGTCCTGTCGGGGGTGCTGCTCAACATCACGCCGGGGCCTGATACGGTCTATGTGATCGGCCGCAGCATGCAGTTGGGCTGGCGAGGTGGCGCCGCGGCCGCGCTGGGCATCAGTTGCGGCTGCTTTTTCCATGTCGCGGGCGCGGCAATCGGCCTTTCGGCCCTGCTGATGGCCTCGTCGACCGCGTTCTCGATCCTGAAGCTGGTCGGAGCGGCCTATCTCGTCGTGACCGGGCTTCAGATGCTGTGGTTGCACCCGGTGCTGGCCTCGGCCGTCGACGAGCCGGTGCAGAGCTCGCTGCGGCGGGTTTTCCTCCAGGGCGTCTTCACCAACGCGCTCAATCCCAAGGTCGCGCTGTTCTTCCTGGCCTTCCTGCCGCAATTCGTCGCAGCCGACTCGGCGCACAAGCCGCTCGCCTTCCTGACGCTCGGCCTGATCTTCATCTGCACGGGAACGCTGTGGTGCCTGGTGCTGGCGGCGTTCGCGGCAAAGGCCGCCCACCGCTTGCGGAGCTCCGAAGGCGCGGTCGCCTGGGTCAACCGTGCCCTCGGCGGCCTCTTCATCTATCTCGGCATCCGCGTCGCCATGCTGGAGACGCGGTAACGTCTTTTACGCGAATTCCTTCAGCAGCGCGCTGCCGGCGAGATAGAGGCCGAGCAGGATCATCGCGATCAGGAACCAGCGGCGAAACGCTTCCGCCGGCATCCGCGCCCGCACCGTTTGGCCGATATACATGCCGGCAAACGCGCATGCCATGCCCACGGCGCCCGGCACTGCATTGGCCGGCGTCAACAATCCGCCCGCGGTGAGGTTGAAGGCGAGCGCCAGTGTCGCTGTCGTGAAGAACACGCCGAGCGCCTGCACCAGCTCGTCCTTCTCCATGCCGATCGCCTGCATGAACGGCATCGAGGGGATCACCTGCACGCCGGTTGAGGCCGAGATCACGCCGGTGACCACGCCGACCACGCCGCCGACCCATTTCTCGTTCTTTGGCGCAACGTGGAACTGGAATTTGTTCAGCCCGATGATCGCGTAGACGACCAGGAGCACGCCGAGCACGATCGTGCCGTAGCGCGCATGCGGGCCGGTGAGCGCGCCGGCATTGAGCCAGCACCCGATCACGGTGCCGATCATCAGCGGCCACAGCCGCCTCAGGATGTCGCGCAAATGGGGGCCGACGAAAGTCTGCCAGATGTTGGTGACGATGGCGGGCACGATCACGATGGCGATCGCGCGGCTCGGCGCCATGCTCACGGCGAGCAGTCCCATGGACACCGTCGGCAGGCCAAGCCCGACGACGCCCTTGACGAATCCGGCGAGCAGGAAGACGGCGGCGATGAGAATGAGGAGCGGGTCGATCATATCTGCACATTGACCGATGCCGCGCGTCGGCACAATCTGTAGCTTACGGAGAAAGCCTTCGTCTGGAGCGAAGGCTGAAGGGACCCGGGATGCGTTTCGACCTCGTCGACCTCCAGCTGTTCATCGCGGTCGCCGACCAGCGCAGCATCACCCGTGGTGCGGAGCGGTCGCATCTTGCCCTGGCTTCGGCCAGCGCGCGCATCAAGGGGCTAGAGGATGCGCTCGGCGTCGCGCTGCTCAAGCGCGGGCGCCGCGGCGTTGAGTTGACCTCGGCCGGCGAGAGCCTGCTCGATCACGCCCGTCTCGTCATTCACCAGATCGACGCCATGCGCGGCGATCTCGCCGGCTTTGCCAGCGGCGTGCGCGCCAGCGTGCATTTCCTCGCGAATACCTCCGGCCTCTCGGAGCATCTGCCCAAGGCGCTCGCCGGCTTCCTGCGCGAGCACCGCGACGTCGCCATCGACATCGAGGAGCGCGAGAGCACCGACATCGCGGCCGCGATCACTGCGGGCGCGGCCGATCTCGGCTTCGCCGCCGAGCACGCGCTGCCCGATCATATCGAGCGCTTCGCCTTCAGCGAGGATCGCCTGACGTTGGTGACGTCCAGGCGCGGCCCGTTCGCCGGCCGCCGCGCGATCGATTTCCAGGAGGCGGGTGCTTGCGAGTTCGTCGGGCTGACCAGCGCCACCGCGCTTCAGGTGCATATTTCGAAGCACGCCGCCCGGCTCGGCATGCGGCCGCACTACCGCGCGCGCCTGCGTGACTTCGACGCGATCTGCCAGATGGTCGCCGCCGATGTCGGCGTCGCGCTGGTGCCGGAAGCCGCGGCCCGCCGCTGCGCAAAACTGATGCCGCTCGCCATGGTCCGCCTGCGCGATAGCTGGGCCAACCGCAAACTCGTGATCTGCGCGCGAAGCTTCAAGACGCTGCCGCGCCCGGCCAAGATGCTGGTGGAGCATCTGAGGGCTGCGGCAGTGTGAGCTCTGCGCTACTTCGCCGTCTCCACGCCTGCGTCCTTGATCACCTTCGCCCATTTCTTCATCTCGTCTGCGATGAATGTGCGAAAATGCTCCGGCTCATCGCCGACCAGGGTTGCGCCCTGGGCGGCGAGCTTTTCCTTCACCGCGGGATCCGCCATCGCCTTCGTGGCGAGATCATGCAGCGCGGTGACGATCTCCTTCGGCGTGCCCTTCGGCGCCACCATGCCGTACCAGTTCTCGATGCGCAGATCGGCAAAGCCGGCTTCCGCGGTGGTCGGCACGTCAGGCGCGGTCGGCGAACGCTGGGCCGAGCCGACCGCGATCGGCTTCAATGCGCCCGCCTTGACCTGCGGCAGCAGCACGGGGAGATCCAGGAACGTCATCTGCACCTGCTGGCCCAGCAGATCGTTCACGGCCGGCGCCGCGCCGCGATAGGGCACGTGCACGATGTCGATCTTCGCCGTCAGCTTGAACAGTTCACCGGCGAGATGCGGCAGGCTGCCGGGGCCGGAGGAGGCGAAGTTGAGTTTTCCGGGCTGCGCCTTGGCGAGCGCGATCAATTCCGCGATGTCCTTTGCGGGGACGTTGGCGGCTACAACGAGCATTTCCGGCACGGTCGCAACCAGCGTCACCGGCGTGAGGTCGTTGAGCGTATCGTAGGCGACCCTTTCCATGCTCGGGCTGATCGCCAGCGCGCCGGCGCTGGAGATCGCGATGGTGTAGCCGTCGGGTGCGCTCTTGGCGACCGCGTCAGTACCAAGCACGCCGCCCTGGCCACCGCGATTGTCGATCAGCACCGGCTGCCCTGACAGCTCCGACATGCGCTGGCCGATCACCCGCGCGATAATGTCGTTGGGGCCTCCGGCCGGAAACGGCACGATCAGCTTGATCGGCTTGGCCGGGAAATTCTGGGCGCAGGCCAGTGTCGGAAACAGAAGCAGGAATGCGAGGAGGAGCCTACGCCGGGTTTTCATGCAGGCTCCTTTGAGGCGCTTATCCGTTGAGCAGTTTCAGTGCTTCTTCGTGAACCCTGGCGTCGCCGGCCGCGACGATGCGGCCGCCGCCCTGCGCGGGCTTGCCTTCCCAGGTGGTGACGACGCCGCCGGCGCCGGTCACGATCGGGATCAGGGCTGCGATGTCGTAAGGCTTCAGCTCGGTCTCGACCACGAGATCGACGTGACCTGCCGCCAGCATGCAATAGGAGTAGCAGTCGCCGCCATAGCGCGACAGCCGCGCGCCCTTCTCGATGCGGCCGAAGATGGCGCGGTCGCGCTCGTTCATCAGCAGCGGGCTGGTGGTGTAGGTCGTCGCCTCCGACAGCGAAGCACAGCGCCGGACCTGGAGCCGGCGCTCGCCGGAGGGGCCATTATAATGAGCCGAGCCGCTGTCGCCGGAAAAGCGTTCGCCGATGAAGGGCTGGTGCATCATGCCGTAGACCGGCGTGCCCTTGTGCAGGAGCGCGATCAGCGTGCCCCAGATCGGAAAGCCGCCGATGAAGGATTTGGTGCCGTCGATGGGGTCGAGCACCCAGACGTAGTCGGAATCCTCGCGCTCGTTGCCGAATTCCTCGCCGACGATGCCGTGCTGGGGAAAGTTGGCCTTGATCAGACGCCGCATCACCGCCTCCGCAGCGCGGTCGGCCTCGGTCACGGGGTCGAATTCCCTGGTCTTGCTCTTGTCCTCGATCGACAGCGAAGTGCGGAAGAACGGCAGGATGGTTTCGCCGGAGGCGGTGGCGAGCCGTCCGATGAAGGCGGAGAAATCGATCACCGTCACGGCGTATCCTCAAAAAGCGAAAGTCGGGTGAAGCTCACTCCTGCCTAGCTCAAATCGGAAGGATCGTGCAGCGCTGTCTTGCTTTTGCACCCTGGTATTTTGGATGCGGGAAGCGTTCGCCTCGTCGAAGACACCCGCTGGGCAAATATCGATCATTGAGTTGAAATCTTAGTTCCGGGCCTGCCTTGTTGGTATGCAAATGACTATCAACCCATTGAATTTCCTTATCAAAGGAACTGAATCTGGGTTTCTCTAGAAGCAACCGAGCTATGTCCTCATTGCATGGGAAACCGCTCGAAAGCCCTTGCACTTTGTGCGTCGCGGCCGCATATTGTTGCGGTGCGGTAGCGCTTCTCGCGTTACTGCTGCCCTCCTTGGGCGTTTCCTCCCTAGACTTGGGCCGCTTCTTCATTAGAAGCGGCCCTTTTTTCTTTCAGCCTCTCATTTCTTCAAGCCTTGTCTTTAAGCCTTGGCTTTCATTTCAAGGCGCGCCGCGAAACGCGTTCGCGCTGATCGCACCCAACACAGTCATTCGCAGAAAACGTCGCGCCTATTCCGCCGCGGCCTGGAACGGGCCGAGATCGCCGAACGGGACCGTGGTCGCCAGCACGTCGGCGAGCACGCCGAAGTCCGACGCCACTTGCGCAAAGCGCGGGCTGCGCTCGCGCCGCCGCTCGTCCATGTAGATCGCGCGGTTGAGCTCGAGCTGTACGGCGTGCAGGCCACTGGCCGGGTTGCCGTAATGCTCGGTGATGAAGCCGCCTGCATAGGGCTTGTTACGACCGATCGAATAGCCGAGCCCGGCCATAGTCTCCTCGACCCGGTCGGGCAACAGCGGCGTGCAGCTGGTGCCGTAGCGGTCGCCGATCACGATGTCGGGCCGGCGCGGCTCGTCGCGGGAGACGCCGACCGAGGGCATCGAATGGCAGTCGACCAGCACGACGGTGCCGAACATCTGGTGCACCTTGTTGATCAGCCGGCGCAGCGCGCGATGATAGGGCTTGTACAGCGTCTCGATCCGCCCCAGCGCGTCGTCGACCAGGATGCGCTCGCGATAGATCTCCTGGCCGTCGCCGACCACGCGCGGAATGGTGCCAAGCCCGCCGGCGACCCGCATCGAGCGGGTGTTGGCAAAGCTCGGCAGGCGCCCGGTGAACATCCGGGGATCGAGCTCGTAGGGCTCACGATTGACGTCGACATAGGAACGCGGAAAGTTGACCCGCACGGTCGGAAAGCCGCGCTCGCTGAGATGGCCGATCAGCTCGTCCATGAAGGAATCTTCGGAACGCCGCAGCGTCGGCAGGTCGATCCTGGAGGCGCTGAGGAATTCGTCCGGATAGGTCGAGCCGGAATGGGGCGAGTTGAAGATAACCGGCGCGCGCCATTGCGCGGGCTCAACGATCTCGAACGCTGGCGACTTGTCGCCGTCAAACCGGGTCATCTTCTCAGGCTTCGTCCCTTGGTGTCAGGCTTCGTCCTCGGTAATCAGGCTTCGCCCTTGGCGCCGCGCGATCCAACAAGCCCGCACCGGCCTCAACGCATTGATTCGGCCGATCACGCGGCTCTTATGTGTCGTCATTGTCCGGAATCGCAACCATCCTGCCAAGCGAAAAGATGAGATCTGCGCTGGAACATGTCTTAACCCTGCGGGCAGCGAGGTGGGGACCGGCAGGTACGGCTCGATTGCTTCGAACTGGTTTCAGGTTCACAAGGGGTCGGCAAGCACAGCCGGCTCAGGGTAAAGATTTTCACCCCCAAATTTACCCTCCGTCGGGCTTAGTGACTTCTGCTGATATCCTCTGGGGATTCGACATTTCCGCCATGCCAAAGATCCTGCTCGCCGAAGACGACAACGACATGCGCCGTTTCCTGGTCAAGGCGCTGGAAAACGCCGGTTTTCAGGTCTCGTCCCACGATAACGGCATGGCCGCCTATCAGCGGCTGCGGGAAGAGCCGTTCGAGATGCTGCTCACCGACATCGTGATGCCGGAGATGGACGGCATCGAGCTCGCCCGCCGGGCCTCGGAACTCGACCCTGACATCAAGATCATGTTCATTACCGGCTTCGCCGCGGTCGCCCTGAACTCGGATTCGGACGCCCCCAAGAACGCCAAGGTGCTGTCCAAGCCCGTGCATTTGCGCGAATTGGTCAGCGAAGTGAACAAGATGCTGGCGGCCTAAATCGGCCCCCTTCCGTCCTTGCACCGGCTCCCCTGAGCCGTTATAGGGACCCGACCCGATCTAGACGACATCTAGGGCGCGTAGCTCAGCGGGAGAGCACTACCTTGACATGGTAGGGGTCACAGGTTCGATCCCTGTCGCGCCCACCATCCTTCGCTCGCGAAGCGAGAGAAGGATGTCGCGCCGAAGCCCAACGGGCGCAGGCGGACTTTTTGCCGCGAGCTCCGGCTCGGCAAGCCGCAAGCTTCGCTCGCGATAGCCGAGTGAAGGATGCCACAGCCCAAAGGGCGCAGGCGGGCTGCCGCCGCGAGGCTAGGCAAGCCACCAATCTCATTGCGGCGAAGCGTGTCCGGCGTAGTTCCAAGAGCGGAGACGGACTGGTGCGCCTTGCTCATCTCCCCCAGCCAAGCGCTCGGATCGCGACTATTTCAGTTCCGTATTCGCGACCGGAAGGATGGAGGCAACGTGCCAGCCGTCCGGATCCTGAACGTAGGTCTGGCTGATCAGAAACGTATTTTGTTGTGGCGGCTTGCCCGGGAGGCCGCGCGTGAAAACGATAGGGACGAGGATCTGCATGACCTCGTTCGAGATCACGGCGACGTGGAATTTCGACATGTCGGGTTCGAGGTGCCAGGTGCCCTCGTAGTAATTCTTGAAGCGAGCGGCGACCGCATCGCGCCCTCTCGTCTCGACGCCTCTCGCAAACAACAGCGTGCTCGGCGAAGTCCAGAGCATGGCTTTCACATCGTCCGCGTTATGCGCATTCTGCGCGGCAATGAACTTGTCAAAGATGGTTCGCGCCTCGGCATCATTTGCGGCAGCCAGCGCAGATCCCGCCGGCCAGAACGTTGCAGCGAAAAACAGCGCTGCAGTCGTCGCGGCAAGATGGGAGCGTCGCGCAATCGGTCGTGGCCCGGCGCCGGCAAAAGACTTCCTCGGACGGATCATGTTCACCTCTCGTCATTTGCCGGTTGGCATTTTGAATGCTGGTTGTCATACCATCGATCGCTTCGCTGATTTTTCAGGATCGCGCGATCAGAGCTCACAGCTGCATCACAGATGCGTTGGTCCGGCCACGGTCGGATTCCGTGGGAAGTAGCGCAAACTCTCGCCGCCGGCATCAAGTTGAGTTATCGTCTAGCGGTGTCACTAGCCCGGATGGGCATCCGGGCCACGATGCCGCCTGGCGTAATCCGGGCGGACCACGGTGAAGGAATTCCGCACCATGCGAGCGAGCTGTCTTGCCGTGGCGATATTGTCGCTAATTGCGTCGCAGGCTGACGCCGCCATCATCGACTGGCAGGCCGAGCTCCAGCGCTGCCGCGCGCTGCGCGAAAACGTGGCGCCCCTGCTGCAGGCCGGCCAAGGAATATCCGCGGTCGGCCGCTCCAACAAATCCGTGCGTCGTTGCATATGGATCCAGCGCATGGCGGTACGCAGAAAAATCCCCGGCGCAGAGACGTGGTAGCGCGGGGGCCTCTCAGGGGGACGCCTTCTTCGGCCCGCGCCGCAGGTCCTTCAATCCGGTCGGATAGAGGCTCGGTGCTGGCGCCGAACGCGATGCCCGGCGCAGCCTTGATCCGTGACTAGCCGCCTGCCATTGTCCGATCCTTCACCGCGGCGGCGAACCTGGCATTCGGCGAACTGTATCGCTCACCGCGGATGTGGAGAGAAGGCAGGTTACCGAAATGAGTAGCGTGAACAAGCCCGGCGGCAACTACCTGCCGGTGATCATCCATAGTGGAATTGCGTATGTCAGTGGTCAGCTGCCGCGTCGCGGCGAAGACCTGCTGTACTCAGGCAAAGTCGGCGCAGGTGTCGATGTCGCCGCCGCACAGGAAGCTGCTGCGCTCTGCGCTGATCTCTGCATTTCGGCCATCAACCACGCAACAGGCGGAGACGACAAGATCGTCCAGGTCTTGCAGGTCGTTGGATACATCGCCTCGGCGCCTGGATTTACGCAGCAATCGCAAGTCATGAACGGCGCCTCCGACCGGCTGATCGAGCGCCTGGGTGATCGCGGTCGTCATACGCGTACATCTGTTGGCGTCGCCGAGTTGCCGCGGGGCGCACCGGTCGAGCTGAGTATGATTGCCGCTGTTCGGTCGTAGATGGCATGTTCGCTCGGTGATCGTCAGGTTCGAAGTCCGCGATGTGATGCGCCGCGACGAACGCGGCCTATTCGACCAGATACTTCTTCACCGCCGCCTCGTCCCACGCAATGCCGTTGCCGGGCTCCTCGCTCGGCAGGGCAAAGCCGTCCTTGATCTGCAAACGGGTCGCCAGCACCGCGTCGGCCCAATCGACATATTCGAGCCAGTGCGCGGTCGGTGTCACGCATAAAAGATGCGCGCTGACTTCCGAGAACAGATGCGTCGACATCTCGATCCCGGCGGCATGCGCCAGCGCGGCGGCGCGCAGCCAGCCGGTGACGCCGCCGATGCGCTGCACGTCGGGCATCAAATAGTCGCAGGCTTCCGCTGAGAGCGCGGTCTGCATCGCGAACGCGCTGTCGAAGTTTTCACCGATCTGGACCGGGGTGCGCAGTGCATCCGCGATACGGGCGTTGCCCTCATAATCGTCGTGACGAATCGGCTCCTCGATCCAGGTCAGCCCCTCATCGTCGAGCATCTCGCCGCGGCGGATGGCCTCGCTGACCGTCAGCGCCTGATTGTAGTCGCACATCAAGGTCACGTCGTCGCCGACGGCCTTGCGCACCGCGCGCACCACCTTCAGGTCTTCCCGCGCATCGGGACGGCCGACGCGGATCTTTGCGGCTTGAAAGCCCTCGGCCAGCAGCTTGTGGGCTTCCTCCACCGCGGCGCCCGCCGGCATGATGCCGAGTCCCTTCGAATTGTAGGCCCTGACCGGTTTTGGCGCGCTGCCGAGCAGCCGCGCCAGCGGCAGGCTTCGAGCGCGGGCCAGCGCGTCCCATGCCGCCATGTCGATGCCGGATTGCGCCAGCCGTTGCAGGCCGGCGAGCCCCAGCAGCGTGAAGCGCTGGGTCAGCTTGCGCTCGATCTCGAACGGCAGCAGCTCGTCGCCGGCGACGAGCTCTGACATTTCCGCGACCATCGCCGTCAATGGCTTCAAGGCCGATGGTGTGATCGAGAACAGATAGGCGTGCCCCCGCGCGCCCAGGTCGGTCTCGCAGTCGATCAGCACCAGCGGCGCCTTTGCGACCGCCCCGGTCGAGGTTTTGAGCGGGAGGTTCATCGGCACAATGACGGGGCGCGCATTGAAGCGCCTGATGCGGACGGTCTCGGTCATTTGATGGATCTCCCGGTGGAGTGAATGCAGATTAATGCCGATCTTAAACATTCGCCGTGAAACGAAAAGCCGCTTGGCGCGACCACCATAAAATGGGGTTGCGCGGGAGCGCGTTTATTGGCTCTGTTCCGCATCCCCCGAGTTCGAGACAAGAACGCTCATCACGGAGCCAAAGAGTGAAGCAAGAGATCTCCGAAGAACAGCGCAAGAGCGGCATCCTGACCGGCGCCGCGGTCGCCTTCCTCCTGCTCGCCTTGCCGCTCGCGGTGTGGCTGGACCTGACCGAACTCAGCAAGACCGCGCTGCGCCGGCAGGCGATCGACCTGAATTCGGTGATCACGAGCGTGCGCAGCTATTACGCGACCAACGTGGTCGGGCGCATCATCGCCAATCCGAACGGCACGACCAGGGTGGTTCACAACTACGAATCCGTCCCCGGCGGGGTCCCGATCCCGGCCACGCTGTCGCTGGAGCTCGGGCGGGTAATCGGCGCGCAGCAGGAAAACATCACCTACCGTTTCGTCTCGGACTTCCCGTTCCAGAATCGCGCCCCGCACCAGCTCGACAAGTTCGAGAAGGACGCGCTGGAGGCCCTGCGCGCCGATCCCGAGCAGAAGATCGTCGAGACCGAGACCTCGCTGTTCAACGACAAGGTCCGGCTGATCGCTCCGGTGATGATGGGCCCGGCCTGCGTCAGCTGCCACAACAGCCACCCCGAGAGCCCGAAGAAGGACTGGAAGGTGGGTGACGTCAGGGGCATCCAGGAGGTGATCATCGCCCAGCCGATCGCCGCCAATATCTTCTCGTTCAAATTCCTCTTGGCCTATTTCCTGATCGCGGCCGGCAGCGGCTTGTCGTTTCTCTCGCTGCAGCGCCGTCAGGCGAGCCGCATCAAGGGCATGAACAAGGAGCTCGAATCCGCCAACGACTTCCTGGCTTCGCTGTCGATGAAGATCTCGCGTTACATTCCGCCGCAGGTCTACCGAAGCATCTTCTCCGGCCAGAAGGACGTCACCATCCACACCGAACGCAAGAAGCTCACCATCTTCTTCTCGGACATCCAGAACTTCACCGCGACGGCGGAGCGGCTCCAGCCGGAGTTGCTGACCCAGCTTCTCAACGAATATTTCACCGAGATGTCGGCGGTCGCCCACGAATTTGGCGGTACCATCGACAAGTTCATCGGCGATGCCATGCTGATCTTCTTCGGCGCCCCCGAGACCAAGGGCGACCGCGCCGACGCGCAGGCCTGCCTCCGGATGGCCTGGCGCATGCAGCACCGCCTCACCGAGCTCAATGCGAACATGGCGCGCCTCCGGCATCGAGCTGCCGTTCAAGGCCCGCATGGGCATCAATTCCGGCTATTGCAATGTCGGCAATTTCGGCAGCAGCGACCGCATGGACTACACCATCATCGGTGCCGAGGCGAACCTCGCCGCCCGCCTGCAATCGATCGCCGAGCCCGGCGGCATCGTGCTGAGCTATGAAACCTTCGCACTGGTCAGCGACATCGTCCGCGCCCACGCGCTGCCCGCGATCACGATGAAGGGCATCAGCCGCGAAGTGATTCCGTACTCCGTGGATGCGCTGAACGACGCTTCAGTGGAGACAAGCGGCATCATCACCGAGCGCGCACCGGGGCTGGAGCTCTATCTCGATCCCGCGGTGGTCAAATCCGGCGACGCAGCGCGGGTGCGCTCGCTGCTGGAGAACGCGCTGGCCTCACTGAAGCCTGCGTGAGGGAGCGGACAGACTTGCGGAGCCGCTTGTGTGATCGCGAGAGTCCCCGTGTGGCCCCCTCTCCCTAACCCTCCCCCACGAGGGGGGAGGGCGGGGGAGAGGGGTAAGCCCAGCAAAAGGTGGGCGTCAGTCACCTCACCGCGCCGCGCCTTCCGTGAAGGCGGTTTCGATCACCTCGCCAAAAGGTTGCCACGAGCGCCCGTCGAACTGGACCAGCCGCATCTGCCTGATCGGCAGGTAGCTGTTTGGCGAGGTGTTCATCCTGATGTTCGGCAGGGCGACCGAGGGCTGATAATTCCTTAGCGAAGCAGCCTGACGCATGATGTTCTCGCGCGATAAATCGTCGCCGCATTGCTTCAGCACTTGCGTCAGCGCCTCTGCCGCGGCGTAGCCAAAGAGTGCAGCGCTGCTGTTGGTGCTTTCGTCGTGATGGTACTTGTCCATGAAAGTGAACCAGTCCTTCATGGCGGGATCGTCTTTCCATGCGGGATCGCTCGGGTCCTTCAGAAAGGCCGCCGAGATCACGCCGGAGGAATTCTCCAGGCCTGCGGGCGCCATCGCGTTGGCGATCGAGGCGGAGGCGTCGTTGACGATGAAGACCGGGCGCCATTTCATTGATGCCGCCAGCTTGATCACCTTGGACGCCGTCGACGGCACGCCGAGAAAGACGAAGATATCGGCGCCTGCGCGCTTGAGGATCGAGACGTGTCCGTCAAGATGCTCATCGGCAATGTCGAAGGCGATATCGACGAGGACGAGACGGTTCAGATCGCCAAGACCTTCCTCCATGCCCTTGAGAAGCGCACGCCCGAACTGGTCGTTCTGCCAGAGCACCACGATCTTCTTCCTGGGATAATAGGCCTGGAGATAGTTGGCGTAGATGCGCCCCTCCGACCGGAACGACGGCTGCCAGCCCATGGTCCAGGGAAACGCCTTGGCCTGGCTCAGCTCCTCGTCGCCGGAGGCGACGAACAGCTGCGGGATCTTCTTCGCGTTCAGATACCAGCGCGCGGCGAGATTGCCCGGCGTGCCGAACGATCCGAACATCAAATGCACGTCGTCCGTCTCGACCAGCTTGCGCGTCAGCTCCAGCGCGGTGGTCGGGTCGGAATTGTCGTCGCGGGTGATGAAGCGGATCTTGCGACCGTTGACGCCGCCGCGCGCGTTGATCATGTCGAAATAGGCCGCTTCCGCCTGACCGATGGCGCCGAACTCCGAGAGCGGTCCCGAATACGGCATGACATTGCCGATGCGGATTTCGTTGTCGGCGGTGGGTTGATCGGCGCGTTGCTCGGACATCGCACCGAGCGACGCGAACGCGATCATCGAAACGAACAGCATTCTGCCGGTGACGCCCATGCTCAACACCTTGTCGTTGGCCCCCAACGAGGTCGGCTCAGTCCGCAGCAAGGCGAGTTGATCTACGTCAAGCGTTTGTCATTCGTGTGTCTTGGCAGCTCGTTTCGAAGTTGCTCGTCGCGCCGGGCCAAATGGCAGCCGTACTGACGGAGGGGCGCCTACGGCAGACCGCGCGCCTCGAGCTGATGCACCAGCAGCAGCGTCGGCTCGGCGAGGCTGTCGCCGGAGCCGTCGAGGCCGAAGGCGCTGGCGATGCCGTCGCGGCTGCGCAGCAGCGCGCTGCGCGGACAATGGCCGGCGCCGCAGAGCGTCTTCTTCAGGATTTCGCCCTGAGCCGTGATGCCGGCGGAATCATCCGCAGCCCAGGCCAGCACGATCGGGACGTCGACATTGAGGATGCCAGGGAAGACCGAGCGCTTGTTGTACTGGCTGGCGTCGCTACCAAGATAGGCCTTCTCGCTGTCGCTCGCGTCCTTGCCGGCGCGGTAGACCCCGGACACCAGCACGACCGCCGCGACATCGGCGCGGTCGGTCTGGAGTTCGGGATGGGCCAGCAGGGTGGCGACATGGAAGGCGCCGGCGCCGTAGCCGACCGCGACGATCTCGCGGGCATCGCCGTTGAACAGGTCGATATTGCCGTGGACCCAGGACAGCGCCGCCGCCACGTCGGTCGCACCTGCCGGCCACGTCGCCGAGGGCGCCAGCCGGTAGTTGATGCGCACGCCGATCATGTCGTTGCGCGCGGCAAAGCACATGGCCTGGTCCTGGATCTGGCGCGCCAGCTCCGGCGCGGCGCGGTCGCCGGTGAAGGTGTCGCCGGTCACGAACAGCAGCACCGGCCGCGGCGTATCCGCCTTGGTCGTGGCGGTGGCGACATCGAGCACATTGGCTTCGCTCTCGCCGTAGCGCAGGCCGCGCGAGAAGGTGACCTGCTCGCACAGCCGCGCGGTGCCGCCCGCGGTGGTGTCGTTATCGGTGAGGCCGACCCGGACGAGATCGGACGGCGCGGCCGACAGCATCGGCAGGGGACCGTGTGCCGAGGCCGCCGTCACGCCCAGAATCAGAAAAAATGCGAGAAAATTCTTCATGTCGGTGTCGGCCCTGCGTGCCCGATATGGGCTCGCGCGTTTGGCCCGTCTTTTCAATTCGCCTTATTAGTTAGTTGGCCATGAGGCGATTTCACGGCACCCATGGTTCTCTCGGCGCGTCCCCACGCGTGGGTCAATTCCCCGGCTGGAACGTGCAATCCGCCCCGCTGCCGTCCTTCCGGCGGATGGCGTTGGGGTCGATCGTGCAGCTCAGCTTGGTCAGGCTCTCGAAATTCGATCCCGCGGCGCCGTCGGGCGGAATGCCGGCCAGGGCTTCGGTGGCGAAGATCTCGCTGGCCGTGGAGCCGTTCACCGTCCTGGTCTTCTTGCCGAAGGTGACCTCGCAGTTCCGCACGGTGATGTCGACATTGCCGGCGCGACAGACGATTCGATCGGCGGTCACCACGATCGGCTTCTTGTAGGGAATGTCGCTGTTGGCCGCGAACAGCATCGCCATCGCCTTCTTCTCGGCGCCGGACAGGACCGACGACAGCGGAGCGATCACCCCCGCGAGCGCCAGCGCCGTCGAGCCTGAGACTTTTGCGGGCGTCGCGTCGGAGGCGGCGGCGACGCCGGAGGCGGTTGCGACGATGAGGGTGGAAGCGAGGATCAATCGACCGGGCTTCATCTTGCCTCCAGGGATCTGCCATCGCGGCTTCCCTTCCGGGCGGCGCGTGGAACCAGTTTAGCATGTAAAAGCGAATTGGAAGGCAAGTTCGCCGGGTCTTGCACCTTTGCGCGGCGCGGCTGTTTTGCCCCGAGGTGTCAAACGGTTACGCCACGCGGCCGAACCTCGCGCCGACACGGCCGTTCTACTGTGCATGGGGTTGTTTTCGCGTTTTTTTGTTTGGCCGGCCGGTCAGGGCTGCTTCATCGTCCGGAAGGTGATGGAATAGCGGCGCGCCTCGACCGGCGGGATGCTGTGCTCCCATTGCGACCGCGCCTCGCCGTCCATCATGTAAAGCGAGCGCGGCCGGGCTTCGAGCGTGTGGCGCTCCCATTTGTCGCCGCTACGGCGGCGGAAGCGGAATTTGCAGGACGAGCCCAGCGACAGGCCGAGGATTTTGTCGAAATGCGGCTTGTCGCGGTGCCAGCCGATGCCGACGCCGCCGTCGTATTCGGTGCAGAGCACCTGCCGGACGCTGCCGCCGGCGAGCCCCGACCATGCCTCGACCTGCCGCGCGACGGGGACGACCCAGTCCGGGATCGGCTCGGCCTCGGCCAGCCGCTGCAATGTGTAGTCATAGCGATAGCCGAAGGACGCCACCCGACGGTTGCCCTCGAAGGCGCCGAACTGGAAGCGCTGGAGCGGCAATGCTGCGATGCGGCCGATGAACGCCTGCTCGACGGCGGCCTCGACGAAGTCATCGGTGTAGCGAAGGCCCGCGGGCCCTGCTTGCGGATCGGCGAACAAACCAAGCTGCGTCATTCCTCGCATTTCCGTGATGGAACCTAAAGGTGGCTGATGCGACTTACATATGACGCGGAAAGTAACGTGCGAGGCTGTCATGGCAGAGAAGCATACCGCCGATCCGGCAGAGATCATGCGGGCAACCGGTCATCCTGAGCTGGAATACGCCGCCGGCTGGACCATCGCCGGTCTGGTCACCATCGGCACCATCGTCGCCGCCTGGGTGTTCGCGATCTAGGCCATTGGAAACTGGAGCTCGAACGCCGCGCCCTGATCGGTCGGCTTGAGCCTGATCGAGCCACCATGGCTCGCCATCACCGCGCGCGCGATCGCGAGCCCCATCCCGGTGCCGCCCTGGTCGCGGCGGGTGGTGAAGAACGCGTCGAAGATCCTGTCGCGGTTCGGCGCCGAGATCGGCTCCCCGTCATTGCTTATCGTCAGACGCAGGGTCGTGCGCTCGTCGACCGCCTCCAGCTTGATGGCCCCAGCCTTGTGCCGCATCGCATTGTCGGCAAGATGCGACAGCACGATCAGCGCCTTCTCAGCCGACATGCCGATCATCAGGTCGAGGCTGCCGCTGGCCTCGATCGAACTCGTCGGAAAGCGGCTCCTGAGGTCGGCAATCACGGGCGCCAATTCCGTGCGCTCGTTTTGCGGCAGGCTTTCGGCACGCGCGAGTTCGCGCAGCCGCTGCGCCATCGCTTCCAGCCGCTTTGTGTCGGACAGGATGTTGGCGATGAACGTCTCCTGCTCGGCCGGCGTCAGGCTGCCCGCTTTGCCCTGAACCGAATCCTGCAACAGCTCGGCGGCACCCTTGATCGAGGTCAGCGGTGATTTCAGCTCGTGGGTGAGGTGGGCCGAGAAGGTCGCGATATAGTCCGAGCGCCTTGCGAGCTGTTCGGCCATGCCGAGGAAGCTGTGCGAGAGCTGGGCGAACTCGCGGGTGCCGTAGTGCCGGAGCGGCCTGAACGCCTCGCGGTCGCCGCGGCCTATTCTGGTGGCGCGATCGATCAGCTCGCGCATCGGCAGCGTGATGGTGCGCGAGAATACGAGGCCGATCGCGATCGTGCCGAGAACCACGGCGAGCGCCGCCAGCACGAACTTGGCCCGCTCCTGGTAGAGATGGTCGAAGATGTTGCTCGGCGTCCGCGTCGTGTAGATCACCCCCGCGACGCGGTTGTTGACGATGACAGGCATTGCCGAAAACACGTGGACGCCGAGGCCGCGGCTGAAGGAATAGATCGACGGCGGCGGCTTGTCGGGCACGCGGTTGCGCAAGGTGGCGCGGTATTGCCCATGCAGCGCGTCCGCGACCTCCTCGATGTGGGCGAGCGATTGCCCGACCTCCTGCCGCCCCGCGATCACCACGCCTTGGGGATCGAGGATGCGAAAGCCTGCCAGCGTCACCTTCTGGGTCTCGCGGATGATCGGCGTCAGCTTTGCGCCGATCTCGACATAGGCCGGCTGCGCTGGCCGGATCGGGGCCAGCGCATCCGGTCGCCGCCTGAGCAGATCGTTGGCGGTGAGGTCGAGCGCGGCTCGGATCGGCGTGACCTGATCGCCGGGATCGGGCAGCACGCCGGGCGCCACCTCCGGGCCGAGGATCAAGCCGCTGTCTAGCCTTGCCGTGACCTCCTGCGCATAGATCGTCGCGAGCACGCGGCTCTGCGCGATCAGTTCGGCCTGGGTCTGGCGGATCAGCTGATTGTCGTAGAGACGGAAGAAGAACAGGCCGACCAGCGGCAGCACGCCGACCGTCGCCAGCACCGTGAAGATCACGAGGGTGAGCGACGGCCGCCATTTGTCTGGCGCCGCGCTCATGCGTCCTTCTCGCAGCGGCCGAGCTTGAAACCGACGCCGTGGATGGTCTCGATGACGTTGTCGCAGGCCAGCGCCGCGAGCTTGGCGCGGATGTTGCGGATGTGGCTGTCGATGGTGCGGTCGGAGACCTGGATGTTGAGCTGGTAGGCCGCCCGCATCAGCTGCTCGCGATTGAACACCGAGGTCGGCCGGGTCAGGAACGCGCGCAAAATGCCGAACTCGATCGCCGTCAACTTCAGCGGCGTGCCGGCGAAGGACGCGAGATGCTGCTCGGGATCGACCAGGAGGCCGCCTTGCGCGAGTGCCGACGGCCCCGCCTTGGCCTCGCCATTGCGGGGGCTGAGGCGGCGCAGGATGACGTTGACCCGCGCCACCAGCTCGCGCGGGCTGAACGGCTTCGTCACGTAGTCGTCGCCGCCGATCTCGAGCCCGAGGATGCGGTCGATCTCCTCGTCCCGGGCCGACAGGAACAGGATCGGCACGTCGGAGGCTTTGCGCACCTCGCGGCAGACGTCGAGGCCGTCGAATTCGGGCATG
Source organism: Bradyrhizobium sp. USDA 3650 (assembly GCF_054057395.1). Lineage (NCBI taxonomy): Bacteria > Pseudomonadati > Pseudomonadota > Alphaproteobacteria > Hyphomicrobiales > Nitrobacteraceae > Bradyrhizobium > Bradyrhizobium sp. USDA 3650. The sequence continues at coordinate 5,400,891 of NZ_JBSRZG010000001.1, forward strand.
CCGATGTCGAGCACGATCAGGTCAGGCCTGTCGGCGGCAAAGCGGCTCAGCGCCTCCTTGCCGTCGCGCGCCTCGATCACGTCCATGCCGGCTTTCTTCAAAGCGACGCGGATGACCTCGCGGATATGGCCTTCGTCGTCGACGATGAGAATGCGATGCGCCAAGAATCTCTCCGCTGCCCCGTCAGCCCGCCGGCTGAGCTTTCGCCAGGGCGTCCAGCCTGCGCTGGAGCCGCCAATTCCGGAAGCCCCAGCTCCGCCAGGCCAGATCCTGACGCTGGACTTCTACAAGCCGATCGCGCCGCGACACAAGGCAGTTGTCGCCCGGGCGATGAGCGATGACTTTGTCGAGGGCAGGCAGCGCCTGCGGCCCGAGTGTGAGGAGATAGTTGGCGTCGATGCTCAAGCCCTTACCCGACGTTTCGTTGCTGTGGCTCAGATTATAGTCGGCGATGAACGCATCGAAGTTCACCAGTGAGCAGCCGTACAGCGCGATCGTTAACGCGATCAGATTGGCGCCGACGAGCCATTGGTTGGACCTGTCGAGCACGATACGGGCCACGATCAGGATCAACCCGAGCGCCACCAGTCCCATCCAGATGAAGGCCGCGATGCGCCAGTAGGTCAGCATGTAGATGTCGACGTATAGTTCGAGGCGAAGGATGGAGGAGGCGACGAGCAGGACGTTCTGTCCCACCCAGAGATACACCAGCGACCGGATGATCTTCGATTTCTCCGCCGGACCGCCCGGGCGCATCGCCACCAGCACGAAGGCGGCGGCGAGTAGTGCGGTCGCGATCAGCGGGTAGGCGCCGCGATGGGCATAGGCCGCATAGGTCAAATTGGTCGGCAGCGCGACATGGCCCCAGAGATAGATGCCATCGAGAATGGACTGTGCCGCGAACAGCAGGTTGAACAGAATCAGCGAGCGCAGGATGGTGGAGGAGCCTAGGAACTCAGCTGAGACTTGCGACTGCAGCGGCGGCGGCACGGGGATATCGGCGATGGTCGTGGTGACAATCTTTCTGCGCCGCCAGCGCACATGGATGAACGGCCAGACCAGCGACAGCATCATGGTCCAGAACAGCACGCGCGGGATGCTGACATAGTCGAGGATGAGCTTTGGATTGAGCAGGAACACCCACTGCTCGATCAGCGGATTGGCTGCGGCGAACAGTGCGATGAAGACGGTGCTCAGCACAGCAGGCATCAACCAGAGTGCGATGCCCCGGGTGAACCCCGACATGTTGAAGATCTGCAGCGCGTCGAGGAAGAACCTGAAGGGCCCGAGCAGGAAGAGGTTGCGCAGCGCGCGGGCACGTTCAGTGAGCCCGGTCGTTTCCGGATTGGTCGCGAGCAGAAGCGCAATCGCCAGCGACGCAAGGAGGATCAGGAAGGACAGCGTGTTGACCTCCTCGACGGCCGGGACGAGGCCGGCGACGAGAATGCTCCCGCCGATCATGGCGCGCCGCAGATCCAGGGCCGCATGATTGAACAGCATCGACACGCAAGCCATCGCGATCACAAACAGCGTCAGCGACAGCCCGATCCGCGGACCATAGAACAGCCAGTCGGCGAGCGCGGCGAGAATCAGCGCGAGGCCGACCTTGGCCGGAATCGAGGAATGCCTGATCGGCTGGATTTCCGCCGCGATCGTCGTAGCCAGGCTCGTCATGTCCAGAAGACCTTTCGTGATGGGTGGCATCACGAAGTCTGAACGTCGTTTGTGCAGAAGGCGGGATCGTCGTCTGCACGGTTTCAGGAGTCTTTTGCAGATTATGTGCAGGCGCGCTTTTGGTCCTTACGCGGCGCAAATCGCTTTGATAGGTGCGATGTGTTCATCACATTGGGCGTGACGCATCATGCAGCTCCTCAACCGCACCGGTCTCGTCCTCCTCTGGCTGGCCGCCCCTCTCGTCGCATTTGCGGCCGCGAACAAGAACGATCCCTATCTGCTCGTGCTGCGCGGCGCTGGAAACATCGCACTTGTCATTACAAGCATCGTGATTGTCATCGTGCTGCTGCGCCGCGGGCGCTGGCATAGCATCGCCGGCAAGCTGCTCGTCATGCTCTGGTGCGTTCCGCCGCTCCTGATGTCAGCGGCGCACCTGAAATTCGAACTGCGCAAGCACGATGTTCTTGCCGCCAGTGCGGCCGAGGCGCGTCAGCTCGGACCTCACTTCATGGTCGGTTATTCCTCCTTCCCGGAGGTCGCGCGCCTCGCCGAGCAAGGCTTGATCGGCGGTGTCTACGTCACCCGGCACAATATCCGTGGCCGGACCGTTGAGACGTTGCGCACCGAGATCGCGGCGCTCCAGGACAAGCGGCGAGCCGCCGGCCTGCCGCCGCTGGTCGTGGCCGCGGACCAGGAGGGCGGCATCGTCGGACATCTTGCGCCGCCGTTGACGAAGCTGCCGGCGCTGGCGACGCTTGCCGGGCTTGCTCCCGATGACCAGCAGGCCAAAGCGGCAGAGTTCGGCCGCATCCACGGACGTGAACTCGCCGGGCTCGGTGTCAACCTCAATCTCGCGCCGGTGCTCGATCTCAAGCCGCCGGGCCGGCGCAATCGCCTCGACTTCCACACCCTGATCGGTCAGCGCGCGATTGCGACCGATTCCGCCGTCGTCGGCGCGATCGCGAGCGCCTATGTGCGCGGGCTGGAAGAATCCGGCGTCGGCGCCACGCTCAAGCATTTTCCCGGTATCGGGCGCGTGCGCACCGACACGCATCATTTCAGCGCCAATCTGGATGCGCCGGTGAAGGAGTTGGAGGCAACCGACTGGCTCCCGTTCCGCGAGGTGCTGTCGCATTCGCGCAGCGCGCTCATGGTCGGCCATGTCACGCTCACGGCCGTCGATCCTGACCGAGCCGCCTCGCATTCGAAGCGCGTCGTCGAGGGGATCATTCGCGACAAATGGGGCTATCAGGGGGTCGTCATGACCGACGATCTCGTGATGGGCGCGATCTACCAGCACGACGTCTGCCGGGCCGTGGTCGAGGCGATCAACGCGGGCGTCGATCTGCTGCTGGTCGCCTATGACGGCGCGCAATTCTACCGGATTTTCGCTTGCGCCCTGGATGGATCGCGGCAGGGCAAGCTCGATACGGCGATGCTGCGCGCGAGCGAAGCGCGGCTCGCGCGGGGTTTCCCGTCTGAGCAGGCGCGGGCCGCCTCACGCACCGTCAGCGTCGCCCGCCAAAACTAGCCCTTCGCGAACTGACGGTAGTCCGGCTCGCGATGAAACCAGAACTCGTAGCCGGTGATGGCCTTCTGCATCGCGACGTCGTGGATCGGCTGGTTGAGCGGGATGACGGGAACGTCGCGCATGCACAGTGCGACGAAATCCTTCACGGCCTTGTCGTACTCGGCGGCATCCGTGGTGAACCGCGCCTTGTCGATCAGCGCGTCCATTTCCTTGTTCTGGTAGGAGGAGATGTTGAAGATCGAGTTGTTGCCATGGAAATTCCAGTAGAAATAGTATTCGGGATAATCGAGCCAGCCGCTGAAACGATTGAGCGCGAGCGGCAGCTCCTTCTTGTTCAGCGTGGTGCGCCAGTTCGCGCCGGGGATCTTCTCGATCGCCGCCTTGATTCCGATCTTGGCGAGGCTTTCCTGGATCAGGATGGCGGTCGGCTCGCCGACCGTGGCGGTGCCGGTATCGAGTGACAGCGTCGTCTCCAGCCCTGACTCGAAGCCCGCCTCCTTCATCAACGCCTTGGCCTTGTCGAGATCGGTGACGTAGGGAAACGGTTGCGGCCACACTGGCTTTGAGACGTCCGCCGCTCCGCCATACATCGGAACGGCGCGTCCGAAGAACGCGCTGCTCTGGATCTGCTCATAAGGCATCGCCCAGGCGACGGCCTGGCGCAGCTTTACATTGTCGAACGGCGGCTTTGCCGCGTTGAGCGCGACCGACCAGAGCGCGTTCGGGATCGGCACGCCCGAGACCTTGACCCTGCCCTCCTTGATGATCTGTTCGAAGTCACGCGGCGCGAAGCCGCTGGAAATATCCGCATCGCCTCGTTCCAGCATGGCGCGACGAGTGCCGGCGGAGGGGACATCGCGCGCGATCACGCGCTTGAGCTTCGGGAGAGGTCCGCTCTTCCAATCGTCGAAGCGCGCCAGCACGGTCTCGCTGCCCGGCTTCCAGCTCTCGATCCTGTAAGCGCCGCCGCCGGCCTCGTTGTTCCTGAGCCACGCCAGCGCCCACGGGTCTTCCGCCGTCGCGTTCTTTTTCGCGAGCTCCGAGTTGATGATGAAGGGCACGACCACTGCGACGTTGAACAGCAGCATTTTGTCCTTGCGCACATAGTCGATGCGGAAGGTGTGGTCGTCGATCGCGACGAACTGCTCGGGCTTTTCCAGAGACCCCGCCGACATCTGGAAGGTCGGAAAGCCGCCGACCTTCACCGCGCGGTCGAACGACCATTTGACGTCCTTCGCGGTGACAGGCGTGCCGTCGTGAAACTTTGCGTCTTTCCGCAAGCGGAAGGTGCAGGACATGCCGTCGGCCGCAACCTCCCAGCTCTCGGCGAGTTCAGGCGCGAGCTTTTCGCGATCATAAGACAGCGTGCCGTCGGGGAGGTTCTTGGAGGCGTAGCTCAGCAGGCGGTCGTAGCAATTCCAGGACAGCCCGTTCACGGTCTGGTTAGAGCCGACGCCCTGCATGTCGAGCGAGTTCGGGCCCAGCTCCTGCACCACCAGCAGCGTCTCTGCGCGCCCTTGCGCCCAGGCGAAGCGCGGCGCAGCGGCCGTCATTCCGGCGAGGCCTAGGCCGCCGAGCATCACGTTACGGCGGTTCATATCGAAAGATGATGCGCTCATCGCGGCCTCACTCCTCGGTGATTTGCACCGTAAAGAGGCAAGGCGCATGCCATCGGCGCGCTTCAAGGTGTCGCAAGCGGTACCCGGCGGCCTATCTCAGCACCTCGGCCAGGAAGTCGACCAGCGCGCGGACCTTGGTCGAGGGCCGCGGACCGGCCGGAAACACGGCGTACAGCTCGACCGGCGCGAGCTTGTAGCTCTTCAGCAGCGGCACCAGTGCACCGGACGCGATCTCGGGGCCGGCCATCACCGGCGACATCATCGCGATGCCGAGCCCGGCCAGCACGCTCGCAAACATTCCGGCGCCTGAGTCGGTGCTGATGCGGCCGCGCACATCGACCGACGTCTCCGCGCCATTGCGGGTGAACGACCAGGTGGTGCGGCCGAACAGGCCGGGACCGAAGATGCAGTCATGCGAGGCGAGATCGGTGGGCGTCTTCGGAGTGCCGCGTTCGGCAAGATAGGACGGCGCGGCGACGAGAAAACGCGGCAGCGTCGCGAGCTTGCGTGCACCAAAACCGGAGTCGTTGAGCGGGCCGAGGCGGATGGCGACGTCGGTGCCTTCCACGACGAGGTCTTGCCTCTCATCGGCGACCGACAGCTCGACGCGCAGCAAGGGGTGGGCACGAAGGAATTTCGGCAGGCGCGGGATGATGTTCCTTGTGCCGTACACGACTGGCATCGTGACCCGCAATGTCCCGCGCAGGGAGTCCACGCCGCGCGCGGCATCCTCGGCGTCCTCGATATCGGCCAGCACTTCACGGGCGCGGGTGAGGAACAGCGCACCGGCATCCGTCACCGTGATGCGGCGCGTGGTCCGCAACAACAGCTTGACGCCTAGCCGCGCCTCCAGCTCGCCGATGATGCGCGACACCGAGGGTTGCGACAGGCCGAGCTCGCGGGCTGCTTTCGAAAAGCTGCCGCTCTCCGCCGCCCGGACGAAGACAGTCAGCTCCTGCAATCTGTCACTCATTCGGTTTTCAAATAAATGTTGTCCATATCGGCCATATACCCCTTAATTTCCGAATGAGCCAGATGTTGCGGGCCAACAGCAATCGATGGAGATCTCCGTGGCTCTGCAAGACAAACTCGATGCGTTCAAAGCCGACTTCGAAAGCGGCCGGTTTCCGGTCAAGCCCCCCAGGGAGGCGCTCGACACCATGCATCGCGCCACCGCTGAACTGATCGCAAGCGGCCAGGCGCAGCGTGCCAGGAAGGCCGGCGATGTCGCGCCGGAGTTCACGCTCACCGACCCGGACGGCAAGCCGGTGTCCTCGCGCGACCTGCTCGCGAAGGGACCGTTGGTCGTGTCGTTCTATCGCGGCGTCTGGTGCCCGTACTGCAATCTCGAGCTCCAGGCGCTCCAGGAGGCGCTGCCCGAGATTGCCGCGCGCGGAGCCAGCCTCGTTGCGATCTCGCCCCAGACCGCGCCGAACAGCCGCAAGTCGGAGCGTGACAACAACCTATCGTTCCCGATCCTGAGCGACGTCAGGAGCGAGGTCGCCGATGCCTTCGGCATCCGCTTCGCGCTCTCGGGCGAGCTGGTTGCGCTCTACAAGACGTTCAAGAACGACCTGCCAACGTTCAACGACGATCCATCCTGGGTCCTGCCGATGCCCGCGCGCTACGTCATCGGCCGCGACGGCATCATCGCCTATGCGGAGGTGAACCCGGACTACACGCATCGTCCTGATCCGTCCGAGCTGCTGCCGGTGCTGGACCGGCTGCGGACCGCCAAGGCGGCCTGAGCGCTACGGCGTCACCGCTCCGCGGCTCACGGCGCGCGGGTCGGTCAACTCTTTCCAGGTCGAGTTGGCGACGTGCACGGGCGAGAACGCCGGGCGTTCGACGTAATGGCCGTCGCCGGCCTCGGCGCGCAGATCGCCATCCTTCCAGACGATCCGGCCGCGCGACAGCGTCGCCGCCGCTCCGCCGGTGCAGGAAAAGCCCTCGAACACGTTGTAGTCGATCCGGCTCATCTGCTGCTTCGCGCTGATGGTCTTGCTCGCCCTGGGATCCCACACCACGACATCCGCGTCCGAGCCGACGGCGACCGCGCCCTTGCGCGGATAGATGTTGAGGATGCGGGCGATGTTCGCAGAGGTCACTGCGACGAATTCTTCCTTCGTCAGCCGCCCCGTGGTGACGCCCGCGGTCCACAGAAGCGCGAGGCGATCTTCGAGGCCGCCGGTGCCGTTCGGGATCTTTCTGAAGTCGCCGAGCCCGAATCGCTTCTGCTCGGTGGTGAAGGCGCAGTGGTCGGTCGCGACCACCTGCAGCGAGCCGGCTTGCAGGCCGGCCCAAAGACTATCCTGATGCGACCTGTCGCGGAACGGCGGCGACATCACGCGCTGCGCGGAATGATCCCAATCCTTGTTCTGATATTCACCGGCGTCCAACAGCAAGTGCTGGATCAGCGGCTCGCCATAGACGCGCTTGCCCGCCGCACGTGCGCGCGCGATCGCCTCGTGCGCTTCGCGGCAGCTCGTGTGCACGATGTAGACCGGCGTCCCCGTCATGTCGGCGATCATGATGGCGCGGTTGGTGGCTTCGCCCTCGACCTCCGGCGGCCGTGAGTATGCGTGTCCCTCGGGCCCGGTGACGCCGCGCGCGATCAGCGCCTCCTGCATCAGCGCGACGACGTCGCCGTTCTCCGCATGCACCACCGGCATGGCGCCGAGATGGGCGCAGCGGGCGAACGAGTTATAGAGCTCGTCGTCGTTCACCATCAGTGCGCCCTTGTAGGCCATAAAGTGCTTGAAGGTGTTGATGCCGTAGGTTGTGACCACGGTCTCCATCTCGTCATGGATCTGCTTCGACCAGGATGTTACGGCCATGTGGAAGCCGTAGTCGGAGGCCGCCTTCTCGGATTTGTGCCGCCACTCCTGATAGGCCGCGAGCATCGACTGGCCTGGATCGGGCAGACAGAAATCCACCACCATGGTGGTGCCGCCGGCCAGCGCCGCCTTGGTCCCCGATTCGAAATCATCGGCGGTGACCGTGCCCATAAACGGCATTTCGAGATGGGTGTGCGGATCGATGCCGCCCGGGATGACGTAAGCGCCGCCGGCATCGATGATCTCGCACCCCGTCGGCGCATCGAGCGATTGCCCGATCGCGACGACGGTCGCGCCGTCGATCAGCACGTCCGCACGGCGCGAATGATCATGATTGACGACGGTGCCGCCGCGGATGAGGAGGGGCATGGGAGGCTCCGGAGAGGGAAGTGGACCTCGCGAAGCTAGGCGCGCTGCATGCGCCGCGACAGGTGAAATTTTAGTCAGGCGTGGCCGACAGTTGAGCTGTGCTCTCCCGTCCTCTACGCCGCCCGCGCGATCAGTCCGTCAATCATCGCGCGCACCAGGCCCGCGATTTCCTTCCGGAGCGCCGGCAGCGGTACCGCGACCAGCTTCTGCTCCAGTCCGAGTGCCACCATGCCATGCACCGCCGAGAACAGGCTACGCGCGGTGATGCCGAGCTCCTCCCGACTGCGTTGTGGAAACAGCGCGGCCAGCGGCTCGTAGACGTGGCGGAACAGCTGCAGCTGGTCGTCGATGGACCAGTCGGGGAGGGGCTTGTCGGGGTCCATGCGGTGCTCGAACAGCGCGCGCCACAGTTCGAGATTTTCCGCGGCGAAATCGCAATAGGCGAGAGCAATGCGGACCAGAGTCTCCGGTGGCGACGGCTCGCCCGCGCTTTCCGCCGTGCTCAGGGCCTGGTCGAGCCGACGCAAAGTGCGCGAGCCCACGCGCAGGATCAGCTCGTCCACATCGGCGACGAGATTGTAGACCGCGCCGTTGGCGCAGCCGATCTCGCGGGCGAGATCGCGGGTTTTCAGGCCCGCCAATCCCCTCTCGGCGATCATTCGTTCCGCCGCCAAGATCAGGTCGGATCGAAGTTTCTCTCGGCGCGCCAATGCCTTAGTCATTTGTAATCAAATTTCTGAGCGTTGCTCAAATATTTCTTGAACGAAGTTCAAGTTTCTTGCTACAAACCAAACGTGAGCAACGCTCATAACAGGGAGCCAACAATGTTCAAGACCGTAGTGACACTTTTCCGCGGCAGCGTGGCCGCCGCGGGCGAGGAGCTGGAAGACCGGACGGCCCTTCTGATCCTCGATCAACAGATGCGCGACGCGGCAGCCGCCCTCGAGCGTGGCAAACGGACGCTGGCGCTGGCGATCGCGCAGGACCAGCAAGAAGGTCGCAAGCTCGAGGCGACCGTCGCCCGCATCGCCGATCTCGAGACGCGCGCGGTTGCTGCGCTCGATGGCGGCCGCGAGGATCTCGCCAAGGACGCTGCCGAGGCCATCGCGGGCCTTGAGGCCGATCGCGATGCGGCGCTGACGGCACGCGCCTTGTTCGCAACCGAGATTGCGCGGCTGAAGCGGCACGTCGCAAGCGCGCAGGCCCGCATCACCGAGCTCGACCGCGGCCGCCGCGTCGCCCGTGCCTCGGAAGCGGTGCGCTCGCTTCGCCGCAGCGGCATCGAGGCGGCACGCCCCTACGAATCCACGCTGCCGGAGGCGGAGAGCACCTTGAGGCGTCTTCGTGAGCGGCAAATGGAAGCCCAGGCCGCCGACGACGCGCTGGTCGAGCTCGATGCGGCCACCGGTCCGCTCGCCACCGCCGAAAAACTCGCCGAGCAGGGTTTTGGCCCCCGGCTCAAGACGACCGCGGACGACGTGCTGGCGCGGTTGAAGTCCAAGCGCACGCCGACCGTCTGATCCCAATCCCGATCATCATTCGAACCAACAGGAGACCATCATGAACCAGAACGGCCAGCCCCACAGCGGCGCCTGGGTGACCTTCACTTACGTGTCCTTCGCAGCCTCCGCCTTCCTCGTCGCCATCGGCATCTTCTTCCTGCCGATCGATTTCTGGATGAAGGGCTATCTCACGATGGGCGTCGTGATGCTGATCCAGGCCTGCGTCACCCTGACCAAGACCATCCGCGACAATCACGAAAGCAGCCGGATGGTGAACCGCATCGAGGATGCCAAGGCGGAACGTCTGCTGATGGAAGTCTCCAAGGCTGCTTGACGGGCATAGACAATCCGCAAGGAAGCAGCGGAGCAATGCGCTCCGCGGCTTCGGCGCCGGAACGCATTTCGCCATACCTCATATCGCGCCTGCGAAATGCATCAGAGCCATGACGATTGCGCGGGCGTGCGCTCTTGCGCAACCGCACGGGCAGGGGCAGTCTTCACAGGCGGCGCACAAGAACGCCGCCAATAAGATGTGCTTACAAGATCTCGGCGAGGAACCTCATGGCAGCGACGCGGATCGACTGCGACATCCACCCGGCAGTTGGTGGCACGCGCACGACGCTGCTGCCCTATCTCAGCGATCACTGGAAAGAGCAGGTGGTGAGCCGCGCCATCGACGGACTCGATCTCACCTCCTATCCACCGAGCATGCCGCTGGCGGGCCGTACCGACTGGCGTCCGGCGAACGGCGCAAAGCCTGGTTCCGATCTTGCGATGGTACAGAAGGGCGCATTCGAGCAGTTGGGTGCCAGCCACGCGATTCTCAACGTGCTCTACGGCGCTCAGGCCGTGTTCGATCCCTACATGGCGGCCGACTTCTGCAAAGCGATCAACGACTGGATCGCGACTGAGTGGCTGTCGCGCGATCCGCGCTTGCGTGCCTCGATCGTGGTGCCGATGCAGGACCCAGATCTGGCGGTCGAGGAGATCGAGCGCCGCGCCGGCGATCACCGCTTCGTCTCGATCCTCGTGCTGGCACAGGGCGAGACGCTCTTGGGACGGCGGCATTTCTGGCCGGTCTATCGGCTCGCGGAGAAATACAAGCTGCCGCTCGCGATCCACGCCGGCACGCAATATCGGCAGGCGCCGAGCTCGGCCGGCTGGCCGTCGCACCGCTACGAATATTACTTCGTCGAGGCGCAGGCGTTTCAGGCGCAGATCTTGAGCCTGATCTATGAGGGCGTGTTCGGCAAGTTTCCGGACCTCAAGGTCGTGCTGATGGAATCCGGCGTGAGCTGGCTCCCGGCCTTCATGTGGCGCGCCAACAAGACCTGGCGCGGAGTGCGCGTCGAGGTGCCCTGGGTTGAGCGCGAGCCGGCTGCGATCATTCGCGAGAATTTCCGCGTCACCATGCAGCCGTTTGATGCGCCGGGCGACCCGAAAAGTGTGGAGGACATCATCGACCAGATCGGCTCCGAGAAGATGTTCCTATTCGCGTCCGACTATCCGCACTGGCAGTTCGACGGCGACGATCCGATCCCGCCGAACCTGCCGAACAGCATCATCTCGAAAATGTGCGTCGACAACCCGCTGGAGACGTTTCCGCGGCTGTCGCTCGCCAATTGACTTTGGAGGTTCGCATGAGTGAGGTCATCGACCGCCCGCTGCGGGAAGATGAGAAGCCCGCCGCTTCGCGGCTGCGCATCGTCGATTGCGACGTCCATCCAAGCCTGCATTCGTCCGACGATCTCAACGAGTTCCTGCCAAAGCGGTGGCAGCAGCATCTGAAGGAATACGGCAGCCATTTGCGCACGCCCTATCTGTTCACCACGCCCTACCCGCGCTCCTCGCCGCTAATCGCGCGGCGCGATGCCTGGCCGCCGACCGGCGGTCCGCCCGGCTCGGATCTCGCCTTCATGCAGAAGCAGCATCTCGATCCGCTCGACGTCGAGTTCGGGATTTTGCAGGTGCTCGATCTCTTCATCTTCTCGCAGCAGAACCTCGAATTCGGCGCCGCGATCCAGCGCGCCATCAACGACTGGCAACTGGCGTTCTGGTCGCATCGCGACCCGCGTCTGAAGGCTTCGATCCTGGTGGGACAGGACGGCGTTGATCTCGCCATTGCCGAGATCGAACGCTGCGCGAAGATCGGCGAATACGTTCAGATCAACGTCTCGCCGCGCGCCAACGAGCCGCTCGGCCGCCGCCGCTATTGGCCGATCTACGAGCGTGCCCAAGAACTTGGTCTGCCGCTCGGCATCCATGTCGGCGGCTATGGCGGGCATGCGCCGACCGGTGGCGGCTGGCCGTCCTATTATGTCGAGGAGCACCAGTCCAACGCGCACACCATCGCGGCGCAGCTTGCCAGTCTCGTGATAGAGGGCGTGCCGGAGCGCTTTCCAAAATTGAAGTTCGTCTTCATCGAGGGCGGCTTCGGCTGGATCCCGTCCGCGGTGTGGCGGATGGACCAGCATTTTGAGCGCTTCCGCAGCGAGGTGCCGCATCTCAAGCGCAAGCCGTCGGAATACGTCCGAGAGCACTTCTGGTTCACGACGCAACCGATCGACGAACCTGACGAAGCCCGGCACCTGCGGTCGCTGATCGAATGGGTCGGCATCGATCGTCTCTTGTTCTCGTCGGACTATCCGCACTGGGATTTCGACGATCCGCGCTTCGCCTTCAAGACGCCGCTGACGGAAGCCGAGCGGACCAATATCTTCAGCACCAATGCCCGCGCGGTCTACAAGTTCTGAGAGGGGTCTCAACGGTATGGCCCGTCACATCGTCGCGTCCACCTCGGAGATCCCACCCGGCGGCAACAAAGTCGTCGATATCGACGGCCGCGACATCGTCGTGTTCCATGTCAATGGCGAGTTCTTCGCGCTGCTGAACCGCTGCCCGCACGAAGGCGCGCCGCTGGAGAAAGCGGCCTGTGTCGCGCGGCTGACCTCGCCCGAGCCCGGCATCTATCAGCGCTCGCGCGTCGGCGAGATGCTGCGCTGTCCCTGGCATGGCTGGGAATTCGACATGCGCAACGGCCAGTCCTGGTTCGACCCGAAGCGCGTCAAGATAAGGTCATATCCGGTCGCGGTGGAGCGCGGCGAGGAACTCCAGAAAGGCCCGTATGTCGCCGAGACGTTTCCGGTGCATGTCGAGGACAGCTACGTGATTGTCGAGGTCTGAGCAGCCGTTTCGGATTGTGATTTGGCCGCAGGTGGGATAAGCCTCGCCCGCATTTATGGCGGAGACGAGCTTTGTCGAAACAATCCCTGCGTGAGGAGGCCGAGCGCCTGATCCGCGAATCGATGGAAAAGAAAACCGTCGTCGTCAAGCAGGGTGATACCCGCATCGAGGCCGTCTGCGGTAAATGCGGCGCCCCGAACCGTGTGCAGGCGCCAAAGGGCCAGACCCGCATCAAGTTCGCCTGCAAGAATTGTGGGCATCAGCAAGAGACGCTGTAGGTTTCTTCACCCTATCCACAAGGGGAGAAGGAAGAACGCTTACTCCCCCTTCACAAACTTCGCGAATGCATCCGCATGGTCCGGATGCCAGCGTGACAGCGGCGGGCGGTTCTCCACGACATCGCCGGCGGCCCACAGCATGCGCTTTTCGTCGAGCGCGCGCGGGACATCGTTGTCCGGGCACAGGATGTAGAAATCGCCGGCCTCCAGCCGCGCCAGCATGAAATTCACGGTCTGCTCGGCCGTCCAGGCGCCGGCCGGCTTCTCTGTCCGGCCCTTCGCGGTAAGGCCCGTGAAGACGAAGCCGGGAATCAGCAGATGCGCGGTGATGCGGCAACCCGCAGTGTTGCGCAGCTCGTGCTGGAGCGCTTCCGTAAAAGCCTTCACGCCGGCCTTGGAGACGTTGTAGGCGGGATCGCCGGGCGGGGTGGTGATGCCCTGCTTCGAGCCGGTGTTGATGATGAGCCCCGCCCTGCCGCGCGCGACCATGTTGGGCGCGAAGATGCGCGAGCCGTTGATGATGCCCCACATGTTGACGCCGATAATGCGCTGCCAGTTGTCGGGTTCGCGGAACAGCGTGCTGCCGGGCTGGATACCCGCATTGTTCATGAGGATGTCGGTGCCACCGAAGCGCTCGCGTACGGCGCGCTCCAGTTCCGTCACGCTCTCGGCCTTGCTGACGTCAATCGCGAAGGTCATCACATGTGTGGTGGACGTCAGGGATGAGAGTCTTGTTGCGGCGTCCGCGAGTCCCGCCTGATCTACATCGGCGATACACACCTTCATGCCGTCGCGCGCGAAGGCTGCGGCGGCGGCGAATCCGATGCCGGACGCACCGCCGGTGATCACGGCAACATTGTCTTTGACGATCGCGGGGTGCGGCATGGATCCGTCTCCGGGGAGGGGCTCGGTCGCGCTATAACATGGCACTCGCGCGACCCTGCACAAGTCGGCATGGGAGGCCTTCGTTCCGCGCCGACTTTACGCCTCTCCTTTACGCCTGTCCGGCATCGCAGTATTCTATCGACCTAACGATCCCGCCCAGATCGAACCAATCAATCATTTGACAGGGAGTTCAGCCATGGCTGTGTCGCAGGCTATTCCGATCACGCGCCATCCGTTCGCCAACGGGTCCTACAAGCAGATGCTGATCGACGGGAAGTGGGTCGATGCGGCCTCCGGCAAGCGCTTCGAGACCCACAACCCCGCGACCGGCGAACTGCTCGCAACCGTGGCGGAGGGCGACAAGGAAGACATCGATCGCGCCGTTGCTGCCGCCCGCCGCGCTTTCGAAGGTCCCTGGAGCAAGGTCAAGCCGTTCGAGCGGCAGAACCTGCTGCTGAAGCTTGCCGACCTCGTCGAGAAGAATTTCGACGAATTGTCGCAGCTCGACACGCTCGACATGGGCGCGCCGCTCAGCCGTACCCGCGCCTACCGCCTGCGCGCCGTCGGAATGCTGCGCTATTATGCCGGCCAGACCACCGCGATCCATGGCGAGACCATCGAGAACTCGCTGCCCGGCGAAATCTTTTCCTACACGCTGAAGGAGCCGATCGGCGTCGTCGGCGCCATCATTCCCTGGAATGGTCCGCTGACTGCGACGATCTGGAAGATCGGTCCGGCGATCGCGACCGGCTGCACCGTCGTGCTCAAGCCCGCCGAGGAGGCGCCACTGACCTCGCTGCGCATCGCCGAGCTCGCGATGGAGGCGGGCGTTCCGGCCGGCGTCATCAATGTCGTGCCTGGCTTTGGCGAGACTGCGGGCGCGGCGCTTGCCGCGCATCACGACGTCGACAAGGTTGCCTTCACCGGCTCGCATGTCACGGGCCAGTCGATCATCCGCGCCTCGGCCGGCAACCTCAAGCGCGTCTCGCTCGAGCTCGGCGGCAAGTCGCCGGACATCGTGTTCGCGGACGCCGATCTCGATGCCGCGGTGCCGGGAGCCGCGATGGCGGTGTTTGCCAATTCGGGGCAAATCTGCAGCGCCGGCACCCGGCTGTTCGTCGAGCAGTCGATCTACGAGGAATTCGTCGGCCGCGTTGCCGAGTTCGGCAAGAAGCTGCAGGTCGGCAACGGCCTCGATCCCAACACCCAGATCGGACCGCTGGTGTCCGAGCAGCAGCTCGAGCGCGTCACCAGCTATCTCGACATCGGCCAGAAGGAAGGCGCCAAGGCGCTCGCCGGCGGTGGCCGCGTCACCGAAGGCGCGCTTGCAAAAGGCTTCTTCGTGTCGCCGACGGTGTTCGCTGGCGTCCAGGACAACATGCGGATCGCGCAAGAGGAGATCTTTGGTCCGGTCATCTCCGCGATCGCGTTCAAGGACATGGACGAGCTGGTCAAGCGCGCCAACGCCACCACGTTCGGTCTCGGCTCGGGCCTGTGGACGCGGGACGTCAGCAAGGCGCATGCGGTTGCGAAGCGCCTGCGTGCCGGCTCGGTGTGGGTGAACTGCTACCAGGCGATGGACCCGGCCGTGCCCTTCGGCGGCTACAAGATGAGCGGCTACGGCCGCGAATCCGGCAAGCAGCACGTCGAGGAATATCTCAACGTGAAGGCGGTGTGGATCAAGACGGCCTAACGCGCCATCGCGTCCGGACTTCAGCGATCGGTCCTGCTTGCGGCGACGACAGAGCGCTTGCAGCGACCTGAGGTTGTTGCCCGGACGCTACATGCGATTTTGAAAGCGCGCGTCGTCCGCGCTTTTGCAAGACTTGCTATCCCATTCCGAATGTCGGCCGGTTAGTTCTGGTCACCGTCAATCTTCGGAATTGGAATATCAATAATGCTTCGCTTTGCTCCGATCGTGTTTGTGGCTTTGGGTGTCGCCTCGGCGCAGCCCGCACTCGCGGCCGATATGACCGCACGTGCGCCAGCGTACAAGGCGTCGCCACTGCCCGTTGCCTACAACTGGTCAGGCTTCTACGCCGGCGTGAATGTCGGGTATGGGTGGGGCGATGGTGCGAACAATCTCGCGCCCCATGATCCGGTCTTCACTGCGGGCGTGCTCGACGTCGCACTGGCGGGCGGCCTTGTCCCGGCTTCGCTGGCAACAAACGCGCGTGGTGTGCTGGGCGGCTTGCAGGCCGGCTACAATGTGCAGACGGGCTCGTTGGTGTGGGGCGTCGAAGCCGATATCGCGGCGGCCGACATCAAGGGTAGCTCAACG
This sequence comes from Bradyrhizobium sp. USDA 3650, assembly GCF_054057395.1. Taxonomy (NCBI): domain Bacteria; kingdom Pseudomonadati; phylum Pseudomonadota; class Alphaproteobacteria; order Hyphomicrobiales; family Nitrobacteraceae; genus Bradyrhizobium; species Bradyrhizobium sp. USDA 3650. The sequence goes on from NZ_JBSRZG010000001.1 coordinate 5,417,050, forward strand.
GTGACCCGAACCTTGCCGGTCTTCCCGACGATCATGACCACGCAAGATCAGAAGGTCGACTGGCTGGGGACCGTGCGCGGCCGGATCGGTGCCACCGTCGTGCCCGACTTGATGCTGTACGCGACCGGCGGTCTTGCCTATGGGCATGTCAAGGCGTCGACGTCGATCGTGGATCCCACGGGTGGGAGCGGCACGCCCTGCCTCAATGTGATCTGTAGCGCAGGCGCGGTGGAAAGCTGGCGCGTGGGCTGGACGGTCGGCGGCGGCGGCGAGTACCGCTTTGCGTCGAACTGGAGCGTCAAGCTCGAATATCTCTACTACGATCTCGGCAGCGAGAAATACACCATCTTCAATCCGCTGTTCCCGTTCACGCCCGGCCCGGCGCGCGGCTTTGACTCAACCGCGAATTTCACGGGCCACATCGCGCGGGTCGGCTTGAACTACAAGTTCGGCCCAGGCGCGGTCGTTGCAAAATACTGACCTGCCGTTCTGAGCAAGCAACGAGCCCCGGGCCCACCCCCGGGGCTTTTTGATTCCGCCGCCTCTTTTGGCTGGCCAGCCATTCCCCCGTGCAGCTTCCGAGCCGCGCGCCTTTCTCTTATGATCCCCGTCCTCTCATCAACCATTTTGGGACCGGCATGAAATTCGAGGCGTTGTTTCAACCGTTGCAGATCGGTCCGTACAAGCTCGCGCATCGGGTCGCGATGGCGCCGTTGACGCGCATGCGGGCCGAGCGCGAGAGCTTTTCGCCGCGGCCGCTCAACGCCGAATATTACGGTCAGCGCGCCACCCAAGGCGGCCTGCTCATCGCCGAGGCCTCGCCCGTGCTCTCGCACGGCCGCGGTAATCCGGCGACGCCTGGCATCTATTCGGAGACGCAGATCGCGGGCTGGCGCAAGGTTGTCGACGCCGCGCACGCCAAGGGCGGCATCATCTTTCTCCAGCTCTGGCATGTCGGCCGCGTCTCGCATTCCTCCTTCCACGGCGGGGAGCTACCGGTCTCGGCCTCGGCGATCCCGATCAGGGCCGAAGGCATGAAGGCAATGACCGCCGACGGCAAGATCTCCGACTACGAGACGCCGCGCGCGCTGGAGACAGACGAGGTCAAGGGTATCGTCGAGGCCTTCAGGCGGGGCGCGAAGAATGCGCTGGCCGCCGGCTTCGACGGCGTCGAGATCCACGGCGCCAACGGCTATCTGCTCGAGCAATTCCTGCAATCACGCAGCAACCAGCGCACCGATCAATATGGCGGCTCGATCGAGAACCGCGCGCGGCTTCTGCTCGAAGTGACCCAGGCCGCGATCGACGTCTGGGGCGCGGGCCGCGTCGGCGTGCGGCTGTCGCCCCACGGCATTGCCAATGATTCCGGCGAGCCCGATCCGATGCCGCTCTACACGCACGTGGTGAAGGCGCTCGACGAGCTCGGCCTTGCTTATTTGCATTTCATCGAACCGCGCTCCAGCGGCTCGGGGCGCGCCGAAGTCAACTGGCAGAACGTTCCGTCGGCAATGCTGCTGTTCCGCCCGCTCTACAGCGGCGTGCTGATGACGGCAGGCGGGTTTACGGGCGAGACGGCGAACGCCGCCATCGCAGAGGGACACGCCGACCTCATCGCCTTCGGCCGCATCTTCATCTCCAACCCCGATCTGCCGCGCCGCCTGCAGCACGACTACCCTCTCACGCCGTATAACCGTGCGACGTTCTACGGCGGCGAGGGGAAGGGCTATACGGACTATCCGATGTATGACGAGCCGACGCCGGTCTGACACTGCTGTAGCCCGGACGAGCGAAGCGATATCCGGGGTCTTCACCCAAGCTCTGGTCTTCCCGGATGTCGCTTCGCTCATCCGGGCTGCGGAGTTATTGTGTTGCCCCGACGGACGCCACGATTCCGTCATTACGGGCGATGAGGGAAGCACCGATGGCCAAAGCCGCAGCCGCCGCAGGAGTTGCCACCGGCCAGTGCCTCTGCGGCAAGGTTACCTTCGAGATTGACGTCCCCGCACGCTGGGCCTGGCACGATCACTCCGCCGCCAGCCGTCGCGCCCACGGCGCCGCCTATGCGACCTATGTCGGAAGCTGGAAGAAGCGGTTTCGCATCACCGCAGGCAAGACGGCGCTGACGCGCTACGAGGACAAGGCAACGAAGACCTCGCGCAGCTTCTGCGCGCATTGCGGCACGCCGATCGCATATGAGCGCCCGCGCGGGCCGCACATGGTCAACATTCCCCGTGCGCTGTTTAGGGAACGCACCGGCCGCCAGCCGCTCTATCACATCGCGATCGAGGAGCTGCAGGAATGGACCTATACCGGCGAGCCGCTGGTACCGTTGAAGGGCTTTCCCGGTGTGGTCTGGCAGCGCTCGAAAAAGAAGAAGCGGACGAGCGGCGAGGACCCGTTCGATCTGGGGCGCGAGGAGATGTAGCGTGCTGCGCCCACGCAACGCAGCCATGACCGCGCTTCCTTGCGCGCCTCCCGCGATTTCGGCCATCATGCTTCCTGCCTTGCGGCAACGTCCGCCTCTGGAGGAAACATGAAGAACAAGATCACCGGCCGCTCCGCCTTTCTCGCCCTGCTCAAGGACGAGGGCATCACGCATCTGTTCGGCAATCCCGGCACCACCGAGCTGCCGATCATGCATGCGCTGAAGGACCATCCCGACCTCACCTATGTGATGGCGATGCAGGAGAGCCTGGTGGTGGCGATCGCGGATGGCTATAGCCGCGCCTCCGGAAAGCTCGTCGCCTGCAACGTCCATGTCGCGCCCGGCCTCGGCAACGCGATGGGCTCGCTCTACAACGCCCAGTTCACGGGCACGCCGATGATCCTGACCGCGGGCCAGCAGGAGCAGGGCCACGGCCTGATGGAGCCGGTGCTCTACGGCCCGCTGGTGCGCATGGCGGAGCCGCTGGTGAAATGGGCGGTCGAGGTGACGCGGCTCGAGGATCTGCCGCGCATCGTGCGCCGCGCCGCCAAAGTCGCGACCACGCCGCCGACCGGGCCGGTGTTCATTTCGTTGCCCGGCGACATCCTCAACAGCGAGGCCGGGATCGATCTCGGCCGCTCCACCCGCATCGACGCTCGTACAAGGCCATCGGATGAGGCACTCGAGGCGTTCGCCGCGCGGCTGCTGAGGGCCGAGCGTCCCGTGATCGTCACCATGGACGAGGTGGTGAAGAGCGACGCGCTGAAGGAGGCCGCCGAACTCGCCGAGCTTTTGGGCGCGGCCGCATACCAATCGTCGACGCCCTATGGCTCGCACTTCCTCTCCGAGAGCCCGAGCTTCGTCGGCACGTTGGCTCGTGTCCAGAAAGTCGCGCGCGACACGCTTGCGCCATACGACCTCTTGATCGCGCTTGGCGGTGATCCGTTGCGGATGTCGGTCTACAGCGAGGTCGATGCGCTGCCGGAGGGCCTTGGCATCGTGCAGATCGGCCTCGGCGATTGGGAGATCGCCAAGAACTACGGCGCCGAGATCGCGCTGAAGGCGGATATGAAGGAAACGCTGCGCGCGTTGATCCCGGCGTTGAAGGAGATGGGCGGCGCGGCCCTGGCGCATCGCGCGAGGCAACGTCTCGCCGAGCTCGCGCCGAAGAACTGGACCGCGCGGCGCACCGCGCTGGTCGAGCAGATCGGCAAAGCCGCGGACCGCAGCCCCATCGATCCGGACTGGCTGGTGCTGCAAATGGTCGAGGCCATGCCCGCCAATGCCATCCTCGTCGACGAAGGCCTCACCTCGAGCCGCCAGATCACGGCGCTGCGTGCCCACCGCGACCGCTTCGGCTATCACGGCCTTGCCTCCGGCGGCATCGGCTGGGGCCTGCCGGCTTCCGTCGGCGCCAGCATCGCCAATCCCGATCGCCCCGTGGTCTGCTTCTCCGGCGACGGCAGCGCGATGTATTCGATCCAGTCGCTGTGGACGGCGGCGCATCACAAGCTGCCGCTCAATGTGGTCATTGCCAATAATGGCGGCTACCGCATCATCAAGCAGCGCCTGCTCGCCTTCCATGGCGACGACAATTACGTCGGCATGGATTTTGTCGATCCGCCGGTGGATTTCACAGGCGTGGCGAAGGCGCTGGGATGCGAGGCGATCAAGGTCAACGACCCCCGCGAGCTGAAGGCGACGCTGGCGTCGGCGTTTGGCCGGCCGGGGACCAAGCTGATCGAGGTGATGGTGGACGGGAAGGTGTAGCCTTGGGGCCGTCCCGGCGAAGGCCGGGACCCATACCGCGTGATCTGTCGACTGTGGGTGGTGCCGGTCCAGAACGACCAGTCCTCGCTAAACTGCTCCCTGGGGTTATGGGTCCCGGCCTTCGCCGGGACGACTGCGGTGACGCTATCCCTTCCTCCCCACCCTGAATCCCGCCGCCGGATGCGGCGCACCCAGCCGCGCCCGCCCGTCACCGAACAGCTTCTCCCGCAGCGTGCCCTTTGCATATTCCGCCTTGTACCGCCCACGCCGCGTCAGCTCCGGCACCAGCATGTCGGCGATGTCCTCGAAATCACCGGGCGAGATCGCGAAGGCGACGTTGAGGCCGTCGACATCGGTCGCCTCGAACCACGCCTCGATTTTGTCCGCGACCATCTCCGGCGTGCCGACCACGACGGGACCGGCGCCGCCGACGCCGACATGCTCGATGACGTCGCGCACGGTCCAGACGCGATCGGGATCGGCGCGGGTGACGTTATCGAGTGCGCTGCGACCGGCATCGTTCTGAACATGGCGCACCTGCTGATCGAGCTCGTAGCCGGAGAAGTCAATTCCGGTCCATCCCGACATCAGCGCCAGCGCGCCCTCCGGGCTGATGTGGCGGCGATAATCGGCATATTTTTCGTTCGCCTCGGCCTCCGTCCGTCCGAGGATGATCGTCATCATCGAGAACATCAGGATTTCCGCCGGATTGCGGCCGAAAGCGGCGGCCTCCTGACGGATCGCCGACACGCGCGGCGCGATCACCTTGGCCGACGGCCCCGACATGAACACGCATTCGGCATGCCGTGCCGCGAACTGCCGTCCGCGCGGCGAGGTGCCGGCCTGGTACAGCACGGGCGTCCGCTGCGGCGACGGCTCGCTCAGGTGGATGGTGTTGTTGATGCGGTAGTTCGCGCCCTCGTGGTTGACGCGATGGACTTTTGCGGGATCGGTGAAGATGCCGCGCTTGCGGTCGCGCAGCACGGCGTCGTCCTCCCAACTGCCTTCCCAGAGCTTGTAGACGACCTCCATATATTCGTCCGCGATCTCGTAGCGGTCGTCGTGACCGATCTGCTTGTCCTTGCCGGCACCGCGCGCGGCGCTGTCGAGATAGCCGGTGACGACGTTCCAGCCGATCCGTCCCTCGGTGAGATGATCGAGCGTCGACATCCGCCGCGCGAACGGATAGGGCGGCTCGAAGGAGAGATTGCTGGTGACGCCGAAGCCGAGATTCTGCGTGACCGCCGCCATTGCCGATAGCAGCAGCAGCGGATCGTTCGACGGCGACTGGGCTGCATTGCGCAAGGCTGCGTCAGGACTGTTGCCGTAGACGTCATAGACGCCGAGCACGTCGGCCAGGAACAGCCCGTCGAAACGGCCGCGCTCCAGCGTTTTGGCAAGATCGATCCAGTAGGGCAGGCGGTTATATTCGGTAGTGCGGTCGCGCGGATGGGTCCACAGGCCCGGCGATTGGTGCGCGACGCAATTCATCGCAAATGCATTGAGCCTGATCTGCTTGGCCATGATGGTCCCCCCGGCGCCCTGTACCGGGCACTCTTCGAATGATAGAGCTGCGCCCGAACTTGGCGAAGTTCTTGCATATAGCGCGACGTTGGCAAGGCCAAAATCAGCGGCGCTGCCGCGCCTGGCAAGCCAATCTCAAGAGAGCAAGAACGAAATCCCAAGACTATCGAAGTCCCCGCCACTTTCGGAGGCCTGCCCGCATCGGGTATGCTCCTTCGTCTCGCAACCTAAAAAAGAAAATAATGACCAGAGCCGATGCCATCGCCCGCGCCCGTGACGATTTCAAATCCGGCGCGTTCCTCGCCGAACTCGACCGTCGCGTCGCCTACCGGACCGAGAGCCAGAATCCGAACCGGAGCGTCGAGCTGCGCGCCTATCTGGAACAGGAGATGGTGCCCGCTTTCGCCGCGCTCGATTTCGAAAGCCGGATGGTCGAATCTCCCAGCGGCAAGGCGCCGTTCCTGTTCGCCGAACACCACGAGAACGAGACTGCGCCGACCGTGCTGATCTACGGTCATGGCGACGTCGTCGACGGCATGGAAGGCGAGTGGCGCGATGGCCGCGATCCCTGGCGCACCACGGTTTCGGGCACGCGTCTCTACGGCCGCGGCACCGCCGACAACAAGGGCCAGCACAGCATCAACATGGCCGCACTCCGCGCGGTGCGTGGGGCCCGCGGCGGCAAGCTCGGCTTCAACGCCAAGTTCATCGTCGAGATGGGCGAGGAGATCGGTTCGCCGGATCTCGGCAAGGTCTGCGATCTCAATCGCGATGCGCTCAAGGCCGATCTGTTCATGGCCTCCGACGGGCCGCGCCTGTCCGCCGACCGTCCCACCCTGTTCCTCGGCTGCCGTGGCGGCATCCGGATTCATCTCGATGTGAACCTCCGCGACGGCGGCCATCACTCCGGCAATTGGGGCGGCGTGCTCGCCAATCCCGCGACCATTCTGGTCAACGCGATCTCGACGCTGGTCGACGGCCACGGCCGTCTTCAGCTGGATGCGCTGAAGCCGCCCCGGCTCACCAACCAGATCCGCAGTTATCTTGCGGACGTGCAGGTGGTGCCGACCGAGGACGAGCCGGCGTTGGCCGAGGACTGGGGCGAGGAGGGTCTTTCGGCGGCCGAGCGGCTCTATGCCTGGAACACGCTCGAAGTGCTGGCGATGTCATCGGGCAATATCGAGAAGCCGGCCAACGCCATTCCCGGCCACGCCAATGCCGTGCTGCAACTGCGTTTCGTGGTCGGCACCAGGATCGATGGGCTGATCGAGGCGATCCGCGCGCATCTGGCGCAGAAGGGCTTTCCGATGGTCGAGGTGCGGGCGGCGCAGAGCTTTGCCGCCTCGCGCACGGATTTCGACAGCCCCTGGATCACATGGGCGGCGGATTCGGTGCGCCAGACCACCGGCAAGATCCCGGCGGTGCTGCCCAATTTCGGCGGCTCGTTGCCCAACGACGTGTTCTCCGAGATCCTGGGCCTGCCGACGATCTGGGTGCCGCACTCCTATCCCGGCTGCTCCCAGCATGCGCCCAATGAGCACATCCTGCTGCCATTGACCGAAGAGGCCTTGACGGTGATGGCCGGCCTGTTCTGGGATCTCGGGGAATTGGCCAGCCCGCTAACAAGCCCTCTAGCCTGAGCGGTTAACCGGAGCCGTTAACCGGAGCCGCGATCCAGCCAAAAGTCACATTCTATTCCAACCCAATTTGTGCTTGCATCCCGCCGGCATCATCCTGAAAGGGGACCCAAAAGTGAAACATTTCCGTAGCATCGGCCTCGCGCTCGCCGCGACCTTCGCTGTCAGCCAGGCCGGGGCCGAGGAGCTGACCGGCACGCTGAAGAACATCAAGGACACCGGCGCCATTACGCTCGGCTTCCGCGACTCCTCGATCCCGTTCTCCTATCTCGACGACAACCAGAAGCCCATCGGGTTCGCGATGGACATCTGCTACAAGATCGTCGACGCCGTGAAGAAGGAGCTCAAGCTCGACAAGCTCGAGGTCAAGCTCAACCCGGTGACCTCGGCGACGCGTATTCCGCTGATGGCGAACGGCACCATCGATCTCGAATGCGGCTCGACCACCAACAATGCCGAGCGCCAGAAGCAGGTCGCCTTCACCAATACCCATTACCTGACCGCCAGCCGCTACGTCTTCAAGAAGTCAAGCGGCCTGAAGTCGATCGACGATCTCAAGGGCAAGACCGTCGTCTCGACCGCCGGCACCACCAACATCAAGCAGCTCACCGAGGCCAATGTTGCGAAAAGCCTCGGCGCCAACATCATCCCGGCCAAGGACCACGCCGAATCCTTCCTGATGGTCGAGACCGACCGCGCCGTCGCCTTCGTGATGGACGACATCCTGCTCGCGAGCCTCGTTGCCGGCTCGAAGTCGCCCGACGACTACGTCATCTCCAAGGACGCGTTCTCCAAGCCCGAGCCCTACGGCATCATGCTGCGCAAGGACGACGCGGCGTTCAAGAAGGTGGTCGATGCGGCGACCGCAGCGCTCTATACTTCCGGGGAAGGCCAGAAGATCTACGAGAAGTGGTTCACCCAGAAGATCCCGCCGAAGGGTCTGAACCTCAACACCCCGATCTCGGCCGAGCTGAAGAACGAGTTCGCCAAGCCGACCGACTCGCCGAACCCGGACGATTATAAGTAAGCTATAACCGCGATCTTTCGATCCGGATCGTGTCCGGCCATCTTGACTCCAAGGTGGCCGGACATTTGCATAGGCGCCAGGACATCCATGACTGGCGCGTTCGCGCGGGGGACACGTGAACTACCACTGGAACTGGGGAATTTTCTTCGAGCCGAACCCGATGGGGACCGGCACCTATCTCGACATGCTGTTGTCGGGCCTGGTGCTGACCCTCAAGACGGGTGCGCTCGCATGGATCATCGCGCTGATCATGGGCTCGATCGTCGGCGTGATGCGCACGCTGCCGTCGAAGGGGGCGTACTGGTTCGGCTTTGCCTATGTCGAATTCTTCCGCAACATGCCGCTGCTGGTGCAGCTCTTCCTGTGGTTCTTCGTGCTGCCGGAACTGCTGCCGAAATCTGCCGGCCTCTGGCTGAAGCAGCTGCCCAATGCGCCGTTCTGGACGGCGGCGATCGGCATCGGGTTCTTCATGTCGGCGCGCGTCGCCGTTCAGTTGCAGGCCGGCATCGGATCGCTCCCGCGCGGCCAGAAGATGGCGGCGACCGCGCTCGGCCTGACCACCTTGCAGGCTTATCGCTACATCTTGCTGCCGATGGCTTTTCGCATCATCCTGCCGCCGCTGACGTCCGAGTTCCTCAACACCATCAAGAACACGGCTGTGGCCATCACCATCGGTTTGCTTGAGTTGACCGGACAGGCGCGCTCGATGCAGGAATTCTCGTTCCAGGTGTTCGAGGCCTTCACCGCCGCGACCCTTCTCTATCTCCTCGTCAACGCCGTCGTCGTGACCGCAATGCGCTTCCTCGAGCGCTACGTCGCGATCCCCGGCTACATCACGGGGAAATAGCACCATGTTCAGCAATTTCGATTTCGAGGTCATCCGTCGCGCACTGCCCTATCTGTTTTACGAGGGCATGACGTTCACGCTGATGCTCACGGGGCTTGCGGCGCTCGGCGGCCTGATCTTCGGCACGGCCATCGCGCTGATGCGGCTGTCGGGTTTCAAGATTCTGGGCCGCATCGCCGGGGTCTATGTCGACTTCATGCGATCGCTGCCGCTGGTGCTGGTGATCTTCTGGTTCTACTTCCTGGTGCCCTATATCGGGCAGTGGGTGACCGGCGCGTCGCGCCCGATCAGCGTCGGCGCGTTCGCGTCCTCGCTCATCACCTTCATCATGTTCGAGGCCGCGTACTTCTCAGAGATCATGCGTGCCGGCATCCAGTCGATCTCGCGCGGCCAGCCGGCCGCTGCCAACGCGCTTGGCCTGACCTACGCCCAAACCATGCGCTACGTGGTGCTGCCGCAGGCCTTCCGTAACATGCTGCCGGTGCTGATCACGCAGACCATCGTGCTGTTCCAGGACACTTCACTGGTCTACGTGCTGTCGATCACCGATTTCCTCGGTGCCGCGAGCAAGGTCGCGCAGCGCGACGGCCGTCTGGTCGAAATGTATCTGTTCGCAGCGATCGTCTACTTCACCATTTCCTGTGTTGCGTCCTTCGGCGTTCGCCGCCTGCAGGCGCGCATCGCCATCATTCGATAGAGTTTGTCATGATCGAGATCAGCCACGTCGACAAATGGTACAGCCCGAGCTTCCAGGTGCTGACCGACTGCACCACCAGCGTCACCAAGGGCGAGGTGGTCGTGGTCTGCGGCCCATCGGGATCAGGCAAGTCGACGCTGATCAAATGCGTCAACGCGCTGGAGCCATTCCAGAAAGGCGACATCAGCGTCGACGGCACCAAGGTCAACGATCCCAAGACCAATCTGCCCAAGCTGCGTTCGCGAGTCGGCATGGTGTTTCAGCACTTCGAGCTGTTTCCGCATCTGAAGATCATCGATAATCTCTGCCTCGCACAGCAGAAGGTGCTCGACCGGTCGCGCGACAAGGCGATGGCGAAAGGCATGCAGCTGCTGGAGCGCGTCGGCCTGAAGGAACAGGCGCAAAAGTATCCCGCGAACCTGTCCGGTGGCCAGCAGCAGCGGGTGGCGATCGCTCGCGCGCTTGCAATGGATCCCATTGTCATGCTGTTCGACGAGCCGACCTCGGCGCTCGACCCCGAAATGGTGAGCGAGGTGCTCGACGTCATGGTGGACCTCGCCCATGAGGGGATGACCATGATGGTCGTGACGCACGAGATGGGCTTTGCCCGCAAGGTCGCCAACCGCGTCATCTTCATGGACCGCGGCGAGATCGTCGAGGACGCTCCGAAGGACGATTTCTTTGGCAAGCCCCGCAGCGACCGCGCGCAGAAGTTCTTGTCGAAGATCCTGTCGCACTAATTCTCGCCTCATTCCGGGATGCGCCGAAGGCGGGTTTCAGGGCGTCGCCAAATCCCGTATAACCGCACCAAATCTCTCTTCCCGCCAGGAGACCTGCCTTGGATCCGATCGCCTATGTCAACGGCTCATTCGTCCCGCTCTCGGACGCCAAAATTTCGGTGCTCGATCGCGGCTTCCTGTTTGCCGACGGCATCTATGAGGTCTCGGCCGTGCTCGACGGCAAGCTGGTCGACAATGCCTCGCATCTGACGCGGCTAGAGCGCTCGGTCGGCGAGATCCAGCTGAAGCTACCCGAGACGGTGGAGCGCATCACCGAGCTCCAGAAGGAGCTGATCGCGCGCAACAACGTCGAGAACGGCCTCGTCTATCTCCAAGTCACCCGTGGTGCCGACAAGGGCCGCGACTTCGCTTTCCCGAAGGGCGACGTCAAGTCGAGCCTGGTGATGTTCACGTCGGAGAAGGACATCATCAACGCCGCCTCGGCCAAGACCGGCATTAACGTGATCACCGTGCCCGACATCCGCTGGGAGCGGCGCGACATCAAGAGCGTGGCACTTCTGGCGCAGGTGCTGGCGAAGCAGGCGGCGGCCGAGGCCGGAGCGGGCGAAGCCTGGATGCTGCAAGACGGCTACGTCACCGAAGGCGGTTCGTCCTCGGCGTTCATTCTTACCAAGGACGACGTCATCGTGACCCGCAAGAACTCCAACGCGATCCTGCCGGGCTGCACCCGCAAGGCGGTGGTGGCGCTGGCGGAAGAGCGTCAGCTCCGTCTCGAGGAGCGTTCCTTCACGGTTGCCGAGGCGCTCGCCGCCAAGGAAGCCTTTGCCACCTCAGCCTCGCTGTTCGTCCAGCCGGTGGTTGCGATCGACGGCAAGAAGGTCGGCGATGGCAAGCCCGGCCCGCTTGCCGCGCGGCTGCGCGAGATCTACGTGGAGTTCGCCAAGGCGACGGCGGTTTAAGCCACCCACCGCCGTCATCGCCCGGCTTGACCGGGCGATCCAGTACTCCGTGACGGAAGTGCTGGACTCGACAGGCCGCGGCGTACTGATGCCCCGGTCAAGCCGGGGCATGACAGTCGAATGTATTGAGGCGGTTTGGCCTCATGCGTCAGCACCTCACGCCACCGACGCCTTCACCTTCACTGGATGAACTGCACGGAACGCGATCGCGATTCTGTTCCAGGCATTGATGGCGCCGATCAGCATGGTCAGGTTCACCGTCTCCGCATCGGAGAATTGCGCGCGGACCTGCTCGTAGACGTCATCAGGCGCGTGCGTCTCGGAGATCAGCGTCACTGATTCGGTCCAGGCCAGCGCAGCGCGCTCGCGGTCCGTGTAGAGCGGCGATTCGCGCCAGGCATTGAGCAGATAGATGCGCTGCTCGGTCTCGCCGCGCTTGCGGGCGTCCTCGGTGTGCATGTTGATGCAGAAGGCACAGCCGTTGATCTGCGACGCGCGGATCTTGACGAGCTCGATCAGCGATTTCTCGAGGCCCGTCGACTGGATCTGCTCCTCCAGTGCCATCAGTGCCTTCATCGTGTCGGGTGCGGCGTGGTAGAAATTCATGCGGGGTTTCATGGTCGTTCTCCTTGCTTGCTGGGTTGATGTCAGTGGGCGCCGCCGGCCGAGGCGTGGCCGGCCTTCTTCAGGAAGAGGGTGGCGATCAGCGCGATGATCAGTGCCACGCCGAGCAGATGAAAGGTGTCGCTGAAGGCGAGGATATAGGCCTGCTTCTGCACGATATGGCCGATCGCAACATAGGCGCGATGCAACGCGTCCGCCCGGTCGAGAATGCCGTGATTGACGAAGTATTGGGTGAGCTGGTCCAGCCGCGTCCGCGTCGCCTGCTCGAACAGCGAGACCGACTGCATCAGCACGTTGGAATGATACTGCTCGCGCTTGGTCAGCAGGGTCTGCAACAGCGCGATGCCGACGGCGCCGCCGAGATTGCGCATCATGTTGAACAGGCCGGAGGCCGAGCCCGCGTTCTCCGGTTCGATGCCCGAGGTCGCCACCGCAGACAGTGGTGCCATCACCAGCGCTTGGCCGATCGCACGAACCACATTGGGCCAGAGCAATTGATCGGCGGCATAGTTGCCGGTCATGGTGATGTTCATGAAGTTGGAGGCCGCGAACAGGACGAAGCCGACGCCGATGATGAGCCGCGCATCGAGCTTCTGCATTAGCCGCGGCACCATGGGGATCAGCAGGAGCTGCGGCAGCCCGGTCCATGCCAGCACCATGCCGATCTGCTCGGCATTGTAGCCCTGGATGCGGGCCAGATATTGCGGCAGGATGAACACCGAGCCGTAGAGCGCGATTCCCAGCAGGAAGTTCGCGAGCATGCCGAAGCCGAAATTGCGGCGAACCAACAGGCGCAGGTTCAGGAGTGGCTTCTTCACGGTCAGTTCGATGATCAGGAAGGCGGTCAGCGCCATGGCCGCGATGACGGACAGCTTGACGATGAAGGGCGAGCCGAACCAGTCGTCCTTGTTGCCTTCCTCGAGCACGGTTTGCAGCGCCGACAGTCCGATCGCCATGGCGATGATGCCGGCCCAGTCGCCGTCGCGCAGTAACGACAGCTTCATGGGCTTTGCATCCAGCGCGTACCAGAGCATGCCGACCATGATCCCGCCCGGGACAATGTTGACGTAGAAGATGTACTGCCAGCCAAAATTTTCGGTGAGATAGCCGCCGATGGTCGGGCCGATCGCGGGCGCGAACGTCGCCGACAGCGCGAACAGCGCAAGGCCGACGGGTTGCTTGGCGCGCGGCAATAGCGTGATGATGAGTGTGAACGCCATCGGAATCAGCACGCCGCCGGTAAAGCCTTGCACCGCCCGCAGCACGATCATCTGCGGCAGGTCTTGCGCCAACGCACAGGCGGCTGACAGAACCAGGAACAGGACCGCGTTGGTGAGCAGATAGATGCGGATCGAGAACACCTGCGCCAGCCAGCCGGACAGGGGGATCACCACGATCTCGGCGATCAGATAGGAGGTCGAGATCCAGCCGCCGTCATCGATGCCGGCGCCGATCGCCCCCTGGATGTCGGCGAGCGAGGCATTGACGATCTGGATGTTCAGCACCGCCATGAAGGCGCCGAGCGTCGCGCCGATCACGGCGATCCAGGTCTTGGCCGAGACCACCGGCGTGGCGATCGCGGCCGGAGCAGGAAGGCTGGTGGCGGAAGTGGCGTTCAGGGCGGGTTGGAGCGTGCTCATGAAAGGCCTCGTCTCGGATACGGAGACAGGATGCATCAGGCGGATGGTCTTGATAATCGAGGAAGCCTGGGAAGGATCATCCGGCAGGACTTGATAATGCTGCCGGAGCTGGCCCTCAGCCTCCGTCGGGTCGCGTCGCATTGCCGGCGAGGCGCTTGGCCGTCTCGCGCTCGGCCATGACGGCCTGTTTGGTGTCGATAGTCGGCGCCGCGGACATGCCGGGGCGCAGCAGCCCGGTCAGGCTGTGGTCGTCGAGCACGATCTTCACCGGCACCCGCTGCACGATCTTGGTGAAATTGCCGGTGGCATTGTCGGGCGGCAGCAGCGCGAACTCAAGTCCGCTGGCCGGCGAAAGGCTGTCGACATGGCCGCGCAGGGTCTGGTTGCGGAAGCTGTCAACGTGCAGCTCGACCGGCTGGCCGGCACGGACATGGGTGAGTTGCGTCTCCTTGAAATTCGCCACGACATAGACTGCATCGAGCGGCACCACCGCCATCAATTGCGTGCCGGCTTGCACGAACTGTCCCACGCGCAGTGAGCGGGCGCCAACCGTGCCGTCGACCGGCGCGGCAATCTCGGTGTAGGAGAGATTCAGGGTCGCCTGCTCCGCGACCGCGCGCGCGTGCTCGAGCTGGGCTGTGGCCTGCGCGCGCTGGGTGGCGAGCACGTCGATCTTGCGTTGCGCGGCCACGAGGCCCGACCTGGCATGTTGCAGTTGCGCGTTGCTGGCGCGCAACGCGGCGTCAGTCTGTTGTGCGCGCTGAATCGTGCCCGAGCCAGACTTCATCAAATCGTCGTAGCGGGCGCGCTCCTCCTGCGCAAATTTCAGATTCGCGTCCGCAGCAGCGACGTCGGCCGTGCTCTGCTCGATGATCGGCTGCTGGAGTTCGAGCTGGGCGTCGAGGTTGCGCACCGACGCTTCCGCCGCAGCGACATCGGCGCGGGCCTGGTCGAGCGCTGCCTTGAAGTCGCGGTCGTCGATCTTCGCCAGCAGCTGGCCCGCCTTGACCTTTTCGTTGTCGCTGACCAGCACCTTGGCGATGTAGCCCGAGACTTTTGGCGCGACGATCGTGGAGTCGGCCTTCACATAGGCGTCGTCGGTTGTCTCGAGATAACGGCCGTTGACCCAGTAGTCGTGTCCGTAATGGACAATCGCTGCTGTGCCCGCGAGGAACGCCAGCGCCAACGCCGCCCGCCGGACCATATTCCGGGTCGGACCACGCACCGGCACCGGCGGAGAAGCTTGCAGTATCTCAGTCGCTTGCTGGAAGTTTTCGGTGCGGGGCATCTCGGACATGGCAGTCTCCTATCGGGTGGCTGAGACTATCGGTCTTCTTCGCTCGATCGATAATCGGCGAAATACCGGAAGGATTATCCGCTGAGAGTGGATAGTCCGGAAATCCCGCCTTCGCGTAAGGTCTACCCAGCCAGAGGTGCGACTGCCCCAGAGCGATTGCCGCTTCTGTCGAGGGATTGCGGCTAACCATCCGCCATCCGCGCGCGAGCTGATCTGACGGATAATCGGACAGAATTCCTTGCGATTATCGACCAAGAGTGGATAATCTGTCGGCATGGACCGATTGACGAGCCTCGAAGTCTTTAGCCGGGTGGTCGAGACCGGCGGCTTCTCTGCAGCAGCCCGCAAGCTCAACATGTCGACCACCATGGTGAGCAATCACGTTCAGGCGCTGGAAGACCGGCTCGGGGTGAGGCTGCTTCAGCGCACCACGCGTAAGGTCAATCTCACCGACATCGGCAAGGCCTACTACGACCGCTGCATCCAGATCCTCGCCGATATCGAACAGGCCGACGATATCGCAAGCGAATTGCAGTCGGTGCCGCGCGGGACGCTGCGAATCCACGTCGCCACGCACATGGTGCCGTTCGTCGCGCCCGTGGTGGCGAAGCTCCTGTCGGCCTATCCAGAGCTCAAGATCGATCTGCGCATGGGCGAAGCCGACATCGACCTCATCGAAGAAGGCTACGACATTGCCCTGCGCATGACCGCGCCGCCGGATTCGAGCCTGATCGTCCGCAGCCTCGCCACCTGGCGCCACGTGCTGTGCTGCTCGCACGATTATCTCGAAAGGCACGGTCGCGTGCAGAAGCTCGATGAGCTCACCACGCACAATTGCGGGCGCCATTTGAATTATCCGTTCGGCGACGATTGGCGCTTTTTCGATCGCAAGGGCGCGCCGGCATCGGTACGGATTTCCGGCAGCTTCGTCACCAACAGCGGTGAGGCCCTGCGGAAGGTGGCGCTGGAAGGCGCTGCCGTCTGCCTGATGGCGGGCTTTCTCGTTCGGGACGATCTCGAAGCCGGTCGGCTCGTTCGCCTGCTGCCCGAGTACCGGCCGGTCGAGATGTCGATGAACGCGGTCTATCCGCACCGGCATCATCTGTCGGCCAAGGTCAGGGCCTTCATCGACATGCTCGTGCATCACAGCGCCGAGCAGCAGAAGCTGATCAATCCGTATTCATGACGGGCGCGGCGGCGGCAATCGCCCAAACACGGCGTCGAGCGCCATGCCGATCGCAAGCAGGCCGCGATCGCTGCCCGCGGGGCCGTCCAATTCAAGCCCGATCGGCAGTTTGCTCCGGGCGCCGAGCGCGATCGGAATCTGGATGCCGGGAATGCCGGCATTGCTGCCGGGATCGGTGTTCTGGATGAACAGGGCGAAATTCTCCAGGCTGCTGGAATCGGGAATGGAGGCAATGGCGACACGCGGCGTGGTCGGGAAGGCGATGGCATCGAGCCGACTGTCGGCGAAGGTCCTGCTGTAGAGCGCCTGAAGCTTGGGGCGTGCGGTATTGATCGCGGCATCATAGACCGGCTTGGCGTCAACCAGCGTGCCATCAGGGGCGGGAAGTTTGCGCGGGATCACCAGGCCATCATAGGTGCCCTTGACGTCGGCGCTGGAGATGTCCTTTGCCAGCGCCTCGATGGAGAGGCCGGTGCCGGTATGCGCGAGATAGGCCACCATGTCGTCATGGGCCTCGTACAGTACGACTGGAAAGCTGACCTGGCCATTGAGTTCGGCCAGTTGCGGCATCTCGATCTCAACGATCGTGATGCCCTGCGTCTTCATTTTCGTGAGGGCTGCCTGGAATGCGGCGTCGGTGTCGGCGTCGAGATTGCTCAGCATCGTCTTTACGATGCCGATCCGCACCAGCCTCAGATCGGCCGGCGCGATGGCATCGCCGCCCGTAATGACGCGATCGAGCAGCGCGACATCCGCCATGGTCGCGGCCATGGGACCCGCGGTGTCGCGGGTGTGCGAGAGCGGCGCGATGCCATCTTGCGGATAGCGGCCGATCGTCGGACGCAGCGAGGCACATCCATTCAGCGCGGCGGGGACCCTGACCGATCCGCCAGTGTCGGTGCCGAGCCCGCCCGCGACGATCCGCGCGCCGATCGCGGCGCCCGTTCCGGAGGAGGAGCCGCCCGCGATCAGGGCGCGGTCATAGGCGTTGCGCACGCCGAACTCCGCGCCGGTCTTGAATGCGGTGTTGTAGCCGGAGATGCCGAAGGCGAGCTCGTGCATGCTGGTCTTGCCGATGATGACCGCGCCCGCCGCACGCAGCTTTGCGACCACCGGCGCGTCGGCCCTCGGAACGTAATGTTTCAGCGCTGGCGTTCCCGTGCTGCACGGGAGCCCCGCGACCTCGATATTGTCCTTGACCACGATGGGAACGCCGCCGAGCGGCTTGTCCTTGTTGTCCTTCGCGTCGAATGCGGCCGCAGCCTTCAGGGCGCCGGCCTCATCCAGGGTGACGAAGGCATTCAGATCGGCATTGGCCGTGGCGCGGGCGAGAGCTTCCGTCGTGAGCGCGGTGCTCGTGATTTTTCCGGCGCGGAGGTCGGCCACAGCCTGGGTCAGGGTCAACTGGTCGAAATCCATGAGGCGTCACCCCGTTGCAGGAGCGCCATCAGGGCGCGCCTCGGCTCCAGAGGCTGAAGCTTCGTCGGCGCCCCGTCAACCGTAGGCGCGCAAGTTTGCCTGCGATGCTGCGATCACATCGGCGAGAAGCCGTTCGACCGCCGGCTTCACCTTCGCGATCGCGGTGTCTTTTACCGGCCCATAACCGCGGATCTCCATCGGAGCCTTGGCGATCGCGACGAGATCGGGCAGGCGCGCCGCATCAAGCTCGCCGAGCATACGTTCGATCACGTCCTCATACCAGGCGACCAGCTCTCGCTCCGTGCGGCGTTCGACGGTGTAGCCGAACGGATCGAACACTGTCCCGCGCAACCCTTTCAGTCGCGCGAGCGCGGCGAGCGGCAGCTGGATCCACTGGCCGAAGGCGCGCTTGCGCGGCCGGCCGCGGGCGTCGCGCTCGGACGGCAGGAAGGGCGGAGCGAGATGGTATTGGACGCTGAAGCCGTCTTCGAACTCGCGCTTGAGCTCGTCGAGGAACCCGCTCTGCATGTGCAGGCGCGCCACCTCGTACTCGTCCTTGTAGGCCATCAGCTTGAACAGGGCGCGCGCGACCACCTCGGTGAGCGCCTCGCTATTCAGGTTGGCTTCCGCATTGCGAACATTTGCAACGAGCGCTCGATAGCGCGCTGCATAGGCATCGTTCTGATAGGCCGTGAGGAAGTTGGCGCGGCGGTCGATCAGCTGGTCGAGCGTCTCGGCTTTCGGCGCCTCGTCCACCTTCGGCAAGAAGTCCGGATCGGCGGCCGCGATCCGGCCCCAGGCAAAGGCCTGCTTGTTGCTTTCTACCGCGACGCCGTTGAGCTCGATCGCGCGCAACAGCGCCGACAGCGAGACCGGCAGCAGCCCGTGCTGCCAGGCAAAGCCCAGCATGACGATGTTGGCATAGACGGCATCGCCGAGCAGGCGCTCGGCCAGCGCGTTGGCGTTGATGGTGTCGAGATTGCCGTCGCCTATCACTTGGCCGATCGCGCGCAGGCGAGCGGGTGAGGCGAGATCGGCGTCACGGAAGCGGACGACATCGCCGGTCGGCATCTCCGCGGTGTTGATCGCGGAGCGCGTACCTTTCCGATAGGTGCCGGATGCCTTTGGCGAGGAACTGACGACGAGGTCGCAGCCGATCAGCGCATCGGCCGCGCCCTGGTCGATGCGGACCTGATGCAATGCATCGGGGGATGCAGCCAACCGGATGTAGCTCAGCACCGGCCCGAATTTTTGCGCAAAGCCGGTAAAATCCAGCACCGAGACGCCGTTTCGTTCGAGATGCGCCGCCATGCCGATCAGCGCGCCGACCGTGATCACGCCGGTGCCGCCGACGCCGGTGACGAGCAGATCATATGGACGGTCGAGCGTTGCGGGTGCGGGCAAGGGAAGCGTGGCCGCGTGGCCGACCGGGTCGATCCGGCTCGCGCTCTTCTTCCGGCGCGTCGCACCCTCAACGGTGACGAAGCTCGGGCAGAACCCGTTGAGGCAGGAGAAGTCCTTGTTGCAGGATGAGAGATTGATCCGACGCTTCCGGCCGAACGGCGTCTCCTTGGGCTCGACACTGAGGCAGTTGGATTCGACCGAGCAGTCGCCGCAGCCCTCGCAGACGAGGTCGTTGATATAGGCGAAGCGTTTGGGATCGATCATCTGTCCACGCTTGCGGCGACGCCGTTTCTCTGTCGCGCAGGTCTGCTGATAGATCAGCACCGAGACCCCGACGATGTCGCGCAGCTCGCGTTGCACGGCGTCCATCTCCTCGCGGGGATGGATACTGACGCCGATCGGCAGGTCCGCCGGCGAAAACTGCGCTGGATCGTCCGACACCAGCGCGATGCGCGCAACGCCCTCGGCGCGGACGCTGTGCGCGATGGCGTGGACGCTGATCGGGCCGTCGACGGGTTGGCCGCCGGTCATGGCGACGGCATCGTTGAACAGGATCTTGTAGGTGATGTTGGCTTTGGCCGCGATCGCCTGCCGGATCGCCATCGAGCCCGAATGATAATAGGTGCCTTCACCGAGATTCTGGAAGACGTGCTTGTTGCCGGTGAAGCGTGACGAGGCGGCCCAGTTCACGCCTTCGCCGCCCATCTGGATCAGCGACGAGGTCTCGCGGTCCATCCAGCTCGCCATGAAATGGCAGCCAATGCCGGCTAGCGCCTTCGATCCCTCGGGCACCTTTGTCGATGTATTGTGCGGGCATCCCGAGCAGAAATAGGGCGTGCGTGTCGCACCGCTGACGTTGATCGTGCGCGCGGCCTCAGGCATCAAGCCGGCTGCGCGCGCGGCGAGATTGAGGGCCGGGAACATCGGATCGAGCCGGCGTGCGAGCACCCCAGCGAGCGCTCGTGGCGACAATTCGCCGATCCAGGAGATCAGCCGCGCGCCGGTTTCGTCGTGCTTTCCGACCATGCGCTCGGGTTTTTCGCCCGGATAATCGTAAAAATATTCCTTGAACTGGCTTTCGATGATGCCGCGCTTCTCCTCGACCACGAGGATCTCGCGCTTGCCCTTCACGAACGCCATCGCGTCATGCAGCGCCAGCGGCCAGACCATGCCGACCTTGTAGATGTCGATGCCGATGCTGCGGCAGGCTGCTTCGTCCAGGCCCATCAGCCGCAAGGCTTCCATCAGATCGAGATGCGCCTTGCCTGTGGTGACGATGCCGTAGGTGGCGCCCGGGATGTCGTAGATGTGACGGTCGATCGGATTGGCCTTTGCGAAGGCGTAGACCGCGTGCTTCTTCGCCTCCAGCCGCTCCTCGATCTGCGGGCCGGGCAGGTCGGGCCAGCGATAGTGCAGGCCGCCGGGCGGCGGCGTGAAGTCCGGCGTGTGGAAGGCGCGCGGCGGGCGCAGCGCGACGGAAGCGCCGGATTCCACGATCTCCGAGATCGCCTTGAAACCGACCCACATGCCGGTGAAGCGGCTCAGCGCGTAGCCATATTCGCCGAATTCGAGATACTCACTGACGCTTGCAGGGTGGAGCGTCGGCATGAACCAGCTCATGAAGGCGACATCGGACTGGTGCGGCATCGAGGACGAGACGCAGCCATGATCGTCGCCTGCGACCACCAGAACGCCGCCATGCGGCGAGGAGCCGTAGGCGTTACCGTGTTTCAGCGCATCGCCGGAGCGATCGACACCGGGGCCCTTGCCGTACCAGAGCCCGAACACGCCATCGACCGCGCGGTCGGCTTGCGTCTCGACCTGTTGTGAGCCGAGCACCGCAGTCGCGGCAAGATCTTCATTCACCGCGGGGAGGAATTCGATGCGGTCCCGCTTCAGTCGCTCCTGGATGCGCCACAGTTCGAGGTCGATGCCGCCGAGCGGCGAACCGCGATAGCCCGAAATGAAGCCCGCCGTGTTCAGCCTCGCGGCACGGTCGCGCCGCACCTGGTCGAGCGCGATGCGGACGATGGCCTGCGTGCCCGTGAGGAAGACGCGGCCCGCTTCGCGATCGTAGCGGTCGGAAAGCTCGTAGGCGTCGAGTGACGAAATGGCGTCCATCCGGACCTCCCGCGGCATCCTTGCCGGTTGGGAGAAGGGTAGGCCTGGGCGACTGGTAGGTCCTACCTATTTTCCCGAGTAAGATATCTATTGTGGTAGAATTACCCGATATAATCTATAAAACGGTAGAGTAATCCATTTTGGCGACATCCATGATCGAAGACCAGGACGCGCGGATTCTCGCCTTTCTTCAGAAGGACGGCCGCGCCACCAACCAGCAGCTCGCCCACGCGGTTGGCATGTCGACGTCGGCGTGCTGGCGCCGGGTGCGTGCGCTGGAGGAGAGCGGTGCCATCCAGGGCTATGCGGCCCTCGTCGCGCGCGAGCAGGCCGGCTTTGCGATGTCCGCGATCCTCCACGTCTCGCTGGAACGGCACGACGCAAAATTCGTCGACGAGTTCGTCGCGCGGGTGACCACGCGGCGTGAGGTGCTGGAGTGCTTTGCGACCACGGGCGATGCCGATTACCATTTGCGCGTCGTCGTGCAGGACATGGCGGCCTACAACAGATTCCTCGACGACTTCATGTTCCGCATTCCCGGCATTCGCTATGTGAGAAGCAATGTCGTGCTGAAGGAGATCAAGACCGGCATCGCGCTGCCGTTTTGAGCTTGCGGCCTATGCAATCTGTCGCCTCACCCTGAGGAGGCCGCGTAGCGGCCGTCTCGAAGGGCGAGGCCACAACCGGGCCTTCATCCTTCGAGACGCTTGCTTCGCAAGCTCCTCAGGATGAGGATCACCGCTCCTCCCGCACGAACCTGTTCCGCAGCGTGCCGATGCCGGTGATGTCGATCTCCACGACATCGCCGTGGGTGATATCAGGCGAGGCACCATCCGTTCCCATCCAGATCACATCGCCGGGCCATAACGTAAAGTATTTGGTCAGCTCGACCAGGAACGGCACCACGCCAAAGATCATGTCGTTGGTATGGAAGCGGTTGGTCTCCTTGCCGTTGACCCGGACGATCGTCTGCATTTTGTCGAGATCGGCTTCGGTCTCGATCCACGGGCCCATCGGCTTGAACGTGTCGGCGTTCTTCGAGCGCCACAGGCTGCGGTCGGCCTTCTGCCAGCTGCGCTCGCTGACGTCGTTGCCGATGGTGTAGCCGAACACGCAATCCGTCGCATTCTGTTTGGTCAGGTGCTTGACCTTCTTGCCGATGACGACGACGAGCTCGCCTTCGTAGTGAATCTTGTCCGTCGCGAAGGACGGGATCATGACCTCCTCGTCATGTGCGATCAGCGCATTCTGGGCGCGATAGCCGATCTCGGGTCTGTCCGGCACCGCTGGCACCTCGCCGCGCTTGTCGGCGGCCTCTTTCAGATGCTTGAGGTAATTCAAGCCGACGCAGTAGAAGGTGCGCGGAATCAGCGGCAGCTCGATTTTAACCTGCGACAGCTGATGCGTGCGCGAGGTGCGTTGCCATTCGCCGAAGGGATCGCCCTCGATCGCGATGACCTGGTCACCCTCGACGATTCCCCAGGACGTCTTGTCCGCGGCGGTGAATTTCAGCCAGCGCATGCCGTGTCTCCGTTGTTATTCCGCGGCATCGCGCGGCTGCACTTTCCAGTCGCCGGCAGCCGGCCGCCTGAGCCCGAGATTTTCCCGTAGCGTCTTGCCGCGATACTCCTTCTGGAACAATCCGCGCCGCTGCAATTCCGGGACAATGTGCTGCACGAAATCGGCATAGGAGCCGGGCACATAGGTCGCGGCGATGACGAACCCGTCGCAGCCGCGCTCGACGAACATTTCTTCGAGCTTGTCCGCGATCTCCTTGGGGCCGCCGACCATCGCATCCTGGACCTGACCGCGGCCGGAGAAGGTGACGAAGTCGCGCGCGCTCGGATTGCTCTTGCCGGAGTTCTTGAGCACGCCGTCGCGGATGCCCAGAATGCCCTGCATGCTCTTTAGCTCTTCAGTCGTCAGCGGCTCGTCGAGATCCTTGGAGGCGAAGTCGTAGTTGAGCGCTTCGGCCAGCAGCGACAGCGCGTCGATCTGCAGCGGCAGCTTGTTGATCAGCGCCATCTTGTCTTCGGCCTCGGCCTTGGTCGCGGCGCAGACCGGTGTCGCCAGGTTGCAGAGGAACATCGCCTCCGGATCACGGCCGGCTTTCGCGGCCTCGTTACGCACGGACGCATAGCCTTCCTTGGCGGCGGCAAGATTGCGTGCAGCGGTGAAGATCACCTCGCCCCACCGTCCTGCAAAGCGTTGCCCGCGGCCGGACGCACCGGCCTGGATGATCACGGGATGGCCCTGGTCAGAGCGCGGCACCGTGAAGGGACCGCGCGACTTGTAGAATGGGCCCTTGTGATCGAGCCGCTTCACCTTGGCTGGATCGGCGAAGCGGCCGCTCTTTTTGTCCATGATGAGCGCGCCGTCCTGCCAGGTGTCCCAATGGCCGAGCACGATCTCCATGAATTCGTCGGCCTTGTCGTAGCGAGAATCATGTTCGGGATGAGAGTCGCGCCCCATGTTGTGTGCTTCGCCGTCATTGAGCGAGGTCACGACGTTCCACCCGGCGCGTCCGCCGGACATCAGGTCGAGCGTTGCGAAGCGGCGGGCGATGTCGAAGGGCTCGAAATAAGTCGTCGAGCCGGTCGCCCCCAACCCGAGCTTCTCCGTAACCATGCCCATCGTCGTCAGCACGATCAGCGGATCCATCTTCACGCAGCGGATGCCGTATTCGACGGTGTGGGTGTGATCGTTGCCGTAGCGGTCCGGCATCGCCAGCCGGTCGTCGAAGAAGGCCATGTGGAACTTGCCGGCTTCGAGGATTTTGGCGATCTCCTGATAATAGTCCGCCGACATCGAATCGTCGCGCGAGTCCGGATGTCGCCACGAGCTCGGCAAATTCGTGCAGTTCTGGGCCTGAAGGAAGCCCACCAGTACCATCTGCCGCGTCATGCTGCTGTTCTCCGAATTGCGTCAGGCCGAAATCCGTCAGGCCGAAATCCGTCAGGCTAGGTCGAGGACCGTATCGAGCCTGTACTCGCGCGCCAGCGCGCGCAGCTTTTCCCAGGTCGCATCCTCGATCTCGATGCCCTCGCGCAGGCGCTGCTGCTCGCGCACGCCCTCGATCTCGCCGGGATAGAACACGCCCTTGCTGCCCTCGGAGGGCGGGGTTGATTTGAGATAGTGTGCGAACTCGGCGACTTCGCGCTTGAAGTCTCGCAACGGGCGAAACGCGGCGACGTTGAACACGGCCATGAAGCAGCCGTCATTGTGCCGGCCCGTGGGCTCGACGCCGAAACCGAGGCCGGTCAGCAGGCCGCACAGGACCTCGACCATCGCGGCGAGGCCGCTGCCCTTGTAGCCCTCGGTGCCGCCGAGCGGCAGCAGCGCGCCGCCCTTGCGATACTGGGTTGGATCGGTAGTGTGCCGTCCCTCGGCATCGATGATCCACCCCGGCGGGATCTCCTCGCCGCGGGCGACCGCGAGCTGGATCTTGCCGGCCGCGACCGCAGAGGTCGCCATGTCCAGATAGAACGGCGCATCGAGATCGGACGGCACCGCAATCGAGATCGGATTGGTGCCAAGCCGTGCCTCCTTGCCGCCGAACGGCGCCACATGCTTCGGCGAACGGCCGGAATCCGCCGTTGCAATCCCGATCATGCCTTCGCGCATCGCCATCAACGGATAGGCGGCGAGGCGGCCGACATGGCTTTGCCGGAACACGGTGCAGGCGGCGACATTCGCCGTCTTCGCTTTCTCGATCGTCAACGCCATCGCCTTGGCGTTGACGTGGAAGCCAAACCCCCACTGACCGTCGATCACGGTCGTCGTCGGCGATTCCTGCACGATGGTCCATCTGGCGCCGGGCACGATGTGGCCGGCCTTGATCCGGTCGACATAGGTGGGAATGGCGATCACGCCGTGGGAATCGTGGCCGGCGAGATTGGCGTTGACGCAGCCGCTTGCGACTGCGCCGGCCTCTTCCTCGGAAGCCCCGGCGGCACGAAGCAGCGCGGCGCTGATGCGCGTGAGGCGGTCGGCCCGGACGATCGGCATGGCGTTTTCCTCAGGTCTCGCCCTTGGCGGGCTCTGGTTCTTGAGGGCCATCGTCTCAAAGCACAGATGCGATATCAATCTCCTGTAAACCAATACAGGGCTGCAAATTCGCAGCGAGCAGGGCCGTCGGGCGAAGATTCGTCCCGCGCGGTGGCATTTTCGACAGGTTGGCGCAGGTCGTTCGCAGCTCGTTCACTTTGATCGACGGTTTGCAGCGCGCAATAACGACCACTTAGGCGATCGCCGGTCATAACGTCATCCGGGAAAAAAAGGCAGAAATGCCCGGGAGCTGAGATCGTGCCGACGACACTCGCGCGCACCTTTGCGGCGTTGAGCGCCATCAACGAAGCGATCCTCTACGCGAAATCGCCGGATGAGCTGTACCAGAAGGTCTGCGACGCCGGGTTTGCGAGTGGAGACTTCATGGCCGTGGCCGTGTTCCTTGTGGAGCCGGATGGCCATAAGCTTCGCTTTGCCGCTGGTCGCGGCGATGACGTAGCGCGGCTGAGCGCGATCGAGATCACCACGCAGGCTGGCACGCCGGAAGGCCTGGGCGTGGGCGGCGAGGCGTTCCGCAGCCAGAAGCTCTGCATCAGCAACGATTTCCTGAACGATCCGCGTTCGCTGGCATGGCGCAACGGCGCGGTGGCGGCGGGTGTCGGCGCGGCCGCGGCGCTACCCCTGATCTGCATGGGACGCAGTATTGGGGTGTTGTATGTTACGCGGTCGGGCGCCGGCTCGCTCGACGAGGCGATGGTCTCGTTGTTCGAGCGGATGTCGGCCAATATCTCTCACGCGCTGGAGAGCTTCGCGACCGAGGGAGCCCGCCTGGATGGCGAGCGGGCAGTGCGGCGGCTCAACCGCATGTTCGGCGCGCTCAGTGCGACGAACGAAGCAATTCTGCAAGCCAGCACTGAGCTGGACTTGTACCAGCGGGTCTGCGACGCCGCTGTTTATAGCGGCAAATCGCTTGCCACTTTCGTTCTGCTGCACGAGCCGGATTCCGAATGGCTGACGCCGGTGGCAGCGACCGGACATAATCTGGATCTGATCAGACAGTCGCGCTACTCGATTGATCCGGAGAGTCCCTACGGCAAGGGCATCTCCGGCGAGGTGTTCCGGACCCAGCAAGCGATCGTCGAGGACGACCTCGTCAATCGTACCAAGGGGACCACCTGGGAGCAGGCCAACGTCAATGCCGGCGCCGTCGCCTGCGTGGCTGCTCCCTTGATCAAGCGTGGCACCAGCATCGGCGTGCTGTTTTTCTTCGTGAGCAAAGCCTGGGCGAAAGACGAAGGCATCGTCGCATTGTTGCTGCGCATGACCGAAAACGTGTGCTTTGCGCTCGAGAACTTCGACCGCGACAAGGAGAAGGCCCAGATCGCCTTGGAGGAGGATCGGCTGGCGCGCATGTACGCGGCGCTAAGCGCGACCAACGAAGCCATTCTGCGGGCAAGGTCGCGCAGCGAACTGTTGGATCTGGTTTGCGAAGCCACGGTGCACGGCGCCAAGTTCGCCTCGACCTCCATTGCATTGCTTGACCGCGATGCGGGACTGCTTCGTGTTGTCGCGTCCTTCGGACCGAATGCCGAGGAAGTGCGATCCTTCAGACTGTCCGTCAGCGACAAGGAGCCGGAAGGACGCGGGCTGACCGGCACCGCGTTCCGGACGCGGCGGCCCTGTATCAGCAACGACGTCCTGGCAGACGCCCGCCTCAAGCCTTGGCACGCCAGCGCGCATCGCAATGGCATTAGGTCCTCAACCGCGATGCCGCTGTTCAACGGCGACAGCGTCGAAGGCGTATTCCTGTTCAATTCGCCCGAGTGCGGCACTTTCACGGACGAATTCGTCGAGCTGTTGCGCAAGCTCCAGGCCAATGTCGCCTTCGCGTTGGAGAACTTCGACCGTGCCGACGAGAAGGCGAAGGCCGACAGGCAGCGTGACAGGTTGAGCGGCATGTTCGAGGCGCTGAGCGCGACGAACGAGGCAATCATGCGCGCCAAGACGCGCGAGGAGCTGTTCGAAGGGGCTTGCCAGGCAGCCGTGCTCGGCGGCGTATTCGCCTCGGCGACAATCGGCATTATGGACGACCGGCGTGAACTCGTTCGCGTGGTTGCCGTGAAGGGGCGCCTCCAGGAGCGGATGGTGGGACGCACCTGTTTTGTTTCCGCCGACCATCCTGAGGGTCGCGGAATCATAGGGATGTCGCTGCGGACCCGCGGGCCCAGCGTGATCAACGACTATCTCCACGACCCCCGAGCGGCGCATTGGCACTCTAAGGCGATCGAAGATGGAACGCGAGCAGCTGCCAGCTTCCCGCTGCTGCGCGCCGGCCAGGAGCCGATCGGCATTCTGCTTTTCCTCGCGCCGGAAGAGAATACGTTCACACCCGATATGGTCGAGTTGCTCGGGCGCCTCGCCGAGAACGTGTCATTTGCACTCGATAATTTCGATCGCGCCGAGGAAAAGTCCCGCAACGAGGCGCGGACGGAGCGTTTGGCTCGCATGTTCGCGGCGCTGAGCGCGACCAACGAGGCGATCATGCGGGCGAAGTCGCGCGCCGAACTGTTCGACCTCGTCTGTCTCGCCGCATCGAACGGCGCCAAGTTCACCTCGACCACCATTGCGCTGGCGAGGGTCGATAGCGATCAGCTGGAGATCGTGTCGAGCGCCGGACCATCGTCTGACACCACGCGCAATGTCCGCCTGTCAATCGACCCCGAGCGCCCCGAGGGGCGCGGAATGAGCGGCACGGCGTTCCGCACCCGCCAGCCCTGCATCAGCAACGACTATCTCAACGACGATCGCGTTCGCGCCTTTCATTCCATTGTCCGCAACGACGGCGCGCGGTCGGGCGCGGCTTTTCCCCTCGTCGCACACGATCGGGCCGTCGGCGTCATGATCTACATGTCGACCGAGCCCGGCACCTTCACGGCCGAGTTCGTCGAGCTGTTGCAGCGCCTCGCCGACAACGTCTCCTTCGCGATGGAGAATTTCGACCGGGCCGACGAGAAAAACCAGGCCGACGAGCGAATCGAATACCTCGCTTCGCACGACAGCCTGACCGACCTGCCGAACCGCGAGACCTTCAACGGGTTGCTGCATGAGGCGATCGACGAGGCGCAGCGCCACGATCGTCGCTTTGCGGTGCTGTTCATCGACCTCGACCGTTTCAAAGTCATAAACGATTCGCTGGGCCACGAAGCCGGCGATCTGCTCCTGCTCGAAGTGGCCAACCGGCTGCGTGGTGCGCTGCGCGCAACCGACGTGGTGGCGCGGCTCGGCGGCGACGAGTTCGTGGTGATCCTCGATCAATGCGGCGAGATCGACGACGTCCAGCGCATCGCGACCGGGCTGTTGACGG
Organism: Bradyrhizobium sp. USDA 3650; assembly: GCF_054057395.1. Lineage (NCBI taxonomy): Bacteria > Pseudomonadati > Pseudomonadota > Alphaproteobacteria > Hyphomicrobiales > Nitrobacteraceae > Bradyrhizobium > Bradyrhizobium sp. USDA 3650. The sequence continues at coordinate 5,445,739 of NZ_JBSRZG010000001.1, forward strand.
CGCTTGCGGAGCCCATGGAGCTAGCGGGGCACGAGTGCCACACCACTGCCTCGATCGGCATCGCGATGTATCCGGCCAACGGCTCCGACGTGCAGACGCTAACCAAGAACGCCGACATGGCGATGTATCTCGCCAAGGAAGACGGCAAGAACGGCTATCGCTTCTTCTCCAAGGAAGTGAAGACGCAGTCGATCGAGCGGCTGTCGTTGGAGAGTGCGCTGCGCCGCGCGCTGGAGCGGCATCAGTTCACTTTGAACTACCAGCCCAAGGTGGACATGGTGACCGGCCAGATCACGGGCGTGGAAGCCCTGCTGCGCTGGATGCACCCGGATCTCGGCAGCATCTCGCCGGCGCAGTTCATTCCGCTTGCGGAAGAGACCGGATTGATCGTGCCGATCGGCCGCTGGGTGGTAAAGGAGGCCTGCGCGCAGGCCATGGCCTGGCAGCGCCGCGGCCTGTTGCCGGTGTCGATGGCGGTCAACCTGTCACCGCGGCAGTTCGTCGACGAGCATCTGTTGCAGGACGTCGACGAGGCGCTGGCCGCCAGCGGCATGTCGCCGGTTCTGCTCCAGCTCGAAGTCACCGAGAGCATGATGATGCGCAATGTCGGACGTGCGCTCAAGGTGCTCGACGCCATTCAGAGCCGCGGCATTCGCCTGGCCATCGACGATTTCGGCACCGGCTATTCGTCGATGTCGCTGATGAAGCATTTTCCGATCGACACCATCAAGATCGACCGCTCCTTCGTGCGCGATTTGCCGCAGGATTTAGAAGACCAGGCGATCGCGCAGGCGATCATCAGCATGGGCAAGGCGCTCGGCATGACCGTGGTGGCGGAAGGCGTCGAGAACGCTGAACAGGAGGCGTTCCTGCGCGCTCATGGCTGCGACGAGATGCAGGGCTTCCTGATCTCCAAGCCGGTGCCGGCGCGGCAGATGGCCGAGCTGCTGCGGCCGATGGAGCTGCCCGGCACGCCGCCGCTCCAGCCGGAGCTGGACCATGCCGCCACCGCGGCCGCGGCGCTACGGTTGAAAAGCGCTGTCGTCTGATGGCTGCGGCTGAAGCTCGCGGGCGTCCTCGTCCCTGATCTCCGCCTTGCGTGGAAAATCATCCGGCCACGGAAGTGAGGTTTGTCCGGCGAAGAGCGTGATAAGGACATGCGCGCCTTCGGCAAAGCTCGAGCCGTCGCCAAGGCCGAGCTCCCGACACCACACCTGTCGCATCGGCTCGTGCGTGTCGAGCACCGCCATCGCCGGACCCCACCACCAGGCCGGCGCCGGCGATCGTTCGTGCTCCGGCACGGCATGCCAGAGGACGAGCTCGTCCATCATGCGCTCGAATTGCAGGCTTGCGGCCTGATGCATTCGTTCCGTGCTCCCTTGGGTCGCGCCTGAAAGCAGGCCGATGCGCGGACTCGATCGTGGCCTTCGCTGTGAAAAGCTGGCTCGCACTATTGGCTGAGCCGATTGTGCCGCTTGTGTCGACGGCCATACAAAAGCATGCGGCGGCCGGGAAAGTTGCCGACGCCGACTGTGACAGTCTCTTTAGCCGCTTATGAGCCCGGCCCGCAAGGCGCAATACCGGCGCCGCTGGCGCTGAAATAGCGCAGGCCGGGCTGATAACCGGCGGCGGTCATGTCGTTGTCAACTCAGCGATTAAGGGGCCGATTGCGGCTGAACAGCAGATAGATCGCGCGAGGGTTGGTGGTCAAATAACGCCAGAACAGGCGGCGCGGCTCGAGCAAGGTGCGCCAGGCCCATTCCAGGCCGATTTTCTGCATCCATCGCGGCGCGCGGGCGCGGCTTCCCGACAAGAAGTTGAACAGGCCGCCGGATGTCTTGATGACGCCGACATTGGTGAGATGCGGCGTGAATTCCTCGACGAAGGCCTGCTCGTTTGGCACGCCCAGCGCAACCCAGAGATAATCCGGCGCCAGCGCGTTGATCTCGTCGACCTTCGCGCGCAGTGCATCGCCACGGAGATACCCGTGGCTGTAGCCGACGATCTTGAGGTTTGGATACATCTTCCGGACGTTCGCGACCGCCGCGGCGTTCTCGTCCTCGCTCGCGCCGAACATGTAAAAGGTGCGGCCGACCGCTTCGGCCTTGCGCGCGACGACGTGAAACAGATCCGTCGTGGCGACGCGCTCGGGCAGCGGAAACCAGGATTGCAGCCTGGACGCGGCCACCAGCGGCTGGCCATCGGCGTTGATGAGGTCGGCGCCGCGGAACAGGCGCTCGGTCTCCGGTTCGGTCGAGCACCGCGCCAGCACCTCGCCATTGGCCGAGGTCAGGTGCAGCGGACGGCCGATGCGATGGCGCGGATCGGTCGCCTCGATCATGAAATCTGCGGTCGCTTCCAGGTCGAGCGCGGCCATGCGAAGGCCGCCGATGGTGATCCGCGGCACGTCGGCGGTTGCGGCCCGGCCATCGAGATTGATGCGGCGCTCAAGCATATTGTCTGCCTCGTTGGCGAGCTTGGGCCATAGGGGTGAGTTCGTCGAGCACGACGCCGACGAGCTTGCGCTCGGCGCGGCCGAGCGTGCTCAATATCTCTTCCAGGCCGTCGTTGATGTCGAGGCTGGTCGGCAGCACCGCCACCAGGGCGTCGGCATCATCGAGCAGCTTACGGCTGCTGGCCGTGAGTGGCGCCGCGGGGCCGTCGAGGATCACGAGGTCATAGCCGCCGGCGGAGCGCGCCTGCGCGATCGCCTTGCGGATGGCGTCAGCGGCCTTGGTTGCGTCGCCTTCGACGGCCGGCAATACCGAGATGCCGTTGAGTGTCTTGATCTCGCGTGCGGCCTTGCTGCCGATCGAAAGCCATCCGACCTTGCTCGGCTCGCTCTTGCCGGGACGGTTGACCTTGTTCGAGAGCGAGTGCGCCTGATGGTCGGCATCGATCATCAGCACCCGGGCGCCGTCGCGCGCGGCCGCGAGCGCGAAATTCAGCGCCGTCACGCTGCGCCCGGTGGTCTCGCTGGCACCGACGAGCGCGATAACAGGCATTGTCTTTCCGCCGGCGCGCCGGGCCGCCGTAGCGCGCATGTCGCGCCAGGCGTTGAGCAGCGTCGTCAGTGGAAAGCCGGGGCGCAGCGTCGGCCAGCCCAGCCGGGTGAGGTCGATGCCGCCGCCGGTGGCGAGAATGGCACCGAGCGTGTGGATGACGTCGGCCTCCTGTAGGCGCGCGATCAGCGGCTTTTCGATCAGGGGCTTCTCGACCATCGAAGGTTGCAGCGGCGGGGCGACGAGTTCCGGCAGTGCCTCCGCGGCTTCCGGGGCTCGCGAGACCGGCTGGGGCCGGGCAGCCTCCGGCGCCCGCGAAGGCTCTGGAGCTCGCGGAGCTTGCGGCAACGGAGTTCGATTGGGACGGGCCGGCGCCGGCACGGACGCACCGGCGAACAGCAGTTCGGCCGCGACGAACCAGCTTGATGCAGCGATTGCGCCGAAGATGAAACCGATCATGGCGAACAGGCTCATCGCCGGCGGGAACGAGCGCCGCTGCGGCACCGTCGCTTCGCCGATGATGCGGGCCGCCGAGGTGTTCAGCGTCTCCTGCTCCTCGGTCTCGCGCGAGCGCTTGAGGAAGGATTGATAGACGTCACGGCTGGCATCGGCCTCCCGCTCGAGCTCGCGCAGGCGCACGGCGGCCTGGCTGAGCTGGACGCTTTGCCGCTTCTGCGCCTCCAGCGCCCGGCTGAGCGAGGCTTCGAAGTCGCGGGCGCGTGTCAGATCGTTCTTGGCGGACTGGGCGAAGCGGTCGATCTCTTCGTTGATGGTGCGCTTGAGATCTTCGACCTGCTTCTCGGTCTGGCGCAGCGCCGGATGACGCGGGCCGAGCTCGCCGGCTTGCTCCGCATATTTCTTGCGCGCATCGGCATATTGCGCGCGCAGGTTCGCGATGGTCGGCGATTGCAGTGCCTCGGAGTTTGCGCCTGCATCTGCCGTGGTGCGTCGGCTCGCCTCGATCTGGTCGAGGCGCGCCTGCGCGTCCATCGTCGCAGCGCGGGCGGCGGAAAGCCGCTGGTTGCTGGCGGAAAGCTGCTGGTCGCTGATCAGCGCATCCTGGGTGCCGACAAAATTGTTCTGGGCCTTGTAGGTCGCAAGCACGGTCTCGGCGTTGCGCAGCCGCTCGCGCAGCTCCTTCAGGCGGCCGGAGAGATCGTTGGTGGCGCGCCGCGCGGCGGACGCCTGCGAGTTGCGGGATTCCGCGAGGTAGGCGCTGGTCAGCGTGTTGGCGAGCATCGCCGCTTTCGCCGGATCGGTCGACCAGACCTCGATGTCGACAATGAAGCTCTTTTCGGTCTTGCGGATCGTGATGTGCCGGTTCAGCGCCTCGAGGGCGGCGAGCTGCACCTCCTTTTTCTCCGTGGCGGAGGGCGCGTGGGGCTGAAGGCCGATCAGGCCGAGCAGCGACGACATCACGCCTTTGCCATCTGCCCCGCCGAATTCGGGGTCCTTGTCCAGATCAGCCTGCTGGATCACCTGGAGCAGCACGCTGTTGGAGGTGATCAGGCGCGCCTGGCTCTCGACCACCATCGACATGCCGGAGACGTCCTGCGCGCGAGGCGTTAGCTCGCGATCGACGAGCTGAAGCTCGCGCGGGTCGACATAGAGCTGGGCGGTGGCGGTGTAGCGGGGCGCCAAGCTCTTGCCCACGGTGACGGCAAGCGTCGCACCGAGCAGCGCGGCAACGGCAATCGCGACCTTCCGCCGCCAGAGCAGATTGACCAGCTCCAGCACGTTGAAGCCGGCCTGAGGCCGTTGCTGCGGAGCCTCCGGTCTGGCTCGGTCTATCGGCTGGTTGTAGTCAAGCATGATCCCCAGCTTTCATTCCAAGTGCCGCGTGCTGAGGGGGTACTCTTCGCTCTACGCCACGCACCTCAGATATAGGTGCCCACTCAACGCAACAGGGAAAATTAACCATACTCATTGAGGGACTATTCACCGAAATGGCAAACAAAGCGTTTAAGCGCATGCCACTCTTCGACGCGTCGTCGTGACGCGTGCGATGGCGCGGTCCTTCAGAGATTAACGGTTCGTTACCGCGTGCGTCGTGGCCGCGAGGGTTCGCTGGTCTTGCCATCGGCCGCGCGCGCACCATGGCCGTCAGCTTTTCCGCAGGATGACGTGATAATCGCCGCGGCGGACGTCGGTCCCGCGCGGGAGCACGGCGTTGAGCACGGCGGCGCCGGCGTCGACCAGGGCTGCGAACAGCGGCTTGCGCCGGCGCATCTCGGGATAGCGCGGGCTCTCGACCTCACGGCGGTAGATCATCTCGAGGCCATTGGCGGCGGCGAACGCTTCGAGCGCCGGCAACGACACCAGGGGATGGAAGAAGGTCGGGAACGGCGGCTCGCCCGGCAAGCCGGCATCCTTGATGCCTCGAATATGCCGGTAGAACCAGACGTGGAACCAGTGCGGCGAGTATTTGGTGACGACTCCGGACAGCGAACGCGGATTTGGCGCGCCGATCAGGATCATCCCGCCGCGCTTGAGCGCGTCGCGGAAATTCAAGAGTGCGGCGTCGACATTGGGAAGATGTTCGATCACGTTGTAGCAGATCACCAGATCGAAGGTCCCGCGCCCGAAGCGGTAGGTCTGGACGTCGCCGAGGATCGCTTCGTCCGCGTAGCTGTTGTTGCGAACCTGGTCCTCGTCGATGTCGACGACGGTGACCTTGCTGCGGCTCAGCAACTCTGGTGGCAGTACGCTGCACGAGCCGCCGCCGGCTTCATAGGTGGCGAGCTGGCCCTGCGGCAGTTCGCGGCGCAGCACGTGGTGAACGGCGAGCAGGCTGTCGCGGGCTTCACCGGGGACGAGATCGTGCAGCGCCTGAGTGTGGGTGATGGCTGCGGGAATTTGGACCGCCGTGGCTGTCGCGAAATCGATCGTGGCTGGCTTGTTCATATTTTTTCTGACCGCGCTTGTTCGACTTAAATTTACAGGAAAAATCTCGTCTACCCGTAGAGCAAATCCGATGCCGCGCCGCTTCACCCGTCGCGGTACTTACGATCGGGTTAATGACCATGTGCGTTAACTACGGTATCGTCCGCGCCAGCCACCGTCGGCACGGTGGACCGCGAATTGCAGTATCACGCGCGCAAGGCTTCGCAGCAGAAACACCCGAAAGCAGTTAAGTGCATGGATGGCGGTAAATCGGCGGCGCCGTCGCGAGGCTCGAACCGGCCGTTCATTTTGGGACGCATCTGTCCCGCGGCGATGTGCCGTCGCGGGAAGGCGCTGATCCCCGGGATCGACGCAGGGCTTTTTCAATCTATCTCGGACATCTAGGACGTCATGACATTGATCCCGACAGACCTGTCCGCCACGCGTATCTCGGATGCCGTGCGCGATCCCAACCGGGAGATCGCGGCCAGCTCCCGGATCATCGACCTGTCGGTTGGTGTCGTCGTCTGCATCCCCTGCTTCCGCCGCCCGCAGCATCTGCGGTTGACGCTGGACTCGCTCGCGAGCCAGCGCACCCCGCGCTCCTTCGCCGTCGTCATGGTCGAGAACGATGCGGTGCGGCGCGAAAGCGCGCCGGTGGCCGCGGAATATCTCGCCGATGGCAGGCTTCAAGGTGTCTGCCTGGTCGAGAAACGGCAAGGCAACGTCCAGGCGATCAACGCCGCGTTCGAGACGGCGCTGGCGCTATTCCCCGCCGCGACCCGGTTCCTGATGATCGACGACGACGAGATCGCCTCGCCCGATTGGCTCGAGCTGATGGTCCGCACCGCAGAGGCGACCGGCGCCGATCTGGTCGGCGGGCCGGTGCTGCCGGTCTTCGAGGACCGCAGCATGCCCTGGCTTTCGCGCCACCCCGTTTTCTGTCCCGCCTACGATTACAGCGGCGCGGTGCCCCTGATCTACGGCTGCGGCAATTGCCTGATCACGCGTGCGGCGTTCGAGAGGTTCGCCCGGCCCGCCTTTGACCCGCGCTTCAACTTCCTCGGGGGCGGCGACTGCGACTTCTTCGTGCGCTGCCGCGATGCCGGCATGACGTTCCACTGGACGGCGGAGGCTGTCATCACCGAGACGGTGCCGCAAAGCCGCACCAGTTTCGGCTGGATCGTGAAGCGAGGCCTGCGCATCGGCGCGATCAATTATCGTGTGCAGGCCAAGGCCGCGCAGGGCGCTGCGGCGCGCGTGTGGGTTTTTGGGCAGATGCTCGGGAGGTTGCCGTTGTCGCTGGTGCGCGCGGCCGCTTTGCTGAAATCGTCGAAGGCCGTCGTCGCGATGCATCCCGTGATGGTCGCGCTCGGCTCGGTGCTCGCCGCGTTCGGCATCGAGCCGAAGCCCTACGAGGCCTCGAAGATCGTGTCCTGACGCCGAGGCGGCGGGCTAAATACCAAAGCAGGCGAGGGCGACCCTGACCGCGGAGCGTGGCAGCGACTTAGGCGAGCGGCGCCCGATCATCCCGAGATAGGCGAAGGCCTGGCGATATCTGCCGAAGCGGACCGCCTGCATCGCCGAATACGTGACGAGATGAACCTCGGCGGCCTGGCGCAGCCCGGCTGCCATGCCTGCGGGCAGTCGTGCCATGATCAGCCCGTCGTCGAACACCCGCGCGATCGCCGGAAAGAAATCCTGCGGTGTCCGCACCGCCGCGTTCATGGTGTTGGCCGTGTGCAGGCGGTAGTCGAGCAGCAGGTTGGGCGCAAATTCGAATTCGCCGATCGCGGCAAGGCGGCACCAGCAGTGCCAGTCCTCGCAATATCTGAGCGAGACGTCGAACCCGCCGATGGCGCGGAAAGCCTCCGCACGCGCCAGCGCAATGCCGCCATTGACGATGAAGTTGCCGGCCGCGAGCCGCGCCAGCACGTCGCCGGACGGCTTGCGGCGCCCTTTCAGCAGATCCCGACGGCCGATCTGGCGTCCCTCGCTGTCGATCGTGTTGTAGTCGCCGTAGACGAGAACCGCTCGCGGGGCACCCCGCGCAGCCGCCAGCAGCGCCGCGACCGCGCCGGGCCGCAGGCGATCGTCGGCATCGAGGAATAGCAGCCATTGGCCGCTCGCATGGTGTGCGCCGAGATTGCGCGCTGCCGATACGCCAGCGGCGCCGTTGGTCATCAGGCGCAGTCGAGGGTCACGAATGGCGCGGACGATGGCGGTGGTGTCGTCGGTCGAGCCGTCGTCCACGACGATCACTTCGCTGACCTCGGCCTGCGCCAGTGCGCTGGCGAGGGTTTCGCCGACATAGGCCGCAACATTCTTGGCCGGAATGACGACGGACACCGACGTGGTCGAGCCGACCTGCAGCGGGACGCGCGCCGCCGGAACGACGCGCGATGTCGCCGGCAATTCGAGAATGTCTTCCGCGGTGATCAAGATACGGCTCGCCTTTAACGGTCTGTTAACCAGGGCGCATCTGCGAGTTGGCAATGCGATCGATCGCAACCTTGGCCGTCGCGAATGATACTCGCATTGGGAAAAAAACGTCGCCACGAAGGCTGCCGCAGCGTTGGTTTCGTCAATTAGCGTTAAGCCGCCGGCATTAAGCCTGTGGCAAATTTGGAAGAGTGCGACAGCCGGTCCCATGCGAGAATGTCGCCAGACCGCCGCGGATGGACCTCAGTGCCCGCAAAGACATTCGACTACGATCCCGACGACATGGTCCTCAACCTGTTCTACGAGGACAAGGATGATCGCTGGTTTCCCGGCGACCGGCATCTGCGCCGCGTGGCGCGTCGCATGCTGCTCGGCGAGCCGCGCATGAGCGGGCAGCTCCGCGTGTTCCTCAATCTCTGTGCGGGGCTCGATCGGCTCGGTATCCGCTATCGCGTCAACGACTACAGCTACATCGCGCGGCATCCGGACGAACTCGCCTGCATCATCGGCCGCACCTTCCTGCTCGACAAATTCGCCTGGAAAAATCCGATCCTGCTCGGCGTCGCCGCCCACAATCATCCACTCGACGATCCCGACCTGTTCAAGCGCCTGCCGGTTAAGAAGGTCGTGGTGCCCGGCCCGTGGTACGCCGACATGTATCGGCCGCATTGGCCCGACACGGAGGCCTGGCCGATCGGCATCGACACGGATCTGTGGGCACCGTCACCGACGTCGCAAAAGAGCGTCGACGTCCTGATCTACGATAAGGTGCACTGGGACCGCGATCGCTACGCGGCGGAGCTGATCGAACCCGTCCGCGCCCGGCTCAGGAGGGAAGGCCGCTCGTTCACGGAACTGCGTTACGGCAGCTACAAGGAAGAAGACTATCGGGCCGCGCTCGCGCAATCTCGTGCGATGATCTTCCTGTGCCAGAACGAGAGCCAGGGCATTGCCTACCAGCAGGCATTGTCTTGCGGCGTGCCGGTGCTCGCCTGGGATCCCGGCGGCCCTTGGCGGGACCCCGATTATTATCCGCATCGCGTCCAGTTCGCGCCGGTGTCGTCGGTGCCGTACTGGGACGATCGTTGCGGCGCCAAGTTCGTCGACATCGCAGGGTTCGAGGCGGGGTGGGATGAGTTCTGGGCCGGGTGCGCCGCCAATACGTTCGATCCGCGCGGTTTCGTGCTCGACAATCTCACGCTGGAACAGCGTGCCCTGCAATATTACGAGATCGCGCGGAGCATCGTGCGGCAGCAGGCGCCGCAGAGCCCCGGCGGACTGGTTGACGGATGCTTAACAGGGATCGGCTAGGACTTGGAGCTTCCCCCGGCTTCACCACCAGCCTCGAGCCATGGATCGCAGCGCCACTGACATGACCGACGTCGAGGCCCGATCGTTCGGCGACGTCCTGCGCGACGGGCTTGCGGGGGTCAACGCCGTGCGGGCGGCGCGCTGCCTCGTCGCGGTCGCAGCGCTGCTCCTCGTGCTGGTGACACTCGATCCGTTTCCGGACCTGCGCAGCGGGGATGTCGCCACCGTGGTCGGCGGACGATTGGCGCTCACCTATGTCTCCTGGGGTCTGCTGGCCGCGGTCGCAGTCCTGTTGGTCGCCGCAACGGATGCGCCCGCGCTGAAGACCCTGGTGACGCCGCTGCATCTCTGCCTGGTCGCGCTGGCTGTTGATCAACATCGTCTTCTCCGAGAATCGCGGAATCTCGATGCAGCGCTTCGTGCTCGCAGCCAGCGTGATGTCGCTCGCGGTGCTGTTGCCGTTGTTGCCGCCGACGCAGCGCAGCTTCGACCTGTGTCTCGGCGGCGCCGCGCTCGTATTGCTCGCACTCTGCTATCTCGGCGTCTTCGTGGCGCCGCAATACTCGATGCACACCGCACTCGACGTCACCGAGCCGCAGTTGGCCGGCGACTGGCGCGGCAGCTTTGGTCACAAGAACGTCGCTTCGCCGGTGATGACCATTCTGGTCTATGTCGGCATTTACCTGTCCGCCGTCGGTTCGTTCGTGATGGGGCCGGCCATCGCCGCGCTGGCCGGACTCTTCCTGATCTTCACCGGCGGCAAGACGTCGTCGGTGCTGTGTCTTGCGATCTACGCGCTCGCCTCGCTGGTCTGCGTCACGCCGAGCCTGTGGCTGAGGCGGATCATCTGCTTCGTGCCGCTGATCGTGATGAACCTGTTGACGGTCGGCAGCGTCCTGAGCCCGGCGCTCGGGGCGATGACGCGGCTGCTCCCGCTCGATCCCACCTTCACCGGCCGTTCCGCCATCTGGGAGTTCGCGCTCGCAGCCGTCGCCGAGAAGCCGATCATCGGTCACGGCTACGCCGCGTTCTGGGACGACGTAACCGCGCGGCAGACCGTCCAGGGCGCCGAATGGGCGACGAGCGCGGCGCACAGCCACAACAGCTATCTCGACCTCGCGGTCACCATCGGCCTGCCGGGGCTGTTGCTGGTGATCCTCGTCTTCGTGCTCGCGCCGCTCGGCAATTTCCAGACCGCCCGAACTCACAACCGCAGCGGTGCGTTGGCTAAGCTGTTCCTGACCGTGTGGCTGTTCGGCCTGTACTACGGGGCCACCGAGACCTTCCTGCTCGAACGGCAGAATCCGATCTGGTTCATGTTCGCTGTTGCCGTGGCCGGCCTGCACTTCCTGGCCAGGTTCCAATGCGTTGCGGAAACGGAACCGGACGACTTGTCGCAGCCGGTGCCGCCGAAGTGGCATCGGCTTAACGATAAGCAATGAGGTCACTTGTGGCCGCGACAAAACATAATCTATCTGGAAACACCCAGTAATCGCATGTCCCGCGGATGACGATCCTCAGCGTCGAGCAACCAGATGGTCTTGTGTCCAGCACGTCCGGAATCGCGGTCGATTTCGTGCGTGACTGGCAGCGGGCCGCATCCCGCCTGAACGCAGGCCATCGCACTGCATTCCAGCATGGATACTGGCTCGGCGCCTGGTATGAGGCGTTCCACGATTTCCCGCCGCTGATTGCATTGATCTCCGATGCCACGACGGGCAGGGACATCGCAATGGTGCCGATGATCAGCCATCTCAGGCGCGGCATCCGCATCGTCGAATTCGCCGATTTCGGCGTCTCCGACAACAACGCGCCGATCCTTGCGCTAGATGCCGCGTTGGACGCCGCGGCGACGGAGGCGATCGGCATGGCGCTGATCGACGCATTGCGCGCATTGCCGGATCGCTTCGATCTACTGCGCCTGAGGAAGATGCCGGCCCAGATCGGCGGCAGGCCGAACCCGCTGGTGGCGCTCGGCCGGATCGGATCCTGCTCGCTCAACGGCAACGTCGTGCTGACCGGCGACGACTATGAAGCTTACCAGGCCTCGATCAAGCGCATGCAGATGCCGCGCTGCTGGCGCGTCTTCAGCCGTCACGACGGCGCGCGATTCGAGATCGCTACCGATGTCGCGCGTGCGCGCGAGCTCCTGGACGTGATGGATGCCCAGCAGCAGGCGCGCATGCGAAAGCTGGGTTCGCGCTTCGTCCTCAACGACGAAACCCATGCGCAGTTCTATCGCGAGGTCGCCCGTCAAGGCGTCGCGGACGGTTACGCCGTCATCTCGGCGCTGGTGTGTGACGAGGCCGTCGTCGCCACCACACTCGGCGTCAGGTTCGGTGCGACCTATTTCCTGCTGCGCATCAGCCACGCCGGCGATTCCTGGTCGAGCTGCTCGCCGGGGCTGCTCGTGACCGAGCGCACCATGGCGGCGCTGCATGCAGATGGCGTGCGCCGTTTCGACCTCAGCATCGGCAACCAGGATTACAAGCGCCGCTTCGGCGCCGAACCGGTGCCGCTGACCGATGTCAGCGTCGCGCTGTCCTGGCGCGGAATGTCCTTCGCGTGGCGTGACCATGCCGCGCAGGGCCTGCGCCGTTATCCCCGGCTCGCCGCCTTTGCGGCGAAGGCGATTGGCAAGGGGACGCGCTGACGGGCGCTCCCCTCGCATCAGACGTGCAGCTCAGCCGTGTAGCTTAACCGTGCAGCTTCCTGGCGGTCTCCGCGATCTGGCGGCCCTGATAGCGCGCACCTGCAAGCTCGTTGGCGCTGGGCTGGCGGCTGCCGTCACCGCCGGTGATCGTGGCGGCGCCGTAAGGTGCGCCACCGGTGATCTCGTCGAGCTTCATCTGGCCGGCAAAGCCGTAGTTCAGGCCGACCACGACCATGCCGAAATGCAAGAGGTTGGTGATAATCGAGAACAGCGTCGTCTCCTGGCCGCCATGCTGGGTCGCGGTCGCCGTGAAGGCGCCGCCGACCTTGCCGTGCAGCGCGCCCTTGGCCCAGAGACCGCCGGCCTGGTCGAGGAAGTTCGCCATCTGCGAGGCCATGCGGCCGAAGCGGGTGCCGGTGCCGACGATGATTGCGTCGTAGTTTGCGAGATCCTCGATCGTCGCGACGGGGGCGGCCTGGTCGAGCTTGTAATAGGACGCCTTGGCGACCTCGGTCGGCACCAGTTCGGGCACGCGCTTGATGTCGACGGTGGCACCGGCTTCGCGCGCACCTTCGGCAACAGCATTGGCCATCGTCTCGACGTGGCCATAGGCGGAATAATAAAGGACGAGAACTTTGGTCATGATGGTCTCCGTTGGATGCAGATTTGATGAGTTGGTGCCGGGGGGCGTCATGCCGGGGCAAGCCGCGGCCATGACGGATGCGTTGCTAGGCCGCGTCGACGAGCACGATCTCGGAATCTTCCAGTGCCGTGATCTTCAGCCTGTCCTCGTCGCGGATCGCAGCGCCGTCGCGGGCGTTGACGCGCACGCCGTTGATCTCGACTGACCCCGCCGCGGGCACCAGATAGAGGTGCCGTGACTTGTCCGGCGCGTACTCCGCGCTCTCGCCCGCCTTCAGCGTGGTAGCGAGCACCCGCGCATCGGCGCGGATCGGCAGCGCGTCCGTATCATTCTCGAAGCCGCTCGCGATGGTGACGAGCTTGCCGGAGCGGTCTCCTTTCGGAAACGGCTTCGAGCCCCAGGTCGGCTGTCCCCCGCGCGCGGTCGGCTCGATCCAGATCTGGAAGATGCGTGCCTTGGTCGGCTCGAGATTGTACTCGGAGTGGCGGATGCCGCTGCCGGCGCTCATCACCTGCACGTCGCCCGCTTCGGTGCGTCCCTCGTTGCCGAGGCTGTCCTGATGGGTAATCGCGCCCTCGCGCACATAGGTGATGATTTCCATGTTGGCGTGGGGATGGGCGGGAAAGCCGGTGTTGGGTGCGATCTCGTCGTCGTTCCATACCCGCAGCGCACCGTGACCCATGTTGTCGGGGTCATAATGGCTTGCGAAGGAGAAATGATGCTTGGCGTTGAGCCAGCCGTGATCGGCGCCGCCGAGCTTTGCGAAAGGTCTGAGTTCGATCATCTGCGTGATTCCTTATGTTTGGACGGTGGCGCCTTGATCAGGCGCCGAAACCGCCGTCGACGTTGAGCACCGTGCCGGTGACGAAGGAGGCTTCCGGGCTTGCGAGGAAGACGATTCCGGCCGCGACTTCCTCGGGGCGGCCGAAGCGCTGCAGCGCGTGCTGCTTGCGCTGGGTTTCGGCGAACTCACCGCCGTCCTTCGGGTTCATGTCGGTGTCGATCGAGCCGGGCTGCACCACGTTCACGGTGATGCCGCGCGGGCCAAGGTCGCGGGCTGCGCCCTTGGTGTAACCGACCACGGCGGCCTTGGTGGCGACGTAGTCTGCAAGACCCGGGAACGAGGCGCGGTCGGCAAGCATCGAACCAACGGTGACGATGCGGCCGCCTTCGCCCATCAATTGCGAAGCGGCACGGATCGCCGCGATCACGCCATGCACGTTGACGGCATCCTGTCGGACGAGCGCTTCGGTGTCGGCATTGGCATCGTCGATCGCGCCTCCGCTCGCGACGCCGGCATTGTTGACGAGGATGTCGAGATGGCCGAACTCCTTCGCGACGTCGTTGACGAGCTGCGTCACGTCCTTGGCCGAGGCCTGGTCCGCCTTGAAGGCGCGCGCCTTGACGCCCCGGGCCTTCAACTCGGTGACGACCGCTTCCGCCTTTTCGGGCGAGGCGACATAGCTGATCGCGACGTCCGCACCTTGATCGGCGAGTGCGCGGGCAGAAGCCGCGCCGATGCCGCGCGAGCCGCCGGTGACGAGGGCAACCTTGCCCGAGAGCTTCTTGGTCATTGGATTTCTCCATTGCTGAATTTCTGATGACCCTTGGATAAGCCTCCGTCTGTGGTATAGAAATAGAAACTGTTGAAACGCATTGTTTCCCTAAGCAGCCCAATTGGATCCGCTTTCATGGCCAAACTTCCCGATTTCGAGGCACTCGCGATTTTCGCAAAAGTCGTGGAATTACGGTCGTTTGCGGGGGCGGCGGGCGAGCTCGCGATGTCCAAGGCGACGGTGTCCAAGGCGGTCACGCGCCTCGAAGAGCGGCTCGGCGCCCGGCTGTTCAACCGCACCTCACGCCGGCTCGCGCTAACCGATGCCGGGCACAAGCTCGCCGAGCGTGCGACGCGCCTGCTGTCCGACGGCGAGGCGGCGGAGAACGAGGCGCTGGCGCAGTCGGTCGCGCCGCGCGGCCTGGTGCGGCTCGCCGTGCCCATGTCGTTCGGGATCAAGGCGGTGGCGCCGTTGCTCCCGGAATTCTTCGAGGCTTATCCGGAGGTCTCTGTCGATCTGCATCTGAGCGATGCGACCATCGATTTGATCGGCGAGGGCTTTGACATGGCGGTGCGGATCGCGCGGCTGCCGGATTCCTCGCTGATTGCGCGGCGGCTCTTCACGATGCCGCGCTTTACGGTGGCCGCGCCGTCCTATCTTAAGCAATACGGACGGCCGACGCATCCGATGCATCTGGCCGAGCACAAATGCTTCAGCTACGCCTATCTCTCCACGCCGAACGTCTGGCACTACACCAATGCGGCAGGCGAGCAGGCGAGTGTACGCCCCGGCGGCCAGCTCCGCGTCAACAACGGCGAAGCGGTGATGCCGGCGCTGATCGCCGGCCTCGGCATCGCCGACCTTCCAGAATTCATCGTCGGCGAGGCCATCTCCTCCGGCGAGGTCGAAGTGGTCCTGAAGGACTGGAAGCAGGTCGAAGGCGCCGTGCATCTGGTGACGCCACCTGGCGGCCCGCGCCCCGCACGCGTCGAGGCGCTCGGCGATTTTCTCGCGGCGAAGCTGCCGGGTACGTGCAAGCGGCAGGCAAAGAAGAGCGAGCGAACAGCGTAGGTGCGGTAGGGTGGGCAAAGCGAAGCGTGCCCACCAATTTGATGCGAGGGATCGCAAGTGCCTCAGTATCGCCGAGCGCAAGGCAACATGTTCTTCTTCACCGTCGTGCTAGCCGATAGGTCAAGTACGCTACTCGTCGACCAGGTTGATCGGCTACGCCAGATCTACCGAACGGTCGGGCAACGCCGGCCGTTCGAGACCGTCGCGATCTGTATCTTGCCTGATCACCTCCATGCGATCTGGGCGTTGCCTGAGGATGACGCCGACTTTTCGTCGCGATGGAATCTGATCAAGGGCAGCTTTTCGCGAGGCTTGGAGATCGGCGAGCGTTCACTCAGTAAATCGAGGAAGCGAGAGAAGGGCATTTGGCAACGCCGATTCTGGGAGCACGTAATTCGCGACGATGCTGACTTGGAGCGGCACGTTGATTACATACACTTCAATCCTGTGAAGCATGGCCTCGTCACGCGTGCGCGGGATTGGTCTTTCAGCAGCTTCCATCGTTATGTTGGTCAAGGCACCCTTCCCGTGGACTGGGGAGGGGATGTGCGTGATATCGCAGGGCACTTCGGCGAATGATTGGTGGGCACGGCGCTTTGCGCCTTTGCCCACCCTACGGCATACCGCCCAGTAGTACGATTACGACACCGTCACATCATTACGCGCGACCACGCGCAAATTCGGCTTCAACGTCTCTTCCAGCTGGGACTTCAAATCATGGACACGCGGATCGCGCGAGCGCTTCGCGCAGACTGCATATTGATGCACGGATTGCGCCAAGGCGCGTCGCGCTTCCGGCGTCTGCGTGACGTCGGGCTTTGAAAGCCGCAGGACGATGGCGGCGAGATTCACCAGCATCTCGTCCAGCGCCACGTCAATGGTCTGAAGTCTATTCATCGCTCCGCTCCCTGGGAGGCAACGGTAGGATCCGGGGGACGTTCCTGACCGGGCGGAACATGGGTAATGCTTCGTTAATCCCGCCGCGCGTCTTGTTCTTGCGGACGGTCACGCTAGGCTGGAGCCGAAATAAGAAAACAGGGGGAAATCTGCCATGGATCGACGCGATGTCCTGCGCGCTGCTGCCGCATTGCCGTTGTTGCCTGCGTTGTCGAGCGCGGCTTTCGCGCAAGCCTATCCCGCGCGCAACGTCACCATGATCGTGCCGTTTCCGGCCGGCGGCCAGGCGGACCTCGCGGCGCGCCCCGTCGCACAGGCGCTGGAGCGGATCCTCGGCAAGGCGGTTATCGTCGATAACCGCGCCGGAGGCGGCGGCGGATCGGTCGGCAACGCCGCCGCCGCACGCGCCGAGCCCGATGGCTACACGCTGCTGATGACGCTGTCCTCGCTTGCGGTGCTGCCCGAGGCCGACCGGCTGTTCGAGCGTCCGGTGGCCTACGAGGTCTCGCAGTTCATGCCGATCGCGCGGGTGCTGGCCGATCCCACGCTGCTCGCGGTGCCGGCTTCGGCGCCGTGGAAGACGGCGCAGGATTTCGTCGAGGATGCGAAGAAGCGCCCGGGCCAGATCACCTATGGCTCGTCGGGGCCTTACGGCACGCTGCATGTGGCGATGGAGATGTTTGCGAGCAGCGCCGATATCAAGCTGCTGCATGTGCCGTTTCGCGGCGCCGGACCGGCGCTCACCGCGCTGCTCGGCGGCACCGTGCAGGCGATCGCCGCCGCACCGGGGACGCTCAAGCCGCAAGTGGAGGACGGCAAGCTGCGCGTGCTCGGCAATTGCGGCGCCAAGCGCATCGCAAGCTTCCCCGATGTGCCGACCTTCCAGGAGCTCGGTTACAAGGACGTCGAGATGTACATCTGGGCCGGGCTGTTTGCGCAGAGCGCGCTGCCGGCGCCGATCGCGACCCGCCTGCGCGAGGCGATGGCGCAGGTGATGACGAGCCCGGACGTGCTCAAGGCCTTCGAAACGTCGGGCAGTCTCGTCGCCTATCAGGACGCGCCGGCGTTTGCCGAATTCGTGGCGGTCGACAGCGCGCGGCTGATTACGGCGGTGAAGAAGATCGGCAAGGTCGAATAGGTTCCTGGCCCTTTTTCACAATTTTTTGTTGGTCCAGAACCTCTCCGCGTCTCATTGATTGAAGAGAATTCGAGAGACTCGCGAAGGAATCGGACATGCGAACAGAGCGGATTGCGCTGGGTGTGGCGCTTGCGATCGGCGGCATCGTCGCGCAAAGCGCTGCATCCGCTGAAGAGTATCGCGGAACCATGGAGCAGCAGATGGCCTGCACACCGGATGTGTGGCGGCTGTGCAGCGACCAGATCCCTGATGTGAGCCGCATTACGGCCTGCTTGCGGCAGAACACGCCGCAGCTCTCCAGCGGTTGTCGCGCGGTGTTCCAGTCCAACAATCAGATGCCGCCGCAGCAGCAGGTTCCGGGCAATCGCGCCGCGCCGGCGCCACGTTATAACAATGCGCCACCGCCTCCGGCGAACCAGCCCCGACCTTACGACGAGGATGATTAGCGCGCTTCGGATCTGACCTCGCAGACATCGACCCATTCAGCCGCGGTCAGCTCGGCCATCCGCTCCGGCGTGATGCGCACCGCGCTGTGAGTCGAGCCGGCAGCCGGCACCACCACGTCGAACGCCTTCAGCGAGACGTCGCAATAGACCGGCAGCGGTGATCTCAATCCGAACGGGCAGACACCACCGACCTCGTGGCCGGTGACTTCCGCAACCTCTTCCAGCCCCAGCATCTTCGGCTTGCCGCCGAACGCGGCCTTCACCTTCTTGTTGTCCATGCGCGAGGTGCCGGCCGCGACGATCAGGATCACGCGCTCGCCGATCCGCAATGACAGCGTCTTGGCGATCATTCCGGGTTCGACGCCATAGGCTTCGGCGGCAAGCGCCACTGTCGCGGAGCTGATCGGGGATTCGATGACTGATATGTCGGGGGCTTTTTCAGCGAAGAAGGCGCGAACGGATTGTAGGCTCATTCAGATCGGCTCATTCCAGACTTATGGGCGGGCGGCGATGCCTAAGCAATCCTTGGCAGCTCCGAGAGCGCCCGGACGCGATGATCCGGTGCAAAGCCGAGCTCGTCCATTTGGGTGCGGATCGCCTTGAACATCGTCAGCGGTGCCACGAGTTCGTTCTCGACGCAAGCCAGCGCCATCGCTTCGGGCGTCACCCGTTCGATCCAGGCAACGTTCAGTCCGAACGCTTTCGCGCCCGCGACATCCCAGGGATTGGAGGAGACGAACAGCACCTCGTCAGGCGCGGTGCCGAGCACCTCTCCGATCAGCTCATAGGCCTCCGGGCTCGGCTTGAAGATCTTGTTCGCGTCGACGCTGATCGTGGCGTCGAGCAGGGCGTCGAGGCCGGAGTTGCGCACGAGCGCATTCAGCATGTCCGGACTGCCGTTGGAGAGGATGGCGAGTTTTCGCGGCTTCAGAGCCGTAAGCGCTGCCGTCGCATCCGGATAGAGATCGAGATGCAGGTATTTCTCGACGACGCGCTCGAATGCCTCATTCTCGTAAGCGAGCCCGAGCACGCGCAGCGTATAGGCAAGCGAGTCGCGCGTGATGGCTGCGAAGTCCTGGTAGCGCCGCATCAGCGAGCGCAACCAGGTGTATTCGAGCTGCTTGATCCGCCAGATCTGCGTGATGATCTCACCGTAGCCCGGAAACGCATCCTCGGTGGTCTCGGCGACCGACTGGATGTCGTAGAGCGTTCCGTAGGCGTCGAAGACAACGGCTTTGAGGCTCAATTGACCTGTCCTCCGGGATCGTTGCGGTCCACGGACTATACAAGGCGCTGCGGTATCGATCCAAGACGGAAACGCGACTTGGACCTCTGGTTTCTAAAATCTGATCACGACCTTGCCGAAATGTGAGCCGGTCCGCAGGTGCGCATAGGCTTGGGGGACCTCATCGAAACCATAGATCCGATCGACGATCGGGTGGATCGCATGTTCGGTCAGGAAGCGATTCATCGCGGCAAAGTGTTCGACCGATCCGACGGTGACACCGATGATGTCGGCATTCTCCCACTGAAGCCGCGCGAGGTCGGGCTTGGGGCCGAACCCTGTCAAAACCCCGATCTGGACGATCTTGCCACCCGAAGCGACCGATCTCAGCGATCGGTCGTAAGTGCCGGGACCGCCGAGTTCGAGGATGTGACTGGCACCTCTGCCATTCGTCGCCTTCATCAAGGCGACATCCCAGTCAGGCGTCTCGCGATAGTTGATGAGGATCGAGCCGCCCAGCGCCTTAGCGCGGGCGAGTTTTTCATCCGAGGAGGATATCACGATCGCACGCGCCCCCAGCGCCGCTGCGAATTGAAGCCCGAACAGCGCGACGCCGCCTGTTCCCTGGACCAACAGCGTGTCGCCTTTGCGCATCCCGCCGCGTGCGACGAGGCCATGGAAAGCCGTGACGCCGGCACAGGGCAGGGTCGCTGCCTCGAGCGCGGACAGATGCGCCGGCACTGAGACCAGCGCGGTCGCCGGCAGCACGACATACTCAGCCAGCATTCCGTCCATCGTGTTGCCACCGAGGGAAGAGGAAATATAGCTGGACTTGAACGGCCCCGATATCCAATCGCGGAAGAACGATGCAGCGACGCGGTCCCCGAGTCGCCATTGCGAGACGTCGGCGCCGATGGCGTCAACGACACCCGCACCGTCAGAGAGTGGCACGCGGCCCTTGAGCTCGCCTTGGCCTGCACGGTCGAGGATCAGGAGGTCGCGGTAATTCAGACTTGCCGCCTCGACCCGAATGCGGACCTCGCCATCGGCGGGTTCGGGTTTGCTGATGTCGACGCGCGCAAGGCGACCAGCACCAGCATGGCCATTCAAATGGTAGGCTTTCATCGTTGCTCCCTTCACAAGTGGCATTCACTTGGACGAGCAAAGTCTGTAGGGTCTGACAGTGCTGTCAGGGTCAAGAGGCTTCAGATGAAGATCGGCGAACTCTCCCGGCGGACGGGGGTCAGCGTCCGAATGCTACGCTACTACGAAGGCGAAGGACTGCTTGCGCCGCTGCGGACGAACTCCGGCTATCGCGACTATGGCCTGGCCGAAGAGGAAACCGTGCGGCGGATCAAGATGCTCGGCGGCGCGGGGATGACGCTCGAAACCATCAAGCGGTTGCTCCCATGCGTGCGGAACAACGATCCAGCTTTCACGCCGTGCAACGAGCTGCGAAAAATACTCACGCAGCAGGTCGGCCTGATCGATGAACGTATCGAGACGCTCAGCCAAAGCCGGACAATTTTGGCGGGCTATCTGGCAAGCGTGAACTGATCGCATAACGTAGCCATCAGATTCACCGGCTCTTGGTATTCCAGGCCTCCCGCTCGGCGAAGACCCGGCTGACCTCTGCCATATGCTCCGTGCCCCACGAGCACAGCGGCACCAGGGCCTGAGCGAGGCTGTGGCCCAAAGCGGTGAGGCTATAGTCCACCCGCGGCGGCACCTCCTTGTAGTCGGTCCGCTTCACGAGACCATCGGCCTCTAGCTCCTTGAGTTGCTGGATCAGCATCTTGTCGCTGACGTCGCGCACGGCTCGCCGCAGCTCGCCATAGCGGGTCGGCCCGCCCTGGGCGAGGAAGTACAGGATCAGCGGCTTCCATTTGCCGGCAATGACCCGCAGGGTCGCGTCGAGGCCGCAAGTGAAGCCGGGCAAAGTCGGGGTGCAGCTTTGGACAGGTGGCGAAGCCTGCGCAGGTGGAGAGATCATGTCTGACATTTTTGGGCACTTACCAAAAGGTGCATACTTGTCGATAGGTGGGTAGGCCGCCAGCTCAGTGCAACCCTAGTGAAGGAGCACATCATGAGCAGACTACAAGGCAAGACGGCGGTGGTGACAGGCGGCGGAACCGGCATCGGATTTGGAGCGGCCAAACGGTTCATCGACGAAGGCGCGTTCGTCTATCTCTTCGGGCGGCGGCAGGAGCCGCTCGACGCCGCCGTGGCGCAGCTGGGTTCCTCGGCGCGCGCCATCAGGGGCTCGGTGACTGATATGTCCGACCTCGATCGGCTGTACGCGGCGGTGAAGGCCGAACGCGGCGGGCTCGACATCCTGTTCGCCAATGCCGGCACCGGATTGTTCGCGCCACTCGGCGAGATCACGGTCGAGCATTACGATCATATCTTCGACGTCAATGTGAAGGGACTGGTGTTCACGGTGCAGAAAGCCCTGCCGCTGATGACGAAGGGGTCGTCGATCATTCTGACCGGATCGAGTACGGGCGTGATGGGGACGCCGCAGTTCAGCATCTACAGCGCGACCAAGGCTGCGATCCGTAATCTGGCGCGGAGCTGGGCGCTGGACCTGCGCGGCACCGGCATCCGCGTCAATGTGCTGTCACCGGGGCCGACCAAGACGGAGCTGGCGCTGGAGATCGTCGGCGAGGAAGCCTTCGATGCGCTCGGAAGCATGACGCCGATCGGGCGCGTGGGCGACCCGAGCGAGACCGGGGCGGTTGCGGCGTTCCTGGCGTCCTCAGACAGCAGCTTCATGACCGGCGGCGAGGTTTTCGTCGATGGAGGTCTGGCACAAGTCTGAGGCCTTCGGTCGGACGACTTCCGCCGATGCCACGAGAACGGTGCGCCCTCTCCCGCTTGCGGGGGAGGGCTGGGGTGGGGGTGTCTCCGCATCGGGAAATCATCGTGTGGAGAAAGCCCCCACCCGCCACGCTTCGCGCGTCGACCTCCCCCGCAAGCGGGAGAGGTTGCAGCGAGGTTCGGCGTGATCACCCGCCAGTCCGAACCGAACAGCATCTTGTTCTGCAGGAATAGTGAATCAACCGATGATAGAGTAGAAAGCGATCCGAGAACGCAGGCTTGAGATCGACCAATGCAAGATAATGTCGTCAGGCAACCGTTGCTGGTCGAGCTCGCCATCGAGGCGGCGTCTCGGGCGGAGCATGATAAACTTGTGACGGCGCTCGCCAAGCTTGCCGCCGAGGATCACTTGTTCATTGTGTCGCTCGATCCCGAGTCGGGGCAGGCTGTGCTGAAAGGGGTGAGCCAAGGGCATCTCGAAGGCAAAATCGATATTCTTCGCCGTGCCCATGGGATCGTCGTCAATGTCGGCGCGTGGCAGGTCGCATTGATCGAGCGCCCAACCACGCGCGCTGAGGGGGGCTACACCCATAGGAAGATCTACGGCCCCAAAGGCGAGTTCGCCGCCGTGAAGCTCGGCGTCGCGCCAATCGATGCCGGAAAGGGCTTTCACTTCGAGTCAAAGGTCAACGAGGATGTGCTGCCGAGAGAGTATCTGCCCGGCGTGGAGAAAGGTCTGAGAGACGTCCTTGCTTGCGGCGTCGTTGCGGGCTTTCCGGTGGTCGATGTCGGCGTCGAACTGATTGACGCCAAATATCACGATGTCGACTCATCAGTGCTTGGCTTCGAGGTCGCGACGCGGGCGGCCTTCCGCGAAGCCCTGAAAATGGCGAAGGCGGTCTTGCTCCAACCAATCATGAAGGTCGAGGTGGTGACGCCGGGAGCATTCGCAGCATCTATCGCCGACGATTTGAAATTACGGCGTGCGCACATTCGCTTCAGGGACATCGAGAACGAGGTTGTCGCGATCGACGCAATCGTTCCGCTCATGACCATGTTCGGCTATTCGGCAAGTCTAAGCTTGATGAGCCGCGGGCGGGCGAGTTCCGCGATGCGCTTCGATCATTACGCTGCGATTGAATCACCCGAGAGCGATCCGCCGTTTCGGCCGGCGATAGGCATGCGCGCTTAAGGCCCAGCCCTTTACCGCTGCGGAGCCGCTGCAAGCGAGCAAGCGGCTCCGTCAGTTCATGGGATCGCGCCTAAATCCCCAACAGCTTTCTTGCGTTGGCCTTCAGCACCTTCGGCCGGATCTCGTCGCGGATCTCGATCTTGGCGAAATCCGACAGCCAGCGGTCCGGCGTGATCACCGGCCAGTCCGAGCCGAACAGCATCTTGTCCTGCAGGATCGAGTTGATGTAGCGCACCAGGATCGGCGGGAAATATTTCGGCGACCAGCCCGAGAGGTCGATGTAGACATTGGGCTTGTGGGTCGCGACCGACAGCGCTTCTTCCTGCCAGGGGAAGGAGGGATGGGCGAGAATGATCTTGAGGTCGGGGAAATCAGCCGCGACGTCGTCCATGTACATCGGGTTGGAATATTTCAGCCGCATCCCCATGCCGCCGGGCATGCCCGAGCCGACGCCGGTCTGGCCGGTGTGGAACAGCGCGATCGCGCCGCCGTTGTTGATCTCTTCATAGAGCGGATAGGCCATGCGGTCGTTGGCGTAGAAGCCCTGCATGGTCGGGTGAAATTTGAAGCCGCGCACCCCGTACTCCTCGATCAGCTTGCGCGCCTCGCGCACCCCGAGCTTGCCCTTGTGCGGGTCGATCGAGACGAAGGGGATGAGAACGTCGAGATGGTCGGAGGCGATCTCCAGCATCTCCTCATTCTTGTAGCGGCGGAAGCCGGTCTCGCGCTCGGCGTCGACCGGGAAGATCACCGCGGCGATGTTCTTGGAGCGATAGTAGGCCGCGGTCTCCGGCACGGTCGGCGGATGCTTGTGCGGCGACTTGAAATAGTCCGCCATCTGCGCCTGAAAATCGTCATAGCCGTCGTCGGGATGGGTGCCGCAAGGCTCCTCGGCGTGGGTGTGAATGTCGATGGCGACGACGTCGTCGATGTTCGGCAGCTTCAGCTTCGGCATGGGTTTCCTCCCGACGGGTTGCCGAATTGATTATATGATATAACGAATTTGGCAAGGCATTGTGGGACAAGGCGTTGCAGGACAGGCGTCGTCCGCGCCAGATTGGGCCGATCCGGCCCCTTCTACTTTGCATGGGGTTGTTTTCCAGAATTTGCTGGGTGGGATCGGGGCAGTTAACATTGACATCCGGTGCTCCCATGCCTTAAGAACCGCCCCGTCCCGGGCGGTCGGTCCGCCAGCGGGAAAATCTCATTTTGCCTCATTCGCGCGTGCCGAAACGGTAGTGCCGAACACGGCCTTTCGAACGTTCAGGATTCTGCCATGAAGGTCCGTAACTCGCTGAAATCGCTGCGCGGTCGCCATCGCGCCAACCGCCTGGTCCGCCGCAAGGGCCGGGTCTATGTGATCAACAAGGTGCAGCGCCGCTTCAAGGCGCGTCAGGGCTGATTTTCGCCCTGCCGGACGCCGCGCGCGCCCCGCAAGACCACGGTCTCACACGAGTTTGACGCCGCCCCTGCTTTGCAAGGGCGGCTTTGCGCGTTTAGACTTGGACCATGGCAGTGAGATTCTTCGTCGCCCGCACCCTGTGTCTGGCTCTCGTACTGGGAGCCGTCGGACTCGCTCCGGCGCTGGCACAGCAGATTGATCCACCGAGCCCGCCCGGCAAGCAGAAGAAACTTCCGGAAGCGCCGGCCAAGCTGCCCAAGGTCGATCGCACCAAGAATCTCGATTTCCTGTTCGGCGCGCTGAAAGCTGCGCCCGACGAAGCCAGCGCCAAGCATGTCGAGGCGCGGATCTGGGCGATCTGGATCCAGACCCCGAGCGACACCGCGGCGCTTTTGATGGCGCGGGCCAAGACTGCGGTCGACGCAAAGAAGATCGAGGTTGCGATCAAGCTGCTGGATTCTGTCGTCAAGCTGAGGCCCGACTACATCGAGGCCTGGAATCGTCGCGCGACGCTCTACTACATGCAGAACGATTATGGCCGCTCGCTCGCCGACATTCGCGAGGTGTTGATCCGCGAGCCCCGCCATTTCGGCGCGCTCGCAGGCCTCGGCATGATCATGCAGGAGGTCGGCGACGAAAAGCGCGCACTCGAAGCCTATCGCAAGGCGCTCGCCGTCAACCCGCACCTCGAGAAGATCCCCGACCAAGTCAAGGCGCTGACCGAGAAGGTCGAAGGCCGCGATATTTAGCGGACAAGTCGATCATTGCTCGAGCGACTGCGGCGCAAGCCGATTAACCACGACGACACGCGCCGCGTCACAAGGGGTATGGGTGGTGCCGCCGCAGGCCTATCTTGATGGCGGGAGCACAGCCATGAAGCGTTTGATCTTTGCAGGTATATTGCTGCTGGCGTCGGGCACGGCGAGCCTCGCCGACGGACTGTTCTGGGTGGTCGGCAATCGCGCCACCGGAAAATGCAACATCGTGACCAGCAATCCCGTGATCATCGGCGACGTCTGGTTCGGGGACGGTCCCTACAAATCGAAGGCCGACGCCAAGCTTGCCCGTTCGACCATCCGCGCCTGTCCCGCACCCACGCCTGACGAGGAAAAGGACGAGGACAGCACGAACTAGGTCGACAGCAACCTAGTGCAAAACGCTGCCTTCGCGCTCGGCGAGGCCGCGATCGACTGCGGCGGCGTAAGCCTTTGCAAGCTCCGTCTCGAGGTGCTCGTTGATCAGCAGCAGCGCGCGCACGGCACCGCGCAGGTCGCCGTGGCAGCTTGCCACGATCTCGTCGATCGCAGTGTCTTTGGATCTCAGGCTCATCGAAATTCTCCGGTTCAAATCAGGATAAATCCTGCCGGTCTTTCCCGCATCCCCGAGGGTTGCGAGCACGATCGGCGCCCACCCGCGTCTCAATGGCGGAACCGACCGTGGCGATTATATGGACGCCGCGATGACGACGGCATGAAGCTGTTTCGAAGCCTGCGTGCTGCGGGGAGCGGTATTGATTTCGTTGCGTTTTTCCCGCTTGAATTATGCACATATCCACAGCCCCGGCATTTCAAGTGGAGCGCGGGGGCTCCCCGGGCGAAACTGCCGCCCGCAAGCCACGTAACTGCCCTGTGCCCTGGATCGCCCGGATTCCATCCATGATCGTGATGTCAGTCGTGACTGCGCTGGTTGTGCTGGCGCTGGTCACGCAGGCCGGCGTCCTCGCTGTGCAACGCTCCTTTCCACCGCAAGGCCGGATGATCGAGGTCGATGGCGCCGTGCTTCACCTCGTCGATATCGGACCGCGCGATTCGGGCTTGCCGGTCGTGATGCTGCACGGCGCGAGCTCCAACCTCGAGGCGATGCGGCGGCCGCTCGGCGATCTCCTCGCCAGGAACCATCGCGTCATCCTGATCGACCGTCCCGGCCACGGCTGGAGCACGCGGGCGCGGCGGCAGGATTCGACCCCGGAGGTCCAGGCGCGGATGATCGATGAGGCGCTCGGCAAGCTCGGGATCGATCGCGCGGTCTTCGTGGTGCATTCCTGGAGCGGCGCGCTCGGCGCGCGGCTGGCGCTAGATCATTCCGGCCGCGTCGCGGGCCTTGTGATGCTCGCGCCGGTCACCCATCCCTGGCGCGGCGGCGTCGGCCGCTACAACGAGATCATCGCAACGCCCGTGATCGGCCCGCTGCTCGCCTACACCATAACCCTGCCGCTGGGCTACTTCCTGAGCGAGCCCGGCGCGCGCAACGTCTTCCTGCCGCAAATGATGCCGGATGGTTTCGTGCAGGACTCCGCGACGCCGCTGCTGCTGCGCCCGCGCGAGTTCATCGCCAATGCCTATGATCTGGTGACGCTGAAGCAGGCGGTGGCCGCGCAAGCTCCGCGCTACGGCGAGATATCGGCGCCGGTCACGATCATCGCCGGCGAGCCCGACAAGACAGTGAAGACCGCCATTCACGCGCGCCCGTTCGCCGCCACCGTGCAGAATGCCAAGCTGATCGTGCTGCCCGATCTCGGCCACATGGTGCAGAACGCGGTGCCCGATCTCGTGAAGACCGAGATCGAGACGATGATCGGGAAAATCGTCCCGGCGCGGGCGGCCGCCGATTAGAGCGTTTTCGAGCGAAGTGGATGCCGGTTTGCGTGAAGAAAACGCGTCAAAACAACAAGCTGGAGCTTCGGTTCAGAACCGAAGCTCCAGCGGCCGCCGTTCGCACGCTTACTGCTTGATCTTTCCGTCCTTGTCGAACTGCGACACGTAGGCCCAGAGATTGTTGATCTCGGTCTCGTTCTTGATGCCAGCGAACGCCATCTTGGTGCCGGGAATCTTGGCTTTGGGGTCCTTGATGTATTCCTTGAACACGGCCTCGTTCCAGGTGATGCCGGAATTCTTGTTGGCGTCGGAATAATTGTAGTCCGGCGCGGTGCCGGACTTGCGGCCGTCGAGGCCGTTGAGCTCGGGGCCGACCTTGTTCTTGGCGCCTTCGCCGATCGCGTGACAGGCCAGGCATTTGTTGAACGACGACTTGCCGGCCGCGGCATCCTGCGCCATCGCGGCGGGTGCGGTGGCAATCGCGGTGAGGATGGTCAATGCGCCAAAAATCAGTTTTGTCATCGGGTGCTCTTCGTCTCTTCCCTGGGGGCTGGTTAGTTGCATGCCTGATCGGCAATGGTGGGACCCGCCGGTTTTGGCAGGCCTGCTCGGATTGGACAAGCCGCCAAACCATGGCAGGTTTCACGATTTCCTACTTGTCCCAGAGCGAACTCGCGCAAGATCGTCGATCCGACTTTCGGATGGCCTACCCAAACCACCGCGGACGTGGTTGATTTACCGCGACAAATCGATCGTGCGGCCTCGGCCGGAAGAATATGGCGTGAAGGAAATGTTATGGCCATCATGATGCCCGCGAGTGACCAGGCCGTGCTCGCGCGCCGCGCCGAAATCGTGGCTGCATTGCGCGCAATCGTGCCGGGCGAAGGCGTGATCGATACGCCTGCCGAGATGCGGGCCTATGAATCCGACGGATTGACGGCCTATCGGCAGCCGCCGATGGTCGTGGTGCTGCCCGACACGACCGAGCAGGTTTCGCTCATCCTGAAATATTGTGCAGGGCAGGGCATCAAGGTGGTGCCGCGCGGCTCGGGCACCTCGCTGTCCGGCGGCGCGCTGCCGCTGGAAGACGGCGTGCTCCTGGGGCTCGGCAAGTTCAAGCGCATCCGCGAGATCGATTTCGACAACCGCGCCGTCGTCACCGAGCCCGGCGTCACAAACCTCGCGATCAGCCAGGCCGTCGCCCATGCTGCGTTCTACTACGCGCCGGATCCGTCCTCGCAGATCGCCTGCTCGATCGGCGGCAATGTCGCGGAGAATTCCGGCGGTGTGCACTGCCTGAAATACGGCATGACCACCAACAACGTGCTCGGCTGCGAGATCGTGCTGATGAGCGGCGAGATCCTGCGCATCGGCGGCAAATCGGCGGAGAACTCCGGCTACGACCTGATGGGCGTCATCACCGGCTCGGAAGGCTTGCTTGGCGTCATCACCGAGATCACGGTGCGGATCCTGCAAAAGCCGGAGACGGCGCGCGCGCTGATGGTCGGATTCGCGCAAGTCGAGGCGGCCGGCGAATGCGTGGCGCGCATCATCGGCGCCGGCATCATTCCCGGCGGCATGGAGATGATGGACAAGCCCGCGATCCACGCCGCGGAGGCCTTCGTCCATGCCGGCTATCCGCTCGACGTCGAGGCCCTCCTCATCATTGAGCTCGACGGTCCCAAGATCGAGGTCGACGAGCTGATCACGCGGGTCGAGACGATTGCGAACGCTTGCGGCTCGACCACCTGCCAGATCTCGACCTCGGAGGCCGAGCGCAATCTGTTCTGGGCCGGCCGGAAAGCCGCGTTCCCCGCCGTCGGCCGCATCTCGCCGGACTATCTCTGCATGGACGGCACCATCCCACGCGGTGCGCTGCCGAAGGCGCTGGCGCGCATCCGCGAGCTATCGGAAAAATACCAGCTCGGTTGCGCCAACGTGTTCCATGCCGGCGACGGCAACCTGCATCCGCTGATCCTCTATGACGCCAATAAGCCCGGCGAGATCGAGCGCGCCGAAGCCTTCGGCGCCGACATCCTGCGCGCCTGCGTCGAGTTCGGCGGCGTGCTCACCGGCGAGCACGGCGTCGGCATCGAGAAGCGCGATCTGATGCCGGAAATGTTCAGTGAGATCGACCTCAACCAGCAGCAGCGCCTGAAATGCGCCTTCGATGCGCAAGGCCTGCTCAATCCCGGAAAGGTGTTTCCGACCCTGCACCGCTGCGCCGAGCTTGGTCGCATGCACGTCCACGCCGGCAAGCTGGCGTTTCCCGACATCCCGCGATTCTAGCGTCGCCTCGCTGCAACGCGCCAAATTTGATTTTCGCTGCAAACTTCGTTACCCGCTACAGGCGTGGATACGCTCAAGGTACGAGACGCCAAAGACGTCGAAGAGGTGGTGCGCGCGGCGATTGCCAATGAGCAGCCGCTCGAGATCATCGGCCATGGCTCCAAGCGTGGCATCGGCCATGCGATGGCGACCAACGCCGTGCTCGACGTCTCCGCGCTGAGTGCCATCACCGCCTACGAGCCCAACGAACTCATTGTCACGCTCCAGGCCGGGGCGCCGCTGGCCGACGTGCTGTCGCTGATCGATGCCAAGAACCAGCAATTCGCCTTCGAGCCGATGAACACAGCGCCGCTGCTCGGCACGCCGGTATCAGGCACCATCGGCGGCATGATCGCGGCTGGCCTGGCCGGTCCGCGTCGGATCAAGGCGGGCGGGGCGCGCGACCATCTGCTCGGGGCGCATGCAGTCTCCGGTTTCGGCGACAGCTTCAAGACCGGCGGCAAGGTGGTGAAGAACGTCACCGGCTACGACCTCTGCAAGCTTCTCGCGGGTTCCTGGGGCACGCTGTCGGTCATGACGGAAGTCACGCTGAAGGTGATGCCGAAACCGGAGGCCGAGCGGACGCTGTTGCTGCGCGGCCTCGACGATGCCGCCGCCAACAAGGCGATGACCGCGGCGCTCGGCTCGCCCTTCGACGTCTCCGGTGCCGCGCATCTGCCGACATCGGCGTTCCGGACCAAGATCGAAGGTCTCGGCGATATCGCAGGCCAAAGCGAGGCGCTGACCGTGCTGCGGCTCGAGGGCATTACCGCCTCGGCCGCCCACCGTGCCGGCTCGCTGCGCGAATTGCTGGCACCGTTCGGAACCGCAACGCTGGTCGAGGACACGGTGTCAGCGGCGCTATGGTCCACGATCCGCGACGTCCTGCCGTTCGCGGCTGACGGCGCGCTGGGGGCCTGGCCGGTCTGGCGGATCGTCTGTCCGCCGGCGTCGGGCGCGGCGCTCGGGACGCTGCTGGCGCGCGAGACCGGCGGCGAATTGATCTACGATTGGGGTGGTGGACTGATCTGGGCGGCGTTGCCACCGAAGCCAGACGCGCATGCCTCGGCCGTGCGCGAACGTGCGAATGCGGCCGGCGGGCACGCCACGCTGATCCGGGCGGCCGAGGACATCAGGCGCACGATCGATGTATTCCACCCGCAAGCCGCTGGCCTTGCCGCGTTGAGCGAGCGGGTCCGCGCCAGTTTCGATCCGAAGACCATCCTCAACCGGGGCCGGCTGACGCGGGACGCTTGCTGAATGAAGACCGAATTCTCACTCGCGCAGCTCGCCGATCCCGACATCGCGGAAGCCGACAAGATCCTGCGCGCCTGCGTCCATTGCGGCTTCTGCACCGCAACCTGTCCGACCTATGTGCTGCTTGGCGACGAGCTCGATAGCCCGCGCGGCCGCATCTATCTGATCAAGGAGATGCTGGAGAAGGACCAGACGCCGACGGCCGAAGTGGTCAAACATGTCGACCGCTGCCTGTCGTGCCTGGCCTGCATGACGACCTGCCCCTCGGGGGTGAATTACATGCATCTGGTCGATCAGGCCCGGGTCAGGATCGAGCAGCGTTACGAGCGGCCGCTGGCCGAGCGGCTGCTGCGCCGGGTGCTGGCCTTCGTCCTGCCGGACCCGCAGCGTTTCCGCGCCAGCATGTGGCTGGCGCGGCTGGCCCGCCCGCTGGCCGCGTTGCTGCCGACGCCCCGGCCGTCGGCGACACCAGGCCTGATCCTGCGCCTCAAGGCGATGCTGGCGCTGGCGCCGGACCGGCTGCCGCCACCGGGGCCCGCCGCCGGCAGTGTGTTCGCGGCACTCGGCAAGAAGCGCGGCCGGGTCGCGCTGCTCCAGGGCTGCGCCCAGCAGGTGCTGGCGCCGCGCATCAACCAGGCCGCCATCAGTCTCCTCACGCGCCACGGCATCGAGGTCGTCCTCGTCAGGGACGAGCAGTGCTGCGGCGCGCTGACCCATCACCTCGGCAACGACCAGGACGCATTGGGGCGGGCTCGCGCCAATGTCGCGGCGTGGCGCGCGGAAGCGGCCGGCGAGGGGCTCGACGCCATCCTGGTGACCGCGTCCGGCTGCGGCACCGTGATCAAGGACTACGGCTATCTTCTGCGCGAGGACGCTGCGTTTGCCGCCGATGCGGCGAAGGTCTCCGCGCTCGCCAAGGACATCACTGAATACGTCGCCGGCCTTGGACTTGTGGCCACCGCGCGACAGGACAACATCGTCGTCGCCTATCACTCTGCGTGTTCGTTGCAGCACGGGCAGAAAATCACGGGCCTTCCGAAAGAATTGCTTTCCAATAATGGATTCGTGGTGAAAGATGTGCCGGAGAGCCATTTGTGTTGCGGTTCGGCGGGGACTTACAACATTCTCCAGCCCGAGCTTGCGGGCCGGTTGCGCGATCGCAAGGTCGCCAACATCGCGAGCGTCAAGCCGGACATGATTGCCGCAGGCAATATCGGCTGCATGGTGCAGATTGCCAGTGGCACGTCAGTTCCGGTCGTACACACGATTGAGCTTCTCGATTGGGCTACGGGCGGGTCGCGGCCGGCATTGAACGCGCAAGACTGAGCTTTCGAAGGCTGAGCTTTCGAGGGCTGAGCTTTCGTCCGGAGGTGACGGCTGAAGACGCCCGGATCGACCATTGTTCGGCGGCAACAGGAGGACCACGATGGCGAAAGCGAAGAAGAAAAAAAGCAAGAAGGCCAAAAAGGCCAAGAAGGCCAAGAAGGCGGTAGCGGCGAAGAAGACCTCAAAGAAGGCAGCCAAGAAGTCCGCGAAGAAGTCTGCCAAGAAAGCCACAAAGAAATCTGCCAAGAAGGCCGCGCCGAAGAAGGCCGCCAAGAAGTCGGCCAAGAAAGCCGCTAAGAAGGCTGCCCCTAAGAAGGCCGCCAAGAAGGCTGTGAAGAAAGCTTCGCCGAAGAAGGCGAAGGCAGCTCCCGCGCCGAAGCCGTCAACGCCGGCAGCTCCGGCTCCCGAGCCCGCCGCCGAGACAAGCTGGGCGATGCCTTCGTCTTCTGCGGACACGACCCCAGCCGAAGGACAAAGTTAGGCCAAAGCTTAGGCCAAAGGCTGGATCCAATCCGACGACCATGATCGACGACAGGAAGGCCGCAGCGGTGATGCTGCGGCCTTTTTGCATCGGCGTGACGGCGCGCGAGGGATGGTCTCGTCAGGAAGCAGCCTGATTCGTGGCGCGGGCAGCACGGTACCGCCGGACCCGTACTAACCCGGGCCGTCCGGTGCACTTTGGAGTGCAAATAATGTGGTCGAGAAGACACACAGGCTGACAACCTTTCGTGGAATCGTCTGAACGCCCAAAAAGTCGGCAGATGCCCGCGTTTTTTGCTTCACGGTTTACGCCACTCCATCCAGATTGTCGCAGTTACGAAATTTGCAATCAGGTCGTGCGTTCCGGGGGCTTCCGGGATCCGGCTGGGGTCATAGAACTGGTGATGGGGATCGAAATGAAAAAAGTGGCTTTGTTGGCAACGGCGCTGGCAATGGTGACGGGCTCGGCTTTCGCGGCAGACATGGCGGTGAAGGCTAAGAAGGCCCCGGTGGTTGCTTTCGATCCCTGGGATATCGCCTTCGGCGGCGCCATCATGAGCGACTACATCTTCCGCGGTGTCACGCAGTCGAACCACAAAGCGTCGGTCGCGGCCTATTTCGAGCCGCGCTACAACGTCAACAAGGACCTCCAGCTCTACGTCGGCGTGTCCGCCGAGAGCATCTCCTTCGCCAATCGCGCCGCTGCTGAAGTCGACATCTACGGCGGTATCCGCCCGACCTTCGGCGCCTTCGCGTTCGACATCGGTGTCTGGGGCTACCTGTATCCGGGCGGCAGCTGCGCCGACAACGTGCTCACCGGCGGCATTCCCGGCGGCAACGTCTGCGGCGTCAGCACGACCACGATCTTCCTCGCCGACGGCAACGTCATGAAGAAGGACGTCAGCTTCGTCGAAGTTTACGGCAAGGTGAACTACACCATCAACGACAGCTTCACGGTCGGCGCGACCGAGTACTACTCGCCGAACTTCCTGAACTCGGGTGCCTGGGGCAACTACGCTTCGTTGACCGCCAAGTACACGGCGCCCAGCACGGCCTTCGGTCCCTCCGGCATGGGCATGTACGTGTCGGGTGAGTTCGGCCGGCAGTGGTTCGGTACTTCGGACGCCTTCTACGGCACCGGCGTCGGCACCGTTTTCGCCAACGGCATCCCCTACAAGGACTACAACACCTGGAACATCGGCATCGGCTTCACCTACAAGGTGTTCACGCTGGACCTGCGTTACTCCGACACCGACCTGAACAAGGGTGATTGCAACGCCTTCACCAGCGCCTTCAACGCCACCGGCACCACCAACGTCACCGCGATCAATCCGGGCGGCGCTGGCTCCAACTGGTGCGGCGCGGCCGGCATTGCCAAGCTGTCGTTCGACCTGACGGCGATGAGCAACCTGAAGTAAGCTTCTTCACGAAGCGACTTGATGAGGGCGGCAGGGCAACCTGCCGCCCTTTTGCTTTGGGCGCGTGGGGCGCAGGCCGGGGGGCTGCATCGTTCGAGACGCCTCCGGTGGCTCCTCACCATGAGGGGGCACGGATTTCACCGCGCGGACAGACCTCATCCTGAGGGCCCGCCAAAGGCGGGCGTCTCGAAGGATGGCCGCAACGAAGGGCCATAGCCTCAGGGAATGGTCGAGCCGCCTCAGCGTGCCGCGCTCGGCTCCTTCTCGACCGGCACACCACCGTCACCGAGGACGTGGATCGCGCCCTGCTTCACCATCGTCACCTTGCGGGTGTGGAAGGCTTCCAGCGTCGAGCGGTGACCGATCGAGACGAGGGTGGCCTGTGGTAGCCTCTCCGCCAGCAACCGGTACAGGCGGGCCTCGGACGGCTCGTCCAGCGAGGCCGTGGCCTCGTCCAGGAACAGATAGTCCGGCGCGTGCAGCAGCGCGCGGGCGAGCCCGAGGCGCTGCTGCTCGCCCAGCGACAGCATCCGGTTCCAATGACCGTCCTCCTCAAGCCGCTCGGCGAGGTCGGGCAGCCCGACCGCAATCAGCGCGTCCCTGACGCGTGAGGTTTCGAACGCGCCCGGCGCGGCCGGGTAGACCACCGCGTCGCGCAGCACGCCGACCGGGAAATAGGGGCGCTGGGGCAGCATCATCAGCTTCGCCTTTTCCGGCACGAAGATGCTGCCGGTGCCGAACGGCCAGATGCCGGCGATGGCCCGGAACAGC
Organism: Bradyrhizobium sp. USDA 3650; assembly: GCF_054057395.1. NCBI lineage: Bacteria > Pseudomonadati > Pseudomonadota > Alphaproteobacteria > Hyphomicrobiales > Nitrobacteraceae > Bradyrhizobium > Bradyrhizobium sp. USDA 3650. The sequence goes on from NZ_JBSRZG010000001.1 coordinate 5,480,594, forward strand.
GTCGACTTGCCGGAGCCCGACGGTCCGGTCACCAGCACGCGCTCCGGCGTCTGGACGGAGAAGGCGTCGGCGGCGACCAGCGGCGTGCCGCTCGGCAGGTTCACGCAGAGCTGTTCGAGAGAGATATTGCGATGGCCGCCGGCAGCCTTGAGGGCAATCGCAGGCTCGTGCGGCGGCAGGTGCGCGGCCGCGTCGACCGACATTTCGAAGCCGTCGAGGCGGGCGACGATCGAGCGCCATTCCGCCAGCGATCGGTACGCCGTGACGAAGAACGACAACGCGCCCTGTACGCTCGAGAAGGCGGACGCGGTCTGCATCATGTCGCCAAGCTGGATCTTCTTGGCGAAGAAGGCCGGCGCCACCAGCACGTAGGGAAAGATCACGGCGGCCTGCTGATAGCTCGCGGTGAACGCGGTGAGGCGCTTGGTGCGGCTCATGATGGCGTACCAATTGCCGATCACGAAGCCGAAGCGCTCCAGCAGCCGGCCGCGCTCGGCGCCTTCGCCCTTGAGCAGCGCGATCTGCTCGGAATTTTCGCGGACACGGACGAGATTGAAGCGGAAGTCGGCTTCATAGCGCTGCTGCTCGAAATTGAGATTGACCAGCGGGGCGCCGATCCAGTGCGTCAGCGCCGTGCCGAAGATCGCGTAGACGAGCGCGCCCCAGCACAGATAGCCGGGGATCATGAGATCGGTGCCGAACAGGTGCAACGGCGCGGCGTTGGAAAGCCCCCAGAGGATGATCACGAAGGAGAACAGCGTCACGATCGACGAGAGCAGGCCGAGCCCGATGGTCAGGGTCTGCTCGACGAAGTTCTTGACGTCCTCGGTGATGCGTTGGTCCGGGTTGTCGGCCGCATCGCCCTTGAGCTGCATGCGGTAGTGGGTGGCGCCTTGCAGCCATTCGCCCAGATAGTGCCGGGTCAGCCATTGCCGCCAGCGGATCTGAAGCCACTGATTCAGGTATAGCTTGTAGACCGCCAGCGCGATGAAGGCGGAGGCGAGGCCGATGAAGATCCAGATCTCCCTGACGAAACTATCCCAGTCGCTTGCCTGCAGTGAGCTGTAGAACCGGTTCTGCCATTGATTGACCAGGACGTCGATCGCGACCAGCGCCAGCTCCATCGCGATGACGGCGGCGAGCAGGCCGCGGCCAGCCCATTTGTCCTCCGACCGGAAATACGGGGCGGCGATTCGCCAGACAATCGCGAGCGTGGCGCTGATGTTCTTCACAGAGCTCTGTCTCCTGAGGGGATGTGCACAACTGCCCGGGCCAAAGACCTGAGACGATGGCGGAAATCGGCGCGCTTAGACTAAAGTCGCAAGTCCTGCAATTTGCGTTGGCTTGTCGCAGCTTGCAACCCTAGCATGGGGCTCATCGGCGCGGGGTGGGGGCCTCCGGGATTTCGCGAGCTTGTGAGCGGACGGGAACCGCTGCATTCGCGAGGAATTCGCGTCCAGCTCGGGGGTTATCGCTTCAGCGTCAAGCAGGATCGGCTGTCCACGCGGGCCGCCTGCAGCACACATGCGTGGGGGAGGAAGATCATGTGGAATCAAGTTTATGACCCGTTGCACAGCCCCGTGCTGTCGACGATCGCGGCGGCAGTCCCTGTCGTCACATTGCTGGTCCTGATCGCGAGCGGCCGCGTCCAGGCTCATATCGCGGCGGTCATCGCCGTGATCGTGGCAAATTTGATCACGATCTTCGTCTTCACCATGCCGGCGAACATGTCGATCCGTGCCTCGGTGCTGGGCATCGTCACCGGCTTCTTCCCGATCGGCTGGATCGTTCTCAACGTCATCTTCCTCTACCAGGTAACGGTCACCACCGGACGCTTCGAATTGCTCAAGCGCGCGGTCGGCGGCGTCACCGAGGACCGGCGGCTGCAATTGCTGCTGATCGCGTTCTCGTTCGGTGCCTTCTTCGAAGGCGCTTCGGGCTTCGGCACGCCGGTCGCGATCACGGGCGCCGTCCTGATCGGCCTCGGCTTCTCGCCGCTTGCAGCAAGCGGCCTGTCGCTGATCGCCAACACCGCGCCGGTCGCCTATGGGGCGCTGGGCACGCCGATCCAGGGCCTTGCCTCGGTCACCGGGCTTGATCCTTACATCCTCGGCGCGATGGTCGGCCGGCAATTGCCGTTCTTCTCGCTGATCGTGCCGTTCTGGGTAGTGTGGGCGTTCGCGGGCTGGAAGGGCATGAAGGATGTCTGGCCGGCGATCCTGGTCACCGGCGTGTCGTTCGCGGTCCCGCAATTCGTGATCTCGAACTTCATCAATCCCTGGATCGTCGACATCGGCGCATCGCTGATCTCGATGGGCGCGCTGATCCTGTTCCTGAAGGTCTGGCAGCCGAGGCAGCTCTGGCTGTCCCCGGCGCTGCGCGGCCGCGATGAATCGGCCGCCACCATGGCCGCGGCAAAACCGATGGACAAGACGCCGCTGACGCAGAGCGAGTTGTTCAGCGCGCTGCTGCCGTGGATCATCGTCTGCATCGTGATGCTGATCTGGGGCAATGGTGGGTTCAAGACCTGGGCGAACTCGATCTTCACCTGGAACTATCCCGTTCCCGAGCTGCATCAGATGATCAACAAGATGCCGCCGGTCGCGCCAGGACCGACGAAAGAGAGCGCGGTGTTCGGCTTCACCTATCTCTCGTTCACCGGCACCGGCATGCTGATTGCCGCGATCATCTCCGGCTTCCTGATGGGCGTCGGGCCCGGCAAGCTCTTGATCCAGTACGGCCGCACCATCCGGCTGTGCGCGATCTCGCTGATCACGATCTCGGCGATGCTCGCGATCGGCACGCTGACACGGCTCTCCGGCGTCGACGCGACGCTGGGCCTCGCCTTCGCCGCAACCGGCGTGCTCTATCCCTTCTTCGGCACGCTGCTCGGCTGGTTGGGCGTGGCGCTAACGGGATCGGATACCGCTTCCAACGTTCTGTTCGGAAATCTTCAGAAGATCACCTCCGAGCAACTCGGCCTGTCGCCGATCCTGATGGGCGCGGCGAACTCGTCCGGCGGCGTGATGGGCAAGATGATCGACGCGCAATCGATCGTGGTCGCGTCCACCGCGACCAACTGGTACGGCCATGAGGGCACGATCCTGCGCTTCGTGTTCTGGCACTCGATCGTGCTGGCCTGCCTCGTCGGTGTGCTCGTGACGTTGCAGGCCTATGTCTGGCCGTTCACGGCGATGGTGCTGAAGTAGCAGGCCACGCGCGGCTTCAAGCCAAATCCCCGCGAGGTTGGTCCTCGCGGGGATTTTTGCGTGGCGCATGGGCGAACCTTCTCAACGGCGCCGCCGTCTTATAGAAGGTGGCGCAAATCAGGTCGTTCGAGAGGTCTCATGGTTTCGTTCAGGCAGATGGTGTGTGCGGCAGTTGCGATGCTCGCGATGTCCACGCTCGCGCGTGCGGAGGACGGTTTTCCGTTCGGCACCGAGATGACGCTGGAGGCGCTGCCGCAGCCGGGCTCGAAGCGGATTCCGAACATCGAGATCGGCGACAATGGTGAGGTCGTGCTGGAGCTCTGGTGCAAGGGCGGCAAGGGCCAGTTCTCGGTCGCCGGCAACACCGTAATCTTCGTCCCCGGCCAGATCCAGGACCGCTCCTGCCCGCCGGCGCGGGCCCAGGCCGACGACGATCTCGTTGCAGCGCTGGGCAGCGTCGAGACCTGGAAGCGCCAGGGCGACGTGCTGACGCTCGTCGGCCCCAAGCCGCTGCGTTTTCGCGTCAACGGCAATTAGCCACCGCTGTCATTCCCCGCGACCCGGCTACGCCAAGGCTTCGCCGGGGTTGAGGTCCAGGGGCGCCGAAGCTTTAGCGTAGGCGGCAAGCGGGGAATCCAGTACGCCGCGGCTTCTCGAGTCATCAAAACCGTCTCGGAGTACTGGATCGCCCGGTCAAGCCGGGCGATGATCGAGAGTTGATGTGCGGGCTACATCACTTCCACACCGACTTGTCGGCGTCCCAGCGCTGGCCCTTCAGCTCCCTGGCGAGCGCCTCGACCGAACCGTTGTCGTCGGGCTGATCGCCTTCCTCGTCGGCGGTCGCTTCGTCCGAGAGATTGAGCTTGGCGCCGCTGCTCTCGTCGGTGGTCGTGGTCGCGGGACTCCCGACCCAGAGCATGAGCTTGTCGGTCGTGCCGGGCTTGTCGGGCGAGACGAGAGCCGCAACCTCGATCGTGTCGGTGAGCTCGAGTGCGGGAAAGTCCTGGTTCGGGCGCTTGAACACCAGCTTGAGCTTGCCGGTCGCCGGGTTGAAGCTTTGCGAGACCGGCTTTGCCGCGAGCGTCCTGCTCAGCACGCCAGCCACCGCGGCCGCGAGCTTGTCGCGGTTGATCTTGTCGCCCTCGCGCCAGTCGGCGGCGGCAATGCGGATGGTGCGATCCATCTCGGTCATGCCCGCGGTCCAGCCCGCGGCGGTGACGCCGGGCATCGCCTTGAATTTTGCCAGCAGCGCGCCGGCGCGCTCCGGATCGACCGACATGTTGATGGTCTGCTCGCCCGCGCGTAGCGCGTCGCAGCCGACGGTGAGGCTCGCCAGCGTCACCTCGACGTCCTGGCCCTTCAGGCTCTTCAGGAACTCGGTCGCGGCATCCAGCTTGACCTTGACCGCGATCGCTTCCGGCGAGACGTCGGTGAAATCCTTCGGCTGCGGCGTGATGCCGTCGTCGGAGGTCTGGTTGTCGAGGAATTCCTTCTCGCTGAGATCGGAATTGTCGGGCGAGGTGACCTCGGTCACGGCTTGGCCAATGCTGATCTGGCCGCGGAATTCGAACGTGTCTCCGGCCTGCTTGCGCAGCAGCTTGACGGTGACCGGCGCCTTCGCGCCGAGGCTCTGCGTCGTACCCGTCAGGTTCTGGCCCGCGACCTGGAGATTGATGACGAAGCGGTCCTTGCGGTCGGAATTCTTCGCGACGGGATAACAGACGTCGAGCACGGCTGCGGTGACGGTCTTGCCTTGGCGTGTCTCCTTCAGGATCACGTCGGCGTTGCCGTCCATCAGCCCGTCGATCGAGGTGAAATAGCGCGTCTCGACGCCGCCCGGCGCCGTGGCCTTCGGCGCCAGCTTCATCTGGGCGGATGCGACCTCAGGCGAAACCGCAAGCAGAGCCGCCAGAACGGCCGTGGAGCAAAACACAAGCGCGCGCATCGACGAAATCCCCGAGGCAATGGGGCATGATCCGGAAAAATGTGAAGCGGTTTTCCGTTGAGATCAGGCCCAAACAATTCGAATCGGGCGTCACCGTAGTGGGTTTTGGCCGCCGGTTGAATTGGAAAGCACGGGCCATGATTGCCAAAAAAGAAGGCCGCCCGGAGGCGGCCTTCGCAACACTGTGGGCTAAGGATCGGCCTTAGAAGCCGCCCATGCCGCCACCGGCCGGCATGCCGGGCGCGGCGTCCTTCTTCGGCGACTCGGCAACCATGGCCTCGGTGGTCACCAGCAGGCCGGCGATCGAGGCGGCGTCCTGGAGCGCGGTGCGCACCACCTTGGCGGGGTCGATGATGCCCTTCTCGACCATGTCGACATACTCCTCGGTCTGGGCGTCGAAGCCGAAGGTCTCGGACTTGTTCTCCAGGATCTTGCCGACGACGATCGAGCCTTCCACGCCCGCGTTCTCGGAGATCTGGCGGATCGGGGCTTCCAGCGCCTTCAGCACGATGTTGATGCCGGCCTGGACGTCGGCGTTGGCGTTGGTGAGACGGCCGACCGCCTTCTTGGCGCGGAGCAGCGCGACACCGCCGCCGGGGACGATGCCTTCCTGCACCGCGGCGCGGGTGGCGTTGAGCGCATCCTCGACGCGGTCCTTCTTCTCCTTGACCTCGATCTCGGTGGCGCCGCCGACGCGGATCACCGCGACGCCGCCTGCGAGCTTGGCGAGGCGCTCCTGGAGCTTCTCACGGTCGTAATCCGAGGTGGTCTCCTCGATCTGGGCCTTGATCTGGCCGACGCGGGCCTCGATCTCCGGCTTCTTGCCGGCGCCCTTGACGATCGTGGTGTTCTCCTTGTCGATCACCACCTTGCCCGCGCGCCCAAGCATCTTCACCGTGACGTTCTCGAGCTTCATGCCGAGGTCTTCGGAGATCAGCTGGCCGCCGGTGAGGATCGCGAGGTCCTCGAGCATGGCCTTGCGGCGGTCGCCGAAGCCCGGCGCCTTGACGGCGGCGACCTTCAGGCCGCCACGGAGGCGGTTGACGACCAGGGTGGCCAGCGCCTCGCCCTCGACGTCCTCGGCGATGATGACGAGCGGCTTGCCCGACTGCACCACGGCTTCCAGCACCGGCAGCATGGCCTGCAGGCCGGACAGCTTCTTCTCGTGCAGGAGGATGTAGGCGTCCTCGAGCTCGGCGGTCATCTTCTCGGGGTTGGTGACGAAGTAGGGTGACAGATAGCCGCGGTCGAACTTCATGCCCTCGACGATGTCCACCTCGGTGTCGAGCGACTTGTTCTCCTCGACGGTGATGACGCCCTCGTTGCCGACCTTCTGCATCGCCTGCGCGATCATCTTGCCGATGGCGGCATCGCCGTTGGCCGAGATGGTGCCGACCTGGGCGACCTCGGAGGAGGCGGCGACCGGCTTGGCGCGCTTCTCGATGTCCTTGACGACGGCCGCGACAGCGATGTCGATGCCGCGCTTGAGGTCCATCGGATTCATGCCGGCGGCAACCGACTTGGCGCCTTCGCGCACGATGGACTGGGCCAGCACGGTCGCGGTGGTGGTGCCGTCGCCGGCGAGGTCGTTGGTCTTGGAGGCGACCTCACGGACCATCTGGGCGCCCATGTTCTCGAACTTGTCCTCGAGCTCGATCTCCTTGGCGACGGTGACGCCGTCCTTGGTGATGCGCGGCGCGCCGAACGACTTCTCGATGAGCACGTTGCGGCCTTTCGGGCCGAGCGTCACCTTGACGGCATTGGCGAGAATGTCGACGCCGCGCAGCATGCGATCGCGCGCGTCTCCGGAAAACTTGACGTCTTTGGCAGCCATGGTCTGCAATTCCTCTTGTTTCGTGATGTGTCTTGTTTATTGGGCCGCCTCATTCCGGGGTCCGCGATCGAACCCGGCGGAATGATGCATGCCCGGATCGAGTGACCCGGGCATGCATTCAGCGGCCGTTCAGGCGTTTGGCCTTAGGCCATCACGCCCATGATGTCCGACTCCTTCATGATCAGGAGCTCATCGTTGTCGATCTTGACCTCGGTGCCCGACCACTTGCCAAACAGCACACGGTCGCCGACCTTGAGGTCGATCGGGATCAGCTTGCCGGCCTCGTCGCGGCCACCGGGGCCGACGGCGACAACTTCGCCCTGGGACGGCTTTTCCTTGGCCGTGTCCGGAATGATGATGCCGCCCTTGGTCTTTGACTCGGCGTCGATACGTTTGACCACGACACGGTCATGCAGCGGACGAAATTTGGATTTAGTCATGACGTTTCCCTTTGGAGGCTCGTTTCGGAAGGAGTGAAAGTGGGCGGGCGGCGCTTCCGTCCACCCTTCCCGAGGATCGATCGGCGCGCGTTAGCAATCCATCTTTCAGAGTGCTAATGGTGCGTCCGGGAATATGGCTTGGCCGCGATCCTGTCAAGCAAAGGTGGTTAAGCGATTGGTGAGACGGATATAGGATGGTGACATTGGAAACTTGTTCGGGGCGCCGGCGTATTAAAGGACGTCATTGCTCCGGCAGCGGTTTTGCGCTTGGCTGCGGAAGGGGTGCGGCCATGGTTTTGTCCGGGGGAATGCCATGATCAGTTCAGCTCACGCGCGCACGGTCGCCAATCTGGCGGCGGCTTCTTGCCTGGCGCTGCTGCTTGGCGCCTGCGGCGGCGGCATGAGCCTGCCGTCCTTTTCTTCGTCCTCACCGCCCCCCGAGGCCGAGCCCGGCACCGGTCCGGAAATGCCCGCCTCGATCCGCGCCGACGAGATCGTCGGCCGCTGGGGCCTCGCCTCGTTCCAGAACCCGGCCGACCGCGCCCGCACCGAGGCTGCCGCCCGGGCCCAATGCAAAAATCCTTACGTGATCACCGCCGGCTCCTCCGGCGGCGTGATCATGCATCTGGCGGACCAGGCAACACCGCAGGAGCTGCGGCTGAAGGGTTCGCCCAGCGGCAAGAATTATATCGGGCCGGCGGGTCCGACGCCCGGCGAGCAGGACCGCGAGATCGTCTCCTTCGACGGCCGCGTCCTCATCACCCGCTTCATCGACAAGGACGCCGCCACCCGCTACGGCAACATGGTCTACGTCCGCTGCGCGCCGAGGGCGTGATCGGGGCGCCGGCCTAGCCACTCGTCATTGCGAGGAGCGAAGCGACGAAGCACTCCAGGCTGCCTCCGCGGACACAGTCTGGATTGCTTCGCTTCGCTCGCAATGACGTCCCAAACAAAAAAACGCCGGCTTGCGCCGGCGTTTTGTTTTTCCGTAGTGTCGCGTCCGCTCAGTCGAACAGCGCGTCGATGTCGTCCTGCGAGGCGTGGCCGACGTCGCCGGCGAGCTTCGGGCCGTTGAGAAGCTTGTCGTCATCGCTGCGGGTGTCGACCTGCGGCACGACGTGGGACTTGATCGCGTCGACGCCGCCCCAGATCTCCATCATGGAATTGATATGCTGCTCGATGAACTTCATCGTGCTCATGACCTTGCTGATGCGCTGGCCGGTCAGGTCCTGGAAGTTGCAGGCTTCGAAGATCGAGATGACGCGTTCCTGGATATCGTCGGCGAGCCGCTTCTGCTGATCGGCCGATTGCACCTTGGCCATCGCGCTGGCCGCCTGGTCGATCGACTCGGCGGCTTCGAGGATCTGCTGGGTCGCCTGTTCGGTGCCGCCGACGACCGCGCCGAGCTCGCCATTGACCTTGGCCATTTCGCCGCCGTCGAAGCTCTTGCCATGCAGTGTCGCGATCTCGCGCTTGGTGCGGTCGATGGCGTCGTGGATGAGGTCGAGCTCGACCTTCAGCTTCTCGCACTGCTCGATCTGCGCCCGGTAAGTATCGAGCATGGTGCGGGCTTCGGAGAGCTCGTGGGCGGTGGAGGCGTCGATCGCCGCCATGGCGGCGCTGCCGGACAAGGGCACGGTGCCCTTCGCCATCTGTGCACGGATCGCACGCAACTCGGCCATGATCTCGCTATGCATCGGCGCAGCCTCCTCAATCATTTCGGGGCTGGGCATCTCGCCGACAATAGCCTCCTCGACACGAAAACGTTTGCGGTGAATAGCCATCAAGAACTCCCCCCACCTCACTCACGCGTCTTTGTAGGCAGAAGCGATTTAACACGAAGTTCACAGCCGGAACTGTCGTCTCGGTTGTGCGCGACGGCTTGCAAACGGGCGATTAACCATGCGTGCACGGCGTTCATCGAAAATAAACGCTGATCGCCAAATTGCACCGCTGCCGACGACGTGGTGAATCGAAATGGCGTTTCCGTTTACCAAACAAAACGGCTTTTGCTTTTTATTGACCACGTCGCGGGTGCGGATCAGCCACCACCTCGCCACGACGCACATGATCTAGACGAAACAGTAGAGTACGTCGATGTTCAAGAAAATGTCTGTTGCGCTGCTTGGCAGCGCTTGCACCTTCATTGCCGGCGCCAACAGCGCCAGCGCCTTCGACAATAGCGTGCCGAACGATCCGCCCGCGGTGCTCTACCAGCCGCAAGTGCCGCCTGCGCCGGTGCGTGTCGCCTCCAATTCGAACATGGGCGGCGGCTTCATCGAGTTCATGTTCGGCGACGGGCCCGGTCGCGGTCCGGCCTACGCTCCGCAGCAGCCGATGTATCAGCAGCAGCCAGGTTATTATGACCAGCGCCGCCTGCCGCCGATGGGCGAACCGCAGATGCAGGGCGCAGGTCTCCAACAGGAGGCCGTCGATCCGCGGCAGCGTCAGTTCGACCCGAGATTCGAGAAACAACTCGTTGACTATAGCGGCAATGAAAGCGCCGGCACGATTGTGGTCGATACGCCCAACAAGTTTCTCTATCTCGTCGAGGGCAACGGTCGGGCGATGCGCTACGGCATCGGCGTCGGCCGCCCCGGCTTCACCTGGTCCGGCGTGAAGTCGATCACGGCGAAGCGCGAATGGCCGGCCTGGACCCCGCCGGCGGAAATGATCGCACGCCGTCCCGACCTGCCCCGGCACATGGAAGGCGGCCCGGAAAATCCGCTCGGCGCGCGCGCGATGTATCTCGGCTCGACGCTTTACCGTATCCACGGTTCGAACGAGCCCTGGACCATCGGCACCAACGTCTCCTCGGGCTGCATCCGCATGCGCAACGAAGACGTCATCGATCTCTACGGTCGCGTCAATGTCGGCACCAAGGTCGTCGTGATGTAGGCGCATAGCGCTCGGAACCAAAACGGCCGCCTCATCGGCGGCCGTTCTCGTTTGGAGCAAGGATAAAAAGCGTCAGGCGTAATCGCTGCCGCCATCATCTCCGCCGCCGAAATCGCTGTCGTCGGCGAGATCGACATTGCCGCCGTCATTATCGTTCTGATCGTTGTAATTCTGGTCGTCGTTCGAAGCGTGGTCGGCGAAGCCCTGCCGGGACGCATCACCGCGGTTCGAGCCGATGTCGTCGAGGCCGGCATCGCGCGCGAGCGAGCCGCCGGACTGATCGCTGCCGCTCCAGGGACTTCCACCGGCGCTGCGGTCGCCCAGGGCATTGGTGTCGCCGAAAGCCTGCTGATGCGATCCGCCCATCATGCCGCGGATGCTGGAGAGCAGCAGCGAGCCGCCAACGACGCCGGCCGCGGCTGCCGCCGCCGTGCCGAGGAACGAACCGCCGCCACCGCCGACCGGGGGCGCGCCATAGCCCTGGCCTGGACCCTGACCGTATGCCTGCCCATAAGGCGGCTGGCCGTAGCCCGGCTGGGTCTGCTGCATCGCCTGGCCACTGTTCCACACCGGCCGCGAGTCACGCGGCGGCACGTTCGGAACCGAGCCGCGCGACGGACCCCCGCCGAACAGCGTGTCGCGCATGGTGTCCAGGAAACCGCCGGACTGCGCCTGCTCGGGCGCCTGCCCCGCCTCCAGCTCCTGGATGCGGTTGTGGGCGCGCTTCAGCGCCTCGTCCTGCAACAGCGTGGTCTGCACCAGCGCATAGATCGCGCCGGGCGCCTTGCGCAGGCCGTCGGAGATTGCGGCGATCGCGTCGGGATCGCGCGGTGCATTTTCCAGTTTCGAAAGCCGGTCGAAAAGCTCGTCGACGAGCTGGCGTTCCTGCGGCGTCATGGTCAGTCTCCCTCGCGCAAAACAAGCGCGAGGCAGATGTAGGGTTCCATTGTGGCCCCAACAGTGCCGGCAGGATTAAATTTCGGTATGCGACAAGCTGTCTCGCGGGCCGCTTTCTCGCAAACTTTCACCGGTTCACTCCAGCGTGACGCCGCTGTCCGTCAGCAGGCGCGCGAAGGCATCGCCGGCGAGATAGGCGTGCTCGCGTTCGCGGACGTCCGTCATCGGGTCGAGCCCGGTGAGGATGTCGTCGACGAAGCCGGGATGACACATGATGAGGCCGCCATCCGGCAGGCCTTCGAGGAATTGCCGCATCAGCGCACCGAAATCGGCGGCTTGCGTGAAATCATAGGCGCCGGCGAAGCCGGGATTGAAGCTGAGGCCCGCGCTGCCGGCACGCCGGCGGAATTGCGCGCTGAGGATATCGAGCACCATGGCTTTCGGTGAGGCCAGCCGCTGCATCAGCGGCAGGTCGCGGCCGCCCTGGCGCACCCAGGCTTTGGGCGCGACTTCGGCGACGGCGTCGACAAAGCCGTCGCGCACCTGCGGATAGAGCTGCACATGCTGATGACCATCGACGAAGTCGGGCGCGCGTCCGAACGCTTTTGCGAAGGCTGCCAGCTGCGCCTTGACCTCGTTGCGAAAGAATTCGCGGTCGAGCCTTCGCGCAAGACCCGCGCGCAGCAGCTTCGGAAACGGGAGAAACATGTCGCCGTCGAGCGGGCGGAAATGCATGGTGAGCGGCCGGAACGGTGCCGACAATGTCACGTGCAATCCGATCGCGCAGCGCGGGCTCGCTTGCGCTGCCGTCTGGAGCGCCTCGATCTCGCTGCGCTCGACCGCAGGTCCCACCATCATCACCGACGTCGCGTTGAGACGGCCGCGTTCGATCAGGTCGCGGATGGCGCGATTGACGCCCGGGCTGATGCCGTAATCGTCGGCGCAGAGCCAGATCCGCCGCGGCGGCGCGGCCGCGCTCATTCGGCCGCCGTCCTCTTCGAGGCGTCGTCAGCCTTGTCGGTCTCGAAATGCTTTTCACTGTGCTCGGCGACGAAGTAGATCGGGCGCGCCTTCAGCTCGGAGAGGATCTTGCCGATATATTCGCCGACGATGCCGATCATGATGAGCTGCACGCCGCCGATCGTCATCAGGCCGATCACGAGTGAGGGATAGCCGGGCACCTGCTTGCCGGTGGTCAGGACCTCCCACAGGATCGACAGACCGAACAGGAACGCGCCGCCGGCGAGGATCACGCCGAGCAGACTGGCGAAGCGCAGAGGCGCCACCGAGAACGAGGTGACGCCTTCGATCGAAAGACCAAGCAGGCGCGCGGCGCTGAAGGTCGTCACGCCATGGGTGCGCGGCGCGGGCTCGTAATCGACGCGGATCTGGCGGAAGCCGATCCAGCTCGCAAGGCCCTTGAAGAAGCGGTTGCGCTCCGGCAATTGCCTCAGTGCTGCGACCGCGCGCGGCGACAGCAGGCGGAAGTCGCCGGCGTCTTCGGGAATCTTCTGGCGCGCGCCCCAATTGATCAGCGCATAGAAGCCCCGTCCGGCGAGCCGCCGCAGGAACGGTTCGTTGTCGCGATGCGCCTTGGCGGTATAGACGACGTCGTAGCCGTCCTCGATCCAGTGCCGCACCAGTCGCTCGACCAACGACGGCGGATGCTGGCCGTCGCCGTCCATGAACAGCACCGCGCCGAGCCGGGCATGGTCGAGGCCGGCCATCAGCGCGGCCTCCTTGCCGAAATTGCGCGACAGCGACACCACCTGGACGTCGACCGCGTCGGCCGGCAGCGAGCGGGCGATCGACAGCGTCGCGTCCGCGCTGCCGTCGTCGACATAGACGACCTCGCAAGCCAAGCGATAACGCTGCCGCAAGGTCTTTGCGAGATCGCAGATGCGCTGGTGCAGGGCGGCAAGGCCCGCCGCTTCGTTGTAGAGGGGGACGACAATCGACAGTCCCTTCGCGGCGGTGCTTGCCGCAATGGTCGTCATGCCGGAAACGTCAGAGCCCAGCGTCATCGATCAAGGTTCCAGAGGCGATCAGGTTTTCTTGCAAGGTCATCTCGACAGCATATGGTAGCTGCCGTTTGCTGTCGCTACGCTGAACGGAATTGCTCAACAAACTTTGGGCTCACTGCCGCAGGAACGCCTCGAGCCTGGCGAACAGCGGGTTGTCCCGGTCGAACACGTAATCCAGCGAAACCACCGAGACGGTCTCGGCGCCATGGGTGCGCAGGAAGCTCGCGAGTGCATAGAGCTGGCCCGGCGGGCAGTGCAGCGTGAGCATGCCCGACGAGGTCGGTCCGCCGAACGGGGCTTCGACGCCGAAGCGCTCGTGGGCCTCGGTGAGCATGGCCGCGTCGCACTGGCGGAAGCGGGTGCGGACTTCTCGGTATTTGTTGGCCCGCGCCCGCGCCGCGATGTGATCGAGGATGATTCGCGCGGTCTCCCGCGCCTGCGGCGACCAATCGGCGTCTCTCGAGGCGACCAGATTGGCCTGGCTGCGCAGGATCACGCCGTCGTCGAGCACCCGCAATCCGTTGGCGGCGAGGGTCGCTCCGGTCGTGGTGATGTCGACGATCAACTCGGCGCTTCCGGCGGCCGGCGCGCCTTCGGTCGCGCCCGTGCTTTCAACGATGCGGTAATCGGTGATGCCCTGGCTCTGGAAGAAGGCGCGGGTGAGGTTGATGAACTTGGTCGCGACCCGCATCCGCATATGATGCTGCTCGCGGAAGCCGGTGGTGACGTCGTCGAGGTCGGCCATGGTGCGGACGTCGATCCACGCCTGCGGCACCGCGACGACGACGTCGGCATAGCCGAAGCCGAGGCCTTCGATCAGGGAGACGCGCTTGTCGGCGTCCGCGATGGTCTCGCGCACCAGATCCTCGCCGGTGACGCCGAGATGCGCCGAGCCGCGGGACAGTTGCGAGGCGATCTCGCTCGCCGAGAGATAGGCGACCTCGACATTGTCGAGGCCCGTGAGCGTGCCGCGATAGTCGCGGGCGCCGCCCGCCTTCGACAGCTTCAGCCCGGCGCGGGCGAAGAAGGCCTCGGTGTTTTCCTGCAGGCGGCCCTTGGAGGGAACGGCCAGAACGAATGGCGCGCTCATGACTTAAGCTCCCACCTTGCGGCCGATCCGGGTCAGCGCATCCACCCAGACCGAGAAACCGACCGCGGGGATCGGCTCGGCCGATCCAAGCTGGGTCATCAGCCCGTCATAGCGGCCGCCGGCAACCAGCGGCTCGGCGCCGTTGCCGCGGTGATGCAGCTCGAATTCGAAGCCGGTGTAGTAGTCGAGCCCGCGCCCGAACGCGGTCGAGAACCGCGTCCCCTTCACATCGATGCCGCGCGCCGCCATGAAGCCGACCCGGCTTTCGAACTGGTCGATCGCAGCACTGAGGTCGAGCTTTGCATCAGCGGTGAGCGCGCGCAGCTCGGCGACGGCTTCGTCGGGGTTACCGGATATCGACAGGAAACGCTTGAGCACGGCGATGGCCTCGCGCGGCAGCGCGCCGCCCTTCAGCGTCGACTGCTCGAGGAAGCGGTCGGCAATCTCGGCGGTGGTGCGGCCGCCGACATTGGTGGTGCCGGCGATCGACATCAGATCGGTGACGAAAGCGAGTGCCGCCTTGCGGTCGGAGCCGGCAAGCGCCGCGAGCACGCCCTCATATTCGCTGCGGGTCGCGGTGGTTGCGGCTGCCAGCCGCTCCAGATCCTGCTCCAGGCTGATCTTGCGGTTGAAATCCTTGACCAGGCGGCGGCGCCAGACCGGATAGAGGTCGAGTGCGTCGAGCAGCGCGTTGAACAGCGCCACGTCGCCGGTGCGGATCTCGACGTCGCGGACGCCGAAGGCGGCGGTCGCCTCCAGCGCCAGCGCCAGCATCTCGGCATCGGCCGCAGCGCGGTCCTGACGGCCGAACGATTCGATGCCCGCCTGCAGGAATTCGCTGCTCTGGCCATTGCGGTAGCGGAACACCGGGCCGAGATAGCTGAACCCGGCCGGCTGGCCGGCACGGCCAGAGCTGAGGTAATCGCGGGCCACCGGAATGGTCAGGTCCGGGCGCAGGCACAGTTCCTCGCCGGAGAGGTCCGTGGTCAGGTACAGGCTCTTGCGGATGTCCTCTCCGGAGAGGTCCAGGAACGGTTCGGCCGGCTGCAGGATGGCGGGCTCGGCCCTGACATAGCCGGCCTGCGCGAACGACAGCAGCAGCGTGTCCGCCCAGGCGGCGGAGCCGGCAGCATGTGAGGTGGCAGTCGCAGTCATCTCAGGGGTCCATCGTCCCGGTGGAACCGGGCAGGGCAAGCAGGGGAAGCGAATTGCCGCAGGCCTTAGCATGGCCCGAAAGCGGTTTCGACCTCCAAAGGATCAATCGCTTAACAGCGTCGGAGCGACGCGCAGTCAGCACAGGAGGCGAAGCTTGAATTACGTCTCTTCCAATTGGGGTAGAATAATACCCTGTGCATCACGCTCCGCGGACCCGGATGAATAGGGACCCTCATTCATTTCGGGGCAGGGACGTCTCGGGGCGCTACCAAGATGAATGGGTCGCAGGGGCGGAAAGCTCGGCCGGCTCGACCGCAACTTCACCCGCGAGCTGCTCGGCCCGTTTGAGAATGCTCCACCGGTCGCATACTCAATTTGGGTAGGGGGACGATCCGTTCGCAGAGCCTTCGTTTACAATGCGAGTTGGTTTCCGATTCATGTGCAACGCAACCGATGGTATCCGGTCGCGCGACACACGCTGGCCTATATGCTGTTTTCGATCTGCGACATTTCCGGCACTAAGACGAATTCGATCCGCTCAACCTTCTGATCGTTCATGCCATCTCAATGCTCCGCGACCTGCGGCGCGCCGGCGTCAGCGGGCCGGATGATTTGCGGGGCGCTAAAATCGCCCTTTCCAAGAAGAAGGCCAGGTAAGCAGCAGAACATGGATCAAAGCCGTCTAGTCCCTGCTCGCGAGGGAATGCAAAAGAGAGCGGCGGATCGCTTGATGTCGTTCCAGGATCTCAAGCCGTCCTCGGCGCTCGAGCTCAATTCCTATGACATCGATCATTTCGGCGAGACCGAGAAATACGCCGGCGCATCGAGCATGCCGTTGTCGGCCGGGGTGACAGCGATCATGCGTGCCCGGCTCACCTTGCCGACCCTGACCCTGTCGCTGTTGAAAACCTTCCCCCGGATCATTCGAGGCTATCAGTTCACCAATGCTGCCGCAGTGGCGGTACCGATGGATCACGTGACCTCTGCCCGCATCAACGGGCAATCGATGGGCGGTTCTGTCCTCGTATTGAAAGGTGATTCAGATTGCCTGGTGCATGAGCCGGAGGGGCGTCTGCTGGCAGTGGTCTACTTCAGTCCATCCGGGCGGGAGCCATTGCCTGAATTAGGCGATGGATGCCATTTGCTGAATCCGGCGCCGGACGTGCTTGCCTCGCTACGCCGTCTGATCTCGATCTCGCTTGAAACCGCAGCAAATGACCCAGACTTCCTGAACGAGCCGGCTTCGCAAACGATTGTCGAACAGTCGCTGCTCAGCACGATGGATGCGGCGATCTGGTCCAGTGTCGCAACCGGACCTGTGTCATCCACCACCGAGCATTATCGGCGGATCGTGGCTGATATGGAAAAACTGATCCGGCGCGATCTGATGATCTGGCACAAGACGACCGAACTGGCGGCGCAGGCGGGCGTGTCGGTCCGGACTCTCCAGAGTGCGACACGGGCCATCTGCGGCATGAGCCCACATCGCTATAGCCGGGTGTTGCGCCTCTGGTCGGTGCGCAAGCAACTGCGCACCGGCCGAGCGGGCCGGAGTGTGAAGTCCTGTGCGCTTGCGCATGGTTTCTGGCATCTCAGCGAGTTCGCAGCGAGCTACAGAGAGGCTTTCGGAGAGTTGCCTTCCGAGACCCTGAACCGATCGCTACGAGGTGAATAGCACGGTGCGGTCGCCCTCCACCTGGTTCGCTGGCCTTGGGCTGCAGATGATCGGGAGCCGGAAGGCCAACCAATTTTTGCCTTAGCCGCGTTCGCCACCCCAGTCGCCCAGCACCGCCTGCACCAGTGCCAGCGCGGCCACCGCGGCCGTGTCGGCCCGCATGATCCGGGGTCCCAGCGCCAGCCGCAGGATTTTCGGCTGCCGCAGCAGCAGCGCCCGCTCTTCCTCGGCAAAGCCGCCTTCGGGGCCGATCAGCACGTCGATTCCGTCCGCCCTCTGTGCGCCTTGCAGGCTCTGAATGGGGTTTTCGAGCTCCGCCGCCTCGTCGCAGAAGATCAGCAGCCTGCCGGCGGCGCGCTGGCTGAGGAAGCGCTCCAGCGGCATCGGCTCGGCAACGGTGGCGATGCTGAGAATGCCGCATTGCTCGGCCGCCTCGACGACATTGGCGCGCATCCGATCGGTATTGACGCGGGAGGCCTGGGTGAACCGGGTCAGCACCGGCTGAAGCGAGGCCGCGCCCATCTCGATGGCCTTCTGCACCATGTAGTCGAGCCGCGCATGCTTGAGCGGGGCGAAGACGTAGGCGAGGTCGGGCAGCCGGTCCTGCGGCCGGGTCTGCTGGAGGATGACGAGGCCGTCCGGCCGCTTGCGGCCTTCAATGGCCGCCTGCCACTCGCCGTCGCGGCCGTTGAACGCCAAAACCTCGGCCCCGGCGGCAAGCCGCAGCACATTGCCGAGATAATTGCTCTGGTCGCGGTCGAGCCCGACCCTGCCGTCCTGGGCGAGGGGGGCATTGACGAACAGGCGGGGGCCGCGGAAATCGTGAGAGGGCATCGTTCAAAGGTCCGATTTGGCGCCGTTCTTAGCCGAAAGCAGTCCTTTCGGGGTAAATTTTGCCAAAATGGTGCGTCGGCGCGCCGCGCTCCTGCCCTATTCAACGGGTTGTTAAGCGCCGGCGGGAATCGTAAAATCGCGAGCACGCTGGTTGCGCTTCAATTGGGAAGACGCCGAACCCCGCAAGCTCCTGCCGGAGAGACTGCCTTGATGATCCGTCATTTGATGGTTCCGATCACTGCCGCCATGGTCACGATGGGCGCCGTTTGTGCCTATGCGCAGGGTTTCCCCGCGCCGCTGCCGGGCCAGGCCCCAACCAGTTCCGCGTTTCCGCCCGTGAACGGCTCGGCGCCCGTCGCCTCCGTCGGCGGCGCGCCGCAATCCTCCTTCCCCGTGAACGGCGCCGCACCCGTCGGTGGCGCCGGCGCCTTCAGTGCGGCCCCGCCGACGCAAGCCGGTCCCGGCGAGGACTGCATGAAGGCCTTCATGCCTCTGCGCGAGGATGCCGAGAAGCGCGGCAAGCTGATCAAGGCCGCGAGCGACCGTCACGCCCCGCCTGACGAGGCCTGCAAGCTGATCCGCAATTTCAGCCAGGCTGAGACCAAGATGATCAAGTACATCGAGGCCAACGCCTCGAAGTGTGGGATTCCAGCGCAGGTCGGCGCGCAGATGAAGGACGGCCACAAGAACACCGAGGCCATGACGGCGAAGGTCTGCAACGTCGCGCAGCAGATGCAGAACCAGCCGCGCGGTCCGGCCGGTCCGTCGCTGAGCGAAGTGCTGGGTTCGGGCTCGGCGCCCGAGGCCAATGCGGGCAAGAAGGGCGGCAGCACCTTCGACACACTCAACGGCAACGTCCTGACCCGATGATACACGTGCCGCCGATTTGAAGTTCCTACGGTGCCCGCCGCGAGATCCTCATAGGAACTTCAAATCGATAAGCGGCACGTGAATTATAATTTCTTGCTAGTGCCCTTGTCGTTTTCGAAGTTCGCACCGGAATACGCCGCGATGGAATACGAACTTCGAAAACTGGGCACTAGCACATCCGCCCGAGTTGCCGATTCCACCGGCAACTGGGTCGATACGCGTGCGCCGCAATGGGCGCGGCCTTATCTGCGCTTGTCCCGCTTCGATCGTCCGATCGGCTCCTGGCTCCTGTTGATGCCGTGCTGGTGGTCGGCGGCGCTCGCCGCCGGCATGGCCCATGACGTCCGCGGCCTGCCGCTCACCATCGTCCTGTTCTTCATCGGCGCCTTCGTGATGCGGGGGGCCGGCTGTACCTGGAACGACATCACCGACCGTGACCTCGACGACAAGGTCGAGCGCACCCGCTCGCGGCCGCTGCCGTCGGGCCAGGTGAGCGCGAAGCAGGCACTGGCCTTCATGGTCGCGCAGGCGCTGATCGGGCTCGTGGTGTTGCTGCAGTTCAACCGCTTCGCGATCCTGACCGGCATCGCCTCATTGCTGATCGTCGCGATCTACCCGTTCATGAAGCGCATCACCTGGTGGCCGCAGATCGTGCTCGGGCTCGCGTTCTCCTGGGGCGCCCTGATGGGATTTGCCGTCACCTTCGGGCGCATCGACGTCACCGCGCTCGTGCTCTATGCCGGCGCGATTTCCTGGGTGATCGGCTATGACACGATCTACGCGCATCAGGACGCCGAGGACGATGCGCTGATCGGCATCAAGTCCACCGCGCGCCTGTTCGGCGCGCATACGCACCAGGCACTGATCCTGTTCTACGGCCTCGCGGTGCTGCTGATCGGCGTGGCGCTGGCGTCAGGGGATGCGCGCTGGCCGGCCTGGCTCGGACTTGGGGCCTTCGCCGTGCATCTGGTCTCGCAGATCGCACGGCTGAATATCAGCGACGGCGATCTCTGCAAGCGCCTGTTCTACTCGAATCGCGATGCGGGGCTGTTGCTCTTTGCGGGTTTGCTGGCCGACGCGGTGGTGCGAGCGGCCTAACTCCGCGCGATGATCTCGCGCTCGTCGCGATGCACCGACAATTCGCGTGCGACGCCGGTGCGGCGGCGCATCAGAAATTTCGGACGGCGGTGGCGGATCGCGTTGGCGCGGCGACGGCGCGGCGCTGGTCTGCGGGCGCCTTCGTCGAGCTGCGGAAGCGCGAACAGCTCGCTCCAGATCGCCCAGGCCTCAACGAGTTCGTCGCCATCGGCGCTGACCAGCAGCGGAATGGAGAGCGAGGGATCGCGATGCACCAGGACGAGAGTCTGGGCCTCGTCGTTGCCGCGCAGCGCGACGCCGGTGAAGTCGCTGACGCGGACGTTGATCGCCATCCGCATGCCGCGGACGGCACGGTGCAGCACGACACGTTCGCGATGAAGCTCGATCTGCCGGACATATCCGTCGGCGCGCGGATCATGCGCATCGAAGCGGACCGGAAGGGAAAGGGGGTCGAGCCGCAGGGAGCGGCTCGACCCGGCGGGATTGATCCCGCTTGTTGCTGTTTGACGCCTCACGGCTTTAGTTCTCCCCGCCAGGATTATGTTCCCGGTCGATGCGAGGACCTTAGCGCGAGCCTTTCCGAAACCGCTTAAAAAGGCTGGTTAATCCAACCTCACCGCCGCTCATGATTGACAAGACCTTGGCACGCATGATTGACGAGACGTTGCGCGCAAGCTGCGAATCTGAGCTTTTGGTGGGCTGAAAATGCTTGAAGTCCGCGCGATCAGGGCACATCTGTGGGTTCCGGTCCCGCAGCCCGCCTCAACAGGATTTCGTTTGTGAACCCTTCACCAAGCTCGACGCTTTCGTCCAAGGATTCGTCCACAGCCGGTCGCGACCTGTTCGACCAGTCTGCGCTCTCCGATCTCGCGCAGCGGCTGGTGGAGGCTGCCAGGCGCGCCGGCGCGGATGCGGCCGATGCGGTCGCCGTGCGCGGCGTCTCGCAAGGCGTCGAGGTGCGTGACGGCCGGGTCGAGGAATCCGAGCGCTCCGAGGGCGACGATGTCGGCTTGCGCGTGCTGGTCGGCCGGCGCCAGGCGGTGGTCTCGACCAACGACGCCAGCGGCGATGCCGTGACCAAGCTTGCCGAGCGAGCGGTTGCGATGGCGCGTGTAGCGCCCGACGACAAATATGTCGGCCTTGCCGATCCCGCACTGCTCGCGCGCGACTTCCCCGATCTCGATCTGCTCGACCCCGACGTGCCCGCGACCTCGGAACTCGAGCGCCGCGCACTCGAAGCCGAGGCTGCGGCGCTCGCTGTGAAGGGCGTGACCAAATCCGGTGGCGCCTCGGCCTCCGCCGGCATGGGCGGCATGGTGCTCGTCACCAGCACCGGCTTCCACGGCTCTTATCTGCGGTCCAGCCAGGGCATCTCCGCCACCGCCATTGTCGGCGACGGCACCGGCATGGAGCGCGACTACGATTTCACCTCGGCGCCGCATGGTGCGGACCTTTTGTCTCCGGAGATCGTCGGCCGTTCCGCGGGCGAGCGCACCGTGGCGCGCGCCAATCCGCGCAAGGTCGAGACCTGCAAGGTGCCCGTGGTGTTCGATCCGCGCGTCGCGGGCTCGCTGGTCGGTCACGTCGTCGGCGCCATCAATGGCGCTTCGATCGCGCGCAAGACCAGCTTTCTGAAGGACAAGCTCGGCCAGCAGCTGTTCGCCAAGAACATCCGCATCATCGACGATCCCCTGCGCAAACGCGGCCTGCGCTCGCAGACGTTCGACGCCGAAGGCGTCGCCGTGAAGAAGATCGCGCTGATCGACGAAGGCGTGCTGACGACCTGGCTGCTCGATTGCGCCACCGCGCGTGAGCTCGGTCTCACCACCACCGGCCACGCCCATCGCGGCGTCTCCTCCTCGCCATCGCCCGGGCCGTATAATCTGCATCTTGAACCCGGCACGCCGACCCCGGCCGAACTGATCTCCGACATCAAGCAGGGGTTCTACGTCACCGATCTGATCGGCTCGGGCGTCAACGGCGTCACCGGCGATTACAGCCGCGGCGCCTCCGGCTTCTGGATCGAGAACGGCGAGCTCACCTATCCCGTGAGCGAAGTGACGATCGCCGGCCATCTGTTCGAGATCTTCAAGTCGATGCAGCCGGCGAACAATCTCGAGTTCCGCTACGGCGTCAATGCGCCGACGGTGCGCATCGAGGGTTTGACGCTTGGGCGGACGTTGACGCGAACGCAACAGGTGAAGCCATCCTGACGCGCGACGCGGCGCTGCTGCAAGAGACGGTGCGGGAGGCGGGCGCACTCGCGCAGTCGATGTTCCGCACCGAGCTGAAGAAGTGGACCAAGGGCGCGTCCTCGCCGGTCTCGGAAGCCGACATTGCCGTCAACGATCTCCTGGAATCGCGCCTGCGCGCGGCGACGCCCGACTATGGCTGGCTGTCGGAGGAGAGCGCCGACGACGAGGCGCGGCTGTCGCGCCGGCTGACCTGGATCGTCGATCCCATCGACGGCACCCGCAACTACCTCAACGGCCATGACGAATGGTGCGTCAGCGTGGCGCTGGTCGAGGATGCCTCGCCCGTGCTGGCCGCAGTGTTCGCGCCGACGAGCGATGAGTTCTTCTTCGCCGCCCGCGGCCAGGGCACGACCCTCAACAACGTGCCGGTGCGGGCGAGCGCGGGATCCGAGCTCGACTTCTCGCGGGTCGCGGGTCCGAAGCCCCTGGTCGAGCGCCTGAAGCCGTCACTGGGCGAGATCAAGCTGCATCCGCGAATCGGTTCGCTCGCGCTGCGGCTGTGCCGGGTCGCCCATGGCGCGCTGGATGCGGCTTTTGCGGGCGGCAACAGTCATGATTGGGACCTTGCGGCGGCGGATTTGATCGTGCAGGAAGCCGATGGTAGGATGAGCGATCTCTCCGGAGATCCCATCCTCTATAACCGCCGGCAAGTCACGCATGGGGTGCTGGTGGCAGCGGGGCGCGATCGTCATGCGAACATTGTCTCGCATTTTCGAAACCGCCCCTTGCCGTGACGCGCTTTCTCGTGCTTGTCGAACACTGCTTTGCCGGGCAGCCCGTTAGGAAAAGAACCGATGCCAGATAGTGCCCCGCAACAACTGCTCCACCTCGTCGTCGGCGGCGAGCTCGTCGATCTCGAGCACAACACCTTCAAGAACCTCGACGACGTCGAGATCGTCGGCCTCTATCCGAACTATGCGACCGCGCACGCCGCCTGGCGCGCCAAGGCGCAGAGCACGGTCGACAACGCCCAGATGCGCTATTTCATCGTCCATCTCCACCGGCTGCTCGACCCGAATCAAGAACCGGCGCGTTGAAAAAGCTGCTTCGCAATACGCTGAGGAGCAGCTTCGTTCAGCGTGCCGTCGGAATCCTGGCGGCGGAATATCTGCGCCTGGTCTGGCGGACGAACACATTCACGTTCGATCCGCCTGACGTCTATGACCGCGTCGAACCGCAGATCCCGGCGATCTTCGCGTTCTGGCACGGCCAGCATTTCCTCACCCCGTTCATCAAGAACAAGGACTGGTACAAGGCCAGGGTCCTGATCTCCCGTCACCGCGACGGCGAGTTCAACGCGATTGCCGCCGAGCGGCTCGGCATCGGCACCATCCGCGGGTCCGGCGACCATGGCAGCGCGTTTCACCGCAAGGGCGGGGTCGGTGCCTTCAAGGAAATGGTGCGGACGCTCCAGGACGGTTGTAATGTCGCGCTGACCGCCGACGTCCCCAAGCGCTCGCGCGTGGCCGGGCTCGGCATCATCATGCTGGCACGGGAATCGGGGCGGCCGATCATGCCTTTTGCGATGGCGACCAGCCGCTTCGTCCGGCTCAAGAACTGGGACCGCACCACCATCAACCTTCCGTTCGGGCGGGGCGCGCTGGTCGGCATCAAGGAAATCCACGTTCCGCCGGATGCGGACGCCGCCACTATGGAAGCGCTGCGGCTCGAGCTGGAGGAGACCTTGAACGAGGCGACCCGCCAAGCCTATGCGCAGCTCGGCCGGCCGGGACCTGCAGATGCCTAAATCGCTGCCCGGCTCGCTGCCGTTGACGCTGCGGATGTACCGGCGCCTGGCGCGCGGCCTGGTGCCGCTCGCGCCTGTGCTGATCAAGCGGCGCCTGAAGCAGGGCAAGGAAGATCCCGCGCGCGTCGGCGAGCGGCGCGGGCTGTCCCGGGACGTGCGGCCGCACGGTCCGCTGGTCTGGATTCACGGCGCCAGCGTCGGCGAGGTCCTCGCCGCGGCGGCCCTGATCGAGCGCTTGCGCGATCTGAACCTGCGCATTCTGCTCACCTCGGGCACGGTCACGTCGGCTGCCATTGTCGCAAAGCGCTTTCCGCCCGACGTGATCCATCAATACGTGCCGTATGATTCCCCGCGTTATGTCGCGCGCTTCCTCGACCATTGGAAGCCGTCGCTGGCGCTGTTCATCGAATCCGATCTCTGGCCGAACCTGATCCTGGCCGGCGCCGCGCGCCGCGTGCCGATGGTGCTGATCAACGGGCGGATGTCGCCGCGTTCGTTCCCGCGCTGGCGCCGCATGCAAGGCACCATCTCGGCGCTGCTGTCGCGGTTCGACATTTGTCTGGCGCAGTCGAAGACCGATGCCGAGCGCTTCGCGGCGCTCGGCGGCCGCGACGTCGTCACCACGGGCAATCTCAAGCTCGACGTTCCCGCGCCCCCGGCCGATCCCGCCAAGCTCGAACGGCTGATGGCGACGACGCGCGGGCGTCCGATCATCGTGGCGGCCTCGACCCATCCGGGCGAGGAGGAGATGCTGGTGGCGGCGCATCGCAGCCTCAGCGGTTTCTTCCCGCAGCTCCTGAGCGTGATCGTGCCGCGCCATCCGGATCGCGGCTCCTCGATCACGGGCCTGATCACGGCGTCCGGCCTGAAGCCGGCCCTGCGCTCGCGCGACGAGCTGCCGACGGCGGCCACCGACGTCTATGTCGCCGACACCATGGGCGAGCTCGGCCTGTTCTATCGTCTCTCGGACATCGTGTTCATGGGCGGATCGCTGATCCACCATGGCGGCCAGAATCCGATCGAGGCGATCAAGCTCGGCGCGGCCATCGTCCATGGTCCGCACGTCTTCAATTTCGCCGACGTCTACGAGGCGCTCGATCACAGCGGCGGCGCGCGCCAGGCCGACACCCAGGAGCTGCTGATCAAGCAACTCGGTCAGCTGCTCGCCGATCCTGCCCTGCGCCGGAAGATCCAGCAGTCGGGCGCCGGCGTGGTCGAGGATCTCGGCGGCGCACTCAACCGCACCATGACCGCGCTCGAGCCTTATCTTCTGCAGCTGCGGATCGAGATGGGGGCCGCCAATGCGTGAGCCGGCCTTCTGGTACCGGCCGCGTTCCCTCGAATCGTACGCATTGAGCCCGCTCGGTGCGCTCTACGGCGCGATCACGGAACGGCGGATGCTGCGCGAGGGCGTCGACGCCGGCATCCCCGTGATCTGCGTCGGCAACTACCATGTCGGCGGCGCCGGCAAGACCCCGACCGTGCTGGCGCTGACCAAGCTCTTGCGCGAGCTCGGCGAGACGCCGGTGGTGCTCAGCCGCGGCTATGGCGGCAGCCTCAAGGGCCCGGTGATGGTCGACCGGATGCGTCACACCGCCTCCGATGTCGGCGACGAGCCGCTGATGATGGCGCGCGACATCCCTGTTGCAGTTGCGCGCGACCGCCTCGACGGCGTCGTGCTGGCGAAGTCGCAAGGCGCCACCGTGATCCTGATGGACGACGGCTTCCAGAACCCGCGTCTTCTCAAGGACACCTCGCTGATCGTGATCGACAGCGAACGCGGCCTCGGCAACGGCAAGGTGTTTCCGGCCGGTCCGCTGCGTGCGCCGCTGAAGGCGCAGCTCGCGCGCACCGACGCGCTGGTCCTGATCGGCGGCGGCCGCGCTGCCGACGATGTCGCCGCCGAGCTTGCCAGGCGCAACAAGCCGGTGCTGCGCGCGCGGCTGAAACCGGATGCCGAATCGGTCGCAAGACTGTTGGGCAAGCCGGTGTTCGCGTTCGCCGGCATCGGCGATCCCGAACGGTTCTTCCGCAGCTTGCGTGCCGGCGGTATCGAGGTCGCGCGCACGCGCGCTTTCGCCGATCATCACGTGTTTTCACACGACGAGATCGCAGCCCTCGCCGCGGACGCGCAGCGCGAGCAGCTGACGCTGGTGACGACGGAAAAGGATCTCGCGCGGCTGCACGGCCGCGAAGGCGTGCCGGATGACATCGTGCCTTTCGCCGTCCAGCTCGAATTCGATGACCCGGCTGCGCTCCGGCAATGGATCAGCGATCATCTCTACAAGGCGCGGGAGCGGCGATTTTCAAGGCGATGATCTCGTAGGGTGGGCAAAGCGAAGCGTGCCCACCAATAATGCTTCCGGTTCGACGGTCGAGATGGTGGGCACGCTGCGCTTTGCCCACCCTACAGCACCACCATTCACGCGACATTCATCGCAAAACTCCTATCGATCTCACACGATCAGGAGACTTCAATGAAACAACCGCCCGCCGCCTCACGCTTGCGGCTTGGGCGCGCCCGGGTAATGCCGTTCGAGCACGGCGGCGGGTGTGGCGTAGGCTTCCTGCAAATCCACGCTCCAGTATTTCAACTCGTCGAGCGGGATGCGCGTATCGGTGATCGCGCAACGCACGAAGGTCCCCGGCGAGATCACGCGGAAATCGCCGTCGAGATACTGCACCTGCGCTTCGCCATGGCCCGAGGGGCCGAACTTGTTCAGCACGGTCGAAAGTCTCCGTGGAAGGCCGCTCCGGAATCACATGGGAGGGCACGATGTGTTGGACGGGATGTAGCATAGATACGGTGGCTTGTCCGCCCGGTAAACCCACCGGTTTGTGATGTTTTGGCGCCGTTTCCGCATGATAGTGCTTGAGCGAAGGATCCAACGGCAAAGTTCGATGCGCCTTCCGTTCACCGCCCTGTTCCTGACGTTCCTGATGTCGGCCGCGCAAGCGTCGCCGGCGCCGCAGCCGGTCGAGATTCCGCTGGCGTCCGGCGTGCTGCATGCGCAGCTCTACAAGCCCGAGGGCACCGGGCCGTTTCCGACCGTGATCGCGCTGCACGGCTGCGGCGGCCTCGGTGGCCATTCCGATTCCGTCCTGCCGCGCTATCGCGAATGGGCCGAGCGGCTGCTCAAATCCGGCAACGCCGTCCTGCTCCCTGACAGCTACGGCTCGCGCGAACTCGGGCCGCAATGCCGCGTCAAGGAGATGCACGTCAAGGCGCGGCGCGAACGCGTCACCGACATCGCGGCGTCGCGCGCCTGGTTGATGAAACAGAGTTGGGTTGCACGCGACCGCGTCAGCCTGATGGGCTGGGCCAATGGCGCCAGCGCGCTGCTCTGGGCCGTGCGTCCGCAGAGCCTCGCGCGCGATGTGGGCCCGGATTTCCGCGCCGCGATCGCGTTCTATCCGGACTGCAGGATTTCCGCAGGCCTCGGGTGGAGCACACGGGTGCCGACGCTGGTGCTGATCGGCGGCAATGACGATGTGTCGTCGCCGCCGGCCTGCCGCCAGATGGTCGATGGTGCGCATGGCCGCAGCGCGCTCGCGCGCATCGTGGTCTATCCCGGCGCCTATCACGATTTCGACCGCGCCAACACGCCGCTGCACGCAGCCGCCGGCAGCCTTGATGCCGCCGCGCCCGAGCACGGCCATCTCGGCACCGATGCGCAAGCGCGCGCGGAATCGCAGAAAGAGGTCGTCGAGTGGCTGGCGCGTTGACGGCAGTGCCGTAGCCCGGATGAGCGTAGCGATATCCGGGAAGGTCCGTCCCGCATATCGCTGCGCTCATGCGGGCTACATGTGCCGAGCGGGCTCGCCGCGCCGTAGCTCGTGAGAAGCGAAGGCGGGGCCGCCCTTGGGAACAACAGCGGACAGCCCCGCATCGACCACCGCCCTGCACGGAAAATGGCCGACCGTGACTCTACGGATGGCGCGCCGGGATGGTTTCAGCCCGTGACGACGCCATCATTCGACCACGATGTCGATTAAACGCAGTCCCATGCGCAACCGCCTCGTCCTGTTCTCCTCCGCCCTGATCGTCTTCACCGTCGTGGTCTTCCTGTTCGAAGCCCATCTCTTCGAAGCCCATGCCGGCGCGCCGCAACTCGCGCCGGAACATTGCGGCTTCTGGACCACGATCGACGCGGGCTTGTCCTGCCGCTGAGACGCGCAGTCTCGTAGCCCGGATGAGCGTAGCGATATCCGGGGCCGCCTGTCCCGCATGTCGCTACGCTCATGCGGGCTACGATAGCTCGCAATGACGAGGTTGAGGCTGCACGCAAGCCTCCCAGCGTCGTCCTGGCGAAAGCCAGGACCCATTACCCCAGGGAGTAGTTTGGCGAAGACTGGTCGTTCGGGACTGACACCACGCGTACCCGATAGACCTCGCGGTATGGGTCCTGGCTTTCGCCAGGACGACGGCGAGAATGTTGCGCCACCCTCCCGCCTAAAACAAATTCCCCTGATCCACCGGCTTGCCCACGCGCTTTGGCGCGGGCTTCGCCTCCTGCGCCGCTGCCTTGGCTTGTGATGGCGCGCGCTTTGCCGTCGGTGCTGCACGATCCGCATCCGCCGTTGCACCCACGCGTCCATCCGCAAACTCGATCTCGACCCTTGCACCAGGTCCGATCGCGTCGGCCGAATGCAGGGGATGGCCGGCCTCGTCGCGCACCAGCGCGAAGCCGCGCGCGAGCACGCCGCGATAGGACAAGGCGGAGAGCAGCTTGCCGCTGTTCTCGACGCGGGCATCCAGCCGCTGCAACAGCGTCACCAGCGCGCGGCCCGCACGCTCGGCAAGGCGATGCGTGCGCTCGCGCTGGCGGTGAATCGCGTTGCGCTGCGCCTGCGCATTGGAAAGCTTGGAGGCGCGCAAGCGCACCTCCAGCCCGGCAAAGCGGTCG
This sequence comes from Bradyrhizobium sp. USDA 3650, assembly GCF_054057395.1. Taxonomy (NCBI): domain Bacteria; kingdom Pseudomonadati; phylum Pseudomonadota; class Alphaproteobacteria; order Hyphomicrobiales; family Nitrobacteraceae; genus Bradyrhizobium; species Bradyrhizobium sp. USDA 3650. Next base: position 5,509,472 of record NZ_JBSRZG010000001.1, read on the forward strand.
CGTCGTCGCCGCAGCAGCGAGCGTGCGGACAGGCCGAGCCGCTCGCCGCACACGGTGAGGCGATGATCGGCCTGCGCGATCTGCCCGTGCAGCACCCGCAGCGTCAGCTTGGCGCCTGCGGCGGTGAACCTGCGGAAATGCGCATGGGTGTTGGCCTTGAGGCAGCGGGGCAGGGACGCACCGGCCGAATCCAGCCGCTGCCGCGGGATCGCCAGCAGATCGCCGGCGGCCGGCAGCGCGCGCGTGGCCGCACGCAGCTCGCTGCGGCGGCTCTCCTGGCCGCGTTGCCAGCAGGACCGGGTGCGGCGCCCGAGATCGCCGACCTCGACAAACAGATCGCTGCGCACCGGCACCGCCATCTCGGCCGCCGCCGTCGGCGTCGGCGCGCGCTTGTCGGCGACGAAATCGATGAGCGTGATGTCGGTCTCATGCCCCACCGCCGAGATCAGCGGGATCATGCTCTCGGCCGCGGCACGGACCACGATCTCCTCGTTGAACGACCACAAATCCTCCAGCGAGCCGCCGCCGCGCGCGACGATCAGCACGTCGGGGCGCGGAATCTTGCCGCCCTCCGGCAGCGCATTGAAGCCGCGGATCGCGGCCGCGACCTGCTCGGCCGAGCCTTCGCCCTGAACTTTCACCGGCCACACCAGCACGTGGCGGGGAAAGCGGTCCTCCAGCCGATGCAGGATGTCGCGGATCACGGCGCCGGTCGGCGAGGTCACGACGCCGATCACCTCCGGCAGCCACGGCAAAAGCTGCTTGCGGGCCTCGTCGAACAGGCCTTCGGCGGCGAGCTTCCGCTTGCGCTCCTCCATCAGCGCCATCAGCGCGCCGATGCCGGCCGGCTCCAGCGCCTCGATCACGATCTGGTATTTCGAGGAGCCCGGATAGGTCGTGAGCTTGCCGGTGGCGATGACCTCGAGCCCCTCCTGGGGCTTGAAGCGCATGCGGCCGTGCACGCCCTTCCAGATCACCGCCTCGATCTTGGCGCTCTCGTCCTTGAGCGCGAAATAGCAATGACCGGAGGAATGAGCGCCGCGGAAGCCCGAGATCTCGCCGCGGACCCGGACATGGCCATAGGTGTCCTCGACCGTCCGTTTCAGGGACTGCGAGAGCTCGGAAACGGTGAATTCGGGTGTGTTGAGCAGGGGTTCCGCAGACGGCATCGGCAAACGATTCGGCATGTTGGGATCAGACACGACGTTAAGGATTTTTGCAGCGCGGCGCCAATCCGGGGATTGACCAGGAGAGTACTCTGTCTTATAGAGTTCTCTATATTAATCAGTTTGAGGGGAGTGGATCATGGCAATTCGAATGCTGCGCGGCGTTTTGAGCGGACTGAAATGGGCCCTGTGTGCGGTGGGCGGCGTGGCGCTGGTCCTGGCCGCCATGATCGCAACGCCGCTGGAGCGACCACCGGAGATGCGATCGGTCTCCGACTCCGCCAAGGGCATCGACTGGACCACCCTCCCGCCCCTCGAGCGCTTCCAGGCCCGCGACGGCACCTGGATCGGCTTCCGCCACTACGCTGCCAGCGGCGCTGCGACTGGCCGTGGCGCGATCTTCATCCACGGCTCGTCCGGCTCCAGCGGCACCGTCAATCATGCCCTGACCCATGCCATCGCCGCGCGCGGCGTGGAGACCTGGGCGCTCGACATCCGCGGCCATGGCGGCTCCGGCACGCGCGGCGACATCGGCTATGTCGGCCAGCTCGAAGACGACCTCGTCGACTTCGTCGCTCAAATCCGCAAGACCGCGCCGGAGCTGCCGCTCACCTTGATCGGCCATTCCGCCGGCGCCGGCTTCTCGCTGCGCGTCGCCGCGACGCCGATCATGCAGGACATGTTCGTGCGCACCGTGCTGCTTGCGCCCTATCTCGGTTATGACGCGCCGACCAACAAGCCGCATGCCGGCGGCTGGGCCAATGTCGACCTGCCGCGCTTCTTCGCGCTCGCCACGCTGCGCAAGCTCGGCATCGACTGCTGTTCGCAGCTTCCGGTGCTCGCGCTCGCCGTGCCCGCGACTTCGGCAAAGTATCTCGTCGCCACCTATTCCGATCGCCTGACGCGCAATTTCGCGACGCGCGGCTATCGCATCGATTTTCCGGCGACGACACGCCCGGTCACGATCTTCGGCGGCGCCGAGGACGAGATGATGATCTCGGACAGGTATGCGGAAGTCGTGCAGGCCATCAAACCGTCGGTCGACGTCAAGATCATCGACGGCATCAACCATATGGGCATCGTCACCAGCCCGAAGGCGATCTCGGTCATCGCCGACGACGTGGCAACGCGCGGGGCAGGGCAGTCATGATCGCCCCGTTGATGGTAAGGCAATCGCAGCTGAGCCTCATCCTGAGGAGACCGCGCAGCGGTCGTCTCGAAGGACGAGGCGCTTGCTCAGCTGTCACCGAACGCGCGGCCATCCTTCGAGACGCCCGCCTGCGGCGGGCCCTCAGGATGAGGGCGGAGTTTGCGGCAGCCGCTTCAAGGGGGCCTGGTGCAGCCGAGCCTCATCCTGAGGAGACCGCTGCAAGCGGTCGTCTCGAAGGACGAGGCGCTTGCTCAGGTGTCACCGAGCGTCATACGAGATAGCCCAGGGACAGAAAGGGACGACATGATCGACAGCAAGGAAGCCTCCGCGGCGCTGGCCGATATCGACGACATCGTCCAGCGCGTGAAGCAATCGCAGCTCTATGAGCTGGCGAGCTTTGCTGCCGTCTGGTGGGGCGCCTTGGTGTTCGCGGCCAATCTCGTGACCTGGCTTTGGCCGGTCTATGCGGTCTATGCCTGGGTTGCCGCGGACACGTTGGGCGCCGGCGGTCTGGTGGCGCTGCGCATCTTCAATCCGCCGCATCACTCGCATGGCGCCGGCTTCAACGTCAGACTGCTTCTGGTCTTCGTGCTGTTCTTCGCCTTCGGTTATCTCTGCACCAATTTGCTCGGTCATTTCGGCCCGCGCCAGCTCGGCACGTTCTGGCCGCTCTACTTCATGCTGTTCTATTCGCTGGCGGGTCTCTGGTTCGGCTATGCCTTCATGGCGATCGGCCTCGGCATCTCCGCGCTGACGCTGATCGGTTATTTCTACATCGGCGAGGCGTTTCCGCTCTGGATGGCCTTCGTCAATGGCGGAGGCCTGATCCTCGGCGGCCTCTGGATGCGGCGGATCTGATGGCCGAGCTCGACGACATCATCCACCAGCCGTTGCGGCTGAAGATCATGGCAGCGCTGAACGCGCTGCCGGCCACCGGCGGCCTGGAGTTTTCCCGGCTTAAAAAGCTCACCGGCGCGACCGACGGCAATCTCGGTGCGCATATCGAGACGCTGGCCAAGGCGGGCTACGTGTCGGTGGAGAAGGCGTTCGTCGGGAAGAAGCCGCAGACAACGGTCACCGCGACGGCCGCCGGCCGCGGGGCGTTCGCGCGGCATGTTGCGACGCTGCAGGAGATCATAGCGGGGAAGCAGGTTTAGCCTCTACCGTCACTCCCCGCCGTCATCCCGGACAGCTGCTTCACCCTCTCCCCTTGTGGGAGAGGTGAATTCGCTGAAGGCGAAGCCGGGTGAGGGTTCCTACTTTGCGATCAAAGGCGTGAGTGGAGAAGAACAACTCATCCGGCGCCTCGCGCCACCTTCACCCAAGGGGAGAGCCGAAGGACGCGGTTGTTTGCGATTAGGTCTGAAGGTACGATCCGCGATCAGTGCGCATCCCGTTTCAAAGCAGATTTTCGGTATGGCGATTTCCCTTGAAGAAGTTAGACGGAGAATATTGATCGCCCTGTTTTCGGATGACGAACTCATGGACTCGCTTGTTTTGAAGGGTGGGAACGCACTCGCCTTAATCTACAAAGTTGGCTCTAGAGCGTCGCTAGACATGGACTTCTCTGTTCAATCCGCTTTCTCCGATGTCCAAAAAACCGGAGTGCGTATCTTTGAGAGTCTAAAACGCGAGTTTGGGGGGATTGGTTATGTTGTTTTTGACGAAAAATTCGAGGTAAAGCCTTCGAATCGTCGTCCACAATTACCGGATTGGTGGGGAGGATACATCGTCGAGTTTAAGCTGGCAGAACGCGCGCTTTATGAGGAGCTCCACGACGATATCGAGGGCCTACGCAGGCGATCTGAGGTGCTGGGTCCGCTTCACAAGAGAAAATACACGATAGATATCAGTCAGAATGAATTTTGCGCGGGAAAGGTCGAACGACAAATCGATGACTATCTGATTTACGTTTATTCATTGGAGATGATTGCCGCAGAAAAGATGCGAGCAATCTGTCAGCAAATGCCCGAGTATGAGTTTGGAAACAAAACTCCCAGAGCCCGCGATTTTTATGACATCCGTCAGATAGTGACACAAAATGGTATCGACCTCACTACGGAAGAAAATCTGAGGATCCTATCGGCTATCTTCGCAGCAAAGCAGGTGCCTTTGGACTTTTTGGATGAAATCTATAAGCATCGAGAATACCACGCATTAGATTGGCCGTCGGTTGAGGCCTCTATTGCGGGTAAATCGGAAGACTTCGACAGTCATTTCGATTTTGTCGTTCAGCTGGCCTCAGCCATTCAAGCCGCTAGGATAAAATAATCGCCACTTGCTTGAGTATTCCGGCTTGATCATTCCGTGGGTCAAATAGAAATCGTGCGCCAGACCAATTTTATGAAACATAGAGCAGCGCTTATCGTCGTATCCAGCGCGTTCCATCAAGAAGCCGACGGCTTGATGATACGGGTACACATAGTCTAGCTTCTTTAGCGTGGCGAGTAGTCTATTTGTGGATACGCGGTCTTTCGCTGCTCGATACGCCGCTAACACCTGAAATATTCCTCCGGCATAAGTCGGCCGTACCGCGATATCGATCAGTGTACGCTCTAAGTTTGTAGCTCGAAGTTTTTCTTCCGTGGGGCCGGTTAGTTCTTCGACCCCGAGCGCACCTGTGTTTTTTCCATTGATAATCGTTACGGACCAATCGTCGCCGTCGAACTTATAGGTCATATTTGATTGTCGTTGCTTTCGCGAAAACGCTTGGTCAATCCCGCGCTGAGTTAGTGGGCCGCGAGGCGCAGGTTTTGGGCTTTGCTCAACGTTAAGGTAGAGAACTTGTGGGATGAGATCAGTCAACCCGTGGAGGGCGACAGCTGTCGAGTGGGTCAGATAACCTCGCGGCTGAATTGACTGAGCTAATTCGTAAGGGGAAGCAGTTCCCCACGTGTAGCGGGTGATAGTTCTGTTGTATTGTTCCACGTAGAAGTTGTGCGCCTTCAGCTTCTCTTGCTGTTCAAGGAAAGCGATAAACGGACCGGCTGTTGTCCGTTCCGTCAGCCGCCAGAATGCTCGCTGCTCATTGAGTATTTGCGCGAGTTGCGCAGAAGAATACACCTTCTGATTAGATGCTTCGAAGAGCGCGAAGATGTCATTTTTTGCGATAGTGAGGCGGGAGGGCCGGGCCATAAAGGCACCCTATTAGATGGCGTTCCGAGTGGTATATATACCACTCGGAACAGCACTAAACTAGACCTCAGGAAATTCTTAAGCAATGACGGGCGACCGGACGCCGTCTACGGTATATATACCGTAGACGGCACCAGCTAGGCCAGCTTTGAGAGATTAAGGGGCAGCTGTATTAAATGTGCGTATCGCCAGGTATATATACCTGGCGATACTGCATCTTAATGACGCTCTCCATCGGAGCTTTGATGGTAGGTTCTGATGGACGACGACGCTTGTTTCTTTCGGAAGTTCAATGAAATGACTACCTGGCTTCTCCTGCAAGGATGGGTCAAGGTCGCCTGCCAAATAGCTCGCCCCTCAAGTCAAAGATGGGTTTTGTGCCTTGCCTCTCGGTAGCGCGCGGCCAACGACCTTCCCGGGTGAGTCGTAGAGTGCACTGTGTGCCGGGGCCGCACCCGTCATCAGATAGCGCGCCAGCACTGAGAAAAATTTTGATTACTGGTCGCGCACAGAGCGCGGCCTGTCGGCAAACCCGCGCTCCGCGGACGTGGGCGCTACGTCACTGGTCTCGACCGGATGTCCGAATACATCGCCCGCACGCAGGCAACGCAGGTCGAAGATTTCATTCCCAGTCCTTCCTTGTGGAGCGAATAGCGCCCGGCGCAACGTCGTTGCAATTTCAGATCAGCGTGCAGGCGCGTGAGATTAGCATCGGACGAGGCTCGTGATTGATCTCGTATTCAACCGTGGGCTCCGGCTCTCCGGATTGGCGGGAAAGGAAGCAACACCCCTTGAGCCCCACCCCGATTCATGCGACCTCCGCCCCCAGCCAAACCCCTCATTTCGAGCCTTCGATGCACATTCTCCTGCTTGGTTCCGGCGGTCGCGAACATGCCTTGGCGTGGAAGATCGCAGCCTCTCCCCTGGTGACCAGATTCTGGTGCGCGCCGGGCAATGCCGGGATCGCGCGTGAGGCGGAATGCGTGGCGCTGGACGTCGCCGACCATGCCGCCGTGATCGACTTCTGCAAGGCGAATGCGGTCGAGCTCGTGGTGGTCGGTCCGGAGACGCCGCTGGCGGCCGGTATCGTCGATGACCTCACCGCCGCCGGCATCAAGGCATTCGGGCCGGACAGGATCCCGGCCCAGCTCGAAAGCTCGAAGGGCTTTACCAAGGCGCTGTGCACCGAATTCGGCATTCCGACCGGCGCCTACAAGCGCTTCACCAACGCTGCCGATGCGCGTGCTTACGTCCAGAGCCAGGGCGCGCCGATCGTGGTCAAGGCCGACGGCCTTGCCGCCGGCAAGGGCGTCGTCGTCGCCAAGTCGGTGCGCGAGGCGGAGGACGCCATCGCCATGATGTTCGAGGGCGGCTTTGGCGAGGCCGGCGCCGAAGTCGTGATCGAGGAGTTTCTGCCGGGCCGCGAGATCAGCTTCTTCGCGCTGTGCGACGGCGAGACCGCCATTCCGCTGGCGTCCGCGCAGGACCACAAGCGCGTGTTCGACCATGACGTCGGTCCGAACACCGGCGGCATGGGCGCCTATTCGCCGACGCCGCTGGTCACGCCGGCGATCCATGACGCGATCATGGCCAAGATCATCCTGCCGACGGTATCAGGCATGAAGCAGCGCGGCACGCCGTTTCGCGGCATCCTCTACGCCGGCATCATGCTGACGACGCAAGGGCCAAAACTGTTCGAGTTCAACGTGCGCTTCGGCGATCCCGAATGCCAGGTGCTGATGCTCAGGATGATGTCGGACATCGTGCCGGCCTTCCTCGCCGCCTGCGACGGGCAGCTCAAGAACTTTGACCTCCGCTGGCATCCGGAGGCCGCGCTCACGGTGGTGATGGCGGCGAAGGGATATCCCGGCGACTATCAGAAGGGCACGCGGATCGAGGGGCTCGACGACGCCTCAGAGGTCGAGACCGCCGAGATCTTCCACGCCGGCACGGTCGAGAAGGACGGCGCCATCCTCGCCAATGGCGGTCGCGTGCTCAATGTCTGCGCGCTCGGCAAGACCGTGACGGAAGCGCAAGCCCGCGCTTACCAGGCCGTCGACCGCCTCAATTGGCCGGAAGGTTTTTGCCGCCGCGACATCGGCTGGCAGGCGGTGGACGCCGAGAAGTCCAAGAGCTGACAGGCTTTTTTCGCACCCGCGCGCAATGTGCAGCCGCGCTGTCGGCACTCCGAAATTGTGTAGGCCGCTGTTGGACTTAGCTACTGTGCATGGGGTTGTTTTTCGACTTTTTGTTTTGGGGCATGCTCAAGACCGAGCAGATCCCACGCTGACAGATAAGGATGCACAAGATGTCCGATCTCGCCGACCTCTATCCCGGCTTCGCCTCGGAATGGATCAACACCTCCTTCGGCCGCATCTTCGCCCGCGTCGGCGGCAAGGGCCCGCCGCTGCTGCTGCTGCACGGCTTCTCCGAGACCAACGTGATGTGGCACCGCGTCGCGCCGCAGCTGGCCGATGCCTTCACGCTGATCATCGCCGATCTGCCCGGCTATGGCTGGTCCGACATGCCCGAGAGCGACGCGCTGCACATGCCCTACAGCAAGCGCGCGATGGCCAAGGCCATGGTGGAGGCGATGGAGCGTCTCGGCCATGTGCACTTCGCGCTCGCCGGCCACGATCGCGGCGGCCGCGTCTCCTATCGGCTGGCGCTCGATCATCCCGGCCGGCTGTCGAAGCTTGCGGTGCTCGATATCCTGCCGACCTATAATTACTGGGAGCGGATGAACCGCGCCTACGCGCTGAAGATCTATCACTGGACTTTTCTGGCGCAGCCCGCGCCGTTGCCGGAGACGCTGATCTCGAGCAACGGCGAGTTCTTCCTGCGCTTCAAGATGGCGAGCCAGACCCGGTCGAAGACGCTGGACGCCATCGACGAGCGCGCGCTCGAACACTACATCGCCCCGTTCCGCGATCCCGCCCGCGTGCACGCGATGTGCGAGGACTACCGCGCCGGTGCCTATTTCGATTACGATCTCGACAAGGCCGATTTCGAGGCCGGCAAGAAGATCACCATTCCCATGCTGGCGCTGTGGGGCAATGCCGGCGTGGCGCAAGCCGCCGCCACCCCGCTCGACATCTGGAAGCAATGGGCGACCAACGTCGAAGGCCAGCCGGTGGATTCCGGGCACTTCCTCACCGAGGAAAATCCCGACATCACCGCGAAGGCGTTGCGCGAGTTCTTTGCCGCGCCTTAGCGCCGCTCCCGAAAGAAGTCCTTGAGCAGCCGCGCCGACTCGCTTTCGCCAACCCCGGAATAGACATCCGGGACGTGATGGCAGGTCGGCGAGGTGAAGAACCGCACGCCTGATTCAACCGCGCCGCCCTTGGCGTCGGCGGCGCCGTAATACAGGCGCCTCACCCTTGCAAACGAGATCGCGCCCGCACACATGGTGCAGGGCTCCAGCGTCACGTAGAGGTCGCAGTCGACCAGGCGCTCGCTGCCGATCTTTTTGGCCGCCTCGCGCAGCGCAACGATCTCGGCATGAGCCGTGGGGTCGTAATCGGTCAACGTCCGGTTCGCCGCGGTGGCGATGACCTCGTAATTGCGGACCACGACGCATCCGATCGGAACTTCGCCCGCCTTTCCGGCGTTTTCGGCCGTTTTGAGCGCCAAATCCATGAAAGAGGGGGCTTTCAAGCCTCGTATCATCGCGAGAAACCTGCTAGTAGCTGCGCCTTCAGCAGAAGTGCTTACCGATTTTGCCTGAGCATGCGGCTCGAGACGAGCGCGCACAATGCTTTCTGGCCACCCCCTGAGTGAGATTATTCATGCCTCGCGACAGCGACAAAGACAACGATTCCCGCGGCCGGCGTGATCGCGGCCCGGCCAAGGGAGGCCCGGCCAAGGGCCGCTCCGGCAAGCCCCGCGGGCCCGACAAGAAGTTCGCCAAGCGCGGCCCTCCCGGGGACAAGGGCGACGCCCGTCCGCCCCGCGGCGACCGCGACAGCCGTCCCTTCCGCCGCCGCGAGGAGGGCGATGCCCCGCGCCGCGACTTCAGCGACCGTCCGAAGTTCAATCGCCAAGACCGGCCGCGCGAAGACCGGCCGCGGGGCGAGGATCGTGGCGAGCGCAGCTTCAAGCCGCGCGGCGATCGGCCCTTCAAGCCGCGTGAAGACCGTCCGTTTTCCGATCGTCCGTCGCGCGACGGCGAGAAGCGCCCGTTCAAGCCCCGTGGCGACCGCCCATTTTCTGATCGCCCCTCGCGCGACGGCGACAAGCGGCCGTTCAAGCCGCGCGGTGATCGCCCGTCCTATGGGCGTGATGACCGTCCGCCGCGCAGGGATCGCGACGAGTCCCGTCCGGCCGGCCGAACCGGTGACGCGAAGTTTGGCGACAAGCGACCTTACGCGCCGCGTGGCGACCGTCCGGAACGCAAGTTCGACGGAGAGCGGAAGTTTTCGCGCGGGGCACCGGACCGCAATCGCAGCGAGCGCAGCGATTCGAAACCCTGGCAGAAGCGCGATGCGGCTCCGCGCGGCGACCGGCCGCCGCGCAAGGACTTCAGCAAGGGTCCGCGCAAGGATTTCGGCGGCAGCGACCGCGGTCAGGACAAGCCCTGGCAGAAGCGCGACGATCGGCAAGGCGGCGGCGACGACCGTCCGCGCTTTTCGCGTTCGCGCGACGATCGTCCATCGGGTGATCGTCCGTTCCGCGAGCGGCCCAAATTCGATCGGCCCAAATTCGATCGTCCTAAGTTCGATCGTCCGCGCGATGATCGCCCAAAGTTCGATCGCGGCGGTGATCGTCCCAAATTCGATCGTCCGCGCGAGCGCTCCGAGGGCCGTTCCGACTGGCATGAGCATCCCCGCAGCGAAGCGCGTTCCGGCGATCGTCCACGCCGCGAAAACGAGGACGAGAGCAGGATCTTCGAGAAACGTCCCGCCTTCGGCGGCCGCGGCGCCTATCGCGAGCGCGATCGTGATTCCGAGCGGCGACCGCGCCGCGAGGAAGAGGTCAAGCCGAAGAAAGCCGGTGAGCGTATCGCCAAGGTACTGTCGCGTGCGGGCCTCGCCTCGCGCCGCGACGCCGAGGAGATGGTCACGCAGGGCCGCGTCAGCGTCAACGGCCGGGTGATCAACTCGCCTGCGCTCGACATCACCTCGAACGATGTCGTCACCATCGACGGCAAGCCGTTGCCGGAGCGCGAGCGCACGCGGCTGTTCCTCTATCACAAGCCGCGCGGCCTGATGACGACGCATGACGATCCCGAGGGACGTCCGACCGTGTTCGACAATTTGCCCGAAGGTCTGCCGCGGCTGATCTCGATCGGCCGGCTCGACTTCAACACCGAGGGCCTGCTGCTGCTCACCAATGATGGCGGGCTCGCGCGCACGCTCGAGCTGCCGGACACCGGCTGGCTGCGCCGCTACCGTGTCCGCGCCCATGGCGACGTCACGCAGGCGCAGCTCGACGAGCTGAAGAACGGCGTCGAGATCGAGGGCATCAAATACGGTCCGATCGACGCCACGCTGGAGCGTGACCAGGGCGCCAATGTCTGGCTGGTGTTCGCGATCCGCGAGGGCAAGAACCGCGAAGTGCGCAACGTCTGCGCCCATCTCGGGCTCGAGGTGAACCGGCTGATCCGGGTGTCCTACGGCCCGTTCCAGCTCGGCGAGGTCCCCGAGGGCCAGGTCGAGGAGATCAAGTCCCGCGTGCTGCGCGACCAGCTCGGCGAAAAGATCATCGAGAAATCGGGCGCCCAGTTCGACGTGCCGCAGAAATCTGCCTCGCATGAGGGCGACGACGCACCGCGCGAGAAGAAGCCGGCGACCAAGCGCGGCGTGATCAACGACCGCAAGGGCCGCCGCGTGCTGGTGCAACGCACCGGCAGCGAGGAAGCGCGCGAGCGCAACGAGGCTGAGGCGAGCGGCTACGGCCCGCCGCGCCGTCCCAAGCGCGGCTATCACGGCAAGCGCGATCTGGCGCCGAAGGAGGACTGACGTTGCGCGTCGTCGGCGGTCGCTTGAAGGGGCGCAATCTGGCCTCACCGTCCTCGCGCGACATCCGCCCCACGGCGGACCGCCTGCGCGAGTCCGTGTTCAACATCCTCGTGCACGCCTATGACGATCCGATTTTGGATGCGCGCGTGCTCGATCTCTTTGCCGGCACCGGTGCGCTGGGCATCGAGGCGTCGTCACGCGGCGCGAAGTTCACGCTGTTCGTCGACAACGGCGCGGAAGCGCGCGCCCTGCTGCGGAATAATGTCGAGACGCTGGGCCTGGGCGGCGTGACAAAGGTCTATCGCCGCGATGCGACCGATCTCGGCCCTGCGCATCCGGTCGAGCCGTTCTCGCTGGTGTTTCTCGATCCGCCCTATGGCAAGGGGTTTGCGGAGAAGGCGCTTGCGAGCTTGCGCGACGGCGGCTGGCTCACGCCGGGCGCGCTGCTCGTCGTGGAAGAGGCAAAGGCTGCGCAATTCGTCACGCCGGAAGGCTTCGAGGAACTGGAGCGGCGCGCTTATGACGACACGGAGTTCGTGTTTTTGAGGCGGCCGTAATTTCGAAAATTACCTTCGCCCGAACAGCTTCTCGACATCCGACAGCTTCAGCTCGACATAGGTCGGGCGGCCGTGATTGCACTGGCCGGAGTTCGGGGTGTCCTCCATCTCGCGGAGCAGGGCGTTCATCTCTTCCGGCCGCAGCCTGCGGCCGGCGCGCACTGAGCCGTGGCAGGCCATGGTGGCGGCGACGTGCATCAGGCGGCGCTCCAGCGGCAGCGCCTCGTCCCACTCGGCCATGTGCTCGGAAAGATCGCGCAAGAGCCCGCCCGCGTCGGCCTTGCCGAGCAGCGACGGCGTCTCGCGCACAGCAACCGCGCCGGGGCCGAAGGATTCGATCGCGAGACCGAACGACCCCAGCTCTTCGCTGCGCTCGAGCAGGCGCTCCACCGTGGCCTCGTCCATCTCGACGATCTCGGGGATCAGCAGGATCTGCCGCTGCACGCCGTTCTCCGCCAGCGAGGCTTTCAGCCGCTCGTAGACGATGCGTTCATGTGCGGCGTGCTGGTCGACGATGATCAGGCCGTCGCGGGTCTGCGAGACGATATAGGTCTCGTGGATCTGGGTGCGCGCAGCGCCCAGCGGGCGGTCGACCAGGTCACTGACCGGTTGGGATTCGATCCGCACGTCCGCGCTGGGTGCGCCGACGTCGAACGCTGCCTGCGCGCGCTCGGCGAAGGCGGGCGCGGCCGCACCGTCGAATGACGGCATCGGCGCGGCCGGGGCCGAGGGCGAGGCGCGCCAGTCCCAGCTCGCTGGGCGCGGCGGCGTGAAGGCGGGCCGGAACGAGGACAGCGCGCTTTCGCCGCTGTTGGCCGCCGTACGCCGGCCCTCCCGTGCAAGCCCTTCCTTCAATCCGTGCACGATCAGCGCGCGGACGAGGCCGGCGTTGCGAAACCGCACCTCGGTCTTGGCCGGATGCACGTTGGCGTCGACCTCGCGCGGATCGAGCGTGACGAACAGCGCCAGCACCGGATGGCGGTCGCGCGGCAGATAGTCGGCATAGGCCCCGCGCACTGCCCCTAGGATCAGCTTGTCGCGCACCGGGCGGCCGTTGACGAAGAGATATTGCCCGAGCGCGTTGGCTTTAGTCAGCGCCGGCGCTGCGGCATAGCCGGCGACCACCACGCCCTCGCGCTCGGCGTGGACCTCGATGGCATGGCTGCGGAACTCCGCCCCCAGGATGTCGCCGAGACGCGTCAGGCGACCGGCGATGCCGGGCAGCGCCGCAGCCCAGGTCACCGGCGCGCGCTCTTCGCCCGCGAGCGTGAAGGCGATTTCCGGCCGCGCCATCGCGAGGCGCCGCACCACCTCACGGATCGCTTCCGCCTCGGTCCGGTCGGTCTTCAAGAACTTCAGCCGCGCCGGCGTCGCGTAGAAGAGGTCATTGACCTCGACCCGCGTGCCGTGCGCGAGCGCCGCCGGCATGATCTCGGATTTCTCGCCGCCCTCGACATTGAGCGCCCAGGCGTGCGGCTCGCTGGTATGCCGCGTGGTGATGGAGAGCCGCGCCACAGAGCCGATCGAGGGCAGCGCCTCGCCGCGGAATCCGAGCGTGCGGATCTGCAGCAAGTCCTCGTCGTCGAGCTTGGAGGTGGCGTGACGCTCGACCGCCAGTGACAGGTCCCCGGCGGTCATGCCGCCGCCGTCGTCGGTGATGCCGATCCGCCGACGCCCGCCGCCATCGGTGAAGACGTCGATCCGGCTCGCGCCGGCATCGATGGCGTTCTCGACCAGTTCCTTGACCACGCTCGCGGGACGCTCGACCACCTCGCCGGCGGCGATGCGGTTGACGACCTGTTCGGGTAATTGGCGGACGGGCATGAGTTCGATTTTCGGCTTCGATTTTCGGCTTCGATTTTCGGCTTCGATCTGGATTCGCGGAGAACGCTATTCTAGGCCGTGTTGCGTCAAAAGCATGTGTTGGGCAACAGGAACGTGGCGGGCTGGGGAAAAGGGCTGTCTATCGCATTGATGGGATTGGACGTTCGAGAAAATCGCGCAACCGGGATGGATCGATCTCCGGCTGCCGTCCCGATTGTGGGGTACCGGGCTGCGGTGTAGCATCGCGAAAAACGGCAACAGGACGGGAGGACGCCATGTGCCATCTCTTCGCGCATCAGCCCCAACGCGACTACGAATCCCAGACCCGCTCCTTGCGGATCGGTGGGCATTGCACCTCGATCCGTCTGGAAATGGCGTTCTGGGACACGCTGGAGGAGATCGCGGCCAAGGAGAGCATGAGCGTCGGCAAGTTCCTGACGACGCTCTACAACGAGGTGCTCGACCATCACGGCGAGGTCAACAATTTTGCCTCGTTGCTGCGCTGCTCCTGCCTGATCTATCGCTCCCGGAGCTTGGCGCCGGTACGGGATTTCAAGGTCGCCGTCGCACCCATTCTTGATGCGGCTGAATAGCCCCAGCGTCATTGCGAGGAGCTCTTGCGACGAAGCAATCCAGACCGTCACCGCAGAGGGGTTCTGGATTGCTTCGCGTCGCTCGCAATGACGGGGAGGGAACGGTGTGCTCCATTCCGAGCCGATGGACGCCGGGCGTCAGATCTCCTTCTTCTGCATCGCGCCTGCAATGTAGTCCGCCTGCCGGATCGCCAGCGAAACGATGGTCAGCGTCGGATTGCAGGCAGCACCGCTGGTGAATTGGCTGCCGTCGGAGACGAACAGGTTCTTGACGTCGTGGCTCTGGCCGAACTTGTTGACCACGCCGTCTCGCGGCTTCTCGCTCATCCTGTTAGTGCCGAGATTGTGGGTGCTCGGATAGGGCGGTGTCGGATAGCTCACGGTGGCGCCGACGGCGTCGTAGACCGCCGCACCCTGCTTGTACGCGTGCGCGCGCATCGCGAGATCGTTGGGATGATCGTCGAAGTGCACGCTTGCGACCGGCTGGCCGAACTTGTCCTTCACGGTCGGATCGAGCGTGATGCGGTTAGTCTCCTGCGCCATGTCCTCGCCGACCAGCCACATGCCGGCCATCCTGGGATAACCGTCGAGCGCGGCGGTGAACGGGCGTCCCCAGGCGCCGGGGTTGAGGAACGCCGCCATGAAGGGCAGTCCGAGCGACAGCGTCTCCATCTCGTAGCCGCCGACGAAGCCGCGCTTCGGATTGTTGGCGGCCTCGTCGCGGATGATGCCGGCCATGGTGGTGCCGCGATACATGTGCACCGACTTCTCGAACACGGCATAGATGCTGCCGGTCATGTGGCGCATGTAATTGCGGCCGACCTGACCGCTTGAGTTGCCGAGGCCGTCGGGGAACATCGTGGATGCGCTGTTCAACAGCAGCCGCGGGCTTTCGATCGAATTGCCGGCCACAGCAACGATGCGGGCCTTCTGGCGCTGCATCGCGCCAGTCTCGTCGGCGTACACCACGCCGGTGACCTTGCCGCCTGCGTCATGCTCGATCTTGACCGCCATGCTCGCGGGGCGGACCTCGAGATTGCCGGTCGCCTCGCCCTTGGGTATCTCGGTGTAGAGTGTCGACCATTTCGCGCCGGACTTGCAGCCCTGGAAGCAGAAGCCGATCTGCTGACAGGCGCCGCGTCCGTCGCGCGGCTGGCTGTTGATCGCCATGTTGCCGGTGTGCACCGTCTTGTAGCCGAGCTTCTTTGCGCCGGCCTCCATCACTCTGAAGTTATTGTTGCCGGGAAGTCCGGGAATGCCGTTGGTGCGGGTCACGCCCATCTTGTTCTCGGCCTTGGCGTACCACGGCTCCATCTCCGCGAGCGTGACCGGCCAGTCCAGCAGGTTGGCGCCGGGAATGTTGCCGTAGGTGCTCTTCACCTTGAACTCGTGCTCGTCGAACCGCAGCGACGCGCCGGCCCAGTGTGTGGTCGAGCCGCCGACCGCCTTGACGATCCAGGCGGGAAGACCCGAGAAGTCTTTTGCGACGCGCCATGATCCCGATGTGGTGCGCGCATCGGTCCAGGCGAGCTGCGAGAAACTCTCCCACTCGTCATTGACGAAGTCCTGATTCTCGATGCGGGGACCTGCTTCGAGAATCACGACCTTGACGCCCTTCTGTGCGAGCTCGTTGCCCAGCGTGCCGCCGCCGGCACCGGAGCCGACGATCACCACAACGCTGGAATCGTTCAGATCGAATTTTGCCATATGCGTTCTCCTGAACCGTTGGGTGAGCCTTAAGCCTTCGGCAGCCAGTCGATGTCGGCGAAGCCGCGGTTGATGTAGCCGCCGTGTTCGGCCGAGGAGCCCTCGTAGCCGAACCGCGGCCAGACCTCTTTCTGGTTGTAGAGAGAGACGACGAGGTCGCCGCGCACCTTCTGGAAGAAGTCGCTCTGCTCGATCTCCTTCAAGAGCACCACGCGGTCGGCTTCCCAGGGCACTTCGGCATAGGGCGCCTTGTGGCGATCACGCGCGTTCTGATCGAGCCTGGTGATGCCGTCGCTGATCAGCGACTTGACGGACGCGTCCTTCGCCGCCTTGCCGTCCCACGGCTTGATCGCGGTGATGTAGTAGCTGTCGCCGAGGAAATCGTGCGGATAGATATCGCGCGCGACCTTCAGCAGCGTCTTCATCGTCGCGGGCGAAAGTGCGCTTGTCTCGTCGGCCCAGGCGCCCTCGATGCTGACGGCGACGCTGGTCGCGACTGCCACGACCGGGACGGCGGTCGCGGCGCCCTTGAGAAAGACGCGGCGGCTGTGCTTGCTTCGACGGTCGACTTCCCTCATGGCATTCCTCCTTCGATTTTTGTGATTTGAATTTTGTGGTCGATCAGTTGAAACGTCCGCCGCGCTGGATCACCTCGATCTTGTAGCCGTCGGGATCACTCACGAAGAAGAAGCGCGCCAGCGTTTTGCCGTCGTGCTTGAAGTCACGCAGCGGGCCCGGTGCGAGCTTCTCGCGCTCGAAACGGGCGTGTTCGGCATCGAGATCCTCCACCACCACGGCGAGATGTCCGTAGCCGTCGCCGAGCGCATACGGCTCCTTGCGATCGAAATTGACCGTCAGCTCCAACTCGAAGGGTGAGGAGGGGTGACGCAGATAGATCAAGGCAAAGTCTGCGAACTTCAGACGGTCGGTGACTTCCAGGCCAAAGGCCCGTCTGTAGAAGTCGAGCGAGCGCGCCTCGTCGAGTGCGCGGATCATGGAATGGACCGGCTTTGCCATTCAGTTCTGCTCCCTAAGAAAGGCGATGATGGCGGCGCGCGTCTCCGGCTTCGCCTGCCGGTAGACCATGACCACGCCGGGAATCACGGTTTGCGGATCGGTCAGCCAGGCGTCGAGCTTCGTCTCGTCCCAAGCGAAGGCTGCTTGTGCGAGGGGCTCTGAATAGTGAAAGCCTTCGACCTTGCCGGCGGGCCGCCCGACGATCCCGACCAGCGGCGGACCCTGCCGCACCGGTTCTGACAGGTTCGTGGTGTGGCACACCGCGCATTGCTGCTTGAACAGTGTTGCGCCATCCGGCGGCTTTGCAGCCGGCAAGGGCATCTGCGCCTCGGCCACCCGCACCACCAGCACCATCGCGGTGCACCATCCCAGCACGATCGCGCGCATCGTCAAAAGTCCGCCCATCCACGTCAATTCAGCGTGCGCAAATTCTAGGCGCGGCAAAACATGCGGTGGTAGTAGCGGGCTGTTTCGCTGCGTGCGGAGATGCGGGCGGGGTGCGTTGTTCCGCGCTGCCGCATATGCGGAGGACAATTCCGCGAAACCGCCGTCAATTCCCTAAACGATCACCACACGAGGCAGATTGCATCGCGGTCGCGCCGTTCGAGCTCGTAACGCGATGGACTGGTTTGACTCTGGCGGACGGCGCATCAAGCCGCCGAACCGATCATCGCGAAAATCCAGGAGAAATGGATGAAGTTGGTGAAGACCTCTGCAATCGCATGCGCCGTCTCGGCTCTCATTGTCACACCGGTTCTCGCGCAAGGTACGTCGTCTGGCGCGAGGCCTAGCGGCACCGTGCAAAGCAAACCCATGCAAGGCAGCACAATGGGCAGCGGCGACGAAGAGATGAGCGCCCAGCCGGGCGCAGCGGGCGAGACGACGGGCATGAAGCCGACGAAGGGCACCAGGGGCACGGTTGGCACCACGGGCAGTGCTGCACACAAAGGGACCCCCGACGAGTCCGCGACAGGCGGTGCAGCCACGGGCAAGCGCTATTAGCCAATGGAGTGAAACGGCAGAACTCCGGTCGCCCTGCGGCCGGAGTTCTTTTGTTGTGTCTGCTAGTCGTCGAAATCGCGCCCGCGCTTCGACTTGATGTCGCTGCGGCGCTTCTTGCCCTCGAGCCGGCGCTGCTTGGAGCCAAAGGTCGGCTTTGTCGCGCGCCGGGGCTTCGGCCGGATCATGGCTTCGCCGAGCATTTCCGTAAGGCGATCGATGGCGTCCTGGCGGTTGCGCTCCTGGGTGCGGAAGCGTTGGGCCTGGATCACGATCACGCCGTCCTTGGTCATGCGCTGCCCTGCGAGCCGGGCCAGGCGCAACGCGGCATCCTCCGGCAGCGTCAGTTTACGGGTGTCGAAGCGCAATTGCGCCGAGGTCGCGACCTTGTTGACGTTCTGCCCGCCCGGGCCGGAGGCGCGGACAAAGCCGATCTCGATGTCGTCCTCGTCGATGACGAGATCGCGGGATATCCGCAGCATGGTGGCACCATTCGTGATGCCCGGACATATCCCGGACGCCTAGGTTCGGCAATGGCGCCCGAAATGCAAATGGCCGGGCGAGCCCGGCCATTTCAGGAAGCGTATGGAAGACGTCAGTTCGACTTCGTCGCCGGTGCGGCTGCCGGTTGCGCCGTCGCCTGCGGGGCGCGGCCGACGACGACGGTCAGGAGGCCCTGGCCCCAGAGGCGCTTTGCGGCCGCCTTGGCGTCGTCCATGGTGACCGCATCGACGACGGCGTTGCGCTTCTCGATATAGTCGATCGGCAGCTTGTCCTGTTGATATTGCAGCAGCGCCTGCGCGAGCTTCGAGGAGGTGTCGAGCGCCAGCATCTGCGAGCCCTTGAGGTAGGACTTGGCCTCGTCGAGCTCCTTCTGCGTCGGGCCTTCCTCGGCGATCCGGCGCACTTCCTTGTCGATGGCGTCGATGGTGTCGCCGGCGCGGTCGGCGCGAGTGCCGGTGTTGCCGATGAAGACCGCCGAATGCTCCATCCAGAGCAGCGATTCGAACACCGAATAGGCCAGCCCGCGCTTCTCACGCACCTCGCGATAAAGCCGCGAGGACAGCCCGCCGCCGCCGAGGATGTGGTTGACGACATAGGCCGCCATGAAGTTCGGATCGCTGCGCTTCACTCCGGGGCCGCCGAAGGTGATCACGGTCTGGGGCACGTCGAGCGTCACGAAGGCGCGTTGCGGCGGCTTGGCGGCCTCGACGTCGGGGACCGGCACGAGGTTGGCCTTGGCGGGCAGGCTGCCAAACGTGTGGTCGAGCAGCTTGCCGAGTGTATCGGGATCCACATCGCCAACCACCGCGATCTTGAGCGTGTCCTTGGCGAGCACGCGGCCGACATAGTCCTTCATGTCGGCAACCGTGATGGTCGGAACGCTCTCGAGGTTGCCGTTGGACTGCCGGCCGTAGGGATGATCGCCGAAGGCAACCTCCAGGAATTTGCGGCTCGCCAGCGAGGTCGGGTTGGTGGTCTCGCGGCGCAGGCCCGAGATCACCTGCGAGCGGATGCGCTCGACATCGGCGGTTTCGAAATGCGGCGAGGTCAGCGCGCTCCGCAGCAGGTCGAAGGCCTCGTCCTTGTTGTCGCGCAGCATGCGCAGGCTGCCGCGGAACGTGTCGCGGGTGGCGGAGAAGGAGAGCTCGATGGCGCGGCGGTCGAGCCGCTCATGGAAGGTCTTGGAATCGAGATCGCCGGAACCTTCGTCGAGGAGATCGCCGACCAGATTGGCGACACCCGACTTGTCCTTGGGATCCTGGGCCGAGCCGCCGGCAAAGGAATATTCCATGGCGATCAGCGGCACGGTCGCATCCTGCACGAACCAGGCCTCGATGCCGCCCGGCGAGGTCAAATGCTGGATCTTTGCCGCCGCCTGCGACGGCGAGACGGTAGCAAGCGCGAGTGCCGCGCCGGTGGCAAAGGAGAACGCAACGCGTCGAAGGAAGGGATAGGTCACGAACGCTTCTCCTCGCGCTTGGCGGCGCCGGTGTCCTTGATCAGATAGCCCGTCACCGAGCGCTTCTTCTCGAGCCATTTCTGCGCGACGGTGCGGACCTGCTCGGCGGTGACCGCGCGGATGCGATCTGGCCAGCTCCGGATATCCTCGATCGACAGGCCCGTGGTCAATGCGCCGCCATACCAGCGCGCCAGCACCGCCTGGTTGTCCTGGGCGTAGATCGCCTCGGCGATGAGCTGGGTCTTGACCCGCTCGAGATCCTCGGCGCGGATCGGATTCTGCGCGACGTCGGCAATGACGCCGTCGACCACCTGCTCGACCTCGGCGAAGCTGACCCCGGATTTGGGCGAAGCCGAGATCGCGAACTGGGTCGGGTCGAGCGAGATGCTCGAATAGCTGGCGCTGGCGGAGACCGCGAGCGGCTTGTCGACCACGAGCGCACGGTAGAGATAGGAATTGCTGCCGCTGCCCATCAGCTGCGCCAGCACGTCGAGGGCCGCGCTTTCGCCGGCCGCAGCCGTGGTCGCCGAGGGCACCAGGTAATAGCGTCGCAAGCCGGGTTGCTCGACGCGCGGATCGGCCAGGGTCACGGTGCGCGGCGCCGCGGGCTCCGGCTCCTGCGGGCGGACGCGGCGCGCCGGGATGGCGGGTTGGGCCGGGATGGAGCCGAAATTGCGCTCGACCAGCGGGCGGATGTCGGCGGGCTCGACGTCGCCGGCGATCACCAGGATCGCGTTGTTCGGCGCATAGAAGCGGCGGTAGAAGGCGAGCGCATCCTCGCGGTCGAGCTTCTCGATCTCCTGGTGCCAGCCGATCACCGGCCGGCCGTAGGGATGGTTGAGATAGAGCGCGGCCATGATCTGCTCGTTCAGCCGCGCGTCCGGATTGTTGGCAACGCGCATGTTGTATTCTTCGAGCACGACGTCGCGCTCGGGCAACACGTTCTCGTCCTTGAGGATCAGGCCGGTCATGCGGTCGGCCTCGAACTCCATCATGGTCGGCAGCTGCTCTTTCGGCACCCGCTGGTAATAGTTGGTGTAGTCGACCGAGGTCGAGGCGTTCTCGTTGCCGCCGACGCGGAGCACGGTCTGGGAGAATTCGCCGACCGGATGCTTCGATGTGCCCTTGAACATCAGGTGCTCGAGGAAGTGCGCGAGCCCGGACTTGCCCGGCGTCTCGTCCGCCGAGCCGACCTTGTACCAGATCATTTCCGTGACGACGGGCGTGCGGTGATCGGGAATCACCACGACCTGCATGCCATTGCCAAGCGTGAAGCTGGCGGGCGGAGCCGATGTCACCGTGGTCTGAGCAAGGGATGCGCCGGCCGTCAGGACACTCGTCGAAAGCAGCGCGGCAAGGAGGCGGGCAGCCGATCGGTAAGAGGACATCATGATCCTTATGAAAGGCCGAGCCCGGACGTCCGGCTCGGAGGCACGGCATGGTACACCGTGCGGCAAACGCTTCGCGTCACGAAGCAGAGAACTCGACTCGGGCGCAAGTTACTGATCAGCAATCAAAGACCGCGTCCAGCGTGCACGAGTCGCCGGCGCAGAACCGCGTCTGTCGGGATGTCGCAAAGGGACAGGAGCGCTATTGTTCCTTGTCCTTGCCGGACATGATGTCGAAATAGGTCCGCCTCGTCTTGTCCTCTCCGGCGCCATAGGCGTAGCTCGGCGACGGCGTCTGGTAGCCCGGCGGCGGCTCGACCAGCGACTGCCGCGGCGGCTCGGTCGTGAATTGCTTGGCCGCCTCGCCTTTGTTGTTCGACATCATGCCCCACAGGCCCCCGGTGAAACCGAGCTGGGCCGGGCTGAGCGACGGATTGCCGTTGGTGCCCGGCTGAATAGGATCATTGCTCGTGCGCTCGGGTGCGGCTGTCCTGCCGACCTCCATCTCGGCGGGCGACAACGCCCGGCCGGCCTGCCAGCTCTCCGTGGCCTTGACGGCCTTCTTCCGCTGCGCGATGGCCTCCTTGCGGCGTCTCTCGTCAGGGTCCTTCGGCCAGTTCGGTGCGTTCTTGGCTTCAACGCCGGCGGGTGGCGGCAGGTCAAGCTTGGGCGGTACCACCAGCGGCGACCGCTCGCGGTACTCGATACCCTTCTTCTCCATGCTCTTGGCGCCGATGCCCGACATCAGATTGTCGATGAGCTTTTCTTCGAAGGTCATGTCGTCATCGTCCTCGCCGTCGTCGCCGGCGCGGGCGGCGCCAGCCGACATGACGAGACCGATGCCGAGCGCGACAGCGGACAATTTCAACGCCCGCCAGAACCCCTGCCGGGGGTCTTCAACCATCGAACCGCTGGTCTTCGAGCTGCGCATCACACTGTACCTGTTCCAAAATGTGGCAGTTTGCCGCTCTCGCGCGGCATAATCCCTCGCAAAAGCAAGGTTCCGCCTGCCGGTCCGTATCGGCCGGGATCAGGGCGCTTTTGCGGCGGGTACCCCCAGGAAGGAATCATACAATAGCGCCGCCACGCCAGCAACGATGGCCACGTCCGCGAGGTTGAACACGTACCAATTAAAGGTATTTCCGCCGATATTGATGTGGAACAGGGCGAAATCGACCACCGCGCCATAGGCTAGGCGGTCGATCCCGTTGCCGATGGCGCCGCCAATGATCAGGCCGAGCGCGATGGTTGCCAGCAGGGTGTGGGAGCGGGCCATCCAGATCGCCAGCGCGACCACCGCCAGGACCTTGACCGCCATCAGCGCCATTTGCGCAGCCTGGCCGTCGTTCTGGAGCCAGCCGAAGCTGATGCCGATGTTCCAGGCCAGCACCAGGTCGAAGAACGGGGTCACCTCGACCGCGCCGCGACGGGCGAGGTCGAACACGTTCAGCAGCCAGAGCTTTGAGGCCTGGTCGGCCACGAGCGTGACCAGGGCCGCGAGGATGCCGGCGCGGAGCGGGGTCATGGGCGGTCGGCCACAACACGCTCCGTCGTCGTCCTGGCGAAAGCCAGGACCCATACGCCGAGGCGGTCGTTGTTTGAGGGACTCGTGGTCATCAGCCTTCGCTGCAATCGGCGGTCGTGGTTATGGGTCCCGGCCTTCGCCGGGACGACGCAGAGTTAAACGCTGACCCCCAGCGCCTTCCATTCGCGCAGCGCCTTGGCGTCGCGCGGCGTGACGTCGGGGTATTCGGGGTCTTCACCCACCGTCGGAGAAATCTTCCAGGAACGGGCGCATTTGGTGCCGACCGCCTTCTCCACCACGACAGCGACGCCTGGAACGGCATCGAGACGGAATGCGGAAGCCGGTGCCTCGCCCTCGCGCACCTCGTAGTTCGAGGTGATGCAGATCTCGGCGAGGTCGGTGTCGAACAGCGTCGCAAGCATGTCGCGATCGGCGACATAGATCACCGGTGATGCCTCCAGCGACGAGCCGATGTTCTTGGCGGCGCGTTCGAGCTCCAGCGCACCGGTGACGACGCGGCGGACGTTGCGGATCGCTTCCCACTTCGCGGCGAGCTTGTCATCGCGCAGGCTTTCGAGGTCGTCGGGAAACTGCGTCAGGTGCACCGAGGGCTCGGCGTCGGGCCTGTACATGCGCCAGGCCTCCTCCGCAGTGAAGCTGAGGATAGGCGCCAGCCATTTCAGGATCGAGCTGCACAACAGGTCGATCGTGGTCAGCGCCGCCTTGCGCGTCGGCGAGGACGGCGGATCGCAATACAGCGTGTCCTTGCGGATGTCGAAATAGAACGCGGAGAGCTCACTGTTCAGGAAGGCGGACAAGGTTGCGACCACGGTCTTGTAGTCGAACTCCTGGTAGGCCTTGCGGACGACGGCAGCACGGACCGCGAGCTCGTGCAGCATCAGCCGTTCGAGTTCAGGCATCTCGGCGGGTGCGACTGCGTCGGCCGGCTTGTAGTGATCCAGCGTTCCCAGCATCCAGCGCACGGTGTTGCGCAGCTTGCGATAGGTCTCGATGGTGTTCTTCAGGATCTCCGGGCCGATGCGCTGGTCGTCGGCATAGTCGGTGGCGCAGACCCACAGGCGCAGGATATCCGCGCCCGAATCTTTAATCACCTTCTGAGGCTCGACGGTGTTGCCGATCGACTTCGACATCTTGCGGCCGTTCTCGTCGAGCGTGAAGCCGTGGGTGAGCACGATGTCGTAGGGCGCGCGGCCGCGCGAGCCGGCGCTCTCCAGCAGCGACGAGTGAAACCAGCCGCGATGCTGGTCGCTGCCTTCCAGGTACATCACGGTGTCGTCGCCGCCGTCGACCTTGCGAACGATGTTGCCGAGCTGCGGGAAGTTCTGGCGATCCTCGAGCACGAAGGCGTGCGTGGAGCCGGAATCGAACCAGACGTCGCAGATGTCGTCGATCTTCTTCCAGTCTTCCTTCGCGCGCGATCCAAGGAAGCGCTCGCGGGCGCCTTCCATGTACCAGGCGTCGGCGCCTTCATCCATGAAGGCCTCGGCGATGCGCTGATTGACGATCTCGTCCTGCAGGATCTCGGCCGAGCCGTCGCTCTTCTCGCGCACGAACACGGCGATCGGAACGCCCCAGGCGCGCTGGCGCGAGATCACCCAGTCCGGACGATTGGCGATCATGCCGTTGATGCGGTTCTCACCCGACGGCGGCACCCATTGCGTGACCGAGATCGCATGCAGCGCGCGGGCCCGCAGCGTATCGCCCTTTTTTGCGTGGCCATTCTCGCTGACGTCCTTGTCCATCGCGATGAACCATTGCGGCGTATTGCGGAAGATCACCGGCTTCTTTGAGCGCCAGGAATGCGGGTATTGGTGCTTGAGGCGGCCCCGCGCGAGCAGCTTGCCGGCCTCGACCAACGCCTTGATCACGGCCTCATTGGCATCGCCCTTCTCGCCCTTGTCGTTGAGCACGCGCTTGCCGGTGAAGCCGGGGGCCTGCGCGGTATAGGCGCCGTTCTCGTCGACAGTGTAGGGGATCGCGGTCGAGATGCCACGCTCATCGAGCTCGCGGGTGTTGGCCATCCAGACGTCGAAATCCTCGCGGCCGTGGCTCGGCGCGGTGTGCACGAAGCCGGTGCCGGTATCGTCGGTGACATGCTCGCCGGCGAGCAGCGGCACGATGAACTCGTAACCGCCATCGAGGCCACGCAAGGGATGGGCGCACTCCACGGCGTCCAGCGTGTCGCCGGGAATGTCGCGCAGCTTCTCATAGGCGGTGACGCGCGCCTGCTTGAACACCTCTGCGGCAAGCGCATCGGCCAGGATCAGGAGATCGCCGGTCTTCGCCCAATTGTCCGCGGCCGCATCCGTGACCTTGTAGAGGCCGTAGGCGATCTTCGGTGAGAACGAGATCGCCCGGTTGCCGGGCAGCGTCCAGGGCGTGGTGGTCCAGATCACGACCGATGCATTGGCGAGCGCACCATGTGCCGGGGACGTGACGGGAAACTTCACCCACACCATGTCGGAGGTGTAGTCCTCGTACTCGACCTCGGCCTCGGCGAGCGCGGTCTTCTCGACCACGCTCCACATCACCGGCTTGGAGCCGCGATACAGCGTGCCGTTGGCGGCGAACTTCATCAGCTCGCGGGCGATCTGCGCTTCGGCGGGATAGCTCATCGTCTGATAGGGATGATCCCAGTCGCCGATGATGCCGAGCCGCTTGAATTCCTCGCGCTGCACGTTGATCCAGTGCGTCGCATAGGCGCGGCACTCTTTCCGGAACGCCACCATTGCAGCGGAGTCGCGGAAGTCGGGCTTCTGCTTGCCCTTGGAGCGGTAGTTCTCTTCCTCGATCTTCCATTCGATCGGCAGGCCGTGGCAGTCCCAGCCAGGCACATAGTTGGAGTCGAAGCCAAGCATCTGCTGGCTCTTGGTCACGACGTCCTTGAGGATCTTGTTCAGCGCGTGCCCGATATGGATGTTGCCGTTGGCGTAGGGCGGGCCGTCATGCAGCACGAATTTGGCGCGGCCCTGGGCTTCCTGGCGCAGCTTGTCGTAGAGGCCGATGTCGTTCCAGTATTTCAGCAGCTCCGGCTCGCGTTGCGGCAGGCCGGCGCGCATCGGGAATTCGGTCTGCGGCAGGAACAGGGTTTTGGAATAGTCTTTGGCTTCGGATTTTTGGGGCTTTTGTGGCTTGTCGGACATGAGGCTGACTGGCTCGGAAGGGCGCGGGAACGGATGGCGATGCGGAATCGCGGGTGAAACGACAACATCCCGGTCTTGCGCCGAGCCGAAAGCTCAGGCGGAAGCCGGGCCGCTAATCCCTATGATGCGCCGCGCAAACATGGGCTCTCCATAGCAGGGGGGCGGGGGAAGCGCAAAAGGTTCGGCGGGCCGGTTTCCGGCCTCAATCAATGACGCCAAGCCGCGGAAACGCGTCCGGGGCGGCGGCGAGCATGGCGCGGGCGCGGGCGGAATCGTCGTCCATCTGGCGGATCAGGGCATCCAGGCCGTCGAATTTCAGCTCCTCGCGGATGAAGCCGATAAAGGCGCAGTCGAGCGTCTGTCCGTAAAGATCGCCCTTGAAGTCGAACAGGAAGATTTCCAGCAGCGGCGCACCATTATCAAACGTCGGGCGGCGACCGAAGCTTGCCACCCCGTCCAGCCGCTCCGCGCCGCGGCCGACCCGCACCGCATAGATCCCGTGCTTGAGGCCGCAATTGGCATCGAGACGGATGTTGGCGGTGGGATAACCGAGGTCGCGGCCGCGCTTCTCGCCGTGGATGACCTCGCCGGTGATGAACCAGGGCGCGCCGAGCATGGCCGTGGCCTCGTCCAGTTGACCTTCGGCGAGCGCGATCCGGATCGCGCTGGACGAAACCGGCCGCTCGTCGATATCGACATGCGGCTGCACGTCGACCTCGATGCCGAGCCGGGGTGCCTCGTTGACGAGGAGGCTCGGCGAGCCGACCCGACCCTTGCCGAAATGGAAGTCGTAGCCGACGGCGATTCCGCCGATGCCCAGGCGCCCGATCAGGTCATGGTGAATGAAGTCTTGCGCGCTGGTCCCGGCGCGGGACTTGTCGAAGGTCATGACCACGGCGCCGTCAAGTCCGGTGCCGGCCAGAAGCCGCAGCTTGGCACGCTCGTCCGTCAGGCGGAATTGCGGGGTGTTGGGGCTGAAAAACCGCCGCGGATGCGGCTCGAAGGTCAATGCCAGCGCAGGGCGGCCATGGATCCTGCCCATTTCCATGGCTGCGGCGATCACGGCGCGATGGCCGAGATGAACGCCGTCGAAATTGCCCATGGCGACCACGGCACCCCTTGCAATGGCGGAGTCCGGCGTGGTGTCGCGGATAACGGTAAAATGCGGAGCCATCAGGGGAATTCTCAAACCGGCGGGACCGGCCGGGACCGTGGCGCGACGGGCCGGATGAAGTCAAGCGGGAGGGGGCGGCCGCATCGAAGGCGATTTCAGTCCACCGGGGGCGCTCCCAGTTAACGCGCTGTTTAACGCCTTGGTGCTAGTCCTTGGAGCGTGGAACCGCGGGGCTCCGGCCCGGCAGGTCCGATCGTAATATTTCCTGGGTTTGCGTTGGGGGAGTCGAGATGGCGGTTGATTTGTCGATGTCGGTTCTGGTGGTTGACGACTACAGCACCATGATCCGTATCATCAGGAACCTCCTGAAGCAGCTTGGCTTCGAGAATATCGATGATGCAAGCGACGGTTCGGCAGCGCTGAACAAGATGCGCGGCAAGAAGTACGGGCTCGTGATTTCCGACTGGAACATGGAGCCGATGACGGGATACGACCTGCTGCGCGAAGTGCGCGCGGATCCGAACCTCGCCACCACGCCCTTCATCATGATCACGGCCGAATCAAAGACCGAGAACGTGATCGCGGCCAAGAAGGCCGGCGTGAACAACTACATCGTCAAGCCGTTCAACGCGGCGACGCTGAAGACCAAGATCGAGGCGGTCTTTCCGGACATGGCAAGCGCGTAAGGCGCGATCGAAGCCATCAACTGAATTCGGAAGGCCCGGGCGATTGTCCCGGGCTTTCTGCGTCGGGTTCGTTGTTCCGGATTAGATGCTTCACATCAACCGGGAAGCACCATCACCCACGCTACCACTTCAGTTCGCGCATCAGCGCCTTCGGCGGATGGCCGAATAATTCCAGCACCGAAGCCGGGTCGAGCTGGTCGAGACCCTCGAACTCCTCGGCGTGGATGCCGCGGGTCACGAACAGGCAGTCGATGCCGAACTCGCGCGCGCCGGTGAGGTCGGTCCGGACGGAATCGCCGATCGCCAGTACCTTTTTGCGGTCGATCTGGTGGCCCTGGCGTTCGCCGGCGAGCGCCATCGCGCGCTCGTAAATCGGCCGGTGCGGCTTGCCGTAGAAGATCACCTCGCCGCCGAGCTCGCGATAGAGCTCCGCGATCGCGCCGGCGCAATAAATCAACCGGTCGCCGCGTTCCACCACGATATCGGGATTGGCACAAACCAGCGTCAGCTTGCGCTCGCGCGCCTTCAGCATCATGCCGCGATAGTCTTCCGCCGTTTCGGTCTCGTCGTCATAGAGGCCGGTGCAGACGATGTAATCCGCCTCTTCCAGCGGCGCGGTCACCGCATCGAGGCCGCGGTAGATCGAGTTGTCGCGCTCGGGGCCGAGCCAGAACATCTTGCGGCCGGGATGGTCGGCGACATAGAGCCGCGTCAGGTCGCCTGAAGACACGATCGCGTCATAGGTCTCGTCGGCGACGCCGAGCTTGCGCAATTGCCGCTGCACGGAGTCGGCCGGGCGCGGCGCGTTGGTGATCAGGATGACCGTACCGCCGCGGCTGCGATAGGTGTGCAGCGCCTCGCAGGCTTCGGGGAAGGATTCGAGGCCGTTATGGACGACGCCCCAGATGTCGCTGAGCACGACGTCCACGCCCGCCACGAGTTCACGCAGGCTTTCGGCGAAATGCAGCGTGGTCATGATGCGTGCGGCCGATCAGATGCGGCGCGCGAGCGCGGCGTTGCCGGTGACGCGCTGTGGCGCAGACGCAGCCGACGTCGCGCCTGAGCTGGGTGTGCCGGAGCCATTGGATCCCTGAATGTCCTGTGCCTGGTTCGGCGCGGCGGTAGCAGATGACCCCTCCGGCCGCAATGGCCGGGGCGGCGCGAACAGGAACCCCTGGCCGAACCGCACGTCATAGTCGAGCAGGTCGATCACGGCGCGCTCGCCCTCGATCCGCTCGGCGATCAGGTCGATGCCGAAGCGGCCGAGCAGGTCGGAAAGGTCGGAAGGATGGATGTCCGAGGTCGACGCCTGCCTGGGGTCGAGCAGGAGCGAGGCCGGCACCTTGATGAAGCGCACGCCGCGATCGGCGAGCTCGCGCGGTTCGATCCGCAAATCGGTGACATGGTCGATCGAGAAACGGAAGCCGCGCTGGGCGAGCGCGGCGAGATTCTCGGTCTCGGCCGGACCGAGATTGCGGAAGGTCGATTGCTTGAATTCCAGCACCAGCGACGGCGCCAGCGCCCGGTTGGCTTCGAGGAAATCGAGGTATTGCGCGAACGTCGTGGAATTGCCGAGCGTGGAAGCCGCGACGTTGCAGAACACGCCGACCTCCTTGTTGCGCACCATCAGGCGTCGCAGCACCTGCACGCAGCGCAGCATCACCATGTTGTCGATGCGCCCGATCAGGCCGGAGGCCTCCGCGATGCTGATGAACTCCTCGGCCGCCACCAGCTGGTCACGTTCGTCGCGCAGGCGCGTCACGGCCTCGTAGAAGCGGACCTTGCGCTGCGGTAGCGACACCATCGGCTGGAGAAAGATATCGATGCGGTTCTCGTCGATCGCGTTGCGGAGCGTCGCCAGCAATTGGGTCTGGTTGCGGCCGTTGGCGGTCTGAACCGGATTGGCGGTCTGGGTCTGGATCGCCGGTGGTGCCGGCCGCACTGGCGGCGGCGCGGGAACCGGGGGAGGAGCAGCCGGCCGGTCCTCCTCGAACGTGGCCATCAGGTCGAGCGGCGCCTCCGGCTCCTGCCTTGCGACCGGCGCGGGGGCCGGCACCGGCGCGTTGCCGGCCATCAGATCCTCATGGGCCGACACGGTGGTGGCGAGTTGCCTGACCAATCCGCCGAGCTCGTTGATCTCGCCGACCACCGACTGAATCCGGTCTGAGTTGGCCGAATTGGAGGAGGCGATGCGTGCTTCGATCGTGGCAAGCCGGCGGCCGAACTCGGCGACCTGGCGGGCGAGGTCGGCGGTGCCGCGCGAAAGATCGGCGATCTGGCCGCCGACGTCGCTGCGGTCGCGCAACCGCATCGACACTGCATTGTAGAGGATCAGGAAGGTCAGCGCCGTCAGCGCCACGATCGCAGATTCAGTTCCGCTGATGCCGGCGACCGCGTAGAGCACGAGCCCGAGCGAGGCGGCGACCAGAACCATGCAGATGGCGATGAAGATCGTCGAAATCCGAATCATGCCGCGCGTTACGCCTCAAGAGCTGACTGCCTGACCGGGAAAACACGGGTGGCGTTTCGAACCCGTCACGCCGCATGCTCCCCCAAGCGGCATGACCTTAACATCATTGTTGATTCGAGGGGATAGCAGCCCAGTCGCGGAGTCAGGATGGCGCCGCAGCGCCGACCGTGTCGGCCGAGACCGCCTCGCGGGTGCCAAGCGGCCTGGGCGCCCCGGTGGTCGTGTCGCGCAGGGTCTGCCGTTCGATCTCCGAATTCAGTTCGGCCCCGAACATGATGACGATGGCGGACATCCACATCCACATCATCAAGCCGATCGCAGCGCCGAGCGAACCGTAGGTCGCGTTGTAATTGGCGAATTCGGAGAGATACCAGGACAGCAGCGCCGAGCCGGCGATCCAGAGGATCGCGGCCGTTACTGCGCCGGGGCTCAGCCATTGCCAGCGCGGGGCGTCGCGGCTGGGCGCGAAGCGGTAGAGGATGGCGAGCGCCGCAAGGAGAATGACGAACAGCACCGGCCATCGCGCCAGCGCCACGATCAGCTTGCTCTCGGGCGCCATGCCGAGGTGGTTGAGCGCGAGCGGGAAGGCGACGACGGCGCCCACCATCAGCAGCAGGGCAACGATGCCGCCGACCGTGAAGGCCAGCGAAACCGTGTTCAGCCGGATGAAGCTGCGCTTTTCACGCTCCTCATAGGCGACGTTGAGGGCGTCGAAGATGGCTTTGACGCCGGCATTGGCGCTCCAGATCGCGAGCACGAGTCCAAACAGGAAAGTGAAACCAAGGGTCGCGCCGCCGTTCGACACCACGCGCGCCACCTGGTCCTCGACGATCTGGAACGCGCCCTCGGGCAGCATCATCGCGAGCGATTGCAGGTTGGAACTGATCGTCGAGGGATCGGCGAACAGGCCATAGAATGAAACCAGAGCCGTGATGGCGGGAAAGATCGCGAGCAGTCCGAAAAAGACGACGCCGCCGGCGGTCGCGAGCAGGCGATCCTCGTCGATGCGCTGATAGGTGCGCCAGAAGATGTCCTTCCAGCCTGCCCACGGGATCGCGAACGGGCTTTTCGCGCGGCGGCCGCGGCCGGGCTGCGAGGCTGCGCCCGTCGGGCTCGTTTCCGGCGAATTCGCCTCGCTGTTGCGATGGTCTTGCGGAGGTCCTGGCCGGATCAGGCCAGACTCCTGGAAATACCGTTCCGCGGTGAGCACGAACACGGTCGTGGCTGCCACTAACAGCCAGCTGTCGAATTGCTCGGCGCGCCGCAGAGGCATTTTCAGGTCTCCGCTCCGTGGCCGTGACGCCGCCGGCGCGCGGCCGTCAGCCCGACCAGCCCAACGGCTGCGAGCATCAGCCCGAGTTGCACGGGCCGGTTGGACCGAGCCGGCCACGTGTTGCCGCCATGTCCTCGTTCATGTCCTGTTTCGTGTCCTCGTTCGCCCGGCGCGAGCGGCGCCAGGGGAATTGTGGTCGCGACCTCCTTCACCGCCTGCTTCACCGTTCCGCGCGGGATGCGCGGGGTGGCGATAGCCACCCGTAGGCGGCTGGCGAGCGGCAAGATCGGCTTGGTCTTGCGCTTCATCTGAGCCATGGCCACGCCGGCGCAGGCGGCGGCCAGGACCAGGAGGACACCGCCGGCGGCGCCGAACCCCCAGAATTGCCCGTAATGGATTGCAACCCAGCGGTACAGGGCGATCAGGCCGACAAAGAAGGCTGCGACGACGAACAAGCCCGCAACGGCGAGCAGTCCGGCCGCAGTCGCGTAAGACGTCATGCGCCCCGTGGCTTGATTGCTCCGGTCACGGGCATAGGACTGGGCGGCGCGCTTGAGATGGTTGAGCTTGAGCGCGACGCCGGCGCGCAGCAATTCGCCCGATGGCGCAAGCATGCGGTGATCCTCCGAGTGCAAGAAAATTCGTCGGGGGATGAACGTGGCGGTATTTGACTTGTTCCGACGAGGTCTGCCCGCCGTGATCGATCAGCCGAGATCGGCTGCCGCGATCCAGAACACTTCGCCCTCGGAGTCCTCGGTGTCGAGCCAGAGCAGCGGTAGTTCAGGAAAGGCCTCGTCGACCAATTCGCGGCCGCGGCCGATCTCGCAGATCAGCCCGCCATCCGGCGTCAAATGGCCGGGCGCGTCGCGCAGGATCCGGCGCACCACGTCGAGACCGTCGGCGCCGCCGTCAAAGGCGAGCTTCGGCTCGGCCCGGCACTCCGGCGGCAGCGCCGCCATGCCTTCGGCGTCGACATACGGCGGGTTGGTGATGATCAGGTCGTATTTGGCGTCACCGAGCGGGGCGAACAGGTCGCCGCGATGCAGGCTGATCCGGTCATCGAGCCCGTATTCGCCGACATTCCGTCTGGCGACGTCGATCGCGCCCTTGGAGATATCGACGGCGTCGATCGTGGCATTCGGAAAATGATGCGCCGCGAGGATCGCGAGGCATCCCGACCCCGTGCAGAGATCGAGCACGCGTTCGACCGCGCCGGGGTCGTCGATCAGCGAGCCGGCTTCGCCGTCGCCGCCGAAATGCGACTCCAGGAGCTCGCCGATGAACGAGCGGGGAACGATGACGCGCTCGTCGACATAGAACGGCAGGCCGCGCATGTAGATCTTGTTGACGAGATAAGCGGCCGGTTTGCGCGTGCTGACGCGCTGGTGGATGAGATCGATGATGGTCCTGCCCTCGGCGGCCGTGACGCGCGCGTTGGCAAAAATCTCGAACTGCTCGGGATGCAGATGCAGGGCTTCACAGACCAGGAAGGCCGCTTCCGCGACCGGATCGGGTGTGCCATGGGCAAAGGCGAGCTTGGCCTCATTGAAGCGGCTCACCGCATAGCGGACGAAATCGATCAGCGTGAGAAGCTCGCCGCGTCCCACTTTCGCGAGCTTTGGCGCGGCGCGGCCGCGCACGGTCTTTTTGGACGTTGTTGCCATCAGGATCGGGTCCAGCGTGCGGCGGCTTCGTCGTCGCGGGCCTGGGCCTCGACCCAGCCCGTGCCGGTGGCGCTCTCTTCCTTCTTCCAGAACGGCGCGTTGGTCTTGAGATAATCCATCAGGAACTCGGCTGCCTGGAACGCTGCCTGGCGGTGCTGCGAGGCGGTCAGCACCAGCACGATGTTCTGGCCGGGCATGAACCGGCCGACGCGATGGATCACCGTGACGCCGTTGAGAGGCCAGCGCGAAATGGCCTCGTCGGCATGGCGCCTGATCTCTTCCTCGGCCATGCCTGGATAATGCTCGAGCGAGAGCGCGGCGATCTTCGCGCTGTCCTCGTCGCCGCGGCAGATGCCGGAAAAGCTCACGACCGCACCGATGTCGGTGCGGTTCCCGGTCAGCACCGCGATCTCGCGCGCGAGGTCGAAATCGTCTTGCTGGATACGAATGGTGACAGGACAGGTAGTGACGGGCATGGTCTAGCCGCCGGTCATCGGCGGGAAGAACGCGATCTCGCGCGCGCCCGCGATCGCGGCGTCCGACTTGACGTGGGCATGGTCGATCGCGGTGCGGATCACCTTCGGCTTCTCGAACGCGTAGGCGTAGGCTTCGCTTTGGCCGGACAGCCAGGCGATCAGCTCCTCCACCGTGCGCACGGTCGCGGGCGGCTCGATCGTCTCCTCGGCCTTGCCGACGCGCTCGCGCACCCAGGCGAAGTACTTCACCTTCATCCCTCATCCTCCTTGATGAGGTGATGGATGCCGGCGCCGAAATAGTCGTAGCCGGTGTACATGGTGAGGATCGCCGAGGCCCAGAGCAGCGCCAGCCCCGTCATCGAGACCATGGGTACCACCTCATCGCCGGCGGGACCGGCCAGCAGGAAGCCGATGGCGATGAGCTGAACCGTCGTCTTCCACTTCGCAAGCTTGGTCACGGGCACGCTGACGCGCAGCGCGGCAAGATATTCGCGCAGGCCCGAGACCAGGATCTCGCGGCACAGGATCACGATGGCGGCCCACAGCGACCAGCCGTGAATGATGCCGTCGGCGGCCAGCATCAGCAGGCACGAGGCGACCAGAAGCTTGTCGGCGATCGGATCGAGCATGCGGCCGAACGCCGATTGCTGATTCCAGATTCGCGCGTAATAGCCGTCGAGGTAATCAGTGACCGCAGCCGCAATAAAAATGGCGACCGCGACCCAGCGCAGCCACAGCGGACCGTCCATGATCGACTGTGCGTAGATGCACCCGACCACGACCGGGATCGCGGCGATCCGGCCGTAGGTCAGGATGTTCGGGAGGGACATCGCGCGGCTGGTGGTCCCTCGTGTCGTGGCGATGTTCATCCGTCCTACCAATACCGCTGCAGCCTGAAGGTCAACCGTTCCGCTCCCCAAATGGGGTGCGGGATGCGACGACCATATGACCGCGGCCCCCTTTATTTCACCCCGGCTGGGGATGGAAATACTCGAAAATCCTGCGAGCGCTCTCGGCGCTCACCCCCGGAACCTTGCCGAGATCGGTGATCGAAGCCCGTTCGATCTCCTTCAGGGTTCCGAAATGGTGCAGCAAGGCACGTTTGCGTGACGGACCGATGCCCGGAATCTCCTGCAAGCCGGCCTCGCGGATGTCCTTCTTGCGCAGCTTGCGGTGCGAACCGATGACGAAGCGGTGCGCCTCGTCCCGTAGCCGCTGGATGAAATAGAGCACGGGGTCGCGGGGCTCCAGCTTGATCGCCTCGCGCTCCGGCATGAACAGGGTCTCGCGGCCGGCATCCCGGTCCGGCCCCTTCGCCACCGACATCAGCGCCACCTGGGTCAGGCCGAGGTTTGCAAAGATTTCCCGGACCGCGTTGAGCTGGCCGCGGCCGCCGTCAATGATCACGAGATCGGGCCATTGCGGGAAGTCGTCGTCCTTGGTTTTGGCCGCGCCCTCTTCGGGCGGGTTGATCAGGCGCTTGAAGCGGCGCTCCAGCACTTCGCGCATCATGGCGAAGTCGTCGCCCGGCGTGATCCCTTCCGACTTGATGTTGAACTTGCGGTACTGATTTTTCACAAAACCGTCCGGGCCGGCAACGATCATGGCGCCGACTGCGTTGGTGCCCTGGATGTGGCTGTTGTCGTAGACCTCGATCCGCTTCGGCGCATGAGTCAGGTTCAGGGTCGTGGCCATGGCGTCCAGCAGACGGCTCTGCGTCGCGGTGTCCGCGAGCTTGCGGCCCAGGGCCTCGCGCGCGTTGGTGAGCGCGTGGGTGACGAGCTCCTTCTTCTCGCCGCGCTTCGGCGTGGACACTTCGACCTTGCGGCCGGCCTTGATCGACAGCGCGTTGGCGAGCAGCTCGCTCTCCTCGATCTCGTGCGAGAGCAGGATATTCCTCGGCGGCGGCTTGTCGTCATAGAACTGGGCCAGGAAGGAGCCGAGCACCTCTTCCGGCGTATACGTCTTCTCCGCGCGCGGGAAATAGGCGCGGTTGCCCCAGTTCTGCCCGGTGCGGAAGAAGAACACCTCGACGCATGAGAAGCCGCCCTCCTGGTGGATGGCGAACACGTCGGCTTCTTCCACCGTGCGCGGATTGATGCCCTGCTGCGACTGGATCGCGGACAGCGCAGCGAGGCGGTCGCGGTAGAGCGCGGCGCTCTCGAATTCGAGTTCGCCGGAGGCCTTCTCCATCTCGGCGGCAAGCTCCTGTTTCACCGCATGGCTCCTGCCGGACAGGAAGTCGCTCGCCTCGCGCACCAGGGTCGTGTAGCCGGGGAAGTCGATCTCGCGGGTGCAGGGGCCGGCGCAACGGCGGATCTGATAAAGCAGGCAGGGCCGCGAGCGGCTCTCGAAGAAGGAATCCGTGCAGGAGCGGATCAGGAACGCGCGCTGAAGTGCGGTGATGGTGCGGTTGACGGCGCCGGCCGAGGCGAACGGACCGAAATAGCGACCGGGCCGCGTCTGCGCGCCGCGATGCTTCAAGATCTGCGGCGCCCAATGGTCGCCCGTGATCAGGATATAGGGAAACGACTTGTCGTCGCGCAGCTGCACGTTGAAGCGCGGCCGAAGCTGCTTGATGAGGTTGGCCTCCAGCAGCAGCGCTTCGGTCTCGGTGTGGGTCGAGATGATTTCCACGGTCACGGTGGCGGCGATCATGCGCAGGATGCGCGCCGGCTGCGGCGCACTCTGGCGCGCATAGTTCGACAGGCGCTTTTTGACGTTCTTGGCCTTGCCGACATAGAGCACGTCGGCATTCGCATTGAGCATGCGGTAGACGCCCGGCGAGGTGGGGGCGAGGCGGACCGCGCGTTCGATCGCCTCGTGGCCGGTCGCCAGCGGCTCTTCGCCGACCGTGCCGCTCTCTTCCAGGATGTCCGGCAGCCGTGCGTCGTCCTCGTCGTCCCCGTTTGCTGTGGCGGGATCGAGGTCGGGCGGCGCCGCTTCCGTCCCTTGGGGCCGAACGTCGGGCGCGTTGCCGCGCACGGGTTTGCGCGTGCGTGCGTCGTCCGGATTGTCGGGGGAATCGTGAACCATGGTGCGAATTTAGGCGCTGCGGGTGCCGATTTGAAGTTCCGGCCGTGCGGCACGCACAGGATGGCGGCGCAGTTCCCGGTAACGCTTGCTTAAGCCTGTTAACAGCGCGGTAACTCGGCTTAACAGGCCTTTAACTTAAAACTCTCGATAAATCTTACGCGAAAAAGTGGTGGTTCCGTAACCATGCGGTTTTGCCTCGCGCGGCGCCGCGGGCATCGCACCGGTGGCGGCAGTTGCGTTGGAGTGTGTGATGAAGGGGCTCGTTGTGGGCGCAGCCGCGTTGGCTGCAGTCGGCTGGACGGCTTCGGCAGAGGCCGCCGATCTCAATTACGGGCAACGTGCGCCCTATACGGTCAATCAGCCGCTCAATGCCTATAGCTGGGCCGGCCCGTATCTCGGTGCCAATCTCGGCTATGAATGGGGTTCGGTGAACAACAATCCCGCAAAGCCGTCAGGCTTCGTCGGCGGCGTTCAGGCCGGCTACAATTTCCAGACCGGCCCGTGGGTGTTCGGTGTCGAAGGTGACATCCAGGCCGCCGGTGCCGACGACACCTTCGCGCCGTGGAAGTTCTCCAATCCGTGGTTCGGCACCCTGCGCGGCCGCGCCGGCTACGCCTTCAGCAACGTGCTATTCTACGGCACGGCGGGCCTCGCCTTCGGCGAGCTGCGCGCGCAGACGTTCGGCTGGACGGAGTCGCATACCAGCGCCGGCTGGACCATCGGTGCCGGCGCGGAAGTTGGATTTGCGCCGAACTGGAGCGCCAAGCTCGAATATCTCTACATCGATCTGTCGACGAGTCAGTTCGCGATTACAGGCGTGTCAAACGGCTATAGCGCCAGCGTTGTGCGCGCAGGCGTGAACTATCACTTCTGATAGTTAAGAAGAAAATACCGGACCAACCTCCCGGCCGCTTGCGGCCGGGATTTTTTTTACGCCAGGCTCGCTAGGGAAGGATGACCAAATCGACCGCCTTCGGCCCCTTGCCCTTCTTGTCCGGTTCGACTTCGAAAGTAATACGCTGTCCTTCGGCGAGGTCCTTCAGTCCGGCTCGCTCGACAGCAGTAATATGCACGAAGACGTCGCGGCCCCCGTCGTCCGGTTTGATGAATCCGTAGCCGCGCTCACCGTTGAAAAACTTGACCGTTCCCGTCATGGCCATCGGGAAACTCCCCCTCATTGCTCCTCCGTCGTGACGCAGACGCACGTCACGACATGACCGGGCCTTACGAAGCCCGGGAGCTGGCCATCCTTGGGCAGACCATTCGGTCCGACTGGATCTTTCTTAGGCCTTCACTCCGCCGCAACCATTCGCGGAAGCGGAACGTAAAGCCAGTCACCGCAACAGCATAATACGGTTCTCTGCAGATTGACCACCGCTCCTGCATATTTTTCCCAAGATGCCGGAGTGTTACGGCCTCGGCACCTCTAATCGGAATCTGGCAGCGCCGCCCTGGCCGAGCGGCATTTCCAGCTCGGGCAGGATCGTCTTGAGCTCGCCGTGCAGTGTGTAAGGAGGATTGACGATCAAGAGGCCGCTGGAGGTGAGGGCTGCCCCGTCAGCTTGTGGCGCCACGCTGAATTCGAGGCGCAGGCATTTTCCCGGCGGCTTTGCTGCGGCTGCGAGCCGCGCCACTGATTGCACCAGCGCGTCGGTGGCGCGCCGGCTCTTGGCGGGATACCAGATTACATAGATACCGGTCGGCCATTTCGCGAAAGCCGCCGAGAAGGCCTCTTCAAGCTTTTCGAACTCGTCCTTCGCCTCGAACGGGGGGTCGATCAGCACGAGCCCGCGCCGTTCCTTGGGCGGCACGAAAGCCGGCAACGCCATCCAGCCGTCGAGATCGACCACGCGGGCCTGTTCGTCGTGGCGCAGCACGCCGATCAGCGCCTTGCGCGCCTTCGGCTCGATCTCGCAGAGCAAGAGGCGGTCCTGCGGCCTCAGCAGGCCGCGTGCGATCAGCGGCGAGCCCGGATAGGCCTTGAGCTCACCCTTCGGATTGAAGGCGCGGACGATGTCCAGATAGGGCTTGGTCAGCGCCATGGCGTCGTTCGACAGCCGCGCCTGCATCAGCCGCGCAATACCCGTCAGCCACTCGCCTCCGCGGCGCGCCTCGTCGCTTTCGAGATCGTAGAGGCCCGCGCCGGCATGGGTGTCGATGACGCGGAACGCACCCGGCTTGTCCTGGAGATAAGTGATGATGCGCGCCAGCACGATGTGCTTGATGACATCGGCGAAGCTGCCGGCATGGAAGGCGTGGCGGTAATTCATGCAAGAGCACTACGCCACGTGGCGGCTTGAGCAAAGAGGCACGATGCCTGGGCTAGCCACCCCGGATCGGCGGCATCGCCACCTGCTCGCGGCGGCAGGCGCGGCGGTCGATCTCCTCACAGGCGCGGAATTGCAGGTCCTTGCTGAGGCAGATGCGGACTTCCGATAGCCGCGTCCGGTTGCAGGTGATCGAGACGGCGGCATTGCTGAGGCCCGGATTGGCCTTGATGAACGCTTCCTCCACCTCCGCCGGCGCCACGGTCTTGGCCTGCGACAGATCGAGATATTCGGCCGGAATCTTGATCGCGGCGCGGGCCTTCCGGATCGTCTCGAAATAGCTGCGGTCGGCGAGCCCCGAGCAGGTGCCGTGCTTGTCCCATTCGTTGAAGATCAGCCCCGGCGCCGGCATCAGATCGAGCATGGAGGAGACGATGCTGCGGTTCAGCCGCGGCGACGGCCGCTGACAATATTCCGGAAAACCGTTCTCATATTGCGGCCACAGACCATGCACCACGAAAGCGTAGGGCCGTCCGCTGCACTGGATCTGCGAGCGGCCGCCGCGCTCCGCCGCCTCTTCGCAGAAGGAGGGCGACCATGACAGCGACAGCACGTAAAAATCGAACTCGCCGGGCGTGTTCTGCCGCTTGTCCTGGGCCTTTGCGCCACCGGCCAACGCAGCCAGCCCGGCCGCAAGCGTCAGCGAGATCATCAGGCGGGAGAACGAATGCAATCTGGAATGAAACATGGCGACGCCCCTCAACTAGACTGTGCAGACGAGCCTAGCAGGCGATAAGAACATTTCAAGAACAAATTTCGGGCGACCGTCGTTCGGCCGCCTGATCGGTCGGGATCAGAGCAATTATTGCTTGGCGGCGCGGCAGGCCGGGTTGTAGGCCCAGTCGCGGTCGAGCCCGACCACGCACCATTCGACGCCCTGGCCGTAGCCGGCGAAGCCGCCATCCTCGACGATGGAGAAGTGCACCTTGCGCATCTTGCCGTCCGTGAGCATGGCCTCGCCGGTGCAATAGCGGCGGGGAATATTGTCGGACGCCCAGGGCCGGAACGCGGTCTCGTGAACCGCGGCGAAGCCGGTGATCTTCAACGAGGAATTCCAGAACGAGCTTTCTTTCTCCCAGAACTGGCTGGCGATCGTCGGCAGCGCCCTGTCGCATTCGGAGACGTTGCCGTCATAGCGCGGCCCGCTCAGCCAGAAATTCAGCTCCAGCGGATTGGCGGCCCTGGCCTCACCGAGCGACAGCGCTCCGAAGAGAAGGCCGAGCACGGCGGCAAAGCGGAGCGATTTCAGGAAGGTCGAGGCGCGCATGGGCAATCCAGACAGCATGATCTGCGAGGGTCGGACGGTGCCGCGAAGGCCGGGGGAGGTCAAGTGCAGCGCGGCAACACTTGCCGACGAGTTGACCGCAATGCTGCGTTAGAGGGGTCTTCGGTTCTTTCCTCCGTCGCGCCAGCACCGTAAACTACCGCCAACCAATCGGAGTGACGGGAATGCGAATCATTGCGGCCGCGGGCCTACTTGCCTTGGGTATGATGGCGAGCCAGTCGGCGCGCGCCGATCTCCTCCCGGTGCCTCCGTTCAAGGGCAACGATACCGGCGGCATCATCGCCTATTCGATGGCAACCCAGGTCGATGCGCGGCAGGTGGCGGTCGATCACTGTGCGCGCTACGGCAAGGTCGCCAAATTCCTGGCGATGCAGGCCTATGAGGGCGGCTACATCTCGTTCTCCTGCCGCTGGGTGCCCTATGGCGCCGCCGACCAGCCGATCCGCACGCTCTACTGAGGCGCTTTCGCAACGCCGCTACCTCTCAGCTGGGAGCTTCCGACATGACGCGCAAACTCGCTTTGCTCGGCTCCGCCCTTTGCCTCGTCTTGTCGGCAGCCAGCGCCCGCGCTGACGACCTGCCGGTGCGCAAGGCGGGCCTGTGGGAATTGAAGATGGTCAGGACCGGCACGCCGGTGCCCGAGATGACCATGCAGCACTGCACCGACGAGACCGTCGACAAGGAGATGAACAACAACATCTCCCCGATGGCCAAGCAGATCTGCGCCAAGCAGGACATCAAGAAGACCGCAGCCGGCTATGTCAGCGATTCCGAGTGCAATGTCGCCGGCATCAGCACGACCTCGCATGCTGAGATCACCGGCGATTTCAATTCGGCCTATACGGTGAAGACGTCGTCGCACGCGCAAGGCGGCGCTGCCGGCGCGGCAGGCCGCGACACCACCATGCAGCTCGAAGCGAAATGGCTGGGGGCCTGCAAGCCGGACCAGAAGCCCGGCGACATCGTGATGCCCGGCGGCTTCAAGATGAACGTGCGCGACATGGACAAGCTGAAGGCGCTGCTGCCGAAGTAAGGAGGATCGTAGCCCGGATTGCGCTGCGCTCCGTCCGGGCTACATCACCGGTTACACCGGTATCCGCACGCTCGCCCTTAATCCGCCCATCGGACTATCGCCAAGCGTGATGTCGCCGCCATGCGAACGCGCGATGTCGCGGGCGATGGCGAGGCCGAGGCCGGTGCCGCCTTCGTCCTGGTTGCGGGCGTTGTCCAGCCGCAGGAACGGCTTGAACACCTCTTCGCGCAAATGGGCGGGAATGCCCGGTCCGTCGTCGTCGACCGTCACGGTCAAATAACGGTGATCGCGCTGGCCGGTGATGGCGATGCTCTTGCCGTAGCGGGCGGCGTTGGTGACGAGGTTGGCAAGGCAGCGCTTGAACGAGGCCGGCTTCACCGTGACCACGGGCAGTCCGTTGAACGCGAC
This sequence comes from Bradyrhizobium sp. USDA 3650, assembly GCF_054057395.1. NCBI lineage: Bacteria > Pseudomonadati > Pseudomonadota > Alphaproteobacteria > Hyphomicrobiales > Nitrobacteraceae > Bradyrhizobium > Bradyrhizobium sp. USDA 3650. The sequence continues at coordinate 5,551,392 of NZ_JBSRZG010000001.1, forward strand.
GGTCGCAATGTGGCCGTGGCGTTCGGCGTCGCTGCGCAGCTCCTCGAGCGCCTGCGCCATGTCGGTCGGCTGCGACTGCTCGCCGGAATCGCCGCGAGCAAACGCGAGGTAGTCCTCGAGCATCATCGACATCTCGTCGACGTCCTTGCGCATGCCCTCCATTTCGGGGCTGTCGCCGATCAGCGCCAGCTCGAGCTTGAACCGCGTCAGGATCGTGCGCAGATCGTGGCTGACGCCGGCGAGCATCGCGGTGCGTTGCTCCATCGTCCGCTCGATGCGCGACTTCATTTCGAGGAAAGCGACCGACGCGCGCCGCACCTCGCGCGCGCCGCGCGGGCGGAAATTCGGCGCCTCGCGGCCCTTGCCGAAACTTTCGGCGGCGTCGGCAAGGCGCAGGATCGGTTTGATCTGGTTGCGCAGGAATAGCACCGCGACGATCAGCAGGATCGAGGACGTGCCGACCATCCAGAATAGGAATATCTCCGAGTTCGAGGCATAGGCGGCGCTACGCTGCGCGAACACGCGCATCACGGCGTCGTCGAGCTGGATCCGGATCTCGACCAGATTGGAGCGGCCGACCGTGTCGATCCAGAACGAGCGCCCGATCTGGCGGCCGAGCTGCACCGACAGCGTCTGGTCGAGCAGCGAGAAGAACGGCTTTGGTCCCGGCGGCGGCATGTCGCCGGCCGGCAGGAAATCGACGACGAGGCCCAGGCGCTGCTGCGCGATGCGGCGGATCTGGTCGCGATCCTTGTCTTGCGGATAGCCCTTGTAGACGTCGATCAGCGCGGCGATGTCCTGCACCACCGCGGCCGACAGACGCCGTGTCACCGTGTTCCAGTGCCGCTCCATGAAGACGAAGGCGACGACCGATTGCAGGATCACCATCGGCACGATCATGATCAGCAGCGCACGCGCGTAGAGGCCGGTCGGCATCCAGCCCTTGAACGCATTGCCCATCCAGCCATTGGCGGCGGAGACGCGGCCGGCGGCGCTCTTCAAAAGCGTCAGGCCGGTATCGATCGTGCTCATCGGTGGCGCTTCACTCTTTATGGCGAGGCTACCAGCCGGTAGCCGATGCCGCGCACGGCCTGGAGGAACAGCGGATTGGCAGGATCGGTCTCGATCTTGCGCCGCAGGCGGTTGATCTGCACGTCGACGGCGCGCTCGTTGACGCTGCCATTGCCGGTCAGCGCGCTGCGCGGCACGGTCTCGCCCGGTGTCTCCGACAGGATCCGCAGCATCTCGCGCTCGCGGTCGGTCAGGTGAATGACGTCTTCGCCCTGGCGCAGTTCGCCGCGCTCGAGGTGATAGATGTACGGGCCAAACGCGATCTTCTCCACCGCTGCGGCCTGTGGCGGCGGCGCGGCGCGCTTGAGGATGTTGTTGATGCGCAGCGCAAGCTCGCGCGGCTCGAACGGCTTTGCGACGTAATCGTCGGCGCCGATCTGCAGGCCCTCGATGCGCGCTTCGGCTTCGTGCCGCGCCGTCAGCATCACGATCGGCACCGAGGATGAGGTCCGGATGAAACGCGCGAGATCGAAGCCGGTCTCGCCGGGCATCATGACGTCCAGGATCAAGAGGTCGAAGTGCAGGCCCAAAAGCTTGGAACGGGCGTCGCTGGCGCTGGCCGCGGTCGAGACGCGATAGCCTTCGCCGGCAAGGAAGCGCGAAAGCAGATCGCGGATGCGGCGGTCGTCGTCGACCAGCAGGAGATGCGGGGCATCGTCGGCGGGACGTGCCGGCGGGCGTGCGAGCGTGGCAGCGAGCGGCACGGTCACTCCTTGTCCTGATTGACGGTGGCAAAGATCGTCTCGAGCACCTTGTCCGGATCGTCGCGGTCGATCATCGCGCGCAGGAAGCGCTTGACGGTCTCCGCATCCTGCGGCGCCATCTCGGCGAGCGCCTTGGTGATGCGCGTGGTCTGGAGGCCGGCGAGCTTCTGCACCAGCGCCTCGCCCTTCGGTGTCGCATACAGCAGGCGTTGGCGGCGATCATTGTCGCCGGTCTTCTGCACGATATAGCCCTCGTCCAGGAGCTGTTTAAGCACCCGGCCGAGCGATTGCTTGGTGATGCGCAGGACGTCGAGGAGGTCGGCGACCTTGAGCCCGGGATAACGATAGACAAAATGCATGACGCGGTGATGGGCCCGGCCGAAGCCGAACGCCTCCAGCTCCTGGTCGGGATCGCCGACGAAATCGCGATAGGCGAAGAACAGCAGTTCGATGATATCCCAGCGCAAATTGCCTCCGTCGTCTGCGGCCGGCCGCGGCCCGGCAGCGTCTTGAGAAGGAGTCGCGAAATTTATGTCAGGCATATTGACGTATCTTGGTCTCAATGTTACAAAACGATCGGCCCGCACGAAATTTTAGATCGTTTCGCGCCGGGTGGGCATCGAAGCAAGGCGGCCGCAGAGGGCCGGACAGGCGGCGACGGCCGGAGCAGATCTACCGTGCGATTGTCGAACGGCATTTCGGCAAAACATACTGGACTTCCGTCTTCCGCAAAAGCATGTCCTCGGTGACATGCTGGCCACGGAAACCGGCCGTAACAAGGCTGGCGGCGGTCCGGCCAGAAACCAATCGAGCCAGCCGGGCCCGAATCAGAGCAGGCGGGTGCCACAACGGCGCCGCCACCGGCAGCGGGAGGCTAAGGACATGAGCATGAAATTCGACATCCAGCCCGCATCCAATCCGACCTCCGAGAAGGATCGGGTCGCCAAGCTGGTGGACCCCGGCTTCGGGCGGGTCTTCACCGACCACATGGCAGTGGTCCGCTACAACCAGGCCAAGGGTGGCTGGTACGAGGCGCGTGTCGAGGCCCGCGCTAATTTCCAGCTCGATCCGGCCGGCGCCGTCCTGCACTACGCCCAGGAAATTTTTGAAGGCCTCAAGGCCTACAAGCGCGACGATGGCGGCGTGAACCTGTTCCGCCCCGATTCAAATGCGCGGCGCTTCAAGGATTCGGCCGACCGCATGGCGATGGCGCAGCTTCCTGAAGACGTCTTCATCGAGGCTGTCGAGCAAATCGTGCGCATCGACCGCGCCTGGATGCCGGGCGGCGAGGGCAGCCTTTACCTGCGCCCGTTCATGATCGCGAGCGAGACCTTCCTCGGCGTCAAGCCCTCGTCCGAATACATTTTCGCGGTGATCGCCTCGCCGGTCGGCTCCTACTTCAAGGGCGGCCCCGCGCCGGTCTCGATCTGGGTGTCCGAGAACTACACGCGCGCTGCCGTCGGCGGCACCGGCGCCGTCAAATGCGGCGGCAACTATGCCGCAAGCCTGCGTGCCCAGGCCGAAGCGATCCAGCACGGCTGCGATCAGGTCGTCTTTCTCGATGCGATCGAGCGCCGCTATATCGAAGAGCTCGGCGGCATGAACGTGTTCTTCGTGTTCGACGACGGGTCGCTCTCGACGCCGCCGCTCGGCACCATCCTGCCCGGCATCACCCGCGATTCCATCATCGCGCTGGCCAAAGACGCCGGCAAGACCGTGCGCGAGGAGCCGTACTCGCTCGACCAGTGGCGCAAGGATGCGGCGAGCGGCAAGCTCAAGGAGGCGTTTGCCTGCGGCACCGCCGCCGTGATCTCGCCGATCGGCACAGTGCGCTCGGTGAGCGGTGATTTCGAGATCTCGGGCGGCGCCGCCGGCCCCGTCGCCATGGGCCTGCGCAAGCAGCTCGTCGACATCCAGTACGGCCGCACCAACGATCCGCACAACTGGATCCGCAATCTGTCTTGATTTTTGCCCTCTCTCTCCGCTCGCGCGGAGAGAGAGGCGCAATGAACGCGACACGATGATCGTGCGACAAAGTCCGAGACCTCCAATACCTGGACATCGAGTCTTCCGGACATCGCGATCATGGCATCCACTCTCCCCCAGCCCCTGAAATGGGTCGTTCTCGCCGCAATCACCGGCGCCACCGTCTTCGGCATTCTGACCATCGGCCCCAAGCCGGACGTCTCCGCTGAGGGCCGTTCGCCCGTCGTCGACGTGCGCACCACCGATCCGGAGATGAACACCGCGATCGCGCGCGCCCGCGGCACGCTGCCGACCTTCTGGGCCTCCCATGAGGCGCCGAAGCCGTCGGAAACGGGGCATGCCCTGAAGGTGCACTTTTCAACCCGCAAGGGCGGTGAGCACATCTGGATGGCCGAGGTGAAGAAGCTACCCAATGGGGCCTATTCCGGCCTCTTCGCCAACGAGCCACGCGATCTGCCCGGCAAGCGGGCAGGCGACAAGGTCGAATTCACTGAAGCCGACATCTCGGACTGGATGTTCATGCGCAACGGCAAGATCGTCGGCGGCGAAACCATCAAGCCGACGCTGAAGTCGCTGCCGAAGGCGGATGCGGATGCGCTTCGGGCCCGGATGGAGCAGCCGTAGGGCGTCGCGGTACGCTCTCTCACTCCCTCGCCCCGCTCTTGCGGGGAGAGGGTGGGGTGAGGGGCTGTCACCGCGAATTCGAGAGACATAGGTCCGCGGAGAGTCCCCCTCACCCGGTCGCTTCGCGACCGACCTCTCCCCGCAAGCGGGGCGAGGTGAAGGGCACACTCCGGTTGCCGCTTCGCGCGTCGGCTGGTAAATGCCGCGCATGGCCGAAAAATCCAAAAAGCCCCAGAAACTGAAGGCACGCCTGCCGCGCGGGCTCGAGGATCGCGATCCCGCCGCGATCCGGGCGACGCGCGAGATGGTGGAGAAGATCCGCGCCGTCTACGAGCTCTACGGGTTCGAGCCCGTGGAAACGCCGGCGATGGAATACACCGACGCGCTCGGCAAGTTCCTGCCCGACCAGGATCGTCCGAACGAGGGCGTGTTCTCGTTCCAGGACGACGACGATCAGTGGATCTCGCTGCGCTACGATCTGACCGCGCCGCTCGCACGCTACGTCGGCGAGCGCTACGGGACCGACGCTCTCGTGTTGCCCTACCGCAGCTACCGCGTCGGCTACGTGTTCCGCAACGAGAAGCCCGGCCCCGGCCGCTTCCGCCAGTTCATGCAGTTCGATGCGGACACGGTCGGTTCGGCGACGCCGGCGGCGGACGCGGAGATCTGCATGATGGCGGCGGACACGATGGAAGCGCTCGGATTGAAGGGCAACTACGTCGTCAAGGTGAATAGTCGCAAGGTACTTGACGGGGTGCTTGAAGCGGTACGACTGGGTGGTGACGCGAATGCAGGCAAGCGCCTCACTGTCTTACGCGCAATCGACAAGCTAGATCGTCTGGGCCCACAGGGAGTGCGCGAACTTCTTGGCGCAGGACGCAAGGACGAAAGCGGAGACATTACCCAAGGCGCCAATCTGGATTTTGATCAGATTGAATCACTAATGGACTACGTCAATTGGAAGGTCATCGCCTACCATCATGAGATAACCCCTACCGCAGTTACCACAACGATACAGGATACATTTCAGCCTTCCGATCGTCAGTACGACGCGGGTCTGCTGCCTTCGAACGCCAGCGTATTGGATTCACTCGAATCCAAGTTTGGTGCGAATGACACCGTCAAGGACGCGATAGCAGAACTTCGATCGATCGCGGAGTTAGTCCGCGAATCGGGGTACGAGGGGCGCATAGTGATCGACCCCTCCGTCGTGCGCGGCCTCGAATATTACACCGGCCCCGTCTACGAGGTCGAACTGCTGCTCGACACCAAGGACGAGAAGGGCCGCCCCGTGCGGTTCGGCTCGGTCGGCGGTGGCGGCCGCTATGACGGCCTCGTCTCGCGCTTCCGTGGTGAGCCGGTGCCGGCGACTGGATTCTCGATCGGCGTATCCAGGCTTCAGGCCGCGCTGACGCTGCTCGGCAAGCTCGACACGAAGCCTGGGTTCGGCCCTGTCGTTGTCACCGTGTTCGACCGCGACCGCGTCGCCGACTATCAGAAGATGGTCGCATCGTTGCGAACCGCCGGCATCCGTGCCGAGCTCTATCTCGGTAATCCCAAGAACATGGGCAACCAGCTCAAATATGCGGATCGCCGCAATGCGCCCTGCGTCATCATCCAGGGCTCGGATGAAAAAACGCGTGGCGAGGTGCAGATCAAGGATCTGATCGAGGGCGCGAAGGCGGCGGCCGCGATCGCTTCCAACCAGGAATGGCGCGAGAGCCGCCCGGCGCAGTTCTCGTGCAGCGAGGCCGACCTCGTCGCCAAAGTGCGCGAGGTGTTGGCGCGCCATGACGTGAGCTGGGGCTAGCCATTCGCTGACGCCGTCATGCCCGGGCTTGTCCCGGGCATCTACCTCCTGTTTGATGGCGCCCGTCAATGGCCGGTGTTCGGCCCAAGGGAGAGAAAAATGCCTGAGATCACTGTCAGCATGGCCGAAGGCCGCACCGACGAGCAGAAGGCCGGCATGATGCGCGACATCACCCAGGCGCTGGTGAAGAATCTCGGCGTCGATGCCGACGCCGTCGTCATCCAGATCAACGAAGCCCCGCTCCGCCACAAGATGAAAGGCGGCAAGACGTTCGTGGAGCGCGCGGCGGCTGCGAAGAAGTAGCCAGCGCTGGAGCTGCAAACGCAACTGTCGTCCTGGCCTAGTGCGCAATTGCGCACGGGGGCCAGGACCCATTACCCCGAGCGGCAGTTGTTACGGCAGGTCGTGGTTTAGACCGCGCATGACAATGTTCAGTCGGGGTAACGGGTCCTGGATCGGCGCTTCGCTTCGCTGCGCTTGTCCAGGACGACGGGGGAGGCGAGCATGGACGCACGCGACTTCATCAAGGTCGGCATGAGCGCCGAGCGCACGCTGGTGGTGCCGGTGGAGCGCACGGTCGGGCATTTCGTGCCCGGCATGCCGATGGTCTATGCGACGCCGATGATGATTCTGGAAATGGAGATGACGTCGGGCGATGCGATCCGCAGCGTCCTTCAGCCGGGCTGGGTCACGGTCGGCACCGAGGTCGATATCCGTCATCTTGCTGCAAGCCTCGTCGGCGCGACGGTGCGGACCAGCGCGAAGGTCGTCGCGGTCGAGCGCCGCGTCATCCGCTTCGAGGTCGATGCCTTTGAGGGCACGCGAAAACTCGGCGAAGGCCGCCACGCGCGCGGGCTCGTCAATGTCGAGATGTTCAACCAGCGGCTGGGCGCGGGCTCGAAACCGTAGGGTGGGTTTAGCGAAGCGTAACCCACCAACTCCGTCCCGCAGTTGTTGAAGCATGGTGGGTTACGCTTCGCTAACCCACCCTACGGCACCGTCTTACTTCGCCAATTCCCTCGACCGCTGCGTCGCCGCCGCGATCGCGCGGATCATCAGATCGCGCAGGCCGGGCTCGCCCATCAGCACGCCGAGCGCTGCGGCGGTGGTGCCGCCGGGCGAGGTGACGTTCTGGCGCAGCGTACCGGAGGCAAGCTCCGACTGGTGCAGGAGTTCACCAGAGCCGGCGACGGTTTCGCGCGCGAGTTTCGTCGCCAGCGCCTCGGGCAATCCCGCCTCGACACCGGCGCGCGCGAGCTCTTCGGCCAGCAGAAACACATAGGCCGGGCCCGAGCCGGACACCGCGGTCACCGCGTCCATCAGGCTCTCATCGTCGATCCATTCGACCGAGCCGGTGGCGCGTAGCAGCGCATCGGCCACCGCGCGTTGCTGTGCGCTGACGCTGTTCGCGGCGACAGCCACCGTGATGCCGCGGCCAATCGCGGCCGGCGTGTTCGGCATCGCGCGCACCACCGCGCCGCCGCAGACCTCCTCGAGCGAGGCGATCGTGGTTCCCGCCATGATCGACACCACCGCGGTCTTGTCGGAGACGAGTGGCTTCAGCTTGGCGCCGGCCTCGCGGAACATCTGCGGCTTCACCGCGACCACGAGCGTCTCGACCTGGCCTGCCGTCGTCACATCAGGATTGAGCGCAACCCCCTTGGCGGCAAGCGCGGTGATCTCGGCCGAGATGTGTGGATCAATCACCGCGACGCGGCGCGGATCGAGCCCGCCCGAAAGCCATCCGGTCAGCATCGCGCCGCCCATCTTGCCGGCGCCGGCGAGCAGGATGGTGCCGGTGATGTTTTGGAGAGTGCTGTTCGCCATCGCTGTCGCCATCGCTGTCGCCATCGCTGTCGTCCTGGCCTAGTGCGCAATTGCGCACGGGGGGCCAGGACCCATTACCACGGCTGGTTCTAGTGGAAGGATGGCAGAGCAACAAGCATCGCGAGACACGGAGAGACCTCGCGGTATGGGTCCCGGCTTTCGCCGGGACGACGGCGAGGAGGGAGTCGCGGCTCCCTCAGTTGCTGAGAGGCTTTAAGCCTCGCCCACCGTGTCGAACATCGCCGCGTCCATGGCTTCCGTCGTGGACTTGCCCGCCCACACCACGAACTGGAACGCCGGGAAATAGCGTTCGCAGGCGTGGATGGCGCCGGCGAGCATGGCTTCGCATTGCCCGGTGGAGGCGATGAGCCCGCCCGGCAGCACCAGGGCCTGCCGGTGCATGATCATGCCGGTGGTGGTCCACAGGTCGAAGTGCCCGACCCATAGCTGCTCGTTGACCGCGGCCACGAGCCGCTGGACCTCCGGTCGCCGCGCAACCGGAATCTTCATGTCGAACGCGCAGGCCAGATGCAGCGCCTCGATCTCGCCCATCCAGGTGAAGGAGATCTGGTAGTCGGTCCATTGTCCCTTGGAGACAATCGTGAGTTCGTCTTCGCCGGAGCGTTCGAACGGCCAGTTGTTGCTGGCAGCGATATCCTCGACCACCGCGAGCGGATGGTTTTTGGAATCGATAGTGCCTTCGAGCAGGGACATGCCGTCTCGACCTCTTGCCTTTTTGTTGTCTTTGATACGCACGCGGTTGGTCCGGCGCGCGCTCCCTTTAAATTCGTTAAGGCGATCCGTTCGGATCAGCGCGGGCTTGTCGCGGATCAACTGATGTGATTTGCGGAATCTGCGCAACTGGCTGCCGAGTCCGTCCACAAGTCAGGACTCGTTCGTCCACAGCTCATCTCGGCCACAATTATTAACGCGGGGGAGGCCGAGCCGGACGGAAAAGAACAAACCGGAATCGGATTCGCCGACGGCCCGCCAATCCCTAATTCCGCCGCGTGCCCCCTGGACCACTATAGCGGCATGGGACCATGCGGTTTTCCCATGCGGAACCCGCTTGCCGCGGCCCCGAACCGGCGTCATATTTCGGTCAGGCCGTTCATTCCGGGCGGCCGATGTTCTCAGGGCGGGGTGAAAGTCCCCACCGGCGGTAAGGGCCGTAAGGCCTAAGCCCGCGAGCGCCTTCCTCAAAGTCTGTTGCTGAGGGGAAGGGTCAGCAGATTCGGTGCAATTCCGAAGCCGACGGTTAAAGTCCGGATGAAAGAGAACGGTCGGTGGCAGACGCATCGCAGGATGCGGCTGTTTGTCGTTCCGTGTGCCCTGATTCTGGTCCTTAACTGAGGAAAGCCATGAATCAGATGTTGCAAGACCCCCAAACCGAAATCTCCCAACCAACCCAGACGCCACCGCCGGTTCCGCAGGATCCGGTACCCGACCATCCGCGCTTCGCGAAACCGCAGCGGGTGGCCTTCGTGCAGGCCTGCTGGCACCGCGACGTGGTCGAGGAGGCCCGTATCGCCTTCGTCAAGGAGGCCGAAGCGCGCCACCTCAATCATGTCGACGTGTTCGAGGTGCCGGGCTCGTTCGAGATCCCGCTGCATGCGCAGATCCTCGCCAAGACACGGCGCTACACCGCGATCGTCGCGGCCGGCCTCGTCGTCGACGGCGGCATCTACCGCCATGAGTTCGTCGCCGACACTGTGATCAAGGCGTTGATGGATGTGCAGCTGCGCACCGAGGTGCCCGTGTTCTCCGCGGTGCTGACGCCGCAGCAATTCCACGAGACCGAGGTGCATTACGATTTCTTCCGCAGGCATTTTGCGATCAAAGGTGTCGAGGTGGCGGCCGCCTGTGCGGAAACATTGCTCGGGCTCGAACGCCTGCGCGGCCAGGTCGCTGCGGGGATCGTGTAACGCAGCGCAACGACCATCCCTCATCCCGAGAGGCGCGACGCGCGTCTCGAAGGATGAGGGGCGATCGCAGCCGTGTTCGTCTCAGCCGAGTGACACGCCCGCCTTGGCGCGGCTGATCCCCAGCGTCAGGATGCGCTGCAGGAGAGCCGGATATTTCAGCCCGGCATGTAGAGCGGCCGTGGCGAACTCCTGGCTCTTGGCGATCTCGGGATTGGGATTGGCTTCGATGAAATACGGCGTGCCGTCGGCGGTGAGACGAAAATCGATGCGCGCGTAGCCGTCGAGGCCAAGCACCCGGTAGATGCGTTTCGCGGCCCGCTGGATCCTGGCGGTCACTTCCGGCGCCAGATCCTTCGCAGGCCCGTCGACGATGCCGACTTTCTCCTGATAGTCGGTGTCGTGCTTGGCTTTCTCCGTGGCGATGTGCCGTGAGCTGCGGCCGCCCATGCTGCCGAACTTCAACTCCCAGACCGGCAGAACGCGTAAGCGGTTGTTGCCGAGCACGCCGACGTAAAGCTCTCGCCCCTCGATGAACTGCTCAGCGATGGCGGCGGATTCGACCCGCTCGTGGATGAAGGCAACCCGCTCCGCCAGCTTCTCGTCAGTGTCGACGATCGAGGCTTGCGAGATGCCGAACGAGCCATCCATGTTCAGGCTCTTGACGATCAACGGCAGCGCAAGACGCGTCGGGCGTTTCACCTTGCGGCGCATCGGGAAGACGGCAAAGGCCGGCGCGGCGATCCGGCGGTGATGCACCAGCGTCTTGGACAGATCCTTGCCGCGGGCCAGGGTCAGGCCGCGCGGATTGCACCCGGTGTAAGGGACCTTCATCAGCTCGAGATAGCTCGCAATGTGCTGGTCGAAGGCGACGTTGTTGTGGAATTCCTCCAGCAACGTGGAAAACCACGTGCGGCTTGAACTCCTCGATCGCCTCGCGCACCGGCCTGATTTCCTCCTGCGCGCCGAGCGGTCGAACCTCGTGGCCGGCTGCACGCAAGGTGCTCACCACGTCATATTCGGTCTTCCACGTATTGATCTCCTGTGCGGAGTATCCGTCGGAGGAGTCCGGAGGCAGGAAGTCCGGATGCATGAGGACCAGAATGCGCAGACGTCTCATAGCGCGATCCATTTTCGTCGAGACGGGCCAAACATCGTGTGCATCGTCTTGGCGGTCACGAGGACGATGAAGTCGAGAACGAGCTTCTGTTCAGGGCCGACGGCACGCAGATCGAGCTCGCGACAACGGGAGATCATCTCGTCAAGCACGGCATCGAGCGTGAGCTGATTCTCGCCGGTCCATCGCGAGACCAATTGCCTGATCTGGGAGCGGTGGCGCCTGATCAGGGCTGAAGCCGGCTTTGAGCGGTGATGCCGTGGATCGGCTGAAAACAGCCGGGAGAGATCGCGGTCGTAGGTCTTGGGGGGCGTGAAGGCGTAGAACGCCTGCTTCTTCTTGTAGTGCTCTTCGAGCGTCTGGCTGAGCCGACCCAGCGGATCGACACGCTCGCGCGTCGCGATCGGCGGTCGCTTGCCCGCGATCTCGCCCATCAGCTCGTCGACATATTCGAGCTTCTTCAGCGCCGGCCAACCAGCGTATCGCGTCCGCCAGTTCGAGCGCGGCCGCAGCCACACCGCAAAGGTCTCGGCGAAATCCTCGTCCGGGTGACTCTGCGCATACCACAGCCGCAGATGCTGGACATAGCGCCGGCTGGCCGGATTGGGCCGGTAGTAGCGCGGATAATGTTTCGACGACGGGCCGAACAGTTGCTGCCAGCGGCGGCGGCGCTGCAACTGGTAGCCGTGCTGGATGGCGTGGCCCGCTTCGTGACGGAGGATGGCCATGCACTCGCGCCAGGTTCCGCCCTCGACGTCGAACATCATCTTCTTTTCGAGCTTCATCAGGCGGGGATGAGCAAGATAGAACGGAATGGCGATGCCGGGAACGCCGCCCGGACTGAACCATTCGCTCGATATCCAGGTGTGCGGCCGCAGCCGGATATCCCGTTCTTCCAGCTCCTCATAGAGCGTGCTGACGCAGTCCTCGAGCCAGGTGCCTTCGACCGTAACCCTCAGGCTGGAGAGGCGTTGCTTGAGCAACTCGTCATCCGACAGCTTCTCCCAGGCAAATTTCCGGCGTGGCATCGGGCATCCAGAAGGCAGAGATGACTCGGGATTCGGATGATGTCATGGGCAATCGTTGGCAACAACCCGGGGGCTGTCTCGTAAGGGACGTAGACGCTCGCACTCCCTCGCCCCGCTTGCGGGGAGAGGGTGGGGTGAGGGGGGAGTCTCCACGGGGACGGTGTGAGTTGGACTCGCGGAGAGTCCCCCCTCACCCGGAATTCAAGCTTCGTTCGAATTCCGGCCTCTCCCCGCAAGCGGGGAGAGGCGAAGAAGAAAATCAGTCGAACAGGCTCGACACCGACTCTTCTGCCGCGGTGCGGGCGATCGCATCGGAGATCAGGCTGGCGATCGGAAGCGTGCGGATGTTCGGGGCCTTGCTCACCGCCTCCGTCGGCAGGATCGAGTCGGTGATCACCAGCTCCTTCAGCCTGGAGTTCGTGATCCGGGCCGCCGCGCCGCCGGAGAGCACGCCGTGGGTGATGTAGGCGTAGACGTCCTTGGCGCCCTTGGCGATCAGCGCGTCGGCGGCGTTCACCAGCGTGCCGCCGGAATCCACGATGTCGTCGATCAGGATGCAGGTGTAGCCGGCGACGTCGCCGATCACGTTCATGACTTCGGATTCACCCGCCCTCTCGCGGCGCTTGTCGACGATCGCGAGCGGGGTGTTGATGCGCTTGGCGAGACCGCGTGCGCGCGCCACGCCGCCGACGTCGGGCGAGATCACCATCGTCCTGGAGAGGTCGAACTTGTCCTTGATGTCGCGCACCATCAGCGGCGCCGCGTAGAGGTTGTCGGTCGGGATGTCGAAGAAGCCCTGGATCTGGCCGGCATGCAGGTCGAGCGTCATGACGCGATCGACGCCGGCCTGCGTGATCAGATTGGCAACGAGTTTTGCCGAGATCGGCGTGCGCGAACCCGATTTGCGGTCCTGCCGGGCGTAGCCGAAATAGGGCAGCACCGCGGTGATGCGGCGCGCCGAGGAGCGGCGCAGTGCGTCGGTGATGATCAGCAATTCCATCAGATGGTCGTTCGCCGGGAACGAGGTCGACTGGATGACGAAGGCGTCCGAGCCGCGCACGTTCTCCTGGATCTCGACGAAGATCTCCATGTCGGCGAAGCGCCGTACCACCGCCTTGGTCAGCGGCAGGTCGAGACCTTGCGCGATGGCCTGCGCGAGAGCCGGATTGGAGTTGCCGGCGACGAGCTTGATGGAGCCGTTCTTGGCCGACATGGACGCTTCCTCCCGCGCTTTGCTGGACACGATGTTCAACATCAAACAATACCCACTGGAAGCACGGTTACGACGGGCGAGGAAATATCAGGCCGGGGGCTGCAATGGCAACCCGGGAGGCTACGTTTTCCCTGCGAAATCCCGAGTCCGGCCAACGGTTTGGCCGGAAGTTGGGGCCGTGGTTTCGCGGGGGTTATCGCTCGGCATAGCCCAGCGCCGAGGCCGGCATCCCGGTCGCCGGAGCCTCCGGGATCACGCTCGCCACGGCCGGCCCGCGCAAGCCGGGAGCCGAGCCCGGCGCATCCGGCGTACCGTTGATCATGTTGGAAAGTCCGCTGAATCCGGCCTGGGCGATCTTCCGCAGCACGAGGTCGTCGGCAGCGCCCCAAGGATCCCGGGCAGCGTCGCGGCCGCCCTTGGCCGCCGTCGGTTCCTCGCCGGAAAGGCGCAGCGCCCGCTGCTGGTTGGCGTCGTAGACGTCCCATACCCAGGCGATCACGGTCTTGCCGCGCACGATCTGGGCGGAGAGGTAGCTGCGCACGCGGTAGGCAGCCGTCCCCTCGCGGGAGACCACGGACAGGCTGCGCAGCTTGGATTCGGTGTCGAGCACGCCGACCATGCGGTCGAACACTTGCGGCGGCGGCCCGTCGATCGATTCGAACGCGACCGTCGCCCCGGAGCCGGCGCTCGGCGCCATCGCATAGGAGTTCGCGGCACCACCGCCACCGGCACAGCCGCCAAGCGCGGTCGCAGCCGTCAGCAGCATGACCGCCAGCACGCGCGAACCCGCGCGGCGCAAGATGAATGACGCGTCCCTCATTATGGAGGGCAGCGATATCGTTAAAACGCATTAACGTCTAGGGCGGGTGCGCCACAGGCCACTGTCATCGCGCGCAGGCATCGCCCCGGAATGACACGGGGTTGCCTTTGTGTTCACGCTTCGAGCGCGATCGCGTGAACGTGGCGGCCGTAATCCGGCTCCTTGCGATGCACCGAGCGGCGGTAGCTGAAGAAGCGTTCGTCGGCATAGGTGTCCAGACCGAGATCGTCGATCATCAGGATGCCCGCGGCTTCCAGACGCTTGCGGATGAAGCCGGCGAGGTCGAACATCGCGTGGCTTTCGCGCACCGACGGGATGAAGAACATCGCGTTGTCTGCGTCCGCCTCGATGAAGCGCGCCGCGAACTCGTTGCCGACTTCATAACTGTCCTGACGGATCAGCGGGCCGATCGCGGCGATGATGCGGCTTCGCGAGGCGCCGAGTTTTTCCATCGCTGAAATGGTCTGCTCCAGCACGCCGGTGAGCGCGCCCTTCCAGCCGGCATGGGCGCCCCCGATCACGCCCGCGTCGGGATCGACGAACAGCACCGGCCCGCAATCGGCGGTGGAGACGCCGAGCGCGATGCCGGGCACCTTCGTCACCAGCGCATCGCCCTTCGGCCGCGGCCCGTTCGGCCACGGAGCGTCGGCCACGAGCACGTCGGGCGAATGGATCTGGTGCAGGCTGAGAAAGCGTTCCGGCGCGACGCCGACATGCTCGGCCATGCGGCGGCGGTTCTCCGCGACAAGGGCCTGATCGTCGTTGGAGCCGAGCCCGCCGTTCAGCGCGGAATAGATGCCGCCCGAGACGCCGCCTTCGCGGGTGAAGAAGGCGTGGCGCAGGCCGGGCACCGCGGACAGCAGCGAGGAGGCAAGCGTCATGAATCGTCTCCGGCGCGTTCGAGATCGCTGAGTCCCGCAAGCCCCGTCAGCCGCGGCTCGGAGATGCCGAGCACCTTGAACATCGAGCCCATGCCGCTGCGCCCAGTTTCGGTCAGGCGCTTGAGCGCGATCGAAATGTCGGTGGCAACGTCGGGCGCGGCCTTCTGCATCAAGGCGGCTGCCCGGGTCTCGATGCCGACGCGTTTGAGGAAATCGCCCTGCGTCACCGGCCCGTGCACCCGGGCGCCCACATCCTCCGCCCCGCGCGCGAGCGCCTGGAAGTCGACATGGGCCGTGACGTCGGCCTGGCCAGGCGCCTTCAGGGGATCGGTGAAGGTGTGGCGCGCGATCGCCTGGAAGGTGTCGCCGGCATCGCTGCGCAGATGGCCGTAATCGATGATCAGCGCCGCGCCGTCCTGGTCGCGCACGCGGCTGGCGAGCTTCATGATCTCCGCATCGGGCCGCCATTCGAACACAGCCCCGACGGGCGCGGCGCGCACCAGAGGCGGCAGCAGCACCTCGAAGCGTGGCGTCGGCTCGGCCGCCGCGCCGAATTGAAGTTTTCCGTTGGCGTCGACCTCGATCACGCGCTCGTGCCAGCCGTTCTCGTGACGGACCATCTGGTGGATCGGCAGCACATCGAAATATTCGTTGGCGAGGATGATGCTCGGTCCCTCGGGCACGTCGTCGATGCTGTCATGCCAGGCGATGTTGCGCACGCCGGACAGCGTCGCACTCTGCCGCTCGCGCAGGACCGGATTGACCTCGACCATGTGGATGTGGAGCGCCTGGTAAAGCGGCGGCAGCACGCGGAGCGCGCGCAGGGCGTCCGCCATCATGGTGCCGCGGCCGGGGCCGAGCTCGATCAGCCGCAGGAATTGCGGTGACCCCATCTGCTTCCACACCGAGGCGGTCCACAGGCCCAGGAGCTCGCCGAACATCTGGCTGACCTCGGGCGCGGTGGTGAAATCGCCTTCTCGTCCCAACGGATCGCGCGAGACGTAATAGCCATAGCGCGGATGCATCAGGCACAGTTCCATGTACCGCCAGACCGGCATGGGGCCTGAGGATTTGATCAGCGCCTTGATCTCGTCGAGTAACGGCTGGTCGGTCACGGCCTATCTTCTCAAAAGGAATTAACGAATAGCCCCTGCGGGCTTCGGCGCACCGCGCCTCACTGCCAATACAATAAGTATGCCGCCCACAATAAGCATCGGGATCGACAACAGCATGCCCATGGTTAATCCGCCCCAGAGGAAGCCGAGCTGGACGTCCGGTTCGCGGAATTGCTCGCCGGCGATCCGGCTCAGACCATAGATCAGGATGAAGGCGCCGAGGATCATGCCGGGCCGTTTCAGGGCACCAAATCGGATCATGATCGCGAGCACTGCGAACAGCAAAATGCCCTCCATGCCGGCCTCGTAGAGCTGGCTCGGATGGCGCGGCAGCTGGGTGGGATCATTGGGGAAGATCATCGCCCAGGGCAGCTCCGGGTCGGTGGCGCGGCCCCACAGCTCGCCGTTGATGAAATTGGCGATGCGGCCGAGCAGCAGCCCGACCGGAGCAACGGCGGTGGTGATGTCGCCGAGCGACAGGATCGAGATGCGGTTGCGATAGGCGAACCACATCACCGCGACGACGCAGCCGAGGAAGCCGCCGTGGAAGGACATGCCGCCTTCCCACAGCCTGAAGATCGCGGCGGGATGGTCGATGAAGAAGGGCAGATTGTAGAACAGCACATAGCCGGTGCGGCCGCCGAGGATGATGCCGAGCGTGACCCACAGGATGAAGTCGTCGATCTGCAGCAGCGACATCGGCGCCGGGCCGCCCCACAGCCGCTCTCTCTTCAGGAGCGAGCGCGCATAGAGCCAGCCGAACACGATGCCGCAGATATAGGCCAGCGCATACCAGCGGATCGCGAACGGACCGATCTCGATCGCGATCGGCTTGAAGGCGGGAAAGTCGATGAGCAGAAAGGGCATCGCGCCTTCTATGTCTAGACGAGATTGCGGCGATAGAGCGCCAGAAGACGCTCCCAATGCCGCTCGGCGGCGTCGCGGTGATAGACCGGACGCTTGGGGAAGGCGAAGCCGTGATGGGTGCCGGGATAGATCTCGACTTCGGCTTTGGCGCCGCTCATGCCCTGCTTCACCTTCTCGATGATCTCGGCGGGCGCGTAGATGTCGGTCTCGGCGCAGGCGAAGTAGAGTTCGGCCTTGGTCTTGGCGGCCGCGAGATGCGGGCTGTCATCCTGGTCGGTTGCGAGCTGCGTGCCGTAGACCGAGGCGGCGGCCTTGACGCGATCGGGAAAATGCGTGGCGGCGTTGACGGCGTAGCGGCCGCTCATGCAGTAGCCGACAGCGCCGATCAATTTGGTGTTCGCGGCCGCCTGGCCCTCGGCATAGGTCAGCAGCGCGCGCGTGTCGTCCATGATCATGGGGATCGTGAGCGATCCCATCAGCGCGAACATGCGCTTACGCTCCGGCGCGTTCGGATCGGCCGGCAGCGCGCCGAGCTCCATCACCCCGGAGCGGTAATAGAGGTTCGGCAGCATCACGTAATAGCCCGATGTCGCGAGCCGGCGCGCCATGTCGCGCAGCTCTTCGCGGATCGCCGGCGCGTCCATGTAGAACAGGATGACCGGAAACGGCCCGCCGCGTTCGGGGTGGCTGATGAAGGTTGCGGTGTGACCGTCCTTGGTGGGGATCGCGATCTGCTGGTCGATCATCTCGAACGCCTTTTGTGATTCTTCTTATGCAGGGACGTTGAATACGATTGCAAGGAAACCGGGGCATGACAAGGATACCGCCGATCGGCCCTTGAACCGGCCCAAACGGATTGCCATTGTCTTCCCGCGCGTTCGCGCAGAGTTCATCGAAAGCCGCCAGGAGACCGATATGACCCAGACCAACAACCGGTTTTTCGACGAGATCGGCCGCCTGATGAACGACGCCGCCGGTGCCGCGCAGGGCGTCAAGCGCGAGTTCGACACGGTGATGCGCACCCAGGCCGAAAAATTCCTGCGCGACATGGACCTGGTCAAGCGCGAGGAGTTCGAGGCGGTCAAGGACATGGCGCGCCTGGCGCGTGAGGAGAACGAGGCTCTGAAGGCGCGCATCGCGGCGCTGGAGGCCAAGCTCGGCGGCTAACTCCGCAGGGTCCATCCGGGCGATCCGGTTCCGCCCGGTAGCCCATTCTCCTTGTCATTTCCGCGTCTTCCGGGTAAAAGCCCGCCACGTCCGCAGCCCCCGCACCCCTGGAGGCTTGCTGCGGCGTATGCCATGGGCCGCGTTGCGGCCCATTAACTTTTGCAAAAACAAGGACTTAACGTTATGGCGACCGTCAAGGAATTGAAGGCGACCGCACGTCCGAAGAGCGGCAAGGGGGCCGCCCGGGCTGAGCGTCGCGCCGGGAGAGTGCCCGGAGTGATTTACGGCAACAACCAGCCCCCGCTGACCATCTCGGTTGACGATCGCGAACTGCGCTCGCGCATCCTCGCCGGCCGGTTCCTGACCACGCTGGTCGACATCGACCTCGAAGGCAACAAGCACCGCGTGATTCCGCGCGACTACCACCTCGATCCGGTCAAGGATTTCCCGATCCATGTCGACTTCATGCGGCTCGGCGAAGGCGCCACCATCCGCATCAGCGTTCCCTTGCACGTGGTGAAGGCTGAAGGTTCGCCCGGCGTGAAGCGCGGCGGCGCCGTGAACATCGTTGCGCACGCGATTGAGCTCGAGTGCGGCGTGGAGAACATCCCGCAGTTCATCGAGGCCGACGTCGGTTCGCTCGAAATCGGCCACTCGCTGCATCTCTCCGACATCAAGCTGCCGGCCGGCGTGAAGGCGCTGACCGCCGAGGACGCGACCCTCGTCACCATCGTGCCGCCGTCCGGCTACGCCGAAGAGCAGAAGGCCGCGGCTGCTGCTCCGGCTGCGGGTGCTGCTGCTCCGGCGGCTGGTGCCGCTCCGGCTGCGGGTGCTGCTGCTCCGGCAGCGGCTGCCAAGGCCCCCGCTGCCAAGGCTCCCGCCGGCGGCGACAAGAAGAAGTAATCTCTCAAAGCTGGCGCGCGGTCCCTGACCGCGCGCCGAGCGAGGGGCGCGCCGCGTCATGCGACTGTTTGTTGGGCTCGGCAATCCCGGCCCGAAATTCGCACGTAACCGGCACAATGTCGGCTTCATGGCCGTCGACGAGATCGCGCGGCGTCATGGTTTCGCGCCTTGGCGCCGCAGGTTTCAGGGCGAGACCTCGGAAGGCACGCTCGGCACCGAGCGCGTGATCCTGCTCAAGCCGATGACCTACATGAACGAGTCCGGCCGCAGCGTTCAGGAAGCGGCAAGCTTCTTCAAGATCGCGCCAGGCGACGTCACCGTATTCCATGACGAACTCGAACTGCCGCCAGGCAAGGTGCGGGTGAAGATCGGCGGCGGCATCGCCGGCCACAACGGCCTGCGTTCGATCTCCGCCCATATCGGCAACGACTACCGCCGGGTGCGGCTCGGCATCGGTCATCCCGGCGTCAAGGAATTGGTGCACGGCCATGTGCTGTCGGACTTCGCCAAAGCGGACAACGACTGGGTGGCGACGCTCTGCGACGCGGTGGCCGAGCACGCGGCATTGGTTGCCAAAGGCACTGACGCGACCTTCGCCAACAGGGTGCACCTCGCCATGCAGGCGAAGGGATTTTTGACCAAGGACGACAACGGCAAGGAATAACGCTCGTGGGATTTAAATGCGGGATCGTCGGGTTGCCCAATGTCGGCAAATCGACCTTGTTCAACGCGCTGACCGAGACGGCCGCGGCGCAGGCGGCGAACTATCCGTTCTGCACGATCGAGCCGAATGTCGGCGAGGTCGCGGTGCCGGATCCGCGGCTCGATAAGCTCGCAGCAATCGCCAAGTCGGGCCAGATCATCCCGACCCGGCTGACCTTCGTGGACATCGCCGGCCTCGTGCGTGGCGCGTCCAAGGGTGAAGGCCTCGGCAACCAGTTCCTCGCCAACATCCGCGAGGTCGACGCCATCGCTCATGTCGTGCGCTGCTTCGAGGATTCCGACATCACCCATGTCGAGGGCAAGATCGCCCCGCTCGCCGACATCGAGACCATCGAGACCGAGCTGATGCTCGCCGATCTCGACAGCCTCGAGAAGCGCGTCGACAATCTGTCCAAGAAGGCCAAGGGCAACGACAAGGACGCCAAGGAGCAGCTCGACCTCGTCAACCGCACCCTGGTGCTGCTGCGCGAGGGCAAGCCAGCGCGCCTCGTCGAGCGCAAGGCGGAGGAGGAGCGCGCCTTCGGGATGCTGGGCCTGCTGTCGTCCAAGCCCGTGCTCTACGTCTGCAACGTCGAGGAAGGCTCGGCTGCATCAGGCAATTCGTTCTCGAAAGCGGTGCAGGACCAGGCTGCCAAGGAAGGCGCCATTGCCGTCGTCATCTCGGCAAAAATCGAATCCGAGATCGCCACCATTTCGCGTGACGAACGTGCCGACTTCCTGGAGACGCTGGGTCTCGAAGAGGCCGGCCTCGATCGCCTGATCCGCGCCGGATACACGCTGCTCGACCTCATCACCTATTTCACGGTGGGCCCGAAGGAAGCGCGCGCCTGGACCATCTATCGCGGCACCAAGGCGCCGGGCGCGGCCGGTGTGATCCACACCGACTTCGAAAAGGGTTTTATCCGCGCCGAGACCATCGCGTATGAGGATTACGTCGCGCTCGGCGGCGAAGCGGGCGCCCGCGATGCCGGCAAGCTCCGCCTCGAAGGCAAGGAATACGTCGTCGCCGACGGCGATGTGATGCATTTCAGGTTCAACACGTAAGCTCTGGATATGTTCGTAGGGTGGGTTAGCGCAGCGTAACCCACCCTGCTTCCTCGTTTGCAGAACGAAGTTGGTAGGTTATGCCTTCGGCTAATCTACCCTACGGCGCCGGTGCTTGCCTCACCGTACCCCGCCGCCCTGATCCCTGATCGCGCCGAGATGCTCGTTGATGCGGAAGATAATCAGGATCAGTTCCGCGATGATGCGCGAGAACACGATCCCGACGACGACGCTTGCGATCGACGACAGCAGCATCAGGAAGCCGCCGAACGGGCTGATCGCCATCATCGCGAGGCCGGAGAAGATGCCGGAGAGGCCGAACAGGCAGATCAGCGCGATCACCAGCCAGTAGAAGGTCTTGATGATCGTCGGCGTGATAAAGCGGTCCCATTGAAACAGGTCGCTGAATGAAAACATTGCTCTCCCCAGGGCAATTCAGATGTTGTCGGGCCTTGCAAATGGATCGTGGCCCCTCATCGATCCGACTCAAGACCAATGCCGGTGCGCCGAATGTAGCACGAGCCATGCGGGCCGGCGGGTTGAGATTGCCGCAAAGTGCGGCCACAATCTGTCATTCCCTCAAACCTTTCCCAAGATGACCCTGACCTTCGAAGATTTCCCGCCCGGCCGGTTCGGAACATTCGGCCCGCGCCATGTCACGCGCGACGAGATCGTGGCCTTTGCCGCCGAGTTCGATCCGCAGCCGATGCACCTCGACGAGGAGGCCGCCAGCAAAAGCATGCTGCGCGGCCTGTCCGGCTCGGGCTGGCATCTCTGTTCGCTGATGATGCGGATGATGGCCGACGGTTTCATTACCCGCGCCGCTTCGCTGGGATCTCCCGGCGTCGATGAAGTGCGCTGGCTGTCGCCGCTCAGACCCGGCGACGACCTCATGCTCGACGTCGAAATCGTGGAGGCCCGCACCTCGAAGAGCCGGCCGGAGCTCGGCATCGTCAAGTTCAAATGCACCGTGCGTAACGCGGCGGGGCAGGCGCTGTGCGAGATGACGTCGCCGATCCTGATCAAGCGGCGCGAGGGGGCGGTCTGATGCCGTTTTTCGAGGAGATCGAGATTGGGCATCGCCGCGAGATCGGCGCCTATACGTTCACGGCGGAGTCGATCAAGACATTCGCCGCAAAATTCGATCCGCAGCGTTTTCACCTCGACGAGGAGGAGGGCAAGAACTCGCTGTTCGGCGGGCTCGCGGCCTCGGGTTGGCATGTCGGCTCAACCTGCATGAGCCTGCTTGTCGCCGACGGCCAGCGTCTGGCGCGGGAAGCCGCTTCGCGCGGCGAGGAGGTCGCGGTGTGGGGTCCGTCGCCGGGCTTTCGCGATTTGCGCTGGATCAGGCCCGTGCTCGCCGGCGACATCGTCACCTACGTCAACGTCGTCATCGACAAGCGCAGCTCCGCCTCGCGACCCGGATGGGGCATCCTGACCGCGCGCACCACCGGCACCAACCAGCGGGGCGAGGACGTCTACGCCATCACCGCAAGTGCCTTCGTGCCGATGCGTGCGAACGGCGGTTAGATTCGTTCCAGGATGAACGGCAAAAACAGCGCGCGAGTGTTGCCCCCGCGCTATGGACGCGATTTCGGGTGGCTGCCATAAGCCTGCGCAACATGGTTTCCCGCGAAGCAGTTCGCGGAACCATCGAGTTGCTAACCAATTATGAACCTGTCGCTGTCTATTTGAACGAACTGGGCAGAGTACAGGGGACGAGGACCATGGCAGACCGCGGCGCACTCAAGCTGGTCGGATTCATCTTTGCTACCGCGACGCTGGCCGTGATGCTGGTCGCCGGCATGGTGGTGAAGGGCTATGCCGATGGTGCCTACACCCTGGAAGCCTCGACCGTGGAAGCCGCCCGGTAAGACTTCGTTAACTCCGCGGGGCCGCAATGCGGCCTCCGCCTTCAGCGGCTATAGACGAACGCCAAGATCGCGATCGCAACCGCCAGCAATCCGACAAACCGCAGCATGATGGTGCCGAACTGGTTCGGCGCGGGCCGCAGCGGTATCGGGGTCGGTGGTGTCGGGCCGAATGCTTTCCATGACATGTCCCCAGGCCCGGCCGCGATGGCAAGAGCGCTTGGCGTTAGTCGCCGGGGGGATGCGGGAAGTTCAAAATCCTCCGCTGTCATGCCCCGCGAAAGCGGGGCATCCGGTACGCCGGGAGCTCTCGGTTCTAGCCTCGCTGCCTCTGGAATACTGGATCACGCGCTTTCGCGGGTGATGACACTTTTCATGGGGCGCGTGCGCGACGTCACATACCCACGAATCAAAACCGCCGCGCCCCTTTCGGAACGCGGCGGCAGGTGATGCGTGATGTCAGCGCTCAGCTGTTGCGCAGGCCGTCGGCGGCGCGCTTCCACTGCGAGACGTTGTCGGCGATCATGCGGGTCGACTTCATCGCGGCCTGGCTGAGCTGGGCGTAGCCGGAGATCTCGCGCTGGACGCGCTGGCCTTCGGCGTGGAGCAAGTCGCGCAGGCTCTCGAGCTCGGAGATCAAATTCTCGATCTCGGCGAGGGAGGTGCCGGCGACGCGCTGGATCAGCGAGTTGACGTTGGTGACGGTGGCCTCAGCGCTCGGATCAAGCGGCGGCGCGTCCGTGGCGGTCGCTGCCGGACGGCGCAGATAGGCGATGTCGTTGCGGACGAAGTCACGGATGCCGGCTTCGACTTCCGTCACTGCGGCGAGGTTGGTGTCGATGGTCTCGGTCTCGGTACCTTCGGTCTTTTCCGGACGCATGGCGTTCATCGTTATTCCCCTGTTCGCGTTGAGCGCAGCGCGAGTGTCCCCCGCACGACGACGTCAGTCTGGGACTAGGGCGTCGGATTTTGGCCGCAACTTGGCCGAGGTGCGGCAAGGGCGGTCCATTCGGGGGCTTTGCCGTGGCGTATGGTTACGGAAGTCTGAATGCGCCCGCGGAGAAGAACCTATCTCCTCATGGTGAGGAGAAAGATCAGCGCCCAGCTACCAGCTCTTCTTGAAACCCGCCGTCAGGCTCTTGTTGATTGCCCCTTGCGAGGTTTCGCCGACTGAGCCGGAGACGGTGACGTTGTCGAAGAGCTTTTGTTCGGCGCCGACCTTGCGCAGCCATTTGTCGTCGGTGGTCGACAGGGACTGGCCCGCGGTGATGCTGGTGCCGGTATCGGTGAGGGTGACCTTGGCCGATTGGTCGGTCTCGTAGTTGCGCGTGATGTGACCGCCGACGCCGGGGAGCGCCGTCGTGCCCTGCTGGTTGACGCTGTAGCCGTTCTGCAGCGTCAGCGACGTGTCGCCCGACAGCGGCACCGACTTGATCAGCGACGCCCCGAGCTTGCTCTGCTCGGCGCCGGGATCGACGCGGGCCTCGACCGCGGTCTTGTCCCAGATCGCACCTGCCCCCGGCGCGGTCGCGGCCGCCCAGGCGCTGCCGGACGACTGAGGCACGCTGCCGCCATTGGTGGCTTTCTGCGCCAGCAGCTCCGACATCGTCCGCGGCTCGCTCGTCACCGTCATGTCGGCGCCGATGCGGGCGTCCCAGAATGAGGATACCGACTGCTTCACCGTCACCGCCGAGGAGCCGTTGGCGTTGGAGTTCGTCGCCCAGTTCAGCCCGTCCTTGGCGGCGGCCTGCGCGCGCTTCTTGGCGGCGATGATGTCGTTGAGCGTGCCGGCGTCGATCGCGAGCTGGCCCCAGTCGAGCTTGTCGACGTCGATGCCGCTCAGCACGTCAGGGTCGTTGACGTCGGGGGCTTCCGCCGTCTCGGCCTCGTCGTCGGGCGCTGCGGCCGGGCCGGGGGAGAAGGGCGGAATGATCTGCGCCGACACCGTCAGCACCGATCCCAAGATCAAAGCGGCCGCCAGCATCGGCAGCCTGGTCCAACCAAACCCTGTCGCGAATTCCATAGTCCTGCCCGTCACCCCAGTTCCCGCCGAGGATGCGGAACCATCGTTGCAAAATTGTGGCGGTTCCATCAAACGCGAACCAACGGGCCGCGCGAAAGGCGCGCGCCCGATGACGAGCTTCTCCACGATTGCATCCGGCGGGGCTGGAGGCCAGGACGCGTCGCGGGGAGCATCAGCCATCGGTCCCGAACTGCGGGGCCCGTTGGTGTTCCGTTCAGCCGACGCCGGTCATCTTCGGCAGATGAATGGCGCGGCCGAGTGCCTGCTCGACCAGATCGAATGTATCGATCAGCACGCGCATGCTGGTGAGCTTGCCCGCCCTGAACTGGGCGAACTGCGCTACCCGCAAGCTGATCGGCTTGTTGGAATCCAGCGCGGTCAGCGAATAGCGCAGCATCGAGGCGGCGGAATCGACGCCGAGCATGATGCTCTCGCGGTCGAAGCGGCGGACCTGGAAATTGTCGGCGAGTTGGCGGATGACGTCGAGCACGGCGTCCTTGCCCTGGCGCGCGCCGAGGAACGGAAACATGTCGATCGGCCCGTAGAGCGCCCACTCGACGTCCTCGTCGATCAGGGTCTCGATGTCCTCGAAATGCCGGTCGTTGATCGCACGGTGCAATGCGCGCGAGAAACGCCAGAGGCTGTGCTCTGTCATCTTGGGCAGTCCTGAAGCTGGCTTGCGAAAAAACGAAAAACAACCCCAAGCGCACGGGATAAGGTGCCGCGGGGTCGCTCAACTCATTTGTATACGAACAAAATACGACAATTCGGCCAAAACGCAATTCACGTTTTCGCAATGCACAATTGATCCCGGCGTGTGAGATTTACAATAGAACCCCGTATTTTCCCGGTCCGGGCCGATTTGGAGAGAGCTAGCCCCCGTCCGCCCGCTCGCCCACGATCAGCGGGCCGATCTCACGTTCCAGCACCTGCTGCACCAAATCGTAGGAATCGATGATCTCGCGGATCTGCGCCACCTGGCCCTGGCGGAAAGTAGAATATGGCCATGTCGACCTGAATGATGCGGTCGTTGCTGCGCTTCCGGAAGAACACGCGCAGATAGGCCGCGACCGTGTCGCCTTCGGCGACGATCTGCGGCACCTCGTAGCGGATTTCGGCGTATCGCTCCTGCACGGTGCGCCAGAATTCGCCGAGCTCCTGCTTGCCGTGGCAGGGGCCCATGTGCGGCAGTACGTCGATCGGCGCGTGGGTGAGAAAGTCGACGTCGTCGGTGCAGCACGACAGCGCGGCCTCGAGATCGCTGCGCGAGATGGCGTCGAGCAGATGCAGCACGCGCTGGCGATTGAGCTTCTCGACCGTCATTCCGCCCGTCCTCATTGGCCGTGTGGAGCTTGCGCAAAGCTAACGCGCGGCCTCAGATACCGGCAATCCGCAAAACCACAGGGGATATTGCAGATCATATGACGCGCAAGCGCAATGCCAGGTTCATGGCTGCAATTTAGGGTTGAGCGACCCGTCGCCTGCACGAATTCGCGTGGCGTTCGGCGGCATCGACTCGGAAAG
Source organism: Bradyrhizobium sp. USDA 3650 (assembly GCF_054057395.1). NCBI lineage: Bacteria > Pseudomonadati > Pseudomonadota > Alphaproteobacteria > Hyphomicrobiales > Nitrobacteraceae > Bradyrhizobium > Bradyrhizobium sp. USDA 3650. Next base: position 5,577,632 of record NZ_JBSRZG010000001.1, read on the forward strand.
CGAGCGCGCGGCAGCGGACGCGGAACCGGGACGGGCCCGTGCCCGTTGAGGTCGCGACACCGCATTCGGAGACATCGATCCATGAAATCCCTCGCCGCCATCGCCGCCGTCCTTCTCATCTGTGGCGCGACCTCCGCCGCCAACGCCAAGGGCTGCATCAAGGGCGCCGTCGTCGGCGGTGTCGCCGGCCACTATGCTGGCCATCACGGCGTCCTCGGCGCTGCCGCCGGCTGCCTCTACGGCCGCCACCATGCCAAGGAGCAGCAAGAGCAGGAGAGACAGCGGCAACAGCAGAGCCAAGTGAACGGGCAGGGCAAGCTGTAACGTCACGGAAAACTGTGCTCCCGCCGTCTTCTATCCGGCATGCTTCGATGGTAAATTCCATTCGCGAACGCTGGGGTTGAACCAAGCGAGGGAACGATGGATGTCGGGAAGTTCTTGTGGGGTTTAGTCCTCGCAATCCTGTTCCTGTATCTCGTCGTCGCTTTCGTGGGGAAGGCTTCCCGTTCTGCGGGCGTCAAGTACAATTGGGTCGGCGTCTTGCTGTCATTCTCGACGATCGGCCTCGCCATCTATCTCGTTTTCTTTCGCCAGCTTTGAGCCGATCCCGGCTGCCTCACGTCCCGGGCTGTCGGCCGGGCGTGAGCCAGCTCACATCGCGCGCCTTCCCCTGTGGCTATCGTCCTGCCCATGTCATCAGGGAGACGTGCCATGGCCGCCATCGCCAGAGTCAGAAAGTCCAGCCTGCACAACGCGCTCGAAGGCCTCGCGCTGACCGCGACGCTGCAGAGCTTCCCGACCTTCGCTGCCGCCGCCTTCCTGCTCAAGCTGGTCGGCAATCACGACCTGGTCGGCGATCCCGGCGTCGCCATCTTCGTCGCCATCGCCTCGCTCGCCCATGCGCTGCTTGCGGTGACCCTCGGGCCGAGCTTCCCGACATTCTTCAAGACCGTCTACGAACCAAAATTCTTCGAGGCCCATCTGTCGCTCGCCGACAAGATCACTGCATGGCGCACCCAGCCGGTCGCCTCGCTGCAACTGATGACGATCGTGCTGCTGCTGTCGGTGATGGCGGTGGTGACGGCGAGCCTGGGGTGATCGCATCATGCCTTTCATCACCACGTCGAAATCCGGCCCGCTCAACTGGCTCGAAGGCTTTGCGCTCACCACGATCCTGCAGGGTTTCCCGATTTTCGCCGCGGCGTCGCTGATGGTAAAACTCCTGGGAAATGACCGCGGCGGCAGTCATGTCCTCACCATCGCGATGGCGTCGATCTTCTACAGCTGTCTCGCCATCTGGGCGGGATCGACATTCCCGAGATTTGCAAAGAACGCCTACGAACCGCTGTTCTTCGACGCCAGCCTGTCCTTCTCCGACAAGATCGCCCGCTGGCGCGCCAAGCCGGCGACGTCGATGCAGCTGGTGGCCTCAGTGCTGCTGCTGTCGTTGCTGGCGGCAAGCGTGGGGTGAGCTCGCGCTCTCATCACTTTCGGACGCCGCCATCAATAACCATGAGCGGCGCGGCGCTCCGCGCCCCCTACCTCTTCTTCCACCCACCTCTATGCCCCGGCGCCCCTCCGCTCGACCGCGGCGATGGGCCGAACTCCGGGCCGGACTGCCGTGAATCTGTCGGCTGGATGATTCGGCTTTCGCCGCCGAACGGCTTTGAGGGCAGCGCGCGGTCGCCCCGATACGGCAACGACTCCGGGCCGTGCATCTCGTCGAGATGCGGCTTGTGCACCTTCGAGCCGCTGCCGCCGCCACTCGCCTTCAGCGCGGAGCTCACGGTCTTCTTCTTCATGGCGCTGACCGGCAAATTGGCGGCGTCGCCGTATTTCTTCGCGCCCGCATAGGCGCCGGCCTTGCCCTGCACCGTGCGCTGCTTGACGGTGGGATCGTCGACCACCGCGAGCTCGGTGGCGCGCAGGCGCTTGACTTCGTCGCGCAGGCGCGCGGCTTCCTCGAAGTTCAGATCGGCGGCGGCCTCGCGCATTCTCGTTTCGAGATCGCCGAGCACGGCTTCGAAATTGTGGCCGATCGAGATGACGTCGTCGGTCATGTCATGGCCGCCGATCTCGACCAGCACATGATCGCGCTCGTAGACCGCTGTTCATGATGTCGCCGATCGACTTCTTGATGCTCTCCGGCGTGATGCCATGCGCCGTGTTGTACTCGACCTGCTTCTCGCGACGGCGGTCGGTCTCGGCGATGGCGCGCTCCATCGAGCCCGTCATCTGGTCGGCATAGAGGATCACCTTGCCGTCGACGTTGCGCGCGGCGCGGCCGATGGTCTGGATCAGCGAGGTCTCGCTGCGCAAAAAACCTTCCTTGTCGGCGTCGAGAATCGCGACCAGCGCGCATTCGGGAATGTCGAGGCCTTCGCGCAGCAAATTGATGCCGACCAGCGCGTCGAAGGCGCCGAGGCGCAGATCGCGGATGATTTCGATGCGTTCGATGGTGTCGATATCGCTGTGCATGTAGCGGACGCGAATGCCCTGCTCATGCAGATATTCGGTGAGATCCTCCGCCATGCGCTTGGTCAGCACCGTGATCAGCGAGCGATAGCCGGCTTGGGCCGTGGCGCGGACCTCGCCGACGAGATCGTCGACCTGAGTGCGGGCCGGGCGGATGTTGACCGGCGGATCAATCAGCCCGGTCGGCCGGATCACCTGCTCGACGAACACGCCGCCGCTCTCGTTGATCTCCCAGGCGCTGGGCGTGGCCGAGACCGCGACCGTCTGCGGCCGCATCATGTCCCATTCCTCGAAGCGCAGCGGGCGGTTGTCCATGCAGGAGGGCAGCCGGAAGCCATATTCGGCGAGCGTCGCCTTGCGGCGGAAGTCGCCGCGGAACATGCCGCCGATCTGGGGCACTGTGACGTGGCTCTCGTCGGCGAACACCAGCGCGTTGTCGGGCACGTATTCGAACAGCGTCGGCGGCGGCTCGCCGGGCAGGCGCCCGGTGAGATAGCGCGAATAGTTCTCGATGCCGGCGCAGCTTCCGGTCGCCTCCATCATCTCGAGGTCGAAGGTGGTGCGCTGCTCCAGCCGCTGCGCCTCCAGCAGGCGGCCCTGGTCGTGGAGCTGGTCGAGCCGCATCTTCAATTCGGATTTGATCGACTTGATCGCCTGCACCAGCGTCGGGCGCGGCGTCACATAGTGCGAGTTGGCGTAGATCTTGATGAATTCGAGCTCGTCCTGCTTGTGGCCGGTGAGCGGATCGAACTCCTCGATGGTCTCGACGGTGTCGCCGAACAGGTTCACGCGCCAGGCGCGGTCTTCATAGTGCGCCGGAAAGATGTCGATGACATCGCCGCGCACGCGAAATGTGCCGCGGGTAAAATCGGCCTGGGTGCGCTTGTATTGCAGGGCGACGAGGTCGGCGATGAGCTGGCGCTGGTCGATGCGCTCGCCCTTCTTCAGGGCAAACGTCATCGCGGTGTAGGTTTCGACCGAGCCGATACCGTAGATGCAGGACACCGAGGCAACGATGATGACGTCGTCGCGTTCGAGCAGCGCGCGCGTCGCCGAGTGGCGCATGCGGTCGATCTGCTCGTTGATCGAGGAGTCCTTTTCTATGTAGGTGTCGGTGCGAGGGACATACGCTTCCGGCTGGTAGTAGTCGTAATAGCTGACGAAATACTCGACCGCGTTGTCGGGGAAGAAGCTCTTGAACTCGCCATAGAGCTGGGCGGCGAGCGTCTTGTTCGGCGCCAGGATGATGGCGGGGCGCTGCGTCGCCTCGATCACCTTGGCCATGGTGTAGGTCTTGCCGGAGCCGGTGACGCCGAGCAGCACCTGCGAGCGGTCGTTGCGGTTGATGCCCTCGACCAGCTCGGCGATCGCGGTCGGCTGGTCGCCGCGCGGCTCGTAATGCGATTTGATCTCGAAGCGCACGCCGCCTTCGGACTTTTCCGGACGCGGCGGCCGATGCGGTGTCCACACCCTGGTGGAGCCGTCGTCCTTGCGGAACTCCGGCCGTCCCTCGCGGATCAGCGATTCCAGCGCGTCGGCGGTCGCCTTGACGCCGAGCGCCTCCATCTTGCTGCGCGGCGGACGCGCCAGGGCTTCGGCGTCGTCCTCTTCCGTGGGAAGTCCGAGCTGACGCGCCAGCTCCGGATCGAGCGTCGGGATCGTGGCCGCGGTTCCGTAATTGGCCTGCGGCGCCTCGTCGAAGCCCGCGTCGCGGGCGCCGGGCGGCTGCGGATTGGGCCGCAGCGGCATCGGCCTCGTATTGTCCTGCGGAAACTCCTTCGTCGTCGAAGCGCGCGCGCGATGCGCCGCGGCCTCGCCTCCGGAGCGGCGGTCGCGCGAATTGTCCGGCGGCGGCTGCAGGCCGGTGCCGGATCCGAGCCCGGCATCGCCGCGATTGATCGCGGGATTGAGCAACTCGGCCAGCGCCGGCCCGATCGGCTGCACGTCGGGGCGCGACGCCTTGGAATTCGGCGCCTTCGCGTTCGGCGCCTTGGTCTTGGGGGATTTGCCGGATTTTTCGGAGGATGCAGGTTTCTTCGCCATGCCCCGAATATGGGGCGAGTCCGGCCTTCAGGAAAGAGGTCTCTCCGCTTGGCAACAGATGTCAGCAAGGCGGAAGCGGTGGGTCCTCAATGAAGCATTGTCGCGACGCACTCCTCGACCTGCGCCCGCCGCCCCGGAATATCCGGCAGAAACTGGAATCCGGTGAGGCGCTCGACCACCTTCACCGTGGTTCGAAAGCCCTTGAGGTATTCGAGCGCGTCCTTATCCTCGAGCTTCCGATGATCGATATTTGGCAGAACGTAGGCGTTCGCGCGCTTGCTGCCGGGATCATAGAGGATCTTGAACAGCCCAATGGGAACCGCGACTCCGACGTCGCACTTCTTCTTCGAGCCGCAGATGGCCGTTTTTTTTGGCGCCTCGAACTTGATCTCGACCTTGCAGGCATTGTTCCTCTTCGTCACCTCCGGAAGACTGTCCTCGTCGTCCGCATAGACCGGCCCGGTAATGACGTAGAGCTCGCCGCGATCCTTCGTGAGGGTGCGTACCAGCTGTTCAAACTCCTTCCAGATGCCCCGATTGAATCCGAGGCCCTGCTGTGGAACGGCATTCGACAAAATGAAGCTCTCGTCCATCCAGTCGGCGTTGAAGCTGAAGTCGGCGGAGGCGGCTTGATGCCCGCGATCGAGTTTGCTGCCGGTATAGTCTGCGTCCTTGGCCTGCGCCGAATCGCAGACGCCTTCCTCCGACTTGAATTTCTTGCTCTCCGGACGCTTGAACTTGCCGCTGACCTGCTTCTTGTTCAGCGCCTCGATCACCCAGAACGGCGTCTTGGCCTCGTTGTTGTGCAGGAGCACGTAGCGGGTGTGACAGACGGTGGTGGCGTCGAGATCGTCGCCACCGGTCGGCAGGCCGATCTTTTCCCAGAGCGCACGACAACTGTCGGGATCGTTCACCGGCTTTGCCGGAGCTGTTTCACAAACATCGGCCCGGACCGGCTGACACAGGGTCAGTCCGAGGCAGATGAGCCAGCACAGACGCGAGAATTTCGACATGGCTCGCCTCCGGACTCAACCATTCGCGCCGGGCGGCGTCGTGGGCTTGCGGCCCCGTGCCGGTTTGCTTGCGGCGGCCTCCGCGGTTTGCTCCTGCTTGCGCTCCGACGAGCTCACGGTCTTCGATATGACATAGGTGCCGCCGCTGATGCCGAGCAGCGCCAGCACATTGCCGGGAATTTCGATCAGCGTTCCGGCCTCGATGGACAGCAGCAGATAGAGTCCAGCGATAACGAATGTGAAGATTAGGAACTGGAAGCGGGAGAGGCTCGCCTTCGGCGGCGAGGTGTCATTGGGCGTTTGCGGCTCGGACAGCAATCCCGCGAGAGCTCCGGAGTCGCTGAACAACTTCCAGAGTACAAGCGCGGCGAACCCGAGCAGAATGATCGAAATAACGACAAAGCCCCACCATGAAATCCATTGCGCGGTCATGAAATTACCTCCTGAAAAACTAGCTTCGTTCACTCCTTCGTGCGATTTTTCCGGCCAGATAGAGGCCGTTCCCGCCGGTCAGCAGCGTCACGAGCTCCTCCGACAAATCCGGCATCGACAATGCTCCGGTTGGCATCGTGACGATTCCGGTGTTGAGTGCGTGAATCGTATAGATGGCCAGCACCGCGGGAACGATGGCGGCTGCGACCACCCGTTCGGGATTGACGCTATCGTCTTTGGAGATGTCGCTGACGAGCAGGCCGCTTGACGCCACTTCGTCACGCAGCACACGAATGAGTACGAGCAACAGCATCGCGCCGAACCAGGCGATCAGGCCAAAGGCCAGAAACTTGCCAATTGCTGTCATCAGCCCCGCGCTCCCGTCAACATTCTGCCACATCGTATGGCCGGATGCAATCAAAGGTAGTGCACAAGGGCGGGGGTGGAGCTCCGAGATATCCAAGCGAGCGTCGTCTCGGGAGATCGAGCCACTTCACTCCGTCAGCATTCGTCCGCGTCAGGAACTGCGGCCGCTAGGCTTACGAACCCGCGATCACGCCGCCGGCGACGGTCCTTCGTCGTCCCCGGCCGCCTGATGCGGCTCGAGGATGTCGAGATGGATGCCGCCGCAATCGGTGCAGCGCATGGCCCAATACTCGCATCCGGCACGGCCGCCGATCACGCGGAGCACGGCGAGATCGCCGTCGCATTCCGGGCAGCTGGACAGCACATTGCGGGTGTAAATCCTCGGCCGCGACGTGTCTTCGAATTCGATGACTGACATGACCGGTTTCCCCTTTGACCCTGCGCCGTTCCTTGGTCGCCTGCAGTCCCGCTCGCTTATTCGTCGTCGCTGTCGTCGGCCCGCCGGCGGAATCGATCGATGTGATGCTTGGCATGGGCAATCGCGGCATCGGGATCGGGCCAGGCGAAGCCGACTTCCATGGCCGGAAACAGCACGCCGTCGATGGCAACCGGGCTGAAATCGGCACGCCGGATCCGGGCGTGCCACAGCCCCTGGCCAGCTTCGAAGGATTCGATGTCAAAGCCGTCGTAGAGGGTCGTCATTGCAGTCCCCAAAATGTTTTGTTCGAGCGCCTTGTTGGAGGGTCAGAAGACCACGTTTGCGGATTCCGGGATGTGAAGCCGTTCACAAGCGGCGGGCTTTTTTGCCCAAAGGGCCGGTCGCAGCGTCAGTTCCGCGCACCGGTGCGGCCGGTCCGCCGGACGGGACGGGCGGCGGGTTCCGACGCCGCGCGCATGATCCAGCGGCGGAACGCGGCAAAGTCGCGCTGCTCGGTCTGGAAGCTGCGATAGAGCAGGTACCAGCGCATGCCCTTGGGCACCGAGAGGTCGAACGGCGCCACCAGCCGACCGGCGGCGAGATCGTCGTCGATATAGGGCCGGATGCCCATGGCGATGCCGAGCCCGTCGGCGGCAGCCTGGAGCGCCTGGCCGTAGAACTGGAACTCCGGCCCCCGGGCGTTGATGCGCGCGAGGTTCGCGGCCTTGAGCCAGATCGGCCAGTCCTCAGGCGAATGCGCGACGCGGATCAGGCTCGGTCCCCTGAGATCGGCCGGGCGCTTCAGCGAGGAAGCCAGGCGAGGCACGCAGACCGGCGTGAGATCGCCGGCGAACAGCGGCTCGGCGACCAGCCCCGGCCAGTCGCCGGTACCGAGCTGGATGCCGCAGCTCCAGTCTTCGCCGAACGGCACCGACGCGCCGCCGGTGGTGAAGCGTACCTCGATGTCGGGCTCCTCGTTGCGAAACTCCGACAGCCGCGGGATCAGCCAGCGCATCGCGAAGGTGTGGCCGATGCCGATGGTGAGCACGCGGACGCTCGAAGGCGCCGTCACCTGGGCGGTGAGGCTTGCGAGCGCATCGAAGATCGGGGTCAGCCCGCTCTGATAAGCGCGGCCCGCCTGCGTGAGGAGCAGCTTGTTGGCCTTGCGCTCGAACAGCGCGACGCCGAGCCGTTCCTCCAGGATGTGCACCATGCGGCTGACCGCCGCCGCCGACACGCTCAGCTCGAGCCCGGCCGCGGCAAAGCTGCCGGCCCGCGCCGCGGCCTCGAATGCCTTGATGCCGTTGAGAAACAGCAAGCGCCGCAAATGACCGACCCTCAGGAAAGCTGATGCCAGGCCAAGATAACTCAGTTTGCGTAGGCGCGGCAAGCGGGGCAGAAATATCGGCGTAATCTAGGCTGATTTGCTGAAGCGGAGGCGGTGCCCTTCGCCTCTCCCGCTTGCGGGGAGAGGCCGGAATCCAAGCGTAGCTTGGATTCCGGGTGAGGGGGACTCTCCGCGAGTCCCACTGCTGGCTCCCTTCCGGAGACACCCCTCACCGCACCCTCTCCCCGCAAGCGGGGCGAGGGAGTGAAGCGCCTTTGCGTCCCTTACACGCCACCACCGGAGAACATCACGTGACGCCCATCATGATCGCTGCCCTTGGATTGCTGATGGTTGGCACCGCGTTCCTGTCGGGGCTGTTCGGCATGGCGGGCGGGCTGATCCTGATCGGCGTGCTGTTGGCCCTGATGCCGCTGCCGACCGCGATGGTGTTGCATGCGATCACGCAGATGGCCTCGAACGGCTGGCGCGCGTTTCTCTGGCGCGCGCATATCCGCTGGCGGCCGGTCGCGAACTATATGGTCGGCGCGGCCGTCGCGCTCGCGGCGTGGTCGCTCACCCGCTACGTGCCGGACAAGCCGGTCGCGCTGCTGCTGCTCGGCATCACGCCGTTCATGGCGCGGCTGCTGCCCGCCAACATCAAGCCGGATCCGGACCGTCTCTGGCAGGGCACCGTCTACGGCACGATCTGCATGGGCCTCATGCTGATGACCGGCGTATCGGGACCGCTGCTCGACACCTTTTTCCTCGGCGGCGATTTCGGCCGGCGCGAGAAGGTGGCGACCAAGGCGATGTGCCAGCTCGTCAGCCATTTCATCAAGCTGATCTATTTCGGCGGCGTGATCGACCAGGCCGCGACGCTCGATCCCGTGCTCGCGGCCGTCGCGATTGCAGCGTCGATGCTCGGCACCACGCTGGCGCGGCGCATCCTGGAAGCCATGACCGACCAGCAATTCGTGGCATGGTCGATGAAGCTGATCACCGCCATCGCCTGCTACTATATCGCCTATGGCAGCTGGCTGCTGGTCCGCACGCCCGTGCTGGCGGCCTTCGACAAGGGAGGTTTGCAATGAGCGAGACTGCCGACCCGCTGGTGCTGGACTTCGTCGAATGGGTTGCGCGCGAGCCGCGCGCCTATGCCGAGGTGATCGCGACCTGGAAGACCTCGTGCCCGCGTCTCACCATCTGGGAAGACGCCGCCGACCGCGGCTATGTCGCGCGCGAGACGCTCCCCGGAATGGGGCTGATCATCGCGGTGACAAAGGACGGGGAGAGATTGCTGCGCACCAACGGGCGGTGAGCCAAACGTAGCTGTCATCATCCGCGAAGGGCATGATCCAGTAATCACCAGCAGCGGTGTGTCACACGACTGCCGCGGCGTACTGGCTGCCCCGCCTTCGCGGGGCATGACAATGGTGGTCGATGCGGACAGCTCTCGCCACATCCGTCATTGCGAGCGCAAGCGAAGCAATCCAGAATGTTTCCGCGGCGGCAGTCCTGCGTCGCTTCGCTCGCAATGATGGAATACGGGGAGACCCCTTTCATGTCGCTCAAACTGTTCGAACTCGTCGGCACAGACGCCTCGCGACCGTTCAGCCCGTTCTGCTGGCGCACGCGGATGGCGCTGGCGCACAAGGGCCTTTCGGCGGAAACGCTGCCCTGGCGCTTCACCGAGAAGAGCGCGATCGCGCCGCACGGCTCGGAGAAGGTTCCGGTGCTGCTGCATCACGACCAGCCGGTGGTCGATTCCTGGACGATCGCGTCCTATCTCGAAGACAAGTTTCCGGACCGTCCGTCGCTGTTCGGCGGCGAGGGCGGCCGCGCCATGGCGCGCATGCTCAATGCCTGGGGCGACATCGCCATCGTCGGCGGCATCTTTCCGCTGATCATCGCGGACATCCCGAAGAATCTGGCCGAGGTCGACGCCGCCTATTTCCGCCAGTCGCGCGAGGCGCGTTTCGGCAAAAGTCTGGAAGAGGTGATGACGGGCCGCGATGCCGGCGTGGTCGCCTTCCGCAAATCGCTCGAGGTGATGCGGCAGACCCTGAAGAAGCAGCCCTTCATGGGCGGCGCCGCACCGAACTATGCCGATTACATCGTGTTCGGCGGTTTTCAGTGGGCGCGCGTGACGAGCCCGTTCAAGCTGCTCGAGGCGGACGACCCGGTCTACACCTGGCGCGAAAAGCTGCTGGATGCGTTTGATGGAATGGCGCGGAAATCGCCGGGGCACGCGGTCTAAGCTTGGTAGCCCGGATGGAGCGCAGCGCAATCCGGGAAGGTCGCGATGCGTGGCATGAACCCGGATTACGCTTGCGCTCCATCCGGGCTACGCGCCTCCGCCGCCTCGCGCAGGCACGCCCGGCACAAACAATCCTCGCCCTTGACCGGCATCGGCAGCCGCGCCGTTTCTTCCGCGCACCAGCACGCGCCTGAGAGGTCGCAGCCGAACTCGGCGCCGCAGCGGGAGCAGGCGAGGCGGCGCGGTTCCTGCACCGGAAGTTCTTGCGGATTTGTCATGATTTGCGCAAAAGCTGTGCTGTCATTTTCATGCCGGGTTCATCTCCCGCTGCGGTATATTACGCCTCGCGCACGTCTCAGGAAAGCGGTTGGCAACGCGCGAAGGACACATCGATGGCCCGCGATTCGCAAGCCGCGCTCGTCGCGCTCAACCGTTTCGGCTTCGGTGCCCGCGGCGGCGCATCCGGCGATCGCATCAACGCGGCCTCCGATCCTCGCGGTTTTGTGAAGGCGGAACTCGCCCGTCCCAACGCTGTGCTGCTGGAGGCGCCAGGCCTGCAATCCACGCCGCAGCTCGGGCAGGCCGTGTTCGCCTATCAGGATCAGGTCAAGCAGGCGCGCGAGGCCGCCGCCAAAGCCGGCGCGCCGACCGAGACGCCGTCGCAAGTGCCGGCCGATCAGAAGCCCGGACCGCGCCGCAATCTCTCGCTGAACGCCGTGGCAACCGAGATCGCAGGCCAGATGGCCGAGGCCAAGCAGGCTGACAACAAGCCTGCTGACAATAAGCCGGCGGACAATATGGCCAAGCCGGACAGCATGCAGCCCAACGCGGCCGCGCCGGCTGCCGCAAAACCCGCCCCGCAGCCGCTCAACGTCATCCAAAAGACCTTTCGCGCCGAAGCGCTGGCGCGGTTGCAGCGCGCGACCCTGGTCGAATGCGGCTTCACCGAACGTCTGGTCGTGTTCTGGTCCAACCATTTCTGCATCTCCGCCAGCAAGGGCGAGTTGGCGCGGATATGGGCTGGCGCGTTCGAGCGCGAGGCGATCAGGCCGCATGTGCTCGGGCGTTTCGCCGACATGCTGAAAGCGGTGGAGCAGCATCCGGCGATGCTGTTCTTCCTCGACAACCAGCAATCGCTCGGACCGGACTCGCGCGCCGGCCAGAACCGGAAGCGCGGGCTGAACGAAAATCTCGCGCGCGAGATCATGGAGCTGCATACGCTCGGCGTCGGCGGCGGCTACACGCAGGACGACGTCACCTCGCTCGCGCGCATCATCACCGGCTGGACCTTTGCCGGCCGGCAGGGACAGCTGGGAGCGCCTGGTTCGTTCGTATTCAACGTCAATGCGCACCAGCCCGGGCCGCAAATGCTGCTCGGCAAGGCCTACGAGCCGACCGGGCTTGCGCAAGGCGAGGCTGCACTCGCCGACATCGCACGCCATCCCTCGACCGCGAACTTCATCGCCACCAAATTCGTCCGCCATTTCGTCGCCGACGATCCGCCGCCGGCGCTGGTGGCGCGATTGCGCGATGTCTTCATCAAGACCGACGGCGATCTCAAGGCGCTCGCAACCGCACTGGTTGATTCCGACGAGGCGTGGAAGGCGCCGCTGACCAAGATGCGCAGCCCTTATGATTTCCTGGTCGCGAGCGGCCGGCTGCTCGCGCGCGTGCCGGAGGATCCCGGCGCCTATCTCAACAATCTCAATCTGCTCGGCCAGCCGCTGTGGTCGCCGGCCGGCCCGAATGGTTTCGCCGACACCAGCGCCGCGTGGGCTGCGCCCGAAGGCATCAAGCTCCGGCTCGACATTGCCGCGCAAATGGGCGCGCGGCTTGGGCCCAACATCGACCCGCTCGATTTGTTGGAATTTGCCGCCGCAGATGCGGCCTCGATCGAAACGCGGCGCACCATCGAGCGGGCGGAGTCGCGGCAGCAGGCGCTGGCGCTGCTGTTGATGTCGCCGGAAATGCAGAGGAGATGATGATGATCGACTGCGTCGAGAACCGGCTCCTCACCTCGCGCCGCGCCCTCCTGCTCGGCGGCGCCTCCTTCGCGGCGTGGGCTTATTTGCCGAAATTCGCCCGCGCGGCGGACGGCCGCGATCCCCGGCTGATCGTGGTGATCCTGCGCGGCGCGCTTGACGGCCTTTCGACCGTCGCGCCGGTCGGCGATCCCGATTATGCCGGCCTGCACGGCGCGATCGCGCTCACGGCGGACGGCGCCCATCCCGCGACCATGCTTGATACTTTCTTCGCGCTGCATCCGGCGATGCCCGAGTTCGCACGCATGTATCGCGATAGACAGGCCGCGGTGATCCACGCGGTGGCGACGCCCTATCGCGACCGCTCGCATTTCGACGGCCAGGACGTGCTCGAAAGCGGCTACGCCGGCCCGGGGCGCGTGCAATCCGGCTGGCTCAACCGCGCGCTGGAAGCGCTGCCGCGCGGCGAGCGGGTGTCGAGTGCTCTTGCCGTCGGCCCGACCACGCCGCTGGTGCTGCGCGGCAATGCGCCGACCGTCGGCTGGGCGCCGGTGGCGCTGCCGCAAGCCGATGACGACACCGCCATGCGCCTGGTCGAGCTCTATCGCCACCGCGATCCCGCGCTGGCGGCCGTGCTGTCGCAGGGTCTTCAGCTGGAGAAGGCCGCAAGCGGCGACGACATGAAGCAGAAGCCGGGCAATGCGGTCGCGCAGATGCGGCAGGTCGCGCGCGGCGCCGCAAAACTGATGGCGTCCGACGACGGCCCGCGCATCGCGGCGCTCGCGTTTGACGGCTGGGACACGCACGCCAATGAAGGCGGCCCTGTCGGTCGCCTCGCCTTCCTGCTCGGCGGGCTCGACGGTGCGCTCGCCGAATTCGAAACTGGCTTAGGGGAACGCTGGCGCGACACCGTCGTCGTGGTCGCGACTGAATTCGGCCGCACCGCGCGCATCAATGGCACCGACGGCACCGATCACGGCACGGGAACGATCGCGCTGCTCGCCGGCGGCGCGGTGAAGGGCGGCCGCGTCATCGCCGACTGGCCCGGCCTCAAGCCCGCCAACCTCTTCGAGGCCCGCGATCTCAAACCCACCACCGACCTGCGCTCGGTGATCAAGGGCGTGCTGCAGGGCCAGTTCGGCCTGTCCGATCGCGTGCTGGCCGAAACGGTGTTTCCGGATAGCGCAAGCGCGCGTCCGATGAAGGGGCTGGTCGTCTGACTCTAACCTCTCCCCGCTCTTTGCGGGGAGAGGTCGGATTGCCCCGGCGATGCGAAGCATCGTCCGGTGTAATCCGGGTGAGGGGCAAGGCACTCCGTTGCCACGATGAGAAGTCCATCCGACTCGCAAAACAGTTGCGATCAACCCCATCGCACCTACAATTCACGCCGAACTCGCGGAGCCAGCCCCTCACCCCACCCTCTCCCCGTAAGAACGGGGCGAGGGAGTGAGAGGCCGATGCGTCCCGCACCGCGAGAGCCGAGTTGTGCGATCCGGGTGAGGGGCAGGGCAATGCGTGGCCACGATGAAAAGTTTATCCGACTCGCACGACGGCTCCGCGTCGATCAAACGGACGCAGAGACAGTCCTCTGGAATCGGATTCGTAACCGGCGGATCGATGGCAACAAGTTCGTCAGGCAGGAGCCCATTGCAGGTTACATCTGCGACTTCGTCTGCCGTGAAAAGCGCCTCGTTGTCGAAGTCGACGGTGGCCAGCACAATGAATCGGCGACAGATGCTATTCGAGACGAACGCTTGAGAGAAAAAGGTTACAAGGTCCTTCGCTTCTGGAACAATGACGTTCTTGGAAATATCGAGGGCGTTCTGCTTACAATTCAGACCGAGCTCGCGGAGGCAGCCCCTCACCCCACCCTCTCCCCGTAAGAACGGGGCGAGGGAGTGAGAGAGCGGTGCTTTACTCACATCAGGAGATCATCCCCATGTACATCGCCATGAATCGCTTCCGCGTCGCCAAGGGCTCCGAGGCCGCCTTCGAGCAGGTCTGGCTTTCGCGCGATACTCATTTGGACAAGGTGCCGGGCTTCGTCGAGTTTCATCTGCTGCGCGGCCCCGAGCTCGAGGACCACACGCTGTACGCCTCGCACACGGTTTGGGCGAACCATGCGGCGTTCGAGGCCTGGACCAAATCGGATGCTTTTCGTGCCGCGCATGCGCGGGCCGGCGACACCAAGCCGACCTATCTCGGCCATCCCCAGTTCGAGGGCTTCGAGGTGATGCAGACGGTGGGGCGCGGCGCCAAGTAGCGCGCGACGCCGCAAAGATCAGCCCAGCGTGATCTTGTCGATCTCCGCCATCTCCTCCGCACTGAGCTTCCACGCAATCGCCTTCACGTTCTCCTCGACCTGCGCGACGCGGGTGGCGCCGGCAATCACGCTGGACACTTGCGGGCGCGCGGCGAGCCAGGAGAAGGCGAGCTCGAGCATGCTGTGCCCGCGCGCTTTCGCGAATGCCGTGAGCTTCTCGACGATGTCCTCGTTGCGCGGCGTGACGTAGCGGTCGCGTAACGCCGGGACCTTGCCGAAGCGCGTATCGGTCGGGGCGGCCGCGCCGCGCTGGTACTTGCCGGTGAGGAGCCCGCTTGCGAGCGGGAAGAACGGCAGGAGGCCGAGCTTGTACTCCTGTGCGGCCGGCAGCAGGTCCTTTTCGATGTCGCGCACCAGCAGGCTGTATTCGTCCTGGCAGGAGACGAAGCGGCTGACATTCATCGCGCGCGCGGTGAACTCGGCTTCCGCCAGGCGCCAAGCCGGAAAATTGGAATTGCCGATGTAGCGCACCTTGCCTTGACGGATGAGATCGTCGAGCGCGCGCAGCGTCTCCTCCATCGGCGTCAGCGGGTCGTAATCGTGCTGCTGATAGAGATCGATATAGTCGGTCTTGAGCCGCGTCAGGCTCGCCTCGACTGCGTTCATGATGTAGCGGCGCGAAGCGCCCTGCTTGGTTCCGTCGGTCGCCATCGGCTTGGAAAATTTGGTGGCGAGCACGATCTCCTTGCGTCGGTCGCCCAGCACGGTGCCGAGCACCGTTTCCGAACCGCCCATGCCGGCATAGATGTCGGCTGTGTCGAACAACGTGATGCCGAGATCGAGCGCGCGATGGATCACCTTGCGCGAGGTCTCCAAATCCGTGCGCTGGCCGAAATTGTTGCAGCCGAGGCCGACCGCAGACACGCGCAGGCCGGAGGCGCCGAGATTACGAATTTCCATGGGAGATCCCTGTCGGAGATGGCAGGGGCGCATTGTGACCGCGGCGCGCCGCCGCAGCAAGCCGCGCGCCGCGTTGCTGCCATGCCGACAGGAGCTGCCGACAAAAAAATGCGGCCCCTGTCAGACGCGGCGACTGACGGGGACCGCTTTGGGGCGCTTGATCGGTGACGGGGGGCTGACCAGACGCAGCTGCAGCCTAGTCCCGCTATGTTACGCGCGGGTGACAGGCAAAGTTATCCACAGGCGTTCGCGATCGCGAGGATCAGAAGATCTTGCGATAGACGATGAAGCCGGAACGCTCGGCGACCTTGTCGTACAGGCGCTGCGCCGTGACGTTGGTCTCGTGCGTCTGCCAGTACACGCGCGGGGAGCCGACGAGCTTTGCACGCTCGTAGACGCCGTGGATCAGTGCCGAGCCGACACCCTTGCCGCGAGCAGCCTCGGTCGTGAACAGGTCCTGCAGATAGCAGGATGGCTCGATCGCGGTGGTGCTGCGGTGAAAGAGATAATTCGTCATCCCGAGCAGGCGGCCGTCACTCTCGGCGACCAATCCGTGCACCGGCTCATAGGCATCAAAAAAGCGCTGCCATGTCACGCGCGTGATGTCTGGCGAGAGCGCGGTCGGGCCGGAGCGGCCGTAGAAGGCGTTGTAGCCGTCCCACAAGGGCAGCCATTGTTCGTAGTCCTGCCTGGTGACGGGGCGAATGGTGAGCGACATATGAAATCCTTCGATGAGGCGTCTTTCATACGTGATGAGGGGCGTGCCGATCAATTGTCTTACGAGTCGGATGGATATCCAGTCATGGCAACGGTGTGCCATGCCCCTCACCCGGATCGCTTTGGCGCGCACTTGCGCGCCAAAGCGATCCGACCTCTCCCCGCAGAAGAGCGGGGAGAGGTTAAGACGCGCAGCTCGCAGTGAATGTCCTGAGTGAGGGACGCGCTGTTCTCTCGCTCCCTCGCCCCGTTCTTACGGGGAGAGGGTGGGGTGAGGGGCTGTCTCCGCGAGCGCCCGCTCGCAATCACATTACTCCGCGACGCGCAGATAGCGGATCAGCTTGCGGCCCGCGGGATCGCGCAGTGAGCGGTAGTAGTCGGCGCGGGACGGCGCATCGGTGTGGCGCACGAGGTCGGTCACGGGCGTGTAGCTCAGCATACGCCCGCCATCGGGCAGCGCGGCACAGACGAAGCGCAACACCTCGCCATTGCGCAAGGCGATGTTGATCGGCGTGGCATCGCCGATCCGCACCATCTCCATGCGCTGTGCGATGAAGGTGCCGAGCTCGTCCTCGGGCAGTTCGAACGCGCCGGTGTCGCGGCCGTGATACATCAGCGCGATGAACGGCGGCTTGCCGTCGGCGATGTCGTCCGGCACCGCAAAATAATCGCGGAACGCGCGATTGATGAATTCGGCGCGCGTCTCGGCATCGAGCAGCACGATGCCGATATCGACCTGGTCGAGCGCGGCCGACAGCCGCGCGGCGATGGCGTGGCTCCGACGCTCGGCGGCAAACGTGCCGAGCAGCCGCTGGTGCATCAGGCCGGTGATGCCTGCGGTGCCCGCGGCCGTCGCAGCCAGGAGGCCGAGCCGGATCATATCCGCGGTGGTAAGGCCCGAAACGCCGTGCCGGCTGAGGAGCAGCAGTGCCGCGCCGATGACGGCGATGGCTGCGCTGACGACAGCGGAAGCGGGGCCCGAGAGCGCGCCGGCGAGCGCCACGATGCAGACGAGCAGCGGCGCGGGCGAGGGAGTGGGGACGCTGCGATCGAAAAACATCGCCAGCAGCAAAGTCGCTGCCGTTAGCGCCGGACCGGAGATCGCACGCCATCCCAACCGCATGGGCCTGTCTCGCTCCTCCCTGGACGAGGTAAGGCGGCAACACTGACCGAACATTGCGCCATTGCGATGCGGTTTCGCGCGGTGTCCTTAAGGTGCGCTTTGGCTCATGCGCAAAGCTTTCGGATGATTTTAGACCAAGTGCGCGTGCTTGAGGCGTTGTTGCAGCGCGGGCGCATTCAGCGTCGACGTCCCCTGGCCCTTGCGTGTGCCGACGAAGATCAACAGCGATGCCCGCGACGAGGATGGCCGCGGTCAGGGTGATTGCAACGATGACCACAGGTGATTTCATCGAAATCCTGTCGCGATGCCGGTCGGTGCGGGCCACGCGGCGCCTTGAAGGCGGGTCCAGGATGAAACGGGAATCAGACCGGCAGGCCCATCGCCATGGTCGCCCTGGTCGACAGCACCGTCAGGGTAACGATCAGGCAGAGCGAGAGCGCGGCGACGGCGAGCGAGGCCGCGACCGCGTTGGTCAGCCGGGAAGACGAAACGGTAGCGGGTGGGCCCTGAAAGCCTGCCGTGCCGGACGCCCGAATCATGGTCTAAATCCTTCAACGCGCGAGCGAATCACCCGCGACATCGAACAATTTCACTGTTGCAATCGGCAATATTGCGGCGGCCGATCAAGCGAAAATGGCGAGATTGCGGCAATGGTGACCCTTATGCCCGCTATTCGCCAGAGTGCGATCGCCCCTCAGGCGCCAGCGGCGATGCTGGCGGGGTCCTCGATGTCGGCCGGCCGCCAGTCCATTGCGACGAAGCCGGGCGCCGCTTCCACGCGCTTCAGCCAGTCCCGGATCGCCGGGAAGGTCGAGAGGTCGAAGTCGCAGCGGTCGGCGAGGTGGGTATAGCCGTACAGCGCGATGTCGGCGACTGTGAGCTGGCGGGCCGCGAAATAGGCGTTGGTCTTGAGGTGATTCTCCATCACCTGGAGCGCGCCATAGCCGCGCTCCATCCAGTCCTCCAGCGAATGAGTCTGGAGGTCCCGGCCGCCCCTCACCAGCGACAGCCAGAAATAGGCCGCGCCGATGTTCGGCTCCAGCGCGTGCTGCTCGAAGAACATCCATTGCAGCGCGTCGGCGCGATCGATGCGGTTCTCCGGCGCGAGCGGCGTGCCGACGGCGACGTACCAGAGAATGGCGTTGGACTCGGCGAGATAGCGATCGTCGCCGACCTCGAGCAGCGGCACCTGGCCTGACGGGTTCTTGGCCAGGAAGTCCGGGGTGCGGCTCTCGCCGCGCAGAATGTCCACCTCGACCGCTTCGTAAGGCAAGTTCAGCAGCGCCAGCGCAAGGCGGACCTTGTAGCTGTTGCCCGAGCGCTGCATCGAATAGAGCTTGTACATTCTGGGGATGATTCCGGAAGACGGGAGGGCGCGGCGCTTGTTGCCTCGCAACGCGGCTAAACAATGATGCCGATGCGAATCCGCCGCAAGACCCGGCCGATAGAAAAACTCGAAAACCCTACCGCATTGCAATGCGGCGGAAGATCATTTCCATGCGACCATCCAACTCAGTTCACGCTTGCGTCAACGCGGCCGCATGGTTCGGCGCATTTGTGTGAGAGGGTTGAACGGTCGTGATCGCCTCGACCGCTGATCTCTCGAGCGCCGGACTGCCGTCAGCTTCATGGGCGTCTCGAAGGGCGCAAAATTGCTCCGAGGACACGCCTTGTCGGATATGTGGGATTTGCCCGGCAAAGTTGCGGAAAATTGCGGAAAATCACGACTTGATGCGCGCCAGACACGTAAACTTTTGCGGGATCGGACCGAAGTTTCTTGCGGTGCAACGGCACTCGTTTTAGGGTGGCGCATTCCCACAATCGGAGTCGTGAAGCCAAAGGGTTCACGACGCTTGTCAGGAGATGACGATGTCCTTCCTTGCCGCTGCGCTCGACCGTGTGAAGCCGTCCGCGACCATCGCGGTCACGGATAAAGCACGTGCGCTGAAAGCGGCGGGCCGCAACGTCATCGGTCTTGGCGCCGGCGAGCCCGACTTCGACACGCCCGCCAACATCAAGCTGGCCGCGATCCACGCCATCGAAGCCGGCAAGACCAAGTACACCGCGGTCGACGGCATTCCCGAGTTGAAGGAAGCCATCATCGCCAAGTTTCAGCGCGAGAACGGCGTCGTCTACAAGGCGAACCAGATCATCGTCGGCACCGGCGGCAAGCAGGTGCTCTACAACGCGCTGATGGCAACCATCAATCCGGGCGACGAGGTGATCATCCCCGCGCGCCGTACTGGGTCAGCTATCCCGAGATGGTGGCGCTCGCCGGCGGCGAGCCGGTGCCGGTGGTCTGCACCGCGGCGACCGGCTTCAAGCTCCAGGCCGAGGCGCTGGAGCGCGCGATCACGCCGAAGACCAAATGGGTGATCCTGTGCTCGCCGTCGAATCCGACGGGAGCTGCCTACACCAGGACCGAGCTCAAGGCGCTCACCGACGTCCTGGTCAAGCATCCCCACGTCTGGGTGATGACCGACGACATGTACGAGCATCTCGTCTATGACGACTTCCAGTTCACCACGGTCGCGCAGGTCGAGCCGAAACTCTACGACCGCACGCTCACCGTGAACGGCGTGTCGAAGGCCTATTGCATGACCGGCTGGCGCATCGGCTATGCCGGCGGCCCGGCGCAGCTGATCAAGGCGATGTCGACGATCCAGTCGCAGTCGACCTCGAACCCGTCGTCGATTGCGCAATGGGCCGCGGTTGAGGCGCTGAACGGTCCGCAGGATTTCATTCCCGCCAACAACAAGGTCTTCAAGGAGCGCCGCGACCTCGTCGTCTCCATGCTCAACCAGGCCAAGGGCATCGAGTGCCCGCGTCCCGAGGGTGCCTTCTACGTCTATCCGTCCTGCGCCGGCACCATCGGCAAGACCGCGCCGTCGGGCAAGGTGATCGACAATGACGAGACGTTCGTGACCGAACTGCTCGAGACCGAAGGCGTCGCCGTGGTGCAGGGTTCGGCCTTCGGCCTCGGCCCCGCGTTCCGCATCTCCTACGCGACCAAGACCTCGGACCTCGAAGACGCCTGCAAGCGCATCCAGCGCTTCTGCGGCAATCTGCGCTAAGGCTGTCGCGACACGCGGTGTTCCCCTCTCCCCTTGTGGGAGAGGGTGGATCGCCGCGAAGCGGCGAGACGGGTGAGGGGTTATCTCCGCACGTGATCCTCTCGCGACAACATTCGCGGAGATAACCCCTCATCCGGCGCTTCGCGCCACCTTCTCCCACAAGGGGAGAAGGGAAGACAGCGCACCAATTCTCTGCGTTCGTTCTGGCACGCACAGAACTGTTGTGGCATAGACCACCGCGCGGCGTGTGCCGTGCTCTCTCTGCTCGCATCACATTCATCGCCGGAGATATTCATGCGCCGTTCACTCCTCCTCGCCGGGCTCACACTTGCGAGCCTCGTTGCCTCCGTTGCGGGCGCCAGCGCGCAATCGCGGATGGTGCAGGTGGGCGTGCTCGAATGCCGCGGCGGCGCCAGCGTGGGCTTCATCGTGGGATCGGTGACCAATCTCGGCTGTGTGCTGCGAGTCGATGGTTTGCCGGACGACCGTTACGTCGCGACCATCCGCAAGGTGGGCCTGGATATCGGCATTACTCAGGAGACGGCTTTGGCGTGGGGCGTGTTCGCGCCGGTGAACCGACTCGGACCGGGCGACCTCGCCGGCACCTATGCCGGTGCGCAGGGCAGCGCCTCGGTCGGTGTCGGCCTCGGCGGCAACGTGCTGGTCGGCGGCTCCAATAATTCGATCGCGCTCCAGCCGCTCAGCGTGCAGGGCCAGGTCGGCCTCAACGTCGCCGCCGGCCTCGAGAGCCTGGAACTCCGCCCGGGCCGCTAACAACTCCCGTGGGCGAATCGCGTCGCTCCGACGCGATTCCGGCAACGACGCACCGCAGCGACGTTTGATGCTTGCCAAATCTCGGGGACGGGCAGAGCATCGGCGTTTGCCGACCCAATCATGGGCCGAGCTCCACACCAAGGAGGCGGCGAATGGGACAAGACGTCAGAAGTCCCCGAGGTCCACGGTGCATCGCGCTGGTGGGCCCTTTCCAAAGCGGTAAAACCACACTTCTCGAAGCGATCATGGCACGAACCGGCGCAATCCCGCGCGCCGGCAGCGTCGACGCCGGAACCTCCGTCGGCGACGCCACGCCAGAGGCCCGTCATCACAAGATGACCGTCGGGCTGACTGCCGTCACCACGAGTTTCATGGGCGACAGCTACACCTTCCTCGATTGTCCCGGTTCCGTCGAATTTGCCCACGACATGCGCGCCGCGCTGCCCGCGGTCGATGCCGCAATCGTGGTCTGCGAAGCCGACGAGAAGAAGCTGCCGCAGCTTCAGATCATCCTGCGCGAACTGGAGGAGCTGAAGATCCCGCGTTTCCTGTTCCTCAACAAGATCGACCGCGCCAACAAGCGCATCCGCGAGACGCTCGAGATGCTCCAGCCCGCCTCGCGCGTGCCGCTGGTGCTGCGCCAGATCCCGATCTGGAAGGACGAGCTGATCGAGGGCTTCGTCGATCTCGCGCTGGAGCGCGCGTTCATTTACCGCGAGCACAAGGCCTCCGAAGTGGTCGCGCTCCAAGGCGGCGATCTCGATCGCGAGAAGGAGGCCCGCTTCTCGATGCTGGAGAAGCTCGCCGATCACGACGATGCGCTGATGGAGCAGCTGCTCGAGGACATCCAGCCGCCGCGCGATGCCGTGTTCGACGATCTCGCCCGCGAATTGCGCGACGGGCTGATCTGCCCCGTGTTGCTTGGCGCCGCCGCACGCGAAAACGGCGTGCTGCGCTTGATGAAAGCGTTGCGCCACGAGGCGCCCGGTATCGCGGAGACCGCAAAACGTCTCGGCGTTCCCGAGACCAGGGACGCCCTCGGCTTCGTCTTCAAGACGCTGCATTCGCAGCACGGTGGCAAGCTGTCGCTGACGCGGATGCTCGCCGGCCATCTCGACGACGGTGCCACGCTGCAATCCTCCTCCGGCGGGGCCAGCCGCATCTCCGGCATCCTCGCCGTCACTGGAGCCTACGACACCAAGCGTGCCGCGGCGGAAGCCGGCGACACGGTGGCGCTCGCCAAGCTCGACCCGATCAAGACCGGCGACACGGTCTCGAACGGCAAGACCCAGCCGGCAGCGCTTGCCGCCAGCGAGCCCACTCCGCCGGTGCTCGCGATCTCGGTTGCGGCCACCGACCGCAAGGACGACGTCAAGCTCGGCCAGGCGCTGATGCGGCTGCACGAGGAGGATCCATCGCTCGTCTTCGTGATGAACGCGCAGACCCACGACACGGTGCTGTGGGGGCAGGGCGAGATGCATTTGCGCGTCGCGAGCGAGCGGCTGCGCGACCGTTTCGGCGTCAAGGTTGCCTCGCATCCGCCCGCGATCGGCTATCAGGAAACCATCCGCAAGCCGATCGTCCAGCGCGGCCGCCACAAGAAGCAGTCCGGCGGCCATGGCCAGTTCGGCGATGTCGTGCTCGACATCAGGCCGCTGCCGCGCGGCGAGGGCTTCAAATTCGCCGAGAAGGTGGTCGGCGGTGCGGTGCCCCGCAACTATATCGGCGCGGTGGAAGAGGGCGTCGTCGACGGGCTTGCGCGTGGCCCGCTCGGTTTCCCGGTCACCGATTTGCAGGTGACGCTGACCGATGGCTCCTATCACAGCGTCGATTCCTCCGACCTCGCCTTTCGCACGGCGGCGCGGGTCGGGCTCAACGAAGGCCTGCCGCAATGCCAGTCGGTGCTGCTGGAGCCGATCCACGTGGTCGAGATCGTCTGCCCGACCGACGCCACCGCCAAGATCAATGCGATCCTGTCGGCGCGGCGCGGCCAGATCCTCGGCTTCGACACCCGCGACGGCTGGAGCGGATGGGACTGCGTCCGCGCCATGATGCCGGAAGCCGAGATCGGCGAGTTGATCGTCGAATTGCGTTCGGCCACGGCCGGCGCCGGCAGCTTCACCCGCCAGTTCGACCACATGGCCGAAGTCACGGGCCGCGCCGCCGACCAGATCATCGCAGCGCATCAGCACGCGGCGTGATCGGCCTCTCGCAGTGAGGGACGTATCACTGTCTCACTCCCTCTCCCCGTTCTTTACGGGGAGAGGGTGGGGTGAGGGGCTGTCACCATTGGCGTGGTGAAGGTTAGACTCACGCTCTCCTCCCAACCGTCATTGCGAGCGCAGCGACTTGTCCGCCGAAGCCTTAGCGAAGGCGGAAGCAACCCAGTCTTTCCGCGGAGGAATTCTGGATTGCTTCGTCGCTTCGCTCCTCGCAATGACGGTGGAGACGGATGGCTCGCATGGCGAGCTTCCCCTTGCACCGGCCTTGGAATGATGTATTTTACATCATTGTGCATGCTCCAGACATCATTTATAATCGTTCATACGTGAGGCCAAGGTGATCACGTCGTTCCAGATGCGGGCCGCGCGCGCGCTGCTCGGCATTGACCAGAGG
Organism: Bradyrhizobium sp. USDA 3650; assembly: GCF_054057395.1. NCBI lineage: Bacteria > Pseudomonadati > Pseudomonadota > Alphaproteobacteria > Hyphomicrobiales > Nitrobacteraceae > Bradyrhizobium > Bradyrhizobium sp. USDA 3650. The sequence continues at coordinate 5,601,472 of NZ_JBSRZG010000001.1, forward strand.
GCCTTGGCGGAGCTTGCAGGCGTATCGCTGCCGACCATTCAGCGGATGGAGGCGAGCACCGGCAACGTTCGCGGCGTGGTCGAGACCTTGATGAAGGTGGTCGAAGCCTTTGATCGGGCCGGCGTCGAGCTGATCGGCGAACAGGCGCGCAGCGAAGGCGGCGGACGTGGCGTTCGGCTGAGGGAGCCGGGGCCGCCGCGTCGGGTGGGGGCGTGATCCCGCAATGATCATGCTCGGGAGCAGTCTTAACTAACGCACCGTCGCGCCCCGATACGCGGCCGCACGATGCATCGGAGCGTCGTGGGCAGCGGAGCATTTTGCTGAAATGAGCATCACAGGCGAACACGCAGGCAAGCTGCACCAGCTTCGTCGGCCGACCTTTACCGAACTCTATCTGCCAAAGCTCGTCACCGTATGGCGCGAGGGCTATGGCCTATCGGATTTCCGCGCCGATGTGTTCGCGGGCCTCACGGTCGCGATCGTCGCGTTGCCGCTGTCGATGGCAATCGCGATCGCCTCGGGCGTGACGCCCGACCGCGGACTCTACACCGCTGTTGTCGGCGGCTTCATTGCCTCACTGCTCGGCGGCAGCCGATTCCAGATCGGCGGTCCCGCCGGCGCCTTCATCGTGCTGGTTGCGGCGACCGCCGACCGTCACGGGGTCGACGGCGTGATCCTGGCCACGCTTATGGCGGGCCTGTTCCTGATCGCTGCGGGCTTCCTGCGGATCGGCACCTATATCAAGTTCATTCCGTATCCGGTGACGGTCGGCTTCACGGCCGGCATCGCCGTCATCATCTTCGCCAGCCAGCTGCGCGATCTCGGCGGGATCACGCTCCTCGCGAAAGAGCCGAGCGAATTCGTTCCGAAACTCGTCGCGCTTGCCGGGGGCCTGCACACCGTCAATCCGTCGGCCGTCGCGGTCGCGATCGTCAGCATTGCCATCATCGCGGGCCTGCGACGCTGGCTGCCGTCCTGGCCGGGTATCCTGATTGCAGTCGTGCTCGCGGCGGTCGCATGTGCCGTGCTGTCGCTGCCAGTCGAGACCGTCGGCTCGCGCTTCGGCGGCATTCCGCGCGAACTGCCCTCGCCGGCCTTGCCTGCGTTCTCGCTCGCAAAGGCGACCGCCGTGCTGCCGGATGCGATCTCCTTCGCGTTGCTCGCCGCCATCGAATCGCTGCTGTCGGCGGTGGTGGCAGACGGCATGACCGGACGCCGTCACCGCTCCAATTGCGAGCTGGTGGCGCAAGGCGCCGCCAATGTCGGCGCGGCGCTGTTCGGCGGCATTTGCGTCACGGGGCTGATCGCGCGTACCGCGACCAACATCCGCGCCGGCGCGCGGGGGCCGCTCGCGGGCATGCTGCATTCGGTCTTCCTGCTGCTGTTCATGCTGATCGCAGCGCCGCTCGCGAGCTACATCCCGCTGGCCGCGCTCGCCGCCGTGCTCGTCGTGGTGGCCTGGACCATGGCGGAGAAGCACGAATTCGCGACGCTCCTGCGCTCGTCATGGGGCGATGCCGTCGTGCTGCTCGCAACCTTCCTGCTCACCATCTTCCGCGATCTGACCGAAGGCATTCTGGTCGGCTTCGCGCTTGGCGCGGTGCTGTTCATCCATCGTATGGCGGAAATGACGGGCATCGAGGAACGTTCGCCGATGGTGGCGGCCGATCGTCCCGACGACGAAAATGGCGAGCGCGTGCCTTACGACCCCGCGCTCGCGGTCGATCGCGACGTGCTGGTCTATCGCATCACCGGCGCGTTCTTCTTCGGCGCGGCCTCGGCGATCGGCAGTGTGCTCGACGGCATCGCCGACAAGCGCAAGGGATTCGTGGTCGATTTCGCCGCGGTGCCGTTCCTGGATTCGACCGCGGCCAACGTGCTCGGCCGCGTCGCCGCCAAGGCCCACCGCCAGGGCATCCGGCTGTTCATCACGGGGGCGTCGCCTGCGGTCCGCCGCGCGCTGCTCACCCATGGCGTCACGCCGCCGCGCGCCCGCTATCGTGAGACCATCGCGCGTGCGGTCGCCGACATCAAGGGCGGCGCGGCGCACCCCGCGGCCGGCGAGGCGGGCACGACCTGACGTCGAGCCTCTCCCGAGACGGCCCGCGCGCTTGACAGCGCCTGCGGGACGCGAAATGGATCGCCTCCGAAACGACCCCAGGGGAGGACGACCGTGACCAAGGCTCCCGCAGCCTGTCTGATCGGATGGCCGGCTGCGCATTCGCGTTCGCCGCTGATCCATCGTTACTGGCTGCGCACGCTCGGGATCGAGGGCGGCTATGTCATCGAGGCGGTTCCACCCGATAATTTGCGCGATTTCGTGCTGCGGCTGTCGCTGCGCGGCTTCGTCGGCGCCAACGTCACCATCCCGCACAAGGAGGGCGTACTTGAGCTGTCGACGCCCGATGCCCGCGCGCGGGCGGTCGGTGCGGCCAACACGCTGTGGTTTGCGGACGGCGAGCTGCGCTCGACCAACACCGACGTCGAGGGCTTCATCGGCAATCTCGATGCCAGCGCGCCCGGCTGGGACGCAGCCAGCGAGGCGCTGGTGCTGGGCGCCGGCGGCTCGGCGCGCGCCATCGTGTTCGGGTTGCTCGAACGCGGCATCAGCTGCGTCCATCTCGCCAATCGCACCATCGCCCGGGCCGAGATGCTTGCAGGGCAGTTCGGGCCGAACGTGCATCCTGTTGCGTGGGACAGCATCCACGACATTCTGCCGCGTGCAAACCTTCTCGTGAACACGACCTCGCTCGGCATGCACGGCCAGCCTTCACTCGACCTTGACGTGGCGCGCCTGCCGGATGGCGCCGTGGTCGCCGATCTCGTCTATGTCCCGCTGGTGACGCCGCTGCTCGCGGCCGCACAGGCGCGCGGGCTGAAGACCGCCGACGGCCTCGGCATGCTGCTGCATCAGGCGGTCCGCGGCTTCGAGCTGTGGTTCGGCCAACGGCCGCAGGTCACGGCCGAGCTGCGCGCGCTGGTCGAGGCCGATCTCACAAAGACTTGAGAGAATAGCGCGTAATCTCCGGAGTTCTATGTCCGTAGGGACAATAGGGCGCAATCGGAGACCATCATGTCTGTTCAACGTGCAACTTTCACACGTCCGCTCATCGCCGTCGCGATGGTGGCCGTCTCGACCCTCTCGGCACTTGCGCAAAGAGCGCCGGTGCCGACGCGCGTGCGCGGCACGATCGAAAGCGTCAATGGCGACACGATGCAGGTCAAGGCGCGCAGCGGCGAGGACGTCAAGCTGCACATCGCCTCCGACGTGAACGTGTCGGGCATTACCAGGATTTCACTTGCCGACATCAAGCCCGGCTCCTTTGTCGGCGCCACCACCGTGCCGGGACCGGACGGCGGCGCGAACGCGGTCGAGGTCCACGTGTTTCCGGAGAGCATGCGCGGCACCGGCGAGGGCTCGCGCCCCTATGACCTCAAGCCCAACTCCAGCATGACCAATGCGACCGTGGCGGAGAGCGTGGTCGGCAATGACGGCCATACGTTGCTGGTCAAGTACAAGGACGGTGAGAAGAAGGTGTTCGTCGCCGACAATACGCCGGTGGTGACCTTCGTGCCCGGCGACAAATCCGATCTGAAGGCCGGCGCCAAGGTCATCGCCTTCATGAAGCAGCTGCCGGACGGCTCATTCGAAACCAGTCGCGTCAGCGTCGGCCGCGACGGCCTGACGCCGCCGATGTAAACGGAGACTAACAACATGTCGAAATCAACCTGGATATCACGCGTTGGCGTTGCCGCATTCGCCGCCTGCATCGTCACGTCATCTGCCCTGGCGCAGCAGACGCCGACGGTGCGTATCCGCGGCACCATCGAGAGCGTCGACGGCAACACGCTCGGCATCAAGACCCGAGAAGGCAGCGACGTGAAGGTGCGCATGACCGACAACGTCGCGGTCTTCGCGGTGGTGAAGACGTCGTTGTCGGAGATCAAGGACGGTTCCTATATCGGCGTCACCGGCCTGCCGGAGCCCGACGGCACCCAGAAGGCGATCGCGGTGCACATCTTCCCCGAAAACCAGCGCGGCGCGGCCGAAGGTTTCCGCCCCTGGGACGCGCGCGCCAACTCGACCATGACCAACGCCACCGTGGCGCAGACGGTGAAGGGCACCGACGGCCAGAACATCACGGTCAAGTACAAGGACGGCGAGAAGAAAGTCGTGGTGCCCCCGGACACGCCGATCGTCACCTTCGTGGCCAGCGACAAATCCGAGCTCAAGCCCGGCGCCAAGCTGATCATTTTCGGCGCGGTGAAGAAGGACGATGGTTCGCTGGAAGCCAACCGGGTCAACGTCGGCCGCGACGGGGTGACGCCGCCGATGTGAGGGCGAACGCTGAAATCGTAGGGTGGGCAAAGGCGCGAAGCGCCGTGCCCACCACTTTCCTGCGATTTTGCGAATTGGTGGGCACGCTTCGCTTTGCCCACCCTACGGCACTGCCGCTGCGCCTTACATCGCGATGATATGCTCGTCGATTTCGTCGATCCTGTTGACGCCGCACAGGCCCATGGTGGTGAGCAGCTCCTTCTGGATGATGTCGATCGCCTTGGCGACGCCGGCTTGGCCGCCGGCGCCGAGGCCATAGGCGTAAGCGCGGCCGATCATGCAGGACTTTGCGCCGAGCGCGAGCGCGCGCATCACGTCCTGGCCGGAGCGAATGCCGCCGTCGAACATGATCTCCATCCTGTCACCGACCGCCTCGGCGATCTCGGGCAGCACCTCGATCGATGACGGCGCGCCGTCGAGCTGACGGCCGCCATGGTTCGAGACGACGAGCGCCTGCGCGCCGGTCTTGGCGGCTTCCTCGGCGTCCTCGACGTCCAGAATGCCCTTGATGATCAGCTTGCCCGGCCAGATGCTGCGGACCCACTCGACGTCCTTCCAGTTCAGGGACGTATCGAACTGCGACGCCGTCCACTCCGCGAGGCGATTGAGGTCCCCGGTGTTCTTCACATGGCCGGCGATGTTACCGAAGGTGCGGCGCTTGCCCCGGAGCACGCCCGACACCCAGGTCGGCTTGGTGGCAAAGTCGATCAGCTTCGAGAGCGACCATTCCGGCGGGACCGTCATGCCGTTCTTGATGTCGGCGTGGCGCTGGCCGATGACCTGAAGATCGACGGTCAGCACCAGCGCGGAACATTTCGCGGCGATCGCGCGCTGGATCAATTCCTTGATGAAGCCGCGGTCCTTCATCACGTAGAGCTGGAACCAGAACGGCTTCTCGACACTGGCCGCGATGTCCTCGATCGAGCAGATCGACATCGTCGACTGCGTGAACGGGATACCGGCGGCTTGCGCGGCGCGGCAGGCATGGATCTCGCCGTCGCCATGCTGCATGCCGAGCAGGCCCACAGGCGCGAGCATCAGCGGCATGGTCGAGGGCTCGCCGAGGATCGTGGTCGCGGTGTCGCGCTTGGAGACGTCGACCAGAATGCGCTGGCGGAACTTGATCGCCTGCATGTCTTCGCGGTTGGCGCGCAGCGTTTCCTCGGCGTAGGAGCCGCGGTCGCAATAATCGAAGAACGCCTTCGGCACGCGGCGCTGATGCAGTGTGCGAAGATCGTCGATACAGGTGATGTGCTTCATGAACGTTTCCCCGGCCCGTCTTGTATCGGAAGAGTCTGCATCGGAAGTAGCGGATGAGTCTTGCATCGGAAGATCGAGGGGTCATCTAGCATGGTTGGATGCACAGCCAAATCGTTTGCAAATCCTTTGTGGAGAGGAGGGCGCCATGACCAGGCCGCACACCGGACCGACGCCGGAGGAGATCAAGGAGAAGCATGATCTCGAGGAAGCGCTGGAAGAAGGTCTGGAAGAGACCTTTCCGGGCTCCGATCCCGTCAATGTCACCCAGCCGGCGCCGAGCCGCGGGGACGGCCATGTGAAGCGCTCGGACTAGGAGCGGGTTCCGCCCTGTTCCGGCGTCCTCGCTGGAAATATAATGTTAACAAGACGTTATCAGCGCCGAGGCCTGCCCGGTTCCGTAATGATTTATCATATTTTTTGAAGCCAAGTTAGCCGCGATGGCTTTATAAGACCTCAGCACATCAGGGATGCGGGTCCCGCCAAGGCACCCGCAGGTTGTATTGGGGGTCCCTGGTTGTCGCGTGGGGGACGAGATGAGCCGCAAATATTTCGGGACGGACGGGATCCGGGGCCGCGCCAACGGACTGATCACGCCGGAGCTCGCGCTCAAGGTCGGCCAGGCCGCAGGCCTGGCGTTTCAGCGCGGTGACCACCGCCACAGGGTCGTGATCGGCAAGGATACCCGCCTGTCCGGCTACATGATCGAATACGCGATGGTTGCGGGCTTCACCTCGGTCGGGATGGACGTGCTGCTGGTCGGCCCGATGCCGACGCCGGCGGTCGCGATGCTGACCAAGTCGATGCGCGCCGATCTCGGCGTGATGATCTCCGCCTCGCACAATCTGTTCGAGGACAACGGCATCAAGCTGTTCGGCCCGCAGGGCTTCAAGCTCTCCGACGACGTCGAGAAGCAGATCGAGCAGCTGCTCGACGAACCCATCGACAAGCGTCTCGCCCAGAGCGCCAGTCTCGGCCGCGCCCGCCGCATCGACGGCGTGCATGATCGCTACATCGAGTTCGCCAAGCGCACGCTGCCGCGCGATCTGTCGCTCGACGGCTTGCGCGTCGTGGTCGATTGCGCCAATGGCGCCGCCTACAAGGTGGTGCCGGAAGCGCTGTGGGAGCTGGGCGCCGACGTGATTCCGATCGGGGTCGAGCCCGACGGCTTCAACATCAACAAGGAATGCGGCTCCACCTCGCCGGAAGCACTGTCGAAGAAGGTCCGCGAGATGCGCGCCGACATCGGCATTGCGCTCGACGGCGACGCCGATCGCGTCATCCTGGTCGACGAGCGCGGTCACATCGTCGACGGCGACCAGCTGCTCGCGGTGATCGCGCAAAGCTGGAAGGAAGACGGCCGGCTGTCGCGATCCGGCATCGTCGCCACCGTGATGTCGAACCTCGGGCTCGAGCGCTTCCTCAATGCGCAGGGGCTCGATCTCGTGCGCACGCCGGTCGGCGATCGCTACGTGCTCGAGCAGATGCTGAACGGCGGCTACAATCTCGGCGGCGAGCAGTCCGGCCACATCATCCTGTCCGACTACGCCACCACCGGCGACGGCTTCGTTGCCGCGTTGCAGGTGCTTGCCGTGGTGCAGAAGCTGCGCCGCCCGGTGTCGGAAGTCTGCCACCGTTTCGATCCGCTGCCGCAGATCCTGAAGAACGTCCGTCACAAGGGCGGCAAGCCGCTCGACAATTCCGACGTCAAATCGGCGATCTCCGACGGCGAGCAGCGTCTCAACGGCCACGGCCGCCTGCTGATCCGCTCCTCCGGCACCGAGCCGGTGATCCGCGTCATGGGCGAGGGCGAGGATCGCATCCTGGTCGAGGACGTCGTCGATACCATCGTCTCCGCGCTCGGGCAGGCCGCGGCCTGAGGCGCTACGCTACGAACTCCCGCAAGGGATGGAGCGAAGCGCATCCCAGCCATCGACGATTGGCGGTGGATCGGTCGCCGCGCGCAGCGTAACTAGCTTGTCGCGGCAATCTGCCGCGCCCGCCGGGATGCTCCATTGAACAAGCCTGTCGTCGTCTCAGGGGAAGCGCTGACCGAACCCGTCATCGTCAGCGACGTGGCACAAGCAGCCAAGGCCGCGGGGCCGGCCTATGTCGTGCTTGCCGGCATCAGCTTCTCGCACTTCCTCAACGACACCATGCAGTCGCTGATCGCTTCGGTGTATCCGATCCTGAAGGACACCTATGCGCTCGACTTCGCGCAGATCGGCATGATCACGCTGGCCTTCCAGTTCACGGCATCGCTGCTCCAGCCGGTGGTCGGCCACTACACCGACAAGAAGGCGCAGCCCTATTCGCTGTCGATCGGCATGGCCTCGACCTTCTTCGGTCTGTTGCTGCTCAGCGCCGCCCACCAATATCTCGTCATCCTCGTTGCGGCCGCGCTGGTCGGTCTCGGCTCGGCGGTGTTTCATCCCGAATCGGCGCGCATCGCGCGGCTCGCCTCCGGCGGCCGCTACGGTTTTGCGCAATCGGTGTTCCAGCTCGGCGGCAGTTTTGGCACCTCGATGGGACCGGTATTGGCCGCGCTCATCGTCGTGCCGTTCGGGCAGGGCAGCATCGCCTGGTTTTCCTCGATCGCCTTCCTCGCGATCCTCATCCTCTGGCGCATCGGCCGCTGGTACGAACCGCAGATCAAGGCGAAGAAGACCGCGGTGGCTCAAGCCCATCCCGACGCGCCGAGCTCGCGTCGCGTCGTCGTTGCGCTCCTCGTGCTGGTCGCGCTGCTGTTCTCGAAACAGCTCTACGTCTCGAGCCTGTCGAGCTACTACATCTTCTATCTGATCGACCGCTTCGGCGTGTCGACGCAAGCCGCGCAGATGTATCTCTTCATTTTCCTCGCGGCGAACGCGGTCGGCGCTTTTCTCGGTGGTCCCCTGGGCGATCGCTTCGGCCGCAAGATCGTGATCTGGATCTCGATCCTGGGAGCGCTGCCGTTCACGCTGGCGCTCCCCTATACCGGGCTCTATGCGAGTGCGGTGCTATCAGTCGTCATCGGCCTGATCATCTCCTCGACGACGTCGTCGATCATCGTGTTCGCGCAGGAGCTTGTGCCGCACCGCTTCGGCATGATCTCCGGCGTGTTCTTCGGTGTCGCGTTCGGCATCGGCGGCCTGGGCGCCGCCGTGCTCGGCAAGCTCGCCGACCACACTTCGATCGCGTTCGTCTACCAGGTCTGCGCCTATCTGCCTGCGATCGGCCTGCTTGCGGTGTTCCTGCCCAAGCTGCCGCGGCACGCGCGTTAACAAATCCTGTCTTGCTGCAACGCGGCTTCATACATCGTTAGGACATGCGGCGACGGCGTCGCGTTTGCGCTGCATTTTTGCAACGCTCGCGTCGCATACGCGTGTGCGGTTAGAAAAAATCAACCTTAAAAATTAGGGTTAAGTGGCGCTTAAACATTTGCTGGCATCGTCCGGGCCGTGAGTTTCCAGAACGTGAGGCGCCGTATTGCCTCACCGGCCAAAAGGACGAAGCCAATGCGTAGCGTTAAGTCTCTCCTTGCCGCGGGTGCGGCAACCCTGATCTCCTCGATGGCGTTCGCCGCCGACATGCCGATCGCGGCGCCCCCTCCGATGTACGCGCCCCCGGCTCCGCCCGCCGACTTCGGCGGCTGGTATCTCCGCGGCGACGTCGGCATGACCAACCAGAGCGCCAAGCGCATCGACGGCGCCCTGCCGGCTGGGTATTCGAAGACGACGGAGGGGCTCGGCTTCGACTCCTCGCCGCTGTTCGATCTCGGCGTTGGCTACCGCTTCAATAACTGGTTCCGCACGGATGTGATCGGCCAGTACCGTGGCAAAGCCAATCTGCACGGCAGCGACAACGTCGTTGGACCCGGCTTCGTCGGCGTCAACAACTACACCGGCAGCAAGTCCGAGTGGGTCGTGATGGCCAACGCCTACGTTGACCTCGGCACCTGGTGGTGCATCACCCCGTTCATCGGCGCCGGCGTCGGCGGCTCCTACAACAAGATCAGCGGCTTCCGCGATGACGGCGTGTCGTACAGCGGCGGCGTGCTGTCCAACAGCGTCGCCTACTTCGCCGACAACGGAAAGTGGAACTTGGCGTACGCCGCACATGCGGGTCTCGCTTACAAGGTCAATCCCGGCTTCACCGTCGAACTGGCCTACAGCTACATGAACCTCGGCGACGGCGCGCCCGGCAACTATCGCTTGTTCGACAACAGCGCCTCCGGCCCGACCTCGATCAAGGTCAAGGAGATCACCTCGCACGACGTCAAGCTTGGCGTGCGCTGGGAGCTGAACAGCCCGACGCCGGCCTACATGCCGCCGCTCGTCACCAAGGGCTGATCGCAAGCCTCATCGCTTAAGACATCTTAACGGCGCGGGATCATCCCGCGCCGTTTTGCTTTGCGTATTTTTCATGGCGTGCGGCGATGAAAGCCTCCGGCGCAACCATTGGTTAAGGTTAACGAGCCATGATCATCAGTGAAAGTTCGAGTTCGATGGAGCGTTGCAATGCGTAGGCTGATGTTGGCGGCGGCGATGTTAGGGACGGTGTCTGCCGCGCACGCGGCTGATCTCTCCGATCTTCCCATCCTGCGCGGCAGCTTCACCGACGGTCTGAGCAAGTCCAACGTCAACTGGCAAGGCAGCTATATCGGCGCCCAGGCTGGCTATGGTTCGTCCGACGAGAACTTCAACGGCTCGACCAAAAACATGATGGCTTCATTGCTGGCCGACACGTTGATCGAGGCGGAAATGGGCGTCTCGCAGTGGAATCTCGGACTCGGCAAAGCTTCGCAGCGCACGACCGGCTACGGTGCCTTCGTCGGGTACAACGCGCAGTGGGACGACGTCGTGATGGGTCTCGAAGTGAGTTGGTTGCACGGCAAGTTCGGCGGAATGGCGTCGGCTAGCGAGCGACGCGTCAGCCCCGTTGCGCTGTCTGACGGCAACTTCCATGACGTCACGGCGACCTCCACATCGTCGATCAGCATCAGCGACATGGGGACGTTTCGCGGTCGCGCTGGTTACGCCTGGGGATGTTTCCTGCCGTACATGTTCGCGGGTGCCGCGCTCGGCAATGCCGATATCGTGCAGACGGCCCATGTGCAGGATCGCGTGAGCACGACCCAGCTGGGGACTTACACGGCGCTACAGCCGTTGAGCTCGACCAACGCCCAGCATAATCACCTAATCTACGGCTACACCGCCGGCCTTGGTGTCGATGTCAATCTGGTCGGTGGCTTGTTCATGCGTGCGGAGTACGAATACATCCGCTTCTCTTCCGCAGTTGACACCAGCATCAACACCGTCCGTGCTGGCCTCGGCTACAAGTTCTGATCCTGCGCGCTGGGGCAATTGACAGGCCCGGTCAGTCCTGATGCTCTGTCTCCAGAAGCGGGGGGCAGCGATGCGGATCTACGGCGACACCAATTCCGGCAATTGTCTGAAGGTGAAGTGGGTCTGCGACAAGCTCGCGCTGCCCTACCAGTGGATCGAGACCGACACTCGCAAGGGCGAAAGCCGCACGCCGCAGTTCCTCGAGATGAACGGTGCCGGCCAGGTGCCCACCGTCGCTTTCGACGACGGCCGCACTCTGGCGCAATCCAATGCCATCATCCGCTATCTCGCGCGCGACAGCGCGCTCATTCCGCGCGATGCCTTCACCGCCGCCAAGATGGACGAATGGCTGTTCTGGGAACAATACAGCCACGAGCCTTACATCGCAGTGTGCCGCTTCCAGCTCGTCTATCTCGGCAAGGACGCCTCCGAGCTCGATCCTGAAAAGGTCAAGCGCGGCTATGCGGCGCTAGATCGCATGGAGCAGCATCTGGCGGCAAACCGCTTCTTCGCCGGTGATGACGTTTCGCTTGCCGACGTCTCGCTGCTTGCCTATACGCGCGTCGCGCATGAAGGCGGCTTCGATCTCGGTCGTTATGCCGCCATCCGCCGCTGGATCGGCGAAGCCGAGACCTTTCTCGGGCTTCCCAAGGTGCGTTAAGGCGCGCTGCAGGAGTAACTTTATGAACGCCGAATCCGTCTCCATTCGTCCCGCGCGCCGCGAGGATGTTGCTGCGATCGTGGCGATGCTCGCCGACGATCATCTCGGAAGCGCTCGCGAGCGCGTGGAAGATCCGCTGCCTGCGTCCTATTACGAGGCATTCGCGCGGATCGAGCGCGATCAAAATATCCAGCTCGTGGTTGCCGAGAGCGAGGGCAGGGTGGTCGGCTGCCTGCAGCTCGCGATCCTGCCGGGTCTCAGCTCGCAAGGCGGCCGGCGCGGTCTGCTCGAAGACGTCCGCGTTGCTTCCGATTGCCGCAGCCGCGGCATCGGCGAGCAATTGGTGCATTGGGCGGTGACGGAAGCGAAAGCGCGCGGCTGCAATCTGGTCGAACTGCTGACGCATCAGACGCGAACAGATGCGCAGCGGTTCTACAAGCGGCTTGGGTTCACCGCGAGTCACGTCGGCATGACTGTCCGCTTTTGACGCAGCACGCCATGAGCCTTGCGCGATCAGCGAAATCGGATCGCGCGTACGTTCATATTAAGAGCTGATAAACTACCCGTTCGACGTTCACGTGGAACCAGGAACGAACGGTGCTACGCGAGCGTCTGAAACCGGGCTCGGTCGGTTCGGGGATTTCGATGACAAGCTATTCGATGATCAAGGTCGGCAACGACTACGTCGTGCAGGCCAATGACAAATGCATTTTGAAAGTCGGCAGCCGTCGCCGCGCCGCGCAATTGATCAACGATGCCACGGACTTGCTGAATGCGCTGGCCGTGGTCGAATCCCCCAAAATCGCACCGGAGGCGCCATCACTCGCGCGTGAGGCCCCGGAACTTCCTTGACTGGTCTTCCCGATTCCCGTATCTGCCGCGGCGGGACACCTCCCCCCAACGGGAGGCTTACTATCTGGAAGGGTAGACGATGACTGTAGCGAAGCCCGCTTCGCGGCCGAACGTGCCGCATTTTTCCTCCGGCCCCTGCGCCAAGCGCCCCGGATGGAATGCCCAAAATCTCAAGGACGCAGCGCTCGGCCGTTCGCATCGCGCGAAGGTCGGCAAGACCAAGCTCAAGCTCGCGATCGATTTGACGCGCGAAGTGCTCGAAGTGCCCGCTGACTATCGCATCGGTATCGTGCCGGCCTCCGATACCGGCGCGGTCGAGATGGCGCTGTGGTCGATGCTGGGGGCGCGGCCCGTCACCACGCTCGCCTGGGAATCCTTCGGCGAGGGCTGGGTCAGCGACATCGTCAAGGAATTGAAGCTCAAGGACGTCACCAAGCTCAACGCGGCTTACGGTGAACTCCCGGACCTCTCCAAGGTCGATCCGAAGTCCGACGTCGTCTTCACCTGGAACGGCACCACCTCGGGCGTGCGCGTGCCGAACGCCGACTGGATCAGCGCCACCCGCGAAGGCCTGACCATCTGCGACGCCACCTCGGCCGCGTTCGCGCAACCGCTCGACTGGGCCAAGCTCGACGTCGTCACCTTCTCCTGGCAGAAGGCGCTCGGCGGCGAAGCCGCGCACGGCATGCTGATCCTGTCGCCCCGCGCGGTGGAGCGGCTCGAAACCTACAAGCCGGCCTGGCCGCTGCCGAAGATTTTCCGCATGACCAAGGGCGGCAAGATCAACGAAGGCATTTTCGTCGGCGAGACCATCAACACGCCGTCGATGCTCTGCGTCGAGGATTATCTCGACGCGCTGAACTGGGCCAAGTCGATCGGCGGCCTCAAGGCGCTGATCGCGCGCGCCGACGCCAACACCAAGGTGCTCGCCGACTGGAAGGCGAAGACGCCCTGGATCGACTTCCTCGCCAAGGACGCCGCGATCCGCTCCAACACTTCGGTGTGCCTGAAGTTCACCGATCCCGCGATCACCTCGCTCTCCGAGGACGCGCAGGCCGACTTCTCCAAGAAGCTGGTGGCGCTGGTCGAGAAGGAAGGCGCGGGCTACGACTTCGCCTATTACCGCGATGCGCCCGCCGGCCTGCGCATCTGGTGCGGCGCCACCGTCGAGGCCAGCGATGTCGCGCTGCTGACCCAGTGGATCGATTGGGCCTTCGCCGAGACCAAGGCCACGCTCGCCAAGGCGGCGTAAGTTTTCTTTCTTCGCCTCTCCCCGTTCTTACGGGGAGAGGCCGGGTCGCGCAGCGATCCGGGTGAGGGGCTCTCTCCACGAGCACTTCGCCCGTGGCTGCCCCTCACCCCAACCCTCTCCCCGTAAGAACGGGGAGAGGGAGATCAAAGAGCTTCTGAGCAATTCCTCATTCCGGCCCTCGGGCCGATCCTCCCTCAGGGACGGCGAAGGACACATTCCCATGACCAAGCCCAAAGTTCTCATTTCCGACGCGCTCTCTCCCGCCGCCGTGCAGATCTTCAAAGACCGCGGCGTCGAGGTCGATTTCCAGCCCAACCTCGGCAAGGACAAGGACAAGCTCGCCGAGATCATCGGCAATTACGACGGTCTCGCGATCCGCTCGGCGACCAAGGCGACCGCGAAGATCCTCGAGAAGGCGACCAACCTCAAGGTGATCGGCCGCGCTGGCATCGGCGTCGACAATGTCGAGATTCCCGCCGCCACGGCCAAGGGCATCATCGTGATGAACACGCCGTTCGGCAATTCGATCACGACCGCCGAGCACGCCATCACCCTGATGCTGGCGCTGGCGCGCGAGATTCCGCAGGCGGACGCTTCGACCCAGGCCGGCAAGTGGGAGAAGAACCGCTTCATGGGCGTCGAGATCACCGGCAAGGTGCTCGGCGTCGTCGGCTGCGGCAACATCGGCTCGATCGTCGCCGACCGCGCGCTCGGCCTGCGCATGAAGGTGATCGCGTTCGATCCGTTCCTGTCGCCGGAGCGCGCCAGGGACATCGGCGTCGAGAAGGTCGAGCTCGACGACCTCTTCAAGCGCGCCGACTTCATCACGCTGCACACCCCGCTGACCGAAAAGACCAAGAACATCATCGACGCAGCCGCGATCACCAAGATGAAAAAGGGCGTGCGCCTGATCAACTGCGCCCGCGGCGGCCTCGTCGACGAGCAGGCCGTGGTCGACGCTTTGAATTCCAAGCACATCGCAGGCGCCGCCTTCGACGTCTTCGTCGAGGAGCCCGCCACCGCGAACGTGCTGTTCGGTCATCCCAACGTGATCTGCACGCCGCATCTCGGCGCGTCCACCACCGAAGCGCAGGAGAACGTCGCGCTCCAGGTCGCCGAGCAGATGTCGGATTACCTGCTCACCGGCGCGATCTCGAATGCCGTCAACTTCCCCTCGATCACGGCGGAAGAGGCGCCGAAGCTGAAGCCGTTCATCGCGCTCGCCGAAAGGCTCGGCTCGTTCGCGGGACAGCTCACCGAGAGCGGCATCCTCAAGGTCGAGATCACCTATGAAGGCCACGTCGCCGAGATGAAGATCAAGGCGATCACCTCCGCCGTGCTGTCCGGCCTGTTGCGGCCGATGCTGGGCGAGGTCAACGTCGTCTCCGCGCCCGTCGTCGCCAAGGAGCGCGGCATGGTTGTGGACGAGATCGTCCGCGCCGCCCAGAGCGACTATGAAAGCCTGATCACCGTCACGGTCACCACCGAGCGGCAGGAGCGGTCGGTCTCGGGCACGGTCTATGCCGACGGCAAGCCGCGTCTGGTCGACATCAAGGGCATCCGCGTCGACGCTGAATTTGGCAAGTCGATGATCTACGTGACCAACGAGGACAAGCCGGGTTTCATCGGCAAGTTCGCGAGCCTGCTCGGCGATGCCAAGATCAACATCGCGACCTTCCATCTCGGCCGCGTCGCGCCGGGCTCCGATGCCATCGCGCTGATCGAGGTCGACGGCGCGGTGCCGGCCGATCTGCTCGCCAAGGTGCAGGCCCTGCCGCAGGTCAAGCAGGTCAAGGCGCTGACGTTCTGATCCGCCGACATATTCCGACCCGCGGAACAACGCCGCCCTCTCGCGAGGGCGGCGTTTTTTATTTCTCCCGCGACCGCCGGACATTGTGTACCAATGGCGCCGAGAAGACCTCGACCGGCGCTCCGGTCAAAATCGTTCGAAAAGGGAGAAAACAATGCGTGAAGCCGTCATCGTTTCCTATGCACGCACGGGCCTCGCGAAATCCGGCCGCGGCGGGTTCAACATCACCCCGCCGATGTCGCTCGCGGCCCACGCCATCCAGCACGCGGTCGATCGCGCCGGCGTCGAGAAGGACTATGTCGAGGATTGCTATCTCGGCAATTGCGCCCATGGCGCGCCGAACATCGGCCGCCAGGCCGCGCTGCTGGCAGGAATGCCGAAATCGACCGGGGGCGTCTCGGTGAACCGGTTCTGCTCGTCCGGTCTCCAGACCATTGCGATGGCCGCCAACTCGATCCGCTCGGACGGTTCCGACTGCATCGTCGCAGGCGGCGTCGAGAGCATCTCGATGCCGGGCGGCGGGACGCCGAAGGAATCGATCGATCCCGAGCTGCTCAAGACGGCGCCGGCGATCTTCATGGCTATGATCGACACCGCCGATATCGTCGCCGAGCGTTACAATCTCAGCCGTGAATATCAGGACGAATATTCGCTGGAGTCGCAGCGCCGCATGGCCTCCGCGCAGCAGGCGGGCAAGTTCAAGGACGAGATCGTCCCGATGAAGACCAAGATGAAAGTGGTCGACAAGGCAACCAAGGCCGAGTCGATCGTCGACTACGTCGTCGATCGCGACGAGTGCAACCGGCCCGAGACCACGCTGGAAGGTCTCGCCAAGCTCGAGCCCGTCAGGGGCCCCGGCAAGTTCGTGACCGCCGGCAACGCCAGCCAATTGTCGGACGGCGCCGCGGCCGTGGTGCTGATGGAAGCCAAGGACGCGGAGAAGCGCGGCCTCAATCCGATGGGCCGCTTCGTCGCCTGGGCGGCGGCGGGTTGCGAGCCGGACGAGATGGGCATCGGCCCGATCTTTGCCGTGCCGAAGCTGTTGAAGCGTCATGGCCTGAAGATCGACGACATCGATCTCTGGGAGCTCAACGAAGCCTTCGCCAGCCAGTGTCTCTATTCGCGCGACAAGCTCGGCATCGATCCCGACAAATACAACGTCAATGGCGGCTCGATCGCGATCGGCCACCCGTTCGGCATGACCGGCGCGCGTCTCACCGGCCACATCCTCCAGGAAGGCAAGCGCCGCAAGGCCAAGTGGGGCGTCGTGACGATGTGCATCGGCGGCGGCCAGGGCGGCGCGGGACTGTTCGAGATTTATAGCTGAGACAGACTGCAGGACTGCAAAGGGCACGGCGCCGCAAGCGCCGTGCCCTTTGTTTGAGTACCAGGTCAGGCATGCACTCTTTGGATCACCGGTTTTGTGGGATGAAGCGGCTGAAGGAAGGTAGTCTAAGACAAAGCTTGATAATGAGGGGAAGCGCGAGGACCGGGATGACGCACGCAGCGACATAACCTTCCGCCAGCGACGGCAGACCGAAGCTCGCCGCTGCCCACACGAGCGTGACGTTGCGGTTTCCGCTCACGAGACCGATGGTACCGGCGGTTTGCCACCCAAGTCTCGCGAACGTCATGGCAGCGAGGACGCACAGACCGAAATTGAACACGATCGCCGCGGCGAGCATCACGTCGAAACGCAGGGCGTTGCTGGTCCATTGCGCCCGTATGCCTTGCGAGGTGGCAAGCCCCACGATCATGAGCCCGACAACGGCGATTCCGGTGGCGGCGCTTTGATCGGGCAGAACGGGAATCACATGACGACGAAACCTCATGGCTAAGAAGGCCACCAGGCCTGCAGCGCCGATAATGCTGAAGAGCCGGATCGCCAGCCCGCCCATGTCGAATGCAATTCCAAGTCCGAGCACCGTGGCAAAACTCGGAATCGAGATCGGCGTGAGCAAGGTCAGTGCGATGGAAACGAGCAGTGCGAGACGTGGTCGCAGACCGAGCATTCCGGCGATCGCAGCGGCGCTTCCGACCGGCGGCGCTAGCAGTGAAAGCAGAACGCCGGCCCGCAGCGCAGGATCAAGCGGAGCAAAGGACAGCAGAATCGCAGCAGCGAATGGCAGCACTAGGCCAACCCAGGCAAGCACCACGCCCATCAGGAGCGGACGAATGCTGGCTTCAGAGGGGGCAAGACCCGCCGTAAGAAACGAGCCCAGCGTCAGAAGAAATGCCGAAAAAGGCAAAAGATCGTAGCCGAGATGAGCGAAGGGAGCGATCACCAGCCCAGCGCAAAGCGAGATCACCAGGAGCATGGGTCCTTGTCCGCCAAGCGTGGACAATATCCGGCCAACGTACATATCAGCTCCTCAGGACTTGCGCATCGACGACGATGCGTCTTCAGATTTCAGTCATGTCGGCCGCCATTGCGAACGTCAGAAGAATCCGGCGCTCAAATCCAGGCCGTAGGTTCGTGAGAGCACGAACACAAAGGCGCACGCTGCGCACAACAAGAGGGCGTGCTTCGCCAGTTCGGCACCGATGACCGAGAGGACCGTGCGGGAAACCGTGCGCATGATTGCTGGCATGTTGCCTCCTGGTTTTTCAGATCTCATGAACCGGCTGCATGTGGCGGCCGTCAGTCGGTGTGCGAAGCGAGGATCAGGGGCGGATCACCTCGCTCGGTCGACGCGCGTTGAATGAGGATCGCGCCGATCACGTGAACGACGCCGAATCCCAGCAGAACGAGGATCATCAGGCGCGTCTCGCCGCCTGTTCGCTTTCTGTCATGCGATGCTGGAGATCTGGCCCGAATTGGAGACGCAGCACGGTTGTGATTGTTCACGATTGTCCTCATATGCTTTGCTGTCGCTCGTCCCGATCGCCTACGGCGCCGGCGGGTTCGAAATGTAGTGGGTAACGAAATCGTCGGAGGCGAAGTTGGTTTGGCGCTCTCGGGGCGCCTTGCTCATTGCCGCGAAGGCAATCACCAGCGCCAGGAGCGAGCCATAGAAGGCGACCACTCCAAGTCTCCACATCGAAACCAATCGCTGTTCTTGGTCGGACGCGAGAAACCTCTGCGATTGTCTTCCCTGCTGTGCGATGTCGGTCAATGCGACCTCCTGTTTGATGGCTGTTGTGATGCCGGCGTGCGATCAGTCGTCTCCGAAAAGGAGCGGTGCGACGGGCGGCGCCGACTGCGAAGCGGCCCTGAGTGTCGGGTGTGCAAAGGTCGTCAACGCTGCGTCGAATCCGGCGAGGACCACGAACAAGCCAACGACGATCATGATGAGGTGCGCGCGCACGCTGACTTCCGGATGAAATTGCTCCGCGTCGATCAACCAACCGGCATCTCGTCGCGATGCGATCTGAACCCACTGTCGTCGTCGCCGGCGTCACTCGGCCGTCACTGCAGCGTTAATATTGTTCGCTAAGGCGGCAATTCGTGTAGGATGTATATCCGTGAGCGCATCTGCTTATTTTCGAGGCGGAATGACCGAAACTGCACCCGCGCCCAGCCCAAGTTTTACTCTCGCACTTCTTGGACGTTTTGAACTGATCGGGCCGGACGGCGCCGTCAGCTTGCCGAACAAGAAGCTCGCGGGATTGCTGGCCTATCTGGCCTGCACGGCACCTCAGCCTCAGCACCGCGAAAAACTCTCGACCTTGCTGTGGGGATCGCACTTCGAAGCGCAGGCGAAGCAAAACCTGCGACAGGCGCTGTTCAAGCTGCGTCAAGTTCTTGGTCAGAGTGCTCTCAGGAGTGACGGCGAATTCATTTCGTTGGATGCCGTTGTGATCACCTGCGATGTGCCGCAATTCGAGCGGCTTGTCAGAAAGGACAGCCGTGACGCGCTGTCCGCGGCGGCAGATCTCTATCGCGGGCGCCTCGTCGATGACATCGCGGTCAACGCGGAGGGCTGGAGCGAGTGGCTGGCCGGCGAACGCGAGCGGTTATCGGAGCTGGCTGTCGGCGCGATGGTGGCGCTCGGCGAGCAGGAACTGTCCGAGGGACGTGCCGGCGATGCTCTGCTCGCCGGCCAGCGTGCCAATGCACTCAACAGCATGCGCGAGGATGCGCACCGCCTGATCATGCGCGCGTTGTCCGCGGCCGGCCGCAACGCCGAGGCACTCAAATATCATCAGGCCGTCATTGCCTTGCTGAAGCAAGAGCTCGGCACCGTGCCCGATGCGGCCACCACCGCCCTGGCTGCGGAATTGCGCAAGGTCCAGGAGCAGAAGATCGTTCTGCCGGCAGCGGGGGCGACGGCAGACCTTTCGCACCAGGCGGAGCACGTGATCGGCAACGACAGGCCCTCCGTGGCGGTGCTTCCGTTCCGCAATATGGGTGGTGACGCCGAACAGGACTACTTCGCCGATGGCGTCACTGCAGACATCATCACCGCTCTATCGCGCTTTCGTGAGCTGGTGGTGATCGCGGCCGGATCGAGCTTTGCCCTTCGGGACAAGGGAATGACCAGCCGGCAGATTGCGCAGCAACTCGGTGCGCAATACGTCCTGAGCGGTCATATTCGCAAGGCGGCCAACCGCATTCGCGTCTCGGCCGAGCTCACTCATACCGGAAGCGAGGCCCAGGTCTGGTCCAATCGCTACGATCGCCCCCTGATCGACATCTTCGACCTGCAGGACGACGTCAGCAGCAGTGTTGCCGCAGTCGTCGATCCCGCCGTTCGTAGCGCCGAGATCGAACGCGCACGCCGCAAGCCGCCAACTGATCTTTCGGCCTATGATCTGTATTTGCGCGGCCTTCACCACTTATGGGGCGGCACCCGCGAAGGTATCGTCAAGGCCATCGATCTGCTTCGGCGGTCTCTGAGCCTCGATCAGGAGCGAACGGCGACGCTGGCGGCGCTGGCTTGGGGACTCGTGATGGCTCCGCCGCTCGGCGCCAACATGTCTGCGGATGCCGCGTCCGAGGCGGTCGGTCTGGCGCGCCGCGCCGTCGAGCAGGATAGTGGGGACGCTTTCGCCCACGCTGTCTATGGTTTCACGCTGTTTGGGCCCGCCGGCGACAACGATCAAGGGCGCATTCACGCCAGCGAAGCCGCAAGGCTCAATCCGAGTTCGGCTTTCGCATGGGGTGTACTCGGAATGATCGACAGCATGGGAGGCGATTATGCCAACGCACTCGCATGCCTGCATCGGTCTCTCGTCCTCAGCCCCGAGGACAGCATGCTCCATATGTGGATGACGGGATTGACCGCGTCCTACTTTGCCCTCGGGCAGTACGAGGAGGGCGTTGCCTGGGCGCGCAAGTCGGTTCGGCACAATCCGAGCAACGGCACCGGGCATCGCATGCTCGCGGCAAACCTGGTCGGGGTCGGCCGGCTGGAGGAAGCCCGCGAGGTCACCCGGGTTCGCGATGCGGCACAAAAAACGACGATCCGCGATCTGCGCGCCATGCGTTTTTTCAAGCAGCACGAGGCGCTTGAACGCTACCTTTCGGCCCAGCAGATAGCCGGCGTGGCCGACTGAGCCTCAAGCGCCGAGTGCAACGAGCAGCGTGCGCACGGTCATGAAGACCAGGATGACCGAGCCTACGGTCCACAGCATTGCGCGAATGTCGTGAATTTGCCCGGTGAGATAGGCGAGAAAATGCAGCAGGCGTGAGGCAACGTAGCCGTAGAGCAGGCATTGCGCGAGAAGCAGCGACGGCTTTGTGAGAACATAAAGAAAGCCCGCGACCAGGAAATACGGCAGGCTCTCGAGATCGTTCATCTGGATCCGGCGGATCCGCTCCACATCTTCGTTGGGAAGAAGCTGCGCCGGATCGGGTGCGGGATTCAGTGGTGTCTTCTTGATGTCCTCCGGCGAACGGTAGCCGCCTTGGGCCCTCACCATCCGGACTACGGTGAGCCACGACATCGCCACGGCCTTGAGGATGATCAAGCTGGCGGCAACGACATAGGTGGCGAAGAGGGGATCGTGAAGATTGATTCCGTCCAATTTGGTACCCCGCTCCGGCAGGGCCATACTACATGTCCGAGCGGGTTGCGCCACTACGTAAAGGCAGCGCCAGTCCAGTCCCAGCCTGATCTTGCCTCTACGCCTTCGCCAGCGCCGTGCCTTTTGCTTTCGGCGCGTGCTTACGTGATGAGTCAACCGTTCTTCTCGATCGCGACAGGTCGAAACACCCACTCGCGCCAGACCACCAGCAACGCCGACATGATCACGGGACCCAAAAACAAGCCCAGAAGGCCGAAGGCAGCCAAGCCCCCGAAGATTCCGACGAACGCGAACAGAAACGGCAGCCGCGCCGAGTCGCCGACCAGGGTCGGCCATACGAAATGATCGCCGGCCAACATGACGATCGCGCCCCAGAAGAAGACGCCCGCGGCTGCGAAGCCGCTGCCTCCGCCAGAAACCAGGACCACCGCCGCGGCGGTGAAAGCCAGCCAGGCGCCGAAGGGAAGCATGGCGAAGGCCGTCGTCAATATCGTGAATACGATGGCATGCGGCACGCCCGCGACGAAATAGGCCACGCCGATCAATAATCCCTCGCCCGCGGCGACCAGCACCGTACCGTTCACGGTGCCGCGGATCGCATCGACCATTTGCTCGGCGAGACCCTCTCCCGCCTCACCGAAAAGCCGATCGCAGGTTTCCAGCACGCGGCCCGAGATCGACCGGCCGTTGCGCAGCAGGACGAACAAGGCCACCAGCGAAAAGAACAGAAGAAACAGGCGATGAAGCAGCTGTCCGCCGAACGTTCGAAACAGTTCCGATGCGTTGTCCGCGTTGACGCTTTTCAGCCATGCGGTCGCGGCTTTGGGATCGGAAAGATTGCTGCGCCACCACTGCTGCATGCTCTCTGCGGCGATCGGAAGGCGGGCGAGCCAATCGGGCACTTCGATACCGCTCTCTCCGGCCTGTTTCATCCAGCCCACGAGCAGATCGCCTTGTTGTGCGATCTGATAGACGGCAAGCGACATCGGCGTAAACAGGATGAGGGCGACGACGAGCGTGAAGACCAGCGGGGCCAGGCTGGAGCGGCCGGAGCTCACGCGTGCCGCAAACTTGGTGTAGAGCGGCCACAGGCTGGTTGCGAGAATCGCGGCCCAGATCAATGCGGGAAGAAATCCCGCCGCCGTCCACAACGCCAGTGCGACGAGCGCGAGGGCAAGCACGACCCGTGCGTTCATGCGCGCGCCCGCGCCTGTGGGCAGCGGCTTTCGCTCAGTCGTGTTCGGGCCGCCCTCGCTCCGCACCGCGTCGCTCCGCTTGGGCGGACGCTGCTTCGATGCCACGGATTTCGCTCTTTCGGTCATTTGAAGTCACTGGGGTGCGGGAGCTGCAGTGTCGAACTGTCAGCGGGAGAAACGCTGGGTCCACGCTTCAAGCCGCAACAACGGGCTTCGGTTCCCGCTCGGGAATAAGTTGCAATGAGGTAGCGCCCTTCGTCGGGACGGCCCGGCCGAGGGCGCCCGGCACGAAGCAGGCCGCAGCGCGGCCACCGACGTGCACCGCCGGCTGATGTCGCGTTCGCCGCTTACGCCTGCGCCAGCGCCGGTGCGAACACCACCTCGATCAGCGAGCCGGAGTTCGCCGCGCTCTTGATGTTGAACCGGGCGCGGTTGGCTTCGACCAGGGCCTTGGTCAGCGACAGGCTCAGCGCGGAATTGTCCTCGGCATCGCCGGGCGGCGGGGTCCGGAACGGCTCCATCGCGGCGGCGACTTCGCGTTCGCTGAGGCCATGGCCGGTATCGCGGATCCGAAGTGCGACCTCGCCGCGGTCGGTGAGCGCGGTCGAGACGATGACCTGGCCGCCAGCGCTGGCGAGCCGGATCGAGTTCGAGATCAGGTTCATGGTGATCTGCCGCATCGCGCGCGCATCCGCGCTCACTTGCGGTAGCGCATGGCCAAGCGAGGTCCGGATGATGATGCGCTCGCGATTGGCCTGCGGCTGCATCACGACCACGCAGGCCTCGACCAGGTCGTTGAGGTTGAGGTTGGCGAAGTTGAGGTCGAGCTTGCCGGTCTCGATCCGCGACAGCTCGAGCAGATCGTCGATGATGGCGATGACGCGCTCGCCGGAGGCGCGGATGTCCTTCATGTACTCGCCGTAGCGCTCGTTGCCGAGCGTGCCGAAGCGCTCCGAGATCATCACCTCCGAAAAGCCGATGATGGCGTTGAGCGGCGTGCGGATCTCGTGGCTGATCCGCGCCAGCATGTCGGCCTTGGCGTTCGCCGTGCCTTCGACGAGGCGGCGGGCCTGCGTCAGCTCGCTCTCGCCCTGCTTGCTGTGCGAGAGGTCGCGGAATACGGCGAAGAAGTTCGGGCCGTCGGGCCGGGTGCGGCCCATGATCATCGCGAGCGGAATGACGCCGCCCTTCTTTTCGCGCCCCAGCACCTCGCGGCCATGGTCGAGCAGGCTCGCGATGTCCTGGCTCTTGAGGTTTTCCAGATAGTCGATGACGACATGCTGGCTCTCCGGCGCGAACAGCGTCACCAGATTTTGCTGCATCAGCGTCTCGCCGTCATAGCCGAACAGCGCCTCGGCGCTGCGGTTGCAGGCGTGGATGTTGCCTTCGGCGTCGAACATCACGATGCCCTCGGCCGTGGTGTCGAGGATCGCGGCGAGATCTTCCGCCGCCGCCTCGCCGGCGTCGGGCTCGGGCGTGGGGAAGGTCTCGGAGACAATGGTCTCCGCGATGACGGTCTCGGCGATGACGGGCGCAGCGGGTGCTGCCTGCGGCAGCGCGCAGATCAGCGCATGCGCACTCTCGCCGTCCCAGTCGATCGCGTGCAGATGCGCCTCGGTGGTCGGCAGCGGCGCTTCGCCATTGGCGAGTGTCGCGCTGATCGTGACAGGCGTGCCTGCTTGCGATGTGCTGCTGGCCGCGGACACGCCCGGCTCGACATAGAGCGCATCCAGCCCGCCGGCATTCTCCAGTGCGCTCAGGCTGGCATAGCCCATGCGCGCGAGAAACGCGGGGTTGGCATAGAGCAGGCGGTCGAGCCGATAGATCAGGATGCCTGATGGCAGCAGGTCGAGCAGCGCGCGGTCGCGCGTGCTGTGGCCGTGCGCGGGCGGCGCGGGCTCGCTCAGCCATTCGGCCGGCGCGTGCGGCGTCTCCGGCTCGGGCTCAGGCTCCGGCGTCGGCGCCTCGGGCGTGATCTCGGCATCCGCCGGTTCGGCCGATGCCGCGATGGTTTCCTTGTCGCGTTCGAGGCGCTCGGACAATTGCCGGGCGAGCTCGTTGAATGCGCTGTTCTCGACCGGCGTCAGCGTCGGCGATCGCGTGTCGCCGGGCGCGCGGAACGGCAGGACATTGGGAGGCGTTTCCACTGGCGTTTCCGGATCGGTTGGATGTGAATTCGCGTCGGTTGTGGGTTCGGGCAGTTCAGCTTCAGGCTCGGGCTCAGGTGGGGGCGGCTCGATCGGCGGAGGCGGTGCCTCTACCTCGGGCTCCGGTTCGGGCTCCGGCTCGACCACATCGGCGGACAGGCTTTGCGGCGCCGCCGGTTCGGCCAGCAGCTCAAAACGCCGGAGCGCATCGAGCCGGTTGAGGCCGTCGAGATCGCGGCAGACGCCAAAGCCCCTGAAGCCCGCGAAATTGCGTTCGCCGTCATAAACAGGAAGTCCGGCAAGCTCGACCGGCAGATGCTCGCCGCCGTCGGCCGGCCAGTTCACGGTGATCCCGGCCCAGGTGTCCTTGCTCGCAAGCGCCTGCGCCACGCGGCTGTCAGGATCGAGCGCGAAGGCGTCGGCGATCTCGTGCCAGCGGCGGTCGAAGCCGGCCGCCGTGCGCGGACCGATCAGGTGGATGAATTCGTCGGAGAGAAGCACAAAGCGGCCCTCTGCATCCACCTTCCAGAGGAAGCGCAGCGGATGCTGACGCGGTGCGGGCGGCTCTTCGTGGCCCGACGGCGGCTCGACCATGCCTGTTACGGTCCGCGCGGCCTGCGGCGACACCATGGCTTCGGCCGAGTTTTCAACCGGAGTTTCTGGCGCGGCTTCGGCCGCTTCCTCGACGGCTTGCTGGATCGTCACGATCTCGGTCGCCGGCGCGTCGACCGGCTCGGCAAAGGCGTCGAACAGCGCGATTTCGGATGGCGCCTCGTGCGACGGCGCTGCTTGCACATGCTCCGGCACGGCGGCCGGAGGAAGCGGCGGCGCGGGCTCAGGCTGCACGATATCTTCGCGCGCGACCTCTTCAGTGGCCCCGACTTCAACCTCATCAGTCGCAGCCGCCGCCTGCTGCACGGCAGGCTCGATCAGCGCGACCAGGCCGATATCGGCCCCGCTGCCGACCCGCTGCAGCACCATCTGGCCGATGCCGATCGGCGTCTCGGCGCGGCCCTGGCGAAGCGCATCGCTGCGCGCCTGTTCGAGGCCGGCCTCGCCGAGATCGCGGAAGCCGAGCAGGGTGCGGGCCGTTTCGCTGGCGCCGACGAACAGGCCGTCGGGTGCGAACGCCGCCATCGGCGTCTTGGCGCCGTCGACCAGACGAAGCAGGCGTTCGACCAGGGGCATCGAGCGCAGCATCGGATCCATCGCGGTGACGAGCACAGCGCGGCCGCCATCGGCAAAGTCGAGCCGGGCGCAGGCGCAGGTCATCAGCGTGCCGAGCCGCGCCCCGAAGCCGCGCAGCCGTTCGAGCCGGATCGCGCCGTTCGCAGGCAGCCGGCCGGCCAGCCGGATGATCTGGCGGCGGTGGCCGTCGGTGGGCCCGAAAATCCTGTCCGCCAGCGCCGTGGCATTGCCCGCGCCAAAAAGCCTTGCCCCGACCGGATTGGCCCAGAGCACGCGCGTGCCGTCGATCGACCAGAGCCAGGCGGGCAGCGGCGAGGTCGCGTGCACGGCCAGCCGGGGATCGCCCACGCCTCGCAACTGGAAATCCGAACTCGTCATCCGACCGGCTTCGCGTCCCGCTTGTGCGCATCAAGCTGCCGGGAATGGCAGCCTTAAGAAAGGGTTAGTATCGCCCGCAGCCGCGGGCAGGTCCACGTCCGAAGCCTAGGCGGCAAGGCCTAAAGCCGCGATAACCTTAATGTCCCCAGGCCCGCAAGCCGTAGCCGCGCTGCATCCGCAGGATTCGCGCGTGGCGATGGTCAGTCGCATCAAGCCGAGCTCCCGCCCCACCCAAGCTGCGTTCCCTCCCCCCTTGTGGGGGAGGGCTAGGGAGAGGGGTAAGCCCAGCAAAAGGTGTCAGTCGTTGCCCTGAGGCCCAGAGCGCGACGGACAGAATCCCCGTGTGGCACCCCCCTCCCTGACCCTCCCCCACAAGGGGGGAGGGAACAGCGCGGCCGCGAGCACCTCAACCCCCGGTTCCCCAGCCCGGGAACCTCATCCTCCCCGCGATTAAATTTGCGCAATGCACCCCAAAACCCGTTGCGTTGCACAATGTTGACATTTTAGGCAGGCATGGTCCCCGCGCTGGGCGAGCCATCATTCGTTTTGTGTTTCCAGTCTTCGCACCCGTCACCCGGTCGGCCGGCGGGCGCGCCTGAAGGCTCACTCCGTTTTTTCATTAGTGTGAGGGACAACCCATGACAGGTGCGACTGATCCGTTTTCTGCCTCGATCATTCCGTTCGAGGTCCCCGAGCAGGTGCGTGCGTTCGCCGAAAAGGGCGTGTCGCAGGCCCGCGAGAACTACGCCAAGTTCAAGGACGCCGCCGAGACCCACAACGGCACCGTCGAGGCCGTGTTCTCGTCCGCCCACAAGGGCGTGAGCGAATACACCGCCAAGCTGATGGAGTTCGCGAAGGCCAACACCAAGGCCCATCTCGACTTCACCCAGGAGCTGTTCAGCGTGAAGGCGCCGCAGGATGCGTTCGCGCTGTGGACCAACCATTCCAAGGCGCAGCTCGAGACGTTCCAGACCCAGGCCAGGGAGCTGGCCGAGCTGACCCAGCGCGTCGCCACCGCGACCGTCGAGCCGATCAAGGCCTCCGCCGCGAAGCTCTACCCCGCCGCCTGATCCGGCGCGGTCGTCTGAATTAAGAAACCCGGGCCTAGAGCCCGGGTTTTGCTTTGGAAATAACCTCGTTTGCGGGACGTTTTGAGGCTGTTGCGGCCTTGCCAAAAACGCCCGTTGCACCTAGTTTCCGCCCCGTCCAGCCCCCCTCGGTGACCGGCCCTATCAAGGGCGCCCCTCGGGCGGCTCGCAAGGATGCAGTTGTAGCTCAGTTGGTTAGAGCGCCTGTCTGTGGAACAGGAGGTCGGTGGTTCGAGCCCACCCAACTGTACCAGTGATGCGGACAAGTCCGCTTTCCAGCATCTTTAGACCCGACGTACTTGCACCGCCAAAATACAAAAGCGGCTACAAATGGCGTTGCGGATGGTCGCGTCAAAACAGGATCGCGGATACTTGGCAGAGTTCGGTGATCATCTCGTGTGGAACATGATCTGACCCGAGGCACCTGCCAGCTGCTAGATACTAAGCTGATCCCAATGGCACTCGGGAAATGAGCTGAGTGCGAAGCTGTTAGTTAGGCCTCAGATAACCGATTGCGCGCGTAGGGACGTTTCTTGCTAGCCACGGAAAGGCGCTTACATTAGCCGGACTCCTCGGGCCGAAATTCGTGACTTCCTGTCGCGCCATCCTCAGGGATGCACGAGCGCCGCTGGAACTGTCAAACCGATCTTGAGCTCAAGGCCTCTGCGGCCGACGTCGTTCTGCGAGCAGGTGGCAGCCGGATTCTTGATCCCAAAGGACGAAGGGCGCGGCCCAAACGCCTTCCAAGTTCGGGATCACGGTCCTCGGCTCACGTCGATGCGTGGCTCGCTTCGTCAGGCGGATCAACGCGAGCGAAAGCCGACGCGTCGGCGCGATGCCGGACCGGGTCAGCGACGTCAACCAAAGGGATGAGCTTGTTTCCGGGAGCGTGTGCGCGAGTTCGGCTCCTATGCTGGTGATGCCCCGAGGTCGACGACATCGACTTGGCCGTTGATCTAGAGCAACGCTATCCCGATAGCGACGTCATTGAACAGCTCTTGGTCCGCGCCGCCGCCTCTGGGAAACAGAAGGGACCCATGCGATTCCTACGATGGTCTCCAGCCTCTGGTCCCTAGTGCCGTTTGCAAGATCAATCACAAGCGCTCGGCCAACAAGCCGCAGTTCGAACTTTACTAGAGATTGCGTTCCCACTATCGTCCTACGTGAGGGGTTATTGACGTCAAAAAGTTCTGAAGGTTTCGATTGCAAGAAAATTGTCTCTGTCGATCGATTTCAATTGGAGACCGATATGTCTTTGCCGCATTCTGGGGGGCCGCCTGTTGGAAAAAAATCGGGCTCCCCCGTTGTTCTCGCTGTCTTCGCGCTAGTAGCGATAGTAATCGCCTTGAGCGTCGGATGGGTGATCCTACAAAACCTGCCCGTCCTAGTCGCTTACCAGCTTGGTGCACCGGCGTACTTTATTCTGCTGATCATAATTTCCTTGGCTGTCGCAATTGTACTGTTCGGCATTTTGCGTGCAACGGGCTCCCTGACTGGCAAGCACTTCGGATACACAGTTGAATTTGGTGGTGCAGCAGCGATTTTCGCGTTCATTTTGCTTTATGGCATCTGGATTTTTCCACCGACGCCCACTGACTTCTCGTTGACTTTCCGGTTTAGACCCGAAGACCATCGAACAATTGCCGAGGCTTTCGGTGAACTCAGTGTGAAAAGAGCGACGGTCACACTCTACTTGCCGAAGCAAACCTTGCGAAAAGACCTTACCGCCGACGGCTATGCCACTATTGATAATATACCTGGTAGGTATAGGCCCAACCCAATTGAGCTCGATTTAAGTTCGGATGTATTCGTCATCAAAGATCAACTAGCTTCTTACATAATTCCCAGCGGAACAGAGCCTCTTCTGCCGTTCATAGTCGTCCCTGTTCGGGTCGGAAAAACTAAACCCGATGAAGTCGCAGTCATTCCTAAAACGTCTCGCGCTCTCGTTATCAAACCGGCGGTTGCTAGGATCACATCAGGCGGAACGTCCGATGGGCACAGCCCATTTTGCCAAAGGCGGACAGTACAGCAGTGCGTTACGCCTGAACGTGGTGGCCACTTAGTACCCGGAACGGGAAGTGTCACGAATGAAGTGCGCGTAGGACGCGCGGGGTGGACGGTCACCAAAGACACGCCAGAACAGATTTGCATTGAACTCTGGGCGGCGACCGGCGCTTGCGAGACAGAAGTTAGCGTCCAAGGACAAGCTTCTGCCGTAGAGGAATACGCAACTCAATAGGTGTGATCGATTTCTGTTGAGAACGCGCAGCACCGAGCAGGCGCCCCGCTGCTATAACTGCAGCGGCGGCGCTCCCCTTAAATCGAGGATTTGAAGCCGAGGTGTAGTAAAGTCGATGACTTCCGCGCGCGAATAAAGTTCCGGGGCTCGCCATGTTAGGGCTTTGACTGCGCCGGCGCCTGATCCTCGATCGATTTGAGATCGGCCCGAGCCTTTGCCAGTACGACGCCGTCGTTTTGTCGTCGCATGATTACGAAGTTGCTTGTGATTGCTATGATCTTCCACGCGGGCTCGTTGAAAACAGAGTCGCTGAATTGAATCGTGCGGGGATGCGCACTGGGAGAGACGTGCGTGATACGTTGTATCTCGTTAATCGTTCCCACGAATGTAACCGCGGCAGATACAAAGACGATGGCAAGCAACAAGCCAGCCTTTATAGGCTCTTTGAAAAAGCGCAGGCTTACGCTCCAAACGACAAAAGGGATCGCGTATGACAGCACGAAAGCAAGTGCGACTGTATCAACCCAATGGAATTGTACCCCTACTAAGATAAGCGCTACGAACGCGGCGATCGCGGTCAAATGGAGGGCCCATTGCTCCATGCGGCCGCTCCACGACTGCTGATAGAAGTCAGGTCCCTGCAGGGAAATCGCCGAGGCGGTAGCTAACCTAAAAAAAGAGAGCCCAGCTGCGAAGAGGGCTGCGAACAGATATGCGTAGATTTCTCCGAGTCCGCTGGCGATATAGTCGGTCGTTCCGAAGTACCTTGCGAACGGGATCTCAAAATACCACCCCAAAAATGCGACACGTCCAAAGCCTAGTATTAGAAGAAGCGCTCCTGAGATCGCAACTAACGAAGTGACATCCGAAAGCGCAAAATCTATCTTCAAGTAATTTTTGACTGCGATCTCTCGCTTCAATGATCGTAGCTTTTTAGCAACAAAGGATCCTAGGCGTCGCGCACTGTGAGGCTCTTTCTTCAATTCGGACGGAAGTCGATTGAACTTAACTTTCGACTTCCATTCCTCGCAACTCGGAGGTTCCTTCATAAGATGTTGGTATGATGCGATTTCGGTAGTCGCCACGAAATTGATGTAGTTCTGTAAATTCTCGTAGCACCGAATGATCTTCGCAAGGCGGTGCTTCCGCACAAAGTTAAAATGCTTCCTAACATTTGGCGGATTGCCTTGCGCGCGATACCAAGCAGCGAAGCTTAAGCCTAGTATCGTGATCTCGGATGGAGCGAAGCTTTGTCGAGCTGTGGATGATCGCATCAAATAATAGGCGATAGCGGCATCGGCATCCTTGTAAGATCGCGACTCGCTGTCTAATGGCCCGTCTGAAATCTTGGACCAGACTTCAAATTGGCATGCAACGTGGCAACGAGCAGACAGCCGCATAAAATAACGACCTCGGCGATTGAGTACGAAGCGCAAGAGCTCCCAAAAGATCATGCCAATTCCGATCAACGCACGGGTCAGGTATCCGCCCAAAACTTTGCCCGGTGCGGCTTTGTCCGCAGATTCACTCATGTCTGTTGCATCGCTCCGATCTCATTTTTCCACTGGTGGCAGCGGCCCGGAATCACGGTAACAGTGCACAAAACTCTCGACGCGCGGAGTGCCCCATCCGCAACGCTGCTCAAAACCAGTTTTTTCCGCAGTTACCGTAGCTCCTCGGTCCGCAATGCGCTATCGGTAGCTTGCTAAAAGGCGTTCATGGACAAGTACCCCAGGCAAAGAACATCGTGAGTTTCTTCGAGCGTCTCAAGACAGAGGCATCCGTTGAGTGGCGGGCCTACACCGAGCATCCCTTCACGAACGGATTGGCAGACGGCTCGCTCCCCGAAGCGGCGTTTCGTCACTACCTCGTTCAGGACTATTTGTTCCTCATCGAGTTCGCGCGCGCCTACGCGCTCGCGGTCTACAAGTCGCCCAGACTTGCCGACATGCGTGAAGCCGCGGCCGGCCTTTCGGCCATCCTCGATGTCGAGATGAACCTGCATGTGAAGCTCTGTGCCGATTGGGGGCTATCGCCGACCGATCTTGAACAGGCCCCTCCGGCGGCCGAGATGCTGGCCTATACACGCTATGTGCTCGACGCGGGAATGCGCGGCGACCTGCTGGCGCTCAAGGTGGCGCTTGCCCCCTGCGTGATCGGGTACGCGGAGATCGCGACGCGGCTCGCCTCGCGACCCGATGCGGACGCCGCGACGAACGCCTATCGCGTCTGGATCGCCGAGTACGCCGGCGCGCCGTACCAGGAGGTCGCTGCCAGAGCGCGGGCGCATATGGAGCATCTCGCCGATCTCTACGCCACGCCGGCCCGCGAGGCAGAACTGATTGCGATCTTCAAGGAAGCCACCCGACTCGAGGCAGACTTCTGGGAGATGGCCTGGCGCGAGGGCCAGCGCGTTCAATAGCTCTTCGGCAGTTAGGTTCATAGCGAACCCCAGTGGGTCACCCTGGCTGTCAGATAAGGCAATAAAACGTCCCCACAATTTCGGATGGGTGTCTAAATCTCTATCAACTTGTGATATGAATGCTGGGTCGGCCTTTGCGGCGAGGGCCGCGCAGAGCATCAGATATGGCTCGCTTACCACCCCTGCCGCGGCAACTCCAAAGAGGAGTCTCTGGATGCGAGCAAAGAGTGGGACGCGGACTCCATTCGGCTGTGTCGTTCTGTTCTGCGCCTTGGCTTTGATTTCGCCTGCGGCGATCGGTCAGGAATTCCCGCAATGTCCGGCCGTACCAAATCTGGAAGGCCGTTCGGTAACGGTCGACACGAAGCTGGGCCTTGATGCCGTCGGCAAACTGCTCGGCAAGATTGGTATCGACGTCGATGTCCGTGACACCCGAGACAACGTGCTCAAGAACAATCCGCGCGCCGATCAGGTCATAATCGTGCTGACCATGGCAAATATCTACTGCAGGATGATCTGGTCGGACACGGCCTCGAAGGGTGAGGAGAAAGCGTCCCGGTTCAAGAGCATGATGGAGGACTTGCTGACGCCTGCAGCCGGTCCGATGCCGGTTGCGCGGACGGGCGCAACATCGTGGATCAGGACTCCGTTCATGTTGGCTTCGAACGAGCCATTCGAGCTTGCCGATGTCGCGGAGCCGACGCTTCCAAAGCCGCAGGTCGGTTTCCTCCGGGATGCGCCATTTCTCATCAATGATTACAATAAATACTTTGTCATCGTGGGCTCAGCGTCGACGAGCGAAGAAGGCGTCCGTCTCATGAAGACTTTCAAGTCGAAGGCGCCACAGTATGATTTCGCCTTGTATGGGCCGTACGGCGACAATCCGAACTATGGGGTCATGATGGCAAGCTGGGTGCCGCGCGACGTCGCCCAAAAGGTGCTCGACGCGGCGCGGCGAACGGTGGCTCGTGACGCGTTCCTCTGGGCCTGCCGTTCGACGGGCAGCAGTTGCTGACGGTCTCGTTTCAGATCTCAATGGCCTGAGCCGTAAGCACATGGCTTGCAGAGCCACGTCACCTCGCCACCACCCACACCACCACCGGCAATGTCACCGCCGCCAGCAACGTGCCCAGCGCGACCGCACCCGACACCGGGTTCACCAGCCGCTGATACTGCACCGCGAAGATATACGCATTCGCGCCGGTCGGCATCGCCGCGAACAGCACGACGACGCCGGCCGCGAGCGGCGGCAGGTCGAGCAGTTTTGCCAGCACGAAGGCGGCCGCCGGCATCGCCAGCAGTTTTAGCGCGCTCATCACGACGACGCTCAGCATCTCGCCCTTGACCTCGAACCGGAAGAGATTGATGCCGAGCGCGATCAGCGCCGCCGGCGATCCCGCCTGCGCCAGCAATTCGACGGTCCGGTCGACGACGGGATGCAGGCCGAGGCCGGTGAGGCGCCAGACGAGGCCGAAGCCGATCGCCAGCATGATCGGGTTGCGGGCGAGATCCAGCAGCACCGGCACGATCAGCGACGCGGCTGACGCGGTCTGCTTGCGGTCGACCAGCTCCATCTGCAGCGTGCCGCAGAGCCACAGCAGCGGCGTGTTCACCGACAGGATCAGCGCCATCGGGCCCGCAGCCTCATTGCCCAGCGCCGAGAGCGTCAGGGGAATGCCGAGCATGACGATGTTGCCGTAGACCGAGCCGATCACGAACACGACGCCGTCCTCGCGGTCCTCGCGCCGCTGCCGCAGCAGCGCCGAGAGCATGAGCGCCGCGATCCAGGTCAGCGCGAGCGCGCCGTAATAGGCGCCCCACATCCGCCACGGGCTGACGCCGGAAAATTCCGAGACGACGATGGTGCGGAACAGCAGCGCGGGGATCGCGATGCTGAAGGCGAATTCGCTGATGCCCTTGTGCGCGGTTTCGGAGACGAAGCGAAACAGCACCGCGGCATAGCCGGCGGCGATCAGCGCAAACACCGGCGCGACGATCAGCACGGTGGCCATGTGCCGCTACGACCCCATCTCGATGATCCGGCGCGCCATCCGGACATTGGCATAGTCGATCATCTTGCCGTCGAGCGTCACCGCGCCCTGGCCCTGCGCCTCGGCCTGCTCCATGGCCTCGACCACCCGCCGCGCGTGCGCGAGCTCAGTGTCGGACGGGACGAACGCCCGCAGCGTCGGCTCGATCTGGTCGGGATGGATCACCTGCTTGCCGTCAAAACCCATCGCAGCCGCCTTGAGCGCGCTGCTTTCGGTCAATCTGGCATCGCGGAACGCGCCGCACGGACCGTCGATGGCGCGCAGGCCGAACGCGCGCGCGGCCACCAGCAGGCGCATCATCGGATAGGCGAACAGATCGAGCGGGGCGGAGGCATAGCCGCT
Source organism: Bradyrhizobium sp. USDA 3650 (assembly GCF_054057395.1). NCBI lineage: Bacteria > Pseudomonadati > Pseudomonadota > Alphaproteobacteria > Hyphomicrobiales > Nitrobacteraceae > Bradyrhizobium > Bradyrhizobium sp. USDA 3650. The sequence continues at coordinate 5,635,994 of NZ_JBSRZG010000001.1, forward strand.
CTGGGCGGAGCCGACGTGCCGGTAGCCGTCCGGCGAGGCGCCGATTTCCGAGGAGCGGGCGCCGATCGACGCCGCGAAATCGCCGACACCGAGATGAAGCGCGGCGACGCTGTCGTGCGCGGCGGCGAGCGCGTCGACATTGACGAGACCCAGCGCGGTCTCGATCAGCAGTTCGAGCGCAACAGGCGAGGGGCGACCGGGCACGGCCGCGCGCAGCTGCTCGGCAATGGCGACGATGTCGCTCGGGCGTTCCGCCTTCGGTACGATCACCGAATCCAGCCTGGGGAGTGCTGCGAGCTTGCGGATTTCCTGCGCGATGAAGGGGCTGTCGACGGCGTTGAGCCTAACGGCGACGACCTTGTTGCCCCAATCCAGCGAGGACAACGCCTGCACGGCCTCCTCCAGCGCCACGCTCTTCTCGGACGGCGGCACGGCGTCCTCGAGGTCCATGAACACCGCATCCGCGGCCGAGCTAGCCGCCTTGGCGACAAGACGGGAGCGATGCGCGGGAACGGCCAGATAGACCCGCGTCGGCCATTGAGGCGCCATCGTCATGTCTCCTTTGCCAGGCCGAGTTCGCTGAGGATGGATGGGTTGTGCTGCCCGACGTCAGGCACCGGATCCATCCGCGGCGACATGCCCGGAATGGTCAGGGCCGGCAGGAAGCTCATGACCGGTCCGCACGGAGAACCAATCGTTTGCACCCGGGAGCGGGCGCGGAGTTGCTCGTGCTCCAGGAAGGCCTCGACCGAATTCAGATGCGCGTTGGCGATCGAGGCCTCGTCGAGCAGCCGCAGCACCTCGTCACTGGTCATCGCTGCAAAACGCTGCTCGATATGGACCTGCAGATCGTCCCTGTTCTGCATGCGCAGCGGATTGGTGCGGAAGCGGGGGTGATCGGCAAAGGCCGCGTCGCCAAGCACGATGGCGCACAGCGATCGCCATTCCCGATCGTTCTGGATGCCAAAGAAGATCGTGTTGCCGTCGCCAACCCGGAAAGGGCCATACGGCGCTATCGTTGCATGCTTGGCGCCGGTTCGCGGCAGCGGCCGGCCCGTACTCTGCGTGTAGAAGGCGGGATAACTCATCCAGTCCGTAATGGAATCGAACAGCGAGGCCTGGAAGGCGGTGCCCTTGCCGGTCCGCTCGCGGCGATACAGCGCCATCAGCACGCCGTTGAGGATGTACATGCCGGTGGCGATATCGACCACCGAAAGGCCGACCTTGGCGGGCTCCGCCTCGGTGCCGTTGATGGCGAGGACGCCGGCCTCGCACTGCACCAGGAGATCGTAGGCTTTCTTGTTGCTGTAGGGTCCGCCCGCGCCATAGCCCGAAACGTCGCAGGCGATGATCCGGGGAAACTTGCGCAGCAGCGATGCGGCATCGAGACCCAGCCGCTCCGCCGCGCCGGGCGCCAGGTTCTGGATGAAGACGTCGGCCTGCGGCAGCAGGGCGTCGAGCACCTCCTGGCCTTCCGGGCTCTTGATGTCGATGGCGAGGCTCTCCTTCGACCTGTTGGTCCAGACGAACTGGCTCGACATCCCGTTCATCACGTGATCGTAGTCGCGGCAGAAATCGCCATCGCCCGGCCGCTCGATCTTGATGACCCGCGCGCCCCAGTCCGCAAGATGCCGGCTGGCCAGAGGAGCCGCGATCGCCTGCTCGAGCGAGACCACTGTCACGCCGGACAGCGGCAGCTCCGCCTCATTTCGCTCCATGCAATCGTCTCCGCTCCCGCTCACGCTTTTGTCCAGCGCAGGAGACAAGCCGACCACCCCACGCACGTTCTGTGATGATGGCATGATGCTCCTGTTTTGCCCGACGAGTCAAACTTCATTTCGTAAAATCCGCAAATCGCGATCGGCAAAGTTCAATCGGTACATGGACTTGGCTACTGTGCATGGGGTTGTTTTCGCGTTTTTGTTTTAGGGGGCCCTGTTGCCGAGACCGCACACGTCCCGGCTTTCGCATCTGCCCTCGTTGCCAACGAACGCCCGTTCACCCACTATCCGCTCCGACTCGACATTTGGGGGGATCGATGCCGGCGTTCCGCTTTAAGAAATCTTTCGCTGCTGCGATCACGGGGATGGCCTTGGCCGTCCTGATCCATCCGGGTGAAGGCTTTGCCTACTCCCAGGAGGAGCAGCAGGCCTGCACGCCCGATGCGATGCGGCTGTGCGGCGAGTTCGTTCCGAACGTCGACGCCATCACCGCCTGCATGATCCAGAAGAAGTCGCAGCTCTCGCCGCAGTGCCGGGCCTTCTTCCGGCCGGGACCGGAGCCGGGCATGGCGGCGGCGCCCCGCGCCGGCAAGCCGACCAGCATCGCGCCCAAGAGCTCGGCCCGGACGGCGAAGAAGAGCACCAAGCCGGTCAAGAAGAAGAAAGCCAGCGAAGGCTGAGCGCGGGCACCGCGTTCCCTTTTTGAAACTCGATCATGCCCGGGCCACAGCGCGCAGTGCGTTTGACGTCCCGGGCATTTGCGTGTCCGGCCCTCGTTCGCTGGTTTTGAGTCAAACCGACCCAGGCATCAGCCTCACACCAGCCACCGGACTCCTTTTGTTCGCCTCCGTGTGCGGACGCTTGCGACAATTGCGATCATGTGGGGATGGAAACGAGTCGCGAAACGGATTGCGCGGCGAGGTTGCATCCCATTTTTTCCCGCCGGACTGCTCAATAAATGCACGATTGCTGGCGTGAAGCCGTCGTCGCACGCCGCAGTGTGACTCAAAAGCCAACGCGCTTTGTTATTTCATGGCGCCAGCATAACTTATGATAAATTTTTCTTTCCCGAATCACCGCGGTGATTCATTTTCGCCGCCTGGGGTCAATCTGGAGGCAGAGGTATGAACGTTATTGTTTTTGCATCGCGTAAAGGTGGCTCAGGCAAGAGTACGCTGGCCGCGCATCTCGCCGCGCAGATCAAGGCGACCAAGCCGATCCTGCTCGTCGATGCGGATCCGCAAGGCTCGCTGACGCTGTGGCACAAGCTGCGTGGCACCAACGAGCCGCCGATCAAGTCCGCGGTGAACTCGGTCAGCGGCATCGTCTCCGCTGCCAAGCGCGACGGTTATGAATGGGTGTTGATCGACACGCCGCCGAACCTGTCGGCCGTCGTCGACGACGCCATCCGCAATGCCACCATGGTGGTGATCCCCGCCCGTCCCGGCGTGTTCGACGTCAACGCGGTGCAGGAAACCATCCAGATGTGCCGTGCGGCACGCAAGCCCTACGCGGTCGTGCTCAACGGTGCGCCGGCGCGCCGCGATGAGTCCGAAAGCCCGATCGTCACCATCGCTCGCGAAGCGCTGGCGAAGTTCCGTGCTCCGGTGTGGGGCGGCCAGATCACCAACCGTTCGGATCTGCTGATGGCGCTGAGCCACGGCGAGGGCGCGCGGGAATATCAGGCCGAGAGTCGTGCGGCTCAGGAAATCGCAAGGCTGTGGGCGGCGATCGAACGTTCGGTGAAGGCTATTCGCGGCACGGCGTCGGCTTCCGGCGCAATGCACAAGCAGGCGGCGTAATTTTTCATAAATCATTCCCCGGACGAAAAACGCGCGGACCTCCGCGCGTTTTGCGTTTTTGGGAAGATGACTTTGCCGCTAGGCGACCATCAGCATGTAGAACACGATCACCGGCGACAAAGTGAGGATCACCGACCAGATGCCGGCGGCCCAGAGAATGTCCTCGGTGGTGAAGCCCTGCTGTCCAGCGTCGTAATGCGACGCCATCTCGTTATGACTATTCACAAACGCCCCCGCGATTTCTTCGCTTTATGGGCATGAACGCTACGTGAGATATTTTAAAATTCTGGGTCGCAGTTTAGCGCGCTTTCGAACACAGCTGCTACCACGGGTTAACCATCCGGACCTGCGCTTCCATCACGCCAGCCAGACCCGAAACACCAGCACCGGCATGAGGCCGAGCATCACCGCCCAGAACCCGAACGACGACACCACCACAATTCCCCGCAAGAAATCAGCGGACGCGAACATGTCTGCCGCCGTCGGGCGGATGCGCTGCCCCATGATCATTCCCCCATTTGAAAAGACTTTGAATGAAGACGATAGGCGCGATTGCGTAAACGAGCCGTGGATGCGCCATGCGGCAGCCGCGAAGGTCGTTGGGGTGCGGTTAACCACGGCACGCTCTCTCACTCCCTCTCCCCGTTCTTACGGGGAGAGGGAGTGGTCAGGGGCTATCAGCTACGCCGCGACTTGCGTCCGCCGTTCGATCTCGCGGTCAAGCTGGACTGCGAGTTCGCTGCCGATCTCGACCATCGGCAGGCGCACTTCGGGGCTGTCGATCAGGCCCGTGCGCCACAGCCAGTATTTTGCCGGCGCGGGACTGGGCTCGGTGAACAGCAGGCGCGTCAGGTCGGCGACCTCCTGCCAGCGCGCCAGCGCCGCATCATGGTTGCCGCGCTTCAGCTCGGCATGGACAGCCGCAAACGTCGCGGTCTCGAGATGGGCCGACAGCACGATGCCGCCGTCGGCGCCGTCGCTGAGCGCCTCGAAATAATTCGCATCCTCGCCGGTTAGCACGCGAAAGTCCGCAGGGCGGTCGCGCAGCAACGCGATGGATTGCTCGCGGCTCGCGCCGCAATCCTTCAGGCCGATGATGTTCGGATGCCCGGCAAGCCGCAGCAGCGTCTGGTTGGTGATGTTGACCGAGGTGCGATAGGGGATGTTGTAGAGCGCGAGCGGCCAGGCGGCGTGATCGGCGAGCGCCTCGAAATGCGCCAGGAGCCCGCGCTGCGACGGCCGCACATAATACGGGCTCGCGATCAGATAACCGTCGATCGGCCAGTCCGCGGTCGCGTCGAGACGCTCCTTCAGCCGCGAAGTGTCCGCACCTGACAGTCCAAGGCAGATCGGAATCTTGCTGTGGCCGGTGGCCAGCTCGTCGCGCACGATGGCGACGAGGCGTTCGAGCTCGGCGCCGCGCAGCGTCATGCCTTCGCCGGAGGTCGCCCCGAGGATGAAGCCGTCGACGGCCTGTCCGCTGTAATGCCGTGTCAGCCGGCGCAGCGACCTCTCGTCGAGGGCGCCGTCGCGAAACGGAGTTATCAGCGGCAGCCAGAGCCCGTGCAAATGTTCCTGTAGTCCGGTCATGTTCCATCTCCTTCTCGGGGAAAAACCTGAGACGAGGGCACATGAAAAAACCCCGTCCAGGCGGCGGGGTTTTCGAAGTTTCGGCTCGCGATGACGAAGGCTGTTTAGCGCGCGCAAAAATCCGAGGTCCCCAGATGGGGGCCTTTTTTCGAGGCGGCTGCCTGCGACGAGATTGCGCACGACTTCGTGATCATTCGCAAATGATGCGGGGTAAGCATGGAACTGTCAATACACGTGGAGGGCGAGGGCCGGATCTGCCAAAAAAAAGCCGGGCTCGATCGAGCCCGGCTTAAGGTATTGGCCACGTGAGGCCGACACAATCACCTTCCAAGAGGGATTACTGAACTCCCGCGCCACTGGAGGAGGGGGACAAATGCGCAACGCGAAGGCTCAGCGTAGAAACATTATGGGCTAGCCTCGCGCCATGCATCAAGCGTCCAAGCCGCATGTCAGACATGCGGAAATCAGGACGGCCAGCGCTGCGCCTTGCTCACCACGAAGTCGCGGAACACTTGCACGCGCGCGACCGTCTTCAGCTCTTCCGGATAAACAAAATAGGTATCGAGCTGGATCGAATCCGATTCGCCGAACAGCTGCACGAGGCGGCTCTGCTCTTCGATCAGATAGTCCGGCAACGCGGCAATGCCGAGGCCCTGCTGACAGGCGCGGACGAGGCCGAGAATGTTGTTGACCCTGAAATAGGCTTCGCGCGGACCCGAGCCGTTGCGCCCCGCCTCGACCAGCCAGTTGCGGTTCTGAAGATGCGGCGCGAAGTTGCCGTCGGAGAGCGTGATGATGCGGTGGGAGTCCAACTCCTCCAGCGTGCGCGGCGTGCCGAAGCGCTTGATGTAATCGGGCGAGCAATAAGCGTGGAAGCCCATCGCGAACAGCTTGCGCTGGATGAGATCCGGCTGCGTCGGCTTGCGGGTGCGGATCGCGACGTCGGCCTCGCGCATCGACAGATCAAGCTCCTCGTCGGTGACGATCAGCGAGATCCGGATTTCCGGATAGAGCGCGGTAAATTCGCCGAGCCTGGGGATCAGCCAGTTGATGCCGACGCCGGGCGTAGTGGTGATCTTGAGATCGCCGCTCGGCCGCTCGCGGCTGTCGGTCAGCTTCGCGCGCGCCGCCTGCAATTGCATGAACACGTCATGGGCGGTGCGGAACAAGAGGTCGCCCTGCTCGGTGAGGATCAGGCCGCGGGCGTGGCGGTGGAACAGCGAGACCGAGAGCTCCTGCTCCAGTGCCGAGACCTGGCGTGACACCGCCGATTGCGACAGGCCGAGCTGCTCGCCCGCGTGCGTGAAGCTGCCCGCTTCCGCCGCGGCGTGAAACACCTTCAGCTTGTCCCAGTCCATATCCGTAAATCCGTCGCGTGTTCTTGCCATGATGTCTATTCCGCTGCCGCGCGCTCGCTGGCGCGCAGGGCCAAAAATCGTTCCGCCTCGAGCGCTGCCATGCAGCCGAGACCGGCCGCCGTCACCGCTTGACGATAGGTCTCGTCGGCGACGTCGCCGGCGGCGAACAGTCCGGGGACCGAGGTGGCGGTCGAGTTCGGGGCGACCTCGACATAGCCCGACGGTTTCAGCTTGATCTGCCCGGCCACGAGCTCGGTCGCCGGGGCGTGCCCGATGGCGACGAAGACGCCGTCGGTCCGCACATCGGTCAAGGCGCCGGTCTTGACGTTCTTCAGCCGCACATGGGTGACCTTGTTCGGGTTCTCGGTGCCGCAGATCTCGTCGACGGCTGAGTCCCAGATCACCTTGATCTTCGGGTGCTTGAACAGGCGCTCCTGCAGGATGCGTTCGGCGCGGAAGTGATCGCGACGATGCACGATGGTGACCTGCGAGGCATGGTTGGTGAGGTACAGCGCTTCCTCGACCGCGGTATTGCCGCCGCCGACCACCACGACGTCCTTGTTGCGGTAGAAGAAGCCATCACAGGTGGCGCAGGCCGAGACGCCGCCGCCCTGGAATTTCGCTTCGGACGGCAGCCCGAGCCAACGCGCCTGGGCGCCGGTGGCGAGGATCACGGTGTCGGCGAGATAGACGTCACCGCTATCGCAGGTCAGGCGAAAGGGTCGCTGCGAGGTGTCGAGCTTGGTCACCAGATCGGTCTTGATCTGGGTGCCCACATGCAGCGCCTGCTTCTCCATCTGCTCCATCAGCCAGGGGCCCTGGATCACGTCGGCGAAGCCCGGATAGTTCTCGACGTCGGTGGTGATGGTGAGCTGGCCGCCCGCCTGGATGCCCTGGATCAGGATCGGCTCGAGCATCGCGCGCGCGGCGTAGATCGCCGCCGTGTAGCCGGCGGGGCCGGAGCCGATGATGACGACCTTTGCATGGACAGCGGCGGACATTTCGACAGATGCCTTTCACGGGGGACTGCAGCGCGGGCGCGGAACGTGCCGGGAGGCCTCGCGGAGGCGCTGAAATATCAGAGGTAATCTAAGCCTTCTGGTGAGCTATGCAAGAATTGCATTCCCTGTCGGCGGATTTTTCCAACAGGGAACAAAAGTCGATTGCGCTGCACGCGCAATAAAATTGCGCCGAGTGTGCGGTCTGGGCTATGAGGATTGCGACAGAGCCACCAATACCGCCGTAAAGGCCAGGAGTTCCAATCACGTGTCGCGGAACCTAGACGAGATCGACCTGAAAATTCTCACCGAGGTTCAGGCCGACGGTCGAATCACGAATGTCGAGCTGGCCAAGCGCGTCGGCATTTCGCCACCGCCCTGCCTGCGCCGAGTCCGGGCGCTGGAGGAGGAGGGGTATATCCATGGCTATCGCGGACTTCTGGACGCGCGCAAGCTCGGCTTCGACGTCACGGTGTTTGCCGCAGTGCACCTCTCCAGCCAGGCCGAGGCGGATTTGCGCGCCTTCGAGGAGTTCGTCCGCGCCGAGCCGCTGGTGCGCGAGTGCTGGATGCTGTCGGGCGAAGTCGATTTCATCCTGAAATGCGTCGCACCCGACATGGCCACCTTCCAGGATTTCGTCACCCATTTGACCGCCGCCCCGCACGTGCGCAACGTACGGACGTCGCTGGTGCTGCACAATTCGAAATACGAGGCGGCCGTGCCGCTCGACGTGAGGGGAAGAAGGTAGCGTCTCCTCCGTCATTGCCAGCAACACGCAGATACAGAAAAGGCCGCGCAGTGCGCGGCCTTTTTCAAATCACAGGCAACGGCAAATCGTTACCGCCACTCCACCTTGGTGATCTCATAAGCCTTGGCGCCGCCGGGTGCGTTGACCTCGACGGTTGAACCCTTCTTCTTGCCGATCAGCGCGCGCGCGAGCGGCGAGGTGATGGAGATGCGGCCCTTCTTGGCGTCGGCCTCGACCTCGCCGACGATCTGCCACACCGTCTTCTTTTCGGTGTCCTCGTCGACCAGTGTCACGGTGGCGCCGAACTTGATGGTGTCGCCGGACAGCTTCGAGATGTCGATGATGTCGGCGCGCGCGAGCTTGTCCTCGAGCTCGGCGATGCGGCCTTCATTGTGGGACTGCTCTTCCTTCGCGGCGTGGTATTCCGCGTTCTCCGACAGGTCTCCGTGCGAGCGCGCCTCGGCGATATGCTCGATGATCCGCGGACGGTCCTCCGACTGGCGCTTCTTCAGTTCTTCCCCGAGCGCGGCAAAGCCGCCCGCAGTCATCGGTACCTTTTCCATCTCTTCTCTCGTCCTTCGGTCGCGCGCGCCCTGACATGTCAACGCGCACGCAACTTGATTCGTCAGTCTGTCCGGGGGCTCAACGCGCGTGCCGCCGAACGTTCATATGGGCTTGGCGCCGGAACAGAACAACCATATGGCCGGACAGTTCCTCCGGCCATAGTGGCTTCATCGCCAATCACTTAGCGGAAGGTTGGGCCTCCCGCTCGCGATCAGGTTTCCGAAAAGTAGCTCTGCAGGGTCCGAACCTCAAGGTCCCCGCCCAGATAGGCGCGGATGCCCTGCGCGGCCGCCACGGCCCCGGAAAGAGTGGTGTAATACGGCACTTTATGCAAGAGGGCCGCGCGCCGCAACGAACGGCTGTCGGCGAGCGCCTGCGGGCCTTCGGTGGTGTTGAAGACGAGCTGGACGTCGCCATTGGTGATGGCGTCGACGATGTGCGGCCGGCCCTCCAGCACCTTGTTCACCTTCTCGGTCGGGATGCCCTGGTCGGTCAGGAAGCGGGCCGTGCCCGACGTCGCCAGCACCTTGAAGCCGAGCGAATGCAGCTCGCGAACGGCCTCGGCGATGCGCGTCTTGTCGCTCTCGCGAACGGAGACGAACACCGTGCCCTTGCGCGGCACCCGCGTGCCGCCGCCGAGCTGGCTCTTGGCGAACGCCACCGCGAAGGAACGGTCGATGCCCATGACCTCGCCGGTCGAGCGCATCTCCGGACCCAACACGGTGTCGACGCCGGGAAAGCGGGCGAATGGAAACACCGATTCCTTCACGCCGACATGCTTGAGCTCCGCCTTCTTCAGCTTGAAGTCGGCGAGCTTCTCGCCGGCCATGACGCGCGCGGCGATCTTCGCGACCGGCGTGCCGACCACCTTGGCGACGAAGGGCACCGTGCGCGAGGCGCGCGGATTGACTTCGAGCACGTAGATATCGCCGTCTTTGATCGCGTATTGCACATTCATGAGGCCGACAACGTCGAGGCCGAGCGCCAGCTCGCGCGTCTGCCGCTCCAGCTCGTCGATCATCTTGGCATCGAGCGAGTGCGGCGGCAGCGAGCAGGCGCTGTCGCCGGAATGGATGCCGGCTTCCTCGATGTGCTCCATGATGCCGACGATGAAGGTGTCCTTGCCGTCACAGAGGCAATCGACGTCGATCTCGGTCGCATCTGACAGATAGCGGTCGAACAGCAGCGGGTTTTTGCCGAGCACGGTGTTGATCTGGCCGGTCTTGTCGTTCGGGTAGCGCGCCTTGACGTCAGACGGCACCAGCTCCGGCAGCGTGCCGAGCAGGTAATCGTTGAGCTGGTTCTCCTCGCGGATGATTTGCATCGCGCGGCCGCCGAGCACGTAGGACGGGCGCACCACCAGCGGTAGTCCGAGATCCGAGCAGACGAGCCTCGCCTGCTCGACCGAATAGGCGATGCCGTTCTTGGGCTGCTTCAGCCGCAGCTTGTCGAGCACCCGCTTGAAGCGGTCGCGGTCTTCCGCAAGGTCGATGGCGTCGGGCGAGGTGCCAAGGATCGGCACTTCGGCGGCTTCCAGCGCGCGCGCGAGCTTGAGCGGGGTCTGGCCGCCGAACTGCACGATCACGCCATGCAGCGTGCCGTTCGTGCGTTCCTTTGCGATGATCTCCAGCACGTCCTCGGCGGTGAGCGGCTCGAAATAGAGCCGGTCCGCAGTGTCGTAGTCGGTCGACACCGTCTCCGGGTTGCAGTTGACCATGATGGATTCGTAGCCGGCGTCGTGCAGCGCGAAGCAGGCGTGACAGCAGCAATAGTCGAATTCAATGCCCTGGCCGATGCGGTTCGGGCCGCCGCCGAGAATGATGACCTTCTTCTTGTCGGACGGCGAGCTCTCGTCCGCAGGCGCGCCCGCGAACGGCGCCTCATAGGTCGAGTACATGTAGGCCGTGGGCGAAGCGAACTCGGCGGCGCAGGTGTCGATGCGCTTGTAGACCGGGCGAACGCCGAGCGCGTGGCGCTTCGCCGTGACCTCCGCCTCCGTCGTCTCCGCGATCACCGCGAGCCGGGCATCGGAGAAGCCCATGGCCTTGAGCGTGCGCATGCCGAAGGCGTTGCCCGGCAGGCCGTTCTTGCGGACCTTCGCTTCCATCTCGACGATGCCGCGCATCTCGCTGAGGAACCACGGATCGATCTTGCAGGAATTGAAGATCTCCTCGTCCGACCAGCCGAGCCGCATCGCCTGCGCGACCTGGAGCAGCCGGTTCGGTGTCGGCGTGCCCAGCGCGGCGCGGATCGCATTCTTGTCGTCGTCGCGGCCGAGACCTTCGATCTCGATCTCGTCAAGGCCGGTGAGGCCGGTCTCGAGCCCGCGCAAGGCCTTCTGAAGGCTTTCCTGGAAGGTGCGGCCGATCGCCATGACTTCGCCGACCGATTTCATCGACGTGGTCAGAGTGGTGGAGGCACCGGGGAATTTCTCGAAGGCGAAACGCGGCACCTTGGTGACGACGTAGTCGATCGTCGGCTCGAACGAGGCCGGCGTGGCGCCGCCGGTGATGTCGTTGGCGATTTCGTCGAGCGTGTAGCCGACCGCAAGCTTGGCGGCGACCTTTGCGATCGGAAATCCGGTGGCTTTCGAAGCCAGGGCGGAGGAACGCGACACGCGCGGATTCATCTCGATGACGACCATGCGGCCGTCTTCGGGGTTGACGCCGAACTGCACGTTGGAGCCGCCGGTCTCGACGCCGATCTCGCGCAGCACCGCCAGCGAGGCGTCGCGCATGATCTGGTATTCCTTGTCGGTCAGCGTCAACGCCGGTGCCACCGTGATGGAATCGCCGGTGTGCACGCCCATCGGATCGAGGTTCTCGATCGAGCAGACGATGATGCAATTGTCTTTCTTGTCGCGCACCACCTCCATCTCGTACTCTTTCCAGCCGAGCACGGATTCTTCGATCAGTACTTCGTTGGTGGGAGACGCATCCAGGCCGCGCTCGATGATGTCGAGGAACTCTTCCTTGTTGTAGGCAATGCCGCCGCCGGTGCCGCCCATGGTGAAGGACGGGCGGATGATCGCGGGCAGGCCGATCTCGGAGAGCGCCATCAGCGCCTGGCCGAGCGCATATTCCTGATAGCGCTTGCGGCGGTCGCTCTCGCCGAGCGTCCATTGCCGCTCGAGCTCTGCGAGTTCCGCGCCCGATGCCTTTGCGCGATCGGCCTGGTACTTGTCGCGGAAGGACTTCTTCAGGGCGGAGGCGTTGGCGAGCCGCGACTTCGGCGTCTCGAGCCCGATCTTGGTCATGGCCTCGCGGAACAGCTGGCGGTCCTCGGCCTTGTCGATCGCGTCCGCGGTGGCGCCGATCATCTCGACGTCGAACTTGTCGAGCGTGCCTTGCTGGCGCAGCGACAGCGCGCAGTTCAGCGCGGTCTGTCCGCCCATGGTCGGCAGTAGCGCGAAGCCGCCGGGAATGACGTGACGTTCCTTCTCGATGATTTTCGCGACGATCTCGGGCGTGATCGGCTCGATATAGGTGGCATCGGCCAATTCCGGGTCGGTCATGATGGTGGCCGGATTGGAATTGACGAGGACGATGCGGTAGCCCTCTTCCTTCAGCGTCTTCACCGCCTGGGTGCCCGAATAGTCGAACTCGCAGGCCTGGCCGATCACGATGGGACCGGCGCCGATGATCAGGATGGTGGTGATGTCTGTACGTTTGGGCATCAACTCTCGCCGAAGTGGAATTTGGGCACAAAAAAAGGGCGCGCCTGCTGCGCGTCCCTTTGGCCGAGAGCGCGGTGGTCCCCCTCGCGCGCGGGGTGGGTCTTAGACCAGTTTTCAGGGCGGCGAAACCCCGAAAAACGCCCATCAACCGGCAATTTTGACCGGTTTTGGCCGGGCCTGCCAGCCGCGGGCGAGATGGACCAGAAGAGCCGCCGAAACGCTCAATCCGCCGACCCAGCCCAGATCCGCCGGGCTCCACGCCGCCAGCACGGCGCCGCCCACGGCTCCGCCTATCGCAAAGCCGAGATACATGGCCGAGGCGTTGAGCGAGAGCGCGATCATCGAGGCCTGCGGCTCGATCCGGATGATGCTGGCCACCTGAGCCGGGTAGAACGCCCATCCCGAGATGCCCCAGAGGAAGATCGCGCCCAGCACCGCATAATGCGCCTGTCCCGGCATCAGCTTCAGGACCAGCGAATGCAGGATCAGCGCGCTGGCCATGCCGGCAAGCCCGAGACCTGCCGTGGCGAGCGTGCCGAGCCGGTCGGCGAGGACGCCGCCGAGCAGGTTACCGATCGCGGCGGCGCCGCCGAACACCAGCAGCGCGAGGCTGATCTGCGAGGCGTCGAATCCAAGGCCACGCAGCGGGACCGCGAAATAGGTGAACACGGTGAAGCCGCCGAGCGCCCATAAAATCGTGATCAGAAGCGCGACCAGGACATTGCGGTGACGCGCCACCGCCAGCCGATCGCTGAGCGAGGCCGTGTTGCGCGGCAGGCCGCGGGGCAGGCCGAGCAGGAGACCGGCGAGTGCAACGGCGCCCATCAGGGCGACCATAGCAAAGGTCGCGCGCCAGCCGAGCAGGCTGCCGACGAGATTGCCGAGGGGAACGCCGATGACGGTCGCAACCGTGAGGCCCGAGGTGACGAGTGCCACCGCACGGCCGCGTCGCTCCGGCGCGGCGACGGCCACGGATACGGCCAGCGCGGTCGGCATGCACAGCCCGGAGCCCAGCGCCATCAGCATGCGCGAGACCAGCAACAGGGCGTAATTCGACGCCACCATCGCCGCGAGGTTCCCGGCAATGAAAGTCGATAGCGCCAGGGCCAGCACGGTGCGGCGGTCGATATTGTTCAGCGTCACCGCCAGGATCGGCGAGCCGACCGCGTAGGTGAGGGCGTAGGCCGTGACTAACTGCCCGGCGGCGGGGAGCGAAATCGCCAGGTCGGTTGCGATCGAGGGCAAAAGCCCAGCAATGACAAAGCCTTCCGTGCCGATCGCAAAGGCCGCCAGGGCCAGCCAGAATACGCTCATTAGGAAAGTCCCTATGTTCAACGTTTATTGAACTATCGATGGGACCGGGTCAGGAGTCAATTGGTTCAAGAACTATTGAACATCGAGGCCATTTCGCTATGATCTTCAGACCATGAGCCGCACCCCACCCCACCCCACCCGCGAGCAAATCGAACTGCCGATGGTTCTGGATTGCCTGAGCGATCCGATCAGATTGGCGATCGTGTACCAGCTCGCGCAGCAGGACCATGTCAGCGGCGAGCTGTGCTGTGGCGATTTCAACGGGCTCAGCGGCAAGTCGAATCTGGCCTATCACTTCGCCAAGCTACGCGAATGCGGCCTGATGCAGACCCGCGTCGCCGGCACCAACCGCTTCGTGCGGCTGCGCCGCGATGATCTGGACGCACGCTTTCCGGGTCTGCTCGATGCAGTGATCAGCTCGGCCGCCAAGGAGGCGGACCGGCTGCAGCTGCTGTCGCAGCGCGATGTGGTTGAGGCAGATTGAAGTTGAGAGATTGTGCGCCAATCGCCCGGCTTCGCCCTTCGGCTTCGCCGCGGCAGCCTTCGCCACGATAGAGCTCGCCGAGCCGAAGCTGGCGGAGCCAGCGAAGGCTGGAGACCCGGCCTGGATTTGAACCAGGATAAAGAGCGATGCATCGCCCTCGCGTAGACACTTCCGCCACCGGGCCGTGGCGATCATTACTGATCGGGGTGCGACAAGCCACCTCAGGCAGACGTTATGCTTAACGGATCCACGAAGCTCAACGGACCAACGGCGGCCGCGCGACGAACGTCATGCGCCAGCTATTGTGGCCGATATTGCGGTGAGCGCGCTGGACCGTGAAGCCGGCTGTCTTGAGCTTGGCGGTGATCTCCTCCTCACTGTAGCGCTGCAGCCCGATGCGCGTGCGCAGCTGACGGTAATCCGACAATGCGGTGCTGATCAGCCCGATCAGCGCATCTTTCAAAAAGCCGTGACGAAGGCCGAAGCTGAGTAGCGCTGTGACGTCCCTGAACATGCCGACATTGGGCTGGAGGATGTCGCCCAGCACGAGCTTGCCGGAGGGCTTCAGGATGCGGCGGAAGTTGAGGAGCGCGGCGTCGAGCTCGTCCGGCGCCATGTATTGCGCGACCGAGTTCATCACGACGAGATCGATCGACTGCTCCTGCATGTTGTGGACGTCGTCGAGCGACCGGACGCGGATTTTCGTGTTCGGGGCAAACCGCGCGATGAGACGCCCGCGCACGCCGGGCGCGGGCTCGGCGAGGATCAGCTTGCCACAGGCGGCTGCGACCTGGCTCGCCGACAGCGCCTCGCCGCAGGCATAGTCGAGCACGGTCGCCTCGGGCGAAGAAATGTAGCCGATGATGTCCCGCGCGATGATCTGGAAGTGCAAGTCGCGATGCAGCTTGCTGACATAGATCGTGTGCGTCGAGTCGTAGTAATCGATCCAATCGTCCATGGTCGTCGAGGGCCCCGGCCAAACGGTTCCGCTGAAGGAACCGGCGCTGCCCGCCTGCGTTAGGGGTGCGGCGGCGCGCCGTCAATGTCTGCGTCCTAACAGGAAGGTTTCCCGTGAGCAAAGCCCCACAAAAGGTCTCGCCCGACCTCGACACCCCCACCGATCTGTCGTCCCAGGCGGTCAACAAGGTTTCGGAGGCGCTCAACGTGCTTCTGGCCGACGCGTTCGCGCTGTATCTGAAGACCAAGAATTTCCACTGGCATATCAGCGGCCGGCATTTCCGCGACTATCATCTGCTGCTCGACGAGCAGTCCGACCAGATCTTCGCCACCACCGATCAGCTCGCCGAGCGCGTCCGCAAGATCGGCGGCGTCACGCTGAAATCGATCGGGCAGATCGCCAAGCTCCAGACCATCAAGGACAACAACGAAGACTATGTCCCGCCCCGCGAGATGCTGCGCGAGCTGATGCAGGACAACAAGCATGTCGCCGCGGCAATGCGCAAAGCACACGAGGTCTGCGACGACGCCGGTGACGTCGCCAGCGCCAGCATCCTCGAAAACTTCATCGACGAGACCGAGCGCCGCACCTGGTTCCTGTTCGAAGCCACAAGACAGGAAGGCGGCAACGAGGCGTAGGTGACGCTGGATTGCTTCCACATCGTCGTCCCGGCGTAGGCCGGGACCCATACCCCCAGGGAGAAGTTGTGGCGCGAGATGCGCAATAGCGAATCTTCGCCAAACTACCTTTCGTGGCTATGGGTCCCGGCCTTCGCCGGGACGACTGCCGAGTATGTTGGACGAGCGCCGCTAGTACGCCACAACCGCATCAACGCTCCGTCCTTCCCCGTCACCGGATCGGCCGGCGGCAGCGCGACGTTTGGAATCGTCTTCAGCGCTTTCGCGTGGTTCTCCGGAGTTGCGCGGGTGACCTCCATCTTCGCACCCGGCGGAAAGGCGCCGATCACGCAGAAATCCGCGCTGGCCTTGATGCGTTGGTGACCTGTGCCGGCGGGCAGGATCGCGACGTCGCCGGCCTTGATCTCCAGCTCCTGGCCATGGTCGCCGCCGAAGCGGACGCGCGCGCTGCCACGCGCAACGCCGAGCACCTCGTGCACCGTCGCGTGGTAATGCAAATAGTCGAAGACGCCATTGCGCCACGTGCCGCCCCAGCCGTTCGCTTCGAACAAGCGTTCGATCGTCTCTTCCGGCTGTCTGGAATCGAGCTTCACCGCGGCCTGGTAGACCAGGAAGGGGAGGATATTGTTCGGCACGAGCCCGTCATCCTCAAACACGATGGCGAGCGGCTCGGCATTGTCGCGGACGTCGGACATAAGAGGCTCCTGCGTGAGCGTAGCAGGGATCAACGAAGGGAGCTGAGCGGCGTTCCTTTGACGAAAAAGCCCAGGACCAGGCCCGGGCTCTTTGTCATGACGTTAGTTGCGAAAGAGCGCGCCTTACGCGCTCTTTTTCTGCCGCATCAGGTCCGCAAAACGCTGGAACAGATAGTGCGAGTCGCGCGGACCCGGCGAGGCCTCGGGGTGGTACTGCACCGAGAACACCGGCTTGCCGTCGAGTTGGATGCCGCAATTGGAGCCGTCGAACAGCGAGATGTGGGTCTGGGTTGCGCCGGTCGGCAGGGTGCTCTCGTCCACGGCAAAGCCGTGGTTCATCGAGGTGATCTCGACCTTGCCAGTGGTCTCGTCCTTGACGGGATGATTGGCGCCGTGATGGCCCTGGTGCATCTTCTTGGTCTTGGCGCCGACGGCGAGGCCGAGCATCTGGTGGCCGAGACAAATTCCGAAGGTCGGCGTGCCCGACTTGATCACGTCCTGGATCACGGGCACGGCATATTTGCCGGTCGCGGCCGGATCGCCGGGACCGTTCGACAGGAACACGCCGTCCGGTTTCATCGCCAGGATGTCCTCGGATGACGTCGTTGCCGGCACCACCGTCACCTTGCAACCGACGCCGGCGAGCAGGCGCAGAATGTTGCGCTTGATGCCGTAGTCGATGGCGACGACGTTGAACTCAGGCTTGTCCTGGCGGCCAAAGCCCTTCTCCCAGAGCCAGGGCGTCTCGTCCCAGGTGAAGCGCTGGCCGGAGGTGACCATCGGCACCAGATCCATGCCCTCGAGGCCGGGCCATTCGCGCGCTTCTTCCTTCAGGCCGTGCAGGTCGAACTCGCCGTCTTTGGCGTGTGCGATCACGGCGTTGGGCATGCCCTTGCTGCGGATCAGCGCGGTCAGCGCGCGGGTATCGATACCGGAGAGGCCGATGATGCCGCGGGCCTTCAGCCACTGGTCGAGATGCTTGGTGGCGCGGTAGTTCGAGGGATCTGTGATCGCGGTGCGCAGGATCACGCCGCGCGCGCCGGGCGTTGCGGCCATGTTCACCGTCTCGATGTCGTCGTCATTGGTGCCGACATTGCCGATATGGGGGAACGTGAAGGTGATGAGCTGGCCGGCATAGGAGGGATCGGTGAGGATCTCCTCATAGCCGGTCATGGCGGTGTTGAAGCAGACCTCGCCGACGGCTTGGCCTTCGGCGCCAAGGCCAAAGCCTTCCAGCACCGTGCCATCGGCAAGCACCAACAGCGCGGTCGGTTTGTGGTCCGGCCAGGCGGGATCGTTATCATGTTGTGTCATGAGCCCGGTTCATAGTCTCCGCGGGCGCCGACGTCAAAGCGGAGATGCGCCGATTCACATGCGTTTTTGCATATTTGACAGGTCGCCTTGGGCCCCTAAGCTCCGCGGCATAATTTCCGGCAAGTTCCGGGGCTTGGGAGGCAATAATGGACCAGACGACGCCGATTCTGCTGGTTCCGGGATTAGCTTCCTCGGCCCGGATCTATGCACCAGTCATCCCGTCGCTGTGGCGCTTCGGCCCGGTGATGGTCGCCAACCATATTCGCGACGACAGCATGGCGGCGATCGCCCACCGGGTCCTGAGCGAGGCGCCGCCGCGCTTCGCGCTCGCCGGCCATTCCATGGGCGGCTACATCGCGCTCGAGATCATGCGCCAGGCGCCCGAGCGGGTAGCAAAGCTGGCGCTGATCAACACTCAGGCGCGGCCCGACACGGAGGAGGCGACCGCGCGCCGGCGCGGCCTGATGGAGCGGGCCAGGCGCGGCGAGCTGCGTGCCGCGCGCGAGGAGATGTTTCCCGAACTGGTGCATCCGTCGCGCCGCGACGATGCCGGTATTCGCCAGCTCGTGCATGAGCAGGGCGAGGACGTCGGCGTCGAAGGCTATCTGCGACAGCAGACCGCGATCATCGCGCGGGTGGATTCACGGCCGACGCTTGCGACGATCAAGTGCCCAACGTTGGTGCTGACGGGCGATGCGGACAACACGATACCCAACGCATTCTCGAAGGAGATGGCGGAGGGCATTGCCGGTGCAAGGCTCGTCGTTCTGGAGGATTGCGGACACCTGCCGCAGCCGGAGCAGCCCGCGGCGACGGTGCGGGCGCTGGTCGAATGGCTGGGAACCCCGGTTGTCTCAGGGCCGTGAACGGCCTAGATCAGGCCTCGGATATTCTAGGAGAGCACGACCATGCTGCGCGACGACATCAACAATGCGGTCAAGGAGGCCATGAAGGCCAAGGAAGAGCGCAAGCTGTCCACGCTGCGCATGGTCAATTCGACCATCAAGAACGCCGACATCGAGGCGCGCGGCAGCGGCAAGCCGCCGCTCTCGGACGCGGACCTGCTCGGCGTGTTCCAGAAGATGATCAAGCAACGCCAGGAATCGGTCGAGCTCTACGAGAAGGGCGGCCGTGCCGAGCTCGCGGCGCAGGAGCGCGAGGAGATCGCGGTGATCTCGGCGTATCTGCCGAAGCAGATGTCGGACGACGACGTCAAGAAGGCGATCTCGGATGCCATCGCCGAGACCGGCGCCGCCGGCATGAAGGACATGGGCAAGGTGATCGCCGTGCTGAAGACGAAGTACGCCGGCCAGATGGATTTCGGCAAGGCCTCGGCGCTGGTGAAGGCTGCGTTGACGGGCTAGTTCTTGCCCTCTCCCCTTGTGGGAGAGGGTGGATCGCCGCGTAAGCGGCGAGACGGGTGAGGGGTCTCTCTCCGCGTGTACCACTCTCACGACAAGAATTTGCCGATCGAAACCCCTCGTCCGGCGCTTCGCGCCACCTTCTCCAACAAGGGGAGAAGGTGCACCTTTGATGCAGCGCCCGTTCGGTCTACTCTCCCCGATAGACAAATCGGGAGCAACCGATGAGCACCATCAAGCCGTTTCGCATCGCCATCAGCGACGACATTCTCACCGACCTCAAATCGCGCCTCGCCCGCACGCGCTGGCCGGAGGCGGAGCTCGTCTCCGACTGGAGCCAGGGTGCGCCGCTGAAATGGATCCAGGAGATCTGCGCCTATTGGGCTGATGGCTACGACTGGCGCGCGCGCGAGGCAAAACTCAACCGCTTCGAGCAGTTCACCACCGAGATCGACGGGCTCGAGATCCACTTCCTGCATGCGCGCTCGAAGGAGCGGTCGGCGCTGCCGCTGATCATCACCCATGGCTGGCCCGGCTCGATCGTCGAATTCCAGAAGGTGATCGCGCCGCTGGTCGATCCTGTCGCGCATGGCGGCAATCCTGCCGATGCCTTCCACGTCGTCTGTCCGTCGCTGCCGGGCTTTGGGTTCTCCGGCAAGCCGAACACCACCGGCTGGGGCGTCGATCGTATCGCCGCGACCTGGGCCAAGCTGATGGATCGGCTCGGCTATATCAGTTATGGCGCGCAGGGCGGCGACTGGGGCTCGGCGGTGACGACCTCGCTTGGCATGCAGGACGGCGAGCATTGCGCCGGCATCCACATCACGCTCGCTTTCAACGCTGCGCCGAAAGTCGAGGGCGAACCGACGCCGGAAGAGAAGCGCGCGCTCGCCGGCCTCAAGCATTACATCGACCTCGACTCCGGCTATTCGAAGCAGCAATCGACGCGGCCGCAGACACTCGGCTACGGTCTGACGGATTCGCCGAGCGGGCAGGCGGCCTGGATTCTGGAAAAATTCTGGGCCTGGACCGATTGCAACGGTCATCCCGAAAACATCTTCACCAAGGACGAGCTGCTCGACAACGTCATGCTCTACTGGGCGACGGAGACGGCGACCTCGTCGGCGCGGCTCTATTGGGAAAGCTTCGGCAAGCGCCGCACCACGCCGGTCGTCAAGGTGCCGACGGGCGTCGCTGTCTTCCCCAAGGAGATCATCACGCCGGTGCGGCGCTGGATGGAGCCGAACTTCCACAACATCACGCATTGGAGCGAGATGGAGAAGGGAGGCCATTTCGCCGCATTCGAGCAGCCGGAGCTGTATGTCGGCGAGGTCAGGAAATTTTTCGCGACCGTGCGGTAGCCACAGCCGTCATGCCCGGGCTTGTCCCGGGCATCCACGTCCTTAAACTGGGGCCAAACAAGAACGTGGATGGCCGGAACAAGTCCGGCCATGACGCCGAGATCGTGGAAACGCCCGCAGCCATGCTCACCGAAGCCAACACCTATGACGAGCTCTACAGCAATTTCCGCTGGGAGATCCCGGCGCGCTTCAATATGGCGGAGGCCTGCTGCGATCGCCACGCCGACGGCACCGGCCGGCTGGCGCTGGTCTACGTCGGCGAGAACGGCGCCATCACGCGCACATCCTTTGACGAAGTTGCGGAGATTTCGCGCCGCTTCGCCAATGTGCTGAAGGCGGATGGCCTTGCCCGCGGCGACCGCGTCGCGGTGTTCCTGTCGCAGTCGCTGGAGCTGCCGATCGCGCACATGGCCGCGTTCCGTTCGGCGATGATCTCCATTCCGCTGTTCGCGCTGTTCGGCGAAGACGCGCTGGAATTCCGCCTGTCGAACTCGCAAGCCAGGGCGATCGTCACCGACGCGGGCGGCTGGGAGAAGCTTTCGAAGATTCGCGACCGTCTGCCGGAGCTGAAGAATGTCTACATCGTTGGCGAACGAACGCCGGCGGGCACGACATCGTTCTGGAATTCGGTCAAGGCGGCATCGCCCGAGTTCGCGCTGGTGCACACGTCTGCGGACGATCCCGCGCTGATCATCTACACCTCGGGCACGACGGGCAATCCGAAAGGCGCGCTGCACGCACACCGCGTCGTGCTCGGACATCTCCCCAATGTCGAGATGTGCCACAACTTCCTGCCGCGCCCCGGCGATCTGATGTGGACGCCGGCAGACTGGGCCTGGATCGGTGGCCTCATCAACGGCCTGTTCGCGTTCTGGTATCACGGCATTCCTCTGGTCGGCCACCGCGCGCGAAAGTTCGAGCCGCAAGCGGCGATGCAGATGATGGCCGATCTCGGCGTGCGCAATGTGTTCCTGCCGCCGACCGCGCTGAAGCTGATGCGGCAGGCCGGCGTGACGCATTCCGGCGTCAAGCTGCGCAGCATCTTTACCGGCGGCGAGTCCCTCGGCGGCGAGCTGCTCGGATGGGTGCGCGAGACTTTCGGTATCGACGCGCATGAGGTGTTTGGCCAGACCGAATGCAATCTCGTGATCGGCAGCAACGCGAATCTGTTTCCGATCCGCCCCGGTTCGATGGGCAAGGCGACGCCGGGTTTCGATGTCCGCATCGTCAACGACAAAGGCGAGGAGCAGCCACGTGGCCAGCGCGGCATCATCGGCGTGCGCCAACCCTGTCCCTGCACGATGCTGGAATACTGGCGCAATCCGGAGGCGACGGCGAAGAAATATGCCGGTGAGTTCCTGCTCACCGGCGATCTCGGCGTGCAGGACGAGGACGGTTACTTCTGGTACGTGAGCCGCGAAGACGACGTCATCACCACCGCCGGTTATCGCGTCGGTCCGTCCGAGATCGAGCACACGCTGATGAAGCATCCGGCAGTGGCGATGGCGGCGGTGGTCGGCATTCCCGATCCGATCCGCACCGAATCAATCAAGGCCTGGATCGTGCTGCGCCCGGGCTTTGCCGCCGGCGACGCACTCGCGCGCGAGATCCAGGAGTTCGTCAAGGTGCAACTCGCCGCCCACGAATACCCCCGCTTCGTGGAGTTCGCGGAGACACTGCCGATGACCGCCACCGGAAAGGTGCTGCGGCGCGAGCTGCGAGCGCTCGGGTAGAGCACATCGTCATCTCACCGCTGCGGCGTCGACAGCGTGGACCGCAGCATCGCGGCGAGGTCTCGCCGCCGGAACGGCTTGGTCAGGATGCGGGCATCGCCGACCCCGTCGGGCGCCTTGACCGGATTTTGGCTGTAGCCGGAGGTGAAGAGCACCTTGAGCCCGGGCCGCAATTGGATTGCTTGCCTGGCAAGCTCCGGCCCGAACATGCCGCCGGGCATCACGACGTCGGTGAACAGCAGGTCGATGTCCGCGGACTGGCGCAACACGTCGAGCGCCGCCGGGCCGCTTGCGGCCGTGATGACGCGGTAGCCGAGCGTCTTCAGCTCGCTTTCGACATAAGTCCGAACCATGTCGTCGTCCTCGACGACGAGAATGGTCTCGCTTCCTTCGCGCGTGACGATCCCTTCGGCGGGTGAGGCATCCTCGTTTGGCGGTGTCGCCAGGCGGGGAAAGAACAGCCTGACGGTGCTGCCTTGTCTCGGCGCGGACTGCATCTGCACCAGGCCGCCGGACTGGCGCACAAACCCGTAGACCATGCTCAGGCCGAGCCCGGTTCCCTTGCCGACCTCCTTCGTGGTGAAGAACGGCTCGAAGGCCCGGCTCGCCACCTCGGCGGTCATGCCGCTGCCGGTGTCGGTCACGGCCACCATGACATAGTCGCCAGGTCGCGGTTCGCCATTGATGTCCAAGTCGGATTCACCGAGCGAGACATTGCGCGCCTCGATCGTCAGCCTGCCGCCCAACTGCATGACATCGCGCGCGTTGAGCACGAGATTGAGCAGCGCAGTCGTTAGCTGGCCGGGATCGATGCTGATCAACCACAGGTCCGGTCCGAGCGCGAAGGTGCATTCGATGTGCTCGCCCAAGGGGCGGCGCAACAAGTGCTCCATCTCCCTAAGCTTCTCGCCGATGTCGATCTCTCGCGGCCTCAGGGGCTGCTTGCGCGCGAAGGCGAGCAGGCTCCGCGTCAGGTCGGAGCCGCGCTCGGCGGCTGTTGCGATGTCGCCGGCGATCCGGTGCAACTCCTTGTTTCCCGCCAGCCTGTCGGCAAGGTGCTCCGAATTGCCGAGAATGACGGTGAGGAGATTGTTGAAGTCATGTGCCACGCCGCCGGTGAGCTGGCCCATGGCCTCCATCTTCTGGGATTGGCTGAGCTTCTGGTTGAGGTCCGCGATGGCCGCGCGTTGCTGCTCGAGCGACTCGGCGGTGCCATTGAGCAGGGTCATCAATCCACCCAGCTCGCCGCGCGGATGGGGAGGTGGGATGCGCGCGCTGAGATCGCCGAGCCCGAGTCTCTTCGCCATGTTGGCGAGCCGCCCGACCTGGCGGCCGACGCTCACGGTCGCGAGGATCCATACACCGGCGAGCAGCAGCAGCAAGGCCACCGCGAGGATCGCCATGTCCTCGTAGAGCCGGCGATTCGCCGCCGCGACCAATCCGTCCTTGGACCGTCCGACCAGGATGTAGAGGCCGGCATCACGGATCGAAGGTGAGTGGGCGACGGCCCAGACCTGCGTGCGGCCGTCGCGATCGGTCACTTCCTGAAATGCCTCTTGATCGGGAGCCGTCGCGAAGCGGAGCAGGTCGGATCCCGCAATCGACGCGCCCACGGGCGCGGTCCAGCCGGCTGTCGAGGGGGCGACGAGAACGGTGCCCTTGGCGTCGATGAGCAGGATGTCCTTCTCGGCGAGCAGCCGCTTGTGGTGATACTCGGCGAATTTGCGCAGGTTGAACGAGGCGAGCAGCACCAGCTTCAGCGCGCCCGCCTCCGATCGCACCGGATATGCGATCTGGAGCACCGATATTCCGGTCAGCCGGCCGAATACCGGCTCAACCACGACGCTGCGCGAGACCAGGGCCTGCTTGAAATAGGCGCGATCCCTCAGATCGAGGGTGCGGTTGGTCCGCAGCGAGTCGCAGAACAGGCTGCCGTCAGGGTCGATGGTCAGGATTCCCGTGAACTGAGGGTATTCCTCGCGCACGTCCGACAGAAACGCCGAGCACGCCGCCTTGTCGCGGGTGTCGAGGTCGCGCGCACGGGCCAGACCGTAGTGAAGCTGGGCGGTGCCTTGAATCTTCTCACTCAGATCACTGGCAATGTCGTCGGCCGAGGCCGCCAGATTGGCCAGGGCGGCGTTGATTTCGCTGCTCCGGTTCTGCACGAAACGCAGCCCGACGAGGCTCGCCGGCACCAGCATGGCCGCGATGACGAGTATCAATAGCCGGGTACGCAAGCTCATCGGTGGGACGGTCCAATCTGGTCATCGCGCGCTCGTTCAAGGACCCAATTTGCGGCACCACCCTCCGCTCAGTCCATAGGCAACGGGCCGAAAAAGTCCCCGACGGGGAAAGATTTCGAGCTACGTGCAGCATGGATGAACTTCTCGAAAGGAGCGCCGCCGACGGCGCGATGGCTTTCCCGGGTCTGCGCCCGCGGCCTCGGGATACCGTCGTCCGGCCGTCAACTCGCGCGTGCGCACCGGTCGCGGGGACGCTAAGATCGAGGTCATCCGCGTGCGGCGGAGATCGCACCGGCCAAGGAGGAGGGAGCTGATGTCCATTTCGGGCAAGGTCGATCCGGTGGTGCGTCCCGTCGCGGCGACCGACATCGCCGAGGCGCTGGTCGAGGGCCTGCGTGATTTCCAGGCGCTGCCGCTTTACGGCCTCTGCTTCGGTGCGCTCTACGCCGCCGGCGGCCTTGCCATCATGCTGTGCTTCACCGCGTTCGGCATGGTCTATCTGGTCTATCCGCTGGCCGCCGGTTTCGCGCTGCTCGGGCCATTCGTGGCGATCGGGCTCTATGAAGTCAGCCGTCGCCGCGAGCGCGGCGAGCCCGTCTCGCCCAGCGCGATCTGGTCGGCCGTGCGCGCGCGGAGCGAGATCGGCTGGATGGCCTTCGTCACGCTGTTCGTGTTCGTGGTCTGGATGTACCAGGTGCGGCTTCTGATCGCGCTGCTGCTGGGCCTGCATGCCTCGTTCTCGAGCCTGCAGGAGTTCATGACGGTGGTGCTGACCACGAACGAGGGCTTGCTGTTCCTCGGCATCGGCAACGCGGTCGGCGCGGTGCTGTCGTTGATCCTGTTTTCGCTGACCGTGGTGTCGTTTCCGCTGCTGCTCGATCGCGAGGTCGATTTCGTCACGGCGATGGTGACGAGCGTGCGCGCGGTCGTCGCCAGCCCGCTGCCGATGATTGGCTGGGCCGCGGTGATCGTGATGGTCCTGATTGTCTCGGCGCTGCCGTATTTTCTGGGGCTGGTGGTGACGCTGCCCGTGCTCGGGCACGCGACCTGGCATCTTTATCGGCGGATCGTGGTGCCGGTGGCGTAACAGCGAGCCGGACGCAACGGCAGCGAGCTATTCGCCCGTTGCCAGCCGGCGCTCGCCTGATGAGGTCAGTTCGAGTTCACCGAGACGCCTGATCGCATAACCGAGGTTGGTCAGCCGCTCGCCGTGCGCTTGCGGAATTTCGCCTTGCGCCTTGCCCTTGCCGATCTCGGCCAACGAGGCAAATTCATCGGCGCTAAGCGCAACGCTGCTGTCTGTCATCAGGCAACCTCGTCGGTCCATACCTTGAAATTGAGCAGCTTATTCGGACCGAAGGTCTGGGTGATCGGGACGTCCGCGGCATCGCGTCCCTGCGCGATCAGCACCCGGCCGATCCGCGGCGTGTTGTTGCGGGGATCGAACATGTGCCAGCTTCCGCCGAGATAAGCCTCGAACCAGCCGGCGAAATCTCCCGCGGCCCAGGGCTTCGGCGTGCCGATGTCGCTAAGATAGCCGGTGCAGTAGCGCGCCGGGATGTTCATGCAGCGGCAGAACGCGATGGCAAGATGAGCATAGTCGCGGCACACACCCTTGCCTTCGTCGTAGACTTCCCGCGCCGTCTTGGTTGCGCGCGCGTGCTCATAGCCGAAGGCGATGTGACGATGAACGAAATCGCAGATGGCCTGGACCCGCGCCCAGCCGGGCGGCGTGTGCTCGAACAATTTCCATGCGATGTCCGACAGGCGATCGGTCTCGCAGTAGCGACTGCCGAGCAGATAGACGAGCGTGTCGGTCGGCAGCGCCTCGACGGCGTGCTGAACTGCGTTCGGAAACGCCGGGTCGGGCAGGCCGCTGTCGCTCACGACCCCATCGCCGGCAAGGCGAAAGGTGCCGGCCGGCGCTACGATACGGCTGCACCAATTGCCGAAGAGGTCGCGATAGGGAGTGATCGGCACCGAGGGTCTCGTGGTCACCAGGTCGGGCACGATGACATCGCAGGCGCGGGTGAAGTGCGTGCCCAACACCATGATCATAGGCGTCGGTTGCGGGAATTCGTACAGCATCTCAAACCCGACGCGGAGCTTCATACGTTTTTCCCTTGGCTAAGCTCCCAACATGGCTACGAAGCGGCCGATCACAAGGCTTCGACGGCTTATTCGGTCGCGAACGGCAATTAGCGCTTCAAAAGCGCGGCACGGGCGAGAAAACGATAGCTAATTGCGGCGATTGCGCGCACGGTGCCGAGAACGTCGGAAAGAACCTGTCGTCTCTGCGCCTATGCAGCGCCACGACTATTCGCGCGACGTGAAGCGCCTCATTCCCTCGCACTGGCGGTGCCGACTCATCGCGACGTCGCAACAGCGGTCGTTGCGTATATTGCCCGCTCCAGCGGTGAGGCGGACGCGGCACGCCCGTGCCGCGGACGCCTGAAGGTTTCACCGCGATTCGATCATGAGATCGAACGCCAACCGAAAGCACCCGATGCAAGCTCAACCGACGCAAGCTCTCTCGCCACGGCACGTCAAGACAGAAGAAGCGCTCCGGCTCGGCGTCGAGTCGGGCTGGTACGCGATCAAGGTCAGCGGGACCTTTGTCTCGGGCCCGCACGTTTCGGAAGCGGATTGCAGTCGCAAGATCGACGAAATCAATCCGCCGGTGAAGAAGAAGCGGTGACGGCGCAGGGTTCGTCCGCTACGGCGTCTTGATCCCCATCGCCCTCAACGCTTCCAGCATCTGCGCCGGCGGCGCCATCTTGATTTGCGGCGCCTTGCCCGTTTCCAGCAGGCTCTTCAGCCCCGACAGGATTGCGGGCCAGCCGGTGCGGCCGCCGGAAAGGATGTCGTCGCTGAGCGGGCGGTCGTGATGTTCGCTCATGGTGAGGCGGACGGCCTCGCCGGCTTGTTCGATCTCATAAGTGACAAGCGTGGTGCCGAGCTTTGCGACGAGGTCGGGCCAGTTGACGTTCCACGTCACCGTCAGCCTGTTCGGCGGATCGTATTCGAACACATCGCCTGAGATGTGTTCCGACCCGTCAGGCGCGCGCACGATGAATTTGCCGCCGAGTCTGGGCTCCATCTCAACCGCAAAGCCGGAAAAGTATTTGCGGCTGAACTCGGCGGAGGTCAGCGCCTCCCGCACCTTCTCCGGCGTCGCGGCGATGTAAATCGTGTAGACGGTGAGCGGCTTGAACTGATCGAGGTTCATTTTGCATCGAATCCCTTGTTGAGGGCTGCGCGCGGAATGGCCAGCACTTTGCCGCTTTCCAGCAGGCTCTTGAGACCGGACAGGATCGCCGGCCAGCCGTTGGACACGGCGCCGAGATATTTGCCGCCTTCGACGAAGCCGTCATGCAGCACGGTCAAACGCACGAGCGAGCCGAACGGTTCGATGGTGAACACGACGCGCGAGATCGGTTCGCCGCGCAGCTCTTCGTATTTCTGATGCTTGAAGCTGTAGGACAACCGCCGCGGCGGATCGGCTTCGAGGATTTCGCCGGAGTCGGTGGTCTCGCCGTCCAGCAGCAGCGCGAAAGGGGAGCCGATTTTCCAGTCGGACCTGACCTCGGCGCCGAACCAGTATTGCTTGGTGAACTCGCTTGATGTCAGCGCCTCCCACAGCCTCTTTGGCGTGGTCTCGATGTAGGTGACATAGACGAATTGCGGCTTACTCATCACGCTTCTCCAACTGGCGTTTCAACTCGCCGAGCGCGGCGAGCTTGCCGCGCTCGAATTTCTTGATCCAGCGTTCGCCGATCTGATGGATCGGAACCGGATTGAGATAGTGCAGCTTCTCACGGCCGTGCCTGATGGTCGTGACCAGGTTGGCCTCTTCCAGAATCCCAAGGTGCTTGGTCACCGCCTGGCGCGTCATCGCGAGGCCTTCGCAGAGCTCGTTCAGCGTCTGGCCGTTCCTGGCGTGAAGCCTGTCGAGCAGCGACCGACGTGACGCATCGGCGAGCGCTTTGAAGACCTCATCCATGGCCGCGATAATAGGCAACCAAATGGTTGCCTGTCAAGGCGGTGATGCAGCGCGCGCGGCTCGTGTTCCTGCAGACGCCGGAGATGAAGACGTGGGGGCTGCGGCGCTGGACGGACATTGAGTGTCATGCATTAATGCCCCAAACCGCTCTCAGCGAGTCCTCCCCATGATGTCTCTGCAAGCCTATCTCGCCTTCCTTGCCGCCTGCATCGCGCTGGCGCTGCTGCCGGGGCCCATCGTCACTCTCGTCATCGCCAACGGGCTGCGCCACGGCACGCGTGCGGCGCTGACCAATGTGGCCGGTGCGCAGGCCGGTCTCGCCATCGTCATCGGCATCGTCGCGGTCGGCCTGACCTCGCTGATGGCGACCATGGGCTATTGGTTCGACTGGGTGCGCTTTGCCGGCGCCGCCTATCTGGTCTGGCTCGGCATCAAACTGATCTGGGCGCCGGTCGAGGGCGTCAATGTCGACCAGCCACCGGCGCCGCCGCGCGGCGGATTCTTCCTGCAAGGTTTCCTGGTGCTGCTATCGAACCCGAAGGTGCTGGTGTTCTTCGGCGCCTTCATCCCGCAGTTCATGGACATGAACCGCGACCACTTCCCGCAGGTCGCGCTGCTGGGCGCCACCTTCATGGTCACCGCGGTGATGACGGACGCGCTCTACGCCATCGCCGCCGGACGGGCCCGGAAGTTCTTTTCGGCTCGCCGCACCCGCATGATGTCGCGCATCTCCGGCGGCTTCATGATCGGCGGCGGCATCTGGCTGGCGCTGACCAGGGCGAAATAGCCGCCATCGGGCTAGTCGATAAGCCTCTCTGCCCGCAGCTCCAGCTCGATCTCCGCAAAAATCCGCGCCAGACGCTCGGCCCATTGTTGCTGGCCGGACTGGTCGGCGATCAGATCCTGGCGGATCTCGATGCCGGTGTTGACGAGGCCGCGGGCTTCGCCGTGCACGGGGATGGTGTAGTCGGTGAGGTCGTTGACCGCGTAGGGCTCGTTGTCGCCGACGAGGAGATCGCTCTCTCTGCGCAGATGCCTGAGCAGCAGCCGCGGCAGCACGGTGTCGCGATTGTAGAGCGCGCCGATGTGCCAGGGGCGGGCGACACCGGCGTAAACGGGGGTGAAGCTGTGCAGCGATACCAGCACCGTCGACCGCTTGTCGTGCACGCGGCGGCCGATCGCGGCCTCGATACGGCGGTGATAGGGCTCGAAAATCTCGCGCCGGCGCGCTTTGCGCTCCTGCTCCGAAATTCCCTCGTTGCGCGGGATCGCGGTTGCTTCGGAAATCACGGGGATCGAGCTCACGGCGCCGGGCGGGCGGTTGCAGTCGATCACCAGCCGCGAATAGCGCTGCGCGATTAGATGCGCGCCCAGCATCTCTGCGAGCCGGTCGGCGACCCCCGCAATGCCGATGTCCCAGGCGATATGCCGCGTCAGCTCGCCCCCCGCGACGCCGAGATCGCCGAGCGTACGCGGCAGCACCCGCCCGTAGTGGTCCGAGGTGAGCAGAAAAGGCGATGTCCCTTGCGCATTCACCTCGTGCACCGGGGGGACGTCACCCTCGCTGAGGAGTTGATTGGTCGCCTCGATTGTGTCTAAAGCCATCCTGATTGCCTAATGAAACAGCAGTCACCCCGAAGAATCGGGCGGGATTGCTATAGATTGGTCCGCCCGACCTCACCATGATTGCCTGACGATGCCGCTGCTGACGATTCATCACAAGACCGAATATCGCTACACCCGCCCCGTGGCGTTCGGCGAACACAGGATCATGCTGCGTCCGCGCGACGGGCATGATCTGCGCGTGCTCGACTCCAGGCTCGAGATCTCGCCGGAGCCGATGTCGCTGCACTGGATCCACGATGTGTTCGGCAATTCCGTCGCGATCGCGAATTTCGACGAGCGCGCGGACACGTTGGTCTTCGACTGGCACGTCACCGTCGAGCACAATCCGGTCGAGGAGTTCGCGCTGACGCCGGACGACTCGGCCTATTTCTATCCGTTCGCCTATGACGACGAGGAATTTCCCGACCTCGTCCACTACATCACGCCGCAATACACCGATCCCGACGGCGAGATCGCGGAATGGGCGCGCGGCTTTCTCGACGAGGACGCGCCGACGCCGACTTTCAAGATCCTGAGCGGCATGACCCACGGCATCCGCGAGCGGTTCAAGTATCGCAAGCGCCACGAGCTGGGCACGCAGCATCCGCTCGACACCTTGCAGTCCGGTAGCGGAACCTGCCGCGACTACGCGCTGTTCATGATCGAGGCGCTGCGCCATCTCGGCATCGCCGCACGATTCGTCTCCGGCTACATCTTCCTGCCGGAGGATATCGCGCAGCGCCATGTCGGCGGTGGTTCGACGCATGCCTGGGTGCAGGTCTACCTGCCGAGCGCGGGCTGGATCGAGTTCGATCCGACCAACGGCATCGTCGGCACCCGCGATCTCATCCGCGTCGCGGTCGCCCGCGATCCGCGCCAGGCGATCCCGCTGCACGGCGTCTATATCGGCCCTGCGGGCGCGTTCGACGCCATGGACGTAACCATCCGGGTGGTGTCGGACGAGCAACGCAGCGGCGAGGAGCTGGAGGCCGAAGTTTCGTAGACGCTGACGGTCGTCGTCCTGGCGAAAGCCAGGACGACACTGGAATGTGTGGCGCTGTCGCTCCGCATCATTCGCAGCTATAGAGCCCCCATGACCTCCAATCGTCTCTTCGTCTACGGCACGTTGATGCGCGGCTTCGATCATCCGATGGCGCGGCTGCTTGCGGGCCACGCGGATTTTCTGGGTGAAGCGACCTGCCGCGGCCGGCTCGTTCTGGTGAAGCACTATCCGGGGCTGCTGCTCTCCGATGTGCCGTCCGATCGCGTCCACGGCGAGCTCTTTCACCTGCGCGTGCCCGACGAACTCTTGCGCGAGCTCGACATGTACGAGGCCTGCGGCGAGGGCTTTCCGGAGCCGACCGAATATCTGCGCCAGCTGGTCGACGTGACAGGCGCGGACGGCGTGACAGCACCGGCCTGGACCTACATCTACAACTGGCCCGTCACCGATCTGCCGCGCATCGAATCCGGCCGCTTCCTCGATCACTAGGCCGACAGCACTTCCTTCACCGCGCGCACGTCGACCTCGCGTTCGACATAGCTCCACTCCTCGGTCCGCCTGAGCATCGCGACCAGCTCCTCGAACAGCGAGGCGTGCGCGGGCGCGAATTCGAACCAAGTCAGGAAATCGAAGGGCCCGCCGAGGTCGCGGCAATGATAGAGCTGGCGCGCAATCGCCGGCAGGAAGCGCAGGCTGCTCGCGATGTGATGCGACTTGTCCTCAAATATCCTGCGGCGCTCTTCCTGGGTCAGATCCCACCAGGCCTGCGATTTGCGGATCGGGATCAGCGCCGCGCTGGTTGCTTCGAGCCGGCCGAGGCCGGCCTGCACGGCCGTGAGCTGCTGCTTCTCGCCGCGCTCGGTGTAGCGCAAACTGCTCGCGACACCAACCAGCCGCCAGGCATTGCGCGAGGGCACCAGCGGCAGCGCGATGGCGTCGCTGTCGGTGACCGACAGCGCCGGCATGAAGGCGAGGGGCTCGCCCGTCACCGGCGAAATCGAGGTGATGCGCCAACCCCCGCTCTGGCCGCCTCGGAAGGTCCTGAACATTGCCCATGGAAGCGTGGAACCGGGTCGGGTTCAAGGCCTCTGTCAGTCCGGGCTCATGCTCCGCGCGCGCCGGAAGAGGGAAGGGCTGTGAACAGCGCGTATAAGCCTGACAAACCTGACTTCTGGAGGGGTCGTCCCTATATCCCTGATCCCTTCGCCCGACTCACACGGTTTCGCGTTACACAGAGCCCATGCGCTTCACGCCCCAATTCCTCGACGAGCTGCGTGCCCGGCTTTCGGTCTCCGAAGTCGTGGGCAAGCGCGTCAAGCTGAAGAAGGCGGGGCGGGAGTGGAAGGGGCTGTCGCCGTTCCAGCAGGAAAAGACGCCGTCCTTCTACGTCAACGACCAGAAGGGCTTTTACCACGACTTCTCCTCGGGCAAGCACGGCGACATTATCAGCTTCATGATGGAGACCGATGGCCTGCCGTTCGCGGAGGCCGTGGAGCGGCTCGCCAATATGGCGGGCCTGCCGCTGCCGGCGGTGACGCCGGATGCGGCGCGCCAGGAGCAGCGGCGCCGCTCGCTGCACGACGTGATGGATCTCGCCGCCAAGTTCTTTGCCGAGATGCTGGCCTCGCGCGTCGGCGCCAAGGCGCGCGGCTATCTCGCCGACCGTGCGATCTCGCCGGCGACGCAATTGCAGTTTCGGCTGGGCTATGCGCCGCCCGATCGCTTCGCGCTGAAGGAGCATCTCGGCAAGCTCGGCGTCTCCGTCGACGACATGGTCGAGACCGGTATGCTGGTGGCCGGCAACGACATCCCGGTGCCCTATGATCGCTTCCGCGATCGCGTGATGTTTCCGATCACGGATCTGCGCGGTCGCGTCATCGCCTTTGGCGGGCGTGCGCTGGAGAAGGACGTTCCGGCCAAGTACCTGAACTCGCCGGAGACGCCGCTCTTCCACAAGGGCGACAATCTCTACAACCACCAGACCGCGCGCAAAGCCACTCATGACGGCAGCGCTCTCGTCGTGGTCGAAGGCTATGTCGACGTCATCGCCATGGTCACCGCGGGCTTTGCCGGCAGCGTGGCGCCGCTCGGCACCGCGCTTACCGAAAACCAGCTCGCGCTGCTCTGGAAAATGGCGGACGAGCCGATCCTCTGTTTCGACGGCGACCGCGCCGGCCAGAAGGCGGCCTATCGTGCCGCGGACCTTGCCTTGCCCTTCCTCGCACCGGGCAAGAGTCTTCGTTTTGCGCTGCTGCCGGAAGGGCAGGACCCCGACGATCTCGTGCGCTCCGGCGGTCGCGGCGCGATCGAGGAGGTGATCGCGGCGGCGCGTCCGCTCGCCGAGATGATCTGGTCGCGCGAGCTCGAAGTCGGCAATTTCGCCACGCCAGAGCGCCGCGCCGCGCTGGAGGCGCGCATCAAGGAGCTTTCCAACGGCATCCGCGACGAGGTGGTGCGGCGCTATTACCGGCAGGATCTTGCCGAGCGGCTCCAGCGTGCCTTTGCCCCCGAAGGCGGGCGCGGCGGCTTTGGCGGCGGCCGTGGCAATTTCCGCCCCGGCTCGGCCGGCCGCCAGTTCCAGCCGCGTGGTGGGGGAGGCGCGAATCGATTCGGCGGTCAGGGATTTGGTGGCCGCCGCGGCCCGCCCGGTCCGATCCAGCTGCCCTCCGGGCCCTACCAGGCGGCGAGCGCGCAGCTCGCGGCAAGCCCGATCATGCGCGGTCAGCGCAGCGCCATCTCCCGCAGGGAGGCCCTGATTCTGCAAATCCTGATCAACCACCCCTGGCTACTGCACGACCATCTCGAGGAAGTCGCGGCGCTCGAACTCGCCCATCCCGAGGTCCATAAGCTCAGGGCCGGCATCATCGCCGCCTTTGCCAACGACCATCACCACTCGCCGGACCCTGGCGAGCTCGCCGAGAAGATGCGCAGCGACCTTGAGAAGGGCGGGTTTTCCCAGGCTCTTCAAAGGGTTGAGGGCGGCATCACCACCGCGGCGGTGTGGGGCGCCCGCGAGGGCGCCGCACGGGACGACGTTCTCTCCACCTGGCATCAGCTGGTCGCCTTGCATCGGCAGTACCATTCACTACTTAGAGAGCTGAAAGACGCCGAGCTGGCCTTGGGGGATGATCCCAGCGAGGCCAACATGGCGTGGCTACGCGACGTCAAGGCTCGGATAGGCGAAGTCGACGGCACCGAGGCCCTGATCGAGGGTTTTGGCGAGCTGTCGGGCCGGTTCCAGAAGAGCGTGTGATGAAAGAATCATGCGGACGGCCGCGACCGGAACCGCTAAAAGACTCGCCAAATCCGAGGTTTGGCGGC
The DNA here is from genome assembly GCF_054057395.1 of Bradyrhizobium sp. USDA 3650. Classification (NCBI taxonomy): domain Bacteria; kingdom Pseudomonadati; phylum Pseudomonadota; class Alphaproteobacteria; order Hyphomicrobiales; family Nitrobacteraceae; genus Bradyrhizobium; species Bradyrhizobium sp. USDA 3650. The sequence continues at coordinate 5,670,484 of NZ_JBSRZG010000001.1, forward strand.
AAAAACAGGGTTAATCGAGGCTTAACGGTCTTGTAGCACTTTGGCCACCAGGCGGCCGCAGGCAGAACAGACGCGTCAGGAATGAATCCGCGCAATTGCTGTTGGCACTACACCTGCATCCGCTGCGACAAAGAGGCTCTACGAAGCGTTAGGCAAATCCGGCGAGTGAAAGGTCGGGGGTGGCGACAAGAGGTCCGCGCCGCCCTTTCCGTGTCGAGATCTGACGAAGCGAGAGCATCGAGCAACAGGTTCAAGTGATTTCACGCGGGCGCGGCGAACGTCTGTGTGAAACGCGTTTAGGAGCAATGGATGGCCACCAAGGCAAAGACGCTGCAGGCGAAGGACAAGGAAAAAGACGACAAGGCAGCGGACGCGCCGGAGAAGGACTCCCAGGACGCGCCCTCGCCGTTGCTCGATCTGTCCGACGCGGCCGTGAAGAAGATGATCAAGCAGGCCAAGAAGCGCGGCTTCGTGACCTTCGATCAGCTCAACGAAGTTTTGCCGTCCGACCAGACCTCTCCCGAGCAGATCGAGGACATCATGTCCATGCTCTCGGACATGGGCATCAACGTCACCGAAGCCGACGATAGCGAAGGCGAGGAGGACAAGGACGAGAGCGGCGAGGACGAGACCGACAACGAGCTCGTCGAAGTCACCCAGAAGGCCGTCACCGAGGTCAAGAAGAGCGAGCCGGGCGAGCGCACCGACGATCCCGTGCGCATGTATCTGCGCGAGATGGGCACCGTCGAGCTGCTGTCGCGCGAAGGCGAAATCGCGATTGCGAAGCGCATCGAGGCCGGCCGCGAGGCGATGATCGCGGGCCTGTGCGAAAGCCCGCTGACCTTCCAGGCCATCATCATCTGGCGCGACGAGCTCAACGAAGGCAAGATCTTCCTTCGCGACATCATCGATCTCGAAGCCACCTATGCCGGGCCCGACGCCAAGGCCGGCATGAACAATGCGATGATCGCAGGTCCCAACGGCGAGACCGGTGAAGCGACGGCCGAAGGCGGCCAGGCCACCGGCGCCGCGCCCGCGCATGTCGCCCCGCCGGCCGCACCGCCGGCGCCGACCCCGTTCCGCGCCGCGCCTGCGCCCGGCAATGCCGGCGACGCCGCGAAGGATCCGGCGGAGTCCGCCGCCGAAGCCGACATGGACGAGGACGACGAGTTCGAGAACCAGATGTCGCTTGCGGCGATCGAGGCCGAGCTCAAGCCGAAGGTCGTCGAGATCTTCGACAAGATCGCCGACAGCTACAAGAAGCTGCGCAAGCTGCAAGAGCAGGACATCCAGAACCAGCTCGAGAGCACCTCGCACGGCCCCTCGCTGTCGCCGCACCAGGAGCGCAAATATCGCAAGCTCAAGGACGAGATCATCGTCGAGGTTAAGTCGCTGCGCCTCAACCAGGCGCGTATCGACTCACTGGTCGAGCAGCTCTACGACATCAACAAGCGCCTCGTCTCGCATGAGGGCCGCCTGATGCGCCTTGCCGACAGCCACGGCGTCGCGCGCGAGGACTTCCTGCGCAACTACACCGGTTCGGAGCTCGATCCGCGCTGGCTCAACCGTGTCTCGAAGCTGTCGGCCAAGGGCTGGAAGAACTTCGTCCACCACGAGAAGGACCGCATCAAGGACCTCCGCCACGAGGTGCATCAGCTCGCGGCGCTGACCGGCCTCGAGATCATCGAGTTCCGCAAGATCGTGCACTCGGTGCAGAAGGGCGAGCGCGAAGCCCGCCAGGCCAAGAAGGAGATGGTGGAAGCCAACCTCCGTCTCGTGATCTCGATCGCCAAGAAATACACCAACCGCGGCCTGCAGTTCCTCGACCTGATCCAGGAAGGCAACATCGGCCTGATGAAGGCGGTCGACAAGTTCGAGTACCGCCGCGGCTACAAGTTCTCGACCTACGCCACGTGGTGGATCCGGCAGGCGATCACCCGCTCGATCGCCGACCAGGCGCGCACCATCCGCATTCCCGTGCACATGATCGAGACGATCAACAAGATCGTGCGCACCTCGCGGCAGATGCTCAACGAGATCGGCCGCGAGCCCACTCCTGAGGAGCTGGCCGAAAAGCTCGGCATGCCGCTGGAGAAAGTGCGAAAAGTCCTCAAGATCGCCAAGGAGCCGCTGTCGCTGGAAACGCCCGTCGGTGACGAAGAGGATTCGCACCTCGGCGATTTCATCGAGGACAAGAACGCGATCCTCCCGATCGACGCCGCGATCCAGTCGAACCTGCGCGAGACCACCACGCGCGTGCTGGCCTCGCTCACCCCGCGCGAAGAGCGCGTGCTGCGCATGCGCTTCGGCATCGGCATGAACACCGACCACACGCTGGAAGAAGTCGGTCAGCAGTTCTCGGTGACGAGAGAGCGTATTCGTCAGATCGAGGCGAAGGCGCTGCGGAAGCTGAAACATCCGAGCAGGTCGCGGAAGCTGCGGAGCTTCCTCGACAACTGAGCGCGAATATCGATTCAAAGCAAAACGGCGGGCCAAGGCCCGCCGTTTTTGTTTTAGCTTCCGCTCTAGCCCCGTCATTGCGAGCGGAGCGAAGCAATCCATCGCGCAGCATGTGGAGACGTGGATTGCTTCGCTTCGCTCGCAATGACGTGGATGGGGCTGAGGCCTACTTCTTCTTCGCGCCGACCCGCTCGAGGTTCTTGATCTCCAGCGCCGGACGGCCGGATTTTTCGGCGATCTCGCGGTCCTGCTCCATGATGAAGGCGCGGGCCGGCTCGTCGCCGTCGAGGCCGCCGAGCAATTCGGCGGGGACGCGCCGGTTGGAGCGTTGGGAGCCGTCTTCATAGAAGACGTTGAAAAAGGCGAATTCGCCCTTGGGATTGGTTCCGGGTTTTTTGGCCATGGCCGGCTTTTCGTCGATCAGGGAGCCATAGTCAAATGACTTTGGCAGGTTTCCGGTGGCTGGCCGCGGGCCCCTGCAGCGGCAGAACCGGCTGCGCGATCGATCGACAGACCCGTTTGCGAGGCGCCTGGATGTCGGGTGGAAACGTCCAACGCTTCGTAAAACCCGATGCGCTCGTTCGAGGAGACCCTTGTCTCACCCTTTGCTCACGCTTGCCTCAACAAACGGCGGGCCGCGAAGCCCGCCGTTTATTTTGGTCTTCAGCGTCGCCCGGGGCTGGCGGGGCGACAACCTAGAATAGAAGGTTATAACCGGCGCCATGCCGTGGCAAGGCAAATCGTTGGCGCTGCGATGTCTCAGCGAACGCATCAGATATGCAGTGTTCGAGATCGCGTTTCGATCAGCGTCAGAGCAATTGCTTGGAAGACCAAATCACTTTGTTCATGTTTCCCGCTCTCGCGATGCAGCGACCGGTGTGCGCCTTGTTAGAAAGCGCATTTGTCTGCACGTATTCCCGCATGCGTGCAGAAGTTGCGCTGACTAACATATGTTAATCCGTTTTCCGTTCACGTTGTTCCCATCATGTTGCGCGCGCCGCATGCACCAATCTCACGGCGCCACCAGCTCCACGCGCCGGTTGAGCGCGCGGCCGGTGTCTGTTGCATTCGGGCCGACGGGCGCCAGCAATCCAACGCCGGCCGTGCGCAATCGCGTCGGCGCGATGCGAAAACTCTTCACCAGCTCGGCTGCGACCGCTTCGGCGCGGCGCTTCGACAGGTCGAGGTTGTATTCATAGGCGCCCTGGCTGTCGGTGTGGCCGACGATGAAGACGTTGAGCTGCGGCTGGCTCGTCAGCAGCTTTGCGATCTGCTCCAGCGTCGGGCGGCTTTCCGGGTTTGAGCACCGCCTTGTCGGTGTCGAAATAGATGCCATAGAGCGCGATGTGGCCGGTCTCGCCAAGCCCTTTCGCCATCGCGGCGGAGTCCACCATCTTGTTCGCGATGGCGCTGAGCTCGGCGACGGTGACCTGCGCCGTGATGTCCTGGTTGTTCTGGCTGACGATGACGCTGGCAAAGGTCTCGCGCCCGCCCTCGGTCTTGCGGCCGGCGTAGTAACGATAGTTGAAACCATCGACCCACATCTGCGGGACCGGCAGCGTGTCGATGGCTTCAGTAAAGGGAATGGCGCCGCAGGCATCGGTGTCGCAGGCGAGCAGGGTCTCGACGCCGGCTTTCGCAAGCTGCGTCTCGAAATTGCGCGACACTTCCAGGATCGAGGGGCCGGGATTGGTGCGATAGGCGATGCGAAAGACGCGGCCCTCGAGCCGTCGCGCATCGACGGGCTGGCCGTCCTTGAAGGGAGCCGCCTGCATCCGCGCCGCGTCAAAATCCTTTATCACATAGCCGGTGATGACGCTGCCGGCGAACCGGCCGATGCCGGGATAGTCGCGGCCACCTGCCACATCGCGCGTCTGCGCGGAAGCGGCCGTCACGGTGAGGCAGAGCAAGGCGAGGACGGCGAGCATCCGGCGCGACATGGACATGAGCATGGAGATCCGCATAGGCATGGTCATCTCGATCGGTTGGGGAGGGGGCGAGCGCATTTGATTTGTCGCAGGCAGGCAGCGATCGGTTCTGGCGAGGATTTGCCGCTTTGACGCGAATCCGGTTCCCGGGCATGATCGCGCGCTGCTTCCCCCGCCCATTCCCTGTAGGATTCATCCGAATGTCGAAATACGCCTTGGCCATCGCCTTCATCGCCTGTCTGGCCGGCGGATCGGCGCAAGCCGCGCGCTGCGGCGGCGACTTCAACAGCTTTGTCGCCAGCATGACCTCGGAAGCGCAAGCTGCCGGCGTCTCGGCGAGCGTGACCAGCGCGGCGCTCAGCGGTGTGCAGCAGGACGGTGCGGTGCTCGCCTTCGACCGGCGCCAGCGCTACACCTTCAACAAGAGTTTTGAGCAGTATGTCTCGACCCGTGTCGGCCCCGGCCGCATCAATGGCGGCAAGGCGCTGCTGCAGCGCCATGCCGCGCTGCTGTCGCGCATCGAGCAGCAGTTCGGCGTGCCCCGCTATATCCTGGTCGCGATCTGGGGCCTGGAGAGCGATTTCGGCAAGGGCGACATCGGCAAGCTGCCGGTGGTCCGCACGCTGGCGACGCTGGCGCATGATTGCCGCCGCACCGAGCTATTCCAGGGCGAGCTGCTCGCGGCGCTGAAGATCGTGCAGCGCGGTGACCTGCCGCTGCGCGACCTCATCGGTGCCTATGCCGGCGAGATCGGCCAGACCCAGTTCCTGCCGTCCTCCTACATCAAGTACGGCGTCGATTTCGACGGCGACGGCCACGTCGATCTCCGCCACAGCGTCCCCGACGTGCTCGCCTCCACCGCGAACCTGCTCCACACCAGCGGCTTCAAGATGGGCCAGCCCTACGGCGAAGGCACCCCTAATTTCGAAGCCATGCGCGAATGGAACAGGGCGGTGATCTATCGCAAGACGATCGGGTATTTCGCCGATCGGCTGGCGGGGCAGTGAGGGAGAGCTAACCACAATCGTCATTGCGAGCGCAGGGAAGCAATCCAGAATCTTTCCGTGGAGACAGTCTGGATTGCTTCGTCGCTGCGCTCCTCGCAATGACGAGCGGAGACAGTGCCGCGCCCCTGACCTACTTCGCCAGCCCCTTCGCCATCCTCTCCAGCTTGCGCTGCAACGGTGCCCAGTACGTTGCCGGGCGGAAGCGCTGCAGGAGATCCATGAAGCGGGCGTCGTTGCCAATCAGGATGCGCGGCTCGTTTCTCTCGATGCCCCTGATGATGCGTAGCGCGGCGTCTCGCGGCGTGGTCTTGGCCGCATTCTCAAACCGCTCGATCGATTGCGACCGGCGCGCATTGTCGGTGACGCCGATCCCGGTGCGCGAATTGCGGGCGATGGCGGTGGCGACGCCGCCGGGATGCACGACCGACAGCCTGACAGGGCTGCCCGCGACTGCAAGCTCGTGCCGAACGCTCTCGGAAAACCCGCGCACCGCGAATTTCGCCGCGGCATAGGCCGACTGTCCGGGCGGGGCGATGATGCCGAAGATCGAGGACAAATTGACGATGTGCGCCTCGCCCATCGTCTTCAGATGCGGCAGGAAGGCGCGCGTGCCGTGCACTACGCCCCAGAAATTGATGTCGAACAGCCAGTCCATCTGCGCCTGGTCGATCTCGTCGAACGAGCCCATCAGCGCCACGCCGGCATTGTTGACGACGATGCCGAGCGCGGGATGCGCGGTGGTCGCCTCACGCGCGAACTGCGCGATGTCGTCGGGCTCGCTGACGTCGACGCGATGCAGGCTGACCTTGCAGGCGGCTCCGATCTCGGCAGCGAGCGTCTTCAGCCTGGCCTCATCGCGATCGGCAAGCGCGAGATCGCAGCCGCGCCGCGCAAGCTCGATCGCCAGCGCGCGGCCGATGCCGCTTGCCGCTCCGGTGATGGCGGCGGCGCCCCGGATTACAGTCATGATCCCCCGTCAAGCCTCTCGAGCGGAACTATGATTTACATTTTTTCATATTGGAACCGAACCGCATGGCTGTTCCCACCTTAACCTACGTTACTTGATGAAGACAGGCAGCATTGGGAGCCGCCGATGGGACAAGCACAACCGTTTCGAGCCACCGCACTGATCGTGGAAGACGACCTCATGCAGAGGGAGATGCTCAGTCTTCTTCTCGAAGAAAGCGGCTACGACGTCATTCAGTGCGAGAGCGCCGAGGCGGCCGAGCTTGTGCTGGAGAAGAGCGCCGGCGCGCTCTGCCTGATGATGACCGACGTGCAACTCGCCGGCCGCATGAACGGCGTCGAGCTCGCGCATGTCGCCAAGGACCGCAACCCGAAGCTCGACGTCGTCGTCACCTCCGGCCGCCCCTTGATGCAGCCCTTGCCGAACGGCGCGAAGTTCTGGGCCAAGCCCTGGGCGCCGCTCGACGTGCTCCGCGAGGCCGAGATCGCGCAGCTGGCCTGACGGTCGGTCCGGCAGGCCGGCTTTCGTGGTCTTGGGCGCGGTGATAAGGTCGGTCCATGACCTTGTCCTTCCTGCTTACTTCGCTGATCGTCGTCGCCTCGCCCGGCACCGGCGTGCTCTACACGCTGGCCGCCGCGCTGACCCGCGGCTCGCGCGCGAGCATCGCGGCCGCTTTCGGCTGCACCCTTGGAATCGTGCCGCACATGACGGCCGCGATGCTGGGGCTCGCCGCCGTGCTCCACACCAGCGCGCTCGCCTTCGCCGCACTGAAATGGTGCGGTGTCGCCTATCTGCTCTACATGTCCTGGCAGGCGCTGCGCGAGACCGGGGCGCTGGCGGTCGACGGCGAGATCCGCGAGCGTTCGGTTGGCCGCGTGATCGTGACCGGCTTCCTGATCAACATCCTCAATCCGAAGCTGTCGATCTTCTTCCTGGCCTTCCTGCCGCAGTTCATCGCCGCGGACGAAGCCCATGTGCTGGCGCGGATGCTGGAATTGAGCGGCGCCTTCATGGCGATGACGTTTGCGGTGTTCGTGGTCTACGGGCTCTGCGCAGCGTCGGTGCGCGAGCGCGTCATCTCCCGCCCGCGCGTCATGGCCTGGCTGCGCCGGAGTTTTGCCGCCGGCTTCGCCGCGCTCGGCGCCAAGCTGGCCTTCGCGGAGCGATAGCTTCTCCAGCCAATAAAGGCGGAGGCCAATAAAAAAGCGGGCCTTGCGCCCGCCGTCTTCCAACTCAGAACTCCCACCCGACGCCCGGGCGGAGCGAGCTCCACCCGGGCAAAGAATAAGAAGCCTCGTTACTTCTTCTTCGCTGCCTTCTTGGCCTTCTTCTTCGTCGCCTTCTTCGCCTTCTTCGCTTTCTTAGCCATAGGATCCTCTTCAGGGTTAATGGTGAAACGCGACACGAGGGATGCTCGGCGGAGGGCCAGCCTCGCAACATCCTCGATGACAAGCTCAGCAGATTCGCGCGCTTCTGCCCCGCGCTGTCACATCCGTGTCATCGCGTTATCCACAGCTCAGATGCATTTTCGGCTGATTTTGGCCCGCGAATCCGCATCGCCGGCGTGCTCGACGATCCGACCATGCGCTAGCCGTTCATGAATCCAAAACCAAAGGCATGTTTTCGCGGATCGCAGTGAGACTCCGTTAAGCGCGACGGCCGCATTGTCTCCGCAAGAAAACGGGGACGGGGTCATGAACGGACAGCTGGCAGGGACAGAGGGCGCGACGCTGCGCGTGTGGCGCGCGCCATGCTGAACGTGCCGACACTCTGGACCGTGTTCGTCGTCAACTTCCTGGCGCTCGGCCTGATCTGGGCCTACGTGACGCGCTCCTATCCGAAATTCGCGGCCGCGCGGTTCTGGATGGCATCGTGCTTCGTCGGCGCGACCGGCACGATGGCGGCCCTGATCCGCCTTTTCGTCGTTTCGCCTGTCCCGCTTCTGCTCGGAGCCGCCGGCGTCATCGCGGCGAGCTGCCTTGCCGCCATGGGCATTCAGCGCTTCTACGGTCGGCCGGTGTCCTGGCGCCTCATGGCCGCGACGGGAATTCTCAGCCTCGGCGGCGTCGTGTTCTTCATGGTCGCATACGATCACATGCAGCTGCGTATGCTCAGCTACTCGCTCGGCCAGGGGCTGCCGCTGGCGCTGTCGCTGCGTTTGCTGCTGTCGCCATCGGAAGGCCGTGCCAGCCCGGGAGCCCGGCTCTCCGGCATCGTCATCGTCACCATCATCGCGATCTTCGCGGCCCGTGCGATCGGCAATCTGCTCGGCGGCGATTTCTCGTCGGTCTCCGGAGGGGAGTCTCATGCCGTCATGGTGCTGGGCCTGCTGTTTCTGTCGATGACGCTCAATTTCGGCTTCCTGCTGATGGCGATGGACCGCCTGCGCAACGAAGTTGCCGACCTCGCGCTGCTCGACGATCTCACCGGTGTCGCCAACCGGCGGCACCTGTTGCAGCGGCTGGGTGAAGAATGCGCCCGCTCGGAGCGCAGCAGCGAGCCGTTCTCGCTGCTGGTGATCGATCTCGACGGCTTCAAGGCCGTCAACGACACCCATGGCCATGCCGCGGGCGATGCCTGCCTGCAGCACTTCACCCTGATGGCGCAGACGCGCTTGAGGCCCGGCGACATGCTCGCCCGCACCGGCGGCGACGAATTCTGCGTCGTGCTGCCGTCGTCGACCTTGCGCGAGGCGGCTGCGATCGCCCGCCGCGTGCTCGAGGTCTGCCGCCAGGATGCCGTCAATTGCACCGGCATCGACATTCCGATCGCGATCTCGATCGGGGTGGCGCAGTGGGACCGCGGCGTCGGCCAATTTCCGGACCGGCTGATCGCGCATGCCGACCACGCCCTCTATGCGGCCAAGAAGAACGGCAAGAACGACTTTGCCGTCCACGATCCGGCGCCGCCGCTCATGCCTGACCCGATCGGTCCAGGCGAGGCCTTGCGCAAATTCGCGTAAGGGCGTGCTAACGTCCGGTCCGCATTGGACCCGCATGATGATCTCTCGCCTGCTCGGGGCGGTTCTCGCCGCCCTCATTCTGATCGCACCTGCCGCTGCGACCGACGCCGAGCTCGCAAAGCTCGCGCGCGCCTCCGGCACGCCCGACATTCCCGGCCTGAAGATGGTGTGGCTGGCGCCATGGGGCGATGTCGGCAACGCAAAACCGTGGCGCAACATCATCGTGCACCAGACCGAGGGACCGGCCGGCTCGGCGCGCGGCGGCGCGCAAGAGCAGGCGAAGAACCCCACGCGTCGCGGCGTCACATTGTGGGTGGAGACCGACGGCACCGTCTATTGGGCGGTCGCGGAAAACCTGGTGCCGACCCACGGCGACGGTGCCAACCGCAACGACAACAAGTACATCGACAACAAGCCGACCTATCGCCAGGTGGGTGCGCGACAATTCGATCGGCGTCGAGTTCGCCGGCAACTATCCCGACGTCACGACGGGCCCGACCGCGGCGCAGGTCGCGGCGTGGAAGATCCTGGTCCAGATCCTGCGCGCGCGCTACGGCATCCCGCTCGACCACGTCTATGCGCACAACTGGATCGACTACAAGGACGCCCGCTATTGCGAAGGCTGCTGGCTCGCGACGCTGGCGCGGATTTGGGGGGCAAGAACTTGGGGGGAATGACGAGCTACACCGGCTCCGACATCCAGCCGAACAGCCGCCGGATCAAGCCCGGCCGCCGCGGCAGTTCCGGTGGGTCATCCACCGCCAGCACGCGTTTGAAGAAGTAGTCCAGGAACACCATGTCGTTCGGCTCGGTGACGGTGAATGTCTCGTCGCCAAAGTAGACGCTGTAGTTGAAGAAGAACGGACCCATCAGCGGGATCGTCGCGGTCGAGGCATAGTCCTTCGAGATCACGAACTCCGACGGCTCGAGCCCGTGGTCGCGCATCGCCTGCTCGACCAGCGGCAGCTTGCGCGTGAACTGGGCGGAGAAACCGCCGACGGTGGATTGCAGGATGATCGACACGGTCTGTGTCCGTTCTCTTGAGGCTGCCGGTCCGATGCTTTTGGTCGGTCGACCGGCAGCGCGGGTTCAACGCAGAGCCACAACCCCGCTGTCATCGCCCGGTTTAGCCGGGCGATCCAGTATTCCAGAGACCTGCATTGGAGACCTCGCTCTTGCAACAAGCGCCGCGGCGTACTGGATGCCCCGCCTTCGCGTGGCATGACGGCGAGAGTTGCGTCCAACAAAAAAGCCGGCGTTGCCGCCGGCTTTTTGTCTCTTGTCGATCCGCCAAACTCTGGCGCTAAAAACCTCGCGCTTAGAGCGCGGCTTCCAGCGCGGCCTGTTCGGCCTTTGCAATCGTGCCCTTGACCGCGGACTGCACCTTCTCGAAGGCGCGGACCTCGATCTGGCGGACGCGCTCGCGCGACACGCCCGAACTCGGCGGCAAGGTCTTCCAGTGTCATCGGCTCATCGGCGAGCCGGCGCGCCTCGAAGATGCGGCGTTCGCGCGGGTTGAGCACGCCCATGGCGCCGTTCAGGGCGTCACGGCGGTGATCATACTCCTCGTGCTCGGCCAGCATGGCTTCCTGGTTGGGCGAATTGTCAACCAGCCAGTCCTGCCATTCGCCGGCTTCGCCGTCGTCGCGGATCGGAGCGTTGAGCGACGCGTCGCCACCGAGGCGGCGGTTCATGTCGACCACGTCCTGAGCCGTGACGCCGAGACGCTTGGCAATGATGGCCACCTGGTCGGGGCGGAGATCGCCTTCGTCCAGCGCGGAAATCTTGCTCTTCGCCTTGCGCAGGTTGAAGAACAGCTTCTTCTGGTTCGCGGTGGTGCCCATTTTCACGAGCGACCACGAACGCAGGATGTACTCTTGAATCGACGCCTTGATCCACCACATCGCGTAGGTGGCGAGACGGAAGCCCTTCTCGGGCTCGAACCGCTTCACCGCCTGCATCAGGCCGACATTGCCTTCCGAGACGACCTCGGAGATCGGCAGGCCGTAGCCGCGATAGCCCATGGCAATCTTGGCAACGAGACGGAGATGGCTGGTGACGAGTTGGTGCGCGGCGTCACGATCATCGTGCTCGCGCCAACGCTTGGCGAGCATGTATTCCTGCTGGGGTTCCAGCATCGGAAACTTGCGGATCTCGCCGAGATAACGGGAAAGGCCGGATTCGCCATTAAGGACCGGCAGGGTAGCTGTACGGGCCATAGTGCGCCCTCCAAACAGGTTCAGGCCCCCGATAGCGGCGGGCCAGGCAGACGACCGCTTGGTTAAAGCCGATCGGTGCTGCGATGTTCCGCGTTGGTCTTCAACGCAAGCGCAATATACTCCATCGAGAGGCAAAAAGGGAAGGATTGCTGACGTCACGTCCCCGTGTGGCAGCTATAACTTTTTGTAATGTAAAGCATTTCTGAAGCGGCCTGCGTCATAGCGCCGCTTTCAGGGCCCCCTGAAGGAGAAGCAAATCCTCCGGCAGAGGCGTCTCCCAGTCGAGTAATTCTCCAGTCCTCGGGTGCTCCAATACCAGCAGGTAAGCGTGCAGGGCCTGCCGCCCCAGCGCGGCGAGGACGGCCTGCGACTCAGGGGTGAGCTGGTTTGCCTTGGTCTTGAAATGCGGGCCGTAGACGGAATCGCCCATCAGGGGGTGGCCGATATGGGCGAGGTGGACGCGGATCTGATGGGTGCGCCCGGTCTCGAGCTCGCAGGCCAGCAGCGTCGCGATCGGCTTGCCGTCGCGTCCGGCAAAACTCTCCAGAAGCTCCCAATGCGTCACGGCCTCGCGGCCGCCCTGGCGCACCGCCATCTTCTCGCGCGCATGCGGGTGGCGGTCGATCGGCGCGTCCACGGTGCCGCGATGGCGGCCCGGCAGCCCCCATGCGAAGGCCATGTAGCCGCGTCGCATCGGCCCGGTGCGGCCGTGGTCCGGCGAATTGCGCGGTGAGCGAGGCATGCGCGAGGTCGTTCTTGGCGACCACCATCAACCCCGTGGTGTCCTTGTCCAGCCGGTGCACGATGCCGGGCCGCCGCACCCCGCCGATGCCCGACAGCGATGAGCCGCAATGGGCGATCAGCGCGTTCACCAGCGTGCCGGTCTCGTGGCCCGCCGCGGGATGCACCACCAGCCCCTTCGGCTTGTTGAGAACGACGATGTCGTCGTCCTCGAACACGATGTCGAGGGCGATATCCTCGCCTTTCGGCTCCGGCGGGACCGCTTCCGGCACGTCGATTGTGATCGTATCGCCGCAGGCGACGTGATAAGCGGGGTCCCGGATCGCGGCGTCCCTGAGGCTCACCGCGCCCGCCAGAATCAGGGCTTTCAGCCTCGATCGCGACAGCTCGGCAAGGTGCACAGCCAGCACGCGGTCGAGCCGGGTCGAGCCCTCGGAGCCTTCGACGACAACCTCCAACCTTTGCGCAGAGCCAGAATTTTCCATGACGACGTCTGATACCGTTGTTCCCGAACCGAGCCCCGAGCAGGCCGCGCTGTTCGCGCGGGTGCGGCGGATGATGCTGATCGCGGGGTTGACCACGGCGCTGGCAATCTGCGCTGTGCTGATCGGGGTGGGCTACCGCCTTTTCAAGTCCGAGGGAAGGGCGCCCGAGCCGGCCGGCGACGTCACCGCCACTCTGCCCAAGGGCGCCAAAATCGTCTCGACCGGCGTGGCCGGCGACCGGCTCGTGATCACGCTCGATGTCGGCGGCGTCACCGAGATCCGCACCTTCGACGCCCACACCTTGCGGCCGGCCGGAAAGCTGAAATTCGCCAATGAACCGTAAGGCGGCGGCTGGGGCGCGGAACCCGCCTCAGCCGTCGTCCTGGCGAAAGCCAGGACCCATAACCACCGAATCCGGTTGCACGAACGAGATCGTCGTTCCGATCTGCCTTAACCATCCGCATCTGGGGTAATGGGTCCTGGCATTCGCCAAGACGACGCCGAGCGAGCGTCCAAAACCCCTCGATCCCCGCTTGCCGCCGGCAAAATTCGAGGCTATGTCCTCTCCCTCACGCTCCCTTCGTCTAGCGGTTAGGACGCGGCCCTCTCAAGGCTGAAACAGGGGTTCGATTCCCCTAGGGAGCGCCAACTTTAGAGTCGATCGGCCCCCGTTTGGCGATTGACTGTTCCGCCCACAGGGTGAGTCTGTGGCACTTGCCATCAACATCAGGGCCGACCATGCCTCCGCTGGCGAGATAGAACGTCTGTGGGATCAGGTTGCCGCGTTCGAGGTCGAGCCATCGATGCGTGCGCTGGGCTATCGGCCACATTTCACATTTGCCATCTACGATCCGCCTGCCATCGACGAGAAGACCGCATGGGGCGCCATGCAGGCGGCCGTCGTCGATGAACCGCAATTGCGCATCGAGTTCAAACGTATTCGCTGGTTCGAAGGCTCGCCACTCGTTCTCTGGGTGGAGCCGACCTGCAATGAGGCGCTAAGCCGCATCCACAGCTCTATCAGCGCCGCAATCGACCCGGCACGTTGTCGTCCTCATTACCGACCGGGAATGTGGACGCCGCATTGCACGCTCGGCACGCGTATCGCCGATGAATGTCGCGGTGACGCCCTTGCATTCGCACGCTCATTCGAGCGACGAATTGAAGTGCTGTTCGATGTGGTGGATTGCGTCGCCTTTCCGCCGGTGCGGATCATCTCCGAGCGAAAATTGCCATCGTAGTCGGTTGTCGCTTCGGCGTCATTGATCGCGACGCATCAAACTCATGCCGCGCGGCCACTCCCTTACGCGATCGTGCCGTCGATTGAGCGGCGGATCACCCGCTGCACTTCTGCATTCGACAGAAACAGATCGTGGTTGATGATGCCCCAACCTTCCTGCGAGGCATCGACCACGCGCACACCGAGCTGCGCGATGACGGCCTTTTCGGCGGCGCCGACCCGGGTCATGCCACCTGCGATCTGTCCCGACAGCGCCAGGGCGCGATCGTTCGTGGAGGCGATCACGGTGATTTTGCCCGCAAGCGGACCGATGCGGTGGATCGCTGACGAGAACACGTCCATGTCGATATCGGGCGCGGCAAACACCACGGCGCCGATCTTGCTCGTCACTGTGTCGCCGTATCGCGCATAGAGCTGACGCAGGCTTTCGAGCGACAGCATGGTTCCCATGCTGTGCGCAACGATGTTCACGCGGCCGGTGCCTGGCGCCGACACGAGTGCGGAGAGCACGCGCTCGAACTCGTCGCGGGACCACATCGCACTGTCGCGGTCATAGGCATAGTCGAACAGTCCTGCCTTGGAGGGCCAGGAGAACACCATGGTCCGGCCGCGGAACTTGATCCCATCGGAGAGATGGGCGCCATCCAGCACCGCCGTCTCGAACGTCTGCTTGAAGCCGTGCACATAGATCAGCACGTCGCCTCCGCCGGCCTGCGCGACGAGATCGCCGGCGTCCGCCGATACCGGTTCGACCCGGTCAAGGCGCCAATCGCCAAATCCAACCGAGGCGAGAGAAAGACGGCTTTCGTCCGGCGCCCCCAGCTTCGCACGCGCGATTGTCATGGTCGTCGCGCGCTCCGGCCCGAACCAGGGCTTCGTGCGGCCGCCGTTCACCGGCTTGCGCGTGGTGGTGACGAGCAATGTGGGGTCGAGGGATAGCGATGACGCGTCGTAACGCGCCCCGGTCGCACCCAAGCCGGCGCATCCGCCGAGCGCGAGGGCGGTCCCTGCCGACATAAATCCACCGAGGAGAGCGCGGCGCGAAATAGAATGACGAGAGTCGCGTTGCAGGAGACGTCGAGCGATCACACGAAACCTTTGGGAACTTTGCCCACTGTAGCGCCCCATCCAACTTCCTGAATGACAATGGGGGCGAGAAGACGGCGGAGCTGCGTCGCGGTCCATTGCATGGTCGTGGAGTCCGTCGTCTCCGACGGTCGGGCGAAACAGACGCAAACGCAAGTCAATCCCTCTCTCACCAAAAATATTCCACTTTACCGAAATTCGGATTTGTCGTATGTCTCGCCCATCCCAGCCCACAAAAGGGGCGGTCGTACGTCGTCACGAACGCGGGTTGGGAGTTGCGGTGGACGCGGGCGGCGTTAAAGGCGGGTGAGTAGCGTGCAGGGCGAGATGAACCTCGTGAGCATGTCACGACCCGCATCGACGAACGGCGCCCATGCCTGCAATGTCTTTTGCCGAAGCAGGACCACGTCCTGCGAAGCCTTAGGCGAAGCAGGATGCCTGCGTACGGCGAAACCGTGTGGTCCTGGCCGTCGTTGCTACGGTCAAGCCTTTGCGAAGGCGTCAGCGCGTCAACCGGCGCGGTGCCGTGCATTTCGCGGAGGTGACGGAGGCAAAAAGGAACTCGTCTCCGGGGAGAGCACGGCATAGGCCGTCAAACCATCGCGCAGGGAAGGCCTGGTCTCGGCTGCCCTGTGTCTCCCCTGTGCATTGCGTGTGCAATCAGTTCGCATGGGGGTTTTGATGGGTGCCAGCCGGCGCCCGGCCTTCCCTGCGCCCTTTCTTCTCGAGGGGGTGAAGCGAGAAGCATAGCTCGGGCAAACCTGCCGCGAGAGCGCGAACGCGTGTCCGCGACCCGCATGTGAATTGACCTCCCTTTCGAGCCTCCCCTTCGAGGTTCCTTGCGAGCATGACGCGTCGGCATCGGTGGAGGTGGTCGTCCCTCGCGGAATCTGCCTTGATGCGAATTCAGCGTGAGGGAGCGACGATATGAGCGGCTTGGTGATCTCTGGCGGTCGGGTGGTGGATCCCGCCAGCGGAATGGACGCGGTTGGCGATGTGGCGGTGGTGGACGGCAAGATCGCCGCGGTCGGCGCCTCGCTCGGCGGCGCCGAGCGGGTGATGGACGCCACCGGGCTCGTGGTCGCGCCCGGCTTCATCGACCTTCATGCGCATGGCCAGTCACTCCCCGCCGATCGCATGCAGGCGTTCGACGGCGTCACGACGACACTCGATCTCGAAGCGGGCGTGCTGCCGGTCGCGTCCTGGTATGAGCGCCAGGCGCGGAAGGGACGCGTGCTGAACTACGGCGCCGCCACCAACTGGGCTTTCGCGCGTATCGGCGCGATGACAGGCTCCAATGCGGAGAGCTCGCTGGAGGCGTTCGGCAACGCCATGCGCGATCGCCGCTGGATGGACAACGTCGCGAGCGATGCGGAGGTCGCGGGCATTCTGGAGCGTCTTTCGCGCGGCCTGAACGAGGGCGGTATCGGCATCGGCATCTTGAACGCCTATGCGCCGGGTGCCGGCGTGCAGGAGCTGACCGCGGTCTGCCAGCTCGCGGCCGCGCAGGACGTGCCGACCTTCACGCACGTCGCCTACATGTCGCGCGTCGACCCCGAGAGCGCGGCGGAAGCCTATATCCGCCTGATCGGCTATGCCGGCGCCACCGGCGCGCATATGCACATCTGCCATTTCAACTCGTCGAGCAAGACCGACGTCGAGCGCTGTCGCGTGCTGATCGCGAAAGCGCAGGCGCAGGGCCTGCCCATCACGGTCGAGGCCTATCCCTATGGCACCGGCTCGACCGTGCTGGCGGCGGCCTTCTTCAGCGACCCCGAATTCGTCGAGCGCAACGGCACCGGCTACGATTCCGTGCAGCGGGTCACCGACGGCCACCGCTTCAGCGATCGCGAGGAGCTCTTGAAGGCGCAGGCCGACGAGCCGTCCTCGCTGGTGCTGTGGCATATCCTCGACACCGAGAACAATGCGCATCACCGCGACCTGCTCGACATGTCGGTGCTCTATCCCGGCGGCGCGATCGCCTCCGACGCGATGCCGTGGACGACGTCGGACGGCAAGACCTACACCGGCGATGCCTGGCCGCTGCCGGACGACGCCACCTCGCATCCGCGCTCAGCGGGCTGCTTCACGAAATTCATCCGCGAATGGGTGCGCGAGCGCAAGACCGTGTCGCTGCTCGAAGGCGTGCGCAAATGCGCGCTGATCCCGGCGGAGATCCTGGCGCAGAGCACGCCCGCGATGCGCGCCAAGGGAAGGCTCGCGAAGGACGCCGATGCCGACATCGTCGTGTTCGACTACGAGAAGCTCTCGGACCGCGCGACCTTCACGGCGATGAACCGTCCCTCCGAAGGCGTGCGGCATCTGATCGTCAGCGGCGAGCCGTTGATCACCGACGGTGTGCTGGACGTGGCGGCGCGGCCCGGCCGTCCCGTGCGCCGTCCCGTCGTCGGGAGCTGATCCATGCCGGTCCCCATTCTCCTGGTCACGGGTTTCTTGGGGGCTGGCAAGACCACGGTCGTGAACCATCTGCTGGCGCATGCGGAGGGCCGGCGGATCGCCGCTGTGGTCAACGATTTCGGCGCGATCAACATCGATGCTGAGCTGATCGCAGGCGCAAGCGATGGCGTGGTCAGCCTCGCCAATGGCTGCATCTGCTGCTCACTCGAAGGTGACCTGCTGCGCACGCTTTCGACGCTGCTGCGGCGTGATCCGAAGCCGGAATACATCGTCATCGAGACCAGCGGCGTCGCCGATCCCGCCGAGATCGTCCGCAATCTGATGGATCCCGTGATCCTGCGTGAGGCGCCGCTGGAGACGGTGCTCTGCGTGATGGACGCGGCGACACCGCCGGCCGCTCTCGACGATGCGCTGCATCGTTCGCAGCTGCGCGTCGCCGACATCGTGGCGTTGAGCAAGCTGGATCTGGCGGACGAGGGCGCGGGCTCCCGCATGCGCGAGGCCATCCGCGCGCAACGCGTTCCTGCCGTGGTGGTCGATGCGCCGCACGGCGAGATTCCGTCCGCGCTGCTGTTTCCCGCGACCGTCGATCGGGCCCCCGCGCGACGCGAGCCCGGACCGCGACGGCCGGCAGAGCAACGCTTCGAAACGCTGAGCTGGACCTCGGACCGGCCGATCTCGCTGCCCCGCCTGCAGCAGGCGATCGGCCGGCTTGCGCCAAAACTCGCGCGGGCAAAAGGTCTGTTCGAGACCGTCGAGCAGCCCGGGCGCCAGATGGTGTTCCAATTCGCCGCCGGCCGCGCCACGCTCGCCCCTGGCGAAGTGCCGACGTCGGGCGCGCCGCGTGCGCGGATCGTCTTCATCGCCGAGCTCGGCGTGCTCTCGAAGGCGGAGCTCGATGGCATCATGGAAACATGCGTTGCCGATCGGTGAAGCTGCCGCCTCAAGCAAATTGCGCGAGGCGAACACGGTGATCTGAAAGGACCGCTAGCTGTCAGCAGAACGCGAGCGCGTTGACGGCTCTCGCTGTCGCAATCCCGTTCGCGTCGCCGACGAACTGGCAGACGGCGGCTCCGAGCTCACCCGGCTGGTTGCCGCGCGCCACCGCCAGCAGTCGCATCAATTCTGCCTCGTCCTGCGACAGGCGCCGGCACGACGGCGGCATGAAGCACAATGGGCATGGCCGGCCGCTGCGCAGGAGTCTGACCAGCGCGGCAACGCGTGCGACCAGCAGCGGGCTGTCGGCGATGCCCGGCGCCTCGTCGGCAAAGCGATAGGCGGCCTCCCAGCAATCGGACGCGCCGGTTGCATAGGCGGCAGCGATGAACCGAAACAGCGAGAGCGTGACGCGGCCAAAATCATCGTAGCTCTCGACACTAGGCCGCGTCGCAAGCGCGGCCTGAAGCGGACAGAGCCGCGCCTGGCCGGCTTGCGTGACAGGCACAGAGCCGCAATTATCCTGCATCATGCGCGATCCCGGTCAGTGCAACGTCGGGCTTCCGACCAGCCAGCTCTTCATCGCCATCGTCCGGTCATGGTCGAAAGACGGAACGTGCCGGTCGGGCAGGATGAGACCCGCCATGCGGAAGATCGTTGCAAGCCCGCGCACGGGTGCGAGAGCCCAATCGGCGCCGACCGGCGGCAGCCAGCATTCGAACTGTTCGCGCGCGATATCGTCGCGCTCCTTCTGCGCGGCGGCGATCGCCCGCAACATGCCGTGCTCGCTGTCGGACATGCGCGGGCAGGTCGGGGCAGTGCACCGCGATGGCCGTATGCGCCGTGCAGGCAAAGATCTCGATGATGGATTGCAGCGAAGGCACGGCGTCGCCCACGCGAAAATGGTCGTACACTTGCTGGATGTCGGCCGCGGTCGGAACGGCGCTTCCGCTGCGTGCCTTGGCCCGAAATCCCCAAATGAAGAGCCGCTCCGCCGCGCTCAGCGCCGGTAGGTCGAGGGATCCTGTCGATGTCGATTGATGCATTCTAGCCTCTGACCTCCGGCTGCGCCCGCGCCCCGGCTGGCGCTGATGATCTGCGCCGATCGTTCCGTCAGAGCCCCCTGCAAGTCAACGCTCGGAGGGGCGATGTCGAGGCCTTCTAGTTTTGAAGAGTTCGCATCTCGGATGCAGCGAGCCTGCGGGGCCGTCCGCGGCATGCCGGTAGGATTCTACGGAGTTTGCGGGTTTTTGCGGGAACCCGAATGCTTAAAGCTTTGCTAAGGGACGCGGGATAAACTGGCATATCAGCCCTTCCAAATCTTGCGAGCACCGATGTTTTTCTCCCGCATCAGTTTCAAGCTGGTCCTGATTGTCGGCATCAGCCTCCTTGGCATGATCGCGCTGGCGCCGATCGCGCTTTCGACGCTGCGCGCGCAGATGATTGCGGATCGTGAGGCCAAGACGCAGCACATGGTCGACGTCGGCTACGGCATCCTGGCGCACTACCAGAAGCTCGAGAGCGAAGGAAAACTCCCACGCGAGCAGGCCCAGGCCGCCGCGATCGCGGAGATCAAAAGCCTGCGCTACGACAAGGTCGAATATTTCTGGCTCAACGACATGACCCCCAAGATGGTCATGCATCCGATCAAGCCCGAGCTCGACGGCAAGGATCTCTCCGGGATGAAGGATCCGTCCGGCAACGCGCTGTTCGTCGGCTTCGTTGACGTCGTCAAGAAGCAGGGGGCGGGCTTCTACAGCTATCTCTGGCCGAAGCCCGGCTTCGACCAGCCGGTCGGGAAAATCTCCTATGTGAAGGGCTTTGCGCCCTGGGGCTGGATCATCGGCACCGGTATCTATCTCGACGACGTCGACGCCGTCTTCCGCCAGAACGCGATGACCTTCGCCCTGGTGTGCCTGGTCGTGTTCGTGCTCGTGCTCGGCGCCTCCTTCGTGATCGGCCGCAGCGTGACCCGGCCGCTGGCGAAGATCACCGCGCTCACCGAGCGCCTCGCCGCCGGCGACAGCGCGTTCGACGTGCCCCATACCGACCGTCGCGATGAGATCGGCGGGCTCGCCAAGGCGCTCGCCGTGTTCAAGGACAATGCGTCGGCGGTCGGCCGGATGCACGCCGAACAGCAGGAGACGAAGCAGAAGGCCGACGAGGAGAAGCGCAGGACGATGACCGATCTCGCCGGCAAGTTCGAGGCGAACGTTCAGGCCGTCGTCCGCGACGTCTTCAACGAGGCGCGCGCGATGCAGCAGGCCGCACAGGGCATGTCCGAAACCGCCAACAAGGCGACCGACCGCGCGAGCTTCGTCGCCACCGCCTGCCAGCAGGCTTCGAGCAACGTGCAGACGGTGGCCTCCGCCGCCGCGCAGCTGTCGTCCTCGATCACCGAGATCAGCCAGCGCGTCGCGCAGGCTGCGACCGTGGCCGACAGGGCCGCTGCCGACGGTCAGCGCACCAACGACACGGTGCAGGGGCTGGCCGCGGCCGCGCACAAGATCGGCGAGGTCATCGACCTCATCAACCAGATCGCCTCGCAGACCAATTTGCTCGCGCTCAACGCCACCATCGAGGCGGCGCGCGCCGGCGAGGCCGGCAAGGGGTTTGCGGTGGTGGCAAGCGAAGTGAAGTCGCTGGCGAGCCAGACCGCGAAGGCAACCGACGAGATCGGCGCGCAGATCACCGCGATCCAGGCCGAGACCAACCAGGTCGTCGGCAACATCGAGAGCATCCGCAGCACCATCATGGAGGTCAACGAGATCTCCTCCTCGATCGCCGCAGCGGTCGAGGAGCAGGGCGCCGCGACCGCGGCGATCGCCCACAGCGTAAGGGAGGCCGCCTCCGGCACCGACCAGGTTTCGCAGAACATCTCGGGTGTGACGGACGCGACGGCGGAGACCGGCCAGGCCGCCGGCCTCGTGCTGCAATCGAGCGGTCGGCTGTCGCAGAAGCTGCAATCGCTGGAAGACGAGGTCAGCGCTTTCGTTGCGGGGGTTCGGGCGGCCTAGTATAGCAGGGCGATGGGCCAAACTTCCGATCGGCGCGCGCGCATCCTCCTGATCAATCCGAACAGTTCCGCGGCGACCACCGAGATGATGGTCGCCATCGCGAGGTCGGCCGCCGGCGACGGCATCGACGTCGACGGCGCGACCGCAACGCGCGCGCCGCAAATGATCGTGACGCCGGATGCGCTGGATGCAGCTTCCGCCGAAGTTCTGGAGATCGCGCAGTCGAACCGGCATGCATGCGACGGTATCATCGTCGCGGCGTTCGGCGATCCCGGATTGGCCGGGATCAAGGCCGCGATAGAACTGCCCACGGCCGGCATCGGCGAGTCCTCGATGCTCGCAGCTGCCGAGAACAGCCGCCGCTTCGGCGTGGCGACCACGACGCCGCTGCTGGCAGCGAAGATCGGCGCCTTGCCCGCCGCGCTGGGGCTGCGATCGCGTTACACCGGTGTCCGCTTCGCGGAGGGCGATCCGCAGGAGCTGATGCGCAATCCGGCGCGGCTGCGCACAGCGCTCGCCGGCGCGGTCGAGGCCTGCATCGCGCAGGATGGCGCGGAGGCGGTCGTCATCGGTGGCGGGCCGCTGGGCGAAGCCGCGCGCGAGCTCCAGCCGATGTTCACCGTGCCGATCATCTCGCCGATCCCGTCTGCCGTGGCGCGGATTATTCGCCTCATCACGGCGCGCGCGACCGACTGAAATTCCGGCCCGCGGGACCGGTCATCGCGACCGGCGTTCTTGCCCTTGACGGCCTCGGTTAAAGTGACGAAGCAGAACCATCGGACCTGCCGACCCGCGCTTGGGCACGCGGGCATGGAGACGCTGCATGTCGTTCAAAAAGCTCCTGATCGCCAATCGCGGTGAGATCGCCATCCGCATCGCGCGCGCTGCAGCCGAAACCGGCCTCGCGACGGTCGCGATCCATCCCGCGGACGATGCGCTGTCGCTGCATGTGCGCCTTGCCGATGAGGCCGTTGAAATCCCCGGCCGCGGCGCACGGGCCTATCTCGACATCGAAGCCGTGGTTAAGGCGGCAATGGCGTCCGGCTGCGACGCCGTGCATCCCGGCTATGGTTTCCTCAGCGAGAACGCTGCGTTCGCCACGGCCTGCGCTGATGCAGGCATCGCCTTCGTCGGGCCGAAGGCCGCGGCGCTCGAACTGTTCGGCGACAAGGTTGCGGCACGGCAACTGGCAAAGCGCTGCGGCGTGCCGATCATCGCCGGCACCAGCGGGCCGTCCTCGCTGGAGGACATCACGGCGTTCTTCACCTCGCTCGGCGGCAACGCGGCGATCGTGATCAAGGCGATGGCCGGTGGTGGTGGCCGTGGCATGCGCGTGGTCGAGCGCGCTGCCGATCTGGCGGAGGCCTACGCGCGCTGCCAATCCGAGGCCAAGGCCGCGTTCGGCTTCGACGGCGTCTATGCCGAGCGGTTGATCCCGCAGGCGCGCCATATCGAGGTGCAGATCATCGGCGACCGCCACGGTGCGATCTCTCATCTTTGGGAACGCGAATGCACCATCCAGCGCCGGCACCAGAAGCTGATCGAGGTGGCGCCCAGCCCGTCGCTAAGCGAGCCCTTGCGTGGCCGTATCATCGAGGCGGCGAAGCAACTCGCCGTGGCCGCGTCGTACGACAATCTCGGCACGTTCGAGTTCCTGGTCGACGGCGCCGCCGAAGACAGCTTCGCCTTCATCGAGGCCAACCCGCGGCTCCAGGTCGAGCACACCGTGACGGAAGAGGTGCTGGGCCTCGACCTCGTCCGCGCCCAGCTCGCGGTTGCTGCCGGAGCCTCGCTTGCCTCGCTCGGCCTGGCGCAACGCTCCATCCCGAAGCCGCGCGGCTATGCCATGCAGCTCCGCGTCAACATGGAGACGCTGGACGAGCTAGGGGCGACGCACCCGACCGGCGGCGTGCTTGCCGTGTTCGAGCCGCCGTCAGGCCCCGGTGTCCGCGTCGATAGTTTCGGGTATGCCGGCTACAAGACCAGCGCCGCCTTCGACTCGCTGCTGGCAAAGGTCATCGTGCATACGTCCGGTGAAGCCTGGCACGAGGTCGTTGCCAAGGCTTCGCGCGCTTTGCGCGAGTTTCGGATCGACGGCGTCATCACCAACATCGCATTCCTCCAGGCGGTGCTGGCGCATCCCGACTTCAGGTCCAACCGCATCGCAACAGACTTCATCGATCGCAACATCGGCAAGCTCGTCGAAGCCGCGGATGGCGCCGCAAAACCACTCTATTTTGCCGCGATCGAGCGAAGCGGTGGCCACGACACCGATGCACACGTCGCACAGGTGGTGCCTGAAGGCGCCGTGATGGTCGCAGCGCCCTTGCAGGGAACCATCGTCACCATTCAGGTGAAGGAAGGCGAGGTTGTGCGCCCGGGCCAGCAGCTCGCCGTGATCGAATCCATGAAGATGGAGCATCTGGTCATGGCCGAGCAGGGCGGTCGCGTCATGAAGCTCGTCGCCGGCGACGGTGTCACGCTGATGCATGGCGAGCCGATCATGTATCTGGAGCCGCTCGACGTTGCAGCCGATGCGTCGGCAACGGAAACCGATATTGATCTCGACCACATCCGTCCCGATCTCGCCGAACTGATCGCGCGCCAGGCCAACACGCTCGACGAAAATCGCCCTGCCTCGGTCGAGCGCCGCCGCAACACCGATCAGCGCACCGCGCGCGAGAATGTCGCGCAGCTCGTCGACGACGGCTCGTTCATGGAGTATGGCAGCCTTGCGATCGCGGCGCAGCGGCGGCGGCGCAAGCTCGACGATCTCGTCAAGAACACGCCGGCCGACGGCCTCGTCATGGGCGTCGCGACCGTCAACGCCGAGAAGTTCGGCCCCGAGGGCGGTCGCTGCATCGTCGTGGCCTATGACTACACCGTGCTCGCGGGCACGCAGGGCCACATGAACCACAAGAAGATCGACCGCATGCTGACGCTCGCGGAAGACTGGCGCGTGCCGCTGGTGTTTTATGCCGAAGGCGGTGGCGGCCGGCCCGGCGATACCGACCGGCTCGGCATGACAGGCCTCGACGGCCCGTCCTTCGTGCAGTTCGCACGGCTCTCGGGTCTCGTGCCGGTCATCGGCGTGGTCTCCGGTTACTGCTTCGCCGGCAATGCCGCGATGCTCGGCTGCTGCGATGTCATCATAGCCACCAAAAACGCCTCGATCGGCATGGGCGGCCCCGCCATGATCGAGGGCGGCGGGCTTGGCGTCTATCACCCGGCCGAGGTCGGTCCTGTCACGTTCCAGTCGCCGAACGGCGTCATCGACATCCTCGTCGAGGACGAGGAGGAAGCGACGCGCGTTGCGCAAAAATATCTGTCCTATTTCCAGGGCGCGGTGACGGGCTGGCAGGCCGCCGACCAGCGGCTGCTGCGCCGCGCGATCCCTGAGAACCGGCTGCGCGTTTACGACATCCGCAGCGTGATCGACCTCGTCGCCGACAAGGACTCTGTGCTGGAGCTGCGCCGCGACTACGGTGTCGGCATGATCACCGCGTTGATCCGCGTCGAAGGGAAACCGTTCGGCCTGATCGCCAACAATCCGCGCCATCTCGGCGGCGCGATCGACGCCGATGCCGGCGACAAGGCCGCGCGCTTCCTCCAGCTCTGCGACGCCTTCGATCTGCCGATCGTCTCGCTGTGCGACACGCCCGGCTTCATGGTCGGCCCGGAAGCCGAGAAGACGGCAATCGTGCGCCACGTCTCGCGGATGTTCGTGACAGGCGCGAGCCTGACAGTTCCGCTGTTCGGCATCGTGCTGCGCAAGGGCTATGGGCTCGGGGCGCAGTCGATGATCGGCGGCGGCTTCCATGCCTCGTTCTTCACCGCGGCCTGGCCGACCGGCGAGTTCGGAGGCATGGGCCTGGAAGGCTACGTCCGCCTCGGCTTCCGCAAGGAGATGGAGGCGATCGCCGACCCCGTCGAGCGCGAGACTTATTATCGCAACAAGGTCGCCGAGCTCTATGCCAACGGCAAGGCTGTCTCGATCGCCTCCGTGTTCGAGATCGACAACGTTATCGATCCCGCCGAGACGCGGCGTTGGATCATGGCGGGCCTGCGCTCGGTGCCGAAGCCGCCGGCGCGGACCGCGAAGAAGCGGCCGTGCATCGATACGTGGTGAGGGCGGTCTGAATTGGATACCCTTGGATTGTTCGGGGGGGTCAGCGCCACCGGGCCCCAAATTCCTCCGGTAGGATTTTCATCAAACGGTCTACAGGCATGTCATGAATGTCGTGCGTTAGCGACAGTTGATTAGCTATCAAGGCAAGCCGCCGGGGCGAGCCACTGCCCCTTCGCTCCTGCACCTCGAGTTGGCTGCCCCGTCCGCTGATCTGAGTAGAGACGGCTAGCGGCTCCTACTAAGCTCGGACTTGAGATGACGAACTGTCGCGCCGCTAGTTGATCCAGCAGATAGCTTTGACGGCTCAGCGGGGCCGGGTCGTCTGCTCGCGATACCAAGAGAAAGCGACTCCGTTCGCCATGCGTCTTCACTAGAAACCACGGGGTTCTTACGAGATGACGATAATAGACACGAGACTCGCTTAGCACGTACACATATTCCTTACGCAGAGTTCTCCTTCCATCTTCATCTCGCGGGCTAAGTTGTTCAAAGTAAAATGCAGCCAACCAACTCCATAACCCTCTATCGAACGACACAGCTTGTTGATCTTGTCCATCGAGAGCGAGCTTGAGTGCCACTCCAAATGCGTAGCGATCGGAAAATCGCGAAACAGGAAGCGCAATGTCACCCGGGAGCCGCTCGGAAAAGTGACTTTCCTCTAGGAGCTCTTCCGGCAAAATTCCGGGAGCATCGCTGCGGATCCATCGCAGAAATTCGTTGATGCCCGTTTCAGTAAATCGCGAGAGGACATTACGCATGATGGCCCTCCATAGGAGCGCTGGATGTTCGTAAGAGTTCAGCAAAACGTTTTAGTCGGCTGAATCGGTCAATGGCCTCTTCGATCCACTCTTGAACTGAATCTTCGTCGGTAGCATCATCAGGTTCGAGTGCGACGTCGAGCTGACCAAGAAACTTCCGCCAGTTGTTGCCCCAATCGTGATCTTCATCGTCTTCGCCTTCGGCAGGAAGACGTCTGAGGACCTCCCGAAGGGCGTGAGGCAATATAAGTCCCTGCACGAGAACGTCCGATCGGAGTCGTGCCGCAAGTCCCGGCACTCGACTATTAATTACGAGCCACGGCCCGTTGCGATCGTTTAAGTCTATGCGCCAGAGCTCTTCGCCCAAGTCCGTCTCCCGAAGCGGAAGCAATGGATCTCGCTCGGGAGTATCTGAACTTTGTAACGGCTTCAGACCTTCCGCCGAAGCTAAAATTCGACCCGATTCGTCGGAGGCCACGACAAGCAGTCGAAATTGAATGGCTCCGCCTCTGTCGATTTCAGTCAGCACTAACTTCGTGGGCACCGAGATCGCTCCGACAGTGCCGCACGGGAATCTCATCGACGAGCTACGAAAATACCCTTCTAGCACGACACGAGCTGACGGTTCGAGGCCGAGGTCCCGCAGATTTATTTCGGCTGTAGCCGACGGGAAGCTGAAGGTGTCGAGCGGAGGTGTCAGCTCGATTGTTACACGGTCTTTGGTAATGCGTTTGCGGCCGGTCGAATTCAGCCGACGTTGAACGGAGACCATCTTAGCTTTGTGCCTCCACAATCAGATCGCGATTCAAGTCGAACCCTAATATTTCAATTTTGAAATCCGCCGATCGGGCTTCGATATCTGCTTGATTCGGGTCGGTGGGGTAAAAGTCGGCGTTGGTGCGCTCGACCTTAAGCTTATCCTTGAAGAAGCTGAAATCGTAATCGCTAAAGCGGCGAAAGGGATTTCCATTCAACGTATCGTAAGCACAGCGAAGGCGTATTTTTAGTGGTAAGCTTTCCGGCGCCATTTTGGGGTTTGGCAGTATGGTAAAGCCACCAGCCCTCCGCTCGATACGAAAGGGTTTGGGACGAGCTGGAGGCAGTCCGTCTGTGCGATCCGTTGTGCCCCGTGCCGCGCGGTCTCTCGGCTGTTCCTTTGGGATGGAAAAGAAATCTAGTAAGGCAAGCGGGTCGTCGCGCTCAATGCGATCGGCGACAATAGAATGCAATTCATGAAGAGCGGATCGAGCTCGGCGGAGAATTGCATGTCCACCCACCCAATTATTGCGGAGCTTTTCGGCTCGTTCATTCCATTGTGTGTGGGCCGGGTTTTCGGCGTCACCAAGTAGCTGGCTAATTAGTGGATCGTCCGCAACAAGAGCTGCGTGACAATCGGGCAAGTGTGCCCTTTTCCCTTCGGTTGGCACAGTAATTGATCCCCGAACAACTAAGGTCTGCGACCGCTCACCCGCCTGAGACGGTCGCAGAAATAAGTCAATGTGGGTTTTTTGCGTGCGATTCTTCTCGGCACGTTGGGTGACTGAAAGTGGTGCTCGAACGTGGAGCATATCTCCGGATTTGAACTGGTTTCTCAGTTTTCCGGCAATCTCGTCTCCGAGGAAGTCGCCGGTCAGCGGCTCGTTTTGCCAAGTATCAGGAAGCACGACTGATGCTGGACTGGATCGGAGCGATTGGAGTTGTCTAACGAAACTGAGCAGGGAAGGAGTAAGAGCTTCGCTTCCCATTTCGGCCGAAACTTGGTCGAACGTATCTGCACTAATAACCTTGCCACCCACGTCTACAACTAGGCGTCCCGTCAGTATCGGGAAATAGTAATTCTTCAGAGTTGCTTGCACGAGGTGCTCAGCTTCGATCTCCGGAAGGACGTAGGGAATCACAAGAGATAGGCCAGTTTCGTTCGCTCGTTCCAACTGAGTAAAGCGGGAAAACTGGTCGCAAGTCTGTTGGTCGGTGGTGGGAAGACCTTTCACCGGATTCGAGTGACACCAAAAGCCAACTGAGTCGTTCTCAGCGCTGCCAATCTTATGGTTCTTCAGTATTGCTTGACCCATTAGGCAAGTCGTGGGGTCATCTTCGCGTCGGGTAAGCCCAATAAGAGTCTTAATAGACGACGATGAGGAGAAGACGAGCTTTCCTAACCCCCATCGTCCGCCCGACGAACCTTTCTTGTTTGAGCGCCCGAAGCGACGCCAGAATCCACAGAATTGGCCGTCGTCTTTCCGATCTACTGCACCGAGGAGTCCTGTTGTTGTAAAGTCTTCAATCACCAGGAATCTAGGGGGCCCCTTGGGGACCAGAATCCCACACGCATTCAAATGGGGAGAGAGACCGTTGAGAAGCGATGAAAAGAAACCGCAGCTTTCTTTTGAAGTAGGTTCCAGTAGCGCGAAACGCACGCGAACTGGGCCGGCGTCGGGTATGCCGGCGTCCGTCGAATTCTGTATCGTTTCTCGAACCAGAGCCTCAGCGAGCGCGACCTCGTCGTTGTTGAACTGATCTTGCTGAGTCAGCTCTTTTTCGCTTGGGTCATTAGAAATATCCCTGAAATACCATTCCACCTCGTGACCCCTAAACCTGACATCTGTTTTCTGTTGATTGTGAAGGCTTTTTTTATGCGGTGCAATATCGCGGGTTGCCAATCGGCGCTCTGGCAAGCAGGGCGCGACCGGGAAGTCCCGCCTTCCGCACTGCGGGAGGGAGTTCCCCTCCCTCCCGATTGACATCCCCGCCTGCGGTGCCAGACTTTGCACAATAATACAGGGTGGAGACGTCCGCGATGGCCAGCCTTTCGGCCTCGAACCATGTCGCCCGCGTCTTGTCCGTCGCCAATCAGGTTACAGACCGCTTGGCCGACGTCGATGCCTCTTCGCGTATTGCCAATTCCTGGCGGCGCTGCCTGGTCAGCCACAAGCTCGACCCCGCCCGTCAGGGGCCGCCGCAGACGCTCACCGAAGCCGAGATCCGTCACGTTGCCGAACCCATGGAGGAGACGATCCGGCTCGCAACACCGGAGCTCGACGATCTCGCCCGTGTGCTGCGTGACGCCGGCTATTGCGTCAATCTGGCGGACGTGAACGCAACCATGCTGTTCAGCCGTTTGCCCGGCGAGGCCGACGCAAGACTGTTCATGGACTGGAAGATCTACACTGGCTCGAATTTTTCGGAGGCTTTCGAAGGCACCAACGGGCTCGGCACCGCGCTTGCCGAGCAGAAGCCGATCCTGGTGCATCGCGACGAGCATTTTCGCGCGCAGTGGCACATGTTTTCCTGCGCCGTGACGCCGCTATTCGACCAGGCCGGACGGCTCGCAGGCGCCGTGAACATCACTTCCTGCCGCGAAGACCTCGAACGCACGGCGCATCAGCTCGCGCTCGCGGTGACGATGGAGGCGACGCGGCGCATGGAGGGTGCGATCTTCCGCGGTCATTTCCGCAACGCATGGATCGCGACCGTTCCGGGCGATGGCGGCAGCGGCCTGCTCGCCTATGACGACGATCGCCGTATCGTCGGCGCCTGCCGTTCGGCGCGCGCGCTGCTGGGTCTCACCGACGGTTTGATCGCATCCGGCATCGATCTGTCGCGCTACGTCAAGTTCGACCATCCCGCCGCGCGCGACGCAGACGATCTCGTCGAGCTGCGCCGGGCCGATGGCACTCCGTTGGGGCACGGCCATGTCGCGCCGCCGCTGCGGGCGAGGGTCTCGAGCCGTCCGCTCGCGCCGCGCCGCGATGCACAGGTCGATCGCTTCGATGCTCTGCAGCGGCTCGCCGGCCGCGATCCCGGCCTGATCAGGAGCGTGAAGCGACTTAGAAGCATCGGCGATCGCAATCTGCCGGTGTTGCTGCATGGTGAGACCGGCGTCGGCAAGGATGTGTTCGCCCGTGCCATTCACGCAGCCGGCAATCGCGCGCGCCACAACTATGTCGCGCTGAACTGCGCGGCGATGCCGGAAAGCCTGATCGATGCCGAGCTGTTCGGTTACGAGGCCGGTGCCTTCACCGGCGCACGCCGCGACGGCTCGAAGGGCCTGATCGTGCAGGCCGACGGTGGCACGCTGTTCCTCGACGAGATTGGCGACATGCCGATCGCGCTGCAGACGCGGCTGTTGCGCGTGCTGGAGAACCGCGAAGTGTGGCCGCTCGGCGCGCTGAAGCCCGTGCCGGTCGACATTCGCCTGATCAGCGCCACCCATCGCGATCTCGGCCGCATGGTCGAGGAGGGCGCCTTCCGCACCGACCTCTATTTTCGTCTGCGCGGCATGGAGGTGCGGCTGCCGGCCTTGCGCGAGCGCGCCGACCGCGACGACGTCATCCGCCAGATCGCGCGCGAGGAAGCGCCGAACTGCTCCCTCTCGGACGAGGCCTGGGCGCAACTGGCGGCCTATCCCTATCCCGGCAACATGCGCCAGCTCCGGCATGTGCTGCGGCTCGCCGGCTGCACGGCGGAGAATGGCGTGATTACCGACGCCGACCTAGATCTGCCGCCGTTTGGTGGAAGGGCGGTGGAGGCGGACCTCGCGGCGGCGGAGCGCGCGGCGATCGTGGAGACACTACGCAAGCACGGTGGCCGTGTAACTGAAGCGGCGCGCGCACTGAGACTCAGCCGGGCCACGCTGTATCGTAAGATCAAGCTGTTGAAGATCGAGACGACGCAGTAGTCCTCAACTGCATGCGGCGCACGTTCTTCCCCTCTCCCCTTGCGGGAGAGGGTGGCTCGCCGCGACAGCGGCGAGACGGGTGAGGGGTCTGCGTCCGCATTCACCTCAGCCATTTGTGTATGCGGATAGATACCCCTCATCCGGCGCTTCGCGCCACCTTCTCCCACAAGGGGAGAAGGGAAGAGCGCACCGTCAGTGCGGCTCTCTACGAAAAATCGCTCCAGCTCAGATGCCGCGAGTCGAGATCTCCGACTGTGACGGTGCCGCGGATTTCGTGAGGGACGTGGAAACTGCTGCGCAGATACACCAGCGGCGCGGCGCCGTCGGAATGCGATGCGCCGCGGACCTCGCCGACGAAGATCGAATGCGTCGTCGTCTCGAATTCCTGCGCCAGCACGCAGTCGAACGCGGCGACCGCGTCCGTCAGCACCGGCGCGCCGGTCACCCCGCGCGTCCACTCCCCGAACGCAAAACGGTCGTCGCCATTGACGCCCTTCTGGCCGCTGAAGGTGAGCGCCAGGAGAGCGTGGTCCTCATGCAGGAAGTTGATCGCGAACGCGCCTTCCTCGCGGATACGCGCGTGCGCACTGGCGTTGCGGTTGACGCAGACGATCAGGGATGGCGGTTTGTCCGACAGTGAGCAGGCCGAGGTCACCGTCAGCCCCGTGCGCTTGCCGTGCTCGGCGCCGACAGTCACCAGCGCCACGGCGCCGGCGCACTGGCGCATCGCCTGCTTGAAATCCTTGGCGTCGAAAGCACTGGCGTCCACGCTCACGCGGAAATCTCCGAAATGGATGCGGGTGCGGCACGATCGCGCCGCACCCGCGTCGGGTCAAGCCGCCTTCTGCGCGGAGCCGAGATGCTTCAGGCGCGGCATCACCTCGTTCCTCAGCAGCGACAGCGAGTGATGCCAGGCTTCAGCCTTGTGCTTGTAGTCGAAGCCGAACACCAGCAGCACGCCGAAGCCGCCGACCTCTTCGTAGATCTTCTCGATTTTCTCGGCGACGGTCGCGGGCGAGCCGACGATCCAGTTCCGCTTGGCGCAATATTCGACGGTGACGTCGCTATCGGGCACGTCGGGCGCGTGCTTCAAGTAGTCCTTGAAGCCGAAATGACCGAGCAGCGGCAGGAAGTACTCGCCCATCATCCGGCCCATCATGTCGCCGGTCGAGAGCCTCCACGCCTCCTCGTCGGTATCGGCGACGAACACCTCGCGCACGAGCCGCCAATCCGCGCGGTCCGGCTTGCGTCCGGTCTTGGCGGCACCTGCTACGACCGAATCCCAATGACTGCCGACATAGGCCGGGTTGAGGTTGAGGCTCATCGGAATGAAGCCGCGCTCGCCGGCGAGCTTCAGCGTGTCCGAATTCTTCGACAGCCCGGCGACGCCAATCGGCGGATGCGGCGTCTGCAACGGCTTGATGTGGGGTTTCAGGAAGTCGAACATCGTGTCCGGCTTGGTCACCGTCCAGAATTTGCCCTTGTAGGTCCAGGGCGCGGGATCGCTCCACATCTTCAGAATGATCTCCAGCGCCTCGCGCGTCATGTCGCGGTTCTGTCCGCTCATGCCGTCGACGTTGAACATGGCCCAGTCGCTCGGCAGGCCGCTAGCGGCGACGCCGAAATTGAGCCGCCCCCCGGAGAGATGATCGAGCATCGCGACGCGGTTGGCGAGCTCGGCCGGGTGGTGATAGGGCAGCAGGAAGCCGCCTGGTCCGATGCGGATGTTCTTGGTCTGCATCAGCGCCTGCGCGATCAGCAGGTCCGGCGTGGGATTGGGTTCCCAGGGCGCGGTGTGGTGTTCGCCGACCCAGG
The DNA here is from genome assembly GCF_054057395.1 of Bradyrhizobium sp. USDA 3650. NCBI lineage: Bacteria > Pseudomonadati > Pseudomonadota > Alphaproteobacteria > Hyphomicrobiales > Nitrobacteraceae > Bradyrhizobium > Bradyrhizobium sp. USDA 3650. The sequence continues at coordinate 5,703,330 of NZ_JBSRZG010000001.1, forward strand.
CCTCCTGATAGCCGAGCTCGTCGAGCCAGCGCATGACCTGCAGATCCCAGTCGTTCCCTTCCTTCAGGCCGCACTCCGGCGGGTGCGAAGGCATCGTGAAATAGCCGATCTCCATGGGTTTCCTCTCCACAATTGACGCGTCTTGTTGCGCGGTTCACGGATGTGAGCAGGGTTGCTTGAGCAAGCGGTGTGCCACCGCTCCGCAAGCGGTGTGCCACCGCTACAGCGTCTCAGACCTGCGAGAAAACGCTGGTTTGCGGCGGCAATAGCCGATATCTCCGGGGCGAAATTGCCTGATGTCGTCTCATCGTCGCGAGACGGCGTCTTGCCGGTGAGACGAGGACGAGAATCGAGATGACCGAACCCGCCTACGTCGCGGTGGACTGGGGCACCAGCAGCTTCCGGCTCTGGTTGATCGATCGTACCGGCGTGGTGCTGGCCGAACGCCGCAGCGGCGAGGGCATGCTGGCGGCGGCAAAGACCGGCTTCGCGGCCGTGCTGCAATCGCATCTTGCCGCCGTCGAAGCACCAGCTCATCTGCCGGTTCTGGTCTGTGGCATGGCCGGCGCCAAGACGGGCTGGGTCGAAGCCGGATATGTCGATACACCGGCGCCGCTCGCGGCCGTCCTGAAGCAGGCCGCGCGCGTGCCGGGCGAAGCGCGCGACATCCGCATCCTGCCGGGTATCGCGCAGCGCGATGCAAAAGCGCCGGACGTGATGCGCGGCGAGGAGACGCAGCTGCTCGGCGCGCTCGGGCTCGATGCCGCCGGTGAAGCGCTGGTCTGCATGCCCGGTACGCATTCGAAATGGGTGCGCCTGAAGGACGATACTGTCGCGCATTTCTCTACCTTCATGACCGGCGAGCTCTTCAGCGTGGTGTCGCGCGAAACGATTTTGTCGCTTGCGGTCGCGGGCGCCGAAGACGCCGAGGATGTCACGAGCTTCCAGGCTGCGGTGAAGGCAGCGTACGAGGCACCGGCCTTCGCTGCCAATTTTCTGTTCGGTGCGCGGTCGCGTCAGCTCCTGTTCGGGGGCACACCGGCCGCGGCGCGCGAAACGCTGTCGGGCACGTTGATCGGCGTCGAGCTGGCGGCGGGGCTCTCCGGCGCGATGCCGAAAGCTGGAATCACGCTGATTGCCTCGGGGCGGCTCGCGATGTTGTACAGGCTGGCTTTCGACGCGCTGTCGGTCACCGTGAACCCGGTCGATGCCGATGAAGCCGTCCGCCGCGGTCTGTCGATGGCGGCTGCCGCGATCTGGACGAAATGAGAGGACTGTTGAGATGAGCGTTCCCTTTCCGGCGATGAAACGGCCACTGGTCGCGATCCTGCGCGGCATCAAGCCGGAGGAAGCCGAGGCCATCGTCGGCGTGCTGATCGAGGCCGGCATGACCGCGATCGAGATCCCGCTGAACTCGCCTGACCCGTTCCGCTCCATCGCAACAGCGGTGAAACAGGCGCCGGCGGGCGTGCTGATCGGCGCCGGCACGGTGCTGACCACGGCGGATGTCGATCGGCTCAACGATGTCGGCGGCAAGCTGATGGTGTCGCCGAATGTCGATACGCAGGTGCTCACGCGTGCGCACCAATACGCCATGGTGACGTTGCCGGGCGTGTTCTCGCCGACCGAGGCGCTGCTTGCCGCGCGCTCCGGCGCCTCGGGCCTGAAGTTCTTTCCAGCCAGCGTGCTCGGTGCATCCGGCATCGCCGCGATTCGCGCGGTGCTGCCGGCCGGCGTGATGATCGCCGCCGTCGGCGGCGTCTCCGATGAGAACTTTGCGGAGTACATCAAGGGCGGCGTCACCGCGTTCGGGCTGGGCTCCAGCCTCTACAAACCCGGCATGACGGCAACGGATGTTGCCGCTCGCGCAAATTTGACGATCGCGGCCTACGATCGGGCGATTGCGAAAGACTGAGTCGGCAATAAACAAGCCGTGATGCCGTCACGGTTGCGCGTTATCCTATCTTGCCGCAGGAGCGAGATCAGGAGACCGACATGGCGATCAACAACGTGGCCGATCTGTTCGTGGCAACGCTCGAACAGGCTGGCGTCAAGCGTATCTACGGCATCGTCGGCGACAGCCTGAATGCGCTGACCGAAGCGCTGCGGCGGCGCGGCACGATCGAATGGATCCATGTCCGGCACGAGGAGGTTGCGGCCTTCGCCGCGGCCGGCGAAGCGGAGATGACGGGCAGCCTTGCGGTATGCGCGGGCTCGTGTGGTCCGGGCAATCTGCATCTGATCAACGGCCTGTTCGACGCCCATCGCAGCCGCGTTCCCGTGCTGGCGATCGCGGCGCAAATCCCGACCGCCGAGATCGGCAGCGGCTATTTCCAGGAGACGCATCCGCAAAACCTGTTCCGCGAGTGCAGCCATTACTGCGAGCTGGTCTCCGATTCGAGTCAGCTGCCCTATGTACTGGAAAACGCCATCCGCGCGGCGGTCGGCATGCGTGGCGTCGCCGTCGTCGCCATGCCGGGCGACGTCGCCTTCCGCAGCCCACCGAAGCGCGCGCTGTCGACGGCGCGTGGCCTTGCACTGTCGGCGCCGAAAATCGTGCCGCAGGCCGATGAGCTGAAGGCGCTTGCGGACCTCTTGAACGGCGCCGAACGCATCACCCTGTTCTGCGGCCGCGGCTGCGCCGGTGCGCATGCGCCGTTGATGCAACTCGCGGAAGCCTTGAAGAGCCCGATCGTGCATGCGCTCGGCGGCAAGGAGCACGTCGAATACGACAATCCCTACGACGTCGGCATGACCGGCTTCATCGGCTTCTCCTCCGGCTATGCCGCCATGCACGCCTGCGACGCGCTGGTGATGCTCGGCACTGATTTTCCCTACAAGCAGTTCTTCCCGACTGATGCGAAGGTCGCCCAGATCGACATCCGCCCGGAGAATCTCGGTCGTCGCTGCAAGATCGATCTCGGCCTCGTCGGCGACGTCAAGCTCACCATCGAGGCGCTGCTGCCGCTGCTCAAGGCCAAGACGCAGCGCAGGCATCTCGACGATGCGATCGCGCACTACAAGAAAGCACGCGAGGGCCTCGACTCGCTCGCCAAGGGCACGCCCGGAGCCAAGCCGATCCATCCGCAATATCTCGCAAAGGTCATCAGCGATCACGCGAGCGATGATGCGGTGTTCACCGCCGATGTCGGCACGCCGACGGTGTGGGCCGCGCGCTATCTCGACATGAACGGCCGCCGCCGGCTGATCGGCTCGTTCGTGCACGGCTCGATGGCCAATGCCATGCCGCAGGCGATCGGCGCGCAGGCCGCGCAGTCCGGCCGCCAGGTGATCTCGCTCTCCGGCGACGGCGGCTTCACCATGCTGATGGGCGATCTGATCACGCTGACGCAGATGAAGCTGCCGGTGAAGGTCGTCATCTTCAACAACGGCGTGCTCGGCTTCGTCGCACTGGAGATGAAGGCGGCCGGCTTCGTCGACACCAATGTCGATCTGGAGAATCCGGACTTCGCTGCGATGGCGCGTGCGATGGGTATCTTTGCGCGGCGCGTCGAGGATCCCGGCGAGCTCCCGGGCGCGATGAAGGACATCCTGGCCCACGACGGGCCGGCGCTGCTCGATGTGGTCACCGCCAAGCAAGAGCTGTCGATGCCGCCGACCATCACGCCCGAACAGATCAAGGGCTTCAGCCTCTGGGTCTTGCGCGCCGTGATGAACGGCCGCGGCGACGAGGTCGTCGATCTCGCCAAGACCAATTTGCTGCGGCGCTAAGGCGCGCATCGTCGGCGTATCCCGGCTCGTCTCCGGCCACGACGCGAAGCCCTCCGGCCGGTGCCCCCCGCCGGCCGGAGGGCATTCGGTCGCGGCCGATCAACTTGCTATCTGCACGATGTGATTGTATCGTGATTTGTTACTCGCAGAGAATGTTGTTCGGGTCGCCCAATTTTCGGGGAGGGCGCATTTATGAACGTCGAACTGCAGATCAACAACAGTACAGCTCCAGAAGCGCGCTTCGTTGCATGGGTGCCGTCTCCGTGCCGGATTCGCGTGACTGACCCGTCTGGCGCCAACGCGTCAACGGTCAGCGTTAAACTTGCCTCCGTATCGGCGGCAAATGGCGGTGGAGTCGGATTTCGCAGCGGCACGACTGGAGCGTTAGCGAGCAGCCTCACTCTGACCGTCCCGACGAACGGCACAACGGTTCCGTTCTTCGTTGCCGGGAAATTTGGCCAGCCCAGTACCAACTCCGACGACGTCAAGCTCGAGGCACGCGTGGGAAACACGCTCGTCGGATCGTCCCAACTGATGGTGCGCATCCGCAAGAATGCCAACAAGCTCACGAACGGCGAGCGCGATCGGTTCATCGCGGCGTTTGCCAAGCTCAATAACCAGGGCCTCGGCCGCTTCGCGGATTTCAATAACATGCACAAGGCGCCCGGCTATCCGCAGGCGCATGCGGCGCCCGGTTTCCTGCCATGGCATCGCGCCTATCTGCTCGACCTCGAGCGTGAGCTTCAAGCGATCGATCCGGGTGTGGCGCTCCCCTATTGGCGCTTCGACCAGCCCGCTCCGAACGTTTTTACACGCGACTTCCTAGGCGAGTCCGACGCAAATGGCACCGTTAAATTCCGCAATGGTAATCCGCTGGAATTCTGGGCGACGGACGGCACTCCCGGAATCAATCGTACCCCGGACTTTCCCACATCGCAGGCTCCTCCAAATCCGATGAAGGAAGCGCAAACGCTGGCGCTGGGCAATCAGTTTCGCGCCTTCCGGGGCATGGAGGGAAATCCGCACGGCCTTGCGCACACCAGCTTTGGCGGCTCTATCCAGAATCCCACGACCGCGGCGAAGGACCCGTTGTTTTTCCTGCTTCACTGCAACGTCGATCGACTGTGGGCAAAGTGGCAACGCCAGAATGGACGTTTCGATCCGGCGACCGCGGCGTCGTTCGACGAGAGACCAACCAGTCGGCCGGGCCACAGGCTGAATGATACCATGTGGCCGTGGAACGGCATCACCAGCCCCGCGGACCCCACTCGTCCCCCGGACGCGCCGGGCGGGACGTTGGCCACATCACCCTGCGTCGCGGCGCCGGGGCTGCAGCCGCATGTCAAGGACTGCATCGATTACCTCGGCGCCATCAATGCGGCATCCAACATGGGATTCGGCTATGATGACGTGCAGATCTAGCGCGCGCCTGCGCGGGGAGATGAGATGATGGCAACGAAGCGGAAAGTTGCAAAGAAGGCCGCAAAGAAGAAGGTCGCGACGCGAAAGCGAAAAACCTCCGCCCCGGCCCCTGTCCAGGTAGCGGAGAGCACCGACGATGTTCAGCGTCTATTGAAGGTCTTGTGCGACTCCGGCAAGGTCATCGAGGTGCGGATGGCCGCGCTGCAATCGCTCGGCGCGGCGGCCTTCAGTGTCCCCAATTTCGAATCCGTCAATGCGGACTACATTGCGGCCTTACGCGAGGTCTCGACCGATTCTCATGAGCAACTGCGGCGGCGGTCGCTCGGTATTCTCATGCGCAACAAGGATGGATTTGCGCAAGAGAAGCTCCTGGACGGCCTGAGGAACCCTGCCAAGGCGCTGCTCCCGCCCGAGAAGGCGCTTCAGCTCCTCGGCAACGACGCTCATGCCGGTGCGTACTCGATAGCGCGCGCGATCGTGAAAAAGCCGCCGAACCAGGACGCGAAGCGCGAGGCACTGCGTCTGTTAGCGGCCGATGCCAAGTCGGCGCCGCTGTTCGAGAAGATGCTCCGCGACAAAAAGGAGTTACGCGAAAACCGGCAGCTCGCTGCCTCTGCATTGCACTCGTTGAATCCGCAAAAACTGCAACAGCAGGCGCTCAAGATACTGAAGGACAAATCGGACTATTCGGACATCAAAGCCACGAGTTTGACCGCTTTGGAGCAGTTCGGCGATGATGCCGCGCTCGCCAAGGACAAAGTCCTGATGCGGAGTGTGACTCGCTTCAACTCGTCCAAAACGCCGGCAAAGTACAAGCAGTCCGCGCGCCGCTTCCTCAGCAAGTACGATCAGTAGGATGACTATTTCCGGCGACGCAGCGCGCGTGATGTCGGAAGACCGGTTCGCCGATCTGGTCGACACGCTCGCCGCCGATCCGGTCGGTGGTGCGGAGCTCGCGGATCTTCTGCGCGAAGAGCATCCCGTCTACGCCGGGCGAGGGACAGCGACTGTCGTACAGATGCGAGGCTGGATTCTCCTTGCTCTGGCGCGCGCTGGACTCTCAGATCAAGCGCTGATCTTCGTGCTCGAAGAGCTGGATACGGGTATCGATGCTTACCTGGTCGCCGCGGCCGCGCGCGCATTGCGTTCTTATTCGAAGCCGAACGAAGCCTTTGCGCCCTTTGTCGCGCGGGCGCTCAGCCGGATTCGATTCCATGACGAGCCGGTTTCGTTCGAGAGGTATGGCGAGTATGCGACATCGTCCACCGGGACCAGTGCGGTATCGGAATTGCTGGCCGTGCTCGCTTGGCTCGGTTCGAAGGCGCAAGCCGTTCAACACCAGCTCGAGGGCTGGCGGGCGGAGCTCGGTCTGTCACGGAAGTTGCGGCTCGATCTCGATCGGGCGCTGAAGGCCATCCGCGAGCCCGACAGTGCCGTTCCTTCATGCTGCGGTGGCTTACCGGCGGCCGGTAATGTCTCGATCCGGGCGCCGATGGCGAACCTGGAGCCTTGCTCGATCGATTCCATCCTGATGCAGGATCAAGACGGGAAATCGGTGAGTTTCCTAGAGTTCTTCAGTGGCAACCCGGCCATCGTGGTCTTCTTCTATACTCGTTGCGATAATCCGATGAAGTGCTCGCTCAGCGTCACGAAGCTGGGACGCGTCCAGGCGTTGCTCGGCGCGCGGGGACTCGCGGGACGGATCCGTACGGCTGCGATCACGTATGATCCGGCGTTCGATAGGGCCGAACGGTTGCGGGTCTATGGCCAGGACCGTGCCGTGCGTATGGACGAAGATCACCGGTTGCTACGAGCCGTCGAGGGGAACGACGCGCTGCGCTCATATTTCGAGCTTGGTGTCAATTTTGGCGAATCGCTCGTGAACCGTCACCGCATCGAACTCTTCATTCTTGATGCAACAGGACGGATCGCGGTGTCCTTCGAACGTCTTCACTGGGATGAGGAGCAAATCGTGGCTCGCGCGGTCGAGACGTTGACCGGCTACGAACCGCGCTAACCCCGCTTGGCTGACGGCACGGGCAGCCGCTCATGGCGGCGCTGGAAGCGTTGCCAGTGCAGCACGATGCCGATCAGCAGCGCCGGTACGAAGCCGAGCGCGATCAGGAAATGCGGCAGCTGCGCCGGGGAGATGAATGCGATGCCGATGTCGGAGATCAACCAGAGTGCTGCGAACATCACCGCGAAATCGGTGCGCGGGCAGCGCAGATAGTAGAACACGGCGGTGATGACGACGGCGGGTCCGATGGCGATGCCGATCATCACCGTCGTCAGCTCCTTCGGCGTCAGCGCGTCGAGCACCATCGCTGCCAGCAGCCAGAGCGCGGCGAACATGGCGATGATGTCGAACGGATGCCGCAACCCAATACCTCTCGCGGGAACGCACTATCGTTGTGGCCCAGACCTTGGCCGTCAAGGGAAAATGCGCCTATTCCTCGTCGTTTCCGGGCGTCGGCCGCAGCATGAAATGGCCGAAGGCGGTGGCGATCGGCTTGTTCGCATCGTCCTGCCAGGCCCGCGCCTCGAAGGCGACGATGCGCCGGCCCTGCTTCACGATCGAGACGTTGGCGAACGTGTCGAGCGCGCGGCCCGAGCGCAGATAGTTGACGGTCAGGCCGATCGGCTTGGGCAGCGCGGCTGCGCCGAGTTCGCGCGCCACTCCGAAGATCGCGGTGGTCTCGAGGAAGGCGCCGGTCATGCCGCCATGGATCGCAGGCAGGATCGGGTTGCCGATGATCTTTGGCGAGAACGGCATCGTCAGTGTGTCGTCGTCGTTGACGCGAATGCCGAGGCAGCGCGCGAACGGGCTGTTGGCGAACGGGCCTTCCGGATCGTCCGGCGCCTCCAGCGTCGGGATGTGGCGGGAGTCCATCCTGCGGTCCGCGAGCATGTTGGTGCGGTTGGCACCGATCATGAAACAGGCGGTGGCGGTCGCAACCGGATCGTCCTCGGATTCCTGATACGCGGTCGAGCGCACGAAGGCGATCGAGCGCGTGGTGCGGTAGCAGACCGAATGCGCCTTGATGTCGAGGCCCGGCGTCGCCGGCTTCTGGTAGTCGATGCGCAGATCGAGGGTCGCGATCGCGCTCGTGCCGTCGAGCGCAAGTTGCACCGCCATGCCGCAGCTCTCGTCCAGCATCGCGGTGACGACGCCGCCATGCAGCACGCCGGTCTCGGTGTCGCCGACGAAGACGGGACGGTAGGGCAGGCTGGACCAGGCCTCGCGCGGTGCGAAGCGGTCGAGCTGGAGCCCGCTGATATGGCCGTAATCGGAGCGGCGGCCCTTGATCGCCTCGGCGATTTCCTCGAACGAAAGTGTGGTCGGTGAGCTGGACATGAGGACGTTCTAGACCAGTGGCGGGCGCGGCGCAAAACCCCGGATGCGCGTCCCACGGCAGGCGTGCCGGGAGCGGTTTGGCCTCGACAGGGCGGGCCGAAGCAACGATGGTGGGCGCCTCGTTCGTTCGACTAGCCGCAAGGAGTGCCCATGGCCGATCCCGAAACGCCCGCCACCAGCCAGGGGCCCGTCATCATTTCGACCTCGAGCTCGGAGCGGGCGCCGATCATCTATTTCGACGGTGCATCCTGCTTCGGCCACCACAACGGCGCGATCCAGATCGAGCTTGCGGCCAATTTGTTGATGCCGGTCGGCGCCGCCGTCAGGGTCGACGTGGTCCAGACCGCGCATCTGCGCTGCAGCGTGGCCGCGGCGCTGGCGCTGCGCGAAGCGCTCGAAAAGGCGCTGGCAATGTACCAGCAGGGCCAGCAGCAGCCCCGGCCGGAGGAAATTCCGACGGTGAAGAACTGAGGCAGTTAGCGGATCGCAAGTTAATGCGATCAACTCACTCAGCTCACATGAACCCTCGGCTTCCTGCCGTCGTTCCACTTGCCGTCGAGCGCGCGCTCGATCTGGGCGGCGAGTTGCAGCAGTAAGCCGTCATTGGCCTGTTTCGCAATCGCCTGGATGCCCAGCGGCAGACCGTGATCTTGCGTGGCCATCGGCATCGAGATCGCCGGCATGCCGCAGAGATTGGCGAGCGGCGTGAAGGCGAAGAAGCGCCAGAGATTGCCGAACCAGTCGAGCACGTCAGGATTGTCGGAGATGGTGAGATATTCCCTGGTGCCGACCTTCGGCGTCGGCAGCGCGGTGATCGGCGTCAGGATCACGTCCCACTGCTCGAAGAAGGCGCCGAAGGCGCGCGAGGTCGTGTTGAACACGCCTTGCATCTTCGCCCGCTCGGCGAAGCTCGTATGCCGGCCGGCTTCCCAAATCCGGATATTCATCGGCTCAATCAGATCTTCCGGCGGCTTTTCCAATCCGCGCGCGGCGAGCATGTTGGAGATCACCACGGCAAAATTCGAGATGTAACAGGTGGTCTGCGCCTCGAACGCGGCGCGGAAGTCGAGCTCGGGCAGAGCGTAGTCGACGTGGTGGCCGAGGCCTTCAAGGAAGCGGCCGGCCTTCGCCAGCTCGGCCGCGATCTCTGGCGTCGCGGTGTAGTCGCCCCAGCTATGCGACAGCGCGATGCGAAGCTTTGAGGGGTCGCGCTTGATCATCTCGGAATAAGGCTGCGCCGTCGTCCAGAACGGCATGAACTCGCCGGGCGCGGCTCCCCTTGCATGATCGACGAAAGCGGCGGTGTCGCGCACCGAGCGCGACTGGCAGCCCTGGATCGAGACCAGGCCGGTGAGATCGGACATGTGCGGCGCGAGCGAGAACACGCCGCGCGAGACTTTCAGGCCGATATTGCCGTTGACCCCGGCGGGAATGCGGATCGAGCCACCGCCGTCGGTCGCATGCGCGATCGGCACCACGCCGGCCGCGACCATCGCGGCGCTACCGGCCGACGAGCCGCAGGTGGTGTAGTCGGTATCCCAGGGATTGCGCGTGACATAGACGGCCGGATTGTCGGCCGAGCTGCAGACGCCGAATTCCGGCGTCGTGGTGCGTCCGATCAGGTTCAGTCCGGCCTGGCGGAATTTGCCGGTCAGGAACGTGTCGGCACTGGCGCGATTGCCGCGCATCAACAGCGAGCCCATCTCCTGCAGCCGGCCCTTCATGGTCGGGCCGAGGTCCTTCATCAGGAAGGGCAGGCCGGCGAACGGGCCGGCGAGATTGGCGCCGTCCTTGGCCGGATCGGCGATCACGTCATCGAACAGCTCGACCACGCCCGACAGAGCCGGATTGACCTTGGCAACGCCTGCAGCGGCCTGGCGCGCCAGCTCCTTTGCCGTAAGCTCGCCCTTGCGGACGCGCGCGGCCAGCCCCACGCCATCGTGCTGCGCCCATTCGTTCCAGCTCATCGGAAAAGTCATGCGGTCCAAACCCCTTCGTGCGGCGCCATCTTAGTTTCGCACGGAAACACTTTAATCAACTGAGGCGGCGCGAAGGGCAGGGTTGCGCCGGATGGAGAGGTAATCCTCCATTGCATGCGCGCGCATCAATTCGAGAGCTTTGCGATCACCGCGACCGGCCCGCCGCCGGCGGGGCCCTGGTGCTCGGCGCCGCCGGAGACGTAGACCGCACCGGTGCCGGCAAGGCCGGCAATCAGTCCGCCCACGGCAGCCCGGGCGTGCCGTGTCGAGCTGATATCGGTATCTTCCAGCATGGTGTGGCGGAAGCCGCGCACGGTGCCATCAGGCGAGGCCTCGGCCTTCGCGAAGACGTTGACGAGCTCGCGGCCGGTCGTCGTCTGCGGCGCGGCACGGAGCCCAACGCTCTCCAGCACCGCAAGCACCGCGGCGGCGTCGATCGCATCGCTCATCACGGCATGCCCGATCTCGTATTCGCTCGTCGAGGACATCGAATTGCCGAGCACGATGACGACGTTGTGCATCAGCTCGATTCCGGACGAGGTCGAGGCGACGTTCGAGAACAGATCGTAGCGCCGCAGCACGTCGTCGTCTCGCATGTCGATTGCGATCTCGCCGAGCGCGACCGCAACCCCGAGCGCGGAGGCGCCGCGCGAATAGGCCATCGAGCTGTAGGCGCTAATCGTCACCGTCTTATGGCCGCGCGCATTCGCCGCCGCGACGCGCTCGCTGGTGAGCAGCGGGCACTTGATCTGCACGAAGTGGACGTCGGCGGGATCGGTGATGCCGGCATCCGCCATCGCGGCCTTAACGGCGTCGGCTGTCTCCGTGATCTGAGCGGAGCGCCCGAGCTCTTCAGGGAGAAAATCCCGTGTGTGTGCCATGCCGATACTCAGCCGCTTGCCGGAGATGCCTGCCGGGCGCTGCGGGACCTCCCTGCGCGTGAACACGGTGATGTGCGGGCTGAGCACGCCCTCGGTGCCGCCGGACATCACGAAGGCGATGCGCTGCTCGACCTCCTGCGGCGACATGCCGAGCTGCGGCGCCAGCGCCGTGCACAGCGCGGCAACGGCATATTCCCGGGTAAAGTCGTTGACGCCGCCATTGCCTTCGGTCTTGCCGAGGATCGCCAGGATGGATGCCGGATCGATCGCGCCGGAGGCGATCATGCTGATCAATCCGGAGACGTCGCCGGGGCCCTTGGTGGCGATCCTGAAGACGCCGACCGATGTCGTCCGCATTTTAGTCCTCACATGGGGTTCAGGAGCCCGGCCGACAAAACAGCCGTCGAACCGGGGCTGCTGTCAAGGTGTCGAGGCAATCCCCACCGTCGTCCTGGCGTTCGCCAGGACGACGGCGGAGTATGTGCGTCGCCTGCGTCGCACCCACGATTGTGGCGAGATCGCATCGCTTCGGCAAAAAATCCCCTGTCGACGGTCGTTCGCCGCACCTTGATGAATCAACCCCGATTGGTCCATAAGCGGCGTCCCGCAGCCGGTGGTTCGCCTCCGCGATGCGTGCTTGGATAGAGGGGTTCTCGCGTGGCAAATATCAACCAGAAAATTGCGCAGGAGCTTGGGGTTCGGGCGGAGCAGGTCGAGGCGACAGTGGCGCTGCTCGACGGCGGCGCCACGGTTCCCTTCATCGCCCGCTACCGCAAGGAAGCAACCGGTGCGCTCGACGACGCGCAATTGCGCACGCTGGAGGAGCGCCTGGGCTACCTGCGGGAGCTCGAGGACCGCCGCAAGGCCATCCTCGAATCGGTCCGTGAGCAGGGCAAGCTCGATGCCGCGCTGGAAGCCTCCATTCTCGCCGCCGACAGCAAGGCGCGCCTCGAAGACATCTATCTTCCGTTCAAGCCGAAGCGCCGCACCAAGGCCGAGATCGCCAAGGAAGCCGGCCTGGAGCCGCTCGCCAATCAGCTCATGGCCGAGCCCACCAACGATCCGAAGGTCGTCGCCGAAGCCTTCGTCAATGCAGAGAAGGGCGTTGCCGATGCCGCTGCGGCACTCGACGGCGCCCGCGCCATCCTGGTCGAGCGTTTCGACGAAGACGCCGATTTGATCGGCGCGCTTCGCGAGGAGGTGTGGACCAATGCGCGCATGGCATCCAAGGTACGCGACGGCAAGAAGACCGAGGGCGAAAAGTTTGCCGACTATTTCGAGTTCTCCGAGCCGCTGACGAAACTGCCCTCGCACCGCATCCTCGCGATGTTCCGCGGCGAGAAGGAAGAGATCCTCGACCTCCAGATCCAGGCCGAGACCGAAGCATCGCCGCCGGGCGTGCCGAGCGTCTATGAGCTGAAGATCATGAAGCGGTTCGGCATCGCCGACCTCAAGCGCGCCGGCGACCGCTGGATGATCGACACCGTGCGCTGGGCCTGGCGCACCAAGATCCAGGTGCATCTCAACATCGATCTGCGCATGCGGCTGTGGAATGCGGCCGAGACCGAGGCCGTGCGCGTGTTCGCGTCCAATTTGCGCGACTTGCTGCTGGCCGCGCCGGCCGGCACCCGCGTCACCATGGGCCTCGATCCCGGTTTCCGCACCGGCGTCAAGGTCGCCGTCACCGACGCGACCGGCAAGGTGGTGGATACCGCCGTGATCTATCCGCACGAGCCGCAGCGGCAGTGGAACGAGGCGCTTGCGATCCTCGGCAAGCTCGCGCTGAAACATCGCGTCGAGCTGATCGCGATCGGCAACGGCACCGCCTCGCGCGAGACCGACAAGCTAGCGGCCGACCTCGTCAAGGGCCTGCCCGACTTGAAGATGATCAAGATCGTGGTGTCGGAAGCCGGCGCGTCGGTTTATTCGGCCTCGGCTTTTGCCTCGGAGGAATTGCCCGGACTCGACGTCACCCTGCGCGGCGCGGTCTCGATCGCGCGGCGGCTCCAGGATCCGCTCGCGGAGCTCGTCAAGATCGAACCCAAGGCGATCGGCGTCGGCCAGTATCAGCACGACCTTGGCCAGGCCAAGCTCGCCAAATCACTCGACGCCGTGGTCGAAGACTGCGTGAACGCCGTCGGCGTCGACGTCAACACCGCGTCCGCACCACTGCTCGCGCGCGTGTCGGGCGTCGGTTCCGGCCTTGCGTCGAGCATCGTGGCACACCGCGATGCCAACGGGCCGTTCAAATCGCGCAAGGCGCTGAAGGACGTGCCGCGGCTCGGCCCCAAGGCGTTCGAGCAGTGCGCGGGCTTCCTGCGCATCCTCGGCGGGGAGGACCCGCTCGACGCCTCCGGCGTGCATCCGGAAGCCTATCCGGTGGTGCGCCGGATTCTCAGCGCCACCAAGAGCGACATCAAGGCGCTGATCGGCAGCAGCGACATCGTTTGCACGCTGAAGCCGAAAGACTTCGTGGACGAGACGTTTGGTCTGCCGACCGTCACGGACATCCTGCGCGAGCTCGAGAAGCCCGGCCGCGACCCGCGTCCGGCGTTCAAGGCCGCTGTGTTCATGGACGGCGTCGAGGAGATCAAGCACCTCAAGAAGGGCATGATCCTCGAGGGCACGGTGACCAACGTCGCCGCGTTCGGCGCCTTCGTCGACATCGGCGTGCACCAGGACGGCCTGGTGCACATTTCGGCGATGTCCAGGACCTACATCAAGGATCCGCGCGAGGTGGTGAAGCCCGGCGACATCGTCAAGGTCAAGGTGCTGGACTTCGAGGTCGCGCGCAAGCGCATCTCGCTGACGCTGCGGCTCGACGACGAGGTCGGCGCCAAGAAGGACGCGCCTGGCATGCAGCGGGACAACAGCCCGCGCAACCCGTCCCGCATGACGTCGTCGGCCCCGCGCCAGCAGGAGTCTTCCGGCGGCGGCGGTGCGCTCGCCGAAGCGCTGCGCCGCGCGGCCGAGAAGAACGGCGGCAAGCGGGCGTAGCTTCTAACCTCCCCCCGCTCTTCTGCGGGGAGAGGTCGGAGCGTCTCCGCGTGTTGAGCTACTCGATGTATTAAGAGTTCTATCCGCGTCGTCATTGCGAGCGCAGCGAAGCAATCCAGAATCTTTCCACAGCGGGACTCTGGATTGCTTCGTCGCAAGGGCTCCTCGCAATGACGAGGAGAGAGCGCGGGTCCGTCTCCTTAACTCCCGCGTCAGAATCTGGCGCATTTGTAAGTTGAAGGAGGCCGCGCCTTCTCCTCATCTGAGCCTCCTCGCGCGGCAGAATATTGTCGCGCAGCACGGAGGATGCTTCGATGGACAACAGGCTTCTCAAAGGCCTCACCGCGGTGACGATCGCAGCGGTGATGGCGCTCGCTTCACCGGTGCTCGCCAGAGGTGGCGGTGGTGGCGGACATGGCGGCTTCGGCGGTGGCGGACATTTCGGCGGTGGTGGCCATTTCGGTGGCGGTATGCACGCCGGTGGCTTCGGCGGCATGCATGTGGGCGGCATGGGCGGTGCGCGCTTTGCCCATGTTGGCGGAGCAGGCTTCGGTGGACCGCGCTTTGCGCATGGCGCGATCGGACCACGCTTTGCCGGTGCCGGCTGGCACGGCCACCATGCCTTCCACCACCATCACTTCCGTCGTTTCGCCGTCTTCGGTGCGCCCTATTACTATGCCGGCTACAATGACGGCTGCTGGCGCAGGAGCTTGACGCCCTATGGGTGGCAATGGGTCAATGTGTGCGGAGACAGTTGGTACTAGCATCGCCGTACCGCACCATTGTCGCGATCGTCATCGGACGGTTCCGCTCAGCCCCGGAACGGGATAGTCTGGTGGCGATCGTCGCGCGGAGTTTGTCATGACGGGAGCTCACCGCCGCATTCTGGTCGTCGAGGACGATGCGGAAACCGCAGGCCAGCTCGTCGAGGAGCTGACGATTTCTGGCTACGACGTCGATCTCGCCGCCACGGGGCGCGAAGCCCTCAGCCACGGCGCCGCGCGCGACTATGCCGTGATCGCCATAGACCGCATGCTGCCCGACATCGACGGCATCAGCGTGATGCGCCAGTTGCGCGACGACGGCATCGCCGCGCCGTTCCTGATCATCTCCGCACTCGGCGAGGTCGACGACCGCGTGCGCGGCTTGCGCGCCGGCGGCGACGATTATCTCGTCAAGCCGTTCTCCTTCACCGAATTGCTGGCGCGGCTGGAGGCACTCGGCCGGCGCAGCGACACCGTTGCCAAGGAGACGATCCTGCGGGTCGGCGATCTCGCCATCGACCTGATAGCGCGGAGCGCGAGCCGCCGCGGCCGGAAGATTCCGCTGTTGCCGCGGGAATTCCAGCTGCTCGAATATCTCGTCCGCAACGAGGGCCGCGTCGTCTCGCGTGCGATGCTGCTCCAGCATGTCTGGGATCTGCACTTCGATCCCTCCACCAACATCATCGACGTCTATGTCGGTCGCGTCCGCCGCAAGGTCGATGATGCCCAGGCCTATCCGCTGATCCACACCATCCGCGGCATCGGATATTGTCTCCGTGCTCCTGGCTAAAACGCTCCGCTCCTCGACCTTCCGCCTTGCGCTGATCGCGATCGCGGCGTTCGGGCTGATCGTCGCGGCGATTATGGCCTATGTCTATTTCGGCACGATCGCCTATGTGCAGAACCGTGTCGGCGATGCCGGCGATCACAGCGGTTTCACCGCGATGATCGAGCTCGCAATGGTCGCTGTCGCGGTGCTGATGCTGGTGCTCGCGGGGCTCGCCGCGGTGCTGGTGACGCGCCGCACGGTCGGGCGAATCGAGGAGATCAACGCCACCAGCCGCGCCATCATGATGTCCGGCCTCGACCAGCGCATTCCCTTGCGCGGCAGTCACGACGAGTGGGACCGTGTCGCCGAAAACCTCAACCAGATGCTCGACCGCATCGAGACTTTGATGGGCGAGGTCAAGCAGGTCAGCGACAACGTGGCCCATGATTTGCGCACGCCGCTGACGCGCATGCGCGGCCGGCTGGAAAAGGCCTATCACGCCCCGCGCAACGGCGAGGCCGACGCGGTGCTGATCGGCGACACCATCGCTGATCTCGACGCCGTGCTCGGCATGTTCGCCTCCATCACCCGCATCTCGGAGATCGAGACCCGTGCCCGCCGCAGCGCGTTTCGCACCCTCAATCTCGCCGAAATTGCCGGCGAGGTCGTCGAGCTCTACGATGCCGCCGCCGAACAGGTCGCGACCCGGCTCAGCCTGGGCGGCGACCGCGACGTACCGATTATTGGCGATCGCGACCTTCTGTTCGACGCCGTCGCCAATCTCGTCGATAACGCGATCAAGCACGGCTGCAAGGGCGGGCAGGTGACCGTCACCTGCCGCAGTGCCAACGAGGGGGCAGTGATCGCGATCGTCGACGACGGTCCAGGCATTCCGGCGGATCAGCGCGATCACGTGTTCAAACGCTTCTATCGGCTGGAGCAGAGCCGCTACACCCCGGGTAACGGCCTTGGTTTAAGCCTGGTCGCCGCGGTCGCTCGCCTCCATGGCGCCGGGATTGCCCTGCACGACAACGCGCCGGGCCTGACGGTCCAGCTCAGCTTCCCGCCGCATCCGCCCTAGAGTTCGATCACGCCGCGGCGTGCCGCATGTGCCACCGCATCGGTTCGGCCGGTGGCGTCGAGCTTGTCGAGCAGCGAGCCGACATGGAATTTCACGGTGTGGACGGAAATGCCGAGCTGACGCGCGATCATCTTGTTGGAGCCACCTTCCGCCATCAACGCCAGCACATCGAGCTCGCGCTGTGTCAGCGCGATGTCCTCAGGCATGATGCGCGGATCGCGGGTGACGATCGCCGCTGCGGCCTTCTCGCCGGGTTCGGCGAGGCGGAGCCCGGCGATATTGCCGAGCAGAGCAGCCAGGCGATCGGCGAGGGCGGGATCGTCGATCTCCAAAGCCAGAACGATCTCGGGCGCGATATCCTCGCTCACGCCGCGGGCCTCTCGCCGATCGTGACCTTGAAACTGACCGGTTCGCCGCCGCGGCGCGCCGCGATATCGACCACGGTGCCCACGCTCGCCGGACCCAACGTCCGTGACAGTGCACGCACGCCGGACAGCTTCTGGTCGTTGACCGCGACGATGACGTCGCCCTGGCGGATGCCGGCCGCGGCCGAAGGGCCGGCCTTGTCGACATTCATCACCATCGCGCCGACGCCGTCGTCGAGCCGGACCGGCTGCAGCCCGAGGCCTAGGTATCCGCGTGCGATGCGGCCGCGCGCCTCTAACTGGGCCGCGACCCGCTCGATCGTGGCCGTCGGGATCACCAGCACACGCCTCGGGCCGAGCACGGCCATGCCGAAGGCTTCGCCCGATGCATCGAGCGCGAGGCCGCCCTGCTGGCTGGAGCGCAAGCGGACGTCGAGCTCGATCCGCGCGTCGATGTCGCCGCCGCGCAAGGAGCGCCAGCTCTTGCCGGAGGCCGATACCATTCCGAGCGCGGCGCTCGGGGCATCGCGGTTGGTGGCGACGACGATCGAGAACGCGCCGAGCGGCGGGACAATTGTGGCCAGCTTGACCGGGGTCAGCGCTGTATCGACGCGCAGCAAGGCGATATCCGTCGTATGGTCGCGGCCTGCGATCGTGGCGGCTGCGGTGCTGCCGTCGGGGAGGCCCATCTCGACGTCGCCCTCATCGGCCAGCGCCTCGTCGGCGGTGACGATCAGGCCCGGCTTCCAGACGAAGCCGGTGGCGCGGGAGCGATGCGAATGCACGGCGACGACGGACGGCGCGGCGCGCGCCACCACATCCGCGAGCGCGGACGACAGTGAGGACAGGGGGGTGGGTTCGGTCATGGGAGGCTCCTGTAAAGCTGTCCTCAATCTGGGATGGCGCGGGCGATCGCGTAACTGGCCGCATGGCCAGGAAATGAGCAGGAAAGCTGGTCCGTAAGACCACGGCCGACGAACATGTGATTGGGAGCCGCTCACGGCAACGTGTAGCAATCGAGAAATTGCGCCGCACGGCCCTAAACCTTTCAGCGAGCCCTGACCGATGACCATCGACCTCACCCGCCGCACCCTGCTTCAACTCGCCGGCGCCAGCTCGCTGGCCATGGCGGCGGCGGGCGCGGCGCGCGCCGAGGGCGCACCGCAGGGCGGCGGGCCGACCTATGCCAGCCGCACGCCGATGCGGGTCGGCATGGTGACGCTCCGGGTGAAGAATCTCGACAAGGTCGCTGACTACTATCGCGACGTCATCGGGCTCACCGTGATGGAGCGCTCGGCGAGCGCCGCCAAGCTCGGCACGGGCGGCATCACGCTGCTGGTGCTCGAGGCCCGCCCCGATGCCGCAATCGAGCCGCGCAACGCCGCCGGCCTCTACCACACCGCCTTCCTGATGCCGACCCGCAAGGACCTGGCGCGCTGGCTGGTGGCAGCCGCCTCGCATCGCGTGCCGCTGTCGGGCTTTGCCGATCACCTCGTCAGCGAATCCATCTATCTCGACGATCCCGAAGGCAACGGCATCGAGGTCTATGCCGACCGCGATCCCTCGCAATGGCAGTGGAGCGAGGGCAGCGTGAAGATGGCGGCCGACGAGCTCAACATTCCCGACCTGCTGTCGCTGACCAATACGCGCGTGCCTGATTATGCCAAGGCGCCGGACGATCTGCGCATCGGCCACATGCATCTGCGCGTCGGCGACCTCGCGCAGGCCGAGCGCTTCTACCATGGTGCCATTGGCCTGGACCCGACCCGCAGCCGCAACGGTGCCGCGTTCCTGTCGTCGGGCCGCTACCACCATCACCTCGGCATGAATGTCTGGCAGAGCCAGGGCGCCGGCGAACGCGACGATCAGGCAACAGGGCTCGCCTGGTTTTCGCTGGTGACGGAGAAGCCGGACCTGCTTGCCGCGCAAGACGAGCGCCTGCGCAAGGGCGGCGCGAAAGTCACGGCGCTTGCCAATGGCGTGGAGGCGATCGATCCCTGGGGCACGCGGGTGCGGCTGATCAGGGTTTGATCGCGGGCGCGAGCGTTGGTAAGACCGGTCAGGCGCAAGCCAGTTTCCGGGATTCACAGCTGACATGTCCGATTTTCGCGGCGTCTTTCCCTATCTCGTCTCTCCCGTCGCTGCCGACGGCGTGGTGCGGACGAACGTGCTCGCAAAGCTCTGCGACGATCTGATCGGCGCCGGCGTCCACGGTCTGACCCCGCTCGGCTCGACCGGCGAGTTCGCCTATCTCAACGCCGCCCAACGCACCGCAATCGTGCAGACCACGATCGAGGCGGCGGGGGGACGTGTGCCCGTTGTCGCGGGCGTCGCCTCCACCTCGACGACTGATGCGGTGGCGCAGGCGAAGGCGTATCAGAAGCTCGGCGCCGACGGCATTCTGGCGATCCTGGAAGCGTATTTCCCGCTCGCCGATGCCCAAATCGAAGCCTATTTCCGCGCCATCGCCGATGCCGTGGACATCCCGGTCGTCATCTACACCAATCCGCAATTCCAGCGCTCCGATCTCACCCTCGATGTCATCGCGCGCCTCGCCGAACATCCGCGCATCGGCTACATCAAGGATGCCTCGACCAACACCGGCCGACTGCTCTCGATCATGAACCGCTGTGGCGATGCCTTGCGGGTGTTCTCGGCCTCCGCCCATATCCCGGCCGCCGTGATGCTGATCGGCGGGCTCGGCTGGATGGCGGGCCCGGCCTGCATCATCCCGCGCCAGAGCGTCGCGCTGTACGACCTCTGCAAGGCCGGTCGCTGGGACGAGGCGATGGCGCTCCAGCGCAGGCTGTGGCGCATCAACGAGGCTTTTGCCCGCTTCAACCTGGCGGCCTGCATCAAGGCCGGCCTGGCCTTCCAGGGCTACGACGTTGGCGATCCCGTCCCGCCGCAGGCCGCACTCACCGCCGATGCGCGCAAGATCGTGGAAGCAGCCCTGCGGGAGCTTGGCTAGGCGTCCATAGGACGGCTTCGCTTCCGCTCGCCTATGCCCGGCATGACGAAATCGTCGATATGCCGCCCAAAACCGCGGCTGGCCTCGCATGCCTCGATCCGCTAAAAGGCGGCCGCATTTGAGAGATTAAGGGACCCCACGGAATGAACATTCTTCCCGGCAATTTGCGTTTCGGAGCGGGGCAGCCCGTCAAGCGTTTGGAAGACCAGCGACTGCTCACCGGGAAGGGGCAGTTCATCGACGACAAGCCGGAAGATGGCGCGCTGTGGTTGTACCTGCTGCGCTCGCCGCATGCCCACGCGAAGATCGTCTCGATCGACATCAGCGCGGCGGCTGCGATGCCTGGCGTGACCGCGGTCTACACCGGCGCCGACCTCGTCAAGGACGACATCGGAATCATCCCGACCTTGAGCATCTTCAAGCGCCCCGACGGCAAGCCGATGACGGTGCCGCCACGCCGCCTGCTGGCGCACGAAATCGTACGCTATGCCGGCGAGGCCGTAGCCGCCGTGGTGGCCTCCTCGCGTGCCGACGCGCAAAACGCAGCCGAAGCGATCGTGGTCGAATATGACGTGCAGCCGGCGGTGGTCGATCCCGTCGAGGCGGTCAAGCCCGGCGCGCCATTGGTGTGGCCGGAGGCGCCCGACAACATCGTCGGCGCGATGGCTTACGGCGATGCCGCCAAGGTGGACGAGGCTTTTGCCAAGGCGGCGCATACGGTCGAGCTCGATCTCGTCAGCCAGCGCCTCGTGCCGTCGGCCATGGAGCCGCGCTCGACCATTGCCGAGATCGACAAGACATCCGGCCGCCTACTGCTGCACGTTCAATCGCAGACGCCGGCCTCGACTCGCGACGTGCTGGCCGAGGCCGTGCTGAAGCGTCCGAAGGACAGCGTGCGCGTGCTGGTCGGCGATATCGGCGGCGGCTTTGGCCAGAAGACCAACCTCTATCCCGAGGACGGCATCGTTGCTTACGCCGCGACCAAGCTGAACAGGAAGATCCGCTGGCGCGGCGACCGCACTGACGAATTCGTCGGCGGCACTCACGGCCGCGATCTCACCTCGACCGCTTCCTTCGCGCTCGACGACAAGGGCAAGGTGCTGGCTTATCGCGTCAGCTCGATCGGCTGTACCGGCGCGTATTCGTCGGGTGCCGCGAACATCATTCCGCTGGTGCTGGGGCCGTTCGTCCAGACCGGCGTCTATGATTTGCCGCTGGTGCATTTCGAGGTGAAGTCGGTGATGACCCACACCGCGCCGGTCGGCGCCTATCGCGGTGCGGGCCGCCCGGAGGCCGTGTTCATCGTCGAGCGCCTGTTCGACGCAGCCGCGCGAAAAATCGGCATGGATCCGCGCGCGATCCGGAAAGCCAACTACATCAAGCCGGGGCAACTGCCTTACACCAACGCTGCGGGGCAGGTTTACGATTCCGGCGCCTTCGCGCACATGCTCGATCGCGCTGTGAAGCTTGCGGATTGGGACGGCTTTGCCGCGCGCAAGAAGGCGGCGAAGAAGAAGGGCCTGCTCTACGGCCGCGGGCTCACTTCCTATATAGAATGGACCGGCGGCCGTGCCCACACCGAAAAGGTCAGCCTGCACGCGACGTCGGAAGGCCGCGTCATGCTGCATTCCGGCACCATGGCGATGGGGCAGGGGCTGCAGACCACTTACACCCAGATGATCTCCGACACGCTCGGCATTGCCATGGACAAGATCGACGTGGTCCAGGGCGACACTGATCTGGCGACGGGCTTTGGCAGCGTCGGCTCGCGTTCGCTGTTCGTCGGCGGCACGGCGGTCGCGGTCTCCTCCAACGATCTGATCCAGAAGGCGCGCGAGAAGGCGGCGAACGTGCTGGAGACCTCGATCGAGGACATCGAATACCAGGGCGGCATGCTCACCGTGGTCGGCACCGACCGCCGCATCAGCCTGTTCGATATTGCAGAGAAGGAGAGCGGCGCAAAACTTAGCGTCGATTCCGAAGGCGAGGTGGATGGTCCGAGCTGGCCGAACGGCACGCATATCTGCGAGGTCGAGATCGATCCGGAGACCGGCGTCTCCAAGGTCGTGCGCTACACCACCGTCGACGACGTCGGTGTCGCCGTGAACCCGATGCTGGTCACCGGCCAGATCCATGGCGGCGTGGCGCAGGGTATCGGCCAGGCGCTGTATGAGGGCGTGACCTATGATGCCGACGGCCAGTTGCTCACCGCGAGCTACCAGGACTATTGCATCCCGCGCGCCGACGACGTTCCGCCGATCGTGGTGACGCTGGATGATTCAGCGCCCTGCCGCACCAATCCGCTCGGCGCCAAGGGCTGCGGCGAATCCGGCGCCATCGGCGGTCCGCCTTGCGTCACCAACGGCGTGATGGATGCGCTCGCCGAGCTCGGCATCACCCAGCTGAATACGCCGCTAACGCCGCAGAAGATCTGGCAGGCGATCAAGGACGCGAAGGTGGGCGGTTAGCGGCCATTGTCGTGCTGGCTGTCGCCACAAATCCAACTCGTCGTCCCGGCGAAGGCCGGGACCCTAGCCACCGAGTCTAATTTGGCGACGGCTGGTGGTTAACAGCTACGCACGCCAACTTCGTCTCGGCGTATGGGTCCCGGCCTTCGCCGGGACGACACCGAATGTGGTGCACGAGTATTCCTCAAATCCCCAGCATCATCTTCGCAATAATATCGCGCTGAATCTCCGAGGTACCGCCGAAGATCGTATAGGCGCGGCCGTTGAGATATTCCGGCATCACCGTCAGCATCTCCTCCGGCATCGCCGGCTCGTGGTTGAGCCTGTAAAGTGGACGCATCGGCTCGACCGCGAGGGCGTCATGGCCGATCACGTCGGCGCCGAGCCGGGTCACGGCCTGCCGGATCTCGCTGTTGCGCAGCTTCAGGATCGACGACACCGCACCGGGATTCTGTCCGGTCTGCAGTGCCGACAGCACGCGCAGCTCGGTCATCTCCAGCGCGTCGATGTCGATTTCGACCTCGGAGATGCGCGTTGCGATGTCAGGGCTGTCGATCGCGCGCCCCGTCAGATCCGATTCCGCAAGCTCCGCGACCGCCTTCAACCCTTCGCGCAATTTTGCCGACGCGATGCCGGAGCCGCGCTCGAACTCGAGCAGATACTTGCCGTAGGTCCAGCCCTTGCCTTCCTCGCCGACGCGGTTCGCCACGGGCACGCGCACGTCGTCGAAGAACACCTGGTTGACCTCGTGGTCGCCGCCGATGGTGAGGATCGGGCGCGTCGTGATGCCCGGTGTCTTCATGTCGATCAGGATGAAGCTGATGCCGTCCTGCTGCCGCGGCCCCTCGCTGGTGCGCACCAGCGCGAACATGCGGTTGGCGTGGTGGGCATGGGTGGTCCAGATCTTGGTGCCGTTGATGATGTAGTCGTCGCCGTCGCGCACCGCGCGGGTCTTCAGCGAGGAGAGATCGGAGCCGGAGCCCGGCTCGGAATAGCCCTGGCACCAATAATCCTCGCCGGACAGAATGCGCGGCAGGTAAAAGTTCTTCTGCTCCGCCGAACCGAAGCCGATGATGACGGGGCCGACCATCTTCACGCCCATCACGTTGACATTGGGCACCCCGGCACGCGCGCTCTCAGTCTCGAAGATCCAGCGCTGCGCCGGCGTCCAGTCGGGCCCGCCATGCTCGATCGGCCAGCCCGGCGCGCCCCAGCCGCGGCTGTGCAGCGTGCGCTGCCAGGCCATGCCGATATCGGGGTCGGAGAACACCGACGGCGTCAGCGCGGTCGCGCGCTTCATCTCATCGGTGAGATTTTTGGCAATGAAGCCACGCACCTCGTCCTGGAAGGCGCGCTCTTCGGCATTGAACGACAGATCCATGAGGCTCTCCCAGTGTCAGGCAGGCACGGTGGTGCGGCCAAGCCGGGCGTGGCGGCCATAATGGTGGGCGCTGCCGCCGAACAGCGTATCGAACGCGACCAGCCGCTTGAAATAAGCGCCGACCTCGAGCTCCTCGGTGACGCCCATGCCGCCGTGAAGCTGGATCGACTGCTCGCCGACGAAACGTGCGGATCTGCCGATCTTCGCCTTCGCGCCCGACGCCGCCCGCGCGCGCTCGACCGGATCAGCGTCGACCTTCAGCGCGGCGCGCAACGCCATCGAGCGTGCTTCGTCGACCTGCACCGCCATGTCGGCGAGGCGGTGGCGGATCACCTGGTTGGCCGACAGCGGCCGGCCGAATTGCTTTCGGATCTTTGTGTACTCAAGCGTGGTGTCCAGCAGCACCTGCATGATGCCGACGGCCTCGGCGCCGAGTGCAGCCATGGCGCGGTCAACGGCCCATTCGATGGCCGGCAGTGCGTCATGCCCATTGCCGAGCAAGGCATCCTCCGGCAGTTGCGCATCCGACAACTCGATGTTGCAGGCGCGCCCGCCGCCGAGCCGCTCGTAGTCGGAGATCGCAACACTCGGAGTCGTCGCGGGCACCAGGAACAGGCCGATCCGCGCCGATGGCCCCTGATGATCATGGATATGCGCGGAGACGATGATCTCGTCGGCGGCATGGCCGTCGAGCACGGCAATCTTGCTGCCGGCAAGGCGCCAGCCTTGCGCCGTCTTGTTCGCAGTCGTTGCGACCTTGGCAAGATCGAACCGCGCCGCGCGCTCGGAATGCGCGAACGCGAGCTTCAACGATCCATCCGCGATCTTCGGCAGGATTGCCTGCTTCTGCGCCGTGCTGCCGCATCGCTCGATCAATGCAGCGCCAAGCACGATTGTTGCAATATACGGCTCCGACACCAGCCCGCGGCCGAAGGCTTCCATCAAAATGCCGATCTCGACCGCGCTGCCGCCGAGCCCGCCAAACTCTTCCGCGATCGGCAATGCCAGCCAACCGAGCTCGGCAAATTGCGTCCACACAGCCGGACTGAAGCCGAGCGGATCGTTCGCCATCTTGCGGCGGTGAGCGGCATTGTAGCTTTCGGCCACGAAGCGCTCCGCGCTTTCGCGCAGCAGCCGTTGCTCGTCGCTGAGATTGAGATCCATCCTGTCTACTCCGCGGCCGCCGGCGGCTTGCGCACGGAGGGGTGCAGGCCGGATGGATCGACCACCATGCCGAATTCCTGAAGATTATGTGCGTGACAGAGCTGATGCAGCGCAAAGGCCTGGTCGATTGCGGCCGGTTGGCCCATCACGTCAACCGAACGATTCACGGCTTCCTTGGTCAGCTTCAGCGCAAAAGACGGCTTTGATGCGATCCGGCGTGCCAGCTCCAGCACCTGCGATGAGAGCGCCGCGCGCGGCACGACCTTGTTGACCATGCCGAGCTGGTGCGCCTCCTGTGCGCTCCAGCTGTCTGCCGTGAACAGAAATTCCTTGGCCTTGCGCGGGCCGAGCTCCCAGGGATGCACGAACCATTCGACGCCGCAGACACCCATGGTGACCACGGGATCGCAGAACTGCGCATCGTCACTCGCGATGATGAGATCGCAGGCCCAGGCCAGCATCAGGCCGCCGGCGATGCACTTGCCGTGAACCTCCGCAATGGTCGGCTTGGCGAGGTTGCGCCAGCGCCGCGTGATCTGGAGATAGATCTCCTGTTCGCGCGCAAAGCGGCCATGAGCGTTTGGTTCGGCGAAGCCGCCCCAATTTCCGATCGGCGGAAAATCCACGCCCGCTTCATTCTTGCTGCCGGGTCGCAAATCATGGCCTGAGGAGAAGTGCGGACCATTGCCGGCCAAAATGATCACCTTGACCGCGTCGTCCTGCACCGCCTGATCGAAGGCGGCGTTGAGATCGTAGGTCATTTGCAGGTTCTGCGCGTTGCGCGCGTCGGGCCGGTTCATCACGATCCGGGCAATCGCCGGCTCCGGCCTCTCCACGAGGATGGTCTCGAACGAGCTCATCGCGTTCCCCTGGCGTTCCCGACTTGGCATTATTGTTCCCTCAAGTTGACTATTACAGCCGGGATTAAGCAAGAGGCTTGCGTACATCGGCTGCCTTTCGCGGCTTCGGCCGGGACGCAAGATGTCTGGCATCTCGCGCGCGCAATCTGGTAGCTTGCGCTCGATTCCACCGGGAGAAATTTGATGCGGAAGATCCTGACCGTGCTGGCGGCGCTGGCCTCGTTAAGCCTCACCAATTGCGGCTATAACGCGATCCAGAGCGAGGACGAGCAGATCAAGGCCAACTGGTCCGAGGTCGTGAATCAGTATCAGCGCCGCGCCGATCTCGTGCCCAATCTCGTCAACTCGGT
Source organism: Bradyrhizobium sp. USDA 3650 (assembly GCF_054057395.1). Classification (NCBI taxonomy): domain Bacteria; kingdom Pseudomonadati; phylum Pseudomonadota; class Alphaproteobacteria; order Hyphomicrobiales; family Nitrobacteraceae; genus Bradyrhizobium; species Bradyrhizobium sp. USDA 3650. Next base: position 5,729,869 of record NZ_JBSRZG010000001.1, read on the forward strand.
GAAGGGCTTTGCGCAGCAGGAGAAGGACGTGCTGCTCGGCGTCACCAATGCTCGCGCCAAGGTCGGCAGCATCCAGGCGACGCCCGAGGTGCTGAACGATCCCGCCGCATTCCAGAAATTCCAGGCGGCCCAGGGCGAGCTCTCCGGCGCGCTGTCCCGGCTGCTCGTGGTCACCGAGAACTACCCGCAGCTCAAGTCGGATGCACTGTTCAAGGATTTGATGTCGCAGCTCGAGGGCACCGAGAATCGGATTACAGTGGCGCGTAACCGCTACATCAAGGCGGTGCAGGACTATAACGTCACCATCCGCTCGTTCCCGAGCAACCTCACCGCGATGATCTTCAGCTACAAGGAGAAGCCGAACTTCTCGGTCGCAAACGAGAAGGAAATCTCGACGGCACCGAAGGTCGATTTCAATCCGGCGCCCGCGCCGTCGAAGTAAGTGCGCGCTATTTTGCGCATGCGCGCAGCCCCACCCACCGCCGTCATTCCCCGCGAAAGCGGGGAATCCAGTACGCCGCGGCTTCACGGTTCAAGCACTGCTGCCTCTGGAATACTGGATCGCCCGCCTTCGCGGGCGATGACAACGATGTTGTGGCGTGCCGGTTTGGGCTTCTCAGCATTCATCTTTGTCTTCGCGCTCCTGTTCACCTTTGCGCTTCCCGCCTCAGCCGATGTCGCCATACCCCAACTCACCGGCCGCGTGGTCGATCAGACCGGCACGCTCTCCAGCGGCGACATAGCAGCGTTGTCGCAGAAGCTGCAGGACTTCGAGACCCGCAAAGGCAGCCAGATCGTCGTCCTGATCGTGCCGACGACGGATCCTGAGACCATCGAGCAATTCGCGATCCGCGTTGCGGAGGCCTGGAAGATCGGACGCAAGAAGGTCGACGACGGCGCCATCCTCGTCGTGGCCAAGAACGACCGACACCTTCGCATCGAGGTCGGTTACGGCCTCGAGGGCGCGCTTACCGACGTCACGTCGCGGCGCATCATCGACGAAGCCATCACGCCGAAATTCAGGAGTGGCGATTTTGCCGGCGGCATCACGGCGGGCGTCGACCGCATGATCCGCGTCATCGACGGCGAGCCGCTGCCGACGCCCTCCCGCAGCGTGAATTTCGGCGATTGGAACGACGTCGAGCCGCTTTTTTTCTTTCTGCTGTTCGGCCCGCTGGTGATCGGCGGCATCCTGCGCTCCATGTTCGGGCGGCTGTTCGGTTCGGGAATAACCGGAGCGATCGTTGGTGTCATCGCCTGGTTCGTGATCGGCTCCGCGGTGATTGGACTGGGCATCGGCGTGCTCGGCGCTGTGCTGACGTTTATCGCCGATCTGTTTGGGGCGGGATCGGGCACGGGATCCTCGCGTCGTGGCTCGTGGTCGAGCGGTTCGTCATCCGGCGGCTGGAGCAGCGGGTCGTCGTCGAGCGGCGGCTTCAGTGGCGGTGGCGGCAGCTTTGGCGGCGGCGGTGCTTCGGGGAGCTGGTAGGTCATGAGCATCAGGCGCATCACCCGGCATCTGCTCCAGCATCATTGGCGTGCCAAGCAGGTGTTTCCGAAAGACGTGCTCGACCGCATCGAGCAGGCGATCAAGCGCGGCGAAGCCAGCCATTCCGGCCAGGTCCGCTTCGTGGTCGAAGGCGCGCTCGATGGCGGCCCGCTGTTTCGCAACCAGCCGGCGCGGGAGCGCGCACTCGACGTGTTCTCGCAACTGCGCATCTGGGACACCGCGCACAACAACGGCGTCCTGATCTATCTCCTGCTCGCCGACCGCGATGTCGAGATCGTCGCCGACCGCGGTATCGATGCGAAGGTTGGCGCCGAGGGCTGGGAGAGCATCTGCCGCGCCATGGAGGCGGAGTTCAGGTCAGGGCAATTCGAACGCGGCGTGATCGACGGGATCGAGGCGGTGTCGCGAGAGTTGGCAAAGCATTTCCCGCCAAGCGGATCGCATGCGAACGAGCTGCCGGATGCGCCGGTGGTGATGTAGTCGCTGCAAGCAGGCGGTGATGGAGTCCCGCTGTCGTCCTGGCGAAAGCCAGGACCCATTACCCCACGCAGAAGTTTGGCGAAGATTAAATATTCGGTACGCCTGCTGCGTACGGCCGATGGACCTCGCGGTATGGGTCCTGGCTTTCGCCGGGACGACGTTGTGGGGACATCGGTGCTTTGCCTTGCGGACCAACGCCCGCCAGCCCACCTAATCGTCCAGCTTGTTCAAATCCCGCACCGACTGCATGATCGGCTCGAAGTTCGAGCGCGCATCCAGCGCGTCGAACAATTGTGCGGTGTCCTCCAGCAAGCCGTGCGAGCGCGCGATGGCGATACGCACGTCTTCCTGTGGCGTGTCCGACAGCCGGCCGTGGCCTGAAAGCAAGATCTTCGCGTTCAATCCTTTGAGCCGCTCCAGCGATTCGATGTAGTCGGCGATGCTGCCCGAGCCGAACACGCCGCCCATCACCCCGCCGGGCATGAGCGTATCGGCGGCGAACAACAGCCCCTTGTCCTGGTCGAACAGCGTGATGCAGGCCGAGGTGTGGCCGGGCGTGTGCATCACGTTGAGACGGAAATTGCCGAGGTCGATCAGATTGCCTTCCTCGAGCCAGATGTCGATGTTAACAGGCACGTTCGGCTCGTTGAACATCTTTCGCAGCATCGAGAAGTCGTCGCGCAGCATGATCTTGTTGGCGGCGAGGCGATGGGCGGCGACGAAGGTGCGGCGCTCGTTGAAGTGCCAGGCCGCGCCGATGTGGTCGAGATGCTCGTGGCTGAGCACCACCATGTCGATCTTCTCCGGTGGGCAGCCGACAAAGTTCAGGCATTCGACCATCGCCGCATAGTTCGAGGACAGCCCGGTATCGATCAGGATGATCCGCGCCGAGCCGCGCACGAGATAGACGTTGGCGGCGCGGTTGGAGAAACGGATCTGGTAGACGTCGTCCGCCGCCTGGATCAGCGAGCAGGTGTCGTTCTTCATCAGGACCGGAAAGGCCGTCGGCTTGCCGTCGCTCATGATTGTGCCGCCCGGTAGCTGACCGCGTTGGCGGCGCGCAGGCGCTTCGACAGCGCGTCCATCACCATCAGCGCAAACGCCGGTTGCTGGCTGACGAGATAGACGAAGCGGGCGTGGTTGACCCTCATCACCTTGGTGTTCGGCGCCGCCGCGATCGCGGTCGCCGAACGTGCGGAGCCGTCGATCACGGCCATCTCGCCGAAGAATTCGCCCTTGCCGAGTTTGATGATGCTGGTCTTGCTGGCGCCGCTGAACTTGGCGATCTCGACCTCGCCGTTGAGGACAACGTACAGCTCGCGGCCGGTCGAGCCCTCCTCGAAGATGATGTCATCGACGCCAAACTCGTTGATGCACTTCTCGATCGTCATGACACCCCCCAAGGGCCGTCTGCAGCCGTTCTGGCTGACAGGGCAGTCATGTTAGCGGGGTGACAGGGGCGGGCAACAGCCCGTTTGGCGGGAGCGTGGCCTGCCGCAGGGCAGCATCGGCTGACAATTTGTTGCACAGCGCCACACGGGTTCCACGTTCCCGGCCCAATTCGGCCCCGGAAGACTTCCTAAAATTTCGGTAAGCGGGTCCGCAGGTAAGGAATTCGCAAGCAATGAAAGTTACCAAAAGGTCAACCGAGACTGGAGTATTTGAGCCGTGAGCGAACCAATGCCCGAGCAGGCCGCCCAGGATACTGGCGTCGTCGAAGCCGCAGCGCCCGTGCCGCAGGCCATCGAGGCTGCTGCCGGCATCGAGGCCCCCTCGATTGCCCCCGACCACGAGACGCCGCCCAAGCCTGATCCGGTCAAGCCTGATCCGGTCAAGATCGAGCCGCCGAAAATCGAGGCATCGAGGATCGAGGTGCCGAAGTTCGAAGCCAAAGCCGAGCCCAAGCCTGAGACCAGATCCGAGCCAAAGCCCGGCAAGCTCATCGTCATGGCACCCGCGGAGCGGTCCTGGGACCGTGAGGAGTTTGCGCCGCATGTGAAGGCGGACGAGCCGCGCGAGACCGGCGGCAAGCGCCGCCTGTCGGCCATGGCCGCGGTGGTGGCGATTGCGGCCAGTGTCGGCGCCATCAGCGGCGCGCTCGCGACCGCAGGGATGATGCACTTCGCAAGCCCCGCGCCGGCACAGGTCGCCGACACCAGCGCACTGGAATCCTCGGTTGCCCGGATCGATGCCGATGTCGTCGCGCTCAAGGCCAACGTCGAGCATACCTCCAAGACCGGCCTCGGCCAGTTCAACCGCACCAACGACCGTCTCGACAAGCTCGAGAAGGCGCAGGCCGAGCCGATGGCCAAAATTGCGAAGCTGTCCGAGACCGTCGACAAGCTCCGTGCCACCCCGCCGGCGGCACCCGTCCAGGCCGCAGCCGCCGTGCCGGCCCGTGAGACCACCGGCTCGATCGCGCCGCCGACCCAGGTTGCGGCCGCCGCAGCTGCGCCGGCTCCCGCCGCACCGAAGAGCGAGGTCGGCCGGTTGCCGACGGTCGAAGGCTGGGTGCTGCGCGACGTCTCCAACGGCGGCGCACTGGTCGAAGGCCGCGGTGGCCTCTACGAGGTCTATGCCGGCGACCCCATCCCCGGCGTCGGCCGTGTCGATGCGATCCGCCGTCAGGACGGCCGCTGGGTGGTCGTCACCAGCAAAGGGCTGATCGTCGCGCGCTGAGCGGCCCATATCCGACTTTCGAAGAGGCGCTTCACCACCATGTGAAGCGCCTTTTTGCTTGAATAGCCGTCCCTGCGCGGTGTTACCTGAGGCATGAGCCGTGCCTTGCGAATTCTCGTTGCCGCCGCCGTATTTTTCGGCGGCATCGTGTCGTTGTTGGCCGCGGAGAACGCGCAACTGGCGCGCGGCACGGCGATCACCGATCCCGATCTCCTGCGCGAGCTCGACCAGCACGATGCGCTCACGATCTCGCGCCTGTTGTGGCCGGAGCGCAACGCGAACTTTCCGCTGACGACCGACCTGATGTTCTCGTGGCTGTCGCAGCTCAAGGAAATTCGCCCCGCAATCGACGCCGAGATCGACCGTTACGTCGCGCGGCAGAAGGCGGCATATCCGACCGAGACCATCGGCGTCGGCGAGGGCTTCGACGTACAATTGTTCGATCGCGCCAATCTGAAATCCCGTGACACCCGTTTCGTGCTGGCCGGCATCGTCAACCGCATGGACCGCGCCTATGTCTCGGAAGACTCTTGCGGCGAGATCAGGCTGATCTATCGTCTTGCGCGTTTCGAGACCAAACCGGATAGCGGCAGGACAACCACGCGGCTGCCGATGACGCTCAATCTGGTGATGAAGGCGCGCGACGCGCGCCAGATGGACGGGAACGGCAAGCCGATCACCTGCGCCGAGGTCGCGCGACGCTGGCTCGGCAATGGCGACTGGCAGGGGCTGATCGGCAGCGACTTCTTCCCTTACGATGCGATGCTCGATCGCATCGAGACCAATGTTCAGATCTCGGTTGCGGCGAAATCGGCGCTGCACGATTTCCGATCCGACTATCTGCTCAAGGTGTTCAAGTACGACGCCGTCTCGAAGACGTTCGCGGAATCGACGCTGGAGAACCAGATCGACCGCGACCGAATTCTCGCCGACAATGATCTCCGGCGCGACTTCAGGGATTGGCTGCTCGCGCCCGATCATCTTCGCGACTTCGATCGCGGCACGGTGCTGATCCCGGAGAAATTCCTCGCCAAGGCTGCAATCGTGCCGACGCCCTCCGGCCTCGATGCTTCTCCGTTGCAGCCGGAGTTCGGGATGATGCAAGGGGAGGGCAACGGAGAGGGGCAAGGCGAGCCGGTCTTCTCCGACAACGACGTAGTTGGTGCGCTGAAGCAGGCGGCGGCGCGTGGCATCGATCTGCAGAACGTCCGCTCGGTCGCGGGTTTCCAGCGCCGCCTCAACGACGTCACCTGTGCCGGCTGCCACCAGACCCGCGGCATCGGCGGCTTTCATTTCCCGGGCGTCGATTGGCTTGCGGATAAGCCGTCGAATGCCACCATCGTGCCGGCCTCGCCGCATTTTCTTGGCGACCAGGTCCGCCGCCGTGACATCCTGACCGCCATGGCCGCAGGCAAACGTCCTGATTTCTCACGTGGATTTGCCAGCCGGCCGCAGACCCGCGGCAGCACTGAGCTGGCGGGGACCGAATATCAGGACGGCTGGGGCGCGCATTGTTCCCTGGAAAATGCGGGATCGGGATCGGCCGACCGGAGTTTTACGTCATGGAGCTGTGCTAAAGGATTGACCTGTCAGGCTGCCGCGGCCTCGCGCCGCATCGGCATGTGCTTCATCAAGACGCGTTAGCGCGTGATCCGGAAAAGTGTGCAGCGGTTTTCCGAAAAGATCACGGGCAAGATAAAGCCAACAAAGCGATTTGGATGACCCATGACGAATACGAGCGACGCCAATAAGGAGCGCAATCGCGAGATCGCGCAGAATGAAGAGGCCAAGCAGGTTACCGGCAGCATCCGCGTCAGCACCTGGGCGGTCGCAATCGTCGTCATCATCGGCGGAATCCTGTTCACGCTCGGCTGGCTGGCGCTGAAGTAGTCGGCGCGCTCACTTCGCGTAGTTCGTCATCCGCTTGCCGGGCAGCAACTCGTAGGCCGGCTTCCACCCGGGCAGTGCGGCCATGCGGCCAAGCCAGGCGTGGATGGCGGGATAGCTTTCCGCGAAATCGAAGCCGTGCTCGTCGCTCGGATAGTGCAGATAGGCCATCATCGAGATATCGGCGACGGTCGGCCTGGTGCCGATCGCGAATTCATTGTGCTGGAGATGACCGTCGAGAATGCCGAGAAAATCCTCGAGCCGCCTGCGAAAATGTTTCAGCACCTGCGGATCGTTGTTTTGCGTGAAGGCGCGCATGAAGCGATAGGTCGCCATGTAGCCGGTGAGCTTATGGTTGTCCCAGAACAGCCAGCGCAGCAGCTCGAACTTTTCCTCCTCGGTCTCGGCACCGAAACGCCCGTACTGCTCGGCAAGCTTGAGCAGGAGAGGCGCAGTCTGCGTCATCTTCACACCGTCCACTTCGAGCACGGGAATCTCGCCCATCTCGTTCACGCTCTTGCGCCATTCCGGCGTGCGCGTGACGCCGCCGCCAAAGTCGGTCCAGACCGGCTCGAACCTCTCGCCGCAAAGCGTCAGCATCAGCGCCAGCTTGTAGCTGTTGCCGGATTCGGGGAAGTAGTGCAGGCGGTAGCTGGGCATGGGACCTCGCGATGGCTTTGCCAGTTGTTATACTGTGATATCCCGACGTCGTCATTGCGAGCGTAGCGAAGCAATCCAGCAATGCATCCGCGGTAGGATTCTGGATTGCTTCGCTGCGCTCGCAATGACGGGTTGCGCCAGTGTATCGCTTACCCCACCGCCCCCTGCGACCGCAGCCGCTTGATCGCCGCCTCGTCGTATCCCGCGCCACGCAAAATCTCGTCACTGTGCTCGCCGACGCCGGGCGGCTTGCGCGGCTGCACTTTCTTGGCGCCGTCGATCCAGATCGGGCTGGAGATGGTGAGCATGGTGTCGTTCTCGAACGGCACCAGCACCTCGTTGTCGAGCATCTGCTTGTCGTTCGGGATGTCGTCCAGGATGCCGACGATGCCGAACACCAGCCCGTTGCCGTCGAGGATCTTGCGCCATTCGGCGAGATCCCTGGTTGCAAAGGTCTCGTCAAAGATCTTGATCAGCTCGACGGAGCGGGCGTGGCGGTCGGGTTTGGTAGCAAAGCGCGGGTCGGTGATGAGGTCTTCGCGGCCGAGACACCTGGCCAGCGTTGGAAACTGCTTCTCCTCGCTCAGCAGCGACAGGATCAGCCAGCGGCCGTCCTTGCATTGGTAGTGGTTGGCGACCGCGTTCAACGCGCGTTCGCGCGGGCCGCCGCTCGGCAAACTTGGCGCCGCAGAGCTTTGCCTGCGCCAGCACGCTCGCCGCCCACACGCCGTTCGCCATCAGATTGGAGGCGACATGCGAGCCCTTGCCGGTCTTCTCGCGCTGGTACAGCGCTGTGACGATGGCGCCGTAGAACGCCATGGCGCAGGGATGGTCGCCCATGCCGGCGACCGAGCGGGCCGGCGTCGTGTCGGTGTCGGCGCGGACGAGGTCCATCAGGCCGGAGCGCGCCCAATAGGCGTTGCTGTCGAAGCCGGGCTTGTTGGCCTCTTCGCCTTTCTCGCCATAGCCGGTGAAGGAGGCGTAGATCAGGCGATCATTGAGATGGGCGAGATGGTCATAGGTGATGCCGAGCTTGGTGCGCACCGGCGGCGGCATGTTGGTGATGAAGACGTCGGCCTCTTCCACCAGCTTGTAGAGCACGGCCTGCGCCTCGGGCTTTGCGAGGTCGAGCGCGATGCTCTTCTTGTTGCGGGCCTCCAGCAGCCAGGCGAAATTGTGCTCGCTGCTCGGGTAGCCCGGGATGTTGGGCAGATTGCGGTAGGGATCTCCGGCGCCGGGCGGTTCGATCTTGACGACATCGGCGCCGAAATCCGACAGCACGGTCGCGGCCGCTGGTGCTGCGATGAAGCTCGCGCAATCCAGCACCTTGAGCCCTGCAAAAATGCCCTTTTCCATCGCGGAATTGCTCCCTCACTCGTGTTGTTTCCCGCGCGCTGGAATTGGCGAGGGCTACGTCACGGGCAGCATTAGACCGATGTTTCGGCGGGATGCAACGCTCCTCGCCGCGCCTCACTCATCCCCTGCGAGCAGGGCAGCGTTGCCGCCGGCTGCTGCGGTGTTGATCGTGACGGCCTGCTCGGTTGCAAAGCGCGTGAGGTAGTGCGGGCCGCCGGCTTTCGGGCCGGTTCCGGACAGGCCGTTGCCACCGAACGGCTGCACGCCGACCACGGCCCCGATCATGTTGCGATTGACGTAGATGTTGCCGATCTGCACGCGGTCGACGATCGCCTCGATGGTGTCGTCAATGCGGGAATGGATGCCGAGCGTCAGCCCGTAGCCGGTGCGCTCGATGGCCTGCAGAACGCGTTCGAGATTTTCGGCAGGGTAGCGCACCACGTGGAGGATCGGGCCGAAGACCTCCTCGGTGAGCTGGCCAGCATCCTTGAGTTCGAAGATGTGCGGCGCGACGAAGCAGCCCTCCGGCGCGCTGCCGGCAAAGTGCAGCCGCGCCTCTCTCTTCATTCGTGCGATGTGCGCATCGAGGCGCTGCCTGGCCTCGACATCGATCACGGGACCGATATGGGTCGCGACGTCGCTTGGATCGCCGATCTTCAACTCGCGCGCTGCGCCCGCGATCATCTCGATCATGCGGTCCGCGACGTCCTCCTGCACGAACAGCAGCCGCAGCGCCGAGCAGCGCTGGCCGGCGGAACGAAACGCCGAGGTGACGACATCGTCTGCGACCTGCTCGGGCAACGCAGTCGCATCCGCGATCATGGTGTTGATGCCGCCGGTCTCCGCGATCAGCGGCACGATCGGCCCGTCCTTGGCTGCCAGCGCCCGGTTGATGCTGCGCGCGACCTCGGTCGAGCCGGTGAAGACGATTCCGGCGATATCGGGGTGTGCGGTCAGCGCAGCGCCGATGCGGCCGTCGCCGGCGACGAGATGCAGCGCGCTTGCGGGGATGCCGGCCTCGTGCAGCAGCCGCACTGCCTCCACCGCAACGCGCGGGGTCTGCTCTGCGGGCTTGGCCACCACGCTGTTGCCGGCCATCAGCGCAGCCGTGACCTGGCCGAGGAAGATCGCCAGCGGAAAATTCCATGGCGAGATCGCCACGAAGACGCCGCGGCCGCGCATGGCCAGCGCATTGCTCTCGCCGGTCGGACCCGGCATCGCCACATCATTGCCGAACAGTTTGCGGCCCTGCGCGGCATAATAGCGGCAGAAGTCAGCGGCCTCGCGCAGCTCCGACAGCGCATCGTCGAGCGTCTTGCCGCCCTCGCGTTGCAGCAGCGCGATGAAATGGGGCGCGCGGTTCTCCAGAAGATGCGCGGCCTGCTCCAGCGCCGCCGCGCGCGTGGCTGCGGGTGTCCGGCTCCAGGCGGCAAAGCCCGCGCGCGCCGCAGCCACTGCCGCATTGGCCTGATCCGGCGTGGCCTCAGTGACAGGCTTGAGGTCGACGCTCTCAGCCTTGACCTCCGTCAGCAACCGGTCGAGCGCGGCGCGCGCGCCGAATTCGACGCCGCGCGAATTGCGCCGTTCCGGCGCGAACAGATCGCGTGGCAGCGGAATTTTCGGATGGGCCGCCTGCTGCGGCCGGACGATGGCATCCGCCGGACGTTGCAGCAGCGCCGTAACCGGCACGCGGTAATCGGACGCCTGCGCCACGAAGGAGGAGTTGGCACCGTTCTCCAACAGTCGCCGCACCAGATAGGCGAGCAGGTCGCGATGGCTGCCGACCGGGGCGTAGGTGCGGTAGGCGATCTCGGGGTGGTCCTTGGCGAGCTGCTCGTAGAGCGCTTCGCCCATGCCATGCAGGCGTTGGAATTCGAAGCCGCCGTTGACGCCGGCAAGCTCCAGCACGGTCGCGACGCTCAGCGCGTTGTGGGTGGCGAATTGCGGGAAGATGCGCGGCCTCAAGCCGAGCAGTTTTGAGGCGCAGGCGACGTAGTTCAGATCCGTCATCGCCTTGCGGGTGAACACGGGATAGCCGTCCAGCCCGCGCTCCTGCGCGCGCTTGATCTCGGTGTCCCAATAGGCGCCCTTGACCAGCCGCACCATCAGCTTGCGATCATGTGCGCGGGCGAGCGCATCGACATAGTCGATCACGGCGCCGGCGCGCTTCTGATAGGCCTGGATCGCGAGGCCAAATCCGTCCCAGCCGGCAAGCGAGCGATCGGCGAGCGTTGCCGCGATCACGTCGAGCGACAATTCCAGCCGGTCGGCTTCCTCGGCATCGACGGTGAAGTTGAGATCATGGGCCTTGGCGCGTTGCGCCAGGTCCAGCAGTTGCGGCACCAGTTCAGCCATCACCCGGTCGCGGCTGATCGCCTCGAAGCGCGGATGCAGCGCCGAGAGTTTGACGGAGATGCCGGGCCGGTCGGGCAGGGGATGGTTGCCGGCCGCCTTGCCGATCGTCTCGATCGCGCTGGCATAGGCGTCGAAATAGCGCCTGGCATCAGTGGCGGTGCGGGCGCCTTCGCCGAGCATGTCGAAGGAATAGCGCGCCCTCTCACCCGAGCGCGGCCGGGCCCGCTCCAGGGCCTGCGCGATGGTCTCGCCCAGCACGAAATGATTGCCCATCAGCCGCATCGCCTGGCGCGTGGCGGTGCGCACGGCCGGTGCGCCCAGCCGCTTCACCAGCCGGCCGATGGTGCCGTCGGGCGTCTCGCCGGGCTGGATCACCCGCGCCGAGAGGCCGAGCGCCCAGGCCGAGGCGTTGACCAGGAAGGCCGTGGACTTGGTCTCGTGGTGGATGAAGTCGCCCTCGCCGAGCTTGTCCTCGATGAACTGGTCGGCGGTGCGCGCGTCCGGAACGCGCAGCAACGCCTCGGCCAGCACCATCAAGGCCAGCCCTTCCTTGGTCGAGAGCGCGAACTCCCGCAGCATGTCCTCGACGCCGCCAAGACCGCCACCAAGCCGGTCGTCGCGCTTGCGGATGGCTTCGATCAGCCGCGTCGCGGTGCGATCGATCCGCGCTTCCTGCGGCGGGCCGAGATGCGCAGATGGCAAAAGGCGCGCGGCGATATCGGCATCATCGGGCGCGTAGGCTGCGGAGAAGGGAGGCGGAATGTTCGGCATGGCGTGTCCTGTGGCTCCAATCCAGGATAATGCCCGCGATACCTTAGCTCGATAGACAATTTTGGCGATCTGCCTTAGAAAATGGGGCTTCCTAGCCATCAGGCCTTATGAAGTATGGAACTAGATCGAACCGACCGGAAAATCCTCTCGATTTTGCAGCAGGACGGGCGAATCGCCAATGTCGAGCTCGCGGAACGCATCGGGCTGTCGCCGACCTCGATCGGCGAGCGGCTGAAGCGTTTGCAGCGAGAGGGCTTTATCGAAGGCTATGGCGCGCGGCTCAACCCGCACCGGCTCGGCCTCGGGCTCCTGGTCTTCGTCGAAGTGCTGCTCGACAAGACCACCCCTGACAATTTCGAGCGTTTTGCCCGCGCGGTGAAACTCGCGCCCGAGGTGCTGGAGTGTCACATGGTTGCCGGCGGCTTCGACTATCTTGTGAAGGCGCGGCTGGCAGACATGACCGCGTATCGGCGCTTCCTCGGCGAGACCTTGCTGTCGATGCCGGGCGTGCGCGAAACGCGAACCTATGCGGTGATGGAGGAGATCAAGCGCGACGCACCATTGCCGGTGGACTAACGAAGTGCTGTCGCGATTGTCGTTGCTGTGGCGTCGATCGGGCGGTCTTCGCAGGACAAATAGTTCTCCGTGTGCAATCGCAACGCCTGTCGTCGAATGCACTGACCGTCTTGTGAAATTTCTTGGCCCGGCTCCCGGATCGATCCGGGAGTTAGCAACAGCCGGCGGGCTTATACTTTGAGGTTCTCTGCGGAGCTTTTGCCTCGGTTTGCGATCTCTTCATATTCCACCGTCTGTCCTTCGTTCAGGGACGACAGACCGGCTTTCTGCACTGCCGAGATATGCACGAACACATCCTTGCCGCCCGACGCAGGCTGGATAAATCCATAACCCTTCGTCGGGTTGAACCACTTGACCGTACCTTTAGCCATCACGACTTCTCCGCGGGTCTTCCTCCGAGATCGCGAACCGCCAGTCCCCGCCAACCGGCCGGTTCGGTCCTAATACGATACGCGGAATGTGGCTGGCTTGGTAGCTCAAACCACATCCGCCTTTCGCCGAATTCCGCTCAACTTCGCGGCGTTTTTGCCGGATTTGCCCGTTTCGCGGTCACTTGGTCCGCGTGCCGCGCGCCATCCGTCAATAAGTCGCGGCCAGATAATCGACGATCTTGCCGACATCGGCATCGTCGATCGGGGCGCCGTAGACCTTGATCATCTTGGTCACCTCGGCCTGCCAGAAACCTTTCTTGTCCTTCATCGGCGGCTGCGTGTTGATGTAGTCGGCGGAGTGGCAGGCGCTGCAATTGCCCTGCACGACTTCGAGATTGGGCCCGGGCTTGAACGCCGCGACCTCATCGGGGGTCTTGTAATTGACCGGTGCCGCAAGTGCCGAACCCACCACGGCGGCGAGGGCGAGCGTGATGGCGAGGAAAACGGTGCGCTGCATGATCATTCCCCTCAAGCCACGGTGACGCGGACGGTTTCGACGACGTTGCGCAAGTAACCCGCCGGATTCCAGCGCGGCGTATCCGGCTGGGTTTCGCCGCCATTGCCGGTGGCGCGCACCTTGAGCTCGTGGGAGCCCGCCGCGAGCTTCACCGGCAGCGTCCATTCACGGAATGAGTATTTGCCAAGGTCCTTGCCGAGCTTGGCGCCGGTCCAGGTCTTGCCACCGTCGGTGGAGACCGCGACTTCCTTGATGCCCTTGCCGCCGTCGAAAGCGATGCCGCGCAGCGTCGTGCCGCCTGCTTTCAGCTTGGCGCCATCGGGGACGCTGGTGATGAAGGAGCGGATGGTGAAGCGATTGATCGGGATCGTCGCCTTCGGCGCGGTACCCGGCTCGACCGCATTGTTCGGGGTGTCCGGAATGCGATAGGCCGACTTCATCCAGAAGCCGTCATAGACATTGTCGATGACGGTGATCTCGTTGACGTGCTTGACCCAATAGGTGCCGTAATAGCCGGGCACGATCAGGCGCAGCGGAAAGCCGTTGAGGAACGGCAGGTCCTCGCCGTTCATGCCATAGGCCAGCATCACCTCGCCGTCGCTGGCGTGATCGATATCGAGCGCCTTGACGAAGTCGGGCGTCTTGTCACTGACCGGACCGTCCATGCCGTTGAAGGTGACCTGCTTGGCGCCGCTCTGCACGCCCGCCATCGCCAGCACCGCCTTCAGTGGCACGCCGCGCCAGCGCGCATTGCCCATCGCGCCGTTGGCGAGCTGGCCACCGGCCACGCGCGGATCCAGGAAGCCGCGGCTGTTGCCGGAGCACTGGTTGACGGCGACGATCTCGGTCGCCTTCATCTTCCTTATGTCCTTCAGCGACAGCTTGAGCGGCTTGTCGACCTTGCCCTTGACCTCGAGCGTGAACTTGTCGGGGTCAAGACTGTAGGGCAGGTCGGAAAGGTGATAGCGCACGAAGAACGCGTTATTCGGCGTGATCGGGCCGTCGTTGAAGACCGCGAACGGCGTCTCGAGCTGCGGCGGGCGGCTGGTCAGGCCGATCATCGGCCGCTTCTGCGGATATTTCACCAAAGGACGTTCGCCGTTGGCGAAGGGCAGGGCGACGGTGTCGAGTGCCAACGCTTTGGTCGGGTTCAGTGCAGTCGCAACAGCGGCAAGGCCCGCTCCTTTGAGCAGGTCGCGTCGATCGAACATGTGGTCTCCTCCCGGAGCTTTTCGGTGGATTGCGGTCATCACCGCGATCTCGCACTCATGTGTCGCAACGACTCAGTTGAAGTCAATTCGTGCTTTCGCAGCAGGCCCATGCCGTTGCGTTGCAGCAAGCCGGTGTTACGCGGAGTCGAGTCGTAACCGCGGCGACGGTGCACTCCCTCGCCCCGTTCTTACGGGGAGAGGGTTGGGGTGAGGGGCTGCTTCCGCAAGGATGGTAAGAGTTGGACACGCGGAGAGTCCCCCTCACCCGGATCGCTCCGCGATCCGACCTCTCCCCGCAAGCGGGGCGAGGTTGCGCCTCACGCAGCCACGCGTTCGCCGCGATCGACGAGCGCCGACAGCGCCCTCGCGTCCGCAACCACACGCACGGCCATCGGTTCGTCGCGGCCGCGGATCGCGACCTCCTGCTGCGGCAGCGCATCGTCGGCAAGGCCGGCGGTGCGGCGGACTTCCTCCGAGACGATCGCTTCGCAGGCCAGTGTCTTGGTCATGTCCTGGAGGCGGGCCGCGACGTTGACGGCATCGCCCAGCGCCGTGAAGACGATGTGATCGCGATAGCCGATGTCGCCGATGATGACCTCGCCGCCATGGATGCCGATGCCGAAGCGGATCGGCTGACGCAGATCGTGGCTCAGGAGCTCGTTCAGATCGTCGATTTGCCTGGCGATGCCGGCGGCGGCCTTCAGCGACTGCCGGCAGGCCTCTTGCGGATCGGCGCTCAGTCCGAACAGCGCCAGCATGCCGTCGCCGACGAACTGGTTCGGCTGGCCGCCATTCTCGATCACGGCCTGCGAGACGGCGCCGAGGAAGCGGTTGACGATGAACACGGTGTCGAACGGCAGCCGCTTCTCGGCGAGCTGCGTCGAGCCGCGCATGTCCACGAACAGGCTGACGAGATAGCGCTCCTGGCCGATTCTGGCGGGCGTCGAGGCCTGTGTGCTCGCCGACAAGGTGTGCGCGGTGAAGAGCTGGAAGAAGGAGAGATCCGACGTCGGCCGCAGCTGGCAGGCGAGCCTGATCGAGGGATCACTGGTGCCGACACGGGTGAGCACGAACGCCTCGCGCTGCGACGGCTCGGGCAGGGCGCCATGATCGCCGATGATGCGGATGCGACAGGTCGAGCAGCGGGCGCGGCCGCCGCAGACGCTGGCATGCGGCACATTGTGGCGCAGGCTCGCCTCCAGCACGGAGAGGCCCTTGGGGACGCGCACCGTCTTGCCGTTGCCGTAGGATAGCGCGATCATGCCACCGCGTCGTTCGCGCAAGGCCCGTACGCCGCGTGCGGCCAGCGCCAAGGCGAGCAACCCGAGATAGCCGGCGGTGAGGCCACCGGTGATGCGGTCGAGCATCGCTGCCTCGGCCGTCGTGCCGACCTGGCTGCGCGTGAGATTGTGCGTCCGCCATTCCCCGTCGTCGGCCTCGACCTCGACGCTGCGGCCACCCTGGTAGACACCCAGCAGCGACAGCGTCGGGATCAGCACGGCCGCCGCGAGCAGATAGGGCGCTGCGCGCGTGAAGAACGGTTTGAGGCGAAGCCAGAAATAGATGCCGATGCAGCCGTGCACCCAGGCGATGAGAAGCAGGATCGTCATCGTCCAGATACGGTTCGACGCGACGAAGAACAGGTAGAGTTCCTGCGGATAGAGTTTTTGGTGCCCGTACAGCGTCTGGCCGAGCCGCACCCCGATCACATGCGCCATGACCAGCGCGGGGATGCTCAAGCCCAGCACGAGCTGCAGCGGCTCGACCGTCCGCCAGCGGAACTGCCGGCGCTGATACAGCGCATAGATGCCGAGCCCCATATGCGTGAGCGCCGCCGCGTAGAACACGATCGTTACAGGCAGGAACTGCCAGAACAGCGTGTGGTAGGTGACCCCGATCTCCATGGCATCGACCGAGATGTTGCCGAGCGCATGGTTGAGGAAATGGCTGACCACATAGGCGAACAGAATGACGCCGCAGACCAGCCGCACCTGCCGCACGCTGATGGCGCGGGAGAGCTCGGAAAGTCGTGAGGATGCGGTTGCGGCCATGATTCGGTTGTATCAGTTCATGAAGGAGAACAGCCAGCGTCGCGTTTAATTCCGGGGATGGACAGCTTGCGGGATCACATCCGCGGCAAGCCGCCGCACACTCGACGTCGTCCCGGACAAGCGCGCCCTTAGGCGCGCGCAGATCCGGGACCCATAGCCACAGGAAGGGGTTTGGCGACGACTCGTGGTGATCAGCTCTCGCCAAACCCCTTCCTGTGGTTATGGGTCCCGGGCTCGCGACTGCGTCGCGCCCCGGGACGACAGCGGCGTATGCGGTCCCAGCTTCGGTCCCCCCACATTGACTCCCCCTCCCAGGTTGGCGAAAAGCGCCGCCGTGACGACAGCTCCCGACATCACGATGCCCCCCGCAGGCGCGGCGCGCCGGCCGCTCGTCGTGGCCGCGGCGATCATCGCCGCGATGACGCTGCTGCGCATCGTCTACGCCTCGGCTATCGAGCTGCGTACGGACGAGGCCTATTACTGGACGTGGTCGCAGGAGACGGCGCTCAGCTTCCTGGATCATCCCCCCGGCATCGCCTGGCTGATCCGGTTCGGCACTGCGATCTTCGGCGACACCACGCTCGGTGTGCGCTTCGGCGGCATCGTCGCGATGCTGGTGACGCAGCTCCTGCTCGCCGACATGGTCCGCCGCCTTACCCATGATGTGCGCGCCGTCGCGCTCGCGGTGCTGATGCCGGAGGCCGCGCTCTATTACGGCCTGCTGATGGCCAAGGTCGCGCCCGATGTCGCCATGATCCCGTTTGCGGTGGCGATGATGTGGTGCCTGGTGCGGCTTGCGCAGGGCGGCGACGGCCGCTGGTGGCTCGCGGCCGGCCTGTTCGCCGGGCTGGCGATGCTGTCGAAATTCACCGTGATCATGTTCGCGCCGGCGGTTGCCGCCTTTCTGCTGGTGCCGGATTGGCGCTGGCGCTGGCTGCGCAGCCCCTATCCATATCTCGCGGTGCTGATCGCAATCGTCGTGTTCTCGCCCGTCCTGATCTGGAACGTGCAGCACGACTGGGCCGCGATCCGCTTCCAGGGCGTGCGCGCCACCACCAGCTACGGCATCTCGCTCCGCACCTTCGGCGATTACATCGGCCTGCAATTCGGACTTGTCGGCTTCGTCATGCTGCCGGTGGTGCTGACGGGGGTGGTGCTGACGGCGTGGCGCGGCTATCGCACGCGCGAGCCGGTCGCGATTTTGTTGTCGACCGCGGTCCTGGTGCCGTTTCTCTATTTTCTCTCGAAATCCCTGACCCTCCGCGTCGGCGACACCTGGCCGATGTTCATGTGGCCGATCGGTTTCGCCGCCGCCGCCGTCAACCTCACCATGCTGTCGCGCGAAGGAAGATCGGCGCGGATGATCAGGGCGTCGCTGTTCTGGGTCAATACGGCGGTGGTCTCGGGCATCGCTTTTGTCGTGATCGTGTTCCTCTACTACGTCGCCGCGCCCTGGAATTTGCTCGGCAAGATCGATCCGGTCGGCGCCGAATCCGGCTACGAGCAGGTCGCCGCGCGCGCACAGGCCGCATTGGACGAGACCGGCGCGACCTGGATCGCCACCACGGATTACCGCACCTACGCCATGATGCGCTGGCTGTTCAGGGGCCGCGTGCCCGTGATCGAGATCAACGAACGCGGCCGCTTCCAGGACTTTCGTGATCCCGGCATGGATCGGATCAAGGGCCACGCCGGCATTTATGTCGGGCGCGAACCGGACAACCGCTCATCGCTGTGGGAGAACATCCCCGCCAAGCGCGAGCCGCTCGGTCAAGTCGAGCGCCGCTGGCGCGGCCTCGTGATGGATACGTATGTGCTAGAGAAGCTGTCTGGCTGGACCCCAGTGCTGTCGCCGCCGAAGAACTCGCCGCTATTCCAGTGGCGCGTGCTGGCGGGGGAATTCGAGAGGCGTATGCTCAGCTAGCGCGGCAAGCTCCGAATTCCCTTCTCCCCTTGTGGGAGAAGGTGGCGCGAAGCGCCGGATGAGGGGTATCTCTCCGCAAATTCGAGTGAGAGTTGGACTCGCGGAGAGAGACCCCTCACCCGTCTCGCCGCTTCGCGTCGAGCCACCCTCTCCCACAAGGGGAGAGGGGAAAACGAGCGCGTCGCGCAAACAGAACGCTACTCCTCCTCGTCCTTCTTCCGCAGCAGATCCGTCGCGAGGTCCGACAGCTTCGGCGGCGGCAGTGCCGCGAACGGCAGCGGCCGTGTGACGTCGATCGCGGCGAGGCCTAGCCGGGCCGTCAGCAATCCATTCAGCATGCCTTCGCCCAGCCGCTGCGACAGCTTCGCCGCAATGCCGTGGCCGAGCATCTGCTGCACCAGGCTGTCACTCGCCGCCATGCCGCCGGTGATGGCGAGATGGGCGATGACGTGGCGGAGCAGGCGGATCATGCCGAGCGCGCCGGGACGGCCGCCATAGAGAAAAGCGAGCTGGCGTATCAATCTCAGCGAGGCCACGAACACGAACAACACGTCGATCAGCGCGCGGGGCGAAACCGCCGTGACGATCGAGACCTTTTGCGCGGCTGACGACACCAGCCGCCGCGCCTCGATGTCCAGCGGCGACATCAATTCGCGCTCGGCGAGCCGGATCATGTCGGCGCCGTCGATGATCTCGCCGGCATGGCTTTCCAGCGTGGCGCGGGCGCGCGCGAGCTGCGGGTTCTGGTGCGCGATCTCAAGCAGATCCTGCACGATGATGCGGCTCTCCTTGCGGTCGTCGCTGGCGAGGACGGCGGCTGCGCGCTGATGCAGCTTCTCGATGGTCGCGAGGCGCGCCAGTCCATACGCTTCACGCCCGGTCACCACGGCGAGCGCAAGCGCGGTGACGGAGGCAAGCGCCAGTCCGACGAAGCCGAGGCTTTCGCTGCGCGCAAACAGATCCTCGATCAGACGGACCACACCAAGCCCGACCCCGAGCAGCGTCAGCCCGGCAACGCCTGACCAGAACAATGCGCCCCAGGGAAAGCCGCGCCGCGCCGGAAGAGTCGCTGCGATCGGCACCGGCAAGTTCGCCGGATCGGGCTCCGGCGTGATCTGGATGGTGGTGCGACCGAGCCGTGCCGTCTCATCGGCTTCGGTGACGACGACGCCGGGGTCGTCGAGCCGGAACGTTGCCGGCCGCCGTGACTTTGATCGGTCGTTCATGACAATTTGTCTCCGATCAGGAACTGCAAGGCACGGTCGAGGCGGATGTGAGGCAGCGTTGGCTCCTCGGCCCCCTCGCGTTCGAGCTTTGGCGGACGAAAGCGCAGGAAGCGATAATCGCTCTTCCCGGCGGCCTCGGTCGAGAGCCCGCGGAATGCGTCGGTGCCGTTGAACAGCGGCTCGGGATCGAGCGGCAGGTCGCCCGGAAAGGTTGCCACCTCGGTGTTACCGTCGAAGAACTCGGCGCCGGCGCTTTCGCCGGCGGCCGGCGTTCCCAGGATGGACGGCAATTTGTCACGGCCATGCGCGACCTGCGCCTCGCGCGTGGCGCGGACGGCGGCGAGCGCGACGACGTCGATCGCCGCGCCGGTAGTTTCCGCGCGCGCA
Source organism: Bradyrhizobium sp. USDA 3650 (assembly GCF_054057395.1). NCBI lineage: Bacteria > Pseudomonadati > Pseudomonadota > Alphaproteobacteria > Hyphomicrobiales > Nitrobacteraceae > Bradyrhizobium > Bradyrhizobium sp. USDA 3650. The sequence goes on from NZ_JBSRZG010000001.1 coordinate 5,749,830, forward strand.
ACCGCGTGGGTGACCGCGCGGCGCAGCACGGCCTCGAGCCGGTCATGGCTGGAATGATGCAGATGATCCGCCTTGGTCGCCGCGAACAGCACGCGGTCGATCCGCGGCCGGAACAGGCCGGAGAGGATCGTGCTGCGGCCGATGTTGAAGCAGTCGAGAATGCCCGCGAGTGCGGCTTCGAGATCGTGCAGCGCTTCGGGGCCGGCGTTGAACGCGGCGAGCGCGTCGGCCAATACGATCTGGCGATCGAGCCGGGCAAAATGATCGCGGAAGAACGGCCGCACCACGACGTCCTTGTAGGCCTCATAACGGCGCACCATCATCGCCCACAGCGATCCCTCCGGCGCCTGGCCGCCCGCGGGCACGTCGAGCGGCGCAAAGGTCAGCGCCGGTGTGTCGGCGAGATTGCCCGGCATCAGGAAGCGGCCGGGTGGTAGCAGGCTCATCGCAAACCGCTCGTCGCGGCAGCCTTGCAGATAGCCCCTGAACAGCTTTGCGGCCGTGAGTGTCGCCTGCTCGTCCTCGCGCGCTTCGGGCTTGAGGGTTGCGAGATGTGCGTGCCAGTCCGCGGCCAGATGCGCGCGCGGCGCCTCGCGCGACAACGCCAGGCTTTCGGCCGACCATTGCTCAAAGCTCTTCTGGAGCAGCGGCAGGTCGAGCAGCCACTCGCCGGGATAGTCGACGATGTCGAGCGTCAGCGTGCGGTCGGCGCCGTTCGGGCGCTGGTAGTCGATGACGAGCCTGAGCTCGCTGATGTCGACAGTCGAGCTCGGCCAGCGCCGCTCCTCGATCAGCGCGCGCAGATGGCTCTCATAGGCAAAGCGCGGCACGGCGTCGTCCGGCTGCGGCGCCAGATGCGCCCGCGCGATCCGCCCGGATGAATAGGCCTCGAATACCGGGAACCGCCCACCGCGCGTCAGGCCATGGATCAGCGCCGTGATGAACACCGTCTTGCCGGCCCGCGACAGGCCGGTGACCCCGAGCCGCACCGTCGGGTTGAAGAAGTGCTCGCCATAGTCGATCAGCGCCCTCGCCGACAACCGCGCTTCTTCGACCATATCCTGGAAACTGAATGCCATTTGAACGTTAAGTGATCTCGGCGGGAGAAAATGTGTGACCGATCACAAAAGTGGCAATTGCGTGGGGAAAATCAAGCTTCATACTTCCACCTCCTTTGTCGTCAAATCAACCGTTTGCAAATCAGCCGTTTGCAAGTCACCCGTTTGAACGACGCGCCGATCCCAAAACACCCATACAAGAGGGTATTGTCTCACCTTGCGGATTGCCATGACCGTCTTCCAACTGAAACAGCTTGCATCCTCCTCCGTCCACGCAGCCGCCGACGCGGTCGGCTGGCATTACGACCGCGCCGAGTTGATCGCCGACGGCGTGATCCACGCGATCGGCGTGCTCTGCGGCCTCATTGCCGCGACCGTGCTGGTGGTGCTGACGGTGCTCTTTGCCGACGCGACCGACATCGTCGGCGTCTCGATCTACGTCGCCGGCCTGCTCTCGATGCTGGTGTTGTCGGCGACCTATAATCTGTGGCCCGTCTCGCCGGCCAAATGGCTGCTGCGGCGCTTCGACCATTCGGCGATCTATCTCCTGATCGCGGCGACCTACACGCCGTTCATCCTGGAGGTGAAGGACAGTGGGTTCGCGCTGGTGCTGCTCGCCGGCGTCTGGTGTGTGGCGCTCCTCGGCATCGTGCTGAAACTTCTCTACCCCGGCCGGTTCGACCGCGTCGCGGTCGGCATCTACCTCGCGATGGGCTGGAGCGGCATCATGCTCTACGATTCCGTGGTCAAGGCGCTGCCTGCGCTGGTGCTGGGCTTCATCCTTGCGGGCGGACTGCTCTACAGCTTCGGCGTGATCTTCCATGCCTGGCGACGGCTGCGCTTCCAGAATGCGATCTGGCACGGCTTTGTCTTGGCCGGCGCGGCGTGCCATTATACCGCGGTGCTCGACCTCGTGTTGAGCTGAGCAAGCTCCGCGAGGCGGAATAAGCGAAGCGGTATAAGACAAGAGGAGACGTCGCATGCAGGTGACCGGCAAGGTCGTGGTCGTCACGGGCGGCGCCAACGGCATCGGCAAGGCGCTGTGCGAAGCCTTTCACAAGGCCGGTGCGGCCAAGGTCGTCGTCGCCGACATGGACGCGGACAACGCGCGGGCGGTCGCTGCCACGGTGGATGGCGCGGCCTTCAAATGCGATGTCGCGCAGGAAAAGGATATTTCCCACGTCATCGAGGAGACCGAGCGGCAGTTCGGCCCGATCGAATTGTTCTGCTCCAATGCCGGCATCGGCGGCGGTTTCGATCCTATGTCGGTCAATGCCGGGGGTGCCTCGGATGAGCCCTGGCAGCGTAGCTGGGCGATCCACGTCATGGCGCATGTCTATGCGGCGCGGCATCTGATCCCGCGCATGAAGGCGCGCGGCGGCGGCTATTTCCTCAACACCATCTCGGCCGCGGGACTGCTGTCGCAGGTCGGCAGCCCCGCTTACTCCACCACCAAACATGCCGCGGTCGGCTTTGCCGAAAATCTCGCGATCTCCCACAAGGCGCACAACATCCGCGTCTCGATCCTTTGTCCGCAGGGTGTCGACACCAACATGCTGCGTTCGATCCCCAAGGGCCCGCAATCCGGCGACGGCGACCTCTCGCCCGAGCAGGTCGCCAAGGACGTGCTGGCCGGCCTCGATCAGGAGACGTTCCTGATCCTGCCGCACCCGCAGGTGCTCGGCTACATGCGCAAGAAGACCGAGAATTACGACCGCTGGATCGGCGGCATGGCCAAGATCCAGGCGAGGATGCGCGACGAGTTCGGGACGTAGGGAAGGCGGGCCCACAATTTCGGTGTCGTCCTGGCGAAGGCCAGGACCCATACCGCGAGGTCTACCGATCTTGCCGTGGTAGCAGTACCGAACGACCAGTCTTCGCCAAACTACTTCCTGGGATAATGGGTCCTGGCTTTCGCCAGGACGACGCTAGTGGCTACGCCGCCGACTCGCCCTCCACCCGGCTCTGACGCAATGCCTGCGCATAGAGCATCATCCCTTCCCGCACCGTGCGCTGCTCGGCCTCCGTCAGCGCGGCAAGGGCGCCGCTCACCTGCTGCCGTCCGAACGCGTGCAGCGCCTCCAGCGTGCGGCGGCCCTTCGCCGTTAGCGACAGCTGCTTGCTGCGTGCATCGGTTTCGTCGGGCGTCTCCCGCAGCTCGCCGCAGTCGACCAGCTTGCGCACCAGGCGGCTGACGCTCGATTTCTCCAGCCGCAGGAAATCGCCGAGCTCGCCCGAATTCATCGGCCCGCGGATACCGATCTCCAGGATGGTGTGCACGGCCGACGGCGGATAGTCCGATGCCGCCACCGTCGCATCCATGAAGCCGAGCTCGCGTACCATCAGGCGCGAGGCCGCGCGAATGTCGTCGATCAGCGAAAGCCTGGTCATGCTTGACTCCGCGCATATAGTTGTACCATACAACTATATGCGCGCAACGACGCGCGCAAGCGTTTTGGAGCGAGCCATGAGCGGAATTTTGCCTGCGGGGGTGCGAATGAGGGGCAAGGTCTGCCTGGTGACGGGCGGCGGCAGTGGCATCGGCCGTGCCACGGCGTTGCGAATGGCGTCCGAAGGCGCGGAGGCGATCGTCGTGGCGGGCCGGCGCGAAGCCGAGATCGACGCCACCAGTGCGGCGTGCCGCGAACTCGGTGCGGACGCCATCGCGATCAAGACCGACATCACGTGCGAGGACGACGTCGCGCGCCTGGTTGGCACTGCGGTCGAGCGTTGCGGCCGGCTCGACGTCGCCTTCAACAATGCCGGCTTCCAGGAGCGCCGCGCGCCGCTGGAGGAGCAGGGCACGGATGTCTTCGATAGCGTGTTCGACACCAATGTCCGCGCGCTGTTCCTGTGCCTGCGCCATCAATTGCCGGTCATGCTCGCGCAAGGCCGCGGCAGCATCGTCGTCAACGCCTCCGTCAGCGGCGTGCGCAATCCCAATCCCGGCTTCTCGCTCTACTCGGCATCCAAAGCTGCAGCGATCTCGCTGACACGCTCTGCTGCGATGGAAAACGCTCCACGCGGCATCCGCATCAACGCCGTCGCGCCGGGCCGCGTCGTCACCGACATGATGCTGCGCGCCGGGGTCGGCGATGTCGCAACCGTCGCCGCCGGCCTGCCGCTGCGGCGGATGGGGAGCCCGGAGGAGGTGGCCGAGGCGGTGGTCTGGCTATCGTCCGACGCGTCGTCCTATGTCGTCGGGCATGTGCTGGCGGCGGATGGAGGATTCCTGGCGTCTTAGATTTGGGCGGTCGCGCCAAACATTCGCTGTCGTCCCGGCCTAGTGCGCAATTGCGCACGGGGGCCGGGACCCATAACCCCAGGGAGTAATTTGGCGAAGATTGGTTGTTCGGGATTAGCAATGCGCGCAATCGATAGATCACGCGGTATGGGTCCCGGCCTTCGCCGGGACGACGATGTGGATATACCGTGCGTCGCTAATGCTTCTGCCCGTACAGCACCGGCACCGCCGAATCCACGACCACCTCGACGAGGCTGGTCCCTTCGAATGCCATCCCGCGCTTGAGCGCCTCGCCCAGTTCGGCTGCCTTGCTCACACGCACCGCATGGCAGCCCATGCCTTCGGCGAGCCGGACGAAATCGATGCCCGGCAGCTCCAGCCCCGGCACGTTCCTCACCTGCATCACCTGGCTGAACGAACGCATCGCGCCGTAGCCGGAATTGTTGATGACGACGATGGTGAGCGGCAGCTTGCGCTGCGCGGCGGTCCACAGCGCCTGGATCGAATACATCGCCGAGCCGTCGCCGATCAGGCACACCGTGCGGCTCTTTGGTTTGCCGAGCGCCATGCCGACCGCGGCCGGCAGCGAGTAGCCGAGGCCGCCGCTCGCCATGGTGTAAAAACTGTCCTGACCGCGCATCGGCATGAACTTCTGCATCGCTGGCCGGTGCGAGGGGATTTCCTCGACCAGCGACGCGCCGTCCGGCATCGCCTGCGACAGCGAATGCAGCAGGAATTCGACCGGCAGCGGATCGGCGGCTTGCGGGGCCGGCGGCAGCGTTCGCCCCTTCGGTGCCGCGCGCTTGCTCTCGGGCAGGAGCTCGAGCAGCATCGCGAGCGCCGGCTTCATCGTCGCGATGATGCTGGTTCCGACCGGCGTCACCGCTGCGGCATCCGGGTCATCGGTGATCTGGAAGAGCGTCGCACTGCCGTCGAAGATCGCGGCGTGGCCTTCGACGTGGAAGGTGAACACGGGCGCGCCGATCACGACGACGAGGTCGTGCTCGCGCAGCGCATCCGACAATTGCGCCGGAGAGGCATGCAGGAAGCCTGCGAACTGGGGATGGCGTTCCGGGAACGAGCAGCGCGCCGAAAACGGGCTGACCCAGACGCTGGCCCTGGTCTTCTCGGCGACGCGCACCATCAGCTCGACCGCGCCGGCGCGGTCGACGCCGGGCCCGACGACGAGGGCAGGGTGCTTGGCAGAACCGAGCGCGGTGACCAGCGCCTTCATCGCGTCAGCCTCGGGCCCGATCTCGCGGCTGACTTTGCGGGCTTCGATGGGAGCTGCCGCATGCGCCCAGTCGTCGACCGGGATCGAGACGAAAGTCGGCCCGCATGGCGGCTGCATCGCGGTGTAATAGGCGCGCGCGATCGCGGCCGGCACGTCCTCGGGCCGCGCCGGCTCGACGCTATATTTCACATAAGGCCGCGGGAATTCGGACGCACGCTCCGCATAGAGGAATGCCTGCAACGGCAGGATCGAGCGCGCCTGCTGGCCCGCGGTGATGACCAGCGGCGTCTGGTTGCGATGCGCGGTATAGATGTTGCCGAGCGCATTGCCGACGCCGGCAGCCGAGTGAAGATTGACGAAGCCGGCATTGCGCGTCGCCTGCGCATAGCCATCGGCCATGCCGACGGCGGAGGCTTCCTGAAGCGCCAGCACGTAGTCGATATCGTCGGGCCAGTCGCTCAGGAACGGCAGCTCGGTCGAGCCGGGGTTGCCGAACACGCGTCTGATGCCGAAGGAGCGCAGCAGGTCGAGTGTCGCCTGCTTGACGGTGACGGATTTGCCGCCGGTCTTGCCGTTCTTCGCCATGGTTCCCGTTCCCTGATGTTTATCGGCGCCGCTAACCCACCCGTCATTGCGAGCGCAGCGAAGCAATCCAGAATGCCGCCGCGGTGACAGTCTGGATTGCTTCGTCGCTTCGTTCCTCGCAATGACGAGGAGAGACTATCACCACACCGCGGTCCCCTTCATCGTCGGCTGCCCCTCCGCGTTCGCGGTCCACAGCTCCATGCCGGCGTCAGTCTCGTTGGCGTTGATGGAGAACTCGCTGTCCTCGAACAGCGGCTGCACCCCGCGATACGAAAACTTCTTCGGCGGTTTTCCGCCCGCGCAGCTTCGCCGCCATCTCGATGATGAACGTTGCCTGCAACGGCCCGTGGAAGATCAGGCCCGGATAGCCCTCGACTTTGGTAACGTAGTCGCGGTCGTAATGGATGCGATGGCCGTTGAAGGTCAGCGCGGAATATCGAAACAGCAGCACGGGATCGGAGACATGAGTCTCGCGATGCTGCGCCTTCGGCGGCGGAGGCGGGGCCTTTGCCGGCGCGGACGTGGTCGTCATCTCGCGATAGACGATGTCCTGCCGCTCGCGGATGGCGATGCCGCGCGGCGAGGAGATGCTGTGCTCGACCGAGACGAAGCACAGCGTGCCGGTCGAGCCCGTCTTCACCTGTACGTCCGCGATGCGCGAGGTCCGCTTCGATTCATCGCCGACGCGCAGCGGCTGCAGGAACTCGATCTCGCCGCCGGCCCACATCCGGCGCGGCAGCGGCACCGGCGGCAGGAAGCCGCCGCGGGTGGGGTGGCCGTCGGGGCCGAGCATCGCCATCGGAAACACCGGCTGCGCCAGGCACCAATGCACCGTGAACGGCGCCGCATCGCCGGCCTTGGGCGCGCCGACCTCCTGGAACAGCGTCGCGCGCAGGCCCTTCACGAGCTGCGCGGTGACGGTGTCGGTTGCTTCTTCGCTGCGGCCGATCCATTGCCTGAGATGATCGATGTCGAGCTTTTCGGTCATGACGCCTCGCTCTTGTTGTTATGATTTCTTGACCGGTCGTTCGCCGATCCCTGGCACCGCGCCATAGCTGCGCGTCTCGCCGACGATGATCGGCGCCGGCGCGGGGTAGCTGACAGGCCCCTGCGGCGTGTCGACCTCGATGCGGCGCAGATGCGGATGCTTGGTGAGGTCGGCCATGGTGTTGACCTCGGCAAAGGCGATATCGGCATCGGACAGTCGCTTCAATAGCTCATCGCGCGTCATCTTGCCGAAGGCATCCGCGACTGTCTTGTCGGTGAAGTCGCGGTTGCGCACGCGCTCGACCATGTTGGCAACGCGCGGATCTGCGGGCAGATCCGGCTGGTCCAGAACCTTTGCGCAAAGCGTCTTCCACTCGCGCTCGCTCTGGATCGAGATCAGGATGTCCTTGCCGTCGCTGGACGTGAACACGCCATAGGGTGCGATCGAGGGATGGCGCAGGCCCATGCGCTTGGGCGGATTGCCGGCCTCGGAATTGAGCAGAGGCACGGTGCACCAGTCCGCCATCACGTCGAACATGGAGATGCGGATGTCGGCGCCCTTGCCGGTGCGTCCGCGCCCGATCAGCGCCTCCAGGATCGCCGCGTGCGCGGTCGCGCCGGTCGCGACGTCGACGATCGACATGCCGACCCGTGAGGCACCGTCGGGATTGCCGGTGATCGAGGCAAGGCCGCTCTCGGCCTGGATCAGCAAATCATAGGCCTTGCGGTGCGCATAGGGGCCCTCGTCGCCATAGCCGGTGATCGTGCACGAGATCAGTTTTGGATAGTCCATCAGCAGCCGCTCGCGCGAAAAGCCGAGCTTGTCCATCGAGCCCGGCTTGAGATTCTGGATCAGCACGTCGGCGCTCGCGATCAGTCTCTCCAACTCGGCGCAACCTTCCTTGTTGGCGAGATCGACCACCGCCGATTGCTTGCCGCGGTTGAGCCACACGAAGTAGCTGCTCTGGCCCTTGGCCGCCGCGTCATAGCCGCGGGCGAAATCGCCTTCGGGCCGCTCGATCTTGATCACCTCCGCGCCGGCATCCGCCAGCCGCGACGAGCAGAATGGCGCCGCCACCGCCTGCTCGACCGCAATCACCCTGATCCCGTCAAGAGCTCCCATGATGGCGGCCTCAGTACGAGCGGGGCATGCCGAGCACATGCTCGGCGACAAAGGAGAGCACGAGATTGGTCGAGATCGGCGCCACCTGATAGAGCCGCGTCTCGCGGAATTTTCGCTCGACGTCATACTCCTCGGCAAATCCAAAGCCGCCATGGGTCTGGACGCAGGCGTTGGCCGCTTCCCACGACGCGTCGGCCGCGAGCATCTTGGCCATGTTGGCCTCCGCGCCGCAATCGAGCCCGGCTTCGTATTTGCGCGTGGCTTCCTTCACCATCAATTCGGCCGCACGCATCGCAGCGTAGGCCTTGGCGATCGGAAACTGGATGCCTTGATTCTGGCCGATCGGCCGGCCGAAAACGCTGCGCTCCTTGGCGTAGTTGGTGGCCTTGGCGATGAACCATTTGGCGTCGCCGACGCATTCGGCCGCGATCAGGATCCGTTCGGCATTCATGCCGGAGAGGATGTAGCGAAAGCCCTTGCCCTCTTCGCCGATCAGATTCTCCGCCGGCACCTTCATGTCGGTAAAGAACACCTCGGTGGTGGCGTGGTTCATCATGGTGCGGATCGGGCGGATCTCGAGGCCCTTGTTCTTGGCCTCGCGCATGTCCACGATGAACACCGAAAGTCCATCCGTGCGCTTCTTGACCTGGTCCTTCGGCGTGGTCCGCGCCAGCAGCAGCATCAGGTCGGAATGCTCGGCGCGGCTGGTCCAGATTTTCTGGCCGTTGACGACGTAGCCGGCATTGCCATCCTTGCGCGCAAAAGTCTTCAGCGAGGTGGTGTCGGTGCCGCTGGTCGGCTCGGTGACGCCGAAGGCCTGCAACCGCAATTCGCCGCTCGCGACCTTCGGCAGGTATTTTGCCTTCTGCTCGTCATTGCCGTGCCGCAGCACGGTGCCCATCGTGTACATTTGGGCGTGGCAGCCGCCACCGTTGCAGCCCGCGCGCTGGATCTCTTCGAGGATCGCCGCGGCCGCAGAAAGCTTCAAGCCCGCGCCGCCATATTCCTCGGGGATCAGCACCGAGAGATAGCCGGCCTGCGTCAACGCGTCGACGAACGCCGTGGGGTAGGCCATCTCACGGTCGAGCTTGCGCCAGTATTCGCCGGGAAACTGCGCGCAGAGCTTTGCGACGGCTTCGCGGATGTCGGCGTGATCTTCGGTGTGGTGTTCTTCACTCATGGCGTTTCCAGTTGGGTGCGGCAGTTAAGATAACGCCGGCCGATCCTCTGGCGTTGTGAAAACAATGCCAGCCCCCTATGCTCATTTGCTATAGCGTATGGAGTAGCCTTCCAGGATTGGCAAGCATGGATTTCCGTCAGCTCAGGACCTTCAGTTGCGTGGCGGAGCTCGGCAGCCTCTCCAAGGCGTCCGACACGTTGCGTGTGGCGCAGCCGGCGCTCTCCCGGCAGATCAAGCTGCTGGAACACGAGCTGCGCACCGAATTGTTCACCCGCAACGGCCGCGGCATGGTGCTCACGGATGCCGGCCGCCTGTTGCTGGCGCGCACCTCGGGCATCGTGCGGCAGATCGACCAGATCCGCGACGACATCCAGTCGTCCAAGGGGCCGCCATCGGGCCAGGTCGTGCTCGGCCTGGTCCCGACCGTGAGCTGCGTGCTGTCGGCGCGCTTCGCGCGGCGCTGCGTCGAAAAATTTCCGGGCATTTCGCTGCGCATCGTCGAGAGCTACAGCGGCCATCTGGTCGAATGGCTGCACCGCGGCGAGATGGATCTCGCCATCCTGTACGGCCGCTCCGCCGATCTGCATCTCAACGTGGAGAGCCTTGGTCGCGACAACATCGTCGCGGTGGGTCCGCGCGGTTGTGGCCTCGCGCGCAAGAAGAGCGTCGATGTCGGCTGGCTGCTGCGGCAACGGTTGGTGCTGCCCAGTCATTCCCATGGCCTCCGTGCGCTGATCGAGCACGCGGCGGCGCAACGCAAGATCAAGCTCAACGTCCAGCTCGAGGCGGATTCGTTCCGCGTGCTCACCAGCCTCGTCGAGGAAGGCCTCGGCTTCGCGCTGCTGCCGCCCTCCTCGGTCCACGGCGAGGTCGCGGACGGGCGGCTGGAAACGGCCGTCGTCTCGAAGCCGATGACGCGCGAGCTCATATTTGCCTCTCCGATCGACCGTCCGGTCTCCACCGCCTCGGTTGCCGTCACCGCCCTCCTGCGCGAGGAAGTGGCCGCCTGCCGCAAGGAAGGCGTGTGGGACATCAAGTTGAGCTAGATGTGCCGGTGTCGTAGACCAGTCGCGCGCGATCTCGCCTTCACATCTGGCGCGACCTGTCATGCCGGAATTTTATATCTGAGTGTTCCCGCGTTCACCGCTGGAGCTTCGAGGCGCACAAGTCGCCAAAATCTCGTCATTGCGAGCGCAGCGAAGCAATCCAGGAATCCCTCCGCGGTGACAAGTCTGGATTGCTTCGCTGCGCTCGCAATGACGGAGGATGGAGCTCTACCCCGGAATCCTCACCGGCAACGACTCGTATCCCTTGATGAAGCTCGAATAGATCCGCTTGGGCTCGCCGACCACCTCGATGTGGTCGAAGCGCTTCAGCATCTCTTCCCAGACGATCTTGAGCTGGAGCTCGGCGAGGCGCATGCCGACGCAGCGGTGGATGCCGAATCCGAAGGAGAGGTGAGTGCGCGGCCGCGGGCGGTCGATGACGAACTCGTTCGGCCGCTCGAACATCTCCTCGTCGCGGTTGCCCGAGACGTACCACATCACGACGCGGTCGCCCTTCTTGATGTGCTTGCCGCCAACTTCAGTGTCCTGCAGTGCGGTGCGGCGCATATGCGCGAGCGGGGTCTGCCAGCGGATCACTTCGGGCACCATGGAATCGATCAGTTCCGGGTTGGCGCGCAGCCTGTCGTACTGCTCCGGGTTCTCGTTCAGCGCCAGCACCGAGCCGGTCATAGTGTTGCGCGTGGTGTCGTTGCCGCCGACGATGAGCAGGATGATGTTGCCCATGAGATTGTCGGGATCCATGAACCGCGTGGCGTCGTTGTGCGCCATCAGCGACAGCAAATCGTTGCGCGGGGCGGAGTTGACGCGCTCGTTCCAGAGCTTGGACATGTAGGCGTAGCATTCGTCCATCTCGCGACGGCGCTCTTCGGCCGAAGCCACGATGCCGCTCTTGGGCAGCGCGGTCGCGACATCGGACCAGCGCGTGAGCTTGCGCCGTTCTTCCCAGGGAAAGTCGAACAGGGTGGCCAGCATCTGCGTCGTCAGCTCGATCGAGACGCGCTCGACGAAATTGAAGGTCTCGTTGCGCGGCAGATTGTCGAGCACGGTCTGCGAGCGCTGGCGGATCAGTTTTGCCAATTCGTCTAGATGGGTCGGCGTGAACATCGGCGACACCGTCTTGCGCTGCGACGAATGACGCGGCTGGTCCATGGCGATGAAGCTCGGCCAGTCATAACCTTCCGGCACGTCGCGGATCCCGATGCCGCCGAGCGTCGAGTCGGAGGAGAACAGGCCGTGGTTGGTGTCGACATGCATGATGTCGTTGTACTTCACCACCGACCAATACGGCTCGATCGGCGCGTTGGTGCAGTAATGCACCGGCTCTTCCTTGCGCAGCCGCTCGAACCACGGCCACAGGGTGTCGTCCTGGAACAGCCTTGGCGCGCCCGGGTGGAACTGCGCCAGCGGGGTCGCATAGGCCTCCTCGCGAGCCCTGCGCATGCGTTCGGCCTTGTCCACTTGAACCGGCGCTTGGATGTTCATGGTGGTTGCTCCAGTGTTTGAATCGGACGCCGGGGACGCAGTTCACCTCGCCCCGCTTGCGGGGAGAGGTCGGATCGCATCGCTAGATGCGATCCGGGTGAGGGGGAGTCTCCACGAGTCGGCTGTCACCGTCCTCGTGGAGACTCCCCCTCACCCCACCCTCTCCCCGCAAGCGGGGCGAGGGAGAGAAGCACCGGCGTATGCCACATCACGCCGCAATCTTCACCGGCAAGGTTTCAAGACCCTTCACGAAACTCGAATAGACCCGCTTGGGTTCGCCGACCACCTCGATATGGTCGAATCGCTTGAGGATCTCTTCCCAGATAATCTTGAGCTGGAGTTCGGCAAGCCGCAAGCCGACGCAGCGGTGGATGCCGAAGCCGAACGAGAGATGCGTGCGCGGCCGCGCGCGGTCAATGATGAATTCGTAGGGCTTTTCGATCGCGTCGGCGTCGCGGTTGCCCGAAACGTACCACATCACGACCTTGTCACCTTTCTTGATCTGCTTGCCGCGGAACTCGAAGTCGGCAAGCGCGGTGCGGCGCATATGGGCCAGCGGCGTCTGCCAGCGGATCACTTCCGGCACGAAGCTGTCGAGCAGCGCGGGGTTTTCGCGCAGCTTGCGATATTGCTCCGGATGCTGGCTGAGTGCGTCGAGCGATCCGGACATGGTGTTGCGAGTGGTGTCGTTGCCGCCGACGATCAAAAGGATGAGATTGCCAAGAAAGTTTTTCGCGTCCATGTCGCGCGTCGCGGCACCATGCGCCATCATCGACAACAGGTCGCTCTTGGGCGGCTGCTCGGTGCGCTCCTTCCACAGCCGCGCGAAATAGCCCGCGCATTCCGTCAGCTCGGCCTGACGCTCGTCTTCGGTGGCGACGAGGCCGTCGGGTCCGGGAATGGTGGTCGCGATGTCCGACCAGCGCGTCAGCTTGCGGCGGTCCTCCCAGGGGAAGTCGAACAGCACCGCGAGCATCTGCGTTGTGAGCTCGATCGAGACGCGGTCGACCCAGTCGAACACCTCGCCACGCGGCAGATTGTCCAGGCACTCGGCCGAGCGCTTGCGGATGCTCAGCGCGAGATTGTCCAGATGCGTCGGCGTGAACATCGGCGCCACGGTCTTGCGCTGCGCCGCGTGGCGCGGCGGGTCCATCGAGATGAAGCTCTCGCGGCGCAGTTCCGGATCGATGTCGCGGATGGTGATGCCGCCGAGCGAGGAGGCCGAGGAGAACACCGAATGATTGGTCTCGATCTCCATGATGTCGTTGTAGCGCGTCACCGACCAATACGGGCCGAACATCGAGTCCTTGCAATAGTGCACGGGATCTTCGCGGCGCAGGCGATCGAAATAGGGCCAGAACGTATCGGTCCTGAACAACTCGGGGTCGCCCGGATCGAACTGCTCCAGCGGCAGTGACGTTGCGCGTGCGCGTAACGCGTCGAGCTTCGCCGCGCTTTCGATGGTCCCATGCATGACCGCTCTCCCTGACATGAACCGCGCGTTCTCGTTGAATTCTGCGCTGCGGTATTTGATTTGCAATTACAGCCGGTTGTCTGCGCCGGAGCAAGGGCGAGTTTTGCCACATCGGTGTGATGTAGCCCGGATGGAGCGAAGCGAAATCCGGGATTCAGGCGGCCATTGCCGCTGTCCCGGATTGCGCTGCGCTCCATCCGGGCTACGAGGCTGTTGATTTAACAACGTGATCTCGCGCACGCCCTCGGCCGTGGAATCGTGCCAGAAATCGACCGGAATCGAGCTAAATCGAACCCGCCCATCTTGGGGATCGACTAATCTCTGATCTATAAGTTTGATCGAACTAGGTCCGCACCCCGAGGTTGCCGCCGTGAACGACATGCAATGGGCCCCCATCGGCTCCGAACCCTTACCCCCGCCGCTGCCGCCCACGCGGGTCGATTTCACCGGCAACCGTACCGAGTTTCGCAAATTGGTCACCAAGGGTGCCATGCTGGAGCTCGTCACCTTCGGCTTCTACCGGTTCTGGCTCGTCACCGACATCCGCCGTCATCTGTGGGCGAACACCGCGGTCGATGGCGACGCCGCCGAATATACCGGCCGGGCCAAGGAGCTTCTGGTCGGCTTCCTGTTCGCGCTCGCGATCCTGGTGCCGATCTACCTCGCTTACTTCCTCGTCGGTATCGAGTTCGAGCGCTGGCAGGGCTTTGCCTCGACGCCGCTGTTCATCAGCTTCTACGCCTTCGGTCAGTTTGCGATCTTCCGCGCGCGGCGCTATCGCCTGACGCGCACGGTCTGGCGCGGCGTGCGGTTCTGGATGGACGGATCGGGCTGGGCCTATTCGTTCCGCGCCATGCTGTGGGGCTTGCTGGTGTTCCTGACGCTCGGGCTCGCATTGCCGTGGCGCGAGGCCTCGCTCGAACGCTACAAGATGCGCCACACCCATTACGGCGATTTGCGCGGCGATTTCGAAGCTGACGGCTGGACGTTCTTCAAACGCGCCTGGTGGCTGTGGCTGCTGAGCCCGATCGCAATGGTGATCTTTCCGCTCGCGCCGTTCTTCTATGCCGAGTTCAAGGCGCGCGAGTGGCGCTGGTGGCTCGACGGCATCCGCATCGGCGACGTCAGCCTGTCCTCGCAACTGCCGCACAACGCATTCTACGGCTTGTACTGGAAAGTGATCGGCTGGTGGACGCTGCTCTCGGCCATCTTCGCCGCCTATATCGGCGGAGCGACCATGCTCGTGGTCACGCTGAGTGGCCTTTCGGTCGAGCAGGCGTTGGGGCCCGGCAATGCCGGCAAGAGCATCCCGACACTGGTGATGATGGTCGTCGGCTACCTCGCACTCGCCTTGGCCCTCAACATCGTCATGCGGGTCTATCTCCAGCGCGATCTCTGGGCCAAGGTGTTGGAAACCGTACACGTGCACAACATCGCCGCCGCCGCGGATGTGCGCGGCAGCGCCGAGCTTGCCAGCGCGCTCGGCGAAGGCTTTGCCGATGGACTCGATGTCGCGGGATTCTGAGCTGTGAGTGAGTTGTCCACCGAGGCCCCGGCGCAATCCGCAAAGCCGACCATCTTCTTCGACGGCGTGTCGAGCCGCCGTCGACAGGTGACGCTGACGCTCGGTGACGCGCTCGAGATCCTCGAAGAGGGTGGGACGCCCGTTCGCTGGGCCTATGCCGACATCCGCCGCGCCGACAGTCCGGCCGGCATTTTGCGGCTCGCCTGCGCTTCCGAGCCGCCGCTGGCGCGGCTGGAGATCCGCGACGCTCTGCTCGCGTCAGACGTGACCGCCCGCTGCACCCGTCTCGACGAGCACCAGACCACGCGCCGAGGTGTCGCAAAAATCGTCGGCTGGTCGATGGCTGCCGCCGTCTCCATCGTCTGTGTCGTGCTGTTCGGCGTGCCGCTGGCCGCCGACCGCCTCGCGCCGCTGGTGCCGAAACCGATCGAGCGGCGCATCGGCGATGCGTCGGAGGTCCAGGTGAAGACGATCTTCGGCCGCAATGCGTGCGAGAATGCGGCTGGGAAGGCGGCCTTCGTCAAACTCGTCAATCGGCTGCGCGATGCCGCCGGCCTCGACGACGATGCCATGACGGCAGGCGTGCTGCCGAGCCCGGTTCCGAATGCGTTTGCGCTACCGGGCGGCAAGGTCTTCGTGCTGAACGCCCTGATCGACAAGGCCGAAAGCCCCGACGAGCTCGCCGGCATCCTCGCCCACGAACTCGGTCATCTCAAGCATCACGACAACATGCGCGGCCTGATCTACAACGGCGGCACCTCGTTCCTGATCGGCCTGTTGTTCGGCGACGTGACCGGTTCATCCGCCGTGATCTTCGCCTCGCGCAGCGTGGTCGAGGCCTCCTATTCGCGCGAGGCCGAGACCGCTGCGGATACGTTCGCCATCGAGATCATGCACAAGCTCGGCCGTTCGCCGAAGCCTGCGGCGGAATTGATGTTCCGCATCACCGGCAAGGAAGGCGGCGGCCTCACGTCGATCCTGGCGAGCCATCCGCTAACCGAGGACCGCCTCGCGCGCATGACGAAAGAGGATCGCCCCGCCAGCGGCCCGCCGCTGCTGACGGATGCGGAGTGGCGGTCACTGAAGGGGATCTGCGGCAGCGGCAAGATCTGAATCTCTTGCCGCCGACGCGTCGGCCCTGCGCCAAATCATCCATCGGCGAGGAACGATCCCTCGGGGTGTGGTTATCCCCCGATAAACAGCGGGAATGTTCCTCATGGCTTACGGTCGTTTCATCACGATGATCGCGGCTTCCACCGTGATCATGTTCGGTCTGATGTATCTCAACACCTTCGCTCTGGATCACGTCTGGTACAGCCAGACCCGGACGTGGATGGCGTTGCTGATGGGTGCCGTCATGGCCGCCGTGATGCTCGCTTTCATGTGGGGCATGTACAGGAACCGTACGGCGAACGTCGCCATTCTGGCGGCCAGCGCCGTCGTGTTTGCGGTTTCGCTCTGGCTCGTTCGAAGCCAGCAGACCGTGACCGACGTCGCCTATATGGAGGCGATGATCCCGCATCATTCCATCGCGGTTCTCACCAGCGAGCGCGCGCACATCAGGGATCCCCGCGTGCGCAAGCTGGCCGACGACATCATCGAAGCCCAGGTGCGCGAGATCGGCGAGATGGAACGGTTGATCGCCGACCTCAAGGAGAAGCCCGCGCCCGCGGACGCGAAGGATCTGCCGCCGCGGCCGCCGACCTGACGGAGCGGCCCTCGTATCACTTTGCCGGGGCGGCTGGATTGGTCGTGACGCTCGGCGTGTTGTTCGGGCTGGTGGTGGTCGTCTGGGGACCGACGTCGCGTCCATTGTAGAAGAAGACGGCCGCGACCACGGCGATCACGAAGATCGCGCCGATCGCCCAGCCCACCGGGCTGTTGCGGCGTGCTCTGTCTGCCCTGCGGTCATCCTGATAGGTCATCGTGCTCTCCATCGTAGAGCAGGAAAAACCTTGCGCGGGCGAAGCTGTTCCTAACGTGACGCGGTTTGCAGGCCGGCGCTTATCGCGTGCCGTAGGCGCGGTCGCCGGCGTCGCCGAGGCCCGGCAGGATAAAGCCGTTCTCGTCGAGACCTTCGTCGACTGCGGCGGTCCAGATCGGAACGTCCGGATGCAGTCCGCGCAGCCGTTCGAGCCCTTCGGGGGCGGCGATCAGGCAGGCGAGGCGAATATCCTTGGCGCCGCGCTCCTTGAGCCGGTCGATTGCGGCCACAGCCGTGTTGGCGGTCGCAACCACAGGCGTCACCACGATCGCCAGGCGCTCGCTGAGGTCGGACGGCGATTTGAAGAAGTACTCGACCGCCGCAAAGCTGTGCGGCTCACGGTAAAGGCCGATATGGGCGACGCGCGCGGTCGGCACCAAATCCATCATGCCGTCGACGAAGGTGGTGCCGGCGCGCAGCATCGGCACGAACACCAGCTTCTTGCCCGCGATCTTGGCCGAGTGCATCGTCGCCAGTGGCGTTTCGATAACGGTATCGGTGAGCGGCAGGTCGCGCGTCACCTCGTAGCACAGCAGCATGCCGATCTCCTTGATCAGCTCCCGAAACGATTTGGTCGAAATCGATTTGTCCCGCACCAGGGTCAGCTTGTGCTGCACCAGCGGATGATCGACGATCGTGACGCCTTGCATGACGGATGCCTTTCTTCCTTCTCCCCTTGTGGGAGAAGGTGGCGCGAAGCGCCGGATGAGGGGTCTGTTTCCGCGAACTCGAACGAGAGATTAGAAAACCGTGCCGTCGCTGATCACCTTGAGCGGCGGCGAACCATCGGGGCGGCGCGCGAAGGCGATGGCGCGGCCCGCGGCCCAGGTGCCGCCTTCCAGAATGCTGGCGAGCGGCAATGTCTCAGGCGTGCGGCCGAGTTTTGCGCGAACCAGTTCGGCCAGCCGGTCCAGCAGCGCCACGGTCAGCGCGCGCCACTCGACGACGAGCAGGGAGTCCACCGCATGCGCACGTTCGGCATCGGCGGCGTCGCGCAGGCGCAGCACCTCGTGATCGACGAACAGGCCGCCATTGCGGTATTCGGCAAGCCCGGTTAGGCCATCGATGTCGGTGACGTCAATTCCGGCGCGCTGCAGCGGCTCGATCAGCGAATAGCTCAGCCATTGCGATAGCTTGTGCAGGGGCACGAGGCCCGAGGTCGCATCGCTGGCCTTGATCGCCGGATGGCGCCAGCAATCGCCGAGCGGAATTCCGGCAAGCTCCAGTCGCGATGGCCAGATCGGTCCGAGCTGGTTCAGCACCGCCGAGAGAATCGCGGGTGCCGGAACCGCGCCGTCCTTGGCCTGTGCCGCGATGTGATCGAACAGCCCGCCCGGCCGCGGCGTGTCGTGCGAGCCGAACACGTCCCCACGCTCCGCCACCAGCCTGCCCAGACGCTGCAGCAGATCGGTCCGCCCCTCGAGCCCGAGCAGCGGATTGGTGTCGCTCACCTGAAACGCCGAGCTGAGCGCGGCGAGCGGCAGCTGCGCAAGCACGTCGGCATCGGCCCTGAAGGGCGCGCGGGGATCGCGGGAAAAAAGACCGCGCGCGAACATGTCGAGGCTTGCAATCGCGAGTCCCTCGGATCGGCCGATGCTCTGTCCCGTCACGGCGTCGCGGTATCGCCACGCCGCACCCGCGCCGGCATCGAGCAGCACGCTGACGATGGCAAGGTCGAACTCGGCGCGTGCCCGTGCCGCGCGATCGGGCCACGACGCCGAATCCGCAAGCCGCGCCCAGCGATCGACGCCGCCGAGCACGAAATGCCGCCAGCGCGCATGGAAGGGAATCTCCAGCGTCGGATAGGCTTTTCGCGTGACAGCCAACACGGCCTCCGCAACGCCGTCCATGCGATCGAGATCGATGGTGAAGTGCGTCAGCCCGCCGTGCAGGCCGATCTCGAACATCTCGCCGGCACGCGCGCGAACCGCTGCTGCGCTGAGCAGCGAACGGGCCTGCAATTCCAAAGCGTCTGCCATCAATCGATCAGTATTTTTCCAGCGAACGCCCGACCACGCCGTCGACGTCCTTCTCGGGCGCAATGTCGGTGGAGTAATAGCCGGCGGCCTTCTTCGCGGCGATCTCGACATAGGCGTCGGCGGGAATGAGCTCGGGCGGGATCGGCACCCGCTCGACGATATCGATGCCCTGCGAGGTCAGCGCGTCATGCTTCATGTCGCTCATCGACAGGAAGCGGTCGATGCGCTTCAGGCCCAACCAGTGGATGGTGTCGGGCATCAATTGCTGGAAGCGGGCATCCTGGACGCCGGCAACGCATTCGGTGCGCTCGAAATAGGCGGCGGCGGCGTCGCCGTCCTCCTGGCGCTTGCGCGCATTGTAGACCAGGAATTTCGTGACCTCGCCGAGCGCGCGGCCTTCCTTGCGGTTGTAGATCACGAGCCCGAGCCCGCCCTCCTGCGCGCCACGCGCGGATTCCTCGATGCCGTGGATGAGATAGGGACGGCAGGTGCAGATGTCGGAGCCGAACACGTCGGAGCCGTTGCACTCGTCATGCACGCGGCAGGTGATCTTGGTGCGATGGTCCGGCAGTTTTGTCACATCGCCGAACATGTACACCGTGGTGCCCCCGATCGGCGGCAGAAACACTTTCATGTCCGGCCGGGTCACGAGCTCGGGGAACATGCCGGCGGTCTGCTCGAACAGCGTGCGCCGTAGCTCGGTCTCGTTGATCGCAAAGCGCTCGGCAAGGCCCGGCAGATACCAGACCGGATCGATCGCGATCTTCACCACCGACACGCTGCCATTGGCGTGCACGACGTCGCCGTCGGCGCGCAGGCGCTTGGCGGCGAGCGCCTCGCGGATCTCCGGCAGGTCCAGCCGCGCCCGCGTCACCGCGATGCTCGGCCTGATGTCGATGCCCTCAGCGATGTCCTTGCCGAAATTTTCGGCGACGAGATGCCCCCAGGGATCGAGCGCGACGATCTTGGCGGGATCGCTCCATTGCGGGAACGGCCCGATGGTCGCGGCCGGAAACGTGTTGGTGAGATCGGGCCTACGAATCGGATCGAGCGCGCCGGCGGACACCGCGAGCGCGCGGTACATCGCATACGACCCGCCATGGCTGCCGATCACGTTGCGATCCCCGGCGCGCGACACCGTGCCGATGATCGGCCCGCGGGCGCGTGCGTCGGCGGCGCCCCAGTGGATCGGGAAGGCGGCCTTGCGGCCCGGCTCCGGATGGGAGGTGAGGCGGATGTGGTCGGTACGGTTCGCGCGGCTCATGACCAAACTCCTAAAAAGCCAACGGCCCGCCGCTCGGACGGGCCTTGGCTCGTCGCGCTGCCGATGCGGAACACCGGCGGCGCGAGCTCAATCCAACATATTGTAGCGGGCAGTCGCGACAGACAAGTTAATCGTGCTGCGCGGGGCAGGGCGGCTCGCGGCCAAATTCCCGTCATCCTGCGACCCGGCAGCGCTTGCCCGAGTGCCACGCCACCGCACTGGCGGAGCTCGCCGCTATCGCGGTAAGATAATGAAGTAATTATGTTTTTTACGTTTTCAAGAGGCGCTGCACGATTGGCGCGCCGGGCGTCGAGTTTCCCGACAAAACGTGTCATCAAACCAAACGCCCAGATTGCCTTTGCCACATCGTATTCCTTGGAGCCCGCCATGCCCGCCGCCGCCTACATCGATCCCCGCAACGGTAAGCTCTATCCGCTGGACCAGCCGCGCTGGTGCTCGGACGAGCGCACGCCGCTGCTGGTGACGCCGGGGGCAGGGATGTCGCGCGAGGACATCGACGGCCGGGCGCGCTCGCTCTGGCGCTACCGGGCGGCGCTGCCGGTCGAGATCACGAGTCCGATCACGCTCGGCGAAGGCTGCACGCCGCTGGTGCAGCAGGCCTGGGGCGAGCTGCGCCCGTTCTTCAAGCTCGAATGGTTCAACCCGACCGGCAGCTTCAAGGACCGGGGCTCCGCCGTGATGCTGTCGTTCCTGCGGCAGATCGGCGTCGAGGCCATTCTGGAGGACTCGTCCGGCAATGGCGGCTCGTCGATGGCTGGGTTAGGTGCCGCCGGCGGCATGCGCGTGAAGATTCTCGCGCCGGCATCGACGTCACCGGCCAAGATCGCGCAGGTCCGCGCCTATGGCGCGGCGGTGCAGCTCGTCGAGGGCCCGCGCGAGGAATCGGAGGCAGAGGCCATCCGGCAATCCAGCCAGACCTTCTATGCCAGCCACAATTGGCAGCCGTTCTTTCTCGAAGGCACCAAGTCGCTCGCCTATGAGATCTGGGAAGATCTCGGCTTTCGCGCCCCCGACAACGTCATCGTCCCCGTCGGCGCCGGCAGCTCTCTGCTCGGTTGCGCCTTTGGTTTCCGCGAGTTGCTCAAGGCGGGCCAGATCACGAAGCTGCCGCGGCTGTTCGCGGCGCAGCCGCTCAATTGCTCGCCGATCGATGCGAGCTTCAGGGCGGGCGTCGATACGCCTGTCGCGCGCGAGGTCAACAAGACCATCGCCGAAGGCACCGCGATCAAGCATCCGCTGCGCCTGCGCGAGATCATCGCCGCGTTGCGCGAGAGCGGCGGCGGCACCGTCGCGCTCACCGAGGATGAGATCGTCACCGCGCTGCGGCGTCTTGCGCGACAGGGCCTGTTCGCCGAGCCGACCAGCGCCAGTGCCGCCGCCGCGCTGGACAAACTATCCGCCACCGGTGCCATCAAGGCGAACGAGACCACCGTCGCGGTCCTCACCGGCACCGGCCTCAAGGCTGCGACCATCGTCGCCGATCTCGTGCAATAGGAGCGCCAAGGAGGCGAAGCCGCCATGGGACCGCGTTGAACCTTTGGCATCCGTCGTCAGCCTCATGAAGGCCGACATCGAGCGAAGGGAGAGTTCCATGGCCGCGCAAGACCCGTTTGCTGGTTTCAAGGCCGTCCAGAAGGAAGCCTGGTCGCTGTTCACGCCGATGGAAGTGTTCACGACGCCCTCGGCCGCCAAGCTGGTCAGCTTCGCCGGAGTCGCAACCGGTCAAAGGCTGCTCGACGTCGGGTGCGGCACCGGCGTTGCCGCGATCACGGCGGCGCGCCGCGGTGCGAAGGTCAGGGGTCTCGACCTGTCGCCAGTCCTGATCGAGCGCGCCCGCGAGCACGCGCAGCTGGCGAACCTCGATGTCGACTTCGCCGAAGGCGACGCCGAAAGCCTGCCCTATGGCGACAACGAGTTCGACGTGGTGCTCAGCCAGTTCGGCCACATGTTCGCGCCGCGTCCCGAGGTCGCCATCGGCGAGATGCTGCGCGTGCTCAAGCCCGGCGGCACCATCGCCTTCTCCACCTGGCCAGCGCATCTCTATGTCGGACGGATGTTCGCGCTGATCGGCCGCCATCTGCCGCCGCCCGAGGGCGTGGCATCACCGGTGTCGTGGGGCGATCCCAACATCGTCGCCGAACGTCTCGCGGGGAAAGTGAAGGACATCGCCTTCGACATGGACATCATGACGCCGTCCGCACTCAGCCCGCAGCATTTCCGCCGCACCATGGAAACGACGATCGGGCCTTTGATCAAGCTCGTCGCCCAGTACAAGGAGGAACCGGACAGGCTGCGGAGTTTTCGCAACGAGTTCGAGGCGCTGATTTCCGAATACTACGACGGAAGCAACAACGTGATGCGCCAGCAATTTTTGATGTCGAAGGCGAGGAAGGCGTAAGCAGGCTGCGATAAGCAGCCAGGACCGCTGGTGCCTTTTTCCTTCTCCCACAAGGGGAGAAGGAAGAGCCTCATTCCTTCAGGTCGTTCACCCGCCTCACCCAAATGCGTACATCGGTGAGCACGTCGGGCAGCGCCGCCTTGACCTCAGCCACGGTCATGCCGGCCTTGATGCGGGGATCGTAGAGCAGGTTGAGGATGTACTGGTCGTAGACGTCGAAATAGCCCATCGAGACGTTGTCGTTGAACATGGTCCAAGGCACGCTCGCGGTGTCGTTGATCGGGCCGAGCGATTGCAGCAGCTCCTCATAGGCGCAGTCGAGGAAGGTGAAATCGCCGTTGTCGACGGTGAGGATGACGTCGGAATGCTCGATCTCGAAATTGTCGTTCTTGCGGAAGCCGGACAGGCATTGCGGATCGAGCGAGGTGCGGATCTCGCGGGCCTTCTCCGCACCGTAGAAGCTCGAGATGGTGCGGAACAGATCGCGGTCGCGCACGAGCTTGACCCGCACATTCGCCGCCTCGCTGGAGTCGATCATGGCGATGTCGAGATGCTGTACGCGCTTGCCGATGTCGGCTACGACCCTTGCGAGCTGCGCCTTGCGGTCGGCGCGGTCGCTCTCGGCGAACACGCGCACCGGTCCGTCGAACTTGCGGATGCGATCGACGCGGCCGGCAAGATGATATTCGGCGCCGAATGCCGTCTTGAGAAAGCCATCGACGATCTCGCCGTCGGTAAAGCTCTTCTTCTCGGCGCGCTGGCGCGAGGCGATCGCGGGCAATTCGCCCGCGACGGCGATGGTAGCGGTGTCAGGGGGCAAACGCGACGGTGGCGAGCGCCAGCAGGGCGATGCGAAAGCCGGACGAAGACGGGGCCAATGCGCTCATTGCCAGGCGACGCTGCCGTATTCGGAACCGACGCACAAGACCGCATATCCACGCGCCCGCCGGTTCCTGCTAGTTGTTCAGCACGACCACGGTGGTGCCGACCCCGACGCGGCCGTAGAGGTCGGTGACGTCGTCGTTGGTCATGCGGAAGCAGCCCGAGGACACCGCCTGGCCGATCGTCTCCGGCTCGTTGGAGCCGTGGATGCGGTAGAGCGTCGAGCCCAGATACATCGCGCGCGCGCCGAGCGGATTCTCGACGCCGCCCTTCATGTGACGCGGCAGGTCCGGCCGGCGGGCCAGCATCTGCGACGGCGGCGTCCAGTCCGGCCATTCCTTCTTGGCAGTGATCCTGTGCACGCCGCCCCAGCGGAAGCCGTCGCGACCGACACCGATGCCGTAGCGCAGCGCCTGGCCGTTCTGAAGCACCAGATAGAGCCGGCGCTCGGAGGTGTTCACCACGATCGTGCCGGGGGCGTAATTGCCGTTATACATGACGGTGGTGCGGGGGACCGGGCTCGAGCCGCCGCGGAAGAAATTCGGGCCGCCACCCATGATGTCGCGGGAGTCGAACTCCTCGGCGAAGGCGCCGCCGGCGGTCGCCGACAGCAGTGCGATGGCGGCAATCGGCGCGGCAAAAAACCGGATCATTGTTTCCCCCAGCAAAAAATCGATTCAACTGAAGTCACAGGCCATATTTGCGAGCTTTCCGCAAGCCACGGCACCGTGAGGGAGGCATCCTTAATGAATGGCGTTACCAAATCGGCAACCATGCCAATTTGCCGGAAAGCATTAGCCAAACGGGCGCATCGCAGGGCGGCGATGCCCGCTATTGCTTTGACGAGACGAGCGAACAATGATTGATCGGACGGATTGTTGGAACATTGCCGGTTGCGGGAGCTGACGGATGAACGGTGCGGAAAGTCTGGTGCGGACGATGGTCAAGGGCGGGGTCGACGTCTGCTTCTCCAACCCCGGCACCTCCGAGATGCATTTTGTCGCAGCGCTCGACCGCGTGCCCGGCATGCGTTGCGTGCTCGGCCTGTTCGAAGGCGTGGTAACAGGCGCCGCCGACGGTTATTTCCGCATGAAGGGCACGCCGGCCTCGACGCTGCTGCATCTCGGTCCCGGTCTCGCCAACGGCCTTGCCAATCTGCACAACGCCAAGAAGGCGAATTCCGGCATCGTCAACATCGTCGGCCAGCACGCCGTCTACCACATCGGCTACAACGCGCCGCTGACCTCCGACATCGAGGGCCTGGCCCGGCCGATGTCGTCCTGGGTCCGGACCTCGCCGGACTCCAAATCGGTCGCCGCCGACGGTGCCGCGGCGATCGCCGCCGCCAAGAGCGCGCCGCCGCAGATCGCGACCCTGATCCTGCCCGCCGACACCGCCTGGAACGAAGCGGACGGCATCGCCGAGGTTCCGGCCGAGCAGCAGCGCGCGAGCTATTCGCCGCAGGCGGTCGAGCAGGCTGCAAAGATCCTGCATGGCGACGGCGAGGGCACGCTGCTGCTGATGACCGGCAGTGCGCTGAGCGAGCAGGGCCTGGCGCTGGCCGAGCGCATCGCTGCCAAGACCGGCTGCACCGTGATGGGCCCGACCTTCCGTCCCCGGATGGCGCGCGGCCGCGGCCGCTTCTCGATCGATCGCATCCACTACGTGATCGACAACGCGCTGCAGATGCTGGCGAGGTTCCGCCATATCGTGCTGGTCGAGTCCGACGATCCCGTGGCGTTCTTCGCCTATCCGAACAAGCCGAGCATCCTCAAGCCCGAGGGCTGCGACGTGCATCGCATGACCTCCTGGGGTGAGAATTCGGTCGCTGCACTTGAAGCGCTGGCCGGCGCGGTCAAGGCCAGCGCGAAGGACGTCAAGCCGCAGGCCGCGGCCGAGCTGCTCAAGCCGACCGGCGCACTGACCCACGCCTCGATCGCGCAGTCGATCGCCTATGCGATTCCCGAGAACGCGATCCTGGTCGACGAATCCCTCACCACCGGCCGCGCCTTCTTCCCGCCGACGGCGGCAGCCGCGCCGCACGACTGGCTCCAGAACATGGGTGGCTCGATCGGCTTCTCGACGCCGCTCTCGATCGGTGCCGCGATCGCCTGCCCGGACCGCAAGGTGATCTGCATGGTCGGCGACGGCAGCGCGATGTACACGATCCAGTCGCTGTGGACGCAGGCGCGCGAAAACCTCAACATCGTCACCATCGTGTTCGCCAATCGCATCTACCAGATCCTGCGCGGCGAGTTCGACAATGTCGGCGCCGGCGAGCCCGGCCAGCGTGCCAACGACATGCTTCGGCTCGACCGGCCGACGCTGGATTTCGTGGCGCTGGCCAAGGGCATGGGCGTACCCGGCCGCGCCGTCACCAACGCGGACGAGTTCAACAAGGCGCTGGCCGAGGCCGTCGCCGAGCCCGGACCGCGGCTGATCGAAGTCCAGATGTAGGGGAATCTTCTTCAACCTCTCCCCGCTCTTCTGCGGGGAGAGGTCGGATTGCTCCCGGCGATGCGAAGCATCGTCCGGTGCAATCCGGGTGAGGGGCAAGGCAAGCTGTTAACCTACGCAAAAGACCATCCGACTCGCACGCCGCGCGCGTTCGACCTATCATTCCAACCAAACTCGCGGAGACGGCCCCTCACCCCACCCTCTCCCCGTAAGAACGGGGCGAGGGAGCGAGAGACCGGTCGGGACGCATAAGGTTGAAATGGGCCCGGAGGCAAGATGCAGACCGAGCTGAACAAGGTGATCGCGGCGCTCCGGGACTTCTACGCCCACGAAGCCTTCCTGTTCGCGAAGGACATCGGCGAGCGTGCCATCACGCACCGCTTCGCCGTGTATCTGGAGAAGCAATTCTCCGGCTGGTCGGTGGACTGCAACTACGACCGGCTCGGCGAGCGTACGCTGCATCTGCCGCACGGCACCATCATCTCGACCGACGATCATCTGGGCAAGTCGATCTACCCTGATGTCGTCGTGCATCAGCGTGAGATCCCGAACAATTTGCTCACCGTGGAGATCCGCAAGGCGAGCAATCACACCGCGCTCGATCACGACCAGCACAAGCTGATGGCGCTGACCGATGCACATGTCTGGTTCGCCTTTTGGATCGGCGTGCTGCTGGTGCTGGACAAGGACCATGTGACGATCTCGGAAGTCTATGTCAGCGGGGTCCTCGATCAGCCACTGTCGCGCTGGTTCGCGACGCGGCTCGAGGAGATCGGCCTCGGGGCCGCGCGGTAAGGCGCGTGCCGAGATTGTCGCCTTTAATTCAGCTATTGCGTTGAGTCATAACCCAAGCGCGGTCTCGGCCCATTTCAGCATGCGGTCGCTATTAAGGAATGACAGCACCGCCGGCTCCAGTGACGCGGTCGCGCCCGGTGCGAGCAAGGCCGTCGCGGCCACCATGTCGCAGCGC
The DNA here is from genome assembly GCF_054057395.1 of Bradyrhizobium sp. USDA 3650. Classification (NCBI taxonomy): domain Bacteria; kingdom Pseudomonadati; phylum Pseudomonadota; class Alphaproteobacteria; order Hyphomicrobiales; family Nitrobacteraceae; genus Bradyrhizobium; species Bradyrhizobium sp. USDA 3650. The sequence continues at coordinate 5,776,744 of NZ_JBSRZG010000001.1, forward strand.
TGATTGAAGGCGAGTGAGAGCGCGGCCTTGGGGTTTCCCTCAACGCGATATGCCCGGCTGCGGCCGCGCATTGGACCGACGACGATCGCTCGGCCGTCAGCCATCGGCGTTGCCTTCCCAATCAGCGCCAGGTCGCCCATCTGCTCGAGGTCGCCGTCGTCGGCAACGCCGGTGGCGCAATTGCAAAAGCCGAGCTTGGGGCGAACGTAGAGCTGGACCTCGCCGCCGCAATCTTCGGCGTTGCAGCGAAATGCCTTTCCTTTCCCCCAGGGATCCGCGCCGAAAGGCCAGTCGATTTCCGTCCACACCGGGCGGACCTCGCCGGAGGCCGCTGTTGCGCGTGCCGGTTCACCGGATCGCGAAATCCAGAACGCTGCAGCTGCGCAGAGCAGCGCAGTGGCTGCGCTGATTGCAACGAATTTGCTTATCAGGCGCATGGAAGTTGCCGCGGCACCTTTGCTAATTCTGAGCCATCAACTTTCGTGCGGCCGCGAGGTCTTCCCGAGATGAGTCGCCATTTCTCGCTGTTTCGACGACTTTGGCGTAGTACTGGCGGGCCTTCACAGTATCCCCCGCTTTCTCGGCCGCGTGAGCGGCGCCGATCGTCGCGCCAAAGCGGTTCGGCTCCTTGCGCATCGTGCTTTCGAACGCGACCAATGCCTCCATCGCCATGCCGCGTTCGAGCAGCATGGTCCCGTAAAGCTCGCGCGCGGGGGCAAGCGGACCCGGCGTCACGATGGATTTCTCAGTCTTGTCTTCGGCATCGGCGGCAAGGCGCATCGCTTCCAACGCATCCGCCTGTTTCCCCAGGGCGTTGAGCTGCCACGCTGTGGCGACCTGCCGCTGAATGTCCACGATTTCGGTCCAATAGGCGTCCTTGTCCTGCTGCAGCTTGTCCCGCAACTCCGCCAGCTTGGCGATGTCCGCCGCTGCTGCGTCTGCATTGCCGGAGCGCGCGGCGCCGAGGGCGCGAGCGAAATAGGTGATGGCGTCGACATAGGCAAAACCGGCTCGGCTCGACCTTCAGCGCGGCAGCACCCTGCCAATCACCGCGCTCGACCATATAGCGCGCCTGGCTGGCCGCGATCGCGTAGGGACCGGCGCGGACAGCCGGCGCATAGCCAGTGGTCGCAATCATGTCCGCGATGACGTCGCTGGCTCGGCTGTCCTGCGCGAGCTGGAGCAGCGCGTAGACCATATAGTCGTCGGCATGCAGCTGCTCGCTGGGGTCCTTGCCCTCCTTGGCAGCCTTGGCGGAACGGCTATTGGCGTCAATGGATTCGTTCCAGTAGCCGACGCGCGTGAAGATGTGGGACGGCATATGCAAGGCGTGCGGTGCCGCCGGCGCGATCTCGGAATAGCGCTTGGCAGCGTCGAGTCCCTGCTCTGCGATTGCCGGATAGTCATAGAGATGGATCAGGTAATGCGCGACGCCGGGATGCCGCGGCTGGCGCTTGAAGATCGGCTCCAGGATAGCAGCGCCCTTAAGCTGGTTGGCATAGGTCTTGTCGTTTGGTGACGCCGTGACATTCAGCGTGATGGCGTAGGCGATCTGCGCCTCGTCATCATCGGGATAGCGCGCGGCGACGGCTTCGGTTGCCTTAAGATAGGCCTGCGCGCGCTGGCCAAACGTCGTCTTTTCGTCGCCCGTATAGAAGGCCAGCAGCGCGTCGATATAGTCGCGTTCGCGTTCGTTCTTGGCGCCGAGTGCCTTGGCCTTCTGCAGCGCGGCGAGACCTGCGGTGAGGTTTTCCTTCGGCGCGGCAAAATGCGGATTGTACAGCAGGCTCAGGGCAATGCCCCAATAGGCGATCGCGCATTCCGGATCGGCCTGCAGCGTCTCCTCGAAAATTTCCTTTGCGGGCCGGTACCAGAACGAGTGCTGATAACGCATCCCGCGATCAAAGCGGCGCTGCGCCACCTCGTTGCAGGACGTCTGGAAGTGCACCTTGCCAAATTGCTCATCGGCCCCGTCCTCCGCGCGTGCGGCAGGCGTGCCGGAAATCGAGCCTAGGGTAGCGAGGGCGAGAAGAGAAATGGTTCTCAAGGCGAGCGCGCGCATCGGCCCCTCCGTTTTCTGTTCAGAATAAATCTGGTCAGATGGCGCCGACAAAACCGAGGGCGCCGAAGTTCGTACCGCTGAGATTGGCAATGGCAATTGTTGCTAAAGGATTTCTCCATTCGAGATGCGAGTCAACAGGAAGCGGACAGATTTGCGTTAGGGAAGCACGCCTGCCAGGATCCATCCGCCAGCGCGTCGAGGCGAGTGGGCCACAAGGCCGCCCGCGTGAGGCGGGCGGCCTTGCACCATCGTCCGTCACCCGCTCAATGCAGCGGATCGCCCTGGCCGAGCGCGTAGGCGACGAGGTCCTTCAGCGCGAAGCCGGAGCCGGTCACCGGCGTCCATTGCGGGTCGAGCGACAGCACGGAGGAATTATCTCCGAACATCATGCCGAGGAAGACCTCGGCGACGATGCGACCGCCGACCGGCCCGAGCTGCGGTGTCTTGACCGTGGCCGGCCCACCGGTGGCGGAGATTGCCATGTCAGTCATGTTTTGCCGCGCCTCGGCCAGGATGTAGGCCCACAGTGGGCAGTTGCCGGCGAACACGCCGTTCGCGATGCTCGCGATCTTGACTTGCGGATCGCCCGCGCCGGGCTCGTCGACGGCCTTGCCGATGATGATCTCGTCGTCGCTCAGCGGCGTCAGGTTCATCGCCCTGGCAACGGCCTGGCCCGAAGGCAGTCCGAGCCGCCAGCTGCGCTCGAGATTGCGCAGCGCCAGCGACGCCGGATTGGACGCGACTTCCGGCGGCAACTTGCGCAACGGGTCCACCAGCGAGGAATCGATGCGATAGGCGAACTGCAGCCGCCTCTTGTTGTCGGGATTGGTGTCGTCGTCCTCGACGCCGTAGGGGCGCGTGTCGAGATCGATGAAGCGGCCCCAGTCCATGGCGCGTCCCGGTCCCATCGCGCGGAAGCCGGTCAGTGCGTTGTGGTCGGGATTGTTGGGATCGGGGAAGATCTGCAGCAGCATGTTGGCCGCGTCGTTGAGCCGGTAGCCGGGGCGGATCATGGAGTGCCCGAGCCGGTAGGCCGCGACCGAGAACTCGACCGGCATGAAGGGATAGGTCTTCCAATGGTAGTAAGCGAGCTTGCTGCGGTCGTAGTGACCTGCGGTCTTCAGCTCGTCCAGCACGCTGGCGTGGACGATGCGCGGCAGGAAGTCGTTCAGCACCACATACTGATAGTGGAATCGAACGCGCTGCTGCACGTCTTCGAACGACAGGCTGTCATTGTCGTCGACCATGCGGTTGTGAAAGCGCAGCATCAAGGCCTGGAATTGCGAGACGATGCTGTTCTCGTCGTTGCGGGGATCGCCGATCAGCGCGCGGCCCTTGAAGCGGGGCAGGTCGACCGCATCGGGCACGCCCGCGCCCGTGACCTTCTCGCCGAGCCGGAACTTGATGCCGTCATACATGTAGGGCTGGTCGTTCGGACCGCGGCCGTAGACATTGTCCATGTCGAGCGACGGCGTGCGGAAGTCGACGAGCCCGTCGGGATCCTGCTGCTTGGTCAGAGAGCTGACCGGATCGAAGGTGATGTCGTGGTCGACGAACTGGCCGAAATAAGTGTAGAGCGAAGGAATGCCGCTCTCTTCCGCGTCCGGCCCGTCCTTCGGCCCGTCGAAGCCGGCGATCATCTTGTCGGCGAGCGCCGACAGGTTTGCGACATTGTCGGAATCGTTCGGGCCGAATTTGGCCGGTGCGAGCTTGCGGAACATGCGGCCGAAGCGGCCTTGCGAAAGCGGCGAACGCGTTGCGTTCAGACCGCGCGGAACAATTGCGTGACGGCTGCTCATTGAAACACCTTCCTGAAAAGTCGAATGAAACAGTTCGGGCTCAAGTTTCTCGCGCTGGGGTTTGCAGCCTAGGCGCGATCGCGCCTGCCACGAGCGAGATGGATCACAATTGCCCGGCATCGAAATTTTTCGGTAGGTGCGGCTTGCCCGCAAGCCACGGCTGCGCATCGTGAATTTCTCCGTGGCGACGACGGATAACTTTCTCGTCATCGACGGACGGATGCGGCTTCGCACGGATTCATTCGCCGGATCTTCGGCGAAACGGATCGGCTTCACGTAAAAATTGTGGCGGCGCGCGCATCATGCGCGCACGCCGCCAATTCATCAGTAGTCGCGCTGCTGCGAGAACGCGTAGCGCGGGTTGATGCCGCAATAAGACGACGTGCCGGACGCGGTAGCGAGGCACTGCTGATAGCTGGCGAACTGGCAATTGCCGGGGTAACCCCACGAGCGGCCCTGGATGCAATATCGATCGTTCGCAGGATGCGCCTGGGCGGCAGGGGATGCTACGGCCATCAGGGCCGCGAGCGATGCGAGAGTGAGGATGGTGCGACGCATGTCAGTCTCCTTCGAGAGCGAGTGGGTAGGAATGTCAGCGAGCCTGGCTCGTCTGTTGCGCAGTCATGCCTGTATTGGTGTCGCAGAAATGCCTTGCGTTCGCGACAAGGCCATCATGACGCAGCCTGCCGCCGGCAATGTGATCTCGGCCACAGTTCACGACAGGGTTCCGGCCTATCGTGAGCGGACTTGCACGCGTCGATCCCGGAGAACTACGCTTGCCTTATTCGGATCAGGAATTTTGGAGGTTCTAATGCAGAAATCATACTTGCTGGCTGCGACAGCAGCGCTGGCGCTTCTCATGCAGACACCGCTCGCGTTGGCGCAGGGCGCACCGGCCGCCGCCGGAACCGCGGCGCCTGCGGCGACAACCGCCGCGCCGGCAGCGACGTCCACTGCGCCGGGCGCAACCAACGACGCTTCCAGCCAGCCGACCGACTCCAAGAAGAGTGCGTCGAAGAAGCCGGCGAAGAAGAAGATGACGCGGCAGCAGGAGATCGATCACTCGGTCGACAGCGGCACGGTGCCCGCACGCTACCGCAGCTCGGTGCCCAAGCAGTACCAGCAATACGTTCCGTTCGATAAGCAGTGACAGATCGCACGGCGGCGCGGCGTGATCGGGCGTCGCGCCGCCGGTGCCATAGCGTGACGGTCTTGAAATAGGACCTTGGCCGGACGGAATCCGGCCATACATCCCCAGTGGCGGTCCACGCGAGCGGTGCTAGAGTAGGCCGAAGCCTGGGGGAAGTTATGAGTGACGACGTGAGGGATGCTGGCCTTGTGGCCATGATCAGCAGCATCCTGGGAGGTAACAAGCGCGCCGCAGAAAGTGTCGCGCCGCCGCCACTCATCGAGGTTCCGCCGCCGATAGCGCCGACGAATGGATTTGAGCTGGTCGAGCCCGCCCCCGATACGCCGCCGGCCGAGCTCGAGAACAACTCGGAGAATGATTCCGAGGGCGGGCCCGATGTGACGACGGCTGCCGCGAAGCCGGTCGAGCCGCCGGCGAAGATCGCCACGACGCCTGATGGCAAGCAGTTGCTGCCTGCTGAAGCGATCGCCGATCTCGTCCTGGGTGAGCTGCGCAAGCTGGAGAATTTTCCGGCGACCGGCGCCTCCGTGACGGTCTACGGTTACAGGCACTGGAACGCGATGATCACCTTCGCGCCGTTCTCGACCACGTTCCGCGATGCCACCCGGTTCCGCCAGGCCATGCCGGACATCGTCTTCAAGCTGCGCCGTTTCGTCGAACTTGAGATATGATCCAGGATGATCGCCAGCTTTTGCCCGCCGCGAGTCCTCGCGGCGCGCAGGCGCGGGCCGTGAGCCCGAACAGTTCGACAGGATTTTCGACTTGAGCGTTGCCTTTACCAAAGAAGAGAGCGCGGAAACCGCTGCCGAGACGCTGTTGCCGGATCGGCCGATCTCGCCGCATCCGAACCTCGTGACGGAAGCAGGCTTGCAGGCGTTGCAAAGGCAGCTTCAGGACGCACGCGAGGCCTATGAAGCCGCGCAAGCCATCGAGGACGTCAACGAAAAGCGCCGGCAATCGGCGGTGCCCTTGCGCGACGCCCGCTATCTCACCGAACGGCTGCGCACGGCGCAGGTCATTCCGGGCCCGGCCTCGACCGATATCGTCGCCTTCGGCAGCACGGTGACCTTCAGCCGCGCCGATGGCCGCGTGCAAACCTATCGCATCGTCGGCGAGGACGAAGCCGATCCCAAGGCCGGCTCGATTTCGTTCGTGGCACCGGTGGCAAAGTCGTTGATGGGGAAGGCGGTCGGGGATGTCGTGGGATCGGGTGCGCAGGAGATCGAGATTTTGTCGATTGGGTAGGGGGCGTTTATCGATGGTTTCCGCTGTGTCCGCGCAACAAAGCGCGCTAGCTGGATGAGGCGGTTTCTGTCGGGAGCGTTGCCGTTCTACGCGCTGGCCGGGTTGGCCATGGGCATGTATCTCGTCCTGTACAGGACGAACCTCTTCGACCTGAACGCCATCGTCCAGGATGCGACCGGTTCGGCGTGGTTTCCGGTCTTCATATTCGTCTGCGTGTTGCTGGAGGCGGTCTTCCCGTATTTTGGCTATTTCCCCGGAACCGCTCTCATCCTGATGTCCGTGGCGCTCAATCCGAAGCCCGCGGACGTCTCCGTCTTTGTCGTGGCGTGGCTGGCCATCATCGTGGGGGCCGTCCTGAGTTACGGGCAGGCTCGTTTTTTCCGACCGCTGTTGCAGCGGGTCGCCTCAAAGGCGGCACTGAACCGGTGTGAGACCCTCCTCGACGCCTACGGTCCCTACGCGCGCATTGCCCTGTTCGTTCATCCCAACGCCTGCGCGATGTATTTCACGGCACTCGGACTTCTCGGCCGCAACCTGACGCGCGAGCTCGCCTATCTCAGCGTGGGCGCAGCAGCCTCCGTGGGCGTTCTGTTCGTCGTCGTGACCAGACTCGTGTCGTCCGTAGGCACCACCGACGACGGAGAATTGCAGCTGCTGCTGGCCGCAGCGCTGGTCGCCATCGGGACCCTGGTCGGTCTGTACGCAGCCTGGCGGCCGGCGCGGGCTGCTTGACCCGCCATCAGACTTCAGCCCCGCGACGATGCCATCATGCCGGTGTTTTGCCCGACGGCGCAAGCTGATTCGGAAAAGGCGTATCCGGTCGGCGCGCATCGCGCGGTGACGTCTCGCGCAGCGCAGGCGCGGTTACGGCAAACGGACCTTCGCCAAGCCGATCGCTTTTGCTGATCTGACGAGTCGCTGATCAAAGGTCAGGAAGGCATCGCAGGAAGCAGCTCGTCCCAAGTGGAGCGCATCGGCAAAATCCATGCCGTCGTCCATTCGATCCAGAGCAAACGCGACCAGTCCGGGATCCTCGAACGCGACGTTTGCAAGCCCACCGAAACCCCGAAGCGCCTTGCACACGCGGGTGGCGTCAAAACCATAGGCGCTGCGCAGGACCCATTCGGTTTCCAGCATCACCGTCGTGCTGACGAAGACTTCCTCTCCGTCGATGACGGCCTTGGCTTTCTTCGATTGCTGGGGATGATCGCCCGTGAGGTAGCGAACAACGAGATTGGTATCAATCGCGAGCATGACGTCGTCGCGCCTCTGCGGCGATACCCGCCTCCATCTCTTCCACGCTCTTTGGCTTGCCCCGATAGGGTAGCGAGCCGAAGACATCCGCCGTCTTGGCGGGCGGGAACAGCGAGGCCGGCTTGAGAAGCACTCCGTCCGGCGTGCTCTCGATCGTGAGCTGCGTGCCCGCACGCCAGCGGCGCTCATCACGGATTGCTTTCGGCAGGACGACCTGGCCCTTGGTCGAGATGGTCGTTGTCAGCTTGTCGGAAGCCATGAGGTCTCCCTTGGTAAGACGAAGGTAAGATAAGTCGGTCTGCGACTTCAGGCAAGGGCGGGGCAGCTTTCGATCGCCGCAGATGGTCCCGTCATGCCGGTGGTACCCGACGAATCAAGACATTCGGGAAAGGCGTAACCCATTGATCCGACTGGGGTCGGCTACTGTGCATGGGGTTGTTTTCGACATTTTTGATTGAGGCGGGTCGCGACACGCGGCCGTGCGTCGACGATGGGTGCCGCGATCAGCAGGGTTCAGGAAGGTGGATGGTGGGCGCACAAGGGATCGAACCTTGGACCTCTCCCGTGTGAACCGCAATCCGTAGGCCCGAGCCAACCAAATCCGGCCATAGTTGAGATGTAAAAAATCCTTTAATTAAAGTAGGTTGCTACCTTATGCGACCATAAGAGCCCATAGGTGACCTTACTACATTTTGTATGCCCCCATTGTGCCCGCCGTGGGTTTTCCCTTGGGGCACAAAATGGGGGGAGGTCTGAGACCCGGTTCTCTTCGAGGACTGACCGTCGTTCTTGCGGGGCACACCGGGCACAGAGAGAGGGAAGGATTCATGACGGAGCCGGCCAACCAGCTGACACTCACCGACGCGGTGATCCGCAACGCGACGCTGCCGCCGGGGAAGGCGCAGCATTATCTCCACGACGACAAGCTGCCCGGCCTCGCTTTGCGCATGCGTGCCACCGGCGGCCGGACCTGGGTCTACCTTTTCACCAAGCCGGGGGTGAGGGGGACCCAGCGCAAGACCCTCGGCGCGTGGCCCAAATATAATGAGAAGGCCGCGCGCAAGGCCGCCACCATCGCCGCAGGCGAGGTCGTCAAGGGCTTGGACCCGAACGATGCGAAGCGCGAGGCGAGGCGGCAACAGGCAGCCGAAAAGCAACGCACCACGCTCGCGACGCTCATTGTTGAAGATGGTCCCTACCAGACGTCCTTGACCGAACGTCAAGTCGTCAACTGGAAGCCAGCAGTGTCGGCGCTGCGGCGCGGGCTCAAGGATCACGCCGAGAGCGGCGTGAGGGACCTGACGCGACGGCAGATCATGGCTGCGGTCGACAAGATTGCAAGGACCGGCAAGCGCGGCGCAGCCAAGGACTTGCGCAAGCACGTGCATACCTTCCTCGAATGGTGCGTCGGCGAAGGTTACGTCGAGCACAACGTGCTCGCCGGCTATCGCGCGCCCAAGGAGACCCGCGCTCAAAGGGTCGGACGCCGAACGAAGGGCCGCGCGCTGACCGATGAGGAAATCATCAAGGTCTGGGATGCATCCGGCAAGCTCGGCGCTTTCGGTCTCCTGGCACGCATGTGCCTGCTCGGTGGCCCGCGCCGCAGCGAGCCTACCATGATCGAGTGGCGAAAGCACATCATTGACGACCGCATCACCTTCGATGCGGCGTGGACCAAGATGGGGCTGCACCACGATGTGCCGCGCACTCACCTAGTTGACGAGGTGCTCACGGCCGCGAAAAATTTCCAGCGGGCAACCTCCGACTATGTCTTCCCGTCACCAAAGACTGGCGGCCAGATGTCCGGCTTCACCAAGATGGTCAACCGCCTGGTCAAGGAAGCAGGCGTCGCCAAGTTCACCATGCATGACTTAAGGCGCAGCTTGCGCACCATCATGTCACGCTGTGGCTACGACAACGAAATCCAGCGACTGTGTGTTGGGCAAAAGCCCAGCGGAATCGATCAGGTCTACAATCACGACGAACAGTGGATCATCCGCAAGATGGCATTCGAAGCGGCCCACGACTACATTGCAGAGTTGGTCGGCGCGAAACGGGTCGGCAAAATCGTGCGCCTACAACGGACGAATCCGCTTGACCCGATCAAGGCCGAGCTCCTCGGCCGGCTCCGTGAGCATTATGCGGCTGAGGCGTCCTAGTGGTCTTATCGTACATGGCCAGATAGTCGCGCACCGCATCGACACGATAGAGGGGGCGACCATCGACGTAACGCCATTTCAGCGGGTGGTTCGGATCGCGCCGCCACTGCTCCAGCGCGCCAGGCGTGCGCCGGATGACCGCGGCCGTCTCTAATGCCGTCAAATTGGAGCTACCGGGCAGAGTATCGACGTCGAACGTCGCGGGCGGCGGCATGCCACGGTTTTTGCGTGGCCGCTTCGTAGCGTGCAGCTTCTTGCCACCATCTGGCGCCCCTAATGCCTCGATCGGAGTCTTCCCGCCCATGCCTGCGTCCGAACCGTGACCCGCGGAGGCAATAGAAGCGCAGACTTCTCCAGGAACAAAGAGGTCCAGAGCTTAAGCATAGCTGCCGGGTAGCTGTGGCGTGCAAAAAGGACGAATTGCATCCATTTGCCGAGAGGTATGGGGCTTGTAAGGGCGTCGCGGGGCCAATCGGTACCTAGATGTCAGAGAGACCTCGCATTAGGGAAGAGCTGCGCACAATCGATTATTCGAGCACCTGACTCTTAATCAGCGGGTCCCAGGTTCGAGCCCTGGTGCGCCCACCAATCTCTCAGAGAAATCAATAGGTTGGACGATCCTCGCGAAGACGCGGCTTGCGTCTGCGCGCTTGGGTCACTCTCGGGTCACAAACCTTACTGGCGAGCTGACGATCCCACGTGTCAAACACGGCGTCGTTTACCTCTTCTGGCTTTGGGCGGTCTCCGTGGACGAGGCACGATGGTCTCCTCACCGTGGCGTGGCTCCAATCAGCATCGCTGGCCACAGCGACCGCGGACACCCTCGGTGCCTTGAGTCGAGGCTTGAGGGCCCGAGCAGAAGGTCGTCGGCTCGGCCAGTCTGCGACACCCCTCCATGGTCGCGAGGACGGTGCCGGTGGGCCCTTGGCTTTTTCACCAGGTTAGATGACCTGCCGCACAATGAGAGCGTGCGGTCCATTGTCGGCCGAAGCTCCAAGCGCCTCCTGCTGGAAGGCTTGGAGCAGCTTGTCGAATTGCTCGGTGGAATGATTCGGAAACCGCAATTGCATCAGAAGTCGCGCGAGCTGCAGTTTGAACAATAGCGCCTTGATCGACCGCGGGCTGGGTCGCCGACTTAGCGTCCGGAAATAGGATGGCATGAACCCACTCAAGATTTCGACCTCGGCGTCCGAAAACCGGACGTCGTTCGCCTCGAAGGGAGCCTCGAACGCGTTCACGGTAACAGAATCACTCTCGGCGGGTAGGCTGTCGTAAATGCGCCGCATCTCGCTCGTTTGGGCCCGAGTCCTCGTGAGCGCCGCTCTGTCGTCCGGATGCCGAGCCATCCTTTGTTCTTCGCTCATGCCCGCGATCCTCCGACTGCTGTCATCGATAGGCTCGTTCTCTTTCTCGGCTCTTCTCTTTGCCGTTCCCGTTGTCGTCACATGATCGATCCATACACGCAACCTTGATTGCATCGGCCGTTGCTGCCGGCCGGGTAAAGGTCTTCCCCAAGCCATGGCGTTGTATTGCTCGTTCTCGTACTTTTCTTCCAGCATGGCCTTGTCGAGGTCCGCCTTTGCAGCTCGTCGTCGCTCCCTTTGCTCTTTCAGCTTTCTTTGTGCGTTTTCATGTCCGGCGAGTTTCCGCACCAATTGGACGACGTCGTCGTCAGACAGACGCGACAGTCGGAGATGGCATGCGAACAGCTTCTCGATCTGCTCGGCTACAATTTCCGCCGAGGCAGCGCTATGCGGATCGGTCGCTCCTTGATAGTCAGAAGATTTCGCGCGCTCCGTTATCATGGTCTCATATCTGAGTGCGACTGCGTGGTTGAGCACGCCCTCGTCTACAAGCATCAGCACCTGCATGCGCTCATTGATGTCTTGATCGTCGAGAAGGAGTCGAACGTTCTCGATGACACTGAGCATTTCGGAAGCCTCGCATCTATCTAGGTCGTCGATAACGAGTAGGATCCTGTCGGGTCGACGGGAGTTCGCTATGTAGGGCAACAAAAGGAGGCTTACTCCGCAGACCGTCCAAAGCGCCCAAACCATCCAATGCGTGAAGTCGATGAGGTGCGGCCCGTTCTCGCGCGGCCAAATCTTTGTGACGACATCCTTTATCGAATCTGGCAGTTCGAATATTGAGCCTAGGCACAACGACGTTGCCCAAAGCAGCGATACGACCGCGAGGCCGAAGAGCGGCCAGATAGGATACTCCTGTCGTTGCTTCGCGGCGGAAGGCTCCTTTGTCCATGCTTTCAGAAGCGCGCGAACATCGTCACCTATCAGTGCCAGCATCCCAAGATTTTCTTCTGGGCCGACGAGGCGTAAGTTGCGATCGAAGAGCTGCTTCACCTTCTTGTGCGTGCTCGTCGTGATCATCACGAGATAAAACACGGTAGAAAGGCCCAAAGCCGAAACGAGCAAGCTCGCAAGCTGAAGCTTGGCCTCCATCGGGGCCAGGGCGATAGCCAGTAGAACCAAAGAAATGAGCAGGCCGCCGCGACCGTGTCGCCCGCTATTTGAACGAAGGGCTAATGTCCATCGTTCTAGCGGCCCGGCAGAGCTCGCTGCGGCGGCGGCAAGGCTCTTGTAAAGGAATATCCATGATTCCGGTGGTTTCCTGTACTTCCACGCGTTGTGCACCACGACTTTGTACTCGCGATCCGCATAGCGCTCAGTTCTCGGCACGGAAACATTTTTCCTGTATTCCGACGAATCTTCGAGAAGTGGTTTGAGCAATCGCAGCAGAGTCGTCTTTCCGCTGCCCCATTTTCCAAACAGGGCAAAATTGAACTCTCCTTCAGAAACACGCAGAATCGTGGCAAGTGCTTTGGCATAATCAAGGGCATTTAGCCCCAGTTCTTCTAGGGTCGCCTCACGAACGATTTTCACGTGCCGGCCTGACCCGGATCTATCCTCGAGATTGGGCGGTTCGACCTCTTGTCCCGGGGCATCCCCAGGCTGCTCTACCGAGCGGCCCTGTTCCTCGTGCACCCGGCGGTAAACCCCGGTGCTGGGGTTGTCTAGCAGCATCCGAAGTAAGACGTCGGCATTTAGCAGCTCCCCGCTCGGCCGCCCAGCGATCAAGGCCCTGGTACCAATTCCCAGCACTACATCGCCCAGATCGTCCGCGGTCGGATAATCGGAGGAGTCTCCTGGAACGTCGGGAACGCTGGTGAAGAACGATTCCGCGATCTCGTCCAGAACTTCGGAGTTCAGGTCCTGTATCGCTTTTTTCAGCGCTCGTTGCTCGTCGGAAGCGGTTTCGTACTGAAGTCTTCGTCCATATAGATACGCGGCGAGCGTGTAGGTCGTGGACGACAGTTGGTCCTGCTCCGATTTTTTGTATCGCAGCAGTCTGGCGGCCTCTGCAAAGAGGCGCATCGCCAACGCCGAAAGCCTCACTCCGGTGATTTCGGAGTTGGACAGCACGGTGGCTGCTATTTGCTCGACATCTACCTCAAACGAATCGGCCATCTTCCTTGCCCCTGGTCGACGGGAAAGCTAATGCTGTAATAGCCGAAACACGGCTCCTTGCTTCCGCACCAAACGATGCGCCGGGACATCCTAGTCGGTAACTGATGCAATCACGCTCTGAAGCGTCAGCTTGGCATCTTGAGGAGCCGCGATCGCCGGACCGTGTTCGGGCATCACGTACGGGTAAATGGACGCCACGGCAGCGCCGACTAGCAGGCACGAGTGAAGGACGCCATCGACTGATTGGTCGTCCTCGGGCAAGAGTAGGATGTTCCTTAAACCGTTCGCTTCGTCCCAGTCACTGAAGTCGAGGTGCCTACCGAGCGACAGAATGTTTGGATGGGCTCCATTGTCGATGGCTGCGTCGTAGAGCTCTTGGATCAACTGAGCGAGAGGAGCATCCATCTTCTTCAGGATTGCCAACCCAGCGCCGAATGTAAAAGTGTCCCGGCAGGCCCGTCGATTGCTCTGCCGGTTGATCCAGACTTCCTGCGTCCACGGTTGATGCCGCATCATGAGGGCGTACAGAGCGCATTCGATGCTGGAGCGCAAAGCGCCATAGGCCACGTGCACTTGTCCTGCGAGACTCATTCTCACGGCGGCCAAGAACGAGCTATGGGCCTGGGAGAGCAGCAGTGGAGGGAGTGCGGGACCGGCTATAGGTACCGACGGAATTCCGTCAACCACCGCATTCAATCGATCTAACGCCTCCACCAGCTCAGGGTAAGCGCTGATCGACTTCAATTCCTGTTCCCGTGCGGCGTAAAGAAAGATCGAGACTGAGTCGGTTACCTGCTGCTGATCCATATCTCTTCCCCTCGGCAACGATCGCCCCGCATCGGCATCAGCCGGGAGGGCCGCGGGTCCAAGGCAACCAGAGCGCCTCCGTGCTCAGACTACAGTCCCGGCTCGCCAGTCTCCGCCTACCGGGGACTGTACGATAGGACTTTCCCAGGCCGCCACGCCAGCCCGCCAGCGGGAATCCTGATCGGGCGCGGCTCGATGAGACCCTTTGCCCCCAGCAAACCACTTCGAGCGAAGAATGCGCCTAGGGAGTTCCCGAGTAGCCGCCGACTTACCCGCTGATAGCTTCGGTCGTGTCGCTCGTATGCAGGGAAGCTGAATTATTGCGGAAATCGGCAGGTTCTTCTGCATGGGCGCGCGGGAATTCTGGGGTGGCGGCATCGACCGGCCGCCGCGGTCTGTGATGGCTCCATTGCTGCAATCGGAAAGAAGTGATGACTGATCTGTTAGCGGCTCTATCTGCCTTGGGGCTCCAGTTTCAGGAGACACCGTTCTCGGACGAGATTTTCACCGCCGACGGCGTGGCCAAGTCGCTCGGCATAAGTCTGAGCCAGGTGGCGAAGGCAATGCTTCTTAGAATCGGGGATGGCTCAACTCTCGTTGCTGTTGTACCGGGCGACCGGCGTGCGGACCTCAAGCAGATCAAAAGGCATCTGAACGGGAAAAAGGTTCAGATCGTCGAGCGATCGCATGTCGAAGCGACGATCGGTCTGCAGGTGGGCGCGGTGACGCCCCTCATTGCCCTCGTCAATAAGAAGGTGGCCGTCGTTGTCGACGAGAGCCTCACGAAGCACTCGATTATAAATGTCAGCAGCGGCAACCTCAAACTCGGTATCAATATCAATCCGCTCGAGCTGGCGTCCGCCACCAGTGCAGCGATCGCGAAGATCTCGGACTAGGGTCACAAATGACAAGTACCTGGAACATCGCCGTTGTGTCGGCCGATGCCAAGCTGATCGACCGGTGCCAGCATATTCTGGCGCCGACATACCTGATCAAGCCATTTCACATCAACGAGCAGGCTCGCAGCAAGATCTCGCTGAAGGACAGGCTGCGGCAGATCGTCAGCGAGATCATAGGACTGGCAGATGGTTCGATCGAGACCCATGCCGTGATCATCGATGCGGAATTTAAGTCAAAGCAGGGGAAGGACAAGATCTCCATTTCCGACTCCATATTCGACGAACTTCCAGCGCCGGCAGGCAACATAATCTCGTCGGTGTTGGGTGCGGGATTGCCCCTGATCGCGAACTCAAATGTAAAAGACCCGTTGCAGAATTGGGCGATGGGCAGGGCAGGGGTCATCCCGCTCAACGAACATACTCTGATGGTCGATCTGGAGGCGGCGCTCGATGCCCTCCCGTATCTAATCAATACACTGCGGGTCGAGAACGAATTTGCGACGGGTTACGACGAGGAAGAGCTCGGAAGCCCAGCGACGGTCAGCGCGGTCCTATGGGAGAACGAGTTCGTCCTCAGGCATGTGCGCGAGCACATCCGTACCGCGTCGCAACCGCTCCATATTCTGGACCTGGGTTGCGGAACGGGGCGCTTCGAAGAGCTCTTACTGACCGACCGCGAAATCAATCAAAAGATCGCAACGATAACCGCCGTCGATTTTGCTCCGATGTATTTTGGGATGGCAAAACGCCGTTTGCCCCACTTTCTGGCAAAGGCGGAGTTCAGCAAGATAAACTTCGTTCGCCGGATTGCGGAAGATCTGCGTTGGCCGGCGAACTATTTCGACATCGTAGTCGCAAGCTTCGGCATCCTGTGCTTCTCGAACACCCACAAAACGCTTCCCAACGTTTACAACGTCCTGAAGCCCGGTGGCCTGGTCACGTTCAATGGCTACAATCGTGATGCGATCACGTTTGAATTTGACGAAATGATAAGGGGGAAGCTCGGGAATCCGGCGTCCCATTTCGCGATCAGCATCGACCGGGATGAGAATACAATGCGATTGGGAGATAGATACATCAGTTGCTTCACGTTCCACCCAGATGACGTGGAAGGCCTGATCAGCCTGGTCGGTTTCAAGCCAGTAAAAAGTACTGCGCCGATCGAGACCTTTCCTGCTCTATACGGCAGCGCGCGAAAGGAATACTTGGCGCGCTTGACGACGAACGACCCGAAGCGATCGAAGAGTAAGGTTCATTTTCGACATGGTGCCTGTGTCGGAACGAAGGCGTGCGTGGACTTTGCCTCATATCAGCACGTTAACTTGGTCCTGGATGGCTTCAAGAGCGGATTCAATGAGACCCTGCATCAGATAGACGGAGACTTGGCGAAGCTTCTTCCTCGGCGCGGCTTTTACTTTTGCGTCGCAGCGCACAAGTAGCGCATGGATGTCGTCCGCGGTGCCAAACGAGGATCATCCATCGACCAGCTTTTTGACTTCGCTGATCGAGTCGCACGAACTGGAGATGGATTCTCGATTTTACGTTCCAGCCAGGTTGCGCGTCGACAGGGCCTCGGCAGACGCGATCAACTATCTTCTCGGCTGGGCTCGCGATCAGGACTCTCCGCCGCTGCTGCTTCTAGGGGAGTATGGGTCCGGAAAATCCTACATTTGTAGGAGGCTTGCCTACGAACTGGCAAAGGCCCGCCTAAGCGACGCCAAGTCTCCCGTTCCTTTGCTATTCTCGTTGAGCGAGCTCAAAGCCTACGGCGGCTTGCATGGCTACTTTAGGGCCAGACTGGCAGAGGCTGGGTTGCTTGCCAGGGATGGTGATTGGCGGGAGGTTATCGATCGCGAAGATCGAGTTATCATACTGGATGAGATCGATGAAGTGCCGAGCCTACGCGGGGTAGGCGATCTTGATCGCGTATTTCAGACGATCGGCGATCTTTCCCTCAGGCATCCTCGCCTTGTTCTGGCTGGTCGATCGAATATGTTCGCTCGTCTCGACAAGGTATGGGGCGCTCCTTCGGTTGATCGCAAGTCCGATTCCGGCCTAATCACGCCCTTTTTTCAAATTACAGAGTTGCTGGAGTTCACGCCGGCGCAGCAGCTTCGCTATCTGAAGCGGCGGTTTGGGCCGGACGCTGCAAAGCTCAAGGGGGACATCGAGCGCACCTACGGGTTGGCTGAGCTTGCCGCGCGGCCGTTGCTCCTCGGAATGATCGGGGAAACCTTGCGGAGGAGCAGAAAGGGACGAATTCCCCTAGGTGCCCTCTACTCAGAGTATGCGGCAGGCCTTTTGAAGAGAAGAGAGCAGCAGGTGTCCATTCCCTCAGCGGAGTTGCACCGATCCTGCAGATTGCTCGCAATCGAGCTGTTCAAGAAGCAGGACGCCTGGATCGCTTCGGAGGATATGGTGGCCTTTAGCCGAAGGCTGAATGCCGAACGATTGGCAGTTCTTGCATCAATCCCTGGTGAGGCGCCCGCCGATCTTCTGGTTCAACGACGCGACGACAGGTTCCGCTTCTCCCACCAATCGTTCTATCATTTCTTTTTGGCTGACGCGTGGATAGCCGACTTGGCGCTGGCGCGACCCGGCGTGATTTCCCTGGGCCCGTTGAGCTCCGAGACGATCTTTTTCATATCGCTGCTTGACCAGCGGATCGATTGGCGAACTTTGATCAAGATCGCCCGCCAAAGCCAAACGAGATCTCGCTGGATAATGATCAACGCACTTCGGATTGCGTTGGCCACAAAATCGTCGGCTCTTGGAGAACTGCTTCCGCACGCACTGCGTTCCAAGAATGTCGAAACCGTGCGGGTTGCGCTAAAGTGCGCTGGATACGGCCCTCGACTGCCCAGGAAGCTGCAGAACGCGGTTGCGAGCTGTGTCCGCTCGACGAAAGGTGAGCTTACCTACTCGGCTATCGAGACGATCGGCCTTCAGAAAATTCAAAGCGCCTTAAATGCGGTGCTCAACGGCATCGCCTCTCCTGATCTGGACACCGCGAGGATCTCCCTCTGGGCGCTTCGGAAGCTGCGTTCGCCTTCTGCGCTGCCGACGGCCATCGCGCTAATCGACAGCAAGGATGCCCGTGCCCGACGTACTGGTGCCGAAATTATCGGTATGCGCCAGCACACGGCGGCGGAGGGGGTATTGAGAACACGGCTGAACCGGAGTCCCAATCCCGACGATCGCTATTTTTTCGGTGAAACTTGCGCGGCTATCTCTGACCGTAAGAAGTGGAAGTGGCACAAGCTCCGGCGTGAATTGCTGGCCGATCGATCCCGAAGGCACCAGATATTGCTGGATCAAGGCACACCAACCTGGATAAAGCGATATATCATCGAAGAGATCGGGGAGAAGCGTATCGTCGAGGATGGACCGGTCTTGCAGAAGCTCTACGCGAAGTCTGACATCTATCTTCGCAACTCTATCGTGGACGCGCTGGGCGAGATGCGGGACGGTGAAAACGTTCCCTTCTTGCACGATAAGTACCGCACGGAAGGCTCTCCAAGAATCAAAGCAAATATCGTGTGGGCTCTGGGCAACACCAGTGACCCCAGGAGCCTCAAAGTGCTTTTGAACGCCCAGCAAGCGACGAGCCCCGAAATTCGAGACTGGGCGAGGTGGGCCAAGGCTCAATATGGGCAAGATCGTTACGATCTTTCGAGCCCGCACTATTACAAGTATCCGCTCGCCCTCAGTTGAGCGCCTTTGAAAACTGGCTCGCGTGCAAAGGTCTGGAACCCTGATCGCGCGATCGTAATCGCGATCCAAAGTTTATCGCGCCGCCTCGCAGAGCAGCTAATTGCTGGTTCGACCGATCGGCTAGTCCGTCGTTGGGATGTCTTTCTCTGCTTCGCGTATGAGGATAAAACGTTGATCCATACGCAACGTCGCGCGATCGCCGCACTTCGGACAGCTCACATCCACGTTCGGCTTTGCTTTGACTTGCAAAATCGAACGCGGCTCGTTGCAGTTCTTGCAGCTCCAACTATAGGAGTGGGGCACGAAGAAATATGTGCCGTCGGGCCGTGGCTCGGCGTCGAAAAGCTGGCCGCAGTTGCCACATTCCACAGGCGCGCCCTTCTCAAGCACTGAAGACCTGCGCTTGATAGGAGCCTCGCACTCGGTGCAAGCAAGCGTGACTGACAGCGAAAAGTTCGCATTCCAGATCGAGGTGTCCAGAACATACGTCAACTGCACTCGTATGGCTTCCACCCGCTGTCGAATCGGTTCGACGTCAGGCGATAGACCTGAGCGCGACTGCTTGATCGTAGGGACGTGAAGATAGCTGCCAAGCTGATGGTAAGCCTTGGCGCTCCAGTCGGCCTTTAAGCGGCGATCTTCCCCGAGGTCGATCCAATCACCTTCAGGTTCGCCGTCGGCGCCTTCTCTACGCATGCGGAGCCCCGAGCTGTGGTCGGCACCGGGGTCCGTCCTAAGCAATTCCCTCATCACCTTGTCAGGCTGCCAGGTTTCCAGGGCCTTGAGAGGCACCTCGCTCAAGTACCCCATTAGGAGTTCGTACGAGAGCGCTTCAAGGCACTTCCGAAGCTCAAGGCACGCGTAGATCAGGCTGTCATCGTCACCTGTATCTAGAAGTTCGCCCGCCTTTTCGAGCCGCTCCTTTGCCAGGTAGCGATACTGTGGTTGCATTGTCTCGGCTCCGCTTAACGAGCGATGGAGGGTCGGTATCCGACTCCAGATTGCTCCGCAACGGACTGCCGGACTTCGTTGCTGGCCGCCGCGTAGGCGACGCCGTCGTGCCGAGCTGAGTGAGAGCAGTCGAAGGGCGGGACCTGCAGCCGGAAGTGACTATCGCTTGACCGTCACGCCGCGAAAGGATTGAGACGCGCGCTGCGCATCTTTGCATTCCTTTCCGCTGACGTCGACCGTGCCGTCGTCGCTAAGGATTTGCACCTCCACGGTGTCCGGGATTGCGAACAAAGCCTCTGGAGTCAGACCGGCCAATCCCGCGTTCGCGACGATCGTTGGGTCATCGTTCGGGTCGCCCGACCAGCGGTACAGGTCAAAGCCTCCGTTGCCATCGATTGGCCCGGCGACGATCAGATAACTGGCGCCCACTCGTTCAAAGCTGCGAATGCCTCGACCCCCGAGCTTGATCTCGATAGGCGGGCCGAGCTTCGCCGACGCGCCTGAGATCACATCCTGTGGATTTTCGATCGGGACCACCAAAGCCTTGTCGCCTGGCAGCAAGGGATTGCGAAACCCGATCAAGAGTTTGCCGTCGACTGTGTCCGCCAATCCCTCTATATTTAGGGCGCCCTTCGACTTGGGCGGCTTCTTTGCGGCTTCCGCCAGGCCGTACTTGGCGAGCCCCGGATCTGTCGAAAGGTCCTCGATGAGGCTGGAGTAAGGCTTGCCGACCGCTTGTACCGAAGGCACCGACCCCGCGACGATTTCAGTTGCGAACAGTCTTCGTCGACGGTCATGGACTTTTCCCTCCTTGTTCGTACCGTGGGACGAGATCCAGAATATTGTGTTGCCGATCGTAGCGGCACCCTCGATGTCAGACTCCTTGTCCGGTTTCGTCCCGAGGAACGAAGATAAATCAACCTGAGCGACGGAGTCGGGTTGACCGCGCCGGTAGATGCGCAAAACGTTGAGTTCGTCGTCCGCCACTACGAAGTGGTCCTTATCGAGCGCGACGGCAGCAGACGCATCGCACATTTCGCGGTACACGGTAGCCGTCTCGGCATCGGCCGGACCTGCAAGGATGGCCAGTGCAGCTAATGCGATGAAATGTGGTCTGGACATGTGATCTCCGCGAGAATTTCACGGTCAATGCCAAAGGCCCGTCATTATGACAGGCTCCTGGGCAACCGAATTTGGTCGCCGAGCTGCTCCAAAGCGAAAGCCCACGCTAGGGATTGTCACGACCTTGCCGGCAGCGACTTTACCGGCAGGGAGTAGAAGAGCACGTCGAGACCTTTCGTGACCTTATATCTCTGCTTCCAGCTTCCTACGGTGTAGTTCTGCTCGAACTTGGCCAGACTTGAAGAGTTCGAGTACACCAGCCGTTGGTCGCCAGCGCCTGTCCCGAGAATACCGACATGTCCGATGTTTCTGCGCTTCGAACCAGGAACGTTTTGCGTAGGAGAGATAATGATCCCGCCAGGCGGCACCTGGCCCTCATCCGATCCCGCGTGGAAGCAGGCGTGCAGCTCTTGCCAAAAAACCTGAGTGCCGTCCGTCAACGTTATCCAACGTCTGAGGGCGTTGTACACGATGTGCCTGACGGTCCAGCAGCAAGCTAGGTTTCCACCATCGGGACCAGAGCTTGAATCGAACACGTTCACCTGTGTCAGCGCGTACTGATAGACTTTGTCGTGGTCGGTCGCGCTGCTTGGCCCACAGGTCGCGATCGTGCCGGCGACTGTGATGTCGGGCACAGGGGAGAAGCCCGCGAGAGCCTGTCGACTATCAATTATCGTTTCATTGTCCCAGAAGTCGAACTTGGTGCCGTTCCACTTGAACAGAAGCTGCTGGCCATCGACGCCTTTCTGAGTGACCAAGAGATAGCGGTCGTTGCCAAGCTTGAACTCGGCTCCCGTGTTTGTGTAGTTGTCGGACGTGTCGAGATATTCGACGATTTCTGGATACTGCTGCTCGACGGCCATCTGCGCGCTCCTGAATGAGCGTGTCGCGACACGCCCGGCTGCGAGCGCGATCCTAACTCCAGGCGATCGGGCGGTACCCTAGGATAAACCCCAGTAGGACCGCTTGAACGAGTGCCCAGCCGCGGACAGGACCCCCGACGAAAGGAGCCTTGGGCTTGCACGATTTCAAGGTATGGTTACCCGCGTAAGCGACTGTAATTCCTGCCCTATCGCGCCAGCCATGCAAAATTCATTAACTTGCTGGGGAAGCCCAGTGATCTCCCTAGTATCGTTCGGCAAGATGTCGTTCAATATTCACAACTTCCAGCGGCGCCCTCCAGAACTTCTCTCCTGGCGGCGCGCCACATGCCAGCAGTGTTTGGATTTGGCCGACGCCGGTCCGATCGGGGTGTAGGGAAACGTTTCGATTGATCCGATTTCCGATTATTCGGCGTCTAGAGGTGCACAATTACGAACTCTTCAAGAACGAAGAGTCCGAAGGCATTTCTCATGTTTTCGATCGCGGCGTGCATGCGATCGTGGGCATCAACGGGCTAGGCAAGACGACCCTCCTCAACGTTCTCTATCGGGCTCTCTTGGGCCCGTTCGATCAAAGCAAGAGCGATGACGCGGGTCTCTTGGGGTCTCAACATGAGCTGAGCGCCTGGCGAAATCGCAACTACTTCCGCGACCGAGTGAGAGACGGAGCGCGACAGGCCACCGTCGAAGTGGACATTGCCTTCGGGAAGAACCTCCTGACCGTACGCCGGCGCCTCAGCACGCTACAGGTTGACTACCTTGCGTTGGATGGAGAGCCATTGGAGGCTTCGCTCGAGGAATACAGCGACACGGTGGTGAAGCTCTCGGGCGTAGCCACATTCTTCGACTTCTTCGCGATACTGCGATATCTCGTGTTCTATCTCGAAGATCGCGTCGAGCTCATCTGGGATCGTCGTTCTCAATACGACATGCTGCGGGTCTTGCTGTTTGACACAAAAGCCGCAAAGGCAGCGTCGGAAGCCTATGATGCCGCGCAAGCGGCCGACAGTAGATACCGCAACAGAAGGGCGGTCTTGGGGCGCGATCGAGATCGACTTGCCGCCTTGGAGGCGGCGTCAGGGGATTCGGAAGCGTCCCATCTCAGGAGTTTGCAGGCATCCATCGCTCAGGCAGAAGAGCTGGACCGCGAACAAGCTGCGCTCATCGAGGAAGCTCGGGAGAGCATGGAGGAGGCGCGCCTTCGTCGAGAGCGGGCTCTTCTTGATTTGCAGGAAGCTCGGATAGCGCTCGAATACGAGGAGCAGGCACACTACAAAGACCTGTTTCCCGAGATCGGCGAGACAGCGCAGCATGTTTTCTTGAACATATTGGGTGGCGGAGGCTGTCTTGTATGCGGAACGGAGGGCCCGGACGTTGCCGAGCATCTGCGCAAGAAGCTCGAAGAGCATCGTTGCCCGATCTGCGATAGCCCATCCGAACGTCATGAGAAGGTGACGACGCCCGCGGACTTTAGCCATGCCCGGTTGAGACGCCTCAAAGCCAAGACCGAGCAGCTCAGAGAAGCACTGCAGGTCGCTTCGGAAGAGACCGACAAAGCCAAGACCGAGTTCGAACAGCTTACGGACAGGAGAGAGGAGGACCGGCGAAAACTGAGAGATCTCAGGCTCGAGTTGAATCAGCTCGGCTACGTCGAAATCCCGAACGAAGCCGACATCGAGAACCTGCGCACCACCGTTGCCGAGGGCGAGAAGGAACTCGCCCGACTTGAGACGGATCAATTTGAAGCGGAAACTCGGTACGGACGCATTGTCCGCAGGCAAAAGACGGTTATCGACAATACTGTCGCGACCATTCGTCGGCGCTTTCGAGAGTATGGAGGTATCGTACTTGCCGAAAGGTGCGAGCTCAATCTTGCCAGCGAACGGCGTTCGATCGGACAAGAGGGGACGAAGTTCGATTTCCCTTATTTCGAGGTGATGATGACCTCGGGGGTCTTCAATCAGAGCATGAGCACGCGTCAAAGCGCGGAAGCCGTGTCCGAGTCCCAAGCCGAGTTTCTGGACATAGCTTTCCGGATGGCTCTCATCAGTGCTGTGACGTCCGGCAAGACGGAATCCATGCTGGTTTTGGAGACGCCTGAATCGAGCCTCGACAGTCTATTCGTACGGATGGCTGGTGAAGCATTCCGCCACTACGCTGAGGACAAACGGTTGGACAATGTCTTCATCGCCAGTACGAACCTGAACAACGAAAAGATGCTGAGCGCACTTCTAGGCGTCAATCGAACTCCCGCTATCGAGCGTCAGAGCCCGACCAATCCCAAGCTGAGGCCTGCCCCGACCAAGAGATTTGTCGCTCCAGTCGTTCCGAAGCGCGACCGTTCGAAGAGGATTATCAACTTACTAGAACTGGCCGCGCCGAACGCTGCTCTCGTCCAGCACAGGAATTACTATGCCGGGATGTTCCGACGGGCGATGGGCGAGGAACAACCATGAGCCAGAGACCCCAACGATCGGTTCTGGTCGCCCGTGTCTGGCTGCTGATGCTTTTGGACGCGGCGGAGCGGGCCGGAGTAGCGCCGTTGTCGGTCGAGCGATTGCATCGGCTCGTTTATCTGGCGAATGCTCTTGCGCCGGTCTACGATTTGTTGCTGCCTGACGGCTACATTCTCAAATACCGACGTGGCCCGTTCTTTCCGGTCGTGCACTGGGACGTCGGGCGCCTCGTGGCGCAAGGCTTGGTTGACGTCTCCAATTCGCAGCCAATTAAAGACGAAATCGGCTATTGGATCTCTGCGGACTACAGCCTTTCCCGCAAAGGGATGAAGGCCGTCGACACGGCAATCGAACTTGAGACCGCACTTCCCAAGGCTGTGTACTTGCGTGAGGTTGCTCTCGCATTCGCTTCCTTGGAGACGACCGAACGAGACGCCGTCGCTTTGGCCGACGTGAATTATGACAATGCTGCCGACGATGCTCCAGTCCACTATGGAGACGACGATCAAAATCTCGTTCCCGCCGGCTGCGGAAAGCTTGATCGAAGAGGGCGCCCCGAACGTACGTCGGCTTCGTCTGCACCGGTATTTCCAGTATCTCGAACGCGCGTGGGATCTGTCCCAGGAGCAACGGCGTGCCTCCTGAGGACCAACGGAAGAAAGCGGAATCTCTACTGAACCCCGACGCCGCGCGAGGCGTGCGGATCGAGAGGCGCGACAGCGTACAGGCGGCGCCGGCGGATCCTGACGGTGAGGGTTTCGCATTCGAAGCTGAAGTCTATCGCTATGCGGCAGATTGGATCTCGCGGAGGCCTACTACGGCGCAGTCCGCAAAGCCATTCGCGATGGTTCTGTCGCGCTCTCTTTCGCAGGACAAGAAGGAACTTGAGACGGCCGGACAGGGAGCATGCCAAGTTTACCAAGCTTTCCACAGCCAGAAGCTGCTGAATGTCGAAAGTCACATCGTCTTCACGACTGTGAATCTCGAACGCGCGATTGCCGTTCCAGTCGCGGACGTGGAGACAGCACAGGATCTTTTCGATGCGATCGGCGCTTTAAGCCTCGGCGATCGGCACATTGCTGTGTTCGAGCCATCGGAAGCCAATCTGATCCTGCTCAAGGCGGGATTGAACGGGGTGTCCAGAGAGCAACAGGTCAGGGCTAACGTGGGGGCACCGGTCTGGAATCTGGTCGATCTCGAAAAAGAAATCCAGACCTTCCATAGCGACTACACTCGCACTCCGTCCGGTGTGCTCGAACCCTGGTTCAATGCTACGGATGGCGTCACCGGCGAAAAGCTTGAAATCCGCATCAGCAAGGCGCTTGCCAACGATCTCGACCGCAAACTCAAACGGGGAAGTGTCTTGGCCGAGGTCGGTAGTTCATCGGGCAGAATGGATGTCTACATCTGCTCGGACGTACTGACGCCTGGATGCGGACCTTGTGTTCTCGAAGTCAAGGTTCTTCGCAGCCGCCATAAGCGCCTGGCTAACGACGGCAAACCTCGGAAGGTTTCCGACAAGTCAAATAATGATTGGGCGATGAAAGGCGTCGTGCAGGCGGATCTTTACCGCTGCGACAAAGGCGCTCCCGTCGCTTATTTGTGCGCGTTCGACGCCCGCGACGCCGATAAGAAGATGCCCGATGTTGAGGCCTTGGCAGCCAGCCGCTCCGTGAGCTACCGGAAGTACTTCATGCATCGCTCGACGGGCAGTCTCCAGGCGGCCGAACTCGGCAAGAGCTGACCGTGCCGTCTTAGATCATCTGCGGCGTCGCAAGTGGACGAGGCTTTCACTCAGGACATGATGTCCGCCCTGCTGCGCACTCGCCCTCATCGCCCGGATGGGACGGACCGCCTTGACCTCGAAGGAGAGCTCCTTGGCGAGCTCCGCGAGAATTTCGGCGACGTCGACGTGCACGCCGGCGTAACGGCTGTCTCCAACCACCATCATGATGTCGGCGCGTCGCGACATCGTCGCTGCCAGGCCGGTCAGAATGGAAGCCATGTCGCCGAAGTAAGCTTGGACCATTTCCGGAATGCTGCCGTCCCACAATCGTGCGGCATTCGACCTCAGGGCCCGAACAGTCTTCCGCAACAGCGGAGAAGAAATCGGATCGCAGTCATATGAGCGTTTTACCTGAACGTGAGACCGGAGTGTGGCCTCCCGGAGCGAGCGGTTCTCGTTGCTCGAGGTGAGGTAGCCCAGCAACCAAAGCTCGACGTTGTAGATGTCCGTATAATCGAACGAGTTCGGATAGGGAGGCGAGAACAATGCGAATTCGGCCTCGGGCAGCGAGCCTGCGAGCTTTCTGGAGTCGCCGCGCAGAAGAACGTATTGATGCTCCGCGCGGCGGCCGAACCGTGCCACGTCTTCGATCGCGCGTTCGGCGGCCTGCCTGAAGGCTCGATCGACCGCAGCGACGGGCTCGGGCCGATCCTCCCATCCGGAGCGATACCTGCGCCCCTTTCCGCTGATGACGACGTTGCTCAGGCCGATCGCGATCGAGCCCAGGAGAACGCGGAAGAGACGGCGGTGGGAAGGCTCGTCCAGCGTCGCGATAGCCTCCCGGTAAGCCAGCAGCTTCTTCGCGACGTTCTTGTTAAATATCCAGCGGCTGTCTACCCCCGGCTCGACCATCGTCGCCGGACCGGATTTGAGCAGCTTGACCGGGTCCACCCGCAGCTCCCGGGCGGCTTGAAGTACGCGCGCATAGTCGCGCGTGAGCGCCGCGACGTCGTATCGGCAAAGCTTCGCTTCGATCAGGTCGGCGAGAAACGGATTCACTTCGATCGTCGCCGGCCGAACTCCCAGAAATTGGCAAGCGAGCGCCGTGGTCCCCGAACCCCCGAATGGGTCGACACAGGCGTGAGGCCGCTGGCTCAACGATCCGATAGCGCTCGACACGAACCTGGGACTGAAGGCCTCCTTGAAGCGATACCACCTTTGAAAAGGCAAGTTCTGCGCCTCGACGTTGCTCGAAGGCGCGATATCGCCCTCCGCAATCCGGCCGAACCACTTGCTTGCCGTAATGCGATCGCCCGCGTGCACGTTCACCAGCAACTGGTCCAGCCGCTTCTTAGCCGTACGGTCTGAGATCCATTCGCTGTGCATGAAACAGGTATATCCCGAAATATTCGAATATGCTAATTATAATCACAAATGAGAATGCGGCAACCCAATCTTATTGGATCGGACCTGCGAGCCTGGCTGGATGAGCAGGGGCTCACCGAACTTGAGCTGTCCAAGCGAATTGCGCAAAGAAACAAGGGAAGATCTGTAAGCCAATCCTGGATCAGCAGGATATTGGCGGGAAACTTCAAGCGACCTACGAGGGCCGTACTGCTTCTGGGGAAATATGCGAGTATTCCGATTTTTGAGGAAGCCTCGCAAAGAGATGCCGCCGGAGCCAAATTGATCGATGACGCCGTCTCCTCAGTCTGGAATGGCACCAGGCGGCACGCGCACGTGATCGCGAAGCTCATCCGGGTCGCGAAGGAAGTGACGCCGGAAACTTAAAATCTGCCTATTTTGAGAAGGCGCTGAGCTTGCTCAAAACCGCAGCACGTTCTCTCTCGATCAGCCTCTCGGCTTCGGGGCCATCAAGTGCTGTCCTGTCTGGCCCGGTCTGCTCGCTCCCTGGCTTGGAAATGTGACTGTGGTCGCACGAGCTGAGAGCAGGACAACTGCCTGGTACAGCTTGTCGCCTAGGGAGCCTCCTAGGGCGCAAACGTTCCACCTGTGGCACGATCTGGCAAACGCGAGCGGCCGCCAGCGGAGCGCGGCCGCAACCGGTTCTGCAAAACTTGTAGGGGACATTGATGGCCGCGCCCGAAGCAGCATCTCGTTCAACAAAGCTATCCAGCGCAACAATCGCTTCTCTCGCGATATTCCCGCCATTGGGAGTGGCCAGGGTCGGAAACGCGGACGGCGAAGGCGAATACGTGATCGCGTCGGAAGTCGTGGGCGGATGGCCGATGTTACCGAATGGCGACGCCGCCATGTACGAAGCCGATTTCAGGACAGCCGACGGAAAGATCAAGCGCCAAGCAGTCCGTTTCCGCATCTATGCGACATCGACTGACGGCGATATTTTTGAGGTCACTGCCCGCGATGGGATACGAATCGAATGGAAGGTCGGCGTCGCCAATCTGAAGGCCGGGTGGTATGAATTCAATCAGGCGTTGGATCTGCCACGGGGTATCTCCAAGCCTGCGCAGAAGCGAAATGTAAGGATACCGGTGCCGGGTCGAAGCGCCCGGTTGGACATCGTTCCGACACCCAAAAAGATCGAAGGGCTCAACAAGTCGGGTCCGGAGTTCACCCTCGACGACGGCACGTTCTGGGCCGCCATGCCGGTCTATCTCGGCGAATTGCAAACTGACGATGCGGGGCGCCTGATCTTCCTCGGCGGCCGAGGCACTTCCGGCCCATTTCGCAAGGGCTTCATGCCAACGACTTTCGCCAACAATGACGGTTGGCATGACGACGTATGCGACGGACCGGTGCGCGCTACCGTCACCTTCGCCGACGGCTCGTCCAAGGAAGCGCAGCCCGCCTACGTCGCGGTCACGCCACCGAACTTCGCGCCGGGGACGTTTGGGCTCGTCACGATGGACGACACGGTAAAAGAGGTCTTCCGAAGCCAAGGCTGGATCTCAGCTCCGACCTCGACTTCTTTCACGAAAGACATTTGGCCAATCTTTGATCGGATGACGGGGCTGCAGTGGGTGAACCATGGCCTATTCGTCATGCATGGATTTGGTTCGGCTCTCGACGCCCGAAGCGTGCAGGTGATCGCCAAAATGCGTGATCCGGGCGCGGCGATGGCGCCGTGGCGGGCGAGGGTGTTCAAGCTGTTCCGCGATCCGGCGGCGGCGGGAGCCTTCGATGAAGCCGCCTTGCCGCAAATATTCGGAGATGCATATGGCGAGAACCCAAGCGGCACGCCTCCCGACGCGCTCAACTATCTTTCGGTCACGCGCACGCAATTCGAGCATCTTGGGCGTTGGGCGGCCGGAAACTTTGTCGACGACTGGACCGATGTTCCGGCGATCGCGGAATTCGGTAAGCTCTCGCCGGCCGAGCAGATCGACCATCTGAACCGCGCGCCTCTGCACGAGTGCTTGGGAGGACCTTTCCATCCGGGCATCGAGTTGACGTGGACCATGCGCATTCCGCACATCTGGGCGGCCGCGTACCGACTGAAGGTGCTACCGACCGACGATCCGGCCAAGCAGGACTTCGGACCGGAATTGTCGCCCCAGGTATGCTGCGGCCCTGGAGGACCGTTCGACGGCGTGGCCGCCGGTGCGTTGACGCGATTTCTCGGCGTGCCGTGGCAAACCGACGGAGCGTCCTGCAACTCCGACGCGGACTATAGTCCGAGCACGTTCCTGTCCATGCCCACGTTCTGGGGTGCTCGCGTTCCCGACCAGGTGATGTCGTTCGAAAACTATTTGATCGCGGCGGCGATTGGGAAGAAGGGGAACGAAGAGCAATTCTCGAAATACCTGATGGCCCGCTCCGACTGGCTCCGAGATGTCCGAGGTTTCGACTACTATACGCGTATCGCCCACATGGTCGGAGAATGGTGGGAATTGGGAATGGTGCTCGCGGTCAAGAATCCATCGCTGGATTTTCCCGACGGTTTGCGTGTCGAGCAGGGGCGAAACCGCGATTTTCCCGGATCCGATCCGAAGCCGGGGCTCGTCGCGTTCGTCGAAGATCTGCGTAACGATCAACCAACGCAAGTGGCGCAAGTGTCCAGAGGCTTGGTTTTGCAGGTGCCGCAAGCGCCGAAGCGCCAGTATCGGCAGGGCGAGATCTGATGTTCGACGTGCTGGTCTGCGGAGCCGGACCCGCCGGCGCGACCGTGTCGGCGTTGCTTTCGAACGGCGGAATGAAGGTTGCCGTCGTGGATCCGCTGGTCAGGACGACCGAACGGCTCGAGCTGATCGCCCCTTCCACCGCCAGGCTCTTCGATGCGGTCGGTCTCGGGGTTCTCTTACGGGATCCCGACCTGGTAAGCTTTTGCTCCGGTATCCAGCGGGACTGGGGCGGCAAGGTTTCGGTCGAGGAATTCATCAGTCATCGGGGCGGAGCAGGCTACGTCGTCGACCGGCGCCGCTTGGACGCAGTTGTTCGAGGGCTGAGTCAAAAGGCGGGCGCGCGCCTCATCCGTGGCAGGGTTATCGCGATTGAACGAGAGGAATCCATGTTCCGTGTGCACGTACGTCGGGATGGCCAGAACATCACGGTGACGGCTCGTACAATGCTCGACGCATCGGGGCGAGCGGCTGCTCTGGCGCGCCGCATGGGCGCGCAAAGGACGGTTCACGAAGTGCTATTGGCGCACGGGACGCAATCCCTGGCGAACGACACGCGGGGCCGCTTGCTGGTTGAGGGCAATTCGGCTGGCTGGAGCTACCGGCTGACGGGACCGGACGGCAGATGTGAGGGGTGGCACGTGGGTACGAAAGACGGTGGACGCGGATCGAGGTGCCAAGTCGTGGACGCGTCATCTGTGCTCTGCTTCCCGCCGGCTGGTCCGGGATGGGCCGCCATCGGCGACGCGGCTGCCTCGTTCGACCCGCTCTGCTCGCAAGGGATCGCGAACGCACTGTCGACCGCGCTCACCGTCGCGGGTGCGGTGGTTTCCAACAACGGAATGGGAGAGCCTGCCGCACGAGCCTACTCTGAGGCCGTCCGGCGCACCTTCGAGAACGCGGAACGCGGACGCCGGGCGTCCTATGCGGCACTTTCCGACTCTAGAAGCTAGAAGGTCTTCTTGTCCTCGAAAACCTTAGATTCTGAGAAGCCGTCCGACTGAAGGACGCGAACGGATACGCTCTTGGCTCCCGGAAACTGGTTCACATCGATGTCCGTGCTCGGAACGGGAAGACCTACGGCTATGGTCTGCCAATTAGGCTCGTGCTCGGCTTTGGCCTGGACGGTGTAGGTGACGCCGGGAGAGGGCGCGAGGGTATGCGCTGCATCGGGCTTAAAACGGTTCGGCGAACCGGGATTGGGGCCGCCCATCGCCACCGCTCCGGCCGGAACGGAAGCAGCCCGGGCGAACTGCGCGGCCTCGACCCCGTTGATCATGAGCTTGACACGGCGCAATTGCGGCGAAACAGGAACGTATTCGTCGAAGGTGCCGAACGATGCATGCGGAGCGCAGGAATTGCGCTGAGGGTTCACCTTCTTGTCGAAGATCTCGTTGTCTGCGCCGTCGAGGCCGATCAACACGATCCCTTCGTCCTGGAAATCTTCCGACTGCACCGCCGTCTTGACCGGCGTGACGTAGTCGATCGTTCCCTTCTTGCGGTCAAGGTCGAAGGTACCGCTCACGTGAGCGAAGCTTCCGTCGATCACTCCGGCGCCCATCGCGTCCTCCTATGCTCCGGCCACTGGTGCGAAGAGCGTATCCTCTGCGCTCAAACGATCCAGGATGGCCCGGTAGCTGTAGGCTGAGATCCACTGGTTGTCGCAGTAGGTCATGATATCATGGCAACTCTCATTCGCCATGACCCTCATGGGAATTCCCAGGGATGGGTCTCCCATGTCGAGGCCGATCATGTCTCCGTTCGCCGAGTCTCCGATCCGGCCGTCCGCGTACGGAAAGTGCGGGTCGCTCGCATCCTGATTGCAGAAGCCCGGGTGATATCTTCCGAATGTGTGTCCGAGTTCGTGGGACCCGTACCAGCCGCCATATGACCGCTCGGTGTCCCATGAGAGCGACGGGTACTGGGCCGGATTGCCAGTTGGCCCGACTGCTACAATCGAAGGATTGGGCTGCTGAGGAATATCCTTTGCGGCCCCCCGGAAGAACAGTCCCTGGTCAGCGTCCGAGATCAGCCCGTAGTAGTGGGTGCGCGGATCCGTCCCGGCGTCGATGTCCTTCGCTCGGATCGCCGAGAGCTGATTGTGCGCGACGTTGAGCTTACCCAGCCACAACGGGTCGTTGCCATCAGGGGTCGTCGGGCCCGAGAAAGGCGGTGCCAGACGCGCGTCGGCCTGCAACACTAGCTGCGACCATTCGATCGTCGAAACGGGGTACGCCCTGTCGAGGAAGGAACGAAGATGATCGAAGTGATAGGCGGCCGGCGCGATCTGCTTCGGCGGGGCACCAGGCGTCTGGAGCACGTAGCGAAGTCCGATGGCCTTGATACGCAATGGAGCGGCGTCGACCAGTGGAACGGCTACCGGCGGATTCGCGCCCACGGGGATGTCGGAGCCTCCCGCGAACAAGCGTTTTACGCGTACATTCAGGCTGGACCAGGAGAGTACGTCGGCAGGAAGAATAAAGTTGAGGCTCGTACGGATGTCCCGTCGCTGCGCATTCAGATCGGGATGGGCATTCGCTTTGACGGAAATGGTCCCAGTCGACGCGACGTACTTGGCCGCAGCAGATGCGGTCGGCGCGACCTCGATCTCGCCCTGAACTTCGGTCCCGCTGGTGAAGCCCGTCGGTCCTACGTAGACCCGCACTAGGGTTCGCTTCCCGCGTACGAGAGGCACGTCGTTCGCAGGGCTCTGAATTGTCTGGCAGATCTCGATACCCAGAACGTCCAGTTTGGCGGCGGGAACTACCGTCTGCGTAGCGAGAAGGCCCATGCGTATCTCCGGATCGAACCGTGTCGTCACGAGCGGACTACCGTACGTCCGCATGACGATCCTAAGGCAACATGCCTCTCCAGAGGACTAGGAGAGTCCCGAGGACTACCCCGAACCCGGACGCCGGATAGGCATCCCGCTGACGATTCAGACCGTAGGACCGCTCAGAAGCGATCGCATTTCGTCGATACCCGGCATGAAGACGTAGGCCGCGCCCGCGGCTCTAACCCAGTCGCCTGCAATCGTGAATTTCTCGGTCCTGCCCTGGAGTGTCACCGAAATCATGCGCCCTTCCGCTGGCGCCCTCGCGATGATCGGGTCGATCGAGCTTGGAGCCTTCGGCGCATCCGCTTTCTTTACCCAGCGTTGCATGAGCTGCCTGAATTGCCCGTCGATCGAAGTCTGGTAGCTCATGAACAGCAATCCACGCTGGCCCGTCGGATCTTCGTCGAAGGGCTTGCCGTACGGAATTCCTCTTCGCAGCATCTGCGTGGCGAGAGTATCCGCGGGCAAGGCTAGGTCGGTCGTCTGATCTCGGGGATTCACTTTCCGTATGTGAGCTGAGAACGGACAAACCGACCCGAGAGGGTCGGCCAGCGATCCGGGGAATTCGACGAGTTCGCCCTGGTAATCCAGTGTTGCCGGCGGGAAGTGGGCATCGTATCTGAAGCCGTTGATCCGAAGCTTGGCGCCCGAGATGACTTGATCGGGCCCGCCAGGAGATTGAGTCACGGGCGTACCGTCCCGCCATCGACCGACGCACAGCGCGCCGGCGAGATCGGAAGAGGCTGGAATGCCGAAACGCTGCGCCAATTGGTCGCCAAGATTGATCATGGCTTTGCGAAAGGAATCGACGTCTTGACTAAGCTTGCGCAGCACCAGCAACGAACCGTTCTTCAGCAAGGGACGATCGCCGAACTTTCGCGGCCCGGGAGTCAGCACATCGCCGGGGTCGAGCGAGGAGTAGCCGTAGACGAATTGGCCAGGCCAAACGAGCGGCTGGCCAGGGCGCGAAAAATAGCGGGAAAGCGGGTCGTCTTCGCGGTAGGACCGCGGAGTGAGGAAGCTGCCGTCGTTCAAGATACCGCGGGTACCTGGCTGAGAGATGCCGTCCGCGAAGCCGAAATGTTCGGTATCGAAGGAGAGTCGCTGGCCGACTTCACGGAAAACTACGGTGGCCCAATTGGCTGCCAGAAGACGGATTTCGTCAGCGGCCTGGTCGGGCAAGCCCGGCATGCCGCTTCCAAAGATGAACACGACGTCCGGCGTCGTCTCGGGTGTCGTGCCGAACGACCATCCTACCGGCCGTCCCTGCGCATCGGATTCGTCTCCTAAAGACCGGGCATCCCGCGCGGCGCCGACCTTGAAAGCGGCATCCGGAGGTAAATCGGCGAAAGACAGCGCCGTGCAGCCGGAATTCGTGAAACCCATCGCCATGAGAACGCTCGAGGGGAGCGGCTCGATGGCTTGGACAGCGCGGGCCAGCGCCCGCGCCGTCTTCAGCGGCATCAATTGACGCGTGGTGGCCACGCGATCGCATAGCGAAAGCAATGCACGCTTCGCCTCTGCCTCGGCGCCAGCGACCAGCTTCAGCCCAAGAATCGTCTGATAACCGCCCCCGAAGCCGACAAGGACGTGGCCTTGGATGTCGTCGGCTTCGAGCTGGTCCTCGCTCATGATGTCTTTCTTTTGAAGGAGAACGCACTGCTCGGGACTTCCCCTGAGGGAAGGATTTCCTTCGCCGGGTCGGCATCGAGGACGAGACCGGTCGCGTCGCCGATCGCACTTTCAAGATGCCCTTGGGTTTTCCAGTCGTCCTCGGTCACATCGGCGCAAGAGGAGATCTGGTTCTTACCCCAATTGCCGTAATAGGAACGGTGTATGGGGTGTTTGCAGTACAGCACATTTCGACAGGCGCTCCCGTCGCGATCGACATCACCCGCCAGAATGGAAGCGTAGATCGTCATCGTAGTGGCACGTGCGATCTGTCCACCGCGGCTCAATTGCCTGTTGTCCAACGAGCAGTCGCTCAGCTTGAGAGGCGAATTCTGCGGCAGGACTATCCGGGCACGCAAAATGCGAGGATTGTGCGGGTCTGATGCATCCTGACGTTGGATGGTGAGAGCGTCGGAAATAGGAGCGCCCTTCGGGTCGCTCAGACTGGATAGGTCGATGTCGTGAATATACAGGCCGACCGGATCCACCAACGTCACGCGATTTCCAGCCGCGACCTGCAGTCCTACTCCGTCACCGATCGATGGATCACTGCTGCGGTTGATGTCCCCGTAACCGGCGCATGCAATGCGCGTTGTCGCCCGGTCGTTGTCGAAGGCAGGATCCGGTGGCTTGCCATCGGAATCCCACACGATGGATGCTCCACCGGCCAGGTTCACCTCGGCACCCAAGGAGTTGGCCGGATGCGTCAAGTGCATCGCACCATGGGTAGTGTTCCACTTATTGTACGGATTGTAGGCGTCTTTCTGGTAGAGCGTCAGCCAAGTATTCTGCGGAGGATACCAAACCAAGATGTCCTCCTGGAATTGCAGCTCCTCCTTCTTGACGCTTCCGTCCACGAAACGCTGATACAATCTCGTGACGAGATCGATGTCTTCCTTGGCGAGAAACTGCCAGTAATCATAAGGTTCGGCGGTGAGATCGATACGCTCGACGGCCCCATTGCCGTCCCGCTTCGCGTACCATTCCAGATACTCGTCCTGTTGCCGGATCCGGATCGTGACGTTCTTTCCAGATTTTGTCCGCAACGGACGAGCTTGAGACCTGAGATCGTCCTTTCGGAAGTGCGGCACGGCGTCCAAATCCACCTGGAGTAGATCCGGGCCGTCGGGTGTGTCGCCTACTACGAAGGCCTGAGGACGCAGGACGTCGGCGACCGCTTCGGCTGCCTCCATTTTCGCGACATCACCGACATGGGTGACGACCTCCATCCATCGATCGATCGATTTCGGGAAGCCATTCCACGGCACTCCCGCCACAGGAGCCCCAGCCTTCATATCTAGGGGAGAGAAGAAGTTCTTCGAGCTTGCCAACGCGTCGGAGACGTACCGTCCGATGACCTTGTCATGATACCTCTGCGCAGCCCCCTGCGGATCCTTGCAGTGAGCGAAGTCGTCGATACGTGCCGGAGGGCTTAGGAGGGGCATGGCAGGCTTCCTTCATTTGGATCGCTCGCCAGCATACAATTCCACCTGCGTGCGAAGACCTCGTGAAGTCCCTAGGATGGATCGCATCTGTGCTCAGCCGCCCGAGGTCCGTCTCCGTTCATCGACGGGGCGCATCGGGCCGGCATGCCGCTGCTACTTAGGTACTTCGCCAGAGCTCTGGAGCTCTCCAAGCTTCACCGTGAGCCCAGTGTAGAACTCGTTGACCCGATTGAGCGTGCGGAGTGTCGTTCCGCTCGTGTAACGAAAATCGAGCGCGATACGCCCGTCGGGCGTCAGCTTGTATTTAACTCCACCTTGAAAGTAATTCACGTCGTTATGGCTAGGATGGAGCATGTCGTACAGATAGTAGTAGCGGACGTAGAGAGACACGGGCTTGAGGAAGCCCTTATCGAACCAAACGTTCCCGCTCATCTTCGTTCCGGCCCAGAAATAGTCCCGGTTCTTGAGTTGATCGAACGTGCCGGCGTTCTCTACCCGGTAGTAATCCGAGGCTAGGGTCGGGAAGAAGCTGACCCACATTCCGAGCGTCTCGTTCGCCCTGAAACTCGAACCGATGTATAGATCCGGCGCCCAAGGCTGCCACATGGACTCCAATCCATAGATGCGGGCTTGTTGATCGTAGTCCGTGGTATAGGTGGCGTTGGTCCGAAGATATTGCATCGGTAAAGGACCTCCGCTCTGGATTTCGGCCTCAAACCCAGCCATTCCGGATATCGAGCCGGTCGTTTTGCCTTTGGAGATGGTCGTGTCGAATTCCAAGCCGGGCGCGAAATTGAAATAGGTCATCCGCGGCTTGTTGGGGTCTCCCGTGTAGTTCAGGTTCGTGTTGCCGTGCACGGCTGCAATGAGGGCTCCCTTGCCGACGAACGTGTCGAACTTGCCGTCCAGATTGCGCGTGTATGTGAACGAGGCGCCGTTATCTGAGATGTCTCCGTCGAGCGTAATGTAGGCGATCGGAGCATAGGACTCGCGGATCAGAAATTCCGTGCTTATGTCGTTATCCTTCTTTAGGTCGATCGGCTTCGGCGCGGCAGCAGCATTCGCCGATCTCACTTCCTTCGCGATACCGGCGGCCGCTCCCGCAACAACGGGCTTTTTCTTGAGGCGAGCCAGCGCCGCCTCTACTGGTCCCATCAGTTGGGCCCGCTCCTTCGGACTGAGGTCCGAATAGTTGCGCAGGAGCTCCTGCAGATCCTGCTGGCTCAGATCCTTTCCCGAGGACGGCTGCGCCACAAGACAGCACAGACCGACTGATATCGTCCCTATGACCTTTATGTTCCTGCCCGGCATCATGTCCCCCGTCGTGTGCATTCAAATCGTCAAAACGGCGAGCCTGCGCCGGCTCCTCGTCTGGCGGGATTGTGCGCGTCGACGACGGCGGCTACGTCGCTGACGGTCTTCTCCGGATCGTCGATTTCGGAGGGATGGATCCATGGTGTCAGGACCATGTTCTTCTCGTTGTAGTAGTAAAGGTTCAGCATTTGAGCCAAGCCGCGGCAATCGATGCGGGTGAAATTCCAGGCCTTGAGTTGGTCGGTATCCTTGATTTCGATCGGATTGACGTGCTTGATCCGCGCCATCACGAGCTTTACGTCCGCTTTGATGGCGGACATTGGATATCTGGTCGCGGTGAGGGCTGGGCCATCGGCAATGATTTGGGACAGGCTGTCCGAAAGCTCGCCGATGGTGTTTCCACTCAATTGCTTGGGGCGGCCGCTCAATGCAACGCCGTCAAGACGCGCGTGAAGCAGCACCGAGGAGTTGAGCACCTTCCTCAGATCTCCGCTAAGACCGACGCTATCCAGCTTAGTCTTTTCGGTTAACTTTCGCGTCGTTGACGTCAGTCGTGCGACCGCGGCAGTCACCGCTTTTCGCGCCGCTTTCTTCGATCCCTTGGCCATGAATGCCCCCCTTGTTCGACGTCGATCGTAGTCGGTCCACGGCTCGCATCAAGGCGGGTGACTCCCGTTTTCTCGCAGAGCGGCCGCGGTAGGCCGACCGCCAGGACCTTAGGATTGCAAGGATCGACGAAACACTAGGGAGTTTCCTAGTAAAGCCCGCGCGAGCAGGGCTTGATGTTCTTCGGCCACCTAGGCGCATCCCGAGTAGGGGCGCCGCTCGTTCCGTGACAGGTTTCTGGACATCAGGTGCGCGGAGCGCGACGAGGAGGGGGTATGACCGACCAGATCGGAAGCGTTTGCGACGAATGGGACTACCAGCGTGGGCGCTGCGCATCCCAGGCGGCTGTGTATCAAAGGCCGGGTACCAACGCCTATTTCTTCACGACAAAGATGGCGATCGATGCCGATGGAGCTCCCAAGGGTTACTATCCCGGTGAGAACTATCCAGCCAATAATCACGACTGTTTCGACTGGCTGGACAACCTCAACGTCAGCGACAGACACGGCATTCAGGGACAGAACGGCGCGGTAGGACCGGCCCCCGGCTTCGTGATCTCCGGGACTGCGCTCACCGACGCCGCGCACCACTCGGCCGACGACACCAGGTGCTATGTCGATGCAAGCTCTATTCCCTATGTGGTGCTGACGGGATCCTCCTTTCCCTTGCCTGCTGGCTCGGCGGCTCTGAGAAAGGGGTGCCTTGCCTTTGTCGTAGATACGAAGACGGGCATTTATTCCGGGGCGATTTACGCGGACGTAGGACGAGCGGTGGGAGAAGCTTCGCTTGCCCTGGCGCTGATGCTCGGTATCAACCCGTTTAGCCGAAGGTACTTCCCCAAAGTCGGAGGCGGTACATCGGACAAGCGAATCTTCCATCTGGTCTTTCCGGCGATCGTGGTGCCGCCTCCCTGGCCGGTCTCAGCCACCCAACAGCAGGCGAAGCAAGCTTTCGACGGCTGGGGTGGCGAAGCGGCTCTGCGTGAACTCTTTCCCAGGATGCCTCCGATGTCGGGCCCGAGGCCCGTCGTCATAAGGCGGCCGGACGCCAGCGTCGCAGGGTTCGAGGAGGACGACGAGCCGGCGCGGCAGTTCAAGGGAGCCGACGAACCGAAGGCGGCACTCGAATAGCCATCCAATTCGAAAGACACAGCCCACGCCTGACGCCAAGAGGAGATCCAGCTATGCCGAAGACCAAGGCGGTCGCCACGGGGGCCGATACGAGCTACGTAGTGAACGAC
The DNA here is from genome assembly GCF_054057395.1 of Bradyrhizobium sp. USDA 3650. Classification (NCBI taxonomy): domain Bacteria; kingdom Pseudomonadati; phylum Pseudomonadota; class Alphaproteobacteria; order Hyphomicrobiales; family Nitrobacteraceae; genus Bradyrhizobium; species Bradyrhizobium sp. USDA 3650. The sequence goes on from NZ_JBSRZG010000001.1 coordinate 5,815,666, forward strand.
AAGGTGATCGCTGCAGCCGAGGCTCAGCTCGGCAGCAAGCCATCCTTCTGGGGGCGTTATTTCAAGGGACCGCAAGATACCGGCTCGGTTCAATATAAGGCCACCATCGAGAACCCGATCCTGCGGGCGCACGGCATTCCGGTACTGTGCATCGCGCGACAGACCAATCACGTCGGCGGGTCGGAGGCAGACGGGCGGACGGACGGTGCAAGGAATGCAGCGGCCATCGTCGAAGCCTTCGGCCTGCAATATCTGACGCATCGGGGCTCGAAGACATTAATTTTCCTGGACGTCGAGCCTGAACACCCGCTCAGCGCGGACTACTATTTCGGCTGGTCCGAGGCCGTTCGCGGCTACGCAAGTCCGGAGATATTCGCTCCGGCGGTTTACGGCAACAAGAGTTCGGCAGCGACCTGGAAAGGTTTGTCTCATGCCGTCACGAGAGGCGCAGAATGTGCCGGTCTGTGGGTTGCTCATTATCTCAAAAACACGGGTTGCGTAGCTACGCCGCAGTGGAGTGATAGAGATGCCGTTCCAGCCGGCATTCCGACGGGGTGCGAGGTGCTCGCCTGGCAGTTTGCGCAGGAATGCGTCGGCATTGATTGCAACGTTGCGAACCCAGCGCAGGTCACGGCGCTTCAGGCGGGTCTTGTGTTGCCGCCCGAGGCTACGACGTACCTCGCCGAAAGGGTATCCTTCGGGCTCGACTATGGGGGTAACAGAGCAGCCGAACCGTTCACGCAGGCCCTGACGACCGCTCTCCAGGCCTTGACTCCCAAGGAGGGCGGCAAGACCCTACCGGACGGGAGGCCCTACATCTTCCCTGACGGGATAAAGTCGTTCGAGCTTGAAGTGAAAGTGGGCACCGAAACTGGAGTTACTTTGAAGATAAACGGTACGTAGATCCTAGGACGATCCCTAGTTGTTCATCCTGACGAAAGTGACGGAAGTTCCGGCTTGGGAATCGGCGACAAGCAATCCCTTTCGCGCTCGGGATCGCAATAATGGAAGAAACTCTACTCGACTGTCTGAAACGAATTTTTCCGTCTTCGGCCGCGCCGTATTTCGCCTGGCCCGGTCGAGATGGCGTCATGAAGCCGCCGTACGAGATGCCGCCGTTGATGCCGGCGGACGTATTCGCCGTCGCCGGTCATCTGCTGCAGCATAGCGGCGCCTATCATCATATCGTTCCGGAGATCGTGGGGAGGCCGAAGCGCTCTTCGCGACAGCTTGAGGTGTCGCTCGACTTCATCAGGTCGGCCAGAGAGGTTGCCAAGACGTGGCGCGATTTCACGCCTGGGCCGCATCATGACGACGAGAACGCTTCCGTGTTCGCCTCGTGGATCGAGGGCGAGGGGGCTGCTCTTCTTAAGCTTTACGATGCATGGGACAGCATCTTCGGGGTTCATCCATCTCCGCCCATATTCAAGCAAGTGTCGTCGAAGGATCAGCCTGCCGAATGGTGGGTCGACGCGTTGTTCCTGTTCATAGCCGCGGATGAGGCCGCTCGAAATCTCGGCTTTACGGTTTCTGAGGAGCCGGATCGGCCTTGGCTGATCTCGGCCGCCGACGACGTGTATTTCAACAAGGCGAAGACGCTTGGTTCGCAAGGTCGCGGTGCCACCGTAGTCTTCGACGGCGTCAGCACGATTTCAGCGGCGAACCAAGATGTCGTATCGGTCGTCCCGAAAGCAAGAACGACCCCCGTCGGCTGCACGTTGAGGTCATTGTCCCATCATCTGGCTTTGCTGCCGCCGAGGGGCATCGCACGAGCGGCTTGGACCCCTTATTGGTTTCCGGCGCCGCCCGACGAGCGGCACATGAACCTGCTCCTCGTTCCGTTCCCATTCACGATACCTGCAAACGCTTTCGATCCCATGCAGGGCTACGCCGGAGAGGGAGCCAAACGCTGGGGCTCGTTCGGCATGAAGCAGACTTGGCTTTCGTCGGTGACGAAGGACAAGCTTCTGGAGTTCGTAAAGGCGTTGGTCGTCGAGTCCTGTCGAGAGGTCGATGCGATTCACGGCATCATCTTTCCGGAGCTCGCCTTGAACGAAGAAGTTTGGGAGCACCTTCAGAGCTCTCTACCGAGCACCTTTCCGGAGCTCGAATTCATCGTAGGCGGTGTGTCCGCGGAGAATGGCCGGCACGGAAATTTCGTAAGAGTGGTCGTGTTTCAGCGGGGGCCGGCGACGAGCGGTCCAATCGATCAAACGAGCCGCATCGTCATGTTGTCGACCCGCGAAAAGCATCATCGCTGGACCTTGGATCGCGACGAGATCCTTGCATATGGATTGGAAGGCCGTCTCAGTCCATCTCTCGCCTGGGCTGAAGATATCGACTTGCTCAGTCGCCGCGTCGACTTCTCAGTCATCAGGCAGTCGTCCGTGATCTCGGCCATGATCTGCGAGGATCTTGCGCGAGTCGATCCATGCCAGGAGGTGATCAGGGCAATCGGGCCGAGCATCGTTTTCGCTCTCCTCATGGACGCCCCGCAACTGAAGGCGAGGTGGCCGGCGCGGTACGCGACTATTCTGGCCGAGGACCCGGGATCTGCGGTGCTGACCTTGACTTCCCGCGGACTGATGACCCGTCAACATCGGCTGGGGAAATTCATGTCGTCAGGTGGTGCCGATCGGATCGTCGCTCTCTGGCGCGACGACGAGCAAAACAACCCGATCGAAATCGAATGCCCGATGGACTGCCACGCGGCGCGTCTGACGCTATCAGGCCTTCCGGTCGTCGACCGATCGTTGGATGGCCGGGAGGATCGCAGCGCAGTCGCTTGGAGATATGCCCATCACAGACCGGTGTGCCTAAACGGCATCACAAAGGAATTCTCGGATGTCCTCGGGCCGGATGACCTTGCGCTCCAACCCTCAAATCGGTGAGCATCCGCTCCGTGATGGGGATCACGCAAAGGTTGTGTATATCCTTGATATCAGCAGCAAAGTGACATAGTGACGCGTTACAAATGAGCCCTGTGAAGGCGTTCAGACCGCGTTAATGGGTTGCAAGATAAGATGCCGATGCTTAAATTGTTGATGTTACGAGGATTTTAGAATGATCTTGGTCGCCCGCAAAGTTGTCGAGGAGCTTGCCGAACGAGGCAAGAAGCTCGCAGAATCGCCCGCGATAATCGCGGGAAAAAAGATGCCCGGCTACCATCTGTACGAGCAGGCTCTCTCGGCACAGATCAATTTTCGTGAAATCGAAGAAGTCCCGGCGACGCCGCCGGTCCGCAAAAAGTAACGCGCTTCCCCTGCGATCCTGAAGCTGGGATGGCCGCAATCTAATGTGCGGCAAAGTTGGCTCCGACGAGCCTTTGACGACCTCCCCCCTTTTTACTCCCCGTTCTTTGCAGATGCGCGGTGGCCGTTTTCGGCATCTACGCTTCGCAGCCGTGGCTTGTAGCTGGCTTTGGAAGCCCAAGCGCCGACGGCCCATCGTTCGAATTCGAGGCTTATTTCCCGCTCTTGTCTGCAGAGGCGCTTGCTGCGTCGGCGAACTTTGCTTCCGTCAGTTCGCCCCATGAGCCGAATTTTAGCTGGGCCGTTCGATCCGAAAACATCCGGCGTTCCACGGAGATTGCCCCGATGGCTCCGAACTGCGGTACCACGAAGGTGTTCGCCGCAATTGTGCGTCCCGCCTGATCGCACTTTGGACTGCACACCTCGACATTGGCGCTGCCCGGGATGCGATAGACGACTCCGCTCTGTGGTTGTTTTCCTGCTGTCGTCCTGAAACGCGTAGTGCGGATTTCGATTGAGTTCTGATTGAGGGCGTCCGACGCGGCTCCTCCCTCCAGGAGGAGCGGCGAGAGAAGGACTTCGCCGCTCAAAATGCACGTTTTGTCGGGGAGCTCTTTAAAGCCGGCGGGGCAATCTCCCGGATCGAAACGGAAGGTCTTACGGACCGACAGACCTGGGGCTTTACTGTTGGCGTCCTTAGCTTCGGTCGCCTGAATGAGGCGGGTGCCGCAAATCGCCTTGCGTTGGCCGGCCGCATCGGCACCTTCTCCGGCTGAAGTCTTGTTGGTCAGGGGAGTCGACGCGACGTTGGTGAGAAACTTCTCGAACTTTTCCTGGTTCGGAATTTGCCCGGAGCTCATAGCGTTGAAACTCGCGAGCATTCCGTTCGACAAGGCGATGTCCAAGTCCGTGCGCCAGAATGCGCCGTCCATGGTGTCCGATTTTATCGTGTATCCCTGCGTTGGATCGGGTTCGACTTTGGCTGCAAATTCGGTGACTGCGATCTCGCTTTCGATAATGACGTCTTGCGGATCCTTGGGCGAAGGGCCACGTTGCACGACGTCGCATCGCGTTATCTTCCAGGTGAGATCGAGAACGATGGAGGTCTTCGGCAGGAAGTAGATCACGCCGACGGGCGTCTCTGACGACGACAGAGGGACTGCGGAAATCTTCGACGAGCCGTACCATCCGGCGCGGCCTCCCAGCACGAACAGTGCACCCGCCACGCCGACTACGCCAGCGGCCTTCAGCCAATTCATTGTCGAGCCGAGAAATGCGGCCATGCGTTCTCTTATGGTTGTGTCTGGCATTGGAATCCTATCGGCAGAGATCGAGGTTGTTGCTTGTCGTGCTGCAGAGCCATTGGCGAACAACAGGATGCATGAGCGGGACGATTTTCGTGCTGTCTCCCTGCGTCGGAGCGTCCGAAGCACACCTCGCGGCGGTCACGAAAGATGAGTCCGTGACGATCCCCGCAACCAGGTGGGGCTCGTCTTTGTAACCGAAAACTCGCCCGGCAAAGATCGGCGATCCGGAGTCCCCTTTGCAAGCCCAGGAGCCGGGGCTTCCGGATCCGTATGATCGCTGCGTGAACCTTATGGGCACTGCGACCTCGGCCATATTCAACTCGGTTTCTTCGGTCATGGATCGAAGTGCAGTCGCATCGACAATGCGCGACCAGCCGACCCTGAGCGTTCCAGGCATCTTTCCAGGTGATGCCCCGAACCCCGCAAGCGTGATCTCAAGCGATCCGGACTGGACAAACTTGCGCACCTTGGCTGATGGGGGAGAACTCGTGCCCGCCGGTGCGAGTACTCGGACGAGAGCCAAATCTATCTTGCGTGATCCATCTTCGGCCGGCGTCGGTTGGCCGTCCCTCCCGACCACGGGAAGGCTGCAGCTTTCGCCCGGATGCTTGTCGGTGGACGGAGGGTGATCCAGGCAGTCGAACACCCCGTTCGTAAGTGCGAAGACTCTGCCGCGCGTGGCGGTCCATTTGGCGACGCAGTGCTTCGCCGTCAGTACCCATTCACCTCCCACCCGGACGCCTGAGCAGACGCGATCTCCGACTGGCTGTGTCTCGTCTCCTGTGTCGATCAGCACGACGTCAAGGAAGCCTTCTCTGCAGTAGGGTGGCGGGCTCATGGCTCGTTGAAACTCATCCATCCCGGGAATCGCAGGTGTTGTCGGCGTTGCACAGCGCTGAGCCGAACCTCTGGAGTCGGGACCGGCGGCGGCCGCCGCAAGGGTCGGTGCAGCCAGGATGGGAGGGGAATCCGACGACACGTCTGAGTTCGCGGGCAAGTCGGCATTACCGCCGGCGCCGGTGCCCGGTTTGCGTCTGTTCAATCGAGGCCCTTCCTGGCGGAGTGCGAGGCGCTGGCAAGTTCGCGACGGGTGGAGTCAGGGGAGCCGAGGAGGGGGGCGCCACGGGCTGACTTGGAAAGCTGCTGCCTCCAGTGGGCGTCGATCTTTTGCCATCGTTCTCCGACCAGACGAGTTCGAATTTGCCTACGTCGTTCACCCTTACGACACGCGCCTGCTTCGTGATCCGATGATCCGGCAGCATCGCCGAGATGTTGCCGGCGAGCGTCTCGACGGTGATGCCGGGCAGGGCGTCGATGACCTTCGCTGCTTCGACCGTCCTGGCCTTTTCGACCGCTTGCACCCACATCGCGAATGCGGCCGCGTAAGACGCCATGGCATCGTCCACCGAGCTGTTCGGATTGTTGGTGTAGGCGCGCCACCGCCTGAGAAGCTCCGTGTTGGCGCGCGTGGCAACTCCCTGGTAATAGTCGACGATCCCCAATTGCCCCTTAGACGACGTCGGAAGCTGGCTCTCGCGCAGCGTGAGCGAGAGAATCGGAAAGCGGTTCAGGTCGGTCGTTCTGTCTCTCGGATCGCCGGAAATAGCGATGTCGCCCAGGCCTTGCAACGTAGTTAGAACGGCGGTGGGCCCCGTCATCGACCTTCGCGATTGGGCGAAACTCGCGATATCGCTCGCCGCGCGTGCCAGTTCAGGGGTCCTCACATTTCTGGATAGAACGTCCGCATCTTGCACGCCCCGAGCCTTCGTCAGGATGGAACGCATCATCGCGTTCATCGCGCCAGCTTCCGAAGATTCGTTGCCTAGAAGCACCCATAGGCTCGGGCTCACGGACGAATTCATGTAGGTGATGGCGGCCTTCGCAAGCTGTTCCGGAAAGAAGCCAGCGTAGAAGATGGAGCGTTCCTGCGGAAGAGAATCCAGGCTCAGGATGTTTGCGGGATAGAACAGTATCGCGTCACTTCCTTTGAACAACGGAGCCATAGCAAAGAGCGAGGCCCTGCCCCAACCTCCGAAGATGACCGAGACTTTTTCGCTGGTGATGAGCTCGGCTGCACGCAGGTTGAAAACCATCGGCGTCGACTGCGCATCCGGCGCGATTGCCCTCAATTTCTTGCCGAGAACTCCACCTTTTTCGTTTTGCTCTTTGACGAGGAAGAACACAAAGTCCTTCAGGTGAGCCTCGTCCGCGGCGGTTACGCCCGTGATCGAGTGAAGGACACCTATCGGTATCGCCTCGTCCGCGGCCGCCGCACGGAGGCCAAACAGCAGCAAGACGGCCATCAGCAGGGCACGCCGAAGCACGGACGAGGCTCTTTTCGGCATTTGCATCACTCCATCAAACACCACGTCGATACTACGGCTTCGGCGGGATCCGGATTACCGTGACCTTGGCGAAGCCGTTGTTGAGGTCGTGCGCAATGCTTGGCCAGAAGCCCGAAGCGGGCTTGTTGAGATAGACGTAGAGCTCACCATCGCGGGTCGGCACAAAGGGTTCGCTGAGTCTATCGCCGCTCGCCGGCGGCGCATCCGCATCGATGAAATTTTCCTCGTTGCCGGTCGAGCCGTAGCGGAGGATGAAGCTTCCCAGCGGCCGGTCCAACGAACGCTTGAGGAAATATACGAGCGTGCCGAACAACTGTCTGGAGGTGCCCGCAAGATAGTTGCAGCTCACGCGAAGCGGATGAGCTCCGTAACCGAGCCACTCCCATGATTTGGTCGGGCCGCATGAGGCTTCGTCGTAAGAACCCAGGGCAGCCAGCGTTTGCCCGCGAAAATCGGACTTCGTCCAGGCGAAGTGCCATTGCAGTTGCTGCGGGTCGACCGCGGATCCTCCGGGAAGCGATTGAGATTTGCTGACCAGGAGGTGATATCTCGCGTTCTTCTCTACGAAGATGCCCGTGCTGGCGCAAAGCGCCCGCGTGTCGAAGACGATCGATTTGCCCGTGCACTTCGCAGCATCCGCTCCTGCCGTTCGACAAGCTCCTCCGTTTGCGGGGTCGATGGCCGAAGCGTCGATGGTGCAGTTCTTGAAGCTCTTATCGTAGCAGATCTGCTTGATACCTGCCTGGTCGACCGCCGCCAGAGTGTCGCTCGGAAGCGTCGCCGGACAGAACTTCCCGAAACTGTCTTCGACGTTGAACAGGTAGTGGCTTGTCATGGCGACCCCGAGAAGACAAAACACGACCGCAAAGATGATCGGGGCATACCGAAGACGCAGTTCGCGAATAAATGCCTTGTATCGAGGCGCGCTGCGGAGTGCATGGACCCGGTTCGTGGGAACGAGAAGAACGACGAGGGCGACCAAGGCGACCAAGCCCGTCCAAACCGAAAAATTAGCAAGCAGATCGCTCAGCGGCATCCAAACCAACGAAGGCCAAGGAAATGGATTTATCAACAATCCATAGATCGCCGCCACCACCAGGAAAGCGAGGCTCGATATCTCGAGCCAACCGCCTGGTCTCCATTCGTCGGAAATCGGCGGAGACGCCGGCAGATTGTTGGGAATCGTCAAGCTGGTGACGAGACGGGCGCGCATCTGGTCGGTGATCCGCGCGCGGAGGCCCGCGCTGAGCGCCAGCAATATTACGATGAAAAGGGCGGAGACAAGGAACAGGGCGGGATCTCGCGCGTAAGCGTTGACCCATCGCTCGGCTGCGCTTGGAAGGACTGTCGCCACGAGCCGTATCGTGTCGGATAGGAAGCGCAAGCGCGTGGAGAACTCGGAGGTAGCCGGGATCGAATAGGCCAGGGGGTATATGACCAGGAACAAGGAGGCGAATACGGTTAGAAAATAAATTCCGCGTCCGCGCCAGATCGTGCTCCAGATGACCGAGTCCTGCTCCTTGTAGCGAGTGGCAGCGCCGACAGGAGCCTCAGGGAGCCGGTCGGCGGAGCGGATGATCTGATGGTCGCCGGATGTGGCGTCATATGCGACGATCTCGTAGCTTTGCGGCAGTCCCACCGGTGCGTATGAGTGCGCCCCCATGGCGATCCGCCGGAAGACGGTTTCGTGGATTTTTGGCGCGACGATCTTGACGAAATCGCGCTCATCGGTCGCTCCGGAATCGCACAACTGATCGACATCACGTGGACCGTAGCGGTAATAGCCCCCGAGGCCGCTTCGGGAGTCGTAGAGACGCCCGTCCTTATCGCCTTTCGATTGGGCGGCCAAAAAGGCATCCGGGTCGGCACTGGGGGAAGACTTGAACTTCAAGCCGCAGTCCTTCGCCTCCTTCCATATCCAGTAAATCGGAATGTAGGCTAGGGAATCGTCTGGATAGCCGCCGCCCACGTTCGAATGAACGCCGGCGAACCAGATCTGAGTCAGCTTTTCCTGCCTGGTAACGGTCGGTGGGCCGGGGACGACGGGGGGCATATTGGATTCGTCCCACAGCACCGGATGGAAGGTCGTCCTTTGGTCGTCGAGCGAGAGCGCGTGGCAAGCGCGCGCGACTCTCTTGGGATCCAGTCTCTTGTTCGGGAGCTCGAGGGGCCACAGGTACCGGCTGACGCCCCTGGTCATTTCGTCCACAGGAAGACCGTAGGCGGCGACCGTGTCCCACAGCCCCAGGAAGCGGATCTGATCGACCTTGCGGACGTTAGGAAGCTGACCCACGCGCTTTCGTCCGAGAAACGAGTCGCGGATCGCGCGGAATGGCCGTTCTATTCCAGTGCGGGTCTTGAAGTGACGAGCGCGATAGTTTCTGTAGGCCTCCGTGGCCAGTGCGTCGAGTTCGGCTTCGGATTCCGCCTCCACGAGACCCTGATCGAGGATCAAGCCGACCACGACGCGGATGGTGAAGGCACCTCTGCTGAACCCGAACCCATAGATTTCGTCGTCAACGAAGTTTTCGTCGCGCGCATCGGTGTCGACATAAGCACGTGCGTAATCCTGCCCAGTGCGGAAGTTACGGCAGACGAACTTGTAAATATCGATCACGTTGCGCTTCAGGCCGTAGCCGAACGCCCCGCCCAAGATTGCGAGAGGTTTGAAGCTGGAAGTGCCTACGCCGTCGTCATAGAAGGCGACTTGGTCCGAGCCCGTCAGGTCGAGGGACTCGAACGTGCGCCAGACGTTCGTACGCCAGACCTGGGATGCGGAATTGCCGGTGCCATCGGAGAGTACCACGATGCGCTTTGCCATGAGGTCCCCAAAAGAAAATGCGAATTCTCGACGACCCGGCCGCGAGGAAGTTGCTCGCGCTCATCGAAAAGGGAAAGTAGAACTAAGTCGCTGCAATCTATGCGGGTAATATGCGCCGCGTTTTCGGATTGTCAATTCGGTGCGACAACCAAGGCACAGGGTAGAGAGAGGACCTTCCTGCGAAAGAATGCGGCGGGGCATTGCAGAGCGGGACGAGAGGTCGGGACTTTGCGGGATCAATCAGCGGCCTTCTGCGGGGCAGGGTACTCGATCTCGCGGATCACCGAGGTTCTCGCGCCATTACCAAGGAAGAACCCTGCGTCTCTCCTGGCCTTGCGGGCATACTCCAACTGGACCGCCGTCCAGCCTGAGACGTCTAAGTACATGAATTCTTCGGAGGATCCCTTCGTCCCCTTCTTATCGACAGCGATGCCGAGGACAGTTCTACATTCCGGATGTACTGCCTTAGCAACTATGCATCGCGGCCTGAGCTCCTTGAAGCGCTCCGTTCGGTATCTTTGATGACCTCTCCCGCGGTCACCGGGACCGACGACGAGAACGTAGACCAAGTCGGATTGGTGGGGCGACCTTACGAGGCTTCCAACATAGCCATCTTCATCGCGATCCACCCGCTTGGTCATCCAGTTAGCGAGGATCCTGCGAGAGAAGCGCGTTTCTTGTGCCATCACATGAACGAGCCGCTCATAGTCGGCAATCGAATGCTCGTTACCGGTCTCAAGATTCTCTGCCAAGTAATGGCGGTTCAGGTACTCCACAAGTCGATCCCAGAATAGGCTCGCCTTGTTCTCTTTGCGGCTGACCTGAAATTGCGGATCGGCTTCCAGCTTTTCCCAGGCGCCGGCTTCTACTTCATAGCGTTTCTGTCGGGTCGGAAAGGTACGACCGTGCCAGAGATAGTAACCAAGAAGGTCGCTCTCTGACGATGCTCGCTCAAATTTTCCGGCGTCGTAAAGCTCCTCTTTCTTCCGGAGATACTCTATGAAATCTGGAGCTGTTGAAAGCTCGTTAAGAACCAAAGGTAGGGTCGTCTCGTCAAAGACATGAACCCAGCCAAGGGCGCCGGTGATGCGTCCCATCGAAAATGCCTTCCCGTCGTCGACGGTCTTGGGAGACAGTTCTAGCGTAGGGCGGCCCGTCGCTTTTCGACAACAATCAGCCGCACCAAGCGCGATGCAAACCCGATGTACGCGAAGCCGATCCGAAGGCGGCAGCGGAATAGGAAGACGCTCCGTCTCTTTTGCATCTAGAAATACGCGTTCGGGCTGTCTGATGATCCACTTTTCGGCTTGAGTGATCTGCCGTGCCGATTCGGCGATGGAGTGACTGAACCAGCGTCTCCAGTTTAGCGCCCCATCTTCCTTGTTTGGATACGTCCATGACTTGTCGGAGAACAGGACTACGTCGTCGCCGAACACGACGAGTAGATCGGTCAATTCCTTTGCTTCCTTGCGGAAGACGTTTGGGTAGCTCCAAAGAGACAGAAACGATCGCTCGCACAATGCGGCGAGGAGCTTCTCCGAAGGAGTAAGGCCTCGTCCCTTTTGAAATCTCATGCGAGGACAACCATTAGGGAATGCAGGAGGTACTTGGATGCGTGGCTTCAGATCGCCGCTGGCCGAGGGCACCTGCGGCGGCGCGCGGCCGTGCAGCTTGATTGTAGACGTCGCAGGTATTGGACTGATTGCCGTACGGAGTTGGAGATTATGACTCGTTCAGCGTTGCGCGTTGTTCCTCTGTCATGTTGGGTAATAGGACCGTGGGATCGAATTCGAACGAAACAGTCCCATTTTGGTGACCGAACGCGAAGGGGCGCAGGCCAGTCCAAAACAGAGCCAATGCCCTGTCAGCAGTGCAAAGCATTGCTCTCTGTTCGGGAAAAACCGCAAAAAGTTGGACCAGCATCTCAAGTGAGCGTAGATCGGCGAGAACGTTGTAAGCATCGTCTCGGGAATAGTTTCGGCTGAATTTACATAGCTTCCGGGCAGGACTCTTGCCTTGAGGCATCAGGACCGTGCTAAGCGCGGCCAGGACCGTCAGCGAACCAGGCCGAAGTCCTCGGCTTCTTGCTGCCGAGATGATCTCGCTCCACACCTTAGAAATCGAACGTTTCGCAATCGGTGCTGACAGAACAGGCGCAACTTCGATCAGAAAGTCTTGCTTCTGTTCGAGGTTGACGGTCGCCTCCGCGAGCAAACCCAAAGCACCTTTCAGGCCCGCCTCGGTCGCTGAGATCAATATTGCTTTTGGTAGCGCAGACCGGAGTTTGGTTACAGCTGCGGTCAACTGAGATCTCGCCTCCATTTCCGTCGGCATGCGTCGCATGTTGCCTTCCATCACGAACAACATGGGATTAATGCGCACGGTACTGTCGGCAAATAGGTCCAGGAAGTCTGGTTGAACAACTGATCGAGGCTTCTTCGACGCAAAACGACCTTCGATCTGTGCGAAGATGCATCGGTCAGGGAAGACGATGGTATCGGCATGGACGGCCAAAGATGATGGTAGCCAGCCTCCTTTGACGAGACCGATAGCGGACGCCGCGAAGTGGCTTTGGAGAGTCATACTGAAATTGGCACGCCCGGCCTCATCGGCTTCGGTTAACGCCGGCAAGACCTTCGGCATGCCGCGACCCTTCAGTTTGATAGTGACAGGTTGAGTGGCCTTCAAAGGCGTGAGGTCTTTGAAACCAAGCGGTTCAAATTCGGCATCATCGAACTCGATAGTGCGGCCGGTCGGTAGGCCGCGTTCATCTTGCTCAACGTACTTTAGCGGTGGCACGAAAGCAGTCTCTTGGAGCTGCGATTGGACCTAGCCGTTGTGGAATGGTGCACGCCAAGTTGCAAGGACAATCCGCGGCCAACTAAAGCCCCTGACGCCGAGCATCGTGGATTTCGTTGACCCGCCCGGGCGATCGGTACGCCGGACCCAGTGAAGACCCTAGGGTACCGCTGCCGGCGCCGATGTTAGCCTGCCGTGAATAAGGTTCGCGGACGCAGGAGAGCAGATGTCCAGTGGGGGTGGAGGCGGTGGTGGAGGCGACAAATCACCCCGTAAGCCAGCGCGGCCCGTCAAACCAAAGGGCGCAGGTGGTGGAGGCGGTGGGGGAAGTCAGCCGGATCCATGCAACATCGTGGAACGAACCAAAGTCAACTCACCTGTCCGGGCAGTTGCGGTGACGGTTCCACGAGGCAGTCTTGAGACCTATACCGGGCATCTCGGTTAGAGCGCTGCGCAGAGGGGCATCGTCCAAGGCATCCTCGTCGAGATGCTCAATCGCCTTGAGACAGGTCGCCAGGTACGCCGCCTTTTGTCTCGGGAAGCGATAATGAATGCTTTTCCCGGAGACCTCGAAGGGTTCGGCAAGATGCATTTCGATCTCATGAGCGGGAGGGGTGCCGATGAGCAGACCTCGATCGCGAAGACGAGCGAAGGCTGCGAGACCCAGCTCGGCCGGCATGCCGTATCCGCCTAAAAGACAAGCGGCCGTCTCTTCCGCGAGCGAATTGCCGAGGCGCAGATCTCCGTAGTGGCCGTGAAGGTCCGCCTGCCAAGCCTGCCCGCACCAGTAGGCAGCGGTGAACAACTCGTCGAAATGTCCCCAGGGAATGCCAGATCTGAGCATCGCGGTAGATGGCGGCATTCGGCGCCCATAGGTCTGTCCCTCGTGGATCGTATACATCGTCTGCATGGGCGGGCCCGCGAGAGTTTCCTAATTGCCAGTTATGTATGAATATGCATTATGCATCGGATGGCAGCAAGCAGGAAGCGCTCTCGAGTCTCCCTTCAGATAGAGGAGTTCCTTGATAAGAGCGGTTGGACGCAGGATCGTCTGGCCGTTGAGATCGGGATCACTCAGGGACACCTGTCCAAGGTGAAGAGGGGCCTAGTACCCGGGAGCGCGAAGATTGCAAGTAGAGTCGAACATCTGGCCATCGGGTCTTTGCGACGGCCGGTTGACCCTTGGCTGGAGCAGATTATGAGGGTCGCCAACCGGTCGAAAGACGCAAAAATTGCGATCGAGGCGATCGCCAGGATTGCTCAAAAGGTGCGGTGAGGACGAGCTAGGCTGAAAAAGGACCGTCGCCGTGCTTCGTCGGATGGCCGGTCTGGCTTTCCGTGTGTGAGGCGCGCGCGAGCGTCCATCCGCCGCCGATGGTTGGCATTCCAGTCGGGCAAGCCGGGCGAATGCCAGGCGGTCCGACCTCTACACACGTGCACGATTAATCCGTAGGACCTTGTCACCGAGCCCGGTGCTTTCCTTTTGCCTAGGAGGCCCCCTAGTTACGGGGCCGTTTGGCAGGAGGATAATAGAGTCGCCCGCGTCTGGCCTTTGACGCGCGCCGAGGCATGACGAAGATGTGAAGCAAAATATTCATATTAGTGAAGGGCAGCGTCTATCACGCCGGCCCGGGTCTGGCCCGTTCATCTACGATAGACATAGTGCTGTGGGCAAGCAAATGGCTGGATGCGTCCGTTGTCACAATCAACGAGCCCACGGCCTTCAGGTCCTCCAGCCGCCGCCGGCCGATCATGGAGTCGGGGACAGTCGCTACCGCCTGCGCGACATAGCCCAGGAAAAGATGGTAGGGGGCTGCCTCGATGGCCTGAACTGATTGCGCGTGCCCGATCGACGAGGCTAAGGGAGTAGGAAGCGTGAGACGGCAGCAACCGCTACGTGGATGCCTCCCATGGCTGACGGCCAATCTTCTTGCACGGTAGCTGCACTATGGATGGAGTCCTTCGGCGCTGCCGCTCCGCTTCCTACATCGTATGATGGCGTTTGGCGGGGTGCCGAGTGGACTGAAGTAGAACAGGGGCGTTTCGATGTCATCCGATCCTGATCAGAGCAGTTTCGATAAAGCGCTTATCCTTGCGAAGCGAACCTACTATGGCAGGCCGCGCAGTCTTCTTTATGTCGCCGTGTTGATAGTCGCGGTAGGCGCAGGACTGCTGTGGCACTTCGGCGGCTCGATCGGAGATAGCCTTGCTCCCAATCTCCTGGCCGATGCGATCATGCTCGCCGTCGGTTACATCGTTTTCGAACGATTGATCGAGGCTGAAGCCGATCGCAAAAATATCAACGACGATCGCGTCGTATTCAATGCGGTGCAATCGGCCTACAGGAAAGCATTCTACCTCTGGGCCGGCCTGGTGGCCCTCGGCTATGGTCGTGATCGCATCGAAAAGGCGAACTTCGGCCCATTCTCAAGCGAGGCCCGCGAGGCGATTGAGAAGCTGGGAAAAGCGCTTGGAAGCGACCCCGATCGCGTACCGATCATGGAAAATATTTCGTCCAAAGCCAAAGAGCTGGAAACGGAGATCGATCGGCAGTTGATATCCTTCGGTCAATTGATGGATCCGTACCTCAGACGGCAGTTGGTCGCATTGAAGGAGTCCAAATTCCTCGCTCATTGCTCATATCTCGCGAGCACCTATGCCAGAGATTCGTCGGTTCTATGGACCATCGGGGGCAACATTCTCTGGGACGCTAAGCAGCACAAGGAGCTTATCGAAAGCCTCTTTCCCGGCAGAAGTATGGATCCAGACGTCGAGCTCGGGCGCGAAAACGAAAGCATCGAGACGATCATGACGGGGCTTCACCGTTATCTTAGTAAGTTGTCGATCAAGGTTGCGAGAGAGCAGCAGGTCTGGCGTCTGCCCTATGACCTGAAAGGAGGCGAGTTGGTTTCGGGGCTGGTCGGGTTGCGAGGGATTCCGGGACAGAATCCGAAGGCTCAAGGCGGCGATTTGAATCGAACCTCTAGCGCGGTCGAGGCAGAAAGTCCTTGATCATCAAACCTGGATCGGGATCATTGCTTGGCGGAGGCGCCAACGGCGGCAACGTAGCGGAAGTTGGCGTTTTTGTTCCCGTCGGCGAAGTGTTTCCCGGCGTGGCTGCGGATGAGCGTTCGCTGATCGAGGTGCTCGCTACGCTCAGTCGCGATGACACGCTGTTTCATTGCGCGCGCCTCAACATCATCGTTTCGGGACCTGGCGATTTCGAGGTGAAACCCCGTCAGGAGCAGGCGATCAGCTTCGCCTGCAACTCGGATCAGCTTGCGCGTATCAATGCTTTTGCGAGACGCCGGGGCGGCGGTCTTCCCGTAGTGTTCTTTACTGGCCAACTGCGCGAGCTTATGCGCTGGGCGTCCCGCTACTGCAAGAATCGCCCCGACGATGGCACGAGTTTCGAAGATCCGGCGCTACGAAGCCAGTTCGTGAAGGCGGCACTGATCGCCAGCGACATATGGGCTCGACGAGTGTTCTCCGACAAGCTCGCGCCCAATGACGACATCGAGGCGGTGAGGCGTCGTGCGCTTGGAGCGTTCCGGAAGGGGGCCGACGAATCGAACCTTGCTCTTCACATCGGCATCGCGATCGGAAGAGGGCTTGCCTTGTTTACCGAATACATGCCCAGGCACTTTCCCGAATTCGGTGATGAGTTCGAGAAAGCGACAGGGCTGACCCTTCGACAGTATCTCGGCTGCGCTACGACCATGGCGCTCTACGCCTTGCAACACAGGAAGGAAGGCCCGCTCTTCGATCGGAATACCGTTGCGGCGGCCACTCCAGTCGCTGATCTGTATCCGCGCTTCTTCGATCTGGTTTCTCAGTCTCCCGAGCAATTGGCACGGTCATTCTGGACGAACTTCGATACTCTGGACTACCGCGGGTTGCGTGAGCGTCCGGTGATGACCACTGCCGATGGCCGCGGGATAATCCTCGATCCTGCGTTCTTCATCGAGCGAGTATCGATCGGGGCTGTTTTCAATGTCGCGGCGCGTGTCCGGACCAAGGTCTTCGCAAAATTCGGCGAAGTTTTTGAAGACTATGCCATCGACATTCTTCGACGCATGTACCCTCATGTCGCTGGTCTTGTGGATCGCGTGGCCTTTCGTCTCTGTGGACAGGACGGGCAACGAAGAGAGTTCGAGATCGATGCGGCCGTGTTCGAGGTCCGAGAGGCCGCGATCATCGAGATGAAGGCCGCATTTCTTGCCGAGAAAGCGCTCGCCCACGAGGATCCCGAGGCCCTCATCGTGGAAATCCGTTCCAAATACGGAGCATCGCAAAAACCGGGAGAGCGCGACAAAGGCGTTGCGCAGTTGGCGAGGAGCATCGGAGCGATCGCTCGTGGCGAATGGCTCGGCGCAGACGGACAATTCAGAGATATGGATGTGCTGCATCCGGTGCTCGTCGTTCACGATAGTCGTCTTGACGCGCCCGGCCTCGGGAATTTTCTGGAAGCCGATTTTCGTCGGTTGTTGGGGGCTGTCCCGGCGGGGAGGCGGGTCGGGCCATTGACGATCGTCACGATTGCGGACCTCGAGAGTCTCGAGAAATCGATCGAAGGGTTCGGCTTTATGCAGCTACTCCGCGACTACGACCGCGAATGTCCAGACCGGATGCGATCGTTGCATAATTATCTGGCCTATTCCGAATACGGGAAGAAGATTCTTCCAAGTGAGTTTCTGATCGATCGCTCGGTGGAAGTCTTGGATCTTTTGCAGGCCGAATTATTTCCGGATGCGACCATGCCGGACAGGAATTGGCATAAGAAGACATGATTGAGATGTCCCGAGTCGTTGCATTCTAATGCTGGGGACCAGGAGCATGGCGCGTCAGATTCATGAGGTTGCAGAAAGGTGGAAAAGAAGATGAAGGGGACTGAGAAGCCTCTGAAGCAAGAACCGCGATTGAAGGAGAAAATCGTAAACGATGCACTCAAAACGTTTGGCTGGGAAAAGCTGAAGAAGCACTTGCTGACCCTGGACATGGACGAGGATGTCGTATCCGAGCTCCTGCAGCTTATCCGGCACAGCACCGATTTCCTGCTGAAAAGACCCGATGAAGCTCGCGAAGATGCTCGTGCAGCGTTTACGGAGGCTCTCGGAAACTACATCGCCGAGCGCGCAGGATCAGATGCCGGCGCCCAACTCGCAGACCTGATAGCGACGCTGGAGCGGATCGAGTCTGGCTACCGGGAGATATTGCGGACACAGGAGGCCACGGTTGCGGCCAAGCTGCTGCCGGAGACGCAGGCCTCTGCCGCGCTTGCGCGAGCGAGCTATTCGTACCACGAACTGATGGAGGCCTTCCGCACTTCGGCGAAGCGCCGCAAAGAGCTGACGCTGCAGTCCTTTCGCATCAAGCATCCGGACGGATCATCCTACTCACCGGACGGGGTCCTCGCGGCGATCGTTCAAGTGACCACGATGACGCTCATGCTCCTCGCTCATCGCTACGGCTGGTTCGACGCGCAGAAGTTCCTGGTGCTTCCGCGATTGACCGACGTGACCGACGACGAAATTTACAAGTCCGGGCTGACTGAACTGCTTGCCTCTTCTTGGCGTCAATGGGAACGGATGGATCAGCGCTGTCGCTATTTCGACGGCGAGATCAAGGTCTTCTTCTCCAACGATCTGCCGTCATGGGCGCCTGAAGGCGCCGAGACCGCCATCGAGTATGATCATGTCACTTGGGGCGAGTCCTTCGACTACTTCGCCAATGAACGGCTCAACGATCGCCTGATTCAGACGTTTCAAGAAATGTCGCTTCAAACGAACATGCACGGAAAAGCGTCGGGAATCGGATCGCCCCTCGCGCTTCCTCCCGCAGCGTTCGTTTCTCCGCAGGAAGCGCATTCCGGAGTGTCCCTGTCCGAAATCCTCGGCTACGCGATCGTGGATGACCAGGAAAAACCAGGCGGGCTGCGGCTTTTGGAATGGATCCGGGGCTACGCCGTACTCCAATGTCTGGCGGAAGGACGGTACTCTCAGGAAGGCAAGAGCGGCATCAATTTCGTCCTCTCCCGAGAGGAGCTTGTCTCGCGCCTCGAGAGTTTGGGTTTGAAGGACGGCGCGGCGGAAACGTTCGTGGACCGAGCGTCCCTCAGCAAGTCGAGCCGTGACCTCTTCGACCAACCGCTGATACGCCTGGAAGACGGGTCTCTCCTGATGTTCGGGCCGGGCATATTGATTTCCGATCCCGCGCGATTGACGCTGTCCGCGATCGGAAGGAGCGGCGAGCAACTCGGGCGCAAGGGAAAGGCCTTCGAAGCCGAAATGCTCGGCTTTTTCGAGAAGCTGGGGTACGACGCCAAGTGGTTGAAGTTCAAGATCGGCAACGAAGAGTTCGAATACGACGTGATCGTACCTTGGGGCGACTACGTCTTCATCCTCGAGTGCAAGAACAAGTCGCTGTCTGGACACAATCCGACGGCGGCGTACAACTTGACGCTCGAAATGGGATCTGCGATCAAGCAGGTCGCCCGCCTGGCCGAGGCTATGGCCATCCATCGGGATGTCGTCCTCGAACGAACCGGAATAGACGTCGCCGATAAGAAGATCGTCCCGTGCGTCGTCAATTCCTTGCCGTATGCGATGACGGGAGATGTCGGGGGCGTCTATGTTACCGATGCGTCCGGCGTGAAGCGATTCTTTCAGGAACGCAATTTCCACATCGTGCGTCCTCACCATCTGAAGAACAATTCCGCTATCTTGCATCGCACTGCGATGAAGAGCCTCTGGGCGGGCGATAAGCCGACGCCGGCCGACTTCTTGACCTATCTGGAGGATCCTCTCGCCTTGCAGCTTGCCAAGGGGCACGCCAAGAAGACCGCTCACGTCTTCGGCCTGGGCGAGCGAAGCGTCGTTTCGGTGACGGACCTCGGCCACGACGAGATGACGACCGCGAGCATCGCGGAACTGTTCTCTGTGGATGCGAAATGGGTGCGGCGGGAAGCGAAGGCAGTTACGGACGCCGTACGGCATGCGGAGAAGAAGCACGAGGAGCGCGCCGTCCGGCGGGCCGATCGGGCCTGGCGAAGCCGGCGCAAGTAGCGACGGAGACGCTTGATTACTGAGGCCGTCCCTGAAATATATTAGCAGAATCAATCAATCTCGACCTTTGGTGAGTGCGCATCGATGGAATGCGAGCAGCCTCTTTCCGGAAATGTTCTGCGCCAGGGGGACATTATTGCCGCACATCCTGGAACCGAAAACTGGCGCAATCCCTGGCGCCGGTTTGGCGTGATCCTGACGGCCGATTGCGATTTAGAGCAGCAAAAAGGCGGTGCAAACCTCGTCTACATCCCGGTGATCGGTCTGAAGACTTATCTTGCGGATGTCTGGCTTCCCAACCATGCTACCGCGCTCTATGAGACGGCCACGCGCCAAGCCGAAAAGGCTCTCGATGAGTTCAACGATCATCATGTGACGCCGAGGCACCTGCTCAGACAATCCATCGAGGAAATTGCGAAGCAACTCGGCATGGCGACGGTCGACCGCGTGGACGATACAGGAACTGCGGGGACGCAGGATAATTCGAGGTCGGAGGAGCAGGCCAAAGCGCGCGAGAAGGCCAGGAAAAAGCAATTCGAACGCGTCAAGAAACTGCAGGAAGCGCTAACCGTCCTGAACGAACTCAGGACGTCGAAAACACCCAGTGCCGTCGCTGATCTCGATGCAATGTTGGGCCAGTTGTTTCCGCAACACGAGTTCGTATCTGGCGGCGGGAAATCGGGTCCAGGCGTTCGGCGGGAGCTTCTCAAATCGGGGTTGACGGACCTTATTCAGGACAGCCGCGTCGACACATGGCCCATCTCGGACCTGGTGGCTATGGATCCGGAGATGCGCGCCGACGAAGCTTTCGGGTTCGTCGTGGACCTCCGACGATTTTCCGTTCTTGAGACTGCGAAGATACAAACGAACCGAGCCAAGTTACCCGCGACATAGATGACATCGGTGTCGGGGAAGCGATCCCGAAGCCAGGCCACGCCGCGCTCGGCACGCGTAATCAGATCACCGGCAACGATGACGACGTCGTATTTCGGCCGTTCCTGGGGAAGATCCCAGACCGACATCTCCAAATGGGTGTCGGAAAACAACCAAGCGATCACGCGTACTCCGTGGCGATCATGAGGTCCGCCCGTCCGAAATCGTCGGACGGGCGGCTGGTTAGGTGGGCGGTCTAGACCGTGCGCCGCGGCCCCTGGAACGCGCGGGTGATGACGAAGGAGCGGCCCGACGGGGTCGCCGTGCTGCCGTGAGACCAGCCGAAGGTCTTGGGGCCGTGCAGGGGAGCGCCCCTGAACTGCTGGCTCCTCATCGACACCGGCCGAGCCGGATCGAAGCCGCGGCTGCTGAAGTCGTGTTCGCGATTGCCGGCCATCGCCAGCTCCTTTCCTTGATCCCATCCTGCGATCATACGTATCACGGGTGTCTTGATATGTCAATATTCAAATATCTAGATATCTATAGACCAGAGCGTTTTTTGCGATCTGCACAATTGGACCGGGCGGCTCTATGTCGGTGCTGCTCCAGCCATGCGTGCCGGAAGATCGCTGGGCGGTGGTCTTACGGGGCGTCGACGTCGATACGCTCAGGGGACTGTATCAGGAGCGTGTCCAGGCTCGAGATTTCCGGCATGGCCTTGCCCGCGATCGCCTGCAGGTCGCCGACCATGCCCACCGTGGACTCGATGACGGCGAGGATCTGCATGTCGCGCTTCGCCCACTGCCGTGTCATGAACCTCCGCTCCTTGTCGAGATCGTCGCGCATGTCGTTGAACTTCTCGATCACTGCTTCGATACGCTGCCGGAACTTGGTGCCGGTAAGATAGCGGTAGGCCAACTCCGTCTTGGTCTGCTGCCCCTGCTGGGCCGTCCTCGATCCCTCGACCTCCACCAAGGTCTGCCTGAGCGCGACGGCCAACACGACGGCACAGCGGGGGTGGGAGATCCAGACGCCATCGATGAGATCGAAGTGATCGACATTCTTGGGCAGCGCGTGGGAGACGATGATTGCGATATCGGCTCCGCAGCGCCGCTGGTCGTCTCGGAGCTTTGCGAGCCATGCATCGCTCCATGCCTTCGTGCGCTTCGTCTCCCAAAGGATGGTGCCGGCGTTCCGGCCGACGTTAGCGTTCACCCGCTGGGTCACGTCGACACCGACTTCTCCCTTGCCCACCGGATCGACGACATCCGTGGGAAAGCGGGCACGGAGCACGTCCTCGAGCTCCAGCTCGAACGCCTCGCCTTGTCCCTGTTGTGATCCTTGTTCGGCCTTGCGCTTCAACTCCTCGATGGTGCGAGCCATGGACTCGATCGTCTGATCCCGCTCCAAGACCCGGAGGCGGGCGGACGCGTCGGCCTCCTGGTGCGCCTTGAGCCTGATCTCCGGCAAGGACGCCTGAAGCCGCCTCTCGACGGTAAGGTCGAGTTCGCGCTTCTCCTCGTCCAGTTCGCGATGTTTGCGCAGCAGCTCCGCCTGCGTCCGTTGGGCCTCCGCCAGCTTGGCGTTGTTGGCCTCGATCGTCTTACGTAGCTCGACGGTCTCGGCCTCCTTGGCCGCGATCTCCGCTGCGGCCAATTCGCGCGCCTTCTTGCCTTCCGCCAGTACGATGCGACCACGCTCTTCGCCGATCTTGCGGGAGATCTCGGTCTCCATCAGTTCCCGCTGCTGGGCGAGCTGGTCGCGCTCATGGCGGAGTTCGTCCGTCCTCCGCGTGACTTCCGCATCCTTCGCAGCGAGCTGCTCATGGAAATGTCGGCGGCTCTGTTCGATCAGAGGGCCGGCGAGGGATTCGGTCAGCTTGATCTGATGATTGCAGTTCGGACAGTGGAGAATCGGTTCCGCTCCGCCCACCGAGGGCGGGCTGGCCTTGAAGTTCATTGAGTTCTCCATTTCAGCCGCATTCGGGCGGCGGGGAGGAAATTTCATTCATGAGCTCGGTGCTGAGGTGCAAGGGTCGACAAGCAGCGCTTCGCGGAGATATCCACGGATCAGGCTGCCCGGACTGGAGCAGTCCGTGCCTCGGAGGAGGGGCTATGGGTCGACTGTAAGCACATCGGGGCCTTAGCACAGGAGAAACAATAGTTCAATATCTAAATATCTGGATATCCTATCCACCGCCGTGGAAAACGGCCGGAAAGGCTATCGGGGTCCGCAGCTCCCTGATATTGGATATCTAGGTATCCAAAGGAGCCGATCATGCCACGCGGGAAGAAAGATGAGCCAGTCGCCGGAAGACCAGACAAGCGGAAAGCCACGTCGATGTATCTGATGCCGCACATACTCGACGCGCTCAAGAAGGCCGCCATCGACGAGAAGCGGAATGCATACGAGATCGTCGAGGACGCCGTGGTCGCCTATCTCAAGAAGGCGAAGCACCATATCTAGCGGGAAGTCGTTCGGCGGGCGGCCGAATGTCAGGAAATTCTCAAGCTGCCCGGCAAACCTGCCGCGGATCATCCCCGCGAGGGCTCAAATAAATCCCGGATGTCGACGTGAAGCGCCTGGGCGAGACGGATGAGCAATTCCAGTGTAGGATTGGCGACGCCGGCTTCCAGGTTGCTGATCAGGGCCTGCCGCGTCGTCGCCTCCGCCGCAAGCGCTTCCTGCGAAAGTCCGCGCTCCAACCGGAGTCGGCGCACATTCCTTGCAAGCACATTACGGGGCGAATTGCGCGATTCTCGGGCCATCCGCCACGATGACCATCGCAGCGTCGAAACGGCCATACGTCGGAACGTATATTATACGCTTGCAGGTATGGCGCAAGCGCGAGGCTTCTTGGCCTTCCAAGGAGCGGCGACGACTGCTCAGGTCATCAATTTTGCGAAAATGAGACCGAGGCCTTAGGGAATCTCCCAGTATCGCGTCATCGGTTGTTTTGATCGAATGCCTGCAACGGAGCGGCATTGCATGATCGAAGCTTTCTCGATTGCGACGGCGCATCTCTTCCAGGATGCCTTGGCTTCTCAGGCTCGTCTCAGACACGAAGTGTTCGTCTGCAGGAGGAAACTCGATCATTCCTCCTATGGAGGGCTGGAGTTCGACGAGTTCGACACCCCAGCGGCGGTCTACTTGGTTTGGCGCGACGAAGCTCGAGTGGTGCGAGGGCTGGCCCGGCTGCTCCGGACGACACGGCCCTACATGCTCAAGAGCTACTGGCCGTATCTCGTCACGGACGGAAATCTCCCGGAATCACCGGATGTCTTCGAGGTGACGCGCGTATGCGTCGACAAGGCCGTCTCGCCGGCGATACGCAGAACCATTTTCCCGGAGCTTCTCTGTGCGATCCAGGAGTTTCTCTCTCTTCGCGGGGCGACCGGAATGATCGGGGTGACTCGGGAGCATCTCCTTGCTCATTTCATCAAATCGGGGATCCGGTGGCTGGGGCCTGCGCACGAAATCGAGGGCGAATTGGAGCGCGCGTTCTTTGTTCCGACAGCGTTCATTCGCCCGACGGAGCACTGCCAGAAATTCGGCATCGCTCCGAGGGTTCTATCGCTTGGAGCGGAAACTCTCCCAAGAAAGGACGCCGCATGAGCGGAAACCACTCCGAACGTTCGACGGTCGTTCTGGCCGCGGACGAAGACGCGGCAGAAAACATCGCCGACGCACTCACGTACCTCAGCCGGGCGGCTACCGATGCTGGCTACGAGGCAATAGCGGCCGATATTTTGTTGGTGCGTGAAAAGCTGATGATGATCTCCAATGCGGAGAAGGCGCCCATTCCGCGGAGGACGCACGCATGAGGCCGGAACTCCGCAACGACCATGTCGCCTTCTTCGCCGAGAATGAATCCTCGGTTCGGTATTATTGCCGTCGGTTACCTGCGCTGCTCAGCTCGGCAAGCGGCGCGACGATACTCGACGCCGCCGGTAGGTCCTATATCGATCTGATGTCCGCCTGCGGCGCGCTCAACTACGGACACAATCATCCGCACCTTAAGAAAGCGGCCATCGATTACATCACGGCGGACGGTCTGAGCGCGGCACTCGACTTCCACACCGAGGCGAAACTCCGTTTCATGTCGAGCTTCCGAGACAAAATCCTGGCCCCGAGGGGACTCTCCTACCGGATGCAATTCACAGGACCGACCGGCGCGAACTGCGTCGAAGCCGCCATCAAGCTCGCCCGGAAGGTTACCGGCAGGCACGGCATAGCCGCCTTCACCAACGCGTTTCATGGTGTTTCATCGGGCGCGCTGGCAGCTACGGGCTCGCGTGTGGCACGAAGCTCGGGCGGTCGAACGCTCGATCCGGTAGTCCGTCTGCCCTTCGAAGGCTATTGCGGCGCCGGCTCGCGCGACCTTTCCCGTTTCGAGGCCATGGTCGTCGATGCTTCCGGTGGCATCGACCCGGTCGCGGCAATCGTAGTCGAGGTCGTGCAGGGAGAGGGCGGCTTGAACGTTGCATCGCCTCGTTGGCTTGCGGCGCTGTCCGAGACAGCGAAGCGGATAGGAGCACTTCTGATCGTCGACGAAATCCAGACCGGCTGCGGTCGCACAGGATCATTCTTCGCGTTCGAGCGCGCCGGGATCGTGCCGGACATGGTGTGTCTGGCGAAGTCCATCGGCGGCTACGGCTATCCGATGTCGCTCCTGCTGCTGAAACCGGAGCTCGACGTGTGGGCGCCCGGTGAGCACAACGGGACCTTCCGCGGAAACTCGATAGCTTTTGCGACTGGCGCCGCCGCCCTGGATCTCTGGGATGACGATTTCGTCGACGGCGTAAGAACCCGCTCCGACAGCCTGCGCCTATGGTGCGTCGGCCTGGCGGCGGAGTACCCGGAGCACCTCCGTCACAAGGGGCTCGGAATGATGCAGGGTGTGCAGTTCGCTGCGGCTGAGCACGCAGCAGAAGTCGCGGATAGGGCTGTCGCAGCCGGCATTCTGGTCGAGTGTTGCGGCCCGAACGACGAAGTCCTGAAGGTGATGGCGCCCCTGAACATAGAGCTTGACCTGTTTCAGAAGGCACTTGCCGTCTTGAGGACAATCGTCGTCTCGGTCATCGAAGTAACCGTGTCGCCGCCGCTACAGAGGGATGAGCCCGTTTCGGATAGCCATGATCACGGCGGTGATCCTGTTGCCGGCACCGAGTTTCCGCATCGCGTTCCCCACATGGAATTCGACGGTTTTCTGGGAGATCGCTAGAATCTCGCCTATCTCCCAATTCGTCTTCCCTTCCTTGCACCACTTGAGGCATTCCACCTCCTGGCCTGTGAGGGAGACCTCGTCCGGGCGGTGGTCATCCATCATGTCGCAGTACCTCAACCAGTACTGCACGCAATGCATATAGACCCAGGACAGGCGGTCCGACGCGGGCTTGCCCCGGCCACGGAAGCTCAGCGATATCAGGTCCGTCTGACGGCAGGGACCGCGAATGGGAACGGTCAGCCCTGAGTGGACCCCAAGCTCGCGGCATTCCTCGAAAAATTCGATCTGCCGGCGTGAGAATCCCGCTGGATTGATTTGATTCCAGTGAAATGGCCCGCGCGCCGTCTGGACGTGCTGCACGACTGGATCGATGCGATCCCACTCGCTCGATTTGTATGTGTCCAGATACCCCTCGGGAAATTCGCTCCAGGGAATGGAAACCAGCCTCTTCTCTCTGGCGCGCGCGAAGACGGCGTTCTCGTATCCTTCCGACTTCATCGAGGCCAGGAAGAGACCCTTCAGTTCGGCATCAGTTCGAGCATGCAACGTCGTGTCGATGAAACTCTCTATTCCCGAGATCATTCTGCCCCCCCAGGTAGTGTTGATCCGCGTACGCCAGAAATCCAAGAAGATGGTCGTTGAAGATCGTCGGACGCTCCCAGTGCGGCGCATGCCCGGCATCAAGCAACGTCGGTCTTCCTTGCCATATGTGCTTGTAGGGCAGGGCGGCGAGGTACTCCGTCCTTAAGAATGGGTCCGCCGCGCCTTGAACGATGGCCAGCGGACGCTGGTCCTCCGAAAGGGTCTTGACTTCGTCCACTCCGACGCCGGCCATGCCGTTATGCACCATCCAGTACCGTGCATTTCCGTCGGTACGGAGCGCAGTCTCGACCTGATCAGAGGCCGCGCGGCGCGCTCCCATCATCGCGCGAACGTAGCGAGTGGCATCAGCTTTTGAAAAGATTCGTCGCCCGGCTAGTGCCGTCGATGGCGTCCATCGAAAGCCGGCGGCGATACCGTCGGGCGTGAGCACGACAGGAGGTGTACCCGTCAAGAGGAGCGACTTGACCACGCGATAGCGAGCCAGCATCTCGATGCCGATGTGACCGCCCAAGGACCAGCCAACCACATGGTAGGTACGATAGCCCAGGTCCGACATCAGACGATGCAACATCTCGGCGTAGGCCGGGAAGCTATACGTCCGCCGCGGCGTGGCCGAACGGTCCGACGTGCCGTGACCCGGGAGATCGGGGATGACGACGCCGTATCCGGTCCGCGTCAAGGCCGATATCTGACGAGCAAAGATCTCCTTGGAGGACGAGTTGCCGTGGACCAAAACGATACCGATGCGGCCGCCGCGCCGCTCCAGGTAACTCAGTCGAATTCCGCGAACCGTCCTCGAACGCAACAACATGGATGTTCCGGATGTGTCGCCGGCAAATTGGATCTACGAATGAAAATAGTCGGAAAAATCGGCACAACTTATGGCGTTGTTGCTCAAGCTTCTCCCGTCATTCAGTCACTGCGGTGCCTCACGGTCCATACCCTAGAAAGTATAAACCGTGCTGCTCTCGTCGAATCATGCTTGTCGTCAGGTCGCGGCTACATTTCGGTGCATCCGGCTTCTTCTAGCCCGGCGATGGCCGCGCCCACCAGCTTCCAGACCGATTGTCGGCGCGGATGACCATATACGTTTCAGATCAAGTCGGCATGGCTGCTACCGGCTGGTTGTACACGCCGCCCGATATCATCAAGCGCCAAGCATGCGGGCAAACTTGTTGGCCAATGCCACCGCAACCAATTTCGGCGGCTTTCGCTCCAGCAGTGAGGCGAGCCATGGTGTGGGCTTATGACGACCCTTCGGATATACCTCAGCAGCGCGGTGGCCCCGACAATCAACGTCGATCGCAGTACAGAATCTCCAGCCTTTGTAATGCCGCCGAGTCTTTGCCCGCCGCCGGTTGAATGATCCTTGGGTGTCAGTCCGAGCCATGCCGCAAAGTCGCGACCCGATCTGAACGTCTCGGGCGGTGGTGCCTTCATGCTGAGCATCGACGACCCAATCGGACCGATGCCGGGAATTGTCGCAATACGCCTGCTGATGTCATCATCGCGATGCCACTTCATCAGCTTGGCCTTGATCTTCGCCAGGCGGGCTTCAACCGCAGCATACTCGTCCGCCTGAAAGCGGAAGAGATCCCGCGCCATTTCCGGCAGGCTATCGTCTTCCAGCACAAGTTTGATGAGTGCGGCTACGTTCTGCCGGCCGGCGGGACCGACGATACCAAACTCAGCGGCATAGCTTCTGAAAGCATTGGAGAGCTGAGACTTCACGCTGACCAGGCGTTCTCGCACGGTCATCAACATGCAAGCCGCTTGCCGTTCCTTCGATTTCACCGGTACGAACCGCATGCTGGGCCGGGTAACCGCCTCGCACAGCGCCTCGGCGTCGGCCGCGTCGTTCTTGCCGCGTTTCACGTAGGCCTTCACATACTGAGGTGGGATTAGCTTTACCTCGTGTCCAAACGATTGCAGCAGGCGTCCCCAATGCTGCGAGCTGCCGCAGGACTCGATGGCGACGAGAACTGGCGGAAGCCGCTCGAAGTAGCGGATCATCTCGGCTCGCCGAAACTGGCGCCGAACGACCACTACCTCATTCTCATCAACACCGTGAAGCTGGAACACCGACTTCGAAGTGTCCATGCCGATACGAACGGGAATATTCATTAGACTTTCCTATCATCTTCCGTGACGCCGAGAGCGTCATCAAACCGTGGGGATGAGAGGCCGTCCACACCAGCACATCGGTCAGGCTTCGGTCCGAGGGTGGCGCGGCTGCCGCGCCAACTGTAGCAGAGTCGCGGAAGGACGCCGGCCCGCCTTGCCGCATTTGCGGCAGCGCAGCCGGCTGGCAAGATCATGCACGAACGTGGTCGGCGGGTGCTTCATCGCCGCGAGATCGACGTCGCTCGGCGACTTGCAGCGCGCGCACTGGATCTCCAGCCAAGGGAAGCCGCCATTCACCGCTTGATCGATGGTGGGCGATGGATCTATTGGTTCGCCGTCTGACCACATCCGCTCGTTCCAGCTTTCGCATAGCAGCTTGTCGGCCTGCTGGATGAGCGCTTCCCCCTTCGCTCGCGCCTCCGCCGATCGGGTAGCCAGGATGTTGGCCATTGCCCGCGCCTTACCGAGCTCTTTCGCCAGAGCCTTGCGATCGCCGCCCGACAGGGGCGTAGGGTGATACTTCGGGGCCATCCGGACATCCCCGCGCAAAGAGATCGGATCGGCAAATCCAGAGCGACTACGGCGACGCGAACGCTGGCCTGCACCCGTCTTCTTCATGCCTGCCGGTGCGCTGCTGGCAGGTGTTGTCGAGCAGCCGCTGCGCGACGTCCTTCCAGACGGCGTTGCCGCCGTATAATCGGACTGCATCGGCGGTCTGGATTTCCACAATTCGCTCGCAGCGGCGGCAGGAGATGCGCAGGACGTGGGCCCTAATTTCCGAGAGGCGTCGCTGTCGGGCCTGGGCCACGGTCGCGCCGGCGCGAGGGTCTTTGAGGACTGATTCCCAATATTCGGCCGGGAGCGGGACATCCGGACCCGCAGCGGACGGCGCTCGTCTACGGTCGGCTTCAGCGGCCAGTTTTTCCATCTGTTTCGGGGTCGGCATGCGCCAGCTCGCGGGTCGGTCGGTCATGCGCGAATTAGAACATAACAAGAACAAATGTCGAGTCCCAGCCGCTGAGAAAAATCCTCCTGTGGGACGGGCCGCGATGTCGGAACCAAGCCGGGTGGTTCGTCTTGAATCCGGTATCAGTATCGGAGTTCCCCCGGCATGGCCCCCGCGCTAACTGGAAAGGCTTCCTGCGTCTTTCCCTCGTCACCTGTCCGGTAGCGCTCTATCCGGCCACATCGGAATCCGAAAAGGTCTCGTTCAACCAGCTCAATCGGAAGACCGGCCACCGCATCAAATACGCCAAGGTCGATGCCGACACCGGCGAGGAGGTCGACAACGAGGACATCGTCAAGGGTTACAAGGTCGATACCGACACCTTCATCGAGGTGACCAAGGAGGAACTCGAGAACGTCGCTCTGGAATCGACGCGAACCATCGAGATCGACGAGTTCGTTGACCGCAGCGAGATCGATCCGAGATATCTCATCCGGCCCTATTATCTGCGCCCCGACGGGAAGGTGGGACACGATGCTTTCGCTGTCATCCACGAAACGATCCGCGAAATGAACAAGGTCGCGATCGGTCGGGTGGTGCTGACCAATCGCGAACACATCATCGCGCTGGAGCCGCTCGACAAGGGGCTGATGGGAACGCTTCTGCGTTATCCCTACGAGGTCCGTGCCGCGGAGGAGTATTTCGACGACATCCAGGATGTCAAAGTCACTAAGGACATGCTCGACCTCGCCAGGCACATCGTCGATCAGAAGGCGGGACATTTCGAGCCGGACAAGTTCGAAGACCAGTACGAAACCGCGCTCATTGATCTCATCAATCAGAAGCGCGCGGGCAAACCCATCACCGCGAAAGCGCGTCCGCGAGGTGAGAACGTCGTGGACCTGATGGACGCGTTGCGCAAGAGCATCGGACGAGAGGGGGCCGCGGTAGAGGCATCCAAGAAATCAGGAAAAAAGCCGCGCAGGGCGGCCGCCGGGCAGAAGGAAATGCTGGTGCCGATCGCAGGCAAAAAGCCGGCGAAAGAGGCCGCGGCGAAGAAGCCGGCGGCCAAGCCGCAGCGGAAGTCGGCTTAGGTATTTCGTGAGGCATTCGGTGACGCCGGACGGCCCTGTTTTGTTGTTCGCGGGAGGCTGTGGCGGAGGGCAAATCACACTCTCGAGATGTCACGCGAGATCATTTCGTCGACAGGCTAATGGTGGCCCGGCGGGCGGTGCGCGACGCCAGGAAAGGCGACAGACGGCGAAGCCGAAGCAACGGGGCATAGGGCCGTGGACGAGGTTAAGCGGGCGCTCGGCTAGCGCGGCTAGCATGCCATCGCCATTTCTCCGTCGCCGGCATGACGTATTGGCCTTGCTCGGGATGAACACACCCCTTGGTTCCCTCTGAGGCAGATGGACGCGGTGTCAGTGGCGACGCGGAAGTGAAAGCGGGCCAGTTCCTTCGAGAGGGCGTTGCGCAGCCGATGAGGCGGTATAGGTACTTCAGACAATCGCCACAAAATTCACCGACACGCTTCCCTACAGACAGTCTTCACGAAGGGCGTTATGTCCCAGTATTCACTAGACGTATTGCGTCAGCGCTACATCGTCGAGAAAAGACCGCTCGAGGCCAGCGTGGAGCAGATCTTGCGGGCCGACAGCCGCGCGGGAGCGCGTGCCATCCTGGCTGCAATCGATAAACGTCGCTTCGAAATCGGTCCGAAGGGCAGCGCCTCCGCAAGATGCTCCGCTTCGAGACCTCGCTCTGGGAGAGCGGCCATTTTGCCGTGGCAGGTGTGGACGAGGCGGGAATGAGCCCTCTCGCCGGGCCCGTGTCCGCTGGAGCCGTGATCCTTAAACCAGGCACGCGGATAGTCGGGATCGACGACTCGAAAAAACTCGACGCCGCGGCTCGCGAAGAACTCGCGAAGGAAATCAAAGAAGAGGCAGAGAGTTGGTGCGTAGCATTCGTCGAGGTCGAGGAGATCGACGCAATCAACATCTATTGGGCAGGCATCCAGGCGATGCAGCGGGCGGTCCGGGGGCTAGGGTTGACGCCGCAGCACTTGCTGATCGATGCGAAGCGGTGGAAGGAAATCGACATCCCTCAGCAGGCAATTATTAAGGGCGATGCCAAGTCCGCCCGCATCGCGGCCGCCTCCATCCTCGCGAAAGTCGAGCGCGACAGGGTCATGCGGGCGCTCGACGTGCGTCACCCCGGCTACGGATTCGCTGATCACAAGGGCTACCCGGTGCCGGCTCATTATGAGGCGCTCGCCAGCCTTGGCGCATGCGCAGCTTACCGGCGATCGTTCGGACCGGTACGCAAGGCTCTCGGGTTGCCGCCCCTGCCGCCGTGGCCTTCGACATCCGAGCGCGAAGCCGGCTGAATTCTAAGTCGTATGCTTCGTCACAAGCGCATTATTTTCGCGACCGGCTCCTTTCGCGAACAACGTCCTTCGCGTTTTTGTCAGACCGCAGCCCGAGATAGACCGGCTGGCGCAGCTCGCCCTTGCTGGTCCACTCCGCGAACTTCACTTCTGCGACCAATGCAGGGCGTACCCAGGTCGTGACCTGCTCATCCTTCACCTTGGCAGGGAACGGCGACTTGGCGGTCTTGAGCTTCACGAGCTTTAGCCTCATGGCGCAGGGCGTTCTGAAGCAACTGGAAATGGGATACGCCGTCCTTTCCGATCGCAACCAGCTCGCCATCGATGACAGCGTCCGCCTTCACGCCTTCAAGTGCTTTCGCGACCTCGACATAGGAGTGGCTGATGATCTTCCCGTTGCGACTGTAGAGTGCGACCCGACCACCCCGGATTTCCGCGACCATGCGAAAACCATCGAATTTGTCCTCGAAGACCCAATTGGGATCGTCGAAGGCCGAATCTGTCAGAGTGGCCAGCATGGGCTGCAGGCGGCGAGGCAGAGTTGATTTTCGAGCCATGGCTGGACGACGGGAAGAGAGATGGGCAGAAACGAGTGGAATGTATCGTGAGTTCCGTGCGACACTTGAAGAAGATGGCCTGGCCCAGGTCAAAAAGCCAGTGCGTGCAACGTCACCGGGTGCGTTGCCTGCGCTCTGAGCGGCCTTTGAGACAATTCTGCTCGCCAATTCGATGCTGTACTTGGGGCGAAGTTTAACATTCCTGAATCCACAAGTCGGCAAGACCGGTTAGGATCGGGTTTTCCCTCTTGGGGGCACCTCATGTCGCAGGCGCACCGCGCCGAACGGAAGCGAGGTCCAGGGCGCGCCTCACACGCGGCACCGAAAACCGTCGCTGATTGACGCTCCGCGACAATCAGACTTCAACAAAACTCTTGCGCGACAATCTGCGCGGCAATCATCTCTCCGCCGCGACACTGTCGCCATCCAGATTGCCGCGCCTTCCCATCCAGATCGACGCGCTACACAGACGCTCGTAACTTGGAGCCGCTGGCAGCCGATTACTCATTGTCCGACCGAGCGCCGTGCCGACAGATTGGCCTTGAGCAGGTCTTGTCTGCTGGAAGACTGGGGGCTGATAAGTGATACGCGCTTCGGTGCCGCGGCAAGGTCGACGCGTTGAGCTGTTCCAGCTGATCTCGGATGCCGATAAGTCGCGGGCGCACCGCTCCAGCTCTCTTTTGAGCTCAACGCTGATTCAGGCAGGTGTGAGTTTGGGCGTGCGTTCGAGGGCTGTCGGTTGCGAAATCTTTAGTCCTCGTCAGCTACAGTGACACGATTCATTCCGGCCCCAGATCTCGCGGGACTGTTGAAAGGGGGTCTTCGCGGGATGTGACGATTTTATCTGAGCGGTCCGTAGAGCTTCATTCGAATATCCGCATCATTTGCTCATGTGGGGTCGTCCTGGCCAATGAGCCGCTTCTCGTAAAAGATCACTGCATATCCGTGCAACGTCCCTTCCTTGCGGCGAACATAGCCAGCGGTCTCGTAAAGTCTCTGAGCCCCTGCTTGGATCGTTGTTGTGTCGAGCATTATCCACTTGACACCGAGAGCAACAGCTCGCGACTCCAATTCACGAAGAACCCTCCTTCCAAGCCCTCGTCGCTGAAAGTCGGGATCGACTCGCATACGTTTAACTTCTGCGACATCGTCATCGACACGTTTCAGCCCACCCATGGCAGCGAGTTGGGGACCAATATAGGCAACTACGAAGTCTCCGCCCGACCCGATGTATACTGCGCCGATACTGCGTAAATCATCCTCCCACGTCCCTTCCGGGCCACACACACCAACATGCTGCGATGCGCTTCTGTGCAGATGCCATACACCATCGCTATCCCCGGACTCGAACCGACGAACGATCAGTTCGTCTTGAGACATCGATTATCACCTCTCGACGGGCGTCGAACACCGCGCCTATGGCATCGTTTCTGTTTAGCCAAGCAGGGCCACCGTCAGCTTACCGACCCGCCTCTGTCAACAGTCGCTGAGAAAGGACAGCCTCAACATTCTCCGATACCTCAACGCCGACGATTGGACGACCCGGCTCGACGGTATATTTTAACGCCGTACTTCGGTGCATCAGGGTAAACCGATCCAGCGCACAAATGCAGGACGCGCGCAGCCTTCCGATTTCGTCGCCGTGATGCTCCACTACTGGCGAAATCGTCGCAAGCCTGGGAAACTCCGCTTTCCCTTCTAGCCAACTCGGCTTGATCGGTGCACTCCCGTTGTCTGACGAGAGCCAGCGGAATACCTCGTGAATGCACCTCTGCGGATAATATTCGGAAAGCCGATATAGATCACTATAGAATTGCGGTTTCTGGTGGAAGAGTTCTTCACCTAGTAGTAGCACCGACACTGCCACGATCCGGGCCGAGAAGCGGCCGCTTGGACCAAGCGTATTCTTGTAAGGATTTTTTCCGTAAAACACACGAAATTGGCCAAATAGGTCCGGTGACATATGTTCATAAAAGCGCGTCAGAATATAGTTTGCTGACTCAAGGCGCGCCAAGCAAAGCGCAAGACATTGCCCCGCATCCACCTCGGCCGCATCACGCAAGTCAAGGAGAGCGTCCATTGCTGATTGCAATTCGCTCTCGATGATCTGATGGCCTAAGCAAAAATCTCGTTCCTCGACCCCGGCCGCGCCGAGGCAGTATACGCGTGGATCGTTCTGCAACGGATTAGTAAGGATCATATCTTCATAGGAGAGGACCTCGATGCCGGGTTGCCGGTCACAACTTGATCGCGCAAGGCGGCTCAGTGCCTCTCCCACCGTCAGCTCGGCGTCCAGGGGGTGAAGGCCGGCAAACGCAGACATCTGATAAGCACAATTTACGAGATATTGGATATCTGTCTTAGCGATCTCGAAGTCGGACTGCGGAAGACTTCGCAGCAACGCATCATAGTCACTCGCGGCGATCATCGCGTGGACGCTGCGTCCAAGCGCCTTAACCGCTTCATCTGGTCGTTCACTGCATTTGATTTCCGCAATGCAGTGCGGCAGTTCATCGGTGACAAAATTGCTGACCAGCCCAAGCGGACGTTCTCGCTGCCGCCGATCAATACTATCGGCCAGATGCAAAAATATGTCGTGCCCTTCGCAAGGCGAGCTTTGCGGAGTGGAAATGGAAAAAGGAGTGACCATAAACGAGCCCGCCCGCGGCTTCATCGAAATGCAACTTGCATTTCGGTACTTGATCCGTATCGAGCGGCCGGTGAGTAATCATGCTTTTCGAGCAGATCAGTTCGTTTGTCTGCTATCCTACTGTCGTTATACGCGACCTGCTCAAGTATATTGTTCGAGAAGAATAGCAGCGATACCGCGCCCGAATTGATGGTGCCGGCGGCAGTTAACGAAAGCAGGCCGTCATTTGAAATGCAGATGAGGCCTGCCTCATTCAACTTTTCCAGCTCGCGGCCAAAGCATTTGTCAATCGACACCCCAAACTCCCGCTCGAAGCGGGAGAGCGACACTCCACTGCTTCGCAGGGCAAACATTACTGTTCTGCGCATGAGATCATCTTGCGACAGGACAACACCCTTCCACACTGGCTTCTCGCCAGCCTCGACCCTATATAGGTAACGATCTAAATCTGCCTCGTTATAGAACTGGCACTGGCTCATGTAGCCAAATCCGGCAACCCCAAACGGAACCAGATTATTGTCGTTCCAGGAATCGTATTTGCGGCGCTGTTGAACCGAGTGTGGCTGCGACTGCTTACTCCAGTAGAAAATCGGCCCGTGACGATAGCCCAGTGTCGTGAGGATGTGCTCGGCCATAAAATGCATGATAATGCGCTCCTTAGCCCCGGCGAATTGATATCGTCCCTGAGCCAAATGGCGGGCCACGGGGTCTGTAGATTTGAACATCAAGGGGAATACATTGAACTTCTCTATCCCCAAATCTAGTAAGCCGATGAGTGAGTCGTACCAGCTACGGAGCGTTTGCTGCGGCAATCCATACATGAGGTCGAGCGAGAGATTCTCAACGCCCATCTCATTCAGCAATCTTACGAGTTGTACTACCTCGTCCACGCGGTGTCCGCGGTTTAGTATGCGTAAAATGCTCGGATCTAGACTCTGAACGCCCAATACAAAGCGGTTTACGCCGGATCTGAGCAGTGTCGATATGCGATCTGCAGCATCCACTTGCTTTGCAAGAGAGGGATGTAATTCGAAGCTCACCTCCGACTTAGACAGATCAAAGCGCCGGCCAATCATACCAAATAGCGTTTTGAGTTGACTGTTGGTCAGGAACGAGGGGGTACCGCCTCCGAAGAAAGCAGTCTCAACAGCTCTGTCAGCCAGTGCCGCGTCCGACCAACTCATCTCTTTATCTAAGGCCGCCAGATAGCGCTCCACTCGCTCGGGAGATGGATGGATTTCTTTGGCGAAGTGGCAAAAGGTGCAATGCTGATCACAGAAGGGGACGTGAAAGTAGAGATCAATTGACGGCGTAACCTGAAGCAACAAGTTTTCGGCATCTAGATCGCCCATTGCCTTGAGAGGCGGATATGTGCCGACGAGATAATCGTTGTGCGTGTCAAGGTGCAAATTCCGTGACCTCAACATGTCGAGGTTAATGTCGTAGGATCGGTCGATCGCGAATTCCAAGGCTTCGGAATAGGTCGGGGCGCGCATTTTGTTGAACTCCTCTAGCTTTCGTGTGAAGCAAGGGGCGATGGCACCTCCGTCCCTCGCTTCACATTCCGCTCTTCAGCTCGGGCTCGATACCGTAGCCATGCGTTTCGATAAAAGGCGCGGGGTTGTCGGCTCCCCCTCGAGGCAACCACCGTAGATCAGAACACGGGCCGCCATCCGCTCGGCTACACGCGAGGGTCGATTATGGTTCGGCGAGGAAGACAGATGCCGTGGCCCACGCGAATGCCCCCTCGGGCGTTGCTAAACGGCACCGAGGAAGACTTCAGGCGCAGAGGGTGCGAATACTCCTCGAGAAAATGGTGCTCGACCTCGGAGATAGCCACCCGCGGGGCAACGCGGCAAAGCTTTAAGCCGGACGTAGGCAACAGCGCAATGTCCATGGCATTTTCGATCAATCGAGCAAGCTTCATTTGAACTCCTGGGTCAGCGACAGCAAGGCCGTCATGGTCGTACAGAATCTTTGGGGTGTCCCAGCAATCCACGTGCCACCAAAGCCGCTTGCGAGCCTCGCTTGAAGAGGGCAAAACCATGTTCTTCGGCGCCAACGGCGGGATACTCGCGCCTCAGTGTCTGGTCCCCGACATTAACGTCTTCAGCCGGACACGGCTGAACACGACAAACGCGGAATGTTGAATGATGATGGAGGCCTCTCATGTTCAATCGCGAACATCTGCTGCACGACGAGCTTACGACCGAGTCGCTCGGCTGATGCAGGCAGCTGCACGTGACGGATATGCAAATGAATTCGTCACATTGTTGCGGCGCGGGGTGGCCACGTAGAAAGTTCGCTTGCTACCATCGGGGAAGCGTTCAAGTCCGACGCCGGTGTGAGGAGACTGATATTTGCTGTGTGCGCTTTCCAGTCAGTTGCGGGCGGTTGCACGCGGCGCCGCGTCGTCAAGATCACCGGCATCGCCTTGACTGGGTGTCGACACCCCGGCGTCCCCCCCGTTGTCAGGAAGGCACAGCCGCTCATCGAGAAGGTCTGGATGCACTGCGAGGACAAAGGTTCGCGGGGCCGGACGGTTAAACTGAGGGGCAGGTTCAACGATCTCGAGATCATCACGCGGAGCAGGACCGGACGCGTCCCGATTTCGAGCCGCTGCGAGCTCGAAACTTGTCGCTCGTCTTCCTTCAAACGAGATACCCGCTCCAAAGCCGATCCGCCTTCTTGTCTTCACGCCAGGGCGAACCGTAGGCCGAGCTGCAGCTCGGCCTACCAATTTGAGTCCGCATCGATCAGAATCAAGACCGCGGTACATCAGTAGAGCGCGAGCCCTCGTGCGCAACGCGGCAGAGTTTACCTCAACTGCGGGAATCCCAAGGTCGAAAGACTTACGGTAGGATAGGCGTCCATGTTTGAACACCCCACGACCGCTCTATCGCAAGCGGTACTTGACGAGGTCTGCCAGACGCTTCCGCGCAAGGGGAGCGGCGCTGGTTTGGCCTCCGAGATCGTCGAAGCCGCAAAGACCGACGAAACAACGCCGAAGCTGCTGCGGCATATAGGGCGTAAAGCCCTGGCCCGAGCGTCGATCATGTGGCGTTGATCGGGCGAGGTGCGGAGTGAACTTCCAGGTCACAGTCTTGAAGATCCTGGTGAGTTACCCCCAAGGATTTGCCGTGATGGCGGACCTCAAGCGGGACATGGCAATCCTCGCGACCAGCGGCCCGGAATGGGCCGAGCGCACCAAACGGCTGGCCGCGCGCGTTCCCGGGCTGGACATTTTTTCGGACGGCCTCGTTGAGCGCCAAAACGGCGGTTGGAGAATCACGGTGAGAGGGCGAGTTGTGCTCGAGACCATGGAGGCGCGCCGAGGCCAAGACGAGCCGACGGAGAAGGTCCCAGTCGAAACGGCCGGGCCGGTGCCATCGGTGCCCAGCCCTCGGAACGAGCGAACCGCTGACGCGAGCGCTTCCAGCGTCGCCGCGAAGCCCGCGAACGCGCGCGAGCGCATGCATCTTGAGGAGCAGCCGCCGAGTTCTCCCAGCGGCTCAGAAAGTCAGGTCGTTGACTCGCCTGTGGCGCACACGAACAGGTCCCCTGGGTAGGGGGTGTGGGAGCGAATTGGACTATGTCCGCCAGCAGCGGCGAAGCGCATCTCCATCCGGCAGCGCGACCCGCGCGTCAAACCGAACCGGTGCCTTTGGCGTACCGTGCGGCACGAGCGCTGGTGCTGTTACGGTTGCGGAGTTCCGGATGCCCAACTGGCCCCGTCAGCGTCCAACCATGACCCCGGCCTACTGCTGATTTCGTCCAGACCAGTACTGACTTGCGATGGAATAGCTGGGGTCAGCGTTCGACGCCCGGGGTGAAGTTGCTCTCCGATTCTACAATGTGACGCTTGCCAACACGCTCGACTATCTGGGATCGCTGAGGTCGTAAGAGCGGCAATGTGTGGGTGAGAGATGGGTTATTGTTCGATCTGGCATCGTCAAGCCTCGAGCAGTCCACCGGTGACGACTACAGGTGCCTGGAATGCCGCGAGTGCGGCAGGTACCCGATTACGGGTTCGGTATTGCAGATGCTGGACTCGCGACTGAGTTGAGCCATGCGACGCGTGCGATGTCGAAGGCGGAGTTCGAATCGCCGAGATAAACTCGTTCAACATGGACGACATGATCAAGGTTTTACAGACGCTGTGCGGTGATCTTCGCCGATCATGATTTGTGCATTCCAAAAAAACCGTAGCTTCGTAAGATTGGCAACAGCTCATGAAGGTTGTTAATCGTGTAGTCTGGATGCGCCGCTTGCAGGCGCGCCTCGGAAACAAATCCCCCGGTAATGGCTATACTTATCAGTCCGAGATTCCGTGCAATATCCGTTTCGATCGGCATATCGCCGATGATGAAAGTTGACGCTGGTTTCAAGTTGTTCTTCTGCATGTATAGACGAAGTCGCTCTCCTTTGCTTGTCGATTTGTATTGCGTGTCGCGGCTTTCGAACGCGAGCACATCGTCGATGCAGTCATTGATTCCAAGTCTTCTCAATTGGTAGCGCAGAGGGTCGACTATATGGTTGCTCACGATGATGGACGAAGCCCCTTCTCGGCGCGCCAACTCCAAGACTCTGCGCGCGCCCTCGCGTAGATCGGCTCTGCCCGCAAGAGCCTCATAGGCGTCGTGAAACATTGCACTCCCATCGCGATCCACCGTCGCAAGCTCGTCTCGCGATAGTCCGAGGCTGCGATAAAGAAGAGACAGCGGAACGTCGCAATGTTCCCGAAGCGTCTTCATGTCGATCGTTGTACGACCAAAGCGATCTAGAATTGCATTGGTGGTTTCGAGCAGTGCGTATGCATCATCGAGCAACGTTCCATTCCAATCGAAGACGAGAACCGGTTTCATGATCTGACCTTAAGCATAGATTCCGTGCGGGTGCCACGTCGTTCGCCACGTATAGTAGCACCTAACTACTACGGCATGGGCATCGACACACTAGATGAGTTGAAATGCTGGCGAGAATGGAGATGATTGACGCCCGCGATCAATCGAGCAAGTTTCATTTGGACTCCTGGGCCGGCGACTGCGAGGCCGTCATGATCGTACGGGCTCTTTTCGGTGTCCCAGCAATCCACGTGCCACCAAAGCCATTTGCGAGCCCCGCTTGAAGAGGGCAAAACCATGTTCTTCGGCTCAGGCGACGGAATACTCGCGCGTTAGTGTCTGGTCTCCGACATTAACGTCTTCAGCCGGATACGGCTGAACACGACAACGCGAAATGTTGAGTATGAAGGAGGCGCCATTCGCAAGTGTTCGCGGGCGGCGCTCCATGGAGACGGGGCCTTTGCGCTGAAGACGCTCCGGTTGGCATGGGGAAGTCGGGCTTCGGCAGGCGACTGCCTGAGCAACACGCGATTTGAGGACCGCGAAGCGATCTTTCGTGGCGAGCACTCGCGGTCCTTGGCAGACTCGAGCTTCGCTGAATGCGCCTCAGGTCCGCTCATCATCCGGCTTGGGGACGCGGCCCTTGCCATCGCACTTATGTCAACGGTTACATCCAACGCACGGGCAGGGCGAAGAGGCTAAAGCCCTCGCACAATTCCCGCCAGAATATCTGCCCGCTTAAGACATTTTCGACCGTAGCAGCGCAGAAGCTGCATCGCGTGTCGCGCACGTTACGTCATCTAAAAGCGCACGTTCCTGCGACCTACGGTGATCGCGAATCGCTTCGCAAGATTAGGTGGCCGACAGTTGACGAAAGCAACAGGGGCTCAGACAGAAGAAGTTGAGCTGCTGCAAGAACACGCAAGGCTTAGAAATATGATCTAACCTGGGCATCTCTCTGCCGGGTTAGCTTTGTAACTGGCCGCCCGGCAGCGCTCCTGGCAGCCTTATTGTGTTCCGGCTTGTGGACCGTGGAGGATGGTGCGCGTCAAGACTTCGACCCGCTCGGCAATTTGGCGAATTCGCCTCGCCACGTCCTCGACTGCGGTCATGTCCACCGGCTGCGTGCAGGAAATTGAGCTCATCTTCGCGTTAAGGTCCCTCAGCTCAGCCTTGCAGCGATCTAACTCCGCGTTGAGCATCGTAACTTCATCCATCGCCGTTGCCCGTATTGCCGTTGCTTCCGAGAAGATGTTTGTTCGGAGCATGCACCTGATTGCAATCTTTGTCGCGCTCGCGTGGTTCCACATGGGTAGGGCATCTCGAAAGGCACAGAACGGCCAACCCAAACACAGACCGGGTCGTTCACGCGCACAGCTGCAAATGGAGTCCCCATACCCAATTTATATAAAGGAATGAATTTCAATGGCACGCGCATGCGTTCCTCTCAGCAAAGCCCGGGCGACCGGCCGCACTCGCAAGAATCCAAAACGATTTTCGGGCCGCGAAGAGCCAAACGGCTTGGGTGCGTTAGGCGAACCGCCGAAATGCTTAGGCAAACCGCACGAGCGCGAGGCGCGGCGAACGCTGTCTGATGACCTTCGATGGTTCAACCCGGAGCCACCGGACGCTAGTGGCAATGGCAAGTGGGCTGGTTGCGCGGCAAATCGGAGGCGAAGACGTTTGCGAAAGCTCTGAATCTTCTCAGAATGATGCTGAATTCCATTGGCGGCTCGCTGTCCGATGCATCGAAAGTAATGATGCCGGAAGTGGAAGATGCTGAAGACCCGGCCGCGAAATACTTCTAGCTCATTCTCAAGTACTCTCGCCTGAATGGGCATCTCCAAACAAGAGTGTAGAAGCCCGGCTGAACCGGACTTCCGCTGTTGTCGGTTGCTCACTTCGGATTGTGATCTGCCCATACGATCAGACGCCATCGAATGGTGCTTGTGCTGACGTATGCGCATGATTGCTTTGCGGAGGCAATGTGTGGCCTGCTGCAATTCCGATTTCGCGATGACAGCCCGTGCATCGGTAGAGAGCGGCAAAGGGAGCCGCGACTCCCGGCCCCTGATCCTGATCGAAACAGTCGCTGTTAGATTGCGGTAGGTAGTTGGCGTTCTTATTTGTAGCCATTCGACTTCTGTCACTAGAGTAAAGCCGGACTTGACCTCTCGGGGCTTACCGAATGTAATGCTGTTGCTGCTAACATCGGCGTTTGGCCCGCAGTCCGCAGCGTTGCGCGGGCAATCGGGGCCGCCAGTCGCAAGCTGGCGGTTCTCCCCGATTCGTTACGAGCAGTGGAACACGTTTCCCGGCGTGCAACCGCAAATAGCGGAACCTTATGCCGGCTATTCACAGCTTCCTGTGGACAACCTCATTATTCGGAAGAGATTTCGCCGCGCACCGCACGCGCTCGGCGCATGGATTAATTATGACACCCCAACAGAAAGCCGCGCTGGCATCTAGCGCTACGATGCCGGGATAAAGCAGCGAGGCGAAGTTGCCCTGTCCATCATAAGGGAGTTTCCAGACGGGTTCAGCGAAACGAAATGACGCAGAACTCGCCTCACAGGCTGGCGCTTCCCTTTCGACCGCCGTGACGGCAACTCATGAGCGCTTCCAGTTTGGGGTGGGCCTTCGCGCTGGTGTCTCGCGATATCGAGAAACCCTTTTAAAGTGCGGCTTCGGTCACTGCCGGCTTTTGCGTTGAGCGCGTCTTCATCGAGCGATCCGTCGGGGAGATGATCCGCCTCCACGGTGCGGACTGGCATTCGGCGGAGAACCGACAGCTCGAGTCATGAACGTCACCCGTCGCAAGCTCGTCGTTTTCACCATCCGATTGTCTACCCGAGGTATGCTAAGTTCCATGACGGCGCCCTTGAACACATCATAACAACATCACGAGGACCGGCATGCTTCGAGCGAGGGCAGCTTGTGAAGCCAACCGGGTTGCTGGGGTGATCAGAACCAGGAATCCATCAGGTGAACAAGCTGGGAGCCCGCCGTATAAAACGCCTCCTGCGCTGCACGAAAGCGCTGGGCTTCAACGGCGGTGACCGGCAACGGCAGGTCGTTCTCCGCGATCTGCCCCAATACATACGAAGCCAAA
This sequence comes from Bradyrhizobium sp. USDA 3650, assembly GCF_054057395.1. NCBI lineage: Bacteria > Pseudomonadati > Pseudomonadota > Alphaproteobacteria > Hyphomicrobiales > Nitrobacteraceae > Bradyrhizobium > Bradyrhizobium sp. USDA 3650. Next base: position 5,858,578 of record NZ_JBSRZG010000001.1, read on the forward strand.
ACACTGCCAAACACAGTGCCTGGTGCGATTCCGCGGCCGTTATAGCCACTGAAACCGATGACTTTGCGGTCCAGCTTGTGAAGCCGGGGCAAGTTGTCGGAGGTCATTCCAATCATGCCAAACCAGCCGGTTTCAAACTGGACGCCCCGAAGTCCTGGAAAAAGCTTGTGCAACGATCTTTGGTCCCAAGCGCGGTGAATAGATCGCCCAATCCCCTCAAGCGCACCAACACTGCCAAACACGAGTCGCCCGGAGCGATCGAGACGAAACGAAGAGAGGACTTCTCGAGTGTCCCACACACCCTGCCGCTCAGGCAGGATCGACTTTCTCAGATCATCGGGCAGACATGGCGTGCCAAAGTTGAAATAGGGCAGTTGAATCTGTTCCTGCCGTACCTCAGACCAAAGTCCCTTGCTATAAGCATCCGTCGCGACGACCACCCAGTCGGCCTCTACAGATCCGCTTTCGGTGCCGACTCTCCAGCGGAAACCATTCTGTTGCGCCATGACGGCCTCACTATGCGTAAATATCCTGGCTCCCATCGCAAGCGCGGCCCGCGCTAACCCTCGCACATAAGCCAATGGCTGTATGGTGCCGGCGCGCTTATCGAGCAGCGCGCCGGTGTAGTCGCCACCGCCTACTTTGCTGCGTGTTGCCTCCGCATTTAGCACCAGGACGGGCGCTCCACGCTTCTGCCACTGTTCGGCACGGGCCTCAACCTCCTCCAAGCCCTTACGTCCGACCGCACAATGCAAGGTGCCGGCACGTTCGACTTCACATTCGATGTGGTGCTTTTCGATGAGCTCGAATACCGTCTGCGGTCCGCGGCCGAGCTGTTCAAGTAACCGTTCTCCAAAAGGCGCGCGGAGCGCGGCCGGAAGCAACTCGGGCATGAGCCACATGCCCGCATTCACGAGTCCGACGTTCCGCCCGGACCCGCCGAATCCTATTTCAGACGCCTCCAAAAGCGCAACACGCGCTCCACCTTCAGCTAGATGAAGGGCCGCCGACAGCCCGGTATATCCACCGCCAATCACGACGATATCCGCTGCAATTTCATCAGTAAGTGGAGCAGTTTGTGGCGCTGGTGGCGCAGTCAGCACCCACAGTCCGTGTGATCGTCGATTGTTTCGCATCCGCCAATCCTCTTACAAGTAGCTTCTTGATCGACCCGAGCTCCAGCAGCCATCGTGAATACCGCTAAGTTCTGGCGGACCTCTCTAGTATCCAAGCGGACCTCCCTAGTATCCAACACTGACGTGCCAGCGCCACACCGGCAGGCAAATCGCGGGCCAAAAGGGCAGTTCGTCATCACCCCGAAGATCAGGCCGAGCTACTAAGTTGTTGATCTGTTGAGGGCACGCGCAGCACCCACGCGGCGGTGCGCCGGAGCTCCGACTGCGCGAACAAAGCCAAAGCCCCTCGGCGCTTGCTCTGGAACGCGCCTTTGTGCGAGACAATGGGTCCCAAAAGGGCAGCAAGGGGACCACACCGTGAGAGCCTCTCTTGATGGCGAAATTCGCGACGGCCGCCATCATATGCAGATCCGGGTCTATTTCGAAGATACCGACTCCGGCCAGATTGTTTATCACGCAAATTTCTTGCGCTTCATGGAACGCGGCAGAACGAACTACTTGCGCCTGCTCGGAACGAATCAGCAAGCATTACTCAAAGAAGCCAAGAACGATGCGCCCGGTGTTGCCTTCGTTGTGCGCTCGATGACGATCGATTTTCTAAAACCGGCGGTCTTGGATGACATTCTTGACGTCGTCACAGTCCCGCAAGAGGTGAGGGGCGCGTCGATTGCCTTGCTGCAGGAATGCAGGCGTGGCGACGATCTCCTGGTCACAGCACGTGTACGGGTAGCGTTTATCTCAGCTGGAAAGGCGCAGCGCATCCCGAAGTCGCTGCGGCTCGCTATGGAAGGGCATAGATAAATCTGCCGCCTCATTCACGCGTTTGCCTTGCAGCGCTCCAACGAATTCAAGTCATCATGGCGGCGTAAGTTAAAGCAAATGGGCTGCGGCAAACCCGGGGTGGCTCAATTGCACAGTCCAGCCGAATGAATCAGAAGCCGGCGAAGAACGAAAACAAATCGGACTTCGTCGGCCGCTTTCGTCACAGCGACCACAGCGAAATCCACGTCAAGGATGACGGGCCGATTGGCGACTGGCGCGGCTATCCCGGCGGCGCTGCCGTGGCGAACTTGCGCGATCGCATTTCGCGGCTCTTCTCAAATGGCGGCACCGTCTCCATTGCCCCATGCTCCATCTGGCTGACGGCAGCGAGGCGGATGGTTTCCGAGCTGCGCGCCAACGCTCGGTGCTCTTGCCACTCCGGATAAAAAATCATGGAAGAGGGCGGAACCGAGCGCGATCATTTTCGACGAGATGGTCAAGACGGTCCAGGAGCCGGCCCAATCGAAGGCGGCCGGCGGCCTCGTCCTTGGGTCTGAAAACATCAAAGGCACGTTTGTCGGATTCATTAGAAGGTACAATCTTTATGCTGTTTTCTGGAATGCGGATCAGCACGATCGAGCGATCGTCATTCACCGTCGCTCAAAGAGGATGGATATCGTCGCGGAAATGCCGCTTACGTTCGAGACCGCGCATCGGCTAGCGCTCTTTATGCCGCGTGCCGTGCCGACAACAACATTGCGCCGGATGCGCCGCCAATCGAATGAAGGGCCGCGCGGCCATTTTCGAAGTTGGTCCGGGCCTCCAATAGGCAAAACGGTTTCGTGGGGCGCCCACTTTATGTCAGCGAGTGCCATGATATCAGAATGGCAACCGGTGGCCTGTGGGCTGCCATACCTTACTTCACCGCTTGAACGCGCGAGGATAGTGCCGTGGCTAATGACGTAGAGCTTCTGATCTCGTATTTCGCGCTTTCGGGGCACGTTTACCCGCTGGGGGCCTGCTGAGGTCACTCCATTCCAATTCAAAGGCAGGGAAGGGGCAGCGCGCGCGGGGTTCAACGGGTTCGGTCTTCACTACGAAGACACGATGGTCGCGCAAAGCAAGATTGGTTTTGCGGAAATGAGACGCATTCTTCAAGACCAATGGCATCAAATATCTGAAGATTGAATTTCTGCTCGATTGGTACAGGACTGACGAGAAGCGAATGGAATCCGACAAATTCCGTCAGCAAACTGCTCGATGTCTCCGCCGAACTTGGAATGCGGGATATCAAGGTGGGCCCGGGATTCCAAGAAACGCATGCCGATGTGGCGCTCCGCCCATGGTGGCCTCCGTAAGGGGACACTTGGGAATGATCTGCAACGCAGAACCTAACGCAGCGTCCGGTTCACGCATTTCTTTCGGCACGAATGTTGTGACGCAGCTACAGCAATTCGCGCGCACGTTGTTAAGACGCATGAGGCTCGGGGCACTCAAGACATGAGAGTAGAAATGAAGAACTTCTTGCTTACGACTGTGAGCATTGTGGCGCTTGGCGCAATTGCGTCCGCATCCGGTGCAGACCTGGCTGCGCAGCCCGTCCAACCTCTCTACTCCAAAGCTCCGCCGCCTGTCGCGGCTGCAATTTACGACTGGAGCGGCCTCTACGTCGGTGTGAACGGCGGCTTGGGCTCAAGCTCGAATTGCTGGGACTACAATGGTCGCACCCCTGAGGGCTGTCATGATGCGACCGGCATTACCGTCGGCGGGCAGATCGGCTATCGATGGCAGATCGGCCAGATCGTGCTGGGCGTTGAAGGTCAGGGGAACTGGGCTGATCTGAGCGGATCCAACGTCAGCATTGCGTTCGGCGATGTCGACCAGAGCAAGATTGGTGCGTTCGGTACGATGACTGGGCAGATCGGTTATGCGCTCGACACCGTACTGTTTTACGCCAAGGGCGGCGTCGCAGTGGCGAGCAACACGTATCGAGTCAACTCCGCAGTCACGGGCGCGCAGTTCGCGGGCGCTGATAGCAGCCCTTGGGGTGCTACTGTGGGCGCCGGGATCGAAGTCGGTTTCGCGCCGAACTGGTCGGTAAGCGTCGAGTACGACCACTTGTTCATGCGGGATGCCGACGTGAACTTTGTCGTGGCTGCTGGTTCGCTGGGCGGCGACCGCATCCGCCAGGATTTCGATCTTGTGACTGCGCGGCTCAACTATAAGTTCGGCGGCCCGATTCTGCTCAAATATTGATCTGAAGTCGGACTGGTGAATCGAAGGCCCCGGCTAGACCGGGGCCTTTCAGGCATCGCGCGTGCGACGCGACTGGCGGGTGACCGGAAGTCAGGAACAGCTAGCGAAACGCGGCGAGTTCATCTTCTGAGCTGAAGTTCTAAGTCGATAAAGGACAGCGAGCATGTTCGTTTCATTCTTCCCTCGACCAAAGTTGTTCTTTGCGTCGTCAATTCTTTGGACGGCGTTGGCGATGGCGTTTTGGTATGTATTTGCCGGCAATCTCTTTCCAGCCCCGGAGAAGCCGGTCGGGCTTGCGACGTTCTGGTCCGCCTCGGCGCTGTGGTTTGATCTCTATTTTGCGCTGGCCGTTACGGTGTTCGCGGCGGCATGGATGTTATTTGCCCCGCATCCCTGGGCGACGTGGTCCATTCTTGGTTCGGCGCTGATCCTGTTCACCTCTTACTTTCAGGTCCAGGTCTCGGTCGCGATCAACAGCTGGTATGGACCGTTCTATGACATGATCCAGGCTGCGCTTTCGAAGTCGGCGCCGGTCACGGTCGAGCAGTTCTACAGCGAGTTGTCGACCTTTGCCGGCATAGCGCTCGTGGCCGTCGTGGTCGGCGTGATGACGCGATTCTTCGTCAGCCACTACATCTTCCGCTGGCGCACGGCGATGAACGATTTTTATGTCGCCAACTGGCCACGGCTGCGCACGATCGAAGGCGCCTCCCAGCGGATCCAGGAAGACACCATGCGCTTCGCCAGCACCATGGAAGGTCTAGGCGTCAATCTCATCAGCGCGGTGCTGACACTGTTGGCGTTCCTGCCGGTTCTGGTGAGGCTGTCCAGCAACGTCACGGAGCTGCCTCTGTTCGGCTCGATTGCCTATCCGCTGGTGTTCGCCGCGGTGATCTGGTCGATCCTGGGCACCGGCGTTCTCGCGCTTATCGGCATCCGCCTGCCCGGAATTGAATTTTTCAACCAGCGGGTCGAAGCGGCCTATCGCAAGGAGCTCGTGCTCGGCGAGGATGATGCGGCGCGTGCCAATGCGCCGACATTGAGCGTGCTGTTTAGCGACATTCGCAGGAATTACTTCCGGCTCTATCTGAACTTCATGTACTTCAATATCGGCCGGATCGTCTATCTGCAGACTGACGTCATCTTTCCTTATCTGCTGCTTGCGCCCACAATCATCGCGGGCAGGATCACCCTCGGCGCGATGAACCAGATCCTCAACGCATTTACGCAAGTGCGAACCTCGTTTCAGTATCTCGTCAACTCCTGGAGCACGATCGTCGAACTGATCTCGATCTATCAGCGGCTGCGGAGCTTTGAGGCAAAGATCCACGGTGGGCCACTGCCGTCGATCGAGATAAGGAAGCCAGCCACATGATTCCTATAGCTGTAGGGAGTTGACGGACACCTGACCTTCCGTTCCGCGTCAATCGGTCGCAACGCTGCTGAATTGCTTAAGTTGTGAGAAGGGGCACTCGAGAGAATGGCGCTCGGCGTGGAGAAACTTAGCAACTGCATATCGGAACCCCCGTGACGTGTTGTTGTGGATGACGGCTAGCGCGCTGTTGCAGCGCGCGGACTGAGGCAAAGGGGCGGCGGATGGCTGTAGGGGCCATTACAGCCGCGGCGGGTAAGCTACAAAGCAGCCGCGTCGCGTTCGACCTGCAGTCGAGCCAGCGGGTTCATGACACCGAAGACTTGCTCCGAGAAAACAGCCATGAATCTGATTTGCTCCTGGAAATGGGTTCTCAGAGTCCACACCGCCTAGCTCTACAAATAAGTACCAGCGTGTCGTAAGTTCGACAGTGTGAGTCAGACACGCCTCAACGGTGTTGTCCCGCGAGCAATCATAATTGTGTCACACATGGCACCGGACACTGACTGACTAGCCAGAACGACCATGCGGGATGTTTCAAACTTGATCCGCCTCCATGGAATACGGTGCTAAACAGGGGTAGGCATTACGTGGGACGGCGAGCCCTTGTGACCGCCGGATGTGTTGGTGTCCATTCTGGTTCTGGCGGAACGGTAATCGAGCCCAGTGGCACCCAAGCTCGTTCTAGCGTCACTGGATCGCGCAGCTGGGCGAAAGTTTCGGTGCGAATATCGAGCCACTCGAACCAGCGATCCTGGACGGCGACAAGCTGGGCTGGCCGGAGCACGCCGAAATGATCTCGAAGAGAAATTCTTATCACCGTAAGCTCAACTGTGAACCGTGCCAGAAGAGTTCAAGATGATGTTGCGTCGTGTTTCAACTACCAGAACCGGGATTTGACAACTCTGCGCCTGCGGACCAATCCGTTTCCGCCGAACCGGAGCTCTGGCCGTGAACATGACCGCCAGATTGAGCAGCGTGGATTCACAAGCGTGGCTCGCCGACTATAGCAACCGCGCCGCACATCCGGCTCAAAAGGCGCGACGAGCTCCTAAGCTGGAATTGGCGCGATCGGAACAAGCAATCCACTAAGGCTGCCCAATTCACGGCTCGGCGATCCTCACCAAATGCTTTACGAACTTTTGTTGATAGCGTCAGCAAGCGTCGACTTGAAAACCAAAGGACCTATCCGCAGGATGCTTTCTTAAGCCGTCATGCATCCAGAATGAGCGGAGCACGAACTGTCACATTACCGAAACCTAGCTCTTGTACTTGTAGGCTCGGCCGTCTCCCTTACTCCTCCCGCTCCCTGGAGCGAAGAAGGTTTATTCCGCACGGCTTTCCGGGGGCCACCGGCCAGGCGGGCCGGAGCCGAGGTCGGCCAGATCTCCGTTGTTTTTGGATTAGCGCCATGACACCGAAAACCAAACTATGCGCTTTGTTGCGAGGTGTTCTGGACGATGCGATCGGGATGGTGCCCGAAGCAAACCGGACGTCTTCGTTGAAGGCGTGCCTCGCCGAAAAGGTATTAGCTCTGGCCGCAAAAGGCCACTTGGATCCAACTGTCTTGACGCGTCTCGCGCTACGGAGTCTGCAGGAATCCTGTTGTGGTTGCTACGGGTGCGAACTGCAGAACCCCCTCGAGGTGAAGGACCGAGAATGAACTCCAAACCTATTCCCCGCGCTCCGGCGTGGCTGACCGACTGGGTTTCGGCGGGTTGCAAGGCGACGCGAGACTAGAGTTCTGCCCGGCCATGGAGCTTGCGCCCGGCAGCGATGCCATCTGAGCGCGAGGGTTATGGCGTCCTGGCCGGAGAAACTCGGGTCAGTCCTGCTGTGGATGCCGCCTTGCTTCATCATGGAGTCGCCCGTGTCCGCGGCTTTCACTGACGTCATTGCGCCCCGCCCGCGGCACAGATGATTTCTCCTCGGTCCGCATCGGCGCTTGGCGCGCGATGTCGGCGATGTCGGAGGGCAGGTGCTCGCCTGCTCGGTTGCCGCTCGTAGCCGAAGCAGGCGAGGCCGAGTGATCCGAAAGATCGGACGGGCCGGTGAGATGCTGGAAAGCCGAGCTGCCTATCGTCCGGGTTCGCGACAGACGCGGATGAGCCGATCTATTATGTCCTCAACGCTTGCAGGCGGATCTTGCCGTGCCGCCTCAGCGGAGGCAGCTGTGTTCGACGATCTCGTCTGCCTCGATTGCGACGGCGATGCGCCGCTTACCCTGGCAAGGCGGCAGCCGCAAGCTAAGCAGTATCATTCCCGCGGGATCGACGCAGGTTCCGAGCTCGTCGCCCTTGCGACTACCCTGTCCACGATTACGGCCGACTTTCGGTGTCGAATGTGCTCCAGCGCTGAGCCGGCGGTTCCCCGCCAAGTGCTGCCGAGCTTGCCGTCCGGAGAAGGAGGGATCGCAGGCCAGCGAAAGGCGAAGGGCCGGGATCGCGCGCTTGAATCTCACGTCGGAATTGCCTGAATGGCCGGGCTCTGAGCGGGCCATGCTTTCCTTCGAATGGCCCCGGCTAGGCCGGGGCCATCGACACAAGTACGGATCAATATTTCAGGAGAATCGGACCGCCAAACTTATAGTTGACCCGTACCGTGATAAGGTCGAGACCCTCGCGGATGCGATCGGCCCCACCAATGTTCCCGCTGAATTTCGCCGTGCGGGGCTGGAAGAACAGGTGGTCGTACTCGAAGCCCACCGTCCAGTTCGGTGCGAGGCCGTGCTCGAATCCGACCCCCAACACACCGCCCCAAAGAACGTCACTTTTCCTACTGGCTCCTGCCACGGTCGAGCTGATCTGATGGATGTTGCTCATGACTGCGGCGCCGCCTTTGCCGTAAACTACGTTGTTCCCGAAGGCATAACCAATCTGCCCCGTCATGAGACCGAACGCGTCAATCTTAGTCTGGTTGGTAGTATCGGAAAACGCGATGCTGTGATTGGACCCGGTCAAATCAGCCCAGTTGCCCTGGCCCTCAACACCCAGCACGATCTGGCCCATCTGCCATCGATAGCCGATCTGGAGGCCCACGCTACCGCCTGTCGGATGATGACAGCCCTCGGGCGTGCTGCCAAGGTACTCCCAACAACTCTCGCCTGAGCTCAGACCACCGTTCACGCCGAAATAGTAAGCACTCCAATCGTAGATTGCAGCCGCGACAGGTCCTGGAGCGGTGGTGTAGAGAGGCCTGATGGGTTGCGCAGGCAGATCAGCACTGAATGCGGGGGCCACCGCAGCAAGCGCCACCGTACTGACTGTCATAAGCAACAAGTTCTTCATTTCTATTCCCATGTCTTGAGTGCCCCCGAGCCGGCTGCGTCTTAACAACGTGCACGCAAATTGCTGTAACTGCATCGCAACATTGGCGCTGGAAGAAATGCGTGAATCAAACGCCGCGTCAGGTTGCGGCGTTGCAGATATCTCCAACTCCTTGACATGCCCCTTCGCTTGCGAGCGTAGATCAGCGCGGTGTCCTGCCTCTTGCGCACCCGACAGCTTGACGGCATCGCTCCACGTCGCGACGTAGTAGCGTGGTAGGTCGACGGGGCGCCCGGTAAGTGCGTGTTCCAGCCGTTCGTGATCACGAAGTCCAAGCCATCGTGATCGCCCATTCCAGAGCATCGTGATCACCGTTTCCAGCCGATCGTGATCGCTATTTCAGCGATTGCGATCGGGGGTAACCAGGAGGCGCGCACCACTGACAGTCTGCAACCCAGCTACCTTGGTCTTTTGCCTAACTCCGACTGCTTCAGCTATGCGAACGCTACAAGCAATGGGCTGGCCCCCTCAAGCCCATCCTGTCCCCAGGTCCATGTCGCCGGCGAGAAGCTGTTCGTCGACTATTCCGGCCAGGCCATGGAGCTGGGTTGACGGAGTACGATACACGCCAGTCCTGCTCCGGCTCCGCGGACGAAACCGTCAATGCAGGAGCGATCGGTTGGGCTTTCGGTCAGGGGCGGCGCCGACGGAGCAACGAACCCGGAAACTCTCACGCAAATAACCGCACACGTTCTTAATGTGGGTCAGTGGTGTGAGGTCCGCGATAGGATCTCCCGAAATCAGGCTCATAAGTGCCGCGGTTTCGCCCATGGCACAAGTACGGGTCTAATTAGGTTGGGGGCGCGTCCGCTCCGCGGACGGGGCTCTATGAGCCAGCTTGCCGAGCCATGCTGTCTCGGCCCTTCGGATCACGATGCCTCGCGCAAGCCATAAAGTGCTCCTCGCCGGGGGCACTCGGAAAACGGGCTCGCCTGTGGCGAGCGTTATCACGGCCCCGTTCCCGCGTACCGCTCAAACACCGGTGTTGTCGCTGCACTCGTCCCGCATGCCCCTTCGGGCCGCTATGCTCGCGGCCGGGGTGACATTTCTCTCGAGGCGAGCTAGGTGAACACTGAAGCTGATCCCGAAGGCGCTGCGGCTCGCCATGAAAGGGACGTAGAAAAATCTGCGCTTGTTCACGCTATCGCCCTCCAGCGCCCCAACGAAATCAAGAAGTTGGTATTCTGTTGCGATATCGTCAAACCAGAGTTTTCCGGCATCGTCTATCACGCCAATTATTTGCGCTTCATGGAGCGCGGACGGACCAATCATCTGCGGCTGATGGGCGCCGAGCAGCAGGCATTGTTCGAGCAGGCGGAGACGGAAGACGCAAGCTTCGCCTTCGTGGTGCGCTCGATGCATCTCGATTTCCTCAAGCCTGCCCGGATGGACGACGTGCTCGACGTCGTGACCTGGCCGGTCGCCGTGAAGGGCGCCTCGATCATGCTGGCGCAGGAGGTGCGGCGCGGGGAAAACGTGCTGGTGAAAGCCGAGGTGCGTGTCGCGTTCATCAGCGGCGGCCGCGCCCAGCCGATCCCGAAGTCCATCCGCGCCTTGATGAAGGCTGATCTAATTTCGTGATCGGGCGATAGCGGACGGCCTCTCGACTCCCCCGCGGGCGGCGATAGATTGCACTCCCGCCAACCGATGAGGCCCTCATGTCGCGCCCGCCGCTTCCGCCCTTTACCCGTGAGACCGCAGCGCAAAAGGCGCGTATGGCCGAGGATGCCTGGAATTCGCGCGACCCGGTGCGCGTCTCGCTCGCCTATACCGAGGACAGCCGCTGGCGCAATCGCTCCGAGGTTTTTCAGGGGCGCGACGCCATCGTCGCGTTCCTCACCCGCAAATGGGAGAAGGAGTACGACTACCGGCTGATCAAGGACCTCTGGGCGTTCGACGAAAACCGCATCGCCGTGCGCTTCCAGTACGAATGGCACGATGCGAGCGGCCAGTGGTATCGCTCCTACGGCAACGAGCAGTGGGAGTTCGACGAGCACGGCCTGATGCGGCGGCGCGAGGCGTCGATCAACGACGTGGTGATTGCGGAGAAGGACCGGCGGTTTCACTGGCCGGCACCGGGGCCGAGGCCGGCGGATGTGGTGGGGTTGGGGACGGATCCGTTCTGAGGCCTATCAAGACGAGCTTGTCGCTTTCTTCCCCTCTCCCCTTGTGGGAGAGGGTGGCTCGCCGCGAAGCGGCGAGACGGGTGAGGGGTCTCTCTCAGCGAGCACCTCTCGCGATTGAATCCGCGGATAGAGACCCCTCATCCGGCGCTTCGCGCCACCTTCTCCCGCAAGGGGAGAAGGGAAGAGTCTGCGTGGCGAGAGCTGCGGACTACAGTGACGCACGCCTTGCCAGAAATCTCGTAATCGCCCCACCAAGCTTGGCGTGATCCATCGGCTCCGCCAGTGACTTCCTCGCCGTGGCAACGACCGCGTCCGGCGCTTTGCCGTCGCGTAGCTCGCAGCACACTTGCGCAAACTCCACGTCGAACTCCGGATGCGGCTGCACGGTGAGCGTCGCGCCGTTGGCGTAGAGCAGGCCGGCATGCGGGGTGAAATCGGAGGAGAGGATCGTCAGCGCATCGTTTGGCGGCTCAATCACCTGGTCCTGATGCGAGCAGGCGATGGCGACCGCTCCGCCGTCGACGACGCCGTTGTCCGGCAGCACCTGATAGACGTGCCGGCCGATGCCCCAGCCCTTCTCCGATTTGCGCACGGTGCCGCCGAGCGCCTGCGCGATCAGCTGATGACCGAAGCAGATGCCGACCATCGGCGTCCTGTTAGCGTAGGCGGTGCGCACGAAATCTTCCAGCGACGCGATCCAGTCGAGCCCGTCATAGACGCCGGCGGCCGCGCCGGTGATCAGCACCGCCTCCAAACTGCGCGGATCGGGCAGCGTATCGCCGTTTGGGATGCTGACGATCTCGACCGTCGCGGTCGGATCCTCGGCGCGGACCATGCGCTCGAACATGTCGGGGAACGAACCGTGGCGCTCGCGATATTTTTGTGGGACCTGCCCGGTCTCGATGATGGTGATGCGTGCCATGTGCCCTCCGGTAAAGGTCAAGCTCAGTCGCTTCCTGCCCCATGTTGCTGGTGTGGCGCTGTGCGCTCCAGCAGCGCACTCTCTCTCCGGACCTCGTTGAGAAACGCCTTGGCCAGGCGCGACAGCGGCTCTGCTTCCGACCATAGCATATAGGCCACGGCGTGCGTCGTCGGCGCGAACGGCCGCACGACGAGGCCGGTCCCGCCGTTCTGCCGCGGCGAGAAGGGATCGACCACCGCGGCGCCGACGCCGGCGGCGGCGAGCACGCAGGCCGTGTTGCAGTAACGCACCTCGACGGTCGGTTGGAACGGCGCGCCGGCGCGGGCAAAACTGTCACGCACTGCTTCACCGAGGCGCGTGCCGCGCTCAAGCCCGATGAAGGGCAGGCCGGACAGGTCGGAGGCCGAGATCACCGGCCGGTCGGCGAGCGGGTGCTGCGGCGGCAGCACGCACACCATCTCGCCGGTGTGCACCACCTCATGGGCGATGCCTGGATGATGTGTCAGCCCGAGCGCGAAGCCGAGTTCGGCGACGCGGTTGAGCACGCCTTCGATGATGCCCTCGTAGCGCCGCACGTCGAAGAACACCCGGATCTCCGGGCGACGGCGCAGGAAGCCCGACAGTGCCGAAGGGATGATGCTGTAGGCGAGCGGCGGCGTCGCGACCAGCGCGAGATGCCCGGAGCGGTTCTCGCGCAGATCGCGCACGCGGTTCTCGAGCTTTGCGTGCAGCGCGAAGATCGCCTCGCTCTCCTTGTAGAGCGCCATCGCTTCCGTGGTCGGAAACAGCCGGTTGTTGACGCGTTCGAACAGCGCAAAACCTGCCTGCGCCTCCATCGTCTTCAGCGCGTTGCTGACGGCAGGCTGCGACAAGGCCAGTTCGTCGGCGGCCGCAACCGTGGTGCGGTGGCGGATGACGGCGCGGAGAATCTCGAGCTGGCGCAGGTTCATATCACTGCCGATTATACTCTGGGCCAAAACATCATAGCAGAATGAATTGATTTTGTAGTCCCGCTTCCGCGTAATGGCAGCGGATTTGCACGTCGCATCAAAGGGTTCATTCGCCCATTGAGGCGCCATTGCGCACAGATTGGAGGCAATCTTGGTTCGTGTCCTTCGCGCCGCCGCCGCACAGATGGGGCCGACGCAAAAAGCCGATACGCGCGAGCATACGCTGTCGCGGATGCTTGCGCTGCTGGAGGAGGCGGCCGGCCGCGGCGCCAGCCTCGTGGTGTTTCCCGAGCTCGCCTTCACCACGTTCTTTCCGCGTTGGCTGCTCGAAGGCGAGGCGCTCGACCATTATTTCGAACGCGGCATGCCGAACCCGAACGTCGCCGCCTTGTTCGACCGTGCGCGTGCGCTGCGCGTCGGCTTCTATGTCGGCTATGCCGAGCTGACGCCGGATGGACGCCGCTACAATTGCGCCGTCCTGGTCGATCGCGACGGCGAGCTGCTCGGCCGTTATCGCAAGGTGCACCTGCCGGGCTCGGTCGAGCCGCGACAAGGTGCGCGCTACCAGCAGCTCGAGAAACGCTATTTCAACTATGGCGATCTCGGCTTTCCGGCCTTCCGCGCCGGCTCGGCCTGGGCCCACGCGATCATGGGCATGATGATCTGCAACGATCGCCGCTGGCCGGAATCCTGGCGCGTGCTTGGCCTGCAGGGCGTCGAGCTCGTCTGCATCGGCTACAATTCGGCGGCCTATGATCCCAATGGCGGCAGCACGGAAGACGCCTCGTTGCGGACCTTCCATTCCACGCTGGTGACGCAGGCCAACGCCTACATGAATGCGACCTGGGCGATCTCGGTGGCGAAGGCAGGCGAGGAGGACGGCTCCGGGCTGATCGGCGGCTCCTGCATCGTCGATCCCAATGGCCGCATTGTCGCGCAGGCGGCAACGCTGACTGACGAGGTGATCGTCGCCGACATCGATCTCGACCTCTGCCGCCAGGGCAAGGACAAGATGTTCAACTTCGCCGCGCACCGGCGGCCGGAGCAATACAGGGTGATCACCGAACGCGCCGGGGTCATCGAGCCCGCGGTTCTCGACGCAGACTGACAGGACGTTCCAACAACGTTGGCAAAGGAGCCGATATGACGCGCCTCTCGTATTTCCTCGGCATCGCAGCCTTGGCTGCCGTCGCGTCCGCGCAGGCGGCGGAGCTTCCGGCGGAGATCAAGCAAGCGGGCGTGTTGAAGCTCACGGTCAACTCCACTTACGCGCCGATGGAATACCGCGATCCCGCGACCAACGACCTCGTCGGGCTCGACGTCGATCTGGCGAACGAGCTCGCAAAACGCCTCGGCGTGAAGATCGTCTGGAGCGAGACGCCCTTCGCCGAATTGATCCCGTCGCTCCAGACCAGGCGCGCCGATTTCATCATCTCCGGCATCTCCGATCGCGCCTCGCGGCGCGAGACCGCAGATTTCGTCGATTATCTCGGGACCGGCCCGCAGTTCTTCGTGATGGCGGAGAACGAAGCCAAGGTTGCGACCGATCTCTGCGGCAAGAAGGTCGGGACCACCCGCAGCACGAGCTTCCCGGTCGAGATCGAGAAGTGGAGCAAGCAGAATTGCGAGCCGGCCGGCAAGCCGACGATCCAGTACGTGCCGGGCGAGAACTCGATCGACGTCCGCAATCAGCTCAAGCAGGGCCGCATCGACGCCGCCGTGCAGGGCAGCGAGACGCTGCCTTATGCGCAGACGCAGGAACCCGGCAAATATCGCGTGATCGGCGAACCCTTTGCCAAAGGATATCAGGGTATCATGTTCCGCAAGGACGATGCAGCGCTTCGTGAGGTGGTGACCGAGAAGTTCACCGCGATGATCGCCGACGGTTCCTACAAGGCTGTCCTCGACAAATGGGGTCTCGGCGCCAATGCGGTCGCCCAGCCCATGCTGAACGCGGCATCGCAATGAAGACGGCACCGGCACTCGCGGAGGGCTTTCCCGACCTGTCGGGAATGCGGATCGCGCGCGAGCCGCATTGGTTTCGCTGGCTCAGCGCCGCGCTGATCGTTGCTGTGCTCGCACTGATCGTGCGTGCGTTTGCGGCCGGCCAGATCGAATGGTCCTATGTCAGCCGCTTCCTGACCGCAAAGGTCATTCTCGAGGGCATCGTCAACACCATGGTGATGGCGGTGCTGGCGATGGCGCTTGGCATCTTCCTCGGCGTGGTCGTCGCGATCATGCGGCTGTCGCCCAACCCGGTGCTGAAGACCGTCGCCGCCGGCTACACCTGGTTGTTCCGCGGCACGCCGCTGATCCTGCAACTGCTGCTGTGGTTCAATCTCGCGCTGGTGTTTCCGACCATCGGCATTCCCGGCCTGTGGAGCGCGCGCGCCGTCGACGTCATGACGCCGTTCCTCGCCGCGCTGCTCGGGCTCGGCATCAACCAGGGCGCCTATACGTCGGAAGTGATGCGCGCCGGCATGCTGTCGGTCGATATCGGGCAATATGAGGCGGCGCAGGCGATCGGCATGGGACGCTTGCGTGCGCTGCGCCGGATCGTGCTGCCGCAGGCGATGCGGGTGGTGATCCCGCCGCTTGGCAACGAGTTCATCGGCATGGTGAAGGCGACCTCGCTGGCCAGCGTCATCCAATATCCGGAGTTGCTGCACAACGCCGAGAACATCTACTACGCCAATTCGCGCGTGATCGAGCTCCTGATCGTCGCCGGGCTCTGGTACCTGCTCGTCGTCTCGGTCCTGACACCGCTCCAGATGCTGCTCGAACGCCGTTTTGCACGCGGCACATTGCGGCTCGCGCGATGACAAAACCCCTCGTCGCGATCCGCTCTGTCAGCAAGAGTTTTGGCGAGTTTCAAGCTCTCAAAAATGTCTCGCTCGACATCCGGCCCGGCGAGGTGATGTGCCTGATCGGCGCCTCCGGCTCCGGCAAGACCACGCTGCTCCGCTGCATCAACCAGCTCGCCGCCATCGACAGCGGTGGCATCTGGCTCGACGGCGAGCTCCTCGGCGTGCGCGAGCAGGGCGGCCGGCTGCATCGGCTCAGCGAGCGCGAAATCGGGCGGCAGCGGCTGAAGACCGGCATGGTGTTCCAGCGCTTCAACCTGTTTCCGCACAAAACAGCGCTCGAAAACATCACCGAAGGTCCGCTCCAGGTTCAGGGCCGAAAACCCGACGAGGTGCGTGCGGAGGCGATCGAGTTGCTGCGGCGCGTCGGATTGTCGGCCAAAGCGGACTCGTATCCCGCCCAGCTCTCCGGCGGCCAGCAACAACGCGTCGCGATTGCCCGCGCGCTTGCCATGAAGCCGATGCTGATGCTGTTCGACGAGCCGACCAGCGCGCTCGATCCCGAGCTCGTCGGCGAGGTTTTGGCCGTCATGAAGGAGCTGGCGCGGAGCGGCATGACCATGTTGGTCGTGACGCACGAACTCGGCTTCGCGCGCGAGGTCGCCGACCGCGTCGTCTACATGGACCAGGGCGCGATCATCGAGCAGGGCAGCGCCTCGGACGTCTTGGGCGCGCCGCGCGAGGAGCGCACCAGGGCATTTCTTTCGGCAGTGATCTGAATGGGGGCGTATCGATGAAGAGACTTCTGGTTACGGCGGCACTCGTTGGCGCCATGAGCGCTCCGGTCATGGCAGTCGAGCTGCCGGCGGAGATCGCCAAGCGCGGCAGCATCAAGGTCGCGCTGGTGCCGAACTATCCGCCGATGGAGTTCCGCGATCCCGCCACCAACGCGTTGTCCGGCTTCGACATCGATCTCGGCGAGGCCATCGGCCGCAAGCTCGGCGTCAAGATCGAATGGCAGGAGACCAGCTTTGCCGAGTTCATGCCGTCGATCTCGACCGGGCGGGTGGACGCCATCCTGTCCGGCTTCACGGACTATGCGAGCCGGCACGAGATCGCGTCCTTCGTCGATTATCTGCGCAGCGGTCCGCAGTTCTTTGTGCAGCAGTCGCGCAAGGCGGAGTTCAAGGACGCAGCCGCGCTCTGCGGCAAGAAGGTCGGCGCCAGCCGCCGCACCATGTTCCCGGCGCAGATCGCGGCCTGGAGCGAGAAGAATTGCGGCACCAACCCGATCCAGTTCGTCGGCACCGACGGCTCGGCCGACGCCCGCACCCAGCTCAGGCAGGGCCGCATCGACGCCGCCGCCCAGGGCAACGAGACGCTGCCCTACATCATGGATCTCGAGCCCGGCACCTATGCGACAGTGGGCGAGCCCATCGCGCAGCAGTTCACCGGCATCGCTCTGCCGGTCAAGGAAAAGGCGCTGCAGCAAGCGATGCTGGAGGCGGTCGATGCGCTGATCGCGGACGGCACCTATCGCACGCTGCTCGCCAAGTGGAAACTGACCGACAACGCACTCGAAAAGGCGACCCTCAATGCTGGACAGTAAGGCACTCCAGAGCATCCCGCTCACCCCAGCCAACACCGCGGATCCTGCGCCGGAATACCCCTGGCCGAAGCCGTACAATTCCGCGATGTTCCTGTCGTTCGACGTGGACGCGGAGAGCGCCTGGACCAGCAAGGACGCGGTGCACGCGCAGCGGCTCATCACCATGAGCTATGGCGGCTATGAGGCGCGGGTCGGCACGCCGAAACTCCTGGAGCTGCTCGACCAGCTCGATCTCAAGGCGACCTTCTTCGTCACGGGATGGTCGGTCGACGCGCATCCGGCGATGGCTGAGGCCATTCTCAAGGCCGGTCACGAGATCGGCCATCACGGTTATCACCACCTCCTTCCCGATCCCGGCGATCCCTGGATCGAGGAGGAGCTCGAGCGCGGTTTCGAGGCGCTCAAGCGCCGGCTTGGCGTCAGGCCGACCGGCTACCGCGCGCCCTACGGCGAATTCACCGAGGAGCTGCGCGTGGCGCTGGTGCGTCACGGCATCGTCTACACCTCGTCGTTCCGCGACGACGTTCGGCCCTATCGCCATCGTCTCGCCGACGGCAAGCCGGGCACGATCGAGCTGCCGGTGACCGCAAGCTATGACGATTGGATGCACGGCCTGTCCGCGCGCTTCAGTCCGCGCTCGATTTTCCCTAAGGAGCATGTGCTTTCGATCTGGAAAGACGAGCTCGACGAAACCAGAGACTGGGGCGCGATGGTGACGACGGTGCTGCATCCGCAATGCAGCGGCCGACCGATGCGGCTGCGCCTGCTGCGTGAGTTCCTGACCTACGCAAAGTCGTGCCCGGATGTCTGGATCACGACCGGTGAGAAGATCGCAGCGAACTTCCTGCGCCACGAGGCCGGCAAAAATTGAGCTACGCCATGACCCGCATCCTCGTCATCAATCCCAACTCTTCCGCTTCGGTGACGGCGGCGATCGATGATGCGGTCGCGCCGCTGCGCATCGCCGGCGGACCGGAGATCGAGGTCGTTGGCCTTGCCGAGGGCCCGCCCGGCATCAGTTCGCAGCGCGACGCCGACAGCGTCGTAATGCCGCTGGTCAATCGCGTCACGCGCGACGATGCGGATGCCTTCGTGCTCGCCTGCTTCAGTGATCCCGGCCTGCATGCGGTGCGCGAGGCGGCCGCCGGGCGCCCGGTGCTGGGCATCGCCGAGTGCGGCATCTTTCGCGCGATGATGCTGGGCGAGCGATTTGGCATCATCGCGCTGTCGCCGTCGAGCATCCGCCGCCAGCAGCGGATGGTGCGGCTGATGGGTGTCGATAGCCGCTATGCCGGAAGCTGGTCGGTCGGTGCGAGCGCGGCCGAGACGGCAGGCGCGGATATCCGGGGACGGTTGATCGAAGCCGGCCGCGCCCTGGTCACGCAATGCCGCGCCGACGTCGTGGTGATGGGCTGTGCCGGCATGGCCTCGCACCGCGCGGCGATTGCGGATGCCATCGGTGTGCCCGTGGTCGAGCCGGCGCAGCAGGCGGTGGCCGTTGCGATCGGCGCGGTCTTGCTGAACACGTAAGATCCTTCAGGAGCCTCTTGCAATGCCCGTCTCCCGTCGTTCGCTCCTCAAGGCCGCAGCCGCTGTACCGGCGCTGTCATTCCCGGGCATCCTGCGCGCCGAATCCCAGACCACGTTGCGCTTCATTCCCGTCATCGACCTCGCCTTCGTCGATCCCATCTATTCGACGGCACAAGTGTCGCGAAACCATGGCTTCATGGTCTACGACACGCTCTATGGCATCAGCTCTTCGCTCCAGGTCTCGCCGCAGATGCTGTCGGGCCACGTCGTCTCCGGCGACGGGCTGCAATGGGACCTCAGCTTGCGCGACGGCCTGTTCTGGCACGACGGCGAGCGCGTGCTTGCCCGCGACTGCGTCGCGAGCATCCGCCGCTGGGCCGCGCGCGACGGCTTTGGCGGCGAGCTGATGGAGGCGACGGACGAGTTGTCGGCCGCCGACGACCGCACCATCCGCTTCCGCCTCAAGCGTCCATTCCCGCTATTGCCGCAGGCGCTCGGCAAGGCCGCGATCAACGCGTGCTTCATGATGCCGGAGCGGCTGGCGAGCCAGGATCCGTTCAAGCCGCTGACCGAAGTGATCGGTAGCGGCCCGTTCCGCTATCTCGCCGACGAGCGCGTGCAGGGTGCGCGCAACGCCTACGCCAAATTCGAGCGCTACCAGCCGCGCAGCGACGGAAAGCCGGATTGGACCGCGGGTCCGAAGATCGTGCATTACGATCGGGTGGTCTGGACCACCACGCCCGATGCCGGCACCGGCGTCGCTGCGTTGCAGACCGGCGAGCAGGACTGGCAGGAGACCACGCCGCATGACCTGCTGCCGATCATCAAGGCTGCCGGGGACATCGAGACGCGCGTCCTCGATCCTCGCGGCTATGCCTGTATGCTGCGCCTCAATCATCTCCAGCCGCCGTTTGATAACCCAGCCGTTCGCCGCGCGCTCCTGGGAGCGATCGATCAATCCGCCTTCATGACCGCGGTCGCCGGTACCGATCCGAGCTTCCAGGTCTCCCCGATCGGCTATTTCGCGCCGAATACGCCGATGGCGAGCGAGGTCGGCCTCGATGTGTTCCGCGGTCCGCGTGACTACGCCAAGGTGAAGGCCGACCTCAAGGCCGCCGGCTATAATGGCGAGAAGATCGTGGTGCTCGTCCCCACCAACTCACTGGCGCAGAAGCCGCTCGGCGAGATCGCCGTCGACTCCTTGCGCAAGGCCGGCATGAACGTCGAATATGCCGGGCTCGATTTCGCCGTAGTGTTGCAGCGCCAGCTCAAGAAGGATCCGATCGGCCAGGGCGGCTGGAGCGCCGCGGTCGGCAATTGGCAGGGCATCGACTGGCTCAATCCGGCCGGTAACACCAACATCCGTGGCGAGGGCAAGGTCGCCGGCTGGTATGCGAGCGAGAAGATGGCCGGCCTGCGCAGCCAATGGTTGGCGGCCTCCGAGCTCGCGGAGCAGCAGCGCATCTGCCGTGAGATCCAGGCAGTGGCTTTCCAGGAAATCCCCTATATTCCGATCGGCCTGTACAAGCAGCCCACCGCCTATCGCAAAGCCATCACCGGCATTCTCGACGGCACCGCCGTCTTCTGGAACGTACGCCCCGCATGAGCACGATCGCAATCTTCGGCAGCTATGTGCTGTCACGCAAGGACGGCGCGCAGGAGGTGTTGCGCGACCACTGGGTTCTGGTCGAAGGCAAGACAATCGCCGCGGTCACGCGCGACAAGCCGCGGGCGGACGAGGTGCATGACCGTCCCGGCCGTTTCGTTCTCCCGGGCCTGCTGAACCTGCATAATCACTGCTTCTCGGAAGCAGTGGCGCGCAGCCACACCGAGGACGGCAATGGCCGTAAGAACAACCAGAGCATCGTCTACACGGTGCTCTTGCCGCTGACCAAGCGCGGTGCAGATATCTTGTCGGCGGAAGAGCGCATGGCGGTCGCGCGGCTCGGCATCCTTCAACTCCTGAAGGGCGGCGCCACCACGGTGATGGAGCCGTTCCGCAACTCGATCCCGGAGATGTTCGATGCCGCCGAGGAGATGGGCATCCGCTTCTACGGTGCGCCCTATCTGTTTTCGACGTCGGACGCCAAGGCCGGCTCCGATGGCGTCGTGCACTATTCCGGCGATGATGGCACCGCCGACATGGCGACCTGGGATGCGCTCTACCAGCGCTGGAATAATCGTGGCGATGGCCGCATTGGGCTGGCGATGAGTCCGCATGCCACCGACACCTGCGGGCCCGATCTCTTGAAGGCCTGTGCCGCGCGGGCGCGCGAGCTTGGCGTGCCCATCACGACGCATATGGCGCAGAGCCGCGCCGAGGTCGAAACCATCGGCAAGCGCTATGGCGGCCGCACGCCGGCGCAATATCTCGACTGGCTCGGCCTGCTGGCGCCCGATCTGATGGCGGCGCACTGCATGTTCAGCACCGACGACGATCTCAAGCTGATGGCCGCGCGCGGGATGACGGTTCTCAACTGCCCGCGCGTGTTCGCGCGCGCCGGCGTCACCGCCGCGTTCAGCCGGTTTGCAGAGCACGGCGTTCGCACCGTCGTCGGCACGGACGGCTACAACATGGATCTGCTCGGCGAGCTCAATGCCGCGTCGCTGATCTCCAAGATCACCTCGGCGCGCGCCGATGTCGCGAACGCGCCCGAATTGATCGAGGCGAACACGGCAATCGCCGCCGATGTCATCAAGCGGCCCGACCTCGGCCGGATCGAGCCGGGCGCGACCGCCGACCTCACGATCGTCGATCTCACCCATCCGCATCTTCAGCCGCTGTTTGACCCGCGCCGCGCGCTGATCGCGCTCGCCAATCGCGCCAATATCGATCAGGTCATGGTCGACGGCCGCACGCTGGTCGATGGCGGCCGCTATCTCGGCGCTGACGAGGCGGCGATCACGGCGGCGGGGACCGCTGCGATCGGCAAGATCTGGGACCTGCCGGAGGCGCAGGCGGCGTTCAACGGTTGAGGGCGACTTCGGAGTTGGCTTTGCGCGCCGGATGGAGTCCGCTCCTGGCAACGCAGTGCCCAGCCCCTCACCCGGATTGCTTCGCAATCCGACCTCTCCCCGCGAAAGGGCGGGGAGAGGTTAAGACTCGCGGCACGCCACGCCCGTTCAGCTGGCTCTTAGAGTGAAGGACGCACCTGTCTCTCGCTCCCTCGTCCCGTTCTTACGGGGAGAGGGTGGGGTGAGGGGCTACTTCGGCAATCCAAACTCTCGATTTAGTCCTCGAACTCCACCAGCGCCTTGCGCATGGTCTCGACGAGATCCAGCGCCACCGGCGAGGGGCTGCGCTGCGCCGGAAAGACCGCCGAGAATTCGAAGTCGATGCGAGGCAGGAAGCGGCGCACGACGACGCCGCGGGTGGAAAAATTCCTGCGCGGTGAAGGGATCGCAGATGGCGACGCCAAGTCCTGACGACACCATGCCGCACATGATCTCCGACAGCGTGGTCTCGACCCTGAGCACGCGGCGGACATCGTGGCGATGGAAGACCTGGTCGACGAGGTGGCGGCTCGACGAGCCCGCCGACAGGGAGATGAAAGTCTCGCCCTCGAAATCGCGGGGCTCCAGCACTTCCTTTTCCGCGAGGCGGTGACCGGTGGGCAGTACAGCCACACGCGCGGGCGCCGGCAGCTTCTGGCTCGGCAAGCCGGAATGCGCGATCGGCACCTCGGCAAAGCCGACGTCGCATTGGTTGTTCAGCACCCAGTCGACCACGATCGGCGAGATCACGCCGAAGAAAGCGAGGTTGAGGTTGGGACGCTCCTTCAGGAAGTGACCGGTGAGCCGGGGCAAATAGCCGTTCGACAGTGCCGGCAGCGCTGCGATGCGTAAGGAGCCAGTGCGGCGGCCCCGGATTTCTTCTGCTGCCGCGGTGATGCGTTCGAGGCCGACGAAGGAGCGCTCGACTTCGGTGTAGAGTGCCATGGCCGCGGCGGTCGGCACGAGGCCGGTGCCGCGCCGTTCGAACAGCTCCATCTTCAACAGCGCCTGGAGGTCGCGCAGCAACCGGGAGACTGCCGGCTGCGTCACTTTCATCAGCGCCGCCGCCTCGGTCACGCTGCCAGTCAGCATCGTCGCCCGGAAGGCTTCCACCTGCCGCGAATTGATCCGCGCCATCCCGAATTCCATTCATAACATTTAGGCATGCAGAGGCTGCCATTATTCATTGGACGATGGAAGCCGGAGT
The DNA here is from genome assembly GCF_054057395.1 of Bradyrhizobium sp. USDA 3650. NCBI lineage: Bacteria > Pseudomonadati > Pseudomonadota > Alphaproteobacteria > Hyphomicrobiales > Nitrobacteraceae > Bradyrhizobium > Bradyrhizobium sp. USDA 3650. The sequence continues at coordinate 5,881,572 of NZ_JBSRZG010000001.1, forward strand.
TTGCGATCTTTTTCATCAGAGCTGGAGACGGCCCGCTTTTTCGGCAGATTGGAGGGGTTCAAACCTCCGGATCGCGCCAAAACCCGCCGAGCAGGGGCCGGAGCCCTGGTCGGAGAGGGATTTGCGCGGAAGGAAATGCGGAAGGTTCAGCCAACGCGACTCGTCGGCACGTCACCTCATTCCGGTATGGAGATCGGACCACATGAAGACTCTTCGCCTTCTGACAGCGGTCAGCATCGCGGCACTCATCGCCGCCCCGTCGGTCGCCACGGCCCAGCAGAAAACGCTCTATGTCGCCGGCTATGGCGGCTCGTTCGAGAAGACCATCCGCGACGAGGTGATCCCGGCTTTCGAGAAGGAGAACGGCGTCAAGGTCGAGTACGTCGCCGGCAACTCCACCGACACGCTGGCAAAGCTGCAGGCGCAGAAGGGCAACCAGCAGATCGACGTCGCCATCGTTGACGACGGCCCGATGTACCAGGCGATCCAACTCGGCTTCTGCGGCAAGCTCGAGGGACTGCCGACCGATCTCTACGACACCGCGCGCTTCAAGGACGATCGTGCGGTCGCCATCGGTATCGTCGCGACCGGCCTGATGTACAACACCAAGGTGTTTGCCGAAAAAGGCTGGGCGCCGCCGACCTCCTGGAACGATCTGAAGGACACGAAATACGCCAAGCAGCTCGTGATCCCGCCGATCAACAACACCTATGGCCTCGAAGCGCTGGTGATGCTGTCGAAGATGAACGGCGGCGGCGAAACCAACGTCGATTCCGGCTTCAAGATCTTCAAGGAGCAGATCAATCCGAACGTGCTCGCCTATGAGCCGTCGCCGGGCAAGATGACCGAGCTGTTTCAGTCCGGCCAGGCCGTGATCGCGGTGTGGGGCACGGGCCGCGTGCAGAGCTTTGCCAATACCGGTTTCCCCGTCGACTTCGTCTACCCGAAGGAAGGCGCCGCGACGCTGCTGACCACCGCCTGTCCGATCACCAAGCCGAACGCCTCGCCGCTTGCGTCCAGCTTCGTCAAGATGCTGCTCGAACCCAAGATCCAGCTCGTGATGCTGAAGGATTACGGCTACGGCCCGGTGCTGAAATCACTGGTGATCCCGCCCGAGCTCGGCAAGATGGCGCCGATCGGCGAGCGTGCGGCAAAGCTCTATAATCCGGACTGGACCGTCATCAACGACAAGCGCGAGGAATGGACCAAGCGCTGGAATCGCGAGGTCGAGCGCTGATCGGTCATACCGGAGACAGTATGATGGCCTATCTCGAGCTCGAAGGGGTCGCCAAGCAATTCGGAGCGCAGACTATCGTCGACGACTTCAGTCTCGCGGTGGGGAAGGGGGAGTTTGTCTCCTTTCTCGGCCCCTCCGGCTGCGGCAAGACCACGACCCTGCAGATGATCGCGGGCTTCCTCGATCCCAGCCGCGGCGCGATCCGGCTGGAAGGCAAGGACCTGACCGCGATCCATCCGGCCAAACGCGGGCTCGGGATCGTGTTCCAGAGCTACGCGCTGTTTCCGCACATGACCGCGGCCGAGAATGTCGCCTTCGGCCTCGAGATGCGCAATGTGCCGCGCGGCGAACGGACCGAGCGCGTCCGCGCCGCGCTCGCGATGGTCGGGCTTGCCGGCTACGAGGATCGTCATCCGCGCCGCATGTCCGGCGGCCAGCAGCAGCGCGTGGCGCTGGCGCGCGCGCTGGTAATCAAGCCGAGCGTGCTGTTGCTCGACGAGCCGCTATCCAATCTCGACGCCAAGCTGCGCGAGGAGATGCAGATCGAGCTGCGCCAGATCCAGCGCACCATCGGCACCACCACGATCCTCGTCACTCACGACCAGAACGAGGCGATGTCGCTGTCCGACCGCATCGTGGTGATGAGCCAGGGCAAGATCGAGCAGATCGGCACGCCGCAGGAGACCTATGAGAAGCCGGCCTCGGCCTTCGTCTCACAGTTTTTGGGCAAGACCAACGACTTTGCCGCGACGATCGATCGAACCAGTGCGCCTGCGCGACTGATCGCCAGCTCCTGGAGCGCGCCTGCGCCTGCCGGGCGCAGCGGTCCCGTCACCATCAGCATTCGCCCCGAGCGGATCGACTTTGGCGACGCAGGCCTCAGCGCAAAGATCGTCACCCGCATCTTCCAGGGCAATCATTGGCTGTTCCAGTGCGACAGCGAATGCGGCCCGGCGACCGTGATCCGCCAGAATGACGGCCGATCGCAGCCGGTCGAAGGCGAGGCCGTTCACCTCACCTGGCGGCCGGAGGACATGGGCGTGAGGGGCGTCGCATGAGCGCTTCCGCCGAGGAACGAAACGCACGCTCGCCGTGGGCGCTGACCGCGCCCGCTTTGATGCTGTTCGTCGGCGTGCTCCTGATTCCGCTGGCAATGACCGTGATGCTGTCGTTCCACGATTGGGGCCAGTACAAGGGCATCGAGCCGGTTTTCATCCTCAAGAACTGGCGAGAGATTGCGACCGATCCCTACTATGCCGAAATGTTCGGGCGGACGTTTCGCATCGCGATCCTGACCACGCTGCTCACGGCTGTTCTCGGTGCGCCCGAAGCCTACATCCTCAACCGCATGGGCGGACGCTGGAAGAGCGTTTTCCTGCTGGTTATCCTGGGGCCGTTGTTGATTTCCGTGGTGGCGCGCACGCTCGGCTGGGCGCTGCTGTTTGGCGGCAACAATGGCCTCGTCAACAAGCTGATGATGTCGGCCGGGCTGATCCGGGCGCCTATCCCCTTCATGTTCACCGAAACCGGCATGGTGGTCGCGCTTGCGCACGTAATGATGCCGTTCATGGTGCTGTCGGTGTGGGCGGCGCTGCAGCGTCTCGATCCGCAGATCGAGAATGCCGCGATGTCACTCGGCGCCGGCCCCGTGACCATCATCCGCCGCATCATCATGCCGCAGATCATGCCCGGCGTGCTGTCGGGGGCGATCATCGTGTTCTCGCTCTCGGCCAGCGCCTTTGCGACGCCCGCGATCATCGGCGGCCGCCGACTCAAGGTCGCGGCGACGCTCGCCTATGACGAGTTCCTCAACACGCTGAACTGGCCGCTGGGTGCGGCGGTCGCCACGCTGCTGCTGGCCGCGCTGGTCTTGATCGTCGTCGGCAGCAACACACTGATCGAGCGTCGCTACGCGGAGGTGTTCCGATGAGCCGGAATGGGCCGCTGGCGCTGATCTTCCACACCATCTTCGTCATCGTCATGGTGGCGCCGATCCTCGTCGTCTGCCTCGTCGCGTTCACGCCTGAAGGCTTCCTGTCGCTGCCAACAAACGGCTTTTCGCTGCGCTGGTTCAGGGCGATCGCCAACTATCCCGAATTCATCCATGCTTTCTGGGTCAGTCTTGGCCTTGGCGCATTGTCCTCCTTCGTGGCGCTGCTGTTCGCGGTGCCTGCGGCGCTCGCGATCGCGCGCTATCGGTTCCGCGGTCGAGACGCACTGGCGGCGCTGTTCCTGTCGCCGCTGATGATCCCGCATGTCGTGCTCGGCATCGCGTTCCTGCGCTTCTTCACCTCGGCGGGCCTCGGCGGCAGCTTCGCCGCGCTGATCATCGCGCATGTCATCATCGTGTTTCCGTTCGCGCTGCGGCTGACGCTTGCTGCGGCAACCGGGATGGATCGCACGGTCGAGATGGCGGCGGTCTCGCTCGGCGCCGGCGGCTGGGACGCTGTTCCGCCGCGTGACCTTGCCGCTGATCCTGCCCGGCGTCATCAGCGGCTGGGCGCTCGCCTTCATCCAGTCCTTTGACGATCTCACCATGACCGTCTTCCTCGCGGCACCCGGCACCGAAACACTGCCGGTGCGAATGTTTCTGTACATCCAGGACAACATCGATCCGCTGGTGACGTCGGTTTCGGCCTGCGTGATCGCGATCACCATGACCGCCCTCATTCTGCTCGACCGCTTCTACGGGCTCGACCGCGTGCTCGCCGGCAAGGGCGATACAGGGCGATAGGAGAATCCATGCGAACAGATTACGACGTCGCCGTCGTCGGCGGCGGATTGCTCGGCTCCGCCATCGCCTGGGGCCTCGGCCGGCTCGGCAGACGCGTCGCCGTGCTCGACGAAGGTGACATCACCAAGCGTGCGTCGCGTGCCAACTTTGCGCTGGTCTGGGTCCAGAGCAAGGGCCTCGGCATGCCGGCCTATACGGTGTGGACCGTGCAGGCGTCACAGGCATGGAGCCGGCTCGCGTCCGAGCTGAAGCAGCAGACCGGCCTGGATGTCTCTCTTCAGCAGAATGGCGGCTTTCATCTCACGCTCGGCGAGGACGAATTCGGCCAGCGCGCCGAACTGGTCAAGCGCATGCACAACCAGACGGGCGCCGCCGATTACAAGATGGAGATGCTGCCGGCGTCCGAGGTGAAGAAGTCGCTGCCGCTGATCGGGCCTGAAGTCTCCGGCGGCAGTTATTGTCCGCTCGACGGGCACGTTAATTCGCTGCGCACGTTTCGTGCGTTCCACACCGGCTTCAAGGCCTTCGGCATCGATTATCTTCCGGAGCGTCCGGTCTCGGCGATCAGCCAGAGCGGCAGCGAATTCCGCCTGACGACGCCGCAGGGCGAGCTCCGTGCCGCCAAGATCGTGCTCGCCGCCGGCAATGCCAACCAGACGCTGGCGCCGATGGTCGGTCTCTACGCCCCGATGGGCCCGACCCGTGGTCAGATCGTGGTGACCGAGCGCACCATGCCGTTCCTGCCGCATCCGCTGACCACGATCCGCCAGACCGATGAGGGCACGGTGATGATCGGCGACAGTAAGGAAGACGAGCTCGACGATCGCACGATGAAGCATTCGATCAGCGCTGTGATGACCGATCGCGCCCAGCGGATGTTTCCGCATCTCGCGCGGCTCAACGTGGTCAGGAGCTGGGCCGGCATCCGCGTCATGCCGCAGGACGGCTTTCCGATCTACGACCAGTCGGAAACCCATCCCGGCGCTTTCGTGGCCTGCTGCCATTCCGGCGTGACGCTCGCCTCCAACCACGCTTTCGAGATTGCGCGGATGGTCGCGCAGGGCGCGCTCGAGCCGGAGGTGGTCGGCGCGTTCTCGGCCAGCCGTTTTGGCGCCGCCGGTGCTGCGAACAACAGCGGCTACTAGAGGTATTGAAGGAGCCAGGATGTTCAAACGATCCGAGCAGGACAAGCGGCCGCCGATGCAGATCTTCGTCGATGGCGTTGCCGTCGCGGCGCGGCAGGGCGACACCGTCTCCGCGGCGCTGCTGGCCTCGAGCTGCGATGCACGCCGTTCGACCGCGGTCAGCGGGGCGCCGCGTTTGCCCTATTGCATGATGGGCGTGTGCTTCGATTGTCTCGTCACAATCGATGGCGTCGGTAACCGCCAGGGCTGCCTGGTGCCGGTCACCGAAGGCATGCAGATCGAGATTCAGAAGGGCAAGCGGGAGATCGGGAAATGACTGTGGCTCCCAAGCGCGAAGACTACGACGTCGTGGTGATCGGGGCCGGGCCTGCCGGCCTCGCTGCTGCTGCGACGTCTGCCGAAGCCGGCCTGTCGACGTTGCTGCTCGACGAGAATGTCGGGCCCGGCGGCCAGGTGTTCCGCGCCATCACCTCGACGCCGGTGACCGAGCGCGATCAGCTCGGCGCTGACTATTGGGCGGGCGCCGATCTCGTGCGGGTGCTGCGCGCGAGCGACGCCGAGGTCATTCATCGCGCCACCGTCTGGAGCCTCGATCGCAATCTCGACATCGCCGTCTCGGTCGGCGGCGCGTCCGCGTTCGTCAAGGCCAAGCGCGTGATCCTCGCGACCGGCGCACTGGAGCGGCCTTTCCCGATTCCGGGCTGGACGCTGCCGGGCGTGATGACCGCGGGCGCCGCGCAGACGATGTTGAAATCATCGGCCCTGGTGCCGGATGGCCGCACGGTGATCGCGGGGCAGGGGCCGCTGCTCTGGCTGCTCGCCGCGCAGATATTGCGTCTCGGCGGTCGCATCGATCGCATTCTCGACACCACGCAGCGCGGCAGTTATCTTGCGGCTCTCCCCCACGCCTTTGCGTTTGTGACCTCGCCCTATTTCGCCAAGGGCCTGTCGATGATGCGCGAGGTGAAGGCGAAGGTGCAGGTCGTTTCCGGCGTCACCGAGCTTGCGGCATATGGCGACGGCCAGCTCGCCAGCGTGAACTATGTCGCCCGCGGCAAGCGAGAGACCGTCCTTGCGGATCTCTTGCTGCTGCATCAGGGCGTCGTGCCCAACGTCAATCTGGCGATGGCGGCCGGAATCGAGCATCGCTGGGATGATCTGCAATTGTGCTGGTCTCCGGTGCTCGATGCCAGCGGCAATTCGTCGGTCGCCGGTATTGCGATTGCCGGCGACGGCGCCGGTATCGGCGGCGCGAACGCAGCCGTGGTGCGCGGCCGCATCGCGGCGCGCGCGGCCGTGGAGGCGTTGGCACCTGCGGCTGCCACAAAACTCGCGCCGATGGCGAGCCTCCGCGCCGATCTCGCCAAGGCCGAACGTGGTCGCGTTTTTCTCGACACGCTGTTCCGGCCGGCGCCGCAGTTTCGCATTCCCGCGGGCGACACCATCGTCTGTCGCTGCGAGGAGGTCACCGCAAAGGATATTCTCGACGCCGTCGCGATCGGCGCGACCGGGCCGAACCAGCTCAAGGCCTATCGCCGCACCGGCATGGGTCCGTGCCAGGGCCGGCTCTGCGGCCTCACCGTCACCGAGCTGATGGCGCAGGCCCGGGGCAAGAGCCCGCAGGAGATCGGCTATTACCGGCTGCGCGCGCCGGTCAAGCCGATCACGCTCGCCGAGCTTGCCGCGGTTCCGAAGAGCGAAGACGACATCAAGGCGGTGGTGCGCGGATGACGAAAAACGTGGATGCGATCGTCGTCGGCGGCGGCATCCACGGGTGCTCGACTGCGCTGCATCTGTGCCTCGCCGGCCTGAAGCCGGTGCTGATCGAGAAGGACTATGCCGGCCGGCACGCCTCCGGCGTCAACGCCGGCGGCGTGCGCCAGCTGGCGCGGCACATCCCCGAAATCCCGCTTTCGATCCGCTCGATGGGAATCTGGGAGAAGATCACCGATCTCCTCGACGACGATTGCAGCTTTGAGAGCTATGGCCAAGTCCTCGTCGCAGAGAACGAGGAGGAACTCGCGGTCTGCCGCGCACGTGTGGCCGAGCTCAACGCGCTCGGCTTCACCCACGAAGAGCTGATCGATGCGGCCGAGCTGCGGCGCCTCGTGCCTGCGGTCGCCGAGACCTGTCCCGGCGGCGTGGTCTCGCGCCGCGACGGTGCGGCCAATCCCGCGCAGGCGACGACGGCATTCCGGCGCAAGGCCGGGCAGCTCGGTGCGACCGTTTGCGAGGGCATTGCGGCCACGAACATCCGGCACATCGATGGCATTTGGCATGTCGATGTCGGCGCCGAGAGCTTTGCCGCGCCGGTGCTCGTCAATGCAGCGGGCGCCTGGGCCGGGACCATCGCAGCCGCGCTCGGTGAGCCCGTTCCGGTCGAGACCGTGGCGCCGATGCTGATGATCACCTCGCGCGTGCCGCATTTCATCGATCCGGTCGTGATCCTGCGCGGCCGCAAGCTCTCCTTCAAGCAATTCAAGAACGGCACGGTGCTGATCGGCGGCGGCCATCTGGCAACGCCGTATCAGGATCGAAACGAGACGGTGCTGGACTGGAAAAGCCTCGCGATCAGCGCCCGCACCGTGTTCGAGTTGTTCCCGGTCATGCGCGACGCGACGATCATGCGGGCCTGGGCCGGCATCGAGGCCAAGACCAAGGACGATCTGCCCGTGTTCGGGCCGAGCAGCCGGCACAAGGGCCTCTATCACCAGTTCGGTTTCTCGCTGCACGGTTTCCAGCTCGGCCCCGGCGCGGGCGCCGTCATGGCGGAGCTGATCGTCAACGGCGGCACCCAGACACGCATCGGCGATCTCGGTATCGACCGTTTCCATCCTTCTACGCTCTAGCAACAAGAGGACATCATGAGCATTACCCGCAGCATCCGCACGCCCATCATGCACCGCGCCGTCGAAGCCAACGGCTTCGTCTTCATCGGCGGCACCATCGCCGACGACACCTCGGTGTCGATGGGCGAGCAGACCCGCAACATCCTCGGCAAGATCGCCGGTTATCTGAAGGAAGCGGGCACCGACAAGTCGCGCGTCGTGAGCACCTCGATCTTCGTCACGGACCTTTCCAAGAAGAAGGAGATGGACGCGGTCTGGACCGAGTTCTTCGGCGACAATCTTCCGACCCGCGCCACCGTCGGCGTCGCCGATCTCGGCGGCAGCGCGCTGATCGAGGTCGTGGTCACCGCGCTCAAGGGCTGATCGCGCCGGCCGGCGGGGCACGTCAACGCTCCGCGCGCCGCCGCCCCTGCGAGCCTCGCCTTGATCTTGCCCTTCGATGGGATTAGTTAGAGAGCGCCTCAAACAGGATATTCGAGACCCATGGAGTTTACCCCGACCGCAAAGCCGACCTGCCTTGCTCACGGGGAATTCCATGCCTGCTTCAATCATCCTGTCCAACCTGTCGCTGTCCACGCCTGACGGCCGTCCCCTTCTCTCCAATATCGATCTGACGTTCGGCGCCGAGCGGACCGGCCTCGTCGGCCGCAACGGCGTCGGGAAAACGACGCTGCTTGCGTCGATTTCGCGAGAGCACATTCCTCAGTCGGGGCGCATTGCCGTCAAAGGTACCGTCGGTCTGCTGCGCCAGGACGTCCAGCCCCTTGCGGGTGCGAAGGTAATCGACCTGTTCGGTGCGCGAGCCGCGCTCGATCTGCTTCGCCGTGCCGAGCGCGGGGATGCCTTGGCCGAGGAGGTTTCCGAGGTCGATTGGACCCTCGAAACACGGCTTGGATCCGCCCTTGCGCGTATTGGGTTCGACGTCGCTCCGGAGATCGAGCTCGACCGCCTGTCGGGCGGGCAGGTCACGCGGGTTCGTCTCGCCGCGCTGATCTTCGCGGAGCCGGACTTCCTGCTGCTCGACGAGCCCACCAACAATCTCGATCGGGAGGGGCGCAAGGCCGCGATCGATTTCCTTGCGTCCTGGCGCGGTGGGGCGATCGTCGTCAGCCACGATCGGAGCCTGCTCGAGACCATGGATGCGATCGTCGAGCTGACGTCGCTCGGAGCTACGCGATACGGCGGCAATTGGAGCAGTTATTGCGAGCAGAAAGCTGTTGCACTTGCGGCCGTCAGGCACGACCTCGCGCATGCCCAGAGGCGCCTGTCCGAGATCGACGGGAAAGCGCAGGAGGCCGCAGAGAGGAAAGCGCGCAAGGACGGCGGGGGCAAGAAGAAGCGCGCCAAGGGCGACATGCCGCGCATCCTGGCCGGCGCGCGCAAGGACCGTAGTGAAGACACCGGCGGCAAGGCCGCTGAGATCGCCGAGCGGCGGCGTGCGGATGCGCTTGAGGCCCTTGATACGGCGCGCCGACGCATCGAGATTCTTCAGCCGCTGTCGGTGAAGCTGCCCTCGACCCAACTGCCGACGGGCAGGGAGGTGGTTTGGCTCGATCGCGTCAGCGCCGGCTATCGGCCGGATAGGGAAGTCTTGCGCGATCTATCGCTCGCGATCGTCGGTCCGGAGCGGGTGGCAATTGTTGGACCGAACGGTTCCGGCAAGACGACGCTGCTGAAACTCGTCGCCGGCGAGTTGCATCAGCTCTCCGGCACCGTGCGGGTCAGGCCGGATCTTGCGCTGTTCGATCAGAAGGTCAGTCTGCTCGATCCCGCGATCTCAATCCTGGACAATTTCAGGCGCTTCCATCGCAAGGCCGGTGCAAATGAATGCCATGCCGCGCTGGCCCGGTTCATGTTCCGTGCCGATGCCGCCTTGCAGATCGTCGGACATTTGAGCGGCGGGCAGATGTTTCGCGCGGGCCTTGCCTGCGTGCTGGGTGGAGCGACGCCGCCGTCGCTGCTGATCCTCGATGAGCCGACCAATCACCTCGACATCGAATCCATCGAAGCCGTGGAAGCAGGTCTGAGGGCCTATGACGGCGCGCTGCTCGTCGTCAGTCATGACGAGGCGTTCTTGCAGGCGATCGGGATCACGCGCAGGGTCGAACTGGCCGGCTAAATCGGCTGCCCATCGTTGATTAACAAAAACCCGACGCCCTGCCCCCAGCGCGTCGGGTGGAAAAAGATGACTATCAATCCGTGATCCCAACGCAATAGTTGTGACTCGCGTCGCGCCAATTTACCACTCCGGGAAACTACCGCGTTGGAACTGGACGCCGCCAAACCTGCGCCCGGCCTAGGAGGCGGCGCTGCCGCCCGGTTCAAGCGCCTCACCCATCTCCAGCGGATGGGCCATGGCCTCGTGCAGCGCGTCGCGATCGAGCTCGCCTTCGGAGATGCTGATGACGACGCAGGCGACGCCGTTACCGATCAGATTGGTCAGCGCGCGGCACTCGCTCATGAACTTGTCGATGCCGACCAGAATCGCGATCGACTGGATCGGGATGTCGGGCACGATCGAGAGTGTCGCCGCGAGCGTGATGAAGCCCGCCCCGGTCACGCCCGAGGCGCCCTTCGAGGTGATCATGGCGATGCCGAGAATGCCGAGCTCCTGCCAGATGGTCAGATGGGTATTGGTCGCCTGCGCCAGGAACAGCGTCGCCAGCGTCATGTAGATGTTGGTGCCGTCGAGGTTGAAGCTGTAACCGGTCGGAATGACGAGGCCGACCACCGACCGCGAGGCGCCGAGATGCTCCATCTTCTGGATCATCTGCGGCAGCACCGTCTCCGACGACGAGGTGCCGAGCACGATCAGGAGCTCGTCCTTGATGTAGGCGATGAAACGCAGGATCGAGAAGCCGGCGAGCCGCGCGATTGCGCCGAGCACGACCACAACGAACAGGATGCTGGTGAGATAGAACGTGCCGATCAGGGCCGCGAGGTTGATCAGCGAACCGAGGCCGTAGGCGCCGACGGTGAACGCCATCGCGCCGAACGCCCCGATCGGGGCGACGCGCACGATGATGCGGATGATGCCGAAGAACATCTTTGCGGCCTTGTCGATCGCCTCCGCAATGGGCTCGCCGGCCTTGCCGAGAAAGGCGATGGCGAAGCCCGACAGGATCGAGATCAGCAGCACCTGCAACAGATCGCCGCGCGCGATGGCGCCCAGATAGCTGTCGGGGATGATCGCCATCAGATGGGCGACGATGCCTTCTTCCTTGGCCTTGGTGACGTAGGTCGCCACCGATTTCGGGTCGATCGTGGCGGGATCGATGTTGAAGCCGTGTCCGGGCTGGAGCACCTCGCCGACCAGCAGGCCGACCGCGAGCGCGACCGTCGAGACCGTCTCGAAGTAGATCAGCGACTTCAGCCCGACCCGGCCGACGCGCTTGAGGTCGCCCATCGAGGAGATGCCGTGCACCACGGTGCAGAAGATCACCGGCGCGATCATCATCTTGATCAGCGCGATGAAGCCGTCACCGAGCGGCTTCAGGGCCTTGCCGAGATCGGGATAGAAATAGCCGACGAGCACCCCGAGTGCGATCGCGATCAGCACCTGAATGTAGAGGATCTTGTACCAGGGCTGGTGCCGGCGGTGGATGGCTGGCTGGATCGCAATCTGTGTCATAGAATAGGCCCCGGAACGTATTGATCTTGTTTGATTTGCATCATGTGATGGCCGCCGCAGAAGCGACAATCACATTTTTGTCTGTTCGCACGAAGATCGATCGCTGCACCGCAACTGGGGGGAACATGCCGATTGCAACGGGCTCCGAACAGCGAGCGCGAGGCTATTTTCCGCGTTGGACTCTGAAGTCCTCCGGCGTGATCATGCCCGAGCAGCGGCTGCCGCTTGGCCAGACCGTCGTCTCCGGTCTCCAGCATTGCGTCGCAATGTCGGGCTCGACGATCATCGCGCCGCTGCTGATGGGGTTCGATCCCAATGTCGCGGTGCTGTTTTCCGGCATCGGCACGCTGATCTTCTTTGTCATTGTCGCGGGGCGCGTGCCGAGCTATCTCGGCTCGAGCTTCGCGTTCATCGCGGTCGTGATCGCCGCCACCGGCTATGCCGGGCACGGGCCGAACCCGAACCTGTCGGTTGCGCTTGGCGGCATCGTCGGGGCCGGCGTCCTCTACGGCGTGATCGCGCTGATCGTGATGTGGTCCGGGGTTGGCTGGGTCGAGAGGCTGTTTCCGCCGGCCGTCACCGGCGCCGTGGTCGCCGCGATCGGTCTCAACCTCGCACCCGTGGCGGTCAAGGCCGTGAGCGCCAATGCGTTCGACACAGGAATCGGGCTCGCGACCGTTCTGATCATCGGCGTGGTTGCCGTTGGCGCACCTGGCTTGTGGCGCCGCCTGCCGATCATTCTGGGCGCAATCGGCGGATATCTTTTGTACCTTCTGTTCGCGAACGGTCTCGGCTTCGGCAAGCCGATTGACTTCACCCCGCTTGCGGCTGCGCCGTGGATCGGCCTGCCGAGTTTTACCACGCCGACCTTCCAGACCGATGCGATCGTCCTGATCGCGCCGGTTGCGATCATTCTCGTCGCCGAGAACCTCGGTCACATCAAGGCCGTCGGCGCCATGACGGGCCGGAGCCTCGATAACTATCTCGGCCGCGCCTTGCTCGCCGACAGCCTCGCAACCATCGTGGCGGCCTGCGGCGGCGGCACCGGCGTTACCACCTATGCCGAAAACATCGGCGTCATGGCGGCCACGAAGGTCTATTCGACCTTGCTGTTTGCCTTCGCGGCGGTGGTGTCGATCGTGCTCGGCTTCTCGCCGAAATTCGGCGCGCTGATCTTGTCGATCCCGGGTCCCGTCATCGGCGGGCTCTCGATCGTGCTGTTCGGATTGATCGCCGCGATGGCCGGCCGGATCTGGGTCGAGAACAAGGTCGACTTCTCAAGTCCGGCAAACCTGATCACCGTGGCGGTCGCGCTCACCGCAGGCGCCGGCGACCTCACGCTCAAATTCGGCGCCTTCACGATCGGCGGGATCGGCACCGCAACCTTTGGCGCCATCATCCTGTACCAGATCCTGACTTCGCCATTCGCGCGCCGCGTCGAATGAATCGCAGCGATGCGCTGAGGGATGGAACAAAAAGCCGGTTCCGTCGCTGATCAGGGCATCCCGGAGAGAACCCATGCCACAAACCGATCGCTCGACCTCGTTTCACTCGCGTCTTGTCGGCCAGTACGCGCTGGTGACCGGCGCCTCCCAAGGCATCGGCCGCGCCGTCGCCATCCGGCTTGCCCAGGAAGGCGCGACCGTCGCCATCAACTATTTCGGGCACCCTGAAGGGGCTGAGGAGACACTCGCGCTCGCGCGGACGGCATCGGGTGATCGCGGCCACGGCAGGCTCGATCACATCATCGTCAAGGCCGATGTCGGTCATGAGCAAGAGGTCGCCGCGATGTTCGAGACGATTCTGGCGCGTTGGAAGCGCCTCGACTGCCTCGTCAACAATGCCGGCTTCCAGCGAGAATCGCCGAGCGAAGCGCTCGATATCGACACCTATCGCCGCATCATCGACGTCAATCTCAACGGCGCCGTGTTCTGCGCCCAGAAGGCGCTCGCGCATTTCGTCGCGCGCGGCGGGGGCGGCAGCATCATCAACTGCTCCAGCGTGCACCAGATCATCCCGAAACCCGGCTACCTCGCTTACTCGATCAGCAAAGGCGGCATGGCCAATCTGACGCGTACGCTGGCGCTGGAATTCGCCGGCCGCGGCATTCGCGTCAATGCGGTCGGTCCCGGCGCGATCGACACCCCGATCAACGCGGCCTGGACCGGTGATCCGGAAAAGCGGGGCGTGGTCACCAGCCACATTCCGCTGGGCCGCGTCGGTACGCCGGAAGAGATCGCCGCCGTGTTCGCCTTCCTCGCCTCGGACGAGGCAAGCTACATCACCGGGCAAACCATCTACGCTTGTGGAGGCCTGACACTGTTTCCCGAGTTCCGGGACAATTGGGCGAGCTAGCAAAGATCACGAGCGTCCTTGCTGTTCTCGCGGGCTGCCTGCGGCGCCGACGCTCATCGTCGAGACTTCTCGCGATGCAATCCAGCAACAGTCGGAAAAAAGCGGGCTGTCGGCGCTGCACGCGCGGACGAACTCAACCGAACGGTTGATGTGCGGTCCGCCATCTCCCTTCACCCTCGCCGAACCCGGGATCGATGAAACATTCCCATCCGTCCCTTCGCAAATTTGGGGGCCAACCGCTCGATCAAGATCGGCCGATTTCTCAGAATTGAGAGCGCAAATGCTTAGTGTGATTGCTGAGGCGCTGTTTCGCCTGAAATCCCGCACGTCTGCCGCTCAAATTCGGAGGCGGCCAAGGCCTGGGGTCGGCGTCCTTCTATCTGCAGCGCTCTCGATGCTCGTGCTGGCGTTGGCTTCCGCGCCCGCTGCCGCGCAGGTCTGCGGCGAGGCGGTGACAGGCGCCCCTCTTGGCACAGCGCTGGGCGGCGTGTCTTGCGGCGGCGACGCGAGCGGCGGTGGCAGCAGCGCGTTCGGCAACAGTACAGCAAGCGGCAGTGGCAGCGTGGCGATCGGTAACGGAAGCACGGCGAGCGGCACCGCCAGCGTGGCGAGCGGCGTCCTCAGCAATGCGAGCGGTCACAGCGCCATCGCGATCGGCGGAATCGCTCAGGCGACCGCGGACAACAGTACGGCGATCGGCGTGACCAGTCAGGCGACCGGCGTGGCCGCGAGTGCCTTTGGCGCCAACAGTACGGCGGGCGGCGTCTACAGCACTGCGATCGGCGGTGGTGCTTCGGGAGCTTCTGCTGCCAGTTCGACGGGGAATTATAGTCTGGCGATGGGAGGCGGCGATGGCGTCGGCGGCGTAGGTGCCGTCTCGACCGGCAGCAAATCGATGGCGATCGGCATCAGCAGCGTTGCCGCGGGTGTGTCTTCGACGGCTATTGGGAGCGGAGCGAGTGCCGGCACCGCGAACGCCGTTGCCTTGGGCAACGCGGCCATCGCAAGCGGCACCAATTCCCTCTCGGCCGGCAACAGTTCCAGCGCCATCGGTGCAAGTGGTATCGCTATCGGCGATGGTGCAATCGCCGGCACCGGCGCGAATGCCGTCGCCATCGGCACCGGCGCCTCGGCAGGCTTTGCGAACTCTACCGCCATCGGCTCCGGTGCGACAGCAACGGCCGTCAACCAGGTCGCGATCGGGACCGCCAGCAACACTTATCGCATGGCCGGCGTCGCGTCGGCGGCGAGCCTTGCGGCACAGAGTGGACCGGTGTCCTTCGTGACGACCGATGCGGCCGGCAATCTGGCAACGTCCAGCTTCAATCCGGCGAGCATCACATCGCTGCAGTCGCAGGTGACCTCGTTGCAGTCGCAGGTGATGGACAACCGGCTCGAAGCCCGCAGCGGCACCGCTGTCGCGCTCGCGGCCGGCTCGATGCCGGCGCTGCAACAGGGGCGCAAATTCGCGCTCTCGGCCGGCTACGGCAATTTCGAGGGCGCCAACGCGTTTGCGGTCGGCGCAACGGCACTGCTCTATGACGGCAAGAGCTATGCTATTATCGCCAATGCAGGCGGCGGTATCGGGCTTGAGCGCAGCGTTGCAGGTGGACGTGGTGCTGTCTCGATCCAGTGGTAGGAAGAACCCATTCGTCATGACGCTGCGTTGGTTGAGCGCGGGCCTTGGTCTTCCGATTGCCGGTCTTCTGATCCTGGGGGCGGTGACGACAGCTGCGCAGCAGACGCCGCCGCAGCCCCACCAGACGCCGCCGTCGCAGCAGCAGGCGGCCAAGCCCGCCAATATCGACCGCAACGGTGTGCTGATGCTGATCCGCTCGACGCTGCTCGCGCTCGACCACGCCAACAAGACCGGGAACTACACCGTGCTGCGCGACCTCGGCGCGCCGGGCTTCCAGGTCAACACCGCCGCAAAGCTTGCGGAGATCTTTGCCAAACAGCGTGGCGACAAGCTCGATCTCTCCGGCCTTGCCGTGATCGATCCGCAATTGTCGCTGCTGCCGCAGATCGAGCCGAACGGGCTGCTGCACATGGCAGGATTTTTCCCGTCGGTGCCGTCCCAGGTGAATTTCGAACTGATGTTCGCGCCGGTCGAAGGACAATGGCGTGTGTTCGGCGTGTCATTGTCGGTGGGGCAGTCCGCACCGGTGGCGCCCGCCGCACCTGAAGCTGCGCCTGGCAAGGCCGTCGTCTCACAAAAGCAATCCGCCCCGCCGAAGCCGGGCGCGCCTGCGAAACAGTCCCCGGTCTCGACTCAATGAGGGACGAGGTGCCGATGCCGAATCTGTTGTTCGACATGTCGGAGAGCCCGCCGTGATATCCGAAGCCGCTCTGCTGTCAGACCTGACCGGCCTGATTTACGACGCCGCGCTCGATCCCGCCCTATGGTCGCGCGCCCTCGAACAGGCCTGCCTGTTTGTCGGCGGGTCGTCCGGCGCCCTGTTCTGGCATGATGCGGCCACGGAGCAAACCGCGGTGCTGCACCTCTTCAATGAGGAGCCGGACTACACAAAGCTCTATCTCGAGAAATATCTGGCCTTGAATCCGTGCTTTCCAGCGGCCACTTTCTGCGAGGCTGGTCTCGTCTATGCATCAACCGACTTCGTCCCCTTCGAGGAGATGGTGGCGACGCGCTTCTACGAAGAGTGGATGAAGCCGCAGGGCATGATCGATGCGCTCGGATCGAATCTGGAGAAGGGCGCAACCTATTCATCGATCGTAAGTGTCCGGATGCATGAGAAAGACGGTCTCGCCGACGCTGACGCCCGCAACCGGTTTGCTCTGATCGTGCCGCACTTCCAGCGCGCGGTCTCGATTGGCCGGCTGTTCGATCAGAACAGGGCGACACAGGCGGTGTTGACCCAGACGCTCGACAGTGTCACGGCGGCCGTCTTTCTGGTTGGTCCCAACGGACGCCTCGCCTTCACCAACGCGCCCGGCCGCGCGATGCTGGAGGAGGCCGCGCTGCTCACGGAAAGAAACGGAACGTTGTTCGCTGTTGCCCTCGACGCGCAGCGCGCGTTGCGCGAAGCGCTTATCGCCGCGGAGAACGGCAACACGCCGATAGACAGCGGCGGCTCGATTCCGCTCGGGACCTCGCAAGCCCGTTGGTTCGCCAACGTGCTGCCGTTGACCTCGGGGGACCGGCGGCGCACCGGCGCGCTGCATTCCGCGGTTGCCGCGGTGTTCGTGCGCAAGGCCTCACCGGCCAGCCCGCCGCCGCTGGAGGCGCTTGCAAAACTCTACAGGCTCACCGCAAGCGAGGTCCGCCTGATCGACGCCGTCATGAAGGTGAGCGGGGTCAAGGCGCTGGCCGAGCTGCTCGGGCTGACGCAGGCGACCGTCAAGACACACCTCCACAACGTCTTCCGCAAGACCGGTACGGCGCGGCAGAGCGAGCTCGTGAAGCTGATTGCGGGATTCGACCGGTCCGAACGGCCGTGATCTGGCAAAACCCGCCTGCGCGGACTACATCTGCGCCATGGCAAATAATCCTCTGGCAAATAATCCTCTGGCAAATGATCCGCTGGCAAATCATCCGCTCCGGGATTTCGTCGGCCGGCACGAAAATCTGTTCGTGCTGACCGGTGCCGGCTGCAGCACCAATTCGGGCATTCCCGACTATCGCGACGGTCACGGCAACTGGAAGCGGACCCAGCCTGTGAACTTCCAGGCTTTCATGTCGGAAGAGCATACGCGCCGGCGCTATTGGGCGCGCAGCTTGATCGGCTGGCGGCGGTTCGGCCAAGCGAGACCGAACGATGCGCATCACGCGCTTGCCCGGCTCGAGGCGAGCGGGCGTTGCGGAATGCTGCTGACCCAGAACGTCGACCGCCTGCATCAATCCGCCGGCCACCGCCAGGTAATCGACCTGCACGGCCGGCTCGATCGGGTCCGCTGCATGGACTGCGGCCAAAAGACGCCGCGGAGCGAATTCCAGGAGATGCTCGGCGGCGCCAATGCGGAATGGTTGACGCTCGATGCCGCCGATGCACCCGACGGCGATGCGGACCTGGAGCATGCGGATTTTTCGTCATTCAAGGTGCCGGCTTGCGAAGCCTGCGGCGGCATTCTCAAGCCCGATGTCGTGTTCTTCGGCGAGAACGTCCCGCGCGAGGTGGTTGCTACCGCGCAGGATCATCTGGCGCAGGCCGACGCCATGCTCATCGTCGGCTCGTCACTGATGGTCTATTCCGGCTTCCGCTTCGTGCAGGCTGCCGCGCAACGGCAAATCCCGATCGCTGCGGTCAATCTCGGACGCACCCGCGCCGATGATCTCCTTACGCTGAAGGTCGAGGAGCGCTGCGAAGCGGCGCTTGCATTCCTGCTCTGATCGCGCGGGCTGCGAACACGCCTTGCCTATTGCATGGGTGCCAAGCAGAATAGCTGGACACAGCATGTTCCTGTCACCCATGGCATGGAAATTGCTGCGCTTTTGTCCTCAGTCTTGACGATCAGCACGGAGAATTTGGAATGCTTGAGGGAGCCGAGGTGCGGCTTGCCGTCGATATCGGTGGCACGTTCACCGACATCGTGCTGGACGTGGGGCAGGATCGCAAGACGCGCAAACTGCTGACGACGCCGCAGCGCCCCGAACAGGCGGTGCTCGATGGCATGCGGCTCATTCTCGCCGATGCGCGCGCCCATATCAGCGACATCGACGTCTTCATTCATGGCACGACGCTGGCGACCAACGCCATCATCGAGCGTCGCGGCGCCAAGACGGCGCTGATCGCGACGGAGGGCTTTCGCGACGTGCTCGATATCGGCACCGAGAGCCGCTACGACCAGTATGACCTCTCCATCGACAAGCCGAAGCCGCTGGCGCCGCGATCCCTGCGCTTCACCGTGCCCGAGCGTATCGACGCCCACGGTGGCGTCCGCCTCCCGCTGGACGAAGCTGCGGTGCGCGCGCTCGCGCCACGGTTGCGCGCGCTGAACGTCGAGAGCGTCGCGGTCGCTTTCCTGCACTCCTACGCCAATCCCGAGCATGAGCGCCGCACGGCCGCGATCATCAGTGAGGAGATGCCCGACATTTCCGTGACCGTATCGTCCGCGGTGTGCCCGGAGATCCGCGAGTATGAGCGCACATCGACTGCGGTGGCCAACGCCTACGTGCAGCCGCTGATCGATGGTTATCTCGCCCGCATGTCCGACGCCTTGCAGGTCGAGCAGTACCGCGGCGCGATCTATCTCGTCACCTCCGGCGGCGGTGTCACCTCGATCGAGACGGCGCGGCGCTTTCCGGTGCGTCTCGTCGAATCCGGGCCTGCCGGCGGCGCCATTTTCGCGGCGCAGATCGCGGCGCGTCTCGGCGAGAGCAAGGTGCTGTCCTTCGACATGGGCGGCACCACGGCAAAGATCTGCCTGATCGAGAAATACCAGCCCGAGACCTCGCGCGTGTTCGAGGTCGATCGCGCAGCACGCTTCCTGAAAGGTTCGGGTCTGCCGGTGCGGATACCCGTGATCGAGATGGTCGAGATCGGCGCCGGCGGCGGCTCGATTGCCCATGTCGACGCGATGAAGCGCGTCACGGTCGGTCCCGAAAGTGCCTCGTCGGAGCCAGGGCCCGCCTGCTATGGCCGCGGCGGCCTGCGCCCAGCGGTGACGGATGCCGACGTTGCGCTGGGCATGATCGATCCCGACGATTTCGCGGGTGGAACGATCAAGCTCGACCCTGAACTCTCGAAGCAGGCGCTGCTGCGCGCCGTGGGCGAGCCGCTGGGTCTGTCGGCTGAGACTGCAGCCTATGCCGTGCACGAGGTCGTCTGCGAGAACATGGCGAGCGCGGCGCGCGTGCATGCGGTCGAGCGCGGTGAGATTGTCGGGCAGCACACGCTGATCGCCTTCGGCGGCGCGGCGCCACTGCATGCGGCGCGCGTCGCCGAGAAGATCGGTGTCTCCCGCGTGATCGTCCCTTCCAACGCCGGCGTCGGCTCGGCCGTGGGCTTCCTTGCGGCTCCGATCGCCTACGAGCTGGTGCGCAGCCGTCATGTGCGGCTCGACGATTTCGACACCGATGGTGTTTCCGACCTGCTCCAGGAGATGGTGACCGAAGCGCGTGCGCTGGTCGAAACGGGGGCAGCAGGCGCGCCGGTGCGCGAGCGCCGCGCGGCGTTCATGCGCTATGTCGGCCAGGGCCATGAGATATCGATCGAGTTGCCGAACCGGCGGTTGGCGACGGCCGATCTGGCCGGCCTGCGCCAGAAGTTCGAGGCGGATTATGCGGCGATGTTCGAGCGGTCGATCCCGGGTGCGGCGATCGAGGTGTTGAGCTGGTCCGTGCTCGCGACGACCGAGGCGCGCAATCCGGCCACGGTCGCGGCCGTGACGCGCAAGCCGGCCGGGAAGGCGACCGGTAGCCGCAAGTTCTTCGATGGCCGGGCAGGGGAGGTGATCGAGATCCCGCTCTACCGCCGCGAGGACATGGCGCCGGGCGCGACGATTGCAGGTCCCGCCGTGATCGCGGAGGACGAGACCTCGACGTTCGTCTCCAACAGTTTTGATGCCCATATCGACGGTGCCGGCAGCATCGTCATGGAACGGAAGGCGGCCTGATCATGAGCAAGGCAAGCGGCGCGAGCCTGATCGACCTTCAGATCATGTGGCACCGGGTGATCGCCGTGGTCGAGGAGCAGGCGCAGGTGCTGCTCCGCACCGCCTTCAGCCCGATCGTGCGCGAATGCGGCGACCTCTCCGCCGGCGTGTTCGACCTCAAGGGACGGATGCTGGCGCAGGCGGTGACCGGCACGCCCGGCCACGTCAACTCGATGGCGGAATCGGTCAAGCACTTCATCGCCCACTTTCCGATCGAGACGATGAAGGAGGGCGACGCCTACATCACCAACGATCCCTGGATGGGCACCGGCCATCTCAACGATTTCGTCGTCACCACGCCCTGCTTCAAGGACGGCAAGCCGGTCGCGCTGTTTTCCTGCACCAGCCATCTCATGGACATCGGCGGCATCGGCTTTGGGCCCGACGCCACCGACGTGTTCATGGAGGGGCTCTACATCCCCATGCTGAAGCTGATCGACCAGGGCGTCGTCAACGAGACGCTGATGGCGATGATCCGCACCAACACGCGGCTGCCGATCGACACCGAGGGCGACACCTACTCGCTAGCCGGCTGCAACGATGTCGGCTGCGAGCGCCTGGTCGAGATGATGACCGAGTTCGGCATCGACTCGCTCGATGCGCTCGGCGACTACATCTGCGACCGCTCGCGCGAGGCCGTGCTGGCCGAGATCGCCAAGCTGCCGAAGGGCACCTGGCGCAACACCATGGTGGTCGACGGCTATGACGCGCCGGTCTCGCTCGAGGCGACGCTGACGATCTCGGACCAAGGCATTCACGTCGATTTCGACGGCACCTCGGCCGCGTCCAGGTTCGGCATCAACGTGCCTCTGTCCTACACCATCGCCTACACCGTGTTCGGTCTCGGCTGCGTCGTCGCCTCGCAGATCCCGAACAATGCCGGCTCGCTCTCGCCGCTGACTGTGTCGGCTCCCCCGGGCGCGATCCTCAATGCGCCGAAGCCGGCGCCGGTCGCCTCGCGTCACATCATCGGCCAGATGCTGCCCGACGTCGTGTTTGGCTGCCTGCGCCAGATCATTCCCGAGCGCGTGCCCGCGGAAGGCACATCGTGCCTGTGGAATCTCAACGTGCGCGGACAGACCCGCTCGGGTGCCGGCGGCAATTACGGATTCTCGATGGCGGTGACCTCCAATGGCGGCACCGGCGCGCGCTTCGCCAAGGACGGGCTGTCGGCGACCGCCTACCCCAGCGGCGTGCGCGGCACGCCGGTCGAGATCGCCGAGACGCAGACGCCGCTGATCTTCTGGCGCAAGGAGCTGCGTCCGGATTCCGGAGGGGCAGGGCGCACCCGGGGTGGCCTCGGCCAGATCATCGAGGTCGGCAGCGGCGTCGATGCGCCGTTCGACATCCTGGCGGCATTCGACCGCATCGATCATCCGCCACGCGGCCGCGATGGCGGCAAGAACGGCGAGGCCGGCTA
Organism: Bradyrhizobium sp. USDA 3650; assembly: GCF_054057395.1. Classification (NCBI taxonomy): domain Bacteria; kingdom Pseudomonadati; phylum Pseudomonadota; class Alphaproteobacteria; order Hyphomicrobiales; family Nitrobacteraceae; genus Bradyrhizobium; species Bradyrhizobium sp. USDA 3650. Next base: position 5,903,558 of record NZ_JBSRZG010000001.1, read on the forward strand.
TGTCGGCCTGAAGTCCGGCAAGAAGCTGCGTGGAAAAGGCTTTCAGCAGGTGCCGCCGGACGACCGGCTGGTGGTGCTGACGCCAGGAGGCGCCGGCATCGGCGATCCCCGGGAGCGCGCGCCGACAGCCGTCAACGACGACATCGAAAGCGGCCTCGTGTCTGGCGACAACGCGGTTGCAGTTTATGGGCATACGCGATGACGCTTCAGGCGTCGTGCGCGTAGCAAACGGAGGGGCTCAATGATCACGCGACGGACTTTTACGGCGGGCGCAGCGACGCTGCTCGCAGCCGGCCACATCTCGACCCGCGCGCGAGCTGCGACGGTGAGCTGGGACATGTCGACGGTATGGCCCGACGGCAATTTCCACACCCAGAACGCGTTTGCCTTCGCGGAGGAGGTGAAGAAGCAGAGCGGCGGATCGGTCGCGATCACCGTGAAGGCCGGCGGACAGCTCGGCTTCAAGGGCCCCGAGCATCTGCGCGCCGTGCGCGACGGCCTGGTGCCGCTCGCCGACGTCCTCAATATTCAGCAGGTCGGCGACGAGCCCTTCATGGGCGTCGAGAGCATTCCCTTTCTCTGCGGCTCGATGGACGAATTGAAGGTGCTGCACAAATATGTGCGGCCCGAATACGAGAAGGTCGCCGCGCGCAACAACCAGAAGATCCTCTACATCGTGCCGTGGCCGACGCAATATCTGCACCTCAAGGTCAAGGTCGCCGATGTCGACGGCTTGAAGAACATCAAGATCCGCGTGCCCGACAAGAACGCCGTCGATATGCTGGCCGTGGTCGGCATGGCGCCGGTGATGATTCCCTGGGGCGAGACCATCCCGGCGCTGGCTTCCGGCGCGGTCTCCGGCGTCTCCACCTCGGCGGTGTCGGGCGTCGACGGTAAATTCTGGGAATTCCTGAAATACATCTACCCGACCAACCACGTCTGGTCGTCGCAAATGCTCACCGTCAACCTCGATTCCTGGAAGGCACTGAGCGCCGATCAGCAACAGCTCGTCGCGGGTATCGCCGCCAAGATGGAGCCGGGCTTCTGGGCGAACTCGCTCAAGGCGGACGTCGACAGCCTCAACCGCCTCAAGGAAGGCGGCATGGAGGTGGTGCCGGTCTCGGAAGCGATGATCACGGATATTCGCGCCAAGACCGCGCCGCAGCTCGACGCTTTCGTCAAGCGCGTGCCGGCAGCCGACAAGCCGGTGCGGGCCTATCTCGCCGAAATGAAGCGCTGAGGCCATGGTCAGCGTTTCGCCCGCGGCTCCGCAGAGTCTCAACGCAGCGGCGCCGGCGCCGCTGCGCATCCTGCTCGACGGCATCGACCGTCTTGGCCGGTTGGACGGATGGATCGGGGGCGGCTGCCTCTTGATGCTGACGCTGCTGATGCTGTGCGAGGTCGCAACGCGCTTCCTCTCGAACTTCCTGCCGTTCTTTCCGCCCACGATCTCGATCGCGTGGGAGTATTCCTCCTATCTGATGGCGGCGTCCTTCACCTTCGGCGCCGCCATGACCCTGCGCGTCGGCGGCCATATCCGTGTCGTGCTGCTGCTGAAGAACGTCCCCGCTCCGTTTCAGCGCGCGATCGAAATCCTGTCGGCCGCCGCGGGCTTCGCCTTCATGGCCTTCTTGACATCGTCGATGGCGAAGTTCGCCTTCGGCGCCTATGTGCGCGGCCAGGTTTCGACCTCAAGCGACACCCCGCTGTGGTTTCCGCAGGCCGTCGTCACCTTCGGCATGCTGCTGCTGACGCTGCAGTTCCTGGCGCGCGCGATCCAGGCCGTGCTCGGCCTGCCGCTGGAAGATCACCGCATGAAGGCCTCGCCCGTCGAATGATCGCCCACGCGCCAGCCAGCGGACACCGGATTCCATGACCATCGAAGTCGTTGCACTCTTTGCGATCCTGTTTGCGCTTCTGGCATGCGGCGTATGGATCGGCCTGACGCTTGCGCTCACTGCGACGCTGCTGCTGGCGATGTTCCGCTCGATCCCGCTCGACAAGCTGCTGCCGCAATACGCCTGGAACATCTTGACGACGCAGGAGCTGCTGGCGTTGCCGCTGTTCATCCTGATGGGCGAGCTGCTGTTTCGCACCCGTCTGTCGCGTTCGTTGTTCCAGGGACTCGCGCCCTGGGCGGGGCTGCTGCCGGGTCGTCTTCTGCATGTGAACGTGATCGGCTGCACCATCTTCGCGGCGATCTCCGGCTCGTCGGCGGCGACGACGCAGGTAATCGGCCGCATGTCGCTCAACGAGCTCACGCGGCGCGGCTATTCCCGCGACATCGCGATCGGCTCGCTCGCCGGCGCCGGCACGCTTGGCTTTTTGATCCCGCCATCCAACATCATGATCATCTATGGCGTGCTGGGCGACGTCTCTATTCTCAAGCTCTTTACCGCCGGCGTGCTGCCCGGCCTTCTGCTGGCGGCCACCTTCATGGGATGGGTGATGCTGCACACGACGTTCAACCGCACGCTGGTGCCGGAGTCCGAGGCAAAGCTCTCGCAGGTGCCGTGGCGCGAACGTTTTGCGGCGCTGAAGGATCTCGCGCCGGCGCTGTTCCTGATCGCCTGCGTGCTCGGCTCGATGTATGGCGGGCTGGCGACGCCGTCGGAAGCCGCCGCGGTCGGCGTGTTCGGCGCCGCGCTGGTCGCCTGGGCGCAGGGCTCGATGTCGCAGCAGGTGATGCGCGACGTGCTGATCGGCTCGGTCGTGACCTGCTCGATGATCGCGCTGATCGTGCTCGGCGCCTCGATCATCGGCAACGCCGCGGCCTTCCTGGGCATCCCGCAGGCCGTCGCCGCCTTCGTGAAGGGCTTGGGGCTATCACCCTTCATGCTGATCGTGGTGCTGATTATCTTCTACCTGATCCTCGGGTGCTTCCTCGACGGCTTCTCGATGATCGTGATGACGCTGCCGATCGTGCTGCCGATCGTGAAGGGCGCCGGCTTCGACGAGATCTGGTTCGGTATTTTCCTGGTGCTCGCCGTCGAGATGGCGCAGATCACCCCGCCGGTCGGCTTCAACCTGTTCGTGATCCAGGGCCTGACCGACGACGGCCTCGGCTACATCGCGCGCGTCACGATGCCGTACCTGCTCATCATGGTCGGCTTCGTGCTGCTGCTGACGCTCTGGCCCGGCATCGTCACGATCCTCCCGCGCGTGCTGTACGGGTAAATTCTTCCTCCGGCCTTGGCGCTATCGCGTCCGCCCGCAGCAGTCTGAGACTGCGAGGCCAAACGAACCGGACAGCGCAACTGACGTTTGTGATCCGCGCCGCGCGTCAAATTCGCGCCGTGCGCGTGTTCCATCTTTGCGCTCCTCGTCATCCGGCGTACGCTGCCGGAGCGAGGATAAGCACAACTGCAACCAGTCCAAAGACGTAGCACCTTTTGGCGATGTCCGCCGAGAGAGATCGAGAGCCGTTGGCGGCTCATATGCGATGGAGAAGAACCGACAGATAGTGGACCGCAACATCCCTCGCGGCGGCGTCTGTGAGACGCAAGTTAAACAAACATAAAGCGGGAGGAACGGATGAAGAAGCGTTGGTGTAAGTCTGGTCTACCTCTTATTGCCGGCGCGACGCTGATGGTGTCGTCGGCCTTGGCCCAGTCCGTGGATACTGCGCGGATCGAGAACGGCGGTCAGAACGATTGGCTGACCTATCACGGTTCATACAAGTCCTATCACTACAGCCCGCTGGCGCAGATCAATGCAAATAATATCGGCAATCTGAACGTTGCCTGGACCCATATTCCAGGACGCTCGACCCGCGGCCTGCAATCGATGCCCCTCGCGGCGGATGGCGTGCTCTATTACTCGGGTTCTTACAGCCGGGTTTTTGCGCTCAACGGCGCGACCGGCGAGGTGATCTGGTCCCATTTTCCGGAGCTGGACGAAGCCCTGATCTCCCGTCAGACCCATTCCCCCTACAATCGCGGCGTAGCGCTCGGCGAGGGCAAGGTTTTCGTCGGCACCATGGACGGCAGGGTTCTTGGCCTGGATATGAAGTCGGGGAAGGTCCTCTGGGAAACCAGGCTGATCGACTCCCAGAAGCTCACGGTCGGTTTCACCGGTGCACCGCTTTACGCGAAGGGTACGGTGATCATCGGAGCGCAAGGCGGTGAATGGCCGGGCCGCGGCCCGATCTTCGGCCTGGATGCCACCACCGGGAAGAAGAAGTGGGAGTTCTTGACCGTCGCCGGCACTGACGAGGCCATGAAGACGTGGGGAAACGATTCCTGGCGCACGGGCGGTGGCGGTGGCTGGATGCCGGGCACTTACGATTCCGAGACCAACACGATCCTGTGGGGCACCGCAAACCCGGCGCCGCTCTACGATTGGTCGGGCGCCGATTACAAGACGCAAGGCGCGCGTCCCGGCGACAATCTGTACACGAGTTCGGTGATCGGTCTCGACGTCGATACCGGCAGGCTGAAATTCCATCATCAGGAATTGCCGCACGATGCCTGGGACTTCGACAGCGCGGTCGGCGAGTTTGTGATGCTCGAACGCGACGGTCAGAAGTTCGTGGTTCACCCGAACAAAGGCGGTTTCGTCTTTGTCTATGACCGCAATCTCGCCGTGAAGAATGTCTGGCGGCTCGTTGAGAACATCAATTTCGTCAAGGATATCGATCCCAAGACGGGTGCCTTGATCGGCCGTCGCGACTTCAGCGCCGGGAAGGTCACCGAACCGCCGCTGTGCCCATTCATTGGCGGCGGCGTCAGCTGGAACGCCGGCTCCTACAACCCGAAGACCGGCCTGTACTACAAGATCGGCCAGGAATGGTGCATGACGCTCGACGTCCAGAAGACGACGCCGGTTACAGCGCCCCAGGTCCAGCTCAACATCGGCGCCGATTTCAAGATGGTACCCCCTCCGGGCGGAGAGATTTATGGACATCTCGACGCGCGCGACCCCATCACCGGCGCCAAGAAGTGGGAGGTTCGCTATCCCGAGCCGCCGCTCGGAAGTGTGCTGTCGACTGCGGGCAATCTCGTATTCGTGCCCGACTCCCGCGGGATCCTTCATGCCTACGATGCCGAAACTGGGGCCGAGCTGTGGAATCACAACAACGGCACCGGCCACCAGGGCGGCATCGTCAGCTATTCCGTCAATGGCAAGCAGTACATTGCCGTGGCCGCTGGCTTTGGCGGCATGCTGGCGGACGAATACGCGCCAAACTTCGGCGGGCGTCTACAAGAGCATGCCGCGTGATGACGGGGCGCTCGTCGTCTTCAGCTTGAAATAGATCATCGCAGATTGCCGGGGAGCAGGCGTAAGCTTGCTTCCCGTGCATTGGAATTTCCGGGCGTGCTTCAGGACATCGTGCTTCAGGATATGGAGCTGGATACCTTGAACTTGCATTTGAAGAAGATCACCGCGCTGCTATCGGCGGTGCTGGGCGCCTCGTCGCTGTATGCCGCACCGGTTCAGGCGCAGTCTGCCGCTCCCGTACCCGACAACGGGACGTTCGACGTCGAGCAGTTATTCGCAGGGACTTGCGGCTTTTGTCACTCCGCTGGCGGCCGGGCTGCCGGCAAAGGACCGCAGCTGATGAATTCGCCGCGCGACGACGACTATCTGCACAGCCGTATCAAAAACGGCAAGTCTGGTGCGATGCCGGCATTCGGCGGGGCCTTCACCGACGCGCAGATCGACCAGATCGTCAAATACATCCGCGCCCTGAAGCCGCGCGAGGGCTGAATGGACCAGCCGATGTCGATACGAGAACGCGGAATGAAGACAGTTCTCCTGCTTGTGGTCGGCGCCGTGATCGGATTGCTGAATCCTGCGCAGGGGCGGACCCTGGACGCGATCCGCGCGTCCGGTGTGCTCGGATTATGCGCCCATCCGAACTCGCTTCCGTTCGCAAGCAAGGCCGCCGATCCTCCCGGCTTTCAGATTGAATTGGGCCAGGCGCTGGCACACGAGCTCGGGGTGTCGCTGCGGCTCGACTGGATCATCACCCAGTACCAGATGCGGAGCGCCGGATGCGACATCGTTCTGGATGTCATCGCCGACCGCGAAGCGCAGGGTGAAACCCGCCTGAGAATCTCGAAACCGTATTATCGCACGGGCGTCGCGCTCGCCGTCCCCTCATCCAGCGCGCTCGCCTCGTTCCAGAGCCTCAACGAGCATACCAAGGTCGGCGTGCAGGTCGGATCCGTCGCTGCCATGATCATCAGTCAACGGCACGTCCCGACGTCGACTTTCGGCTTCGAGAGCGACAGCCTCGATGCCTTGTCAAACCATGAGATCGATGCCGCTGCGGTCACACCCACTGCGGCGAGTTATTTCAATCTGACGCATCCGGACAAGCCGTTTCGTATCCTGGATCGCGACGAGTCCGTAGCCGATCTCAACTGGAATGTCGCGGTCGGCATGGTCCGTCCGGATGATGCATTGCGCGACACCATCGATGGAGCGGTTGAACGGCTGCGAAACGACGGCACGATCGATCGGATATACGGCCGCTACGGGGTCGTAGTGCAGATGCCAAAATAGCCAATTGTTCCGGGCGCGTCAGTCGCGCTGTTTAACCCGTCGCCCCGGCCGAATTGTCCGGAACGACGGGTTATTTCGAATGTCGCTTACGCCGCGGCCTTCTTCCGCGCCTGCTCGGCCTTGTACAGCTCGAACTCTTCCGCGATCGCGCGTGCGACGGACGGCCGTTGACGCAGGCGTTCGTAATAGGCCTTCACGTTCGGCCATTTCGCGAGCTCGATCGGCGGCGTCGCCATGGTCCAGTTGATGACCGTGACGAGATAGGCGTCGGCGACGCTGAAATGGTCGAGCAGGAAGTCGCGCCCCTTCAGGTAATTGTCGAGATAGTCCAGCCGCGACAGGTTCTTCTCCAGCGCATAGGCTTTCGTCTCCTGCGGCGCCTTGCGGTCGAGCACCGGGATGAACAGGCCCTTGTGCAGTTCGGTGCCGATGAAGCAGAGCCATTGATGCAGCCGCGTGCGATCGATGCCCGCTGCGGCGCCGAGGCCCGATTGCGGGAAGCGGTCGGCGATATATTGCAGGATCGCGGCGTTCTCGGTCAGCACCACGCCTTCATCGGTGCGCAGCGTCGGCACCAGGCCGATCGGATTCACGGTCCGGAAATCAGTGCCGTCGCTCAGCACTGTCTTGGTCGGCGGATCGACTTCGAGATAATTGGCTTCCGCTCCGGCTTCATACAGCGCGACGCGGCTCGCCATCGAACAGGCGAGGGGCGAGAAATAAAGATCCATCTTGAGCCTCCTTGGGCAATTCCTCGATGTGACTTTCGGAGTGTCGCTCAACCTGGCCAGATTGATTTTTGTACTGTCTTGCATATTATAAAGACGGTCAAGGATTAAATTGCGAAATGGTACAAAAATCGAAGCCGCCAACTGCTGCCAGTGAGCCCAAGCGCCGCGGCCGTCCGCGCGCCTATGAACCCGACGTCGCGCTGGGCAAGGCGCTCGACCTGTTCCGCACGCAGGGCTTCGCGGCGACCTCGCTCGACGATCTCAGCGAAGCCACCGGCATGAATCGCCCTAGCCTCTATGGCGCCTTCGGCGACAAGCGCGAGCTCTACATCAAGAGCTATCAGCGCTACCGCGAGGAAGCGCGCGCATCGATGGTGGAGATCTTTCGCCAGGAGATGCCCGTGCGCCGGCGGCTGGAGCGCATCTTCGCCTCCGCGCTGAACATCTATCTCTCCGGCGAGACCGGTCCGCGCGGCTGCTTCACCGTGGTCACGGCGGCCTCCGAAGCGGTCGGCGATCCCGATATCCGGGCCATGGTGCTCGATGGCCTCAACGAGCTCGACAAGGCATTTGCGAGTTGCTTCCGCCGCGCCAAGGAGAAAGGCGAGTTGTCCGAGAGCGCCGATCCCGCCGTGCTGGCGCAGCTCGCTTCAGCGACCGTGCATTCAATTGCCATCCGCTCCCGCGCGCGTGTGTCGCGGAAGGAGCTCGAGGCGATCGTGAAGGGGGCGATCGACCTGATGGTGGGAGGAAAGAGCTAGGCGATTGCGTGGCGCGAGCTATCTCCCAAACGTCGTCCTGGCGAACGCCAGGACGACACTGAGTTGTAGCCCGCTACGCTGCGCGAATATGCGCCAGAAAACGGTCCACCTCGTCGCGCAGCCGCTGCGATTGTTTCGACAGCTCGATCGCCGAGCCCAGGACTTCCTCGGCCGCTGTTCCCGTCGCGGCGATGGCCGGCGGTGACGCCCGCGATGTTTTGCGAGACCTCGCCGGTGCGGGCGGCTGCCTGCTGGACGTTCTGCGCAATCTCCTGCGTCGCGGTGCCTTGCTGGCCGACGGCGGCGGCAATCGCGGCGGAGATCTCGTCGACTTCCTGGATGGTTGCGCAGATCGACTGGATGCCGTCCACTGCGCCGGTGGTCTCGCCTTGTACCGCCGTCACCTGCGCGCCGATCTCCTCGGTCGCCTTGGCGGTCTGGGTTGCCAGCGCCTTCACCTCGGAGGCGACCACCGCAAAGCCGCGGCCGGCTTCGCCCGCGCGCGCCGCCTCGATCGTCGCGTTGAGTGCCAGCAGATTGGTTTGCTCGGCAATGCCGCTGATGAAGGAGACGACGTCGCCGATTTTTTGCGCGGCGTCGGCCAGACTCTGCACACGCTCATTCGACCGTCGTCCGTCGCTCGCAGCTTTGCCGACCACCGCCGTCGCGTGCGCAAGGCGCCGGCTGATCTCGGTCATCGACGACGATAGCTCTTCCGCGGCGGCAGCAACCGTCTGCACATTCTCGGAGGCGAGCGCCGAGGCCGACGACACCGTGCCGGTCTGCTGCCGTGATCGCTCGACGATATCGGACATCGAGCGCGCCGTGTTCTCCATCTCGACCGCGGCCGAGGAGACCGTGGTGACGACGTCGCGGATGCTGGCTTCGAAATTGTCGGCGAGCGCGGCGAACGCGCGCCGTTTCTCCGCTTCGGATTGCGCCTTAGTGTCGGCCTGTTCGGTCTGGAGCCGGTTGAAGTTGAGGGCGTTGTCGCGGAACACCGCGACAGCCTTGACCATCGCGCCGACCTCGTCATTCGCCTTGCTGGCGGGGACGGCGACATCGAGGTGTCCGTCGGCCAGCTCGCGCATCACGGTGGTGATGGAAATGATCGGACGCGAGATGCTGCGGGCGATGAGATAGCCGACGATGGCGGCGAGCACGAGCCCGAGCGCGGCGATGCCGAATGCCAGCAGCCAGGCACGGTCGGCAGAGGCCACATAGTCGGCATTGTCCATCACCAGTTCGACCGCGCCGAGGGACTTGCCGGAAAAATCCCTGATCGGTCCGAGCAGCGCGGCCACCGGCGTGGTGTCGAGCTTGGCCTGCCGTATCGTGAAGTCGCCGCCGGCGGCGCGGCCGTAATCGGCCGCGTCGAAGAAGCGCTTGCCCTTCAGTGTGCCGCCGAACAGCTTGAAGCCGCCGCCGTCCGCGAGATGGAAGGCGATGTCGACATGGCGGTTGCTCTTGAAGTCGTCCAGAAAGGACTGGCCGAAGGTCAGGCCAAACTCGACTGAACCGAGATGCTTGCCGCCTTGCGCGATCGGCACGACGCCGCGGATGCCGAGCCCGGCCAGGCCACCCTCGAGGCCAACCACGACCTTGTGCTCCTGGTTGGCGATGATCACGGTTTTGCGGAAGCCCGAGAGGTCGTCGCCAAATTTAGCAGGCTGGTGCACGCGCAGGAACGAGGTCGCGGGTGCCACGTGGAACTGGAACTGTTCGACGCCGTACTCCGATTTGGTCGCGGCAAACACCGGCCCGAACAGGCCGACTAGGGCGTTGCGATCCTGTTTGGCCATCGCGTCCTGCGTCGCTGGTATTGCGGCGACGACGGCGCTCATGGCGGCGGCGCGGCGGGACTCCTCAGTGATGCGCGATTGCAGGGCATCGTAATGGCTGCGCAGCTCGCGCTGGTCGGCGCGGTCGATGATCCCCGCGATGATCCACATCGCCCCGAGCACCGCAAACAGCGCCGTCGCGGCTGCCGTCACCGCCAGCGCAACCGTGATCCGCATCCTGAGGCCGAGCGTGAAGCGCATGTCCGACTCGTTCGTTGAGCGTTAATTAACAACGCCTATCAACTTCTCGCTAAGAGAGGGTGAACGGGATACCGGCCGGCAATCCGTGATTTTACGGGCGCGGGTGGCCCGTGAGGTCTCAATACCCCCGCGTCCGGTCCACCACGTTCTCCAGCACACCACCCGCCTCGAACCGCGCGATCTGCTCGGCGACATAGGTCGAGATCGCATCGGCGTCGGTATCGGCGGCGTTGTGCGGCGTCAGCAACACTTTGGGATGGGTCCAGAACCGGCTATCCGCCGGCTGCGGTTCCTGCACGAAGACGTCGAGCGAGGCCGCGCCCAGCGTGCCGTCGTCGAGGCAAGAAAGGATGTCGGCTTCGTTCTGAAGGCCGCCGCGGCCGGCGTTGATCAGCACGGGCGCACCGAGCGGGCTTTTGCGGTTGAGCTTGGTGAAGACGTCGCGGTTGAGGATGCCGTGCGTATCAGGCGTCAGCGGCAACAGGCTAACGAGGATATCGGTCGTGCGCAGGAACGCGTCGATCTGCCCGGCGCCATGGAAGCATTCGACGCCTGCGATGGTGCGCGGGCTGCGGCTCCAGCCGGCGACGCGGAAACCAAGCCGCCGCAGCACATCGGCCGCGTCAGCGCCGAGCGTGCCCAGTCCCATGACACCGACCGTGACGGCGCTCGCCGGCCATTGATATGTCGGCTCCCAGCGCTTTTCGCGCTGCGACTGGCGCAGATAAAGCTCCTGGCGGTGGTGCATCAGCACGTGCTGCACGACGTATTCGGTCATGCGGCCGGTCAGATCGGGCACGGCGACACGCACCAGCGGCACGTTCGGGAGGCTCTTGTCCGCCATCAGCGCATCGACGCCGGCGCCCAGATTGAAGATCGCACGCAGATTGGGGAAAGAGCCGAGGTCGCCCGGCACCGGCTTCCATACCGCGGCATAGTGCACCTCGGCCGGATCGAGCCCGGCATCGGGCAGCAGCACCACGCGGCGGCCGCCGCCGACCGCGTCGAACCGGGCCTTCCAGCGCTCCGGCAGCCAGTTCTGCTGCGTGCTGTTGATCAGGACGGCCAGCGTGCCCATGGTCATTCGAAGTGCCTCTTGAGGTTCCGCTTTTGAAGGCCCTCCTTGGCACGATCTGCCGGATTTTTCTTGCAATTTTTTTCCGCAGCCATGTCGGGGCAAGGCATACTGGATCGTCTTCAAAACAAGCGCTCAGAGAAGGTACTGCCCATGCTTTATGCGATCCTTTGCTATCACGACGAGGACTTCGTCGGCTCCTGGAGCAAGGACCAGGACGAGGCCGTGATGAAGAAGCTCGCCGTGGTGCAGGAAGGTCTCGCGAAGCACGGCAGGCTCGGCCCCGTGGCGCGGCTGCTGCCGACCACTGCGGCAGCGACGCTGCGCAAGGAGGACCCGCCGCTGGTGCTCGACGGCCCCTACGCGGAGACCAAGGAACAGTTGCTCGGCTTCTATATCGTCGATTGCAAGAATCTCGACGAGGCGCTCGACGTTGCGCGCGACCTCGGATCGGCCAATCCCGGCGGTGCCTATGAAGTGCGGCCCGTGGGCGTGTTCAGGCCCGGAGGGAATCTGACGTGAGCGAGGCCGATACCGCCTGGATCGAGACCGCGCTGACCTCGGCGCGCCCCCAGGCGGTCGGCGCGCTGCTGCGCTATTTCCGCGATCTCGACACCGCCGAGGAGGCCTTCCAGAACGCCTGTCTGCGCGCGCTGAAGACCTGGCCGCAGAACGGACCGCCGCGCGATCCCGCGGCCTGGCTGATCATGGTCGGTCGCAACGTTGCCATCGACGAGGTGCGCCGCACCCGCAAGCAGCAGCCGCTGCCGGAGGACGACCAGGCGATCTCCGATCTCGACGACGCCGAGGGTGCGCTCGCCGAGCGGCTCGACGGCTCGCACTATCGCGACGACATTTTGCGGCTGATGTTCATCTGCTGCCATCCAGGGCTGCCGGCGACGCAGCAGATCGCGCTGGCGCTCCGCATCGTCTGCGGCCTGACGGTGAAGCAGATCGCGCGCGCCTTCCTGGTGTCGGACGCGGCGATGGAGCAGCGCATCACGCGCGCCAAGGCCAAGGTCGCGGAGGCCGGGACGCCGTTCGAAACGCCGGGCGCGGTCGAGCGCTCGGAGCGGCTCGCCGGTGTCGCCGCGATGATCTATTTGATCTTCAACGAGGGCTATTCGGCGAGCGGCGACACCGCCGAAATCAGAAAGCCGCTGTGCGAGGAAGCGATCCGGCTGGCGCGGCTGCTGCTGCGGCTGTTCCAGAGCGAGCCGGAGATCATGGGGCTCACGGCGCTCATCTTATTGCAGCATGCGCGCAGCGCCTCGCGCTTCGCCGCGGATGGCTCGCTGATCCTGCTGGACGACCAGGATCGTTCGCTGTGGAACGGCACCATGATCGCGGAAGGCCTCGCGCTGATCGACAAGGCGATACGCCATCGCCGTAGCGGGCCCTACCAGATCCAGGCCGCGATCGCCGCGCTGCATGCCCGCGCGTCGAAGCCCGAGGAGACCGACTGGGCGCAGATCGACCTGCTCTATGGTGCGCTGGAGGTGGTGCAGCCCTCGCCGGTGGTGACGCTCAACCGCGCGGTTGCGGTGTCCAAGGTGCGCGGACCGCAAGCCGCGCTCGACCTGATCGAGCCGCTGGCGCCAAAGCTTGCCAACTACTTCCATTTCTACGGCGTACGCGGCGCCTTCCTGATGCAGCTCGGCCGCAATGACGAAGCCCGCATCGCCTTCGACCGCGCCATCGCCCTCGCCAACACGTCCGCAGAAGCCGCCCACATCCGCATGCATCTCGATCGCCTGATCCGGGACAGCCAGCCCAAGGGCGCCAATGGTGGCGCCAGGCAAGACGCGAAGGTCGAAGGCAGCAAGGTGAAGTAGGGTGCGCCTGCTTCGGGCGTCGCAAAAATTTCCGCTTCGCCTTGTCGGACCCGGCCCCCTCCCTTCGTCCTAGGACCATATCCAGGGAGCCATTCATGCTGAGAGCCATTGCCGTCATCGCCATCCTGTTCGCAGTCGGAATCGTGGGCGTGCTCGTCTTCGCCCTGACGAAGCCCGACACATTCCGCGTCGAGCGCAGCCTCGCCGTGAAAGCGCCGGCCAATGCGGTCTATCCCCTGGTCGCCGATTTCCGTCGCTGGACGGCCTGGTCACCCTACGAGAACCGCGATCCTGCGATGAAGCGGACGTTTGGCGGCACCACGCAAGGCAAGGGCGCGACCTATGCCTGGGACGGCAACAACAATGTCGGCGCCGGCCACATGGAGATCCTCGAGGCGAGTGCGTCGTCGAAACTCCGCATCAAGCTGGATTTCGAGCGGCCTTTCGAAGGCCACAACACCGCCGAGTTCACCTTTGTGCCGCAAGGCGATGCCACACTGGTCACGTGGGCGATGTCCGGTCCGGCCCCGTTCCTGTCCAAGATCATGCAGGTGTTCATCAACATGGACACCATGATCGGCAAGGATTTCGAGGCGGGCTTGGCCAGCCTGAAGAAGCTCACTGAGAAGTAGCGCCGTCACCCCGAACGAAAGAAAAACGGAGAGAAACGATGCTCAATCCCTATCTGTTCTATCAGGACACCTGCGAAGCGGCGTTCAATTATTACGCCAAGGTTCTCGGCGGCAAGATCGACGCCATGATGCGTTCGTCGGACGCGCCGCCGGACATGGCGGCGGCGCCCGGCCGCGAGAAGACGATCATGCATGCGCGGATGTCGCTGCCCGACGGCACCGTGCTGATGGGGTCCGATGTACCGGGCGAGCATTTTCACAAGCCGCAGGGCTTCTCGATCTCGCTGACGGTCGCGGACCCCGCGGAGGGCGAGCGCAAGTTCAACGCGCTAGCCGATGGCGGTGCCGTCACCATGCCCTTCAGCAAGACGTTCTGGGCCAAGGGTTTTGGCATGTGCGTCGACAAGTTCGGCATTCCCTGGATGGTGAACTGCCCGGCCGAGGGAATGTGACAGGCGCGATCGTTTGACGCGCCAGGCGGCGATCCCCTCTCCCCGACGATGCGGAGAGGGGCGCGCATGAGACGTTGCGTCATGTGCCGATCGACTGTGCGCCGCTCTCAGCGGATCGATCCGGTCACGTCATTGCTCGGTGGTTGGGAGGAGGGAACGCAGCGCGGACAGATCACGAGCTTGGTCCCGAGCTGCCTGTCATTCTCCGCTTCGATTTCGTCATGGATTGCCCACCACGCCGCGGAGTACGGGCGCAAGGTGCCGAGGACTCTCTCCCGCTCCTGATTCGGATCACTCGCCGCGGGAGCTTGGGACGCCACACGACGTTTCATGACAGAGGGACGGTTTGGATCCTGACCGAGGCCGTCCCATGCGATCGGACGGCGTTCCTGCGCAGGCGCGACCACGCATCCCATGAGCGTTGCGCAAAAAGTGAGCAAGACAAAGCCGTGTCGCATCATGCCGGACCCTTGGGTGTTGTATGCGACGCGCCAAATCCGCTTTGCCGAAGCTTGCGTCGCACCGCTCAAATGGAACCTAAGGGAAACGCCTGGCCGACACGGCCGAATATGAATTTCGGTGTCGCACCACATTGCGAGAGCAGTGAGGCCGCTTCGTGAAATGATGCGGACCGCATCGCACAACAACTGGCGCAATATTAGGCTGTGAACTCCGGGACAGAATCGTTATTTATTTCGTCATAAAATTTTAAAAACTGGGGCGGGCGTACTTGGAAGGGGAGCGACCGATGGCGGCGGCGCTGCAGATCAACTTTGCACTTTGGGGTATGCTCATCTGCGCGAGCATGGAATTGACCGAGCTGATCCAGAGTTTCTATTAGAACTCAGGAAGCGTGTGACGGGCGGAATTGGCGGGCGCTTCCGTCCACCTGATCGTCACCGGCAGCGCGGATAGATCGCGGCGAGGTCGCGCCCCTTCAGCAACAGCAACCGCGACGAGAGGCCGCCGCGGCGGCTGATCCAGTCGCGCACCGGGCCGGGATAGGCCGCAAGCACCGCATCGGATGCTTCCGGCTCGGCGTAGAAGCGTCCGCGCCGATCGACCGATCGCGCCGCATGGAAGCCGAGCACGGCACGCTTCGTCACACAAATCCGCTCGCCCGGCACGATGCTCAGCACCAGCGTGCAGGCGGACAGGCAGGGACCGTCGATCACCACGCGCTCGCCGCTCTCGCGCACCTTCTCGAACAAATCGAGGAACGGCCCGACCTGTCCACCGGGCGATTGGATGATGCGGATTTCGGCCGAGGCAGGTGTGGCGGCGAGCAGCGCGGATGCGAGCATCGAGGCCCTGAGGAAGGTGAAGCGTCGCATGAAGCCTCCGCGAATTCGAGTCCGTAGGATAGGCCGACGAGAAGAGGTAGGTGACGCTTCGCTAGGCCAACCTACGCCGTGCCTACCCGTTCCGCCGTTCGCCGCGCAGCGTCGGCAGGCCGATGCCAGCCGCATCGAAGCCGCCATCGACGGCCAAAATTTGGCCGGTGATGTAGCTCGATCGTTCCGAGCACAGGAAGTAGATGGCTTCGGCGAGTTCCTCTTCCAGGCCGTAGCGGTTGAGCGGGATGGCGTCGTGATAGTCGGCGCGGATCTCCCTGGTGTGCACCTGCTTCGCCATCGCGGTGTCGACCGGCCCCGGCGCGACCGCGTTGACGCGGATGTTGAGGGACGCGAGCTCGACCGCGAGCTGCTTGGTAAGGTGCGCGAGGCCGGCCTTGCTGGTGCCGTAGGCCGAGCGCAGCGTCGAGGCGCGCACCGCCGAGATCGAGGTGATGTTGACGATGGCGCCGCCATTGCCGTCGCGCATCAGCGGCACCGCCGCCTTGGTGCAGAGGAACGGGCCGGTGAGGTTGACCTCGAGCACGCGTCGCCAATCGGTCTCCGACGTCTCCATCAGCGGCGCGAACACGGCAATGCCGGCATTGTTGACGAGCGCGTCGAGCCGGCCAAACCGCTGTTCGACCGTCGTCATCGCGGCGGCAACCGCGGCTGCGTCCGAGACGTCGCAGGTCAACGCCAGCGTGGCCTCGTCCCGGCCGATCTCGGCGACCGCGCGGCCGAGCAGCTCGCCCTCGATGTCGAGCAATGCCACCCGCCAGCCTTCGGTCAAAAACTTCTTCGCGGTCGCAAGCCCGATGCCACGCGCGGCTCCGGTGACGAGGGCAACGCGGTGCGGGGTAGGGGGCATTGGCTGATCGTCCTTATGAAAGATCGGTCGCGCGAGCGCGAGCCTCTTTTACTTCGCTTTCGTTCCGACGAGGAAGGTCTTAACTCGAAGGCACGATGTCGGGACGGTCCTCGATGGATCGTCTTCCAGGGGATCATTGCCAGGGAGACCCGGAATGTCCAACGATCACGAGCGCCGGATTCGAGACCTTTTCGCCGCCTATCTCGCCAACGACCGGCAACGGGTCGCCGACGCGTTGGCCGACGATTTCCGCTTCACCAGCCCGTTCGACAATGACCTCGACAAGGCGACCTATTTCGAGCGTTGCTGGAGGGACACCGGCTGGATCGCAAGGCACGACATCGAGCGGATTTTCGTCCAAGGCGACGAGGCCTTCGTCACCTATCTCTGCTTGGCGACAGATGGCAGGAGCTTTCGCAACACCGAGTTCTTCACCCTTGCCGGCGGCAAGGTCCGCCGCATCGACGTCTATTTCGGCGCTGCCCGGCAGGACGGGCGGTTCCTGCCGCAGGCGCGCTAGCGCCAGCCAATAATCTCCAGAATAATTTTCGTCATCTGTCGGTTTCGTCAAGGTTCCTTCGTCTTGGAGGTGAGGGCGGGCGGCCCGGGCCGTCGCTCCCGTCCATCCGGAGTGGCGCCTCGCCGCGCAACCCGAACGACAAAAGCACGCAAGGAATGCTCATGCGATTCATGATGCTGATGATCCCGCTCGGCTACGAGACCGCGGCGCCCGACGTTCAACTCGATCCCGAGCGGGTCGCTGCGATGATGCGCTACAACGAGGCGCTGAAGGACGCCGGCGTGCTGATCACGCTCGACGGCCTGCACCCGCCCTCGATGGGCGCGCGCGTCTCGTTTGCGGCCGGCGAGCCCATCGTGACCGATGGTCCGTTTGCCGAGGCCAAGGAGGTCCTGGGTGGCTACTGGATGATCGAGGTTACCTCGCGTGCCGACGCGATCGCCTGGGCCAGGCGGTGTCCGGCCGCACCGAACGAAATCATCGAGATCCGTCAGGTGCAGGAGATGAGCGACTTTCCGCCTGACGTGCAGGAGGCCGCCGCCGGTTTCGGCGACCTCAAGAAATAGCCGCAGCTTCGTTTATCCATCACCAAGGGAGAGAACCGATGAGCACAGACACCTATCTCGCCGTTTTCCTCGGCAGCAAGACCAGCTCCAAATGGGCCGCATGGGACGCGATGCCCGAGGCCGAGCGCAAGGCGAAGGAGCGGGAGGGCATGGCGGCCTGGAAGGGCTGGGTCGAAAAGCACCAGGGTGCGATCGAGGCCATGGGCGGGCCGCTCGGCAAGACCAAGAAGGTCGACGGCAAGGGCCTTGCCGACATCGCCAACGAGATGGGCGCCTTCACCGTGGTGCGCGCGGCATCCCATGAAGCCGCGGCGAAGATGTTCGAGAACCACCCGCACTTCGCGATTTTCCCCGGCGAACGCGTCGAGATCATGCCGGTGCTTCCGATCCCGGGAGGCTAGGACTTCGGCCGCGCCGGACCCGGAAGAATACGGCCGATCAACCCGGCCGCCGCTAGTGACGTTCACCGCCGGCTCATGTAAAGGTCGTTCACATGAGCTGGCGCAAGGAGACGCGCCGCGCCGAGCGCGGCTATCACCACGGCAATCTGAAGGAAGCCCTGTTGCAGGCCGCCCTCGGGTTGATCGCCGAGAAGGGCGCGGCCGGCTTCACCTTTGCCGATGCCGCGCGCATGGCCGGCGTCAGCGCGGCGGCGCCGTACCGGCATTTTCGCGACCGTGAAGAATTGCTGTCCTCGATCGCGCAGCGTGGCTTCGAGCAGTTCGAAGCGCGCCTGACCGCGGCCTGGGACGACGGACGGCCCGACACCGTCACGGCGTTCGAGCGTGTCGGCAGGGCCTATCTCGCCTTCGCCCGCGAGGAGCCCGCGTTCTACAACGCGATGTTCGAATCGGGCGTGCCGGTAGATTCCAATCCGGCGCTCCAGGCCGCCAGCGAGCGTGCTTTCAACATCATTCGTGCCGCGGCGGAGCGGCTTGCCGCGCTGGCACCGCCGGGCACCCCGCGGCCGCCGGCGATGATGATGGCGCTGCACATCTGGTCGATGGCGCATGGCGTGGCCTCGCTGTTCTCCCGCGGCGATGCTGCGCGTCGAAAGCTGCCGATGTCCCCGGACGAGCTGCTCGAAGCCGAGGTGCTGATCTATCTGCGCGGTCTCGGCTTCCCGACCGATCGCCGGCCCCCGGCGAAAAGCGCCGAGCCGCCGCCGGTGCCACCGGAGGCATCCTCCGGTTCGGGCGTGCCGCCGGGTGGTCCCTGGGGCAAGCCGAAATAAAGTTACCCAAATAATTCCCCCGCCCTGTCAGGCGGTCGGCTTGACAAAATCGCGGGATGATCTACCTATGTAAATGTTATTTACATTCACAACGGCGCTGATGCCGTCATGGAGAGGGAAATGGCCTACACCGCTGATGTCAATCGATGGCGCGGCCCTTCGGACCAACACTACGAGCGCCCCCACATGCTCAATACGCCCTGGCATCCCGGCTGGATCGCCGTGACCGTCCTCGGCTTCATCATCTGGTGGCCGATCGGACTTGCCCTTCTCTTTTTCACACTCGGGAGCAGAAGAATGTCGTGCTGGAGCAACCAGGATCGCTGGCAGAACAAGATGGAGCGGATGCAGTACAAGATGGACCGTATGCGCGGCCGCATGGAGCGCCACGGTTTCGGCTTTGGCTTCGGCCCGCCCTCAAGCGGCAACCGCGCCTTTGACGAGTACCGCACCGAGACATTGCAGCGGCTCGAGGAGGAGCAGGTCGAGTTCAAGAACTTCCTCGACCGTTTGCGTCACGCCAAGGACAAGGAAGAGTTCGACCAGTTCATGGCGCAACACAAGACACGCCCGACCCCGCCGCCGACCGACCAGCAGCAAGGTTGATCTCAAGGTTGATCTCGGGACTGACGCCCTCTCAAAGCCGTCAGGCGCATGCCCCCAAAGTCCTGATGGCCCCGAGCCGCCCGCCCGCGCAACCCGCAGGCGGGCGGTTTGGTTTTGGGAATGCGCGGCAGGCCGCCGCGACCGTCCGGATTTGCCTTGGTTTGGAAAAGTCTTGGTCTGGAAGTCTGGTCCAGAGAGAGACTTGGTCAGCGCGCCGTGGCGAGCTGCGCGCGAACCGACTCCAGGAAGTGTTCGTAGGCGTAGTCCACGATCTCGTTGAGTGATCGCGTTCGCGCGAACATCGCCTTGGCTTCGGCGAGAAACTCCTCGCGGGTCGGAATCTTCGGCAAATGCAGATGCGTCAGTGCATCGACGCCTTCATGCGCGCGACCGAGGATGTCATGCAGCGTCGGCAGTTGCAGCTGGGCCAAATCGGCTCGGCGGAGCGCCGACGAGATCGCATGCGCCAGTGTCTGCGCATCGAACCGTCCGGCAAGCTCACGGGCGGCCCGGTTGATGACGCGTGCGCCAAGCGGCTGCTCGTTGCGCAGCACCTGCTCGGGCGGCGACTTCATGTTCCAGACGATGCCGAACCAGGACAGCACCTTCAGGATGTAATAGGTGACGTCGATTTCCCACCAGCGAAAACCTTGCCGCACGCTGCTTTGGTAGGCGTGGTGATTGTTGTGCCAGCCCTCACCGAGGGTGAACAGCGCCAGCAGCCAATTGTTGCGGGAATCATCGCCGGTCACGTACCGCTTGCGTCCATGCACATGGGCGAGGGAGTTGATGCAGAAGGTCGCGTGATAAACCAGCACGGTGCTCCACAGGAAGCCGACGACGAGGCCGGACCACCCGCCAACCAGGAAGCAGAGCGCAGCCAGCGTAACGGCCGGCAGCAGTTCCAGGCGATGCAGCCACATCAACTCCGGATAGGCAGCGAAATCGCCGACCTTCACGAGGTCGGTGCCATCGTGCTCCCGGTAAAAAATCCAGCCGAGATGGCTATAGAGGAAGCCTCGATGACGCGGTGAATGGACGTCGTCTTCGGTATCGGAATGCAGATGATGATGTCGATGCTTGGCCGCCCACCACAAAACGCTTTTCTGCGCGGTGCTTTGCGCAAGGCAGGCCAGGATGAATTGAAAGACCCGGCCGGTCGCAAAAGCCCGATGGGAGAAATAGCGGTGATAGCCCGCTCCGATTGCAAACATGCGGACGACATACAGCGAGGCGCAGATCGCGATGGCCTGCCAGGTCACGCCGGTCCAGATGGCTGCAACGCAGCCGAGATGGACCAGCAGGAACGGCAGGGCGGAGGGATACATGATGTCGTCGTGTTGGTCGTCGGCGGAGGCGTTGGGCGACATGGATTGGCGTGACCTTGGATGACGGGGATCCGGAGTCGCTTTGGCAGCACTGAGGGCCGCTGTGTACGACAAACCCGGGGGTGGCGGACCGCTGCGGGGCTTCGAACGAGATACTTTGCCTGAACAACCCGGGCCAGCGCGGCAGCACGATCCTGAGACCATAGCTTCGGCCGGGAACTCGACTTCCTCCATATATATGATCCCGGCCGCCTGGCATGCAAGCTCGTAGCCTCACGGGGAGCGTGGCGCGCGCGCTGCCGACGCTCTATATCCGACAGCGAAAAGGAAGCGTCAAAACATCGCAGGCGGCAACGATGACGGAAGCTGCGATCACGCCGGGCGAGACCCTCTGGCAGAAGATCCGCGACGAGGCGCAGCGCGCAGCGGAAGCCGACCCCATATTCGGCAAGACTCTTGGCGGTCTCATCTTCGCCCATGACGATTTTACCGCCGCATTGTCCGACCTGATCGGACGGCGGCTTGGCGACAGCGCGGCCGAACGCGCGCGCTTCACGACATTTTCCTGCGACGCCTTCAATGGCCAGCCGAATCTGATCGAGGCGGCCGGCCGCGACTTGCAGGCCATCGTGCTCCGCGATCCCGCCATCACCGGACTGTTGGCGCCGCTGCTGCATTTCAAGGGCTACGTCGCCTTGCAGGCCTGGCGCGTCTCGAACTGGCTCTGGCATTACGACCATCGCGACGCGGCGCTGCTGTTTCAGAACGAGGCCTCGAACGTCCTGCAGGTCAGCATTCATCCGGCGGCGAGCTTGGGATCAGCGGTGTATCTCGACCACGCCACCGGCATCGTGATCGGTGCCGATGTGGCGATCGGCGACGAGGCCACCATCCTTCAGAACGTCAGCATCGGTCGCGGTACGGAACTGCCGGCGCGCTCGCCTCGCATTGGTCGCGGCCTGTTCATCGGCTCCGGCGCGACGATTCTCGGCAACGTCAGGATCGGCGATTTTGCAAAGATCGGAGCCGACACCGTCGTGACGAGCGATGTGCCCCCGGGCTGCACCGCAGTCGGCAATCCGGCGCGGCTGACCAATTGCCCCGAACCCGCTTCCGCGGCCTGACTCGCCCTTACGTCATCAGGCGACGTGCTCCTTGTCAGGCGGCGCGGCGGTGGCGCTCGCCGCCATGATGCGGCGTGACCGGCTCCGAACTGGTCTGGCCCGGCGCGTCCAGCACCGCGACATGATGCCGGTAGACCATTTCCCAGCCCTTCCATCCCGTGAACAGCAGGATGCCGACCACGATCAGAGAGAGCGCCACGCCCCACGGCTTGACCGCGGCCTCGGCGCCTTGCGCGTAGCGGAGGTAGAAATTGATCGCGGCCAGCACGACCGCCACGAGATTGCCGATCATGTGATACCAGGCGTCGTTGAGACCGCGGATACGGGCGTCGCTGAAGAAGTCGGTGAATCCGGCCACGGCGGCCACGAGCGCCATGACGATGCCGGCGCCGATCAGCCATATGGCGGCTCTGGCCCAGAAGCCGTCGCCGGTTCCGATGAAGGCGAGATCGGCGATGGGCGCGCCGACCAGGAAGGCGACCGGGAACGGGATGATCATGGGGTGGAGCGGATGATCGCCGATGGCGGCGGTCGACTTGGGGTTGATACTCATGGCAAAACCTCGCGAGGAGTGATTTTCGGGACAATTTTTCAGGCGAAGGCTGGTTCCTCCGCCGGATGTCAGCAACAGCCGGAGGCCAACCGCCTGCACCCGCTCGCTTTCCGGCAGCCAAATCCGCCTCCGGTAACCCGGCATTAACCATCGCCGGGCTCTGGTAATTGCGGACAATCGCGCCCAAAGCCTGAAGTCTGAGCCTTGGGGTCGGGCCCATAGTTTTGACATCTTGGCAGGGAATGCAGGCGGCTGGCTTTGGACGAGCCCTGCACCCCAGAAAGACAAGGCTTTGAGCGGGCTTGCCGGCCGCGCCGGTTCTAGCGCGGCTATTGGGGAACCGGCGGCCATTTGCTGCCGGGACATTAGGTCGGGACATCAGGTAACGATCGCCTTGAGAGGATACTGCTTATGAATCCGGCCGACGTGGCTCAGTCAGCCCTTCCGGTTGCCGCTTCCGCGGACGTGTCGCTGATCGCGCTGTTCTGGCAGGCTCACTGGATCGTGAAAGCCGTGATGCTGGGGCTTCTCGCCTGCTCGGTCTGGGTCTGGGCGATCGCCATCGACAAGATCTTCCTGTTTGCCCGCACCCGTCGCTCGATGGACCGTTTCGAGCAGGCTTTCTGGTCCGGCGAGTCGATCGAAGATCTCTATCGCACGCTCTCGGCCAAGCCGACGCATTCCATGGCGGCCTGCTTCGTCGCCGCGATGCGCGAGTGGAAGCGTTCGTTCGAGAGCCAGGCCCGCTCGGTGGCAGGCCTTCAGATGCGCATCGACAAGGTCATGAATGTGTCGATCGCCCGCGAGGTCGAGCGGCTGGAACGCCGGCTGCTGGTGCTCGCCACCGTCGGCTCCGCGGGCCCGTTCGTCGGCCTGTTCGGCACCGTCTGGGGCATCATGTCGAGCTTCCAGTCGATTGCGGCGTCGAAAAATACCTCTCTGGCGGTGGTGGCTCCCGGCATCGCGGAGGCGCTATTTGCGACCGCCGTCGGCCTTATCGCCGCCATTCCTGCCACTATTTTCTACAATAAGTTCACCTCCGAGGTGAACCGGCAGGCCCAGCGGCTCGAAGGCTTCGCCGATGAATTTTCAGCCATCCTGTCGCGCCAGATCGACGAGCGGGGCTGACGGACGGCATGTATAGTGTGAAGGGCAATTTGGGCACCAGACGATGGGCATGAACGTTGCGAGTTCGTCCGGAGGCGGTGGACGCCGTGGCCGGCGCAAGCCGGTCGTGGCCGAAATCAACGTCACGCCGATGGTGGACGTGATGCTGGTGCTGCTCATCATCTTCATGGTGTCGGCGCCGATGCTGACGGTCGGCGTGCCGCTCGACCTGCCGCAGACCCAGGCCAAGAGCCTCGAAAACAACGACCAGAAGCCGATCCAGATGTCGGTCGACATCAAGGGCAAGGTGTTCATCAACGACGCCGAGATCGCGATCAACGAACTGATCCCGAAGCTGAAGGCGATCACGGACGCGCGCGGCGGCCTCGAGGAACGGATCTATCTGCGTGCCGACAAGAAGGCGGATTACGGGACGGTGGCCAAGGTCATGGGCCAGTTGTCCGGCGCAGGCTTCAAGAAGCTGGCTCTCGTCACGGAAGCGGATCAGGGGTAGACCGTGAAGGTGAAGGTCGACAAGACACTCGTTGCGTCGATTGCCCTCCACGTCCTCGTGCTGGGATGGGGGCTCGTCACCTTTAGCAGCAGGGCTTTCGTGCCGGCGGAAGAGTCGCTGCCGATCGACATCATCTCCACCGACCAGCTCGCGCAGATGATGTCGGGGCAGAAGACCGGCGACAAGAAAGAGCCGAAGCCGAAGGTCGAGAAGATTGCGGAAGCCAAGCCTGAGGAAGACGCCGTCGGCAAGGTCACCGAGAAGAAAGAGCTGATCAAGACCAACTCGACGCCCGAACCGCCGCCAAAACCGGTCGAGAAGCCGGTCGAGAAGAAGCCCGAGCCGCCCAAGCCCGTCGCCGAGGCGAAGCCCAAAGAAGAACCGAAGCCGCCGGAAAAAAAGGCCTGACCCGGCCAAGGAAGATCCGATCGCCGAGCTGCAGAAAAAGCTCGAAACCAAGAAGCCGCCGCCCAAGCCGCCGGAGCAAAAGGTCGCGGCGGTGCAGCCACAGCAGCAGCCGAAGCCCAAGGAGCGCACGTTCGATCCCGCGCAGATTGCCCGTGACCTCGACAAGCGCGCGGCGACCCGGCACGAACTCGCCGGCTCGACGCTGAATGCGTCGGCCTCGCTGGGATCGACGAGCGGAACGGCCGCCAACAACATTGCGACCTGGCGGGGGGCGTTCCAGGGGGCGGTGAAGCGCTGCTTCACGCCGACCTATAACGGGCAGGATGCCGATCAATACGAAGCCGACATCGACATTCCCATGAAGATCGACGGATCGCTCGCGTCCGAGCCGATCGTCGTCGCGGTGAGGGGGCCGTCGCGGTCGATCGCACAGGCGGTGGCGGAGAGTGCCAGACGCGCCATCGTGCAGTGCCAGGTCTATTCGTTCATGCCGAAGCAGCAATACGAGAGCTGGAAGCTCATTCCGATGACTTTCGGCCTGAAAGACATGTTGTGACATCCGAACAAAAGAATTTTGCGATGAATGACGTTCGCTCGATGAACCGCCGCCGCTTCATGACCCTGACCGGATCGACACTCGCGATGCTGGGGGGCGGACAAGCCTTCGCCCAGCAGCCGCAGGGACGGCTCCGCATCGATCCCACCGAGTTTCGGCCGATTCCGATCGCGATCACCAATTTTGTGCCGGGCTCGCCGGCCGACGGCGACGTTGGCAACGGCGTCACCCAGGTCATCACCAACAATCTGAAGCGCTCGGGCCTGTTCGCGCCGGTCGACCAGGCCGCCTTCATCGAGCGCATCAGCAACATCGACGTCGCGCCGCAATTCGAGAACTGGAAGACCCTCAACGCGCAGGCCCTCGTCACCGGGCGCATGACGCGGCAGCCGGACGGACGCCTCAAGGCCGAATTCCGCTTGTGGGACGTGGTCACCGGCCAGCAGCTCGCCGGCCAGCAATATTTCACCTCGCCGGAATATTGGCGCCGCATCGCCCACATCATCTCCGACCAGATCTATGAGAAGCTGACCGGCGAGAAGGGCTATTTCGACAGCCGCGTGGTGTTCGTCGACGAGACCGGGCCGAAGGAGCGCCGCGTCAAGCGGCTCGCGATGATGGACCAGGACGGCGCCAATGTGCGCTATCTGACCCGCGGCTCCGACCTCGTGCTGACGCCGCGCTTCTCGCCGAACTCGCAAGAGATCACCTATATGGAGTTTGGCCAGGGCGATCCGAAGGTCTACCTGTTCAACATCGAGACCGGCCAGCGCGAGATCGTCGGCAACTTCCCGGGCATGACCTTTGCCCCGAGGTTCTCGCCGGACGGCCAGCGCGTCATCATGAGCCTGCAGCAGGGCGGCAATTCCAACCTGTTCGTGATGGATCTGCGCTCGCGCTCGACGACGCGCCTCACCGACACGCCCGCGATCGACACCTCTCCGTCCTACTCCCCGGACGGCGCCCGCATCTGCTTCGAGTCCGATCGCGGCGGCAGATCGCAGATCTATGTCATGGCCGCGGGCGGCGGAGCGGCGCAGCGCATCTCCTTCTCCAAGGACGACAACAACGCCACCTATTCGACGCCGGTGTGGTCGCCGCGCGGCGATTACATCGCCTTCACCAGGCAAGGCGGCGGGCAGTTCTCGATCGGCGTGATGAAGCCGGACGGCTCCGGCGAGCGGCTCCTCACCTCCGGCTACCACAACGAAGGTCCGACCTTCTCGCCGAACGGCCGCGTGCTGATGTTCTTCCGCGATCCCGGCGGCAGCGGCGGGCCGTCGCTGTTCTCCGTCGACATCTCTGGGCGCAACGAGCTGAAGGTGCCGACGCCGGGCTTCGCTTCCGACCCGGCATGGTCGCCGCTATTGTCCTCGACATCGGGCTAGCCGCTGCCCGCGGCGCGCGATGATTTGACCGCGCGCCTTTTCCGAAAACTTTGCCAGATGTTTCCCCGCGATAATTGTTCTTTAAGGTTGCACTCGGCAAACTTTTCCCATGGGTTTGTTTCTATTGATGTATTTCGACTATTGGTCACTCAAAACAACTCGACTTTAACGATGTTCCCTCAGAAAGACTTCATACCGGATCGGTAAAACTGCGCTCCAGACAGGACGCGCGTAAACACCAGATGCAGTTTGCAAGTCAGAGCGGAGAGCCGGAACAGCGGCCGCCGAAAACTTCGGCGGCGCAAATCGATTCGCTGTTCGAAGCGCCGGGCCCCTTGCTGGCCGGACTCATTTTCGTGTCGATCGGTGCGGCCCTCACCGCCCTGAGGACGGGAGAGCCGCTGATCTGGGCGTGCGTCGCACTTCTTGTGCTGGCCGGGTCCGCGCGCGCGATCGACCTGCGCCTCTATCAGGCACGTCAGGCGGTCATGACCGTCGAGGCGGCCGCACGCTGGCAGAAGCGCTATCAGATCGGGGCAAAGATCCAGGCGGCTGCGATAGGCATCTGGTGCGCTACCGCCCTGTTAGCCACGGACGACGCCGTGGCCCACATGATCGCCTTGTCGGTCACCACCGGAATCGCGGCGGGCGGCGCGGGCAGGGCATATGGCCGGCCTGCGATCTTCCACCTCCAGGCCGTGCTGATTTTCGGTCCGGCCGTGCTTGCCTTGGCGCTGCGTGGAACGCCCTACTACATCGCGATGGCGCTGGTCAGCGGCGCGTTCCTGATGGCGATCATGCAGCTCTCGGTGAATCTGCACCGAATTTTCATGGGAGCGGTCGTGGCACGGGAGCGCGAAGCCGCGCTCGCCGGCCAGTTCGATACGGCGCTGAACAACATGCCGCACGGCCTCTGCATGTTCCGCGTCGACGGACAGCTGGCGGTCATGAACCACCGCTTCGGCGCAATGATGAACCTGCCGGAAGGTCTCGCGCAGCGCGGCATCAACGCGCGTGACATCGTCGCGGCGTGCGTCAGCGCCGGATCCATCTCGGCTGGGAGCGGCGAGCGGATCGTCGCGGACATCGAGAGTTCGCAAGCCAAGGAGATCATCACCGCCGATCCCGACACGCAGCGAAACCGGTCGTTGTCCTGGACTGTCCAGCCGATGGCTGACGGTGGCGCGGTGGTGCTGCTCGAGGACATTACCGACCGTCGCAGCGCCGAAGCCAAGATTACGCATCTGGCGCGCTACGACGACCTCACCGCGCTCCCCAACCGCGTTCATTTCCGCGATGAGATCGAAAGGCTGCTGGCGATCTCGCACGACGCCGAACGCCTGTCCGCGCTGCTGTTCGTCGATCTCGACCAGTTCAAGCAGGTCAACGACACGCTCGGCCATCCCTGCGGCGACCAGCTGCTGTGCGCGGTCGCCAACCGTCTGCGCGAGATGCTGCGCCCGGAGGATTTCGTCGCCCGCTTCGGCGGTGACGAATTCGTCGTGTTCCAGGAGAACATCTCCTCGCCCGAGGACGCCGCTGCGCTGGCGCGCCGGATCGTCGAACGGCTGAGCGAGCGCTACCGCATCGACAATCATCTGGTCGAGATCGGGGCCAGCGTCGGCATCGCCTTGACCTCTCCGGAGGGCGTCAGCGCGGACACGCTGCTCAAGAACGCCGACATGGCGCTGTACCGGGCCAAGGCCGACGGCCGCGGCACCTTCTGCTTCTTCCGCGACGAGATGGCGGCGACCGTGGAGGCGCGCCGCATCCTCGAGCTCGATCTGCGCAAGGCGCTCGCCAACGAGGAGTTCGAGCTGTTCTATCAGCCGCTGGTGAATTTGAAGTCCGGCAAGATCACGACGTGCGAGGCGCTGCTGCGCTGGAATCATCCGGTGCGCGGCACCGTCTCGCCGGTCGACATCATCCCGGTCGCCGAGGACATGGGGCTGATCGTCGATCTCGGCCGCTGGATCCTGCGCCGCGCCTGCATGGAATGCATGAAATGGCCGGAGGGCGTCAACGTCGCCGTCAACTTCTCGCCGCAGCAATTCCACCAGCGCGACGTCTTGAGCGAAATCCGCTACGCGCTCGAGGTTTCGGGGCTCCCGGCGCATCGGCTGGAGATCGAGATCACCGAATCCTCGCTGTTGCGCAATACCCAGCTCACGCACGACATCCTGTCGCAATTGCATGCGATCGGCGTGCGCATTTCGCTGGATGATTTCGGCACCGGCTATTCGAGCCTCAGCTACCTGCACAATTTCCCGATGCAGAAGGTGAAGATCGACCGCTCCTTCCTCGAAGGCATCGACGCCGACCGGCCGCTGACGCTGCTGCGCGGCGTGGCGCGGCTGTCGGCCGATCTCGGCATGGCGGTCGTGGTCGAGGGCATCGAGACCAATGATCAGCTCGAGCTGATCAGCGCCGACGGCACCGTGACCGAAGGGCAGGGCTATCTGTTCAGCCGGCCGGTGCCGGCAGTCCGGATTCGCCAATTGCTCAATGCCTCGCATGGCCGTCGCGGGGCTGAGGACCAGATCGTCATGGTGTCCTCGCGATCGATCGCCTGATCTTTCACTGCCTCGCTCCTTCGACGCATTCAGCTCTCGTCCGCCCGTGTTTTTGCGGGCCGCAAAGGTTAACCCTAACGTTTCTAAGCCTTTGCAATTCCGTTAATGAACCATTAATCTCGTCACACTCGCAGAAGTTGCTTTGGAGTGTAGGGGTACTGGATGACGTCTGGAGCTGAACCGCAAACGGTGCTCCTTCCGCGGGGAGCCGCTCTGTTTGACCGCATCGATTACCGCCTGATCGAAACTCCCGAGGACCGAGACAACCTCTATCTGATGCGGTACCGGGCCTATCTGCACGCCGGACTGATCGAGCCGTCGGAGTCGCGGCGCGTGACCGATCGCTTCGACGATGCGCCCAACACCTGGAATTTCGGGGTCTATGTCGATGGAGAGCTCTGCAGCTCCGTTCGCATTCACGTCCTGACGTCGGACTGGCGAATGTCCTACACGACCGAAGTGTTTGGCGACGTCCTGCATCCCCGGCTCGACCGCGGCGAAGTTCTCATCGATCCATGCCGGTTTGTTGCGGATCCCGAAAAGCACCAGCGTTTTCCGGAGCTGCCCTATCTGACGGTGCGGCTGGCTTTTGTGGCTTGCGATCATTTCAACGCCGACACCGGGCTGGCCATGATCCGGACCGATCATCAGGCGTTTTATCGTCGCATCTTCCTGCACGAGACCATTTCACCGGAGCCGCGCGGGTTTCCGGGCTGGCCCACCAAGAAGGCCGTGCTGATGGCGTCCGATTTCCGGAACCAGCGGGAAAAGGTGCTGACGCGCTTTCCGATCATGCGCTCCAGCGCTTTCGAGCGGCGCATGTTGTTTCAACGCAGCAGCCCGCGCCAGGCGGCCCCGCGCCCAGTGTCGCTGGCGACGCAGCGGACCCCGGACGTCGCCTCGGCGACTGGTTCTGCCCGCTAGGCCCCAGGTCTGGGCCGAGGGTCTCGACTGGATCTCCACGCCACGAGCCTAAAATTCCAGCAAACGCCGGCGTTTTTGCCGGTCGGCGCGGCTTGCCTTCACCGTCGCGCCACATTTACAACCCATTAACCATGACGGTTGCTTTTCGCTGGTTGGGGGCATTTGACCGGCTGTGGCAAGGTTCCATCAAGGTTGACGGAACGTTCGCTTAACCAACCCCCTGTAGACCGGACAGCAGTGGACGAAACGTGAGCGTGGAGGCTCCGGAATGAAACATCCTATGCGCATCCTCCAGGGATTGAAGCTGGCCGCGGTGCTTGCCGTCGCGTTGTCGATGGGTGCCTGCGCCAACAAGAACGCTGCCACGGATGCGATGGCCAACGCGGCGACGCCAGGCAGTCAGCAAGACTTCGTCGTCAATGTCGGCGACCGCGTGTTCTTCGAAAGCGACCAGACCGATCTGACCCCGCAGGCGATCGTGACGCTGGAGAAGCAGGCGCAGTGGCTCCAGAGCTATCCGCGCTACAGCTTCACCGTCGAAGGTCATGCCGACGAACGCGGCACCCGCGAATACAACATCGCGCTCGGCGCCCGCCGCGCCCAGTCGGTGCGTTCGTTCCTCGCCTCGCGCGGCATCGATCCGAACCGCATGCGCACGATCTCGTACGGCAAGGAGCGGCCGGTGGCCGTTTGCAACGACATCTCCTGCTGGTCCCAGAACCGGCGCGCCGTCACCGTGCTGAACGCGAGCTCCTGACACTCAGGCGCCGTTCATCTTCAGAAACCGATTATGCCGGCGCCCTCTCGGGCGCCGGTTTCGTTTCAGCGATCTGTGACGGAAACCCCTTTGTTTCAGTCACAGTTTTGGCGTACTCCCCTTCAATGTGTGGCGCGTCGAATGTTCGGTCGCAGGCCATTTCGCTTTCGTCGTCAGGGCAAGATGTCATCCAGATTTAAGGTCTTCACCGGCACCGTGGCGATCGCCGCGCTGCTCTCTTTGTGCTCGCCCGCCCTCGCACAGTCGGACGATGCAGATCCCGAGATGCGGATCGAGGCGGCTGGAGAACCAGTTGCGCCAGCTCACCGGCCAGAATGAAGAGCTGCAGTATCGCAACCGCCAGCTCGAAGAGCGGCTGCGAGCGCTCGAGGGCGGCGCGCAAGCTGCGCCCGGCCAGACGCCGGTCCAGCCCAATGTCGCGGCCATGCCGCCCGCGCAAGCCGCGCCGGCCTATCGCCAGCAGCCGCCGCACCAGCAAGCGGCCCAGCCGAATTACGAGCAGCCGCAGATCGCCTCTCCGGCACCGATCGTTCAGGAGCAGCCTGCGCCTGGCGCGCCGGGCATGCGCCGCCGCGGCGATGCCTTCGACCCGAACCAGAGACCGAATGCGCCGGGTGCGCCGCGCGCGCTCGGCGGCGGGCAGCAACCGATGCCTGCAGGTGCCCCGAGCGGCGCGCCCGGCGGCCGTGGCGCCGGCGAACCGCTTGATCTCGGCAACAGCGGCGCTCGCTATCCGCAGGCGACCGCACCCCAGGCTGCGCAGCCCGGCTATCCGCCGGCCCCATCCGGCTCTCCCGCGCCGGCAGGCGCCCCGGCGCTGACGACCCTGCCGCCCTCGGCCACGCCGCGCGACGAATTCGACCTCGGCATCGGCTACATGCAGCGCAAGGACTATGCGCTGGCCGAGCAGACCATGAAGAACTTCTCGCAGAAATATCCGAGCGACCCGCTGCTCGGCGACGCGCAATACTGGCTCGGCGAGAGCTATTTCCAGCGCCAGCAATATCGCGACTCCGCGGAAGCCTTCCTCGCCGTCACCACCAAATACGACAAATCCGCCAAGGCGCCGGACGCCCTGCTGCGGCTCGGCCAGTCGCTGGCCGCGCTGAAGGAGAAGGAGGCCGCGTGCGCCGCCTTCGGCGAAGTCGGCCGCAAATATCCGCGCGCTTCCGCCGGCGTCAAAGCCGCGGTCGATCGCGAGCAGAAGCGCGTGAAGTGCTGACGCGCGGCGATTGATCCTGACAAGAGGGATGGCGCTGCGCTAAACAGTCGGTCCATCCGCCGACGATTGCAGCGTCATGCCAGAGGACAATTCCCCGATCTCGGCGCGTGAGGCCAGGCGCCTCTTCGCAGGCCTGAAAGGCGCGCAGGGACTGTTGCTCGCGGTCTCCGGCGGGCCCGACTCGGTCGCGCTGATGTGGCTTGCGGCGCGCTGGCACCGCAGCCTCGCGCGCGGCCCGCGTCTCACCGTCGTCACCATCGACCACGGCTTGCGGCCGGAGGCGGCGCGCGAGGCGCGCGAGGTCAAGCGTCTGGCGACCGGGCTTGGCTTGCCGCATCGGACCCTGCGCTGGCGCGGCGCCAAGCCGAAAACGGGATTGCCGGCCGCCGCGCGCGAAGCCCGCTACCGCCTGCTCGTGCAGGCCGCGCGCATCGCCGGTGCGAGCCACGTGCTGACCGCCCACACCCGCGACGACCAGGCCGAGACCCTGTTGATGCGTCTTGTCCGCGGCAGCGGATTGGCCGGGCTGTCGGCGATGGCCCGTCTCACCGAGCGCGACGGCGTCGTTCTTGCGCGTCCGCTGCTCGACGTTCCGAAGTCGCAGCTGATCGCGACCTTGAAGCGGGCGAAAATTGGCTTTGCCGACGATCCCACCAACCACGACGCTGCCTTTACCCGGCCGCGGCTGCGTGCGCTGCTGCCGCAGCTCGCGGCGGAGGGCGGTGATGCCCGCAGCCTGGCCCGGCTCGCGGCAAGGCTGGCGCGCGCCAATGCGGCCGTCGAGGTGCTGACCGATGGAGCCGAGCGCTTCCTCCGTTTGCGGGATCGCGGCGATGCGCCGCAGGCCGGCGTTCGAAGCTTCGAGGCCCCCGTGTTTGCCGCCCTGCCGGACGAGGTCCGGCTGCGGATCCTGCTGCGGGCCATCAACGCGTTTGGGCACGAGGGACCGGCGGAACTCGGCAAGGTCGAATCCCTCCTGGCCGTGCTCGATCAGGCCATTGCCGCGCGCGCACCCGCAAATGGCCGGCCGGCCCTGAAGCAGACGCTTGCGGGAGCCTTGATCAGCCTTGTCGGGGGACATATCCGCATCGGGCCGGCGCCGGCCCGGCGCAAGGGTTGATCGAGGGTGGATAGGGGCGGATCATGGCACCGGCCGTTTCGAGACCGCGCCGTGAGGACACCTTAACCAGGCAGGAAAAAGCGGGATCCGGGCGCCATTATTTCAGCGGGAATCGGACTAAGATGGGCTAAATAGTCCCATCTCGTTCCCTTGGCAGCGACCGGAGCGACACCTAGATTGTATCCGTCTAACCGAGAGGATTCCTTGGGGATTTCCTCGCGCTGCCCAAATAACTGCCCAAGGCTCAGGCCGCGATCCGCGCGACCACGAAGGAAGATCGATGAACGCCAATCTGCGCAATTTCGCCCTCTGGGTCATCATTGTCCTGCTGCTGTTGGCGTTGTTCACGCTCTTCCAGAATCCGGGTCAGCGCGCCTCCTCGCAGGACATCGCCTTCTCCCAGCTCCTGAGCGAGGTTGACCGCGGCAATGTGCGCGACGTCGTGATCCAGGGGCCGGACATTCACGGCACCTTCACCAACGGCTCGAGCTTCCAGACCTATGCGCCGAGCGATCCGACGCTCGTGAAGCGCCTCTATGACAGCAAGGTGCAGATCACCGCGAAGCCGCCCGGCGACAACGTGCCGTGGTTCGTCTCGCTGCTGGTCTCCTGGCTGCCCTTCATCGCGCTGATCGGCGTGTGGATCTTCCTGTCGCGGCAGATGCAGGGCGGCGCCGGCAAGGCGATGGGCTTCGGCAAGTCGCGCGCAAAAATGCTGACTGAAGCGCATGGCCGCGTCACCTTCGAGGACGTTGCGGGCGTCGACGAGGCCAAGCAGGACCTGCAGGAGATCGTCGAATTCCTGCGCGACCCCGGCAAATTCCAGCGCCTCGGCGGCCGCATTCCGCGCGGCGTGCTGCTGGTCGGCCCTCCCGGCACCGGCAAGACCCTGATCGCGCGTGCGGTCGCGGGCGAAGCCAACGTGCCGTTCTTCACCATTTCGGGTTCGGACTTCGTCGAGATGTTCGTCGGCGTCGGCGCCAGCCGCGTCCGCGACATGTTCGAGCAGGCCAAGAAGAACGCGCCCTGCATCATCTTCATCGACGAAATCGACGCCGTCGGTCGTCACCGTGGCGCCGGCCTCGGCGGCGGCAATGACGAGCGCGAGCAGACGCTGAACCAGTTGCTGGTCGAGATGGACGGCTTCGAGGCCAATGAGGGCGTGATCCTGATCGCCGCGACCAACCGTCCCGACGTGCTCGATCCCGCGCTGCTGCGTCCCGGCCGCTTCGACCGTCAGGTCGTGGTGCCGAACCCTGACGTCGTCGGCCGCGAGCAGATCCTCAAGGTCCACGTCCGCAAGGTGCCGCTGGCGCCCGATATCAACCTCAAGACCATCGCGCGCGGCACCCCGGGCTTCTCCGGCGCCGACCTGATGAACCTCGTCAACGAAGCCGCGCTCACCGCCGCCCGCCGCAACAAGCGGATGGTGACACAGGCCGAGTTCGAGGAAGCCAAGGACAAGGTGATGATGGGCGCCGAGCGCAAGTCGCTCGTCATGACCGAGGAAGAGAAGCTGCTGACGGCCTATCACGAGGGCGGCCACGCCATCGTCGGCCTCAACGTCGTCGCGACCGACCCGATCCACAAGGCGACCATCATTCCGCGCGGTCGTGCGCTGGGTATGGTCATGCAGCTGCCCGAGCGTGACAAGCTGTCGATGTCGCTGGAGCAGATGACCTCGCGCCTTGCCATCATGATGGGCGGCCGCGTCGCCGAAGAACTGATCTTCGGCCGCGAGAAGGTGACTTCGGGTGCGTCGTCGGACATCGAGCAGGCGACGCGTCTGGCGCGCATGATGGTGACGCGCTGGGGCTTGTCCGAGGCGCTCGGCACCGTGTCCTATGGCGAGAACCAGGACGAGGTTTTCCTGGGCATGTCGGTGTCGCGCACCCAGAACGCATCGGAAGCGACGGTTCAGAAGATCGACACCGAGATCCGACGTTTCGTCGAAGAAGGCTACAACGAAGCGACGCGTATTCTCACCGAGAAGCGCGCCGATCTCGAAGCTCTCGCCAAGGGCCTGCTCGAGTTCGAGACGCTCTCCGGCGACGAGATCATCGACCTGCTCAAGGGCAAGAAGCCGAACCGCGAATCCGTGCTCGAGCCGACCACGCCGCGCGCATCCGCCGTGCCTCCGGCCGGCAAGTCGCGCCCGCGGCCCGATCCGGATCCCGGCCTGGAGCCGCAGCCGCAGGCGTAATCGCGTACGGCAGATTGAATTGAAAAACGCGGCGGAAACGCCGCGTTTTTTGTTGGGTGGTGCTTTTCGAACGTGGGCAACTGAGCGTCTCGCGACGAACAGGTAGGTGCGCAAAGCCGCCGTTGCGCAGTGCCGACCATCCATGGGGCGTCGCCGTTGGTGGCACCCTTACCTTTGCTCGCTCTCCGATCCTCGCGACTCATAGCCGTTGGAGTCTGCGGCGATGTCGTGGCATGCTCTCCTCAATGAAGGTGCGGCTCGACCGCGCAGACAAAGGGGAGGGCAAGCCGATGCGCTTTGCGAGGACATTGGGCGCGCTTGGCGCCGTTTCGATCCTGATAGTCTCATTCCCGTCCGCTCCATCCGCCGCCGCCGAAATGCGCGGCGTCACCGCGACCGAGATCAGAATCGGCCAGACCATGCCCTATAGCGGGCCGGTGTCGGCCTTCGGGGCGCTCGGCAAGGGCGAGGTCGGCTATTTCAAGATGCTGAACGAGAAGGGCGGCATCAACGGCCGCAAGGTCAATCTGATCTCGCTCGACGACAGCTACGCGCCGCCGAAATCGGTCGAGCAGACCCGCAGGCTGGTGGAGAGCGACGAAGTGGCGCTGATCTTCTCCTCGATCGGTACCGCCCACAACACGGCGATCGCGAAATACCTCCAGTCCAAGAACGTGCCGCAGCTCTTCATCGGCTCCGGCGCCTCGAAATTCGCCGACGTCGCGCAATATCCGCAGGCGACGATGGGCGTGCAGGCGCCGTTCCGCTATGAAGCGCGGCTCTATGCGCGTTACGCGCTGGCGAAGAATCCGAACGCGAAGTTCGCCGTTATCTCGCAGAACGACGATTACGGCCGAGACTATCTCGCCGGGCTGAAGGACGTGCTCGGCGAGAAATACGATAGCGTCGTCACGGGCGCGACCTACGAGATCCAGGACCCGACCATCGATTCCCAGATCGTGAAGCTCAAGGCCTCGGGCGCTGATGTATTCGTGATCGCGGCGACCCCGAAATTCGCGGCACAAGCGATCCGCAAATCCTTCGAGATCGGCTGGCGCCCCATGACGTTCCTGTCTAACGTCGCGGTGTGGGTTTCGACGGTGATGGAGCCGGCGGGACTGGAAGCCGGCACCGGCATCCTCTCCACCGCTTACGTGAAAGACCCCGACGATCCCGCCTGGAAGGACGATTCCGGCGTCAGGGGCTGGCGCGAGTTCATGACCAGATATTTGCCGGAGGCCGACCAGCACGACACCAATTACGTCAACGCCTACAACAGCGCCATGGCGCTGGAGGCGGTGCTGAAAGCCTGCGGCAATGATCTGTCGACCGAGAACATCCTCAAGCAGGCGTTTGCGATCCGCGATCTCGAATTGCCGATGCTGCTACCCGGCATCAAGGTCAACACCGGCATGACCGACCATGTCCCGGTCGACCAGATGCAGTTCATGCGCTTCGACGGTAAAAGCTGGGAGCGCTTCGGCGACCTGCAGACGGGCAATTGATGATTGATGAGGGATCGGCTGTTTGTCGATCCAATGCGAGTCCGGAACTCGGATCATCTCTCTCGATCGGGGAAGGTTTGACTTCCTGGACGCCCAATTCAAAGCGCCGAGACGGGTACTGAAAACCCGATCAGCCCGCGAACGCTTGCTATGTCTGCTACGCCCTCGGAAGCGAGGAGGGGCAACTCACCTTGGCGCGTCGACTACGGGCCAACGCCAGAAATACCTGCTATCGTTCGAGGTATGTTGCGAACACACAATTGGATAACAACAACCGGCGGTCCTCACCTGCTGATTGCTGACGAACAACTCCCGCATTGGCGGGGTATCGAAGGATGGCGCGATCATGAAGATCCGGCCGACCAAAGCGACTATGCCCGTGCATGTAGAGTGAGAACTTGGCTGGGATCAATTGCCTGCTACCAAGGCAGCGCTGTTGTGCTATCTGGCGATGCCGGCGACATCGCGTGGTGCTCCAGTGGTCACCGTGACAGGGGCTTTCTCGTTCAATGGCTTGGGATTGATGACGAAAGACTCATTGAACCTGCGTTGCAAAGTCCACAACTGCGGAACCTTCTGAAAAGTTCAAACGCTGAACGCCTGGAATTCGGCACAGGTGGGTCCGGTGCAATGTGGTTGCTAGATGCATCGGATAGAGGAGACGATTTGCGCAGTAAACATCAGGTTCTGGCGTTACGACCAGGAAGCTATCTTGCGAGAGCCGCTTACTACCGATCTGCCGGGCTTGCGATCGTCGTTCGCGAAATTTGCTGGATCGGTCCACTTTCCGACGAAGTCGCCTAAGGAGCAGACGGCGAAGTGGCCCGAGTGCCTGTTCAAGTCTGCTTCACCCTTTGAAGCGGACGTCCCATTCACGGGAGCTACGTCTTCACTTCGGCGGCGTCGCAGCCGCATCGTCCCGCACATGGATCACTGCGATGTCGTCCGTATAGATCCGCTTCCAGCCCTTGAGCATGTCCAGGATCTGCGGTCCGGGCGCGTCGGCGGCCAATAGCGTTGCGTCGATCTTGTACTCGTCGAGCAGCCGCGGAAGCAACTCGGGCTTCTTTCCCTCGGTCGATTTGAAGAAGTCCATGACGAACCTCTCACCGTAGAGCTCGGCCCGGCCGTCGACGTAAACAGGGATGTCGCGCGAAATCAGATAGCCGCCGAACTGATAGGCGTTGAAGACGCGCTGGACCTTGCGTTGTTCGAGCAAGTCGACTGCCGCGACCGGAGTCTGCGTCATGGTGAAGGTGAAGTGGTGATGCTGCATGTAAAGCGAGGTCGAGGTCCAGCTCGCGGCGACGATCATCAGCGCGCCAAGCGCGGTGACATAGCGGGCCGGCCAGCGGTCGGCACCGGTTACGTCCGGCTGCGGGCGCGAAGCCAGCTGGCCCAGCGGTTTTGCCAGCACCAGCGGCACCAGGAACGCGAACGCCTCGATGCTCCTGACGTGGGTCAGCGCGCTCCAGGTCAGGAACAGGATCAGGAAGATCCTGGGCGCCGAGAGCACGAGGCCGCGATAATAGCCGAACGCGATCAGACCGAGGAGGGCGCCCTCGAACGAGGAGAAGGTGGCAAAGTTCGCCGGCATCCATTCGAAGATCAGCGAGAGCAACTCGCCCAGGCCCAAGATATTGGTGGCGCCCAGCAGCGTTCTCCAGCCGTACGGCGTACAGCAGCTCGCGACCAATGCGCCGATGCCGAACAGCACCCAGCGCAGGAACAGCTGAAGCCGCCGCCCCTTCTCGGCGTGCTCGACGGCCTCGAGCGAGATCGGACCGATCAGCGCCAGACCGAGCACGAAGCCGCCATGCAAGTTCGCCCACAGCGCCATCAGCGGCAGCCAGTACCAGGACGGCGCGGTCCTGCGGTCGGCAGCCGCCATCAACAGGCCGACCCATGCCACCATGACAGGCAGCGCCAGGATATGCGGACGCGCCAGGACGTGATGCAGCGACAGCAGCAGGGCCAGCATCGCAAACAGAACTGCGCGCGGTGCCTCGATCTGCAGGTCGAGCAGATAGACGAAGATCGCGGCCGTGAGCGCGACTCCCGTCGCGGTGAGGATAACGGGACCTGCCCAGTCCAATTGCGCATAGGAGAGAGCGAACAGTACCTGCGACAGCCACGACGTCGAAATCCACGGCGCGCCCGTCCGCGTGAAGGAATAGATGTCCGTGTACGGCATGGCGCCGTGATCGAGGATCCATCGTCCGATCTTGATCTGCCAGAACGAGTCGGAGTCCTGAAGCAGCGTGTCGCCGACATACATGAAGAAGAGATAGGCGCCCGCACCGACGCACAGCGGCA
The DNA here is from genome assembly GCF_054057395.1 of Bradyrhizobium sp. USDA 3650. Taxonomy (NCBI): domain Bacteria; kingdom Pseudomonadati; phylum Pseudomonadota; class Alphaproteobacteria; order Hyphomicrobiales; family Nitrobacteraceae; genus Bradyrhizobium; species Bradyrhizobium sp. USDA 3650. Next base: position 5,942,346 of record NZ_JBSRZG010000001.1, read on the forward strand.
CCAGGGCTCGCGCACGACCTTGCACCGTGATGCTGTTGGCAAAGGAAAGGGACATGCCGCCTCGTCGTCCTGTTATTTTGTCGGGGTGCCGAGCGATCGACATTGGACCACGGCGGGCATAATTCCGGGTAAACCGGTGATGCCGCGCCGGCTTGATATCTCGACAATTTAACGGATCGTTTTAGATTTCGGTTTACCATCGGCGAATACACGCAAACCGCTCTGTGTTTCCGCAGTCGAATTAACTGCGGCGCAATTCTTTGCCACTACGTTCGGTTTCATGGTCGAGCGGCGCTGGGAAGCCCAAACAGACCAGATCAGTTGTAGCCTCGTGTACTCATTTGGAGCTCTTTATGAAGAACCTCGTTGCGAATTTCGCGAAAGATGAATCCGGCGCCACCGCCATTGAATACGGTCTGATCGCCGCCGGTATCGCGCTGGCGATCATCACTGTCGTCAATAACCTGGGCTCCACGTTGAACGCCAAGTTCAACTCGATCTCGTCCAGCCTCAAGTAAGACTGAACGGACCAAGAGTAGAAAGAGCCTTGTCCCGGACAAGGCTCTTTTCTTTTGTGCCAAGCCTTTTGTGCCAAGCCTTTTGTGCCAAGCCCTTCGTGCCAAGCCTTGTTCTAGCGAAGTCTTGTTCCAGCGAAGTCCTTTCTTCGCCGAAGCCCTCGCGTCCATGCGAGTCCGCGACGGTTAAACGCCTGATCCGTGGCTCACGGTGATGAGGATAGCTTCGCCGGTGCGGCATCGCGGATGTGGATGACGGCAAGGTCATCCGAGTAGAGCCGCTTCCAGCCCGGCACGTGGTCCATGATCCTTGCGGCGGGAGTCGATCCGTTCAGCAGTGTGGCGTCGATCTGGTAGGTATCGAGCAGACGCAGCAAAGTCTCCGCGTTCTTGCCCTCGATGGCGTCGAAATAGTCAAGCACGAACTGCTCTCCATACAGCTCGGCACGGCCATCGATGAAGGTCTTGATGTTGCGGAAGATCAGATAGCTCCCGATCGGAGCGGTGCTGAAGATGCGTTGCGCGTGCCGCTGCTCGAGCAGGTCGACTGCAGCCCGAGGGGTCGGATTGCCGATAAAGGCATACCGCGTCGGCGTGGCATAGGACCGCGTGATACTCCAGCTGGTCGCAACGATCACGAGCGCGGCGATCGCGGTCACTACAAAGGACGGCCGTGCTTCAGCCCGTGCGAGCACGGCCGCTCTGGCCGCGCCCAATTGTTCGCTCAACGGTTTCGCCAGCACGAGCGGGGTCAGCAACGCAAAGACCTCGATGTTTCTGACGTGGTTGAGTGCCGCCCAGACCAGGCCGAGCAGCAGAAGAATGCGGGTCCACGGCAGCACCAATCCTTTGTGGTAGCCAAGGGCGATCAATCCGAGCAGGCTGGCACCAAACAAGTCGAACGAGCTGAAATCAGCGGGCATCCACTCCGAGATCTGCGAGAGCAACTTGCCTAGGCTGAGGATTTTCGCCGATGCGAGCGGCGTATTCCAGCCATAGGGCGTGCAGCAGCTTGCGGCAAGCGCAGCGAGCCCGAACAAGGCCCAGCGCGACGCCAGTGCAAAGCGGCCCTTGCGATCGGTGGACGCGATCGCATCGAGGCCGATGGGCGCAATCAGCGCCAGCCCCATGACGAAGCCGCCGTGAAGATTGGCCCATAGCGCCATCAAGGGCAGCAATAGCCACGACGGCGAGGTGCGCCGATCGGCGGCCGCCAGCAGCCCGCCGACAAAAGCCAGCATGACAGGCAGTGCCAGCATGTGCGGGCGGGCGAGAAAGTGGCCCATCGACATGAAGAGGAGCGGGGTGACGAGCAGAAAGGCGCGCACAGGCTCCAGATAGGGCTCAAGCAGGTAGACGAAAATCGCCGCGGTCGCTCCGATCGCGAGCGACGTCAGGATAACTGCCCCCGACCAGTTCGACGGCTCGTAAGCCAGCGCGAACAGGACTTGCGACAGCCAGGAGCTCGAGATCCAGGGCTCGCCGGCTCGCGTGAAGGAATAGATGTCGGTGTAGGGCAGGGCGCGGTGTTCGAGAATCCACTGCCCGATCTTGATCTGCCACAGCGTATCGGTATCCCGCAGCATGATGTCGCCGATGCCCAGGAAGAACAGGTAGACGCCGGCAGCGATGCAGAACGGCAGAAGCCAGCGCGCAACACCGCGGACGGGCACGCTGCTTGTCATGGAAATCGACATCGGACTCTCGGGGCTGAAACGACAGCACGCAGCAGCGCGCAAGCATCGGCAACCTGAGCATGATCGCTTTTAAGTTGAGGTAAACCGGATCGTCGTATCGCGGCCGCGCCAAGCAAGAATGCGTTTACCTGCTCTCCTCGCGTCGAAGTTTGCGTCGCGCGCATATGCTGATTTGCGTCTTGTGTTCCGCCCTGAATAGTTGTTCAGTTCTTGAGGGCGATTTGGGCGAAGATTAGCGAAAAAGCATGCGGTCGAGCTTTGCGCCGGACCGGATGCTGGGGACAGGAAGCGCGCCATGGTTTATCGGCGGACGCATCAAGTGGTGAAGCGCCTTGCGGCCCGGCGCAGTGCGATACTGGCGGCGGCGCGGGAGGCGGCGGCGGAAGGCGGGATGGCGGCGGTGCAGATTGCGCCGGTCGCGCTTCGCGCCAGCGTCGCTGCGGGTACGGTCTACCGCTACTTCCCATCCAAGGCCGATTTGATCTCCGAATTGATCGCCGAAGTCTCCCGCGACGAGCTCACGGCGATCCGGCGAGCCGCCGATGCCGCGCCGGGGCCGTCTTCGGCGCTGGCGGCGGCGGTGACCACCGTGGCGGTGCATACCCTGTCACAGCGCAGGCTCGCCTGGGGCATCCTGGCCGAGCCGGTCGATGTCGATGTCAGCGCTTCACGCCTCGCCAGCCGGCGCGAGATCGCGGGCGAGATGGCTTCGCGGATCGACGCCGCCGTGCGCGCCGGCCACCTGCCGGCGCAGGACACCGCGCTCGCCGCCACCGCGCTGCTCGGCGCCCTGCACGAGGCCCTGGTCGGACCGCTTGCGCCGGACAATCTCGACGATCCCGCCAGGATGCGCGATGCCGTGCAGACCGTGACGCTGCTGGCGCTCCGCGCGGTCGGCGTCATGGACGCCCGCGCCAGGGGTCTCGTCGTGCAGCAGACGCTGCTGCCGGCGGCGAAAGCGCTGGTTGGGGCCTAAAACGTCAGTCTGATCGGCCGGCCGACCTGATCGCGCCCAGGCCATTGCCAGAGCTCGCCTTTGCGAAAAACCTCAGCACATTCGCCGGACCCGCCGGCTACTGTGCATGGGGTTGTTTTCGACATTTTTGTTTGCCGCGTGATGGCGGGCCTAGATATTCGCTTCGCCCTCGGGGCCGACCGAGGCGATGCGCACCATGTTGGTGGTGCCGGGGATGCCGAGCGGCACGCCGGCGACGATGATCACGCGCTGGCCGGCCCGGACGAAGCCGTCGCGGAACGCGATCTGGCCGGCGCGGCTCACCATGTCGTCCTGGTCGCGCGCATCTTCCGCCACCACGCAATGTATGCCCCAGACGACCGACAGCCGGCGTCCCGCCGCGACGTTCGGCGTGATCGCCACGATCGGCGGCTTCGGCCGCTCGCGCGCCACCCGCACGGCGGTCGATCCCGAGCTGGTCCAGCAGATCAGGGCCGGCAGGTCGAGCGTCTCGGCGATCTGCCGCGCGGCGTCCGCGATGGCATCGCCGGCGGTGGCTTCCGGGGCGGGGCGCTGTGCGGTGATGACGGAGCGATAGATCGGGTCGCGCTCGACCTCCTCGCCGATGCGATTCATGGTCGAGACGGCTTCGACCGGAAATTTGCCCGCCGCCGATTCCGCCGACAGCATGATGGCGTCGGCACCTTCGTAGACGGCTGTGGCGACGTCGGAGACTTCGGCGCGGGTCGGCACCGGCGACTGGATCATCGATTCCAGCATCTGGGTCGCGATCACCACCGGCTTGCCGGCGCGCCGCGCCATGCGTGTCATCTGCTTCTGCAGGCTCGGCACGCGTTCCAGCGGCAGCTCGACGCCGAGGTCGCCGCGCGCCACCATCAGGGCGTCGGAGGCGTCGATGATGTCGGCGAGGCGATCGATCGCCTGCGGCTTCTCGATCTTGGCCATCACCGCCGCACGGCCGCGGATCATCTTCTTGGCCTCGAGCACGTCGTCGGCGCGCTGCACGAAGGACAGCGCGATCCAGTCGACGCCGGTGACCAGCGCCGCCTCGAGGTCGGCGCGGTCCTTCGGCGTCATTGCCGAGACCGGCAGGTCGGTGTCCGGCAGGCTGACGCCCTTGCGATCGGACATCCGGCCGCCGACCACGACGCGCGTCACCGCGTGATCTTTCGAGGTCTCCTCGGCGATCAGCCGCACCTTGCCGTCGTCGAGCAGCAGCGAATGGCCCGGCCGCAGCGCGGCCAGGATCTCCGGATGCGGGAGCTGAACGCGGGTGGTGTCACCCGGCGTCTTGTCCGAATCGAGCGTAAACGTCTGGCCGTTCTGGAGCTGGACCGCGCCTTCGGCGAAGGCACCGAGCCGGAGCTTTGGCCCCTGGAGATCGACCAGAATGCCGATCGGCCTGCCATAGCTGCTCTCGACGTTGCGGATCGTCGCCACCAGCTCGCGCATCTTGTCATGCGGGGTGTGACTCATGTTGATGCGGAACAGGTCGGCGCCGGCCTCGAACAGGCGGCGGATCATCGCGAGGTCCGAAGAGGCGGGTCCCAGGGTCGCGAGAATCTTGATACGGCGAAGACGCCTCATGGCTTATTTCCAGACGGGGGCGAGGGAGCTGGCGGGAGGCCAGGCGCGGCGGGGGGCGTACCACCGGGCGGGCCATTGGGCAAACCCGGAACCCCCGGGCCAACTGGGCCGGGGAGACCGGGCACGCGCTGCTGTTTTGACGGCTGCTCGTTGGCATCGGTGAGCTGCACGGTCCAAGCCCGCTGCTCGCCGGTATCGACCTCGAAATAGCCGGTGCGGTCATAGCCGCGCGCGAGGCAATCCTCAGTGCCGCGGATGGTGAACTCCTTGTCGCGCGAGCACATGAAGGCCTGGCCCGACCATTCGCCGCCGCGGTCATAGTCGATGGCGTAGATGTAATAGAAACGGGCGACCAACGTTCCCCGCAGCAGGGTCTCGCAGGAACGGGAGGAGATGTTCCACCAGCCCTCGGTGGTCCAGCCCTCGGCATCCTTGTAGCCGAGCGCGATGCCGACCCGGCTCGATGTGTTGTTGCAGAGCCGGAAATCGGCCGAGGCCGGGCTGGCCCAAAAGCATAGCAAGCCAACCACCAGCACCGGGACCAACCGGGCGAGCAGGCGAAGGGGGGAGCGGGGAGATTCGGCGATCATTGTCGCGGAAGCTATATCAGATCATTGACGATTTGGCGTAGGGCCCGGAACTGCCCGAAGTTGGCTTCGCGCCCGTTTGCGCCGCGATATGGCAAAATCTGTGACAGGCCCCACCTGATCTCGTAAGGGTGACCCATCCAGGTCACAGCCAATTTCGCAAAGCCGAGGGATCCAGCCATGGCAATCGACGACAAAACCAGAACGGAACTCGAGGCTGCCGCTTTCCGGCGCCTGGTCGATCATTTGAAGACGCGGACAGACGTCCAGAACATCGACCTGATGAATCTCGCAGGCTTCTGCCGCAACTGCCTGTCCAACTGGCTCAAGGACGCCGCCGACGCCCAAGGCGTCGCCTTGAGCAAGGACGAGAGCCGGGAAGCCGTCTATGGCATGCCTTACGAGGCGTGGAAGTCGAAATACCAGGGCGCGGCCACGCCTGAGCAGCTCGATGCCATGAAGAAGGTTCATCCCGGGCACTGAACGGCCTCGCCGGCAGCCTGCTGCACAGTGCCTTGAGCCGCATCACACAACAGCTTTCTTCGACGCGCCGTAGGAAGGTGTGGGCGCGCTGTGGACGAGCGCGATGCTGCCTTGAACCCGAGAGGTCCGAACCCTAAGGGTCTAACCAGCACGCGCGGTGAGGATGCCGGCGTCACCTCGTTTTGCCAGTTCCATTGGGAGTACCAAGATGGCCACCTCCGCCGCCGTCCGCGACGACGAGCCCGCGACGAAATTTGCCAAGGACCAGCTCAAGTCCATCATCGAGCGCATCGAGCGGCTGGAGGAAGAGAAGAAGGCGATCTCCGACGACATCCGCGACGTCTTCGCCGAGGCCAAGGGCAACGGCTACGACGTCAAGGCGCTGCGCACCATCGTGCGCATGCGCAAGCAGGACCCGAACGAGCGCGCCGAGGCCGAGACGATCCTCGAGACCTACATGCAGGCACTGGGGATGATCTGAGCTATCGGTGTCGTCCTGGCTTTTGCCAGGGCGACACCATGTCGATCGAAGGAGACCGCGGTGACTGCGCCGCCGCTGCCGCGCGAGGTAAGCCGTGCCTACGACGCTTTTCCGGCGTCAATCGGCAAGCGGCTGCTTTGGGTACGCGAGCTGATCTTCGCGACCGCCGCGGCGCATGAAGGCATCGGCCGTCTCACCGAAACGTTGAAATGGGGCGAGCCTGCTTATCTGACCGAAGAGACCGGCAGTGGCAGCACGATCCGGCTCGGCCGCCTGAAGGACTCCGCGCACGCCGCGATTCTGTTCAACTGCAAGACGACGCTGGTCGATACCTTTCGCGAACGCTTTCCCGATCAGTTCGAATATCGGCAGACCAGGGCGCTGCTGTTGCCGGTGTCGGGCAAGCTGCCGAAGCAGGACCTATCGGTCTGCCTGTCGCTGGCGTTGACGTATCATCTGGATCGACGAAGGAAGAAGCGTTAGCGGCGCGCGAAGACCTCAGCGCAACGCGGCGGTCCGCATGACGAAGGACGTCGTCTCGAGCTTGGCGGTGGCGGTGCCCGAGAAACTGTCGCAGGACAGGCCCTGCATCGGATCGTCGGCAAAACCCATGGCGATCACGGACTGCGGCTTGACGAAGTAGGCGCGCATTGCGGCCGTGTCGAGCTCGCCCATCAGCGTGACCGACATCGCGCGGCTGGCGCTCGGCGACAGCATCACGATCTTGAGCCAGATGCTTTCGCCCTTGGCTGCGGAGAGCCGGGTCGCGGTTGCGACCATGCCGTCGACGCGCTTGCCGACCACCGTGTTGATCTCGGTCGCGGGCGCAACGTTGCGCGACGAGGCGGGACGGGCGGAGCGCGGGATCGGTGCGGAGGCGGCGACGACATTGGCGCGGTCGACCGGGGAGGCGGACGCCGGCGCGTAGGCCAGCGCCTGATAGGCGGCGCTGGACATGCTCGCGGTCGGCTGCGGATCGGCAGCGGCGGCAAGCGCCTGTCGGGCCTTCAGCGCAGCCACTTGAGCAGGCGTCGCCTGCTGCGGCGTAGCCGGCGCGTCCCAGAAGCCACGGGCATTGATGATGTCGGCGGGCGTCTCGGGCTTGGCGTCAGCAGATTTGCCGGCGGCCGGCTTGTCAGCCACGGGCGCCGGCTTCGACTTGGGCAGCGCGACGACCTGCGCATCGGCCGAGGCGAGTTGAATCGTCGCCGCGACCGACGGCTTGGCGCGCGGCGTCGGCACCGGCTCGGCCGGCTTGGTCGCGGCGGCGACCACGGTCGGCGCGACAGGCTTCGCGGCCGGAGCGGGCGCGCCCTCGTCATCCTCGTCGTTGCTCGCGGCGGCCGGAGCCGGCTTGCCCTTGAACAGGGCGGCAAAGAAATTCGACTTGCTGCCGGAATCCTCGCCGCTGCCGCGCCGCTCGATCTCGGCCTTGGCGAGCTCATAGCCCTTCAGCGGCGTGCCGTCGGTGGGGACATGGACGGTGCGTCCGTCCGGGAAGACCCGGGCGAGCTGGTCATGCGTCATGCGCGGCCAATGCCGGATGCTGCCGGTGTCGAGATGCACGAACGGCGAGCCGGAGGTCGGGTAGAAGCCGACGCCGCCGCGCTGGAGGCGCAGGCCGGCGAAGCGGATCTGCTCCAGCGGCACGTTCGGGATGTAGAAGTCCATCGCATGCCCCAGCATGTGCTGGCTGAAGCGCGCCACGCCGGAGGAGCGGCGGCGGAGCATGGAGTTGGTGGCGGGCGAGCGGTAGGCGGAGATGATCTGGATCGGCTGCTTGCCGTCGACGTCGCGATAGACTTCCCAGAGGATGTCGAAGAGGTGACGGTCCATGACCGTCTCGTCCTGGCTGCGCCAGTCGCGCAGGAAGTGGTTGAGCTGCTTCAGCGCCGCTTCGTCGTAGCGCCCGTCGCGCTTGAAGGTGACGGTGAGGTCTTCGCCGGAATGGGTGTGGTGGAAGGAGAGCGTCTTGGTCTCGTTGAGCGCGGCGGCGTCATGAACTGAACCCGCGGCAGCAAGCAGCAATACGGCAGCGAGGCCGATCCGTGATCCGGCCTTCACTCCCGCATGGGACAACGACAGCACAGCAAATTGGCGTGCGATACCAGTCAGCACGTTAGAGCCCACCCAGTCGACGAGCGTTCAAAATGGACTCTCCCGCTAACCCCGTTAGCGCGCGAAAGAGGATGAACGCTTTGTTAAAGCGAGAAGGTTAATTCGAGGTTGACCTTCCCGCCCCCAAACCAAGTCAGATCTCGAACCTAACCGGGTGAGTGTGGCAAAAAAACGCCCGCTGCCCCAGACCGGGTGGAGAATGGTTAACGTTAAACGACCCCATCCAGGGGACAGGGTCGCTGATTCTATTGCAGAATTTCAGGAAGTGACGCGCTGAGCAGGACTCAGCGGGTGAACACTCGCTGGGGCTTGCGGCCGACTGGAGCCGGCGGTTGGGCAGGGGCCCCACCGCCGAACAGCCGCTCGAAGAAGTTCGGGCCGGACGAGCCGCCATTGGCCGCCAGCACGCCGTTCGGCAGCGTCGTTGCCGGGCGTGAATAGCTCGGCTGGGAGTGCGCCACGACGTTCTCGAGATCCTTGCCGCGACCGTTCTTCAGGATGTTGATCATGGTCGCGTCGCGGCCATAGACGTCCTTGCGGAATTGCAGCTTGCCGCCATCGTCCACGAATGCGGTCTGATAGGTGATGTTGACCGGGATCGGGGTCGGGAATTTCAGATCGATCTCGCTCTTCCCGTACATGCTGCGGACGCGCTCCGGCGTGTACTTCTCGTTCGGCATCGCGATGTTGAGCAGGACCGACGCGTACTGATCCGGGTTCTGCACGCGCATGCAGCCGTGGCTGAAGGCGCGTTCGTCCCGGGCGAACAGGTTCTTGTCCGGCGTGTCGTGCTGATAGACCAGGAACTTGTTCGGGAAATTGAAGCGGATGCGGCCGAGCGCGTTGGCCTCACCGGGCGGCTGCGAGATGTGCACGGAGCCGTCGCGGTTCTGCTCGAGCTTGAGGCCCATGCGCTGGAGCACGGTCGGGTCCTGCTGAAGCGCCGGCAGATATTCGTTGTAGACGATCGACGGCGGCACGTTCCAGGTCGGATTGACCGTGATGTACTTCATCGTCTCGGTGAGCAGCGGGGTCGCATGCGTGCCGGGCTTGCCGGTGACGACGCGGGTGGTCCAGACCTGCTGGCCGCGCTGCATCACCTTCAGCGTGTAGTCGGGAATGTTGAGGATGACGTAGGCATCGCCGAGCGAGGGTACGCCCAGGTCACGCGGCAGCCAGCGCCAGCGCTCCATGTTCACCAGCACCACGTCGATCTGCTTGTCGCGCTTCGGGGTGTTGATCGCCTTGACCGTCTTGTCGTCGAGGACGCCGGTCGCCTTGAGCTCGGCGCCGTTCTGGAACTTGCGCACGGCTTCTGCGACCGCCGCGTCATAGCGGGTGTCGCTGGCGTTCTCGGTGATGCCGAGCTTGGCGCGCAGCTGCGGCACGCGCGGATCTTCAACGACGATTTCAGCCTGCTTCTTGCCGGCCGGGGTGTATTTCAGTGTCGGACCATCGGCGATCTCGATCACCGGGCCGTTGCCCTGGCCGCGGAGCTCCGCGAGCTTCGCCTTCAGCTCCTTGTAGAGCTTCTGCGGCGGATTGTAGCTGTCGAGCGCCGCGGAGGCGTCCGCCGCCGTCGTGACCTTGGCGAGCACCTCGTTCGGATCGATCGGATGCTCGGGATAGAGGATGTCGCCGCTGACCTGCGACCAGTGCATGCGGCCGCTCTGAGCCTGGCGCGCATAGTCGAACATGCTGGCGGTGAGCTTGAGCTCGGCATCGGCGAGCGTATCGGGTGTCGTGGCGGCCGCGAAATCCGGCAGCGGGTAATCGGCGGGATTGAGACCTTCGGACGCCGCGTCCTTCAGCCGTGCGATCACGCCCTTAGCCGCAGCGGTCAGGCTGCCGGCCTGGGTCCAGACCGGCGCGAAGTCGCGTGCACCGTAAAACTTCTCGATCGCCGCGCGCTCGTTCTTGCGGTCGAAATAGCGCGAAGCCTTGGCACCGATGGTGTCCTTGAGCTTGTCGGCGACCGGCTGGTCGGCGGCGGGAACGTTGCTCGCGGCCTTCACCGGCTCCGAGGCCGGAGCCGCAGCGGTGGCGGGCGCGGCCGGCGTTGTCGCCGTGTCGGCCTTGGCAGGTTCGGTCTTCGCCGTCTCGCTCTTCGGCGCCTCGGTCGCCGGCGTGGTGGCGACGTCGGAAGGCTTGGTCTCGACCTTGTCCGGCGCGGGAGCGGCTTCGGCCTTCACGGGTTCCTTGACCGGCTCTTTTGCCGAGTCCTGAACCGTGGCGGTGGTGTCGAGCTTGATGTCGGATGCGGTCGGGGGCGGGACGTTTGCGGGTTCGGGGCGCGGGATCGCGGCTTCGATCGCGAGCTCGGCAGCGCTGCTGCGCGCCTGATCCTGCGCCAGGGCCGAGCTGGCCGATACCGTGAGGAAGGTCGCCGCGACCGTCATCAAGACACGGTCAAAGCCTGCACGGTGGTTCAAACAGTCACGCATTGTGTCGCACCCCTCGGGTGAACTGTCCCCCGTGGAACAGCTTCGTTATCGCCTATTGAGCTTCGGCTAAACCGCGCCGGCCTCTCGAAAGTTGCACGCCTGCACGCAACGAATCCTACGCAGACGATATACAGGCCCCGATTTCGCAGCCAGCGCTACCCGGGACAACTCACGACAAACTGACTTCAAGCAAGCCTCTTGGCAACGGATTGTGCGCTTCTGCCACGCGCTTTTCCCTGTGTCTGTCACTTCCAAGTCACGGTTCAAATCGCAGTCGAATTCCGTCGTCGTACGAACGGCTTACAGTCGTATCGCTCCGCCCGGACGAACCTCCGTTCGCGTCAGGCTCAGTGCGTCTCCTCACCGCTTTTGCCGCCATGGCCGGGAACCCCGGCCTCATCGAGTTTGCGGTAGAGGGTGGACCGGCCGATTTTGAGGCGGCGGGCGACCTCGGACATCTGCCCGCGGTAATGCGAGATCGCGAAACGGATGATCTCGTTCTCGATGTCCTCCAGCGGCCGGACGTCGCCGGTCGCGGTCAGCATGGAGAGAGCACCCGCTTGCGGCAGCGGTGCGATCGGTATGTCATTACCCGACACGACGGAGGGGGCCGCGATTGGCTCCAGCATCAGCGGCGCGGTCGGAATGTCTGTTCCCGGATGCGGCTGCGAGGCGATCAGGGGGAAGTCGTCGAGGCCAAGCTGGTCGCCGTCGCTCATCACCACGGCGCGATAGACCGCGTTTTCGAGCTGGCGGATGTTGCCGGGCCAATCGAGCTGGGCAAGGTGCGCAACGGCCTCGCCGCTGATGCCGGTGATGGGGCGGTTCTCCTCGGCGGCAAAGCGCGCCAGGAAATGCCTGAGCAGATGCGGAATGTCCTCGCGCCGGGCGCGCAGCGATGGGATCGTGAGCGGCAGCACATGCAGGCGATAGAACAAGTCTTCCCGGAAGTGGCCCTGCTTGACCCGCTCAAGCAGCCTGCGGTTGGTCGCCGAGATGATGCGGACGTCGACCTTCACGGGTTTGCGGCCGCCGACCGCCTCGACCGCGCCTTCCTGGAGCGCGCGAAGCAGCTTGACCTGCGCGCTCAGCGGCAGCTCGCTGACCTCATCCAGGAACAGCGTGCCGCCATGGGCTTCGACGAACTTGCCGGTGTGGCGTTCGGTGGCGCCGGTGAAGGCACCCTTCTCGTGACCGAACAGGATGGACTCGACGAGGTTGTCGGGGATCGCGCCGCAATTGACCGCGACGAACGGCTTTGCCTTGCGCTCGCCGCTGCCATGGATGGCGCGCGCGAACATCTCCTTGCCGACGCCGGACTCGCCCTCGATCAGCACCGGGATCGATGAGTTTGTTGCTTTCTGCGCCGCGCGCATCACGCCCGCCATCGCCTCGGCGCGGGTGATGATGTCGGAGAAGGTCAGCCGCCCCTCGCGGCTGTGACGGATGCGCTGCAATTCGCCCTTGAGCGCGGACGAATTGAGCGCGTTGCGAAGGGAGACCTGGAGCCGCTCGAGGCCGACCGGCTTGACCACGAAATCGGCCGCGCCCGCGCGCATCGCCGAGATCACATTGTCGATGCCGCCATGGGCCGTCTGCACGATGACGGGGATGCTGAGACCCGCTTCGCGGATTTTCGCCAGCACGCCCATGCCGTCGAGGCCGGGCATCACGAGATCGAGGATGACGCCGTCGATGGCCGCGTCAGGGGCGGTGAGGGCGGCAATCGCCGCGTCGCCGGAGTCCACCACGATCGTCTCATGGCCGCATTTCTGCACCATGTTTTCGACCAGCCGGCGGGCTACAGCGTCGTCGTCGGCGATCAAAATACTGGCAGCCATGGTGTTCCCCGCACGCTACTACTATCTGTCTCGAATCGGGGCACTCTGGCCGAAGCCGATTAACGCACTGTTAAATCCTGATGCCCCCGCCCGCCGTCGCGATTGTTGAACACAGGTTTCCCACACAATGAATTCGCGCTCCAAGTCTGCAGTTAAGAAGTCCGCCGCTAGCAAGCCCCGCTCTCCGCAAGCTGAACACCAAGACATCCGCAGCCAAGGCAAAACCCTCCAAGCGTTCACCCGCCAAGCCTTCACTCGTCAAGCCTGCGAGCAAGACCGGCAAGCTTCCGGAGTGGAACCTCGCCGACCTCTATTCCGGGATCGATGCGCCGGAAGTGGCGCGCGATCTCGCAAAGATGGATGCCGATTGCGTCGCGTTCGAGACGGACTACAAGGGCAAGCTCGCAACAGGAACAGCAAAGGAAGATGGCGGAAAATGGCTCGCTGAAGCCGTGCGACGCTATGAGGCGATCGACGACCTCGCCGGCCGTCTCGGCTCCTATGCCGGTCTCGTCCATGCCGGCGACAGCGTGGACCCCAAGATTTCAAAGTTTTACGGCGACGTTTCCGAGCGCCTGACGGCGGCATCGACGCATCTGCTGTTCTTCGCGCTCGAGCTCAATCGCGTCGATGACGATATTTTGAACCGCGCGATGCAGGCCACCGAGCTCGCGCACTACCGTCCCTGGATCGAGGATCTGCGCAAGGAGAAGCCGTACCAGCTCGACGACAAGCTCGAGCAGCTCTTCCTGGAGAAGGCGCAGACCGGATATTCCGCCTTCAACCGGCTGTTCGACCAGACCATCTCGGGCTTGCGCTTCAAGGTCGGGCCCAAGGAGCTCGCGATCGAGCCGACGCTCAATCTGTTGCAGGACCGCGACGGCGCCAAGCGCAAGGTTGCGGCAGAGGCGCTCGCAAAGACCTTCAAGGCCAATGAGCGCACCTTTGCGCTGATTACTAACACTCTGGCCAAGGACAAGGACATCTCCGACAGCTGGCGCGGCTTCAAGGACGTCGCGGATTCCCGGCATCTGAACAACCGCGTCGAGCGCGAGGTGGTGGATGCGCTGGTCGCCTCGGTCCGCGCGGCCTATCCAAAATTGTCACATCGCTACTACGCGCTGAAGGCACGCTGGTTCGGCAGGAAGCGCCTGGCCTATTGGGACCGCAACGCGCCGCTGCCTTTTGCGGCGACCGACGTGATCGGCTGGGGCGACGCGCGAAACATGGTGCTCACCGCCTATCGCGGCTTCTCGCCAAAGATGGCTGACATCGCCGAGCGCTTCTTCACCGACCGCTGGATCGATGCGCCGGTGCGCCCGGGCAAGGCGCCGGGTGCCTTCTCGCATCCGACCACGCCGTCCGCGCACCCCTACGTGCTGATGAACTACCAGGGCAAGCCGCGCGACGTGATGACGCTCGCCCATGAGCTCGGCCACGGCGTGCATCAGGTGCTTGCGGCCAGGAACGGCGCGTTGATGGCGCCGACGCCGCTGACGCTGGCGGAGACCGCGAGCGTGTTCGGCGAGATGCTGACCTTCCGGCGGCTGCTGGCGCAGACCAGGAGTGCAAAGCAGCGCCAGGCGCTGCTCGCCGGCAAGGTCGAGGACATGATCAACACCGTGGTGCGGCAGATCGCGTTCTATTCCTTCGAGCGCGCGGTCCACACCGAACGCAAGAACGGCGAGCTCACCGCGACGCGGCTCGGCGAGATCTGGCTCTCGGTGCAGGGCGAGAGCCTCGGGCCGGCAATCGAGATCAAAGCGGGCTACGAGAACTACTGGATGTACATCCCGCATTTCATCCATTCGCCGTTCTACGTCTACGCCTATGCGTTCGGCGATTGTCTCGTGAACTCGCTCTACGCCGTCTACGAGAATGCGGCCGAGGGATTCGCTGAACGTTATCTCGACATGCTCGCCGCCGGCGGCACCAAGCATTATTCCGAATTGCTGCGGCCGTTCGGACTCGATGCCAAGGATCCAAAGTTCTGGGATGGCGGCCTGAGCGTCATCGCCGGCATGATCGACGAGCTGGAAGCGATGGGCTGAGGCGGCGCTGTCGATCCTACGTCGGAGCGGTGTGGAGGGGACCTCGCGAAGGGGCCGTCAACGGAAGCGGTCTCCGACGGAACTGTAGCGGCTCATTCGGCCATCTCGCAGCCGCAGCATGCCAGGCTGGTGGCCTCGAAATGCTTCGGGAGGAAGTTGAACGTTCGCCTGCGCCCGTAGACTAATCTTCTGCGTACTAATTCCTTCATGTGCAATTTTTAATTGATTGTGCGAGGCGCTGGGGAGGCGGACGTGGCCAGCGAAAGCGATCGGCAGACGGAAGTCTTTGAGCCGAACTTGACGGCGGCAAACGATGAAACGGGGTGGTCCACCCAGTTCAGCCGGATCATCGAGACCGAATTCGCGGCCATCAACAGCCGGCGTGCGGCGTTGGAAGCCGACCGCATCAAGGGGCTCGACGCAGGCCCTCGCGAGGGTTCCTCGCCCGATTCCGGGAAACCTTTCGTTCCCGTCATCCCGGCAAAGCGCGACGTCAACGACGTCGTCGGGCTCGCGCTGTCCGGCGGCGGAATCCGTTCGTCCGCCATATGTCTTGGCGTATTGCAGGCCCTCAATCATTACGAACTGATCAAGCGCATCGACTATCTGTCGACGGTCTCTGGCGGCGGCTATATCGGCAGCTCGCTCAGCGCGACGATGACCGCGGCGAACAGGTTCGTCTTTGGCGAGCAGCCGCTTCCCGGCTCGACTGACCGTGCAAGCGAAATCAGCGACACGCAGGCCGTGGGCCATATCAGGAACTATTCCAACTATCTGATTCCGGCCGGTGCGCGCGACCTGCTGACCGGCATTGCCATCGTCGTCCGCGGGCTTGTCGCTAACGTTGGCTTCGTGCTGCCGGTGGTTCTTCTGCTCGTCGCGCTGACAATCATCTCGAATCCGGCAAGGTCGTGCCTCTATGCGCCCAATCTGTTCGGGGTCAACGTTCTTGACGGACAGGTCTTTTCCTTCATCGGCAATTATCCGGTCATAAAGACGTTCGGATTCTCTCTGGCCGGTGCCTTTCTCGCAGTTGTCTTTCTGATCGTCGGCGTGATTCATCGCATGATTTGGCCGGTCAATCGCCGCGAGTTCTTTACTTATCTCGTCGGCATCTCGCTCGTCATGGGCCTGATCTGCAACGCCGCGCACTACTTTCCGATCGCGCATTTTGCGCTCACGCTTTCCGCGACGCTGTTGGGCCTCTTGCTGTTCCTGCTGTGGGCGTTGCGGCGCTCGTTCCTGCCGGACGATCGTCTCCAGGAGTTCCGTGGCCATCTGCCGACCATGGGTGCGACTTATCTGGTGCTGGTTGGTGCGATCGCCTTCTTCGAATTCCAGCCCTTCATGATTGCGCAGATGTTTGGCGTGGCCGAGGGGAGCGGGACCGATCAGGCGGCGGGACTGGTTGCCGGTGTTGTGGTTGGGTGGGTCAAGTCACTTGCAGCGGTCACCACGCCGATTGCAGCTCTCGTGACGGTGTTCCGGCAGCAACTGGGCGGTCTTTTGAAGGGCGCGGGTGCGTCGGATCTCACCTCCCGCATCCTTGCCTATGTCGCCAAGGCGGCAGTCTGGATCGCAGGGTTGGCGCTGCCGCTGCTGATCTGGATCGGCTATCTCTATCTTTGCTTCTGGGGCATCGCGAACGACAAGGCGGTTGGCGTCAATAGCCGGCAGTGCGATGTCAGCGGATGGAGCGCGGATCCCATGACCGCGCCGGTCGAAGCCGCGCCTGCCAGCCTGTCCGGCAAGGTTCAGTTCAACTCGGAAGCCAAGACATTGTCGGCCGAGATTGCCAGCAAGGCCGGCGCAATCGTTGCGGCTCCGGCGAAGGTCGACGTGGCCTCGCACATCCCGCATTGGCTGCTGGCCGCAGCGAAGCCGTTCGGCGATCCCAATCCCGACCATTGGTCGATGACGCTGCTCGGCTATTACAGGATTTCCAACAACATCAACCTGTCGATGGGGGTATTGTATTTTACCGTCGCGCTCGTCTTATTGATCGTATCGCTCATCATGCGGCCGAATGCCAATTCGTTGCACAGGCTGTATCGCGACCGGCTGAGCAAGGCCTTTCTTTTCCGCCCCGACATGCCCAAGCGGCGTATGGCCAAGGACGTCCCGAGCCTCGATCAGGGGCGCGATTTCCCCGAACTCGACCTCAAGCTGAGCGATTTGTGCCCGAGAGAGACCGCACAGGACGGGACAAGGACCTATCAGCTGGCGGCGCCCTATCATCTGATCAATGCCGCGCTCAACATCCAGGGCTCGGATTATGCCAACCGGCGCGGCCGCAATGCGGATTTCTTTCTGTTCTCGCCGGTATGGTCCGGCAGCGAGGCGACCGGCTATTGCGACACCGCCAAGCTCGAGCAGAAAGAAAGCGGACTCGATCTTGCGACCGCGATGGCCATTTCAGGAGCCGCCGCCTCGTCCAATATGGGATCGAACTCGATCAGGCCGCTGACGCCGACGCTCGCGCTCTTGAATGTACGGCTCGGCTATTGGCTGAAGAATCCACAATATGTCGACGATCGGGAGCGGCCGCAGCATCGCTCGACGCTGTATCTATGGTCGGAAATCTCGGGCCGGCTCTACGAGAATGCGGACGCGGTCTACCTGACCGACGGCGGACATATCGAGAATCTCGGTGTCTACGAATTGTTGCGCCGGCGCTGCAAGGTGATCATCGCGGTCGATGCGGAAGCCGATGCGCCGATGAATTTCGGCTCCCTGATGACATTACAGCGTTACGCCCGCATCGATCTCGGCGTGCGGATCAACCTGCCATGGCAACCTATTCGCGATCGCACGCGCGCGCTGATGGCGCGCAATGCCGACCGGAAGACCGAGTTGACGGCGCAGGACAAGGCGGACGACGCTTCGCAGGATCACGTCCACGTCGCCATCGGCGTCATCGATTACGGCGCCGAGCAGAACGGCTATCTCATCTACATCAAATCCTCGCTCACCGGCGACGAGAACGACTACATCTGCGACTTTGCCCGACGCAACGACACCTTCCCGCATGAAGCGACGGGCGATCAGTTCTTCTCGGAGGAACAGTTCGAGGTCTACCGCGCGCTCGGTTTCCACATGACCCATGGTTTCCTCAACGGCGAGCTTCCGGTGTCCGCCGGCTCGGGAACAGGACGACGGACCGCGAACTTCACCAAGGGAGGAGATCCGGTGGTCGATGCGGTCCGCGAGGCGCTCGGCCTTCCGGCGTTGCCGCGACAGGCCGCGACCACCACGGGCACCATGATCGATCAGGGCTGAGCGGCTCGCGCCGGGCTTTCCCACCAATCGGAATTCCAAATGCCCCGATTTGCCGGGAAACCGCGCCTGCCTGCCGTTGCCCTGCCCGAAAGTTTGCGGTATCCCAGCCATGAAATTCGACTTTCGACTGGGGACAATTCATGGCTGACCATAGCGAAGTGGCGTACAGCACCGCCGACGGCAACGACTACGTTGCCCACGAGCAGACCTACGAGGGCTTCATCAAGCTGGTGAAGTACGGCACGGTCTCGGTCGCGCTTATCGTGATCCTGATGGCGATCTTCCTGACCTGATCCACCGCCTGCAGCACCGCCAGCGTCGTCGGTGCCCATAAAATTTGCAATCAAGCCGGATTGAAAACCGGTATCCAACGTTGCGGGAGTAACGCTAAGTTCGCGTGCGCGCTTCTTCCCGCGTCGCCGGAGGGCCTATGAAGATCGCCGTTGCCAAGGAAATCGATCCGTCGGAGCCGCGTGTCGCCGCTTCCCCGGATACGGTGAAGAAGTTCAAGGCGTTAGGCGCCGAGATCGCCATCGAGCCGGGCGCCGGCCTCAAGTCGGGTCTGCCGGACTCCGAATTCACCGCCGTGGGCGCCACCGTCAGCGCCGACGCGCTGAAGGACGCCGACATCATCATCAAGGTGAAGCGCCCCGAAGCCTCCGAGTTGGCGCAGTACAAGCGCGGCGCGCTCGTCATCGCTATCATGGACCCCTACGGCAACGAGGCCGCGCTGAAGACGATCGCCGATTCCGGCGTCTCCGCCTTCGCGATGGAATTGATGCCGCGCATCACGCGCGCGCAGGTGATGGACGTGCTGTCCTCGCAGGCGAACCTTGCCGGCTACCGCGCCGTGATCGAGGGCGCCGAAGCCTTCGGACGCGCCTTCCCGATGATGATGACCGCGGCCGGCACGGTGCCCGCCGCCAAAGTGTTCGTGATGGGCGTCGGCGTCGCCGGCCTCCAGGCGATCGCGACCGCGCGCCGTCTCGGCGCCGTCGTCACTGCGACCGACGTCCGGCCCGCCACCAAGGAGCAGGTCGAATCGCTCGGCGCAAAATTCCTCGCCGTCGAGGACGAGGAATTCAAGAACGCGCAGACTGCCGGCGGCTACGCCAAGGAAATGTCCAAGGAGTACCAGGCCAAGCAGGCCGCGCTCACCGCCGAGCACATCAAGAAACAGGACATCGTGATCACCACCGCGCTGATTCCCGGCCGGCCTGCGCCGAGGCTCGTCACGGCCGACATGGTCAAGTCGATGAAGCCAGGGTCGGTGCTGGTCGATCTCGCCGTCGAGCGCGGCGGCAATGTCGAAGGCGTCAAGGCGGGCGAGGTGGCCGAGGTCGATGGCATCAAGATCGTCGGCTACACCAATGTCGCCGGCCGCGTCGCGGCGTCGGCTTCCAGCCTCTACGCGCGCAATTTGTTCAACTTCATCGAGACGATGGTCGACAAGACCAGCAAGGCGCTGGCCGTGAACTGGGACGACGAACTCGTCAAGGCGACCGCGCTGACCCGAGACGGCGCCGTCATCCACCCGAATTTCCAGCCGAAAGCGTAAGGAGAGCCGTCATGGAGCATATCGCACAAGTCGTCGATCCCTTCGTCTTCCGGCTGTCGATCTTCGTTCTCGCCGTCTTCGTCGGCTATTTCGTGGTGTGGTCGGTGACCCCGGCGTTGCACACGCCGCTTATGAGCGTGACCAATGCGATCTCCTCGGTGATCGTGGTCGGCGCGCTACTCGCGGTCGGCGTCGGCATGATCTCAAGCGGCTCGGGCTGGGCGCGCGGCTTCGGCTTCATCGCGCTCATTTTCGCCTGCGTGAATATCTTCGGCGGCTTCCTTGTCACCCAGCGCATGCTGGCGATGTACAAGAAGAAGGTGAAGTGAGCGGCGTGCACCTCGGGGTGACAAAGACAAAGGGGACCTGAGATGAACGCCAATCTGGCTGCAGTTCTGTATCTCGTGGCGGGTGTGCTGTTCATCCTGTCACTGCGCGGGCTGTCCAGCCCCGCCTCATCGCGGCAGGGCAATTTCTTCGGCATGATCGGCATGGCGATCGCGGTCGCCACCACGCTGGCCAGCCATCCGCCGGCGGACGGCCTCGCCTGGATCCTCGTGATCCTTGGCATCGCGATCGGCGGCAGCGTCGGCGCGGTGATCGCGCGCCGCGTGCCGATGACCTCGATGCCGGAACTGGTCGCCGCCTTCCATTCGCTGGTCGGCATGGCCGCGGTGCTGGTCGCCGCCGGCGCGTTCTACGCGCCGGAGGCCTTCGACATCGGCAGCCCCGGCAACATTCATCCGCAGAGCCTGGTCGAAATGTCGCTCGGCGTCGCCATCGGCGCGCTGACCTTCACCGGTTCGGTGATCGCGTTCCTGAAGCTGTCCGCGCGCATGAGCGGCGCGCCGATCATCCTGCCGTTCCGTCACATCATCAACATCGCGCTCGCGGTCGCCCTCGTCGTCTTCATCGTCGGGCTGGTGATGTCGGGCAGCGCGCTCGACTTCTGGCTGATCGTCATCATCGCGCTGGCGCTCGGCGTCCTCATGATCATCCCGATTGGCGGCGCCGACATGCCGGTCGTGATTTCGATGCTGAACTCGTACTCGGGCTGGGCCGCGGCCGGCATCGGCTTTACCCTCGGCAATTCCGCGCTGATCATCACCGGCGCGCTGGTGGGATCGAGCGGCGCTATCCTGTCCTACATCATGTGCCACGCGATGAACCGCTCCTTCATCTCGGTCATCCTCGGCGGCTTCGGCGGCGAGACCGCGGCGGCCGGCGGTGGCGGCGGCGAGCAGAAGCCGGCCAAGCTCGGCTCGGCCGACGACGCGGCCTTCATCATGAAGAACGCGCAGAAGGTCATCATCGTGCCCGGCTACGGCATGGCGGTGGCGCAGGCTCAGCATGCGCTACGCGAAATGGGCGACGTCCTGAAGAAGGAAGGCGTCGAGGTGAAATACGCCATTCACCCGGTCGCTGGCCGCATGCCCGGCCACATGAACGTGCTGCTGGCCGAAGCCAACGTGCCCTATGACGAGGTGTTCGAGCTCGAGGACATCAACTCCGAATTCGCGCAGGCCGACATCGCCTTCGTGATCGGCGCCAACGACGTCACCAATCCGGCCGCCGAAGAGGACAAGACCTCGCCGATCTACGGCATGCCGGTGCTCCAGGTCTGGAAGGCCGGCACCGTGATGTTCATCAAGCGCTCGCTCGCTTCGGGCTATGCCGGCATCGACAATCCGCTGTTCTATCGCGACAACACCATGATGCTGCTCGGCGACGCCAAGAAGGTCACCGAGAACATCGTCAAGGCGATGTAGCGCGCAGGCAAACGGGCCATTGCCAAGCGCGCCGCCATGCGGCGGCGTGCGGCTGCTGTGACGTTCCGGCGCGCCACGGGCGAGGTCATGAAATTGCTGCGGAGCCGGCGCAAAGCCCAGAACGGGGGCCGGGCCGCGTCATCATGACCATCGTCAAGTGGATCGCCATCCTGCTCGTGACCGTCTATTGCGCCGGTCTCGTCGTGCTGTATGTCAGGCAGCGCGAGATGCTGTTTCCGATCCCGCCCGTCGGTCGCACCACGCCGGACGCCGCAGGCCTCCCTGAGGCCGAAGAGCATGTCCTGACCACCACCGATGGCGAGAAAGTCATCGTCTGGCACGTGCCGGCCAAGCCCGGTCGTCCCGTGATCCTGTATTTTCCGGGCAATGGCGATTATCTCGCCGGTCGCATCAGCCGTTTCAAGGCCATGACGGCGGACGGCACCGGCCTCGTCGCGCTGTCCTATCGTGGCTATGCCGGCTCGAGCGGGGCGCCGAGTGAGGAGGGCCTGCTGCGCGATGCCGCGGCAGCCTACGCCTTCACCACCGCGCGCTACGCGGCGGAACGAATCGTCGCCTGGGGCTTTTCGCTCGGGACAGGCGTGGCGGTCGCGGTCGCCTCGGAGCATCGTGTTGGAAAACTCATCCTGGAGGCGCCCTATACATCGACGGCCGACATTGCAGCTTCATCGTTCTGGTACGTTCCGGTGCGCCTGCTGATGCGCGATCCATTTCATTCCGACGAGCGTATCCCGCGCGTCACTGTGCCGCTATTGGTGATGCATGGCACCGATGACCTTGCCATTTCGATCGTGTTCGGAGAGCGTCTGTTCGCGCTTGCGCACGAACCGAAGCAGTTCGTTCGCTTTCCAGGCGGTGGACACGATAATCTCGATGCATTCGGTGCGATTGAAACGGCGAGGCGCTTCATTGCTTTCTAGACGACTTGTCTTTCGGCGCGCGAGCGGGTTCATTGCCGCGATCCTCGTGATTTTGTTGCCACAGCACGCATGGGCGGCGACCGGGCTCGATGGCGCGGCGATGGGCTGGCCCTATGCGCTGCCGTTTGCCGGCCTCCTGCTGTCGATCGCGCTTGGCCCGCTGCTGTTTGCACGATTCTGGCACCATCATTACGGCAAGATCGCCGCGGCATGGTCGCTGCTGGCACTCGCCTCGCTCGTCATCCTTGCCGGGAGCATGGCGACGCTGGCGGCGCTCGTTCACGCCATGCTGGCCGAATATCTCGGCTTCATCGTGCTGCTGTTCTCGCTCTATGTCGTGGCCGGGGGCATTCTCGTGACGGGCGACATCAAGGCAACGCCGGCAGCGAATGCGGGCATCCTTGCGCTCGGTACGGTGATGGCGAGCGTCGTCGGCACCACGGGGGCGGCCATGATCCTGATCCGCCCTCTGATCCGCGCCAACCGGCCGCGGCGCTACAACGCCCACGTCGTCATCTTCTTCATCATCCTGGTCGCCAATGTCGGCGGCGCGCTGAGCCCGCTCGGCGATCCCCCGCTGTTCGTCGGCTTTCTGCATGGCGTCGACTTCTTCTGGACCACGCGGACCATCTGGCTGCAGACGGCGATCGTTGCCGGATTGCTGCTCGCGATCTTCGTCGTCATCGACGTCTGGCGCTTCCGTAGCGAACCCTTGCCCGGCGCTGCCGGCACCGCGAAGCCGGTCCGCATCCGCGGCCTCGTCAACCTGGTGCTGATCGCAGCCATCGTCGCGAGCCTGCTGGCCTCGGCGATGTGGAAGCCCGGCATCGCCTTCGACATTCTCGGGACCACGCTGGAGCTGGAAGATATCGCCCGCAACGCGGCGCTGCTGGCCATAGCGGGCCTGTCGGTGTGGTTGACGCCGGACGAGCACAGGCAGGCCAACGGCTTCACCTGGGAGCCGATCCGCGAAGTCGCAAAGCTGTTCGCCGGCATTTTTATCGCGATCATCCCGGTCATCGCCATGCTCAATGCCGGCCATCACGGCGCGTTCGCCTGGCTGCTGTCGGCCGTGACGACGCCGGACGGCACGCCGCGCGAGGTTGCCTATTTCTGGTTTACCGGTCTGATGTCGGCGTTCCTCGACAATGCGCCGACCTATCTATTGTTCTTCGAGTTGGCCGGTGGCGACCCGCAGGTG
This sequence comes from Bradyrhizobium sp. USDA 3650, assembly GCF_054057395.1. Taxonomy (NCBI): domain Bacteria; kingdom Pseudomonadati; phylum Pseudomonadota; class Alphaproteobacteria; order Hyphomicrobiales; family Nitrobacteraceae; genus Bradyrhizobium; species Bradyrhizobium sp. USDA 3650. The sequence continues at coordinate 5,965,874 of NZ_JBSRZG010000001.1, forward strand.
ATGATGCACGAGCTCTCGGGTACGCTCGCCTCCATCTCCATGGGCGCCGTCTACATGGGCGCGCTCACCTATATCGGTAACGCGCCGAATTTCATGGTGAGCAGCATCGCTCGCGAGAACGGCATCGAGATGCCGAGCTTCTTCGGTTACTTCGTGCGCGCCAGCGCGGTGCTGATCCCGCTATTCGTGCTGCTGACGCTGCTGCCGTTCGCTCCGATCCTGCGCTGGCATTGAATCCGCTAGCCGATTTGCTACTGCTCGCCCAAGATGCGATGAATTTGCGCGAAGCAATTGGAGCCGATGGATGAGCGCGCATAATCCGATGCCTCGGTCGGCCTGGATCTTTCCGGCGCTGGCCGTGCTGTTGTTCGCGGCCGTCAGCGCGACGGGCTATGTGTTCACGCTGTCGTTCGGCGGGCTCGTCTTCGCCCTCGTGCTCCTCGTCATCCTGTTCGGCACGGTGTTTGCCGCGGTCCATCATGCCGAAGTGATCGCCGAGCGGGTCGGCGAACCCTACGGCACGCTAGTGCTGACGCTCGCGGTGACCATCATCGAGGTGGCGCTGATCACCACGATCATGCTGGGCGACAAGCCGGCCCCGGAACTGGCGCGCGACACCGTGTTCGCCGTGGTCATGATCGTCTGCAATGGCCTCGTCGGGCTCTGCATCTTCATCGGCGGCCTGCGCTATCGCGAGCAGGGCTTTCAGCTCTCCGGCGCCAACGTTTATCTCAGCGTGCTGTTCGCGCTCGCGACCATCACCCTGATCATGCCGAACTACACCACGACCACGCCGGGCCCGGTCTATTCGGCGGTTCAACTCGGCTTCGTCGACGTTGTCACGCTCGCGCTGTACGGGGTGTTTCTCTACACCCAGACCGTACTGCACAAGGATTACTTCGTTCACGACCGGGCGGGCGGCGGCAGCGGCGAGGCGCATCTGTCGGGCCGGACTATGGTGCTCAGCATCGTGCTGCTGCTGATCGCGTTGCTGGCGGTCGTGCTGCTATCCAAGAAATTCTCGCTGGTCGTCGACGCCGTCGGGGCCAAAATTGGTGCGCCGCCTGCCTTTGCCGGACTTCTGGTGGCGCTCCTGATCCTGCTGCCGGAAGGCGTCGCGGCCGTCTCGGCGGCCCGCAAGAACGACCTCCAGAAGAGTATCAACCTCGCTTTGGGCTCCTCGCTGGCTACCATCGGGCTGACCATCCCGGCCGTCGGTGTCGCCACCTATGCACTCGACAAGGAGCTCACGCTCGGCCTGAGCGAGCAGGGCATCGTGCTTTTGCTCCTGACCTTCTTTTTGAGCATGCTGACCTTCGGTACAGGCAGGACCAATGTCCTGTTCGGGCTGGTCCATATGGTGGTATTTGCCGTCTACGTGTTCATGGTTTTCGTGCCCTGAACCGGTTTTCCGGATATGCCCCCAGGAGAGTTCCGATGCTTGCCGCCAAGTCCGAGGTTCAGGTCGACAATGAGCAGGTTCGGGTGACCGAGTGGCGGCTCGCGCCAAACAGCGCCACCGGGCATCACACCCACGGCATGGACTACGTCATTGTTCCCGTGGTCGCAGGGGAAATGACCATCGTGGCACCCAGTGGCGAGCGGTCCAAAGCACAGCTTGCGGCTGGGAAATCCTATTTTCGCAAGGCCGGCGTCCAGCACGACGTGCTTAACGAAACCGCAACCGAGATCGTGTTCCTTGAGGTCGAGCTGAAGCCGTAATTCCGGCGTACCCCTTTGCCATTGATCTGTCGCAGTTGATCCCTCACTATGCCTCAAAGTTCCCGCATCAGATCGCGCGGGGAGTGGCCGGAATGCTGAAATACATCGCTAAAATCTCGATGGACATCTTCCCCTCGGTGCTCGCAACGATCATCGGGGCGTACATCGTTAATCATTACATCAACGCCAAGCCGGCGGCGGATGCACCCGCGGCCGTGACGGCGCCGGCCGAGGCTGGCAAGAACGGCAAGCCCGCCGATGTGGCCAACCTCCCCGCGCCCGGCGTCAAGGCCAAGGGCATTTCCGAGAAGAAGGTGACGGACAAGCCGGCTACCGAGAAGGCTGCCGATCAGCCCGCCGCGGAGTCGAAGACCTCGACGGCGGACGTGGCACCGGCCGAGGCCGCGCCGCGCGGCAAGCCGTCCGCGCGCGAGAAGGCAGTCGCCAAGTCCACCCCGGCCGTCAGTGCACCCGCTCCCGCCACCCCGGTGGTGGAGGCCAATTCGGCGCCGGCTGCTGCCGCGCCGGCCGCAACCCCCGACGCCAACGATCTCGTGCGCGCCGCGATCGAGCGCCTGCGCAAGTCGCCTGAGAGCAAAGCGGCTGAGGCCAAAGCTTCCGATGCAAAGGCTTCCGACTCAAAGCCTTCCGACAACAAGTCTTCCGAGACCAAGTCGCCCGAGAAGACTCAGGAGCCTGCGGTGCGTGAAGCCGCCCGCACCCCGGAGGCCCCGCGTGTCATTCCCGTGGATACGTCATCGGTGCGTCCGTTGCCGCCGCCGATCACGGTCTCGACACCCGCAGCCGAGGCCTATGGCAATGGCGGCTCGTCGCAGGCGAGCCCGCCCTATACCGCCTCGGTCGGCAACGAGAACCCGAATCGGCTGACGCCCCCGGCTGATATTCCGGTCCCGATGATCGCGCCTCCGCTCGATCTGCGCGCCGATGCCGGCGCGTCCATGCCGCGGCCGAAGACCAATGTCGCCGACGACATGCTGTCGGGCGTCAAGTCCATGTTCCATTCCGTTCTGCCGAAGAGCGTCACCCCGGATTAAGACGGCGTCTGCGCTGCGCCAGAATCGTCAGCCGCCGACGCGGGCGAGGCCGCTGCAGGCGACATCGTCGCGTGGACGAAGCGAGACCGCCTTGGTGTAGGACGCCGCCGCCTTGGTCCTGTCGCCCAGCCGTTCATAGGCTTGCCCGCGTATGGTCCAGACCTGGGCATTGTGGGGATCGGCCTCGGAAGCCTCATCCAGGTCGGCCGCGGCCTCCTTGACCTTGCCGAGGGCGAGATAGCTGATGGCGCGGCCGAGCAGCGGCTCGACCTTCTGCGGGTTTAGGCCGCTCGCGGCGCTGAAATCGGTGATCGCGAAATCGTGCTGGTTCTTGCCCTGGTAGATCAGGGCGCGGCCATAGAGCGCCTGCGCATTGTAGGGATCGAGTCCGGCCGCGTGATTGAATTCATCGAGCGCGGCCGCCGTCTCGCCGGACTTTGCCAGGGCCTGGGCCTTTGCCGTATGGGCCTGGGCCTCACTGACATTGCCGGCGCTGACCACGTTTTCGGCGGTCGCAGCTGCCTTGGGTGCCTCCTGCGGCTTCTCCTTCTCCGGCGTCAGCGATCCCAGGTCGAAGGAGCAGCCGCACAGCGAAATCCCCATCAAGGCCAGCGCAAACGGCTGCAGCAAGATCTGCCGTAACCGCGCCAAGCCGCGCTTGGGGAAAGGGGAGGCCATCTACGGTTCGCTCGCGCTGGTGCCGCATCGGTAGTGCCCATCCCAGGAAGGCACCGTTCACAAAACAATAACGCGGGCCAGGGGCCCGCGTTATCGAAAACTGAAGTCTCTCAAATTCGGTAAATCAGCGCGGTCCGCGCGGACCAGCACTTGCACCTGCACCAGCACCGGGGCCACCGCGACCGCCACGATCACCGCCGGGGCCGGCGCCGAACACCGGCTTCGGCTTCATCGGCAGCAGGCCTTCGCGCTGCAGCTTCTTGCGGGCCAGCTTGCGTGCGCGACGCACGGCTTCGGCCTTTTCGCGGGCCTTCTTCTCGGAGGGCTTTTCGTAGTGACCGCGGAGCTTCATCTCGCGGAAAATACCCTCGCGCTGCATCTTCTTCTTCAGCGCCTTGAGGGCTTGATCGACATTGTTATCGCGAACGAGAACCTGCACGCGGCATCCTCTTCAGTGGATCGGATTTGAATTCTGGTAAGTCAAAGGGGATGGCGAAACGCACAAGCCCTTAACCTTGAGGGCGCGGATGTATCAGACAAAACTTGGGATGTCCACCGGCCAAGCGGGGTTTCGGGCCAAGTTCAGCCATTAAATGAGGCGAAATACCTCTGTGCGGCCCTGATTTGGGAGATTTGACGCCAAGGGTGGGGCCGTTTCCGGAGCTTTGGTCCGGAATCTTTGAAAGCAGGGGACCACACACATGGATATGAAGAAATACGCGGCCGAGGCTATCGGCACCTTTTGGCTCACATTCGCAGGTTGCGGGAGCGCGGTGATCGCGGCGGGCTTTCCGCAGGTTGGCATCGGCCTGGTCGGTGTCTCCCTCGCGTTCGGGCTGAGCGTGGTCACCATGGCCTACGCGATCGGCCACATCTCAGGCTGCCATCTCAATCCGGCCGTCACCGTCGGTCTTGCCGCCGGCGGACGTTTTCCGGCCGGACAGATCCTGCCTTATGTGATCGCACAGGTCGCCGGCGCGATCGTGGCCGCGTGGCTTCTCTACGTCATCGCAAGCGGAGCTCCCGGCTTCGACGTCAGCAAAGGATTCGCGTCCAACGGCTACGACGCCCATTCTCCCGGCCAGTACAGCATGATCGTGTGCTTCCTTACGGAGGTGGTGATGACCATGATGTTCCTGTTCATCATCATGGGCGCCACCCACGGCCGTGCGCCCGCGGGTTTTGCGCCGCTGGCGATCGGACTCGCGCTGGTGATGATCCATCTCGTCAGCATCCCCGTCACCAACACCTCGGTGAACCCGGCGCGCAGCACCGGGCCTGCATTGTTCGTCGGCGGCTGGGCGCTGTCGCAGCTCTGGCTGTTCTGGGTCGCGCCGCTGATCGGCGGCGCGCTGGGTGGGGTGATCTATCGCTGGCTCAGCGACGAACCCACCGGCGTCGTCGCTGGCGCAAAGACGGCGTAATCGCAAAGCGGGATCGCGGCATGCGCCGCGGTCCCGTCAATCGCCGGTCGTGGGTCGCACTTCGGTGACATGCCCCATCTTGCGGCCGGGGCGCGGCGCGCCCTTGCCGTAGATGTGCACGGTCGCGCCCGGCACGCTCAGCCACTTGTCATAGTCGTTGATCTCGTCGCCGATCAGATTGGTCATGGTGACGACCTCGCCGTGGCGCACGGGCTTGCCGAGGGGCCAGCCGGCAATGGCGCGGATGTGCTGCTCGAACTGCGAGACGGATGCACCGTCGAGCGTCCAGTGTCCGGAATTGTGCACGCGCGGAGCGATCTCGTTGACCAGCACCTTGGGTCCGGTGCCGTTGGCGAGCACGAACATCTCGACGGCAAGCACGCCGACATAATCGAGCGCGCCCGCGATCTTGCCGGCAATGCTGCGCGCTTCCTCGGCGAGCACGTCCGGGATCCGGGCGGGCGCTCGGGAGATCTTCAGGATGTGGTCGCGGTGCTCGTTTTCGGTGACGTCGAAACACTCGACCTGGCCTGTCGCGGAGCGGGCAGCGATCACGGAAATCTCACGTTCGTACGGCACGAAGGCTTCCAGGATGGCCGATTTGGTGGCGAGACTGGTCCACACTTTCGCGACGTCGTCGCCCTCGCGGATGATGGCCTGACCCTTGCCGTCATAGCCGAAGCGGCGGGTCTTCAGCACCGCCGGAAGGCCGATCCTGGCGATAGCTCCGCGCAACGACGGGACCGAGGTGACGTCGGCATAGGCTGCGGTGCCGATGCCCAGTCGCGTCACGAAATCCTTCTCGGCGAGCCGGTCCTGGGTGGTCTCGAGGATCTTGCGGTTGGGCAGCACGGGACGGCGCGCATCCAGCACCATCGCGGCCGCGGACGGCACGTTCTCGAATTCGTAGGTGATGACGTCGACGTCGTTGGCGAACAGCTCGAGTGCTTCGACATCGGCATATTCGGCGCAGGTCGCATTCAGGACGACGTCGAAGGCCGGTGAATCCGGATCGGGCGAGAACACCTGGCAGCGCAGGCCGAGCCGTGCCGCCGCCATAGCCAGCATCCGCCCTAATTGTCCGCCGCCGAGGATGCCAATGGTGTCGCCGGGCTTCAGCTTCACCTGCTTTGCGTCAGTCACGCCTTGTCCTCCGGGCGTTCGGCCACGGCCTCGGTCTGCGCCTTGCGCCAGGCGGTGAGGCGGTCGGACAAGACCGGGTCGGACAAGGCCAGCACGGCGGCCGCCAGCAGCGCCGCATTGACGGCGCCGGCCTTGCCGATGGCGAGGGTGCCGACCGGGATGCCCGCGGGCATCTGGACGATCGAATAGAGCGAATCGATACCCTTGAGCGTCCTGGATTCGATGGGAACGCCGAACACGGGCAGTTCCGTCAGCGCTGCCGCCATGCCGGGCAGGTGCGCAGCGCCGCCCGCGCCGGCGATGATGACCTTGTAACCGGCCCCCTTGGCGCCCTTGGCGAACGCAAACAGCCGGTCGGGGGTGCGGTGTGCCGAAACGATGCGAGTGTCGGCGACAACGCCGAGCGCTGCAAGCGTGTCGGCGGTATGCCGCATCGTGTCCCAGTCCGACTGGCTTCCCATGATGATGGCGATTGGCGCGGTCATGACGTCAATTGTGCTCGAAAAACAGGAAGATAGGCCAGATTAGCGGTTCCGGCCGGTTGCTCGCAACGCGGTGGCAAGGAGAAGGGAATGCACTATCCTGTCTTGGTGAATCCCCGCAAGCCTTCATTGAGCAGGATGCCCATGAAGAAACCAAAAAGGGCGAGCGCTGCGAAGGCCAAAAAGGGCCCGAAAACCAGCGCCGGTCGCTCCAAAGTTGCTCCCAAGCGTCTGGCCAAGAGTCGGGGCAAGAGTCCGGCCAAGAGTCCAGCCAAGCTTCCGGCGCGGCGCCGAGCGTCGGCCGCTGGCGGCGCCAAAGGGGCTATGAAGCCGGCCGTCAACGCGACCATCCGTGACCTCCGGAGCAAGCTCAAGGGGGCGCTGCGGCGGGTCGCGGAGCTCGAGGCAGCCGCCGACACCGACTTCCTGCTCGAAATTCCGAACCGGCGCGGCTTCGAACGCGAACTCGCTCGCGCCGTCGCCTACATGAAGCGCTACCGCGCCAGCGGCGCGCTGATCGTGCTCGACGTCGATCGGCTGAAGCCGATCAACGATTCCTTCGGCCATGGCGCCGGCGACGAGGTGCTGAAGGCGATTGCCACCACGCTGACGCGGCAGATCCGCGCCTCGGACGTGGTGGGCCGGCTTGGCGGCGACGAGTTCGCGCTGCTGCTCTGGAATCTCAGCGAGACCGACGCCAAGGCGAAGGCCGCGGCTTTCGAGCAGGCCGTCGACGAATTGTCCTTTGTCTTTCGTGGCCAGCACGTGAGCGCGGGCGCTTCCGCCGGCGTCGCCCTGCTTGGAGTGCAGTCCGACGCCACGCGGGCCCTGGAGGAGGCCGATGCCGCCATGTATGTGCGCAAGGCGCACCGGCGGCACGAGCCGCGCATCAGGCTCGTCAGCAGCTAGTTAAAGTGTGCCGAGGTCTTTCGGTACGTTGCCGAAGCTGCGGAGCAGTTTGGCGTCGCCGAATTCGCCGGTCATGGGATCGCCGCTGCGGCTGAACGCGACGGCGCCGGTGTGGCCGGCGCCGTGCGACATGATCTCGGCGCGCCGTAACGCGGCCGCCGCGCTCTGGCATTCCTCGGCCGCACCTGCGACCGGCGAGCCGTCCTCGTCGGTCAGGAAAGGTAATGCAACGTAATAGGTGACATCGGACATGGTCGGCTCCGATAGCTGACAGTCAGGCGGCGCTGCTCTTGCTGCGCGAGGTCTCCGGAATGCAACCTGCGGAAACCGCCGCCTGCAATTCCTCCAGCTCGGCCTCCAGATATTCATTGGCCATGATCAGCGCCTTGATGGTGCTGCGCAGATTGCCGTCGCACATCGCGATCGCCTGATCGCAGGCTTGTTCATAATGGCCGTTGTCGAGAAGGGCGGCTGCCGACATCTGCGTTTTCCTTGGACGGTTTTCCCGGGGGCGGTGGTGCTCAAATGTTCTTATTTTGTTCCTTTCGAGTCAAGCGGATTCACAGGCGGCGGGTCGCCGTGAGCTGTCCTCCTGTGGATCAGGCGATGATGTCGGGCGTGATCTGGTCTTCGATGAACGCGATACGGTCACGCAACAACAGCTTGCGTTTCTTCAACCGCTGTAACCGCAACAGGTCGGGGGCGGGCGATTGATGCAGTGCATCGATCGCCGCATCAAGATCTCGGTGTTCCTGGTGCAACCGGGCGAGCTCGGATTCGAGTTCGCGCGCATCTTCATTGGTCATGTCTGCGGTGGCCGAAAAACCGATAGGCGTGAGATTAAGGCTGTGGATGCCCTGTGGAAACTATCGTCCTTGCGCGCCGTGATCGCAAGCGATCTCGGGCTGTCCCGCGTCGATCTCCCGCGGGATATTTCTGCGGTCGCTCCGACGTTGCGCAAGCGCATTGATATCACAGATTTTTCCCGCGTGGTTCCCTTACTCACGCTTCGTTACATATGAATTTTCAAAAATGACAGTGCGACGACGGATACCCATCGACAGAACGAATCGGTGATGTACACTTCGTCGTCCGGTCGAATCCAAGGTTCACCCCTACCGAGGAGGTTTCGAATGACAATTCAGGCACATCTGGTTGAATTGGAACGGAAGCATAAAACTCTCGAAAACGAATTGCACGAAGCTCTCGTGCACCTTTCAACAGACGACCTGCAAATTGTTGAGTTGAAGCGCCGGAAGTTGATGGTCAAGGACCAGATCGAGCGTCTAAGGCACGGCGACACGCTCCACTAGTAACCCCCGTAACAGCGTAGAGTTGATCGCACCCTTCAAGCAGGGATGAGAGCCTTTGCGCTCATCCCTGCTGTAAGGTGCGCACCGTGCAAGGATTGCGCGGCTCTAGCTTCTTGTCTGGACGCGGTTCTTTACGCGCAACCGGAATCCAATTCGCTCTAAACCACTAGATGTTTGCGAGCTCCGCGACGTGATCCGCGATCGCGAGCGATGACGTCAGTCCGGGCGACTCGATGCCGAACAGATTGATCAGGCCGTCGACGCCGTGATCGCGCGGGCCCTGCATCAAGAAATCCTGCGTGGCCACCGCCGGCGGCACGATCTTCGGGCGGATGCCCGAATAGCTCGGCATGAGCGCACCGTCAGGCAGCGTCGGCCAGTATTTGCGGATGGCCGGGTAGAAGCGCTCGGCGCGTGACGGGTCGACCTCATAGTCGATCGTCTCGATCCACTCGACGTCGGGGCCGAAACGTGCCTGTCCTGCCATGTCCAGCGTCAGATGCACCCCTAGCCCACCGGGCTCGGGCACCGGATAGATCAGGCGCGAGAACGGTGCCCTGGCATTGCAGCTGAAGTAGTTTCCCTTGGCGAGGTAGGCCGTCGGGATCTGTTCCAGCGGCATGCCCTCGATGTTGCGCGCCACCGTGGTCGCCGAGAGCCCGGCGGCGTTGACGAGGAGGCTGCATTGCAGCGTCATCGGCGCTTCGCCGCCCGCCTCAATCTCGATCACGCCGGCGGTCGCCTTGGCACGGATCAGCGGGGTGTGAAACGCGAAGGCAGCGCCCGCGTCCTCGGCTTCGCCGCGCAGCGAGAGCATGTAGGCGTGGCTGTCGATGATGCCGGTCGACGGCGAGAGCAGCGCGGCGTCGCAGGCGAGCGCCGGCTCCAGCGCACGTGCCGCATCGCCCGTTAGCAACTGCATGTCGAGCACGCCATTGGCCTCGGCATGCGCCTTGATCGATTGCAGCTTCTCGGTCTCTTTCGGATTGGTCGCGACGATCAGCTTGCCGCAATTCCTGTGCGGGATGCCGCGCTCGGAACAGTAACGGTAGAGCGCGTGCTTGCCGTCGACGCACATGCGCGCCATCCAGCTTCCGGCGCGGTAGTAGATGCCGGCATGGATCACCTCGCTGTTGCGCGAGGAGGTGATGGTGCCGATGGCCTCGGCTTGCTCGAGCACGATCACCTCGCGCCCGGCTTGCGCCAGCTTTCGAGCCACCGCGAGCCCGATCACGCCGGCTCCGATGACGACGCAGTCGACCCTATCCATGGTTGTGCAGGACGTCAGCTCGAAGCGACCAAGGCCTCGCGCCTGGGAACGGCGGCGCGGGGGCGTTTTCCGTTAAGGAAGAATTTATCATGTCAGGGCAATTGCCGTATTTGATGCCACATTTTTCCGTTGCGCGTACAGGCGTTTACCCGATCCAAACCCGCCAGGCCAGACAATCCGACGTTGAAATCGCGGGTGGCTGATGGCTGAGAAGAACTGGCACGCGGGCAGCGCGCTTCCGATTGCGGTGCAGGCGGTCGTGTGCCTGGCTGCAGCGGTCGCGCCTGCGCGCGCCTTTGCTCTCTCGGACAGCTTCACCCCTCCGAGCTATCTCGGCGAGCTTGATCCCAACGTGATCTGGGAAGCCCTGATCGCGGGCGTCGTGATTTGCTCGTTCCTCGTCGCGATCGCGCTGTGGATCCATTCCTCGCTGCGCCGGACCAGGCGTCTGCAGCTGCGGCGCAATGCCTTCGTCTCCTCCGCGATGAACAATCTCAACCAGGGCGTGGTGATGACGGATGCGCAGCGGCGCATCATCTTCTGCAACGACCGCTATATCGAGATTTATGGCCTGGCGCGGTCGGATCTCTGGGCCAACATGAACGGCTACGAACTCCTTGAGCTGCGACGCAAGCGCGGGGTGCTCGGCGCCGCCTCCAACGACGAGTTCTACGAGAAGGCGGCAAGCACCAACGGCTTGATCACCGAACTGCCGGACGGGCGGGCCATCCTGGTGAAATATTTCGTGCTGCCCAACGGCGGCTCGGTGACGACGCATCTGGACGTCAGCGAGCAGCGCAGGCTGTCGCGGCAGCTCGCCTCCACCAAGCAGTTCCTGGAAACGGTGCTGGACAACGTGCCGGCCTGCGTGGCCGCGAAGAACATCGAGGATGGCCGCTACATCTTCGCCAACAGCGCCTATGAGCGCTTCTGGGGCTTCTCACGCGACCATGTCGTCGGCAAGAACGCGCGCGAGCTGTTTGCGCCGATCTCGGCGGCCAGCATCGAGGCGACCGACCGCACGGCACTCAATTCGCCGGACGGCCAGTTTCGCAACGAATTCGAGGTCGACCGCGCCGGTGAGCGACGCATGGTTGCCTCGATCCGGATCGTGGTCCGCAACGAGAGCAACAAGCCCGAATTCCTGATGCTCGTGTTCGAGGACATCACAGACCGCCGCTCGTTGTCGAAGGAGCTGGAGAGCACGAAGAAGTTCCTGGAGCTCGTGGTCGACAACATCCCGGTGGCCCTGATCGTCGAGCAGGTCAAGGACGGCCGCTACCTGCTCGCCAACCGCAGCGCGGAGACGATCCTCAACCGCAGGCGCGAGGAAGCCACGGGCCTGACCGCGTCCGACATCTTCAATCCCAAGGAAGCCAAGCTGATCATCGCGCGCGACGAAGCCGCGATCAAGAAGCGTGGGATGATCACCGAAGAGCACCCGATCTCCACCAAGGACGGGCTGCGGCTGTTCCTCACCCGCCGCGCCACCGTGCTGAGCGACACCGGCGAGCCGCAATATCTGATCAAGACCCACGAGGACGTCACCGATCGCCGGCAGACCGAGTCGCGCATGGCGCATATGGCCTACCACGACGGCCTCACCGATTTACCGAACCGTGCCGCTTTCCTGCAGGCGTTGACCCAGATGATCGAGGCCTGCGAGGGCACCGGCGAGGAGTTCGCGGTTCTGTGCGTCGATCTCGACGGCCTCAAGGAGGTCAATGACGTCTTCGGCCATGCGCACGGCGACAAGCTCCTGGTCGAGGTGGCCCAGCGGCTCCAGGATTCCGCGCGCGGCGGCGTGGTGGCGCGCCTGTCCGGCGATGAGTTCGGCCTGATCATCGACGGCAAGCAGCCGGAGGCAGGTCTCGCCCTGGCGCAGCAGATCGGTGATGCCATCGCTAAGGAATTCCAGATCGACGGCCGCCCGGTCCGCGCCGGTGTCACCACCGGCATGTCGATCTTCCCGCACAACGGCGCCGACGCAGCCTCGCTGCTCGCCAATGCCGGCGCGGCGCTGTTCCGCGCCAAGCAGAAATCGCGCGGCACGATCAGCCTGTTCCAGCCGGAGATGGACCAGCAGATCCGCGATCGCCGCGTGCTGCACCAGGACCTCTCGATGGCAATCAAGAATGGCGAGCTCTCGCTCGCCTTCCAGCCGCAGGGGACTGCGGGCCGCAGCGTCGCCGAGAGCGAGATCATCGGCTTTGAGGCGCTGGCGCGCTGGCAGCACCCGGTGCGCGGCCAGGTCTCCCCGGCCGAATTCATCCCGATCGCGGAGGAAAGCGGCCTGATCGTCGAGATGGGCGAGTGGATCCTGCGCGAGGCCTGCCGCGAGGCCGCCTCCTGGCCGACGCCGCTTCAGGTCGCGGTCAACCTGTCGCCGGCGCAGTTCATGCACGGCGACGTGGTCGGGCTCGTCCATTCCATCCTGCTCGAGACGGGTCTCGCACCCGGCCGACTCGAGCTTGAGATCACCGAGGGCGTGCTGATCGAGGACTTCGATCGCGGTCTTGCGCTGCTGCGCCGGCTCAAGGCGCTCGGCGTGCGCATCTCCATGGACGATTTCGGCAGCGGTTATTCCTCGCTGAGCTATCTCCAGGCGTTTCCGTTCGACAAGATCAAGATTGACCGCGCCTTCATCATCAATCTCGGCCGCAACCCGCAATCCGCGGCGATCGTGCGCGCGGTGATCGATCTCGGCCATGGCCTGGAAATGTCGATCGTCGCCGAGGGCGTCGAGACGCTGGAACAACTCGTCTTCCTCGCCGAAGAAGGTTGCGACGGCGTGCAGGGCTATCTGCTCGGCAAACCCCTGCCGATTGGGAAATATGCCGGCCTCGTCGGCCGCGCCGAAGTCATGGAGCTTGCGCTCAAGACCGGTTAGTGCGTTTTCGAGCGAAGTGGATGCCGGTTCGCGTCAAGAAAACGCGCCAAATTAGAATCTAGAGCCCCGTTCCGATTTCATCGGAACGGAAATGGCTCTAGTGATGGTGGGCGCTTCTTTCGCTCCCATTCGACGGCTTCATGGCGGATTACGACCTTGCGATCATCGGCGGCGGCCTGAACGGTGTCAGCCTCGCGCGCGATGCCGCCGGCCGCGGCCTGCGGGTCATCCTGTTGGAGCAGGGCGATCTGGGCGGCGCGGCGTCCTCGGCAACACCGCGGCTGATCCACGGCGATCTCTCGGTGCTGGAACGGCGCGGCTTCCGACGGGTGCGCCGGGCGCTCGCCGAGCGCCGGACCTGGCTCCGGATTGCGCCGCATCTGGTTCGGCCGATGCGCTTCGTGATCCCGGCGCATTCCGACGAGCGGCCACCATGGCTGCTTCGCATCGGCCTGCTCCTCTACGACAGCCTCACCAGCCGGAACGGCCTGCCAGCAACGGCGACCCTCGACATCACGCATCATCCGGTCGGCAACGCGCTGAAACGACCATTCGGCACGGCCTTCGAATATTCGGATTGCGTCGTCGACGATTCCCGACTGGTGGTGCTCACGGCACTGGATGCGGCCGAGCGCGGCGCCGTGATTCGGACTGGAGCGCGCTGTGTGCGTGCCGATCGAACCGACACATGGCGGCTCGCGGTGGTCGACCGCGGCCATCGCCACGCGATCACGGCCCGGGCACTGGCCAACGCCACCGGCGGATGGACGTCGATGGTTGCCGAGACCGTGCTGCGGCAGCCGCAACCCGCCATGGCGGCGATGCAGATGAGCCAGATCATCGTCCCGCGGCTGTTCGATTCCGATAACGTCTACGTCTTCCAGAACAGCGATGGCCGGCTGATCTTCGCGAGTCCCCTCGATCGCGAGTTTACGCTGATCGGCACAATCACGCACGATTTCACCGGCGATCCCGCGATCGTCGCGATGCGGGGGGCCGACGTCGGCTATCTCTGTGAAGCGGCCAGTCGCTATTTCCGCGAGCGCGTCGCCCCGACCGACGTGGTGCGCGCGGTCTCCGGCGTCAACCTGACGCTTGCGTCCGCGCGCCGGCGTGACGGCACCACGCTGTTCCACGCGCGGCGGCGCAAGGCGCCGCTGATCACGATGTTCGGCGGCGACGTCACCACCTCGCGCCTCCGCGCGGAGCGCGCGGTGACGAAGTTGACGCCGTTCTATCCGATGTCGCCGCTCTGGACCGCAGGCGCGGCGCTGCCGGGCGGGGACTTCGCCTGGGATCGTTTCGATACCGAGGTCGATCTTGCGCGTGACCGCTGGCGCTTTCTGTCCGAGCCGCAAGCCCAACGCCTCGTCGCGGCCTATGGCTCGCGGCTGCCGGCTGTGCTTGCCGGGGCGAAGACCCGCGACGATCTCGGCCCCGCCTTCGGTCCCGAGTTGACGGGCGCCGAGGTGCGTTATCTCATGACCCACGAATGGGCGCGTTTTCCCGAGGACATCCTGTGGCGCCGCTCCAAGCTCGGCCTGACGATGTCAGCGCAGGAATGCGATGCGCTGGCTGCGTTCATGGCGAATCCGATGTGAACGAACGGCCTCTAACCGGTTGAGTGAGGGACGATCGGCCGCTAGCGTGCGGCGGGATTGGGTTGGCAGGGACCATGACTGACGAGTTGCCCAGAACAGACGCGGCTGCGGCTGCGGTCGCAGAGACGCAGTTCGCGGCCGGCGAGCCGCTGCTGCGCATCGAGGGCGTCGCCAAGACGTTCGGGACGTTCCGGGCCGTCGACGGCGTGTCGCTCGACATCAAGGCCGGCGAGTTTTTTGCGCTGCTCGGGCCCAGCGGCTGCGGCAAGACCACGCTTCTGCGCATGCTCGCCGGTTTCGAAGCGCCGGATCAAGGGCGCATCCTGCTCGGCGGCAAGGACATCGCGCAGGCGCTGCCGCATGAGCGGCCGATCAACATGATGTTCCAGAACTACGCGCTGTTTCCGCACCTGTCGGTGCGCGACAACATCGCCTTCGGCCTGAAGCGCGCCGGCATGGCACGCGCCGACATTGCCACGCGTGTGGCGGAGATGGTCGCGCTGGTGAAGCTCGAAGGGCTCGAGAACCGCAAGCCCGACCAGCTCTCCGGGGGGCAGCGCCAGCGCGTGGCGTTGGCGCGTGCGCTGGCGCGGCGGCCGCAGCTCCTTCTGCTCGATGAGCCGCTCGCAGCGCTGGACAAGAAGCTGCGCGGGAGTACCCAGGGCGAGCTGATGGAGCTTCAGCGTCGACTCGGCATGACCTTCATCATCGTCACCCACGATCAGGAAGAGGCGATGACGATGGCGAGCCGGATCGGCGTGATGAGGGAGGGCAAGCTCGCGCAGGTCGCTAGCCCGCGCGAGCTCTACGAGGCGCCACGCTCGCGCTGGATCGCGGAGTTTGTCGGCGACATCAACCTGTTCGACGCCGAGTCCAAATTGCGCGACGGTCATCGTCTGGTCATCGGCACGCGCGATGCGGGACCGCTGGTGGTGGCGGAGCCGCGCGAGCCGTTCGGCGAGGTCAGATCGTCGGTTGCGATCCGCCCCGAAAAGGTCAAGCTCTCGCGCCGTGGTCCGGTGAGGGAAGCCGGTCATGAAACGGCAATCAACCAGCTGGACGGCGTGATCGCCGACATCTGCTATCTCGGCGGCACCACCACCTACAAGGTGAAGCTCGACGCCGGCGGGATGCTGCAGGCTTCGGTCGCCAACAGCGCGCGCCTTGACGTCGACGCCTACAGCCTGAACCAGCCTGTCGTTGCCTGGTTCACGCCCGACGACTGCGTGGTGCTGCCGTCATGAGCGCGCGCCGCATCTTTGCGCGACCGGCTCGCCTTGCCGCGATCGCGCCCTATGTCTGGATGGTGCTGTTCTTCCTGGTGCCGTTCGGCTTCGTGCTGAAGATCAGCCTGTCGCAGACCGCGATCGCGCAGCCGCCTTACGAGCCGGTGTTCGACCTGATGGCGGGATGGGGGGCGCTGAAGGCCGCCTTTGCCGCGCTGTCGATCGACAATTTCAGGCTGCTCGTCTCCGACGATATCTACCTGTTCGCCTATGTGCGTAGCCTCACCGTCGCCGTTACTGCGACCGCGCTGTTGCTCCTGATCGGTTATCCCATCGCCTATGGCATGGCGCGGCTGCCGGCGCGCTGGCAGGCCGTGGCGATGGTGCTGGTGATCGTGCCGTTCTGGACCTCGTTCCTGATCCGGATCTATGCCTGGATTAACATCCTCCAGCATGACGGCCTGCTCAACCAGATCCTGCTGGCGCTGCATCTGGTCAGCCAGCCGGTGGTGTGGCTCTCCACCGACAGCGCGATGTATATCGGCATCGTCTATTCCTACCTGCCGTTCATGATCCTGCCGCTCTACGCCACGCTGGCCAAAATGGAGCCGGTGCTGGAGGAGGCCGCCTCCGATCTCGGCGCGCCGCGCTGGCAAGTGTTCTGGCTCGTCACGTTCCCGCTGTCGCTGCCCGGCGTCGGCGCCGGCGTGCTGCTGTGCTTCATTCCCATCGTCGGCGAGTTCGTCATTCCGGATCTGTTGGCCGGCTCCAATTCGCTGATGATCGGCCAGACGCTGTGGCTCGAATTCTTCACCAACAAGGACTGGCCGGTCGCCTCCGCCGCGGCCATCGTGCTGCTGGTGGTGCTGCTGGTCCCGCTGCTACTGTACGAACGGCTGCAGAAGCGGCAGCTGGAACAGGGGCGGTGAGGCGATGCGCAAAGTCTCCCGCCTGTCACGCTTCAACGTCGCCTCGCTCGCGCTGGGTCTTGCCTTCCTCTATCTGCCGATCCTGATCCTCGTCCTCTATTCCTTCAATGCGTCGCGGTTGGTGACGGTGTGGGGCGGTTGGTCGCTGCGCTGGTATCACGAGTTCTTCAATGACCGTGCCATGATCGAGGCGGCCTGGATGAGCCTGCGCGTTGCGGTCTCCTCCGCGACCATTGCGACCCTGATCGGCACGCTCGCCGCATTGGCGCTGTCGCGCGGCGAGCGGTTCCGCGGCCGCACCCTGTTCTCCGGCATGCTCTATGCGCCGCTGGTGATGCCGGAGGTGATTACCGGATTGTCGCTATTGTTGCTGTTCGTGGCGCTGAATGCCGAGCGCGGCTTCTGGACGGTGACGATCGCCCATACCACGCTCACGATGTGCTTCGTCGCCGTCGTCGTGCAGTCTCGCATCGGCTCGCTCGACCGCTCATTGGAAGAGGCCGCGATGGATCTCGGCTGCGATCCCGTACGCGCGTTCGTGGCCGTCACGCTGCCGCTGATCGCGCCCGCGATCGTCGCGGGCTGGATGCTCGCCTTCACGTTGTCGCTGGACGATCTCGTGATCGCGAGCTTCACCACCGGCCCGGGCTCGGCGACGCTGCCGATCCGGATCTATTCGGAGGTGCGGCTCGGAGTGAAGCCCGAGATCAACGCGATCTGCACGCTGGTGATCGCCTTGATCGCGGTCGTCATCGTGATCGCCTCGCTCGCCTCGAAACTGTCGAGCTCGCAGGGCGAGAGCGCGGCGCCGCTTTGAGAGAGGAGGCGGTGATGATTTTCGCCTATCAAGTCCTGGTGCATACGCCGGTCTGGGTTTTCGCACTGCTTGCCTATCTCATCTGGCAAGGTGTGCAGGCGATGCAGCCGCGCACGACGCCGATCTGGCGAGCGCTGATCGTACCAGTCGTGTTCATCGTCTGGGGGATCTCCCGGATCGGCTTCGGGCATCAGGACAACGCGTGGCCGCTGGTCGCATGGTTTCTGGCCGCACTCGCGCTGCTGCCGCTAGGCGTGCTGACGCCGCGCCCTTTCGAACTGGATCACGCGACCGGGCAGATCATCCGGCCGGGCAGTCCAATTGGTCTGGTCCGCAACCTGATTGTCTTCGCCTCGCAGTATACAGTTGGCGTGATCTCGGCGATCGATGCCGGCGATCGTGCGCTGGCCGTCATCGTCGGCCGCGCCATTTCGGGCGCGACCGCCGGCTATTTCATCGGTTCGACGATCGCGCTTCTGATCGCGTATCGCCGCAAGAGCGCGGTGGGATGATCAATGTGACCGGGATGCGCGTTTCACAGCCTTGGTGACTGTAGAACGCGATCGTGTCGCGGAGGCCGCGGCGGGCTCCGCGTATCGCGTGCGCACCGCGCCGTGAACGGCGGATCCAAGCTGCCGCAGCGCAAGGCTGTCGAGCGGAAATTCGAGCAGGATGTGGATCAGGCTTAGCGCCAGCAGGAAGGTGAAGCCGAAGGCGTAATCGTAGAAGTACAGTGCGGTCGAGACGGCGCTGGCCCCGGCCATCGCCGCCAGCCGCGCCTTCGGCACAGCGGTCCAGCGGATCACGTCGGCTTTGATGAACCAGTTGAGATAGTGATAGGTGTAAACGAAGGCGAGCAGGCTGGTCAGCCTGACGTCGAGGACGAGACCGGGCACGCCGAACAGCCGGCCGAGGGCCGGGCCGACATTGCCGAAGTAGTCCTGTCCGACGCGGGCAAAGCTCGCGATCCGGATTTCGGCGGTCGGCGGCAGCAGCAGAATCGTGGCGATCGCGACGAGGTAGACGGCCACGAGCGCGGCCTGCACGCGGCTACCGGACCGGTAGGCACCGAGCACCATGAAGATCAGCGTGAACAGGCAGACGTGGATCAGGGTCGGAATCAGGATGCCGATGACCGCGAGTGACGACCCGCTCGAATACATGATCGCGGACAGCGCGATGGCCGCCATGAACAGCAGCATGCTTTCGAT
This sequence comes from Bradyrhizobium sp. USDA 3650, assembly GCF_054057395.1. Classification (NCBI taxonomy): domain Bacteria; kingdom Pseudomonadati; phylum Pseudomonadota; class Alphaproteobacteria; order Hyphomicrobiales; family Nitrobacteraceae; genus Bradyrhizobium; species Bradyrhizobium sp. USDA 3650. The sequence continues at coordinate 5,984,544 of NZ_JBSRZG010000001.1, forward strand.
TGCCGATGTGGTGGCCGCCAGCATGGCGCAGACGACCAGCGCGCCCCACATTGCGGAGCCGAACCAGGATGCGTTGTCGATCAGGGCCGCGACCACCGCGACAATCGCCAGGACAGCGGCAATCCCGCGGTGGGGCAGATAGTAGCTGCGATCGTGCAGCCACGAGATCTCGGTGAAATAGTGCGCCGGGCCGAGCACGACATAAGCCAGCAGCAACAGCTCGAACGGCACCAGATAGGACGCGGCGAGCGCCCCGAGCATCAGGCCGAGATGGAGTGCATCGTTGCTGCGCATGATGAGCCCGCTGGCTTTGCGGGCCGCAAGTTAGAGCAGGCGCGGACAACTTGCAATTGTCCGCTCACCTGCTCGAGCGCCGTGCTTGTGGCGAGCCGATCCGTCCTGCTGCGTCAGGATTTCACCGCACCCGCCGTGAGCCCGCCCACCATGTAGCGCTTGAAGGCGTAATAGACCGCGGCCGGCGGCAGCGCGTAGATGAAGCCGGTGGTCATCAACAGCTCCCACGGCGAGTCGTCGGCGGCCAGGAAGTTGCCGAGCGCGACCGGCAGCGTGATGTCGGTGTCCTTGGACAAGAGCAGGAACGCGTAGAGATATTCGTTCCAGGCCAGCAGCACGGCATAGGTACCGATCGCGACCAGCGAGGGCATCATCAGCGGCACATAGACCAGGCGGAACAGCTGCAGCGTGGTCGCGCCGTCCATCACGGCGGCCTCGTCGAGCTCGACCGGCAGCTTGTCGGACGCCTGCTTCAGCACCCAGATCGCGTAAGGCGAGGCGATCGTCACCATGGCCAGGATCAGCGACCAGTGATTGTTGAGCAGGCCGTAATTGCCCATGGTGCGATACATCGGCACGGCGAGGAACGCCGCCGGGATGAAGTAGGTGAACAGCGCGAGATTCATCACCCAGCGGCCGCCCGGCACCTTAAGCCGCGAGATCGAGAATGCGGCGGCGGTCGCGATGAACAAGGTCAGCGCGCCGGCGGCCAGTGCGATCACAGTCGAGTTCCAGAACTGGATCCAGAAGTCGCGCAGGAAATAGTGCTCCTGGTAGAACACGATGTGGAAGTTGTGCAGCGTCGGATGATCCGGCCACAGCTTGCCCGAGAACGCGTCCTCCTTCGGCGAGATCGCGAACAGGAACATGTGGTAGATCGGAATCATGGTCCAGATGAAGACCGGGATGCCGATCAGCAGGAGCTTGGCTTCGGTACCAACTTCGCGGAGGGTGGGAAGCTTCATCGCGACAACCGTTTCATCATGAAGTACATCAGCGGCAGCACGAACGGTATCGCGCAGACGATGGAGGCCATCGCGAGCGAGAGCTGGTCGAGCCGGAGATAGCGGATGCCGAGCGTCGACAGCACATGCGTGAGGTCGGCCGGCCCGCCGCCGGTAAGCAGATAGACGCTGTTGAAGTCGCCGAGCGTCCAGATCATCGAGAGCAGTGTGCAGGTGACGTAGAGCATCTGCATCGACGGCCAGGTGATGAAGCGGAATTTCTGCCACGGACTGGCGCCGTCGACCTCGGACGCCTCGTACAGATCCTGCGGGATCGCGAGCCGCCCGGTCAGCAGGATCAGCGTCCAGAACGGCAGCGACTTCCAGATATGCACGGCGATCGCCATGGTCAGCGCGACCGTCGGATCGTTCAGCCAGTTCGGGCCGTCATCGCCGGTGAGGGAGAAGATGAAATGGTTGACCATGCCCCATTCGGGATTGAGCATGAAGCGGACCGACAGGATGGTCGGGATCGACGGCACCGCCCAGGGCAGGATGAAGATCACCGACAGCCATTTGATCCAGGGGCGCTGCTGGGCGAAGAAGCCGGACAGGAACAGCGCGATCAGCATCTTCACGTTGATGCCGATGACCAGGAAGATCAGCGTGTTGACCGCGGCGCGCGCGAAGATCGGGTCGTTGTACAGCGCGACATAGTTCGCCGGATCGCGCGCCAGCCACAGGCCGTAGCCGACGGGATAGAGGACGAAGGCCAGGAAGACGAGTAGATAGGGCACAAGCAGCAAGATGCCCCAGACCTGCTGCGTGGTCAGGCGCGCCGACAGGGGAGGGGCTGGAATTGTGTCTGAGCTGGAAAGTGTGATCGCCATATCGCATACCCACCGAAAGCAACCGGTCGCGGAGAGCCGCGACCGGTATTAGCATATACCTTATTGCAGTCCGGGATCAGCCCGCGACCGCCTTGATGCGGGCGATCAGCTCGTCGACCGCCTTGTCCACCGGCACCTTCTCGCTGACCACGCGGTTCATCGCCTTGGCCCAGACGTTCTCGTTGTTCAGGATGGTGAACTTCCAGTTCTTGGTGAAGTCGAACGGGGCGGTGCCGCCCTTGAACTGCGCGTAGACCGCCTTGCGATGCCGGTCGGCCTGCCAGAACGGGCTCTCTTGGCTTTCCTTCGTCACCGGGAACCAGCGGCCGAGCGCACCCTCGATATAGGGGCGGACGTTCTCTTCCTGGAGCAGGAAGGCGATGAACTGCTTGGCCTCGGCCTTGTTCTTGGCCACGGAGAAGACCAGCCCGGTCTTGACGTCCGAGCGGTAGCGGATCGTCGAACCGTCCGGAGCCTTCGGGAAGGACGCGGTGATGATGTCCTCGCCATAGGCTTTCTTGCCGGCGTCGCGCTGCTCCTGCGTGAGCGCCTGGTTCTGGGAGTCCTCGAACCATTTCGCCGCGATCGAGATCGTGAAGTTGTGGGTCATCACGATGGTCTTGTTGTGGAAGGCGACGTTGTTGTCCGGATCCTTCCAGGTCGTGGAGGACGGCGGCGTGCAGCCCTTGATATAGGTGTCGGTGTAGTCCTTCAGCGCGCTGATCAGGTTCTCGCGCACCTTGGGATCGTCGACCGTGAGCTTGCCGTCGTCGTCGACCAGTTTGACGTGGTAGGCGTCCATGAAGGTGTAGAACGACTGGAAGGCGTCGGTGGATTCGACGCCCATCGGCTGGCCGACGCCATAGATGCGCTGGCCCGTGGCCTTGCGGATTCCCGGCTGCACCTTGTCGCACCAGAACGTCCAGTAGCCCGCCCAGTCCGTCGGGATGTCGGCGAGCTTGAAGCCGGCCTTCTCCAGCATGTCGTTCCAGATCTCGACATGCATGCTCTGCTGCTTCAGCGGGAAGCCGTAATAGGCCTTCTTCTTGGTGACGTCGTTGTAGAGGATCGACGCATCCAGCGTGTTCTGCACGAACCGATCCTTGATCGGCTCCATGATCTCGGAGAGGTCCTCGAGCTTGCCTTCGTAGGCCCACTTGCCCTGCACCTGCACGTCGTAGGTGTCGGAATAGGCAACATCGGGCACGGTGCCTGAATCGAGTGCGGCCACCGTCTTCGGAATCATGTCCTGGATCGCGTACTGCGACAATTCGACCTTGATGCCGGTCTTGGCTTCGAACTTCTTGATCGTGTCGAGCAGCGCGTCGTCTTCGGAGCGGTAGAAGCCCTTGCCCCACCAGACCGTAATCGTCTTCTGCTGCGCAAATGCGGGTGCAGCGGCTGCAAACAGCCCGGCCGCAGCGACCGCCAGTGATACTGCGCCAATAACCTTGGATTTCACGTTTTTCTCCCTCAAACGGCCGGTGTTTTTAACCGGTCGTATAAAACACTAGCGCATGGCGGTAGTCCGATCTAGCGGCTTGTTGTCAGACATAGGTCGTGGGGGTGTCGGGCGAGAGGAAGATGCTTAATGGGCGCATCGATCCAATCGCCGCATCGATGCGCCCTGATCAATTCGCGCCGATCGGCTGGTGCCGCATGATCGCCGTCCTTAATTGGACTTCGCGCCTTCCTTGGCGTTCTCCGCTGTCGGCGCTTCGGCCGGTGCGGGACGTTTTCCGGTGCCGGTGATGCGCTCGATGGCGGAGCGCACCGCGTCGCCCGGCTTGCGGTCTTTCAGCATGTCGAGCAGGGGCGCAGAGGCAGGCGAGCGGCGGATCAGGCTTTCCGGATCGGGGAAGACGAGGGGATCGTCCCAGGGGCCCTGCACCACGAAAGGCAATTCGAACCCCGACGCGCTGTTGAGGCTGGCCACGCCCTTCATGTCGTATTCGCGCGTCGGCACCGAGGCGGTGCCGGTCATCGTGATCTTCGCCGCAGGTCCCTCGACGCGGATGTCCTCGGCGGTGGCCACGCCGTCGGAGAACTTCACCGCGATGGTGAGATTGTCGTAAGGGGTGGAGCCGTTGCGGAAATTGCCGCCGCCGGACAGCGGCCGCCGCTCGAGCCGCTTCAGGAGCTGCTCGGCATTGAAGCCCGCGATCGCGCCGTCATGCCCGGTCACGGTGGCGCTGCCGTCGAGCGACTGCACGAGGCCGAACGGGCTCGAGCCGGACGCCAGCAGCGAGACGTTGATGTTGCCGCGCCCGGACAGCTTGTTGATACCGAACAGCTCGGAGGCGCAGGCCTGAAGGTCGACGTCGGTGAACTGGAATTGCGCCTTGATGTCGGCGACGGTGTCGGAGCGCGCGATGCCGAACGAGCCCTTGGCGATGCCGCCATAGACCTGGGCCTCGCCGACCGAGAGCGCCAGCGTGCCGTTGCGCAGATTCGCGCCGATCGCGGTGCGGCCGAGTTTCGACGCCCCGACCGTCAGCTTGGCGGCCGACAGGCGCATGTCGAGGTCGGTGGTCGACAGGGCGTTGAGATCGAACAGCTGCCTGTTCCAGTCGCGCGCGCCGCTCGCAAGCAGGCGGAAGGTCGAGATATAGGGTGTGAAGTCGAGCGCGTCGGCTGCGAGCGTCGCCTGCAGCGTCTGCCGGCCGTTATTGGCGTAGGTCATCACGCCCTCGGCGGTGTTGCCGTCGAGCTCGACATTGACATTGGTGAGCGCGATCGAGGCGCCGACGACATTGGCCCGCGCCTTCAGCGCGAAGCGGCCGAAGCCGCCGCTGGCGGGCTGCGGCTGACCGGTCCAGCGCAGCGCGTTGCGCAGGGACGGGCTGTCGATGGTGAGCGTGCCCTCCATCATCGGGCTGGTGCGGTTGGCGACGCTGCCGTCGAAGGCGAGCTTGAGCGGTGCGCTCGCGATCCGCGCCTTCAACCCCGAGCGCTCGCCGGAAAGCGCGGCGACGAAATCGGAAAAGCTGATCGAGCCGTCGACCCGTTCGCCGCGCCAGTCGAACTGTCCGGTCGCGGCGAAGGAGCGCGAGATCGAGGGCCACGCCAGCGACAGGTCGATGTCCTCGAATTTCTCGGTGCCGTGCGTGGCCGCGTCCTCGTAATCGAGCACGCCGTCCTGGATCCGGATCTCGGAGAACGACACCTGATTCTCGGCGCCGGGCTTCATGGTGCGCGCGATGGTCTGGATGAACGGCGTCCAGTTGCTCTCGCCGTCCGGCTTCAGGCTGACATGGATGCGCGGCCGCAGCAGCGTCAGGTCGGCGATCTCGAACCGTTGCAGCAGCAGCGGCAGCAGCCGCAGGTTCGCGGTGAGCACGTCGACATGGAGCGCGGGATCGCTGGTGCCGCCGCCCTTCAGGCCGACGTCATGGAAGGAGATGTAGCTTGCCGGCAGCACCGAAATGTCGATCGCGCCTGCGACATTGACCTCGAGTCCGGTGACGTCGCGGATCTGCGTTTCCACCGCCTTGCGCAGCGCGTCGCGATTGATGAGCCATGAGGTCGCGATCAGGGCGATCAGCGCCACGCCGAGCAGCGCCGCGATCGGCGTCCCGAGGCGCTTCATTCCTTGGGCCATGGTCAATGGCATGTCCTGATCGGGTTGGTCGCTGGAGCCAGAAGGCGGGCCGGGAAACCTGCGCGCCCCACGCCCAAGACCTATTGTGTTAAGTGCCGCAACTTGATGGGTTTTCTTGTCGCTTTCAAGGCCACGGGAACGGTTGCGCCCACGGCTTGGGCAGCTTCTATCACCCAGGGGCGGAGCGGAGAACCCCGTATCATTGACGGCTTCGGACGATTTCGCCTAATAATCGCCGCCAATAAGGCGCGACGCCTGCAAGCCGAAGGTTCACTCGAAGGTTATTTGCATGAACAAGGTCTATCCCGACGCCAAGTCGGCTCTCGAGGGCGTTCTGAAAGACGGCATGATGATCATGTCGGGCGGCTTCGGCCTCTGCGGCATCGCCGAGACGCTGTCGGACGCGATCCGCGACTCCGGCGTCAAGGACCTGACGGTGGTCTCGAACAATGCCGGCGTCGACGGTATTGGCCTCAGCCGCCTGCTCGAAACCCGCCAGATCAAGAAGATGATCTCGTCCTACGTCGGCGAGAACAAGCTGTTCGCCCAGCAATTCCTCGCCGGCGAGCTGGAACTCGAATTCAATCCGCAGGGCACGCTGGCGGAGCGCATCCGCGCCGGCGGCGCCGGCATTCCGGCCTTCTACACCAAGACGGGCGTCGGCACGCTGATCGCCGAAGGCAAGGAAGTGAAGGAATTCGACGGACAGAAATACCTGATGGAGCGCGGCCTGTTCGCCGATCTCGCCATCGTCCACGCCTGGAAGGGCGACACCGCAGGCAACCTCATCTACCGCAAGACCGCGCGCAACTTTAACCCGATGATGGCGACCGCCGCGAAGGTCACGGTGGCCGAGGTCGAGCATCTGGTTCCGGCCGGCGAACTCGATCCCGACCACATCCACACGCCCGGTCTTTTCGTCAAGCGCATCGTCGAGGTCGGAACGGCCAAGAAGCGCATCGAATTCCGCAACACCCGCCCGCGCACGGCAGCTTGAGATCAGGAGACTAAGATGGCCTGGACCCGTGAACAGATGGCTGCGCGCGCCGCGAAGGAATTGCGTGACGGCTATTACGTCAATCTCGGCATCGGCATCCCGACGCTGGTCTCGAACTACATCCCGGACGGCATGGACGTCAGCCTCCAGAGCGAGAACGGCATGCTCGGCATGGGCCCGTTCCCCTATGAGGGTGAAGAGGACGCCGATCTCATCAACGCCGGCAAGCAGACCGTGAGCGAGCTGCCGTCGACCTCGTATTTCTCGAGCGCGGATTCCTTCGGCATGATCCGTGGCGGCCACATGGATCTGTCGATCCTCGGCGCCATGCAGGTGGCCCAGAACGGCGATCTCGCCAACTGGATGATCCCCGGCAAGATGGTCAAGGGCATGGGCGGCGCGATGGATCTCGTCGCCGGCGTCAAGCGCGTGGTCGTTGTGATGGAGCATTCGGCCAAGGACGGTCCAAAGCTCCTGAAGCAGTGCAATCTGCCGCTGACCGGCGAGCGCGTGGTCGACATGGTCGTGACTGACCTGGCCGTCTTCACCATCGACAAGCACGGCAGCGGCGGCATGGCGCTGATCGAGCTCGCCGACGGCGTCTCGCTCGACGAGGTCAAGGCCAAGACCGAAGCCGAATTCCGCGTCGCGCTGAAGAACACCTGATACAGCAGTCGCGAATGATCGCGAATGGCCGGGCATCGTCCCGGCCATTTTCGTTTCAGCTTTGGCGCCGCTGTGACCACATCTTCGGTGTCGTCCTGGCGAAGGCCAGGACCCATACCGCGAGGTCTATCGAGCGCCGTCGGTGGGCGTCCCAAGGGCTGTCAACGCGAGTCTTCGCCAAACTTTGCTTAGTGGTTATGGGTCCTGGCTTTCGCCAGGACGACATTGAGGAGGCAGCGCGCACGTTGCCTCCTCAATCGCATCATGACTTAACCGACCATGCCCGACCCCATCGCGCCGACACGCTTGCGACCCACGACGTTTCCTCTCGCACCAGGCGGAAGCCGAGATTGGCGGGTGGGACGCCCTGTGCGCAGCCGCCGGCGCGGGCGTCGCGGATGAAGTCCGTGACATAGGCGCGGTGGGCACCTTCGGCGACGCGCACGCCGCAGTTCACGGTCGGTTTGCCGGCATTGCCTGAAACGTCGGTGCGCGAGCGCACGAAGCAGGTCGAGGTCCACTCCCAGATATTGCCGGCGAGATCTTCGATGCCGTGCTCGTTCGAACCGAACTTGCCGAACGAATAGGCCGTCGTGTCGAAGAGGTCGCGCTCGGATTCGCGCTCGTAGCGGCCGATCCAGCGCTTCGATGGATCTGCTGCGTCCACCGGAAGACCGTCATCCCTGAATCTGGAGCCGGCCGCAAAGGCCCATTCCGCGTCGCTCGGCAGGCGGTAGCTGTGACCGGTCTTGCGCGAGAGCCAACCCGCATAAGCCTCGGCATCATGCCAGCTCACCTGCACCGCGGGTCGATCGGAGGCGATGGCCACGCCGCGATCAAGCGCGCGACAAGCACCCTCCTGTACGCAAATCTGATAGTCGGATGACGAGACCTGATGCCGCATGATGTGCAACGGCTTCTCGAAGCGCATCGTGCGCAGCGGCGCTTCCGCTTGCTGCCCGCCACGGGTGAAATCGCCGGCCTCGCGATAGGACAGGCTGCCTGGCGCGACCCTGACGATGGCAGGCTCCGTCGCGGTGCTGCGGGGCCCGATGTCCGACACCAGCGGCGCCACTGCGATCGGCCCCGCAAGCCCGGCGGCGCAGGCGAGTAGCAGTTTCAGCTTGAATGCGATCAGCATGGTCATCCCCCAAGGAAGAAGAGGCCGGTCATCACCGGCCCCTCGTCGCGTCTAGTTGGTGTTGGGGGCCGGGATATCGGCAGGGGCCTTCACCTGCGTCATCAGATCGTCGTTCCACTTGCCTTCGACCTTGAAGTGCGCGGTGGCGCCGAGGTCGGCGGCCTCGATCAGATTGTGGGTGACATAGGCGTAGATGCCGGGCTGCATGAACTTGTACAGCGCAGCGCCCGCCGAGCCGCCGCGGATGAACCAGGTCTCGAGCCCGGTCTCCGGCGCGTTGGAGAACTTGCCGGTCTCCCAGACATAGTCGCCATGGCCGCCGATCAGATGCGGACGGCTGTCGCGATTGGCCTGCGAATGCACGATCAGCACGTTCTCGCCGACATTGGCGGTGAGCGCATTCTTGCCGGTGAGCGCGCCGACCTTGCCGTTGAACACGACATGGGAGGGGATCAGCTTCTTCATCACCTCTTCGGTGTCGGTGAAGGCTTCGCCCGGCGATTCATAGGATTTGAAATTGCCCTTGTCGTCGCGCGGCACGTACATGTCCTGCTCGCCGACATAATAGACCTTGTCGTATTTCAGTGCGTGGCCCTTGCCATCGTTGAGGCCGTCGCGCGGCAGCACCATCACGGCGCCGTTCATGCCGGAGACGACATGCCAGGGGATCATCGGGCCGCCCGGTGCGCAATGGTAGACGAACACGCCGGTCTTGGTCGCCTTCCAGCGCAAGACGACCTGCTCGCCGGGATTGACCAGCGTGAGCGCACCGCCGCCGAGCGCACCGGTCGCGGAATGGAAGTCGATGTTGTGCGGCATGGAATTGGTTGCGGGATTGACCAGCGTCGTTTCGACGTAGTCGCCCTCATGCACGACCATCATCGGACCCGGCATCGAGCCGTTGAAGGTCATCGCCTGGAAAGTGGTGCCCTTCTCGTCGATGACGACCTTCTTCTCCTCGATCGTGAGCGTGAACTCCACGATCTTGGGGCCCTGCTTGGTCGCTTGCTCATGCGCGTGCACGAAGGGAGGAGCGACCAGCTCGACCTTCTGGCGCGGCAGTTTGAGATCGTCGGCAGCCAAGGCGGGTGTCGCCAGCATCAAGGCGGTGGCGGCGGCGCTGATCAATGCGGCTCGGCGGGTGAACATCGGAAGCATCCTTCATCTGAAATGGTCTTGATGACGGAATGCAGTGTGCGCCGATCGCGGCAAGCGTGTTTGCGCTGCGACAAGCTTTTGCCGTATTCGCCTCCGGTAGAATCCTTAGGAGTTTGTCGAAGATCGCATCGGCGATACCAAAGACGCGATGGCGCCCGACGTCAGCCGCCTCGGCCGCAAATCGTTCGCATGTTCAATTGCGTTTATTGCGAATGGATTGTCGTCGACTAGAGCAACTGGATCGCAATCCAGACCGTGCCCCAAACCGCGAGCGACAGCGCGGCGAGAACGGCGGCCGTGATGACCATTACGCGTACCAGGTGGCTGGCGCCAACGGTGGGCGTCGTGGGGACGGGACGAAAATCGTCGAAGCGCGGGATATGGCCGCGAACGCCGGTGAGCCACAGAACGAGATCGAGCGCGAACGACGCCATAACCTATCTCCAGAGGGCAATAATCAAATGTCACCATGGCGCCGATCCCGTGCTCGGACTTTGAGCGAGCGCAAGGTAGCGCACCCGAAAACGGGTAATTTCGTGCCATCCGGGATGCGCCGCCCCGCTGCGCAGCATTGATTGACGAATGGGTAAGATATGAGGGCCGATCTTGCGGCGAGCTATGGCGAGGAACGACTGCCGCGCTACACGAGCTACCCGACCGCACCGCATTTCTCGCCGGCGATCGGCGAGGGCGCCTACGCCCAGTGGCTGGCGGAGCTCCCGGCGGCGGCCAGCGCGTCGCTTTATCTGCACGTGCCGTTCTGCCGCGAGATGTGCTGGTATTGCGGTTGCCATACCCAGATCGTTCGTAGAGACGGCCTCATCACGGCCTATCTGCGTACGCTGCGCAGTGAGATCGCGCAGGTATCCGAGACGATCGGCCGGCGCATCAAGGTCGAGCACATCCATTTCGGTGGCGGCACCCCGACGATCATGGCGCCGGAGGCTTTTGCCGAGTTGATGGCGGCGATGCGCCAATCGTTCTTCGTGCTGCCGTCGGCCGAGATTGCGGTCGAGATCGATCCTCGCACGCTGACGGCCGACATGGTCGAGGCCATGCGGCTCTCCGGCGTCAATCGCGCGAGCCTGGGCGTGCAGAGCTTCGACCCCGTCGTGCAGCGCGCGATCAACCGTGTGCAGAGTTTTGAACAGACGGCTTCCGTCGTCGACATGCTCCAGCGCGCCGGCATCAACGGGATCAACTTCGATCTGATCTACGGACTGCCGCACCAGACCGTTGCCTCGTGCCTGGATACGGTGCGACGTTCGCTCGAGCTTGGGCCCGACCGCTTCTCGGTGTTCGGCTACGCGCATGTGCCTGCTTTCAAGAAGCACCAGCGCATGATCAACGAGGCCGTGCTGCCCGACGGCCTGGCGCGCCACGACCAGGCCTGCGCGATCGCCAATGCGTTGAAGGAAGCCGGTTACGTGCAGATCGGGCTCGATCATTTCGCGCGACCCGGCGATTCCATGGCTGTGGCCTTCGAGCAACGCACGCTGCGGCGCAATTTTCAGGGCTACACCACCGATAAGGGCGAAGTCCTGCTCGGCTTCGGCGCGAGCGCGATCGGACATTTGCCGCAGGGCTATGTCCAGAACGAGGTGCAGATCGGCGCCTATGCGCAGAGCATCGCCGCGGGCCATTTGGCCACCGCGAAAGGCTATGGGCTCACCGACGACGACCGGCTGCGCGCCGACATCATCGAACGCATCATGTGCGAGTTCAGCGCCGATCTCGGCGACATCTGCGCGCGTCATGGCGCAGAGGCCGGGGCAATGCTGAAATCGGCATCGCGTCTGAAGCCGCTGATTTCCGACGGCGTCGTGAGACTGGACGGCGACCGCATCGCGGTCGCAAAGGACTCGCGCTTTCTCGTGCGCAGCGTCGCAGCCGCGTTCGACGCGCATCTGGATCCCGCGAAGCATTTGCACAGCCGGGCGGTGTGAGATCACCTTACCGCCATGCCGGAATGACGGGCCAGCTTGCGCTTCGACAAAGAGACTCTCGCGCGCTCCGCTATCGTGGTTTCGGAACGGAGGTGTTGTCCATGCCTTTTGGATCCGACGATCTGGTCGATGACATCATGCGCACGGCGCCGCACACGATCCGCGTGTTTCTCGCCTTCAGGATGGCCTGCGTGGGCTGCCCGATCGCAACCTTCCACACGGTCGATGACGCCTGCCGCGAGCATGGCATCGATCGCGACAAATTCCTCGCCGCGCTGTGCGACCGCGTGCCGGCGTGAACCGGTCTGGAATTCGCGCGGGCCGCGTGCGGATTTCCGGGTGAGGGGCGCCTTCGCCGTAAGCGGAAGCACCCTTCACCCCTGGCTTCACGCCGCGCCGCTATCCGCAGTCCGCTCCGCCAGCACGACGATCCCATGCGGATCGCGCAGGATGATGCGCTGACGGCCGCTCTCGACCAGCCCCTGCTGTTCCCAGCCGCTCAGGATGCGGCTCACGGTGTGCAGCGTGGTGCCGGTCATCTGCGCGATGTCCTGGCGGCTGATCGGGAAATCGATCTCGATGCCGTGGTCGAGCTTCTTGCCGGATTGTTTGGCGAGGCGCAGCAGCGCATGCGCGACGCGCTGCTCGACCTGCTGGGTCGACATTTCCAGGATCCGGGTGTGGCTCTCCTGCAGCCGCGTGCCGACGGTCTGGAGCGTGTTGGCGGCAAGCGCGGGAAATCGCTCGACCAGTCGCGGCCATGCGGAAGTCGGCCAGATCAGTGCGACGCTGTCGTCGACCGCGATCGCCGTGGCCGGATAGCGCGCGGCTCCTATCGCCATCGCGAGACCGAACGTTTCGCCCGGCGCGACATAGCGCACTACGATCTGCTCGCCGGTCGGTGTGGTCTTGGCCGCGCGAACATGGCCATGCAGCAGCAGGAAGAAGGATTGCGCGTCCGCGCCCTGCTCGAAAATGGCGCTATTCTTGGGGTAACGCACTGAGCGGGCCTCGCGCAGGATCTCCTCGAGGTCCTCCGGTTTGACACCCCCAAACAGCGGCAAATGCGCAACCAGCGATGTGTCGACCTTGGCCATTCTGCCTCCTTGGCGCTGGAAGTGTGATGACACCTGCAATCGTCAGGGTGTTTGCGATAGCTCAAAAACGAGCCGGCCGGACGGCAGTATTTTTCCAGGCGACGATTTGAATCGACTGGAGTTGACCCATGGCTGGCGCCCGATCCCGCAACTTTGAGGGCTGGCCGCTGTTTGCGAACAGCTTTCGGCCCTTTTTCCTGCTTGCCGCCATCCAGGCAGGGCTTTCGATCCTGGCTTGGCTGCCGATGTTCTACGGCGAATTGTCGGTGACGTCGGCTTTTGCGCCGCGCGACTGGCACGTCCATGAGATGCTCTACGGCTTCCTGCCGGCGGTGATTACGGGATTCCTGTTCACGGCGATCCCGAACTGGACCGGGCGGCTGCCGATCCAGGGGACGTCCCTGGGCGCGCTGCTGGCGGTCTGGATCGCCGGCCGGGTCGCGGTGACGCTGTCCGCCGATATCGGCTGGGCGTTTGCGCTTGCCGTCGATGCCGCCTTCCTGACATTGGTCGTCGCCGCTGCAACGCGCGAGATCATCGCCGGCGGCAACTGGCGCAACCTGCCCGTCGTGGTGCTGGTGCTCGTGCTGCTCGCCGGCAATGTCGGCTTCCATCTCGAAGCGCATTATGCGGGTGGGGCCGATGTCGGCATCCGCGTCGGCATCGGCGTGGTCGTTGTGATGATCTCGCTGATCGGTGGCCGCATCATCCCAAGCTTCACCCGCAACTGGTTGGTCAAGTTCAACCCTGGCCGTCTCCCGGTGCCATTCGGTCGCTTCGACGGTCTGGTGATCGGCTGCAGCGCGCTGGCGCTTGTCTCATGGATCGTCGCGCCGTTGAGTACGGTCACCGGGGCGGCGATGGCGCTCGTCGGCGGGCTCCATTTGGTACGGCTCGCACGCTGGGCCGGTGACCGCACCTTCCGCGAGCGGCTGCTCCTGATCCTCCATGTCGGCTATGTCTTCGTGCCGCTTGGCTTCCTCCTGCATGCCTTTGCCGTCTTCGGCGCGTTGCCGCCGAGCGCGGGCATCCACGCCTGGATGGCGGGCGCGGCTGGAACCATGACGCTCGCGGTGATGACCCGTGCGAGTCTCGGCCATACCGGACAGGCGCTGACGGCGTCGCCGGCGACACAAGCCATCTATGCCGCGATCATCGTCGCGGCGCTGGCGCGGGTCGCGGCGGTGGTTTGGCCTGCGCACAGCGATGCGTTGCTGCACCTTGCCGCCTGCGGCTGGATCGTTGCCTTCCTCGGCTTTGCAATCGCGTTCGGCCCGCTGCTCGCCGGCAGTCGCCGCCGCGCAATCGCCATCATGGGCGTGCCCGTCCCGGCACGCTGAATTCAAGCCGCGGTCGCCGCGGTCAGGGATTCCAGCGGCCGGACGCCTTTGCGCCATGCGGTGATGGTGCAGCCGAAATGGCCGCGGAACCAGCGGGCCATGGCGCTCTGTGCGGAGAAGCCGAGCTGCACGGCGATGTCGGCCAGCGGCCGGCCGGGGTCGTCGATCAGCTGGACCACGAGATCGGCGCGCTGCGCGTCGTGAATGGCCGAGAAGCTGGTGCCGGCTTCGGCGAGGTGCCGGTGGATGGTGCGGCGGGTGCAGGCGAGGTGCTCGGCCACGCGCTCGACCGTGCAGTCGCCGCCGGCGAGCAGAAGACGCACGACCTCGTCGACCTTCTCCTCCCAGCTTGCCGGCCGCGTCTCGATCGCCTCGATCCGCTTGCGCAAATAGCTCGCAATCAGCGGATGCGCGCTCGGGATCCGGCGCTCCATGTCGTGTGCCGACAACAGGATCGAATCGTCCTCTGCGTTGAAGGTCACACGGCAGCCGTAGAACTCGCGGTAGCGCTTGCGGTCGAGCGGCGGTGGGTAATGCAGGTGAACTTCCTGCGGCCGCCAATCGCTGCCGAACAGCGACTGGATGATGCGATGGACGCTGCCGAGCGCCATGTCGATCGACTGGCGCGGCGCGGTCGGCTGTCGGCCGCGCAGGTGCAGCGTGACGGTGACGGTCTGCTTGTCGCGGGTGACGTCCAGCTTCATGCCGTCGTGATGGATCGGGATGAAGCGCGAGAAGGCTTCGATGGCTTCACCAACGGTCGCCTGTTCGCGCACGATCAGGCCGACTGCGCCGAAATTGGTCAGCCCGCCGCGCTCGGCAAGCCGCAAGCCGAAATCTTCGGCTCCGGACGCCTCTGCCGACAATTCGAGCAGGCGGCGCAGGCCGGTGACGGCAATGGGCGTATCGGGTTTGTCGAGGCAGGCCAGCGGCAGCCTGACCTTGCGCATCATTTGTTTGGGGTCGAGCCCGACCGACCGGGCGACCTCCGGGTAATAGCTCAAGCCAGCGCTACGAATGAGGTCGGTCATGCGACCCGTTCCTGCCAGCCATCCCGCAGATGTCCCGAAATGTAAAGTTTATGTCCCGATCAGTCAAATCCAGGAACCGGGTGGAACATACATAAGTGAAACCGAAGCACGGGCGTGAATGCCGTGCATATGACGGCGCGGCGCGATGAGGCCCCGCTGCTGTCTCGGACCATTTGACCAAAGACATTGCTGGATCGGA
Source organism: Bradyrhizobium sp. USDA 3650 (assembly GCF_054057395.1). Taxonomy (NCBI): domain Bacteria; kingdom Pseudomonadati; phylum Pseudomonadota; class Alphaproteobacteria; order Hyphomicrobiales; family Nitrobacteraceae; genus Bradyrhizobium; species Bradyrhizobium sp. USDA 3650. The sequence continues at coordinate 5,999,848 of NZ_JBSRZG010000001.1, forward strand.
ATTATGCCGGGGAACATGCTTTCCAAGGGTGAGGTATTCGTCATCGACACCGATGCCGCCTCCCGCGAACAATTGTCCACCGCGCTCCAACAGAGCGCGTACAACGTGATCTGCTTCGCCGACGGCGCGTCTCTGCTCTCGGAGGCCAAGGCGCGGATGCCGGCCTGCGTGCTGCTGGAGATGCCGCCCGATCGCTCCGGTCTCGACGTGCTCAAGCGCCTGCGCGAGGAAAACTGCATGGCGCCGGTGCTGGTGACCGCAACAAACGGTAGCATCGCCATGGCGGTCGATGCCATCAGGAGCGGCGCGGCCGACTTCATCGAGAAGCCGTTCCGCACCCGCGACATCGTCGACCGGATCGATGCCGCCATCGACGAGTTCGCACAGCCCGGCTCCAACCGGCAGCGCTGGCTGCCCGGCTGCGAACCCCTGACCGCGCGCGCAGGTGACGTGCTCGAGCATCTCGCCGCCGGCCTGACCAACAAGGAGATCGCCCGGCGCATGCATCTGAGCGCACGGACTGTCGAGGGCTATCGCGCCGGCATTCTGAGGAAGGCGGGCGCCAAGAACGTCACCGATCTGCTCCGCCGCATCTTCGGGCAGGGCTCGCTCGCGCAGGATTAAGGGCTCCGTCGCGGGCTGACGACACGTTCCGCGGCCATGGTGCCGCCGCGGTGGCGCCCCACGGAAACCCCAGTTCCTTCCCTGCCGCGTCAAACCATGTTGGCGAGGCATTGGATCGTACGCCCGGCTGGCGGCGGCGATGACTTGGAGGAGGGACTTGATGCGCATCACCGCAAGATGTTTGGCGACGACGAGCCTGGTTCTGGTGACCACGGCATTCGCGTCGTCGTCATGGGCCGCCGAATTGGACGCCACGTCGGCCATCGATACCGTCACCGTTTACCCCGATGGCGCGACCGTCACCCGTGTCATCGCGGTGGACCTGCCGTCTGGCGACTCGACGCTCATTGCCAAGGACTTCCCGCTTGGTCTCGACACCTCCTCGATCCGGGTGGAGGGTGAGGGGGGAGCGAAGCTCACCATCGGCACGATCGATGCCCGAACGCCGCGTGCGGCGCCGGTCAATCTGCCGGAGCTGGACAAGCGCATCGAGGCGCTGAACGACCAGCGCGCCGACCTGCAAGGCGCGATCGACTCGGCCAACGCGCGGCGCAAATTCGCGGAGCATTTTGCGGAAGCCTCGCCCGCCGGCATCGGCGACAAGGGCGAAGCGCGGCCGATTGCCGAATGGCGCACGGCCTTTGCCACCGTCGGCGAGGAAATTGCGAGCGCCGACACCGCCGTTCGCGACGCCACGCGCAAGATGCGCGAGATCGATCGGCAGATCGCCCAGCTCGAAGTCGAGCGCAAGGCCAAGCCGCCGAGCAAGCTCGAAGTCCGCATGGACATCGCCGCGCCGGCAGCAACCAAGGCGACGTTGAGGGTCACCTACAATGTGCGCAATGCGCGCTGGCTGCCGCTCTACGACGCCCGCCTCGACACCGGCGCGAAGGATCGCAAACCGCAGCTCGAGCTTGTCCGCCGTGCCGAGGTCACGCAATCGACCGGCGAGGACTGGTCGAACGTCGCGCTCGGCGTCTCCACGGTCCGCATCGGTCGTGGCGGCAGCGCGCCGGAGCTGAATTCGCTGGTTGCACAATATCCGCAGGTGCCGAGGCCGCGGGCGCTGGGTTCGCTTTCGGATTCGGCAATGCCGGCGGCGGCGCCAATGCAGCAGCGAAAAATCGAAACGTCCGCGGCCAAGGCAGCCGAGGATATCCGCGAACGCGCCGAAGAACAGCAGGCGGTTGCCGAGATCGGCGACTTCCAGGCCACCTACAAGATTCCCGGCCGCGTCAGCCTCGGCGCCGCCGAGGGCGCCAAGAGCCTGCGCATCGCCTCGATGACCCTGCCCGCCGATCTCATGGTGCGCGCGGCACCGGTGGTGGACCCCACGGCCTTCCTCGAAGCCAGCTTCAAGCAGACCGACGACACGAGTCTGCTGCCGGGCAAGGTCGCAATCTATCGCGACGGGACTTTCGTCGGCCGCGGCAAGCTCTCGGCTTCGGCCAAGGACGATCTCGTGCGGCTCGGCTTCGGCGCCGACGACAAGGTCAGGATCGAACGCGCGGTGCTCAAGCGCAACGAAGGGTCGGCAGGCCTCCTGGTCACGACGTCGAAAACCGACGAGCGATCGTTCAAGACCACAATCCGCAATGGTCACGACTTCCCGATCAAGGTCGCGATCGAGGATCAGTTGCCGGTCAGCGAGAACGAGGACATCCTCGTCGAGATGCTGCCCGCGACCACGCCGCCGACCGCAAGCAACATTCGGGACCGGCGCGGCGTGCTGGAATGGTCGTTCGACGCCAAGCCCGGCGAGGTCAAGGACATCAATTTCGCCTGGCGCGTTCGCTGGCCGAAGGACAAGAGCATGGTGATCGTGCCGGCGGGCTAAACGTCCGGCAAAGGCGGCGCCGCGCGCATCGATTGCGGCAACACGTAAGGTACGCCGTCGTCAGCCTGATGGACGACGGCGTCGATCTCGAAGATGTCGCGGATGGTCTGGCGTGTGACGATTTCGGCGCGCGGGCCGTCGGCGACGAGCCGGCCGCGGTTCAGCACGACCAGCCGATCGGCAAATCGGATCGCGAGGTTGAGGTCGTGCAGGATCGCGACGACGGCGGTGCCAGCCGCCGCGCGGCGGCGCGCGGCTTCGACGAGGTCGATCTGATGACGCAGGTCGAGGCTCGAGGTCGGCTCGTCCAGCAGCAGAAGGCCCGGTCCGTGCTCGGCCTCGCCGCAGGCGAGCTGCACCAGCACGCGGGCGAAATGGGCACGCTGCTGCTCGCCGCCCGACAGCGTCGGCAATTGCCGTTCGCGAAATTGCGTAAGGCCAACCTCGTCCAGTGCGGCATCGACGAGTGAACCGGGATCGCGCAAGCTGCGGTCGCCCGCGCCCATCAGCACGATCTCCTCGACCGTGAAGGGGAAGGTGACGTTGATATGCTGGGACAACATCGTGCGGCGCGCGGCGAGTTCGCGCGGCGCATAGCTGCGAATGTCGCGCTGCCTCAGTCGCACCTCGCCTTCGGTCGGGCGGAGGTCGCCGGAGAGCAGCCGCAGCAGGGTCGACTTGCCGGCGCCGTTCGGACCGATGATGGCGATCATCTCGCCGGCCCCCACGCTCAGGCCGACACCATCGAGCAGCCTCGCGCGGCCGGCGCGCTTGCCTAAAGCACGGGCTTCGATCACGGCGCTCATAGCGAGGCGAGCGCCCGCTGCCGCAGCAGAATCCCGAGGAAAACCGGGGCGCCGACCGCGGCGGTCAAAATGCCGATCGGCATTTCCGCCGGCGCCACGATGGTGCGCGCCAGCGTGTCGGCGCCGACCATCAGGATCGCGCCGAGCAGCACCGAGGCCGGCAGCAGCAAGCGGTGCGCAGGGCCGATGACGAGGCGCAACAGATGCGGCACGACGATGCCGACAAAGCCGATGACGCCGCTGATCGACACCGCGACGCCCGTCATGGCGGAGACCATGACGATCGAGATCCGCTTGAGGCGCTCGACGTCGACCCCGCCGTGAAAGGCGTCGGCCTCGCCGAGCACCAACAGATCGAGTCCGCGCGCAATGTGGGTGCAGGCTGCGAGCCCGAGGACCAGAATGGGCGCGAGCACGGCGGCCTTGGTCCAGGTGGCGCCGCTCATCGAGCCCAGCAGCCAGAACGTGATGTCGCGGAGCTGGCGGTCGTCGGCGACGAACACCAGCAGACCGATGCCGGCATTTGTGATGGCGGTGATGGCGACGCCGGCGAGCAGGAAGATCGCGATCGAGGTCCGCCTCGAGCGGCTGGAGATGCCGTAGAGGGTCGCGGTCGTGACCAGCGATCCCGCGAAAGCGGCAAGCGGCAACAGCTCGGTCTGGAGGAAATGCAGCGTCTCGCCGAAGCGTGAATCGGTGAAGACGATCGCACCTGCGGCCGCGAGCGCGCCGCCGCTGGAGACGCCGACCAGCGCAGGATCGGCGAGCGGATTGCGGAACAGACCCTGCATGATCGCGCCGGCCGCGGCGAGCAGGCCGCCGACCATCGCGGTCGCCGCGATCCGGGGGATGCGGATCGACCACAGCACGAGCTGGTCGCGGGCGGTCATGGCATCGGCGGCTGCGTTGCCGGCAAAGCCGAGTGCGGCAGGCAGCCGCGACAGGGGAATGCCGGCCGCGCCGACGGTCAGCGCAACGGTTGCGATAACTGCGAGCGCCGCGAGGAGCAGGGGAAGCGCAACCGACGCGAACCTGCGTCCGCTGCCGGCGCGTTGCCCAGTGCTACGCGCTCCGGTTCCGATCGCGAGAGTCATTGCCGGCAATTCGCCGCCGACAAGGTCGAGGCGAACGCGCCACCCTCGTCGCGCAATGCCGGATAGAGCTTGATGGAGAGATCACGCGCCGCCGCGGCGGTGCGCGGCCCGAAGCCGAGCAGATAGAGCCCGTCCATCGTGATAAAACTCTTGTTGGCCGCGACCGGCGTCAGCGCAAAACCGGGATGGGCATAGATCGCGTCGGCCTGGAGTGAGTCCTTGCCGCGCTCGATCGACAGCACGACATCGGGCTTCGCGGCTACGATCGCTTCGTCGCCGATGATCTTGTAGCCGTCGTAGTCGTCGACGGCGTTGACGGCGCCCGCGAGCTGGATGATCTCATCGGCCGCGGTCTTGTGACCGGCGACCATGGCGCGTCCGTTCTGGAGCGACATCACGAACATCACGCGAACCGGCTTCGTCACCTTGGCACGCAGTGCGCGGAGCTGTGCGAGATCGGCGCCGACCGCGGCGCTCAAGCATTCGGCGCGCGCGTCGGCGCCCATGGCATGGCCGACCAGTTTTATTTTATCGATCAGTCCGTTTTCGGAGAAGGTCTCCGGCACCAGCACCAGCGGCACCTTCGCCGTCTCCAGTAGCTCTATGGTTTCGCGCGGGCCCGACCCCTGGATCGCCAGGATCAGCGTGGGGTTGAGGCCGAGCACGCCCTCGGCGGAAATCTGGCGCATGTAGCCGACATTGGGCTTGTCGCGCAGCGCCGCTACCGGATAAAGGCTCGTGGTATCGACGCCGACCAGCCGGCTCTCGAGCCCGAGCGCATAGAGAATCTCGGTGATGGCCCCGCCGATCGAGACCGTCCGTGCAAAGTTGGCGACAGCGACATCGCGGTTGCGCGCGTCATGAACGACGATGCCGGCGGCGTGCGCGCTGGACCCGAGCGCGATTGTGCCGGAGAGCAGGAGATTCGTGAGGGTGCGACAAAATGCCATTGCAGATTACTTCGTCAGGATCAGCTTGTTCTGCGAGGTCAAACGCAGGCGATAATTGTCCTCGCCATGCGCGATGATGATCTCGCGCTCGGTCGCAAACAGCTCGCGGCTGTCGATCCGGCTCCCTCGTATGGTGAGGGTTCTCGTTGTTGCGGAAGGGCTTTGTGTCGGCCCCGCCGCATCGCCGCCGCTGTCTCCGGACGTTGCTGGCATGGTAGGTGTGATGCGCTTTCGAAATGTCGATCCGTGTTGCTTGTATAAGCGGCGGGTAGCGCATTCCAACGGCGACGATTTACAATCGATATAAACTGCAACCTGATGTCATTGACCGTCGAAGTGTTGCCACGTAACCAATTATGGCAGCGGACAGCTTGTCCGCGTCTCGAGAACATCAGCCAGCCAGTCGTTCGCCTCGCGAACGCACGCCAGCCAAAAGACTCCAAGAAAGTAAAGTGCAGGCTGGGGCTGATATGGCTGACGGGGCTAGGTATTCGCGCGCCCTAATTTTGGGCGCGTCGGTGGTTTCAATTGCGGCATTGGTGACGGAGAGCGGCGTTGCGCAGACTGCTCAGCCGCAAGCTGAGAGTGTGTCGCCGGAGCGGCCGAAGCAGGCCAAGCGCAAGCAGGCCAAGCCGCCGCTCGCGCAGCAGGCGGCGCCCGAAATCGTGAACGCCCGCGCCCAGGCTGGCGGCGCTGCACCCGTTCAAGCGCTCGACACCATCACGGCCGCGGCCTCAAAGACCGAGGAGCGTGCCGTCGATGCGCTCGCGCCGGTCAGCGTCGTGACGTCGGCGCAGATCGAGGCGCGGCAGGCCAGTACTGTCGGCGATCTTATCTACAACGTGCCGGGCGTGTGGGTTCAGAATCGCGGCGACGAGCCGTCGACCTCGATCAACATCCGCGGCTTGCAGGATTTCGGCCGTGTCGCTGTCGTTGTCGACGGCGCGCGGCAGAACTATCAGCGGACCGGTCATTTCGCAAACGGCTCGTTCTTCCTCAATCCCGAGCTGATCGGCGGTATCGACATCGTCCGGGGCCCCACCGCCAACATCTACGGCTCCGGTGCGATCGGAGGTGTGGCGTCGTTCCGTACCAAGGACATTGAGGATGTCGTGCGCGCCGGAGAGCGATGGGGCGTGGACGTCAAGACCATTCTTGGCAGCAATTACGGGCGTGCGCTCGGCTCGGCCTTCGGCGGCGTCCGCGTCAACCCTGACGTCGACGTGTTCGCAGGCGGCACCTACTCCACGCAGGAGAACTACAAGGACGGCACGGGCTTCGAGGTTGCCAATACCGGCAACCGCCTCACGAGCGGCATCGCCAAGCTGACGGTGCGGCCTGCGGACGGACACGAGGTCAAGCTCGGCACGATCTTCCAGGAAGACATCTACCGCGTCGGCCAGCCGCCACGTCGCGCCGGTGATCCCAACTCGACCAATGCGAGCGGCACCAACAATCTCGGCGGCACGTCGATCTACGCATCCAATGTCAAGAACTACACCACGACGCTCGGCTGGAAATATTCACAGCCGGACAACCCGTGGGTCGATTGGGACGCGAAGGTGTACTGGAATCGCACCGAGAACGATCAGGTCAAGACCGCGCATACGAGCATAACGCCGTCGGTCTATTGCGGCGGCGTGCCCGGAAATGCCGTGTCCGGCTGCATCGGCAGCAATCGCGGCTATCTGCTCGACACGATTGGCGTCGACGTGCACAACACGTCGCGGTTCGAGAGCGGAAGCTGGCGTCACGCGTTGACCTACGGATTGGATGCGTTCCAGGACAAGGTGTCGTCGCGCGACACCACCGGTACGTCGGAGGTCACGACGCCCGGCGGTCAGCGCACGGTCTCCGGCGGCTTCGTGCAGTGGAAGGCGAACTATACCTCGATGCTCGAGGTGATCGGCGCGCTCCGGTACGATAATTATCAGCTTTCCTCGGCTTCCTCGTCGTCCGGCGGCGACCGCCTGTCGCCGAAGATCACGGTTGCGCTTGTTCCCACCGCGGTCGTGACGCCGTATGTCAGCTATGCCGAAGGCTATCGCGCTCCATCGATCACGGAGACGCTGGTCAGCGGGCCGCATTCGGGTGCTACGATCAACGACTCCTTCTTCCGCTGTCCGTCAGGCACGCCGGGACCGGGCGCGGATTCGACTTTCTGCTTCGTGCCCAATCCGAACCTGCGGCCCGAGGTCGGCAAGAACAAGGAGATCGGCTTCAACATCAAGAAGAATGACCTGTTCATTCCGGGTGATACGCTGCGCGGCAAGATCAACGTGTTCCGCAACGACATAACGGACTTCATCGATCAGGTCGCCTACGGAAATCCCCTGGTCGTTCCCACCGGTCCGCCGCCGGCACCGAGCCTCACCGTGCTGCCGTTCCTGCAATATCAGAACGTGGCGTCGGCGCGCATTCAGGGCGTGGAAGCCGAGGCGATGTACGACGCAAATCTCTGGTTCCTCGGTCTCTCCGGCACGTATCAAAATGGCAAGAACCTGCAGACGGGGTTTGGCCTGTACAGCATTCCACCGCAGAAGGTCACCACGACGGCTGGCGTGCGCCTGCTCGACCGAACCCTGATCCTCTCGGTGATGTGGACATCGGCCATCGCCAATTACGACATCCCGCGGAGCTACACTCCGGCGACGTCGTACGATCTCGTGAATCTCTATGCCCAATATCAGCCGACGTCGGACCTCACGCTCAATTTCTCGGTCGAGAATCTCTTCAATCGGTACTACCGGCCTTACGCCGTTCCGGTCGGCAGTACCGGCGATACGCAAAACGACGTGAAGTGGGCGAGCGCCGGCGCGGGGCTCGTGATCAAGGGAGGCCTCAAGTACCACTTCGGCGGCACCTAAAGAGACTGCCGGCGATCCCGATGGGCCGCATCGGCCTCCAAAGCCACGTCGATGTCCCCGGCGTGGTTTCGGCGCGTTCTGAAGACCCGATCGGCGTTCGCCGATCTGCATGACTGATAGGAGAAGAGTTGAATGTTCATCGCCATGAACCGTTTTCAAGTGAAGAAGGGCGCGGAGACCGCGTTCGAAACCGTCTGGGCTACCCGCGAATCCTATCTCGGCAGCATGCCGGGCTTCGTCGAGTTTCATCTCTTGAAGGGCCCCGAGGCCGAGGACCACACGCTCTATTCCTCGCACACCACCTGGGTCGACAAGGCGGCGTTCGAGGCCTGGACGCGCTCGGACCAGTTTCGTCGTGCCCATGCCCGCGCCGACAATCCGACCGGCGAGAGCCTCTATCTCGGCCATCCCAAGTTCGAAGGTTTCGAGGTGATCCAGAGCGAGCGCAGGGCCGCGGCCGCCTGATGCAGCGCGAAGCACGAAAGGAGCTGGACATGCTGAGCACGGATCTCGCCGATCTCAAGGCGCATATGGCCGACAACCCTGGTGCGGTGATCGAGGACGTCGCGCGCGAACGCAAGGTCACGCCGCGCGCGGTGATCGAGGCGCTGCCGTCGTCGATGGTTCGGATGGGGGGCGGCGAGCATTTTGTCGCCGCCATGCAGGACATCGCCGCGTGGGGCGAGGTGACGCTGATCGTCCATACGGACGACGCGATCTTCGAGTTCACCGGCGCGATTCCCGCGGGCGAGATCGGCCGCGGCTATTTCAACCTGATGCAGCCGAAGGGTCTGCACGGTCATCTCCGCCACGAGCGTTGTGCGGCCGTGGTCTTCGTCGAGCGTCCCTTCATGAGCAAGACTTCCGCCTTCGTCGCTTTCGTCAACGCCGACGGCGGCATCATGTTCAAGGTCTTCGTCGGCCGCGACGAGACCCGGGCGCTGCGTGCGGATCAGCTTGTACGGTTCCGCCAGCTCGCGGATCAGATCGCGGCGCGGTCCGCGGCATAGCTTCCCTTTATCGGTCGGGAGATCAGGATGCAGGGCAATTCCAGGCTGCGGCACGCCATCGTGACCATCGTGCTGGCGCTCGCGCCGGCGCCCGCCTTTGCGATCGACGAGGCGCTGTTGCCGCGCAATTTATCGCCCTGGGGCATGTTCCTCAGTGCCGACATCATCGTGAAGACGGTGATGGTGGGGCTCGCCGTCGCCTCGCTGGTGACGTGGACCGTGTGGCTCGCCAAATCCATCGAGCTGCGCCGTAAGGGCACGCTCGCCTTGCAGCGGACGCGCGCGCTTGAAGGCAGCATCAAGCTGACCGAGGCGGCAGAACAGACCGGCGATGCGCACGACGCCGTCGCCCAGCTCATCCAGTCCTGCGCGAAGGAGGCGGAGCTCTCCGGCGGCATCCTCGACGACGGCCTTCAGGAGCGCGTCGCGCTGCGGCTGGAGCGGGTCGAGGCCGCGATGTCGCGGCAGATCGCGCGTGGCACCGGCGTGCTCGCGACCATCGGCGCCACGGCGCCGTTCGTCGGCCTGTTCGGCACGGTCTGGGGCATCATGAATTCCTTCATCGGCATCTCCGAGAGCCACACCACGAGCCTTGCGGTGGTCGCGCCCGGCATCGCGGAAGCGCTGCTCGCGACCGCGCTCGGCCTCGTCGCTGCGATCCCGGCGGTCGTGATCTACAATCACCTCGTTCGCGGCATCGCCAATCACCGGGCCCTGCTGGGCGATGCCTCGGCGCAGCTCATGCTGCTGGTGAGCCGGCAGCGCGATCACAGAGAGTTCCGCATGGCGCGGGCGGCGGAGTAGGCCATGGCCGCGAAGCTCGGCGCACGGTCGGGATCGCCGCTCAAGCGCGGCGACCCAGGTGATCTCGACGTCACCCATGAGATCAACGTCACGCCGTTCATCGACGTGATGCTGGTGCTGTTGATCATCTTCATGGTGGCCGCCCCACTCGCCACCGTCGATATCGGCGTCGAGCTGCCGGCGACCGCGGCCGAGCCGGCACCGCGGCCGGACAAGCCGGTCTTCCTCACCGTGAAGCCCGATCTCTCGATCGCGGTCGGCGAGGACGTCGTCGCCCGTGATGTGCTCGGCACCTCGCTCGATGCCGCCACCAAGGGCCGCAAGGACGAGCGCATTTATCTGCGCGCCGACAAGGCCGTCTCCTATGGCGACCTGATGGAGGTCATGAACAGCTTGCGCAGCGCCGGCTATTTGAAGGTGGCGCTGGTCGGCCTCGACGGACGCAGCTGATGGCCGCGAACGCCTTTGCCCTGCACGAGCCGCTTGGCGAGCGCGAGGGCGCACGATGGGGCGTAGCGGCAGCGGTGATCGTGGCGTTGCACGTCGCGGCCGCGCTTCTTGCGACAAGCTGGCTCAAATCGCAGCCCGAGCAGGGCGTCAGCCTGCCGGCGATCATGATCGACCTGGCGCCGGTGACGTCGGCGCCGCAGTCGGCGCAGGACGACGTCGCCCCGGGACCGGCGATGCAGGAGGCGGACGCCTCGCCGCCCGAGCCGGTGCAGCAGCAGGCCTTCGAGGAGACCATCGCGCCGACGCCGCCGCAGCAGAAGCCGGACGTGGTCGCACCGCCGGAGCAGAAGCTCGAGCCGACACCGGCCAAGCCCGAGCCGGCGAAGATCGTGCCGGTCGAAAAGCCTGCGCCGGCGAAGCCGAAGCTGGTCCGTCGCGAGGCCACGAAGCCGTCGGAGGCCATGCCTGCACCCCGCACCAGCGCTCCGCCGCGCGCCGAGCGTGAGGCGCCGATGGCATCCGCCATGAGCGCCGGCGCGGTGGCCTCCGTGATCGCATCCTATAATCAGCGGGTCCGCGCGCATTTGATGCGCTTCCACCAATATCCGTCCGGCGGCGGCGGTCAGCGCGGCGTTGCCAGGCTCAGCTTCACCGTCAGCCGCAGCGGGCAGGTTACGTCGAGCCGGCTCAGTGGCTCGTCCGGCGTTGCCGCGTTCGATGCCCAGGCCATGTCGATGGTGCGCCAGGCCTCGCCGTTTCCGCCGATCCCGGAAGAGATCAAGAACGGTTCGATGAGCTTTACGATTCCGGTGGAGTTTACGGTGCGATAAGTCCTCCGCTGTCATGCCCCGGCTTGACCGAGGCATGACCCGCGTTGAGAGAGCGCTGGCTTACTTCGCCTTCAGAAAATCCGCGACATCGAGCAGCATGAACTCGTCGTCGTCGGCCTTGTTGGGATCGCGGCTGGACGAGAACGGCAGATTGTTGTCGTTGCCGACGATGATGTGGGTTTCGTCGACACGATCGACGTTCTCGATGGTGAAGAACGGGAACGTGTAGACGCCGTCATTGAGCGGCTTCCTCGCCTTCTTGTCGGGATCCCTGATCTTCATCAGATCGATGTAGCCGATCTTGCGCACGGGCTTGCCGACATTGCTGTCGGTGAGCTCGATCTTGTAGACGCGCTTGAACTTGGCCACGTCAGGGAAGCAGTTATCGCCGCGGGTGCCTTGCGGGCAGGCCTTGTCGGGCGTGCCTTCGCCGTTGTCGCGCTCGATGATCAGGCCGGCGCTCGGGTCGATCATGTTGAAGTCGCCGATGGCGTTGCCGTTCTGCTCGAACACATATTGCCAGTAGCGGCCGGTGAATTTTTCCGCGGCGACATCGAACTCGAGGATGCGCGAGGCTTCCTTGCCGTCGACCTTCTCCCAGTCTTTCTTATCGGCGTCCCACAGCGGCCCCTCGAGCAGGCCGTAGAGGAATTTGCCGTCCTTCGAGGCGGCGAAGCCCTCATAACCCTTGGAGCGGCGGAGGTTGACGTTGCTGTAGGTCGCGCCCGGCGCCCCCGGGGTCGCCACCGCCCAATGATCCGGCGATCGCACGGGCTTGCCGTCGGCGACCGTCTCGAATACGGCCAGAATCTTGCCGGTCTTGTCGGCCTTCAGGATGTAGGGGCCGAACTCGTCGCCGATCCAAAAGGTGTCGCCGATGATCTGAAAGCCCTCGGTGTCGAAGTCGGAGCCGGTAAGATAACGCCTCTCGGTGTCCTCGTGCACGATACGGAACGGCACCTTTTTGTCGGGATCGTGCAGGAACACGGTCTCCAGCCGCTCGATCTTGCCGCCGGCCCAATCCATCTTGTAGCGGTTGAGGTACAGCATCGAATCCGGCGAGTTGGCGCGCGCGCCCATACCGTTGTCGGTGATGACCCAGAAGGTGCCGTCGCCCATCGACTTGATGCCGGAATGGCCCTGCAGCGGCTGGCCCTTGAACGGCAGCGACACGCCGGTCGCCCGCTCATAGGACTTGCCCATCACCGTGCCGAGCGCGTCGACCCGCTTGCCGGTGGTGTATTTGCCTGAGGTCTTGAGATCGGCGGGCGCGTCAGTCGGCGCGTCGATGAACGTGGCAGCCGGCATCACGACGTGGCCGGCGAGCTTGGCGGGGAATTCGCCTTCGCTCTGCGCGAGCGCGGAGCTCGCGGTGAGAATGATCATTGCGACGGTGCCAAGAAAAATCGCGCGCATGTGCGTCTCCTGTTAACGGAGGACGTCTTATGCGGGCCGCGCATTGCAGTTTTGTGAAACCGGACCAATGCGCGGTCGACGATTATTTTTCTTCCGGGATGATCAGGCGATCTTGCGGGAGAGGAAGTTGCGGATCAGCGGGGCCATTTCGTCGAACTTGTCCTCGAGCGCGAAATGGCCGGTGTTGATGAGGTGAAATTCCACCTGGGGCAGGTCGCGTTTGTAGGGATGGGCGCCATCGGCCGGGAAGATGAAATCGTTCTTGCCCCAGACGATCAGGGTCGGCGGCTTGTGCTTGCGGAAGTAGGCCTGCACCGCGGGATACAGCGGCAAATTGGTCCGATAGTCGTAGAACAGGTCCATCTGGATTTCGCTGTTGCCAGGACGGTCGAGCAGCGCCTGATCCTGCACCCAGTTGTCGGGTGAAATCCGGCTGACGTCGGACATGCCGTCGGTATACTGGAATTTCGTCGTTTCCAGCGTTACCAGCTTCATCAATGCCTGCCGGCTGGCGTCGGATCCGTCGGCCCAGTATTGCTTGATTGGATTCCAGAACTCCTTCAGCCCTTCATCATAGGCGTTGCCGTTCTGCACGATCAGGCCGCTGATGCGCTCTGGATTCTTGAGCGCCAGGCGCCAGCCCACGGGAGCGCCGTAATCCATGACATACATGGCGTAGCGGGTGACGCCGAGCTGGTCGAGCAGTCCGCCGACAAGCTCGCCGAAACGGTCGAACGTGTACTTGAATGTCGCGCGCGGTGGCATCTCGCTCTGGCCATATCCGGGATAGTCGGGAGCGATCACGTGGTACCTGTCGGCCAATGCCGGGATCAGGTTGCGGAACATGTGCGAGGAGGTCGGGAAGCCGTGCAGCAACAGCACAACGGGAGCGTCCTTTGGGCCCGCCTCGCGATAGAAGATCTTGATTCCGTCGATGGTCTTGGTTCGGTGATAGGTGACCGGATAGGCACCGACGGTGTGTTCGTCGCGCTCCGGCTTCGCGGATGCTGCCGTCGAAGCAACTGCGACAGCCGCTCCAGACAACCCAAGAACGAGACGGCGACGATCGAGGAGCGATGGCTTGCGTGTGGTCTCTACGGTTTTCATGTCAATGTCCTTTCAAAACGATGAGTTGGCCCACGGCCGAGAAGGATGTTTCAAACGCCCTGAAAGACCAGCCGGGTGAAGAAGCCGGGATCGATCACAAATTGCCCCCATATCGCGTCGAACGCCGCGGTCGGCTTCGCCGCAACGGTTTCATCGCGCGTTCGTCCCTGCTTCTTGAGGCGGGCGACGTTGTCGCGGATCCCGACGAGCATGTCGCGAAACGCCTGGAATTCGACTTTGTTGCCGACCGGTTTGCCATGCCCGGCGATGACGATCGTGTCCTTGTCCATCGCCGCGAGATTGGCGTCGCATGCCCCAATCATCCCGTCGATGCTGCCGCCGGTCGAATAGTCGATGAACGGATAGATGCCGTTCCAGAACATGTCGGCGACGTGAACGATGTTGGCTTCTGCGAAGGTGACGGAGATATCGCTGTCGGTGTGCGCGGGCCCATAATACTTCAGGCCGATCGAGGTTCCGTTGAGCTTAAGCTCGCGGCTGTCGGTAAAGACTTCGCTGGGGATTCCGCCCGCGCCGAGCGGAAGGAAATTGTAGTCCCAGTCCTCGACCCGCTGCACTTCGGCAAGGTGTTTGCGGGTGTTTTCCTGCGCAATGATCTTGGCGCCGGCTGCATGCAGCCATTCGTTGCCATCGGCATGATCGAAATGCCAGTGGGTGTTGACGAGATGGGTGACGGGATCGGCGCCGAGATCGGCCAGCGCTTTGGTGAGCTGGGGACGTGAGACGCGGATGCCCGCATCGATCAGCAACTTGCCGTCGGGCCCAGTCAGCACGGCAATGTTGCCGCCGGAGCCTTCCAGCACGGTGATGTTGTTTCGGAGCTTGTACGTGACGATCGGCGAGACTGCAGCGCTGTCCTTGATCAGGCTGACGATGCCTCGCGCCTCTGCGTAGGCTTGCCTCGGGCTAAGCCATCCCGAAGCGGCGGACGCTGCGGCGCCGACGCAACACAGGCAGAAACTGCGTCGAGACAACGACGGGAGCTTTGGCGAACGCATGCAATTTTCGCTTTCTCGAGCGACAATCGACGGCGCCAATGATCGACCCCGCTGTCAGGATGGAGCGTGGGGCCAAGGCAACATGCGGTCTATCACGATAGCACGATCGGCTGCGCTTGCGCGCAGCCACGAATTACTCCTTGACCGCGCCCGTCAGCGACGACACGTAATAATCGACGAACAGCGAGTAGAAGATCGCAACCGGCAGCGAGCCGAGCAGCGATCCCGCCATCAGCGCCCCCCACTGGTAGACGTCGCCGGTGACGAGCTCGGTCAGGATCGCGACCGGCACCGTCTTGTTGGCGCCGCTCTGGATGAAGGCGAGCGCGTAGATGAACTCGTTCCAGGACAGCGTGAAGGAAAAGATGCCGGCCGAGATCAGGCCGGGCACGGCCAGTGGCAGCGTGATCCGGCGCAGGATCTGGAGCCGTGTGGCGCCGTCCACCAGCGCGCATTCCTCGAGCTCGTAGGGGATCGACTTGAAATAGCCGATCAGGAGCCAGGTGCAGAACGGCACCAGGAAGGTCGGGTAGACCAGGATCAGTGCCAGCGGTGAATCGAATAGACCGAACTGCACGACCACGGTTGCGAGCGGAATGAACAGGATCGACGGCGGCACGAGATACGCGAGATAGATGCCGAGGCCGACATAGGGACTGCCGCGGAAGCGCAGGCGTTCGATCGCATAGGCGGCCAGCGTGCTCGCGATCAGCGACAGCGTGGTCGCGCCGACCGCAACCAGCATCGTCGTCCATAGCCAGCGCGGATAGGCGGTATTGAACAAGAGGTGCTTGATGTGGGCCAGCGTCGGCGAGGAGATCCAGAATGGGTTGTGCTCCTTGTAGTTCATCAGCTCCGCGTTCGGCTTGAACGACGTGATCGCCATCCAGTAGAACGGAAACAGCAGGATCAGCACGAAGCACCCGAGCGGCAGATAGATCATCATCAGCCGCCGCAGCCCGGAATCCCAGGCCATGGTGTCCGGCGGTGTGGTGGCGACGGCGGCTGGTTGGGCGGCGGTATCAGTCATTGCTCTCTCCCTGCTGCCATTTGCGGCGCGCCAGGCCGAAATAAGAGAACAGCGTCGCGAACACGAGGAACGGGATCATCGACACCGCAATCGCCGCGCCCTCGCCGAGCTCGCCACCGGCAATGCCGCGCTGGAAGGCCAGCGTTGCCAGCAAATGGGTCGAGTTGCCCGGGCCGCCACGGGTGATGGCGTAGACCAGCTGGAAGTCGGTGAAAGTGAAGATGATCGAGAAGGTCATGACGATGGCGAGGATCGGCATCATCATCGGGAAGGTGATGTAGCGGAACCGCTGCCAGGCGCTGGCGCCGTCGAGCATTGCGGCCTCGTAGAGCGAGGGCGAAATGGTCTGCAGACCGGCGAGCAGCGAGATCGCGACGAAGGGAATGCCGCGCCAGATGTTGGCGGCGATCAGCGAGAATCGCGCCGGCCAGGGCGAGCCGAGAAAGTCGATATTGGTCGTGCGCCAGTGCAGCACGTCGACCAGCAGGTAGGAGATGATCGAGAATTGCGGATCGTAGATCCACCAGAACGCCAGCGCCGAGAGCACCGTCGGCACGATCCATGGCATCAGGATGATCGCACGCAACAGGCTCTTGAACGGAAAATGGTTGTTGAGCAGCAGTGCAAGCCAGAAGCCCAGCGCGAACTTCCCGAAGGTCGCGATCCCCGTGTAGACCACGCTGTAGAACACCGCGTTCCACCACAGGGAATCGGTGAGCAGATACTGGAAGTTCTCCAAGCCGACGAAGACGCCTTTTCTGCCGATCGTGGTGTCGGTGAAGGCGAGCCAGATGCCGAGGCCGAGCGGATAGGTCAGGAACACCGTGAGCAGCCCGATCGCGGGTGCGAGGCACATCACGATCAGGAACGGCTTGTAGTCGAACAGGCGCACCAGCCAGGAGGGCTGCCGTCGTGCGAGGGCGAGAGTGGGAAGTGTGGTCACGGACATCGGGTCGTTGTCCTGTCGTTGAATGCCGCCACACCGTCATTGCGAGCGAAGCGAGGCAATCCAGTCTGTTTCCGCGGTTGCAGTCTGGATTGCTTCGTCGCTACGCTCCTCGCAATGACGGCCGTCTTGTGCTCTGGCCTTACTTCTGCCGTCGGAAGTACCGCTTGCAGCGCTGCTCGGCTTCCGCGGCCGCGGCTTCCGGTGTGGCAGCGCCGGTCGCGACGGATGCGAACATCTGAATCAGCACGTAGTCGGCGCTCACGGCGCCGGTCGCGGTCGAAATCGGGCCCGCGTAGCCGTCGTAATAGGTGCTGTTCATGGTGTCCTTGAACAGCTTCACCTTGGGGTCCTGCGACCACACGGCCGCCTCGGCATAGGCGGCCAGCGGCTGGGACCAGTAGCCGGAATTGGCGTTGAGCCAAGGCTCGTACTGGTCCTTTTCCAGCATGTATTGCAGGAAGGCCTTTGCGGCGTTGGGGTACTGGCTGTGCTTGAACACCATGGCGTTCAGCGTCAGGCCCGCCATCGGCGACACCTTGGCCAAACCCTTCGGCAGCAACTGATGCTCGCTGTCGTCGGCGATCGCCTTGGTCGCCGGATCGTTCTTCAGCGAAAAATACAGCGAGACGCCGTTGGCGGTCAGCGCGATCTCCTGCGCGGCGTAGGCGCGGTTGTTGCTGACGTCATTCCAGGACGTCGTGCCGGCGATGAAGGTCGGGTAGAGTTGTTTGACCCAGTTCAGCGCGGCGATCGTCTCCTTGCTGTTGATGATGACGTTGCCCTCTTCGTCCAGCAGGGCCGCGTTGTGCGACCATAGCGCCCAGCTTGCGAACCCGTTGCCGTCTCCCTTGGCATTGCCGAGCGCGAAGCCCGCCGGCTTGCCGGCCTTCTGGAGCTTTTGGCACAGGTCGAGGATTCCGGCATGGTCTTCCGGCACCTTGTCGAAGCCGACCGATTGCAGGATCGACTTGCGATAGATCACGGGACCCGCGGTGGCTCCGAACGGCAGCCCGATCCAAATGGGGCTCTTGTTCTTCTTGCCGTAGCGCTGCGCCAGCGGCAGCCAGCCGCCGTAGCGTTTGCCGAGATAATCGGCGACGTCGGTCAGCTCGACCAGCTTGTCGACATAGATGTGCGGTGCGTCGGAAAAGCCGATGATGATGTCGGGACCGGCGCCGGAATTCGAGGTCACCGCGGTCTGCTGGTTGATGTCCTCCCAGCCGACGAAATCGACCTTGACCTCGACGCCCGTTTCCTTGGTGAATTTTGCCGCATTGGCACGGAACACGTCCTCGTCGGCCTGGACGAAACGGACCGGTCGCAGCATGCGCAGGGATGCGCCTTTCTCGATCGGCAGTTTCGGTGTGGGGACGTCCGCGGCCTTGATCGCGGATTGCGCATTTGCCGGAGCACCGGTTGCCGCGATTGCCGCAGCGGACAGGCCCAGCGCCAAGGCATCACGACGTGTG
Organism: Bradyrhizobium sp. USDA 3650; assembly: GCF_054057395.1. NCBI lineage: Bacteria > Pseudomonadati > Pseudomonadota > Alphaproteobacteria > Hyphomicrobiales > Nitrobacteraceae > Bradyrhizobium > Bradyrhizobium sp. USDA 3650. The sequence continues at coordinate 6,018,110 of NZ_JBSRZG010000001.1, forward strand.
ATGTCGTTCCTCATCGGTTCCTCCCTATGTGTTTCCCTTCCCGGCGTTGATCGCCGGTGAAGGGTCTTTCCGGTTGCCGGCGCGCCCTCGCGGCCGTCCCGCCTAGCTGTTCGGGCCGCGGTCCATGCTGACAGGCTGCCAGCGGCGGAGCGCGGTGTCTTGCAGCACCGACGGATTGACGCAGCTTACCGGCCACATGCCCTGAAGCACCAGTGACAATTCGTAGCCCACCCGGCGCTTGCGCGCCTCGTCAAACCGTGCCGACGCGGAGGCGACATGGGCGGTCAGGGTGACGTTTTCCATGCCGAGCAGCGGATTGTTGTGCGAGGGCGGCTCCTTCTCCAGCACGTCGAGGGCAGCATGGGCGATCCAGCCCTCCTGAAGCGCCTTGATCAGGCTTTCCTCGTCCACGGTGGCGCCGCGGCCCGTGTTGATGAAGACCGAGCCCTTCTTCATCTGCCGGAAGTGCTTCTCGGTGAGCATGTGATGCACCTCGGGCCGGGCGGGGGCGTGCATCGAGACGAAGTCGGATTGCGACAACACCTCGTTCAGCGTCGCCGGAATCACGCCGTGGTCGGACATCAGCGTTTCCTGGATGAAGGGATCGTAGGCCATCATCCGCAGGCCGAACGGAGCTGCGCGCTTCGCCACTGCACGCGCGACGCGGCCGAACGAGATGAAGCCGAGCGTCTGGCCCATCAGCCGCGGAATCTTCGACAACGCCGGCCTGCCCTCGGCCCAGCGGCCGCTGCGCACCATCCGGTCCTGCTCGACCAGCCGGCGGAAGCCTGCGAGCAGCAGCATCATGGCGTGGTCTGCGACCTCCTCGATGAAGGTGTCGGGGATGTTGGTGACGGGAATGCCGCGCGCGGTTGCGGCCTTGATGTCGACGCTGTCGACGCCGACCGAGCCGAGCGTGATGACCTTGCAGCTCTCCAGCGCGTCGATGATGGTCTTGGTGATCGGGATGCCCTTGGCGTAGATGGCGTCCGCAGTCTTGGCGGCGGCGATGAACCCGGCTTCGTCGGCCGGCGCCTCGACGATCTCGGCGTCGATCGGATCGAGCGCCTCGCGCTCGTAGGAATAATCGCTGCTCGCGACCGTGAAGCTCGCGCCCTTCGGCGTCACGATCCTGTATTTCGGCATGTCCTGCTCCCGATTTGGTTTCTTGTTGTGACCCGCCTTCGCGCGGGCCTTTGCGTCTTTTACGCGAAATCGGGCCGGTTGCGTACAATTCCCGGTTGTCGTTTGAGCGATTGTACGACCGGTTCGACGTCTTCTCCGGGCTTTTACGGGGCGCTCCGTAACAGGTTGCTAAGGGCTCGCCACTAAAAGTTGATTCAATTGCGATCGATTCCCTCGCGCGTCCTTATCCCTTTGTTGCCGGAGCATCCCGTGAAATTGAGCAATCTAAAGATCGCCCCCAAGCTCGGCATTCTCGTTGGCGTCACCTTGTTCGGCCTGTGCATCTCCGGGGTTCTTTCCGGCTATCTGATGAAGCAGGAGATGGTGAACGCGCGCATCGAGCAGGCCAAGGCCATCGTCGACATGGGCCGCAACTATGCGGTGGCGCTGAAGAAGCGGGTGGATGCGGGCGAGATGACGAAGGATGCCGCGATGGCTGATCTTCGCCGCTACGGCAACGCGATGACCTATGACAAAGGCGCCGGTTATCTCTTCGGAACGTCCTATGACGGTATCACGCAGCTGGCGCCAGATCCGAAGCAGATCGGCAGCAACCGCATGGAAGTTCTGACCAATGGCCGCAAACTGTCTTGGGAGCTGATGAACGGTGCGAAGGCTAACGGTTCGATCCTTTTGACCTATGAATACGCGAAACCGGGCCAGGAAGGCTTGATCCGGAAGATGGGCTACGCGGTGGCCGTTCCCGAACTCGAGATGTATCTCGGCACCGGCGCCTATCTCGACGACATCGACGCAAAGATGGGCCCGGTCTACTGGCTGCTCGGTCTCGCCATGTTCGGCATCGTGATCGTCGCCGGAAGCGTCGCCTGGCTGCTCGGCCGCAGCATCAGCGGTCCGCTGGTTCTGCTAGGCGCCCGCATGAAGGATCTCGCCGAGGGCAAGCTCGACGGCGACATTCCCGGCGTCGGCCGTGGCGACGAGGTCGGCGCAATGGCGTCGACCGTCCAGATCTTCAAGGACAACGCACTGCGCATTCGCGACCTCGAGAAGACCGAAGCCGATGCCAAGGATCGTGTCGCGGCGGAACGTCGCAGCGCGATGGAGGGCATCGCCAGCGATTTCGAACGCAGCGTCAACGGCATCGTCCGCTCGGTCTCCTCGGCCGCGACGGGCATGCAAGCCACTGCGCAATCGATGACGGCGACCGCCAGCGACGCCTCTTCGCGTGCGGCGACCGTCGGCGCCGCCTCGCAGAGAGCGTCGGGCAATGTCGGCACGGTCGCCGCGGCGGCCGAAGAGCTGTCGAGCTCGGTTGCGGAAATCTCGCGCCAGGTCACCCGCTCGACCGAAGTGGCGAGCCGCGCCGTCAACGACGCCGAGCGCACCAATGCCACGGTGCAGGAGCTCTCCACCGGCGCCGAGAAGATCGGCGAGGTGGTCAAGCTGATCCACTCGATCGCGGCGCAGACCAATCTGCTCGCGCTGAACGCCACCATCGAGGCGGCGCGTGCCGGTGAGTCCGGCCGCGGCTTCGCCGTCGTCGCTTCCGAGGTCAAGGCGCTCGCCAACCAGACCGCCAAGGCGACCGAGGAAATCTCCGCCCAGGTTGCGGCGATGCAGACCTCGACCAGCGATGCGGTCGCCGCCATCGGCGGCATCACCCAGACGATCGCCGAGATGAGCCAGATCACCGCGGGCATTTCCGCGTCGATCGAGCAGCAGGGCGAGGCCACCCGCGAGATCGCTCGCAACATCCAGTCGGTCGCCGCCGGTTCGAGCGAGATCAACGCCAATATCGGCAGCGTCACCTCGGCCGCGGAAGCGACCGGCACGGCCGCAGCCGACGTGCTCACCAATGCCCGCGAGCTCGACAGCCAATCTGGCGCGCTACGCAGTGCAGTCGACGGCTTCCTCGCCAAGATGCGCGCGGCGTAAGGCGTCACACAAGAGCGACGCCACCTATTTCCATCGTCATGCCCGGGCTTGTCCCGGGCATCCACGTTCTTGGACACCGGACGCTTTGATAGACGTGGATGGCCGGGACAAGCCCGGCCATGACGGAAAATGCGGAGAGCGCAGCTTTCGCGGGCCCCTACTGCTTCTCGATCCCCGCCTCGCGGATCAGCTTCTCCCACAACACCAGCTGTTCGTTCACGAACGTGCCGAGCTGCTCCGGCGTGCCCGAAAACGCGTCCATGCCGAGGGTGGCGAGCTGGGCCTTGATCTCCGGCTTCTCGACGATCTTCCGGATCTCGGCATTGAGCCTCGTCACGATCTCCTTGGGCATGCCGGCGGGGCCGAAATAGCCCTGCCACGACGAGATGTCGAAGTCCGGCACGCCGGCCTCCTGCATCGAGGGCAGGTTCGGCACCAGCGAGGAGCGGTCCTTTGTCGTGACGGCGAGCGCGCGTAGCGCGTTGCCCTGGACATGCGGCAGGCCGGTCAGGATGTCCACGAACATCATCGAGACGCGGCCGCCCATGACGTCGTTGAGCGCCGGGCGGCGAGCTCTTATAGGGCACGTGCAGGAGGTCGAGCCCGGTATTGTGCGCGAAGGTCGCACCCGACACGATCGCCGAGGACGAGCCCGAGGCGTAGCTCAGCTTGCCCGGATTGGCCTTGCCGTAGGCGATGAGTTCGCCGACGGTCTTGGCCGGCACCTCCGGGTGGATCACCAGCATGAAGGGCAGGTCGCCGGTGCGCGCGATCGGCGTGAAGTCCTTGACCGGATCGTAGGTCAGGCTTTTGAGCAGATAGGGATTGGCCGAATGCGTGGTGTTGGTGGTCACCAGCAGCGTGTAGCCGTCGGGCGCGGCGCGCGCGACATAGGTGGCGGCGATCATGCCGTTGGCGCCCGCCTTGTTCTCGATGACGATGCCGACGCCGAGTGCCTGCGACAAATGCTGCGAGATCAGCCGCGTCGTGGTGTCGGTGCCGCTGCCGGCCGCGAACGGCAGCACCAGCGTGATGTTGCGGCTCGGATAGTTGTCGGCCTGCGCAGCGGACGCGGCGGCGAGACAAAGGACGGCCGTGCCGATGGCACGCAGGTTTCGGATCAACGCTGAAAGCATGTCGGTTCGTTCCCTCTTTTTTCGTTGGCGGGGAACCTAGCGTCTCCTCGTCGAAATCGGAAGGCGCGAGTTTGTCGCGAGATCTCGCGGTGCGGAATTACTTCACCGCAGAGCCCTGGCGCGAGGCGATCACGACGCCGGCGAGCACCAGCAGGTAGCCGATCAGGTGGAATGGCTGGATCTTTTCGCCGAGCAGCAGGATCGCCATCGCCGAGCCGAACACCGGCACCAGATGGAAGAACGGCGCGGCGCGATTCGGGCCGATCAGCGCCACACTCCGGTTGAAGAACAGATAGGCCAGCGTCGAGGGAAAGATCAGGATGTAACCCAGCGTCGCCAGCGTCACCCCGTCGAATTGCAGGACGCGGCCGCTCCAGGCTTCCCAGATCGCGGTCGGCAGCAGCATCGTCGCGCCGCAGCAGGTGGTGAAGGAGAGAAAGGAGAGTTGGTGGATCTTCGGTCGCCGCGGGATGAAGGCGGAGTAGATCCCGAACGCCACCAGCGAGGAGGCGAACATGATGTCGCCCCTGTTGAAGCTGATGCTCGCGAGCGCGGCGAGATCGCCGCGCAGGATGATGATCAGCACGCCGAGAAGCGAGATCGCGATGCCGGCGAGCTGCGCACCGGTCAGTCGCACCCCGAACAGCACCAGCGACCACAGCGCCACGAACAGCGGCCCGGCCGACTGGATCAGCAGCGCGTTCAGCGCTTCCGTGTACTGCATCGCCCAATACGAGATCGCGTTGTTGAAGGCAAAGCCCACCAGCGACAGGAACAGCATCAGCGGCAGGCTCTTGCGCAGATTCGGCCAGTCGCGCTTCAGGTGCGGCCAGGCGAAGGGCAGGAGGATCAGGAACACGCCGAACCAGCGGATCGTGGTCACCGTCAGCGGCGGCACATGCGCGCCGACGTGGCGCGCGAGCACGATGTTGCCGGCCCAGAACAGCGAGCTCAGGCTGAGCAGCAGATAAGGCTGGTTGTTGAGCCAACTGGCGGGATTGGAGGCCGGTGGCGCGGGCGGAGCGATCGTCATTGGCGTTGGTTAGAAGCTTGCGCCGGATTTATGTCGTGACACAAGACACGCGGCCGCAATGCTACAATGCAGGCATGACCAGAGGAGGCGGCATTGGCGGTTAATATGTTGAACATCGACGGCCTGGAGCGGCTCGATCGGCATGCACCGGTGGTGATGTTGAATCTGATGCGCTTCCACGCGCGCTCCGGCGACGGCGACGGTTCCGGCTGGGACGCCTATTTGCGCTACAGCGCGGTCACGGTGCCGATGATCAAGGCGCGCGGCGGCACGTTGCTCTGGACCGGCGACGCCAAGGCGGTCGCGCTCGGCCCGCAGCAGGGCAACAACTGGGATTTCGCGGCGCTGGTCCATTATCCCACAGTTGCGGCTTTCGTCGACATGATGACGTCGGAGGCCTACGAGAGCGAGGCCGATCCGCACCGCGTCAACGCCTGCGCCGAGCACGTCATCATTGCGATGAACGAAGCGTACAGCAAGTTCAAGACGAAATAGCGCCGCCTGCCGCCGGCTTACTTCAGGCCGTCCACAATCGCGTGACACGCCGTCTGCAGCAGGCGGCAGACCTCCTCCGTCGACCGCTGTCGGCTCAACACCGCAAACGTCGGATAGCTCGTCAGCACGAAGATCAAATCGACCGCGTCCCGCATGGCGCGCTTTGCCGCGTGCTTGCCGACGATCCGCGACAGCAGCGTGGTCAGCAATTCGCGCCGTCGCTCGTTACGCTCGATCAGCGCCTCGCCGAATTCCGGATCGGTCGCGATGGCCTGGTTGAGCCCGCCGATGGCGGGATCGCGCCCCCAGAACGTACAGAAGATTTCGATGACCCGGTCGAGCGCGGCGCGCGGATCCGCCATCGTCATCACCCCGGCCAGTTCGAACAGTCCGCCCTGGTGCGCGATGTCGTCGAACACGGCCTCCAGCAATCCCCGCCGCGATCCGAACTGGTTGTAGACGGTCAACCGCGTGACGCCGGCCGCCTTCGCAACGACGTCGAGGGAGAAGTTCGCAATGCTCGCGTCCTCGCGCAGGAGTCGCGCGCCGGCCGCGATGATGCGCTCGCGCGTCGCCGCCGCCGCGGAAGCCCGCGCGGAGCTCACATAATTGCGCTTAGGCATCGCCTCGCCATTCTGTTGACGTATTGACTATACATGTAGTATATCTAATTTAGAAGCCGGTTCGGAGCTTGCCATGCAGACTGCCCTCGTGATCGCCTTGTCACTTCATGTGTTGTCGTCCGTGTTCTGGGCGGGATCAAGCTTTGCGCTGGCCCGCATCGGCGGAGTTGGCGGTGAGCAACTGGTCTTTCCACAACTCGGCGCGGCGACGATTGCCATCCTGACCGGCGGCTATCTCGGGCATCTCGTTCATTCCCACAGCTTCGGCACGACCGAACAGGTGCTCGCGGTTGGTGCTGTCTGCGCACTGATCGCGGCCGGTGTTCAGGCTGTCATCGGTCCCCGTGCGCTCGTGGCCTTGCGTCGCGGCGCCGGCAAGCCGGAGGACCTCCGTGCACGTATCGCCGCCGCCCAACGCGCGGCGGCGGGCCTGCTGGGCATCGCCGCGCTCTGCATGGGCGCCGCGCGCTACATTTGAATGCAGTTTCGGGGAGGAGTGTTGAGAGCTCTCTGTTCCCAATGACAGACCCTGGCGCGGCTTGCAGTCGCTTTCGAAGGAAAAGCAATGTCCAAGATGATTCTGATCAACCTGCCTGTACGCGACCTCGCCGCATCGACGGCGTTCTACGTGGCGCTAGGTGGCGCGGTGAATCCGCAATTCTCCGGCGCAAGTTCGACCTCGCTCATGTTCACGGATGCGATCGGCGTGATGCTGCTGACCCACGACCAGTATCGTGAATTCACCCAGCGCGAGATCGGCGACGCGCGGCGCCACAGCCAGGCTATGTTCGCGCTGACGGTCGACGACCGCGATGCCGTCGATGCAACGCTGGCCCGCGCGGTGGCTGCGGGCGGTCGCGCCGATCCCAATCCGGCGCAGGATCTCGGCTTCATGTACAACCGACACATTGAAGACCCGGATGGCTATGTTTGGGAGATGGTATGGATGAACCCGTCGGCAAACGCTTGATCGCGGGCGATCGAACCGGGCCCCAAGCCTAGCTCGCCTGCTTCCGTGACGCCACGAACACGCCGGCCAGCACCAGCGCGAAGCCGATGAAGTGGAACGCCTGCGGGTGCTCGCCCAGAAACGCCATTGCCATGATCGAGCCGAACACCGGCACGACATGGAAGAACGGCGCGGCGCGGTTGGCGCCGATCAGCCGGACACCGCGATTGAAGCAGAGATAGGCGAGCGTCGAGGGGAACACCGCGACATAGAACAGGGTCAGGAGGTTCGGCCCGTCGAGCTTCATCACGGGACGCGCGGACAATTCCCAGATTTCCAGCGGAATGAGACAGGCAGCGCCGCAGCCGAACGTGAAGGCGAGGAACGACAGGCCGTGCATCGGCGGCCGCTTCAAGGTCAGCACCGAATAGAGCGCGAAGATGATCAGCGCGACGACGAAGATGAGGTCGCCCTTGTTGAAATCGATGTTCGACAGCGTGGTGAAATCGCCATGCAGCAGGATGATCAGCACGCCGCACATCGACAGCAGCACGCCGAAGGCCTGCGCCACGGTGAGCCTGATACCGAGGATGGCGAGCGACCACAGCGCCACGACGAGCGGCGCGGCTGACTGAAGTAGCAACGTGTTGAGCGCCTGCGTATGCTCGAGCGCCCAATATTGCAGCGTGTTGAAGGCGCCGATGCCGGTAATCGAGAGCGTGACCATCAGGCCGATCTTGCCGCGGATCGCGGGCCAGTCCTGCGCAAGGTGTTTCCAGGCGAACGGCAGCACCAGCAGGAAGGCGAAGAACCAGCGCAGGAACGACAGCGTCACCGGCGGGATGTGACCGGCGGCGAGCCGTCCGACGATGGCATTGCCGGCCCAGCACAGCGCAGTGATGCTGAGCAGCAGATAAGGCTGGTTGGCGATCCAGTTCTGGGCCGACGTGGCAGCGCCGGTGGTCTCGTCGGTGGCGGACATTGGAGTGTTGTGGCCCCGCGTCATGCGCCAAGCCTCCAGCCCGGCGGCACCCGGGCCGGTTCGGACCCGGCCCGTTCAAAGACACGGAAATCGAGGTTGCATCAACGGGGACCGGATGCATCGCGACCATGCAGCGGCGGAAGCAGCCTCTCACGCTTTGGTCGAAGCATTGCACCGGTCGCGAAGGTTTCTGGATTTTCGGGGGATATCAAAGGCTTGGAGTGCGCTCGCGGCCCCGAAAAAGCCCCGTTCTTGCTTGCTTACAGAGGCTGCATCCTTTATCCGGTTGGCTGCCTCGCGTTCGAGCGGCCCCGGCCGTGATTGGGCTGGGCGCATCTAACAGATTGCATAGGGATTACCCGCGAATGGCCAATGTTGTCGTCGTCGGCGCCCAGTGGGGCGACGAAGGAAAGGGCAAGATCGTCGACTGGTTGTCGGAGCAGGCGGACATCGTCGTCCGTTTCCAGGGCGGCCATAACGCCGGCCACACGCTGGTGATCAACGGCAAGACCTACAAGCTGGCGCTGCTGCCCTCGGGCGTGCTGCGCGAGCAGAAGCTGTCGGTGATCGGCAACGGCGTCGTGTTCGATCCCGCCGCCTTCCTCGACGAGGTCACCAAGCTGCGGTCGCAGGGCGTCGCGGTCAGCCCGGACAATCTGCGGGTTGCCGAGAACGTCACGCTGATCCTGCCGCTGCACCGCGAGCTCGACGCGCATCGCGAATCCGCCAATGCGGCGACCGCGATCGGCACCACGCGCCGCGGCATCGGCCCGGCCTACGAGGACAAGGTCGGCCGCCGCGCCATCCGCCTGATGGACCTCGCCGATCTCGACACGCTGCCGCACAAGATCGACCGGCTGCTGGCGCATCACAATGCATTGCGCCGCGGCCTCGGCCTGCCGGAGTTCGACGGCAAGGAGATCCTGAAGGAATTGACCGCGCTGGCGCCGCAGCTCCTGCCCTATGCCGAGACGGTGTGGCGGCTGCTCGACATCAAGCGGCGCGAGGGCAAGCGCATGCTGTTCGAGGGCGCGCAGGGCGCGCTGCTCGACGTCGATCACGGCACGTATCCTTACGTCACCTCGTCCAACACGGTGGCGGCGCAGGCGGCGACCGGGTCGGGCCTCGGCCCCGCTGCGGTCGGCTATGTGCTCGGCCTCTGCAAGGCCTATACGACCCGCGTCGGCCAGGGCCCGTTCCCGACCGAGCAGGACAACCCGACCGGCCGCAAGATCGGCGAGCGCGGCCGCGAGTTCGGTACCAATACCGGACGGCCCCGCCGCTGCGGCTGGTTCGATGCGGTTCTGGTTCGCCAGGCGGTCCGGACCTGCGGCATCAACGGTCTGGCGCTGACCAAGCTCGACATTCTCGACGGCTTCGACACGATCGAGGTCTGCACCGGCTACAAGCTCGACGGCAAGGAGATCGATCATTTCCCGGCGGGCGAGGGCGCCCAGGCCCGGGTCGAGCCGATCTACGAGACCATCGAAGGCTGGAAGGAGCCGACCGCCAATGCGCGGTCCTGGGCCCAGCTGCCGGCCCAGGCGATCAAATATGTCCGCCGGATCGAGGAATTGGTGGGGTGCCCGGTCGCGCTGCTTTCCACGAGCCCTGAACGCGAGGATACTATCCTGGTACAAAATCCGTTTGAGGCTTAACGATCTCTTACCGGGACGCGCGTATAATTGAGTAGAAATGGCTGATTACTATCCGCTGATCGCCCGCGCTATTGCCGCCCTGGACCCCAACGCTCCCGGCGAGAGCCGTCGCGCGCTTTACGAGCGGGCGCGCACGGCGCTGATCGCGCAACTGCGCAGCGTGCAGCCGCCGCTCTCCGAATCCGAGATCACGCGCGAGCGGCTCTCGCTGGAAGAGGCCGTCCGCAAGGTCGAATCAGAGGCTGCCCAGCGTGCCCGCGAGGCTTCGCGCCCCGGTGGCGGCGCGCGCAGCAGCGGCAGCGGCGATGCCTTCCGCCGCGCCAGCACCCGCGCCACCGAGGGCAACGCGCCCGCGCCCCAAAGCGCTGCCCCGCCGCGCGCCCGTCCGGCTCCGCCGCCGCCGCGCGCCGACCGGCCCTCCTTCAACGTCGACGACCAGGGCGACGCCCCGCGTGCGCCGCGGGCTCCGCGTTTCGACGCGCCGCGGCCGCAGGGTCCGTCGGCACCGCCGTCGATGCCGGAGCCGCCGCCGGCCGGACGTGATCGTGCCGGTGGGCGCCGTCCGCCGGACATGGGGCCTCCGCCGCCGCTGCCGCCGGCACCGGGCGTGCGCGGCTTCCGCGACATCACGGCCGACGCCAACGATCTCGGCGGCGCCGCCGCGCAGGCCAACCGCGCGGCGCGCCGCACCTACGCCAACGTGCCTTCGCCCTCGCCGGAATTCGACCGGCTCGAGCCGAGCCTGGAAAATCGCGCCGCCGGGACGGACGCGCCCTACTCCTACGACGAATCGATCGAGGAGGCCGAGCGCTACGCGCCGCAGTCGCAGCCGCCGTCGCAACGTCCGCACATCCCCGTTCTCGACCGCGAACCCAAGAAGAAGCGCGCCCGCACCGGCTCCGTGTTTCCGTTCAAGAGCGCGATCGCCGTCGGCATCGTGCTGATCCTGGTCGGTGCCGGCATCCTCTGGGGCAAGCAGCTGGTTCAGACCGCGACCAACCTGTTGAAGTCTTCGCCGACGCAGGTGGTGGAGGCGCCCAGGGATTCGTCGCAGCCGCAGAGCAGGCCCAAGATTCCGGATCGCGTCGGCCAGCCCTCGGCCAGCGACCAGCCGGTCGCGCCGGTGGCGCAGAAGGTCGTGCTCTATGACGAGGATCCATCCGATCCGAAGGGCAAGCAATATGTCGGCTCGGTGGTGTGGCGGCTCGAGCCGATCAAGGCGTCGGGCAACCAGAAGGCCGACGTCGCCGTGCGCGCCGACATCGAGATCCCCGACCGCAAGTTCAAGATGACGATGTCGTTCCGCCGCAACACCGACTCCTCGCTGCCGGCGAGCCACACCGCGGAGCTGACCTTCGTCCTGCCGGCGGACTTTTCGGGCGGCGGCGTCGCCAACGTGCCCGGCATCCTGATGAAGTCGAACGAGCAGGCGCGCGGCACGCCGCTGGCAGGCCTCGCGGTCAAGGTCACCGACGGCTTCTTCCTGGTCGGCCTCTCCAACGTCGACGCCGACCGCAGCCGCAACGTCCAGCTGCTGAAGGAGCGCTCCTGGTTCGACGTGCCCTTGGTCTACGCCAACCAGCGCCGCGCCATCATCGCCATCGAGAAGGGCGCTCCCGGCGAGCGCGCCTTCAACGACGCCTTCGCGCAGTGGGGCGACTAGATCTACCCCGTGAGACCTCGGCCCGCATGGTTCGAGACGCCCGCCTTGGCGGGCTCCTCACCATGAGGGTTTGATATCTCGCCGCGAATGAGACCTCATCCTGAGGGCCCGCCCCTTGGGCGGGCGTCTCGAAGGATGCCGCAGCTACGCTCTCTCTACTGCGCCGTCGCTTCCCGCTTGCGTGATGTCGCGGCGGCGTGCTCGCGGTCCATCACGGCGCGACAGCCCGGGCTGACCTGAGCCTTCTTCTGCACCATGCAGGCCCTGATCCTGGGGATGTCGGGGATCTCGCTCGAGCACAGCCGCATGGCATCGCCGGAGCACATCTGCTGCGCTTCGGACGAGAAGGAAAGGCCGGGCGATGTCTGGAATGCGATGGCTGCGGTTGTGACGGCGAAGAGAGTTGCGATGGTCTGGTAGCGTGTCATGCGGAATGCGTCCCCGAGTTCCGTGGGCTTGAGCCACTTGATGTTGGGGCGCCGCACGCGGCTTGATCTGCCGCATGTCACAGCCTTCACGCCGGGGCCTCAATCCCGGATGTGGTCGCTCGATCTCTCGTGATGTTCGAATCGAAAAGTGCTGCGCCGCCCGAATCAAGTATGCGCCATTGTCACGCGGCTGCAATGGGAGGCGAAAAGGAATTCGCAATTGTTGCGCGCACGTCACGCACAATGCGACTCGCGTGCGATCAGATCAATCGATCGGAGGATACGCTCGCTGGTTCCGCATCGCTTGCGCCAAGCGCTGCGTGCTCTTCGACCGCCGTAACGCCCTTTGCCGTGAGCTCGAACAGATCGCCGTCCTTCATCACGTAACCGTCGGCGATCAGCTCACCTATCTTGCCGTGCCGGTCGTCGGCAAAGGCGATGGATTGGCTGATGTCCCTCAGGATCGAGAGCTGTTCGTCGCGCAACATGGCTTCACTCTCCGTTCGCCGGGGATGGTTCCGGTCCTCACATGCCGTGGCTCTGAAACACCTTGCTGCAAGACCGCGACAGTTTGGCCCGGTTGGCTTGCAGGCAGCTCTGCACTGCACCGTCATTGCCGAGGTCCTTGCGACAGAAGCGCGAGGCGTCCCGCGAACAGGCCTGCTGCTCCTGCGACGACCCCATATGGCCTTGTGCGAGAGCGGGCGCGTCCGACAGGCCGCTCACGGCCGTCAGCGCAATCGTCGCCAGGAAGAACAGTTTGCGGGACATCGGCGGCTCCAAATCTGACAGGTGAGTTTCAAGTCCTGTCTGAACTCGTCGCTATGCCGCTTGTTCCCAGCGCAGAGCCCGCACCCGCCGCTATTCAAGGTTCCCGTGGCGCTGCTATAACGGGGCGAAGGATGAGGGTGCCTGATGAAACGCTATCTCGTGTTTGCGCTGGTTGGCCCGTTCGTGGGCGGATTCCTGCTGCTGCTGACGACGACCTATCAATCCGGCTATTGGACCCAGACCAGTCTCGCTGAGGTCGGCAAGCTGTTCGCGGTGTTCTTCAAATCCCTGCAATACAGCTATCTGTTCGGCTTCCTGCCCTCGCTGATGATCGGTGCGGTCGACGATATCCTGGTCCACATCCGCCGGATCGGCCCGGTGCTGCGGATGCTGCTGGTCGGCGTGTTCGCCTTCATCCTGGCCTCGCTGACCTACAGCTCGCGCGGGCCGGACTCGGGCGCGGTGCAATTCATCCTGTACGGCCTCGTCGGGTTCGTGCCGGCGGTGATTTCGTCCTGGCTCGTGCATAGATATGTCGCGGAGCCGCAGCCGGCGGCAGCACAGACTTGAGGGCGCGACCCTCGATCACGTCGCAGCAACCTCCGCCGCGCTGGCGCGTTCTCTACAGGCCATGACCATGCCCGATGACGATACTCTTGCTCCGCGTCGCTCCCGTTCGGGAAGCCGCCCGGGTGCGGCCTCTTCGGGCACCGAGGGGCGTGGGCCGATCATCGATCAGGATGGTCACGAGATCCGGCCCGAAACGCTGGAGCAGGGCTTTCGCGAGTTTCGCTTCGAGTTCGGGAAGGACAGTCCCTTCGCCGGCAACCCGTTTGGCAATCTGACGCGCGAGCAGCGGATCGCGCGGATCGAGGCGATCGCAAAACTGCTCGACGTCGCCTTCGTGCTGCCCGGAACCAATATCCGCTATGGCATCGATGGGTTGATCGGACTGATCCCCGTCGTCGGCGACATCATCACCACCGCGATCTCGCTCTGGCTGGTGCGAGAGGCGAGGGCGCTCGGGGCGCCCTGGTACATCACCGCGCGCATGCTCGGCAATGTCGCCCTCGACGGCGTCGTCGGCATCGTCCCGTTCGCGGGCGACGCCTTTGACGTCATGTTCCGGGCCAACATGCGCAACGTGCGCCTGCTCCGCCGCTGGCTCGACAAGCAGCCGCGCATCTGACACTCCCCAAGTCTGACACTCCCCAAGACTGACACTGCCCAAAACGCAAAAAGCGCGACGGCCTTTCGGCCATCGCGCCTTTGGCGCACATCGCAGTCGCTACGAAACTTATGCCGCGTCGGCGGCGTCGGTGCTGGCTTCCACCGGCTTGCGGTGGCGGGGCAGCGGGAAGGCTTCGCTCTCATAGAGCGAGCGGATGCCGTTCTGGTCGAAGCGCGCTTCCTCGACCTGGAGATAGGCGCCGTTCAGCGAGTCCGTCGGCAACTGCTCCATCGCGAACTGCACGGCTTCGGCCGCGGTGCCGAAGCGGCGATAGGTGAAGCCTGCACGCTTCTTCTTGCGGATCGCAGCGGGGAAGAGTTCGGCGGAAGTGTTGAAGTTGAACGGACGCAGTGGACGCATGGTCAAAGACCTCGTGATCTCTCTGGGGCTTTAAGCGCGTGGGGTTGGGACGGGCAGAGGCCACCATGGAGTGGGCGCCGCACATGTCATTTTCGTCCTCTAATATAGCCCGTTTTGACAAAATTGCGACCCCCGCGATGCGAGATGATGAATCCGCGCATGGCAGCTCCGCAAGGCCGAAAACTATAATAATATCAATGGCTTGAATGGTTTATAGCTTGCCAAGGAGCAGCAGCACGAGCAGCACCACCAGGACAAGGCCGCCGATCCCCATGCCGGAATGACCCATTCCGTAGCCGTAGCCACCGACGCGGCCCGACAGGCCGCCGACGAGATAAATGATCACCAGGATGATCAGGATGGTCCCAAGCGTCATGGCATCCTCCCTGGCGGCCGCCGCAACGCCATGGCCGGCCGCACCACCAGGGAAGAAAAGCACATCGCGGCGCCGGGTTCCATGACGGAACCCGGTGGCGCGCAAGGTTTATTTGGGCTCGAGCTTCAGCGCCGCGGAATTGATGCAGTAACGCAAGCCCGTCGGCCCCGGGCCGTCGGGGAAGACATGGCCGAGATGGCCGCTGCACTTGGCGCACAGCACCTCGGTGCGGATCATGCCGTGGGTGACGTCCCGCTCCTCGTCGATATGGCCCTCGACGGCGGGCTGGGTGAAGCTCGGCCAGCCGCAGCCGGAATCGAACTTCGCGTCGGACTCGAACAGCACATTGCCGCAGCCGGCGCAGGTATAGGTGCCGGCGCGGTGGTCGTGCTCATATTCGCCGGAGAAGGGACGCTCGGTCGCCTTCTCGCGCAGCACTGCGTATTGCATCGGCGACAACTCGCTGCGCCATTGCTGTTCGCTCTTGATGACCTTGTCGTCCGTGGTTTTCGTCTTGGTGTCGGGCATGGGTCTCCCGTTCGATGATCTTGTTCAGTGATCTTGCGATCAGTTGGTGGCCTTGCTGGCGCTCACCAGCGTCGGCTTCTCGATATAGTTATCCGCGAACAGCTTTTTCAGGTTCTCGACCTTCGGGAGGTCGTTGTAGGCGATATAGGGCTGGTTCGGGTGCAGCGTCAGATAATCCTGGTGATAGGCCTCCGCCGGATAGAACGCCTCCAGCGCGCCGACCTTGGTCGCGATCGGCTTGTTGAAGACCTTGGCGCCGTTGAGCTGCGCGATATAGGCCTCGGCCACCTTCTTCTGCTCGTCGGAGGTGGTGAAGATCGCCGAACGATATTGCGTCCCGCTGTCGGGGCCCTGTCGGTTGAGCTGGGTCGGGTCGTGCGCCACCGAGAAGTAGATCTGCAGGATCTTGCCGTAGGAAATCTTCTTCGGGTCGTATTTGATCTCGACCGATTCCGCGTGGCCGGTCCGGCCGCTCGAGACGGTCTGGTAGTCGGCCGTCGCCTTGGTGCCGCCGGCATAGCCGGAGACCGCGTTGACGACGCCCGCGGTGTGCTGGAACACGCCCTGCACGCCCCAGAAGCAGCCGCCGGCGATCACGGCGGTCTGGATCCCGCTACCGGGCGCCGCATCAACCGCAGGAGCGGGGATCACGACCGCATCCTCTGCGGCCCGGGTCGGCGCGGCAAAGGCCAGCGTCAGGGCGGTGGTTGCGGCGAGCAGGGACAGGAGGGCAGGTCGGCGCATGGCGATCCTCTTTCCGAAGGTCTGACAGTCTAGGGCGGTTGGGGCCGGGCGAACAGCCTGCCCGGCATTTTCGGATAGTCGAGATACGGGCCGGCCGGGCGATTGTTACGGCCGGACGGACACGAGTCTGTGAAACGCGCCGCCTGGAGCGGCCCGGCTTGGCGAGGACAGGAACTCCGCGCTAGATGAACCGGCGCGATCGGTGATCGACCTAAAGAATGATGGCTGGAGCTGACCTGACAACATGCTGCGCGCCGTATCCCTGACCTTCGTCGCCGTGCTTGCCCTCCTGGCCGGCTGGAGCTCGATCGCGGCGGCCGATCCGAAACCCGGCGACGACCTCGCCATTTGCCGCGACCGCCAGGCGGATGCGCAGGCGAGGGCGCAGGCCTGCGACAATTTGCTCAACGCAGACCGGCTCACCGGCAAGGACAAGGCCATCGCGCTTTCCGTGCGCGGCAATACGCTGATCAACAAACGCGACTACGTCCACGCCATCGAGACCTTGTCCATCGCCGTCGACCTCGATCCCGACAACGTCGTCACGCTCAATTTGCGCGGCCTCGCCTATGAGCGGACGGGCCAGGACGACCATGCGATGGCGGACTACAACCTCGCGCTCCAGAAGCGCCCGACCTACGGTGTCCCCTACAACAACCGCGGCATCATCCAGTTGCGCCGGGGGGCGCTGCAAAGCGCGCTCGACGATTTCAACCTGTCGATCAAATACGCGCCAAAATTCCTGCTCGGCTACACCAACCGCGCCCGCGTGCGCACGCTGATGCAGGACTTTGACGGCGCGATCGCCGATTTCGCGGAGGCCGAGAAGATCGAACCGGGCGCGCAGCAGATCACCGCCAACCGCTGCATCACCTACGGCATGATGGGCAAGTACGACCAGGCCTTCGCCGACTGCAACGGCCTGATCGAGAAGCAGCCGAAGAACGCGTACGCGATCAACAATCGCGCCGACGTCAACATGTTGAAGGGCGATTTCGAAGCGGCGCTGAAGGACTATAATACGGCGATCCAGATCAACCCGAACAATGTCCGCGCACATTCAGGTCGCGGCCAGATCTACGAGCGCAAGAAGGACCTCGCCCAAGCCCGTGCCGACTATCGTGCGGCGGCCTATTCGCTGACGAAGTTCGACGAGCTCGACGTCGCGCGCGCCCGCGCGATCGCGCAGGAGCGATTGGCTGCGCTGACCCCGCAGGCGCCAGCCGGATCCACCGGGCGCCGCGTGGCGCTCGTGATCGGGAACGGCGCCTACAAGAACGTCCATGCCTTGCCCAATCCGCCACGCGACTCGAAAATGATCGCAGCCGCGCTGCGCGATGTCGGCTTCCAGACCGTAATATCCGTCAGCGATCTCACCCGCGACAAGTTCTTCGAAGCGTTGCAGGCGTTTGCGGCCGAGGCGGAGAAGGCGGATTGGGCGGTGGTCTATTACGCCGGCCACGGTTTCGAGATCGGCGGCGTCAATTATCTGGTTCCCGTCGATGCCAAGCTCGCCGCCGACAGGGACGCCGAGACCCAGGCGGTTGCGCTGGAGCAGGTGATCGCGGCGGTGGGCGCTGCGCGAAAAGTGCGTCTGGTCATGCTGGATGCCTGCCGCGACAATCCGTTTGCGCCGACCATGCAGCGCACGCTGTCGCTCAAGCTGGTGGACAAGGGCTTTTCCAACATCGAGCCCGGCGCCGGCTTCATGGTGGTCTACGCCGCCAAGCACGGCGAGACCGCGATGGACGGCGACGGCGGCGCCGACAGCCCGTTCGCCACGGCGCTCGCCCGCGAAATCAAGATGCCGCGCGTCGAGATCCGAAAGCTATTCGACATCGTCCGCGACGACGTCTGGCTTGTGACCAAGCACGTGCAGCAGCCGTTTTCGTACGGCTCGCCGCCGGGGCGCGAGGATTTTTATTTTGTGGTGGGGAAGTGAGGGCCGGGCTCGAATTCGTAGCCCGCATGAGCGTAGCGACATGCGGGTCCTTCTGTCCCGGATATCGCTTCGCTCATCCGGGCTACGGCAGCCTCACACCACAATGCTCAGCCGCTTCGCCGCCCGCGTAATGCCCGTGTACAGCCACCGCGCGCGGCTCTCCTGAAACGCAAAGCTCTCGTCGAACAGTACGACGTCGTCCCATTGCGAGCCCTGCGATTTGTGCACGGTCAGCACGTAGCCGTAGTCGAACTCGTCATAGGGCTTGCGCTGCTCCCAGGCGATCGCCTCGACGCCGCCCTCGAAGCAATCGGCGCGCACCGAGACCTTGGTCACCTTGTGGCCGAGATCCTCGTCCGGCGACAGCCTCATGCTGAGAATGCGGGATTTCGAGCGGGAGGTGTTGCGCGATTTCACGCGCCATAGCCCGCCGTTGAACAGGCCCTTCTTGCGGTTGTTGCGCAGGCAGACCAGCTTGTCGCCGGCGACGGGGAAGACGTCCTCGATGTTCTGGCGCTGGCGCACCCGCATATTGTACGCGCGCCGCGTGTTGTTGCGGCCGACCAGGACCTGGTCGGCGGCCATGACGCGATCGGGATCGAGCTCCTTGCGCGACACCACCTCGCTCTCGCCGTAGCGGCCGATGTCGAGCTCGCGGCCCTCGCGGACGTCCATCGACATCCGCACGATCGGGTCGTCCTGGGCCTGGCGGTGCACCTCGGTCAGCATCGCGTCGGGCTCGGTGTTGGTGAAGAAGCCGCCGCCCTGGATCGGCGGCAGCTGCGCGGGATCGCCCAGCACCAGCAGCGGGCAGTCGAACGACATCAGGTCGCGGCCCAATTCGGCGTCGACCATCGAGCATTCGTCGATCACGATCAGCTTGGCCTTGGAGGCCGGGGCGTCGTCCCACAGCTCGAAGCTGGGCTGCTCCTCGCCGGATTCGCGGGTGCGGTAGATCAGCGAATGGATGGTGGAGGCCTCGTCGCAGCCCTTGTTGCGCATGACCAGCGCCGCCTTGCCGGTGAAGGCGGCGAACTTCACCTCGCCGTCGACGCCGTCGGCGATGTGCCGCGCCAGTGTGGTCTTGCCGGTGCCGGCATAGCCGAACAGGCGGAACACCGGCGGCGTGCCGTTGCGGCCGGGCTTGGCCTTGAGCCAGTCGCCAACGGCCTTGAGCGCGGCATCCTGATGCGGGGTGAATGTGGCCATGTCTGTCTTGAGGAGGGGGCGAAACGGAGCGATTCGCCAGCCCCAAAACTAACCATTCGCACCGCCGGTTCAAGCCGGGCGGGGCGCCCTATTGCCAGCCGGGAACGCCGCGCATGTCGGGCAGATGGTGGGCGATGCCCTTGTGGCAGTCGATGCAGGTCTTTTCCTTGGTGAACAGGAAGCGCTGATGGGCGACCGATGCCCGCGGCGACTGCTTGGTGATGTCCATGGAATCGGCGCTGTGGCAGTTGCGGCATTCCAGCGAATCGTTGGACTTGAAGCGCGCCCATTCATGCGCCGCCAGCTCGAGCCGGTGATCCTGAAATTTCTCGCGGGTGTCGATGGTGCCGAAGATCTTGCCCCAGACCTCCTTGGAGGCCTGCATCTTGCGGGCGATCTTGTCGGTCCAGTTGTGCGGCACGTGGCAATCCGGACAGGTCGCGCGCACGCCGGAGCGGTTGGCGAAGTGGATGGTCGATTTCAGCTCGGCATAGACGTTGTCCTTCATCTCGTGGCAGCCGGTGCAGAATTTTTCGGTGTTGGTCAATTCCAGCGCGGTATTGAAGCCGCCCCAGAAGATCACGCCGGCCATGAAGCCCGCCAGCACCAGCACGCCGAGCCCGAACACCGAGCTCGGCCGGATCAGCACCTGCCAGAGCTCGCCCGCAAAGTCCAAGCTTCGCGCGACGAAGCCGCGTTTGGCCTTCAATCCCTCGTCGGGCTCATCAGCGGTCGTCGTCATCGGCGGCCACCGGGGCTTGCGCGCGACAGCAGCGTGTCGATGTCGGTGAAGTCGTTGCTGACCGGCGGCGTCGCCGTGTTCTGCGGCACGTGGCATTCCGTGCAGAAGAAGCGGCGCGGCGAGATCGAAGCCAGGAACTGGCCGTCGCGATCCATGAAGTGGGTGATCGAGACCATCGGCGCCTGCGATTCCGCGATGCGAGCCCGCGCATGGCAGGACAGGCACTTGTTGCCGTTGAGATCGACCTGATAGCCGTCGATCGCATGCGGGATCACCGGCGGCTGCTCCGGATAGTTGCGCACTTCCCTTTCGGAGGTATTGCGGTTCGGCAGCATCGGCGGCGCCGGACCTTCGTCGTTGAGCGGGGTCGGGCCGCGCAGGCCTGACGTCACCGTCTGCGCGGTCAGCGAGCTCGCACCAGCCGCGATCGCGACTGCGAGCAACGCTACTCCAAATCGTTTCATCATGACACGTTCACCCGCTCGATGCGCACGGCGCACTTCTTGTAATCGGTTTGCAGCGAGATCGGATCGGTGGCGTCCAGCGTCACCTTGTTGATCAGCTTGGATTCGTCGAACCACGGCACGAAGACGAGGCCACGCGGCGGCCGGTCGCGGCCGCGGGTCTCGACGCGGACACGGATGAAGCCGCGGCGGGAGACCACCTTCACCTCGTCGCCGCGGCGGATCTTCGCCTCCTGCGCGTCGTCAGGATGCATGAAGCACACGGCCTCGGGGAAGGCCTTGTAGAGTTCGGGCACCCGGCGCGTCATGGTGCCGGAATGCCAGTGCTCCAGCACGCGGCCGGTGGAGAGCCAGTAGGGATATTCGTTGTCGGGCGATTCTGCCGGCGGCTCGTAAGGAAGGGCGAAGATGCGCGCCTTGCCGTCGGGATAGCCGTAGAACTGCACCTCGGTGCCTTGCTTGACGTAGGGGTCGCTGCCTTCGCGGAAACGCCATTTCGTTTCCTGGCCGTTGACGACAGGCCAGCGCAGGCCGCGCTCGCGGTGATAGGCGTCGAACGGCGCGAGGTCGTGGCCGTGGCCGCGGCCGAACGCGGCATATTCCTCGAACAAGCCCTTCTGCACGTAGAAGCCGAACGCCTTGGACTCCTCGTTGGCGTAGCCTTCCTCGATCTCTGAACTCGGGAATTTATCGACCTGGCCGTTCTTGTAGAGCACGTCGAACAGCGTCTTGCCGCGCACGTCCGGCTTCTTGGCGATCAGCTCCTCCGGCCAGACCTCCTCGATCTTGAAGCGCTTGGAGAACTCCATGAGCTGCCAGAGGTCCGACTTGGACTCGCCGGGTGCAGGGACGAGCTGATGCCAGAATTGCGTGCGCCGCTCGGCATTGCCGTAAGCGCCCTCCTTCTCCACCCACATCGCGGTCGGCAGGATGAGGTCGGCGGCGAGCGCCGTCACCGACGGATAGGCGTCCGAGACCACGATGAAATTGTCGGGGTTGCGGAAGCCCGGATAGGTCTCCTCGTTGGCGTTCGGACCGGCCTGCAGGTTGTTGTTGACCTGCACCCAATAGGCGTTGATCAGGCCGTCCTTCAGCATCCGGCTCTGCAGCACGGCGTGGGCGCCGGGCTTGTCGGGAATGGTGCCTTCGGGCAGCTGCCAGATGTGCTCGGCCTTGGTGCGGTGCTCCTTGTTGGTGACGACCATGTCGGCCGGCAGGCGGTGCGAGAAGGTGCCGACCTCGCGCGCGGTGCCGCAGGCCGAGGGCTGGCCGGTCAGCGAGAACGGGCTGTTGCCGGGCGAGGAGATCTTTCCGGTCAGAAGGTGAATGTTGTAGACGAGGTTGTTGCACCAGACGCCGCGAGTGTGCTGGTTGAAGCCCATGGTCCAGAACGAGACCACCTTGGTCTTGGGATCCGCATAGAGCTCGGCGAGCGCCTCCAGCCGGTTGAGCGGCACGCCCGACATCTCCGCCGCCTTCTCCAGCGTGTATTCCGAGACGAACTTGACGTACTCGTCGTAGCTCATCTCGGTGGAATCGTTGACCTTCGCCGCGCCCGTCGCCTTCTTCTGCAGCGGATGCTCCGGCCGCAGGCCATAGCCAATGTCGGTCTGGCCGCGCCTGAAGATGGTATGCGCGGCAACGAAGTCCTTGTTGACCCGGCCCGTCTTGATGATGTGGTTGGCGATGGCGTTGAGAATGTAGAGATCGGTCTGCGGCTTGAACACCATGCCGATGTCGGCGAGGTCGAACGAGCGGTGCTCGAAGGTCGAGAGCACGGCGACGCGGACATGCGGCGCGGAGAGCCGGCGGTCGGCGAGGCGCGTCCACAGGATCGGATGCATCTCCGCCATGTTGGAGCCCCACAGCACGAACGCATCGGTGGCCTCGATGTCGTCATAGCAGCCGGCCGGCTCGTCGATCCCGAAGGTGCGCATCATGCCGGCCACGGCGGAAGCCATGCAGTGGCGCGCATTGGGGTCGATGTTGTTGGTGCGGAAGCCGGCCTTGAACAGCTTCACGGCCGCATAGCCCTCCCAGACCGTCCACTGGCCGGAGCCGAACATGGCGACGCCGTTCGGCCCGCGCTTCTTGATCGCCTCCTTCCACTTCACCTCCATGATGTCGAAGGCTTCGGTCCAGGAGATGGGCGTGAATTCGCCGTCCTTGTCGTACTTGCCGGCCGTCTTGCGCAGCATCGGCTGGGTCAGGCGGTCGTGGCCGTACATGATCTTGGAGAGGAAGTAGCCCTTGACGCAGTTGAGGCCGCGATTGACCTCGGCCTTGATGTCGCCGTGGGTGGCGACGACGCGATTGTTCTTGGTCGCGACCATCACGGAGCAGCCGGTACCGCAGAAGCGGCAGGCGGCCTTGTCCCATTTCAGTTCGGCGACGTCGCGCTCGGCGACGAGGTTCGCGGCAAGGGCCGGTGCCGGCATGCCCGCAGCGGCGGCCGCGATGGCGGCGGCCTCGAGCTTCAGCATCTGGCGGCGGTCGAGCTTTGGCGATGTCATGACGACTCTCCCGGCCTTAAGCCGTTTCGATGGCGTGAAAGACCAGCGCCGCCGAATAGACGTCGGGCAGCGACTGGATGGTGTTGAGCAGGGTGCCGAGGCTGCCGGA
Organism: Bradyrhizobium sp. USDA 3650; assembly: GCF_054057395.1. Classification (NCBI taxonomy): domain Bacteria; kingdom Pseudomonadati; phylum Pseudomonadota; class Alphaproteobacteria; order Hyphomicrobiales; family Nitrobacteraceae; genus Bradyrhizobium; species Bradyrhizobium sp. USDA 3650. Next base: position 6,041,147 of record NZ_JBSRZG010000001.1, read on the forward strand.
ATCAGGCGCCTCGGTCACGACGATGAGCTTTCCTCGCGCATCGCGGCCGTGGATCTCGCAGCCGGCAAGGGCGGTGATCGCGGCTTCCAGCTGGTCCAGACGCTCGGGGCGCGCCTGCACGATGATGCTGGCGATTTCGCAACCGGGCGGCGCGACGATGCGGTCGGCGCTGAGCACCCGGCCGGTGATCAATGCGCGGCGGTTGAGTTTGGATTCGGCCATGATGCCTGTCTTTCGCTTCGAGGAGATCAATGCGGGGAGGGCGGTGGGCCGGGAGGGCCGGCGAACATCTGGTAGATCCAGACGCCAAGCCCGTAGGAGCCGACCGTTCCGACCGCGAGGACGGGCATCACGATTGCGGTCAGGAACAGGAATGCGAAAATCTCCATGCGCTTACGGCGCACGCGCGAAGTCGCGTCGTCGGGGGCCGACATATTCGGTCTCGTCTGAAATGTGGGGATTGGGACGGCATCCGGGCCGTTGCCTTGCCGCACTTTAGATGCAGCAGGGCCACTGACGCCTTGATCTGGATCAATCCGTCCAGTTGCGATGCTGGCTGCCGCCAGACCACAAGCACAAGTTTGGGTTGTGCCCGTGCGAAGGCGATGCGACAATTTGGCATCGAACGGGGATACGAGCTGTGACCGCGACGGGGCTGACGGCGATCGATCTCGGACTTCGCGGCGCGGCGAGCGGCGTGTTCCTGTTGATCGTTCTCGTGGCCTTGCTGCGTCGTGCGACCGGCCAACAGGCGTTGCTGGGCATCGCGATGTGCGCAGGCGGCATGTTCTATGCGATCGCGACGGCGCCCAACCTCCCCAAAACGGCTTGGTGGTGGGTGTTGCCGATCCTGTCCGCGCAGCCTGCGGTCTTCTGGCTGTGGGCGCGCGCGGCGTTCGACGACGATTTCGTGCTGAGGCGTTGGCACGGCGCTCTGTGGCTGAGCATCGTGGCTTTCGGGTTTGCGATCACGCTGGGCTGGGCGAACTGGCCCGCTTTGGCCGGCGCAGGCGGGCGAGTCCTGGCTTTGGCCACCCTCGTGCTGGCCCTCGCTGCCGCGATTCAGACGGTCAAGACCTGGCGCGCCGATCTGGTCGCGCGGCGACGCCGACTGCGGCTGGCGATGCTTGCGATCAATGTCGTGCTTATCGCGACCGTCGCCGTCGCCGGCTTCGCCGCAATTCCCGTCGCGGTTCCCGGTGCGCCCGGCAGTCTTCCGACCGCGCTCGGGCTGTTCGTGGTGGCCATGCTTGCCGCCATCGGCCTGTTCAGCGCGCCGGCGATGGCCGTCGATGAGGCCACGGCCGCGATCGCATCCGGCGAGACGGGAAGGCAAGCCCGGGTCGCCGATCGCGCCGCCGCGGGGCGGGTGGTCGTCGACCCGATCCTGCTCCGGCGCCTTGATCATCTGATGACGGTGGAGCGAACCTACCGCCAGGAAGGTCTTGCGATCGGAGCGCTCGCGGCGCGGCTCGATGTTCCCGAGCATCGGCTGCGCCAGGCGATCAATGAAGGGCTGGGCTATCGCAACTTCAATGCTTTCCTCAATCGCTACCGCATCGAGGACGCCAGGCTGGCGCTGTCCGACGTGATGCAACGGGAGGTCCCGGTGCTGACCATCGCCATGGATGCGGGCTTCCAGTCAATCGGGCCTTTCAATCGCGCGTTCAAGGCGGAGACCGGCATGACTCCGACCGAATTCCGGCGTGAGGCGCTGAGCAGGCCCGACAGCGCCGAACTCAGCCAGCCGCGCCGCGAAATCGGCTAGCCGATTTTTGGATCAGGCGAGAACGCGCTGTGCCGATTGGTTAGACCGTCCAGCATAAACTCCCATCCAGCCGGAACGAGCCTATTCATGTCCCAGCCGACCGCCGCCGCCCCTGTATCGGAGAGGCTCCATGCTCTCGACGCAGTCAGGGGTGGCGCCCTGCTGCTCGGCATCGTCCTGCACGCGACATTGTCGTTTGTGCCGGCCTCGCCCCGGTTCTGGATCATCCAGGATACCCATCCAAGTGTCGCTCTGGGCCTGCTGTCCTTTACGATCCACGTCTTCCGGATGACGACCTTCTTCCTGATGGCCGGCTTCTTTGCCCGCATGAGCTTTCACCGGCGGGGGAGCTGGGGCTTCGTCAGGGACAGGCTACAGCGGATCGGCCTGCCGTTGGTGATCGGCTGGCCGCTCGTGTTCATGCCGATCGTTCTGATCGTGATCTGGGCATCTCACTTTCCAAATGGCGGTCCGATCCACCCCACGTCCGGCTGGCTGCCGGCATTGCCCAAGTTCCCCCTGACCCACCTCTGGTTTCTGTATGTGCTGCTGGAGCTCTATGTCGCGATGCTCCTGCTGCGCGGTGCAATGATCTGGCTTGATGCATCAGGTTCGCTACGCATGGTGTTTGACCGTGTCTTCGCGCGGATCATGCGAAATCCGCTGGCTCCCCTGGCTCTGGCAATCCCGATCGGCATCGCCTTTTGCCTCGACCCACGATGGATCAACGTGATGGGCGTGAGGACGCCGGATCAATCGCTCGTCACCAACGCGCAGGCCTGGATCGGCTTCGGCACCGCATTCGGGGTCGGCTGGCTCCTGCATCGGCAGGTCGATCTGCTGCGGCTCATCGAGCGACGCTGGCTGGCGTATGTCCTGCTCGCGCTCGTCCTGATCCTGGTCAGCTTCGCGTTGTCAGGCGTAATGCTGTCGTCGCCTGTCGCGCCGAAACTGCCGGTCAGCTTCGCCACGCTGAGGCTGATCTCCGCAATCCTCTACGCACCGGCGATTTGGGTTGCCACATTCGCGGTCCTCGGCCTCGCCCTCCGCTTCATGTCCGGCTTCAGTCGGACGTGGCGCTACCTCGCCGATGCATCCTACTGGCTCTATCTGATCCACCTGCCGATCGTGATGGCGCTGCAGGTCGCGCTGTCGCAGCTCGACTGGCCCGGGCTGATCAAGTTCGCGATCATTCTCGGCGTCGCGCTTCCTCCGATGCTGGCGAGCTATCATCTGCTGGTCCGCTTCACCTTCATCGGTGTGGTCCTGAATGGCCGCCGCGCCGAAAAGCACCTTCTCCCGCAAGGCGGAATTGCGACTGCATAGACAGCACCGCCCCACCCATTAAGATGCCCGCAACAAAAATATATGCGGCAAAAACACTTGCAGGAAAACTTGGGAGAGGCGTCATGAAGTTCGGCATCTTCTATGAGCTGCAACTGCCACGTCCCTGGGTGGCCGGCGACGAGCTCAACCTCTACCAGAACGCGCTCTCGCAGATGGAACTCGCAGACCAGCTCGGTTACGACCACGCCTGGGTCGTCGAGCATCACTTCCTCGAAGAGTACTCGCACTCGCCCTCGCCGGAATCGTTTCTCGCAGCCGCAAGCCAGCGCACCAAGAACATCCGGCTCGGCCACGGCATCCTCCAGCTCACCACCAACCATCCCGCACGTGTCGCCGAGCGCGTCGCGGTGCTCGACCTGCTCTCCAACGGCCGCTGCGAATTCGGCATGGGCGAGAGCGCCTCGATCACCGAGCTCACGCCGTTCGGCCGCGACATGGAGACCAAGAAAGAGGTGTTCGAGGAGGCCGTCGCTGCGATCTTCCCGATGTTCAAGGACGCGGGAAGCGAGCATCACGGCAAATATTTCGACATCCCCTTGCGCAATGTCGTGCCAAAGCCGGTGCAGAAGCCGCATCCGCCGCTGTGGATGGCCTGCTCGCAACTACAGACCATCGAACGCGCCGGCCGCCACGGCTTTGGCGCGCTCGGCTTCCAGTTCGTCAGCGCGGATGCCGCGCATGCCTGGGTGCACGCCTATTACAACGCCATGACCAAGCGTCTCGCCAAGCTCGCCGACTACGAGATCAACCCGAACATGGCGCTGGTGTCGTTCTTCATGTGCGCGAAGACGGACGAGGAGGCCCGCGCCCGCGCCGACGGCGCCACCTTCTTCCAGTTCGCGTTGCGCTTCTACGGCGCCTCGCAGAACCGCCAGCGTCCGGCGCCCTACACCGTCAACATGTGGGACGAGTACAACAAGTGGAAACGCGATAACCCCGAGGCGCAGGAAGCCGCGCTGCGCGGCGGCCTGATCGGCTCGCCCGAGACCATCCGCAAGAAGCTGAAGCGCTTCCAGGGCTCGCACATCGACCAGGTCATCCTGCTGAACCAGGCGGGCAAGAACAGCCACGAGCACATCTGCGAATCGCTGGAGCTGTTCGGCCGCGAGGTGATGCCGGAATTCCAGAACGATCCGGCGCAGGCGGCGTGGAAGCAAGGCGTCATGAGCGGCGAGATCAAGCTCGAGGAAATCGACACCGAGGCGTTCACCGACCGCTACGGCAAGCTCGCCGTCAGCGTCGCGCCGGCGAAGGCGGCGGCGGGGTAAGGTGTCACGTCCTGCAACAAGCGATCCCGGAGTGCTCATGACAAAACACCGGATCTACACCACCAGCTTCGCAAGCGTTTACCCGCTTTACGTTGCGAAGGCGGAGAAGAAAGGACGCACCAAAGCAGAGGTTGATCAGGTCATCTCCTGGCTGACAGGCTATGGTCAGAAGGAGCTGCAAGCTCAACTGGAACAGCGGACGGACTTCGAAACCTTCTTTGCGAAAGCCCCCAAGATCAATCCTTCGCGAGCCCTGATCAAGGGCGTGGTTTGCGGCGTCCGGGTCGAGGATGTCAAAGAGCCGACGATGCGAGAGATCCGCTACCTGGACAAGCTGATCGATGAGCTGGCCAAGGGAAAAGCAATGGACAAGATTTTGCGGACAAGTGCTGACTGAGGGGTCATCCTTCGTCCGCCTGGCTTGGCGACGTTACGGCAGATATCCGGCGACACCCGCCTTCCGCTGCGCGGCCATTGCTGATAAATTTCGTCAAAAGGCGATGGGGAGAAAACGATGCGCCCTCACGGGACGCCCGCAAATCCGGCAACCGGCGATGTCACGCCCGCGGTGCTCGCCATCGGTCGCCCGGATTTCCCTGATATCCTGATCGATACACTGCGCCGGCAGGCCGGGGTCGGGCATTGCATGGTGTTCGCGCTGAGCCGCGCCGGCGCCGCACACTGCCTGCTCGATGCCGGCAACATCCCGATCGGCGGCGATCTCGGCGCCGCCTATGCCGGGCAGTTCCACCAATCCGATCCCAACCGCGATGCGCTGTTCGAAGGCGAGGGCCGCGCGACGCTCGTGCTGCCCGCCTTCGCGCCGCGCATGTACGGCGCCCGCTACCGCAAAATGTTCTTTGTGGATTCCGGCATCGTCGACAAATGCGCGACCGCGATCTGGGTCGACGACACCTGCTTCTACGTCAATTTCTATCGCATCGCCGTCCAGGGCCGCTTCAGCGACGCCCAGCGTGCGCGGCTTGAGGCCATCGCACCCGCCATCAGTGCGAGCGTGGCGCGCCATTTCCAGCACGGCTCGGCGCCGACGACCGAGCAGTCTCTCGCCGCGCTCTTCGCGACGCGCGCGCCGCTCGCCAGCCTCACCCCGCGCGAGCAGGACGTTTGCCGGCGCATCCTCTCGGGCCTCAGCTCCGAGGCGATCTCGCAGGCGCTCGGCATCAGCCTGCATTCGACCCTGACGTACCGCAAGCGCGCCTATGAACGGCTCGGCATCTCCTCGCAAAGCGAGCTGTTTGCGATCGTGCTGCGGCTTCTGACTCTGAGGTTGAACTGAGAGTGTGCTCAAGAATCCTGCAAACTACTACGCCACGTGTCCGACAACCTGTGCTAAATACCCCAGCGCAGCAGCGGTTTGGGGGCGATGGTGACGGCACCGAGGATAGGGTTGCTATTGGACACCTGTGTTTGGCTGGACATCGCGGGCGACCATAGGAACCGCCATCTTATTCACACGATGGAGAGTTTGAACGGAATAAGCTTATACTTCCTGGTTCCTAGACTCGTGCTTGAGGAGTTTACACGTAACAAGGAGCGCCTGGTCAAAGAGAGCGCACAAAGTCTTTCGTCCGCCTTGCGGAGGACACGTGACACAACGGAGCGGTTTGGCTCCAGACGTCGCAAGGCGACTGTGTTGAACGAGATAGATGAACTCGAACGCAGCCTAACCAACTTCGGCGACCAGATTGCAGAGTTAGTAACCCGCGGTCGAGCAGCTATTGCTTGGATCGAACATTCTCGAAACCACGGAGCAGCTGAAACCTCGCGCCGTGGAGCGGGCATTCGAAAAAAGGGCGCCCTTCCATAGGTCCCGTAACAGTATTGCGGACGCGCTCATCATTGAGATCTACGCCGAAGCCGTCGGCCGTGGTGAAGCGGACGACGAGTATGCGTTTGTTACACACAATACAAAGGATTTCAGCTCTCAGGACGGCGACAACCGATTGCCGCACCCAGATTTGACATCCCTGTTTGCGGAGGAACGGTCGCAATATTTCACATCGATAGTTGATGCCCTCAAGGCGCACTTTGAAGATGATGTGGCGGATTTGACGCGGGAATCGCAACTATACGAAGCGCCGCCACGAAGCTTGAAGGAGATACAGGAGGTCGAAGACGAGCTGACGCTTAGGCGGTGGTACGACCATCATCAGATGCGTGCCGAGTCAATAAAAAGCGGAAAGACGATCCTTGTCGACAAAGAGGATTTCAGCGAGCCAAGACCGCGTGGAACGCAGACGATATCGAAGGATATCTGGAAGGGGGCCCGCAAGGCCGCCAAAGAAGTCGAGCGGCGATTTGGAAAGCGCAATTTGGGGCCGTACACCGATTTTGAGTGGGGCATGTTAGCCGGCAAACACTCCGCCATACGCTGGGTGTTGGGGCACGAGTGGGATTTCCTGGATACTTAATCAGAGACGCGTCTGGAGCCCCGGATTCCGCAGGAATGGAAGATTAATCCTGTTGCCTTGGGGTATGACGGAGGAGAGGAGCTCATAGCCTTTGCTTGCGGTTTTGAACACGCCCCAGGTGCGGGCCGACGAAGTGACGCGGCCGCCCCGGGCGGCAGTCCGGGACGACTCATCATAAGCGCCAACAAACGAGGAGCTGGACGCGTAGTTGTCGTGCTGCCACTTGCAGGTCCGGTTGGTGCATGTAGTCCAGTCGCCATTTGTCGCCCGCGGCCCCGGCGCAGCGCTAGTTACAAGGCCTGTACTTCTGCTCATTTTCGCGGCCTGGCCGGTTCCAGCGAACCGTAGGGATGAGTCAGCTGCAACGGCCGGATGCGGAGTTTGCCGGTTTCGCTCTGAGGGCACGAAAATCCCCGAAGCGATCTCGCGGGGGCTGGGCATCAGCCTGCATTTGACCCCGACCGACCGCAAGTGCCGCCTATGTTCATCGTATGCTGCCTCCAGCCGGCCCGGGTCAAACGGAGCTACTGCTGGTCAAGCTCCGGCTTGGTGGGCCGATCTGATGTCTTCGAGATGGGCTTTGCTGCTTGTAACGGCGGCATTTTACTCCATCGAGACTCTTCCAGAGCGCTCACAACGCTATGCAGGAGGATGTCAGCGAAATTAGTCACGATCCGAGCGCAGGCAGTCGACGCGATACCGCCATTGCTGCCGGAATAGAAGATCAGCCTGGGTTGTTCGGGTCGCATGTAGGCATCTGCCGTTTTGGCATTTGTCGCCAGCCATTCGGCGAAAGCAAACCCCATCTTGGGCGAGTTGTTCAGTGATGTATTTAGATCATCGAGGCTTCCCGACGACTTCTCGCCGGCCGGCGCCTGCGAGAACGCAACACGGCACTTTGAGAGCGGTCCTTTGCCCGGCACATCACTCACGTTGCTGATAATCAGATCGTAGGGCTCTTTATCCTCGACTGCCTGCAATGCGAGGCGCTGGGCCTCGTCTGCCGCGAGCGCTCTTTGCACATGAATATTCATCGCCTCAAGAATCTGACGTTCAACCACGTTGTTTGGCAGATTGGTGTCAAGCCAGAGTACTCGCGCTCCCGCTACGGCCTCTCCAACATGTGCGGCTCTTACGATCGCTCCTTGCGCGAAGTCTCGGTTCGAGACGGAAGTCTTTGCGGTGTTTAGGGCGTCGACTTTTCTTTCCGCCGCGAGCCGATCAAATTTGATGTTGAAAGCCTCTATGTGTGTGATGGTCGAAAGCCAGTTCGACAGATCAGACGCATGGAAGATGGCGTAAACGAAGAGCGCAGCGAATGCTGATAACTTAACCAATGCGCCGGCCTGACGAAGGAATTGGTCGAGTTTCGACTCGGGTGGATCTTGCATTTTTGCAACTGGGGTTTTCATTCATCTCCCATCGTGTCGCTATTCAAAGATGATCGGAGGTCCATATTTTGGACCGCTTAAGTGACCAAAGCCGCGCATGCATCTCGGCGCGTAACGCGACGACTGGACCAGGACGGCGGTGTTCAGGATAGCGATGATTATAGTCGGCGCAGTTGTCGAAACCTTAAATGCTTCGAATCCAATCCTTCGATGCCGGGTTCTGATAGATTCGTCCGTCTCAACTCGGCGGACTGTGAAATGTGTGCGGAGGATTGTTCGAAAGTAAAAAATATCAAATGCCGCGGCCATCCTCGCGGATGGCGGCGCGAGCGCTGATAAATCCTAGTCTATCTAATAGCTGGAGCTTGACAAGCTCAACCTCTGAGCGCGCCTTGTATTTTCAACCTATCCGCGCGTACCGGATTTGTGAGTACGGACCCACGGCTCCTGTCCCAATCGCTGGGGACAGACGGCGCCTCCTGAAGCCGCTAACCTTGGCGGTGATCAGCAATGGAGCGAAGCTTGAGCACCGCGCCGCGCATTGACATCGACCCTGTCGCGTTCTGGGCCGACCCGTACCCGATGCTCGCGACAATGCGCAAGGAGGCGCCAATCGCCTTCGTGCCGCAGCTCGGCTCGACGCTGCTGACGAGCCGCGACGATATCTCGATCTCCGAGAAGCAGATCGACGTGTTCTCCTCGCACCAGCCCGCGGGCCTGATGAACCGGCTGATGGGCCACAACATGATGCGCAAGGACGGCGAGGCGCACCAGGTCGAGCGCCGCGCGATGTTTCCGACGGTGTCGCCGAAGACGGTGAAGGCCCACTGGGCCGCGCTGTTCCAGGCCCATGCCGACCGCATCATCGACGCGATCGCGCCCGGGCGGATCGATTTCATGCGCGACTTCGCGTTGCCGTTCTCCGGCGAATGCCTGAAGTCGATCACCGGCCTCACCAATATCGGCTTTGCGGATATGGACGCCTGGTCACAGGGCATGATCGAGGGCATCGCCAATTACAGCGGCGACGCAGCCGTCGAGGCGCGTTGCCATGCGGCGACATCGGGCATCGATGCGGCGATCGACGACATCCTGCCGGTGATGCGCAAGCATCCCGACCAGAGCATCCTCGGCGTGCTGCTCGCCTCGGGCATGGCGATGGAGAGCGTGCGCGCCAACGTGAAACTCGCGATCTCCGGTGGCCAAAACGAGCCGCGCAAGGCGATCGCCGGCACGGTGTGGGCGTTGCTGAGCCATCCCGACCAGCTCGATCTCGTGCGCAAGGGCGAGGTGACGTGGCTGCAGGCCTTCGAGGAATATGCCCGCTGGATCTCGCCGATCGGCATGTCGCCGCGACGCATCGCAAAGCCGTGGACGATCCGCGACGTCGCGTTCGAAACCGATGAGCGGGTGTTCCTCATGTTCGGCTCCGCCAACCGCGACGAGAAGCATTTTGAGCGCGCCGACCAGTTCGACGTGCGGCGTGATACGGCCAAGAGCGTCGCGTTCGGCGCCGGCCCGCATTTCTGCGCCGGTGCCTGGGCCTCGCGCGCCATGATCGCCGACGTCGCACTGCCGACCTTGTTCGCCCGTGCCGGCCGGCTCGAGATCGCCGACGACGAACCGGTGCGGATCGGCGGCTGGGCCTTTCGCGGGCTGCAAAATCTGCCGGTGAGGTGGCTGCATTAGGCCGGCAGGGACCGGTCCATCCGCAACGCCGCCATGATGCCATCCTGCTCCTGTTTTGCCCGACGAGTCAAAGCAATTTCGGATAAGGCGTAAGTCGTTGTTTTCGCACGCCCCGGCTACTGTGCATGGGGTTGTTTTCGCGATTTTTTTTATTCTCGGTCTGGCGCGTGCGTTTTTCACATTCGCGTGCGGAAAAATATCCCCTGCATTCGCTCAATGGATTGAAAGATTAATCATGCGCTCTGCCACGCCTGCAGTGCTTGCATCGCTATTTTTCCGCGCGTCTCGACACCTCCGATAAGCCGCACCATCATTCCCGAACACGAATGAGGGACGGCCGCACGCGGCCGGGAGTGTCGGATGCAACGTCGGGACTTTCTCAAACTATCCGTTGGAACTGCGGCAGTCGCCGCATTCGCTTCGCATGCCAACGCGCAAGCAGCGTCACAAGGCGCTGTGAAGGAAATTCGTATCGGCTACCAGAAGACCGGCGTGCTGGTTATCACGCGTCAGCAGGCCGCCCTGGAAAAACATTTCGCGCCCTTGGGCATCGACGTGAAATGGGTCGAGTTCTCGTCGGGGCCTCCAATGATGGAGGCGATGAATGTCGGCAGCGTCGATTTCGGCGCGGTCGGCGATTCCCCGCCGGTGTTCGCCCAGGCCGCGGGCGCGGCGATCGTCTATGCCGCCGGCCAGCCCATCACCAACGGACAGGGCATTCTGGTGCCGAAGGACTCGCCGATCCGCGGCATCGCTGACCTGAAGGGCAAGCGCGTCGGCTTTACCAAGGGCTCCAGCGCCCACAACATCGTGGTGCAGACGCTGGAGAAAGCGGGCCTCACCTATGCCGACATCACGCCGGTCTATCTGACGCCGCCGGATGCCGGGCCTGCCTTTGCCAATGGCAGCATCGAGGCATGGGCGATCTGGGATCCGTATTTCGCGATCGGGGAGACCAAGCAGGGCGGCCGCATCCTGATCAATGCGCGCGAAATCACCAAGACCAATTCCTTCTTCATTGCCAACCGCGATTTCGCCAGGAATCACGGCGCGATCCTGCAGCAGATCATCGACGTGACGACCGCAGCTGGTCGATGGGCCGAGCAGCATCGCGACGAGGTCGCCAAATCGCTCGCCGCGATCACCGGCGTCCCGCTGGACATCCAGACCCTCGCCGCCAATCGCGCGAATTTCGTGGTCGGTCCCGTCACCGACGACATCGTCACGACCCAGCAGGGCGTCGCCGACCGCTTCCACAAGCTCGGGCTGATCCCCAAGCCGATCGTCATTCGCGACATCGTCTGGCGCAACCCGGCAGCCTGATCGTGCCAACCAGCCTTCCCATTCAAAAGGGTTTGAACATGAGGCGTATCGTTCAACGCGTAATCGCAGCCATCGTCATGTCGGTCGGCATTGTCGCTGCCGCGGTCGGCACCTCCTACGGTCAGGACAAGGTGGTCCGCATCGGCTACCAGAAATACGGCAAGCTGGTGCTGCTCAAGAGCAAGGGCACGCTGGAGCCGAAGTTAGCTGCCGAGGGCTACAAGGTGGTGTGGACCGAATTCCCCTCCGGTCCGCCGCTGCTCGAAGCGCTCAATGTCGGCGCGATCGATTTCGGCAACACCGGCGAAGCCCCGCCGATCTTCGCGCAGGCCGCCGGCGCGCCGATCCAGTATGTCGCCTACGAGCCGCCGGCGCCGAAGGGCGAGGCGATCCTGGTGCCGAAAGACAGCCCGCTGAAATCGGTCGCCGACCTCAAAGGCAAGAAGGTCGCGCTCAACAAGGGCTCCAATGTCCATTACCTCCTGGTCAAGGCGCTGGAGAAAGCCGGCGTCAAATATTCCGAGATCGAGCCGGTGTTTCTGGCGCCGGCCGATGCGCGCGCCGCCTTCGAGCGCGGCGCAGTCGATGCATGGGTGATCTGGGATCCGTTCCAGGCCGCCGCGGAAGCGGCGACCGGCGCGCGCACGCTCGCTGACGGCACGAACATTGTCGCCAACTACCAGTTCTATTTTTCCTCGAAGAAATTCCTCGAAGCCAATCCGAGGATCGTCGACGCCGTGCTGGCCGAGCTGAGCGCGGTCGACGTTTGGGCCAAGGGCGACATCCACGCGGTTGCCGAGCAGCTGGCGCCGTCGATCGGCCTGTCGGTTCCGGTGGTCGAGGTCGCGCTGAAGCGGCAATCCTACGGCATCAAGCCGCTGACCGACGCCGTCATTGCCGATCAGCAGCAGGTTGCGGACGCGTTCTTCGCGCTCAACCTGATCCCCAAATCCATCAAGATTTCCGACGTGGCGCGGAGGCCAGCTTCATGAGCCAATCCAAGAGCAACATCCTCTGGTTCCTGCCGACCCACGGCGACGGTCGCTATCTCGGCACCGGCATCGGCGGCCGCGAGGTCAATTTCAACTATCTGCGCCAGATCGCGCAGGCCGCCGACCAACTCGGCTATTTCGGCGTGCTGCTGCCGACCGGGCGGTCTTGCGAGGATTCCTGGATCGTCGCCTCTTCGGTCGCGCCGTTCACCGAGCGGCTGCGCTATCTCGTGGCGGTCAGGCCCGGCCTGCAATCGCCGAGCGTGGCCGCGCGCATGACCGCGACGCTCGACCGCATCACCAACGGCCGGCTCCTGGTCAACGTCGTCACCGGCGGCGATCCCGTCGAGAACAAGGGCGACGGCATCTTCCTCGCCCATGACGAGCGCTACGAGGTCACCCGCGAGTTCCTCAGCGTCTATAGCGAGCTGCTCGCCGGCAAGACCGTCAATGTCGACGGCAAGCACATCCACGTCGAAGGCGGCAAGCTGCTGTTTCCTCCGGTGCAGTCGCCGCGTCCGCCGCTCTATTTCGGCGGCTCGTCGGATGCCGGCATCGACGTCGCCGTCGACACTGTCGACAAATATCTCACCTGGGGCGAGCCGCCGGCGCTGGTCGCGGAGAAGATCGCCAAGGTGAGGGAGGTCGCAGCGGCGCGCGGTCGAAAACTATCCTTCGGCATCCGGCTCCACGTGATTGTCCGCGAGACCAGCGACGCGGCCTGGCGTGCGGCCAATGAGCTGATCAAGCATGTCAGCGACGAGACCATCGCGACCGCGCAGAAGAATTTTGAGCGGATGGATTCGGTCGGCCAGCAGCGCATGGCGCAGCTCCACGGCGGCAAGCGCGACAAGCTCGAGATCGCCCCGAACCTGTGGGCCGGCGTCGGCCTTGTGCGCGGCGGCGCCGGCACGGCGCTGGTCGGCGACGCCCAGACGGTCGCGGCCCGCATCAAGGAGTATCAGGACATCGGCATCGATACCTTCATCATGTCGGGCTACCCGCATCTGGAGGAAGCCTATCGTTTCGCCGAGCTGGTGTTCCCGCTGCTCTCGCTGGAGCAGCCCAGCAACGTGACCAGGCTTCACTTCAACGGTGGTCCCTTCGGCGAGACGGTCGGCAGCGATTATCGTCCGCAGCAGCAGGTGTCGCAATCATGAGCCTGATCGACAGCGTTTCACTCCCGCGCAGCTTGCGCCTGCCGCGCGTCGACGGCCTGATCCAGTGGATCGTGCCGCTCGCCATCATCGCGATCTGGCAGGTCGCCAGCGTCACCGGCTTCGTGCCGATTCGGGTGTTGCCGGCACCGAGCGATGTTTTGCTTGCGGGCTGGAAGCTGCTGCTCTCCGGCGAGCTCGTGCGCAACATCTGGGTCTCGTTCTGGCGCGCCTCGATCGGCTTCCTGATCGGCGGCAGCATCGGCTTTGCCTTCGGCCTCGCCAACGGCCTGTCGCAGCTGTCGTCAAAGCTCACCGACACCACGCTGCAGATGGTGCGCAACGTGCCGCATCTGGCGCTGATCCCGCTGGTCATCCTGTGGTTCGGCATCGACGAGAGCGCGAAGCTGTTTTTGGTCGCGCTCGGCGTGTTCTTCCCGATCTACCTCAACACGCTGCACGGCATCCGCACCGTCGATCCGCAGCTGATCGAGATGGGCCGGATCTACGGCATGACCGACGGCGAGCTGTTTCGTCGGGTGATCTTCCCGGGCGCGCTGCCCTCGATCTTCGTCGGCATCCGCTTCGCGCTCGGCATCATGTGGCTGACCCTGATCGTCGCCGAGACCATCGCGGCGTCTTCGGGGCTGGGCTACATGGCGATGCAGGCGCGCGAGTTCATGCTGATCGACGTCGTGGTGCTCTCGATCCTGATCTACGCGCTGCTCGGCAAGCTCGCCGACAGCGCCTCCCGCGTGCTGGAGCGCCTGACGCTCTCCTGGCACCCCGCTTATTGGAAACGCTGAGCAGACATACTGGGAATCACATGCAGACAGCCCTTCGTACCTCCCTTCCGGACACCGAACTCGCCAGCCGTGCCCATTTCGCGCCTCACGCCCGCGTCGTGCGCGAGGAGCGCCCGGTGCAAACGAGCGGGCTGCCGCTCAGCATCCGTGGCTTGCGCAAATCCTACGGCGACAACGAGGTGCTGCGCGGCATCGACCTGCACATCCCCGCCGGCCAGTTCGTCGCCATCGTGGGCAAGAGCGGCTGCGGCAAGAGCACGCTGCTGCGCCTCATCGCCGGTCTGGAGAAGTTCGACGCCGGCAGCATCTCGCTCGGCGACGCCGTGAAGCCCGAGGATATCCGCGTGATGTTCCAGGAGCCGCGGCTGTTGCCCTGGGCCCGCGTTCTCTCCAATGTCGAAGTCGGCCTCGGCCGCGATCGCGCCTCGTCCGACGCGCATTCGCGCGCGGAGAAGGCGCTGACCGAAGTTGGACTAACCGACAAGCGCGACCAGTGGCCCTCGGTGCTGTCGGGCGGCCAGAAGCAGCGCGTAGCCCTTGCCCGCGCGCTGGTCTCGCGTCCCCGTGTGCTCGCCTTCGACGAGCCGCTTGGCGCGCTGGACGCGTTGACCCGCATCTCGATGCAGCGGTTGCTGGAGCGCGTCTGGCGCGACCAGGGCTTTACCGCGATCCTGGTGACCCACGATGTCGCCGAGGCGGTCGCGCTGGCCGACCGGGTGCTGGTGATCGAGGACGGGCGGATCGCCCACGACGTTGTGGTTAACACGGCCCGGCCCCGCGAACGCGGCTCGGCCGAGCTCGCGGGTCTCGAAGGCTCGATCCTGAGCCACCTTTTGTCGGCGGACGATCGTACCTAGATAGAGAGGGACCCCCACTTGGGGACGATGCCATGAATGTAGTGCCCCGCGATCTCATGACCGAAAATGTCGTCTCCCCCGCCGATTTCCGCGGCGCCATGCGCCATCTCACCGGCGGCGTCAGCGTCATCACCGCCGGACGGGGCAAGGACATTACCGGCATGACCGTCACCTCGGTCAGCTCGTTCTCGGTCGATCCGCCGACGCTGATCGTCAGCATCAACCGCGACGCCTCCTCCTTCCCGCTGATCCGCCGCTACGGTGCCTTCGGCGTGAACATCCTCGCGGCCGATCAGCTCGATATCGCCGAGCGCTTTGCCGGCAAGGGCGGGCTCAAGGGTGCCGATCGTTTCGCGGGCGCCAGATGGGTGACGGCGGTCTCCGGTGTTCCGCTGCTGGTTGGCGCATTGTCCGCCGTCGATTGCGAAGTCGAGGAGATCTTCGAGCGCCATTCGCATGGGATCATCATCGGACGGGTGCGAGACGTCAGGAATTCGACGCGTAACGCTGCGCTGGCCTATTGGCACGGCCAGTACGTGGCGGTGGATCAGGACGAAGACGCACTCCGGCTTGCGGACGTCAGCGTTCCCACCCAGGTCCGGCGCGGCATTTGATCGCCGCCGGCCACAGACCGTGCAGGCTGGCCTTTTCCTCCTCATCGCTCTAGAAGCGCTGCCTGAGCCTCCCGCCGGGACAGCAATGGAGCGCAATGATGAAACGCGTCGCGACCTGGGCCTTCTATGCGGTCGGCGCGCTCGCGATCGCCTATCTCGCGCTCTACGCCTATGCGATGTTCAGCGGCCATCCGATCGTGCCGGGCGACCCCATCCAGATCTTCCGCAGGCCGGATGCGCCGAGCTATTCGTGACGGCTCTCTCCTCGTCATGGCCGGGCTTGACCCGGCCATCCACGCTTAGCCGTGATTCCCAGAGAGACGTGGATGCCCGGGACAAGCCCGGGCATGACGGCGGAATGCGTGGCGACTACCCCCGCAAGATCGCCAGCGCCAGCGCCTGCGCGCGCGGCACGATGCTGTCGAGCTCGAGATATTCCTCCGGCGTGTGTGCGAGCCCGCCGACCGGTCCGAGCCCGCAGATGGTCGGCGTCCCGACCGCGGCGGTGAAGCCGGAATCGGCGCAGCCGCCGGAGAACTCGCCTTGAAGCGTGGTGAGACCGGCCTGCCTTGCGGCGGCCTGATAGTTCTCGAACAGCGCCTTTGAATCGGCGCTCTGCACCACCGGCACGAACTCGCCCTTGATCGTCAGCGTCGCGCTGGTGCCGGGAACGTAGGACGTCGCGATGATGGTCTCGATCGCGGCCATCACCCTCGCGCGATCGGCGGGATCGACATAACGCAGGTCGATCTGCCCTTCCGCGTAAGGCGCCGTGGTGTTGACGGACTGCCCGCCCGAGACGAGGCCGACATTGAGCGTGATACCCTTGTCGAGATCGGTCAGCGCGTGGATATGCACGATCTTGTGCGCGAGCTCGCCGATCGCGCTGACGCCGGCGGCGAAATTGGCGCCGGAATGCGCGGCTTTGCCGGTGATGGCGAAATGCATGAAGATGCCGCCCTTGCGTCCCGTGACGATATTGCCGGTCGGGCGGCCCGGCTCGGAATTGAACACGGCGCGCGCGGCGCGTCCTTCGCGCTCGATCACCGGCCGCGAGGAGGGCGAGCCGATCTCTTCGTCCGAGGTAATCAGCAGCTTGATCGGGTGCGGGTTGCCGCCGAATTTGTGGAAGGCGGTTGCCACGAACATGTTCATGACGACGCCGGACTTCATGTCGGCAACACCAGGACCATAGGCGCGCTTGTCTTGAATCGTGAACGGACGCCGTCCGGCCTCGCCCTTGCCGAACACGGTGTCGCGATGTCCCATCAACAGCACCGGCTTCTCGTTGCTGCCGGGCTTTGCCACCTCGGCGTGGATCGCATCGCCGAAAGTGCCGTGGCTTTCGCGCCGGAACGGAATGCCATGCTCGGCAAAATGCTTCTCGAACCGCGCCCCGACCGCATCGACGCCTTCCTTGTCATAGGATCCGGAATCGATGTTCACGACATCGCGCAGCAGATCGATCATCGCCTGCCGCTGCGTCGCCAGCCAGTCCGTGATTTGAGCTTGAGACATGTTTATCCTCGCGTGGTTCTCACGCGGGTTTATAGGGCCTTGCAGGGGCTTGACCTAGTCGGAGAACGCGGTGCGGCCATGTTGCGGTCTGCGGGTTTGACGCACGCTGCCTCCCCAACGTCGTCCTGGCGAAAGCCAGGACCCATACCGCGGAATCTGTCGACGGAGGGTGATAGGAGTACCGAACGACGAATCTTCGCCAAACTCTTCCCTGGGGTAATGGGTCCTGGCTTTCGCCAGGACGACATTGAGAGTCATGGGGGTTGTCTGCACTTCATCAATAAAAATGCCCGGGACCAGCCCGGGCATTCGCAGTGTCAATGTTTGGCAGGAGCCCCTACGCCCCCACCATCGGCATCCTCGGATATTCACCCGGGGTGCCGGCTGGCGTGATCGGAATGCCGCCGTCGGAATATTCGTTGAGCTTGTTGCGCAGCGTCCGGATCGAGATGCCCAGGATATTGGCGGCATGGGTCCGGTTGCCGAGGCAGTGCTTCAGCGTCTCCAGGATCAGGTCGCGCTCCACATCGGCGACGGTGCGGCCGACCAGGGCCCGCGTCACCTGCTCGGCGGCCATCGTGGCATGCGCCACGGCCGGCACGGTTTTGGCGAGGTCGAGGCGGTCGCCGTCGGGCGTGAGGATCGCATCGGCGCCGATCTCGTCGCCCTGCGCCATCAGGACCGAACGGTGCATGGTGTTTTCGAGTTCGCGGACGTTGCCCTGCCAACGGTTGGTGGAGAGCACGCGGCGCGCTTCCGCCGAGATCGGGCGCACCGGCACGCCGTTGGCTTCGGCGTATTTCTTCACGAAGTGCTGGGCGAGCTCGAGAATGTCGGCGGGACGGTCGCGCAGCGGCGGGATCTTCAGATTCACGACGTTGAGTCGGAACAAGAGGTCCTCGCGGAACGTGCCCTCGCGCACCGCGTCCACCAGGTTGCGGTTCGAGGTCGCGATGATGCGGATGTCCACCGGGACGGGCTTGGTGCCGCCGACACGGTCGATCACGCGCTCCTGGATGGCGCGGAGCAGTTTCGATTGCAGGCGGACGTCCATCTCCGAGATTTCGTCGAGCAGCAGCGTGCCGCCGGTTGCTTCCTCGAATTTGCCGATGCGGCGGGCGATTGCGCCGGTGAAGGCGCCCTTCTCGTGGCCGAACAGCTCGGACTCCAGCAGATGCTCGGGGATGGCCGCGCAGTTGATCGAGATGAACGGGCGCTTGGCCCGTGCCGAGCGGGTGTGGACGTAGCGGGCCAGCACTTCCTTGCCTGTCCCGGACTCGCCGGTGATCATCACCGAGGCGTCCGAGCCCGCGATCTGCTGCGCGAGCTTGATCACCTTGGCCATTGCCTCGTCGCGATAGACCAGCTCGCGGGAATCGTTGGCGACGGCAGCCAGCACCGCTGCGATCAGTTCCGGGTCCGGCGGCAGCGGGATGTATTCCTTGGCGCCGGCATGGATCGCGGCAACCGCGGCGCGGGCGTCGTTGGTGATGCCGCAGGCGACGATCGGGGCGTGGATGTGCTCGGCCTCCAGACGCATCACGAGGTCGCGGATGTCGAGGGCGACGTCCACCAGCAGCAGGTCGGCGCCCTTGCCGCCGCGCAGCACGCGCATCGCCTGTTCGTTATCCTCGGCGTGGGTCACGGTGGCGCCGTTCGCCATCGCGATCTTGGTGGCGGTGGTGAGCTGGCCCTTCAATGTGCCAACGATGAGAAGCCGCATGTCAGTCTCCTGTCCGTCTGGTCGCGCTGCCGCGCGTCGTCGCTTTAGGCGCGTTCAGTCTTGATGATTTCAGTCATGGTCACGCCGAGCTTGTCCTCCACCAGGACGACTTCGCCGCGGGCGACCAGCTTGTTGTTGACGTAGATGTCGATGGCCTCGCCGACGCGCCGGTCGAGTTCGAGCACGGTCCCGGGTCCGAGCTTCAACAGCTCGCTGACGTCCATCTTGGAGCGGCCGAGCACGGCCGAGACCTGCACCGGCACGTCGAATACGGCCTCGAGGTCGGCGGCGGCGCGCGTCGCATATTCGTCCTCGTTGTAGCCGACGTCGGTGCCGGTAGGCGGCATCGGGCCATTGAGATCGGGCAGCGGGACCTGTCCGTCAGTGTCGCTCATGGTTTAACTCCCCCTGCGGGACGCAACGTAGCGCCCCACCATTTCGTCGATCTTGGCCGCGATGGCGGCGCGCTCCAGCACGACGCCGCCATCGGCCCATTCGATCCGGCAGTCGCCGGTGGCAATCTCGGGCTCGGCCAGAATCACTAGCCGGCCTTCAAAGCCGTTCTGCCTGGCCAGCCGCTCGATGTTCTCGCGCGCGGAATCGTAGAGCGCGTCGTTGATGCGGACGACGAGATGCGGCGTCGCAACCAGATGCGAGAAGCAGTCCTTGACCAGCGCGACGATCTCGCCGAGCGGCTCGGCGGCGACCAGATCGGCGCACAGCTTGCGCGCCACCGCGACCGCGACGTCGACCGCCTCGGTCTCCATCTTGGATTCGATGTTGCCGATGCCCGAAGCGATGCCCCGGATCGCGATGTTGATCTCTTCCATGGCGAGCGCGACACGGCGGTCGCTCTCGGCCTTGGCCTCGCGCTGGCCGGCGGCGAAGCCGTCCTGATAAGCGCGCGCCTCGGCTTCCGCGACCTTCTGGGCGATCTCGGCCGCGGTTGCAGCCTTCTCACGCGTCCGGTCGGGCGCGGCGAAGTCGTTGTCGAACAGGAATTTTGCCGGGGCGGCCATCAATACACCAGCTCGTCGTCGGCGCGGTTCTTGGTCAGCATGATCTCGCCCTTGGCGGCGAGGTCCTTGGCGAGGTTGACCAGCAACGCCTGGGCCTCATCGACGTCGCGCAGGCGGACCGGACCCATCGCCGCCATGTCGTCCTGGAGCATTTTGGCCGCACGCGAGGACATGTTGCCGAAGAAGAAGTTGCGGACGTCCTCGTTGGCGCTCTTGAGCGCGACGCCGAGCTTGTCCTTGTCGACGTTGCGCATCAGGGTCTGGGCGGAGCCGGAATCCAGCTTCACGAGGTCGTCGAAGGTGAACATCAGCGCCTTGATGCGCTCGGCCGATTCGCGGTTGTCCTCTTCCAGCGAGGTGATGAAGCGGGTTTCGGTCTGGCGGTCGAAATTGTTGAAGATTTCCGCCATCACCTCGTGGGCGTCGCGTCGGCGGGTCTGTGACAGGTTAGACATGAATTCGGTGCGCAGCGTCTTCTCCACGCTCTCGATCACCTCCTTCTGCACCGCCTCCATCTTCAGCATGCGGTTGACGACGTCGAGCGCGAGATCCTCGGGGAAGATGCCGAGCACGCGCGCGGCGTGTTCCGGCTTCAGCTTCGACAGCACGACCGCGATGGTCTGCGGATATTCGTTCTTGAGATAGTTGGCGAGCACCTCTTCCTGCACGTTGGAGAGCTTCTCCCACATGTTACGGCCGGCGGGGCCGCGGATTTCGTCCATGATGCCGTTGACGCGCTCGGGGGCCAAATATTGCTGGAGCAGCCGCTCGGTGGCGTCGAAATTGCCCATCAGCGCGCCGGAGGCCGACATCCGCGAGACGAATTCGAGCAGCATGTCCTCCACGGTGTCGACCTCGACGGTGCCGAGCGTCGACATTTCCAGCGAGAGCTGCCGCACCTCGTCGTCGTCGAGCAAGCCCCAGATCTTGCCGCCATATTGCTCGCCGAGCGCCAGCATCAGGATCGCGGCGCGCTTCGGCCCCGCCACCGCTTCGGTCTTCGCGCCCCCGCGGCTGCCGGCACGCTGGCCGAGCGTAGAGATCACACTGGTGATGTCGTTGGAATTGGCGTTTTGCAGGGCGGCGGCCATATCAGATCACTTCTCGATTATTTCGTGGGTTCGGTCAGCCATTGGCGGATGATGGCGACGGTCTCGTTGGGATTGCGCTCGGCGAGTTCGCCGACGCGATGGACGGATTGGGCATGGACCTGGCCCTGGACGGTGGCGACGTCGATCGCGCTCGCAGCGCCGCTCGGCAGGAGCGGCTGGCTGGCGGGCGCGGCCTCGTCGCTCGCCGGACCGGTGAGGACGCCGGAGATGGCGGCCGCGACTTCGTCGGATGCCAGGATGCGCTTGACCAGCGGCCGGATGACCAGGAACAGCACGACCAAACCGAGCAGCATCATCACGCCAAGCTCGACGAAGTACATGACGTCGTCCTTGGTGAACTGGAGCATGCCGAGCAAGCCGCTCGGCTCCGCGATCGGGGTGGTGGAGGGGGCGTCGGCAAAGCGCAGATTGACGACCTCGACCTGGTCGCCGCGCTTCTGGTCGAAGCCGATCGCCGAGCGCACCAGCGTGGCGATGCGGTCGAGCTGCTCCTTGGTGCGGTCCTGGTAGGCCAGATCGCCCTTCTCGTTCTTGGAGTAGATGCCGTCGACCAGCACCGCGACCGAGATGCGGTTGACCCGGCCGGCCTCGGTCACCTCGGTCTTGGTGGTGCGGGAGATCTCGTAATTGTTGGTCTCTTCGCTCTTCTTGCTCTGGTCCTTGGCCGCGACGCCGCCGTTCTGCTGGTTGCCCGGCAACTCGTTGTTGACGGTGACCTGGCCGTTGTTGTCGGCGGTCATGCTCTGCTCTTCGCGGGTCTGGCTCGAGCGCAGCACGCGGCCTTCGGGGTCGTACTTGTCCGAGGTCTGGGTGATCTTGTTGAAGTCGAAATCGGCGGAGAGCTGGACCCGGGCGCGTCCCGTCCCCACCACGGAGGAGACGATGTCCTCGACCTGCTTGCGCATCCGCTTCTCGAAGGCGGTGCGGCGCTCGTCGCCCATCGCCTGCTCCGGATCGGTCTGGGCGCCGTCGGCGAGCAGCTGCCCGGTCTCGTCGACGATCGAGACCCGCTGCGGCTTCAGCCCGTTCACGGCCGAGGCGACGAGATGGCGGATGGCGCGGATCTGCTGGGCTTCCAGCGCGCCGCGGACCCGCACCACGATCGAGGCCGACGGCTCCGGCGCCTCGCGCGAGAACAGCGGGCGCTCGGGCAGCACCAGATGGACGCGGGCGGCCTGGATGCGGTCGATGGCGCGGATGGTGCGGGCGAGCTCGCCTTCCAGCGCGCGGAGATGGTTGATGTTCTGGACGAAAGAGGTGGTGCCGAGTGCATCCGACTTGTCGAACACCTCGTACCCGACGCCGCCACCCTTGGGCAGGCCGCCCTCGGCGAGCTTCATCCGCAGGCGGGTGACCTTGTCCTTGGGCACCATGATGATGGTGCCCTCGTTGCGCAGCTCG
Organism: Bradyrhizobium sp. USDA 3650; assembly: GCF_054057395.1. Classification (NCBI taxonomy): domain Bacteria; kingdom Pseudomonadati; phylum Pseudomonadota; class Alphaproteobacteria; order Hyphomicrobiales; family Nitrobacteraceae; genus Bradyrhizobium; species Bradyrhizobium sp. USDA 3650. Next base: position 6,063,564 of record NZ_JBSRZG010000001.1, read on the forward strand.
AACTGGATGCCCTGGCGCTCCAGGTCCTTGATGATGCCCGAGGAGTCCTCGACGCTGAGGTCGGTGAACAGCGTCGTCATCTGCGGCGTGGTGACGCGCATGATGACGAACGCAAAGAAGCCGACGAGCGCGGCGGTGACCGCGATCATCGCCCCGAACCGGGCGGCTCCAATACCCTTCAGAAAGTCCGCAAGACCTTGCAAGCAACCGCCCCGACAGATTCGGCTGCTTTCACAGGAAAGGCCGACTGGGCAATTATTGCCTAGGTGATGGTTTCGATATGGTTAACGAAGGTTAAGAGCTGCGACAAAAGTCGCGCCAAAACGAAACATGAAAAAAATCGGCCTCGCAAGGCGAGGCCGATTTTCGTCAAAAGCCGCAGATTTCCGGATTGCCTACTGGCGATATTGCTGGATACGGGTGGTGCGAAGTCCCGCCAGACCATGCTGGTCGATCGAAAACTGCCAGGAGAGGAATTCGTCAACCGTCAGGGTATAACGGCTGCAGGCCTCCTCGAGGGAGAGAAGACCGCCACGGACTGCGGCGACGACCTCGGCCTTGCGGCGGATGACCCAGCGTTTGGTGCCGGGTGCAGGCAGATCCGCAATCGTCAACGGACTACCGTCCGGCCCGATGACGTATTTTACCCTCGGGCGATGGGGTTCTGTCATGGCGTACTCACAAACTCTCAACCACTGAACTCACTCAGGAACCGTACGCCCGCCGGCTTAAAAATCCGCTAAGCCTAAGGCTTCAATACAATTCTCGTTGAAAATGGCTGGAACGCAGCCGTCTCGACCGGCGGGACGGTGCGTCCAGGCGGGCCGAGGGGGTGTTCGTAAATACTTTACTAACGAACGAGGCCTGCGCAGGCGTCGCAAGGCCCTCAACTGTCGTCCCGGCGAAGGCCGGGACCCATAACCACAGGGAGGAGTTTGGCGAAGGCCCGCAGTTCGGAGGTCTTCGCGGTACTGCTACCTGCGTCTCACTGGTAGATCACGCGGTATGGTTCCCGGCCCCCGTGCGCAATTGCGCACTAGGCCGGGACGACACTGTTTGTGTGGCGAATACCCAGCCTTTAATTACTAGCCGTCGCGATGATGCTCTTGACCTGGCTCAGGGTGTAGCTGGCGCCGTCGATGGTCAGCAGCGGCGGCGACTGGGTCAGATCGACGGACGACACCGTGCCCTGCACCTGCGCGGCGATGCCGACATTGTTGTTGGCGACATCCTTGCCCGTGGCCGAGATCGTGTACTTGCCGTCGGGCCATTGCGTGCCGTCATTGCCCTGACCGTTCCAGGTGAACGGAACGTCGGTGCCCGCGCCGGCGGTGTATTTGCCGGTGAACACGGTCTGGCCGCTGGCATTGGCGACGGTGATGTCGACGGTGGCGTCGCTGGGCACGTTGAGATGCCAGGTTGCCGACGAGTTCGTCATGCTTGCGGTCGTGCCGTCGACCAGGGCGGTCTTGCCGACGAAGCCGAGCGCCTGGGTCGCCTGCGTGGTCTGTTGCAGGGTGACGAGCTGGGACAGCGAGTCGTTGGTCTTGAGCTGCTGCTCGACGCCGGCGAACTGCACCAGCTGCTGCGTGAACTGGTTGGTGTCGAGCGGATCGAGCGGGTTCTGGTTCTGCAGCTGCGTCGTCAGCAGCGTCAGGAAGGTCTGGAAGTTGCCGGCCAGCGTCGCGCCGGTGCTCGAGCCCAGGCTCGGGTTCGACGAGGATTTCGGCAGGTCGGTCGTGCCGGAGACGACGGAGGGGGCGGTGGCGGCATTCGTGGTGGTCATGATCGAATACTCCTCACACTCTGATGTCGACGCCGCTGCTCGATCCGAGCATGCGGCCGTAGCTGCGCCCGACCGGGGCCGCGGGAACTGCGTCCTCGTCGCTGACGATCAGCCGGCGGGCATTGCCGCCATTGTCGTTGTTCTGGCCGGAGTTCTGGCCCGACGAGTTCTGGTCGCGCAGGCTGAAGGACAGCCCGTTGCTGCCGGTCTTGAGGCCGGCATCGTCGAGCGCGCGCTGCAATTGCGGCGCGTCCTGCCGCAGCATCTGCAGCGTCTCCGGCTTCTCGACGGTGAGATGCGAGGTGACCTGGCCGTTGCGGTCGACATTGATGCGGACGTCGATGCGGCCGAGGTCGAGCGGATCGAGGCTGATGTCGAACCGGGTCTTGCCCGCGCGCGCGGCGGCGACAATTTCGATCGGCACGCCGGTGATCGGAATGGCCGTATTTGTGGCCGCGGTCGCCGTGAGCGTCGCGGTCGAAGCGGTCGCGGCCGAACTCGTATTGGTCAGCGGCGCTTGAATGGCGGAGGCCGCCTGCGCGCTAGCGTCGGTGGTGGGGACAGCGGACGGCGTGCCCGCATGGGCATGCGGTGTTGCCGTCGCCGGTGCGGCATCGGCGGTGCGGTCGGAGGTCCCAGCCTTGGTGTCGGCCGCGTTCGCGTCGATCGGCGGCTTGTCGGCTTGCGGATGCGCCGCGGTGGCGGACGCTGCCGTCGCCGAGGGCTGCGCGGCGTTCGTCTTGCCGGTGTCCTGGCCGATATTGGAGACGTCGCTCGCGCCTTGCGCAATGGCTGCGGCCTTGAACGAGGTTTTTGGCGTGCCCTGGTCGACCGCGGCGATCAGGCCGCCATTGGTCTTCGCGTCGGTCGCGGTCGAATCGGTCGTGCCGGTCGCGGCATCTGCCAGCGTCGCCGAAGTGTCGGCATCGACCTTGGCGCTTGCGGTCTTGGCGCTCTTGTCGCCCGGCGTCGCGGTATCGGTCTTGGTGCCGGCGATCTGCGCCGCGATGGATGCGCTGGCGGCGATGCCGGCGGCGGCAATCATCAGCGGCGAGGAGGTGGGTCCGGCGGCCTGGTTCGCAGCCGCGTTCGGATCGACCGGCACGGCGACCACGAGTGCGTTTGGATCGGGCACGGCCGCCTGCGTCGCGTCAATCTGCGCCGCTGCGACGGCGGCGGCGAGGCCATCGGTGCCGTCGGCTTTGTCCCCCTTGGTCTCGTCGGACTTGTCCGCAGACTTGTCGGCCGATTTGGCGTCGGACGCCTTCGGCTTGTCCTTGGTCTTGCTATCAGCCTTGGCCGCATCAGCCGTCGAGTCGTTCTTGGCGTCGTTCCTGGCGTCGTTTTTGGCGGACGCGGAATTGTCGGCGTCGTCGCTGGCCTTGCTCTGCGAGGACTGGTCGCTCGCCGCGCGATCGCGCGGGCTCTTGTCCGAGGCGGAGGACGACGAATCGGTCCGGCGCGGGGTATCCTGCACGGAGGGCGCCGCGCTGTCGCTGATCGCCTGGGTGTTGCTGTCCACCAGCGAGCCGAAGGAATCGTTGGCGGAGCTCTCTTTCGGCGCTTGCGACCGGGCAGGCTTTTGCTGCGCGCTTGGGACTTGCACGCTTGCCACGACATCTGACGTACGACCGACCACAGGCAACCCCTTGGAAACATCTTCGATATGAGAGGTAGCAAGGAGCGGGCCATCCTTGCGCGATGGAGTTTTATCTAGATAAATCAATATCTTGGTGAATCGACGCCCCCGCCGCGGGGCCTCCCAAAGCCCCGCCATTTCTGCCTCCCCGGCAAGAATTGCCGTAAACCTTGCGGGGTCCATGATTGCTTCACCGGAAGGCGGCCTATATTAAAGAGACAGCTCTCAGCCGCTTTCGACCGGGCAAGGCCGCGCCATTCGGGAACTCTCAGTTCCCGCGGGTCGCTTTTGTCCCGCCGGAAGCACCCAGCGGATCGCCCAACGCCGCCGTCCACAACGCTTTAAGGCCCATGCTCAACAGTCTGGATCTCGAAGGCCGTCCTGAGGATACCAGGGTCGTCGTTGCCATGTCCGGCGGCGTCGATTCATCGACGACGGCTGCGCTGTTGAAGGCGGAGGGCTACGACGTCGTCGGCATCACGCTGCAGCTCTATGATCATGGTGCGGCCACCCATCGCAAGGGCGCCTGCTGCGCCGGCCAGGACATCCACGACGCCCGCGACGTCGCGGCCAAGCTCGGCATTCCCCATTACGTGCTCGACTACGAGGACCGCTTTCGCGAATCCGTCATCGACAATTTCGCCGACAGCTACGCGCTCGGCGAGACGCCGGTGCCGTGCATCGAGTGCAACCGCTCGGTCAAGTTTCGCGACCTCTTGAAGACCGCGCGCGAACTCGGCGCCACCGCGCTCGCCACCGGCCATTACGTCGCCTCGCGCCGCCGCGACGATGGCTCGCGCGCGCTGGTGTGTGCCGCCGACGCCGATCGCGACCAGAGCTACTTTCTGTTCGCGACCACGCAGGAGCAGCTCGATTATCTGCGCTTTCCGCTCGGCGACATGACCAAGCCCGAGACGCGCGAGCTGGCGCGGCGCTTCGGTCTTGCCGTTGCCGACAAGCATGACAGCCAGGACATCTGCTTCGTGCCCACCGGCCGCTACACCGACATCATCACCCGCCTGCGGCCGAACGCGATGGACCCCGGCGACATCGTCGATCTCGACGGCCGCGTGCTCGGCCGGCACAACGGCATCGCCAATTTCACCATCGGCCAGCGCCGCGGCCTCGGCATCGCAGCCGCCGCGCCGCTGTTCGTGGTGCGGCTGGAGGCCGCCAACCGCCGCGTCGTCGTCGGCCCGCGCGAGGCGCTGAAGATGCACCGCATCGTGTTGCGCGACGTCAACTGGATCGGCGATGGCGACATCGACCGCGCCATCGGCAATGGCCTCGAAATGTTCGTGCGCGTGCGCTCGACCCGCGCGCCTCAGCCGGCGTGGCTGCGCGGCGCGAACGGCCATTACGAGGTCGAGCTCGTCGCCGGCGAAGAGGGCGTTTCGCCGGGACAGGCCTGCGTGTTTTACGACGCACCTGGCGGCCAGTCCCGCGTGCTCGGCGGCGGCTTCATTCAAAGCGCCGCCGCGAAGGCCGCAAGCAGCACGACGAGGCCGCTCGCAGAAGCGGTCCGCGGCTAAAAAAATATAGGGCAGGGGGCATGGCAGCAGACATCTCGCGGGCCGGGGTCGAGAAGGCCTATGGCCGCTGGGCGCCGGTCTACGATCTCGTGTTCGGCAAGGTGTTCGACGCCGGAAGGCAGTCGACCATCGCCGAGGCCGATCGCATCGGCGGCCGCATCCTTGACGTCGGCGTCGGCACCGGGCTTTCGCTCTCCGACTATGCGCGCACCACGAAGATCTGCGGCGTCGACATCTCCGAGCCGATGCTGCGCAAGGCGCAATCGCGCGTGCGGAGCTTGCGGCTCTCCAATGTCGAAGTGCTCTCGGTGATGGACGCGAAAAACCTCGCCTTCCCCGAAAACTTCTTCGACGCGGTGGTCGCCCAATATGTCATCACCGCGGTGCCCGATCCCGAAGGCACGCTCGACGAGTTCGTGCGCGTCCTGAAGCCCGGCGGCGAGCTGATCCTGGTCAACCACATCGGCGCGGAAAAGGGTTTGCGCAAACTGTCCGAGCTGGCGTTTGCCCCGCTCGCCCGCCGTCTCGGCTGGCGCCCGGAGTTTCCATGGGAGCGCCTGGTCAACTGGGCCGCGAAACACGGCGGCGTTACGCTCGCCGAGCGCCGCCCGATGCCGCCGATGGGGCACTTTTCGCTGATCCGCTACCTCAAATCGTGATCGGGGGCGCGGAACACGCGGGCGGACCCGCGCGTTTCCCTCCCATGCGCACGACATCGAACATCATTCTGGCCAGCCTCCTGATCGCCGCCTCCGGCAGCGCGATCGCGCAGGCCCCGCCCGCCCCGGCGACGCCGCCGCAACAAACCGCGCCGCCATCCCCGCAGCACGCCACCAATTGCACGCCGCAGGATCGCCCGAACCGCTCAGCCGATGGCACCACCACCGGCCAGTCCCGGGAACCGCTCGGCGACAAATTGGCAAAATCGGACGGCGTGCTGTGCCCGCCCTCCGGCGTCGACCCCGAGATGCACGCCCCGGCGCCCAGCACGAACGGCGCCATGCCCGTCATCCCGCCCCCCGGCAGCCCCGGCGGCGACCCGACGGTCCGGCCGAAATAGCAGATAGTCGCGCATCCGCGCTTCTTCGCCTCTCCCCGCCTGCGGGGAGAGGCCGGAATCCGCGCGACGCGCGGATTCCGGGTGAGGGGGACTCTCCGCGAGTCCGGTGCCGAGTGGCGCGATTTCCCCGCCAAATCGGCCGAACAGAAGCCGGTGACCTTAGCTTGACAGCCCGCCGCCCCCTTCCTTATATGCCGCGCGTTCGCGAGATCGGCCTGTTTCGGCCCTCGCGACCCTGTGGCGGGGTAGCTCAGCTGGTTAGAGCACGGGAATCATAATCCTGGGGTCGGGGGTTCGAGTCCCTCTCCCGCTACCATATTCCCGATAAATCCCTGAAATTCCTCGGACTTGCCTGATCGCTGTTGCGCATCAGGGATGTATCAATGATACAGGCGCGCGAACCCCTCAGCAATGGCCACAAGGTCGATCGGGTTTCTAACGTTAATCCGTTAGATGGTCGTCGCGGCGATCGAGTTCTCGTCGCCGTTAACGTGCTTGTGGGTCGGGTCGCTGTTAGCCTTGGGCGGGCGACCGCGCTGCGGCTGCTGCTGCCTAGCCTTGTCGGCTGCAGCGTGCAGCTTGCTAACGAAGTCGCCACTTTCGGCTTCCGACGTGACGTGATCGATCAGCGCGTTCACGTCGTGGCGGTCGCGCAGGAACGTCCACCCGGCCGCCATGACCGCCTGTCCCACATCCCGCGGCAACGCGGTTTGCGCGACCTCGAGCGCCTGCCTCGCGGCCTCGACCGAGGCCGTATAGCCCTGGATCGGGGGCATTTAACTTCTCCTTTCGCTAGATGATGCGGGCCTTATGGCCCGTGGCCTAGATGTCTGCACCTCCGTGGCCGGTTTCAAGAGACGCTTCGTCTCACGTCTCGGGTTGCCTCTTGCGGTCAGGACGTGTCTCGTTGGTCAACGCATCGACCAACGCGGAGGTGACCCATGTTTACCGAGCCTGTCCGGAGCGATGAAACGATCGCCCGATACGAGATCGACGCCACCAAGTTCCTCGGCCAATACTGCCGGGAGCACCCGGCCGACGTCTGCCACGCGCCCTATGAGAGCCGCGTAACCATGTGCGCCAACTGGTTTCTGGAGAGCGATGGCAGGTGGTCGGATAGTTATATCCGGGGTATCGCCGCCGCTCTAAGCCAGCGCGTGGAGATGTTTGTAAGGATGGATCTCATCAGCGACCACCCGGAGCCGGAAAAATCGCTGCTCTGGCGTCTGAAAAATGATCGGCCTCAGTCGATCAAGAAGGCCAAGAAGTCCAAAGAGGCCAAGGCGAAGGCGCACAAAAAGAAAGTCGCCGCCGAGAGAAAGGAGCGGAAAGCACCTCGTAAATCGATTCCGGTGCGGGAATTGCGTGCCCTCCTTCAATATTTTCGCGACCAGGCCGACGGGTTTTCGCTGTGGATCGCTGGATATATTCTGGTGGCCTCGCGTCTCGGCTGGCGGCCCGGCGAAATCGTTACGCTCCGGCGGGAGGGAAATTTCCTGCGTGCTCGCGCTGAAAAACATACCAACGGACGCGGTTTGACCGACACCTGCGAGGTCGACATCAGCGCTTACCCGAAACGGCTGATCGACCGGCTCGATCAATGGATCGCGGAAATCGAAAAATGGGACGAGAGATATGGTGGACTATGGCACGTTCTAAGCATCATGAACGAGCGTCTCGCAACGGCATCCGATGCAACCGGGATCGAACGGGTTTGCACCTATACTTTTCGCCATTTTGCAATCGCATGCATGAAGCGGAGCGGTTTCTCCAAATCGGAGATCGCGGTCATCGTAAATCATGCGAGCAGTCGCACGGCTACCGAAAAGTACGGCAAGGCTCGCGATGGAATTAAACGAGCGAAGAAGATCCTGCGCTTCAATGAAAAGAGATTATTATTGGTGCGTGATCCGCCGCGAAAGTCCCTCAAAGACTTGCAGCAAGAGCAATTGTTGCGGCTCCCTACATAGGATTGTTGCACCTTGGCGCTCTCCAAGCTGGGAATAATCTGAATGTTAATTCTCGTGCGGCGTCTCTGGGGTACACACCGGTGTCGCGAACCTTCGCCGGCCTCTTTCGGGGATGCCTATTTTACGGGTTTTTCGGGTGTCCGCGGTTCTTGGTCGAGAATCCCTCCCTCTTCGCCAGTTTAATTCGCCCTATCCGCCACTTTTGGATCCCCAAAACCTCAGAAAACAACGTCTCCGGCCTGCCAGAGTGTGCAAGTGTCGAAGCGTGTATCCCGCAATGTAGTCCGCAAAGTAGTCCACGAGGGAAGTGTATCCGTGCGCCCGTCACGCCGGCCCAGAGGGGCGGGGCGAGCACCGACCTATCTGGTATGTCGGCTTTCCACGTATTTCTTCCAGATTCGACCCCCCTCAAACCTTGCAGCCGGCCTGCCGTCATGCGCTCCTATTCGGGTGCGACTTGGGGTGCTTCCGCATCGCGAGGCGCAGCGGCGGGCGTCTTGGTGTCAATCGGCTTGCAAATTTTGCAGGCCGAATGACACACATGCGAAGTCAATCAAGCACTTGAGACGTTGATCGGCGTCCGGACCCCATGCCGATTAACATATCGCGACCTCGCAAGCGCAAAAAGATTTGTGCTTCGCGAAGTGAACTGATCGCCGGGATTCCCTTCGAACCATTGCCGATGCGGGTGTCGCCGACGCAGAGGGAGACGCCGTCATCCGCGTGACGAAACAGGCCAGCGTCCCTCGATTCTTGGATGGTTCTGGCCGTTTTTGCATAGTCTGCACATTGGTCGCTATTTAGAAGGGTAACGTCAGCTCGCCATATTGGGGCGGTGATGCTTGCTTACTGGCACCCCATGTCGCCGCAGAAGCTCTGTCTTTGAAAGGCCGCGGGGAACAGTTGGATGAATTTGTCTGCAAGAGGTCGACGATGGCTCATTGGTCTCGGGGCCACTGCAATCGCCTATGTCTTGCTCGCTTATGTCCTGGCGCCAACATTGTGGACCCACCATGAGCACGAACCCGGTCTTGCAATATGTCCATGGTGACACGTACCGCTGACGGAATTCCGGGCGATGCGCTCAATGTGGGGTTGGTCGGGGACAAGGAAGACATCACCCGCGCGATGCACGCTGCCGAATGGTTTCCCGCAGACGCGATTACCTTGCGGACAAGCATCGACATCATTGGCAGCGTCGTATTCGATCGACCGTACCACGACGCGCCGGTCAGCCCGCTTTTTTACGATGGAAAAAAGCAAGAGCTCGCGTTCGAAAAACCAATTGGTACCAGTGCTGATCGCCGACACCATGTTCGCTTATGGCAGGTCCTTGAAAAGGGAGCGAGTGACCGACCGGTTTGGCTCGGATCGATAACGTTCGACCGGGGAGTTGGGCTCAGCCACGACACCGGGCAGGTCACCCATCACATCGGCCCAGATATTGACGCCGAACGCGACTTGCTGATGCATGACTTGCGCGCTGCTGGTATGGTCGAGGCTTTTTTCACGATATCAGGAATAGGGCCAACCTTGTTTGCGCGGAATGGCGAGGGCGATCCTTACTATACCGATGGAGAAATCGACGTCGCACGTCTTGTCGTCGATGGCACCAAGAGAACCGATCCGCCAGTAACTCTGCCAGCACCACCGCTGATCGCTCTCAAGGATCGGGTCTGGCACAGCGTCAGTTCCGTCATCGCGCAAGATAAATCCGTTGCTCTACAAGAATCATCCCTTGCCCGTCCGTACGAAGAGACAGGCCATTCATGGAAAGCCTGACACATTATCCCGTACTGGTATTCGCAGTGGCTTTTGTGTCGCTGTCACTTGCGTCATTGACAAGCGCCCGGCTGCGCAGGCGCCATTCTATCATGACCGACGAGCAGAAGGACGATTTGAGCCTCGTCCTTGCAGCATCCCTGACGCTGCTGGCCTTGATTATTGGCTTCAGCTTTTCGATGGCGACCAACCGTTACGATCAACGCAAAAATTTCGAGGAGGCGGAAGCCAATGCGATCGGAACCGAGTATTTGCGTGCCGACTTTCTGCCACCGGCAGATGCTGCAAGGGTGCGGGCGCTTCTGAGCGATTACACAAAGCAACGGATTCTGTTCTTTATCAATGCCGATGACGCGCAGCGAACACGAATAGACGAACGGATTGGTCAAGAGGAGGCCGACCTCTGGGCTGCAGTCCGAGGACCGGCTGCGGCTCTTCCGGGGCCCGTTTCCTCCCTTGTGCTCGCCGGCATGAACGACGTTATCAATTCGCAAGGCTATACTCAGGCGGCTTACTGGAACCGGATTCCCAAAGCCGCCTGGTATTTGCTGGCGGCCATTGCGCTGTGCTGCAACGTACTGTTCGGCTATCGGATGCAGACCACGGGCAAGCTCGCTCTCGTACTGCCCCTGGTCGTTTCGATTTCCCTGCTCCTGATTGCCGACATCGATGCGCCGCGGCATGGGTTAATACACGTCAGTCCGCAGAATCTGGAAAGCTTGTCGAAATCGTTCGGGCGTTGACGTATTTCACCCCCCCAATGCGACGGCGGCTTGGGATGCTGACAATCACCGCAGGCATTCTTTCTTTATGCCGGAATCGCATAGCCTCTGTTCGACTCTTCGGGCGTATATCGGCGCAGAGACCAACAACGCGCCCGCGGAGATAATTCCCATGACCAGGCGTAGCAAGCTCATCACACTTTCCGTCTTTGCAGCGATGCTCCCGGCATTCGCTTCAGCCGAGGCCCCTCGCCGCCCGCTCGGGACGGCTCACGATGCGTACCGCAGACCATTGCCGGGCGTCAGCAGGAAGAGCCAATTCATCATGCGACAGGATTTGTTCGACCGTCAGAATCCAACCAACCTGCGATCAGACTGGCCAAGCCCGCCTGCCCAACCCGGCCAAATCTGAGCGGGTGATTCAGTCGGTCAGGTAACCCGGTTCAAGAACAGAGCGTAGGATGAGTATGATCGAAGGCATCAAATTCGGTTCGTTGGCGTCGCTTGTCGCGGTGACAATTGCCTTTTCGCCAGTGTTGGCGCAAAAGCCAAGGAAGCCCAATGTTGTCGTCATGCTCATGGACAATCTGGGGTATGGGGAATTGGGTGTTTACGGCGGTGGCCTGCTTCGCGGCGCGGCCACGCCGCGTATCGACACGCTTGCCGGTGAAGGGACCCGCCTGCTCAACTTTAACGTCGAGGCGCAATGCACCCCGTCCCGCTCCGCGCTCATGACCGGCCGCTTCGCGATCCGCTCCGGCACCTACGAGGTCCCCATCGGCGGCGTCCCCGATGGATTGACCCAGTGGGAAGTCACGATCGCCCAGTTGTTGTCGGGACAGGGCTACGCCACGGGCATGTGGGGCAAGTGGCATCTCGGCAGCGCGCAAGCCAGGTTACCGACCAATAGAGGATTTGACGAGTGGTATGGCATCCCGCGCACTTACGACGAGGCGATGTGGCCATCGCTCGACGAGACCCGGAGCATGTGGCCATCGGTCGGCGACAAGCAGGGCTGGAGCGCCAAGTTGGTCGAGCCCGAGCCGATTTACGAAGCGCGCAGCGGTGAGACACCCCGGGTTGTCGCGACTCTCAATGTCGACAATCGACGGACCATGGAAGCCGAGATCACCAGGCGCGCCGTCGATTTCATCAAACGTAACGCAAGCGCCGGCAAGCCGTTCTTTGCCTACGTTCCATTTTCGCTGGTGCACATGCCGACGCTGCCGAATCTCGAGTTCGCCGGCAAGACCGGCAACGGCGATTGGGCGGACTGCCTCGCCGAAATGGACTACCGAACCGGTCAGGTCCTGGATGCCATCAAGCAGGCCGGCGTTGAAGACGATACGCTCGTCATTTTCACGAGCGACAATGGCCCGGAAGCCACCAACCCCTGGGAAGGTGATAACGGGCCCTGGCGCGGGACCTACTTCACCGCGATGGAGGGCTCGCTGCGCGCCCCCTTCATCATCCGGTGGCCGGGCAAGGTGCCCGCAGGCCGTGTGAGCAACGAGATCGTTCACATCGTCGACCTCTTCACGACGATCGCCCGCGTCGGCGGCGCAGACGTTCCGAAGGACCGTCCGATTGATGGCGTGGATCAGCTCGACTTTTTCTTCGGCAAGCAGGAGGCCTCCAACCGCGAGGGCTTTCCCGCCTACGTCGCCGACCGGCTCTCGGCCGTGAAATGGCGTAACTGGAAAGTGCACTTGGTCTGGCAGGAGAATATGTATGCGCCGCCACAGAAATTGCCTTTGCCCAAGGTCATCAATCTGCTTACCGACCGAAAAGAGGAGCGGGATGTGGCTGCTTACAACTCGTGGGTCGCTGACCCGGCGATGAAAATCATCGGCGGCCTGGAGGAGAGCTTCAAGATGTACCCTCCGATCAAACTCGGCACCCCCGACCCCTACACGCCGCCATCGCGGTGACGTCCTCGAGAACAAGATCATCCCAATACGCATGCCGAGAAAGTCGCCAGGCCTGCCGAGGAATAACGGGGAATTCATCGCGGATTGGATGGCGCTGGAGGCGAGCGGATTTTGATGCCCCAGCGCTGACGCCCTTTACGCGGCTGCCACACTACGCGATGCGGCGGGCCGCATAATGCGACGGTCCTAAAGGAAGTTGGCCATGAGATACACCAGGCAGTCGTTGGCGATCATCTGTCTACTCCTAGGAGTTTCCCTGTCCTTGGGTGCCGGAAAACTGAATGCGCGCGGTGCCGATTCCGCTTTGACAGCCGCGCGGACGGGTAAACAGCAATGCATAAATGCTTGTCGCGCACGTTACCGCGACTGTCGTCATCTGAACCAGTTGCCCTCCTTCGAGTGTCGGAGGGTCTACCAAGACTGCAGCCGATATGCTTGCACGGGTTTGGGGCCGGGATGACCCAGGGGCTTCTTGTCGGGGGGCACACGTGAGTGGCCGGCTCGACCGGTCATGACTCTGAATATGACGCCGATATCCGCCCCCTCCGTTTAGGGCTCCATAAGCCTGGAAGGCGGGAGCGTCCCGACCACACGATGCATCGCACAAGTGATCATCGGACATGGAGGCGGCCGACCAAGCTGTCGCGACGCAATCCCAAGGAGTAAGGTGCGAGCGGTAGCCCGCCTCGGAGGCGTCGTATGGATCTTGCGATTTGGTTGCGGAGCCTTGGCCTCGAACGCTTCGAAGCTTCGTTGCGCGAAAACGATATCGACGAAACCGTTCTGCGAGACCTGACGGACGATCACCTGCGTGAAATGGGCCTTACGCTGGGGGCGCGCGTCAAGCTCATGAAAGCCATCGCGGCGCTTCCCAAGGAATTTTCAGCCGACGTTTCAGCCGTCATCTCCGCCGCCACTCTGGCTACTAACTCGGCGGAGCGACGTCACGTGACGGTGATGTTCAGCGATCTGGTGGGCTCAACCGTGCTGTCTACGCGAATGGATCCGGAGGATTTGCGCAAGCTCATCTCGGCCTACCAAAAGTGCGTAACCGATACAGTCCAGCGATTCGGTGGTTTCGTCGCGAAGTACATGGGCGATGGTGTGCTGGTCTATTTCGGCTATCCGGAGGCTCATGAGGATGACGCCGAGAGGGCGGTGAGGTCGGCGCTGGAGCTCGTGGCGGAAGTCGCTAGACTTACGACCGATACGGCCTTGCAGACCAGGGTCGGCATCGCCACCGGGCTGGTTGTGGTCGGCGATCTCGTCGGATCGGGAGAGGCGCAGGAGCGGGGAATCGTTGGCGAGACACCTAACCTCGCCGCGCGATTGCAGGGTCTTGCGCAACCGAACATGGTGGTGATCGCGGAAGCCACGAGAAGACTGGTCGGCAATTTATTCGAGTTGAAGGACCTTGGCTTTCAGGAGTTGAAGGGAATTGCGGGCTCCGTGCAAGTCTGGGCCGCGCTGCGGCCTGCCGCGGTGGAAGGACACTTTGAGGCATTTCACGGCTCCGAGCTGTCGACCATCGTCGGGAGAGACGAGGAAAAGGAGCTACTGCTGCGGCGCTGGGTGAGAGCGAAGGAGGGCGAAGGACAAGTTGTCCTGCTCTCCGGAGAGGCAGGGATCGGCAAATCCCGGTTGACCACGGCGTTCCTGGAGCAGATCGGGGCAGAACCGCATGCGCGGCTTCGTTGCTTTTGCTCACCCCGTCACACGGACAGCTCGCTGTATCCCGTCATAGGGCAGTTGGAACGTGCGGCCGAATTCAAACACGACGACGCCGCAAAATCGAAGTTGGACAAGCTCGATGATCTGTTGGCGCGGAGCCCGACTTCGCCCGGTGACCGCGCAGTGCTCGCCGGCCTCCTGTCGCTTCCAAACGACGGGCGTTACCCGTCGCTGTCCTATGATCCGCAGGAGCGTCGGAAAAAGACTCTGGAGGCGCTTGTAGGACAAGTCCAGGCGCTCTCGCGCTCCGAGCCAGTGCTGATGGTCTTTGAAGATGCGCACTGGATCGATCCCACAAGCCTGGAGCTGGTAGGTCGTATCCTCGAGCGGATCGTGGCGCTGCCAGTGCTGCTGGTCGTCACGTGTCGGCCGGAGTTCCAGCCGCCCTGGCTTGGCCTTCCACATGTGACGGCCTTGACCATCAATCGCCTGAATCGCCGCGACGTCGACGCCATCATAGACGGCATCGTCGGCAATCGTCCGCTGCCGGCCGGCGTTCGCCAGGATATGGTCGAGCGGGCCGACGGCATTCCGCTCTTCGTCGAGGAATTGACGAAAGCAGTGCTGGAAACCGGTAGCGAGGAAGAAGCCCGAAAGACGGCGGCCCTCATTCCATCGCCGCGACTTCAAATTCCGGCAACCTTACACGCCTCCCTTATGGCGCGCCTTGACCGACTGGGCCCGGCAAAGGACTTGGCTCAGATAGGCGCGGCTCTCGGCCGCGAATTTTCGCACGCATTGATCGAGGCGGTTGGCGGCAAATCGCCAATGGAACTGGAAAGCGGATTGCATCGCTTGATCGCAGCCGGACTGCTGTCCAGGCAGGGCGTCGCACCGCATGCGAACTACCTGTTCAAGCACGCGCTGGTGCAGGACGCCGCCTACAGTACGCTGCTGCATGAGGATGGTCGGAAATTGCACGCCAGGATCGCCGACGTGCTCGAAACGCGGTTTGCCGATGTAGTCGAGCGTCAACCAGAGATTTTGGCGCGCCACTGCAACGATGCTGGGCAGATCGAGAAAGCCGCGCGATATTGGGGAACGGCGGGTCAACGTTCGCTGGAGCGCTCGGCGGTAGCCGAGGCTTCTGAGCAGTTTGCGCGAGCGTTAGGTCAGATCGCCAGTTTGCCATCCACTCCCATGCTCAGGCGCGAACGGATCAAGCTTCAGGTGGCTCATTCGAACGCTCTGATGCACGTCAAGGGCTATGCAGCGCCTGAGACGAGAGCATCCCTCCATCAGGCACGCTCACTGATTGAGGAAGTGGAAGCTCTCAGAGAGCCCTTGGACGATCCGCTTTTGTTGCTCTCCGTTCTCTATGGTCTTTGGGTCGCGAGTTACAATACGTTTGATGGCGATGCGGTGCGGGAGCGTGCTGCGGAGTGTTTGGCAGCCGCGGAGAAGCAGCCGAACACCGTCTCGCTCATGGTAGGGCGTCGCCTCATGGGCATTTCACTGGCCCATTCTGGAGAGCTCGCTGCAGGGCGGGCAAACCTCGAAGAGGCCAGACGGCTTTACAATCCTGCTGAGCACAGACCTTTAGCGACCCGGTTTGGTCAAGACATCGGTATTGGCATCCTATTTCAGCGAGCGTTGCCGCTATGGATGCTAGGCTATCCCGAGGCAGCGCTTGCCGACTGCGATCGAGCGATGAAAGACGCGCGCGATATCGGCCTCGTGACGACCTTGATGCCGGCGCTGCTGTACACGTCGATGATCCACATCTTCTGCGGAAATGACGAGATAGCAAACAGCCAAACGAATGAACTTGTGCTGTTGGCGGACGGAAAAGACAGCGCGCTTTGGAAAGCCTTCGGCGTCTTGCTGCAGGGTGTCGCATTTGCGCGGAACGGCAGGGCATTGGACGCTGGGCGAACGATCACGTCCGGGATTGGCGCCTTGCGCGCCACAGGATCGACGCTGTGGATGCCGTACTGGTCATCGTGGTTGGCGAAATCCTGCATCGTCTCGGGTCACGCTGAAGAGGCCCGGCGCTGGATCGACGAGGCCATGACAGCGATCAAAACGTCAAAGGAAAAGCTGTTCGAGCCGGAGGTCAATCGTCTGGCCGGCGAAATCGCATTGCTCTCGGCCAAGTCTGACACCATGGAAGCAGAAGCACATTTTGGTCGGGCGCTCGCGATTGCGCGCGAGCAAGGAGCGAAATCCTGGGAACTGCGGGCAGCGAATAGTCTGGCGCGTCTTTGGAAAGATCGAGGCGAGTACGACAAGGCCCGTGGACTTCTAGCTCCAATCTATGGCTGGTTCGCCGAGGGTTTTCTATCGCGCGATTTGCAAGACGCAAAAGATTTTCTTAACGAACTTGCTTAGTAGACCATCAACGGCGTTTGCTGTTTACCCTTCGACATCAACGAAGCGTCCCGTGCGGCGGGCTGCTCGAGCTAATCATTGTTGTGGCGGCCAGGGGCACCGTGCTCCTTGGAGTGCGTCTTTGTCTCTTGTCTTCATTGTCGCCCGGCACTTTCGGCTCTTTCATCATATCGAGGACTGATGATTATCCCGGATTTGGTGTCCTCTTCACGCAGCGGATTCAGACATGACTGCTCGAGGTACCAACTGCCTCGGCGTGGCGCGCGGCCGGGCGCGGTAGCGGCGGGACTAGTTCGGCGCACGGAGATGTGAGCCGCCCTCGAGCACCTTCCTGATGTTCGGCTGGCAAGGGTCGGCAGCTCGCGCTTTCCGGTCAGCCGCGCGTGCGTTCGGATGTGCCGTCCGGCGCGAAGGTCCGGCGGAAGTGGCCATCTGGTGCTTTCGGGTCGACATAGGCCAGCTGACGGGATGATCAGTCATGCTTCACAGGAACATACCAGAACTCGAAAGTTGAGTTCCCGTGAAGCCTGGAATGCGACAGATCGATCCGGGACGCGGAAGATTGATGAGCGACGTCCGCAGCGCACTGGACGCCATTCCCTTCGCGGAGAGACCGCCGAACCGGCGCCGTTCAGTCGGACCCTGCGTTAGGGCGGGCGACGGCGGCAACACCGTATCAACTCTAAATCACGCTTCTGAGCTATTCGGCCAATAGGGCGTTGACCGAGAGGGACATCTGCGCGAGTCTGCAGCGCTGATCGCTGCAGTAGTCCTCTGTGTAGCCGTCACTGTAGTCCGTAACCCGCCGGCTCGCGTTGTTTTATCGAGGTAATCGGCGGATGGGCGTAAATTGGTCCGAGAGTCCCTCCCTCTCCGCCAGTTTCCAAATCCTATCCGCCACTTTCTTCGCGCAGAAAACCTTGAAAAATCGCGTGTCCGGCCTGCGTGAGTGTGCAAGTGCCGAAGCGTGTATCCCCCGAGGTAGTCCATCAAGTAGTCCACTACCGCGCCGCCCCGGCGCCGGCCCGCAGCAGCCGCCGGCGAGGCGCGCCTACCTACGTTGTTCGCCGGCTTTCCACGTATTTCTTCCAGATCCGACCGCCACGCGATCTTGCGGGTGACGGCATCCCGTGCGCTCCTATCCGGTGAGGCTCGGCGTGCTGCCCAAGAGGGAGGCGCACCGCCGAGCCGCGTGGCTGGGGATCCTGGCTCAGGCCGGGTTCGGCGAATGGAGGCGGCACTTGGAAGGTCACGCGTACAGCGAGTTCCGCCGAGCGAGGTCGGCTTACCGAAGGGCGACAGCCCAGCGGGGTCGTCCAGCATGTCATCGACTGAAATGACAGAAACGCAAGAGAAGTCCCACGCTTCGATGAATGCCTTTAGGGCAGGCGTTACCGCGATGACCGCTTTCTTTGTGATAGTTTTCGCTCAGTAATCGGTCCACTTGTCGATTAGTACTTCTTTGAGCTGGCTAGGCTTCGAAATGTATTCGCGTAACGGTCGAACGACGCCCTTTGGCGCGACGAAAAAGTATTTCGTAGGGGCGGTGAATTTGCCTTGGTGCGCGAAGTATAGAATTTTTCCGAGTTCGCCAAGTCCGGCCCCGAGGGGAACCGCTTTGCCGTATTGCTTACACTGATAATTATGCCAGTCGCCCTCATGCTTCTCTTTGGTTAAATACCCAACGACATCACGCCCCATGTCACCGGGGCCGGAGAACCGCTCGACACAAAGTAGCCTTTCTTGAGAAGAGCCCACTCGCGTGCGAACTTTTCAAGCTCGTCGCTGGGCATCACAAGGATGTGTCGTTCGGGATGGATTAGGGTCATGCGCTAACGGGCGGGCTCACCGTGGTGATTCGCCGAAGTATAGGCACGCAACGAGGCGTTGTGCCAGGATCCCCGGGCAACGTCTTTCCTGAGATTCACCTTGCAATTTCGGCTTTGTTGCTGCGTTCCTTGCCATAGTCTTGCTGCGATGCAGCAGTTCAAGTGCTTTGCTTAGCTACGCGCAGTTGATCGGACCACATCTCTGCGAGTAGATCGCGACAACTGGCATTGCCGCAGAATTCGCGGCTCGACATCGCGTTTCGAACTATAGTTGCCCTTGATGCGGCGCCTCGTGTCCTTCCCAGCGGCGCGCCCATGCCCTTGTAATGCAGTATCTGCCTTGGACGCGCGCTGGAGAGCGCTATCGCAGATTCTTCGGCATAACCTGGCCGCAAGGGGGCAGGTGCTGACCGACAAGGTTTGGTTGCAAAGCTTAGCAGTGAAGAAAATTCTTTAACAATCGATCGGCGAATTCTACCTCCGGCTACTCAGCAGCCTCCCACTTCGCCTCAATCATCAGCACGTCCAGGCTCTCGATCTCCTGCATGGCGCGACCGGCAATGCCCTGGATATCGCCGTACAGGCCCGCTGTCGATTCCAGCACGCCTCTGAGCTGCTCCTCGCGCTTAGCCCACATACGCGACATGGTGGCGCGCTCGCGATCGAGGTCCTTCTGCATGTCGCTGAACTTTTCGACGATGGCCTCGATGCGGTGACGAAAGCGCGGACCCGTCAGGTAGCTGTACACGATCTCGGTCTTGGTCTGCTGACCGCTCTGGGCCTGGCGGCTTGTGGCGACGTCGATCAGCAGCTGCCGGAGTGCGACAGCCAACGGAATTGCAAAGCGGGGCTCTGCCACCCAGACATTCTCGACCAGGTCGAAGCCCTCGACGCCTTTGGGAAGAACGGTCGAGACGATCAGCGCCAGCTCCGCCTTCGCGGCGCGTTGGTCATCCCGCAATTTGCCTAGCCAAGCGGGGTTCCAGGCCTTCGTCCGCTTCGATTCCCACAGAATGGTGCCGCAGCGCTGGCCCCCGGCGGAGACTACGCCGTGCACCACGTCGCCGCCGAACTCGCCCTTCGGCACCGGCTCGATCAGGTCGCTCTGGAAGCGATTCCGGAGGTGGCATTCGAGCTCTACTTCGAGCGCCTCACCCTGCAACTGCTGCGATCCCTGATCGGCCTTGCGACGGAGGTCTTCGATTTGCCGCTGCATGCCTGCGAGTTGGGCCTCCTTTTCGGCGACCTTTGATTTGAGGGCGTCTTCCGCTTCGAGCCGCGCCTTATCGCGCACTGCAGCCAGATTCTCCTGCACCTTTTTCTCGATCGTGAGTTCGACCTCGCGCTTAGCGACGTCGAGCTCTCGCTGTTTCCGGAGCATCTCAGCCTGGGTCCGCTGAGCTTCGATCAGTTTGGCATCGTTTGCGGCAAGCAGCTGTTGCAGGTCGGCAAGCTGCCGGTCCCGTAGACCAAGATCATCAGCGAGGGCCAAGCGGGCCCTCTTGGCTTCCGCCTCCGCGATGGCGTCGCGTTCCAGGGTCATCTTGGCCGCTATCTGCTCGTCGACGGTTTCACGGAGCTTGGCGAGATCGTCTTCAGACTGACGCAGCTGTGCTTCGCGGCGGCTGAACGCGGCCTCCTTGGCCGCGAGCTGCGCCTCGAACTGCTTGCGCGCCGCGACGATCAACGGTGCCGCAAGGAACTCCGTCAGCTTGATCTCAGTTCCGCACTTGGTGCAGGTGATCTGGGGGTCGCTCACGCGATTGGTCCTTTGATGGTGGCCTATGAGTGTATCGTTGTTTCCAGCATCATCCGCGATCTCGGCCGGCGTTATCACCGGCAATCGCCGCGGCCGCGGCAGCGGCGATGCTCGGAACGATGGGGGCTTCTCGTGGGGCTCTCGGCTCATATCAATTCCTCGTGGCACTGAGATCGCGTTCGCGCAGGATGATCTCGACAATGCGGCGCAACCGCCGCATAGAGCCGCCCTGCCACAGCTTGGCAACGGCGACGTGTTCGTTCTCGTCGAGCGGCCGAATCCAGCGTTGATCGAGCCCGCGCTCTTTGATGAGATCCACCATCACAGCGGGCAACAAGGAATCGATATCGGCGGCGCCTGGCTTCGGGAACGTCACCACCAAGAACCGATCTCGGATCGGGCTCGGCAACGGGTCAAGGTTGTTGGCCGTCGCAACGAAAGAAAGTCGCGACAAATCCACATTGACCTGCAGCGCGGGATCGGGATAACGCGCGTTCGTTTCCGGCTCCGTGAAGCCCAACAGGCAGTCCCACAGCCGCCCTGCATTTGAGGTGGAGGGCGCTTTTTCAAGCTCGTCGAGCAGCACCATCGGATTCGCGGTTCTGCTTCGAGCCACGGCGAGAAGCGGGTGGCAGGGCTCGGCGGAGTGCCAGCGTCGGTCAGTACCTCCGAATGCCGCATCTCCCCGCGAGCAATCGGTGTGCCACACCTCGAGGTTGAGAGCCCCGGCCAGGCTGCGAGCGAAGCGCGATTTACCTCCGCCGGGCTCTCCAACCAGGATGATTGGACGTAGCTGCACGATACGCCGGCCAATAAGATCAGACAGGACCAAGTCGACGACGCGTTCTGCGTAGGGAAACTCGTGCAGCAGTTTGCTGCGCACCTCTTGCAGCGGCGGCACCATGACGAGCGGCAGCGGCACGTTGACGACGTTCTTCAGGGAAGCGAGAATTTCCTTCAGCCGGATGTTCTTCATCTCGTCGGCGCTCAGACAAGCGACGATCAGATGATCAGAGGGTATGTTCTCTTCCTGAGTTGGAGGCCGACCCGAGATCTCGGCTCTTTCCTGCTCGGCCTCTTCCATCGAGCGCAACTTTTCCTTCTGCGCCTGAATGGCTTCTCGCCAGGCAGCAGCAATGCGATGTTCCACCATGCGCGAGCCGAGCATGAGCGCATTTTCCGCGGCGGAGGCGTGCCCTACGGATATGTGAGCGCACGCGGGCAGTGCCGCCCAGCCAAAAGCGAACCGCTCCATTTCGCAACACAGTTGTTCGTCACGGTCGCGAATGATCTCGAAGGACAGCAGCAGCGCCTTTGCGACCCGAAAATAATGCTGGAAGTGAAGACCCCCTCTCGTCGCGGGTAAGGAAAGCAACCGCACACAATCTGACAAGCTGCGCAGGTTCGGATCGTTATATTCCGCCGCGCGACGATCAAGCTCGGTGGCAAGCGCAAGCCCAGTCTCAACATCCAGCGCAACCGCCCAAGCGGTGTTCAGGGCGAGATCCGGGCAGAGCTCGTCGATCTCGGCAATCAGGCGTTGTTCGACGTGCCCAGCGTGGTCTCCGAGTAGCCTCGCGTAACGCAGAATACGGGGCATGTTTTTCAGGTGATTCTCAGAATCGGCTGAATCGGCTGCCGCCCCGGTCAACACGTCATCGCGTGCGACCGCCGGCAGCTCGAAATCGTCGCCATCATCGCCGGCGTTGCTCATTCGATTTCCACCACCATGGCGCCGTTAAAGGCATCGTTCTCGGATCCGTAGCCGTGCGGATTGCATATGATCCGCGCCCCGCCGACGCTGGCGCCGCCGCCGCCGCCGCCGCCGCCGACGCGATAGTCCGACGAATTGTGGACGTGGCCATGGACCCACAGCGTCGGCTGAAAGCGCTCGATCAGCGCGCTCTGGTCGGAGACGAAGGCAGCGGTGAGGGGATCGCTCTGAAATTTCGGGTGCACAGAATTCCAGTGCACTGCGTGATGAGTGACGACCACGGTGCTGCCGTCGAATGGTGTCGCCAAAATACCAGTGAGGTACGCCTTAGATTCGCGGTGTACCAAGGCTGCTTCCTGGGGCCTGAACCGGCGCCACGGCTGCTTCCGCCAGGTGATCAGGCGGTGATCATTCATGCCGGTCGCGCAGGTGTTCATCACCCCGAACTGATTGGCTTTGCCGAAAGCGAGATAATCGGTCCAGAACGTGGCACCGACCACACGGATCGCTCGTTCGCCGTCCCGGCTGGCGACGATCACGGTCGCGTTCTCCAGCAGATAGATGTTGAAGGAGGCCGCCTGGGAACGGGCGGACGCGATTTCTTCGGGAATGCAGTGGCGGTAGTATTCGTGGTTGCCGAGCACCATCGCGATCGGGATGTGCATTGGCACGACGCGACGGAGGTACTCGAAGGCGCGGATCGCGCTCTCGCAGGTATCGCCGGCGACGATCACGAGGTCGACGCCAGGCAATATCGTGATGGGCTTGACCGGATGCACGTCGCCATGGAGGTCGGAGAAGATCTGGATCTTCATTCATCTTGCTCCCGCTCACGATCCTGGAAAGCGGTCAGCAGCACGGCCGCCGCATTGCTGAACTCGCGGGGATTTTCCGAGCACAGCCAGCCGTAGGCGAGCCATGCGGTTGCGATCTCCTTGGCATAGGGATGGCCGAGGTCGGTCAAGCCCGTGACCTGAGCCAGAACCAAGGATGCGGCCGCGTTGCGCTCCAGGGCGCACCGCAGGAGCGCAGTCATCGCGATGTCGGTCCTCAGCGAAAATTCGCTCATCGGCATGAGCGTGAACGTGACCTCGATGGCGGCGGCCGCGTCGCCCTTTAGCGCGGCCATAAGGTCGAGTTCGGCATGCAGCACGTTGATCTGCTCGAGCGTTGCGCCCAGGTGAAGGCGTTCGGGTTCGCCGAACGCCTGTGACGGGAGCCTCCGCCACCATGCCAGCGGTGAACTGTCCTCCGCCTTGAATGGCCAGGAACGTGCACTTGCCGGGTCGTAAGCTGCCGACCGAATCTTCGTTGCGGAACCGAGCACCGCGAAGGTCATGGACTCTTTCTCATTGTTCAGCATGAACGTTTGGTGCTCGCTCTATTAGTTGCGCGTGGGGCCATTCGGGGGGCGGCGCAAAGACAACAGCAAGCTGGCGACCTGCCAGGACGTTGCGAGCTTCGTACGGAGGCGCCTCAAGCGGCATCTCGCGAAGCTTATGAGACAACGCGAGCGCCGCCCCCGGATCTTCGAAGGCGGACGACAGCAACACCGTCATCGGGAAATCGACCCGGATGCCGATCGAGCTGGGCGCGTTGCAGTGCATGACCATGTCGATAGCGGCATCTGCATCGCCCGAGATGGCGCGCTGCAACTGCGGGATCGTCGTGGTCGTCGCCTGCACGAACGAGATCACCTCGGACTTGGTCGCGTCGTCGAACGCCTCCGCCGAAATCGTCCGCCAGTACTTCAGGACACGAGGCCACGGCTCTCTCGGGGCCTCCTCATGCCGTTCAGGGTCACCATCGTCGATGTGGTTCAAAGCGCGCTCCATCGTTCACGCATGGCCAAGCCAGCGCGTCGGGTCCGTGTTGTCGTCATCATTGCTCGTGGGTCGTTCTTCGGAAGATCCACGGCGGGCCGTGCCATGCCTCGCCGGGCCACGCACCGGCACGGAGAACCTATTCGAGCGAGACTTCCTCCACCTGGAAGCGGCCGAACTCGGGGGTATAGTCGCCGAGGCCGTACAAGCCGGCCATGCGGTAGAACTCGACGATGTTCTCGCGGTTAAGCAAAGACGGCAGATAGGTGCCGTGCACGACCGCGCTCCAGCCGTCGAACATCGGGCGGGTCCTGACGGTGAGCGAACCGCGGCTGCGGATTCGGACGGTGGCACGGTGCCGGAAGCGCTCGTCGGCCCAGAGTTCGGCGGCGGTCTTGGGGCCCTCGAACTGCAGCAAAGCGGCGCCGTCGGCGCGGAATGCAGCCTTGGTGGTCTCCCCCATGTTCGACTTCTTGGCGCCGTCCACGCAGACGCTCTTGATCATGTTCTGCGGCAGGCACGGTGCTCCCTGATGCAGATATAGCGACCCGTGGAACTCCAGTTCGGCAATTCGCCAGTGATCAGCCTCGGTCTTCAGGCGCTTCGAGGTCACGGCCTCTAACGCCTTAGCGTAGGAGTCGAGGGGGTCACCGAGACGGGAATTGCGCATGAGCATCGGGCCGACTCCGACCAGGCGCAGAGAAATTTGTTTGATGCTCATCAGAGGATCTCCACGGCGGGGCGGTAGTCGAACAGCGGGGCGGGCGGCGTGACCGACACGCTCTCGGCCGGCATCACGGGCGAGTTCGCGTACTTGCGGGCGCGCAGAATGCAGGTCACGGCCAAGTGGCAACGGTGACAAAGCGTGGTGAGGTCCTCAGCGCGCTCGCAGCCGAAATTGCGGTACGTGCGATGATGCACCTCGAGCCGCGCCTCCTGCCCGGAGGCGAAGCACAGCCGGCACCGGTGGCCGGCAGCGCTGAGCTCGGCCAAGCGGGCAGCACTGGTTTGCCAAGCGGCGCTGCTGATGTAGCGTCCATAATAGTCTGAGTCGTGGCCAGCAGCCTCTGAACGGACCGGAGAGAGTGCATGGGCCGTGGCGGGGACGGGGTGGTTTGGGAAGCCGGTGAGGGCTTCGCGGGGCAGGTTTGCAACGTCGGAAAACATCATATGGCCTCGTCGGCGTTTCACTCGGCACCAAGCCAGTTTGACGTCAGCTACGACGCGCGTGCGCGGCTGGGGACCAAGCCTGCTCACCGTTCGCGGGAATAATGTCGGCGATCTGCAGCCGTGAGTCAACGGTTCGCTGGAAAAATTCCAGCAAAGTCTAGGACATGGTTAACAAAGTCTCACCCACCCAAGATATCTGGCCTTCGCCACGTCTCATCCGAGCCGGGCGAGCGCTGGCCGGTGTCGACCAGGCGACGTTAGCTTTGGAGGCTGGCGTGACGCGGCAGGCGGTGAGCGTGGTCGAGACGGACGAGAGCGTAAAGATGGATCCTCGTCGCCGAAAGGTTCTTGAGGCAATGCAACGAGTGCTGGAAGACAACTACGGCATTGAATTTTTCGCAGCATCCGAAAATTCTGGCGAAGGCGTGCGTTTCCGCAAGTAGCGCGAGTCGAATCTCGCTCGGGTAAGACCAAGCCTCCGAACAGCTTTACGAGTGCGCGAAGAAGGCTTGGCTCGCCGGGGACATGAACGGAAGCTGCGTGCCGCACGACCGTACGCTCAAAGCGCTGGTGGACTGCCTAGAGGAGATGGCGATCGAATTCTTGATCGAAGAAGCCGATGTCTCAGTCGGCATCGGCATACGCGTCCACCACGCACAGCTTCACCGAGCATCTTGTCGACCCGCGAGGAGAGCGCCAAAGATGGAGATCTGGCGGCGGTCGGAAAGCGGAAGTCTTCGAGAGCGGACGGCGGATCGAATTTTACGAGCATGTTCGAAAAATTGAACATGCGTTTATGCAACGTCCCTGCGCCAAGCCAACCCGCAAAGGACGAGTCCTAGCGTTCGCGGCAAATTCCGGGCTGCTGGCGATCGTAGCTGTTTTCATCCTTGTACAGAGCCTACCGTGTCGGCCACCCGCGCTCCTCTTGAGCCGAGCGGCTTCGGGGCGCCAGTGGTGGTATCGCGAGCGGTCTGATGCTCCATCTCCGCATCGATCTCCGCGCCAAGCAGAACGACGATGGCCGAGATCCACAGCCAGGTCATGAAGCCGATGACGGCGCCGAGCGAGCCGTAGGTTTCGTTGAACTTGCCGAAGTTGGATGCGTACCAGGAGAACGCTCCCGAGACTGCGATCCAGAGCAGAGCCGCGATCGCACTGCCCCAGGTGATCCACCGCCAGCGCGCCGTCTGGCGGCTGGGCCCGTAGCGGTAGATCACTGCGAGCGCGAGGGTCAGGATGAGAAACATCGCCGGCCACCGTCCGATCCGGAGCAGCAGGTCGCCTGCGGCGGACAAGCCCACATAACTCAATACGGCCGAGCCGATCGAAGCTGTGTTGAACCAGGGCGAATTTCCGACTCTTACCGATCAAGGCGAGCAGCACGCGCCTGGCGAAAAATCGCCGATCCAAGCTGACTTGAATAATCCCCCAGCGACACCATAGCCCCAGCCACTACACCAGGAGACTGCCAATGACGTTTGTAAGCAAACTTGCAATCGCAGCCCTCTTGATCGGGACTGCCTGCGCTCCGGCGGAGGCGGCGCCGATCGCGCCTTCGTCGATCACGCCGGACGCCAACATTCAGCAGGTCCAATATCGCCATTGGCACGGTGGTTATGGCGGTGGTGGGTGGCGGCACCGTCACTATGGCGGCGGCGCCGCCGTGATCGGCGGATTGGCCGTGGGCGCTCTGATCGGCGGTGCGATCGCTAACAGTCAGGCGCAAGAAAACGCGAGCGCGTACTGCGCACAGCGCTTCCGTTCGTATGACCCGGCGTCGGGTACCTATTTGAGCAGCGACGGCTCGCGGCGACCCTGCCCGTAAGGGAGGGGAGGGTGGTCGGGCCTTAAATCTCCGCTCCGCGAGATCGGGCCGCCGGCATGAATGCGCCGGTGCGGCGGGCGACCGTGATGTCAATCACGGCGGCCAATGCTCGATCGCGCCACTCATGAAATGTGCCATCGTAACTCTGCTCGCGTTAACGAGCCTTCAGGCCGCGCGCGGCGAGTTCAAGGCCGTGTTCTTCTCCGTCATTCTCGCGTTGGGCGCACACTTCGGGCCCAAGATGAAGAAATCCTGAGAGTTCAGGAAAGTATTGAAAGCCAGCCGCACCGCGCCGGTAACTCGCAACGTCAGAAGCGCGGCGCGCTCCGGTCTACCTACGCCGAATGTTAAGTTGGTCGGGCGGAAGGGGCCACTCGCGCCCCTCGATGTTTCAACTCACCGCCAGCCTCGGTGGCGGTCCTGCTGCCCGTATGCGGCGCGCGGATTGATCCCGCAACCGACATTCCGGCCAGATGCCGAAGCCAGGCATTGAGCGCGTGTCGAATAGCTGCAGTCGCCTGGGTAGCCGACGCCTTTGCCCTGAATGCACCAACGGTAATCCTGCGCCTTGGCAGCAGGCGCGGAGAGTAGCAGCACGCCGGCTGCAACGAATGCGGCCGATTGGATCGAAAGCTTAAGCATATGAAGAATCCTTGATGTGCGCCGGTCAACGGAGCGAATCGCGCGCTGTTCCTAAGGGACTTTGTTGAGGTGGCGAGATGTTTCAGAGCAGCACGGCGTACACCGCGACCCGCTATGACGATTGCGAGGCCGACAATAGTGACGCCAAGGACGACTTTGCTCATTGGAGGAAGTCCGGAGTGCAGGACTATGAATGGTGAGCCAGGTGTTCCGTTCCGAACGGCCCTCGGACAAGGGGAGGGACGCTGATCTGGACGGAGGAAATGAAAGACCAGCACCTTCGTAGAGGTCGCCGCGCTCATCTCTTGTATCCAGGGCACCTCGACTGTGGGTCGGGCGGGCGTCGAACCGGCCAGATCTTTCACCCGGTGTTCACGTCCCTTCGGGAAGTCACAGGAACTTTTGCGGAATGCGCCGGTTTTGGCCACAGCAAGAGTTTCCGCCATGCGCCGCATCCGTTGGCTCGCCGTCGCGCCGTTCCTCGCCCTCCTGATTGGTCCGTTCTTTGTCAACCGGGTGCACCCGCTCGTCTTCGGCCTGCCGTTCCTGCTGGTGTGGATCGTGGCCTGGATCCTCCTGACGTCGCTCATCATGGCGGTGATCTACGCGGTTGACCCCGCCAACCAGGAGAGTTAACCGTGAATGGCGCGCTCCCGTTTATAGCAGCTGCGGCACTGCTTGCCCTCGCGCTCGGCTTCCTCGCGCAGCGCGGGAAGGACATGAACCTGGAGCAATGGACGGTGGGTGGCCGTGGCTTTGGGGCCGTGTTTGTCTTCCTGTTGCTTGCGGGAGAAATCTACACCACCTTCACGTTTCTTGGCGGGAGCGGCTTTGCCTACGGCAAGGGCGCGCCGGCCTATTACATTCTTTGCTATGGCACGCTTGCGTATGTGCTGTCCTATTTCATGCTGCCGCCGATCTGGCGCTACGCCAAGGAGCATCGGCTCTACTCGCAGTCCGACTTCTTCGTCCGCAAATATGATAGTCCGGCGCTCGGCATCATCGTGACGCTGGTCGACATCGTCGCGCTGATTCCTTATCTGGTGCTTCAGTTCAAGGGGCTCGGGATCATCGTTGAAATCGCCGGCTATGGCACGATTTCCTCTAACGTCGCGATCTGGACAGGCGCTGCCGTCGTGGCAGGCTATGTCATGGTGTCGGGCGTGCATGGCTCGGCGTGGACCGCCGTGGCCAAGGACATCCTGATTCTTGTCGTCGTGGTTTTTCTCGGCCTCTACCTTCCCTGGCACTATTACGGCGGACTCGGGTCGATGTTTCAGGCGATCGAGCAAGCCAAGCCCGGCTTCACGGTCCTGCCCCCGCATGGTGAAAGCCTGTGGTGGTTCTCGTCCACCGTACTGCTCACGGCGCTCGGCTTCTACATGTGGCCGCACAGCTTCGGCTCGATCTATACCGCCCGAAACGCGACCGTGTTTCGCAAGAACGCGATCGTGCTCCCGCTGTATCAGCTCATCCTGCTGTTCGTCTTCTTCGTCGGCTTCGCGGCGATCCTGCAGGTGCCCGGGCTGACCGGGCCGGAGATAGACCTGGCGCTGTTCAAGCTGTCGGTCAAGACGTTCGATCCGTGGCTGGTCGGCATCATAGGGGCCACCGGCGTGCTCACCGCGCTGGTGCCCGGATCCATGATCCTGATGACCACGGCGACGCTGATCGCCAACAATCTTTACCGCGTGGTCGCCCCTTCCGCCGACGATCGGCAAGTCTCGCGGGTGGCAAAGCTGCTCGTGCCGGTGATCTCGCTCGTCGCAGTGTTCTTCACACTGAGGGGCGGGGAGACCATCGTGGCTCTCCTGCTGATGGGATACAGCCTGGTCACGCAGTTGTTTCCCTCACTGGTGCTCAGCCTTGGGAAACGCAACATCGCAACGCGTGAGGGGGCAGCCGCCGGCATCCTCGCCGGTATCGCCACGGTTGCGTTCGTCAGCCTTACCGGTCTCAATTTCCATAAATTGCCCTGGCTGCCACCGCAGGTGCAGGATCTCAACATCGGTATCGTCGCGCTGGCGGTCAATTTGATCGTGCTGATCGCCGTCAGCTTGGGCATGCGGCTTGCGGCGGCCCCTGCTCAGGCGGCCGCCGAATAAGCGCTGCTAAAACTCCCGCCCCAGAGCCGAGCGCGTTTGGAGCTAACACAGGTTAAGGAGCGCTCCCCGACACTAGGAACGACTTACGATCCGGGACAGTTACTCGCTCGCTTCGTGGACGAGACTGTTGCAGCGTATCCACATGCGGAGAGCAAGGATGAAGAGTACGGCACCTGTTCTGGCGGCACTCGCAATCCTGTTTGCCTTGGCAGCACCGACGCATGCGCGCGCCGCTATTGGACCGGCGATGGGCGGTTATTCGGCCGGCGCAGTTTTTGAAGGCGTCGAACTTCCCAGCTACCGCTGGCTCCGCTACGGAAACGAGTACGTGTCGTGGGGCGAAGGCTATCGTGAGCGGGTTCGTCCGTCCTCTGCGGCACGCATGCGGCCGCATCGCGGGCCCTGGCCGCGGCAGTAAGCTTTTCCTTCCTAGGCAGGTCCGCCCGAATGCCAACAAAAGCGAGAAGAACGTCGATCCCAGTCGTGCTCGCGCTCGCGAATCCTCTGTGCCGCTGGTGCTAGGGGCCGTCGCCACCTCTCTGCTTGGCCACTGCCGGAGGGAGGGCAGGTCGCCAGCCCGTGCGGGGGTTTGTCCCGGGCTGCTCCTGTTTTGCCTCGGATTTGTGTTCGCGTCCCCTGCAGCTGCCCAAACCCCGCCTGCCGCACCCGCTGCGGTGGGCGTGATCGCTGCGGCGCCACGCCCTATGACCCAGTCAGAGGAGTTTCTGGGACGGGTAGAGGCCGTTCGCCATGTCGATGTTGTCGCGCGGGTTTCGGCTTTTCTGACCAAGCGCCTATTTGCGGACGGCAGCGAGGTCAAGAGCGGAGACAAGCTCTACGAGCTCGAGAAGGGCCCGTTCCAGGCCGACCTCGCGGCCAAACAGGCTGCTGTCGCCCAGCTGCAGGCGACATTGGAGAACGCTCGACTGACCACCGAGCGTGCGAGGGCGCTGCTGAGTGGCCCCGCTGGATTGCAGTCCAATTATGATGCGGCGATCGCCAACCAGCGCAGCCTCGAAGCCCAGGTCCAGGCCGCCGAGGCGCAGGTGCAAGCGTCGCAGATCAATCTTGGATACACCGACATCACGTCGCCCATCGACGGCAAGATCGGCCGGACCGCCGTGACCGAGGGCAACGTGGTGAGCCCGTCTTCCGGTGTGCTTACCACGATCGTCAGCCAGGACCCGATGTACGTGACATTTCCGGTTTCGGTCCGGGAGGCTCTGACGCTGCGCGACCGTTATGCGCCGCGCGGCGGCTTCAGTGCGGTGGTCATTCGCCTGCGCCTGCCCAACGGAAGGGGCTACGATCGCACCGGCCATCTGAATTTCGCGAACAACACGGTCACGATCAACACGGACACCATCACCCTCCGGGGCGAGATCGAAAACCCTCCCACCCAGCACGTCGAGGGCAGCGGCACGCCGGTCCGCGAGCTGTTTGACGGCGAGTTCGTGACCGTGCTGCTCGAGGGCGTACAGCCGATCGAAGTCCTTGCGGTGCCGCGCTCGGCTGTGCTGTCGGACCAGCAGGGCAGTTACGTCTTTGTGGTCGGGAAGGACAATACCGCGGAGCAGCGCCGCATCCAGATCGGGCAATCGACGACGACACTGGCCGGCGTGATCAGTGGATTGCAATCGGGAGATCAGGTCATCGTCGAAGGCCTGCAACGGGTCAGAGCTGGAGCCAAGGTTTCGCCAGCACCGGCAAGCTCCCAGCTCCAAGCCCAAATGAAGCAAACTGCAGAGGAGGCCGTCGGCACAGCAGCCATTGGCCGTCCACAGGGATCGGCAGCAGCTTCGGGTGGATTAACGACCACTGGCCAAGGCGCTGGCCAGGGAGGCGGCGGGGCAGCAAGTCCGAATAGCAAGAGCAGCGGGCACTGACATGATCTCGTCGATTTTCATCGACCGACCGCGTCTCGCCATCGTCATCGCATTTGTTATCACCATCGCCGGTGGACTGGCGTTGCTGCGCATCGCCGTCGCTCAATTCCCTGACATCGTGCCGCCCCAGGTGACGGTGTCCGGTACGTTCCCCGGAGCGTCCGCCGCCGTCGTCGAATCCAGTGTGGCGCAGCCGCTCGAGGCGCAGATCGTCGGCGTCGACCAGATGCTCTACATGAAATCCACGAGCGGCAATGACGGCAGCTACAGCCTCACCGTATCCTTTGCGCTCGGCTCCGATCCGAACATCGATACGGTCAACGTCAACAATCGGGTGCAGACCGCGCTGTCGCAGCTTCCCTCGGAAGTGCAGGCCCAGGGGCTCAACGTCCAGAAACGATCGTCGGCGGTACTGCAGTTCCTGGTGCTATATAGCGAAACCGGCGCGCAAGACCCTGTCTTCATCACCAATTACGCCATCATCAATCTGCTCGACGCGATCTCGCGGACGCCGGGTGTCGGGCAAGCCAACCTGTTTGCCCGCATGAACTACTCGATGCGGATCTGGTTCGATACTCAGCGGCTCACCAGCCTGAGCCTGGCGCCGAGCGATGTCGTCAACGCTATCCGGGGGCAGAGCGTGCAGGCTCCTGTGGGGCGGATCGGTGCGCGTCCGATCAGCGATCAGCAGCAGTTTCAGTTCAACGTGCAGACCCAGGGGCGCCTAGCTTCGGCCGAGCAGTTCGGCGAGATTGTCTTGCGTGCCAATCCCGATGGATCGGTGCTGCGCGTGCGCGACGTTGCGCGCGTCGAGATCGGCGCGCAGAACCTGGACAGCGAGGCCCGGATAGACGGCAAGCCCGGCGTTCCCATTGGCATCTATCTGGCCCCAGGCGCGAATGCCGTGACGACGGCCAACGCCGTGCAAGCGACGCTGGACCGGATGTCGCCGCGCTTTCCACCAGGCCTGACCTACCGCGTTGTCCACGACTCCACGATCTTCGTGCGCGACACGATCCGTGAGGTGCTTCGAACACTTGCGGAAGCCTTCGTTCTCGTGGTGATCGTCGTGTTCCTGTTCCTTGGCAATCTGCGCGCGACGATCATCCCCGCCGTCGCCGTTCCCGTCAGCCTTATCGGCGCCTTCGCCGTTTTGCTGGCCATGGGCTACTCCGCCAATACGGTGTCGCTGCTCGCAATGGTGCTCGCCATCGGCATCGTCGTGGACGACGCCATTGTCGTGGTCGAGAACGTTGAGCGCGTCATGGAGGAAAGCCCGGAGCTGTCGCCTGCGGAAGCCGCCAAAGAGGCGATGCACCAGATCACCGCGCCGATCATCGCCATCAGCCTCGTCTTGCTTTCGGTGTTCGTTCCGATCGCCTTCATACCGGGCATCTCCGGCACGCTGTTTCGGCAATTCGCAGTCACCATCAGCGCCGCGATGGTGATTTCCGCGATTAACGCGCTGACGCTCTCGCCGGCACTATGCGCGCTCTTCCTGCGGCATACGGGTCCGAGGCGCGGCATCATGGCACGGGTGCTCGGTGGGATCGATTGGACTCGGGATCGCTATGCAAGTGGTGTTCGCCGCCTGGTGCGGCTCGCCGCCGTTTCTGTCGTGCTGGTAGCTCTTTGCGCCGGCGGCATATTCGGCATGTCTCTGATCACGCCGACCGGCTTCCTGCCCGAGGAAGATCAGGGCGCGTTTTTCGTGATGGTCCAACTGCCCGATGGCGCCTCCGTACCTCGAACCAGTCAGGTCACGGCACAGGTCGAGGAAAAACTGCGCCAGCTGGATGGTGTCGACCACGTGCTCTCGATCATCGGATTCTCGCTGCTCGACGCCGGAGCCGAGCCAAATGCGGCGTTGCTTGTCGTCCGCCTGAAGCCGTTTGAAGACCGAACGAGGGCCGAGCAATCCGCGCAGGCGCTGATCGCGAAGGCCTTTGCCATAGGCAGCCAAATCCGTGAAGCGAACGTCATGGCATTCAACCTGCCGCCGATCATCGGCCTGTCGACAAGCGGCGGTTTCGAGTACCAGCTCGAGGCGCTGGAAGGTCAGGATCCGATAGCCATGAACGCTGCCATGAACGGCCTCATCGCCGCAGCCAACCAGGATCCAAGGCTCACGCACGTCTTCTCCACCTTCTCGGCCAATAATCCGTCGATCTATCTCGATATCGATCGCGCCAAGGCGGAAGTCCTGGGGCTGAACATGAGCGACGTCTTCACCGCCCTCCAGGCCACCCTAGGAGGCTACTACGTCAACAACTTCAACCTGTTCGGACGGACCTGGCAGGTCAACGTCCAGGGCGAAGCCAAAGACCGCGCAGACATCGATGCGCTGTGGCAGATCTATGTTCGGAACGCGCGCAACGAGATGGTCCCGCTGCGGTCGATCGCAACTGCGAAGATCGTGCAGGGACCGCAGGTGATCAGCCGATACAATAACTACCGCTCGATCACGATCAACGGTGCTCCGGCAGGCGGCGTTTCCTCCGGAACAGCCATCGCCGCCATGCAGGAGATTTCCAACAAGACGCTGCCCACGGGTTTTTCCTATGAATGGACCGGAACGGCGTTTCAGGAGCAGCAAGCCTCTGGGCAGACCGGCGTCATATTGGGCCTGGCCGTGCTGTTCGCCTATCTCTTTCTGGTCGCGCTTTACGAGAGCTGGACGATCCCGGTGCCGGTGCTTCTGTCGGTCACCGTCGGCGTGCTCGGCTCTTATGTCGCGATCCGAGCCGCACGGCTCAATCTCGATCTGTATGCCCGAATAGGCCTCGTTGTCTTGATCGCGCTCGCCGCGAAGAACGGCATTCTGATCGTCGAATTCGCCAAGGAGCAGCGCGAGGCCGGTCAGTCGGTCGAGGATGCCGCGGTGCTCGGCGCCCGCATGCGGTTTCGCGCGGTGATGATGACGTCGATTGCCTTTATCCTCGGGCTCGTGCCCCTCGTGATCGCAGCGGGGGCTGCCCAAATGAGCCGACGCGCGGTAGGCACCGCGGTCTTCGGAGGGATGCTGGCGGCAAGCTTGATCGGCATATTCCTGATCCCGATGCTTTACGTAGTCTTCCAGAATCTGCGTGAGCGAGTGAAGGCCCGGTTCGCGCCAGGCGCGAGATCACTGCCGGCCGTCGAGTAGCCAATTCCTTCAACGAGCGCGGGCGCTGGCGATCGCTTGTCGCAGCCGATCGGTCGCGAGCAGATCAGTTGGGCCGGTGTCCTCTGAAAGGCGTGGCTCACCGGCTTCGCTGCCAAACCTCGAGCGGCGATCGTGGTGAGGAACGTTCCCCCATCGCCTGCATTGCGTTCGCAGATTGTAGCTGAAGTGGAGCAATGCGATGAGCTATAGTGGGCGTTTATTGACGTTAACGATTGCATTCCTCCTGATCGGGACCGGCATTTGGGCCAATCTCGGCGATAAACCCTTCCGCGATTCACGCGGCGTATGGTTCACCCAAGCGATGCGCGGCATGGCTTCATATTAGGCCGTCCGCCGGCCCCCGTGAAACGCTGGTAGGGCGGATCGACCGCAAGTCGAATTTTCCGTTACCCCATCACATGTTATTTCGGTCACCGCCGTTTCCTTTAGACAAGACGTATAGACCTGCTTCGGCCGTGCAGGGCGGATGTACCCCTGACGAGCCGCAAGGCCTCGGCTCCGGCCGGGGCCTTTTGCATGTGAGGCGAGGCTCGCGCGGATGGCTCCCCCTCGGTCGAGCGCTTGAAAGCGATTCGAGTGGACGCCGCTCCAAGAAGCGATCAGGCCATGGGCTCGTCGTCGCGAGGTGGCGCATTTGTTCGCCGCCCCTTAGGGCTGAGATCGGTGGGGACGATACGGTTGTTGCGATCGACTGCGACTTGCGCCGGCGCGCCGGAATATCCGGCTCGTGCCGAGACCTCTTTCAGGATCTGGCGGGACTCGCGCGCGGCCTGGCCCCGACCAAGTTCCTGTCGGGACTTTCGCCGACCGGCGGTCAGACGAGCGATGGCCAAGACAAGTACCAGCGCAAGGACTGCAAACGCGATGATTTCCATCGCAGATGAACAATGTGGACGGCGCCGCAGTTCCTAGTGAGCTGGCTTCGGCCCCCCGTTTGAACAGAGAAAAGCCGCCGGCTTCCTCACCCTGACAGCTTCAGAAGTCCGTAGCTGTTGATCGTCTTCTCAGCTGCGGGCGTACCGCCGTTACCTTGTTCGCGCATGCCGGCTCTTCCGACGCAGGCGGCCGTGTCTGCTGTGATCTGAAAGCAGAGACTGCGAAGCGGCAGCGCAGCCGGAAACTGTCTTAGGAACCGCCGCGCATCGTTGCAGTTGCCGGTCGAAGGAGCCGCCCATGCGAAGCCTAAGCCTAGGTCAAGCAATTCTCATCGTCGCGTTGTGCGCCATGCTCGCACTTGTCGTGGTCGGTATCGTGTGGGTCTCGGATGCAACCAATGGCGTCGACGACGTCGCGATGGACGAGAACGGCTGGATCGCACTTGGCCTTGGATCGTTCTTTTCGCTCGCGATTGGCTGCGGACTGATGGCGCTGATGTTCTTTAGCAGCCGGCGTGGCTACGACGAGGCTGCAGATCCATTTCGAAAACGGAGCCGAGATAGAACATGAAGTATATCGCGATGTTTCTAAGCCTCATGTTTGGCAGTTTGCCCGTTGCCCTCGCGCAGAGCAATTCGGGCGGGTCGGCCGCGGGACAAACGACGACCAATTCGTCGAGCGTGCAGGGTACCGCGGGCACGAACGCCAGCGGCACCATCCATGCCAGCCAGGGCAACAGCTACGGCAACAATGCGGCGGGTGGGATCAGTCCAGGCAGGGGTCGGACGGGCCAACCTGCGACGGGCAACGCCACGTCCGGCTCATCAGGGCAGGGCAGCGGCAAGTAGCCCGCCGGCGAAGTCAGACGAGCGGGCGCGGCTCAAGTCGCGTGCTGCGCCCGGATGCTGGCTCTCCAGTTTCGCGGTCGTGACGTGCCAGCCTGGACTATCGAGCATGCGGCCGCGATCAGGGCCGAGGGATGTCGCCACTTTCATTCATAGCATTGCTATTCTGTCTTGCGTCCACCTTCGGTCTTCTCAACCGAAAGGTTCTGCGGCTTCCCGGTACGATTGGGCTGACGGTGGTTGCGCTCATGGCATCGCTTGTCGTGATCGCGTTCGGCGCTCTCTTTCCCGCTTTGAACCTGCGACTGGCACTCCAGGACATTCTAGGGATCCGGGAGTTGCCGGATACGCTGTTGAACGGCGTCCTCTGCTTCCTGCTTTTTGCCGGTACATTGCAGGTCGATGTTTCTGCGTTGTGGTCCCGCAAGATCACGGTTTTTCTTCTGGCGACGGCCGGCGTAGTAATCGCGACCGCGCTGTTTGGGCTGGGGATCTATTTCGCCTTCAGCCTCACCGGCGTGAAGATGCCGCTCTCCTGGTCCCTCGTGCTCGGTGCAATTCTGGCGCCAACAGATCCCGTGGCTGTCGGCACGATCCTGTCGCGAGTTGGATTGTCCAAAAAGTTGCAGGCGGTGATGGCGGGAGAGAGCCTGTTCAACGATGGCGTGGCGGTGGTGCTTTTTCAGACCGCGCTGTCCTATGCGGTAGGGGCGCATCCCACGTTTGGCTCCATCAGTTTTGATCTTTTGCGAGAGATTGGTGGCGGCGTCATCATTGGCGCAGGAAGTGGCTGGATTGGTTATATGGCCATGAAGCGCATCGACGACTATCCCCTGGAGATCACCATGTCATTGGCTGTTGCGAGTGGGTCTTATGCGCTCGCGAACGGTCTCGGCGCCTCCGGCCCGATCGCGGTGGTGCTTGCGGGCCTTTTGATCGGCAGTCGCGGACGCCGCAAGGCAATGAGCGAAAGGACGCGCCGCAATCTTGCGC
Organism: Bradyrhizobium sp. USDA 3650; assembly: GCF_054057395.1. Classification (NCBI taxonomy): domain Bacteria; kingdom Pseudomonadati; phylum Pseudomonadota; class Alphaproteobacteria; order Hyphomicrobiales; family Nitrobacteraceae; genus Bradyrhizobium; species Bradyrhizobium sp. USDA 3650. The sequence goes on from NZ_JBSRZG010000001.1 coordinate 6,100,684, forward strand.
TGTTCTGGTCAGTGGTCGACGAGATTCTGAACTCGCTGCTGTTCTTGCTGATCGGCTTCGAGATGCTCGGGCTGGCGCGTCTCGAAAGCTCGACCTTGTTCGTCATGGCACTTGCGATCCCGCTCGGTCTGCTCGTCAGAGCGGCAAGCATCATCGGCACCGCCTTGTGGCTTCATACCAGGAATCCGAACCGTTGGCCCGCAATCGTCGTCCTGACCTGGGGCGGGCTGCGCGGAGCGGTTTCGGTCGCCTTGGCGCTGAGTACCGGCTCCAGCGAATGGAAGAGCGAACTTCTGGCGATCTGCTACGCGGTGGTAGTGTTCTCGATCGTTGTTCAAGGGTTGACGTTGGAGCGGGTCGTGCGGTTGACCCGCTTGAAGGACGAGGTTGAGTGAAGCTCTCTTGAGTCACGGCAAAAAAGTAAGGGAGGCCGATGCTGGAGCATCTTGCACGTAGGCGCAAACGACGCCCACTGCAAAAAAGTTCTCGCATTTTAACTCAATTGAATCACTGAAATCCCGGATTCCGGTATCGCTTCGGGTGCCGGAAGAGGAGTTCCCCATGTTCGACGCCGAAACTACCGCCATTCTGCGGGCGGTTCTCGATGAGGTTTGCGTGAGCATCTCCCGCTGCGAAACCAGCGCTCGCACATATGTCGCCTCCAAGCTTCTTGAAGCTGCGATGGCCGGCGATGCTTCGGTTGCCAATCTGAAGCACGTCGGGCGAACCGCCCTCGGCGAAGCTCCCACAATGTGGCGCTAGAGTTGGAGTGAGGCTCAGGGAACCAGCAGCTCGGGCCGACCGGGGGCCGCCTTCAGCTCGACAGGCCGGAGACCGCAATGCGCTTACTTTGCACGTCTATCTACGGAATAGCCGACTATGCGGTGGGGCTGGTCGTGCTGCTGCTGCTGCCCTATCTGTACGACATGCACAGCACACCGAAGACCATCCTTCTGCTGCTTGGCGGAAGCGCCCTGGTCTATAGTCTTTTGACTGACTACGAGCTCGGCCTGTTGCCGGTCATTCCGTTCCGATCGCACCTTGCCCTGGATCTGCTGTTCGGGGCGTTCATGATCGCTTCAAGTATGCTCATCTCTTTTCCGCAGAGCAGTCGAATGGTGGTTTCCAGCCTCGGCGTACTCGCGATCCTGGTAGTCGTTTTGACCGGGAGAGATCGAGCGGATCAGGGCCCGACCAAGACCCGGACTTGATCTCGCTGCAAAGGTCCGCAGCTTCCGCCCCGCCGGCTCCGCAACCAGGTTGAAAACTGCGGCTATGGTAGGCGGTAAGCGATCGTGTCGTCGCCATACCGCGCGCCGAGAGCTCCGTGGCCGCCGGCCTGATGGTGAGATATTGCGGCCTTGGGAGCCCATATAAGTCATTGGCGTTGCCTGGCCGACAGCGGCGAGACGATCGCTCCATAGCTCCTTTCCGGTGCTCAGGTCGAATGCGCGCGAATACTGGTCCGTCCTCGCGGCCGGCGACCTGGCGAACATGGGAAAGCACTTCTTTAGCTCGCCCATTATGATCGCGACTGTGGCTGGATGGCCGCTGGACTCGCCAGGGGCGGATCTGCAGTGATGAGCTTCATCGCCGCAAGCTCATCGGGTTGGAAAACAAAGAGCTGGTCGTGTGGTGTCTCCATCGCGTGAACCCATACGCGTGGGTTTACCCCCATTTCGACGAGATAAGCCAAACACTGCGCGGACGTTCGCTGCGCAAGGCTCATCTCGTCAGTGCCAAGCCCTCCAGCGGCGGACTTAACGGCTGCAATCTGGTGCACGCCCATGAGCCCCCTCGGGTCGACGCGGCGCTCCACGCCTCCTGATGGCAAAAGGTGGGCGCCGGCGGCCCTTCCGTGTCGCTCTTAGACACAGGAAATCTCCCGCGCAACGCTATCGCTAAACGAAAAGTCAGACCCTTCACTCTCCACGTCAAATGCTGAAAAGCTTACACGCAACGTGTTTCCTATCTACCTATCTACGAGACTGGCTCTGGTCGTCTGGTCCTTTACGGCACCGCCGAAGGCCTCGACCCCACAGCCCACAATGGCCGGGTGCGCTGGACATTGGGAGCCGCCGCAGTCGACGCCCCGCTTGCAACAAAATGATTTGACGCCAGGAACTCCTGTATTCGGAGGTCTAAGTGTCTCCGTTTGGAGTGAGTCAAAGGCAGCGATCCACACCGGACGCAATGACTACTCTGCCCCGACTACAGGGCGTGCCGCTGCACTTGGCCAGCTGACGCTAAAGGCCAGAATCAGACATTAGAGCCACATTGGACAAGCTATTACGTTCGCTCCATACTGCCGCAGCGATCAAAGCGGCCGGTTGGGATGACAATATTCATTTTACGAGCTCGCGCCAAAGGGACGGCGCAAGAGCGACGTTTTGCCGATGTGGTTCGATCGTACTGTTGCCTGATGCTTTTGCCGGCTTTGGTATGTCTATCCGGTCCCGCCCTGGCTCAGGATCCTAGCGACAGCAATGGCGGATCCGGACCGACTTCGTGGCCTAATGTTTATTTTGACCTGAGAACGAATTACGCCACGGTGCCCGCCGGTACTTTTTCGATCGGCTTCAGCGGTCCTTCGCTGTCAACGGCCTCCGCGGCGCTTCGAGCAATCTCGGATCTGTCGAGATCACCGCGACTTTCGAACTTTCCGGCACCATCGTCGCCTTCAACCCGAAGCATCGCACTTGACGTTCCGCTGACGGTCGACGTTAGCGACGCCGTTTCGTTGTATGGCGGGTTCACGGCGAGCGCTTTGCAAAGTGGGACGTCTGACTGGTCCTCCCTTGCGATCTCTAGCTGGAACGTCGGTCTTCAGGCTGACCTTTATCAGCAGAATGGCGGATCCATACCAACGATTACACTGCAGGCCACCATCACGAGATCGGTGCCGGATTCTGCGCTTACGACGACGTCCTTCAACAACATTGTGGAGTTCGACTATGCCCTGAACGAAGAAGAGACTAAAGGGTTGCTGGCCGGCGTCCAATACACGAGAATCAATGTCGATTCTCCTTTAGCAACGATCAACCCGAATACCATCGGCTATCTTGGTGGCTACTATCAGTGGCCCGACAACTGGAAGTTCACCGGCCGCGCGGGCGTCCAATCATTTGGCGGAGCGCAACTGCTGAACCTGGCGACAGTGCCGTCCTTTACTCAGCCAATTGTACGGTTCGACCTCGACCGTATGGACGATAACGACAATCGCCTGTTTGGCGTCACAGCCCAGATTGCATGGACACCAAAGCCCGCCTATCAGCTGACGATTAGAACGCCGCTATACTTCGTCAGAAACTGAGACGCCGGGCGGCGCCATCTTGTTGACGACGCCGCGCGGCGGATACCCTCGGCCTGAGGTCAATTAGGCGACTTAACTTATTGCAACCAGTGCGCCTGCTTACCAGAGACGTCCTCGCGTCCTCAGTTCGCAACGTCCGGACGCAGTCGTCAGCCGCTAGACAACCGGTTACAGTCGCGCAATTTCCTTGCTCAGGACGAAAGCGACTACAGTGCAGGAAAACGCGGCCCTGAGGGAGCGCCTGCTTCCGCTCTACAATGGATGACCTATTGGCAGAGATGTCGAAGGCCATCAGGACCCTTAAAGTAGGTGCCGGGTCGGCAAACGATGCCATTGCGAGTGGCATAGGTATTCCAGTTGCCGTGCCAGCCCATCTCGCCGGACATGGCGTAGGAGTTACCCCATCCGCCGACCGCAGCACCTGCTGCCGCAGCGACCGGCTGGGTAGTGACGTGCCGCGTTGATGGCCGGTGCCGATAGCCGGAGGTAGGGGTAGCGCCGGTCCCAAGGCCCGTGCAGCTTGCGAACTCAGCTTCGCACGTGTCCGGATTGGAGAGGGCCGATTGTGCCGATGCAGCAGAGCAGGACAGGGCTGATGCCACAATCACTGACGCGCCCAAAACTCGTAGATTCATCATGGCTTTCTCCTAGTGATCGCTCGTGGCGCGAAATTTCCACGTGAAGAGGGTATCAACAGGTGCGGGCCTGGCTATGCTACTTCGGCCAATCTGCGCTGCAAAATTCGGGCTGCTTTGCTAGTTCTCTCCCCATGCTGGGGGAACGACAGCAGAGGGGGACAATCACATCAAGCGCACCTCTTATCCTGCTCGTGCACTCGTCTCATCGGCGATCACGACGGTCGCCTTAGGTCGAACGAGACGCCCCGGGGCGGGCCGAACTGCAAAACCGAAACTGTTCAGATCAAGCCAACGTTGTTGCCGAACTAGCATAGTGGCGAGAGGTAAGCTCCCCTAGTCTAGCTTCAAAGTAGCGGTGCGCCTGCATGTTCACGTTCCGAACGTCGATAACGCTTGCTGTGGCGACCTTTGTGGCTGCGCTTGCAGGTTTGTTGATTGCAATTCAGGTTCGATCTCTGCGCTTAGCAACGCATGAAGCGGCTTCAGCCTATATGGACGCAGCAAGCGCCAAGGCTTTGGGCCGCTTGCATAGTGAGTTGAGCTCGATCTCTTCAATTGTGAACGTGCTTGCTACTAGTTCGAGCGTAGCGGATTCAGATGACCGATCCGAAACGGGCAGGGCGATTCCCCTGTTCAAGGCCGCTCTCCACGAAATGCCGCAGATGGACAGCATCTACGTCGGCTTTGCGAATGGCGCTTGGTTACAAGTGCGGCGCACCAGCGATCTCACTGAGGACCAGCGCGCAAAGCTGCGAGCACCGGTGAATGCTGACATGGTGATCAATCTTGTCCGGCCGACGGCGGCAGGCGAGCTGCCGATGCGCCGGTTGTTCCAAGATCGGCAGGGCAGCGAAGTCGACGAAATCGATTTCTGGAAATACGGCTACGATGCTCGTACGCGGCCCTGGTATACCCAGACGATGAAAATCGGCCGCACCTTTGTCAGCGAGCCGTATCTTTCCTTCAATCTTGGCGCACCAGTGATGACTGTGGCTGCGCCCTTGCAGGGCAAGGTGACCGGCGTGCTCGCGGCCGATCTTAAGCTCGATAGCTTCAGCGCTTTCGTCCAGGCCCAGCGCCCGGGACCACATGGCAACGCAACGATCTTCGACCAAGCTGGCTCCCTGATCGCCCATCCTGACTTTGTGGAATTACTCGCAAATGCGATGAACGATCCCACACGATCACAGCTACCAAACATCGGTGAAATCAAAGCTGGACTCGTTGCCTCTGTGCTGCGGATCTCACGCAACCTCGGCGTGGACGAAGGCTCCTTCGAAGATAACAAGGGCCAAGGTTATCTTTTTCGATTGACAAGTTTCACTTTGAGCGATGGCTACAGCGCCAGCATATTGCTGCTGGCGGCCCAGGATGATTTTGTCCAGAATGTCAGGAAAGTACAGTTCACTGGCTTGATTTTGGCGATCGTCGTCGGCGCGGCCTTCATCCCGATGGTCTGGATTTTCGGCAATCGCATGGCCCGTTCCTTGAACGCCATTGCCGCGCAAGCCGCAAAACTCCAGAACCTGGCTCAGCCCGATCCGGTGCCAGTAACATCCTACATTGCAGAGATACACGATCTGGGCAGTACTGTAAATTTGGCGCAGCGTGCAATATGGTCGTTCGCGCACTTCGTTCCCAAGGAGATCGTGCGCGGCGTGCTGGACAACTCCATCTCAACTAGGCTCGGAGGGGTCAAGCAGGAGATAACGTTGATCTTTACAGATGTTCAGGGGTTCACAACGATAGCGGAATCGGTCGACCCCGACTTGTTGATGAAACAGACCTCGCGCTACTTCTCGGCCCTGACCCAAGCCTTCCTAGCCGAAGGTGGCACAATCGACAAGTTTATCGGTGACGCGATGATGGTATTCTGGAACGCGCCCGCTCCGCAACCAGATCACGTCGCTCGTGCCTGCCGTGCGGCACTGGCGGCCAGAGCCGCCGGTGAACGACTCAACGCTGAGTTCGCAGCGGAAGGGTGGAAGCCCTTCATCACTCGGTTCGGTATTCATGTTGGGGAGGCCGTCGTTGGAAATGTCGGATCGACTGAGCGAATGAACTACACAGCTCTCGGCAACACCGTGAACCTTGCTGCTCGGCTCGAAGGACTGAACAAGCAGGTCGGTACGACAATCTTAGTGAGCGAAGCCGTCTACTCGCGCGTTCGCGACCAGTTTAGATTTACGACCTTCGATGCGGTCATAGCGAAGGGAATGTCCACTGAAACGCGCATCTATGGGCTCGACGGAGCGTCCGCATGAAATTCGCTTCGATCTGGCGGGCCTTGCTGTGGGCGATGCTCGCTCTATCTGGTCCGTCGGTTCATGCTTCCGAAGAGACCATCAAGGTGGGCATTCTGCATTCGTTGTCCGGAACCATGGCGATCAGTGAGTCCGTTCTCAAGGACACGGTTCTGATGATGATCGCGGACCAGAACAAAAAGGGTGGCTTGTTGGGGAAAAGATTGGAGCCGGTAATCGTGGACCCTGCTTCCAATTGGGAAGCTTTCGCCGAAAAAGCTCGCGAGTTGCTCACGTTGGACAAGGTTGCAGTCGTATTTGGCTGCTGGACCTCCGTGTCCCGAAAATCGGCAACACCCGTTTTCGAACAGTTGAATGGCCTGCTCTTCTATCCCGTTCAGTATGAGGGCGAGGAGAGTTCGCGGAACATCTTCTACAGTGGCGCCGCGCCGAGCCAGCAGGCAATTCCGGCCGTTCGATATCTAATGAGCAAGGAGGGCGGCCAAGTTCGCAGGTGGGTATTGCTCGGCACCGACTATGTCTATCCGCGGACTACCAACAAGATCCTAAGCGCCTATCTGTTCAGCGAAGGCGTAGCTCCCGAGGATATCACGACGATCTATACGCACTTTGGGCAATCAGAGTGGCGCGAGATTGTCGGAAGGATCAAAGCGCTCGGTTCGGAAGGCAAGCGGACAGCTGTCATCTCAACCATTAATGGAGACGCCAACACCTATTTTTACCGTGAGCTGATTGCTCAACAGATCAGCGCCACGACCATCCCTGTTATGGCGCTCTCGATCGGAGACCGCGAACTGCATCAAATAGGCGCTGACAGGCTGGCTGGTCAAATGGCGGCATGGAATTATTTTCAGTCTATCAAGTCGCCAGAAAACAACGCTTTTGTCAAAATGTGGGCTGACTTCAACGGCCAGCGTGACAGCATGACAAATGACCCGATGGAAGCCACTTTCGTCGGTTTTCGAATGTGGGCCCAGGCGGTCAGCCAAGCCGGCACTGTTGATGTGAACGCCGTCCGTCAAGCGATGTATGGTCAGCGAGTGAAAGCGCCGAGCGGCTTTGAAGTTGTGATGAACACCAATCACCATCTGTCCAAGCCGGCCATGATTGGTAGGATAAATTCTTCAGGGACGTTCGACGTAGTCTGGCGATCGATCTCGCCGATCAAACCGTCGGTTTGGAGCCGATACATTCCCGCAAGTGCGAGGCTGACAGCCGACTGGAGTTTTCCTTGGGTTTGCGGGGGGTGCGCTGAGCCCACATTCAAGGACTGGTGAGAAGGTCTTGTACGCACTTGATCGTCGGAATCGAATGAGCTTGTCCGCTTTCGCCGCGGAGCAGCGCGATCCTTAAACTGCCGTCAGTCGCTGAAGGACACGGCTGCTGGAGAGGTCGGACGATCGAAGACATAATTGTCATCCGCGAACCGGCGCAACGTGATCGAGGGCGGTTCTCCGAACATCGTTCGGTATGCCGCCGAAAATCGCCCCAGTTCCCAGAAGCCATGATCGGTGGCAATCTTTGTGACTGTCGAGCATGAAGGATCAGCCCTGAGCAGCGCTCGGCGAACCAGATGCATTCTTCGCAGAGTTAAATAGCGGATGGGTCCCATCCCCAGATGTTCTTCGCAGGCCACTCGAAGTGTTCGCTCGGCCACGCCGATCGCGTTGCATATCTCGGCTAAGTACAAGGGCTGCGCCGGATGTGCTTCGAGAAATGCCTCGAACCGCGCAATCATCCGTCCGTGGCGATGGTTAGTGCCTTCTACTTGCGACGCTAAGCCCTCAGTGAGGCACTTGATCATAGTGTAGGTTATGTTCTGCTCTAAGGCCCGAGCCACCTCTGGGAGTTCGAGAAGGTCTGGTGTCGTGATGGCCATCTTGCCAATCAGTTGGTGCTGTTGTTGCAATTGCCTCATAAGATCCGAACTTGGCCGGACCAAATATTCCAACTCCACTCCAGAAAACTCGTCACCCGCGATCGCCTTGCACGCCGCCTCGAAATCGTCGGGAGTCAGTGACATCGCTCCGAAGTGGCAGTCGCCTTCGGTTCTATGATGCACTACGTCATAGTTGCAGACGACGATTTCGTTGAGCGATAGGTCCCTGCCGCGATGCAGAAAAGTCGGCTGTTCGCCGGTAAGAAAGGCAATAACTCGTCGACCAGAGGTGATTTGACTCGTGTAGACTTGCGGCAGCGTAACGTCGAACCGTTGCATCATCAGCCGACTGAAGGTCACCTGCGTCAGTTCGGCGCGAAAATCCCCCTTTTTTGTTAGCAGCAGTTTGTTATCCGATCCGCGAATAGACTCCTGGAAAGGGAACGGATCGTCAAAATTGAAAACACGACTCCAGCCCATTGGTGCTCAACACTGTTCGATGCTTGAATGCTTCTGGAGATCTAATTTCTGGTCCCTGCGAATGTATTTGCCCGCTCGAAATCATATGTGCTCGCAGAGGGGCTTCACTTCACCAACCGATGGCGCAACAACCTTTTTACACACGCAAAACGTGCGGCAAAACTAAAACGGGAGAAAGACGTTGACTATGCAGAAACGGCAGAAAAGGCGCTGACCCCGTCTCGAGGGGCCGTGTTGATGGTGGCTAACTTAAGAGCTTATAGTTTTACTATTGAGGCATCACTCCAGTCATCGGCGGTATTGTCAACCCGGATATAGCAATAGCCGTACGGCCGATAGCCGCCGTTTGCGCCTCGCGCGTCTTGATAGATCCGGCGCTGTTTACCGCATGCGTCCAGTTGGCTGACGCAGTTGAAGTCTCTAGTTTTGGGCAATCCATTGAATTGGTTTCGTCTAGATGAGCGAGACCTAAATGCGTTCCGATTGTGTCGTTAAATGTTTCCTGATGGCTCTGCGCTCGCGATCGGATCTCACTAGCGGAGAAAAGCAAAATGTCGGCTCGCACCGTTCGAGCGCTCGCCGCATCTACTATCGGTCGGCGTTGGCGCATTGCTGGCCGTTTCAAGCGAAGCATCGGCATTGCGCGCTGGTGGTTTTCACGCCGGCGGTGCCGCCGCAGGTGCGTACTATAGGCCAGGTGCTACGCTCCCGGCTAAAATGGCGCTGCCGTGCCGGCGGCCTGTGGATACGGCTCCTATGATCGCTGCGTACCCACGCCATAGTCGCTGCACCAAATGTTGGACTTCGGAAGAGCGTAGGCAAGCAGTGCCGCTCGTGCAAAATCCTGCAAACGAACATCTAAGTCGGTAGATAGAAACAAGAAGTCAAGCGTTATTTAACAACGGAGCAAGCGATGCGCCATCGGGTGCTAAGCCGCCTTACATGCAAAGTGAAGCTAGTTTGCGCGGCACAAAACCATTCGCTTCATCTGGCCCAGGATCCCGTAAGCTTCTGCGAGCTCTAACAGGCGCTCCTTCCGATGTCCGCGTAGCATGCCTGCAGCTTCCTGGAGGAGTGCCTGCGCCATGTCGTCGCACTGCTCAGCACTCAAGCCCTGCTCTTCGTCGCGCATCATAGCCTCGCGATCAATTTCGTTGATTCCGATGGCGCGCTTCATCGACATGTCGTTCCCATTTGAAGCGTTATGTCACGGTTCAGTCACATGGACTATGCAACTGCGGCAGTTTGTTCCAAATTCCCGATTCTGCCGAATTTGCATAGACATTCTGCCGGTTAGCCACGAGGATCGCCTGCTCTACAGCCTTCGCGTGTGGCGTTTGTGGGAGGGCAAAATGCCTTGGAGCAAAGTCCTCGTATTCAAAGATCCGGTTCAATACGCGACGAGCGTACGTTCCGCGGAGATACAGATCTTCCCAACGACCAAAGGCGATTTTCGAGCTGAGTTGACGCAAGTTACATTGAGTGAACTGTGGATGCAGCGCTTTGCGGAGTGCTTGCCCCGCGTGCACAGAGGGACGATTAGCCCAGGCCGTCAGGTGTATACGTTTCTGACCAGCGAACAGCCCGAGGTCCACAGCCGGGGGCGACTATTATCGCTGGGAGAAATGTGTGTCCACGATTATGACGTGCAACATGTCAAAACCTCCGGTGAATACAGGTTTGGGGGGGTCTCCCTAAGACCAGAGGCGCTGGCTAGGAGCTGGAAGTCGTTGGTCGGATCCGAATTCAGTCCGCCCAAGGGCGCGCGCTTCGTACGGCCAAATTCAGGTTTAATGAGCCGATTCCTGAACCTTCATGCGATAGCCGGAGGATTGGCGAAGAGCGCACCCGACCTTTTCACACAGCCAGAAGTGGCTCACGCGATAGAGCAGCATCTGCTGCACGCGCTGATAAACTGTTTAGCTGATTGTGAGGCCTCCAACATCGGAACAGGTTTGCTGCGCCACGGAATCATCCTCGGACGTTTCGAGGAGTACTTGGAAGCAAATCCAAATACTCCGCTGCATTTGAGCGAAGTTTGCGCTGCCATTGGGGTGGCAGAGCGAACGCTTCGCGCCGCATGCGAGGAACACCTCGGGATGGGACCCATTCGATATCTGACGTTGCGGCGAATGCATCTTGTCCGCCATGCCTTGCGGCAAGCCGCTCCGGATGCAAAGACCGTTACCCAAGTGGCGACCGCGCACGGGTTCTGTGAATTGGGGCGGTTCGCGGTAGCTTATCGGCAGATGTTTGACGAATCACCAATTGCAACCCTCCGGAAGACACCAGACTCTCGACAGGAAAAGGTAAGCCGTCCCTTGAAGCTAGTGTCGTAAGTTCGTCAAAGGCTCCTTCGAAGAGCGGCGGGCGCAGAAGCGCTGGCGGTGCGCTGCGATCGGTTTATCGATATGATGGGATGCAGGTCCAAAAACTGCATTGAGGTGCCTCGGTATCGGGACATCCTTCTTGACCTTCTCCAAATGGGGAAAATGAATTTGGAATTAGGAGGCCGCGCAACTGAGCCGCGCGAGAGGTCCGGAATTGTAGATAAGAAACATGTCGCCCGTATAGTGGAAGTATTCTCCAACGAATTCCTTTCTCACAAACTTGAGCTGGATCTTGTTGTTGCTGGTAACACGAGTAGCGAGTTTGTCGTTCCCAACGATCAGCAACAACTTGTCCTTGCCGCCCAGAGTGACGTTCAAGTCGATTGGTTTTGGTTGAATTGCCGGATCTGGCATCTGTTGAACGAGTTGACCCTTGCACAAGAATTGCTGTTCTGCGGCATAGCTTGGCCCGACCATTGTCATCAGCATGGCTACGCTCACCGCCAATTGAGTTGCTTGCATCTTGGCATCCTTGAAATTCGAAAGAAGAATTCAGCCCTTATCGCGGTCTAGCCGGATGCGTCCGATCTCACCAGCAGAGAACCGCTTTTGGTACTGATGGTCAAACCAACCGCAGTGATAGCCGACTTGTCAGGTCCTATGTGGACCAATACGTGGGAAGCGCTATGTGAAGATCAGGGTTTGAGGACCCACTGATCCATTTGGAGGCACGTCAGCAAACTGACGTAGCTCGGCGTACCACCCACGGCCTCCTGGCCAGCGCAGCTTTCTCTCTGCGTCACTGACATTTTCGTCCAGAGCGCACTAAGCTGGCGTCGCGCCTTTTGCTCATCATTGACGCAACTCTTGAGAGACTGACCGACCGAGAGCCCGGCTGTAGCTGCAAGGTCGAGCTTGCAGCTCCGGGCCATGTCGAACTTCGGCACGTTATCGGCTACTGGGACAAGCAGTTGCGCACCCAGGATCATCATCGAAATTGAGATCGGCATCATGGCACCCCCGGTTAGAGTTGCTCCGTGAACAGCTCCTCCGCAGTTTGTATCCTGTTGTGGCTTTGGTCTATGCAAAACCGGCAGGTTCAGGTCCAAAGGCGCAGTGTGTGATGCAAAACAAAACTGCAAGTCCGCCACCGACCTTCCAAGTTGTTCAGCTAAAGACGTCTCCTTGCACAATCCCCAATCGAAGTTGGACGTGTAGGCGATCTGTTGTGCCCCTCATCTTGCTTGTCGTTGCGGAGAAGGGGCGTCGACGCACGCATCCGAGCTTGGGCGAGCTCACCTTAATCACCTTAATAAGTATGTCGGTTCAGCCTATGCAAAGCCGGCATTGTCACGGCAACGAGCATTCAGAACTCGTGCACGTTGCTCCACGGGGAACCGCCACCGAGAAGGATGAACGAAGTTTATCCCATGTTATAGCGCAAGCTTCCCCTCGATGGCTTAATCGCGAGCACCGCCAGAAGGGTAGCCAGCGTGAACACATCGATAAACGTCAGACCCTCGATCGAAGATCAACATCTGACTTTGGAGGAGTGCGACGAACTCTCGCAAATCCTGATTCGAGACGCCGCAAGCATGCAGGATGGACCGCAAAGACGGAAGCTTTTGGAATTGGCGGAGTGTTACGGGGGCTTGGCGCGGCTTAAGAAGCTGGTTCTTGGAAAGGTGTATTGATCGTGTGCCGGGTAGGTACGGTTTCCATTCCCAGCAAACCAATACTGACTTGTCTAATCTTCAATAGTCGGTTTCGTCTCGCGCCATTGGAATTCTGAACAGCCCGAACGGTTCGGTGCGAGAGCAAAAAGAGCTCGGGTCGTTTCTCCGGTTCGTTGTCGGACACGGAAGTGCTTCTGCGCTTTGATCGACGATGTGCTATTGAGACGACATGGTCTCGACCCTCTGAATGGCTTCCACGCAACTCGCAGACGCTGTCGATTTATTAGACAGCAGACAAGCGGCTATTCGACCTTGGCCGGGCACTATTTTTCCGCATGTTCCGGTTATCTCGGCTTTGCACGCAATCACGGCGTCTTTCAGAATGTCCGCCGTCGTTTGCACGCTCGTCGCCGCTTCCCCAAGTTCAAACGCGCATTTAGGGCTGATCTTGTCTTCATGGGCTTGCATACAATAAATCATGCGCCCTTCACCAGGCGTTACTGTTTTGCAGTACTTTTTGATATCGCTTGCGCAGGCGCTCTCAAGCTTCGCCACCCTGGCGGTCAGCTTTTCCAAAAGGGCCTTTCCGACGTCAGTCTGCGCGGAGGCGTTGCCAATCGACGAAATGGTCAGGCACAGGAGAGCCCCAAGGATGATGATTGATCTGACTATCATTCTCATCGATACGTCCTCTGATGACTGGCTCCGAACCCTGCTTGCATTGAACTGGCTGCAGGCTCGTGATGAAAGTTGAGGGATGTTCTTTGCCGGTAATTCATTGCGCCAATGACAGCGTGAGGCTTGAAACTCCAAGCGACAAATTGATCCCGAGCGAGCCCTCGAGGGAGAGCGGCTGCAAGGCGATCGAACGCCCCGTTCCACCGAACAGCAGATTGGCGCCGACCCCGACGCCGACGCCAACGGCACCACTCGCGCCCACATACGTGCCGGATAGCGCTCCGCGGCGTGGACCTGCTGTGGGTGCAAAGACTCCCCACGCCATCGCGCCGCCTGCCGTGATCCCGATATCGATCCCGATAGTGCCCATTACACCAAGATACGCTTCGGGTGGATAAGGGCCATTGGGTGCGAAGCGGCATGCCATTCGCTGGCGGGATCCAAAGATCAAGCCGATGGAAGGTGCCATTTTGCACGTGAGGGTACCCACGCTAACTCCGGGAGGTGGCTGCTGGGCAAACGCAGGTGATACAAAGACCGCGGCGAGCCCCACCAGCAACAGCGTGCCTATATGTTTGAGCATGATGAAATCCCGCGCTGCTGTTAATACTCGATGGCTTAGCCAGGTTCAAAAACGATTCAGAACTTATAGCCAAGGCGAGCCGTGACCTGGTTGTTGCTCAGCTCTTGCTTAAGCCCGATGATTCCAAGATTGAGAACTGGAATCGGATACACCAAGGATCTGGATTGATACTGCGAGTAGCGATACTCAAGGCCCGTGAACCAGTTGTTTGTGATGGCGTAGTCCAGCCCGGCGCCGACCGTCCAGCCCACGCGCGTGCCGTCGCCGCCGACTGAAATGCCGGTAAAGGGAATCGAGGTCTCGATGAATGCGAACGCCGCTCCACCCGTCACATAGAGCAGGGCGCGGTCGGCAGCGTAGCCGAGCCGGCCACGTATCGAGCCGCCCCATTTGCTATGCGCCGTAAGGAAATCGCCGGTGATGGCGGTGTAGCGTATAGCGCCGACCGTCCATCCCTGAAAATCGCCTTCCACGCCCAACACAAACTGACCCGCTTGGTAGTTGTAGCCAGTGAGAATTCCATAGGTCAGGCCATCCTTACGCGAGCCGGATGTGAGCAGGAATGGAGTCCCGGGCAATAGTGCGCCGGTCGTATATTGCGGGTTCGTTTGTATCCACCCCAACTCTCCACCAACGTAGAAGCCGCTCCATGAAAACGCAGGCGCATAGGCGATCGGCGCGAGTGGCTCCACTCGACCCGGGAGGTCGGCAGCAGATGCCGATGCGCTAACGGCGCCGGTCGCGGTGGCGAGGAGAGCGACACGTGCTAAACGCCACATGAGCTGGTCCTTATGAGTTGAAGCCGTCCAGTCTTTTGACGGAATTCGTGAGGAGCATTCGGGGAAGCCGAGCGGTTGTCAGGATTCCGCGGCTGCGGCAATGGGAGCCGAGCTCCGAAGGAAAGAGGGTTTGTTCTCGGTAGTGCGTCTTCAATAGCAAGGCGGGTAGGGGTAGTAGCCGCAGGCCGGAGGGGGCGGATACGAACGATAGTAGGGTGCGGCATAAGCGGCCGCCCCATATGCGGCAGCCCCTGCGGCGCCCGCGTACATTGCGCCGCGGAATGCTGAACGGCGAGCAACTCCGGCAAACGACAGCGGCGTCAGCGGTCGCCCGATAATATCGATAAAGATCGCTGCCGCTCCGTCGGCGCCGGCGAGATCACCTTCCAGCGTCTGCACGGTGAAAGTCAGCTTGTCACCCTCGAGCTTCGGGTTCTTCAGCACCACGACCGCATCCTTCACTGAGCCGTCCTTCGCTATGACGGACACTGTCGCATTGGGCGGGTTCTTGGCGAAGCTGTCCTCTCCTGATCCCCATTCTGCGATCACGTCGGCGGTCGCCTGGTGACCGGCAGCTCGTATTGGGCGATCGGCGAAAATAATCGAGCTCGGCGTGACGCCAGTCAGAACGAGATTATCTCCCTGAAGCGTCGCGCCGCGGGAGTTCATCACGAAGAGCGACGGGACGATTTCTGGTTTGACGGCCGCGGCAGGAGTGCCGATCGTTTTCATTGAGGATGATGTTGGAGCAGCCTGCCCAAACGCGCCGGCGATCCCTGTGAACGCGACGGAAACGCCCAACAATCCTGCGAGCGCAGCAGTCTTGGTCTTGCTCGTCATATCGCCCCCTTGTTGTCGACGTCTTCGGACGTACTCTTCCACAATTTGCGTAAGGCGTCCCGACGCTCGGGACGACCATGGAACAGCACTATGCGTTTGACTATGCAATTCCGGCGATCGGAAGGGTAATTTTCTCCCGCCCATCAATTCTGACGCGGAATCTGGGGACGAAGGCTGTCGCAAAGACCACGTGCTCCACCTCGTGAATCTAGAAAGATGCGGTCGAGAGCAGTGTCATTTGAATCCGGCCGAGAGCCTCTCTTGCTTGAGCATGACGTCGATGGCCTCAATGATGCGTATTTGAGGATTTGCTTTGCAGTAGACGATCACCTCATGCTCGAGCTCTTTCGATCTCGCGATATTGAAGTAATGCTTCTTGGCGAGGCCGTTGTACCAGCCGCTATACCAGGTGGTGAGCCGATCGGCGTCCCCCTGCCAGGTGCCCGCGAGCGCGGCGCAGGTCAATGTTTGGACGTCGATGTATCCGTTTGCATCGGCGTATGCGGTGAGGTCCGTTTGTGCCTGGGCATGCGAGTCTGCCGCCAAAAGCATTGTTGTCACTATAAGGAGCATCTTGCGCATGTTGGCCTCTTTGGAGTGGTAAGGCAGTCCGCGGTGGTCGGCATCGAGATCACAACAAACTGGCCTGTCTGCAACTCGCTTCGCTTCGTGGACATCGGCCTTCGCGGCTCAAGATCGGGTGCGACAGAACTGACTTGATTCATCCTCACGGATGAAAGCGTCGTTCATCGATAAGTTCTGCTTCCTCAGAATTGTCCCGGCTGAGCAGGAGGACTGGGCCAGTCTACGCGAAAGTTGTTTCGGTTGCGCCGATCAAACAAATCCTGTCGAGCGACGACGCTAGATCTCACGCGCTGAGCGGACCCAGTATCGCGGATTGTCACGGTTCGTTCGTGCCCGTCTTTGGCGAAGACTGCTAACGGCTCCGCATGTTCAAGGATGAGAATGATAGCCAGCCAGCGGGCAGTGATCATGAGCGACTCCTACCATCCTGCAGTCGGCCACATGGAGTGTGCTGTCCTCGCGCTCCAAAGCGATCGTGCCTGGAGCTGGCTTATAGCGGTGGCTTGCCGCAGTCTGAAGTTCAACGGTCAGCCGCGCTATGCACTTCCGGAAGAAAACTTATATCAAGTGATTTTGCGACAACTCCTTGTGAACGTGCCGATAGGGGAGACATGGTTCGAAAGGTTGAGCAATGTCGAGCGCCCTCGTTGGTGGCTGGTAAACCAGGGTCTGCCGAGATCCGCCGAACATGCGTCCATGGATAGATAAGGTTCACGGGGGTCCTCCCGTCCAGGTCCTAGCTCATGCATCAAAACTAGATTCGAGATGCGCGACGGAACTCCTACCCTGTTTCTTCCCGAGTTGAACTTCATCGACGACAAGGTGGGCAAGCCCGTTGCTCAACGAAGCCGTAGGCCGCCGGCCCGATTGCCGCATTCGGAAACTCAGACGGAGATCTCGAGATGCTTCAATGGACGGCCATCAGCGACGGCTTGCGCTTTGGGGCTTTCATTCATCACGTCGACTACGCGAGTACGCCTACGATCGGCAGTCGCATTCCGGGCGTCTCGACGTTGCTTTGGACGCGGCCGCTACAAATGGGTGGACGGTGATCAATATGAAAAGAGACTGGAAAGTGATTTTTCCATTCGATGCGCGGTGAAAACTCTACTCGGTTCATTCTCTCGCGCTGCTTTTTATTTGCACTGCATTCGGCGTGCCCAGGGGCAATTGCAGCCACGCAAGTCAAAATCGCGATGGCCTCAGGCGTTAAGTGCCCGGTAATGCGTCCGGCATGGCCGGCAAGCTCGTTCGATTGAGCGATTAAGGAAAGTAGGAAGGCGCGTTGAGAGGCGAAGGCCTCGGCGGCTTTGCGGGCACTACTTCGTCACGAGATGCCGGGTTGCTTTGGCGTCTGTTGCAGCAGTTGGGGAAATTGCAAACGTCAGCCAGGTATTCCAACCAGACGGCCGGTTGGCCGCATTGAATTCCCCATACACCTTAATATTTAGGTACCCCTGCATGTCGCCTACCGGAAAGATGTATCCGAACTGGGGCCCCACGCCAAGAACGCGGGATCTGAAGCCGCCAAGCAGTGGATTTCCGCCAGTATCATCTGAGACTTGCTGATAGGCGTAGCCAACGAAGCCCACAAACGCCTGCTTCGTAAGAAATTGAGCTGTGCTCCAGTCGAAATGAAAATCGATCCCGCTTTGCACCTGAGTGTCGGGATTCTTGAAATTGTAGGTAAACCCCGCAACGCCGGATATCGTCACGCCGGAAGCCGGGTTCAGGTAGGTGTAGCCGCCGCCGGCATCGATCGCTCCGTGGCCGATACCAAGGTTCGCGATGCGACTTGGATCGTAGGCGCCGACCGGAATATCGCCCGTTATATACGTCATGTAATTGTTGACGCCTGAATTCCATTTGAGCGTGATCATCGGGTAGAGATCGCCGACAGAGGTAATCGAATCTCCGATACTCCCCATCCGGGTTGCCGCGAGTCCGCCCACGTTAGCTGTCAGTGTTCCGTCAATGGTCGCGGCTGACCGGCCGAATATGCCGGTTACTCCAATCGCCAACTGACCACCAAGGACCGGCGTGCCGAAAGTGTAGGTTGGGTTGAGAAATAAGAGATCGGCTTGCGCATTCAGGCTCGCGCTGAGACTGACATTGACGGTCGGCGCGAATCTGCCAACCTGAATCTCTCTTGCCGCAGCGACGGAACCGGAAGCTGCAACACTCGTGTGATAATAGACCGCTCCCATTGACCAGCCCGGGGCGCTCTGCGGGGCCGCCGGCAGACTGTTGACTTGCCCAGGCAGCCAGAACGAGATGCCGCTTTCGTCGGCGCGGGACTCGTATGTGGTGAGGATTAGCATCGCACAGATCGCACCGGCACCGAGCTGAAAGCCCCTGATCGAACGATCACGCCGCATCTGCCCGCTCCTCGATACCTGCTTAACCCATGCTATCTGCGGTTTGGCCTTAAGCTATGCAAAATCGGCAAGAACCACAAACTGTGGGTGGTTGATGTATCGGCGCAACACTCGGAGCAAAGGACGAGTGCCTAGCGCTGGCCGTCAGGGCGTCAGAAGTTGCGAAGCAGTGCAATCGGCTTCCGAACCTGCATAGGCGGATCGTCGTCAATCAACCAAACTGCAGCCTCACGGGCCCGCGGCGCGGCGGCCATCCTCGAACGAGACGATTCGATGATCCAGAATGGAACGGCGATCTTCGTTAGTCCCGACACCTATAGTGCGGCGATTGGAACTGGAAAGGTCGAGTTCTTTGTTACAGCCAATGGTGAGTTCAAGGGACAACTAACCCACCTGAACATCGGTTGCCTGCATCTGCTGAGGGCAAAAGAGAACCTTCCACGCATCGCTTTCCTTTCCTTGCCGCAAGCCCATGTGCACATCTCGTTCTCTACAAACAGGATGCTCAGTATGTTCTGCTGTGGGGTTGGTTTAGATTTTGGCGATCTGGTTTTCCATTCCCTCGGGCAGAGGACGCACCAGCGAACGACCAGAGAAGGGGGCTGGGGAGTGATATCCCTGCCGTCAGACGAGCTTGCCGCATACAGCAAAGCTTTGACCGGTGAAAGTCTCAGAGCGCCATCTGACGACTGCGTCGTGATGCCTGCAGATGAAGCCACCAAAGTTTTGTTGAGCCTGATTTCGAAACTGTGCGACGTCGCTGAAACGGCAGGAGAGTTCTTCTTAAAAGCCTGCGCCGCTTCGATCGAGCGCGAGTTGCTCGACGCGCTCGTCATATGCTTGTCGACCCGGAATGCCGACAGGCCGTCCAACTCAAGGCGGCGCCACTCAGAGATCATGGTTAGATTCGAGGAATGCTTGGCTCGAGTAACGGAGCCTCATTTGAACCTGTCGGAGCTCTGCACAACAATCGGGGTGCCGGAGCGTACGTTGCGACTTTGTTGTGCAGAATTTTTAGGCGTCAGTCCAAGCCGCTACTACCTATTGCGGCGTTTGAACAGAGCGCGATCCGCATTGCGTGACGCTGATCCGGCATCTGCCAGTGTTTCAGAAATTGCCAGAAATCATCACTTTACCGAACTCGGGCGTTTCGCAGTAGCTTACCGCGACGTATTCGGAGAAACGCCGTCATCAACGTTGCGCCGCGTTTCCAGCAAGGAGGAGTAAATTATAACCGCTGTGCCGAATTCGCATAGCGCGGTCTGAGGGACTTCGGACAGACTAAGTTAGACGGAGACCGGAGGTTAGTGAGTAGGCAGCTCCTGTTCGCTTCTGCAACTACCCCCGGCGTTTGGAGAGGTCTGGCGTTAGGCAGCGCAAAAAAATTCTAGGAGCCAGAGCTATGAAGACCAAGGGAACGTAAAACCGCCCCGGTCGAGGCTCCGGCAAGCTACAATCTTGACCATGTGATCTAGCAGCTCAAGCAGGCCAAGCTGCCGGACGCAGCGACTAGCGAACGGTTAGTGCTCGACTGAAACACAATTGGCGGCCTCGCGCGAAGGGCCGGCCGCATGTTTCAGAATGCCGGCAATCGCAGGGACGTAAAATGGGCTTCAGCAAGATCATTCGACCAAGCCTGGTCGCACTCGCCGCCTTGGCCGCCGTCAATACTCCTGTTCGAGCGCAACAGCCGCAGAAGCCGAACATTCTCGTCATTATGGCTGATGACATCGGTTACTGGAACATCAGTGCATACAACCGGGGCATGATGGGATATCGGACGCCGAACATCGATCGTATCGCCAACGAGGGCGCAATTTTCACTGACTATTATGGGCAACAGTCCGGTACGGCCGGTCGTGCTGCTTTCATCACCGGACAGAGTCCGCTCCGTACGGGCCTTTTGAAAGTTGGGCTGCCTGCAGCCAAGGGAGGTATCTCCGCGAAAGATCCAACCATTGCCGAACTCTTGAAACCACAGGGATACGCGACCGCCCAGTTCGGGAAGAATCATCTGGGCGACCGCAACGAATTTTTGCCGACCGTGCACGGCTTCGATGAGTTCTTCGGAAACCTCTACATCTAAATGCAGAGGACGAACCCGAGCATGCGGACTATCCAACTAATCCATCGTTCCGAACGCAGTTCGGTCCGCGCGGAGTAATGAAATGTTTTGCGACCGCAACTGCGGCCCCAGGCGACGATCCCCGCTTTGGCCCTCTTGGCAAACAGAAGTGTGAGGACAACGGTCCCCTCACCAAGAACCGCATGGAGACGATCGACGACGAATTTCTCAAAGCATCAACAGATTTCATCGATCGCGCCAATCGAGACAAGAAACCGTTCTTCGTTTGGTTCAATCCCAGCCGTATGCATATCTGGACTCGTCTCAAGCCGGAATCGCAAGGCAAGACCGGACTAGGCATCTATCCAGATGGTATGGTCGAACACGACGGGCAGGTTGGCCAACTCCTGAAGAAACTCGACGATCTCGGCATTTCCAACAACACGATCGTGATCTACACGACCGACAACGGCGCTGAAACTTTCAGCTGGCCCGATGGCGGGACCACTCCGTTCAAAGGCGAAAAGAACACCAACTCGGAAGGCGGTTATCGAGTCCCCGCGATGATCCGTTGGCCCGGCCTCGTCCCGGCGAAAACCGAGATCAACGAAATTTTCTCCGCGGAGGATTGGGCGACGACACTGGTCGCGGCGGCCGGCGAGCCCGCGATCAAGGAAAAGCTGCTCCAAGGCTATGACGCGGGGGGCCAGAACTTCAAGGTTCATCTTGACGGCTATGATCAACGCGACCTGCTGGCGGGAAAGGGTCCCGACAAATGTCGAGAATTTTTTTACTGGACCGATGACGGTGACCTTGCCGGGCTTCGCTTCGAGCAGTGGAAGGCAGTTTTTCTCGAGCAAAAGGCCGAAGGTTTCAGCGTCTGGCAACAACCGATGGTTCAGCTCCGCCTCCCCATGCTGTTCAACTTGCGCTCCGATCCGTTCGAGCGCGCCCAACATGAATCCGGCGACTATGTCCGATCGTTTATCGAGCACGCGTTCGTGGTCGTGCCCGCGCAGGCCATTGTGGGGCAGCATCTAGCAACTTTCGCGCAATTTCCGCCTCGGCAACGACCGGGTTCTTTCTCCGTCGAACAAGCGATGGAGAAGCTCAGGCTACCGCCGGCCAACAATTAGCAAATCTCGGGAGGTTAGGTCATGACGAACATCGCCGTCCTGCCACAGCAGTCCAGCATCTGGTGGGTTTTCCTCCTGCAAGGTTTTGCCGGTGTCATCCTGGGCCTTATGCTTGTCACCCAGCCCGGTGCGACGATCCTCGCGCTCACAACGTTTTTGGGATCTTACTGGCTCATAACGGGCTTGCTTGCATTCGTCCAAGTCTTTGTCGATCGCTCAACCCCATGGATATGGTCGTTGCTCAGCGGGGTCGTCGGCGTTCTCGCGGGCCTTTTCGTACTACGGCACCCGCTCGTCGCCGCATTGACTGTGCCGACGGTGCTTGTGCTCATTCTGGGTGTTCAAGGACTGGTCATGGGTGCATTGCAGATCATTGCCGGCCTCAAGGGTGGTGGCATCGGGCCGCTTATCCTGGGAGCGATCAACGGCCTGGTTGGTCTTCTGCTATTAGGGTCCCCGATAGCAGCCGCATTGGCGGTGCCGGTTGTCTTTGGTGCGCTCCTCCTTATTCAGGGGGCGGGATTGGTAATCCTGGCCTTTCGAGTTCGTAGCTAAGGCTTTTTTCTCTTCGCGGGTTTGCGGGTTCTGCCGAATTCGCATAGTGCGCACGGCGCTGGGCGGGCACTCTGCTGCTGAAGTGACCGTCAAGATGGAAGTCACATGAATTCTGCCCGCCAGTTTGATCTCAGGCGCCCTGTTGACGATTCGCCGCATCCAGAGATGGTGCGCGTCCCGGCCGGTACGTTTCGGATGGGCTCGGACAAGCATTATCCGGAAGAAGCGCCCGCCCACCGCGTCGCCGTGGACGGTTTTTGGATGGACCGGACCCCTGTAACCAATCGCCAGTTCCGCGACTTTATCAACGCGACCGGCTACGTGACCTTTGCCGAGATAACTCCAGAAGCGAAGGATTATCCAAACGCATTGCCGCGTATGCTCAAAGCTGGCTCCCTTGTCTTCACTCCGCCCAAAGAGGCCGTGGATCTGCGTTACTGGGGCGAGTGGTGGACATTCGCCTTCGGGGCCAACTGGCGGCGGCCCAATGGACGGCACAGCAATATCCGTGGCCTCGAGGATCATCCCGTCGTCCACGTCGCATTATGCGACGTAGAAGCATACGCAAAGTGGGCCGGGAAGGATCTGCCGACCGAAGCCGAGTGGGAATTCGCCGCGCGAGGCGGATTGAGCGAGGCGGAGTTCGCATGGGGCGACGAACTGACGCCTGCGGGCAATCACATGGCAAACACCTGGCAAGGTAACTTCCCGCATGAGAACCTCGCGGCTGACGGCTTCGAACGTACTTCGCCGGTGACCGCTTTTCCGCCGAATGGATACGGCCTGTATGACATGATCGGCAACGTCTGGGAGTGGACGGCCGACTGGTATTCGTCGAAGCACGACGCCGATGCGCCTAAGGCTTGTTGCGTTCCGCAAAACCCCCGCGGAGGCGCGGAAGCCGGGAGCTACGACCCGCGCACCCCAAATATCAGCATTCCAAGGAGAGTGCTCAAGGGAGGCTCACATCTGTGCGCGCCGAACTACTGCCGACGGTATCGCCCGGCAGCCCGCCATGCCGAGCCAATCGATACTTCGGCGAGCCATGTTGGATTCCGGTGCATCTCCAGGACGAAATCCTGATGAGTAACCATCGCCTAGCTTGCCACCATCGATGCATCTGATGCTTCTCGACGGATGGGCTACTCCAGCGGTCGTGTCGGCCTATCTCTGCGCTTCCGACGAGCAAAATGTCTTCAGGCCAGGCATCATCCAGTGTGCTGCCTCGCTTGTAAAGAAAGGCTAACGTTTTAGCGTGTGGCGACGCTGACGTTCATCCCTCGACCGCGAACGGTGCGATGTCGCATTCGTCCATCGCTCTTCTGATATGCCGCGACTGTCGGAGGATGTCGGCTGTTGGCTTTGAGCCCTCAACGCGTATGTGTTCGAAGCGGCTGCCGTTTGTGCATAGTCGATCGCTGGAAACATAGTCAAAGTGCAGTATCGGCATCAGCATGTCGGATCACAAAATCTGATCTGCGGTGTGTGATTTCGTGCAGTTGAGTTAGCGCCCGTTAGGGATGGTCAACAGGGAGAAGAACTCGTCATGAGCGACAAAAAGGCGTCCGAGAAGTCAGAACTCGCTACCGCGCCGAGCAGCGCAGGATTGAAACGCCGCGAATTGCTGTTAAGCGGCAGCTCTCTGGTCGCGGCCTCCGCGCTCGCAGCCGTCGGGTTGACGAGCGCTGCCCAGGCGCAGCAGGCGGCGACAGCGCCCGCAACTGCGGCCGCCGGACAGAAGCCCAACATCGTTGTCATCATGGGCGACGACATCGGCATCTGGAATCTTGGCGCTTATCACCGCGGCATGATGGCCGGCCGGACACCGAATTTGGACAAGATCGCCGCCGAAGGCATGCTGTTCACCGACTATTATGCCGAAGCGAGTTGTACGGCCGGCCGCGCCAACTTCATCACTGGCGAGCTGCCGATACGCACCGGTATGACTACGGTTGGCCAAGCCGGCGCTCCCACTGGCCTGCCGGCGCAGGCGGTAACGATCGCTCAGGCGCTAAAAGGGATGGGCTACGCGACCGGCCAATTCGGGAAGAACCATCTCGGTGATAAGAACGAGTTCTTGCCAACCGTTCACGGCTTCGACGAATTCTTTGGCTATCTCTATCATCTCGACGCGATGGAAGATCCGGCACATCCCGCCTATCCGCAGGATCTGCTGAACACCGTCGGTCCGCGGAACATGATTCATTCATATGCCACCAGCGTTGACGACGCGACGGTAGATCCACGCTGGGGCAGGGTAGGCAAGCAGAAGATCGAGGACGCCGGAACGCTCTATCCGAAGCGAATGGAAACTGTGGACGACGAAATCCGCGACTTCTCGCTGGCGTTCATCGACAAGGCGAAGGCTGAGAACAAGCCGTTTTTCCTGTGGCTCAACCCGACCCGCATGCACATCGTCACTCATCTGTCGCCGAAATATCAGGCGTTGCGCAACTCCAAGAACGGCTGGACGATCCATGAAGCTGGTATGGCGCAACTCGACGATGACGTCGGCATCGTCATGAAGAAGCTGAAGGACATGGGGGTCGACGACAACACCATCGTCATCTTCACGACCGACAACGGCACCGAAGTGTTCACCTGGCCCGACGGCGGACAGACGCCTTTCGCGCAGAGCAAAGGCACGGTGATGGAGGGCGGCTTCCGCGCGCCAGCAATGATCCGCTGGCCGGGAAAGGTGCCGGCCGGCAAGGTTGAAAATGGCATGATCTCCGGCCTCGACTGGTTCCCGACACTTCTTGCTGCCGCGGGCAATTCCAACATCGCCGAAGAATTGAAGAAGGGCAAACAGATCGGCGATACCACGTTCAAGTGCCATCTCGATGGTTACAATCAGATGGATATGATCACCGGCCAGGGGCCGTCGAAAAGGCACGAGATCTGGTACTTCGGCGAAAGCGAGCTCGGCGCGGTTCGCATCGATGACTACAAGTTTCGTTTCATCGACCAGCCTGGCGGTTGGCTGGGCGACAAAAGCAAGCCGGATGTACCCTACATAACCAACCTCCGCCTCGATCCGTTTGAGCGCACGGGGTGGCCAAACAACGGGACCAAGGAAGGCGCGCAGCAATATTTCGACTGGTTCAAATACGAATTCTGGCGCTTCGTATTTGTCCAACAACAGGTTGAAAAGCTGGCGATGACCGCGATTGAGTTTCCGCCGATGCAGAAAGGCGCGAGTTTTAATCTTGAGGCTGTGAAAGCGAAGATCGCTGCAGCCCAGGCTGCAATCGCCAAGTAAATTGAGCTTCGGTTGATTAACTTCGACGGGTGCCCCGATAGCGAGGCGCCCGTCGTTTCTTTGTTCAAGCTAATCACCTGCGGACGCCTGCGGCAGCGAACGGGTCAGCTCTTGGTCCACAGCAGGCGTATTCGGCCTATCGAGCGGAGTCGGGTTTAGACTTTAATCCGGACATCTCACGACTTGCTCAATGATCCAGCGGGCCTAAGCGGGGTCGACATTCATCGTGAGCCCATGTTCGAGTTCTGAGCGACGGCTTGTCTTCACCGGTGGTCCTGTAGCGCACGATGCAGGCTGGGGAAGGGGCTGGCCAAGTACTTCGTTATACGCAACCGAGAAAAGACCCTGCTTCCCCGACTCGTGGGTGGTAGCATCTGTGCAGCTGGTGACGACGCGCGCCTCGGACAGGATGTCTGCTCGTCTCGATCGTCAGCGAGAGAGGGGGAGGGGATGAAACGAGCTGGGCCGAACAAAGCTCATGGCCAGTACACTTCCGGGCTTGGTCTGTCCGTTCCTATGGCTATGCAGCCAGTCCAAGGGAAAACCCGGCAGCGAATCTAGACCTAAAAAAGGCCAGCAGTCCGCGCCGGATACGGCAAGCACTGTCAGACGCTGCGTCCGCGCGATCGCTCAAGAGCGCTGATCGGGAATTTGTGCAGACTGCATCTGCACTAAGCCGAAGCTCTCGCTGATTCACCCATGATGCTTGCACGACACCTGCGGATGAACGATTCTGCCACGTGATCCCTTGAGGCCAAACACCAAGGCTGGGGAGAACCCGATCCGCAGGAGATGGTTCCCTGACCGAGCTTTGTGAATGTTCAGGCAAATTTCTAAGCAATAACAACTTACTAGGGCACTGCGCCCGTTCAGCAAAAAGTGATATTTGTGCAACATCCGTCCAAAAACGCGCCATTCGGGCTTCATCCGAGGCA
The DNA here is from genome assembly GCF_054057395.1 of Bradyrhizobium sp. USDA 3650. Classification (NCBI taxonomy): domain Bacteria; kingdom Pseudomonadati; phylum Pseudomonadota; class Alphaproteobacteria; order Hyphomicrobiales; family Nitrobacteraceae; genus Bradyrhizobium; species Bradyrhizobium sp. USDA 3650. Next base: position 6,127,060 of record NZ_JBSRZG010000001.1, read on the forward strand.
CTCTGTCATTGATTGATCGGAGGTCTTTGCCTCATATCGTGAGTGCGACGGAGGGGGGCATCCCAAGGTCGTCCCGTTTAGGTCTTTCGCTTAAGTCCCTCGCGTTCCGCGGGTGTGTCCAAAGGCGCGAAGTGGCTCAAGCGGTGGATTTGAAGGGGGTTCGGGAATTGGCCGTCCGGTCAGTGACCTTCCCTGAAGAGCAACTTGGAGGTTTAACATGAAGTTGGTTAAGAGCCTTTTGCTCGGCTCAGCGGCGGGTCTTATCGCCGTGGGCGGAGCGCAAGCAGCCGATCTCCCCGTGAAGGCCAAAGCGGTCGAATACGTGAAGATCTGCTCCCTGTACGGTGCGGGTTTCTACTACATCCCGGGCACGGACACCTGCATCAAGCTGGGTGGTTATCTGCGCGCTGAAGTCGCGATCAACACGAACTCGGATTACAGCGGTCAGTTCACCGGCAATAACGGTGCACGCAACCGTCTGACGAACTACTACACCATGCGCGCTCGTGAAGATCTCAACATCGACACGCGCACCGCGACCGAGTACGGCGTCGTCCGTACCTTCTTCGACGGTGTGTTCTCCTGGACCACCGGCAACTACAACGGTACCGGCAGCGCCTTCGGCGGCACCGCCTACAGCAGCACGCTGGCCCTCAACACCTCGGCTGCGACCCCGGCGCTCGTCGGTTCGTCGATCAACGGGAACGACGGCGGCACCTCGGGCGGCTCGCTCGGCGTGTACTACGCCTTCATCCAGTTCGCTGGCTTCACGATGGGTAAGGCCGTGTCGCAGTTCGACGCGCCCTGGACCAACTACCCGGGCAACAACTACGACGGTCTCGTCGGCGGTTCCGGCACGGTCACCGGTGTCAACCAGTTCTCCTACACCGCTGACTTCGGTCAGGGCGTGACGGCAGCATTCTCGGCTGAAGATCGGGCGGCCTACTATGATGCCGGTAACCTGAACATGTCGAGCGCGTCCGCCGCTGGTGTGGTTGGTGGTGCCTATGGCTCCAACGGCATCGGCGCTACGCGTTCGCCTAACCTCGTCGCTATGGTCCGCGTCGACCAGGCCTGGGGTCTGTTCCAGGCGTCGGTCGCTGCGCATGATAACCATGTTGGCTATTACGGCGCGACCGAGGCAACCGGCCATCCCGACGACAAGTGGGGTTGGGCTGCTCAGCTCGCTCTGTCGATCAAGAACATCCCGACCGGTGCGGGTGACGTGATCAACATCCAGGGCGTCTACACCGACGGCGCGACCCGCTACAACTTCCAGAACCTGGCGGGCAGCTCTTACTCGATGTTCGGTGGCTCGAATCTCCCAGGTGTCTATGGCAGCCTTGGCTTTGCCAATGCTCCGGACACGGTGTACGTGACCGGAAGCTCACAGGAGTCCGTCAAGACCTGGGGCTTCCGTGGCGCTTACACCCACAACTGGGATCCCTACTGGAACACTGCGATCTACGGTGCTTACGGTTCGGCCCAGTTCGGTTCGCTGGCCAAGACCACCCTCTGCGGCGCCGGCGGTGCTGGTGGCGTGTTCGGTGCCCTTGCCGGTGTGACCGGCTGTAACCCGGACTTCAACGTCGGCTCGGTGGGTCTCATCACCCGCTGGACCCCGGTCAAGAACCTGACGTTCTCGGCTGACCTTACCTGGACCCGTCTGGACCAGAAGTACTCGGGTACGGTTGCTGTGGCTCCCAATGGCGTTACTGCCAAGCCGACCACCGTGTACGAGCTGAAGGATCAGGACACCGTTACCCTGCTCCTCCGCGCTCAGCGCAACTGGTAAGTTCGGTCTAACGACCTAACCTCCAAAGACCCCCGGCAGGAAACTGCCGGGGGTTCTTTGTATTTGGTACCTCGCAGTGGTTGAACACCGTGACAGGGCTAAGCTTGTCCAGTCAGCGCGGGTACGCCGGAACGCCCTCGACCAGTTTCTCGGCTAAGCTTGCCGGCATGGCGGGGGCCGGCCTCGACGATTATGGAAGGTGGGCCGATCAGAACGAAGGAGGGCCTTCAGCTCGAGCGATAGTCTTTCGCCATAGTCGGTTTCGCTTGTAACCTGATCAAACCAATACAAGCAGTCTTGCAGACGCAAGCCTCAACTCAGGTAGTTGAGATGCCCTTGTAGATGTTACCGCCCCACAATCGCAGCTCGTAGAATCGTCCTTTGACGTCACGTCGAACAGCTGCATCCGCCAGACGATTCCCCGGCGCAGACCCGCTGCTTGAAAGCGCCAGCTGCGTCACGATCTTTCTGAGACTTAAGGCAATGGAGTAACGAGCGACGTAGAGGTCGCCAGCGTCGCCCAAACGGACGATGTCTTCAACGAGATTTCGAAGCTCGTCCTTCCGCGAAAGCTCCGCTGCGTCCAGGAGCGCAGGGTGGGCCAAAAACTGTAGAACGTTCGCTTCGAAATCCTGGTAGGACCATGCCGTCCGCGTGCACCCGTTTTCATCGAGCACCTTCGCACAGACCAAGCTCTTGTAAGGGTGACTACTAAGAAATCGGACTTCGCTCCCGCAGTAAGCGCATGTGGTAAGTCCGTCGAACAGATTTGCTAGATCATTTCCCTTTCGCCCGCGGCTGGTCATCAAATTTTGCTGCCGGGCGGCTTGAGCTTTTTGGAACGTATCTTCGTCTATCACGGCGGGATAGTAGTCCGGCACGGGCGGACCGGTCGGAATCCCCTTGCTTCGGCCGCCGGCATAGCTCTTCGGCTGATACTCCCCTAAGACCGCGCGGTTACGGAGCATGCTATCTATCGTGGTGTGGTCCCATTTGGGCGATGATCCGAACGCAGGGATGCCCTGCTTCTCGAGAAAGTTGGTTATTGCGTAGCTGCCCAATCCGCCAATCGAAAGTTCAAAGATCTTTCGAATTATCTCGGCTCGATCCTCGAGATAGACGAAGCTCCTGCGGTCCTCGCTCAGTTCGAGCCAGCTCGGACACGCGGAAATTTTCTTGCTCTGTGTGATCGTCATAGGAGTGAAGCCATTTTCCATCATCAGTTTATCTCGAGAGCAGAAAGTCGGGCGAAATGCGGCCGGCCGCAAGGCTTATCGAGCTGGTTCCGAGCGCTAGTGCAACATGTGGCGTCTGGCCGAGCCGAGCGCGTGTTGGGAGCACTCGCACGAGTATGACGCGATCGGACGTCTCAGCCGAAACTGCATAGTGAGTCGCGGAAATATCAATCACGATCCAGTAAAGCCCAAGGGCGCGGCGGAGAACCGGATGGGTGTTAGCTGCCAAAGCCAGAGCAACCACCAGCAGATGCCTTGCTCAACCCACATGCCGATCTTGCTTTCTGATGCGGGCCGAGCGTCATGACCGTAGCAGGTACGCCGCGGTGGAGTTGGGCTTGGCCCGTGATGGCGTGGCTGCTGTTCCTGATGATCCCCATCATCGGTACCGGGGTCATCGTCGGTGGACTCGCCGGACCCGTGTTGCTGTGCACCGTTTTTGCAGCCGTTTACCACGCCGAGGTGGTTGCCCACCGTGTTGGTGAGCCGTATGGAACACTTGTTCTTGCCTTGGCTGTAACAGTGATTGAAACGGCCCTGATCGTTTCGGTTATGGTCGGAGCGCCGGCCGAAAAAGCGGCGTTAGCTCGTGACACGGTCTTCGCTGCCGTCATGATCGTGTGCAATGGCATCGTAGGCGCGTGTCTACTGTGGGGCGGCATTCGTCACCATGAGCAGGGATTCCAGGCTCAGGGTGCCAGTGCCGCCATGGCGGTTCTCGTCGCGCTCACCGGCCTGACGATGATTCTTCCGAATCTCGCGGCGCAGGAACTCGGCCCCTTGTACAACACGCCGCAACTCATCTTCGCAGGACTTGTATCGCTGGTGCTTTACTTCGCATTCGTCTTCATCCAGACGGTACGCCACCGTCATTATTTTCTGCCAGTCAAGCCACCGAGCAACGAGGACCATGTAGCGCTGCCCGACAATAGAACGACCGCGCTGAGCGCAGGGCTTCTACTGGTTTCGCTTACCGCTGTGGTCGCTCTCGGCAAGATTCTGACGCCCCCGATCGAGCGGGGAATAAGTTATCTCCAGGTGCCGGAATCCGTCGTCGGCATCGTCATCGCTCTGCTGGTTCTGCTGCCGGAAGCGGCAGCAGCAATCAAGGCGGCGCGAAACGACAGATTGCAGACCAGCCTGAACTTGGCGCTCGGCTCGGCGCTCGCCACGATCGGTCTCACGATTCCCGCGGTAGCGGCAGTTTCAATTGTGCTCGGATACCGTCTGGAGCTTGGACTGGAAGCCAAGGAGCAGGGGCTTCTCGCCCTGACCTTGCTTCTCGGCGTCATCACCTTAAGCACGGGTCGAACAACGGTGCTTCAGGGAGTCGTGCATCTCGTCATGTTTGCCGCGTATATATTTTTCGCCGTGGTGCCATGATGAAACGCAGTCCTTCCGATCCCTCCTCCACTCGATCAATGCAGAGCGACGCCTTTTCGTGGCCGCTATCGCCTGGCAAGGTGAACAATCGTTAGGACCTTGGATGTTGGCTGACACTCATTCGCCTGTCCTTCTGGTTCTGGTCATGGCGGTCGCCGGACCGCTGCTTGCTGAGCTTCCGATCGGATTTCGCATTCCAGCGGTAGTGCTGGAAGTCATGTTAGGCGTCATCATTGGCCCGCAAGTTCTTGGCTGGGTACGATTCGACGGCGTCTTGGCCTCTATGTTCGCCTTCGGCATGGCGGCGACGCTCTTCATGGCAGGCATGGAGCTTGAGTTGGAGAGAATTCGGGGCCGGCCCTTGTTGCTTGCGGTAGGCGGATGGGGAATGTCGGTATTGCTTGGGGTGTCAGCGGCAGCCGTCCTCCGTGCGAGTTCGCTCCATGATCCTATGATCGTGGCATTGGCCCTTGCCACAACCGCGCTGGGTACGCTGCTACCCATTTTGCGCGATGCCAATCAACTCGACACACCGTTCGGGCGTTTTTTCATTGCCGCAGGGACAATGGGCGAATTGGGCCCAATTGTCGCAATGTCGTTGCTGCTCAGCCAGCAGTACACGACTTTCCAGGAGTTTGGTTTCCTGGTGGCATTCCTTGTTGTCGTGGTTTTGACGGCCGCAATCAGCCTGGGACTAAGACCACCCCGCGTTGTGGCCTTCCTGGCTCGCTCGATGCATGGAAGCTCCCAGCTTCCGGTTCGTATCACCCTGCTACTGTTCGCCGCTTTCTTCGTTCTGTCGGAGCGCTTCGGGTTCGAGAGCATATTGGGAGCCTTTGCTGCGGGACTAGTCGTGGGATTGGGTACACAAGGGCCGGACGGAAAAGCACCGCGGATGAAAATTGATGCCATCTTTTTCGGCTGGTTCATTCCGTTCTTTTTCGTCGGCACGGGTATAAAATTCGATCTCGCCTCGATAACCGGTAGCCTCGTCACGATGTTGCTAGTACCGGTCGCACTCGCCCTTTTTCTGCTGGTGCGAGGTGCGCCGGTATTTCTGTATCGCAGGGATCTGAAGCCCGCAGAACGGATACCGTTTGCGCTTTATAGTTCGGTGGCCTCGCTTTCATTGGTCGTGGTCATCACGGAGATCGCCGTTCGTGCAAAAACCATGAGCCAGCAGATGGGCTCCGTGCTGGTTGGAGCTGCGGTTTTGTCGGTGTTGCTGTTCCCGACGATCGCCGGGCAGCTTCTTCATAGGCGCCCAGACGAGCCGCCCAGACGCGACTAAACGCCTGCACCGGCGAGTTGACCAGCGACGATGTGAACCTGTCGTCATTTCGCCTGGAAGAAGCTAATTTGTCCGATCTGGCAATTCTTAAAGCTGCTTATCCGGCAGCTTCTGGAGGTCTGAATTGTATGGACGTATCAACCCCCGACAGAGCTCGAGGCGGAAAACGATGGACGCGTCGCGACGATGACCGGCTTCTCGAGCTGGCCTCTCAGGGAAAGTCATGGGAGGAACTCGCATCGACAATGCAGCGCAGCTACTCCAGCGTTCAGAGCCGGCTACGCACTTTGCTCAACCAGTCTGATCGCGCCAAATGTCTACTTGTTCAATCGGAACCAAGACGTTTTCCGTTGGTCGATCTCTCCTGCGGCGCGCTTTCCCAAGCATCCCACCAAGTCTTGTCCACCTTATGGATGAATATCAAAGGGCACCACAGCATCATTAGGCGATGGGAGCCCTCACTGCTTAAACCAGAAGTGGAATGTTTTTTAGGTGCAGTGATACGGGAGGGGCTAATTTGTGCAGTGATACGGGAGGGGCTAATTTGCCTGCAACCAGACAGCCCCTCAACTTGGAGGAGATTCTCCATATCTCGAATACGCGCGAATGACGCCGGCGTAGATTCCGGCGTGGCAAGAAACCTGATAAGCGCACTTCACCATCATGGTTTCTTGGAGCTATTTGTCGGATATGTAGGTTACAGCGGGTCCTTTCAGCTGGACATCCATACTGCTCGATTCGGCCGCTCCGCCCTTCTAAGGGCAACTCGAAAGACGCTGCAAGCCTGTGCACGGCAAGGTATCAATTTGAACAATCTGCACACGCATCTCCCGACCCTTCGTTGAGGGTCGTGGTGATCGTCGAGTTGGCGCAAGTGACAGGCTCGCGACCATTGCATTGACGATCTTGCACAGGCTGCGTGATCGGGGAACGCCGGCGACGAAGCGCATTTCGTGGGCGTACGCAAGACGCAAACCGGACATTTCTGCCGATTACGCATAGTAGATGATGAAGCGGATCGTCAGGCTTGCCGCAAGGGGTGGTGCTCTGAGCACCGACCTCGCGCAGAAAGAGAGCAAGCATGTCCGACGAAATATCGAGTCCCGGCTTCGACCGCCGTACACTGCTTTCGGCACTGGCATTGCTCCCTACCTTATCCGCATCTCTGCTGCCCTTAGCCGCATCCGCCCAAACGCCAGCTGGGGATTTGGCATCATGGAATGACGGACCGGCAAAGCAGGCAATCCTTAGTTTCGTCCGCGACACCACTGATCGTTCCAGCGCGAAATTCGTGCCGCCCGAGGAGCGCATCGCCACCTTCGATCAAGACGGTACGTTGTGGGTGGAGCACCCAATCTATTCGCAGGTGCTGTACTGTCTCGACCGCGTGCCGGCAGTCGTGGAGAAGGACCCGAAGCTCAAGAACGTGGAGCCCTTCAAGACGGTTCTCTCCGGTAACCGCGAAGCAATCGCCAAATTGACCTTGCCTGACCTAGAGAAAATACTTGTTGCGACACTAACGGGCATGTCGGTGGAAGATTTCAACACGGAGGCAAACAAATGGATAACTACCGCCCAGGACCCCCGCTGGAAACGGCCTTACACCGATTTGATCTACCAGCCGATGCTCGAAGTCATGCAGTATATGCGGAGCAACGGTTTCAAGACCTATATCGTCACGGGTGGCGGACAGGATTTCGTGCGCGGCTACAGTCAACGTGTGTACGACATCCCCCCCGAGCAGGTCGTCGGGACGGCGGGAGGCACGAAGTTTGGTTACAACAAGGACGGCAAACCCTTCCTGACCAAAGAACCCAAGTTGCTCTTGAACAACGACAAGGCTGGCAAGCCTGAAGGTATCTACCTAATGATAGGTCGGCGGCCTCTGGCGTCGTTCGGCAATTCGGACGGGGATCGTGAAATGCTCGAATACACGGCCGCTGGTACGGGCGCTCGTCTCATGATGCTGGTTATGCACGACGATGCTAAGCGTGAGTACGCATACGGCCCCGCACAGGGGCTACCTGCTACGAAGGTTGGCAGCTTCAGTCAGGCCCTCTACGAGGAAGCGAAGAAGAACAGCTGGACGGTCATCAGCATGCAGAAAGACTGGAGGAAGATTTTCTCATTCGAATAGCCATATGAGCCCGGCATTGCCTGGTTCGAGCGCATCGGTGAAGGGGCGCGCCAAACTTTGTATCAGTCCCGCCCCAACTGGGTCGATGAGCCCTGCCATGACGACGCGGACTGAAGGCCCTACTTTCTGGGCGGCGCGAGCCGCCGCGATGGTTCTGGCGATGATTACGCGAGGCTTGCGTTCCAAAAGCTACAATGCGAGCGCGACACAGCGCGTGTAGTCCGCTTCGACCCAACGTACATCCAGAATGTAGTCAAGTCGCCTCCGGCTAGAGATATGCGGTGTAGGAGCTGATCCACACGAGGATAGATGCAAGAAGTCCTATCACGCCGGCCTTTTCCGAAAACGTCGTTGCGCTGCCTGACATACCCAGCCGCAGCGACTCGCGGCTTATGTCGTCGGGTATGGATATAACGGCCGGAAATGTCGTTGCTCCACCGAGCGCATTGGTGCGAGCAAGCGTTCCTGAGACGGCAACCTGACCTTGACCTATGCCTTTAGGAATCTCGACGATCCTTGCGTGAAAAATGCGTCCCGGCAGGTTGTCCAAGACTATCTTGACCTCGGCTCCCCGCTTGACGGTGTCGAAGCCGTTTTGCGGGAAGAGACCAACCAGCGTGATTTCCTGCTCGACAATGAATGACATGGCCGAACGCGCCTGGAGCGCTCGATCACCAACAGTCAAGGTGACGACCGTGACATATCCGTCTGCCGGCGCGCGAACGGAGGTCTGCGACAATTCCCAGATCGCGTTTTCGAGCTGCGCTTCAAGTTGGGCAACTGTGGTATTGACGCCGCCAATCTCCGAGTCGAGCGCAAGTTTGGCTGATTGCTGGGCAGCTTTAGCTGCGACCAGTTGCGCTGATACGGTCTCGTACTGGACCTGTTTGTCCTGAAGTTGGAATTGTGTGTTTGCCATGTCTGCCGCCAGCGTTCCGATGTCGGCAAGACGCTTTTCGTTGTAAGCGGCCTGCGCCATCAGTCCCGCCACGTTCGCTGTGGCTTGGTCGTAATTGGATTTCAGTATCGCGGTCTGTTGCTTCGCGCCCGCGAGCGACGCCCGCAACTGCGATACCTTGTACTGGAATGGCGACGGCTCGATCAGAAAAAGAATGTCATCCTTCTTCACCGGAACGTTCGACCGAACTGGAATCGCGATAATTTGTCCCGATACATTGGCCGTTACTTCCACCACGCGGCCGGTCACTGTCAGCCGGCCGGAAGGGGTAAGGTAGTTGAAGAGCGCCAAAAACGTTGCGACGATCAAGCCGCCAACGAGTAGTGAAATCGTGCCGCTGAACCAACCCCAGCTGACAATTTTGAACCTTGCGAACACTAACCAGAGAACCACGAAGTAGAGGCAAAGAATGATGAGCATGATAAGGAGGCCCGAGTCCGTGGAGGGGCATATCTCAGCAGACAGATTGCAGATCGTATTCTTGCGAGGTTCAACGCTCGATTTAGGGAACTAGGCAAGCTAGGGCAGCTGAGGCAAAGCGCACCCGTCGGAAGGATTACACCCTTTTCTCTGACCGACTATGCAGAATCGGCACATCACGTGGCGTGCATGTCCATCATCGGTCTCGCGGCTGGAGCCCGGGAGATCGGGCGAGCTCGGGGCTTCCGCAGCCTGCTGCTGACCCCGCTGTGGCAGGGCGAGGAGGTCATCGGCCTGATCAGCGTGACCCGCAGGGCGCCGGGCAGCTTTGCCCAGTTTCACGTCCACTTGCTGCAGACCTTCGCCGACCAAGCCGTGATCGCGATCGCGAACGTACGCCTGTTCGACCAGTTGCAGGCCAGAACCGTGGAACTGTCGCGCTCGCTCGAGGAATTGCGCGCCGCCCAGGATCGCCTCGTCGAGACCGAGAAGCTCGCTTCCCTCGGGCAGGTCACCGCCGGGATCGCGCACGAAATCAAAAACCCGCTGAACTTCGTCATCACCTTCTCCAGCCTCTCGGGAGATCTGCTCGGGGAAATGACCGATGTGCTCGCCGCGGGCGAAGTGGACCGGAAGACCAGGGACGAGCTGAGCGAGCTCGCGGAGATGCTGAAAGGGAATTTCGAGAAGATCGTGCAGCACGGCAAACGCGCCGATTCGATCGTGAGAAGCATGCTGCTGCACTCGCACGAAGGCTCCGGGGAGCATCACTGCGCCGACGTGAATGCGATCGTCGAGGAGAGCCCGAACCTCGCATATCACGGTGCCCGGGCGGAGAAGACCGGGTTCGACTTCGACGTGGAGCGCCGCTTTGCACCAACCGCAGGGATGGCCGACATGTATCCGCGCGAGATCACGCGGGTGCTGCTCAACCTGATCTCGAACGGCTTCTATGCCGCGCTACGGAGAAAGTCCGAGACGGGCGACGGCTTCACCCCGGCCTTGAGCGCCGCGACGGCGGACCTCGGCGATGCGGTCGAAATCCGCATCCGCGACAACGGGGCGGGAATTCCGGACGACGTCCGGGCAAAGATGTTCGTGCCTTTCTTCACCACAAAGCCGGCGGGCGAAGGGAGCGGACTGGGGCTGTCGATCAGCCACGACATCGTCGTCAAGCAGCATGGCGGCAGCATCGACGTGGAGACCGAGCTTGGGTCCTTCACGGAGTTCATCATCCGGCTGCCACGGAAGCTCGCTGCGTAGATTGGAGTGCCCCCATGAGTGCGTTCATACTGGTCGTCGACGACAAGACCGACGTCGAGACCCTGTCCGCCAGCACTTCCGGAGAGACCTCCGGTCCGGCCGCTTCGAAATCGAGTTCGCGCAGTCTGCCTCCGAGGCGTTGGCACGCGCCGCTGAGGCCTGCGATCCCTCGCTCGTCCTCGTACTTCCCGACATCAACATGCCGGGCATGAGCGGACTGGAGATGCTTCCCGAGCTCCGGGCCCGCGGCCGGATGTGCCCGCGATCATGATCACCGCCTACGGCGATGCCCAGACCGGGCAGAGCGCCATGGACCGCGGAGCGGACGGGTTGCTGACCAAGCCGATCGACTTCGCCAAGCTGCGGCAAGAGATCGATAGCCGGATCGGAGAAGCCGCATGACGCCGCTCGTCCTCGTCGTCGATGACGCCAGACCTCGACGCACGGCTGATGACGGAGCGCACGGCCTGACCGGCCAGGCCGAGACCCGCCCAGTTCGTGAGTGTAAGCGCTGCGGCTGCGCCCGTCTGGGCTGGCCAGGATCCCCTCGGAGCCAAAATGCGATACCGGGCCGTCCCGGGCGTCGCATCCTCGCTGGTGCGCCTAAAATGAACGGCTGAGCTATGTCGGTCGGATCATCACGGCACGCCCGTTTTCGGCGGAGGTTTCCGGCTGGTCCACCTTGTTCCGTACGCTTGTGCAGAAGCCTAAGCGGCAGACCCGGGATCTTCCTTTACGCCGCGGGCGACGATCCGGAGCGCCCCGTCCGGAAGCGGCCGCTCCAGCTTAAGCGCCTCGTCGGCCGTCGCAGTCATCCAGGTCTCCACCTCGTCCGGCGCCGGGACACGTTCTCGGCCTTCAGCGAGCCGTCGGAGCCCATCTCCGCCGAGATCACAGGGCTTACCGGAATCACTCACCCATGGTGGCCGGCCACAGAATCGACCAGGCCGCCGTGTCGACCGTGATCGTCCGAGGGTGAGTGCGAATTAGTAGGTCCGTAGCGCAGTCAGCTCTCCGGCGTCCGCCCGGTTCTTCGCCGCCAGCAAGATTTCTCTCATTTTCTTGACGATAGGCGGCTCAAGCGCCTCGATTTTCGCGGCGATTTGCGGATCGAGAACCCCCTTGCGACCGTAGCGACCGCGGACATCATTGGCGTGGCCAAGGATTCGGTCGCGTGTCCGTTGCGCGATCGCTTCGTTGTCGAGCCAGTCCGCCATCAAGTGCCTGGTGCTATAGAGGGTCAGGTCTGCCCGGCTCAGCTTGAGCAGCTTCTTAACGTATTGCCAGGACTTACTGAGAGGCTGTGACCAGCGCACGTTCCCGTCTTTTCGGACATAGCCTTCCCATTCGGGAAAAAGCCGCTCTTCTCTCTTATCAATGAGATCCTGCATGCGATCGAGTAGGCCCAGCTCAATAAGAATGGGGTGGATCGGGATTACGCGACCGGCAGCGTTGGTTTTCAGATTACGGAGATCCTTTAGAGCGACGCGCCCACTCCGCGCATCGAATGGCCTGAGGTCGAAATAATAAAACGCCCCATCTGTGCGGATATCGACGCATTTGAGCTGGCCGACCTCGCCCGGCCTCATGCCGGTCAATATGCAGATCAGAAATCCCCAGTAGATGTGAGACTGAACAAAATAGCTACCGGTCTGCCACACGTGAAGCCGATTTTTGCAGCCAGTGAAGAGAGGCTGCTGCAAAAGTGCGAGGAGCTCCGTGTCGTCGAATGCGTCTCGCGGGAGCGGGGCGAGATTTTCGGGATCGATACATTGGAATTTGGGTCGGGGCCCATCGTAAAGTTTCTGCTCGATGGCGAAATCGAGGAATTTATAGAGGCCGCCCCAGTAGCGGCTTTGAATTGTCGTGGTGGTGACCCGCACGAGGTCTTTCCAACCCCGTCTCTCGGCATATTTGAATCGTTGGAATAGCGTTTTGGCGAACTCGCGCGGGATTTTGTCGCGGTTAGGAATGTCGGGGAGAGCTTCGTCGAGTTCCTTCCACCTCTCTTCGGTGAGCTCGCTCATGCGAGGGTCACCGAGGAAGTCGATCGCGAACTGCACGACGGCCTCCGCTTCACCGCGTCCTTTCATGGTGTGCTGACGCTTGCGCCCCGCGGGCCTCAGAAATTCTTGCAGCAGGACGGACATGCGGTCAGGTGCTTTTGCGGTTAAGCCGTTGGACTTAACCGGCTCATCGGAATTGCCGATTTCCGCTGGGATGATGGTCGGCGCCAGCGGGGCGAGGCCGCTCGGTGCGAGCTGGGCGATGCGCCGGCCTACGGCGTCCTGGACGAGGCGATCGATCATGGCGATCGGGTCAAATGTCCCGGGCCGGTGCAGGGGCGCATTGTTCGGCACCGGCTCCCAGCCTTCCTTGAAGGCCTCTCCGGCCTCACTGCGGCCAGCCTCATAGGAGCGCCGAATCGTCAGGCGGGTGATGGTGCTCTCGGCAGTCTTGTTCTGGTCAACAAAATGGACCCACAGGCCTGGGATTTCCGGGAAACGCTTCTGGTAGGCATATCCCCGCTCTTGCGCCCGGGTAAAATACCGCCTCACCTCGTTTTCGAAGGCGCAACGTTCCGCAAGCAGCCGCTCATCGGCGGGCGAGCCGCGCCCGACATAGGCCCGTAGGCGTACGTCGAGCACGGTTGCCATAGCCTCTAGGTCGGGAGCTTCAATCAGCTCCAGTACCCATCCGAGATTGTCCACTAAGCGCCTCCGGGCCTCCGCAAAATCCGCGGTTCGAAGGCTGACACGGAGGAGGGGGCGCTGGAAGAGCTCGGCTGCCTGTTTCCCCAGCCGGATCTGCAGGAAATAGCGGCCACCGGCACGCCGGGCGAGATAGGAAGGACGGGCCACGGAATGAGCCTCTCCGGGGGCGGCGAGGGTGTTACATCCCGGCGAGATGTAACACCCTCATTTCCGCTACTCCGGTCCAGGCAAGACACTGAAATATCGAAGGATTCTTGAGTTTTGGAATGTGGTAGCGCGTCCCTCTCCCGCTACCATTTTTCCCGAGCTTCGCATGTCCGTCCTCCACGATGTGGTCCGTGTCCTGATCTTCGCGGATTGGGGATGCGCGGTCGTGGTCGTAGCGATGACAGCCCGCCTGGCATTTCTGAGAGCAGGAGAATGGCCGGAATGGCGCGGCCTGCTGACGCTCAGGCGCCCGCTAGCGAGTGAACTCTCAAAGGAATTCCACGCGTACAATCGCCAATTCACCCGCCTGATGCTCGCTTTCGCGGCAGTCTTGGCGATCGGCGCATTCTTGTTTTGGCTGGATACTCTGTTCTTTGGCCCGTCGAGCAATTGATGAGTCGCGGTAGCTCAGCTGGTAAGGGCACGGGATGGACTCTCCATCCGTCATTGATTTCGGTCATGGCGGCTCTAGCGATTGATCTCGTGATTGGGCCTCTCCGAAAAGGGAGCGCCTCCACATCCATGCTGTGATCATTTTCATCGTCGCCAATATAGGCGACTTGAAATCGCTCCCGGTTCTGCGCGCTTTCGGTCAACAATCCCCCACTGGTAGCGTGCTGTCGTCAATCGCTCCGTGCGTACGTTGCTAGTTGACGACGATGCGAGTCTAGTGGCGCGATCTTTCGATAACCAATCGAAGGCAGTGCCACCGTATCCGGAATCGCCCGTGCTAAGAAAAGCTAAGCGCCAGCCGGGCCCTGCGCGATATCAATGACGTGACGCTCACCGCCGACCGTGATGACTATCGTGTACATCTTGGAGCCGCCGCCCTGGTCCGTTGGTGGCGCGAGATGAAGCTGGCCCCCGTACCATTCGCCTGGCATCAAGGTGTTGTCCTTGATGACTGCTTGTTCCAGGACGGCCATGTTTCGTTGTCCCGTCTCAACGGTCGCTGCAATCATTGCGTCGTTTTGGACGGTTGCGTTGTTCTGAGCTATCGCCGCAGCCGTCGGGCTATAGAACGTACCCGAGCGACCGCTAGGCGTCGTGTAATGGCCATGGCCGGCCTGCGATGCGCCGTAGGCGTTACCGGCAACAGCGAGGCCGGTTATGAGGGCTGCGGCCACCTGACGGTTGCGTTCTTCCTGAACAAGCATTTCATAGGTAACGATCTTCATCTCAAAATCTGAACCGGCAGCATGCTGCACGGCCTCAACTTGAGCGACCCGAAAGTCGATTGGCTGTCTGCCCATATTGTTGATCCCGACGACAAAGACGGGCCGGCCGTCTTTCTGCATTTGTCGAGCCGCAGGTCGCACCAGCACCAGCGAATTCCGCTGGCGCGAAACCAAAGCGGGCTGCCCGTCACGCATGAGCGCTTGCTGCTGCGGGTTCGACGCCCGAAACTGAACTGTCTCTGTGTTGGTGACGCAGCCGCCCACCATGGCGCCAAGCGCCGCAATCACTAGAATACGCATTTTGGTCCCCCCAGACCTAAAGGCGTATCCAAGCGCAACCGGTGGATGAGCGCAATCCGGGCCGATCCGGATGTAATGTATGCTTTAGTCTGGTGACGCGGCCGATCAGGTGAGGGTGCACCTAACTCTTGAGCAATCACTCCGAGGCTTTGACGTATGGGAGGCACTGCCCGTCGGGCAAAACACCCTCCACCCCGTCAACCCCTCCCGCGCAAATATTCCACTTTACCGAAATTCGGTTTTGGCGTATGTGTCGCTCATCCCGGCTCATCCTTGAGGGGCGATCTCGTTGTCGTCTTGATTGCGAGCCGGGCTTGCGATGGACGCGGCAGCGTCGGCACGAGATGGTGCGGGCAGGGCGGGTAGTCCCTGTGAGCCCGCAACCGCGTGCGGACGAGCGGCGCTGCTAGGCTTCGTCTCGCCTGTAAGTTTCCGGCTTCGTCGACAGGGCCGGGAAAACTGCGGCGAAATGGCGGGCCGTGCGTACGGCAAAACCGTGTGGTCCTGGCCGTCGTTGCTACGGTCAAGCTTTCGCGGAGGTGTGTGCGAGCCCAACCGGGCGGACAGCATCATCCAATTCGCGGGGCGAGGGAGGCCAAAAGGAAAGTTCGGCTCCCGGGAGAGCACGGCATAAGCCGTCCGACCATCGCGCAGGGAAGGCCGAGTGATTGGCTACACCTGTATGCTGCTGTGCGGTTCTTTGCGCTACATCCTCGCGCAGCGGACCGCGGGTGCCAGCCGGCACCCGGCCTTCCCTGCGCCCTCTTGGCTTAGAGGGTGAAGTGACCAGGCAAAGCTCGGGCGAAACGCGCTGCGAGAACGAGAGCTCATGTCCGCTGTTGGAAAGATCAGTCGCATCATTCCCGGAATATGTCGAACGGCGCTCGCGCTACGCGGCCATCTCACGCGGCCCTGCGGCGGGCCTTCGCCTTTGTCTTTGCTTCTAGCTTTGCCTTCAGCTTTGCTTTGGGCTTCTCCGGCGCCGCCGATGCCGGGGTGCGTCGAGCACCAGGGCCGGGGTGGGTATGAACCTCCTTGGCCGAAAGCGGCTCGCCGCATTCGGAGCAAACCATGACCGGATTGAAGTCCTTGCCGCATTTGCGGTGTTGATGCAGCAAAGGTCGCCCGCGTACGTCGACCATATGAGTGTCGCCCCAGTGCACGATCGCCATCATGATCGGATAGAGATCGAGCCCCTTCTGGGTGAGGATGTATTCGTGCCGCTTCGGCGAGTCCTGATAGGGGGTACGACGCAACACGCCCTGCCGGACCAGCTTCTTCAGCCGTTCGGCGAGCAGGTGGCGCGTGATTCCGAGCGAAGACTGAAACCCCTCGAAACGGCGTGTGCGCAGGAAGCATTCACGCAGGATCAGAAGGGTCCAGCGGTCGCCGATCACGCCGATGGTTCGGGCCATCGAACACGGCTCGTCCTCCAGCTCACCCCATTTCATTCCATATCTCCACTCCGCCCGCGCCTTCCGTGCGAATATCGTCCAGCAAGTCTTTTGGTTCAATTTTCATTCTAAATCGGAACTGACTGCGAGGCAATGTCTTGCGAAGGCGCAGTTCAGCGGGAAAAGATGCCGGAATTGACAGTTCGTTTTTAGAACTATAAGACAATCTGCGGTCTGAATATGATCCGACGACCGGATCCAGACCTGACCGGGAGAAGTCCCATGCAAAAGAGAAACGCGACCGTGGCCGTGATCGGCGCCGGTGATTTTATCGGCAGCGAGATTGCAAAGAAGTTCGCCTCCGAGGGCTTTACGGTGTTCGCGGGACGCCGCGACGGCGCCAAGCTCGAACCGCTCGTCAAGGAGATCGAGCAGGCCGGCGGCGAAATTCACGCCCGCGCGCTCGATGCGCGCAAGGAAGACCAGATCATCTCGTTTCTCGGCGATGCCGACAAGCACGCCCCGCTCGAGGTTTGCATCTTCAACGTCGGCGCCAACGTCAACTTTCCGATTCTCGACACGACCGAACGGGTGTTCCGCAAGGTCTGGGAAATGGCTTGCTATTCCGGCTTCCTCGCCGGGCGCGAGGCCGCGCGCCTGATGCTGCCCCGCGGCCAGGGCAATATCTTCTTCACCGGTGCGACGGCGAGCTTGCGCGGCGGAAGCGGCTATGCGGCGTTCGCCAGCGCCAAGTTCGGCCTGCGGGCGGTCGCGCAAGCCGCGGCGCGCGAATTGGGCCCGAAGAACATCCACGTGGCGCATCTGATCATCGATTCCGGCGTCGACACCGAATGGGTCCGGCAACGGCGGATCGAGGCGCTCGGTCCGAACGCGCTGGATAATCCCGACCTCCTGATGCCGCCGTCGTCGGTCGCCGAATCCTATTGGATGCTCTATCAGCAACCCAAAAGTGCCTGGACCTTCGAGCTGGAGATTCGTCCCTTCGGCGAGAAATGGTAGCGAAGCCGGTTCACGATGGCCCGTGCAAGGCTTCAGAATGAAAAGGCTTCAGGATGAATTGCCGAAGCGGTGTTCTGGAAGTCCCTGTGCGATGCCATCAATGGCCAGAACATGACCCGCTTGGGGTTCGCGGCTCAATTGCTCGCGATCCAGAAACTTTCTGGCCGTCGTCACGAACAAGGTCTTCAGATCGGCTCCGCCGAAGCACACGCAGGTCGGATTGGTCGCCGGCACTGGAATGACGGCGTCGATCCGGCCGTCCGGCCGATAGCGCACCACCCGGCCGCCGGAGAAGAATGCGGTCCACAGTCCGCCCGCGACGTCGATGCACGCGCCGTCGGGCCTCTCGCCGGAGGCGCTGTAATCCGCGAACAGTCGTCTGTTGCGGATCGCGCCGTCATCGAGATCGAAGTCGAACTGCCAGGTGCGGTAACGCCTCGTATCCGTGAAGTACAGCGTTCGATTGTCGGGGGAGAACGCGATGCCATTCGTCACGATGACATCGCCGAACATGTGCGTTGTCCGGCCGTCCGCGTCCACGCGATACAGCGCCCCGTTCGGTCGATGCAGCTGGTTGTCCATGGTGCCGATCCATAGCCGGCCCCGCGCGTCGACACGCCCGTCGTTCAGGCGGTTGTCGGGGCCGCTTTCGACCTCGCAGAGCTGAGCTGGAGGACCGTCATCGGACGCGCGGCGATAAAGTCCCAGATCCTGCGCGAGCAGGTGGGAGCCATCCGCCGTCAGAGCCTGACTGCCGAGGAAGTTGCATGCGTAGGGCACAACCTGATGCGCGCCTGTCGCCGGATCGAACGATTGATGCAGCCGCCGGTCGATGTCGACCCACCACAGCTTGCGGGAGCGGTCGCACCACAACGGCGTCTCGCCGAGGATATCGCCGGCGGCGACCGCGGTCTCGACCCGATGTGCGGGGATCATGTCGGTGGTCATCCCGATCCGATTCCAACCACGAGCTGCCGTCGAAAGACCTCAGGCCGTGGGCAATTAATCCTCGTTCCAGGAGGCGAGGGCGTGCGCGACGCAACCGTTGATGTGCTCGGTGAGCACGGCTTTGGCGCTCTTGATGTCGCGCTTGAGCGCGTAGTCCAGCAGCGCCTTGTGCTGGTTGATCGTCTCTGCGCCGCGGTAGCGCAGCGCATAGCGGAAATATTTGTCGAACACGACCGCGTGGGTCTGCATCAGCTCGCGCGAACCGCAGCTCGAGATCAGCGCCTGGTGGAATTCACCGTCGTAGCGTTTGCGCAGCTCGGGATCGTCACCCTCCTTGAGCACGGTGCGTTCGGTCGCCGCCAGCTTGTGATGCGCCGACACCACGCGGCCTTCCCACTCCACGTCGCCGGCGCGGAACGACTCGGCCATCGCATGATGCTCCAGCAGGATACGCAAGCCCGCGAGCTCACGCAGGTTCTGGATGGATATCGGCGCCACCTCGAAGCCGCGCTGGCCCTCGGCAACCACGAATCCCTCGGACGTCAGACGATTGAGGATCTCACGCAGCGTACTGACGCTGAGGCCGTAATCTTCCTTCATGGCATCGAGCTTGAGGCGTCCGGATGGCGTGAGCACCCCGAAAATGATGTCGGCGCGGATGCGCTGATAGCCGCTGTTGCCCGCCGACAGGGGCCGTTCCTCGAGTGACGTCATGCCTTCTGACCCCGCCTGTCCGATTGGTCGCCGCTCCGGAAGCGGCCGAACCATCAATGTTGCCAGCACTATAGCAGATTTCGAATGTCTGACGCATAGTAAATCATCATATGAAATGGATATCATCATTTGACATGGAATACATGTGTGATGTCTAAATAGACCGAGGGTACGAAAAATGATGGCTTAAGCCGCCGTTCGCGCCCGTTCGAACAGGGAGGAAACGATGAGCTTGCTGGTACGGGCGCTGTCTGCGACGGCGATTTGCGTGGCGCTGACGGTCGGCGCATCCGCTGAGGACATTCAGGAGCGCACGATCAGGTGGGGACACCTGAACAACACCGATCACCCCGTCAGCGCGGGGGTGCAGAAATTCGCCGAGATCCTGCTGGCAAAGAGCGGGGGCAAGATGAAGGTTCGCGAGTTCGCGGCCTCGCAGCTCGGCAACGAGCTGCAGCAGCAATCCGCACTGCGTGGCGGCACGCAGGAAATGCTGTCGGCCTCGACGACGTCGCTCGCAACCGTCGTGCCGGAGTTCGGCCTCATCGACTTTCCATTCATCGTGAAGACCATCGAGCAGGCCGACGCGCTCGGGACCGGAAAATTCGGCACGTCAATGCTCGATACCTTGCCGCCGAAGGGGCTGATCGGTCTGGGCTATTGGGGCCTCGGCTTCCGCAACGTCACGAACAGCACGCGGCCGATCACCAAGGTCGAGGATTTCAACGGCCTCAAGCTTCGCGTGATTCCGAATCCGGTCTACCTGGAGAGACCTTCGGGTCGTTCAAGGCCAATCCCGTTCCGATGGCCTTCGGCGAACTCTATTCGGCGCTGGAGACCCGCACCGTCGACGGCGAGGAGAACCCCTTCACGGTCATTCTCTCCAACAAGTTCTACGAAGTGCAGAAATACGTCTCCGCCACCAATCACACCTTCACCCTGAACATCATCCTGGTGAGCAAGGCGTTCTGGGACAAGCTGTCGCCGACCGAGCAGCGCCTGATGCGCGAGGCGTACGAGGAAAGCCGAGGCTATCAGAAGGAGCAGACGCGCCTTCAGACCGAAAAGGCCCTGTCGGAACTGCAGGCGAAGGGCATGCAGTACAACACCGTCGCGCCGGAAGAACTCGATCGCATGCGCAAGACGGCGCAGCCGGTGGTCGACAAGATTGCCGCCAATCTCAAGCCGGAGGCGGTCAAGCTGTTCAACGACGAGCTCGATCGCATCCGCAAGGACGTGAAATAGTCGACCTCGTCAGCATGCATAAGTAGGAGCCGACCGGTCGGCCGGCTCTTGAACTGCCCTTGCCTGGACGGCCCGCATGGCACGAATTCTCGACCTCTATTGCACCCTGCTGAAGGGCGTCATTGCCGCATTTCTCGCGGTAATGGTGGTGCTGGTGTTCGGCAACGTGGTGCTGCGCTACGGCTTCAACTCCGGAATCGCGATCTCCGAGGAGCTGTCCCGCTGGCTCCTGGTCTGGCTGACTTTCCTCGGTGCGATCGTGGCGATGCGCGAACACGCCCATCTCGGCGTCGATAGCCTTGTGCGGATGCTGCCGGCTTACGGCAAACGCATCTGCTTCATCGTGAGCTATGTCCTGATGCTGTTCGCCGACTGGCTTCTGCTCTCGGGAAGCTGGCGTCAGACGATCATCAATCTCGACGACCGCGCGCCGGCGACCGGCCTGTCGCTCGGCATCTTCTATGGCGTGGGCGTGATCTTCGGCGTTTCGGCCGGAGTGATCCTTCTCTACGACCTGTTCCGCGTCATGTCCGGACAGGCCAGCGAAGCCGACATGGTGGCCGTCAGGGAATCGGAGGAGCACTGATGCTGTCTCCCCGTATCGTACCGCCCGGCGCTCCAATCCTGAAAATCACCGGGATCACGCCATGACGATTGCCGTCTTCACCTTCTCGCTGCTCGGCGCCATGGCACTGGGCATGCCGATCGCCTTTGCTCTGATCGTCTGCGGCGTGGCCCTGATGAGCACGATCGACATGTTCGACGCCCAGATCGTGGCGCAGAACGTCATCAACGGCGCGGACAGCTTTCCGCTGATGGCCATTCCCTTCTTCATGCTTGCCGGCGAGGTCATGAACAAGGGCGGACTGGCCAAGCGAATCGTCAACGTTGCGCTCGTCGCGGTCGGCCATTTTCGCGGCGGACTCGGCTACGTGACGATCCTCGCATCCTGCATCCTTGCGTCGCTCTCGGGCTCCGCAGCAGCCGATGCCGCGGCGCTGGCCGCCCTGCTGGTGCCGATGATGGTGGCGGCGGGCCATAAGAAATCCTATGCGGCGGGTCTGGTGGCGGCCGGCGGCATCATCGCGCCCGTGATTCCGCCCAGCATCGGGTTCGTCATTTTCGGCGTCGCCGCGGGCGTGTCGATCTCGAAACTGTTTCTGGCCGGGATCGTCCCGGGGATGTTGCTCGGGGCAGGGCTCTGCCTGGCCTGGTGGTGGGTGGTGCGCCGGGAGAACCTGACACCTCCGCCAAGGGCATCGCTCTCGGAAATGGTGAAAGCGGTGGTCGACGGCTTCTGGGCGTTGATGCTGCCGGTCATCATCGTGGTCGGCCTGCGCTTCGGCATCTTCACGCCGACCGAAGCCGCAGTGGTCGTCGCGGTCTATTCGCTGTTCGTCGCGACCTGCATCTATCGGGAATTGAAGCTGTCGCAGCTTTATGAGGTCTTCGTCTCCTCGGCCCTGACGACGAGCATCGTCATGTTTCTCGTGGCAGCGGCGCTGGTGTCGTCCTGGCTCATCACCGTGTCCGAGATTTCGGCACAGATCGTCGCCCTGCTCAAGCCTTTCATGGGCAACAACACGCTCCTGATGCTTGCGATCATGGTGGTGGTGGTGATCGTGGGAACGGCCCTCGACATGACGCCGACCATCCTCATCCTCACGCCGATCCTGATGCCGATCGTCAAGGCGGCGGGCATCGATCCCGTTTATTTCGGTGTCCTCTTCATCATCAACAATGCGATCGGCCTCATCACGCCGCCGGTCGGTATCGTGCTGAATGTGGTTTGCGGCGTCTCCAGGATCAGCATGGAGGAGATCATCAAGGGCGTCTGGCCCTTCTTGATTGCGCAGCTTGTGGTTCTGTTCCTGATGGTTCTGTTCCCGGGGCTCGTAACGGTCCCTGCCAAATGGTTCGCCGGCTAGACGCATCGGCAACAAAAGAAGGACAAGCGAAAATGGCCGCAAGGATCATGATCCTCAACGGACCCAATCTCAATTTCCTCGGCATCCGCGAGCCGCACATCTACGGCTCGACGACGCTCGATGAGATCGAGGCGAGCTGCAAGGCGCTGGCCGATCAGCTCGGGGTTTCGATGTCGTTCCACCAAACGAACATGGAGGGCGAGCTCGTCAGCCTGATCCAGTCCGCCCATCGCAACGCGGATGCCATCATCATGAATCCCGCAGCCTATTCGTTCACCTCGATCGCGCTGATCGATGCGCTGAAGATTTTCGAGGGCGTGAAGATCGAGGTGCACATCTCGAACATCCACGCGCGGGACGAGCTGCACCGCCACTCGATCACGTCGAGTGCCTGCACGGCGGTCATTTGCGGTCTCGGTTCCTATGGCTATCTCGCCGCGATGCTCGCCGTCGTCCAGCGGTTGGGGCAATTGCCTGAGACCATCGCACCGGCTCTGCACGGGCTTGCGGCCGGCGGCAAGGCGTAGGCATGGAGGGCGGGATGCGCGGCACGGGATTTCTTGCCATCTGGAGCGACGTCGAGGCTCACGACCTGACCGACTACCGGCACTGGCTGACGCGTGAGCACACGACCGAGCGCGTGACGACGAAGGGCTTCCTGGCATCGCGTGTCTTCCGCGCGGCAAGGGACGACATCGACCGCTTCTTCATTCTGTATGAGCTGGAGACGCCGGAGGTCCTCGACGGCGAGGCCTATCTGGCGCGCCTCAACGCACCGACGCCGTGGTCCCAGCGCATCATGCCGAAGCTCGGCAATTTCATGCGGGGCGGCGGCGTCATGATTGCGCGGAGAGGGCGGGGCGAGGGCGCATCGATCGTGGCGCTCCGGATCGAAACGCTGCCGAAGGATCCCCAGGGTTTGGCCCGGGCGCTCGTTGCGTGCGACGGGGTTGCCGCGGTGCAGATCGGCGCGACCGACGAGGCGCGGACGTCGGTGCGGACGACCGAGAAGGGCATGCGGAAGAACGAGGGCTTCTTCGCGGGGCTTTTGCTGATCGAGGCGCTCGACGTCGCCTCGTTGCAGGCCGCCTTGCAGCGCGGGCAAGCGAGCTTGCTCCCGACGTCATGGCCGGGGCGAGCGAACCGGAAGTTTATCAAAGCATGTTTGCGCTCGACGCCCGTATCGCGGATTTCGGTTGATGGCAACGTTCTCGCTCGCCGCCTTGACCGTGCTCGAGCTTGCGCCGCCCGAGATGATCGAATTGGCCGCGCATTGCGGCTACGAAAAAGTCGGGCTCAGACTGTTGCCCGCCACGCCTGGCGGTGTTGCCTATCGCCTGATGGACGATGCGCCGCTCCTGCGGGAGACGCTCCGGCGGTTGGAGTTGACGGGGGTGACTGTCGCCGATCTCGAGGTCGTTGCGTTCAGACCGGAAACCGAGATGGCCTCGTTCACGCCCTTCTTCGAGGTGGGCGCGCGCCTTGGCGCCAAACACATCCTCGTCGCGGCCTACGATCCGGATCTGGCGCGGTTTTCGGATCGCTACCAGCAATTTTGTGAAGCGGCAGCAAGCTACGGCCTGACCTCCGATCTCGAATTCATGCCCTGGACCAGCGTTCCGGACCTGAAGACCGCAATGCGGATCGTCGGTGACGTCGATCGTCCCGGTGCCGGCATTCTGGTCGATGCACTGCATTTCGATCGGTCGCAAAGTTCGCTTGCGGACCTCCGCGCTATCCCCGCGCACCGCTTTCACTACTGGCAACTTTGCGACGGCCCGGCCGAGCGCCCGGCGACCATCGAGCAGCTCATCCATGCCGCTCGCGAGGAGCGGATGTTTCCGGGCGAGGGCGGAATAGACTTGATGGGGCTTGCAAGCGCGATGCCGCATGACCTGACCATCAGCATCGAGGTTCCGACCGTTCAACTAGCAAAGAGCGTCGACGCCGCGTCGCGAGCACGCCGGGCGTTGCTGGCGGGGAGAGCCGTCGTGGAGCGGGCGCGCAGCCAGAGGTGAGAATTCGGGACGGAAGGGTAGTTCGGGATGCCGCAGGCCGATCGCTCCTGGGACGTCGAGACCGATCTCCTGGTCGTCGGGGGGCGGGTGCCGCCGGCATGACGACATCGCTGGTGGCTGCCCTCGAGGGGCTCGACGTGATCCTTTGCGAGAAGTCGGACACAGTCGGCGGTACGACTGCGACCTCCGCCGGCACCATCTGGATTCCGGGCAATCGGCAGGGACTGCTTGCAGGAAGACCAGACTCGACCGAGGCGGCGCGTGTCTATCTTGAAGCATTGCTAGGCGAACACGCCGCGGACGCGCGTGTGGATGCGTTCCTCCAGACGGGTCCTCTCATGCTCGACTATCTCGAGCAGAGGACGAGCGTACGGTTTGCGGCGCCGCCGGTACATCCCGACTACAAGAATCTTCCTGGGGCAGCGATCGGTGGTCGTGCTCTCGGCGCCGTTCCGTTCGACGGCCGCAAGCTTGGCAAGGACTTCGAGCGCATCAGGGCCCCGCGGCGAGAGTTCATGGTCCTCGGCGGCATGATGGTCGGAAAGGCGGACATCCCGGCGTTGCTGGCGCCATTCCGCAACTGGACGAACTTTAGGCATGTCGTTGGTCTTCTCGGTCGGCATTTGCTCGATCGACTTCGCTACAATCGCGGAACGCGTCTGATTATGGGCAATGCTCTCATCGCGAGGCTGTTGGACAGCCTCCGTCATTCCGGCGTGGATCTGCGATATGAGACCGAGCTCGTTGAGCTCATCCGGAGCGGCGACGCAGTCGTCGGGGCCGTTTTGTCATCGTCCTCGAGAGCATTGGCAATACGTGCCCGCAGAGGCGTGGTGCTGGCAACGGGAGGCATCGGCTGGAGCCGCGAACTTCGCGAAAGGTTTTTCCCCGAGGGCGCGCACCGATTTTCACTCGCGCCATCGTGCAATACCGGGGACGGCCTGCTAGCGGCCGAACGCGTCGACGCGGTGATCCAGCGCGATTTCGATAGCCCCGCCTTGTGGATGCCGAGCTCGGTCATGACGCAGGCGGACGGCTACGTCTCGGTATTTCCGCACATTATGCTGGATCGTGCCAAGCCAGGACTGCTTGCGGTGAACAAGTCGGGCCGCCGTTTTGTTAATGAAGCCGACTCCTATCACGACTTCGTGGAAGCGATGTTGCGATCGGACTCGCCTTCCGTATTAGCTACGCCGGCTTTCCTAATTTGCGATCGCGCCTTTATCGGCGACTATGGCATTGGTCTCGTTCATCCCAGGACGAGGGATTTGGATAAATTTCTGAAGGCTAAATATTTGCTGGCAGGCGAAACGATTGAAGCACTGGCCAACAACATCGGCGTCGATGGCGGCGAGCTTGCTCAAACTATTGAGCGATACAATCGCTATGCCGAGAGCGGTGTGGACGAAGAGTTCGGCCGCGGTTCAAGCGAGTTGAACCGGTTCAATGGTGATCCCCGGAACGTGCCAAACCCGTGCCTGCGCCGGATCGGTCCTGGGCCATACTATGCCGTCGCAGTATGGCCGACGGATCTCGCCAGCAGTGCCGGCTTGTGCACGGATTCAACCGCCCGGGTCCTGTCTAGCCGTGGGACGGCCATACCCGGACTCTACGCCGTCGGTACCGATTCATCCTCGATCTTTCGAGGCACTTATCCGGGCCCGGGCACGATGATCGGGCCTGCGATGGTATTCGGATGGTGCGCGGCGATGCATGCCGCGGGTGCTTCAGCTCAGGAAGAAGATAACTGAAAGCCGGTTCGTCCGCCGCTCCGAACTAGGAACTCTTGCGCACCATCGAGGCTTGACTCGGCGGGCCAGCGTCGCCGCCGATTTGCTGGCCTGCACGGCCCCGCCTCCAAGCCCCCATACCCCCCAGGGTGGGGCCGTGTCTCTTCGCAGGAGATGCAATGCCGGAGCCGACCGATCACGACATCAGAGAACGCGCGCACCGATTGTGGGAACAGGCGGGCAAGCCGGAAGGCCGCGAGGAAGAGTTCTGGCACGCGGCCGAGCAGGAGTTGCGCAACGAGGACAAGTCGAACCCAATGCGGACGCCGGATACGCTGTGACCAACAAGAGATGCCCATTCTGCTGTGGTCTGGGATGGGTCTGCGAAAACCATCCGCTCCGCGCCTGGAGTGAGGAACTGGGCGGCTGCCGCTGCGGTGCAGGCATGCCCTGCACCTGCAACACGACGGAAGACCCCGAAACAAGGGCGGTGATCGTCGAAGCGGACACGACGTGGCATTGAAGGACCCTGGCATTGAAGGACCCTGGCATTGAAGGACCTGGCATTGAAGGCGGAACAGAGCCTTCCAGCAGGAATTGAGGTTGTGAGCAGCACGGGCTGCGACGCAGGCCCGTGGCTACGGCGGGGTTTGCGGTGGACGAGCGGCAAAAGATAGAGCACCAGATCGAACTCGCAACGCGAGCGGCTGCGCTCGTCAAAGACGAAACCACCGTCCAACGATTCAGGAACTTTGCCGAGGAGCTGAAGCAGAAGCTGCTTCGCATGATGGGGCGCGGCAAGGTGCGAGCGCGCGCTTACGAACTCTGGGAGCAGGCCGGTCGCCCGGCCGATCGGGATGTGGAGTTCTGGGTCGAAGCGGAACGGCAGATCGAACAAGAACGCGAACAGCGGAAGCTCTCGGATCCCTCAGACAAACGATAGAAAGCGAAGCGATAGGACGAAACGATACACAAAGAAAAAACCGCCGAGTTCTTCACCCTGGCGGCTTCAAAAGTCCGTAGCTGTTGGTCGCCTCTCCAGCCTCGTGCGTACCGCCGTTACCTTGTTTGCGGCCATGCAAGATCATTCTAGGCCAACGCGCTCGATTCTGCTGTGACCTGAAGCACACATTGGAAGGACGACGTGTGGCAACCGACCGCGGGTGCCAGCTGGCACCCGGCCTGCCTACGCGCCGGCCGCGACACCCAGGCGGCCGATGCCTGGAAGCTTCAGCGCGGGACGGCGGATGTCGAGGCCGAGCACCGCGCCGAGGAAATTGATCTCGACCCCTTCGACCCAGCCGATGGTCATGCCGAGATAGCCCGACAGCGAGGCGTAGAGCCCGGTGCCGGACGCCGTGATCCCGGCCCAGCGTCCGCTGTAGGGAAAGTCCTTGCCGATGGCGGTCGGCGGCAGCACCGCGCGCAGCTCGGGAACGGCGTCCAGCGCCGCCTGCACGAAGGTGTTGGAATTCGGTCCCGGCCAGGCACTGTAGTCGCCATAGGCGCGGAACTTGTAATTTTCGATGACGGAACGGATCTTGGGAATCAGCGCTTCGGCCCGCGCGCCGTCGACGGCGACGACCGTCTCCGGGAGGGCGCCGAACCAGCGGCCGTCGGGGGCAAAGCCGTTGCTACGAACAGGGTCGCCCCAGGCCGTGTAGTCGTATCGGCTGTAGGTGGCGGCGCCCTTCTCCTTCACGACGATCCAGGTGTGAACGGCAAAAATACTCCGCCAGCGCACGGTGCGCGCGGCGAACACGCGGATCAGCGCGTCCGGATTGACGGATGCGGGCGGCAGCAGGCCGGCGCTGGAGCGATCCGCCGTCTGCCAATTGCCGCGGCCGTCGCCGCGCAAATAATAGCGGCCGGCCGACACGCCGATCGGCAGGAAGATCAGCAGCAGGAACAGAATCAAGGATTTCCTCAAGGGCAAACGCGGTCAGGCGGGACGATGCCACCAATATAGTTCGCAAGGCACGCCGCGCCAGCGCTCTCCTGCTCTTGCATTCGGGTGGTGCGGCCATATGTTGCGTCCATGAGGAAGTTGTCGCTCGTCGAGGACCAGGCCATCCAGGCGCGAATCGCGTACATCGCGGGCGCCGAGATTTTCGATCGCCTCTTCGCCGGCATCCGGTTCGACGAAATCGACGGCAATCTGCTGTTTGCCATTGCCAGCGACGAAGACTGCGCAGCCGAGATCGAGGACGAGTTCTCGCACCAGCTCGCTGTGGTCGCAACGCACATCCTCGCGCAGAGCGTGGACGTGGTCGTGGTGCTGCCGAAGGTCCTGCAATAGCCGCCTGCCCCTTGGGCCTTCTGCCCGTCAGGCCGCTTGCCTTTGCCCCCTGTCTCTGCTTTTCAACGCAATTGCAAGATTGTAATGACGTCATTGGGCGCTCAGGCCCGAGGCGCGTTATCGACGGAGCTCGACGGGAGGGCTCGTCGTCGCTCGCCTCTGTTTGCGAAACAAAGTTGGATACACATTGGCGCCCACCAGGAAAGCCCGGGCCACGACCGGCGCGATAAAGACAAAAAGCAAGAGCTCGAGAAGCAAAGGCTCGATAAGCAAGAGCGCGAAAAGCAAGAGTTCGAAGAGCACGAGTTCGAAAAGCAAGACTTCGAAAAGTACCAGCTCGACAACCACGCGCCCGGACAAGAGCGCCTCGCGTTCCGCGGTCGCCTCCTCATCGCCGCTCGGCATGCTGGCGCTGCATCTGCTTGATCACTGGGAGAAGTCCGGCCGCGACGGCCTCGTCTTCCTCTGCGACGACGAGAGCAGGGCGGAGCGGCTGGGCGGCGTAATCCACGCCCTCGATCCCACGGTCGACGTGCTGGTGTTTCCGCGCCTGAACACCCTGCCCTTCGACGGCCTCGAGCCCTCCCGCGAGATCGCGGGCCGGCGCAGCTCGGTGCTGCGGCGTCTCGCCAAGGCAAAGAAACCCGTCTTCCTGGTGTCGACCGCGGAAGCCATCATGGAACGGCTGCCGCTGCCGGCGAGCTGGTCGCGGTCGAGCCTCACGCTGAAGGTGGGCGCGCCCTATTCCGGGCCCGAGCTGGAGACCCGCTTGGAGGCTCTCGGCTACGATCTCGACGAAGAGGCGGAGTATCCGGGCGGCGTCCTGTTCCACGGCAAGACGTTCGAAGTGTTTCCCGCCGGCGCGCTCGCTCCCTTCCGGATCGAGCATTCCGGAGACACGATCCGCAAGATCGTCGCGGTCGATCCGATCGAGCACGAGATCGTCTACGAGACCGCCGAATTGATCATCGATCCCATGTCCGAACGGATCGCGTTGGGAGCTACGCGCGGACAGCGGGCGACACTGCCGGATTATTGCAGCCGCGCGCGATGGATCGCGGATGCCGGGGTATCGGCCCACGCCGAGAGCTGGCTGGGCACGATCGAGGACGCCGCCGGCCGCAGGGACGCGGAGCGCGAGTATCTAGGGCAGGCGGACTGGAAGCAGCTGAAGAAGCGCATCAGCGTGCTGCCGCGCAAGGCCGCCTTCATCTCGACGCCGGAGTTCTCGAAGCTGGCCTCGCCGCGCAAGGCGCTTCGTGCCTTTGTCGCCGACATGCAGCGCGGCGGATCGCGGCTGCTGTTCGTCGCCGCCGTCGAGGATGACCTTCGCGCGATGGAGCGCATGAGCGGCATCAAGGCGGAGCGCCTGGCCGATTGGAGCGAGGTGACGAAGGCACGGAGCCGTGAAGGCGCGCTGCTGGCCGATTTCGACGCGGGGTTCATTGGCGCCGGCCGCAAGCCGCTTGTCGTCGTGACCGCGTCCGACGTGCTCGGCAGCCGGGCCCATCATCCCCAGCCGATGGCGCGCGCCTGGAACCCGGCGTTCGATCATCCCGACGTGCCCGAAAAGGGCGCCGCCATTGTCCATCTGCAACGCGGGCTCGCCGTGCTCGACGGCTTGCAGACCCTCGACATGGGCAAGGGATCGCGACGCGAGATGATCAGGCTCAAATTCGCGGGCGACAATGCCGTGCTCGTACCGCCGTCCGATCTCGCGGTGATCTGGCCTTATGCCGGCGAGCCCGGCAAGCTGACGCTCGACAAGGCGGACGGCAGCAGCTGGTGGGCGCGGCGTACCGAGGCGGAAGCGGAAATCCAGGTCGCCGCCAAGGCGCTCGCCAAACACATCAGCCAGCGTCTCCGCCGTCGTGCACCCAAACTGGTGCCGCCGGGGCCGGCTTACGAAAAATTCGTGGCGCGGTTCCCCTATTTCACAACTGTGGACCAGGCTCAGGCGATTCAAGACGTCCTCGACGATCTTGCGGCGGGCCATCCGATGGACAGGGTGATCTGCGGTGACGTCGGCTTCGGCAAGACCGAGGTCGCGCTGCGCGCGGCGGCCGCAGTGGCGCTGTCGGGCAAGCAGGTGGCGATCGCGGCGCCGACGACCGTGCTGGCGCGGCAGCATGTCGAAACCTTCCGCAAGCGGTTCGGCCCCCTCGGGATCGAGGTGGGAAGCCTGTCGCGGGCCAGTTCAGGCCCGGAGACGCGAGAGACCAAGGAGGGGCTGCGGCGCGGCACGCTGAAAGTCGTGGTTGGCACGCAGGCGCTTGCGGCAAAGGACGTGAAGTTCGCCGATCTCGGCCTCGTCATCATCGACGAAGAGCAGCATTTCGGGGCGGCGGAGAAGGCGAAGCTCTCAGGCCTCGCCAAGGGTGCTCATTCGCTGTGGATGAGCGCCACGCCGATCCCTCGCACGCTCGCGGCGGGACTTGCCGGCTTCAGGGACCTCAGTGTGATTGCCTCGCCGCCGGTTCATCGCCTTCCCATCGTGACCAGGATCGCGCCGCTGTCCGACGCTGCCATCGCCGCGGCGCTGCTCCGCGAGCGCAGGCGGCACGGTCAGAGCTTCCTGATCTGCCCGCGCATCCAGGATCTGGAGCCGATGCTGGCCCGTGTGCAATCGGTGGCCCCGGAGCTGCGCATCGTCTGTCTTCACGGCAGACTGCCCGTGGACGAGATCGACGACCGCATGATGAGTTTCGTCGATGGCGAGGCGGATGTGCTGCTGGCGACCAATATCGTGGAAAGCGGTCTCGATATTCCACGCGCGAACACCATCGTGGTGTGCTGGCCCGAAAAGTTCGGGCTTGCACAGCTGCATCAGCTCAGGGGACGGGTGGGACGCGGCGGCACGCGCGCGTTTGCTCATTTGCTGACGGAATCGACCTCGGAGCAGTCCGAGAAACGTCTGGCGGTGCTGGAGGAGTTCAGCAAGCCAGGTGCCGGCTTTGCGATCAGCGAGCGCGACCTCGACCTCAGGGGCGCCGGCGATCTGTTTTCGGAACAGCAGTCCGGCCACGTCCAGGTGTTCGGACCCGTGCTCTACAGTCATCTGCTGAAGCGGGCGTCCGAGCGAGGCAGCGATACCGGCGCCGATCTGTGGGTCCCCGATCTCAATATGCCGCTGGCCGACATGCTGCCCGAAGGCTACGTGCAATCGGAAGCGGTCCGGCTTGAGATCTATGGCCGCGCTGCCAGGTGCCGAAGCGACGACGATCTGGAAGACCTGGAGGAGGAGATCTCGCGTCGTTTCGGCAGGCTGCCGCCGGAGGCCCGCGACTTCTTCGCATCCGCCAGGCTACGGATCGATTGCAAACGGCGCGGCATCGTCAGGCTCGATGTCGGGCCGGAGGCCGTCGCCGCGACGTTCCTGCCGGGGCGGCTGCGGAAATCCAGGGGAAGGTCGCAGACGGGAGCCCTGCAGCGCGACGGCGACCGCGTTGTTCACGCCGGCCGCCGCGACGCGGATCCGTTCAGCCGGGTCGAGGAGTTTCTCGACCTGCTGGACGCCTAGGGATCATTCGGTCTGCTCGACCGCCGCGGGCATTTTCGCCACCGACATCAGCGAGCGGGCCACCTGGTTGAGGAGCTGATCGGCGTTCTCCTCCTCGGCCAGCGATTTCGACAGCAGGGCGACAATGGCACTGTGGCGAAGCTGCTGGGCGAGGTTGCGCGCCGTGGTGTAGCCCGCGATCTCGTAATGCTCGACGCGCTGCGCCGCGCCGATCAGGGCGAGGTCGGCCGCCGCGTCCTCCTTGTCCTCGCCCTCGGCCATGATCTCCTGGCCTTCCTCGACGAGGCCCATCATGCCCTTGCAGGGCTTGGCGCGGGCAGATTTGCCGAGCATTTCGAAGCAGTCGTTGATGCGCTCGACCTGCGCTTCGGTCTCCGCGAGGTGCTGCTCGAACAGCTCGCGCAACTGGTCGAAGCGGGCGGCCTCCGCCATCTTGGGCAGCGCCTTGGTCAATTGCTTCTCGGCATGCAGGATATCGCGCAGCTCGTTGATGAGCAGATCGCCGAGACCCGCTTCGTCCGCCGGGGGCGAGCTCTCGGTGACGATGGCCGAGGCCGGGCCCGGTTCGCCCGCCTGGATCGCCGGCGACTCCGTGAAGACCCAGTCGCCGCCCTCGTTCCAGGGGCCGCGCGTGTCGATCTCGCCATGATCGCCGGCGCCAGTGGAATCGTTGAAGAACTGATCCACGAGGCCGGGCGTCGGCGCGATGCGGCCGATGCTGAACGCCGGCTTGCCCATGCTCTCGAGCGCCAGTGCGAATGCCTTCATATGCGTGATCTCGCGGGTCATCAGGAACTGCAGCGCGTCCTTGCTGCCGGCGTCGTCGCAGAAGTTGATCAGCCGCTCGTAGACGATCTTGGCCCGCGCCTCTGCGGCGATGTTGCTGCGCAGATCGACGTCGAGCTCGCCGGTAATCTTCAGATAGTCGGCGGTCCAGGCATTTCCCTGGGAGTTGAAGAGATTGACCCCGCCGCCGCCCGCGATGGCGATGAGGGGATCGGCTTCGGCTGCCTGGCGGTCGAACTTCGACGGCTTGAGATGCATCCGCGCCAGCGTGCCGACCACTTCCAGATGGCTGAGCTCTTCGGTGCCGATGTCCATCAGCAGGTCCTTGCGATCGGGATCCTCGCAGTTCAATCCCTGGATCGAGTACTGCATCGCGGCGGCGAGCTCGCCATTGGCGCCGCCGAACTGCTCCAGCAGCATGTTGCCAAAGCGCGGATCCGGCTCGTCGACGCGAACGGTGAACATCAGCTTCTTGACGTGATGATACATGGCGGGACTCTCGTATTGGGAGGACAGGAAAGAAGATGTCTTCCGAACGGGCGGCTTCAGCGTTCGTTCCTCGCGAAACGACCTGCGCCGATAATGTCAGGCGCAGGTCGTTCGAAGTCGATCGGCAGAATTGTGGACGTGTTCGTTTAGCGCTGGTCCGGACGCTTGGCGGGCGGCCCATTCTTATTGCCCGGTGCGCCCTGAATTTTCGACGGGTCCTGCGATTGCACGGCGGTGTTGCCAGTGGAGCTCGTCGAGCTCGATCCGACGGTCTCACCGGGCTTGGCGGCCGGACCGTTCTTGTTGCCGGGCTGTCCGGCAATCCCGGCACCCGAATTCTGCGCGCTCGGCGCGGACGAAACGTCAGGCTTGCTGGCCTGCGCCCAGGCTGCTCCAGGCAGCGCGAGAGCGGCGAGGATAACGGCACCTGTGAACTTCATCTCGGTGTTCTCCGACTGATGCCCCATCTACTCGAACGCCGGTGACCTGCGTGCGTTCCCTGTCGTCATCAACTCGAAAACGTCTTCTCGCACTGTCATGGCGAACTATCCGGGCAGTGGCGCCTCCACGACGTCCAGCAGCGCGCCGAGACCCTGTCGCAAACGGCGCGTGGCGATGCTCTCGGTGGCGAGACCGAACACCACGAGGGATCGCCCGGTCATCGCATAAACATGCCCGAATTCGAATGCCGGCATCTGCCCCTCCGGTTGATTGGTGTCGATCAATCCGATCCAGCTGCGTCCCTCGGCGACCGCGGGCAAGGTGAAATTGACGACGTCGTGATGAGCATTGTAGATCAGCAGCATGGTTGCGTCCGAACCGCGGCGCTTGATCCCGGTCTCCTGCGCGCGGCCGTCGAGCAGCAAAGCGAAACATTTGGCGTTGCCGTCCTGCCACTGCTCCGTCGTCATTTCCTCTCCGGACGGCGCGAGCCACGTCACGTCCTTGACGTCCAGCTCTTCATTGTGCGAGCCGACCAGAAAGCGGCTGCGGTAGAGAATCGGAAATGCCTTGCGCGTGGCGATCAGCTTGCGCGTGAATTCGCGCAGGCTGCGGCCGTTCGCGGTGATGCCCATCCAGTCGAGCCATGTGGTCTCGTTGTCCTGGGCGTACGCGTTGTTGTTGCCGTGCTGGGTGTGTCCGAATTCGTCGCCGGCAAGCAGCATGGGTGTGCCGTGAGACAACAGCATGGTCGCCAGCAGATTGCGCTTCTGGCGCTCGCGCAGCGCAATGATTTCCGGATCGTCCGTCGGTCCCTCGGCGCCGCAGTTCCAGGAATGATTGTTGCTGTGGCCGTCGCGATTGTCCTCGCCATTGGCCTCGTTGTGCTTGTCGTTGTACGAGACGAGGTCATTGAGATTGAAACCGTCATGGGCGGTGACGAAGTTGACGCTGGCCCATGGCCGGCGGCCGCGCTTGTTGAAGAGATCGCCGGAGCCAGACACGCGCTTGGCGAAGTCCGCGATCGACCCCTCGTCGCCCTTCCAGAAAGCGCGCACGGTGTCTCTGAACTTGTCGTTCCACTCCGCCCATCCCGGCGGAAACTGACCAACCTGATATCCGCCCGGACCGATGTCCCAGGGCTCGGCGATCAGCTTGACGCTGGAGAGCACGGGGTCCTGGCGGCAGGCATCGAGGAAGCCGCCGCCTTCGTCGAACCCGTAGGGCTCCCGCGCCAGGATGGTGGCGAGGTCGAAACGGAAACCGTCGACCCGCATCTCGGTCGCCCAGTAGCGCAGGGAATCCGCGACCAGTTGCAGCACACGCGGGTGCGACAGGTTTACCGTATTCCCGGTACCGGTATCGTTGATGTAGTAGCGCTGCTGGTCCGGCAGCAGGCGGTAATAACTGGCGTTGTCGATGCCCTTGAACGACAGGGTCGGGCCGAGCTCGTTTCCTTCCGCGGTGTGATTGTAGACGACGTCGAGGATGACCTCGATGCCATGAGCGTGGAACTGGTTGACCATGGTCTTGAATTCGTTCGCGAACGGCGTCTTGAGGTAACGCGGCTCCGGCGCGAAGAAGGCGAGGGAGTTGTAGCCCCAGTAATTGCGTAAGCCTTTCTCGACCAGATAGCTGTCGTCGACGAAGGCATGGATCGGCAGCAATTCTGCACTGGTGATGCCGAGCGATCGCAGATAGGCCGGAACTTCCGAATGCGCGAGACCGGAGAACGTGCCGCGGTCTGCGTCGGGCACCAGCGGATGTAGCTGGGTAAAGCCCTTGACGTGCATCTCGTAGACGATCGTCCGCTCCCACGGCACTTCCGGCTTGCGCGCGGCGCCCCAGGTGAAGGCCGGGTCGATGACGCGGCATTTCTGCATCAAGGGCGCGCTGTCGCGTTCGTCGTAGGAGAGATCCTTGTCGACATGGTCGAGCTGGTAGCCGAACAGCTCCGGTCCCCAGCGCAACCGGCCGACCAGCTGCTTGGCGTAGGGATCGAGCACGAGCTTGTTGGGATTGAAACGGTGTCCCGCGTCGGGTTCGTAGGGGCCATGGACGCGGTAGCCGTAGACGGTGCCGGGACGGGCCGCGGGCAAATAGCCGTGCCAGACTTCGTCGGTGTATTCCGGGAGCTCGATCCGCTCCAGTTCGGTTTCGCCGTCGTCGTCGAACAGGCAGAGTTCGACCTTGGTGGCATGAGCCGAAAACAGGGCGAAATTGACGCCGAGCCCGTCCCAGGTGGCGCCGAGCGGAAACGGCTTGCCCTCGCTGATGCGGGAGCGGCGCAGGCTCGAGGCCGCCCGCGTCAGGGCGTCATCCGAATGTACTGTTTGATCCATCGTTGCCCCCGAACAGCCCTTCAAGAATTTGGTGCAGTTGCCGTCACTTCCGCGTCGCCTGCTCGCCAACCGCCGCAGAGGCGATGACTGCGACAGGAGGCACATCGTCTGGCTTTGGCAGCGTGGTTGCCCTTTGCAGCGCCGCCTCCTTGCTGATGGCCCCAATCGAGTTGCCGGTCCGCTCGACGATGCTGGTCAGCTCTGCGTCGGACAATCCGAGACGCTTTCTGACAAGGCGCACCTGAGTACGGTCGGCAAGGTCGAGCTTGTTACGGATTGGTTGTGGCTTCGGGCGGCGCATGGCGAAAACTCCTGTGTAGAGTTGCAACCGTCCCCCAAGTGATTCCGTTCCCTGCTTGCCTTGCAGTCGCCCGTCTAGATCGAAGATTTGTAGATCGCCGCGTAGGACTTGGCCGACTGGGTCCAACTGAAGGCCTGTGCCATGGCCGCGCGGCGCATGTGATCGAGGCGGTCCTTCATGCCGAAGGTGGAAAAGGCCCGGCAAAGGCTTCCAAGGAAGCCGGGGGCCGACGCCCGGTCGAACAGGAAGCCCGTCTCGCCGTCCACGATCGTCTCGGCGAGGCCGCCGGTGCGATGGCCGATTGGCAGCGAGCCGAAGCGCTGGGCGTACATCTGGCTCAGCCCGCAGGGTTCGAAGCGCGACGGCATCAGGGTAAAGTCGCTGCCGGCGAAGATCTTTCGTGCCTCGGCGTCGTCGAAGCCGATCTTCACGGCGATCGAGCGCGGCGCGCGGACCTGCGCCTGCAGCAGCGCCTCCTCGAACCGCGTTTCGCCCTTGCCTGTCACGACAATCTGACCACCCGCGTCGACGATCGCTTGCGCACTCTCGATCACGAGGTCGACGCCCTTCTGGTGCACCAGGCGCGCCACGAGCGCGAACAGGGGACCTCTCGAGACTGCCAGCCCGAACTGTTCCCTGACATCGTCGGCATTCAATGATCGTTCGGCCCAGTCACCGGCGCCGAACGGCTGGAACAGCGAGGAGCAGGTGCGCGGATCCCAGCTCTCGTCGATTCCGTTTAAAATGCCGGAAAGCTGGTTGCGATCGGCCCGTTGCCGCAACAGCCCTTCGAGACCGCAGCCGAACTCGGCCGTGGTGATCTCGCGGGCATAGGTCTGGCTGACGGTCGTCAGGTGGGAAGCGTAGACCAGGCCCGCCTTGATGAAGGACAGGCGATTGTAGAATTCCACGCCGTCGATATTGAAGCTCGCCTCGGGAATCCCCAGCGGCGCGAGCGAGCTGCGGTCGAAGACGCCTTGATAGGCCAGATTGTGGATCGTGAACACAGTTGGAATGTGCGCGTAGTGCCATTCCAGATAGCCGGGGATCAATGCACATTGCCAGTCATTGGCATGGACGAGATCGGCGGCCCAATCCTTGTCGACCAATCCTCTCGCAACCTGCGCGGCGGCATAAGAGAAGGTCGCGAACCGGACATTGTTGTCGCCCCAATCAGCTCCGCGGCCATCGGCATAGGGCGTGCCGTCGCGTTCGTAGAGCGCCGGGCATCGGACGACGTAATAGGTCATGCCGTCGGCGGTATGCCCGAGATCGATGGCAAAGGCCGGAAGGGCCGCGAAAGGTTGGCATCGTCCGACGGTCGTAAGGTCTTGTAATCCGCGCAGGACAGCCGGGTAGCCGGGGATGATGACGCGAACGTCAGCAAAGTCGCGCAAGGCGCGCGGGAGAGCCGCCGAGACGGCGGCAAGTCCACCCACTTGAATGAAGTCTGATACTTCGGGCGTCGCGAAAAGGATCCGCATGCGTCACGCCGCCCGGCCCGAGGGACACCACTGGCCTCTGCCAACCATCTCTAGAATTCCAATTGCGCTTCCCCAACGGAGCGCAATTCCTGAATTCCGCGCCGCAACAAACGTTCCTAACTTTCGCCACCGAACAGACTTTTTTCGTCCTCGGTTCAAAAGTGCACACAGAGCGTGTGCGCCGGGTGCGGCGCTCGCCTGAGGAACGAATGCCTGCATCTCGGCTTCTCACGTCCTGAGCATGCTTAAGCGATCGTAAAATCGAGCCTCGCGAAGCGTGTCGTAACTTCCAGCCATGCACGCAAAGGCGGCCAGTTTTGAGTCACAGATTGGGAATGGCCGGGCAAGCGCGACACCACGGTCCTCGATGCCTCGATCACGGGATCTGCTTCAATCTCTGGGCGCCGACGGCGCAATCGGTCGAATTGCTCGAAGCCGGCCGCCCGCCACTCCGGATGATGCGCGACGAGGATGGCTGGTACCAGTCGCTGAGTCCCACCGCGCGTATCGGCACGCGCTATCAGTTCAGGATCAACGAAGATCTGGTCGTTCCCGATCCCGCCTCGTTCTTCCAGCCCGACGACGTCGGGGCGCCGAGCGAGGTGGTGGACACTGCGGCGTTCCGGGACTCGGTGCTCTATCCCGGCCGCCCCTGGGCGGAGGCCGTGATCTACGAGCTGCATGTCGGCACCTTCAGCGAGGAAGGCACCTATGCAGGCGTCGAGAAGAAGTTGCCGTATCTGCGCGATCTCGGCATCACCGCGATCGAGCTGATGCCGCTCAATGACGTCCCCGGCCGGCACAATTGGGGCTATGACGGCGTGCTGCTGAATGCGCCGAATGCACGCTACGGCAGGCCGGAAGACCTCAAGCGGCTGTTACGCGCGGCGCATGCCCTCGACATTATGGTCTATCTCGATGTCGTCTATAACCATTTCGGGCCGCAGCTGAACTATCTGCACCTCTATGCGGAAAGCTTCTTCACCACGCGCCATAGCACCGGCTGGGGCCCTGCGGTCAACCTCGAGGGACACGACGGCGCGTTCGTGCGCGAGTTCCTGATCGAGAACGCGCTGATGTGGCTGCGCGACTACGGATTCGACGGCTTGCGGCTCGACGCCGTTCACGCGCTCAAGGACGATTCCGAACGCCATTTCCTGATCGAGCTGGCCGAGACGGTTCGCAGTCAGCTGCCGGGCCGGCGCGTGCATCTGATGCTGGAGAACGAGGCCAATCAGGCTCGCCTGCTCGACCGGGCGCAAGGGCGACCCCGGTTCCATGACGCGCAATGGGGCGATGATTTTCACAACGCGCTCCACGTGCTGTTGACGGGCGAGGACGAAGGCTATTATCGCGCCTTCGCAGACAGGCCGCTTGAACATCTCGCGCGAGCGCTCACCGAGGGCTTTGCCTACCAAGGCGAAGTCTTTCCGCTGCATGACGAACCGCGCGGCGAGCCGAGCGCGCATCTGCCGCCCGAGGCGACCATCTTCTTCGCCCAGAACCACGACCAGATCGGCAACCGCGCGTTCGGGGAGCGGCTTTCCGCGCTGGTCGGCCCGGAGAAACTGGCCCAGGCCATGGCGCTGGTTCTCTTGAATCCGCACATTCCGATGTTGTTCATGGGTGAGGAAGCCGCGGCCGAGACGCCGTTCTTGTTCTTCGCCGACTGGTCCGGCGAAGCCGCCGAGCTGACGCGGGAAGGGCGGCGCAAGGAGTTCGCGCACTTCAAGGCATTCTCGACCCCCGACATGCGCGCCAGAATTCCGGGTCCCTGCGATGAAAAAACCTTCGAGGCATCGAAGCTCGACTGGACGGGCATCGATCGCTCTCCCGCCAGCGCCAGGTTTCGCAGCCTGACAGCCCAATTGCTGAAGATACGGCGCGAGAAGATCGTTCCACTGATCAAACGTGGTTTGGTGTCGGCCCATTGCAAGTTGCTGGGAGAGAACACTCGCACGGGTGGCCTGGATGCCCGTTGGCGGACGGAGAACGGAGACATCTTGCAGATTGTCGCCAATTTCTCCGACCGCGAACTACCTATGCCAGCGCTGGTTGCGGGCGAGAGCCTATGGCGATTGGGTCCGGCGGACGCGCCAGCCCTGTTGCCGAACGACATCATCGTGCGGCTTGGCCAGGAAGCGTGATGGAACGGCGAGGAACGCTTCCGAAAGCTTTCCGTTAGCGGAGCAAATCCCTGGAGCCGCTCCATGACCGAATATCCAAAGCCGCCTTATCCTCCGCAACAGCAACCGATGCCTGGTTCGACCCGCGCGATGAATCCGCGACCGGATCATGGCGAAGAGAGTTACAAGGGCTCCGGCCGCTTGGTCGGAAAGAAGGCGATCATCACCGGAGGCGACAGTGGCATCGGCCGCGCGGTCGCGATCGCCTATGCCCGGGAAGGCGCCGACATCGTCATCGCCTATTTGAACGAGGACGAGGATGCCGCCGAGGTCAAGGCGCTGGTGGAGGGCGAAGGACGCAAGGTCGTCCTGATCCCCGGCGACATCCGCAATCCCGATCATTGTCGCGCGATCATCGCCCGCACCGTCGAGGCGTTCGGCGCAATAGACATCCTCGTCAACAACGCGGCCCATCAGGACACGTTCAAGGAGATCGCTGATATCAGCGACCAGGAGTGGCAGCGGACGTTCGAGACCAACATCCATGCCATGTTCTATCTCACCAAGGCTGCGGTGCCCCACATGCGCCCGGGAGCGGCGATCATCAACACCGCGTCGGTGAACTCCGACATGCCGAATCCGACCCTGCTGGCCTATGCCACGACCAAGGGCGCCATTCAGAACTTTACGGGTGGGCTTGCCCAGATGCTGGCGGCGAAGGGCATTCGCGTCAACGCGGTCGCTCCGGGTCCGATCTGGACGCCGCTGATTCCGTCGACGATGGCGGAGGACACCGTGAAGAATTTCGGCAAGCAGGTGCCGATGCAACGGGCCGGCCAGCCGGCCGAGCTCGCGACCGCCTATGTCATGCTCGCCGATCCGCTCTCGAGCTACACATCAGGAGCGACCCTGGCGGTCACCGGCGGCAAGCCGTTCATCTGACCGCACGTGCGATGAGAAAGTGGCAGCCCTGCGAGCAGGGCCGCCACGCCCAGTACGTCTCGATCAAGCCGCGCTGGACGCCTTGGCATTGACGCCCTTGCGAAGCGCCACCGTATTCAGCTTGGTGTTGGCGGCCTTCTCTTCGTTCAGGTTCGTCGTGAGGAAGCGCACGATGTCGTCGTGCCCGAGTTCCTCCGCCCATGCGATCAGCGTGCCGTAGCGGCACATTTCATAATGCTCGACGGCTTGTGCGTTGGCCACGATCGCGGCGTCGAGCACGGCCTTGTCCTCGATCTCGCCCGCCGTCTCGTCGGCCTCCTTGATGATGCCGTCGATGGCGGGACAGTGTGTTCCGCTGGGCTCCTTGCCGAGCTTCGCGAACACCTTGCCGAGCCTGTCGACCTGCTTGTTGGTCTCTTCCAGATGAGCTTTCAGTCCGGTGACGAGGTCCCTGTTGGTCGCCTTGTCGATCATCTTCGGCAGCGACTTCAGGATCTGCTGTTCCGCGTAGTAGATGTCCTGCAGCCCGTGCAGCAGCAGGTCTTCCATCGATTTGATGTCCTTGGTGAAGAATCCCATAAACGACGTCTCCTTTCACAATGATGGAACTGGAACGCCGCACAGCCGCAGCTGTTCCATTCCTGTGACCAGATCAGGAGAGCCGAATGAGCGATGGCGATGGTGCGGATCATCTTGCGAGCCTGCTCGGACGGGCGGCGATGGACGTGTGGGGCGACATGCCGCGCGATATCCAGGAAGCGCTGTTCGAGACCGCCATGAAGGGACGGCCTGCGGAGCGGGAAGAGCTCGCGCGGCTGCTGCACGAGCGGCATCCCCGTACGCTGCATCCGGCGCGGCCGGGCTAACGTGGCGGCGGGAACGATCGGGCAAGAAGCCGATTTGTAAAATGGGCGAGGCGCGGTGAACGGGATTCGACGAAGCCCGTGAGCCGTAGCTCCGCCCAGGATCATATCGGTGAGTCGAGCGGCGTGACTGAAACGATTATCGGAAAATGGTACGATCCGATCTCCCAGAGATGGATTGTGCCGCGCGAAGCGCCCCCGTTGGCGGGCTATTCGCAGTCCACCCCGGAGAAGGGGTTGGAGACCCGCGCATCGGGCGAGGCGCAGCGGATCTGGGACCTGCTGGTGGATTGCTGCGCGCGCGGGTGATTTCCGAGCGCACCATCATTGGCTTCTGCTGTCGGCAATTCACAGAGTGATGACATAGACCGCGAAGGCAATAATGAGCGCCAGGCTTACGACGGCGGTGCTGATCAATATCTTGCCCATGGCGCGTCCGTGCTGTCTCGCAGCGTCAATGAAACAGCCGTCCTTTTCGTTCCCGACCGGACAGGTGAAGGCTCCGACTGTTCACATGTGAACAAAGCGCGTCGGTACCAAATGGCTTGAACCATATCATTTGATATAGATATGGCTGAGCGCGCTCTTATCATTGGCCATCCGGAAAGGCACCGCATGGTGCCATGACATGGAGACCCGATCGTGCTTAGGCGGCGTCGCGTTCAGCAAACCACCACTCTTCAAGAGCGGCTTGCGGAGTTCACCAGGACCATCCGCGAAAAGGCCGAGTCGTTGCCCGACGGCAAGGAGAGGGATGAGTTGATGAAACGCCTGAGAAGCGCCGACACGGCGTCAAACCTCGACCGTCAATTCGCCGGCAGCGATTGAGCTGGCAAGGATTGAGCTTGCAAGGATTGAACTTGCAAGGCGTCAGCTGCGGTACCAACTCGCCAGATTCCAGGTCGTGACGTCCCATCCCGACATGTCGACCATGAGGTTGTTGACCCCTGCGTTGACGATGTTGCGGGATAGAAGCGGCAGGAACACGTTGGCCTCGCAAAAAGTTTCGTCGACCTTGATCAGCAGCGCGGCGCGCTTGACCGGATCAAGCTCGTTCTGGGCAGCCTTGTAGGCCTTGTCGGCCTCGGGATCGGACCAGCGCGAGACGTTGCGGCCGAGCCATTTGTTGTCCTTGTTGGAGATCTCCCAGGAGACGCACTGGTTCAGGAAGCGCTCCGGGTCGGGCTGCGGTTGCGTGGTGTTGTACATCTCCATGTCGGCATAGAACTTCGAGTAGGTGTCGGGATTGCCGACGTCGGATGAGAAGAACACCGATGCAGTGACCGCCTTGATCTCGATCTCGATGCCGGCCTTCTGGCAGGCCTGCTTGATGATGGCCTGCGTCTTCTGACGCGGCGCATTGGTCGAGGTCTGGAAGACGAATTTGAGCTTCTTGCCGTCCTTCTCGCGGATGCCGTCCGCGCCCTTGGCCCAGCCGGCTTCATCGAGGACCTTATTGGCCTTGTCGACGTCGAACTCGTATTTCAGCTTGGGCGACTTGAACTGTTTGGGTGCGTTGACGAAGCTCGCGGTGGCGATGCCGCCGCGGCCGTAAATGAACTTCTGGATCGAGTCGCGGTCGATCAGCAGGTTCATCGCGCGGCGAACGGCGGGATCGGACAGTGTCGGGTGCTTGGTCTTGGGGCTGGAGCGCTCGCCGTCCACCTCGGTCCACGGGTCAGTCGTGTTGAGGATGATGAACTCGACGTTGCCGGAGGGCGTGACGTCGAGCTTGCCCTTGCCGCTGGCCTCCATGCGCTTGAGGACCTCCTCCTCCACCTGCATGTTCCAGGCATAGTCGTATTCGCCGGTCTGCAGCACGGCGCGCGCCGCCGACACCGCATCGCCGCCGCCCTTGATTTCGAGCGTGTCGAAATGCGGCTGGTTCTTGACGTGATAATCGGGATTGCGTTCGGCCCGGATCAGGTCACCGGGCTTGAACTCGACGAATTTGTAGGGACCGGTGCCGACCGGCTTCAGATTCCCGGGCGCTTCGCGCGACTTCGCGCCGACATAGTCGCCGAAATGATGTTTCGGCAGGATCGGACCGACCGAACCGACGAAGGGATCGGCCCAGAACGGGGTCGGGGCCTTGAAGAGCACCTTGACGGTGTGGTCGTCGATCTTCTCGACCGTGATGTCCTTGTAGGACCCTGTGGTGTACGCCGCCGTGGCGAGATCCGAGGCGTATTGCCAGGTGAAAACGACGTCGTCGGCGGTGAAGGGCTTACCGTCATGCCATCTCACGCCCTGTTTCAGTTTCCAGGTCACGCTCAGGCCGTTCGGCGAAAGGCCGCCGTTCTGCTTGGATGGGGCCTCGGCCGCGAGGCAGGGGACGAGGTTGCCCTCCTTGTCCCAGCCGGCGAGGGGCTCGAAGAAGACGCGCGAGGCGATCTGGTCCTTGGTGCCGAGCGCGAAATGCGGATTGAGCAGCGTCGGGGCCTGCCAGAGCAGGATCTTGAGCGGGCCGCCGCCACCGGCCTTGGTCGGCTTGTATTGCAGCGTGGCGTCCGCCATCGCGACGTCGTTCCAGACCAGGATCTGGCTCGCGACCGGCGCTGCGATCCCGATCGCAGCCATCGTCTGCATGAACGAGCGTCGCGATAGCTTGCCCTGCTTCACCTCAGCGATGGACTTGCGGATTTCGTTCTCGTTCATCGGATGATCCCCACTTCACGGACAAGTCGTCACCGGCCAAAGCCCATCATGTTTCATCATGGGCGAGGCGGCAATGCCGACAGGGTGAGAAAATCCTGCGGCGAAATGACGAATGGGCGGGGAGAGGTCTGAAGCCCGGATGGAGCCGAGCGCAACCAGGATAAGTCCACCCGCGGCAGGCTGCGCCCTGGATTGCGCTTCGCTCCAGCGGGCTGGGCCCAACGATCCGTGCTGTTTTGCCGTAATGCGCCTCATACTTGCGCAGGTGCATTCGTTCCCCACATGCGGACGAACGGAGAAGCGTCGTCCGCGTCGGCCCGCCAATATGGATTTCCATTTCATTGATTTCGCCCCGCGGAGAAGCGAATACGGTTCCAATCATTGCCAAGCCATGGAGACCAAGATGTCGTTTCGCCTTCCCCTGATCCTTGCCACCGCGCTCGCCGCCTGGTCGGCCGCCGCTTCAGGCGAGACCATCAAGATCGGCGTGACGCCGGGGCCGCACGCCCAGATCTTCGAGGCCGTGAAGCCGATCGCCGCCAAGCAGGGTCTCGACATCCAGCTCATCGAATTCTCCGACTACGTCGTGCCGAACGCCGCGCTCGATGCCGGCGAGATCCAGGCCAATTCGTTCCAGAATCAGCCTTATCTGGACAACCAGAAGGCGGACCGCGGCTACAAGATCGAAGCCGTCGGCCTGACCGTGAATTTC
Organism: Bradyrhizobium sp. USDA 3650; assembly: GCF_054057395.1. Classification (NCBI taxonomy): domain Bacteria; kingdom Pseudomonadati; phylum Pseudomonadota; class Alphaproteobacteria; order Hyphomicrobiales; family Nitrobacteraceae; genus Bradyrhizobium; species Bradyrhizobium sp. USDA 3650. The sequence continues at coordinate 6,171,901 of NZ_JBSRZG010000001.1, forward strand.
CCGATCGGTGTCTATTCCAAGAAGCACAAGTCCTTCGCCGACATTCCCGAGGGCGGCAAGATCTCGATCCCGAACGATCCGACCAATGGCGGCCGCGTGCTGCTGCTGCTGCGCGACAAGGGCGCGATCAAGCTGAAGGACGGCACGGGCTTCAAGCCGACGGTGCTTGATATCATCGAGAATCCCAAGAAGCTGAAGTTCATCGAGGTCGACGCGGCGCAGGCGCCGCGCGCGCTCGACGATGTCGACGCCGCCGCGATCAACACCAATTATGCAACCCAGGCGGGCCTCGATCCCGTTAAAGATCCGATCCTGCGCGAGGACCCGAAGGGTCCCTACGTCAATCTCATCGCCGTTCGCACGGTCGACAAGGACAAGCCCTGGGTCAAGATCCTGGTGGACAGCTACCACACCGCGGAGGTCAAGGAGTTCGTCCTGACCAAGTTCAAGGGCGCGGTACTGCCGAGCTGGTAGGCAGTCTGCCCAGCCAAAGCTCAGCTCAGGCGATCTCGGCGGGCAGGCTTGCGTACGAGCCCTGCGCAATGCCCGCTTGTCTGGAGCTGCGGCAACCGACATCATCGGGACCCATCCTCGTCCGACAGGGGTCGTATGAAACGCTTAGCAAACCTGAAACGCCTGGGGTTTTTCACGCGGCTTCTCGACGAGGCCCCGCCCGCCGACCGATATCGCTTCGCGGCCGAGCAGATCGTGCGCGCCGAGAAGGCGGGCCTCGATTCCGCGTGGATCGCGCAGCACCATTTCCACGAGCGCGAGGGCGGCCTGCCGTCGCCCTTCACCTTCCTCGGTTACGTCGCAGCGCAGACCTCGCGCATCCGGCTCGGCACCGGCATCGTCACCTTGCCGCTGGAGAATGCGGTGAGGGTGGCGGAAGACGCCGCGGTGCTCGACCTGCTCTGCAACGGTCGCTTCGAGCTCGGTGTCGGCACCGGCGGCAATCCCTCGGCCTTTGCCGCGTTCGGCCTCGACAGCGCCCAGCGCAACGAGATCTTTGCGCGCAATCTCGAGGTCGTCCGCACCGCGCTGGTGGGCAAGCCGCTCGATGGTGGTGACACGCTCTATCCGCAGCGGCCGCAATTGGACAACCGGATCTGGCAGGCGACGTTCTCTGTGGCGGGCGGCGCGCGTGCCGGCAAGGCGGGCGATGGCCTGTTGCTGTCGCGCACCCAGCCTCGACCCAAGGAGGCGCCGAAGGCAACGCTGGCCGAGATTCAGAATCCGGTGATCGATGCCTACCTTGAAGCACTGCCGCCGGGACGCGAACCCCGCATCATGGCCTCGCGCACAATCTTCGTCGCCGACGACCGCGCCGAGGCGATGCGCCTTGCCGATATCGGGCTGCGGCGCGCGCTGCCGCAATTCCTCAAGGGCGGCCACGCCAAGCCGGGCGAGACGCTGGAGGAGATGATCGCGGCGTTCGACACCCATGTCGGCGCGGCCGACGACGTCATCGCCTCACTGCGCGCCGACGCCACGCTGGAGCGGGTGACCGATCTCGTCTTCCAGGCGCATTCGGTCGATGCCCCGCATCCCCATATCCTGCGCTCGATCGAGCTGGTCGCGGAGAAGGTCGCGCCGGCGCTGGGCTGGGCGCGGACGGCGCCTGACGTGGCGCTGGCGGGATAGTCGGAATGAACGCAATCGCGTTGCACGAGGCTGCAAGAGGCTGAATGATGGCTACGAAAGATATCATCGACACGCTCGCCGGGATCGAACCGGGTTCGGCTCTGGATGGCATTCGCGCCAAGCGCGTGCAGGCGCGCGACAACGCGCAGAAGAGCTATCTCTCTCTGTTCGAGCCGGTGGACGCCGGCGATGTCTCGCTGGTGGAGCGCGCCGCGGTCGCGCTCTTCGTGATCGGTCTTCACCGCGAGCCCATGACGGCCGGCTTCTACCGGGCGAAGTTAGCTGCGACCGCCGATGGCGCGCGCCTGGTCGAAGCGGTCGATGTCGAAATCGCGCGGGGCGAGACCTCGGGCCCCTACGGTGCGTTTCCAGCCGGCCCGCTGTCGCTCGAAAACAAGGCCGGCCTGATCTATCGCGTCAGCGCGGAGCGCAAGCCCGATCTCGGGCACCGGCTCGTTGCGGCGCTCGAGCATGCGCATCTACTGGTGTTCCGCCCGCGAGATGCGGCTGCAGCCGACATGAAGGCATTGCTCGCCGCCGGCTGGTCGAAGACCGGCATCGTCACGTTCTCCCAGCTCGTTGCGTTCCTGTCGTTCCAGGTGCGCGTCGTCACCGGACTGCGCGTGCTCGGTGCCTCGCTCGGGCGCGCAAATGCCGCGGCTGGCGCATAAGGAGGCTGCATCATGAACGCTGCAAACAATGTCAATCCGCCCGTTGTCTTCACCCAGGATGAACTGGGCTGGGTGTCGTGGATCGATCCGCTGCCCGAGACTGAGCTGACCGAGCGGCATTTCGCCGGCCTGGTCGATCGCTCCCGGTCCAAGTCCGAATATTTTCGACTGCTGGTGCGCGATCCCGAGGTGCTGGAGGCCCGGACCAAGACCGACAAGGACATCTTCTACAACGTGGCCGACGGCCTGCCGCGCGCCGAACGCGAACTCGCGGCGGCTGCGACCTCGCGCTACAACGGCTGCATCTACTGCGCCTCCGTGCATGCGCGTTTCGCCAGTACCTATTCCAAGCGCCGCGACGATGTGCAGCGCCTGCTCGACGAGGGCGTTGGCGCCGATCTCGGTGAGCGCTGGAATGCGGTCGTCGAGGCCTCGGTGGCGCTGGCTGCGACGCCGATCTCGTTCGGCCCCGACAATGTCGATGAGCTGCGCCGCGCTGGTCTCGACGATGCGGAGATCGTCGACGTCATCAACGGCGCGTCGTTTTTCAATTGGGCAAACCGGCTGATGCTGTCGCTCGGCGAGCCCTCGAAATAGCCAACCTCACCGGCATGGAAATTGCTGGTTGTTTCAACACCTGACAGGATGGAGCCGTCCATGAGCAACATCGATCGTCGTACCCTGGTCAAGGGCTCGCTTGCCGCCATGATGGCGGGAGCAGCCTTCTCGCGCGCCGCGCTTGCGCAATCGTCCGAGCCGATTTTGCTGGGCGTCAGCGGTCCATTGACCGGGCCGAACGCACAATATGGCACGCAGTGGAAGCAGGGATTTGATCTCGCGCTCGACGAGATTCAGGCGGCGGGCGGCATCAACGGCCGCAAGCTCGCTTACAGCTTCGAAGACAGCCAGAGCGACCCGCGCCAGTCGGTGGCGATTGCCCAGAAGTTCGTCTCCGATCCCAGGATTGTCATGGAGCTCGGCGACTTCTCGAGTCCCGCCTCGATGGCGGCCTCGCCGATCTATCAGCGCGGCGGGCTGGTGCAGTTCGGCTTCACCAATTCGCATCCCGACTTCACCAAGGGCGGCGACTTCATGTGGAGCACCTCGGTCAGCCAGGCGGACGAGCAGCCGCTGCTGGCGGCCTATGCCGTCAAGCGTCTCGGCCTGAAGAAGCTCGCCGTGCTGCACCTCAACACCGATTGGGGCCGCACCAGCCGCGACTATTTCGTCAAGGCCGCGAAAGAGCACGGCGCCGAAATCGCCGTCACCGAAGGCTACATCGCGGAGGAGCGCGACTTCCGCTCCACGCTGGTGCGAGTCCGCGACGCCAATCCGGACGGGTTGATCCTGATCTCCTATTATTCCGACGGTGCGCTGATCGCGCGCCAGGCGCGCCAGGTCGGGCTGAAGCAGGTGATCTGCGCCGCGAGCTCGGTCTACTCACCCAAATTCCTGGAGCTGGGCGGCGAGGCCGTCGAGGACGTCCATGTCGGCACGCGTTACTTCCCGGAAGATCCGCGCCCCGAGGTGCAGAAATTCATCGCGGGCTTCAAGAAGAAGTACAACGGAGTGGAGCCCGACGCGTTCAACGCCTACGCCTATGACGCGATGAACATGGCGGCCGCCGTGGTGAGGATCGGCGGCGCCGACCGGCGCGCGATCCGCGACGCCTTCACGAAAGTGAAGGACGTCTCGAGCGTGATCTTCGGCAAAGCAACGTTCGACGTCGAGAGTCGCCGCGTCAAGGGCGCCATGAACGCCGAACTCGTCGTGCGCAAGGGCCAGTTTGCGCTCTGGGACGGCAAGCCGACCTGAGGGGATTTTCTGCGTGTCTTCCTGGCTCGACTACACGATCAACGGGCTGATCGTCGGTAACGTCTACGCCCTCGTTGCGGTCGGGCTCGCGCTGATCTTCGGCGTCAGCCGGCTGATCAACTTTGCGCAAGGCTCGATCTATCTCGTCGGAGCCTATATCGGCTGGGTCGCGGTGGTGCAGCTGCATACGCCGCTGCCGCTCACCATCATCGTGGTTGCGGTGGCGGCGGCGCTGGTGGGCTTGATCATCGAGCGGTTCGGGCTGCGTCCGCTGCAGAACTCGGTGCGCATCGCACCGCTACTGGCGACCATCGGCATCAGCTTCGTGCTTGATCAGCTCGTCATGCTGACCTTCTCGCCCAATCCGCGCGCATTGCCAAGCCAGTTACCGGATGTCCGCTTCCAGATCGGCGGCGGCACGATCGGGCCGCTCGATCTGCTCATCGCCGGTGTCGGCCTCACCAGCGCGTTGCTGCTGTTCGTGTTCCTGCGCTACAGCAAGCTCGGTTGGGCCGTGCGTGCCACCGCGCAGGACCGCGACGCCGCGATGCAGATGGGCGTCGATGTCAATCGCGTCAATCAGGCCGTGTTCGGCATTGCGGCTGCGCTTGGCGGCGTTTCCGGCCTGCTGGTCGGCATGTACTACAACCAGATCGACACCGCGATGAGCCTGCAGGCGACGCTCAAGGGCGTCGTCGCCGAAGTCGTCGGCGGTGCCGGCAATGTGCCGGGTGCGGTGATCGGAAGCCTGCTGCTCGGATTGGTCGAGAGCTACGGCGTCGCCGTGTTCGGCACCAGCTACCGCAATCTGTTCGCGTTCCTGCTGCTGGTCGTGGTGCTTGTGCTGCGGCCGAATGGCCTGTTCGCCAGCGCACGGCAGGCGCCGCCCGAGCCGCTCACCGGCACCTTCATCGCGCCGAGCCGCCCGGTGCGCATTCCGCGCTGGGCTCTGCTGATCGCTGCCGCCGTCTTCGCGATCCTGCCGCTGTTGCCCGTGTCGTTTTACGTGCTCCAGACCCTGATCAACGCCTGGCTGCTCGGCATGCTCGCGCTGAGCCTCACCCTGGTTGCAGGCACGATCGGTCAGGTCTCGCTGGGACACGCCGCGCTGCTCGCGATCGGGGCCTACACCTCCGCGCTGCTGTCGCTCAATTTCGCCGTCCCGGTCGTCCTTGCCATTATCGGCGGCGGCCTGATGAGTGCTGCGCTGGGCACGGCGCTGATCTCGCCGTCGTTCCGGCTGCGCGGACACTATGTGTCGATCGCGACGCTCGCGATCGGCGAGATCGTCTCCCTGGTGATCCTGAACTGGGAGAGCGTCACGCGCGGGCCGATCGGCATCTCCGGCATTCCGCCGCTGTCGCTGTTCGGCTATGAGCTGGTCAGCCCGATTTCGATCTACTGGTTCAGCTTCATCGTGATGGTGGTGCTGGCGCTGCTGCAGGGACGCCTGCTCGGCTCGCATCTCGGCCGCAGCTTTCGCGCCATCCGCGACGACGACATCGCCGCGCGCGCCTATGGCCTCAGTCTGAATCGCTACAAATCGCTCGCCTTCATCTTCGGTGGCTTTGCCGCCGGCATTAGCGGCGGCATCGCCGCGCATCTCTATTCCTACATCAACCACGAGACCTTCAACACGCAGCAATCCATTTTGGCGCTGACCGTGGTGATCCTCGGCGGCCTCGGCAATGTCGTCGGGGCGATTCTCGGGGCGGTCGCGCTGGTCGGGCTGCCGGAAGTGTTCCGGATCGCGGCGGAGTATCGCATCCTGATCTACGGCATCGTGCTGCTGCTGCTGGTGCGGTTCAGACCGCAGGGCCTGTTGGGGACGATGTGATGAGCACGACCATGCTGTCCCTGCGCGGGCTGACGCGGCGTTTCGGCGGCCTCACCGCCGTCGATGCCATCGATCTCGATCTCGCCAGGGGCGAGCTGATCAGCATCATCGGCCCGAACGGGGCCGGCAAGACGACGTTGTTCAATCTCGTGACCGGGCTTGACCGGCCGGACGCCGGGACGGTTCGCTTCGAGGGACTGGACATCACGGGTCTCTCGCCGGAGCGGCTCGCCGCCGAAGGTGTCGCGCGCACGTTCCAGCTCGGCCGCGTCTTCGGCAATCTCAGCGTCATGGACAACGTCTTGATCGGCGCCCACACGCGGCTGCGTGCGGTCAAGCCGGCCGTGCCGGTAATCGGTCCGCTGCTGGAATTGGGGTTGGCGCTGCTGCGCCCCGCCAGCGTCAAGGCCGAGGAAGAGCGGCTGCGCGAGGAGGTGAAGGTCATTCTCGCGCGCTTCGGCGAGCGGCTGCTGCCGCGCATCGACCAGCCGGCCTACAGCCTGTCTTACGCCAATCGCCGCCGTGTCGAGATTGCGCGGGCGCTCGCGCTGAAGCCGCGTCTGCTGCTGCTGGACGAGCCGACCGCCGGCATGAACCCGACCGAGACCACGGAGATGCAAGGGCTCGTCGCCGAGTTGAAGGCCGAAGGGCTGACGATCTTGCTGATCGAGCACAAGCTCGAAATGGTGATGCGCCTCTCCGACCGTGTTATCGTCATGGACGAGGGCAAGAAGATCGCGGAAGGCCCGGGCGAAGCGGTGCGGGGCGATCCCAAGGTGATCGAGGCCTATCTCGGCCACGGCCTGGCGACGAAGCAGGAGAGCGCGGCATGACGAACTCGCCTCCTGATGCGCTGCTCGCGCTCACCGACGTCAATACCTTCTACGGCCAGGCCCAGGTGCATTTCGACCTGTCGATATCAGTGCCGCGCGGCCACATCGTCTGCCTGCTCGGCGGCAATGCCAGCGGCAAGTCGACGACGATGAAGATCATTTTAGGCCTGGTGAAGCCACGCTCGGGCGAGGTGACTTTCGACGGTGCCTCGTTGCTCGGGCTGACCACGCCGCAGATCGTCCGCCGCGGCATCGCCTCGGTGCCGGAGGCGCGACGGCTGTTCGCCGACATGAGCGTGCGCGAGAACATCCTGATGGGGGCGTTCGTGCGCGACGACCGTGAGGCGATCGCGCAGGATCTCGACAAGATGCTCACGCTGTTCCCGAAGCTCGGCCAGCGGCTGTCGCAGCGCGCCGGCTCGCTCTCCGGCGGCGAGCAGCAGATGGTCGCGATGGCGCGCGCGCTGATGAGCCGTCCCAGGATGATCGTGATGGACGAGCCGACCATGGGCCTGTCGCCGCTTTACGTGGACCGCGTGCTGGAGCTGATCCGCACCATCAACCAGGAGGGCGTGTCGGTTTTCATGGTCGAGCAGAACGCCAGCCTCGCACTCGAGATCGCGCACGAGGCCTATGTGCTCCAGACCGGCAAGATCGTTCTCTCCGGCTCCGCCCGCGCGCTGAAGGACGATCCCCGCATCCGCGATGCCTATCTCGGCGGCTCCGAGGCGGCGTAGCGCCATCATGGCCTGCATGGTTCGAGACGCCCGCTTGCGCGGGCTCCTCACCATGAGGTTCTGGCAATCGCTGCGAAACAAGACCTCATCCTGAGCAGCCCGCGCAGCGGGCGTCTCGAAGGATGGCGACCAGCACTGCTGCAGAACCCTGCCGCCCCCTCCGGGATTGCACTGGTCAGTATGACCATCTTATGAAAAGGTCATACCGTTGGCGCGATCGGCGTGCGGCGGACGGAATCAACGACGTGACGAAATTATCTTTGCGGGCGGTAGAGCCCGGAATGGTGCTGCTGTTCGGCGGGCTGATCGCGGCCAATTTCGCGGCGTGGGCCTGGGCGTTCGCGGCGTTCGGTGACCGGCCGACGGTGATGGCGACCGCGCTGCTCGCCTGGGTGTTCGGCCTGCGCCACGCCGTCGATGCCGACCACATCGCGGCCATCGACAATGTCGTGCGCAAGCAGATGCAGGCAGGCGGCGCGCCGCGAAGCGTCGGTCTCTATTTCGCGCTCGGCCATTCCACGATCGTCGTGGTCGCGACCATGCTGCTCGCGCTCGGCGTCGTAAGTCTTGGCGGCGACAGCGTGCTCAAGGAGATCGGCGGCTTCATCGGCACCTCGGTCTCGGCGCTGTTCTTGCTGGTGATCGCGGCCATCAATCTCGTCATCATCGCCGGCTTGTGGCGGACGTTTCGCGCCGCGCGGGAGCAGGGCATTCACGACGCCGAGGGCCTCGATGCCCTGCTTGCCAATCGCGGCCTCCTGGCGCGGCTGTTCGGCCCGATGTTCCGCCTGGTGACAAAACCCTGGCACATGTATCCGCTCGGCTTCCTGTTCGGGCTCGGCTTCGACACCGCAACCGAGATCGGCCTGCTCAGCATCTCCGCCGGCGAGGCCGCGCGCGGTGCTTCGTTTGCCGATGTCCTGGTCTTTCCCGCGCTGTTCGCGTCGGGCATGGCGCTGGTCGATACCGCCGACTCCGCGCTGATGGTGAGCGCCTATCGCTGGGCCTTCGTCGATCCGCTGCGAAAGCTCTGGTACAACCTCACGATAACGGGGGCTTCCGTGGCGGTGGCGCTGTTGATCGGCGGCATCGAGGCGCTCGGGCTGATCGCGGACCGGCTCGGCCTGTCCGGCGGCGTGTGGGCCCTGGTTGACGCGCTCAACGATTCGCTCGCCAATGTCGGCTTCGCCGTGGTCGCGCTGTTCGTGATCGCCTGGCTCGTCTCGGTCGTGCTCTATCGGCGCATGTTTGCGCTCCACCGAGCGGCCACGCCAAAATTGCTGCAATGCGCCGATGCCACCGAGACGGTCTGAGTCCGACCGACGCTGCGGCGCGCTGACGGCATTTTCGGTCTTGGTGCTGCTCGCAGATGGCGGCGACGCCTTCGCGCAGAACGCAGGCACATCGCGCGAGCTGCCGCCGGTCCAGGTCAGCGGCGGCGAGACGAAACCTCACAAGAAACCGGCCGCAGCTCGACGGTCCAGCATGCCGGTCCAGTCCAACGACCGCATCGTTGCTGACCCGACAGCCATGCGAGCGTCCGATGCGCACAGCGCCGCCTCGGGCGCAAAAGGCCCGCCCGGCATGGCAAGCGAGATCACCGTCTCCGGCGAGGACATCAACGCGCGCCCTTTCACCCGGCCCGGTGAGGCGCTCGAAGCTGTGCCGGGGTTGATCGTGACCCAGCATTCCGGCGAAGGCAAAGCCAACCAGTATTTTCTACGCGGCTACAATCTCGATCACGGCACCGATCTCGCCATCGCCGTGGACGGCGTGCCCGTCAACATGCGCACACACGCGCATGGCCAGGGTTATGCGGACTTGAATTGGCTGATCCCGGAGACCATCGCCGCGATCGACGTACGCAAGGGGCCATATTTCGCCGACGAGGGCGATTTCGCTTCGGTCGGTAGCGTTCACATCGGCCTGATCGACCGCACCAAGGGGCTCGCGCAGGTGAGCGCCGGCAGCTTTGGTTATCGCCGCCTGCTCGGCATGGACTCAACGAAGGTTGGCGACGGCTCGCTGCTCGTCGCCGGCGAGATCGGCACCTATAATGGGCCGTGGGACAATCCCGACAATGTCCGCAAGCTCAACGGTCTCGTTCGCTACAGCCAGGGTACCGCGACGGATGGCGTATCCGTCACCGGCATGGCCTATGCGAACAAATGGAATTCGACTGATCAGGTGCCGCAGCGAGCGATCGCGCGTGGCCTGCTCGACCGGTTCGGCTCGGAGGATCCAAGCGACGGCGGCAACACCAATCGCTTCGCGCTCTCCGCCCGCATCGCGCAGAGTGACGATGTGGGGTCTTGGAAAGCCAACGCCTATGTGGTGAAGAGCCAACTCGACCTCTTCAACAACTTCACCTATTTCCTTGGCGATCCCGTGCTTGGCGACCAGTTCCACCAGCACGATGACCGCCTGATGGCCGGCGCCAACATCTCGCGCACGCTGGACGGCTCGTTTGCGGGGCTGCCGATGCAGACCACGATTGGCCTGCAATCGCGCCATGATTCGATCGATCTGGCGCTGACCAATAATTTTCGGCGCGGCTTCGTCTCCAACATCCGCAGCGACAAGGTCGGCGAGGGCAGCGTCGGTGTATTTGCCGAAAACACCGTGCGCTGGTCCGATTGGCTCCGGACCACAATTGGCTTGCGCGGCGACTACTATGCCGCAGACGTCGCATCCCTGTTCAACCAAAATAATTCCGGTCGCGCCGATGCCGCGCTCGGCAGCCCGAAGTTCAGGATGGTGCTCGGTCCGTTCAACCAGACCGAATTCTTTCTCGGGGCCGGCTACGGCATGCATTCGAACGACGCGCGCGGCGCGACCACGACCGAAGACCCGAGCGATCCCGCGACAAGGCTGACGCCGTCGCCGCTGCTGGTGCGGACCAGAGGCGCGGAGATCGGCGTTCGCAGCAGGATCGTCCCCGGTCTCGACACCTCGCTCAGCCTCTTCATCCTCGACCAGGATTCCGAGATTCTATTTTCGGGCGATGCCGGCGACACCTCGGCGACCCGCGCCAGCCGTCGCTACGGCTTTGAGTGGACCAACCATTACCGCCCGCAACCATGGATCGAGATCGACGCCGATCTTGCGATGACCCATGCGCGCTTCCGTGGATATGACAGCGCTCAGGCCGAGGTCTACGCCTCGCTCACCGGCTATCCCGAGGCGCAGGCCGGCAACGCGCCCGGCAATTACATCCCGAACGCGCCGGCGATGGTGGCATCAGCTGGCATCACGCTCGGCGAGAAGACCGGCTGGTTCGGGGGCTTGCGCTGGCGCTATCTTGCGTCGAGCCCACTGACGGAAGACAATGCGTTCCGTTCGTCTGCGACCCAGCAACTTCAACGGACGCCTCGGCTATCGCATCGACAATGGCTGGCGCCTTCAGCTCGACGTGCTCAATCTCTTCAACATGCAGGCGAACCAGGTCACCTACGCCTATGGGTCGCTGCTGAAAACCGACACGCTCTACGCCCTATGTACCTCAGGCACCGCGCCCGCCGCGGTCTGCCAGAACGGCGTGATGGACACCGTGCTGCACCCGGTCGAGCCGCTGACGTTCCGCGTGACTGTGGCGGGAGCGTTCTAGGCCGAAGCCGCGCTCGCGACCTGCTCCGTCGGCAGGTCGTCGGCATTGGGATCGCCGGGCGCGGTGGCCCAGGCGAGCTCCACCAGCGTCACGAACCGGCGGCCGGCGCCGTCGAGCTGGCAGACGATCAGGCCCTGCTCTTCCATGTAGCCGAGCAGGCGCTGCGCCCGGCGCAGCGAATGCGAGCCGTAGGCGCGGGCGATCGCGGCGTCGCCCGGACACGGCCAGCCTTCTTTCGCCGCGCGCGCGATCATCATGAACACGCCCTGCATGTCCTCGGGAAGGATCGAGGCGCGCAGCGACACATCCTGCCAGGCGTCGTCCTCGGCATGCTCGGCGCCGAGCCCGGCGCGTGCGCGTGTCAGCATGCGGCGGAATTCGGTGAGATCGGGCACCGCCGAGCCGAGGCCCTCGATGCGGCAGCGGACTACGAACTCCTGGTACAGCACGCCGACCGCGCGGAAACCGGCATCGGGCGCAGCGAGGACGGCACGAAGGGTCCGATCCACGCGCTCGCGCCGTTCCGCGAGCTCCTCGGCACTGATCGGGACCTCGATCATGTCGGGGCCGATCTCCGGTGCCGCACCCTTCGCGGCGCGGAGTTGCTCGAGCAGATCGGGCGCGGGCCGGCGCTGCGGCCGGCTGGCATCGGGCGGCGGCGCGGCCAGGATCACGGCGCGCATATTTTCGAGCGCGGCTTCGGGCATCGGCATCAGCCGCGGCGTGGAATTGCGCGGCTGGGTTTCGGTCGCGCCGATGTTCAAACGCAGGGGGCGTCGCGACAGTGCGGGGCCGAGCGCCATGAATTGTCCGCGTTCGAGATCGCGAAACGATTCGGCCTGCCGCCGCTCCATGCCGAGCAGGTCGGCGGCGCGCGCCATGTCGATGTCGAGGAAGGTGCGGCCCATCAGGAAGTTCGACGCTTCCGCCGCGACGTTCTTGGCGAGCTTCGCCAGCCGCTGGGTCGCGATGATCCCGGCAAGCCCGCGCTTGCGGCCGCGGCACATCAGATTGGTCATCGCGCCGAGCGAAAGCTTTCGCGCTTCGTCAGAGACTTCGCCCGCGACCGCAGGCGCAAACAGCTGCGCCTCGTCGACCACCACCAGCATCGGATACCAGTGGTCGCGGTCCACGTCGAAGAGTCCGCCAAGGAAGGCCGCGGCGCGGCGCATCTGGTTCTCGGCGTCGAGCCCTTCGAGATTGAGCACGGTGGAGACGCGATGCAGCCGCGCGCGCTCGCCGGCGACCTGAAGGCCGCGCTCGGTGTGATCCTCGGCCTCGATCACGAGATGGCCGAAATGCTCCGCCAGGGAGACGAAATCACCTTCGGGATCGATGATGGCCTGCTGCACCCAGGGCGCGCTCTGCTCCAGCAACCGCCGCAGCAGATGTGATTTTCCGGAGCCCGAATTGCCCTGCACCAGGAGGCGGGTCGCCAGCAGTTCCTCGAGGTCCATGGCCGCTGCGGCGCCCGCCGTGGTCTGCCCCATCTCGATCGCAACCGTCATGCCCGACTCAAGTCCCATCATTCGCGGACAGGGGCTTATCAACCCGGCCGCGGCGCGTCGAGCGCCACGGCGGAAATCATGCGTTGTTGCCCACGGCGGAGTTCAGGCGTGATTCGATTGCCGTAGAAGTGCGGGCCGATAGGGGGCTTGTGGATCGTCGTCCTCGTTCTCGGGGATGGCGCAGGAGCCGAATTCCTGCCTGATCCGCTCGATTTCGGCGATGCGCTCGTGCAGCCGCTGCAGATGCTCCGGGGATTTCGCCCGCCAGAATCGGAAGGTGTCGGCGGTGAGCGGCAGGAACGCGGTGCCGAACAGCGTCGGCTCAGGAACGACGGTGCGCCCGAGCAGCAGGAACCGGTCGGCGCCGGAGACGACGAGCGTCGCGTAGCCGCGATTTCCGATTCGCTTGATGCCGTTCAGCGACCATTCGGCGAGCTTGCTGAAATAGGGCTCCTCGCGCCAGCGATCGGGGCAATGGTCATCGACCGTCACGTTCACGGCGTCCTGGCTGAAATGCACGATGATGCCCGACTTCGCCGGAAACCAGTCGTCGTCGAGATGGCCTTGCAGCCAGGCGCAGACGAATGAACGGCACATCTGGGGACGGCGCTCGTAGATGGTGCAACCCGTGCCGGCCTGCCAATGCTTGCACAGCTGGTTCACCGGCTTGTCGACGGCGGCCACTTCGAGAATGTCGCAGCAGGCATTGCACGAGCCGCATTGCCGGGCAGGCTGAGCTGTCCTCGTCGGGCCGGTTCCGCGAAAACCCTGGCCGTCGCGGACCAGCAGCTTCTGCTTCTCCAGCGCGTTCAACGCACGTTCGATTCTAAGACGGGACAGTCCGGTGGCGTCGATCACGCCCTTCATCGTCGTCGCGCCTGCCTCGACTGCGCGGACGACGCTCAGCATCGCCTGGTCCATTGCTTCTTTTTCTTCGATTTTTGTTGTCTGGATCCGAACGCGGGGACTGCAAACCGTGTCTGGAAAAGCCGCAAAAGACAGCTGCCTTGCAAAGCTATGTTACTCGGGCATATCCGCCAGGCAAGACGGCGAGCCCGGCGCGCGCGCATGCGGCGTTTGCGCAAATGAAGGATCTTGTCCGAAACGTGCGACCTCGCTCGAGGGCGCGGCGGACAGGGATTGCGCGCTTTGATTCAGTTCGAGCGGAAATGCCGCATTTTCACGCTGCGCGACGTCGAGACATGACGGGCAACATGACTCTGTCATTCAGACGTAATATCTGCGGTGAAAGCAGGAGGGAGCTGAACGCAACACGATCGCGTGATCGATGACTCGCGATCACTCCTGTTGAGTTTGCGTCACACCGGGAACAGTGCAGCGCGCGATCATTTGCCGGTAGGGCATGATCACCCCTCCGGGGCGCGACGCTCGGCCCCGGTGTCCTGGAGCGCAACGCCGACGCGTTCGAGGGCGATGGAAGCGCCCGTTACAGCGCGCCCGATCCGCCCTGCACGATCTTCTCGTTGAGCTTCAGGTCCACGGTCTCGACCGTGCGGTCGATCTCTGCATTGGGCGCGCCGAGCTGATGCGAGATCAGCTTGACCAGCAGGTCGACGCGCTCGATGAAGGGCGCGCCGCCGGCCACCGCGCGTGCGGCCGATGACGGCTTCAGCAGGCTCTCGGCGGCCTTGGCGTATTTCGCGAACGGCACCTGGTCCTGCGGATCGGCGCCGAGGCGCCGGGCAATGGCGTCGACATGCTCGTAGATCGTCTGCGAGCGCGCGAGATCACCGTGCACGGCGTCGCGGATCGACTGCGGCTCGTGCGGCGTGATGCAGCGATAGTTGCCGGTCAGCAGCATCGACCATTTCGCCAGCGGCACGAACAGGGAATCGAACACCTTCAGCTTCACCGGCACGTCGTGGCCATCGAGGGTCACCGCGTCGATGTCGGCTTCGAGCTCGCGCAGCACCTTGTTGTGCTTCTCGTCGGCGAACACGGAGGCCTTGAAATTCGTGGGCAGACCGACGTGAAGCACGTTCGCAGCCTCTTCCGGCGGACGGAACGCCTGCGGGTCGGGCGAGCACAGGGTCACCAGCCCGGGCTCGAAGCGCTCCCACACCTGCGCATTGGTGTAGGCTTCCTCGAGATCCATGTCCGCGAGCGAGGGGATCCGCTTCAGATAGGGCAGCGGCGGCATGTTCATGATCGACAGGCACGGCAGCTTCGCCGCGGCGATCCTGACCATGAGAACGCGCACCGTGTGGTTGGTGTATTGCGGCTCCTGCATCGCAAGGCCGATCATGTCGTAGCGCGACAAGTCCACATTGGCGGGTGTCACGGCGTCAAGCTTGCCGGGCAGGTCGCGCGAGAAGATGGCGCGGTGAACCGCCTCGTCACGCAACTTGATGCGCACCTCGGTACCCTCGCGGTTGATCAGCTCCGCGGTCTTGGTGCGGCAGACCAGGGTCACGTTGTGGCCCGCCATCAGCAGCTTCGTGCCCAGCAGGGAGCCGTAGGAAGCCCCGAGAATCAGGATGTTACGCGCCATGTCTCGTCCCTTTGACAATTTGTGCTGTTTTTGAGCCCCGGCCGTCATCCGCGGGCGAGTTTGGCGGGCATGTAAGGCAAAGTGCGTGGGGATGGCAACTGGGATAATGGATACAAGGGTCGGACGGCTCGGCAGGCGATCCAGCGTGTTGCTTGCCGCCGAAAGCGAGAGGACGCCTCATCGGGGACGGGCTCTGCAGGTGCATGAGCTGCTCAAATAACTGGCTTACCGAAGTAAGGAATGTTGTAGGTCTCGCTCGCCCGGGCTCACCCAGAAGCGATCATACCTGGTCACGTCGCGCGCGCCGGGTGCGGATGAGCGACGTCGAGGATTTTGTCGCGCGGGTTTTCCTGCGACGCCGACCGCCGAAAAGTCCCGTGGCGAAGGCCGTTGGCATCATAAACGGCAATCCGCCGCATCCCTCGATCGCCATCGTGATGGATGGCACGCCGGCTCGGCGTCATGAGGAATTCATGATGGAAGCCGATACAGGCCCTGCGTTTTTCGCCATCGAACGCGATCCAATTTTTAGTCGTCCATCGCAACAAAAAACTGCAAACGCGGGACGGCAAAAAGTGGCAGAATGGTGCGGGGCCTAAACTGTGTATCAGCAACGGAGCTGAGACGTGACGATTGAGTTGGAGCCGGCGTGAGACTTGCTTTGCGACCAGTTCGTTCGGACTGTAGTCCGTCTGGTCCAGTGCCCCCGCCCGCGAAGGGAAAACGGAACGATAAGCGGGACGGCAGACGCACATGTGATCACGCAAGCGTGAGGTCGCATCGAGCAGACATGCAGGGCGTTGCGCTGACAGCGTTGCGCCTGGTCCAAGCAACCGCCGACGCGCCGTTCGGGGACTGACATGGAAGATGATCATTGGCCTCACTGCGCGTGCGACGGCGCCGGTCGAAGCCTGGAGTGCTTGCGGAAACGCGCGTCCGACTTTTTCGAAAGCTTGTCCGTCGCGGAGCTCGGGCGCGAGGCGCACAGGCATCGGTGGATTTCGGACTGGTTGCGGATCTCAGGCGAGTACCGGATCTTCGCCGAATCGGCGCGCGTAGCCGGTTCAGCTCAGGTCGCGCGGGAAGCGTGGCTGTGCTCGCTGACGGCCCTCGAAGTCGCGAGGAACCTGTCTTGGCCCGGAGATCCCGGGAGTACCGGCCTCGTAGACAAGGTCGGACTCAGCCTGAGGGGCTTCGAGGAGGAGGCCGGTTCGGCGATCGAGCGCGTGGAGATCGACTGCTTTGATCAAGGCTCGCTTGCGGGCTACTTTCTGCCGGCGTTCCCCGACCGGTCTTTCGCACCAGCGGTTATCTGTGTCAGCGACGAGGACATCACCCTGGGCTCGATGATGAGCAGGCTGTTGCCGGTCTCAGGGCGACGGAACATGTCACTCCTGCTCGTTGATGCCGGCGATTCATCCGGTCGTAGCCCCTTCAAGCCGGCGCATGTTCTTCAATGCTGGCTGGACTACCTGGAAGCCCGTCCGGACGTCGATTCGCAGCAGATCGCGGTCTACGGCGAGGGAGCGGCCGCCGGTCACGCATCCCGTCTTGCCCTCCTGGATCGCAGGATGGCTGCCGCCGTGTGCGACGGCGGCATTGCGACGTCGGTCATGCGCCGGGCATCGCTGCGCTGGATGATCGGCGTCGAGCAGGCGGTCGGTGACGAGACCTCGACGGGCTCGTTGCTGCCGTCGCGTCGGATACCTTGCCCGCTTCTGATGGTCGTCGGGAGCCGCTCAATGGTTTGGGAGGAGGATGCTCTCGAACTGCAAGCTGGCTATCGGCAGGCCGGAGCCGATTGCGCGACCGTCGTGCCGAACCGCATTCCACACCCTCTGGGCGAGGTCGAAAATTTCATCGCGGTGGACGATTTCATTTTCAAGTGGCTCGACAGCAAACTTGGAATTGCCCGCCAGCTGGACTCTGTGACCTACCTCTAAGGCGCCAAGAAATTGGGAAGGCGAGATTGGGAATGCGAGAAGAGATTGGGGATGAATCGAGGCGCGGGCTCCGCGCCTGACGGCAGTGGGTCAAGACACGTCGATCGCCAGCAATCGAGCCGCCAATCGGGCATTCTTGGCAATCGTTGCGAGCGCGGCATTCAGATCGGCCAAGGTCTTCTCGTCGAGCTCGTTGAACATGGTCGAGTTCAAGGCGAGCTTTCTCTTCGACAGTTTTTCGATCTCCGTCGTTGCTTTCGCCGTCAGCGACATCAGGACGTAGCGTGCGTCGTCTGCAGCAGGCCGTCGCGACAGGAAGCCGCCCTTTTCGAGGCTCTTGGTCTGGTTGGTGACGAAGGCGGGGTGGACCCGCAGCTTGTTCGCGATATCGATTCCGGCGACACCTCGCCCTTCGTCCAGTTCGGTGATGGCCATCAGGATCAGCCACTGCGGCTCGGTAATGCCCAGCAGTCCGGCCCAGCTGGTGTGGATGTCCTCCAGCTGGGAATGAATTTCGACGACGTTCCAGATGAAATCCGTAATCGCCCTGTCGAGTTTCTTCTCGATCATGTGGCTCCCTCCCGTTTATCCCTTGCCTATCTTTAGTGGGATATCTTGGAAGCGTCTCGAAAATCGCGCGCCGATCCAAAAGAGAGATACCGCGAGGAGGGAATCGTAGGCTCAATTATTACTTGCAAAGAACAATTAATTTTATTATCGACTATTCCACTCTATTTCGCTGCTCTTGACCCACGCGATGGACAGCGATGCGAGACCTCCAAGAAGCCCTCGGGATGCCCCCCGAGGGCTTTACTTGTTTTTCTACACGTTTTTTCCGGGGGGTATCGCCGCTGTTGCTCTCAAGACACATCGCGGCTCGAACTGTCGATTCATGAAATCAATAAATTGAGGCAGTTGTTTTTATAAACTATATGTGAAGCACGACGGAGGGGGGGCACCTCACTGTCGTTTCAGTCCGGACCTTCGTGCGGATCTGAATTGAGCGAAATTGAGAGGGTAAAGCGGCGCCCACCGAGGAGCCGAGCCCCCTGAACCGACCTGGAGGTTTACTAATGAAGTTGACGAAGACACTCTTTCTCGGCTCGGCTGCCGGCCTGATGGCCGCCTCCGGGGCGTTCGCAGCCGATCTTCCCGTGAAGGCCAAGGCGGTCGAATACGTGAAGATCTGCTCGCTGTACGGCGCCGGCTTCTACTACATCCCGGGCACCGACACCTGCATCAAGCTCGGCGGCTACGTCCGCGCTGACGCGAACTTCAACACCAACTCGGACTTCAATCCGAACCAGGGCGGTACTGCCGGTGCTCGCAACCGCCTGATGAACTACTACACCTTCCGCGCTCGTGAAGACCTCAACATCGACACCCGCACCGCGACCGAGTACGGCGTGGTCCGCACCTTCTTCGACGGCGTCTTCACCTGGACGAGCGGCAATTACACCCCAACCGGTTCGGCAACGGGTGGCACCCAGTACAGCGGTGCGCTCGGTCTCAACGCTGCGGGCACCGCCCTCGTCGGCTCGAATGGTAGCGGCAGCATCAACGGCACCGACGGCAACACCTCCGGTGGCGCGCTTGGCGTATACTATGCCTTCATCCAGTTCGCCGGCTTCACCATGGGTAAGGCCGTGTCGCAGTTCGACGCGCCCTGGACCAACTATCCCGGCAACATCACCGACAACCTCGTCGGCGGCAGCGGCACGGTCACTGGTGTCAACCAGTTCACCTACACCGCCGACTTCGGTCAGGGCGTCACGGCCTCGTTCTCGGCTGAAGACGTCTCGGCCTACTATCAGGCCGGCAACGTCAACATGACCGGCGCGACCGCGGGCGGCATGATCGGCGGCTCGTACGGCACCAACGCCATCGGCGGCACCCGTTCGCCGAACCTCGTCGGTCAGGTCCGTGTCGATCAGGCCTGGGGTCTGTTCCAGGCGTCGGTGGCTGCACATGACAACCACGTTGGTTACTACGGTGCAACCGAGCCGACTGGCCACCCCGACGACAAATGGGGTTGGGCGGTTCAGCTCGCTCTGTCGATCAAGAACATCCCGACCGGCGCGGGTGACACGATCAACATCCAGGGCGTCTACACCGACGGTGCGACCCGCTACAACTTCCAGAACCTGTCGGGCAGCAGCTACGCACTGTACGGCAATTCGGGCATTGCTGGCTCTTACGGCAGCATCGGCTTCGCCAGCGCTCCCGATACGGTGTTCGTGACCGGCAGTTCGCAGGAAACCGTCAAGACTTGGGGCTTCCGCGGCGCTTACACCCACAACTGGGATCCGTACTGGAACTCCTCGCTGTACGGTGCCTACGCGCAGGCCCAGTTCGGCACGCTGGCCAAGACCACGCTCTGCGGTGCTGGTGGCGCCGGCGGTGTGTTCGGCGGCCTGGCGGGTGTGACGGGTTGCAACCCGGACTTCGCGATCGGCCAGCTGGGTGTCGTCACCCGGTGGACCCCGGTCAAGAACCTGACATTCTCGGCGGACGTGTCCTGGACCCATCTCGACCAGAAGTATTCTGGAACGGTTGGCCTCGTCCCGAACGTCGTGACCGCCAAGCCGGCTGCGGTTTACGAATTGAAGGACCAGGACTCGATCGCCATGATCTTCCGCGCTCAGCGCAACTGGTAAGATCTGTCGAACATATGAACGAACACCCGGCGGGAAACCGCCGGGTGTTTTTCGTTGGGCAAGGCAGATGATGTAAGGCGGCTAAGCCCGGTAGCCCGGATGGAGCGCAGCGCAATCCGGGGCCGCTCGCCCGGCATCCGGCACCTTCCCGGATTGCGCTGCGCTCCATCCGGGCTACCGGGCTCTGGCTGTGTCGCCCTCCTGTCAATCCGCCGCCGCAAAAATATTCCACTTTACCGAAATTCGGTTTTGGCGTATGTCTCGCCCATCCCGGCTCATCCTTGAGGGGCGATCTTGTGGTCGTCACGTTCGCGAGCCGGGCTTGCGGTGGACGCGGCAGCGTTCGGGTGCGAGGAGTCGGGCAGGGCGGATTGCTCTCCGTGAGCCCAAAACTTCGTTCCGACGAGCGGCGCTGCTAGGCTTCGTCTCGTCTGTAAGTTTCCGGCTCCGTCGACAGGGCTGGGAATACTGCGGCGAAATGGCGGGCCGTGCGTACGGCAAAACCGTGTGGTCCTGGCCGTCGTTGCTACGGTCAAGCCCTGGCGAATGCGGCATCTGCGTCAACCGGCGCGGTGCCGGTGAATTTCGTTGGGGTGAGGGAGGCCAGAAGGAACTCGGCTCCCGGGAGAGCACGGCATAAGCCGTCCAACCATCGCGCAGGGAAGGCCGAGTGATTGGCTACACCTGTATGCTGCTGTGCGGTTTCCTTGCGCTACATTTTCGCGCAGCGGACCGCGGGTGCCAGCCGGCACCCGGCCTTCCCTGCGCCCTCTTGGACAAGGAGGGCGGAGCGACCAGGCAAAGCTCGGGCGAATGCGCCGCGAGAATGCGAAGGCGTGTCTTCAAGTTGAGTCTGCACTGGAGGAAGGCGATGCCGCCTCATGCTCCGTCATTGCGAGCGCAGCGAAGCAATCCAGAGTCTTACCGCGGAGGGATCCTGGATTGCTTCGCTGCGCTCGCAATGACGGTTGAGAAAGTGTGAGCCACACGCCGCTCTCGTGCCCCGGACGCAGCGGAGCGCTCTTGCGGTGCGCTGCCGAGCCGGGGACATGAGAGACTCCGCAAGTTCAGCGCAGGATCCGCGCCTGGAAATGACACGTGCCTCACCCCTGGTTCGCCACACGCGCGCGGTCAAGATGCTCCTCGATCTTGGGACGGTCGCGGGTGCGCTCGAAACTGGTGCAGAGCAGCTCGGTCTCCTCGAGCGAGACCGGGGCGCGATACAGCCGGCACATGAATTCGGCCGTTGCGCGACCCTTGCCGGTACCCGGCCCGCGTTCGGCGAGAAACATGCAGTCCCGGCAGATGCTGGCATCGAGCCGCTGATGTGCCGCGTCGAGGTGATTGAGGATCTGGCGCAGCGAATCGCGCAGCCTGACGCACTCGTCGGGTCCGAGCGCGGTGACGGCGTTCAGCACGTGATTGATCGGATCGTGCTGGCTCAGGCACTTCTCGCCCTGCGCAGTGACGTGCAGCACGACAGAACGCTTGTCTTCGTGCGACGGCTTTCGCACCAGGAAGGACTTGCCCTCCAGCGTCTTCACGATCTGCGACGCAGTCGCCCTGGTGGCGCCGATGAAGCCGGCGAGCGCGGACGGCGTGCGCGAAAACCTGTTGGCACGGCCGAGAAAGCGCAGGGCCATCCATTCCCGGTCGCGCAACCCATGCTGATTGCCTTCGAAATACCAAGCCCTCGCCGCCTGAACCAGCAGCTCGACGGCTTCTCTTGCCAATGGCATGAATTCCTACCTTGCCCCGGGAATCACGTTTGCGGCGCCCCGGAGCCGCCTTCCGCCGTTGCGCACCAGCCGTTTGCGAGAAGCCGTACCGACCGCGATATCCGACACATGCGCCGTGCTCTTCTCTCGCGTGAAGGCACGGCCTGCCCGGCGCCCGACCTGGACTGATGAGCACTGCAAGTTATGGCGCGGGAGGCGGCGTTGCTGTGGGTATGCCATTCGCGGCGTCGTCGTACGGGAGCCCGAATAGCCGTCGCCAGCAGACGATGGATCGGAGTAGTTCAACCGAAGCCCCTAAGGTTCAAGTCACACGCAGACGTTTCTTATCTTCGACGAAACGATGAATGAGCTTCTCAACAAAATCAAGTAGAGACCCTCGCGGAGAATGGATGTCGTCGCAGGCGAATGTAACGTTCAAGACAATCTCGCTCTTCGGGACACATGATGGTGAACGCAATATCCTGTCCCACGAGCAACATGTACGCGACTATACGACAGTTTTATTGCACGGCCCGTTGTTGGCTGTGGTTGATGCAAGTTGATCGAAGCCTGTGCAGGACGAGGATGTGCGTCGACATGTCATCCACAACTTGTGCGTTCTGCCAAGAATTGTCCGGGGGAACTCACAGGAATTGCACGCGGCGGTTGTTCCGACCGGATCAACGAATCGCCGTTCAGTCGCATTCGGCGCGGCCGCCTCACCCGAACGGTGGAGAAGATCGCGGCGGAAACTGGAGACGGCCGCGCAGGCGCAGGCGCATGCGCCGTAAGCGTGGCGGCATGCGCAATCGCCTGTCGAAAACAACGAGCAAGGTTCGATCGCGTGGCGCCTCGCGCGCCGACTCAATCTGAGACTTGCTAGTCGCCCTTGAGCATGTCCCGCAGTTCGCGGAACGGATCGGCACTTGGCGGAGCCGAGGCGTCCTGCCGCATCGCGCCGTAGATTCTCGGAACCATGTCGACCGCCTGGTCGAGACCCGAATCACGTCCCGCCTGGTATCCGCCCATCAGGCGAAGGTCGCGCGTGTCCTCGTATTTGGCGATCATGGCGCGCAGCTTGCTCACCAATTCGCGCTCTTCGGGGTCCCAGACGTTATGGGCGAGGCGGGAGACCGAACCCAGAACGTCCACCGCCGGGTAACGTGCCTGGTCGGCGATGTGCCTGGAGAGCACGATGTGCCCATCGAGTGTGCTGCGGATGGTATCGGCGATCGGCTCGTTGTGATCGTCGCCGTCCACCAGCACGGAGAAAATCCCGGTGATCGTCCCGGACCCCTCCTCGCCGGGTCCGGCGCGCTCCAGAAGGCGCGGCAGATCGGTGAAGACGGTGGGTGCGTAGCCGCGCGCGACTGCGGGCTCACCGGCGGCGAGCGCGACTTCACGGGCGGCGTGGGCGAAGCGGGTGATCGAATCGACCATGAGCAGGACCGATTCGCCCCGGTCTCGGAAATATTCGGCGACCGCCATGGCCGTCTTCGGCGCCAGTCGCCGCATCATCGGGCTCTCGTCTCCCGTCGACACGATTGTGACGGCGCGGTGACGATCGGCGCCCAGCACGTCCTCGATGAACTCGCGCACCTCGCGGCCGCGCTCGCCCACCAGGGCCAGCACGACGGTGTCAAAACCCTGACTGCGGGCGAGCATCGCAAGCAGCGTCGATTTACCGACGCCGGAACCGGCAAAGATGCCGACGCGCTGGCCGGCACAGATCGGGGCGAACAGGTCGATGACGCGTACGCCGGTGCGCAGCGGCTTGTGGACCCGCGCGCGCTTCATGGCAGAAGGCGCCTCCGCCTCGGCCGAGACCGGACGCGACCCGGGGGTGAGAGGGCCCTGTCCGTCCAGCGGCGCCCCCAGCGCGTTGATGACGCGGCCCTTCCAGCTCGGATCCGGCGCGAAGGACAGGGGCGGCATCCGGTAGGCGACCGAGCCGAGGCCTCCGGCGAACTGCCGGTCGAACGGCTTGGCGATGATGCCTTCGCTGTCGATCCGCACCACCTCGCCGATCTGGGGCTTGCCGCCGGAGTTGACGCCGATCAGTTCGCCGAGCCTGACGAAGCGCGACAGGCCGGAGACACGAAAATGCGTCGACGCGATCTCGGAGATCGCGCCGCTGACGCTTGCCAGGGGAGTGCTCTGCTGAAGCTCCAGCAGCGCCCACTCAAGTTGCCGAAGAGCGTTCAAGGAAACCGTCCAACCTCATTGCGCGCGGGGCGCAGTCTATTTGCCGGGTTCGCCCAGCGTCCGGATTGCGTTCTGGAGCGAGCTCTCGGTGCCCTCGATCATCGAATTGGTGCCGTCGAAGGCGCGCGAGGCCGCGATCAGCTTCGTCAATTCCATCATCGGATTGGCGCCCGAGCCCTCGACATAGCCCTGCTTGAAGCCGTCGCGGGAGAAGTCGGCGATGGCGGTCGCAGGCCGGTTCGGCGTGACGCCCGAATTGCCGTAGCGGTCGAGATTGGCGTCGGCGGGAATGTTGAACAGGCCGATGGTGCCGATCTCGTTGTTATCCTGGGTGATCGCGCCGCTGCGCGCGATCGAGACCGGCCCGCCGTTCGGATCGAGGGTGATCTGGGCGCCACCGGAATCGATAACGGGGAAGCCGGACACGGTCTGAAGGTCGCCGTTGGCGGCGATCTGGAGGCGGCCGTCGCGCGTATAGACCGTGCCGTTCGGACCGGCGAAGGCGATCCAGCCCTGTCCGACCACGGCGACGTCGAGCGGGTTGCCGCTCTCGGTGATGCTACCCATTTCGCGCGAGATGATGTTGTCGCCGGGCGAGGAGAAGGCGACCGGGTTCGCGCCCGCCTTGGACAACACCGTCTCGAACTTCACCACGTCGGTGCGGAACGCCGCCGTGTTGACGTTGGCGACGTTGTTGGCGATCGTCTGGAGGCGTTTTTCGAGGGCGACCTGCGCCGACAATCCTACATAGAGGGCCGATTGCATGACTTACCTGTTGAACTTGATGTTCTGAAGTGTCGTGAGCACGTTGGTATCCATGCCGATCGACGGTGCGGCGCCGCCGATCAGGACCAGCGCCGGGTTGGTCGAGGTGTCGCTCTGGGCCTGGGTCGCATCCCACATCGCCGCGAAGCGCTGCACGAATTTGGTGACCTTGGCCGGATCCTGGAAATCGGTGAGCTTGATCTTGCTCGTGATCATCTTGGCCTGGGCATCGATATCAGCCGAGCTGATCGTCGACGGCAGGCCGAGCGCCGTCTGGACCACTTGCGTCATCGCCTTGTCCGCGAGGATCTGGTAGGAATTGGTGATGGTGGAAGCCTTGCGCGTGAAATAGAGCGCCAGCCGCAGGCCCTCGTTCTGGTCGCCGGCCTTCTCCTCCATCGTCTGCGTGACGTATTGGGTCGCCGTGCCGGTCGTGGCCGCCGCGGTTTGGGTCGCCTTGTCGCCGAGGGCGGCGAAATTGAACGCGGCGGCGAATTGCCGGTAGCGGGTGTCGGTCAGCTTATTGGCGAAGGTCTTGTTGTCGGCGATACCCTCGGTCAGCACCTTGCGCATGAAAGCCTTGGCATAGGCCATGTCGCTGAGGCCATATGCCTTCATCGCGTAGGAATAGAGGCGATAGTCCTTCAGGAAGTCGTCGATGGTCTTCACGTTGCCGATGTGGCTGAGGAAATAATCGGTGTCGCGGCTGACGTCCGGCTGCGTCGCGACCTGCGTCAGCGACTTGCCCATGTCCTTGGTCAGTCTGGTGTAGTCCGCGATGGTGGATAGCATGACCCGCGCCCCTCTGGCCGCTTTCGCGACGTCGTCCCAAGCTGCCGTGAATCGCTTGCGCGAGGCTGGCGAGGGGGAAGCCAGCCTCGCGCAAGGCTCGCCGACTAGATATTCCCGATGGGATCGGTGATGGAGCGGCGCGTTGGGCAGTTTCGTGGGGATCGTCATCACGGTAGCGGCACTGCTGGGCGGATTTGCCGCCATGGGCGGGCATCTGGGCGTGCTGATGCAGCCTTGGGAGTTCGTGATCATCATGGGCACCGCGGCCGGCACCTTCATCATGGCCAATCCCTGGAAGACGGTCGCGGACACCGGGCTTGCCTGCGTGCAGGCGGTGACGGGGGCGGTGCCCGGTCAACGCTACTATCTCGATCTGCTCGGCGCGCTGCACGCGCTGATGCGGGAACTGCGGGGCAAAGGCCGCAACGAGGTCGAGGCGCATATCGACGATCCCGCGTCCTCCGAGATCTTCAAGGCGTTCCCGAGCGTGCTCGGAGATCCGTCGCTGCTCCAGTTCATCTGCGACTACGTCCGCCTCATCATCATGGGTAACGCGCGAACGCACGAGATCGAAGCGCTGATGGACGAGGAGATCCACACCATCGTGAAGAGCAAGCTGGCGCCCTACCATGCGCTGGTGGTGGTCTCGGAAGCGCTGCCCGCGCTCGGCATCGTCGCCGCGGTGCTCGGCGTCATCAAGGCCATGGGCGCGCTCGACCAGTCGCCGAAGCTGCTGGGCGGCTTCATCGGCGCCGCCCTCGTCGGCACCTTCGCCGGCATTTTCCTGTCCTACGGCATCATTTCGCCCTTCGCGATGAAGGTGAAGATGACGCGCGAAAAGCGTTGCCGGCCCTACATCATCGTCAAGCAGACGCTGCTGGCGTTCATGAACGGCGCCATGCCGCAGATCGCCGTCGAGCACGGCCGCAAGATGATCGCGAGCCCCGAACGGCCATCGATCGACGTCGTCGAGAACGAGACGATCGCGGGACCCAAGGCGGTCGTGGCCGAGGTTGAACCGAAAGCTGCGCGCGCATCATGATGGAAGCCCTCGACGTCGATCAGCGCAAGCCGCTGCCGAACTATCTGCTGGACGCCGCCGGCATTTCGATCGAACGCATGCCGATGCTCAATGTGATCTTCGATCGCATGGCGGCATCGTGCACGGACAGCCTGCAGCCGATAGCCGGAACGCCATGCTATTTCTCGGTCAACGGCATCACCAACGATCGTGTCGGCGACATCATCAAGGACTACGAGGCCAACGCGGTTGCGGCCGTGCTCTATGCCGAGCAGTGGGACTCCCGCATCATCATCATGCTGGACCGCGACTTCGTGTTCACCATGGTCGAGGCGATGTTCGGCTCCGATGGCGCCGAACCGCCGCTCGACGTCGAGCGCAGCTTCTCGAACATCGAGATCCGCCTGGTCCAGGCGCTGTTCGAGCGGTTCGCCAAGGCGCTGCAATCCTCCTTCGCCGGCACCTCCAACGTCACCTTCCGCGTGGAGCGGGTCGAGACCGCGATGGCGTCGCTGGCGATCGGGCGGAGCGGCAACATGTCGATCTGCGCGAACATCATGCTGCAGGCACTCTACCGCGGCGGCCAGATGTTCCTCATCATTCCGCACTCCGCGCTCAACCCGCTGAGGCAGAAGCTCGCGACCGTCGTCGTCAGCGACGGCCGTGCGGCCGATCCGCGCTGGCGCGAGCAGATGGAGACCGAGGTTCACCGCACCGAGGTGACGCTGAGCGCCGTGCTGGACGAGAAGATGATTTCGCTCGGCGACGTCGTGAAGTTCCAGGTCGGACAGGTGCTTGAGCTCGAAGCCACGCCGCGCACGCTGGCTCGACTCGAGAGCAACAACCAGGTGCTGTTCTGGTGTCAGATCGGCCAGCTTGATGGCTATTACGCCATGCAGGTGGCAGATCCCGTCGATCAGAAACGGGAGTTCGTCGATGATATCCTATCTCGTTGATGCCGTGCTGCTGATTGCGCTCGCCTTCACCAGCATGCGGGTGACCCGGATGCATCGCGAGCTGGCGCGGTTGCGCAGCTACCAGGGCGAGTTCTCGACCATCGTCCAGGAGACGGCGGGCGCCTTCGACACGGTCATCACCGCGGCGCATGATTCCACCGCAAATCTCGGACGGCTCGCCAACGTGCTGAGCACGAAGATCGATCAGGCCCACGAGGCGATCGCGGCGCTTGATGCCAGGAGCGGGCTCGCATCCGCGGCGACCGCGGGCGGCGCCGACGTGAACAAGCATTGAAGCCGAAGCCGGCGGAATAAATACGATCGGAACGTCACGGCGCTCCGGGAGCGGAAATACCAAGAGGCGATACCAGATGGCGCAATCCTTCGACTATGAGTCAGCATCGGCGGCCGACGAGGGGCATACCGAAACATCTCCGCTGGAGCGGTTGGCGGAGATCGCCGCGCGCACCGCGGAGGAGACCGGCAAGTTCGCCAATGTCGATGCCATCCTGCGCATTCCCGTGACCATGCAGGTGGTGCTGGGATCGGCGACCATTCCGGTGGCAAATCTGATGAAGCTCGGCCGCGGCGCAGTGGTTCCGCTCGACCACCGGGTCGGTGAGCCCGTCGATGTCGTCGTCAACGGCCGCGTCGTCGCCCGCGGCGAGGTGGTCGTGGTCGAAGAAGACAATTCCCGCTTCGGCGTCTCGCTCACCGAAATTGTCGGGCCGTTGGGACAGGGTGATACCTGACCATGGCGGCACAGGTCGGCATGGCTCCCATCAAGCAGCGAGGCGTCGCCACGCTGGGCGGAACGGAGAAGGTCGCGGCACTCCTGCTCGCCATGGGCCGGCAGGCGGCCGCCAGCGTGCTCGCGCAGTTCGAGCCGCAGGATATCCGCACCGTTACAAAGGCTGCGGCCGAGCTGCGGCCGATCACGGCGCAGGAACTGGAAGCGATCGTCGAGGAGTTCGCCCAGCAATTCTCGATGGGCGCCAACATTCTCGGCACCCTCGGTGGCCTGGAAGCCGTGCTCGGCGACGTGCTTCCGGCCGACCAGGTCTCGGCCATCATGTCGGACCTGCTCGGCAATTCGAGCCGGTCCGTGTGGGACCGCGTCTCGTCGGTGTCGGAAAACTCGCTGGCAAGCTACCTCTCCAAGGAGCATCCGCAGACCGCGGCGCTCATCCTGTCCAAGGTCAAGCCGTCCTGCGCCGCCAAGGTCATGAGCCAGCTGCCGTCGAGCCTGCGCAACGAGCTGATGCGGCGCGTGCTCAGCCTCAAGCCGATCGTCGACGACGCCATGAGGGTGCTCGAGAAGACGCTGCATGAGGATCTGACGCTGAACTTCGCCCGCAACCTCGGCGCGGACACCTATGCCCGCGTCGCAGACATCATCAACAAGATGGAGCGCGGACACATCGAGGACATGCTGAAGAGCCTGTCGGAGAAGCGGCCGAAGTCGGCCGAAGTGCTGAAGGAGCTGCTCTTCACCTTCGACGACGTGACCAACCTGACGCCGAAGGCGCGCACCATGATCTTCGACCAGGTGCCGACCGATCGCATCGTCATCGCGCTGAAGGGCACCGACAAGCACTTCCGCGAGATGATCCTGTCCTCGGTCGCCTCGCGGGTCCGCCGGGTCGTCGAGCACGAACTCGCCATCGGCGAACCGTCGAACCAGCGCGACGTGCTGGAGGCGCGGCGCGTGATCACCGACCTCGCGCTCGACCTCGCGGAAAAGGGCGAAATCGAGCTCAACCCCGAGCAGGAGGATGAGCTGGTCTTCCGCTGACCGCTGAACGGGCATGGCAGAAACAACCGATCAGGAGAGCAAGACAGAAGAGCCGACCGAGAAGAAAGTCCGCGATGCGCTCGAACAGGGCAAAATCCCGGTCTCTCGGGAGGCTTCCATCTTCGCCTCGATGGCTGCGCTGATGGTGATCCAGGCGTTCCTGATCGGCCAGGGCGTTCAGCAATTGACGCCGATGCTGACGGGCTTTCTCGACGATCCCGACGGCTTCCCTCTCAGCACCGGGGCCGACGCACAGAATCTCCTCATCGTGGTCGGGCTCCAGGCACTGCGGTTCCTGACGCCGCTGGTCGTCACCCTGGCGGCGTTCGGGCTGGCCGCCTCGCTGTTGCAAAATGCTCCCAGCCTGGTGCTCCATCGCATCACGCCGGACCTGTCGCGAATCTCTCCGCTCAGCGGCTGGAGCCGGCTGTTTGGATCGCAGGGCCTTGTCGAGTTCGCCAAGTCGCTGTTCAAGCTCGCCGCGGTCACCGTCGTCGTCGCGTTCGTGCTGCGCTCGTCGGAAGCGAAGGCTTTCGAGGCGATGTACACCGACCCGGTCGCGCTGCCGGAGATGATTCTCAACATCGCCATGCGAATCGTCTCGGCGATCTGTATCGCGACCATCGTCTTGGTCGCGGTCGATCTCGCATGGGCGCGCTTCCACTGGCGGCGCGAGCTGCGCATGACGCGGCAGGAGATCAAGGACGAGCACAAGCAGGCCGAAGGCGATCCGCTGATCAAGGCGCGCCTGCGCTCGCTGGCGCGCGACCGCTCGCGCCAGCGCATGATCGCTTCCGCATCGCGGGCGACGCTGGTGATCGCGAACCCCACGCACTTCGCGATCGCGCTGCGCTACAATCGCGAGGAAAATCCGGCACCGATCGTCGTGGCTAAGGGCATGGACGTGATTGCGCTGAAGATCCGCGAAGTTGCCGAGCAGAACCGGATTCCGGTGATCGAGAACAAGGCGCTGGCGCGCGCGCTCTACGAGGCGGTTCAGGTCGACCAGGTGATTCCGGCGGAGTTCTTCCGGCCGGTCGCCGAGATCATCTACTTCCTGCAATCCAAGCAGACGCCGCGGTCCGAGAAGGTCCAGTAGAATTCCGAGGACGGCGTCCCTTCCATCAGCCTGACGAAAGCTTGCGACCCTAAGGTTACACCGTCTGAACCAGAATGGTGCTGCCGTGGGACCGCTCTATCTCTTCGAACTCGCATCGTCGCAGGCGCGATACCTCGAGCTCCGCCAATCGACGATCGCCACCAACGTCGCCAACGCCAATACGCCGGGCTTCAAGGCGCGCGACGTCGAGCCCTTCAACAAGGTGCTCGACAGCACGCCGGTGAGACTGGCGACCACGTCGCCGTCGCACATGCAACTCTCCGCTGCCGAGAGCGACACCCGGGCAACCGCGAAAAAGGACAGCTGGGATGTGGTTCACTCCGGCAACTCCGTCAGTCTCGAGCAGGAAATGATCAAGGGCAGCGACGTCAGTCGCGATTACTCGATGAACTCGGCGGTCGTGCGGTCGTTTCACCGCATGCTGCTGTCGAGCGCAAAGACCTGAGGTGAACTGACATGCTGGACTCTCTGCAATCCTCGTTGACGGTCGCGAGCTCCGGACTCGAAGCGCAGTCGACGCGCATGCGCATCGTCTCGGAGAACCTCGCCAACGCGACGGCGACGGGGCGCACTGCCGGCGCCGATCCCTATCAACGCAAGACGATCACCTTCGATGCCGCGATGGACCGCGCCTCGGGCGCTCAGCTGGCGAAGGTCAAGGAGATCGGCGTCGACACCACGCCGTACCGCGTGGAGTACGAGCCGGGGCATCCCGCCGCCGACAAGGCCGGCTACGTCAAGCTGCCGAACGTCAACATGATGATCGAGATGGCGGACATGCGGGAAGTCAACCGCTCCTATGAAGCCAATCTGCAGGTCGTGAAACAGGTGAGGTCGATGCTGGGCATGACCATCGACCTGCTGAGGAGCTGACAATGCTTGAGGCAATTTCATCGACCGCGATCTCAACGGCGCAGGCGGCGAGCCGCGCGACCGAGGCACAGGCCATCTCGTCGACGGCGACACCCGCGATCCAGTCCGGCGGCGACGTCGGATTCGAATCGGTCATGAAGCAAGTGACGACGGACGCGATCGGGACGCTGAAGGCGGGCGAGGCCGCCTCGGTCTCGGCGATGCAAGGCAAAGAATCGACGCGGCGCGTCGTGGAGGCGCTGATGTCGGCCGAGCAGGCCTTGCAGACGGCGGTCGCAGTTCGCGACAAGGTCGTGCAGGCCTACCAAGAAGTCGTTCGGATGTCGATCTGATCAAGGAGTGACGCTGTGAAATCGCTTGCCATCGCGGCCACGGGCATGAACGCCCAGCAGACCAACATCGAAGTCATCGCGAACAACATCGCCAACATCAACTCGACCTCGTACAAGCGGGCGCGTGCCGAGTTCACCGATCTGTTCTACCAGATGGACCGCATGCAGGGCGTGGCAAACACCAGCGGCTCGTCCCCGATCCCGGAAGGCGCCAATCTCGGCCTCGGCGTCAAGTCGGCGGCGATCCGCAAGCTGCACATCCAGGGTGCGCTCACCCAGACCGGCAATCCCTACGACATGGCGATCAACGGCCGCGGCTGGTTTCAGGTGCTCGGCCCGAATAACGAGGTGCAGTATACCCGCGCGGGCTCGTTCAACACCAACGCCAACAGCCAGCTCGTCACGACCGACGGCTATCTGCTGGATCCCGCAATCACGGTGCCGCAGGGAACGGTCCAAGTCACGGTCAACCAGACCGGACAGGTGTTTGCCAAGCTGGATACGGAAGTGAACCCGAGGCAAATCGGCCAGCTCAATCTCGCCAATTTCGCCAACGAGGCCGGCCTCGAACCGCTGGGCAGCAACCTCTATCGCGAGACCACGGCGTCCGGCACGCCGGTCGTCGGGTTGCCCGGCGATTCCGGCTACGGCAAGATCAACCAGCAATATCTCGAAGCCTCGAACGTCGATCCGGTCAAGGAAATCACCGAGTTGATCTCTGCCCAGCGCGCCTACGAAATGAATGCCAAGGTCATCCAGGCCTCGGATGAAATGGCCCAGACGGTCTCGAAGGGCATGCGCTAGTTCCGGTGTATCCATGTTGAACAGGATGGGCTCGATCAAGCGCGGGTTGGCCGCCGTGCTGCTGGTTCTCGTCTCGGCGCGTCTCGCCGCGGCCGAGGAGAAGCGGCTCCCCGTGCCGGCCGTCTCGATCCGCGCCGGCGAGCTGATCCGAGACGACATGATCACCGAGCGCGCCTTCGCGCCGAACGTGCTCGGCGTT
This sequence comes from Bradyrhizobium sp. USDA 3650, assembly GCF_054057395.1. Lineage (NCBI taxonomy): Bacteria > Pseudomonadati > Pseudomonadota > Alphaproteobacteria > Hyphomicrobiales > Nitrobacteraceae > Bradyrhizobium > Bradyrhizobium sp. USDA 3650. The sequence goes on from NZ_JBSRZG010000001.1 coordinate 6,204,245, forward strand.
GCCATGTTCATCGAAGGACGCCAGGTCCTGGTCGGCCGCATGGCGCGCCGCGCGCTGCTCCCCGGCCAGCCGATCCCGACCAACTCGGTGGAGGATCCCTGGACGGTCGCCCGCGGCGCGATGGTCAAGGTCGTGGTCGAGGACAGCGGCCTGTCGATCGTGACCTACGGCGCAGCGATGCAGTCGGGCGCGCCCGGCGCGCTCATCCCGATACGAAACACCGATACGGGCGTGATCATCAGGGGCGTCGTCCAGCCGGACGGCACCGTCAAGGTCGTGGACGGGTCATGACCAGAGTCCTGCTCGCGCTCGTCCTGCTCGTTTCCGCCGTCAGCGCCCAGGCCGCCGTCCGCATCAAGGACATCGCGGACATCAAGGGATTGCGCGAAAACCAGATCGTCGGCTACGGCCTCGTCATCGGCCTGAACGGCACCGGCGACACGCTCCGCAATGCGCCGTTCACGGAGCAGTCCCTGCAATCGATGCTCGAGAACATGGGCATCAATGTCAGGAACGAGACCACCAGCACCAACAATCCGCCGCGGCCGACGACGCTGCGCACGCGCAACGTCGCGGCCGTGATGGTGACCGCGGACCTGCAGCCCTCGATCGGTGCCGGCGAGCGCATGGACGTGACCGTGTCGTCGCTCGGTGATGCGACCTCGCTGCTCGGCGGCACCCTGGTGATGACGTCGCTGCGCGCGGCGGACGGCGCGGTCTATGCAGTGGCGCAAGGCGCGGTCACGGTCGCCGGTTACAGCGTCGGAGGCCAGGCCCAGAACGTCAGCCAGGGCACGCCGACCGCGGGCCGCATCCCGAATGGCGCTCTGGTCGAGCGCGAGGTGCAGGGTAGTCTCCATGAAATGGAGTATCTTGTGCTGGAGCTCAAGAACCCGGACTTCGTCACCGCAACGCGAATCCTCGACGCGATCAACCGCTATGCCGGCGGCCGTTATCGGGCGCAGATCGCCTTCGAGCGCGACTACCGCACCATCGTGCTGTCGAAGCCGCGCCACATCGGCCCGGTCCGGTTTCTCGCCGAAATCGGCGAGCTGACGGTCGAGCCGGATACGCCGGCGCGGGTGGTGATCAACGAGCGTACCGGCACGGTGGTGATCGGACGCGACGTACGGATATCGACCGTTGCCGTGACGCACGGCAATCTGACGGTCCGCGTCACCGAGCTTCCCGTGGTGTCGCAACCGGCGCCCTTCTCGAAAGGGCAGACGGTGGTCGTGCCCCAGACCGTGGTCGAGGCCAACGAGGCCGGATCGCAGGTGGCGATCCTGAGCGGCGTCGATCTCCAGCGCCTGGTGCGCGGCCTGAACCAGATCGGCCTGAAACCATCCGGCATCATCGCGATCCTCCAGGCGATCAAGACGGCCGGCGCCCTCCAGGCAGATGTCATCGTGCAATGACGCGTAAGCGCCGTGCAAGCTTGGTCGCTCAATGCTCTCTCGACCGAGAATCGCACGCGGACCGATGTTGAAGCTGGATCATAAAGCCAAACTCCTCCTCCTGGTCGCGGCTTCCGCGCTCGCGAGCGCTTCGCCCATTCTGGCGCTGGATGAGGCCAAGCCGTCGAAGCCGCTCAACCTGCTGTCCTTCGCGCGCGCCCGCGCGCCTGGCCCGCAGAAGCCGATCTCATCGATCCCGAGCGACAATGCGTCGATGCGGGCGACCGCGTGGGCAGCCGAGGATTCGGGACCCGCGACCACCGGTGCCGTGCCGGCCTCCGAGAAGCCCGCGCCGGCACCCACAGCCGCGCCGCGACCGGCCAAGCCCGGCAGCGTCACGGCGCCGCCGAAGCCGGTGCCGCCCCAGGCCGCTGCAACCGCGGACAACGAGATCGCCCTGTTCTGCAGCAACGTCGCCGACCCCGCCGTCGATGCAAGGCTGGCTTGGCAGCTCAAGGAGCTGGAGAAGGCCGAGAACCAGCTTCGCGAGCGGATCGCCGAGGTCGAGGCCAAGCGCGCCGAATATGAGAAGTGGATGGCGTTGCGCGACGACTTCCTGAAGAAGGCCGAAGCGAGCGTCGTCGAGATCTACTCGCGCATGAAGCCGGACGCCGCCGCAACCCAGATCGCCGGGATGGCGGACGAGACGGCTGCGGCCGTGCTCGCAAAGCTCAGCCCGAGGAGCTCGAGCGCAATCTTCAACGAGATGGAGACGGGGCGCGCGGCGCACCTCGCCGATCTGCTCGGCGGGATGCGTCGCGTGGATGACGGAAAGACCAAATAGATGAAGAATCTGATCCTCATCCTCTCGCTGTTGTCGCTTGCGGGATGCGTCACTGATCCGGCCGAGGTCCTGACTGGCCCGCGATTGTCGCCGGTCGGGAGCGGCCTGAGGACGCAGGCCGATCCGATTCCCGTGACGCCCCGCATGCACTCGCCCGTCAGCTATCGCTCGACCTGGGACGACGGCACCGACCTCTACCGCGATCCCCGCGCCCGGCGCGTCGGCGACGTCGTGACGGTGATCATCTCGATGCAGGACAAGGCCAAGCTCGACAACAAGACGGGTCGCTCGCGCGATTCGCAGATCAAGTTCGGGCTCGACTGGCTGATGGACGTCGCGGGATGGCAGGACAAGGGCTCGACGAGCGCCAACCTCAACACCAACACCCAGATCAAGGGCAACGGACAGATCGACCGCACAGAGGATATCAAACTGTCGATCGCAGCCATCGTAACCGACGTGTTGCCGAACGGAAATATGATGATCAGCGGCTCGCAGGAGTTCAAGGTCAACACGGAAATGCGCGTGCTCAACGTCGGCGGCATCGTGCGTCCACGCGATATCTCGCGAACCAACACGATCTCCTACGAGAAGATCGCCGAGGCGCGCGTGGCCTATGGCGGTCGGGGAAATCTCTCGGACGTGCAGCAGCCTGGATGGGGACATCGGATCTATGACGCCGTGGCACCGTTCTGAGATGCGCGACCGTCGGGCCGCGTCACGAGGGCAGGGGACGTCATGCGCCTGATTGCGGCCATCGTGGTGTTGACCCTGATCGCGATCGGCGCGGGCGCGCTTGCCGGCCTGCATCTGTTTGCGGCCGCCGAGCGCGTCGCCGATGCGAAGAAAACCGCCACGCCGCCGCCTCTTGCCTCGAGCTACGCCGGCAGCGCGCGGCTCAGGAAGCTGTCGCCGATCGTGACCAATCTCGGCGCGCCGGCCAACAACTGGGCCCGCATCGAAGCCTCCATGGTGACCGACAGCATGAGCGACGAGGATGCCGGCATCCTGGCGGCCCATATCAGCGAGGACATCGTCACCTATCTAAGGTCGGCGACGGTGGCGCAGTTCGAGGGATCGCGCGGGCTTCAGCACCTGCGCGAGGACCTGACCGAACGCGCCAATATCCGCTCCTCGGGCAAGATCCGCGAATTGATCATTGAGACGTTGGTGATTCAGTGAAACTGAGAGTCCTGCTGCTTGCGTTGCTCCTGGTCGTGCTGCCCGAAGTGGCACTGGCCCAGATTCCGGACCTCAATTCGCTGCTGCCGCCGGGCAACGGCTCGACCAGCGGCCGGATCATCCAGTTGATGGCGGTGATCACGGTGCTGTCGGTGGCGCCGGGATTGCTCATCATGGTAACGAGCTTCACGCGATTTGCGGTGGCGCTGTCGTTCCTGCGGGCCGGTCTCGGCCTCCAGACCACGCCGGCCAATCTGGTGCTGATCAGCCTCGCGCTGTTCATGACCTTCTACGTGATGGCGCCGACCTTCGACCGCGCCTGGGAAACCGGCATCCAGCCGCTGATGAAGAACGAGATCTCGGAGGAAGAGGCCTATCTGAAGATCACCGATCCGTTCCGCGAATTCATGCTGGCTCATGTTCGCGACAAGGATCTGCAGACCTTCGAATCGCTCGCCGCGGAGAGCTTCCGCAGGAAGTTCGACGACAAGCGCGTCGACATGCGCGTCATCATTCCGGCCTTCATGATTTCCGAGCTCAGGCGTTCGTTCGAGATCGGATTTCTCATCATCCTGCCGTTCCTCGTCATCGACATGATCGTGGCGACGCTGACCATGTCGATGGGCATGATGATGATGCCGCCGACGATCCTCGCATTGCCGTTCAAGATGCTGTTCTTCGTGCTGATCGACGGCTGGAACCTGCTTGCCTCCGGGCTGGTGCGCTCGTTCTCGTAACGACAACGAGCGCCAGAGGGAGCGTTATGGTTAGCGAGAAGTACCGCCCTATGGTTAGCAATAGGTACTGTTAACCATCTGATTTTACAGCGTAATTCAAGCCGATCTTAATCTGCGCGCAAGATTCGGCGTGTTAGCAATGCGGCACGGCGGGTTGGACCCTACCCACATCAGTCCAAAGGCATGATGCCGCCCCTCCGTACCGGTGAAAGCCCGGTATGTCCCCTCGTGAAAATGTAACGCGTACATAAAGGGACATTCGCAATGTCAAGCCTGCTTACGAACTCGACCGCCATGACCGCACTCCAGACCTTGCGGTCTGTGAGCTCGCAGCTCTCCACCACGCAGACCCGCATCTCCACCGGCCAGCGCGTCTCGACCGCTTCGGACAACGCTGCCTACTGGTCGATCGCGACTTCGATGCGCGCCGACAACGCCGCGCTCTCGGCGGTCTCCGACTCGCTCGGTCTGTCCGCCGCGACCGTCGACACCGAATATACCGCTCTGACCACGGTCATCGGCGACAAGGACTCCGGCCTGACCAAGCTCCAGTCCCTGCTGGTCGAAGCCAAGACCGCCGGTATCGACCGCAGCAAGATCCAGGCCGACGTCACCCAGATCCAGCAGCAGATGAAGGCGACAGCCAGTGCGGCGACCTTCAACGGCATCAACTGGCTGAGCACGTCCGCCACGACGCCGACGACCTTCAGCCTGGTGTCGTCGTATTCGCGTGTCGGCGGTACGCCCACCATCGGCTCCATCACCGTGACGACCGCCAACTACTCGCTCTACACCTCGACGCAGACCGGCATTCTCGACACGGCCGGTTCGACCGCTCCGTCGATCAACACGATGAGCATCTCGGCGTTGACCGACTCGGCAGCTGACCAGACCACGCTCGACGGCTACATCGCGCAGGTCACTGCTGGCATCAACTCGGTGGCCTCGGCCGCCGCTAATCTCGGTGCCGTCAAGAACCGACTCTCGACCAACACGGACTTCGTGAAGTCGCTGATGGACTCCGTGGACCGCGGTATCGGTCAGCTCGTCGACGCCGACATGAACCAGGAGTCCACCCGCCTGTCGGCCCTCCAGGTCCAGCAGCAGCTCGGCGTGCAGGCGCTCTCGATCGCCAACAACAGCAGCCAGAGCATCCTGTCGCTGTTCCGCTAAGCCTCAAACGATTTGGGGAGGGCCGCGCTTCTCACGAGGCGCGGCCCTTTCATTTTGGCGTGACGTCGCGCGCCGCAATTTCGGCCGCCTTGTTGCGGCAAAGACACAGAGCCACAAGCCCCGCACAAGCTTCGCGGGCTATCGTCGCCGTTACGACAGGTTGGGCCTTGACGCTTTTGCGCAGCCCAAAGGCATGACGCCGCCCTGCCGTACCGGTGTAAGTCCGGTATGTCCCCAAATTTAATTCAATCTCCAAAGGGACATCAAAATGGGTTCTAGCCTCCTCACCAACTCGTCTGCAATGACCGCGCTGCAGACCCTTCGCAACGTCAGCTCGCAGCTCGCGACCACGCAGAACCGGATCTCGACCGGTATGCGCGTGTCCACGGCCTCGGACAACGCTGCCTATTGGTCGATCGCGACGTCGATGCGCTCCGACAATGCCGCGCTCTCCGCGGTCTCCGACTCGCTCGGTCTGTCGGCTGCGACCGTCGACACCGAATATACCGCTCTGACCTCGGTCATTGGCGACAAGGACTCCGGCCTGACCAAGCTCCAGGCGCTGCTGGTCGAAGCCAAGACCGCCGGTATCGACCGCACCAAGATCCAGGCCGACATCACCCAGATCCAGCAGGACATGAAGCTCAAGGCCAGCTCGGCGACCTTCAACGGTATCAACTGGTTGAGCACGACGACCGGCACCACGCCGACGACGTTCAACCTGGTGTCGTCGTACTCGCGTGTCGGCGGTACGCCCACCATCGGCTCCATCACCGTGACCACCGCGAACTACTCGCTCTACACCTCGACGCAGACCGGCATTCTCGACACGGCCGGTTCGACCTCTCCGTCGATCAACACGATGAGCATCTCCGTGCTGACCGACTCGGCCGCTGACCAGACCACGCTCGATGGCTACATCGCGCAGGTCACCGCCGGGATCAACTCGGTGGCGTCGGCCGCCGCCAATCTCGGCGCCGTCAAGAACCGACTCGCGACCAACACGGAATTCGTCAAGACCCTGATGGACTCCGTGGACCGCGGTATCGGTCAGCTCGTCGACGCCGACATGAACGCGGAATCGACCCGCCTTCAGGCGCTCCAGACCCAGCAGCAGCTCGGTGTTCAGGCGCTCTCGATCGCCAACCAGAACAGCCAGAGCATCCTGTCGCTGTTCCGCTAAGCCACGGCTTCGAAAACGACCGTGCTCCTCAGGGAGCACGGTCTCCGCCGTGAGCGGTGGATCCGACGGCACACGACGTGCCCACATCGATTTTCGGACGCCACATTCCAGGCAACACGCCGTCGCCGATCGCACCGCGATGCGACCGTCCGTCCGCTTGTCGCCGACGCGCGCAATTGCGTCACTCAGTCTCTTGTAAAATTGCAACGCCTCGCCGGCGAACCGACACATTCGTGGTCTCGCGCAACCTTCAGACAAGGTTGGCAGCAGAGTGTCCTCTACGTTCGCATTGGTATGAGGTCACATGCTGTTCAGTCGTGCGCAGATACAGCAACTGCTCAATAATCTGCTGGAGCTTGGGCCGCGACGCCTGATGGCCTTGGGATTGATCGGTTTCGCCGTTCTCGTCACAGTCGTGGGCGGCGCATATTATCTGAGCCGGCCTGAATTCGAAACGCTCTATACCGGCCTTTCCCGCGAAGACGTGACGCGCATGGGTGCCGCGCTGCGCGAGCAAAACATCACCTTCGACGTCAACACCGCCGGCGACGCGGTCTCGGTGCGTCCGAGCCAGACCATGCAGGCGCGGATGCTGCTCGCCGAGAAGGGGCTGCCGACCAGCGCCAATTCCGGCTACGAGCTGTTCGACAAGATCGGTTCGCTCGGTTTGACCTCGTTCATGCAGGAGGTCACCAAGCTACGGGCACTCGAAGGCGAGATCGCGCGCACGGTGCAGTTGATGAAGGGCGTGAAGGCGGCGCGGGTGCATATCGTGATGCCGGTGCGCGGCTCGTTCCGCGCGACGCAGCAGCCGCCTTCGGCATCGGTCGTGCTGCGCACCGACGGCGCGATCGAGGCGCGCACGGCGCAGTCGATCCGTCATCTCGTCGCGGCGGCCATTCCGGGCATGAGCCGCGACAAGGTCACGGTGCTGGACGCCGACGGTTCGATGCTGCTTGCCGAAGAGGACGAGACGACTGCTGCTCCGACCAAGATGGCGAGCCTGCAGAAGACGGTCGGCGGGATGGTGCAGGAGAACATCCGCAAGGCGCTGACGCCGTATCTGGGCCTCGACAATTTCGAAGTGAGCGTTGCATCGCAGCTCTCCACCGACAAGCGACAGATCAACGAGACCGTCTACGATCCGGAGAGCCGCGCCGAGCGCTCGGTGCGGAACGTTCGCGAGAACGAGAAGTCACAGAACGCGGACCGTTCGCAGCCGACCACGGTGCAGCAGAATCTTCCCGACCAGCAGGTGAACGCCGGCGGCACCAAGAATTCCAGCGAGGACAAGACCCGCCGCGAGGACGTCACCAATTTCGAGGTCTCGTCCAAGACCACGACGACGGTGAGCGACGGCTATTCGGTGAAGAAGCTGTTCATTGCCGTGCTGGTCAACCGCGGGCGGCTCATTGCCGACCTGGGCGACAAGAGCAACCAGGCCATCGTCGACAGCAAGCTCGCCGAGATCAGCCAACTCGCGGCCACGGCCGGCGGGCTGGACAAGGCGCGCGGCGACCAGATCCAGGTGACGGCCGTCGATTTCATCGAAGGCTCGCGCGAACTGGCGCCGGTGCCGCCGATCAGCTTCGTCGAGATGATCAACAAGCAGCTCGGCAGCGTCATCAACGCGGTCACGATCCTGGCCGTAGCTTCGATGCTGGTGTGGTTCGGACTTCGTCCTGCGGTTAACGGCATTTTGACCCATCGCGCGGCGCAGGAGCAGACCGAGGCGGCAGAAGCCGCTCAGCTCGAGTCGGCCGCGGGCGCCCTCGCATTGGCGGACAGCGAGGAGGCCGAGCTCAACCTGGTCGAAGACCTCGAAGGCAAGATGCAGCGAACGCCGCAGAAGCGGTTGGAGCAGATCGTCCGTCTCGATCAGATGCAGGCGGCAGCGATCCTTAAAGACTGGATGCGACGCGAGGAGGCGGCATGAACGCGGCAATCGGAAAGCTCCTGACGCAGTTCGACGCGAACGGGCGGGTCAAATCACCTCCGCCTCCACCGCCGCCCAAAATCCAGGATGTGCTGACGAGGCCGAAGGAAGCCCGGCGCGAGCCGCAGCCGCAGCCGCAGCCCCAGACCCATTCGCAACCGCAGTCGCAGCCGCAGCTTCAGTCGCCGCCTCCGGCGCCGAAGGTGGAAGCCCCGGCGGCCAATCTTCTGGACGATGCCTTTCGGCGCGGCCATGCGGCCGGCGTCGCGGAGGGCGAGTCCAGGATCGCCGAGGAACGCGTGCGCAGCGCGATCCGGCTCGGCGAAGAGCGGGCCAAGTGGTCCGACCAGCAGGCGGTGGCGGTCGTCAGCGGCTTCGACACGGCTTGCCGCGAAATCGAGACCAACATCGCGAGCTCCGTTGCGCGGATATTGCTGCCGTTCCTCGCCGATGCGGTCCGCGACAAGGCGATCGGGTCGCTGGTCGAGCAGATTGCGGCGCTGACCGGCAATTCGCCGGTGCCGGTGTTCAAGGTCACCGGCCCGAGCGAACTGCTCGACCTGGTGAAGACGCAGCTCGGGACGGCGCGGCGAACCGGCATCGAGTATGAGGCCGCCGATACCTTCGAGGTTCGCGTCGTGGCCGACCAGACCGTGATCGAGACGCAGATCACGGCCTGGAGCGAGCGCCTGAAAGAGGCGCGTCGGTAGTCCGTCATGAATGAGGTCAAGTCAGAACTCGTCATCATCCGCCGGCGGAGCGCCTTCGACGACGAGAAGCCGCACGGTGGCGTCTGGAAGATCGCCTATGCGGACTTCATGACCGCGATGATGGCGTTCTTCCTGGTGATGTGGCTGATCAATGCGCTCAACCAGGATCAGAAGCAGGTGGTCGCGAGCTATTTCAATCCGATCAAGCTCGCGGAGAACGCACCTGCCCCGAAGGGGCTGAAGGATCTCTCCAAGAAGGAGCCGTCGTCGTTCGACGGCCAGGACGGCAGGCGCCAGCCGGGAGGACCGAGCGAGGAACGTCGCGGTGACTCTCCGACGGCCGAGAAGCCGCCCTTCTACGAGGAGAAGGTCCTGTTCCGCGATCCCTATACGACACTCGCCGAGATCGCCAGCAGCGCGAACCAGGCCTCGGGCCAGCGGCGCGCCGGCGCTTTGACGTCCGCCGAAGAGGATGGCCTCAAGGGAGGCGACGCCTACCGCGATCCGTTCGATCCCGGCTATTGGAAGCTTGCGCCGCAGGCATCCAAGGATGCCGATCGCATCGTCGAGCCCAAGCCCGAGCCCAAGCCGAATGCGTCCGCGCGCGACACTGCGTCGGGCACAGGCGAGGGCGAGCCGCAGGCGCGCCGAGCCAGGCAGGACGATGCCGGCGGAAGCGTGGCTCCGAATGCCGATGCGCCGTCCGCAAGCCTGTCGCCTCTGCTGCCGCCGGGGCCCGCGCCATCGCAGGCCTCACGCGAAGGGAGCGCGCAGCCGGGCGCCCAGGCTGGTAATCAAGCCAATGCCGCCGTGCAGCCGCGTCCCAACGACACGGCGAAGGAATCCGAGCCGCGCGACGCGGCCCAGGCCCAGCAACTAGCGGTCAAGCAGCTTCAGTCGGCGATCGCCGACGCGCTGTCGGACGTCAAGGCTGGCGCCGGACCGGTGGCCGAGGTGCGTCAGGTTGAGGAAGGCCTGCTGATCAGCCTGACCGACGATGCCAACTTCGGCATGTTCGCGGTCGGCTCGGCTGAGCCGCGGCCCGAACTTATCCGTGTGATCGACAAGATCGGCCCGCTGCTGACGAAGCGTCCCGGCATGATCATCGTCCGCGGCCACACCGACAATCGGCCGTACCGTTCGGAGACCTACGATAATTGGCGGCTGTCGACGGCCCGTGCGCAGATGGCCTATTACATGCTGGTCCGCTCCGGCGTGGATGCGCAGCGGATCGAGCATGTCGAGGGTTATGCCGATCGGCGGCCGAAACTTCAAAACGATCCCGCGGCCGCGCAGAATCGCCGGATCGAGATCATGGTCCGGGAGAAGCGTCCTTGATCAGGCCTCTTCTCCGCGCCGCGCTGCTGATACTGCTGCCGTTCACGGCGGCAGGCGCATTCGCTGAGCCGGCACCGGTGCCGCCCCCGCCGGCATCGGCATCGGGCGAGCCATACGAGCTCGTTCGGGCGTTGCAGGCCGTGCAGGACGGCATCGCCAACGGCGATAGCGCGGCGCACGGCAGCCACAGCGCGTTGATCCGGCAGATCGGCGAAAAATTTCTCGCCGCCGATCCGGGCGTATGGAGTAATTCGCAGAACGGCCAAGCGGCCGTTATCTACCTGCTCAGCGGCGGCGCGCCGCAAATCATCCGCAAGCTGCCGCGCGACAAGCTGAACGTCGATGGACGGCTGTTCGATGGCGCGCTTGCCTATGTCGAAGGTCGTCAGGACGAAGCGCGCGAACTGCTCAAGGACGTCAAGCCGCGGACGGTTCCGGCGGGCCTGGGCGGACAGCTCGCGCTGGTCCAGGGCGCGCTGTTCGCACGCGCCGAGGCATCGCTCGCAATCGAGCGTCTGGATGACGCGCGCCTGCTCTTGCCGGGCACATTGGTGGAGGAGGCCGCGCTGCGGCGCGAGATCCTGCTGGTCGGGCAAGCCGAGGATTTCGACAAGTTCGAGTTCCTGACGCTGGCCTACATCCGCCACTACCACAACTCGGTCTATGCCGGGGACTTCTGGCAGCGCTTTGCGACCGGCCTGACGCAGTCGAGCCTCGCGCTCGACGAGCGCCGGTTTGCGCGGATCACCACCCTGCTGGAGCAGATCGACCGCGCGAGCCGCCTCAAGCTCTATCTCGTGATTGCGCGGACCGCGATGGTGCGCGGAGGGCTGGGCGTGACCCGGCTTGCCGGCGAGCGTGCCCTGACGCTCAGCGCCGATGCCTCGGCGGAGCGCGAGCGGGCGCATTTGTTCCGCGGCGTGTCGCGGGCGCTCGCCGGCGAATATGACGGCGGTCTCGCCGAGTTGAAGGCGCTCGACCGGTCGAAGCTGCCCGAGCGCGACATTCCCTTTCTCAATGCAACGGTGCAACTCGCACTCGACGTCCGCAAGCCGTTCGCTGGCGGATCCTCCGCCGCAGCCGACAAGCCTCCGGTCACGCCGGCGCGTCTCGATCTCGCGTCGTCGACCGCAACGCTTACGCGCGCGCAGAAGCAGCTCGGCGAGCTCGAACTTCTCACCAGGGATCGCCGTCCATGACGAAGCTCAGTGGAACCTCCGGACAGGTCTTTTCGAGTCTCGCCGAAAGCCTCAACATGCGGGGCACATCGCGCTCCGGCAAGAGCGCCGGAGCGAAAGCGCAGGCGGACTCCTCCTTCAACGATCTGCTGCACACCGTCTCGAGTCTCGCGAAGCGGGCGCTCAACGACGAGGGCGGCGACACGGCGGTGAAAGCAGGAACGCTGCGGACGCGCCTGGCGCACCAGAGCGGGAAGGACGACGCCAACGACGAGACGGTGCACGACCGTGCCGCGGCAGCCGAAGAGCCCGGATCCAGCGAGAAACCGACCGAGAAATCGTCCGGGAAACATGGATTCCTCGATCCTACCGATCAGGCCGACATCCAGAGCCGATCGAGCATTGCCGGGATTATGGGGCAGGAGATCGTCGCCGGGCCGCCGGTCGTGATGCCGCAGATGCAAGCACCGACCGGCGACAAGAAGGATGCGTCCGGGCGCGACGAGCGGTCTTCCACGACGAAGCGCGACGTTCAGGCCATGGGTACGGCGAAGGCGACGACAGCCGAGCCCGCGTCTCCCGCGGCTCCAACCGCCGCGCATTCGCAGGCCGCGGCGTTGCACGCGACGACTGCCGACCAGGCGACATCGCTGCAAGGCAGTGAGCCGCCGCTGAAGGCAACGGCACCCGGCTTCGAGGCCATCGCGGCCAATGTCGAGCGTGCCGCCAAGGCTTCGGCGCGGGACGCATTGCCCGAGACGACCAAGGTCACTGTGGTCCAGCAGGAGACCCATCTGCCGCCGGCGCAGTTCAACGCTCCGCAGCAGGTTGCCAACGCCGTTGTCGCCGAGCTGAAAGAAGCTCCGGCACCGACGGCGTCCGCAGCTGCAGATCTTGCCGCGTCCCAAGCCAATGCGCCCGATCAGCCGCTCAAGATCCTGACCATCAATCTCGAGCCGCCCGCGCTCGGCAATGTCACCGTGCGCCTTCGTCTGGTCGGCAACGAAGTGTCCGTCCACCTCGCCGCCGCGCGCAAGGACACGAGCCAGATGCTGGACCAGCAGCGCGATTCGATCCGCGACCTGATGCAGTCGGCGGGCTACGTCGCCGACGTTGCGCCCGTCCAGCACGGCTCGCTGGATGGATTCCAGAGCGGCTCCGGCCAGTCGCAGCCGCAGCTTTCGAGCCAGCAGCAGCCATCGTCGCAGTCGCAAGGCACGTTCGACGGTACGAGCAATTCGTCGGGACAAGCCGACGGCGGCGCCAAGCAGGCCCGACAGGAGCGCCCGTCCAACCAGGAGACGCGTCATGACCAGGACGTGGGGCCGCAGATTCGTCGCGGCCCTGTTTATCTGTAACGCCGGCGCCGCGACAGCTGCGACCGACAATTCGCGTTCGTGCGAGCGCGAGATGGCGCGTGCGTCCCGGCAGCACGGAATTCCGCTCGGCATTCTCTACGCGGTCGGCTTGACCGAGACCGGGCGGCGCGGCGCACTTTACCCTTACGCGCTCGGCGCCGACGGACAGACCGTATTCGCCAAGGACATGAACGACGCGATCGCCAACTTCGAAGCCATGCGAGCCAAGGGGATCAAGCTGATCGACCTCGGCTGCATGCAGATCAACCATTACTATCACGGCGACAAATTCGCCTCGGTCCGGGCGATGTTCGATCCCGCTGGGAATGTCGACTACGCCGCGCGCTTCCTCAAGGAGCTGAAGCAGCGCGAGGGTAGCTGGACCATGGCAGTCGCCCGCTACAATGCAGGCCCCAACAACCAGCCGGCGCAGAAGCGCTACGTCTGCCACATCGTCGCGCATCTCGTCTCGAGCGGCTTCGGCGCGTGGACCGACAAGGCGCGCTCGTTCTGTCAGCCCAAGACGAGCTAACGACATGAAGTTGTGCATGGTTGCTTTCCATCAGCCCCGCGCAAGCAAAACCCATCATTGTAACTACAACCTACTTAAGGAGCCCTCTCCATGAGCCTCTATGGCATTATGCGCACCGGCGTTTCCGGGATGGCCGCGCAGTCCAACAAGCTGTCGACGGTTTCGGACAACATCGCGAACGTCAATACCACCGGCTACAAGCGGGCTTCGACCGAATTCTCCTCGCTGATCCTGAAGAGCGGCTCCGGCAATTACGATTCCGGCGCCGTCGAGACCACCGTCCGCTACGCCATCAGCGACGCCGGACATACGCAATTCACCACATCGAGCACGGATCTTGCCGTTCAAGGCAACGGCTTCTTCGTGGTGTCCGACGCCACCAACACGCAGCAGTTCCTGACGCGGGCCGGCTCGTTCGTCCCGGACAGCCAGGGCAATCTGGTCAATGCGGCCGGCTACTACCTCCTCGGCCAGCCGGGGAAGGTGACTAATTTCTCGCAGAACAGCCTGTCGGGAATGCAGATCGTGAACATCGCCCAGGTCTCGCAGGTGCCCGTGCCATCGACGGCGGGAACGCTCACCACCGGCAATCTGGATCCGACGGCAGCACTCATTGCCGGTCCGCCCGGCCCGGGCGCGTACTCGTCGAAAAGCTCGATCGTGGCCTACGACAATATCGGCCAGCCGGTTAAGGTCGATCTCTATATGTCCCATACAGCGACAGCGGCGGGCTTGGACACCTGGCAAATCCAAGCCTACAACTCGACGACGGGCGCCACGCTCGGCGCGACCGGCACTTATACTTTCGACACAACGACGGCCGGAAAGGGCGCGCTGGCCGCAGCGAGCGCCACGACGCTTGCATTTCCGGTCACCGGCGGCGCGACCGTGACCCTCGACTTGTCGAACATGACGCAGGTCGGCACCAACTTCAGCTTCAAGGCTACTGTCAACGGTAGCGTTCCGTCGGCCATCGATAAGGTCGACGTTGACCAGAACGGGTACGTGACCGCGGTGCTCAAGAACGGTCAGCAGCTGACGCTCTACACGCTCATGCTCGCCGACGTGGCGAGCCCCGATAATCTGACGCCCGAGCCGGGCAACGTCTATTCGACCAACCAGAATTCGGGCAACGCCCAGGCCGCGAATGCCGGCACCGGTGGGCTTGGCACGATCCAGTCTGAGGCGCTGGAAGACTCCAACGTCGATCTTGCGGACGAGCTCACCGGGATGATCGAGGCACAGCGTGGCTTCACCGCGAACTCGAAATCGTTCCAGACCGGCGCCGACCTGCTCGACGTCGTCGTCAACCTGAAGCGCTGAATCCTTCCGCGCTCGTCCCGGCCAAGAGTAGACCATGTCCCTTACCGCTGCTCTCGACTCCGCTCGCGCATCGCTCATGGCGTCGGGCATCCAGTCGTCGACGATCTCGCGCAACATCGCCGGTGCCAGTGCCGCCGGCTATTCGCGCAAGATCGCCGTATTGGACAATTTCCCCGGGGCCGGCGTTTACGTGGCGGCGATCCAGCGCGCCGCCAGCTCGGGGCTCTACGACAATGTCTTGACCGCAACCTCGACGTCGGCCAAGCAGAGCGCGATCCTTGACGGTCTCCAGAAGATCGCATCTGCCACGGTGGACGATCCGGAACTCGACCAGTCGCCGACGGCGCAGCTCAATGCGCTGAAGAAGGCGCTCCAGCAATATGCCAACGCCCCGGACAACACCACGCTGGCGCAGGCAGCGGTGACGTCCGCCAAGGACATGGCGACCGCGCTCAATCAGGCGACTCTGACCGTGCAGTCGGCCCGTGAGGGCGCGGATGCCGACATGCAAACGTCGGTTCAAAACATCAATCGGTTGCTCTCCCAGTTCCAGACCGTCAACACCGCGATCGTGAAGGGGACGATCTCCGGCGACGACATCACGGACTACCTCGACCAGCGCGACAGCATCGTCTCGCAGATGTCGCAGGAGGTCGGGGTCTCGATGTCGCTCCGTCCCAACGGCGACGCGGCGCTCTATACCGACAGCGGCGTCGTGCTGTTCGACAAGATAGCGCGCACGGTGAGCTTTGCGCCGACGAACGCCTATACGGCCGGCACCACCGGCAATGCCGTCTATATCGACGGTGTTCCGGTGACCGGCGCCAATTCCGTGATGCCGCTCAAGTCCGGCAAGCTTGCTGGCCTCGCGCAGCTGCGCGACAATGACACGGTTACTTACCAGAGCCAGCTCGACGAAATCGCGCGCGGCCTGGTCGACGCCTTCAAGGAAAGTGACCAGTCGCCTGTTCCAACGCTGCCCGACGTCCCCGGTCTCTTCACCTATCCCGGCGCGCCGGCAATGCCGGCGAGCGCCACCGTCTTGGTGGGCCTCGCTGGTACGATTTCCGTTGCTGCATCGGTCGATCCGGCCCAGGGCGGCAATCCTAATCTGCTGCGCGACGGTGCGATCAGCGGCAACGTCGCATACCAATACAATACCGCCGGCAATGGCGGTTACTCGACCCGGCTGCAGCAGCTCATCGGCGCCATGGATGCGTCGCAGCCGTTCGATGCAACCACGCAAGGCAAGCCGAACGGCAGCTTGATCGACTTCGCGTCGTCATCGGCGAGCTGGATCGAAAACCAGCGCAAGACCGCCGACTCCAACGTCACCTACCAGAAAACGCTGCTCGACCGCAGCACCGCGGCGCTGTCGAACGTCAGCGGCGTCAACATGGACGACGAGATGTCGTTGATGCTCCAGGTCGAACGCACCTATTCGGCCTCGTCGAAGATCATCTCGACCGTCGACGAAATGTTGCAGAGCCTGCTGGCTGCCGTGGGAAATTAAGTCATGATGAGCGCGAACTACATCTCGACCTTGATGCTGTCGTCGTCGTTGAGGTCCTCGATCACCAACAATCAGGCCGCGCTGGCCAAGGCCTCGAAGGAAGCCACCACCGGCCGCTTCGCCGATGTCGGCCTCGAGCTTGGCGCCACGACGGGAGGCGACGTCACCCTGCGGGCGGATTTGAGCTTCGCCGATCAGCTCGTCGACACCAACGGGCTGGTCTCCGGACGCCTGGACATCACGCAGAGCCGGATCACCCAGCTTGGTTCGACCGCAACGGACTTCCTCAAGGACCTGATCGCGGCGCGCAGCACCGACGGCGGCGGGCGGATCATCCTGCCGCCTGCGTCCTCCAACCTCCAGGATCTGATTGGCGCGCTGAACGTCTCCTATAACGGCTCGTCTCTCTTCGCGGGCATCAACACGCAGAACACGCCGATCACGGCCTACACCGCGGGCTCGGCCAGCAAGAACCAGGTCGATGCCGACTTCCTTGCGACCTTCGGCTTCTCGCAATCATCGCCCAGCGTGAACACCATCACCCCGGCCCAGATGCAGACCTTCCTCGACACCACCTTCGATGCCGAGTTCGCGAGCCCGGCCTGGAACACCAATTGGTCATCGGCGACCGACCAGGTCATGCAAAGCCGTATCTCCACGACCGAGATCGCCGATACCTCCGTCAGCGCCAATCAGACTGGCTTCCGTAAGCTCGCCGAGGCCTACACCATGATGGCGGATCTCGGGAACGCGAACCTGGACCAAGCGACGTTCCAGGTCGTCGTGGACAAGGCCATCGGCCTTGTCGGGAACGCCATCACTGACCTTGCGACCCTCGGCGGCGACATCGGTACGGTCCAGCAGCGGATCACCTCCGCAACCGACAAGCTGAAGACGCAGCAGGACATTCTGAACAATCAGATCGTCGGCATAGAGAAGGTCGATCCGACGGAAGCGTCGGTCAGAGTCAATACCTTGCAGACGCAGATCCAGACGGCACTTGCGCTCACCTCGCAGCTCCAGAAGATCAGCCTCATCAACTATCTCTGAGTCCAGCTCCTTCGTAAGGTGCGTAACCCTTGTCTTGTTGTTCGGTCTCCTGCGCAGAGTTGTCCTGATGACGTTTGAAGCCTATGAATCGGTCGTCGACGAGAGCGGCTATGAGGCGCGGGGCCGCGAGCGGCAGGCGCTCAGCCTCGGCATCGACCGGCTCGAGCGGATCCAGGAGGACCGCTTCAGCCTCGAGGATCTGGTCGAGAGCCTGCTCTATGTGCGGCGGCTGTGGACGATCTTCATCGAGGATCTCGCGCATCCGGAAAACGGGCTTCCGGAAAAGCTGCGCGCCGACATCATCTCGATCGGGCTGTGGGTGGTCAAGGAAGCCGACCGCCTTCGCGAAGAAAAGTCGAATGACGTGCTCCAGCTCATCGAAATCAACCGCCTGATCCGAGACGCACTTTGATGAAGATATCCTTGCGTGCAGGCGAACGGGTCTACATCAACGGCGCGGTGCTGCGCGTGGACCGCAAGGTCTCCGTCGAGCTCGTCAATGACGTGATGTTCCTGCTCGAAGGGCAGATCATGCAGGCCTCCGACGCCACAACGGCGCTGCGGCAGCTCTATTTCATCGTCCAGCTCATGCTGATGAATCCGACCGATGTTCGGGATGCCTCGGCCCTCTACGGGCAGCATCATGCCGCTCTGCTCGCCGTGTGCGAGAGCCAGGAGATGCTGGCCGGGCTTGGTGCGGTCGACGACCTGGTCGGGGCGAGCCGTTACTTCGAGGCGCTCAAGCGGATCCGGGCACTGTTTCCGGTGGAGCAGGCCATCCTGGCCGGCGCCAAGATCGATTCCCCATTCGAGGCTGCCTGACAGCGGAGAGCGATATGAACGTCACCAGCGCGACCGATAGCACCAGCAAGTCGACCAGCACGACGACGACGACCTCGAGCACCGGCGTCGATTACAACACATTTCTTCAGCTCCTCGTCGCGGAGATGAAGAATCAGGATCCGACCAATCCGATGGATACCTCGCAATATATGAGCCAGTTTGCGCAGCTCTCGTCGGTCGAGCAGGCGATGCAGACCAATACCAAGCTCGACGCTCTGCTGTCTTCGCAATCGCTGTCGCAGGCCAATGGACTGATCGGAAAGACCGTCAGCTTCACGGACTCGACCGGAGCGAGCTTCAGCGGCAAGGTCGCTTCGGTCTCCATCAACAGCGACGGCTCCATCGCGACACTCGACAACGGTACCAAAGTCGCGATCGGCCCCGGTCTCACGATCAGCCAGTCATGAACGAACGGGATGCCCTCGACATCGTCCAGGCGGCGATCTGGACCATCATCGTCGCCTCCGGGCCTGCCGTCGGTGCCGCGATGCTGGTCGGCACCATCATCGCGCTGGTCCAGGCTCTGACCCAGATCCAGGAGGTGACGCTGACCTTCGTTCCGAAGATCATCGTCATTCTCGTGGTCGTCGCCATCTCCGGCTCCTTCATCGGAGCCCATCTCTCCACCTTCACCGAGATGGTCTATTCGCACATCGAGCGCGGCTTCTGATCCGGGCGGTCCCGGCCGCCTCTGCCACCACCCCCGCGTAAGCTTTGCACGGCAGATTACGGACCGGATCCTCTGCCGGTGACCCATGTCCGATACGTTAGCTGCTAGCCTGCCGACCCCGCGACGATTGGGCGCCGACGCCTTTTTCGCAGGCGGCATCGTGGCCATGCTCACGATCCTGTTCCTGCCGATACCGCCGATCCTGATCGATCTCGGCCTCGCATTCTCGATCGCGCTGTCGGCGCTGATCCTGATGGTCGCGCTGTGGATCCAGCGGCCGCTCGACTTCTCGGCCTTCCCGACCGTGCTCCTGATCGCGACGATCCTGCGGCTTGCGCTCAACGTCGCAACGACCCGTCTCATCCTGTCGCGCGGCGGGGAGGGGGAAAACGCCGCGGGCCACGTCGTTGCCGGTTTCTCGAAGTTCGTCATGGGCGGCGACTTCGTCATCGGCCTGATCATCTTCGCGATTCTGGTCACGGTGAACTTCGTCGTGATCACCAAGGGCGCGACGCGTATCGCCGAAGTCGGCGCCCGCTTCACCCTGGATGCGATCCCGGGCAAGCAGATGGCGATCGACGCGGATCTGTCCGCGGGCCTGATCGACGACAAGGAAGCCCAGCGCCGGCGGCGCGAGCTGGAAGAGGAGAGCGCGTTCTTCGGCGCCATGGACGGTGCCTCGAAATTCGTCCGCGGCGACGCCGTCGCCGGCCTGATCATCACCGCGATCAACATTTTCGGCGGTATCATCATCGGCGTGACGCATCACGGATTGACGCTGGCACGCGCCGCCGACGTCTACACCAAGCTCTCCGTGGGCGACGGTCTGGTAACGCAGATGCCCGCGCTGATCGTGTCGCTGTCGGCGGGCCTGCTCGTCTCGAAGGGCGGCACCAGAGGTTCGGCCGAGCAGGCGGTGTTGCGGCAGCTCGGCGGCTATCCGCGCGCGGTGTCGGCCGCCGCGCTGATGATGTTCGTGCTCGCCTTGATGCCGGGGCTGCCGACGGCGCCCTTCCTGCTGCTCGGCGGCGTCATGGCCTTCGTCGGATACTCGCTGCCGAGGCGGCAGGCAGCCCTGAAGCAGAAGGAAGATGCGCGCAAGGCCGACGAACGCGCCCAGGTCGATGCCAAGGAGTCCGTCAAGGAATCGCTCAAGACCGCGGAGATCGAGCTGGCGCTCGGCGGCCACCTCTCGGTCCATCTGCTGGGCTCGCGCAACGAGCTGGCGCACCGCGTGGCCAAGATCCGCAAGAAGTTCGCCAAGCAGTACGGCTTCGTGGTGCCCGAGATCAAGCTCACCGACAATTTGTCGATCGATCCCAAGGGATACCAGATCCGGATCCACGACACCCGCGTCGCCCAGGGCGAGCTCAGGCTTGGCGAAGTGCTGGTGCTCGTCGACAAGGATGGCAAGCCCGACGTTCCCGGCGAAGAGGTGATCGAGCCGGCCTTCGGCATGAAGGCGCTGTGGGTGACGGACGCGTTCACCGACGAGGTCAAGCGCCAGGGCTGCAAGCCGGTCGACAATCTGTCGGTGCTGCTCACGCATCTGAGCGAAGTGATCAGGGCCAACCTCGCCCAGCTCCTGTCCTACAAGGACATGCGCGGCCTGCTCGACCGGCTCGATCCCGAATACAAGCGCCTGGTCGAGGATCTCTGCCCGTCGCAAATATCGTATTCGGGGCTGCTGGCGATCCTGAAGATCCTGCTGGCCGAGCGCGTGTCGATCCGCAATCTCCATCTGATCCTCGAAGCCATCGCCGAGATCGCGCCCCATGTGCGGCGCTCCGAGCAGGTGGCAGAGCATGTGCGTACGCGTCTTGCCCAGCAGATTTGCGGCGATCTCTCCGACAACGGCGTGCTCAACGTCGTCCGTCTCGGCAACCGTTGGGATCTCGCGTTCCACCAGAGCCTGAAGCGCGACGCCAAGGGCGACGTCGTCGAATTCGACGCCGATCCGCGCCTGATCGAGCAGTTTGCGACCGAAGCCAGCGCGGCGATCCGCAAGTTCACCGAGAACGGCACCAGCGTGGTGCTGGCGGTGACCCCGGAAGCGCGTCCCTACGTCCGGATGATCCTGGAGCGGGTCTTTCCCACCCTGCCGATCCTGTCGCATGTCGAGGTCGCGCGCAGCACCGAGATCAGGGCACTCGGAGCCATATCGTGATCAGCGGCCTCACCGACAGCGTGCTGGTGACGTTCATCGTGTTCTGCCGCATCGGTGCCTGCCTGATGCTGGTGCCCGGCTATTCCAGCGTCAACGTTCCGGCCCAGGTCCGCTTGTTCGTCGCGCTCGTCACGACGTTTGCGCTGACGCCGATCCTGATCGCCGTCCTGAAACCACTTACGGAGAACGCGGCGCCGCTGACCCTCGTGCTGCTGATCTGTTCAGAGCTCGTGGTCGGCAGCGTCATCGGGCTCGGCGGTCGCGTGTTCTTTCTCGCACTGCAGACCATGGCCACCGTGATGGCCAGTGCAATCGGGCTGAGCAACATCCCGGGGACGCCGGTCGGCGACACCGATCCGGCGCCGGCCCTGGTGCCGCTGATCATGACATCCGTCACCACGCTATTCTTCATGACCGACCAGCACTGGCAGGTCCTGCGCGGGCTGATGAACTCCTACGACGTCTGGCATCCGGGCGACCGGCTCGGCGGCAGCATGCCGCTCGACCAGCTCGTCGGCCGGCTGTCGGAGGCATTCGTGCTGACGCTGCGGATCGCCAGCCCTTTCATCGTCTATTCGGTCGTCGTCAACCTGGCGGTCGGCCTGATCAACAAGCTGACGCCGGCGATTCCGGTCTATTTCATCTCCGTGCCCTTCGTGCTGTTCGGCGGCTTCCTGCTGCTCTACCTCACCAGCGACGAGCTCCTGACGCAATTCATGCTCGGCGTCTCGTCGTGGCTGGCGGAGTGATCGGTCATGACGTCGCGCGCGGACAAGCTCGGCCGGATGGTCTCGCTCGTGAAGCTCCAGCTCCGGCTGTCAGAGTGGCAGCTCGCGCATCTGCGGCAGCAGGAGCGCAGCTTGCAGGACGAGCAGGAATGGCTGGTCGGGACTCTCAACGAGGGCAAGCCGCCGGCGGGATCATCGAGCGAATCGATCGCGCGGCGTCTGACCAGAACCAGCGTCGGCGCGCGCGCGATTCAGGCGCAGGCCTCGCAGCAGCTCGACCAGGTTCGCGCGGAGAGCCGCCGTGTGAAGCAGTTCGAGCAGGTCGCGAAGGCGGCGCTCGCGGACAAGCTTCGCGACGCCGAGAAGCGATCGCTCGAGGAGATGACGGGAACAAGCCTCACCGTGCGCGAGTGGACGCCACGGCCAGCCAATCGGACCAAGACATGATCGTGACAGCGACACCCGACCTCGTTCTCGACGTCCTCGATGCCGCCGATCCCGTGACGCAGCGCGCAGCCACCGCGAAGCTCGACGCGTTGAAATCATCGGACGCGGATTTCGCCGCCACGATGGACGCGGAGGTCGGCAAGGCGAAGGCCAAGACGGCTGCTGCCGATCAATCCGGGACGAAGGTTTCGGAACCGCAGTCGAGCGCGGTGAACGGGGCGCCGGTGCAAGTGATCAAGGCGCCGGCATCCGGCGAGGTGTACCGCAAGTTCGAGGCCTTCATCCTCCAGACCTTCGTCGAGACGATGTTGCCGAAGGAGTCGGAGGAGGTCTTTGGGAAGGGCACGGCCGGCGGCGTCTGGAAGTCGATGCTGGCGGAGCAACTTGGTGCGCAGTTGGCAAAGGGCAAGGGCATTGGCATTGCCAAGCAGCTTGCTGCCGCGCATCCGGCGGGACCGGACGCTACGGGCAAGGCCGGATGATGATTCGGGAATGGGTGACAGAAGTTGAAGGGTGAATTTCCTATGCAGGCACAAGAAGGCGCGGCGGCCATGGTGATGGAGCAGCCGGCCGTGGACACCGAGGCGATGACGACGGCGGCCGTGTCGGGGGATGCCCTGTTGCCCGTGCTGCTGCCGAATGTCGGTGGCGAGGTGGCGAACGACGGTGCGGACACGGCGAGATCGGACGAGGTGCGCGGCCTGTTGGCTGCGATCCGCCGGCTCGAAGGCATCGTCGAAGAGGAGACGGCCGCGCTCGCGACGGGCAAGAAGATCGACTTCGACGAGTTCAGCGCCCGGAAGAGCCGGAGCATGCTGGAATTCGTCCGCCTGATGCGGGCACGAATGCATCTCGGCGGCGAGGTCGAGATCACCGAGGAGGTCCAGCGGCTGCGCGAGAAGCTCGAGCGGAACCGTTCCATCCTCGAAATGCACTACGATGCGGTGCGCGAGGTTGCGACCATCATCGTCAGGGCCATCAAGGACGCCGAGTCGGACGGCACCTATACCGGTCGCGCAGCACAGGACGGAAAATGATCAGACTCGTGCTGGCCGGGCTCTGGGTATGCATCCTCACCGCGGGAACGAGCTATGCCGTGGCCTATTGGAAGGAAAATGGCAGCCTGTTGCCGGCAAAGGACGAATATCTTGACGGGCTGCAGTACCAGAAGACGCGGGCGCTGAGCGTGCCGATGGTCGAGAGCGGCAACGTGCAGGGCTACATCGTCGCGCGCTTCGTCTATACCGTAGAGGCGCGGACCATGCACCAGCTCAACGTTCCGCCCGAGCCGTTCGTCGTCGATGAAGCCTTCCGCAGGATCTATGCCGACGACCGCCTCGATTTCAGAAAACTCGCCCGTTACGACCTCTCCATCCTCACGACGGCCATCAAGCAGCGTGTCAACGAGCGAATGCAGGCCGAAGTCGTCCAGGACGTTCTTGTCGAGGACTTCAATTACGTGTCGAAGGAAGAATTCCAGCAGAAGCCCTAGGGCATTACCGGTTCTGATTGAATCAGAAGCGAGCCTCTAGGATTACACGCGAGCCGCAGCGCCGGGACTGCCGCGCTCTATCCGCCGTTGACGTCGCAGAAACTACAACGGCCTCTGCGAAGGTGGTTCGCAGAGGCCGTTGTCGGTTTCGTGGCGGCGCGCTGCCGATCAGTTTCCGGCCGGATACGCCACTGGGGCGGTATGCGCCCTGTTCAGGAGGATGCCGACTTCGTCGAGCTCCTGCATCGGGACGTCGATGGTTTCGCCGGCCGGGATGTCGAGGCGGTATCCGACGTAGCGCCGGGCCACGATTGCATCGAAGCCGAGGCGGTCGCGGAGCTTCTTGCGCAGTTTGCTGACGTGGCTCTCGATCACGCTCTCGTCGAATGTCGCTTCGAAGATGCCGTAGACCGCGTTGAAGATCTGCGTCTTGGTGACCCACTTGCCGTGGTTGCTGACCATATATTCGAGGATGCGCAGTTCGCGGCGGGGCAGGGTGAGGGCGTGGCCAGCGATCTCGGGGTCACGTCCGTTGAAGAAGACCTGGATCCTGGTCTCGCAGGGCCTCGGCAGTTCCCCGACCCGGCGGCGCGCAATCGCGGCCGTTCGGGCGAGGATCTCGCGGAGGTGAATCGGCACGTGGACGACGTCATCGACGCCCGATTCGAAGAGCTCCAGCGTGTTCTTGAGCATCTTCTGGCCGCTCATGGCGATGATCGGCGCCGAGGAGCGCTTGCGCATTGCCCGCGGCAGGCTTCCGCGGGTGTCGCAATCCCCGAGGAGGAAGGCGTCCACCGCGGCCAGATCCGATTCACTCGCAGATTGCAGCCAGTCCCAGAATTCTCCGGAGGAGAAGCCGATCGACGATACACCTTCGCGAACGAGCCCTCCGACATAGCTGTTCGTGACGCTCTCGCGATCATCAACGATAATATACATCAGTTTTTCGCCCCTGTTTCGCACTTGTTACGGCCGGTTGTTTGTTGTGATGCCCGGCTCGGCAACTGTGCTGTTTGACGATATTCCTTCCCGCGAACCGTTATTATGGTTTATTCGCGGGCAGCCCTACGCATTCAGTGCCTGCGTCTCGCAGGCCTGCTACTTCGACTCGATACTGAACGCTTACTGCGTGAAGCTCGGCGGGTGTCTTGCGGATCACCTCGCGGAGCGGATTGAGAAAGCGACCTAGAACAGTTGCGCCAAGTTGCTCATGCGTCCGAACGCCACTGTACTGTGTCGATCTCCTCGCCAACTGGCGAGAATCACTTGAGTAGGACCGTAACAATTGCCGATTTCCGATCAAGCGTGCGCAACTAAGCGTTTGCTACACGTGCTTGATGCTGTTGATTCGGTTCGAGTTGTTTCTTGGTATATTCAATCGCATCAGTTGATTTGGAATTCGAACTAGTTTTGCACCCTGGCGGTTCTAAAGTTCCGCATCCCCGTATGATTACAGCCATTTTGGATGGTGCTGCGCTTCATGCAAGTTGATGGATTTTCAACCCGGGATTGACTCCCGTGATCATCTTTCCACATGCGACAATTCGACTCATGTATGGCGAGGCGACTCCAGCTTGGCGAAATCTTGGCGAGGGTGTGTCTTTCGAGTCGCACTCTCGCCACGTGCGTGACGCGTTTGACTCATGTGACGTCGCATCGCGCGTGATGAAAAGTTTTCGATGCGCCCGTTTCAGGCAAGCTTCGGCAAATAATGTCACCGTTCGACAGATCGAACCGAACGAGAGCATTCTCGCATGTTGTCCGATGGACAAGCTCGTCCCAACGCGACCGCCGATGTTTCCGCAGCGGCGAAACCGGCTGCGGCGATGCGCGATGCCAGAGACAATGCGGCGCCGACGGCCAAGCCTTTTGCAAATACCAAAGCTGCTGTGAACACCAAACCTGCTGCGAACACCAAGCCTGCGTCGGCAGCAGCGAGTGATGAAACTCTGGCGAAAGAGGCGCTCGAGGGTCTGAAGCGTATTCGCGCCAAGGCGCGCCTCGACAAGATGGCAATCTCCAAGCCTACGCCCGTCGTGATCAAGCCCGCCGTGATCGTGGCCAAGCCGCCGCCGCCGCGTCCGACATGGGTCGCGCCGCTCGCGACATTGGCGGTCGCTGCGATCCTGGTCGTCTGTGCCTGCACCGGCGTAATCGCCTATTTCGCCATGCAGCCCGCCCAGACCAACGTCGCGGCCAACACTGAGATCAGGAATCTGCGCGAGACGGTGGCGCAACTGCGCAGGCAGGTGTCGGGCGTGTCCGACAATCTCGACGGCCTGCGCACCGCGGTCGATCAATCGAGCAAGGCGACCAATGACCGCTTTGGCCGGTTTGGCGAAAATCTGGATCGCATCGAACGGGTGAGCTCGTCCTCTACGGTGAAGCTCGACAAGCTTGCCCAGGTGCAGGCCCAGGCTCCGGCGCCCGTCGCCTCGCAGCCAATGCCGATGATGGCCTCGGCCGCGACGCCCGAGGTCACGGGATCGGTAGCACCGTCCGAGCGCATTTCGGCGCCGCGCAAGTCGATCAAGGGCTGGTCGGTCCGCCAGGCCTATGAGGGGATTGCGATCCTGCAAGGCCCGAACGGTGTCGTCGAGGCGGTGTTGGGACAGCAGGTGCCCGGCCTTGGCCGCATCGAGGAGATCAAAAACGAGAACGGACGTCTGGTGGTCGAGTCCAGCGGGGGTGTCATCTATTCGTCACGCAAGGCAATGCCCTGAGCGAGGGCCGCCTGCTATTTACGGTGATGCTCGAAGCTGGTGCATAGCAGATCGACCTCCGCCTCCGCGATCGGCGCCCGAAACAGGCGGCAGCTGAACTCGGCCGTCGTCCTGCTGTCCGTGGTGGTGCGATCTTCGCGGAGGAAGATGCATCGCTTGCAGACGTCGGTATGGTGCCGCTGTTCGGCTGCGTCCGACTGATCCAGCACGTGGCGGAGCGCGTCGCGGAAGCTGACCTTCGCCTCGCCCTCGAGCACGGCGATGGCCTCGACGAGGACGTTGACGGGGTCGCGCACCAGGAACTTCTTGCCCTGTTGTGTCACGCTCAGCATCACCGACCGCTTGTCCTGGGCCGAGCGCTTTCGCTCGAGATATCCGAGCCGCTCCAGCTCACCGATGATGAACGAGGCGGTGCCTCGCGTGGTGCCGACGTAACTCGCGAGCGCCGACGGCGTCCGGGAAAACCGGTTGGCGCGGGAAAGGAAACGCAGCGCCATCCACTCGCGGTCACGCAAGCCGTGCTTGGTGCCTTCGAACCACAGGATCCGGGCGACCTGTTCCAGCAGTTCAATCGATTCGCGAGCCAAGTTCATTTCAATTCCAGGTCGGTAAAGCTTAATTCAATTGAGCTTTTGGTAGCGCAATCCGGGCGGCTGATAATGAGGATCCCCAAAGAGGTGGAACCTTCCGGTCGTGGAACTAGAGCGTCGCGAAGAAAGTTCGAGTAAATCGCCCGGCTCAACTCTTCTGAAAATTTCAGTCAAATGACCGCGGTGTACGCGCAAATTCCGATAGCGTGGGATGTGCGTGCAACATGATGTGTCGTTACGACCACCGCAAAGCCTATTTGTTGCGCGATCCGCTTCCAATTGCGCGAGCGGGCGGATCGGCCGCCAGTCGGGGCAGCGGAAAGGGGGACCAGGGAACCGCCGTTTTCGGTTAATGGATGTTGCGTTGCAATGCGGCCAGGCGGTTAAATCGAAATAGGATCGAGCCCGGGAATGCCAGAGTGTCGTCCGTGATCGAGCAAGTGAAGCCGTTCAGCGTCAAGCGCGCAGCATTGGCCGCCACCGTCGGCAACATGCTCGAGTTCTACGACTTCATCACCTACAGCTTCTTCGCCATCCAGATCGGCCATACCTTCTTCCCGACGGAAAGCGAGTACGGCAGCCTGATGCTGTCGCTGGCGACTTTCGGCGCCGGCTTCGTGACGCGGCCGATCGGCGGAATCGTGCTCGGGATCTATTCTGACCGGATCGGCCGGCGGCCTGCCATGCTGCTGAGCTTCGCGCTCATGGGGCTATCGATCCTGACCATCGCGCTCACGCCGTCCTATCAATCGATCGGCCTTGCCGCGCCCGTCATCGTGATCGCGGCGCGTATGGCGCAAGGCTTTGCTCTGGGCGGGGAGGTTGGACCGACCACCGCCTATCTGATCGAGATCGCCCCGCCCCAGCATCGCGCGCTGGTGGTGGCCTGGCAGCCGGCGAGCCAGGAGATCGCCGCGACCGCGGGCGCGCTCGTCGGCGTCATCCTGAGCAGGACGATGGCGCCGGAGATGCTCGACGCCTATGGCTGGCGGGTGGCGTTTCTGATCGGGGCGGTGTGCCTGCCATTCGGCTTCTGGATGCGCCGGACGCTGCCCGAGACGATCCCGCAGGCCGAAGCCGGTGCCCGCACCGTCGAGCACACCAGCCATCTTTCGCAGGCGAGACGACACCTTGGCATCATCGGACTTGCGCTGATGATCCTGGCAAGCGGCACGATCTCGACCTACGTCACCCAATACATGACGACCTATGCGCAGAACACGCTGCATGTGTCGTCGACCCTGGCTTTCACCGTGTCGCTGGTCAGCAACGGCATCCAGTTCGTCGGTGCGCTGGTCGGGGGCTGGCTGGCGGATCGTCTCGGTCGCAAGCCGGTGATGATCTGGCCGCAGCTCGCAACGCTGCTGCTGACCTACCCGACCTTCCTGTGGATCGTCCATGCGCCCGGCGCGTTGTCGCTCCTGGTTGGTTTCGGTGTCCTGTCCGTCATCGGCTCGCTGCCGTTCACCGCGTTCTACGCGACCTTCACCGAGGCGCTGCCCCAGAACATCCGCGGCGGCGTGTTCGCGACCGTCTATGCGGTCGCGATCGCGAGCTTCGGCGGGACGGCGCAGCTCGTGGTCACCTGGCTCCTCCACGTCACCGGCAATCCGCTGGCGCCGGCCTGGTACCTGCTGCTTGCGGCGATCGTCGGACTTGGCGCAATGAGCCTCATGCCCGAGACTGCGCCGGTGAAACAGCGTCAGACCAAGATCTGAAAACAAGGCCTGAAAGCGCCGCGCTCGCAGGCTGGTGATTTGCGTTTCACCGGCAACTATTGGCGAATGCGTCGCCCGACGGATCAGGGCCGCGCATCAGGAAGGACGAACCGATGAGTATCGAAACCACCATGACATCCGACGTCGTCGGGCTGACCAAGGTCGCCCCGGTCTCGCGCCGCGGATTCATGAGCGCCACC
Organism: Bradyrhizobium sp. USDA 3650; assembly: GCF_054057395.1. Lineage (NCBI taxonomy): Bacteria > Pseudomonadati > Pseudomonadota > Alphaproteobacteria > Hyphomicrobiales > Nitrobacteraceae > Bradyrhizobium > Bradyrhizobium sp. USDA 3650. The sequence goes on from NZ_JBSRZG010000001.1 coordinate 6,233,277, forward strand.
GCGGCCGTCGCCGCCGGCTACACGCTTGCGGCCGGGCCCGTGCGCGCCGAGGCGATCACGACCGACACCAGCGGCCTCCAGACCGGGGACGCCAAGATCAAGGTCGGCTCCGAACAGATGCCTGCGTATTTTGCCCGCCCCGCCGGCAACACCAAGGCGCCGGTGATCATCGTGGCGATGGAGATTTTCGGCCTGCACGAATACATCAAGGACGTGACGCGGCGCCTTGGCAAGCTCGGTGCGTTCGCAGTCGCGCCTGACTATTACTTCCGCAAGGGCACGGACCTCACCAAGATCGCCGAGATCAAGGACCTGCTGCCGATCGTCAATGCCAAGCCGGACGCGGAGCTGCTGTCAGATCTCGATGCGACCGTGGCGTGGGCGGGATCGCAAGGCGGCGACACCGCGAAGCTCGGCATCGTCGGCTTTTGTCGGGGCGGACGTACCGTCTGGGAATACGCCGCTCACAGCGGCAGCCTCAAGGCTGGTGTTGCGTTCTACGGCACCGTGGTCGATCCCGCTAATCCGCTGTGGCCGAAGAGCCCGATGCAGCTCGCTCCCGAGATGAAGGCGCCGGTGCTCGGCCTTTATGGCGGCGCCGATACCGGCATTCCCGTCACCCAGGTCGAGCAGATGAAGGCTGCGCTCGAGCAAAGCAAGAAGACGGCCGAATTCAAGATCTATCCGGAAGCGCCGCACGGCTTCCATGCCGACTACCGCGGCAGCTACCGCAAGGACGCCGCGGAAGATGCCTGGAAGCAGGCGCAGGCCTGGTTCAGGAAATACGGTGTTCTGAGCTGACGCATAGTTCCGAGGGGGCGGTCACGTTGGCCGCCCTCTCGATTTCAAGGCGCCGATCTCATTTCACCATTGCGCCATAGACGATGTCCTGAACCTGCTCGCGATAATATTTCCGCAACTCGCCAGGTGCCGCCGTTCCCACCACCACCACGAGACGCTCCTTGGGGTCGCAGAAGAACTGCGTGCCGTACGCGCCATTCCAGGTGAACTCGCCGGGATTGCCGGGGACCGACGACAATCCCTCGCTGGTGCGGACCGCGACCGAGAGGCCGAAGCCGAACCCGGCGCGATGCGGCTCGATATTCGCCACGTTGTTCTTGATCTCCGGGCCGAGATGATTGGTCGTCATGTGATGCACGGTCCTGGGACCGAGGATGCGCTGGCCGTCAAGATCGCCGCCGTTGAGCAGCATCTGTCCGAAGCGGACGTAGTCGCCGACGGTCGCGAACGAGCAGGCGCCACCGCAGTCGGATTTTGTCGGCATGTCCAAAAGCTTGATGGCTTGCGGCTTGCCGGTCAGCGGATCGTTGGCGAACGGGCGGGCGAGGCGAGCGCGCTGTGCGTCGGTCGGATGGAAGGTGGCGTCCTTCATCCCGAGCGGCTGCCAGACATTGGCGGCGAGATAGTCGCCGAGCTTCTGCTCGCTGACCTTCTCGACGACGGCGCCGAGCACGTCGATCGAGAAACCGTATTCGAACTCGGTCGAGGGTTGATGCGCCAGCGGCAGCTTTGTGATGCGATCGATGAAGGCCTGAGTGTCGCCTTCGATCGCCGGTGCTGTGCCTTCCGGATATTGCCGTGCCACCGGGCTCGCGCTGTCCGCGCGGCCGCCATACATCAGGCCAGACGTGTGTCGGTACAGGTCGTGAATGAAGATCGGTGATGCCTGCGGTTCGAGCTTCAACGAACCGTCGGCCTGCTGAACGCCGACCTTCATGTCGGCAAATCCGGGATAATAGTCGGACAGCTTGGCCTGGAGCGGTAGCTTGCCCTGCTCCATCAATGTCAGGCCCGCGACTGCGGCCATCGGCTTGGTCATCGAGGCCAGCGCGAAGATCGCATCGATAGGCATCGGTGTGCCCTTGTCCGGATCCAGCATGCCATAGGCCTTGTAGTGCACGAGCTTGCCGTCCCGCGCGACCGCAACGACCGCGCCGGGGACGCGCTTGGCGGCGATCTCACGCGCGAAGAAATTGTCGAGCCGTGCAAGGCCTTGTTTCGAGAAGCCGGTGTCGTCTGGACTAGCTTCGGGCAGCGGTGCGGCGCGCGCTGCGCCGAACGTGATGGCGGCAGCGGTCGCGGCGATCATGGCGATGTTCTTCATGGAATGCTCCCAAGTTCGGGCTCGTTATGCATTGGCCCGCTCAGCGATTAGATCACGACCGCATCGGCGCGAAGTCAAGCGCGGGCAGGGCATGTCTAGGACGCCGGGAATGCCGGAGCCCTATCCTCGTTCCCCCGCTTGCCACAACGCCTCGAGGGCGTGACGGTAGGTTGGATAAGCAAGCGTGACGCCGAGCTCGCGCTTCATTTTCGCGTTGGAGACGCGGGCGCTGCTCGCATAGAAGCTGCGGGCCATCGCCGACATCTCGGCGGTCTCGAACGGCTCTTCCGGCGGCGGTGCAACGTTCATCAGCTTCGCCGCGTAAGCGATCACGTCCTGCGGCGGCGCCGGCTCGTCGTCACAGACGTTCCAGATGCCGCCGCTCGGGTGATGAATCGCGGCCATGATCGCGCTCGCGATGTCGTCGACGTGGATGCGGTTGAACACCTGTCCCGGCTTGATGATGCGCCGGGCCGTTCCAGCGCGCAGCGTCACCAGCGCGTTACGGCCAGGGCCATAGATACCCGCAAGCCGCAGGATCGCGGCGTCGCCATCGGTCGTGCCGGTCCAAGCCTGCTCAGCCGCCAACCGGATGCGCGTGCGGTCGAGGCCGGCCTGCGGCGGCGTGTTCTCGTCGACCCAGCCGCCGGCGTGATCACCATATACGCCGATCGTGGACAAATAGACGATCTTGCGGTCGCCGCCCGCCGCCAGCAGGCCGGAGAAGGCCGCGATGGCAGGATCGCCGCTACTGCCGGGCGGGATCGAGACGAGAAGGACATCCGCGTCTCTTATGCGTTCGACCGTCTCGCGTGCCGGACGGCTGCCGGAGAAAGCGTGCACCTCGATGCCGGCGAGGTCGCCCCGTTGCGCGGGATCGCGCACCGTGCCGGCGATATGCGAGAAGCCGCCACCGAACAGGCGGACGAAGTGCCGGGCACTGTAGCCGAGGCCAAGGATAAAGAGCCGCATACGTCTTCCTTGTAGGTCGGGGTTCCCGTTCGCGCCGCAGCGCGCCTCCGCTCATAAGAGATTTTTGGGTCCGGCAAAAGATATTGCAATTTGTCTCGCCCGCCTGTGCAGGCGATGGTCGCTCATCGGAGGGACGCATCGATCATGCAGGCAGAAGCGCCAGCCATCATGCTATCTGACGCGGCTGAGCTAGTCCGCCGCGCCGCCGCGCTGATCTTCGACGTCGACGGCACCTTGGCTGAGACCGAGGAACTGCATCGGCAGGCCTTCAACCATGCCTTCGCCCGCCAGGGTCTCGACTGGCAGTGGGATCGGGCCGACTACAAGGACCTGCTGCGGGTCACCGGCGGCAAGGAACGGATCCGCGCCCACCATGAAAGGCTGAGGATTGCCGCGCCATTATCGGATGTCGACATCGCGGAACTCCACCGCATCAAGACCGCGCATTTTGCCGAACTGGTCGAGACCGGCTGCTGCCCCTTACGGCCCGGGATGACGGATCTGCTCGCTGCTGCCAAGGCGCGCGGCCAGCGGCTCGCGATCGCGACGACCACGTCGCACGCCAACATCGACGCGCTGCTGTCGCGGGCGCTGGGAACGGGCTGGGCCGCGGATTTTGATGCGATCGTCGCCGGGGATGACGTGCGGCACAAAAAGCCTGCGCCGGATGTCTATGTCGAGACCCTGGCGCGGCTGAAGCTCAACGCGTCCGGCTGCGTCGCGATCGAGGATTCCGCCAACGGCCTGATCGCAGCCTCAAGGGCGAACATTCCCGTGCTCATCACCAGAAGCATGTTCTTCCGGGACGATGATTTCAGCGGGGCGCGGGTCGTGCTGGATGATTTGTCTGGGCTCGGGTGAGGCGCCAAAACAAAAAAACTGAAAAACAACCCCATGCACAGTAGAATGTGCCTGCGGGCCGGCCGCCCTCAATGGACGCGGTGGCTCGCTCTATCGTCCTCAGTTTGCTCGACAATCTGCGCGATCGGGCTCGACTGATGGTGCACCAGGCGCCAGTCGTCGCCGACGCGCCGAAAATGGTTGGCGGCGGCCAATGCTGTGCCATCGACGATCTCGATGCAGAGCACGCGCGCGCTGTCGCCGTCGATGATGGCCTGGGGTTCCGCGCAAACGATCTGCGGCCGTTCCGGACTCTGCAGGATGTCGCGCCAGCTTCCGATCACCGTAGCCCGGCCGATGATGGCCGGCCAGCCGGGATGAATGCAGGAAATGGCGTCATCGTCCGCCCACATCCGCTCCATTCCGTCGAAATCGCCGGTCGAAAAGGCGTCATAGAAGGCCGCGTTTGCGGCGATCACCTTGCTGTCCTTTGCCATGCCTCTCGGGTGGGGCAATGACAGGCAAAAATCAAGCAAGACTTCCGTCGACTTTCCGTTCGCTCTGGACCGCAATGCAGCATTGCTGCCGGTTTTGTGGTCACACCGAGACCAGGGTCTCCACCGCACGCCGCGCGCCATCCTTGTAGAGTCGGCCGAGCGCCGCGGTCACGGCCTCGCGCAGGCGCGGCTCCGCGCCTAGCGGCCCGAACACTTTTGCGACGCCGAGCAGCGCGGGCGCCAATCGTTCGGCGATGGGACCTGCCTCGCGCGCCAAATCGGCGAACTCGGCGGCGAGCGGATCGCGCACGTCGATGGTGCGGCCCTTCTCGTCGAGGCCGGTGACGTAGCGCATCCAGCCGGCCACCGCGAGCGCATGCGTTGCGATCGGCAGGTTCCTGGCGAGACGATCCTGGATCGCGCCGAGCAGGCGCTGCGGCAACTTTTGCGAGCCGTCCATCGCGATCTGCCAGGTGCGGTGATGCAGTGCCGGATTGGCGAAGCGCTTGAGCAGCGAGGCGCGATAGGCGGCGAGATCGGTGCCTGCGGGCATCGTCAGCGTCACCGCGGCCTCTTCCATCACCTGCGCGGCGAGGCGCGCGAAATGCGGATCCTGCATGGTGTCGGCGATGGTCTCGTAGCCGGCGAGATAGCCGAGATAGGCCAGCGCCGAATGGCTAGCGTTGAGCAGCCGCAGCTTCATCAGCTCGAACGGCTTGACGTCGTTCACCAGTTCGACGCCGGCGGCGGCAAGGTCGGGCCGGCCTGCCGTAAAGCGATCCTCGACCACCCATTGCGTGAACGGCTCGGTCATGACCGGCCATGCGTCGCCCAAACCGAGCGCTGATGAAACCGCATCGCGGTCACCATCCGTCGTCTCCGGCACGATGCGGTCGACCATGGTCGAGGGGAAGGCCGCCGTATCCGCGATCCACTTGCCGAGATCCTTCGAGCGCAGCGCGGCGAATTGCGTCACGATCCGCTGCACGGTGTGGCCGTTGGCGGCGAGATTGTCGCAGCTCAGCACGGTGAAGGGCGGGGCGCCCAGGGCCCGCCGGCGCGCCAGCGCGGCCACGATGAAGCCGGGAGCCGAGCGCGGCGCGTCGAAATTGTTGAGGTCGTGCACGACATCAAGATGGCGCTCGTCGAGATCGCCGGTCTGCGGCGTGTGGCAATAGCCCTTTTCGGTGACGGTGAGTGAGACGATGCGAATGGCGGGATCGGCCATTCGCTCGACCAGTCGTGCCGGGCTTTCGCGCGCGACCACGCTGTCGAGCAGCGCACCGATGATGCGGTGTTCGGTGCCTTCGGCTGCACGGACGGCAACCGTATAGAGATGATCCTGCGGGGCGAGGGCGTCGCGTGTGTCAGGGCTGCGCAAGCTCGCGCCGACGATGCCCCACGAGGTGGCGCCGGCGGCAAGGCAATCGTCGATGACGACGGCCTGGTGGGCGCGATGAAACGCGCCAAGGCCGAGATGCACGATGCCGGAGGTGACGCGCGAACGGTCGTAGGCCGGGCGGCGGATACCGGGTGGCAGCCCGTCGAGATTGGCGCGGCCAAGGCGCGTTGGATCAAGGCGCATGGTCGTCTCTCCCCTTGTTTGGCCGCTGCTTGACATGGCGCCTGTCCTCGGTCAATGCTGCGGTCAATTGGTAAGACCAATTTTCCAAAATTGGCGGGCCGCGGGCGCGAGAGCTGCCGGCATGACCCTTTCGGGAGGACCAGCGTGCCGCTGGAAGCTGTGGAGGCGAGACGGCTTTATCGCCAGGTCGCCGATCAATTGCGAAGCCTGATCGACAGCGGCGAGTACGCGGTCGGCAGCCGCTTGCCGACCGAGCGCGAGCTCGCCGAGCAGCTCAAGATTTCCAGGCCGACGGTGCGCGAAGCCCTGATCGCGCTCGAAGTCGAGGGCCGCCTCCGTATCCGCGTCGGTTCCGGCATCTATGTGATCGAGCCCGCGGGGGTTGCGGCGACCGCGCCTGCTTCCGTCATCGAGGGCCCGTTCGAGCTGCTGCGCGCCCGCGAGTTCCTGGAAAGTGCCATCGCTGAAGAAGCCGCGCGCGTGGCGACGAAGGACGACGTTGCCCGCATCGATGCGTCCCTTGTCGCGATGGAGAATGTAGAGCACCCCGGCGAAGCCTCGATGGTCCACGACCGCGCCTTCCATGTCGCGATCGCCGGAAGCCTCGGCAATGCCGTTCTGGTCCGTGTGGTCGGCGAGTTGTTCGACCAGCGCCTCAATCCCTATTTCGCGCAGCTTGCGCATTATTTCGAGAGCCCGGGTACGTGGCGCACCGCGCTCGATGAGCATCGCGCGGTGCGCGACGCCATCGCCGCACACGATCCCGAAGCGGCTCGCGACGCGATGCGCGATCATCTCGCACGATCCCAGGAGCGCTTTGCGCAGAACTTCGGCGCCGAGAAAGCGGCAGCACCGTCTTCCGTGCGCACCGGGCGATCGACGGCAAAGCCGTCAAAACCGGAACGTGCGCCGAAGAAGAAGCGAGCTGCGAGCAGCAGCGCGCGACAGCAATGACATTGTGCAGCCCGCACCCGCGTTGGGGGCGGGCTGACAAGAAGCAGATTTAAAAGAAGCAGACTTGAAAAATGGAGGAAAGTCAGTGTTGAAAAAGATGACAATGGTGCTGGCGGTCTCGGCCGCGGCGATGATTGCTACGACTGGCGCCGGCATGGCGCAGACCAAGCTCAAATGGGCCCATGTCTACGAGACCTCGGAGCCGTTCCACACGGCGTCGGTCTGGGCAGCGCAGGAGATCGGCAAGCGCACCAACGGGCGCTATGCGATCGATGTCTATCCGGCCTCGCAGCTCGGCAAGGAGGCCGACATCAACCAGGGCCTCTCGCTCGGCTCGGTCGACATCATCATCTCCGGCTCGAGCTTCGCGGCCAAGAGCTTTCCGCCGATCGGCGTGACCTATTATCCCTACACCTTCCGCGATGCGGATCATCTGCTCGCCTACACCAAGAGCGACATCTTCAAGGAGCTCACCAAGGGTTATGAGGACAAGAGCGGCCACCACATCCTCGCGGTGACCTATTACGGCGTGCGTCAGACCTCGTCGAACAAGCCGATCAAGACCTGTGCCGACCTCAAGGGCCTGAAGATGCGCGTGCCCGACGTTCCCGCCTATCTGGCGATGCCGCGCGCCTGCGGCGCCAACACCGCGCCGATCGCGTTCGCCGAAGTCTATCTGGCGCTCCAGAACGGCACCGTCGAGGCGCAGGAGAACCCGCTGACCACGATCGAGGCCAAGAAGTTCTACGAGGTGCAGAAGCATATCGTGCTGACCGGCCACATCGTCGACCATCTCAACACGGTGGTGGCCGGTGCGCTCTGGAAGAAACTCAGCGACGAGGACAAGAAGATCTTCACCGACGTCGCGCAGGAGGCCGCCGCCAAGGCGACCGGGGAGATCAAGCAGAACGAGGCCAAGCTGGTCGCCTTCTTCAAGGAGAAGGGCCTGACCGTCACCGAGGTCGACAAGAACGAGTTCCGCGACACCGTGCTGAAGAACGTCGCATTCGAGACCTTCGGCTACCGCAAGGCCGACTGGGAACGCATTCAGGCGGTGAAGTGACGACGTAGTCGTCATCCCGGGCGGTCCGCAGGACCGAACCTCAGGTGCGCAATTGCGCACCTGAGAATCTCGAGGTTCCGCGTTTGGTGCTGACGCACCATCCCGGAACGACGTGACCAGTTTGAGGAGCAACCCATGTCCACCGCCGAAACGCACCGGCAGATCAGCGCGGACGAGATCGCCCACACCTTCGAGGAGGAGGCGGCGCCGAAGGTCGATCTCGGCATCTACGCTTTCGAGGACTGGGTCGCGCTGGCGATCTTCTGGGTGATGGCGCTCGCCGTCTTCCTCCAGTTCTTCACCCGCTACGTGCTCAACGACAGCTACGCCTGGACCGAGGAGATCGCGACCTACTGCCTGATCGGGGTGGTCTTCATCGGCTCCTCGATGTGCGTGCGGCTGTCGCGGCACATCCAGGTCGATCTGCTCTATCGCTATCTGCCGCACCTCGTGGCGCGCGTATTGTCGACGGTGATCGACCTGATCCGGATCGCCTTCTTCGGCTACGCCATCAAGCTGGTCTGGGTCTACATCCAGATCATCGGCGACGAATCCATGACCACGATCAATCTTCCCAAGGACTACGTCTATTACGCCGTGCTGCTCGGCTTCGTGCTGATGTTCGTGCGCTCGCTGCAGGTGGCTGTGCAACATTTGCGACAGGGCTATTCGATCCTCGAGCGTCCCGGCGCCTACGACGGTTTTGAAGGGTAATCCCATGTTGCTGTTGCTTGGAGGCTTTCTCGTCCTGATGCTGCTCGGCGTTCCCGTGGCGATCGCCATGGCCGCGTCGTCGCTGCTCTACATCCTGGTCAGCGGGGTGACGCCCGACGTCACGCTGGCGCAGCGCATGATCGCCGGCGTCGAGAGCTTTCCGCTGCTCGCCGTGCCGTTCTTCATCCTGGCCGGCAATCTCATGAACATCGCCGGCGTCACCGGCCGCATCTACAAATTCGCCGTCGCGCTGGTCGGCTGAGATGCGCGGCGGCCTCGGCCACGTCAACATCATCGGCTCGGTGATCTTCTCCGGCATGTCCGGCACCGCGATCGCGGATGCCGCCGGTCTCGGTACCATCGAGATCAAGGCGATGAAGGACCACGGTTACACCACGGAATTCTCCGTCGGCGTCACCGCGGCCTCCGCCACGCTCGGCCCGATCATCCCGCCGTCGTTGCCTTTCGTGATTTACGGGATGATGGCGAACGTCTCGATCGGCGCGTTGTTTCTGGGGGGCGTCATTCCAGGCGTCGTGCTCACGCTGCTCATGATGGCTACCGTCACCTACTTCGCGCACAAGAACAAATGGGGCAGCGATACGCCGTTCTCCTGGCCGCAATTGGGATCGGCGGGGCTCGAGATCCTCGTCGTGCTGAGCTTCCCGATGGCTGTCTGGCTTCTGACGGTCGCCGGTCTCTCCACCAATTGGGCGGTTGGGCTTGGCCTAATCGTGCTGCTCGCGATGGACTGGTACTTCGACTTCTCCGCGGTGATGGCGCTGATGGCGCCGGTGATCCTGATCGGCGGCATGACGCTCGGCTGGTTCACCCCGACGGAAGCGGCGGTCGCCGCCGTGATCTGGTCGCTGTTCCTCGGCCTGGTACGCTACCGCACCATGACGATGAAAACGGTCGCGAAGGCGACTTTCGACACCATCGAGACCACGGCGTCGGTGCTGTTCATCGTCACGGCAGCCTCGATCTTCGCCTGGCTGCTGACTGTGTCGCAGGCAGCCCAGATGCTGTCGGACTGGATGCTCAGCATCACCCACAACAAATGGGTGTTCCTGGCGCTCGCCAACGTCCTGATCCTGTTCGTCGGCTGTTTCATCGACACTACGGCGGCGATCACCATTCTGGTGCCGATCCTGTTGCCGATTGTGCTCAAGCTCGGCATCGACCCGATCCATTTCGGTCTGATCATGACGCTGAATTTGATGATCGGCCTGCTGCATCCGCCGCTCGGCATGGTCTTGTTCGTGCTCGCGCGCGTCGCAAAACTCTCGGTCGAGCGCACGACGGTGGCGATCCTGCCCTGGCTGGTGCCGCTGATGCTCGCATTGATCGCGATCACCTACATCCCCGAACTGACCCTCTGGCTGCCGAAATACATGGGACTTTCCAAATGACATCCACAGCTCTCGCCGCAACCCTGTTCGGCCCCGAAGATCTGCGCATGGTCGAGCATCCGCTCGACAAGCTCGCTGAAGGCATGGTGCGCCTCCGTTTCGGCGCCGGCGGCATCTGCGGCTCGGACATGCATTATTTTCGTCATGCCCGGACCGGCGATTTCGTGGTGAAATCGCCGCTGGTGCTCGGCCATGAGATCTCCGGCGAGGTCGTGGAGATCGCGGGCTCCGCAGCGAACCTGAAGCTCGGCGACCGTGTCGCCGTCAACCCGTCGCGCTGGTGCGGCCATTGCGTCGCTTGCCGCGAAGGCCGGCAAAACCTCTGCGAGAACATCTACTTCATGGGTTCGGCCTCGAAGACCCCACACATGCAGGGCGGCTTCGCCAATTACTTCGACGCGATTCCGGCGCAGTGCGTGAAGATCCCCGATCATGTGTCCTATCAGGCCGCGGCGCTGGCCGAGCCGCTCGCGGTCTGCCTGCACGCGGTCGCGCGTGCCGGCAACATCGAAGGCAAGCGCGGCATCATTTTCGGTGCCGGTCCGATCGGGCTTCTGACCATGCTCGCCGCGCGCCGCGCCGGCATGACCGACATCACGGTGGCCGACATCGCGCCGGCGCCGCTGGCCTTTGCGACCCGGCTCGGCGCCTCTCACGTCGAGAATGTCGCAGCCGGTGAGGAAGGCCTGAAGGCGCAGGCCGCGTCGCGCCCCTACGATGTCGCGTTCGAAGTCTCCGGCACGGCTGCGGGCCTTGCCAGTGCGATCGGTATCGTCAGGCGCGGCGGCGTTGTGGTGCAGATCGGCAATTTGCCGGGTGGCCAGATTCCGGTGCCCGCCAATGCGGTGATGGCCAAGGAGATCGATTTGCGCGGCTCGTTCCGGTTCGGGCTCGAATTCATGACCGCGGTGGAGCTGATCGCGGACGGCAGTGTCGACGTGCTGTCGCTGGTCACCGCCGAGCGGCCGCTGTCCACCGCGCCGGACGCGCTGCGGCTGGCGCTCGACCGCTCGCAGAGCGTCAAGGTCGTGCTGACCGCTAACTGATCCGGGAGATTTTTTATGATGCTTGAGGGATGGCGCTGGTACGGGCCGGATGATCCGGTCTCGCTCGATGATGTCAGGCAGGCCGGCGCGACGGATATCGTCTCGGCGCTGCATCAGGTGCCGATCGGCGAAGCCTGGACACGCAAGGCGGTCGACGAGCGCAAGAACTTCATCGAGAACGGCCAACCCGGCCGTTCGCAGCTGACCTGGTCGGTGGTGGAATCAATTCCGATCCCCGACGATGTCAAGCGTCTCGGGGCCAAGGCGACGCGCTCGATCGAGGCGTGGATCGCTAGCCTGGAGGCGGTCGCCGCCTCCGGCATCAAGATCATCTGCTACAACTTCATGCCCGTCGTGGATTGGTGCCGCACCGATCTGGAATGGGAGTTGCCGAACGGCGCCCGCGCCATGCGCTTCGACCAGGGTCGCTTTGCTGCGTTCGAGCTGCACATCCTGAAGCGTCCCGCCGCCGTCCAGGAATACTCACCCGAGCAGCAGGCCCGCGCGAAAAAGCTGTTCGACCAGATGAGCCAGGCCGATATCGACTATCTCGTCATGGTCATCGCCAGCGCGCTGCCGGGCTCGACCACCGAGCCGATGACCATCCCGCAATTCCGCGACCGGCTTGAAACATATCGCGACGTCACGCCAAAAATCCTGCGGCAGCATCTCGCCGAGTTTTTGGGCCGCGTCACGCCCGTCGCCGAGCAGCTCGGCGTTTCGCTGACGCTGCATCCGGACGACCCGCCGCGCCCGTTGTTCGGCCTGCCGCGCGTCGCATCCAGCGCCGATGACTATCAGGCGTTGTTCGATGCGGTGCCGTCGAAGGCGAATGGTATCTGCCTGTGCACGGGCTCGCTCGGCGTGCGCGCCGAGAACAATCTTCCGGCGATGGCCGAACGCTTCGGTCCGCGCATTGCCTTTGCGCATCTGCGCGCGACCAAGCGCGAGGCCGATGGCCTTTCCTTCTACGAGTCCGATCATCTCGACGGTGACGTCGACATGGTCGCGGTGCTGAAGGCGCTGCTGAAGGAGAACGCGCGGCGTTCGCCCGACAAGAGAATCGTGTTCCGGCCCGATCACGGCCATCGCATGCTCGACGACCTCGCGGCGACCAAGCGCACCAATCCGGGCTACACCGCGATCGGTCGCCTCCGCGGTCTCGCCGAGCTCCGTGGCGCAATCCGCGCAATCGAGCATCGGTAGAGGCCAAAACTCTATCCACACCGTCATTGCGAGCGCAGCGAAGCAATCCAGAATCTCTCCGCGGAAAGACTCTGGATTGCTTCGCTGCGCTCGCAATGACGTGGAGGGAGAGGTGCCTCACTCCAACACCTCCCGCTCGCTCAATAGCAGGCCGCCATCGCGCCGAGCTTCGGATAGCGCCGGTCGATCGCGGCGATCTCGCTTTTCATCTGCGCGGTGATCCAGTCGCGGATCTCGGCGGCGATGGGACGCATCGGCCGGTTGCGCGGTGGCAGGAATTCGCAGATGCGGCGTGTGGTGGTGAGCGTGTCGGACGCCGGCACCAGCGCGCCGGTCAGCATCCAGTGCGAGGCGACCGTCAGCCAGCCGAGCGCGATGCCCTGGCCGAGCAGGGCGGCCTGCATCACGACGGCATAGTCCGTGAAGCTCAGCGCCTTGGCCGCACCGCGGCGCCCCGTGAGAAGCGATGCGTAATCCGCGGCCCAGTCGCCCGGCGTCTCGGCGAGCCGAATGATGGTGTTGCCCTCAGCGGGATCGGTTTCGCCGAGATAGGCGGGGCTGCACATCGGCAGCATGACCTCCTTCATCACCAGCGTGCCGCCGGATGACGGCTCCTCGCGATCGCGGAAGCGCATGCCGAGGTCGACATTCTCCACCGGTCCGCGCAGCGCGCCGGAGATCAGTTGAAAGCGCAAATCGACCTGAGGGAATTGCCGCTGCAGCTTGTCGATGCGCGGCATCAGCCAATGCGTGGTGAAGGCGGAGGAGACCGACAGCGTCACCGTCTCGGTGCCCTTGCGCCGCCGTTCGATTTCCATGAGTCCGCTCTCGATGCTGCGAAAGCCTTCGAGCACGCGGCGATACAAGAGTTCGCCTTCCTCGGTGAGCACGGCGCGTCCCGCCTTGCGGTCGAACAGGCGGACGCCGAGATGGTCCTCGAACTGGCCCAGCATCCGGCTCACCGCCGGCTGTGTGACGTTCAGTTCGGCGGCCGCAGCCGTGAAGCTGCCATTGCGCGCCGCTGCGTCGAAGACGAACAGGGCGTTACTTGAGGGCAGCATCCGACGTAGCTCAGGCATAACGCCATGTTATGAGCCGGGTGAGAATTTGGCAATTGCCGAGTTTTACCAAGTCTGGTGTCATCGACATGACAGCCTAAAGACAAGGCTTGCGAGCGAAGAAGTTGGTGCGGTGCACGCTTCGACCGTAAGTGCTCAAATGTCTTGTCTATAAAGCAGGCTTATGGCGCGCAGTGAGGCACGCCATTGTAGGGACATGGCGAGGTCGATCGTTGGACAAACGAGCGGAAAGCGTCGAGATCAGATCCGCGAGCAAGGCCTATGGTGCCGTTCGCGCCCTCGACGACGTGTCCCTCAATGTCGCCGCCGGCGAGTTCGTCTCGCTGCTCGGCCCCTCCGGCTCCGGCAAGACCACGTTGCTCGGCATCCTCGGTGGCTTCATCCTGCCATCGAGCGGAACGATCCTGTTCGGCGGCCGCGACGTCACCTGGATGCCGCCGCACAAGCGCGACATCGGCGTCGTGTTCCAGAACTACGCGCTGTTCCCGCATATGAGCGTCGGCGAGAATGTCGCCTTTCCCTTGCGCGCGCGACGGCTGCCCAAGGCGGTCTGGCCGGACAAAGTGCGCGCGGCGCTTTCGATGGTCGGCCTTGCCGGCTACGAAGAGCGCGGTATCGCGCAACTCTCCGGCGGCCAGCGCCAACGCGTGGCGCTCGCACGCGCCATGATCTTCGAGCCGCGGCTGATCCTGATGGACGAACCGCTGTCCGCGCTCGACAAGCAGCTGCGCGAATCCATGCAGATCGAGCTGCGCACGCTGCACAAGCGCATCGGCGCCACCATCATCTACGTCACCCACGATCAACGCGAAGCGCTGACCATGAGCGACCGCGTCGCCGTGATGAAGGACGGCAGGCTGATCCAGATCGACGCGCCCGAGCGCCTGCACGATCATCCCGCCGATTCCTTCGTCGCGAGTTTCATCGGCGAGGCCACGATGCTTCCCGTGCGACGCGTCGATGCCTCCGGCGTTGCGCTCGGCAACGTGCTTCTGCGCAGCGCCCGCGCCATTCCCGACGGGGACGCGCTGATGCTCGCCGTGCACAGCGAAAAACTGCTGATCGACGACGGTGCGCCGGACACCGCCTGCAATCGGCTGACCGGCACGGTCACCGACATCGTCTATCAGGGCGAGAGCCTGCGCATCTTCCTGGCGCTCGCCGATGGCATCGTGCTGAGCCTGCGCCAGGCGAGCCATCACGAAGCCTACAGCCGCATCCCGCCGCTCGGCGGCAGCCTCACCGTGACCCTTCACCCCGAGGACACCATCGTGGTGCCCAGGGTGAGGGACTGAACCCAAGCCTTGTCCAACCGAGAGAAGAAGCCAAAAAATGTCGTCAGCAGCCTCGTTCAGCAATTTCAAGGTTCTCACCTTCGACGTCGTCGGCACCTTGATCGATTTCGAGACCGGCGTGCTCTCCGCGGTGCGCAGGATCTCGGGCAAGTCGCCGGCCGAGCTCAGCGACGACAAGATCTTCGAATCCTACAAGCGTGGCCGCGACAAGCACCATGAGCGTTCCAGCGAGGTGATGTTCCATGTCTATCGCTATCTCGCCAAGGAGCTCGGGCTGCAGGCAGATGACGCCTCCTGCGACGTCTTCCAACTCGCGGTGCTGCGCTGGGGACCGTTCCCGGACTCGGTCGAGGCACTCAAACGCCTGCGCACGAAATTCCGCCTGGTCGCGATGACCAACGCCGACCGCGTCGCGCTCTCCTGTTACGCGCATGCGCTCGGCAATCCCTTCGACGATACCGTTTGCGCCGACGAGACTGGCGTTGCGAAACCCGATCCGGAGTTCTTCGCGTACAACAAGGGGCGCCAGTCCGCTTTCGGCTACAAGCAGTCCGATATCCTTCACGTCGCCCAGAGCCAGTATCACGACATCGGGATCGCGCGGAAACTCGGCTACAAGGTGTGCTGGATCGAGCGCCGCCAGGGCATGGCCGGCTTCGGAGGCACACCGGCCGTGGAGACGCTGACCAAGCCGGACTTCCATTTTCCGACCTTGAAAGCGCTTGCCGATGCGGCCATCGGGCCGGCGGCGTAAGGCATGAGCGGTGGCATGACACGGGACTGGAACGCGCTGCCATCGGCCAACTCGCTGTGGGCAGCCACGGCCGAGCCCGCGCGCGAGTTTCCGGCTCTGTCAGGCGAGCACCAGGCGGATGTGGTGATCATCGGGGCGGGCTATACCGGCGTGTCCGCTGCGCACCACATCGCGAAGAGCGGCCTTTCGCCGATCGTGCTCGAGGCCAACCGCCCGGGCTGGGGCGCCAGTGGCCGCAATGGCGGCGTGATCACCGCAAAGTTCCGCCTCTCATTCCGCGAGATCGACGCC
This sequence comes from Bradyrhizobium sp. USDA 3650, assembly GCF_054057395.1. NCBI lineage: Bacteria > Pseudomonadati > Pseudomonadota > Alphaproteobacteria > Hyphomicrobiales > Nitrobacteraceae > Bradyrhizobium > Bradyrhizobium sp. USDA 3650. Next base: position 6,249,110 of record NZ_JBSRZG010000001.1, read on the forward strand.
GTGCACGGCCGCGCCATGGCGCAGCGCATGTACGGGATCGCGCATGAATCCACTGATATCGTCGAGGAGCTGGTCTCCGAATTTGGCATCAGCAGCGCCGCGTTGACGCGCACCGGCCAGGTCAAGGCCGCCCACAACGACACGACCCTGAAAGCCGCGATCGACGAAGTGGCATGGATGAAGCAGGAAATGGGCGATGCGGAGGTCCGCATCCTCGACAAGGGGAAAGTGCGCGACGAGACCGGCTCCGACATCTTCGTCGGCGGCGTGCTCAATCCCGGCTCGGGCGGCATCCATCCGCTGAATTATCTGCGCGGCCTTGCCGATGGCGTGGCGCGCCGCGGTATCCCCATTTTCCAGGAATCGCCGGTCGTAAAACTTCGGCGCGACAATAGCGGCATCGTCGCCGAAACGCCGCAGGGCGCGGTGCGCGCGAAGCAGGCGATCATCGCCACCAACAGCTATTCCGACCTCACCGGCGCGACCGCGAACATGCAGCGCACGCTGATCCCGTTCCGCAGCGCCATCATCGCGACCGACGAGCTGCCGCGCAACCTCGCGGGAAGCCTGATGCCGACCGGGCGCACCTACACCGAGACCAAGCGCATGATGCGCTGGTTCCGCATGGTCGACAACCGCGTGATTTTTGGCGGCCGCGGCGCGTTCGGCAAGCAGGATTCGGAAACCGCCTTCGACGCGTTGCGCAAGGCGATGGTCGGCATCTTCCCGGATCTCGCCGACGTCCCGCTCGCCTACAAATGGTCGGGCCTGGTCGGGATGACGCTGGACTCGGTGCCGCATATCGGCCGACTCGACGACCGCACGCTGTTCTCGATGGGCTACAACGGCGCGGGCGTGGCGATGTCGAGCCTGATGGGCCGCTATCTCGCCGCCTTCGTGCGCGGCGAGACGCCAGATGTCGGGCTGCTCGACGCGCGGCGATTGAAAGCCATCCCGTTCTATCCGCTGCGCGAGCCCGCCGTGCGCATGGTCGCGGGCTGGTACCAGTTTCTCGACGCGATCGGACAGTGAGATTTACCTGGAGGAGGCGAGGATGAATACGAAACGGCTTGTTGGATTTGGCTACACGCTGGTTGGCGCGATCGCGCTCGGCGGCACCGCGGCCAGCGCCGCCGAGCAGATCACCTTCGTCTCACAAGGAGGCGCCTATCAGCAGGCGCAGACGGTGGCGATCCTCGATCCCTCCGCCAAGAAGCTCGGCATCACCGTCAACCAGGACTCCATTCCCGACGCCTGGCCCGCGATCAAGACGCAGGTCGGCAGCGGCAAGCCGATCTGGGACGTCGTGGATACTCCGACCGGCAACTGCCTGCGTGGCGGCGAGCAGGGGCTGATCGAGAAGCTCGACTTCTCGAAGATTCCGAATGGCGCCGCGATGCCGGAATCCTATCGCAGCCCCTATTCGGTTTCCTACGAGTTCTATTCCAGCGTACTGGCCTACAGCCAGAAGACCTTTCCGAAGGACGCGCCGAACAGCTGGGCCGATTTCTGGGACGTCAAGAAATTTCCCGGGCGCCGCGCACTGCGCAACCACCCGTTCGCGACGCTCGAGGCGGCGCTGATGGCCGACGGCGTCGCGCCCGACAAGCTCTATCCGCTCGACGTCGACCGCGCCTTCAAGAAGCTCGAAGAGATCAAGCCGCACATCACGGTGTGGTGGACCTCGGGCGCCCAGTCGGCGCAGCTTCTCAATGACGGCGAGGTCGACATGGAGATGGCCTGGAACGGCCGCGTCAGCGCAGTCGCGAAGGAAGGCGCCAAGGTCGCCTTCACCTACAACCAGGGGGTTTTGCAAAGCACCTCGCTCTGCATCCTCAAGGGCGCGCCGAATCTCGAGACGGCCGTCAAGTTTCTCAACGAGGCCGTCGATCCCGTGCACCAGGCCAATCTGCCGCTCCACATCGACTACGGCCCGGGCAACCCGAAGGCGTTCGAGACCAACGTGATCAAGCCCGAGCGCGCCGCGCAATTGCCGAGCGAGCCGGCCAATGCGGCCAAGCAGGCGCTGATGTCCTACGCCTGGTGGTCCTCGCCGGCGGGCGAAGCCGCCGAGAAGCGTTGGGCGTCGTTCATGCAGAAGTAAGCGAAGCGAGACCGCATTGACGAGATCCATGCCAGATACATCGCAAAGACATCGGCGCCGCGAGCATGCGCTGATGCTGGCATTGGTATCGCCGGCGCTGCTGGTGATCTTGGCTCTGATCGTGCTGCCGGTCGGCTGGCTCGCCTGGCAGTCGATCTACCATGACGGCTTCACGCTGGAGAACTATCGCCGCGTCTTCACCGAAGACATCTACTGGCGCAGCTTTGCGCTGACCTTCGAGATCAGCCTCGCGGTCACGGCAATCGCGCTGCTGCTTGGCTATCCCGTGGCCTACCTCGCCAACTCGGTGCCGAAAGGATGGAGCATTCTCATCCTGTCGCTGGTCGTGCTGCCGTTCTGGACCAGTGTGCTGGTGCGGGCGTATGCCTGGCTGGCGCTGCTCCAGCGCACCGGCGTGATCAACCAGCTTTTGCGCTATCTCGACGTGACGAGCGAACCGCTCGCGCTGGTGCACAACACCTTCGGCACCGTGGTTGCGACGGTCCACATCCTCCTGCCGTTCATGGTGCTGCCGCTCTATGCCACTATGCAGAAGATCCCGAGCGATCTCATGCAGGCCGGCGCCAGCCTGGGGGCGAGCCCGTCGCTCACCTTCGTCCGCGTCTTTCTGCCGCTGTCGCTGCCGGGCGTGCTCGCAGGCTGCACCATGGTGTTCGTGCTCTGCCTCGGCTTCTACATCACGCCGGAGCTGCTCGGCGGCGGCCGCACGGTGATGGTGTCGATGCTCGTGAGCCGCAATGTCGAGCTCTACAACCAGTTCGGGGCTGCGAGCGCAGTCGCCGTCGTGCTGCTCTTAAGCGTGCTCGCGATCTTCTTCGCCGTCAGCCGCTTCATCTCGCTCGATCGCATATTGGGGCAGAAATGACACGATTGTCGCCCGCCCGGATTGCCCTCTATGTGATCAGCGCGCTGGTGCTGGTCTACCTAATCCTGCCGGTGCTGATCATCGCGCCGATCTCCTTCTCCAGCGCGCGCTTCCTGACCTTCCCGCCGCCGTCGTTCTCGCTGCGCTGGTATCAGCAGTATTTCTCCAACGCGGCCTGGATGCAGGCGACGCGGGTGACGCTGACGGTCGCTCTCCTGACCGTGGTGATCGCGACGCCGCTCGGCGTTGCCGCCGCCTACGCCATCAGCCAGTCGAAGCTGCGGATCATGCGGCTGATCCACATGCTGCTGCTGTTGCCGCTGGTGGTGCCGATTATCATCACCGCCGTGGGCATCTTCTTCCTCTATGCCAAAGTCGGCCTGGTCGCGACGCTGCCGGGCCTGGTGCTGGCGAACGTCATGTTGGGCCTGCCATACGTCATCATCTCGGTGCTGGCGGGCCTGCAAAGCTTCGATCCGGCGCAGGAGATGGTCGCGCGTAGCCTCGGCATGAACCGCCTGCGCAGCTTCTTCGCGGTGACCTTGCCGCAGATCAAGTCCAGCGTCGTCGCAGGTGGAATCTTCGCCTTCATTTCGGCGATGGACGAGACCATCGTCGCGCTCTTCATCTCCGGCGGCCAGTATCAGCCCCTGACCAAGCGCATGTTCACCGCGCTCCGCGACGAGATCGACCCGACCATCGCCGCCATCTCGACGCTGATGACCGCGGCCTCGTTCATGCTGGTGCTGTTGGCGAGCGCGCGGCAGCGTAAAGGGGCATGACGGCAAGGGGGCCTGCTTCCCGGCCGACGTCCGAGAGAGGCATGGCTGCCGCCGCCATTTGCCGGAGAGGCATGACGAGGCCGTAATGCCGGGCAGCGGTTTCGGCCTTGCACCTTGTTTCCGGCTGTCCTACGCCAGCCCGGAACAAAAGTTTCGCGAAGCTGCGAAACGCATCGCCAAAGCCTTGAGGGAGCCGTCATGACCATTCGCAACACCCGCACCGGGGGCCAGATCCTGGTCGATCAGCTGGTCGCGCAAGGCGTCGAGCGCGTCACCTGCGTGCCGGGCGAGAGCTACCTTGCGGCGCTCGACGCGCTGCATGACAGCCCGATCGACGTCATGATCTGCCGCGCCGAAGGGGGAGCTGCGATGATGGCGGAGGCCTATGGCAAGCTCACCGGGCGTCCCGGTATCTGCTTCGTCACCCGCGGCCCCGGAGCCACCAATGCCAGCCACGGCGTCCACATCGCGATGCAGGATTCCACGCCGATGATCCTGTTCGTCGGTCAGGTCGACACCGGCATGCGCGAGCGCGAGGCGTTCCAGGAGCTCGACTACAAGGCGGTGTTCGGCACCATGGCGAAATGGGCGGTCGAGATCGATCGTCCCGACCGCATTCCGGAGCTGGTCGCGCGCGCCTTCCGCGTCGCCATGCAGGGCCGTCCCGGTCCCGTCGTGATCTCGCTGCCCGAGAACATGCTGACCGAGACCGCAGCCGTTGCGGACGCCATGCGGATCGAGCCGGCGGTGAGCTGGCCGGCGCCTGCCGATATCGAGCGCGTTGGCGCCATGCTTGCGAGCGCCAAGGCGCCGCTCGTCATTCTCGGCGGCTCGCGCTGGACCGATGAGGCGACCAGGAGCATCGCGCGCTTTGCCGAGCGCTTCAACCTGCCGGTTGCGACCTCGTTCCGCCGCGCGTCGCTGATCGACGCCGATCACTCGCACTATGCCGGCGATCTCGGCATCGGCCCGAGCCCAGGCCTGAAGGCGCGCATCGACGGTGCCGATGTCATTCTGCTGATCGGCGGCCGTATGTCGGAGATGCCGTCCTCATCCTACACGCTGCTCGACATTCCGACCCCGCGGCAGAAGTTGATCCACGTTCATCCCGGCTCCGAAGAGCTCGGCCTCATCTATCAGCCTGAGGTCGCGATCCAGGCCACGCCCGCCGCGTTCGCGGCCGCGGTCGAGACGCTGAAGCCGGCAGGCGCCGTCGCCTGGAAGGGCGAAGCCGCCAAGGCGCATGCCGATTACCTCGCCTGGACCGACAAGGCGCGCGAGCTGCCGGGCACGTTCCAGTACGGCCAGGCGATGACCTGGCTGCGCGATCGCCTGCCCAAGGACGCGATCGTCTGCAACGGCGCCGGCAATTATGCCGGCTGGATCCATCGCCATCACCGCTTCCACAGCTTTGCCTCGCAGCTTGCTCCGACGTCGGGCTCGATGGGCTATGGCGTGCCGGCCGCGGTGCTCGCGAAGCGGCAATATCCGGACCGTACCGTCATCGCCTTCGCCGGCGACGGCTGCTTCCTGATGAACGGCCAGGAGTTCGCGACTGCCGTGCAGTACGACGCAGCCCTCGTCGTCATCATCGTCGACAATGCGCAATACGGTACCATCCGCATGCACCAGGAGCGCGACTATCCCGGTCGCGTGGTCGGCACCCAGCTCAAGAACCCGGATTTCGCGATGTACGCAAAAGCGTTCGGCGGCCACGGCGAGCGCGTCGAGCGCACCGAAGAGTTCGCACCGGCGTTCGAACGTGCGCTCGCCTCGGGCAAGCCGTCGATCCTCCACTGCATCATCGATCCGCGGGCGATGTCGGTCAGTAAGGACTTTGCCCCTGCGGTGAAGGCCTAAAGCGATGTCGGAGGGCCGCCACGTCGCCATCATCGGTGCCGGCGCGGTCGGCGTGATCAGCGCCATCGAGGCGCTGCGCGAGGGCCATCGCGTCACGCTGATCGATCCGGGCGAGCCCGGTGGCGAACAGGCGGCGAGCTACGGCAATGCCGGCTGGCTCTCCTCGCATTCGGTGATCCCGCCGGCCGAGCCCGGGGTCTGGAAGAAGGTGCCGGGTTATCTGATGGATCCGCTCGGACCGCTCGCGATCCGCTGGTCTTATCTGCCGAAGGTGCTGCCCTGGTTGATCAAATATCTGCTCTCGGGCTGGACCGAGGCGCGGGTCGAGACGACGGCATTTGCGCTGCGCGACCTTCTGAAGGACGCGCCACTGCTGCACAGGAAGCTCGCGGAGGAGGCGGGCGTTCCTGAATTGATCGAGCGTAACGGCGTGATGCATGTCTTCCCGTCGCGCGGCAATTTCGACAATGATCTCGGCTGGCGCGTGCGCAAACGCGTTGGTGTCGAATGGCTGGAGCTTTCGGCCGACGAGATGCGTCAGCGCGAGCCCGACTTGCATCCGCGCTACACGTTCGGCGTGGTGGTGGAAGAGGCCGGGCGCTGCCGCGACCCCGGAGCCTATGTCGCGGCCCTCGCGCAACATGCGCTGGCAAGCGGCGCCAAGCTTGTGCGCGCCAAGGCAATCGGGCTGAAGCTATCTGACAACAAGCTCGTGGCTGTCCTGACCGAGACCGGTGAGATTGCGTGCGATGCCGCGGTGATTGCCGCCGGCGCGCATTCGAAGCGGCTCACGGAATCCGTCGGTGATCCGCTGCCGCTGGAGACCGAGCGCGGCTATCACGTCATGATCGAGAATCCGGAAACGGGCCCGCGCAGCTCGATGATGGCCTCGGATGCGAAGATGGTGGTGAACTGGACCGACAAGGGTTTGCGCGCCGCCGGAACGGTCGAGATCGCAGGCCTCGAGGCCGCGCCGAACTGGAAGCGCGCCGAGATTTTGCGCAACCACCTTGTCAGCATGTTTCCGAAACTGCCGACGGACATTCCGGCTTCGCGTATCAAGACCTGGTTCGGCCATCGTCCCAGCATGCCGGACGGACGTCCCTGCATCGGCTACGCGCGGGCCTCGCGCGACATCGTCTATGCCTTCGGCCACGGCCATATCGGCCTGGTCGGTTCGGCCCGCACCGGCCGTCTCGTCGCCCAGCTTCTGAGCGGCAAGCCGCCGGAAATTCCGCTCGCACCGTTTTCGCCCGATCGTTTTCTCTGAGATCGCATCATGACCACTCCAGCCAAATCGTCATCCCGAATCGCTCGCGGCGGCAAGGCCATCTATGGAGCGCCGCTCGGCATCTTGATGCTGGAGGCGCGCTTTCCCCGCATTCCCGGCGACATGGGCAACGGCACCACCTGGCCTTTCCCCGTGCTCTATCGCGTGGTGAGCGGTGCCTCGCCGGAGAAGGTGGTGCTCAAGGGTGCGGCCGGTCTACTGCCTGATTTCATCGACGCGGCGAAGGATCTGGTGCGGCTCGGGGCCGAAGCCATCACCCACCAATTGCGGCTTCCTCTCGCTGTTCCAGAAGGAGATTGCAGCCGCGGTCGGCGTTCCCGTCGCGACCTCGTCACTGATGCAGGTGCCGTGGGTGCAGGCGACCTTGCCGCCGGGCAAGCGCGTCGGCCTCGTCACGGTGTCCGGTTCGACCTTGACGCCGGCCCATCTCGCAGGTGCCGGCGTGCCGCTCGATACGCCGCTGGTCGGCACCGAGCACGGCAAGGAATTCTTCCGCGTCCTGATCAAGGCCGAGAAGGAGGACATGGACATCGCGCAAGCCGAACGTGACGTCGTCGAGGCCGGCAAGGAGCTGGTCGCCAGCAACCCGGATGTCGGCGCGATCGTGCTGGAATGCACCAACATGCCGCCTTATGCAGCGGCGCTTCAGGCCGAGGTCGGATTGCCCGTCTATGACATCTATTCCATGATTACGTGGTTTCATGCCGGACTGCGCCCGCGTCAGTTCGGCTAGAGGTCGAGAAGTTGTCTATGGGCGCAGCTATGCGCATCGTGCGCAGTCCGCAGCGGAAGAGGCAGCTATACAATCCCTCGATACCTGATCGCGCCAGACGGTCAGAGCTTTCGGGCCTGAACATCGCTAGAGTGCTGCTCGAAATCCACGGAGACAAGCGGTGCACAGCCTTCAATCCAATCCCGACACGCGCGCAGACGATTGGCCGTCAGAGCTCTACCGCATCCTGAAAGCCGCCGACGTGCGGCAGATGTCCTACGTCCCCGATGCCGGCCACAGCCAGCTCATCCGTCTGTTCTCGGCCGACCGCGACGTCACCACCAACGTGCTGACGACGGAAGAGGAGGGCATCGCCGTTGCCGCCGGCGCCTGGCTCGGCGGCCAGCGCAGTGTGCTCTTGATGCAGTCGAGCGGTGTCGGCAATTGCATCAACATGCTGTCGCTGTCGGCGATCGGACGATTTCCACTGCTGATGCTGGTGACGATGCGCGGCGAATGGGCCGAGTTCAATCCCTGGCAGGTGCCGATGAGCCGAGCGACGCAGCCCTCGCTGGAGGCGATCGGCCTGAAGGTGATGCGCGCGGAAACGGCGGAGGATCTGGTCGAGACCGTGGAATCGGCCGCAGCGCTCGCCTACGATTCCGATCAACAGATCGCGGTGCTGATCGGACAGCGCTTGATCGGCAAGAAGAAGTGGTGATCCCAATGCAAGCTCAACTCGATCGCCGCGCCGCCGTTGCCGCGCTCCTGAAGAATCGCAAGGACACGCTGGTCGTGTCCGGCCTCGGCTCGCCGACCTATGACCTTCATTCGGTCGGCGACCACGACGGCAATTTCTATCTCTGGGGCGCCATGGGCGGCGCCGCGTTGATCGGGCTTGGCCTCGCGCAAGCCCAGCCGGGAAAACGCGTCCTCGCTTTGACCGGGGATGGCGAGCAGTTGATGGGCCTCGGCGGCATCGCCACCATCGGCGTCGCACGCCCGCGCAATCTCGACATCGTCGTGATCGACAACCAGCATTTTGGCGAGACCGGGATGCAGGCGAGCCACACCGGGCGCGGCGTCGATCTCACCGCAATCGCCGTGGCTTGCGGCTTTGCTGCTGCCGGAACCGTGCGGACGATCGAGGAGGTGCAGCGCCTCGCAACCCAAATCGCCGGGCCGGCCGATGGCCCGCGACTCTTCGTCATCAAGGTTCTGGCCGAAAATCCGCCGCGCTCACTGCCCTCGCGCGATGCTGTCTTTATCAAGAACCGGTTCCGTGCTCATCTTGGCTTCGCGGCGGCCTGAGCCGGGTTTCTCGCCCGGCGACAGTCTGCTGTCGAAGCAGCTACTCTGGAGTGAGACCATGAAACTATCCGGCAAGGTCGCCGCCATCACCGGCGCGGCGCGCGGCATCGGCAAGGCCTGCGCGAAACGATTCCTGGACGATGGCGTCAAGGTCGTCATCTCGGATGTCGATGCCGACGGCTTGGCCGCGACGGCCGCCGAACTCGCGCGACCGGACGCCTTGCGCACCGTCGTCGGCAATGTCGCCAAGCGTGCTGACGTCGACCAGCTGGTCGCCACCGCCGTGAAGGAGTTCGGCCGACTCGACATCATGGTCAACAACGCCGGCGTCGCCCGCAACCGGGACATCCTGGAGATTTCCGAAGAGGAATTCGACGAAATCATCGGCATCAATCTGAAGGGCGCGTTCTTCGGTGTGCAGGCGGCGGCCAAGCAGATGATTGCGCAAGGTAGCGGCGGCGGGGTCATCATCAACATGTCCTCGGTCAATGCACTGCTGGCAATCCCAGCGCTTGCGACCTACGCCATGTCCAAGGGCGGCATGAAGCAGCTCACATCAGTGGCCGCCGTCGCGCTGGCTCCGCACAATATTCGCGTGGTGGCCGTCGGACCGGGCACGATCCTGACCGACATGGTGGCATCGTCCATCTACACCTCGGAGGATGCCCGCAAGACCGTGATGTCACGCACGCCGGCCGGCCGTGGCGGCGAGCCGAGCGAGGTTGCTTCCGTCGTCGCGTTCCTGGCGAGCGACGACGCCTCCTACATCACGGGGCAGACCATCTATCCCGACGGCGGCCGGCTGATCCTGAATTACACGGTGCCGGTGAAGGAGAAATAGGGGGCGAAAGGTTGTCCCACACTCGCTGTCATCGCCCGGCTTGACCGGGCGATCCAGTACTGCGAGATAGCAGCGACAGGGCCGATGGGCCGCGGCGTATTGGATGCCCCGCCTTCGCGGGGCATGACAGCGGTGGTTGTATGCGGCTATTCCGCCGCGGCCGTCATCCCGTGACCAAGCCGTTTCGAGATCCCGCCCGCGCAATCGCGTAGCGCGTGAGCGATCGGGCTGTCCCAGCGCGCATCAAAAGTACCTTCCGGCCCCATCGCGGTGATCACCAACGCGACATGGCCGGAATGGTCGAACACCGGCGCAGAGAATGCGTTGACGCCGGGCAGGGGGTCGCCAAGCGCGCGGGCGAGGCCGTGCTTGCGGACCTCGGTGAGCATCTCAGTGAGCTTCGCGCCTTTCACGGTGCGCTTCGGATTATAGCCGACGCCGTGACGATCGAGGCCGCTTTCAAGCGCGGCATTGATCGTTTTCTCCGGCAGGAAGGCCGCAAAGGCCCGACCCGTGGCCGTCTCCAGCAGCGCCATCACCGAGCCGGCCCGCATCACGATGTGAACGGGCTGGGCGGGTTCTTCCAGCTGCACCACGGTCGGGCCGTGCGTGCCCCAGACCGCGAGCGAGACCGCATGCCCGATCTGACTTGCGAGCGCCGCGATCTTCGGTCCTGCGATGCGTACGCCGGAGAGGCGGCGCAGGCTGATCAGGCCGAGCTCCAGCGCCAGCGCGCCGATCTCGTAGCGGCCGCTGGTCTCGTCCTGCTCGATCAGGCCGATGCGGGAGAAGCTGGCGAGATAGGGATGCGCCTTGGCCGGCGTCATGCCAGCCTCGCGCGCGAGATCGCGCAGCATCATCGGCTCGCCGCATCTGGCAAGCGCGCGGAGCAATTCTCCGCCGACCTCGATCGACTGGATGCCGCGGCTTTCTCTTTTCATACGGCTCCTGGCGTGCGGCTCGCTTACGCCGCGTTGCGCTTGGCGGCGCTGTCGGCGAGATGACGGCCGGCAATGTAGCCGAAGGTCAGCGCCGGCCCAAGCGTGATGCCGGCGCCGGGATAATTGCCGCCCATGATGCTGGCCATGTCGTTGCCGGCGGCATAGAGCCCCGGAATGACCCGGCCTTCGGCGTCGAGCGCCCGCGCGTTCTCGTCGGTGACGATGCCGGCATAGGTGCCGAGATCGCCGACCACCATCTTGATGGCGTAGAACGGCCCGTTCTCGATCGGCGCGACGCAGGGGTTCGGGCCGTGCAGCGCATCGCCCTGGTAGCGGTTATAGGCCTTCGAGCCCTTGCCGAAGGCTGCGTCGTGTCCCTGTGGTGCGGTCGCATTGAACTGCTTGACGGTCTCGACGAATGCCATGCTGTCGATACCCGCCTTTGCCGCGAGCGCCTCCAGCGTCTCGCCGCGCATGAGATAGCCGGTATTGAGGTGATGACTCAGCGGCATCGGGAATGGCGGCACGCAGCCGAGGCCATATTTGCGCAGGGTCGGGTGATCGCAGATGAGGTACGCCGCGATCTCCTCGCCGGGCTTCGCAGCCTTCACCATGGCCTGGACGAAGTCGTGATAGGAATTGCCCTCGTTGGCAAAGCGCTTGCCGTCACGCATCACCGCGATCACGCCGGGTTTGGCGCGGTCGATGAAATGCGGCATCACGCCGTTTGAGCCGTCCTTGCGCTTGGTGACCGAGACCGGGACCCAGGCTGCCGCGTTCGGCAGCCGCTCCTCGACATGTCCGCCGGCACTTTCTGCGAGCCGCAGCCCATCGCCGGTGTTGCCGGTAGGTCCCGGCGAAAAATGCTCATTCCCGGTCGGTGCGTGTGGAAACATCTTCTTGCGCCGTTCGACGTCATGCGGGAAACCGCCGCAGGCGAGCACGACGCCTTGTCTTGCACGAATGCGGACGTCGCGTCCCTCGCGGGCGACGATGGCGCCGGTGACAGTGCCGTTCTCGACCGTCAGCTCGCGCACCGGGGCGGACAGCCACATCGGAATCTTCAGATCCTGCGCGGATTTTGCCAGTCGCCCGGCGAGCGCATTGCCGTTGGTCAGCGTCATGCCACGGCCATAGCGCAGCACGTCCATCAGATGCCGCGACAGGCGCTTTGCGACGTACACCGCCGAGGTCAGCGACTTCGTCGCGCGCATGAAATGGACGATGTCCTTGCCGGATCCGAGCATCATCCCGAATACGGTCAGCTCGGGCAGGGGCATGCCGAGGGTCTTGATCTGGTCGCCGAGCTCGCGGCCGTCGAACGGGCGCGCCACCATCGAACGACCACCCTGGCTGCCGCCGGGCGCCTCGGCGTGGTAGTCCGGGAACACCAGCGGCATGTCGAAACGGAGCGCCGTCTTGTTGGTGAAAAAATCGACCGCCTCGGGCCCGGCGCTCAGGAATGCATCGACGCGCGCGGCGTCAAAGTTGTTGCCGGCTTCGTGCCGCAGGTAGGTCCGCGCCTGCTCGGGCGTCTCCGCGATGCCGTAAGCCTTGGCCAGCGAGGTGCCGGGAATCCACAACCAGCCGCCGGAGCGGGCGGTGGTGCCGCCGAAGCGCGGCTCCTTCTCGACGATCAGGACGTCAAGGCCGCGAAAGCGCGCGGTGATCGCGGCCGACATGCCGGAGCAGCCCGATCCGGCCACGAGCACATCGCACTCGTAAGTCTCAATTGCGCTGCGCTCGTTGCCGGTCATGCAGGCCTCACTTCTTGAGCAGCGGACATTTGGATTCGGAGACCGGGCGGAAGGCGTCCTCGCCCTTCACCGTCTTGATGATCTCCAAATAATCCCAGGGTTCCTTGGACTGCTGGGGTGTTTTCACCTTGGCGAGATACATGTCGCGAATGACGCGGCCGTCCTCGCGCAACTTGCCGCCGTGGACGAATGTATCCTCGATTGGCAGCTCGCGCATCTTGGCCATCGCCTTGGCGGGATCATCGGTGCCGGCGGCCTTGATGGCCTTGAGATAATGCAGCACCGAGCCGTAAACGCCGGTCTGGATCATGGTCGGCATCACCTTGGTGCGCTCGTAGAATTTCCGCGACCAGGCGCGGGTCGCTTCGTCCATGTTCCAATAGGACGCCGTGGTCATGTAGGTGCCCTGCGCGGATTTGAGGCCGATCGCGTGCACGTCGGTGTCGAACATCAGGAGGCCGACCAGCTTCTGGCCGCCCTGGACCAGGCCGAACTCGCCGGACTGCTTGATCGCATTGTCGGTGTCCTGGCCGGCATTGGCGAAGGCGACCACGTCCGATTTCGAGCTTTGCGCCTGGAGTGCAAAGGAGGAGAAATCGGCCGTGTTGGTCGGGTGCTTCACGCCGCCGAGGACCTTGCCGCCCATCTCGTTGATGAAGCGGGTGGCATCCTTTTCGAGCTGCTGGCCGAAGGCGTAGTCGGCGGTGATGAAGTACCAGGATTTGCCGCCTTCCTTGATCACGGCGGAGGCCGTCACCTTCGACAGCGCGTAGGTATCGTAGGTGAAGTGCACGGTGTTCGGGCTGCAAAGCTCGTCGGTCAGCGAACTCGCGCCGGGGCCGGAGAGCAGCGCAATCTTGTTGCGCTCGCGCACCATGTTGTGGACGGCGATCGCGATGCCGGAATTGGGGATGTCGACGACGGCATCGACCTTGCCGTTGTCGAGCCAGCCGCGCACGATCTGCACGCCGACGTCGGTCTTCATCTGGTGGTCGGCGCTGATGATCTCGATCGGCTTGCCGAGCACGGTGGGCCCGAACTCCTCTACCGCCATTTTCGCCGCCTCCACGGAGCCCGGCCCGCTGTTGTCGCGGCCCCAGCTCGACAGATCCGTCAGCACGCCGATCCGCACCGCGTCGTCGGAGATTTGCGCGTTCGCAACGGTGGTCATGGCAGCCGAAGTCATGGCCGCGAGCATGGCGCAGGCCAAAAGCCCTCTCATCGTCGTTCCCTCTCGTTTATGGCCGCTTGGCGCGGCTGGTTATTGTGAAGGCAAATTAGATATTGGCGAATTAGTTTGTCAATAGCGAATAAAAGTTCCACGTCGTCCCGGCGAAGGCCGGGACCCATACCGCGTGATCTCTGGATGCCGGGCGGTCGCAGTACCGGAGCACGCGTCCTCGCCAAACTCCTCCCTGTGGTTATGGGTCCCGGCCCCCCGTGCGCAATTGCGCACTAGGCCGGGATGACGGTGAGGAGGAAGTGGCGCGAAAATCTCGCACCGTGATCTGGGGAGAACTAACACTCCCGCAAGTTGCAACCTCAATCATGATTAGCCATGATGCCACCCGGAAATTGTGGGGCATGGCAATGACGGCAGCAGCGGGAGTCTCCAGTGCGGCGGAGAAATCGACGACGGCGCATGTGGTGTGGGCAGCCGCGCTCGGCACCGCGATCGAGTGGTATGACTTCCTGATCTACGGCACGGCGGCGGCGCTGGTTCTGAACAAGCTGTTCTTCCCGAGCTTCGATCCCTTCGTCGGCACGCTGGCGGCGTTCTCGACGTATGCGGTTGGCTTCGTCGCGCGGCCGATCGGCGGCGCGATCATCGGGCATTATGGCGACCGGCTCGGCCGCAAGAAGATGCTGGTCGCGACCATGATCGCGATGGGACTGGGCACGTTCCTGATCGGTTGCTTGCCGACCTACAGCCAGATCGGCGTCTGGGCGCCGATCTTCCTCGTCATTTTGCGCTTCGTCCAGGGCATCGGGCTCGGTGGCGAGTGGAGCGGCGCCGTGGTCATGGTCGCCGAGCACGCCGGCAACCGCCGCGGCTTTTACGGCAGCCTGGTGCAGATCGGCTTCCCCGTCGGCGTCGCCGCGTCCACCGGCATTTTTGGTCTGATGACGCAGCTGCCCGAGGCGGACTTCCTGAGCTGGGGCTGGCGCGTCCCGTTTCTGATCAGCATCCTGCTCGTCGGCGTCGGCTTCATCGTGCGGCTGAAACTTGCGGAGACGCCGCACTTCAAGGAGGTGCTCGAGCGCAAGGAGGTTCTGGCGCAGCCGGCGCTGGAAGTCCTGCGCCGCGACTGGCGCAGCTTCCTGCTGGCGATCGGTATCACGGTGTCCGAAGTCGGGCTCGCTTATCTCCTCACTGTTTTCACCGTGGTCTATGCCACGACGCAGCTCGGCCTGCCGCGGCAGGTGATCCTGAACGCGGTGGTCTATGCCGCGCTCGTCGAACTCGCGACGCTGCCTCTCGCCGGCTGGCTGTCCGACATCTTCGGCCGCAAGGCGCTGTATCTCGCCGGCGGTGTGTTCTCTGTGGCGCTGGCATTTCCGTTGTTCTGGTTCCTCGACACCAGGGACCCGGCGCTGATCACGCTCGCGCTCGTCGTCACGATGACACTGACGCATGCGTTGCTGTTCGGGCCGAAGGCGGCCTTCATGCCGGAGCTGTTCCGTACCCAGGTGCGCTACAGCGGCGCATCGCTGGGAGCCAACGTTGCCGCCGCGCTGAGCGGCGGCTTCTCGCCGCTGATTGCGACGGCACTGTTGGCATGGGCCGGTTCTTATTGGGCCGTGTCGGTCTACATCATCGCGCTGTCGGTCATCACCATCATCGCAACGCTGATGGCGCCGGAGACGGCGCGGGACCAGCTCAGGTCCTGAGCACCGCCTTCATCACGTCTGCCGCGCGAACGGGCCCGCACGTTCGAAGCTATCGTTTTTGTATGCAGGTCCTGACGCCTTCTTATGCGCGCTGCCAAAAGCCGATGCAGCGGGGCGAACCATTAGCCGCGTTTATGCGGCGAATTTTTACTTCCAATTTTACTTCACAACATCCCGCCCATAGCCTCCCTCGCAATTGATCACATCCGCAGCCGGTCAATGGCGACCGGTGCGCAGCGTTCATCGTAGCCAACGAGGGTTGCCATGCTTGACAGGGACAAGGGGACATCCACTGCCAATCCGGCGGGGACGAGCGACAAGCCTGCGAAAAAGCTGAGCCGGCGCACGCTGTTGAAGGGCGCCGCGGCGGTGGCCGGCGCGGCGGCAGGATCGGACGCGATCCGCGGGTTCCCGACGATCTGGGCGCAGGAGATCAAGGATATCGAGCTGCGCCATGTCGGCGTGTCCTATTCGGTGGTGAAGGCGATCGGCGACCAGGCGGCCAAGGATCTCGGCTTCAAGGTGACGATGCAGAACCTCGACACCTCCGCCGCCATCAACCGCTTCATAAGCCAGCCTAATACGGTCGACATCGCCGATCTCGAGGGCTGGCAGGCCAAGCTCGCCGCCAAGCGCGGCGTGATCCAGGGCATCGAGGTCAAGAAGGTCAAGGAGTTCGACAACATCCTGCCGATCTTCACCAAGGGCGAGATCGACGGTCACAAGATCCCGCGCCAGGGCATCTCGCCCTACGAAGCGATGTATATCGCCAAGCCGGATTCGACCGATCTGAACGACGGCGTGACCGAATGGGCGACCTTCCTGCCGCAGGTCTACAACGCCGACTCCATTGGCTATCGCCCCGACCTCGTCGGCCATGAAGTCACGGAATGGAAGGATCTGATCGATCCGAAATTCAAGGGCAAGGCCGCGATTCTCGACGTGCCCGCGATCGGCATCATGGACGCCGCGCTCTGCTTCGAAAGCGCCGGGCTGATCAAGTACGGCAACAAGGGCAACATGACCAAGGAGGAGATCGACTTCACCTGCAACAAGCTGATCGAGCTCAAGAAGCAGGGCCAGTTCCGCGCGACCTGGACCACCTTCGACCAGTCGGTGCAGCTGATGGCGGCGGGCGAAGTGGTCATCCAGTCGATGTGGTCGCCGGCGGTTGCCGCGGTACGCGTGAAAGAAATCCCCTGCGTCTACGCGCCGGTCAACATCAAGAACGGCAAGGAAGGCTATCGCGGCTGGTGCAACGGCATGGGGCTGATGAAGCATCTCTCCGGCAAGAAGCTGGACGCGGCCTACGAATATCTCAACTGGTATCTGTCGGGATGGCAGGGCGGCTTCGTCGCGCGCTACGGCTATTACAGCCCGGTGCCTTCGACTGCGAAGAAATTCCTCACGCCGGCCGAATGGGCGTTCTGGTACGAGGGCCAGCCCGCGCCCGAGGTGGTCAACGACCCCTATGGCGTGCCGATGGAGAAGAGCGGCACCAAGCGTGACGGCGGCTCGTTCCTCGACCGCGTCAAGAACATCTCCTGCTGGAACACGCTGATGGACGAAGCTGCCTACATGAACAAGCGCTGGAACGACTTCAAGGTGGCCTGAAACCTGCTTCACCTGACGTGAACGAAGCGCCGGCGCGGCGATGCGCCGGTGCGAAAAGACCGAGTTCGAGGCGTTTGCCAACATGCAGACCAGTCAAACCCCACCACGCGCAAATCTCGCCGGCTGGCTCTACGTGTCGCCGCTCGTGCTGGTACTCGTACCGTTCTTCGTGGCGCCGATCCTGGTCGTGCTGGCCGCGAGCTTCTTCGCCACCGACGGCTTTGGCGGGCTGACGCCGGGCTTCACGCTCGCAAGCTATGTCGAGGTGCTGCATTCAGCGCTGACGCTGAAGCTGTATCTGGCGACGATCAAGTTCACGGTGCTGACCTGGATATTTACGCTGATCATCGGCTTCTTCGTCGCATACTTCCTGGTTTTCCACGTTCGCAACCAACTGCTGGCGATTGGTCTGTTCCTGCTCTGCACGGTGCCGTTCTGGACCTCGAACATCATCCGGATGATTTCCTGGATTCCGCTGCTCGGCAAGGAAGGCCTGATCAACCAGGCGCTGCTGGGGCTCGGCCTGATCCGCCAGCCGCTGGAAGTGCTGCTGTTCTCGGACCTGGCGGTCGTCATCGCCTATGTCCACCAGCTCACCATTTTCATGATCGTGCCGATCTTCAATTCCATGGCACGGATCGACAAGAAGCTGATCGAGGCCGCGATCGATGCAGGCGCCAGCCGTTTCGACATCATGCGCCTGATCGTGGTGCCGATGTCCAAGAGCGGCATCGCGCTCGGCACCATCTTCGTCGTCTCGATCGTGATGGGCGATTTCTTCGTCGTCAAGGTGATGTCCGGCGGCGGCTCGGCCTCGGTGGTCAGCGCGTTCTACGAGGACGTCGGCGTGCTGCAATATCCGACCGCGGCGGCAAGCGCGGTGCTGCTGACGCTGGTGCTGGTCGCGATCGTCTCGCTGATCCTGCGCACCGTCGACATCAGGCAGGAGATCACGCGATGAGCGCGGTTCTCACCGACATGCCCAAGACTGACATTTCCAAGACTGACATGTCAAAGACGGTCGCGCCGGCGACGACCAACGCGATTGCACCGAGCAAGGGCGGCCGGCCGTGGACGTTCTATGTTCTGGCGACGCTATTCGGGTTCTATGTGATCGCGCTGTACGGCCCGATGTTCTGCATCTACGTCCTGTCGTTCCAGGACATTCGTGGCGGCCTCGTGTTCCCGATGAAGGGCACTTCGCTGCACTGGTTCGTCGATCTCTTCACCCAGGTGCGGACCGGTGACGTCAAGGGCTCGTTCGACCGTTCGATCAAGCTTGCCGTCATCGTCACTGTCATCACGGTGGTGGTCTCATTCCTCGCCGGGCTCGGTTTTCGCAAGCGCTTTCGCGGCGACACCGTCGTGTTTTACATGATGATCGGCAGCCTGGTCGCTCCGGGTCTCGTGCTCGGCCTCGGCACCGGTCTGTTGTTCCAGGCCCTCGGGCTCAATGCGAGCTGGTACACCTCGGCGCTTGGCGCGCAATTGTCCTGGACGCTGCCGTTCGGCGTGCTCGTGATGTTCGCGGTGATGTCGCGCTTCAACCATGTCTGGGAGGAGGCGGCCTACGATCTCGGCGCCAGCCGCTGGCAATCGATCCGGCTGGTGATGATTCCGGTGCTGGCGCCCGGCCTGGTCGCGGTCGCGCTGTTCGGCTTCACGCTCTCCTACGACGAGTTCGCCCGCAGCCTCCAGACTGCGGGCTCACTGAACACGCTGCCGCTGGAGATCTGGAGCATGACCCTGAACGTCACCTCGCCCTCGCTCTATGCGCTCGGCACCGTGACCACTATCGTCTCCTTCATCGTCATCGGCGCGAGCCTGGGCAGCATCGTGCTGATCCAGAAGAAACGCGGCAGCAGCACAAAGGGTTGAGCTGGGAAATGAAGAGCGATCGCGGCGATATCGAACTGGCGGGCATCTGCAAGAGCTTTGACGGCGTCAGCAATGTGGTCGACGGCGTCAACCTCAAGATCGCCGACGGCGCCTATTGCTGCTTCATCGGTCCGTCCGGCTGCGGCAAGACCACGATTCTGCGCATGATCGCCGGCCACGAGGACCCGACCGCCGGTGAGATCGTGATCGGCGGCCAGAACGTCGTCGGCCTCGCGCCGGTGCAGCGGCGCACCGCGATGATGTTTCAGTCCTACGCGCTGTTCCCGCATCTGACCGTGCGCGAGAACATCGCCTTTGCGCTCCGCGTGCGCGGCATGTCGAAGCCCGATCGCCTGCGCGCAGCCGATGCCATGATCGAGAAGGTGCGTCTGACGCAGTTCGCCGACCGCCTGCCGGCGCAGCTCTCCGGCGGCCAGCAGCAGCGTGTGGCGCTGGCGCGCGCCGCGATCACCGAGCCGAGGGTGCTTTTGCTCGATGAGCCGCTCTCCGCGCTCGACGAGCAGCTCCGCGTGCAGATGCGCCAGGAGCTCAGGCGGATGCAGCAGGAGCTCGGCATTACTTTCATCCACGTCACCCACACCCAGCTCGAGGCAATCGCGCTCGCCGATCTGGTGGTGGTGATGGAGCAGGGCAGGATCAAGCAGGCGGGCGCGGCCCGCGACGTCTATGCCCATCCGCATGATCGTTACGTCGCCGAGTTCATGGGCGGGCAGAACGTGCTGTCGGGGCGGGTCGAGAAGGTCAACGGTTCGACCTTTACGCTCGCGCAGGCGGCGCCTGATGGCATCGAGGTCCCGCTTCAGGCGCGGTCCACGGTCAGCGTCGGTGACAAGATCGATATCGCCGTGCGCCGCGACGATGTCGCGCTGGTCCGGCCGGGCAGGGAGCTGCCGCCGGGCTGCTCCAATTCGCTGCCGAGCCGCGTGCTCGCGATCGAATACCAGGGCTATTTCGTCAAGGTCATGCTCGACACCGTGCCGGACGACGCGTTCGTCGCCTACGTGCCGGAAAAGACCTTCTTCGCGGATCCGTTCACCGTCGGCGACGTCGTGATGGCCACATGGGCCACCGGCAGCGCGCTTCCACTCGCCTAAAGACCCGTCGCGCACAGGAGTATGATCGTGCAGATATCCTTCACACTCAACGGACGGCCAACCACTGTCGATGTCGAGCCGGCGACGCTCGTCGCAGAGCTGCTGCGCGAGCAGCTCAATCTCACCGGCACCCATATCGGCTGCGACACGAGCCAGTGCGGCGCCTGCGTGGTGCATCTCGACGGCCTGCCGGTGAAGAGCTGCACGCTGCTGGCGCCTGCGCTCGACGGTGCGACGCTGCTCACCATCGAGGGCCTGCAAGATGCGCCGGGTTCGAACCGGCTGCATCCGATGCAGGAGGCGTTTCGCGAGCATCACGGTCTGCAATGCGGCTTTTGCACGCCCGGCATGCTGATGACGGCGGTGGCGCTCGCGACCGAGAAGCCGGACTTGTCGGAAGCCGACGTCCGCCACGGCCTTGAAGGCAACATCTGCCGCTGCACCGGTTATCAGAACATCGTCGTCTCGGTGATAGCAGGCGCTGCCGCCATGAACGCCGCCAGGGGAGAGTGACCATGGGCAATGTGATCGGGATCGGCGCCTCACCGAAACGGAAAGAGGACCAGCGCTTCCTCACCGGCCGCGGCAATTACGTGTCCGACATCAAGCGTCCGGGCATGACGGCGGGTGTGTTCGTGCGATCGCCGCACGGACACGCGATCCTGCGCGAGATCGACAAGAGTGCGGCACTCGCATCGCCCGGCGTCATCGCGGTGCTGACCGGCGAGGATGCCGCCGCGGACAAGCTGGGCTCGCTGCCCTGCGGCTGGGGTATCACGGACGCCAAGGGTGTGCCGATGAAGGAGCCGCCGTTCCCGATGCTGGCGCAGGGCAAGGTGCGCTTCGTCGGCGACATGGTTGCCTTCATCGTCGCGGAGACGCCGGCGCAGGCTAGCGCGGCAGCCGAGCTGCTGACGGTCGACTACGAGGTGCTACCCTCGGTGGTCGGCGTGCTTGAAGCCGTGCGGCCCGGCGCGCCGCAATTGTTCGACGACGTTCCGAACAACATCTGTTGCGATTGGGAGCTCGGCGACAAGGCGGCGGTCGAGACCGCGTTCCGGAAAGCGGCGCATGTCGCAAAGCTCAGCCTCGTCAACAACCGGCTGATCGGCAACCCGATGGAGCCGCGTGCGGCGATCGCCGAATATGAGCCCGGCACCGATCGTTTCACGCTGTGGACCACCAGCCAGTTCCCGCATGTCGTGCGCTTCCTGATGGGCGCGCTGGTGCTGAACATTCCGCAGCACAAGCTGCGCGTGGTCGCGCCCGATGTCGGCGGCGGCTTCGGTGTCAAGCAGTTCCACTACGGCGAGGAGGCCGTGATCACCTGGGCCGCCAAGCGCGTGATGCGGCCGATCAAATGGGTTGCGAGCCGCTCCGAAGGCTACGTCTCCGATCGCCACGGCCGCGATCACGTCACCGAGGCCGAACTCGCACTGGACGAGACCGGAAAGTTTCTGGCCTTCCGCGTCAACACGCTCGCCAATATGGGTGGCTATCTCTCGACCTTCGGGCCGAACATCCCGACCAATCTCTACGGACCGCTGCTCGGCGGCGTCTACACCACGCCGGCAATCTACTGCAACGTGAAGGTGGTCTTCACCAACACGGTTCCGGTCGACGCCTATCGCGGCGCCGGCCGTCCCGAGGCGACCTTCGTGCTGGAGCGCATCGTCGATGTCGCAGCCAGCGAGATGGGGATCGACCGGGTCGAGATCCGCCGACGCAACATGATCCCGAAGGAGGCCTATCCGTACCAGACGCCGGTGTTGGTGCAGTACGATTCCGGCGATCCGATGGGGTGTCTCGACGGCGCGCTTGTCGCGGCCGACGTCAAGAACTTCGGTATCCGCAAGGCGGAGTCGGCGCGCAGGGGCAAATTCCGCGGGCTCGGCTATTCGACCTATGTCGAGGCCTGCGGCCTCGCGCCGTCGCGCTTCGCGGGACGATTGGGCGCGCGCGGCGGGCTCTATGAGAGCGCCACGGTGCGGGTGCATCCGACCGGCCAGGTCACGGTCATGATCGGCACGCACAATCACGGCCAGGGCCACGAGACGACGTTCGCGCAGATCGTCTCGGAAAAGCTCGGTGTCGCGTTTGACAATGTCGACATCGTGTTCGGCGATACCGACCGCGTGCAGTTCGGCATGGGCACCTATGGCTCGCGTTCGCTGGTGGTCGGCGGCGCGGCACTGTCGAAGGCGACGGACAAGGTGGTCGCGAAGGGCAAGAAGATCGCGGCGCATCTGCTTGAGGCGGCCGAAGTGGATATCCAGTTCGAGGCCGGAAAATTCTCGGTCGCAGGCACCGACCGCATGAAGACGTTCGAGGAGATCGCGGGCGCCGCCTACGTGCCGCACGACTATCCGCTCGAAGTGCTGGAGCCGGGACTGGAAGAGCAGGCTTATTATGATCCCGTCAACTTCACCTATCCCGGCGGCTGCCACATTGCCGAGGTCGAGATCGACCCGGAAACCGGCACGGTGACGCTGGTCAATTACACCGCCGTGGACGACGTCGGCACCGTCATCAACCCGATGATCGTCGAGGGCCAGTTGCATGGCGGCATCGTGCAGGGCGTCGGTCAGGCGCTGTACGAGAACGCGGTCTATGACGAGGGCTCGGGACAGCTGCTGTCGGGCTCGCTGATGGACTATTGCATGCCGCGCGCCGACCACATGCCGATGATGAACATCGCGACCCATTCGACGCTGTGTACCCACACGCCGATGGGCGTGAAGGGCTGCGGCGAGGTCGGCACCATCGGTTCACCGGCAGCGGTCATCAACGCGGTGGTGGATGCGCTGTCGCATCTCGGCGTCACTCATGTCGACATGCCGGCGACGCCGAACCGGATCTGGCGCCTGCTGCAGAACGCGTCCTTGCCAGTCGCCGCGGAATAGGGGAGAACAACCATGAAACCGTTTGCCTATCATCAGCCGAGCGAAATTCCCGATGCGGCCAAACTGCTGACCTCGATCGAGGACAGCAAGCTCGTCGCCGGGGGCATGACGCTGATCCCGACGCTGAAGCAGCGGCTCGCCAGTCCGCCCGCCCTAGTCGACCTGTCGAGGCTCGGACATCTGAAGGGCATCAGCGACGACGGCGCCACTATCACCATCGGTGCGATGACGCCACATGCGGTGGTGGCCGCCTCGAAGCTGGTCCAGGCGAAGATCCCCGGTCTCGCCGCGCTGGCCTCGATGATCGGCGATCCCGCCGTCCGCATCCGCGGCACTATCGGCGGCTCGGTCGCGAACAACGATCCAGCGGCCGATTATCCGGCAGGTGTGCTCGGATTGGGGGCGACCGTCGTCACCAGCACGCGCGAGATCGCGGCCGACGGGTTCTTCCGCGGCCTGTTCGAGACCGCGCTTGAACCAGGCGAGATCATCACGGCGATCCGCTTTCCGGTGCCGGTCAAGGCGGGCTACTCCAAGTTCAAGGCGCCGGCGTCGCGCTATGCGTTGGTCGGCGTGTTCGCGGCGAAATTCGCCGATGGCGTTCGCGTGGCCGTGACCGGAGCGGGCTCCGGCGTATTCCGCGTTCCCCCGATGGAAGAAGCACTGTCTCGAAGTTTCGATCCGTCCGCGATCGCGGCGATCAAGATCGACACCGACGGTCTCACCTCCGACATCCATGCCGAAGCCGACTACCGTGCGCATCTCGTCACGGTCATGGCCAAGCGCGCCGTCGACGCGGCGCTCAGCTAGCTCTTTAGGGTTGATGATGACTGATGGTTCCGGCCGAACGGCCTTCCCGCCGGCGCCGACTGGCCTTGGCTCGCTTTCGGCAACCGAGATCCTGGCCGGCTACCGGCGCAAGGCGTTCACGCCGCGCGATGTCGTCGACGACACCATTGCCGCGCTGGAGGTGACGAACAAGACCTGCAACGCGGTGGTGACGCCGATGTACGAGCAGGCGAGGGCGGAGGCCGATCGTCTCACCAGGGAGATGCGTGCCGGCGAGACCAAGGGGGCGCTCGCGGGTATACCCGTGACGATCAAGGATTTGGTCTTTGTCGCGGGCGTGCCGGCCTATGGCGGCTCGCCGATGAACAAGGCCTTCGTGCCCGATGTCGACGCCGCGGTTGTCTCGGCGCTGAAGGAGGCGGGTGCAATCGTCACCTGCAAGACCACGACCTGCGAGTCCGGTTACAAGTTGACGGCGGACAGCCCGGTCACCGGCACCACGCGCAACCCCTGGAACCCGGGTCGCACCAGTGGCGGATCGAGCGGCGGGGCGGCGGCGGGCGTTGCCGCCGGCTGCGGTCCGATCGCGATCGGAACCGATGGCGTCGGCTCGATCCGCGTGCCCTCGTCCTTCTGCGGTGTGTTCGGCCTGAAGCCGACCTTTGGCCTGGTGCCGCGTTCGCCCGGCTTCTCGCCACCGTCCTGGGGCTCGCTCGCGCATACCGGGCCGATCACGCGCACGGTCGCCGATGCTGCGCTGATGCTGGAGATCATCGCCGGCTACGATCTGCGCGATCCCGCGAGCCTGCCAGTGGCGGCGCGGCGGTTCGACACGAAGGCCGAGCCGTTGAGCGGTATTCGTATCGGCGCCAGCGTCGATCTAGGCTACGCCGCCGTCAGCCCCGATGTACGCGCGGCGTTCGGCAAGGCGTTGGCCATTCTCGATGCCTGCGGCGCGCAGGTCACCATGGATGGTCCGGGCCTCGATCCCGGGATCCTCGAGCACACGCTGAAGCCGATCGCCTTCACCGAACAGGCGGCCGCGGTCTCGAGCAAGACCACAGCCGATCTCGCCAGCTCCGAAGCAGATTATCTTGACGTCATCAGTGCAGGCCGACGCTACAGCGGCACGGACTATATCGAAGCGGGGTATCGCCGCGGCCAGGCTCGCAGCGGCTTCCTGAAGCTTTTCGAGCGAGTCGATGCGCTGGTGACGCCGACCGTCGCGGTGACCGCGTTCGAGGCCGGTCGCCTCGGCGTCGAGACGATCGACGGCGGCAAGGTCGATCCGCATCTCGGCTGGTCGCCCTTCACCTGGCCGATCAACCTCGCCGGTCTTCCGGCGGCGACGCTGCCCTGCGGCTTCGATCGCGATGGGCTGCCGATCGGCTTGCAGATCGTGGCGCGCTGGCTCGACGAGCCCACGATCTTCCGCATCGCCGCTGCGTTCGAAGCGGCCCAGCCCTGGGCAAACTTCTGGCCGTCACTGGCGCTCCGCGAAAGTCCCGCGCGCACGAAAGCGGCGCCTTAACCTCGCCCCGCTTGCGGGGAGAGGTCGGATTGCATCGGAGATGCAATCCGGGTGAGGGGGAGTTGCCGCGAGGGCAGCTCTCACCGAATGTGCGGAAGCAGCCCCTCACTCCAACCCTCTCCCCGTAAGAACGGGGCGAGGGAGCGCACCATCGCAGCGGGAACAGGCCCCAGCTCAGGACAGCTCGATCGGATCGCCGCGGCCGCTGAGCTCCTCGTCGAGGCGCAGATAGTGCGCGAGATAGTCGTGCAAGGCGGTCGCCGCCTTCGAGGTCGCGCCGCTCGACTTGTAGAGCAGCAGCTCGATCTTCGGCAGCGGCGGCAGGCCCTCGTTCGGGCCGATCTCGCGCATCGCCGGCACCAGGGCGCTGCGGCCGAGTACGGTCACGGCCATGCCGGCGAACGCCGCTGCCTGGAGGCCGCCGACGCTTTCGCTGACGCAGGCGATGCGCCAGCGCAAATTCGCGCGTTCCAGCGTGTCGATCGCGTAGTCGCGGTAGATGTTGCCGGGCGGCAGCAACGCCAGCGGAATGGGCCGTTCCTGGTGCGCGGCAGACTGCTCGCCGGTCATCCAGACCAACTGCTCGCGTCGCACCACCTGGCCGCCCGTAAAATCGTTCATGCGGGTGACGAGCGCGATGTCGACATCGCCGCGCTTGACGAGGCCCACCAGCGGCGTCGAGAGCGCGCAATTGAGCTCGACCTGGACGCGGGGAAAGGATTTTCGGAACACGCTGAGGATCTGCGGCAGCATGAAGGCGGCGTAGAGGTCGGGCGTGCCGAGTACGACCTGACCCTCGATCTCCTGTGACGCCAGTTGCGAAATCAATTCGTCATGCAACCGCAGGATGGATTTGGCGTAGGTGAGAACCGTGGTGCCGTCCTCGCTCAGCGTCAGCCGGCGCCCGGCATGCTCGAACAATTGCTTGCCGGTGAGCTCCTCCAGCCGCTGCAATTGCAGGGTGATCGCCGGCTGGGTACGGCCCAGCCGCCGCGCGGTCTCGGTAATGCTGCCGGTCTCGACCACGGAGATCAGCGACCGGAGCATGCGGATATCGAGGCTGATGAGGTTCATGCGGCGTCCATGTCGCCCAGAATTTATGCAAGTTCCATGCTAGGGCGAATGGGAGCCGGGGTGGGAAGGCGGGGCTGCGGGCGGTGTTCTCGTCGATTAGACGAGGTGCCGGTGCAGCGTTGCTGGCATACTGAATATTGATTATCAGGCGGGTCGGCGTGCATGATGCGCCCAACGAACATAAAAAGGGAGCACAAAACATGACAGGGATCTCAGCCACGCGACGAGAGCTGCTCGCAATTGCAGCGGCGGCAAGTGCTGCCTCAATCGCGGAAGTTGCGCCGGCTGCGGCGCAGGCCGGGCCGAAGCCGATCTTTCCGGTGCCGATGGTCACCATCCCGATCGTCGGCGAAACCCAGGTGTTCCAGGTCCGCCGCATCTACTGCATCGGGCGCAACTATGCGGCGCACGCGATCGAGCGCGGCTCGGACCCGAACCGCGAGCCGCCGTTCTTCTTCCAGAAGCCGACTGACGCGATCCAGAACGTCGCGGTCGGCGAGGTCGCCGATCATCCTTATCCGTCGCTGACCAAGAACTATCATCACGAGGTCGAGCTGGTCGCCGCGCTGAAATCCGGCGGCAGCAACATCCCGGCCGAGAAGGCGCTCGACCACGTCTATGGCTACGCGCTCGGCCTCGACATGACCCGACGCGATCTCCAGAACGGCATGGCCGCGGAGAAGAAGCCATGGGAGATCGGCAAGAGCTTTGACCACGCCGCGGTGATCGGACCGATCCACCCGGCCAGCAAGACCGGTCATTTCGACAAGGGCGCTATTTCGCTGGCGATCAATGGCACCGTCAAGCAGAGCTCGGATCTCAGCAAGATGATCTGGAGCGTGGCCGAGCAGATCGCAAAACTGTCGGAAGCGTTCGAGCTGAAGGCCGGCGACATCATCTATTCCGGCACGCCCGAGAATGTCGGCCCGGTCGTGAAGGGCGACGTGCTGTTGTGCAAGCTCGACGGCTTGCCGGACATGTCGATCAAGATCGTCTAGCGGCGGTCTTCGCCTCTCCTGCCTGCGGAAAGTGAGGGGCGGGACGTTTTCGCTTCGTCATGCCCGGGCTTGTCCCGGGCATCCACGTTTTGGGTGCCGGTTGCGTGGAAGCCCGTGGATGGCCGGGACAAGCCCGGCCACGACGACGCTGAGAGTGGCTTCGATCCCATCTGTCGAAGCGCGGCGTCCTGATCTAGCTCTGGCCGAGGATCTTCTTCGCGGCGCGAAGATGCGGTTTGTCGATCATCTGGCCGTCGAGGCGCAGCGTGCCGGAATTCGGATTGTTCGCGAACGCCGTGATCACCTTCTCCGCCCAATTGCGTTCGGCCTCGGTCGGCTCGAACGCCGCGTTGACCACGTCGACGTGCTTGGGATGGATCAGCGCTTTCGCCGAAAAACCGTCGCGCCGCGCCGCGCGCGTTTCCTGTTCGAGCCCCGCCAGATTGTCGATATCGGTATAGACGGTGTCGATCGGCGCGACCTCGGCCGCGGCCGCCGCCATCAGGCAGAGATCGCGCGCCAGCCGATAAGGGCTGTGGAACACACCGCCTGACGCCTTTTCAGTCGCGCCGAGCGAGGCCGAGAGATCCTCCGCGCCCCACATCAGGCCCGCGAGGCGAGGGGAGCAGCCCTTGTAGCTGCCGAGCCCGAAGATCGATCCTGCGGTTTCGGTCGCGACGCAGACGATGCGTGTCGAGCCGATGGCGATGCCAGCCGCAGCCTCAAAAGCTTCGAGCCAAGTCGCGACCTGTCGCACGTCGTCGCCACCCTGCGATTTCGGCAGCACGATGCCGTCGGGCTTGCCTGGAATCACCGCGGCAAGGTCAGCGAGCGTCATGCCGGTGTCGAGCGCGTTGACCCGGACATAGAGCTGATGCGGCTTGTTGCGGCCGTTGAGCATCGCCAGCGTCAGCCCGCGCGCCTCCGGCTTCTTGTCGGTGACGACGGAATCTTCGAGATCGATGATCAGCGCGCCGGCGTTGCCTTCGCTGGCCTTCTCGAATTTGCGCGGGGAGTCGCCCGGCACGAACAGCATCGAACGCATCAGACCGGCCTCTTGTGCATCATCGCCATGCGGCGGCATTTGCCGACGATCTCGTCGTTCTGGTTGAGAGCGTGGTGCTCGAACTCGACGATGCCCGCTTTGGGACGCGATTTGATTCTCTCAAAGATAGCACCTTCGTCGTCGCCCGCAGCGTGTCGCCATGGAAGACCGGTTTCGGAAAAGTGACGTCGGTCATGCCGAGATTGGCAACGGTGGTGCCCATGGTCGTATCATAGACCGTCATGCCGATCATGATCCCAAGAGTGTAAAGGCTGTTGAAAATGCGCTGGCCGAACTCGGTCTGGGCCGCAAAATGTGCGTCGATGTGCAGCGGCTGCGGATTGAGCGTCAGCAGGCTGAACATGGTGTTGTCCATCTCCGTGACGGTCCGCGTCAGGGGATGCCTGAACTCCTGGCCCACGGAAAACTCCTCGAAATAAAGTCCGGCCATCGCGGTTTCCTCCCTACGAAATAACGGCGCGCCCGCATCCTCGCGCCGCATGACCCTATGCATGCTACACACAGTTGATAGGGAAATTCACGTATCTGTACCCTGTTTTTCAAGTTAAAGAACGCAAGCGAAGGCACGTTCGGGCGCACCAATCCGCCACGGCCGTCGAGTGGGGAACGCGACGAGGGGGAGATTGCGCGATCGCTTCTCCCAAGAAGGAGATCAAGAACATGGATTTCGCGCTCACCGCTCAGCAGGAAGCCATTCGCGACGCTGTCGCAAAGGTTTGCGAGGACTTTCCCGACGCTTATTGGCTGAAGAAGGACCACGACGGCGGCTTCCCGCACGACTTTCACAAGGCCATGGCGGACGCCGGCTGGCTCGGCATCTGCGTGCCGGAGGAATATGGCGGCTCCGGCCTCGGCATCACCGAGGCCGCGATCATGATGCGCGCCATCGCCGAATCCGGCGCCGGCATGTCCGGCGCATCCGCGGTGCACATCAACGTGTTCGGGCTCAATCCCGTCGTCGTGTTCGGCACCGAAGAGCAGCGCAAGCGCATGCTGCCGCCGATGGTCGAGGGTCGCGAGAAGGCGTGCTTTGCCGTGACCGAGCCCAACACCGGCCTCAACACCACCCAGCTCAAGACCCGCGCGGTGGCCAAGAACGACCGCTACATCGTCAACGGCCAGAAGGTGTGGATCTCGACCGCGCAGGTCGCGCACAAGATCCTGCTGCTGGCGCGCACCACGCCGCTGGAGGAGGTGCGCTCGCCGACGCATGGGCTGAGCCTGTTCTATACGGACTTCGATCGCAACAGAATCAAGGTCCACGAGATCGAGAAGATGGGCCGCAAGGTCGTCGATTCCAACGAGCTGTTCTTCGAGGACTTTGAAATCCCGATGGAGGATCGCATCGGCGAAGAAGGCAAAGGCTTCCAGTACATTCTCGAAGGCATGAACCCCGAGCGCATTCTGATCGCAGCGGAAGCCGTCGGCCTCGGCAAGCTCGCGCTGTCGCGCGCGACCGAATACGCCAAGACCCGCGTGGTGTTCAACCGGCCCATCGGCAAGAACCAGGGCATTCAGCATCCGCTGGCCGTCAACTGGGTCGAGCTCGAGGCGGCCTGGTTGATGGTGATGTCGGCGGCCTGGCAATACGACAAGGGCATGCCTTGCGGCGGCGCCGCCAATGCCGCGAAATACATTGCGGGTGAGGCCGGATATCATGCCTGCGAGCAGGCGGTGATGACCCATGGCGGCTTCGGCTATGCCAAGGAATTCCACGTCGAGCGTTACTTGCGCGAGGTGCTGATCCCGCGCATCGCGCCGGTCAGCCCGCAGCTTGCGCTCAGCTTCATTGCGGAAAAGGTGCTTGGACTGGCGAAGTCGTACTAGGCTCGAGCGCGCACCATTGCCGGCCCTGCGATGGTCGCTTCCAAGCGAAGCCCATAGACCTTATTCCGCAGCGATCCGCTCCATCGCCATGGCCCGAAGCCGGGCGCGCTGGATCTTGACGCCGTTGGCGCTGTCGGTGACGGGGAAGGTCTCAACGACATAGATCCGCGCGGGGACCTTGTAGCCGGCGAGCCGCTCGCGCAGGCGCATGGTCAACGCGTCCTGCCGCGGCGGCTCGTGGTGGGGGTCCTGGGTGGCAACCACGAAGGCAACGCAGCGTGCGTTTCCCTTCAGATCGACCGCGACGACCTGGGCGTCGGCCACGCCAGCGCACGATTTGAGCTCGTCCTCGATCTCGCCGGGCGCGACGAGGAAGCCGCCGAGCCGCATGGCGTCGCCCGCGCGGGTTTCGTAGACGAAGGAGCCGTCGCCGCGCAGCTGGCCGATATCGCCAGTGCGGAAGAAGCCGTCTGCGGTGATGGCGTCGCGCGTCGCGTCGGGATTGTTATAGTAGCCGAGGAAGCGTGACGGCGCATGGATCTCGATCTCGCCAGAGATGCCGCGAGCCGCGAGTTCGCCGGTCTCGGTGTCGCGCACACGGACCTTGGCCTCCGGCGACATCGGCCAGCCGCCGCCCTCGATGCGATCGGTGAAGGCGTCACTCGCACGTGCGATCGAGAACAGCGCCTGCACCTCGCTCGAACCGTAGAGGCCGTGCAACGGCATGCCGCGCGCCTCGGCCTCCGCGGCGAGCTCGCGCCAGCCGGGCTGGAATGCGGCAAAGCCGCAGACTTCGAGATGCGGAAACGGATGCGGCGCCTCGGTGAGGGTGAGGATGCGGCGGAACATCTCGTCCGAGCCAAAGGCGTGCGTGATTCCGCACTCGCGGAGAATCTTCAGCGCCGGCGTGGCCTCGAAGGCGTCGAGCGCGTGGACGGTCGCGCCCGCTGCGACGAAGCCGAGCAGGCTCGTCATGCCAAAGGTGCCGCAGAACGGCAGCATGGCCAGCAGCGCATGGCGCTGGGGAGAGAGTTTTAGCGCCTCGGCGACGGAGGCGGCGTGCGTGGCCAACGTTCGCTGCGAATGCGCGACGAGTTTCGGTCCTTTGGTCGTGCCTGACGTCGTGTAGAGCAGAACCGGCAGATCGAAATCATCCTGAGCGGGCGGGGCCGGCGGATAGGGCTTGTCGAAGGCGTCGAAGCGCACGCATGGCCATTGGGCGGGAATCTCATCCGCGCCGACCACCGCGATCTCTCGCAGCGCAGGCACCTCGTCCTTCGCGACGTCGGCGAGAATAGCGGCAAAGTCGATCGAGCGAAACGCGGCTTCGATCACCATCAGCCTGGTGCCGGACAGCTTCAGGAGATGCGCGACCTCCGCGCTGCGATAGCGTGTATTGACGGCGGCAATGATGGCACCGAGGCGGCCGGCGGCGAACAGGAGCGCGATCCATTCGATCCGGTTGACCAGCCAGACCGCGACGACGTCGCCCGTGCCGATACCCTGCGCGGCAAGCCAGGCGGCGGTCTGCTCGATCTTTTCCGAGAACTCCGCGCGCGAGACCCGCGTGCCGTCGAACACGAAGGCCGGATCGGCGGCGGCCTCGGTCCGGATCAGCGATTGCAGCGAAAACTCATTGGCGCTCATGGCAACCGGACTAACCCGACCGCGCGAACCTGTCTACTTGGTGCCGAACATCCGGTCGCCGGCGTCGCCCAGGCCCGGCACGATATAGCCATGGTCGTTGAGCTGCTCGTCGATCGCGGCGGTCCAGACCGGCACGTCCGGATGCTCGCTCTGGAACTGCGCGATGCCTTCAGGCGCGGCCAGAAGGCAGACGAAGCGGATGTCGCGGGCGCCGCGCGCCTTCAGCAGCGAGGCGCCGGCGCAGGCCGAATTGCCGGTCGCCAGCATCGGATCCATCAGGATCACGGTGCGGTCCGACAGGTCCTGCGGCGCCTTGAAGTAATATTCGACGGCCTGCAACGTCTCAGGATCGCGGTAGAGCCCGATATGGGCGATGCGCGCCGACGGCATCAGCGCCAGCATGCCGTCAAGGAAGCCGACGCCGGCGCGCAGGATCGGCGCCAGCGTGAGCTTCTTGCCGGCGATCTTGGGCGCCCGCATCGGCGCAATCGGCGTCTCGATATCGACCAGCTCCAGCGGCAGGTCGCGCGTCACCTCGTAGCCGAGCAGCATCCCGATCTCGTTCAGGATCTCGCGAAAGCTCTTGGTCGAGCGGTCCTTCTCCCGCATCAGGGAGAGTTTGTGCTGGACCAGGGGATGGGCGACGACGTTGACGTTGCTGATGCTCATGAAACCGATCTACACGGTTCCGTGAAACTGCGCCAGATCGGCCGGGTGTTTTTGGCCACGCCTTTTAGCCGTGCCTCTTGGCCACGGAGCCGGTTGCTCGCCCCGTAGGCAGCCATGGTCAATTCGCGGTCGATGGGCGTGAGGGCTTATGCTCCGAGCCCGCGCGCCACGAGTGTGATGACGAGCGTCAGGACCGCGCCCCAGATCAAGCTCAAGGTCACCGTCAGGACCGTCGTGGTGATCGCCTGCTCCAGATTTCGCTTAAGCGGCTGCACGCTAGCTGTCCGAAGTTGGTGTCGCCGCGATGCGCGTGCTGAGCAGGAGCACGGCCATCAATGCGACCAGGATGATGATCTTCAGCTCAACCATGTCTGGAAAACCTCACGGTCAAGGCGCTGGTCACGCGTGGAGGCGCCAGACAAGGATCGCGGTCTTCAGCGCGATCAGCGCGGTAAGCACGCTTCCCATCGAGAGCATGGTCAGCGCGCCAAGGGCAAAGCGCTCGAACCGGGCCTTGCGTGCCGTTGACGGTCGCGCCGGGCGCTCGGCTCCATCGAAGGGCCGGTCAAAGCCATGTGTCAGCATCGACATGCTGGAAGTCCTCATTCGTGGCGGCGAAGCTGCCGCTTTGATCTGCCCTGCATGATGGCTGTCGCAGCATAGGAATGCGAGACGACTGTCGGTGCTGCGATATAGGAACGTCATAAGTGCCCCGAACCGGACTGTGTCCGGCCCACTAGCCGAAATTTTCGCAGCCGACCGGCTCATAGAGCGGGTCAGACGCGGGACGAACAACGGGAACGCTCGAACGCGAAACTTCCAGGGCCAATGCCTTGACCTCGATGAAAGCCGCCAGCAGCGCCAGCGAAAGATCGGCGTGGCGGGCCTCGACCGCGGCGTCGAGCCAATCCGGCAACTCGCGCTCGCGCGATAGCGCACAGTGCCATTCGCCCTCGTCATAGGCGATGCGGCGGACCCGCCATAGCGGCAGCTCCAGCTCGATCAGCGCCAGCGTGGCATCGGCCCAGGCCTCGACGTCGATCAGGCGCAAGATGCGTGCGGTGCGTTCGCTTTGTCCAAGCAAAGGGATGCGACGGCAGGCGTGCTCGATAATGTCGAGCATCAACGATCGGGTTATCGCCTGCGTGCTGTGCAAGCGATCGCTGAGTGACGGCGGTTCGTGGTGTCGGCGTGCGGCGGTCACGTCAGGCCTCCTGGAATGGCGTCGGTCAGTCGGCCGGCCTCTCCAGGATGGTCAAAACGGCATTTGAAAACGAGATGGGGACGGGGCGAGAGATATAGGTATTTCATAAGTGCGGGCATTGAACCGCCGCCGGCCCTTTATGAGATTCCTATAACTTCGCCACGGCCCTCGTCTCGAAAACCTATGCCCGCGGTGGCACTTCAGCCCAGTCAAAAGTCCCGGTGGGCGCCGTGGAAATGCACTGGCATTTCCTTTCACGCGCCGACCGGGTCTCCCGAGAAACGGTTGCGTCCAAATCAAGGGCGCAACGAGGAGTATCTCCATGATGGACGTTCTGATGCTGGCGCTGGGCTTCGGCTTCTTCGCCGTTGCGATCGGCTACACCTACGCCTGCGAACGGCTCTGAGGGAGCGGACCATGATCTTCGATTATTCGCTCGCAGGCGCCGTTTCGCTCGGCCTCCTGTTCTACCTCACTTACGCGCTGCTGCGGCCCGAGCGGTTCTGACCGTGCTCACGAAGCCTGAAGGGTTGATGTCATGACTGTGATCGGTTGGCTCCAGATCATTCTCTTTTGCGTCATTATCGTCGCGCTCACAAAACCGCTCGGCTGGTACATGACGCGCGTGTTCAACGGCGAGCGGACCTTCCTGTCGCCGGTGCTGCGTCCGATCGAGACCGGCATCTACTGGTTCTCCGGCGTCGACGAGAAGCGCGAGCAGCATTGGCTGACCTATACGGTCGCCATGCTGCTGTTCCATGTCGGCGGCTTCCTCATCATCTACGGCGTGATGCGGCTTCAGGATGTATTGCCGTTCAATCCAGCCGGGCAGTCGGCGGTCGCCGCCGACTTGTCCTTTAACACCGCGATCTCCTTCATCACCAACACTAACTGGCAGAACTACGGTGGAGAGAGCACGCTGTCCTATCTCGTGCAGATGCTCGGCTTGACGCACCAGAACTTCTTGTCGGCGGCGACAGGCATCGCGCTGGCGGTCGCCCTGATCCGCGGCTTCTCGCGTGCGTCGGCACGCACCGTCGGGAATTTCTGGGTCGATGTCACCCGCTGCACGCTCTATGTGCTGTTGCCGATCTGTATCGTCTATACGCTGTTCCTGGTCTCGCAAGGCATACCGCAGACGCTCAGTGACTATGTCGAGGCCACCACGCTCGAGGGTGCCAAGCAGACCATCGCGGTCGGGCCGGTCGCCTCGCAGGTTGCGATCAAGATGCTCGGCACCAATGGCGGCGGCTTCTTCAACGCCAACGCGGCACATCCGTTCGAAAATCCAACCGCGCTGTCGAACTTCGTGCAGATGCTGTCGATCTTCGCACTCGGCGCGGCGCTGACCAACGTGTTCGGCCGCATGGTCGGCAACCAACGCCAGGGCTGGGCGATCCTCGCGGTGATGGGCGTGCTGTTCCTCGCCGGTGTCGCCATCACCTATTGGGCGGAAGCCAGCGGCACCTCGACCATGCACGCGCTCGGCCTGACAGGCGGCAACATGGAGGGCAAGGAAGTCCGCTTCGGCATTGTCGCGTCCTCCCTGTTCGCCGTGATCACGACGGCCGCCTCCTGCGGCGCGGTCAACGCCATGCATGACAGCTTCACCGCACTCGGCGGCATGATTCCGCTGATCAACATCGAGCTCGGCGAAATCATTGTCGGCGGCGTCGGGGCCGGCATGTACGGCATGCTGCTGTTCGTCATCCTCGCGATCTTCGTGGCGGGCCTGATGGTCGGTCGCACCCCGGAATATGTCGGCAAGAAGATCGAAGCGCGCGAGGTCAAGATGGCAATGCTGGCCATCCTGGTGCTGCCGCTGATGATCCTCGGCTGGACGGCGGTCGGCGTGGTCTATCCGGCGGCGGTCGCCTCGATGGCAAATGCCGGGCCGCATGGCTTCACCGAGGTGCTCTATGCCTTCACGTCGGCGACCGGCAACAACGGCTCGGCCTTCGCGGGCCTCACCGGCAACACCTTCTTCTACAACCTCACGCTTGCAAGCGCGATGTTCGTCGGCCGCTTCTTCATGATCATCCCGGCGATGGCGATTGCGGGTTCGCTGGCCGCCAAGAAATCGATCCCGCCGTCCGCGGGCACCCTCCCGACCACCGGCGGGCTGTTTGTCGGCCTGGTCGTCGGCGTGATCCTGATCATCGGGGGACTGACCTTCTTCCCGGCGCTCGCGCTCGGCCCGATCGTCGAGCATCTCGCGATGAACGCCGGCCAAGTGTTCTGAGCAGCAAGTGTTCTGATTGATAGCCTTCTGATTGTTTGGAGTGACCTCCATGGATACCATGAAACTGCAAAAGCGTGCGTCCGTCTCGGCGATGTTCGATCCCAAGATCGTCGTGCCTGCGATCCGCGCGTCCTTCATCAAGCTCGATCCGCGCTTGATGGTCAAGAATCCGGTGATGTTCGTGGTCGAGATCGTGGCTGCGCTCACCACGGTGATCTTCCTGCGCGACCTCGTCACGGGCGGCGGGAATCTCGGCTTTACCTTCCAGATCATCGTCTGGCTCTGGTTCACTGTGCTGTTTGCCAACCTTGCCGAAGCGGTGGCCGAAGGCCGCGGCAAGGCGCAGGCGGAATCGCTGCGCAAGACCCGCACCGAGAGCCAGGCCAAGCTGCTGACCGGCTCCGACCGCACTTTCAAGTTGGTGCCGGGCACCAGCCTCAAGGTCGGCGACATCGTGCTGGTCGAGGCCGGCGATACCATTCCCTCCGATGGCGAGGTGATCGAGGGCGTCGCGTCCGTCAACGAGGCCGCCATCACCGGCGAGTCCGCGCCCGTGATCCGCGAATCCGGCGGCGACCGTTCGGCGGTGACCGGCGGCACCCAAGTGCTGTCCGACTGGATCCGCGTGCGGATCACGGCAGCTCAAGGCTCGACCTTCATCGACCGCATGATCAAGCTGGTCGAGGGCGCCGAGCGGGCGAAGACCCCGAACGAAATCGCGCTCAACATTCTGCTGGCCGGCCTCACCATCATCTTCGTGTTCGCCACCGTCACCATCCCGAGCTATGCGGCCTATGCCGGTGGCTCGATCTCGGTGGTTGTGCTGGTTGCGCTGTTCGTGACGCTGATCCCGACCACGATTGGCGCACTGCTGTCGGCGATCGGCATCGCCGGCA
The DNA here is from genome assembly GCF_054057395.1 of Bradyrhizobium sp. USDA 3650. NCBI lineage: Bacteria > Pseudomonadati > Pseudomonadota > Alphaproteobacteria > Hyphomicrobiales > Nitrobacteraceae > Bradyrhizobium > Bradyrhizobium sp. USDA 3650. Next base: position 6,285,940 of record NZ_JBSRZG010000001.1, read on the forward strand.
TGGACCGCCTGGTCCGCTTCAACGTGCTGGCGATGTCCGGCCGTGCCGTCGAGGCCGCCGGAGACGTCGACACGCTGCTGCTCGACAAGACCGGAACGATCACGCTCGGCAATCGCCAGGCGACCTCCTTCCGCCCGGTGCGCGGCGTCACCGAGCAGGAGCTTGCTGACGCGGCTCAGCTCGCCTCGCTCGCCGACGAGACCCCGGAGGGCCGTTCGATCGTGGTGCTGGCCAAGGAGAAATACGGCATCCGTGGCCGCGACATGGCCGAGTTGGGAGCTACCTTCATCCCGTTCACGGCGCAGACCCGCATGAGCGGTGTCGATGCCGGCGGCTCGTCGGTGCGCAAGGGGGCGGTCGATGCGATCCTCAACTATGTCGGTGGCGGTGCACCGCTGGTGGTCGCCTCCGGCAACACGGCTCGTTCCATCCAGCCCGCCGGGCTCTCGGACATCGGCCGCGAGATCCAGACCATTGCCGACGACATATCGAAGGCCGGCGGCACGCCGCTGGCGGTCGCCAGGGACGGCAAGCTGCTCGGCGTCATCCAGCTCAAGGACATCGTCAAGGGCGGCATCCGCGAGCGCTTTGCCGAGCTGCGGCGCATGGGCATCCGCACCGTCATGATCACCGGCGACAATCCGATGACGGCGGCCGCGATCGCAGCGGAAGCCGGCGTCGACGACTTCCTGGCGCAGGCAACGCCCGAGGACAAGCTCAAGCTGATCCGCGACGAGCAGGCCAAGGGCAAGCTGGTGGCGATGTGCGGCGACGGCACCAACGACGCCCCGGCACTCGCCCAAGCTGACGTCGGTGTCGCCATGAACACCGGCACGCAGGCGGCTCGCGAGGCCGGCAACATGGTCGACCTCGACTCCAACCCGACCAAGCTGATCGAGGTGGTCGAGATCGGCAAGCAGCTCTTGATGACGCGCGGCGCGCTGACCACGTTCTCGATCGCCAACGACGTCGCGAAATATTTCGCGATCATCCCGGCGATGTTCCTGGCGTTCTACCCCCAGCTCAACGTGCTCAACATCATGAACCTGTCGAGCCCACAGAGCGCCATCCTGTCGGCGATCATCTTCAACGCGCTTGTTATCATCGCGCTGATCCCGCTGGCGCTGAAGGGCGTCGCCTATCGTGCGGTCGGGGCCGGCGCACTGCTCCGGCGCAATTTGCTGATCTACGGCCTCGGCGGCATCGTCATTCCCTTCATCGGCATCAAGGCGATCGACCTGGTGGTGACCGCTTTACGCCTGGCTTAACCCCGTCATTGCGAGGAGCGAAGCGACGAAACAATCCAGACTGCCTCCGTGGAAAGATCCTGGATTGCTTCGCTTCGCTCGCAATGACGAAAGAAATAGGAGAAACACATGCTCAGAGAAATCCGCCCTGCCATCGTCCTGCTGCTGGTGCTCACCGCCATCACCGGACTTGCCTATCCGCTCGCGATGACCGCTATTGCCGGCGCGATCTTCCCCGCGCGGGCGCAGGGCAGCCTGATCGAGAAGGACGGAAAGGTGGTCGGCTCCGCCCTGATCGGGCAGGAGTTCAAGGACGACAAATATTTCCACGGCCGTCCCTCGGCGACGGTGGCGCCGGATCCGAACGATTCGACCAAGACGGTGCCGGCGCCCTACAACGCCGCCAATTCGGGCGGCTCCAATCTCGGCCCGACCAGCAAGGCGCTGGCGGACCGGCTGAAGGAGGATGTGGACAAGCTCAAGGGCGAGAACCCGAATGTCGCCGTGCCGGTCGATCTCGTGACGACCTCAGCCAGCGGCATCGATCCAGATATCTCGCCGGAAGCGGCGCAATTCCAGGTGCCGCGCGTCGCGAAAGCGCGAAATGTGGCGGAGGATCAGGTCAAGCAAATGGTGGCTTCCAACACCCAGGGCCGCCTGCTCGGCCTGATCGGCGAGCCGCGGGTCAACGTGCTGGCTCTCAATCTCGCGCTCGATCGTGCCACGAAGTAGTCTAGGCTAGGTCCGCGCGGATGATTATATTGATCTGATGGTCCGAGAGCGCCGCGATCCCGAACAACGTCCTTCGCCCGAGGCGCTGCTGGAAGCCGCGCGCCGGGAGGAGGGCGTGAGCGGCAAGCTGAAGATCTTCGTTGGCGCCGCTCCCGGCGTCGGCAAGACCTACGAGATGCTGCAAAGCGCCCACGCCAAGCGCAAGGCCGGCATCGACGTCGTGGTCGGCTTCGTCGAGACCCATGGCCGCGCCGAGACCGAGGCGCTGGTGCGCGGGCTGGAGGTGATCCCGCGTAAGAAGCTCGATTACCGCGGCCAGATTGTCGAGGAAATGGACCTCGACGCCGTGATCGCGCGCCGGCCGAAAATCACGCTGGTCGACGAGCTCGCCCACACCAATGCTCCCCTTTGCCGCCATCCCAAACGCCATCTCGATGTCGAGGAGCTGCTGTCCCACGGCATCGACGTCTACACCGCCGTCAATATCCAGCACATCGAGAGCCTGAACGACGTCGTCGCGCAGATCACCCATGTGCGGGTGCGGGAGACCGTGCCGGATTCGGTGTTCGACCGCGCAGACGCCATCGAGCTGATCGACCTCACGCCCGACGACCTGATCCAGCGGCTGAAAGAGGGCAAGGTCTATGTCCCCAGGCAGGCCGAGCGGGCGCTGGAGCATTATTTCTCGCCGGGCAACCTGACGGCGCTGCGCGAACTCGCGCTGCGGCGCACGGCCGAACGGGTCGACGAGCAGCTGCTCACCCACATGCAGGCGAACGCGATCGCGGGTCCCTGGGCCGCGGGCGAGCGCATCCTGGTCTGCGTCAGCGAAGATCCGCGCGCGGCCAGCCTCGTGCGCTATACCAAGCGGCTGGCCGACCGGCTGCACGCGCCGTTCATCGCGGTGTCGATCGAGACGCGGCGATCCCTGCAAATGTCAGATGAGGAGCGCGACCGGCTGGCCGATACGCTGCGGCTCGCGGAATCGCTTGGCGGGGAGGCGCTGACGATTCCGGGCGTGGGCCGCCGCCTCGCCGACGACGTCGTCAACTTCGCGCAGGGCAACAACGTCACCCAGATCGTGATCGGCAAGTCGACGCGCTCGCTCTGGTTCGAGATGACGCGCGGCTCCGTCGTGCATGATCTGGTGCGCCGTGCCGGCAATATCAGCGTGCATGTCATCCCCGGCGACGAGCTCACGAGCGAGCCGGCGCCGAAGACGGCGGTGCAGACCGCAACGCGATCGGACCCGTTCGATGCGCGGCCCTATCTGAAGGCACTCGGGATCACCGCGCTTGGCCTCGCTGCCGCCGTGGCGATCAAGCCGTATTTCGGCATTGAGAACGTCGACCTGATGTTTCTGACCGCCGTGGTGACGGTTGCCGTGCGCTACGGATTGTGGCCGTCGCTGCTTGCGAGCGTCGCGGCGTCGCTCGCCTACAATTTCTTCTTTCTGCCGCCGGTCTATACCTTCACCATCACCGATCCGACCAATGTCGCGGCGTTCTTTTTCTTCATGCTGATTGCGTTCGTGGTGTCGAACGTGGCGGGGCGGGTCCGCACCCAGGCTGATGCTGCGATCGGCCGCATCCGGACCACCGAGCAGCTCTATGCTTTCAGCCGCAAGCTCGCCGGCACCGGCACGCTCGACGACGTGCTGTGGGCGACCGCCTACCAGATCGCGCTGATGCTGAAAGTCCGCGTGGTGCTGCTGCTGCCGGAGGACGGCCTGCTCACGGTGAAGTCGGGCTATCCCCCCGAGGACGATCTCGATCAGGCCGACCTCGCCGCCGCCAACTGGGCCTGGAGCAATGACCGTCCTGCCGGCCGCGGCTCGGACACGCTGCCGGGTGCAAAACGGCTGTTCCTGCCGATGCGCACCGGGCGCGGCCCGATCGGCGTCATCGGCATCGACAACGACCGCACCGGTCCCTTGCTGACGCCAGACCAGCGCCGGCTGCTCGACGCGCTGGTCGACCAGGGCGCGCTGGCGATCGAGCGCGTGCTGCTGGTCGAGGACGTCGATCGCGTCAAGCGCTCCGTCGAATCCGAGCGGCTGCGTTCCGCGTTGCTGACCTCGATTTCACACGACCTGAAGACGCCGCTCGCATCCGTGCTGGGCGCTGCCTCGACCATGCGCGATCTCGCCAGCGCGCTCTCCGACACCGAGAAGCGCGACCTGCTCGCCACCGTGATCGACGAATCCGAACGGCTCAACCGCTTCATTGCCAATCTGCTCGACATGACCAAGCTCGAATCGGGCGCCATCGTGCCGAACGCTGCGTTGCACGATCTCGGAGAGATCGTCGGCAGCGCGCTCCGGCGCGCAGCCAAGATCCTCACCGCCCACAAGGTGGAGCTGGAGTTGGCCGCAGACCTTCCCATGCTCCAGCTCGATGCGGTGCTGTTCGAGCAGGTGCTGTTCAACCTGCTCGACAACGCCGCCAAATATTCGCCGCCCCACGCGACGGTCTCGATCCGCAGCCGGCGCGACAGCGATCATGTGGTGCTCCAGATCGCCGACGAGGGCGACGGCATTCCGTCCGAGGAGCTCGAGAGCGTGTTCGACAAGTTTTATCGCGCGCAGAAGGGCGACCATGTTCGTCCCGGCACCGGGCTGGGGCTCGCCATCTCCCGCGGCTTCGTCGAGGCGATGCGTGGCACGATCTCGGCTGCGAATCGCAGTGACCGGAGCGGCGCGGTACTGACCATCCGCCTGCCCATTCCGGCCCGGACCCGCGCATTGGATACCGCCGCATGAGCGCTGCCCCGATCAAGGTGCTGGTCATCGACGACGAGCCGCCGATCCGCAAATTGCTGCGGATGGGGCTCTCGACGCAAGGCTATGAGATCCTGGAGGCGTCGAACGGCAAGACCGCGCTGGAGAAGCTCAGCGAGGATCCCGCGCTGATCATCCTCGATCTCGGCCTGCCCGATATCCAGGGCCATGAGTTGTTGCGTACCATCCGCGCCCGCAATGAAGCTGTGCCGATCGTGGTGCTGTCGAGCCGTGGCGACGAGGCCGGCAAAGTGGAGGCGCTCGATCTCGGTGCCGACGATTACCTGACAAAGCCATTCGGCATGGACGAGCTGCTGGCGCGCCTCCGCGCCGCGCTGCGGCACCAGCTTCAGATCCAGGGCGAACGGCCGGTGTTTCGTGCCGGCGATCTCTCGGTCGATCTGGTGCGCCGGATCGTCAAGGTCGGAGAGCGCGATGTCAAACTGTCGCCGAAGGAATATGACCTCCTGCGTGTGCTGGTGCAGCACGCCGGCAAGGTGCTTACTCACAGATTCCTGCTGAGGGAGCTCTGGGACGAGCTGACCGACGCGCAATATCTACGCGTCTATGTCCGCCAGCTCCGGCAGAAGATCGAAGCCGATCCGGAACGGCCGCAATATGTGCTGACGGAGACGGGCATCGGCTATCGGTTGAAGGCGGGGGACTAGGCTGACCACGTGCGACGATCCGTCATGGCCGGGGTTGTCCCGGCCATCCACGTCCTGATGTGGGGGACCCGAGAACGTGGATGCCCGGGACAAGCCCGGGCATGACGACCGAAATGGCGGCGCAAGCCTGCATCAACATCGTCATTGCGAGCGCAGCGAAGCAATCCAGACTGCCTCCGCGGAAACATACTGGATTGCTTCGCTGCGCTCGCAATGACGGATTAAATCAACCCGCCTTCCTCTGTCGCGCCGTCGATCGGTGCGTCTTCTTCGCGGCGCGCTGCCGCCCCGATGCCCGGCGCGCATGGGACTTCGCCGCCGTCTTCTTCCCGCCGCGCCCCTTCAAGCTCTGCTTCAGCGCATCCATCAGGCTGACGACGTTGCTTGGCTTCTCCTCAGGCTCAGGCAGTTCGATTGTCTTGCCGCTGGCCTTGCGCTTCACCAGCGCTTTCAGCGCGTTCTCGTAGTCGTCCTTGAACTTGCTGGGATCGAAATGGGAGGCCTTGGTCTGGAGGATATGGCCGGCGAGCTCAACCATGTCCTTGGTGATCTTCGGGCTCTTGATGTCGTCGAAGAACTGGTCTTCGTCGCGCAGTTCGTAGGGGAAGCGCAGCGTGGTGCCGAGCAGACCCTTGCCGAGCGGCTCGATCGCGATGATGTGCTCGCGATTGGTGAGCACGATCTTGGCGAGCGCGACGCGATCCTGGTCCTTCATGGCGTCGCGGATCACGGCGAAGGCATCGACCGCGGCCTTGCCGTCGGGCGCGATATAGTAGGGATGGTTGAGATAGCGCTGGTCGATTTCGTCGCTCGGCACAAAACTCTCGATGTCGATGGTGTGGTTGCTCTCGATCTGGACCGCTTCGAGCTCCTCCGGCTCGATCTCGACATATTTGCCCTTGCGCAGCTCGTAGCCGCGGCCCTTCTGGTCGCTCTCGACGACGTCGCCGGTCTCGGCGTCGATCATCTGCTGCTTCAATCGGTTGCCGGTCTCGCGGTTGATCATGTGAAACCGCGTCTTCTCGGCCGCGGTGGTCGCCGGATAAAGCACAACGGGGCAACTGACCAGCGAGAGCTTCAACGTTCCCTTCCAATAGGCGCGCGGTGCCATTCCGTTCTCCAGCGTCTGCGAGTCATTTTGGAACCCCAACCGTCCCGCGGGGTTTTGGTTCCGGGTGGGATGCGGGCCGTGATAGGCTTCCACGCCGAAAGAGAATCCGGGACCAGTCGTGCTGCAAAAGCTCTCCAAGTATCGACAGAAACGTGATTTCGAGAAGACGCCGGAGCCGTCGGGCAAAACCGCGGTGGCGCCATCGAAGCAGCGGCGCTTCGTGATTCAAAAGCATGACGCTTCGCGGCTGCACTACGATCTGCGGCTCGAGTTCGATGGGGTCTTCAAGTCCTGGGCGGTGACAAAAGGGCCCTCGCTCGATCCGCACGACAAGCGGCTGGCCGTCGAGGTCGAGGATCATCCGCTCGACTATGGCGACTTCGAGGGCACGATTCCGGAAGGCCAGTACGGCGGCGGCACGGTCATGCTGTGGGATCGCGGCACATGGGAATCCGAAGATCCCGAACGCGGTTTCAAGAAGGGCGATCTGAAGTTCACCCTGCATGGCGAGAAGCTGCACGGCAGCTGGGTCCTGGTACGCATGCGCAACGACCGCACCGGCGGTAAACGGACCAATTGGCTCCTGATCAAGCATCGCGACGAACATGTCCGTGAGGGCGCAGACAACGACATTCTCGAGGAGGACAAATCGGTCGCCTCCGGGCGCGCGATGGAGCAGATCGCCGGAGGCAAGGGGCGCGCGCCAAGACCGTTCATGCTGGCGAAGGGCACCAGGGCCAAGGCCGACGCGGTCTGGCAGTCCAACCGGGCGGACGAGGCGAAAGAACGCACGGTCACGCCGGCACCCCGCGCGGCGTTGAAAACCGGAAAAACGGCAAAGGAGAAAGCCACGACTGCCACGAGCGCGAAGAAGGCGGCGGAGATGCCGGATTTCGTGGCGCCGCAGCTCTGCACCTCGGTCGAGCGCCCGCCGGGGGGCGAAGGCTGGTGCCACGAGATCAAGTTCGACGGTTACCGCGTGCAGCTGCGGGTCGAGGGCGGCAAGGCGACGTTGAAGACGCGCAAAGGCCTCGACTGGACCGAAAAATTCGCAAGCATTGCGAAGGAAGCGGGCGCGTTGCCGGATATGATGATCGACGGCGAGATCGTCGCGCTCGATCACAACGGAGCACCCAATTTTTCGTCACTCCAGGCCGCGCTGTCGGACGGGAAGACCGACGAGCTCATCTTCTTCGCCTTCGACCTCCTGTTCGTCGAAGGCCTCGATTTGCGGCGGCTACCGCTCGGGGAGCGCAAGGACCGCCTCAAGGAGCTCCTGGAGGCACGTAAGAAGAAATCGAGCCAGATTCGCTATGTCGAGCATTTCGAAAGCGGCGGCGACGCCGTGCTGCAATCGGCCTGCAAGCTCGAGCTCGAGGGGGTGGTGTCGAAGAAGCTGGACGCACCTTATCGTTCGGGGCGGACGGAAAGCTGGACCAAGGCCAAATGCCGCGCTGGCCATGAGGTCGTGATCGGCGGCTACAAGACCACCAACGGCAAATTCCGCTCGCTGATGGCCGGCGTGCACCGCGGCGATCATCTCGCCTTCGTCGGCATGGTCGGCACCGGCTTCGGCGCGGACAAGGTCAAGCGCATCATGCCGTCCTTGAAAGCCATGGAGGCGAAGCAAAGCCCCTTTGGCGGCAAGAACGCACCGAAAAAAGCGCGGGAGGTGCACTGGCTGAAACCGGAGCTCGTGGCGGAGATCGAGTTCGCCGGCTTCACCGCCGACGGCAATATCCGCCAAGCCGCCTTCAAAGGGCTGCGGCAGGACAAGCCGGCGGCGGAGGTCGAGGCCGAGACACCGGTCGATACCGAGCTTGCTGAGCCCTCGACGAAGCGGCGCGCCAAGCCGCGCGCGCAAGCGAAGACTGGCGCACGAACGGCCCAGGCTGGCGGCAGTGCCGAAGTGATGGGAGTTGTCATCTCCAAGCCGGACAAGGAGCTCTGGCCGGACGACGGCAATGGCGATCCCGTCACCAAGCTGGATCTCGCGCGCTATCTCGAAGCTGTCGGCGAATGGATGATCGTGCACCTCAAGGGCCGTCCGTGCTCGCTGATCCGCGCGCCCGACGGCATTAAGGGCGAGTGCTTCTTCCAGCGCCACGCCATGCAGGGCACGTCGAACCTGCTGGAGCTCGCGCGGGTCTCCGGCGACCGCAAGCCTTACCTGCAGATCGATCGCATCGAGGGGCTCGCGGCCGTAGCACAGATCGGCGGCGTCGAGCTGCATCCCTGGAATTGCGCGCCTTACGCCTACGATACTCCGGGCCGGCTGGTGTTCGATCTCGATCCCGCGCCCGACGTCGTCTTCGCCGAGGTCGTCGAGGCCGCCAAGGAGATGCGGCAGCGGCTGACCGACATCGGCATGGAAAGCTTCTGCAAGACCACCGGCGGCAAGGGCCTGCACGTCGTGGTACCGCTGCGTCATGGCGCGCGCGATCAGGTGAGCTGGAAGGAGGCCAAGGCCTTTGCACAAGGCGTTTGCCAGTGGATGGCGGACGACGATCCCGAGCGCTATCTGCTCAACATGTCGAAGAAGCTGCGAACGGGAAAGATCTTCCTGGACTATTTGCGCAACGACCGCATGTCGACGGCGGTGGCCCCTCTGTCGCCGCGCGCGCGCGCCGGCGCCACCGTGTCGATGCCGCTCACCTGGGCGCAGGTGAAGACCGATCTCGATCCGAAGCGGTATACGTTGCGGACGGTGCCGGGGCTGCTGCCGCGGTCGAAGGCGTGGGATGGTTATGACGATGCGGCCGTGTCGATCAAGACAGCGATCAAGAAGCTCGCGACGAAAAAGAAGTAGGGTGGGTTAGCGAAGCGTAACCCACCACTTCTGTTGACGCGGAAAGAAAAGAGGTGGGTTACGCCTTCCGGCTAACCCACCCTACCGAACCCAGCTAGATCCGTCCCAGCAGCAACAGGATCAGCAAGATCACGATGACGAGCCCGAGGCCGCCGCCGCCGTAATAGCCGGTGCCGTAGAACGGGCCGCCGCCGATGCCGCTGAAGCCGCCGAGCAGCGCGATGACCAAAATGATCAGAATGATCGTACCGATAGACATGCGGAATCTCCTCCGGCCCTTCGTTGGAAGGGTCTCTTGCAACCTGTCCCGTTGTGCGATGGCAACTTGCCGCAGGTTTTAAAGTTCCGCCAATGAAACACGGGGTGCACGCTCAACTTGCATGGAACCTTTGTGGTACCGGCCGGCATGATTATGTGAGGTTCAATCACTAGCTGGGCAGAGCCATGTCAGCACCGCTTGTCGTCTCCATTCCCCATCGCCTCGGCCGCGAGGAGGCGGTGCGCCGGCTCAAGACCGGGCTCGGCCGCGCTGCCGCCAGCATTCCCGTGATGCAGGTCGAGGAGGAGCGCTGGAGCGGCGACAGCATGAACTTCCGCATCCGCGCGCTCGGGCAGATCGCGACGGGGCAGGTCGACGTCGCCGACGACCATGTCAAGGTGCAGGTGGTGCTACCCTGGCTATTGCAGCGCTTTGCGGAGATGGCACAGGCCACGATCCGCAAGCGCGGCCAGCTGCTGTTGGGCAAAGACGCGAAAAGTTAGCGTTCAAGCGCGGGCGCGCTGTCGCACCGGCTTCGCCGCACCCGCGGGGCGCGCCGGGATCACAGAAGCGGGAAAACCGCGAAGCGCCTGCGCGAGCGGCAGATCGTTCCCTGCAAAGCCCGGCACGTTGTAGCCCGTGATGTCGACGGTGGCATCGACCCCATCGAGGGCCGGCCATTCGCGTCCTGCTTGCGTGAAAGGTGCGAAGTGGCGCCCGACCGCGACGATCGCAGCAGTGCGGCCGTGGCGGCGGGCAAAGGCCACGACATGGTCGGCATGTGCGCCCCGCACCTCAAGCGGCTGGTAGTCACCTCGCGCGAAGACGTCGGACAACTCGTTGCGCAGCTTGAGCAGGTGCCGCGTCCAGGCCAGCTTGAGCTGGCCGTCCGGCCAGCTCTTGATCAGATGATTCCAATCCGGATTGTTCAGCGTGCCCAGCGCCGCGTGTCGCGCGGAAAAATCCACCGGGCGGCGGTTGTCGGGATCCACCAGCGACAAATCCCAGAATTCGGTGCCCTGGTAGAAGTCGGGCACGCCCGGCAGTGTCGCCTTCAGCGTGAGCTGGCTCAGCCCGTTCAGCGCGCCGAGCAGCGCGACGCGACGAGCCAGGGTTTGCAGCGCCTCCAGGAATTCGCCTGACAGCGCGGGATCGAGGATCTTCGCGATGAAGCTCTTGACGCCGTTCTCATAGGCCTCGTGCGGGTTGAGCCAGCTGGTCTCCTCCTTGCCCTCGCGCGCGGCCTTGAGCGCATAGGCCTGGATACGCGCGACGAAACCGGCATCGGCCGTCTCCACAAGCGGCCAGGCGCCGAGCAGCGTCTGATAGAGCATGTATTCGAACGTGGCCGACGGAGCGCGCAGATTGCCGTCGAGCGCGAGGTGCGGCGCGTTGAGGACTTTCCAGCGCGCGACCGCGCTGGTCCATTCGCCGGGAATTTCAGTTAAGGCCGCGATCCGCGCCCGGGCGTCCTCGCCACGTTTGGTGTCGTGCGTGGCGGTCGCCGTCATCCCTTGCGGCCATTCCCTGGCGCGGGCCTGCATGGCGTCGTGAAAAGCGGGAATGGTGAGGCCCTTGCTTGCGGGATCGCCGCCGACTTCGTTCAGGGCGAGCAGCCGGTGGAATTGATAGAAAGCGGTGTCCTCCAGCGACTTCGCCATCATCGGTCCGGTGAATTGCTGCACCTTCAGCGCAAAGCGGCGCACCCTCGGAGCACTGTGCGGGGGACGGCCGGGCTTGAGCAAATCCATGGTGAGGGCGTCGCGCAGGAAGTCGAAAATGCCTTCGTCCGCGGCGAACCATTCCCGGCGCGCTTGCTCGATAGTGTCGTCGATCAGCTTGCGATCGTTCGCCGTCGGCGCGCTTGTCGTCAAATAGGTGCGGTACACCGGGAAATGCAGCACATAGAGCTCGAGCGCCTGCCGCAGGCTGTCGGCGGAAAAGTCGCGGGTCGAGTAGTGCCCATTGGCGATGCGCGCAAGCAGGCGCGTCAGAACCGTGAATTCGCTGGTCAGCAGCGTCTCCAGCACGCGCCTTTTGGCGTCCTTGACGTAAGGCGCCAGCCGCGGCGGCCGGTTGCTGATCTGCCGCCACGTCTCGTCCAGGGCCTCCAGCCCCTTGGCGTCGACCAGAACGTGAGTGATGGCATTCATCCACTCGTAGCCGGTGGTGCCCTGGACACCGGCGAAATGCGGCAGGCGCTCGTGCTCGCAAAGGATCTTCTCGATCACCGTATAGAACGGCTTTGTGGTGCCCTGCGCGTCGCGCACCAGCCGGCGCAGCCGCTGACAATATTGCGCGGGATCGCGCAGCCCGTCGATATGATCGAGCCGGATGCCTTGCAGTTTGCCGTCGGCAATGAGTTGCTTCACCAGCCGGTGCGTGGCGGCGAACGTGCCGGGATCCTCGACGCGCATGCCGGCGAGCCCGTTGACGTCGAAGAAGCGACGATAATTGATGTCGCTGGAGGCAAGCCGCCAGTGCCCCAGCTTGTAGTGCTGGCGCTCCAGCAAATGATGCAGTGCCAGCGTCTGCGCGGGACGGTCCTTGGCGGCGCGATAGGCGCCGAGGCCGCGCGCGATGATATCGGCGCCGCGTGCGATCTCTTTGAGCTCCGCCTTGAAGCCGGGCGCTTCCTTGCGGTTGGGACGGCGCAGTCCCGTATAGCGGGCCGCAAGCGACAGCATGCGCTTGCCGGCCTCGGTCCCGGCGGCGTCGGCGTCCTTCACGATCATCCGCAGCATCTCGCCATAGCGCTCCGGCGCGATCGGCAATCGATGCTCGAAATACCAGGCGGAGAAACTACCTTCGTCGGGATCGTAGCGCAGCTCGATATCGCCGCTCTCGAGCGCTTCGCCATAGGACGCTCCGAGGATCGGCAGCAGCACGCCGCCGCGGGCGCGGAAAGCCAGTTGATCCCAGTCGATATCGAAGGAGACGGCGTGCGGCGAGGCCTGGCCCCATTCCAGGACGTCCAGCCACCAGGGATTGTCGGCAAAGTGGACGCCGACATGGTTCGGTACGAAATCGATGATGAGGCCGAGGTCGTGTCGCGTCAGCGCCTCGCTGAGCCGCGCGAAGCCGGCCTCGCCGCCGAGCTCCGGATTGAACTGGCTGTGATCGACGGTGTCATAGCCGTGGGTGGAGCCCTTGCGGGCCTTCATCACCGGTGAGGTGTAGAGATGCGTGATCCCCAGCGCCTTCAGATAGGGCACCACCGCGGCGGCTTTGTCGAAGTCGAAATCCGCGGTGAGCTGAAGCCGGTAGGTCGCGAGAGGAATGGCAGAAGGCATGTCAGCCTCCGAGGCGCCAGACCACCGACCAGGGCGTAAGCCGGTCGCTGCCTGCGCCGCCCCAGATCGGGGTCCCCACGCCGCTGTCGGGGTATGCGATGTCCTTGTCGGAGAGATTGGCCACGAGGCGCAACGTCGCGCCATCTCCCATGTTCCAATGCGCGGTGAGCAGGCCGCTATCGGCCACGGCGGCGTCACCGAAGCGCGCACCTTTCAGTCGTGGCGCAATCTCTTTGTGGCGGAGAGCGAGCAGCTCCCGCACCAGCGCGAGGCGTGCATCCTGCTCCGGCGTGTGACCGCTCCAGTCGAGCACGGCCGATTGCAGCGTTGCCGGATCGAGCGGGTCGGGCACCTCGTCGCCATACGTCTCATAGGCCCAGGCATACTCCTGCTTGCGCCCCTTGCGCACGGCATCAGCCAGTCCGCCCTGGAAGTCACAGAAGAACGGGAAAGGCACGGTGGAGCCCCACTCCTCGCCCTGAAACAGCATCGGCACCATCGGCGCGAGCAGGGTCACCGTGAGTGCGGCTTCGATCTGCTGGGGCGATGCCAGGATTTCGAGCCGGTCGCCGAGCGGCCGGTTGCCGATCTGGTCGTGGTTTTGCAGGAAGTTGACGAAGGTTGCCGGCGGCAGCTCATCGCTTTTCTCGCCGCGCGGCTTCTTGCCCCAGAATTCCGAGATCTCGCCCTGATAGACGAAGCCGGAGGCGAGCGCGCGTGCGAGATCGAGGCGCGGCGTTTGATAGTCCGCGTAATAGCCGGCGAGCTCGCCCGTCAGCATCACGTGCCAGACGTGGTGGTAGTCGTCGTTCCACTGGGCGCGATATTTGCCGTTGGGAGGCTCCTGCGCGGCGTCGAGCAGGCTCGCGCGGTTGTCGCCGTTCTCCAGCACGAGATGGATGTGCCGTCCCGTCGCCTTGGCAAGCTCGCCCGCGGCGACGCTGAGGTCTTGCAGCATCGATTGCTCGCCGGGGATCGCCATGATGTGGTTGGCGGCATCCAGCCTGAGGCCGTCGAAGCGATAGTCGCTGAGCCACGACAGCGCGTTTTCGACGGCAAAAGCGCGAACCTGCGGCACGCGATAATCGATCGCACTGCCCCATGGCGTGTGCGCGTCGGTGAAGAAGGCGGGCGCGTAGCGGCCGAGGTAATTTCCCTCGGGGCCGAAATGATTGTAGACGACGTCGAGGAACACCATCAGCCCGCGCAGATGGGCTTCGTCGATCAGCGTCTTCAATTCATCGGGATGACCATAAGCGCTGTCGGGCGCGTACCACAGCACGCCATCATAACCCCAGCCGCGGCGACCGGCGAAGTCGGCCAGCGGCATCAGCTCGACCGCGGTGATGCCGGTCGCGACGAGATGATCGAGCTTGTCGATCATGGCGCGATAGGTGCCTTCCGCGGTGAAGGTGCCGACATGCGTCTCGATCAGCACCGTCGCTTCCCAGGGACGGCCGCGCCAATCGGATGCGCGCCAGGCAAAGCCCTCGTGATCGATCACCTCGCTCGGGCCGAACACGTCGTCGGGCTGGAATCCAGACGCCGGATCGGGCACGTCGATCTCGTCATCGATCCTGAATTTGTAGTCGCTGCCGACGGGCAGGTTGGCAATCTCGGCGACATACCAGCCATCCTGCCGGCGCTGCATCGCGTGCCGTCTGTCGAGCAGGAGATCGACACGGCGCGCTGCAGGCGCCCACAGCCGGAACGACACGCCGTCCTTCGTCGGCCTCGCCCCGAAGGATGGCCTCATAGCGCCCCCGCGAAAGCGAGCACGGAGCGCGGCGGCGCCTTGCTGTCGCTTCCGGGCAGGAAGTCGACCGTGTTCAGCTTGGCGTCGGTCGTGTTCAGGATTTGCTGCCAACTCTTGTATTCGGTCATTTTTGGCAATTTGAATGCGATCTCTTCGGGGGCTGCGTTGAGTACGATAAAGATCGCGGCGCTGCCCGGTTCCATCGGCCCCATCACATAGGAGAGAAACCGCCCTTCCGGGAATTTCCAATCGCTTTCCGTCATTTCGTCGCCGGCCGGCGTCAGCCACAGCGCGCCGTAGGAGATGCCGTCCTTGGGGCGGCCGTCGAGCCAGCGATGGCTGCGAAGCTGCGAGAACCGGCGGCGGATATCGGCGAGCTCGGCGACGAAATCGACCATGTCGTCGCCGTCCTTGCCGAGATTGTCCCAGCCGACCCAGCCAACCTCGTTGTCCTGGCAATAGGCGTTGTTGTTGCCTGATTGCGAATTCCCGACCTCGTCGCCGGCGAGGATCAGCGGAATGCCCTGCGCCAACATGAGGCAGGCCAGTACGTTCTTGCGAAGCTGCCGGCGCAAGCTGACGATTTGGGGATCGTCGGTCGGGCCCTCGACACCGCAATTGTTGCTGTGGTTGTCGTTGGAGCCATCGCGATTGTCCTCGCCATTGGCCTCGTTGTGCTTTTCGTTGTAGCTGAAGAGATCGGCGAGGGTGAAACCGTCATGCACGGTGATGTGGTTGACGCTGGCGCGCGGCCGCCGTCCATCGTGGTTGAACAGGTCGGAGGACGCCGTCATGCGGCTGGAGATGTCGCCGATCAGGCTGCCTTCGCCGCTCCAGTAGCGGCGCATGGCGCTGCGGTAGCGGTCGTTCCACTCCGACCATTGCGAAGGAAATGCGCCGACCTGATAGCCGCCAAGGCCGAGGTCCCAGGGTTCGGCGACGAGCTTGACGCTCGCCAGCACCGGGTCCTGGCGGATCGCGGTCAGGAACGAGCTGCCGCGATCATAACCGTTCGGCCCGCGCGCCAGCGTGGTGGCGAGGTCGAAACGGAAGCCGTCGACGTGGCAGACCTCGACCCAGTAGCGCAGGGAATCCATCACCATCTGCAGTACGCGCGGATGGGTGAGGTTCACCGACGAGCCGCAGCCGGTGAAGTCGTCGTAATAGCGCGGGTTCTCGCGGTTCAGCCAGTAATAGGAGGCGTTGTCGATGCCGCGGTAGCACAGCGTCGGACCAAGGTGATTGCCCTCGGCGGTGTGGTTATAGACGACGTCGAGCATCACCTCGATGCCAGCATCGTGCAGGCGCGCGACCGTGGTGCGGAAGGAATCGAGGGCGTTGTCCTGGGCGTAGCGCTGCTCGGGCGCGAAGAACGACAAGGTGTTGTAGCCCCAGTAATTGGCAAGCTTCTTCTCCACCAGGATGCGGTCGTCGACGAAGCTGTGCACCGGCAGAAGCTCCACCGTGGTGACGCCGAGCTTCTTCAGGTGCTCGATCATCGCCGGCGAGGACAGGCCGCCATAGGTGCCGCGCAAATTCGGCGGCACGTCGTCGCGCTTCTGTGTCAGTCCCTTGACGTGGGCCTCGTAGATGATGGTGTCTTCCCAGGGGATGTTGGGCCGGATCTCGCGGCGGCCCCAGTTGAAAGTCTCGTCGACGACGACGGCCTTGGGCATGCCGCGCGCGTTGTCGCGCCGGTCGAACGACAGGTCCTCGCGCGGGCTTCCGGTGCGATAGGCGAAATGCGCGTCGCTCCAGACCAGCCGCCCGGAAAGCCGCTTGGCATAGGGGTCGAGCAGCAGCTTGTTGGCGTTGAAGCGGTGGCCGTGCTCCGGCTCGTAGGGGCCATGCACGCGGTAGCCGTAGAGCTGGCCGGGCGAGACGTCGTTGAGATAGCCGTGCCAGACATCCTCGGTGCGCTCCGGCAGCTCGACGCGCTCGAGCTCGCGGCGGCCCTGCATGTCGAACAGACACAGCTCGACCTTCTGCGCGTTCGCGGAGAACAGCGCGAAATTGGTGCCGCGTCCGTCCCAGCTTGCGCCGAGGCGTGCGGGCGATCCAGCAGTCAGGCGCATCGTTCAGCTTTCCGGAACGAGGAAGATCGCAGCGAGCGGCGGAATGGTGAGCCGGAGCTCGCCATTGACGGCGTGGACTTCGCCGATGTTGCCGACATTGCTGCCGCCGTAATGGGCGGAGTCGGAGTTGAAGACTTCCTTCCACTTGCCACTGAGGGGCGCGCGAACGCGGTAGTTGCGATAGACGTTGGGTGAGAAGTTGACGATCACCATGCACCGGGCGTGCTCGTCAAATCCCTTGCGCAGCCAGGCGAAGACGTTGCGGTTGGCGTCGTCGGTGATCAGCCATTCGAAACCGGCCTGCTCGCAGTCCATCTGGTGCAGGGCGGGCACCGCGCGATAGAGCCGGTTGAGATCGCGGATCAGCGCCTGGATGCCTGAATGGGGCTTGTATTCGAGCAAGTGCCAGTCGAGCGACTGGTCGTGATTCCATTCGCGGCTTTGCGCGATCTCGGCGCCCATGAACAGCAGCTTCTTGCCGGGATGGCCGAACATGAAGCTGTAATAGGCGCGCAAATTCGCGAAGCGCTGCCATTCGTCGCCGGGCATGCGCCCCAGAATCGAGCGCTTGCCGTGCACGACCTCGTCATGCGACAGCGGCAGGACGAAGTTCTCCGAGAAGGCGTAGTGCAGGCCGAACAGGATGTCGCCGTGATGATGCTTGCGGTGGATCGGGTCCTTGCTGATGTAGTTCAGCGTGTCGTGCATCCAGCCCATGTTCCACTTGTAGCCGAAACCGAGCCCGCCGAATTCGACCGGACGCGAGACCTGCGGCCAGGCGGTGGACTCTTCGGCGGCCGTGGTCGCCTGCGGGAAACGCGCGAACAGCTCGGTGTTGAAGCGGCGCAGGAACGCGATCGCCTCGATGTTCTCCCGGCCGCCGTGCTGGTTCGGAATCCACGCGCCGGGTGGACGGCTGTAGTCGAGGTAGAGCATGGACGCGACCGCATCGACGCGCAGTCCGTCGATCGCGTAGCGCTCGAGCCAGAACAGCGCGTTCGAGACCAGGAAGTTCGTCACTTCGGTGCGGCCGTAATTGTAGATCAGCGTGCCCCAATCGAGATGCCGGCCCTGGAGCGGATTAGCGTGCTCGTACAGCGCCGTGCCGTCGAAGCTGCCGAGCCCGTGCGGATCGTCCGGGAAGTGGCCGGGCACCCAGTCGAGCAGCACGCCCACGCCCTCGCGGTGGCAGGCGTCGACCAGCGCGGCGAAATCCTCCGGCGTGCCGAAGCGGCTGGTCGGCGCATACAGGCCGGTCGGCTGATAGCCCCATGAGCCGTCGAAAGGATGCTCGCTGACCGGGAGGAATTCGAGATGGGTGAAGCCCATGTCGCGGGCGTAGGCCGGCAGCTGCTCGGCCAGCTCGCGATAGGTCAGCCATTCATCGCCGTTCTTGCGCCGCCACGAGCCGAGATGGACCTCGTAGATCGACATCGGCGCGGACAATGCGTTGATGCCGTCGGGCGCCGGTCGCGGCCGCGGCAGATGCGCTTCGTCGAACACGATGGAAGCGGTCTTCGGCCGCACCTCGCTTGCAAAGGCCATCGGGTCGGACTTCAGCGGAAGCAGATGGCCATGCGGTCCGATGATTTCGAACTTGTAGTGGTCGCCCGCCTTGGCGTGCGGGATGAACAATTCCCAATAGCCCGCGCCGCGCACCCGCATCGGATGGCGCCGCCCGTCCCAGAAGTTGAAGTCGCCGACCACGGAGACACGTCGCGCGTTGGGCGCCAGCACCACGAAGCCGATGCCATCGATGCCTTCGAGCCGCAACGGATGCGCGCCGAGCTTGTCGTAAAGGCGCTGGTGGGTGCCTTCGCCGAGCAGATAGAGGTCGAAATCGGTCAGGATCGGCGGAAAGCGATAGGTGTCCTCGAATTCGATGACGTTATCGCCGAACTTCGCGCGGAGCTGATAGTGCTTCGCGCCGTTCGGAAGCGCGCCGATGAACAGGCCGGCATCATGGACGCGATCGAGCTTCGCCACCTCGCCGTGCTCGCCCACCGCCTCGACGTTGGAAGCATCGGGGAGAAACGCGCGCACCACGCTCTTGTCGCCCTCGGGATGCAGCCCGAGATAGTGGAACGGATCGGAGTGGCGACCCTCGATGATCGCATAGGCCTCGGCAGGGAGTTTAGGCATGGGCTTCGCTCTCGATACTGGACAGAATGCGAAGCAGTCCGGACAGCGGCGCATGGAGCCCCTCAGGCCGGTGGGACAGCTCGTACTCTACTTCCTCAAACGCTTGATCAAGCAGGAAAAACCTTAACAGGCCTGCCGCGGATTGCGGATCTTCCGGCCACAGCCGCCGATCGGTCATGGCTTCGCGGTAGGCAATGAGGAACGTCGCGGTGGTGCGCTCGCGCCATTCGTCGAGCGCAGCCGTAAGCCGGCCCTGTTCGTCGGAAGCACCGGTGAGCGCGCGGTGGAGCGCCGCGTTAACCGAAAGATCAATCGAGCGGATCAGGCCGGCAACGTCGCGCGCCGCAGGCAGCTTGCGCCGCTTGTCGGCCAGCGGCAAACGCGGATCGCCGTCGAAGTCGATGATGAAGATATCGTCCTTCACGATCAGAGTTTGCCCGAGGCGGAAGTCGCCATGATGACGGATGTTCAACCCGCCGATCCCGGAAGGTAATAGCGCGTTGAGCCGGCCGGACAGGGACGCGCGCTCCGCGGCGAGCTGATTGATCAGCGGTCGATCCACCTCCCGCAGGCCGTCGCTGCCGGCGGCCAGCCGCTCGAAAACCCGCTCGGCCCGTGTCTTGAGTTCCGATGACCAGCGCTTGATTTGTGCGGAGCCAATCGGCTCCGGCGCGAGATCGCCGGGCTTTGCAGCGGCCAGAGCCACATGCAGCTCGGCGAGCCGTCGGCCGATCTGCGTAATGAAATGCAGATAGGGCGCTTGTTCCTGGGTCTCGCGGGGCATCTCGCCCGGTGGCAGCACCCGTTGCTCGTCGATATAGCGGTCGAGATAGCCCGCGGTGACGCCCCAGCCGTCGCCCTGGTTCTCGACATAGGCGTGCAGCACGCCGACTGCGCTGCGACGGTCGTCTTCGACCAGCTCGACGCTGCCGAGCAGTGCCGGCGTATTGGCAAAGCGGGCGATTTCGGTGAGGTAGGAGCCGATCTCGATCTCGGGATTGATGCCGGCTTCGAGCTGGCGATAGATCTTGGCGACATACTGGTTATCGACCAGCGCGGTGCTGTTCGACTGCTCGATCGCGCGGATGCGTTCGGGCTCCTTGATGGTGTACTCGGCAAACCGGCTGGTCGCCTTGAACTCCAGCCGCAGATTGTTTTCTTCCACCACCAGGTTCTGCGACAGGTTGCGCAGGAACAGGCCGATGAAGATCTGCTCCGTTGCCACATCCAGCAGCGTCCCTTCGCGGGCACCCTGGCGCACGGCGGCGAGCGCCCTGGGATTGAAGCGTTCGCGGTCGAAGCGTACCCATTCGATCTGCATCGGCAGCACGTAGCGCGTGGTGGCGTCGCCCTGCGCCACCTCGAAGAACGCGATCCAGGGCCTGTTGTCGCCGATGTCGCAGAACGGCACCGCCGAGGTCAGCGTCGGCTTGATCTGCTTGGGATTGTGCTCCGGATACCAGCGCGTGCGCGACAGGAATCCCGGCAGCACCTCATGCTCGAACACGCCGCGCTCGCGCGCCAGCGACACCCAGGTCGAGTTCACCGGCACCACCAGCGTCTCGAATTCCGGGACAGCGCGCGGCATCACCGGCTCGGACTTGTCGCGCTCGGTGAGCTGGAACCAGTAGAAACCATAGGGCCCCAGCGTGACCATGTAGGGCAGTTCGCCGATCGCCGGAAAACGCGTGCGGCCGAGCATCTCCTGCGGGATGCGGTCCTTCCAGGGCGACAGATCGAGTTCGGTCGCCTGGGCGGCGCGCGACAGATTGGCGACGCAGAGGATCACCTCGTCGCGGTACTGCCGGACATAGGCCAGTACGGCGCGGTTGGCCGGGCGGATGAAGGTCATGGTGCCGCGGCCGAAGGCGAGCGTCGATTTGCGCACCGAGATCAGGCGCTTGGTTGCGCTGAGCAGCGAGGACAGGCTGCGCGACTGCGCCTCCACGTTCACCGATTCGTAGCCATAGACCGGATCCATGATCAGCGGCGCGTAGAGGCGGGCCGGGTCACAGCGCGAGAAGCCGCCATTGCGGTCCGGGCTCCACTGCATCGGCGTGCGCACGCCGTTGCGGTCGCCGAGATAGATGTTGTCGCCCATCCCGATCTCGTCGCCGTAATAGATGATCGGCGTTCCCGGGAAGGACAGCAGCAGCGAGTTCATCAGCTCGATCTTGCGCCGGTCGTTGTCCATCAGCGGCGCGAGGCGCCGGCGGATGCCGACATTGATGCGGGCGCGCGGATCGTTGGCGTAGGTGGTCCAGAGATAGTCGCGCTCGACGTCGGTCACCATCTCCAGCGTCAGCTCGTCATGGTTGCGCAGGAACAGCGCCCACTGGCAGCTTGCGGGAATGTCCGGCGTCTGGCGCAGGATGTCGGTGATCGGGAAACGGTCCTCCTGCGCGATCGCCATGTAGATGCGCGGCATCAGCGGGAAGTGGTAGGCCATGTGGCACTCGTCGCCGCGGCCGAAATATTCCTGCACGTCCTCCGGCCATTGATTGGCCTCGGCCAGCAGCAGCTTGCCCTTGGAGTAGGAATCCAGCTCGTGGCGCAGCCGCTTGATGATGGCATGCGTCTCCGGGAGGTTCTCGTTCGAGGTGCCTTCGCGCTCGCAGAGATAGGGAATGGCGTCCAGACGGAAGCCGTCGACGCCGGCATCGAGCCAGCGCTTCATCACCTGGATGAGGGCGCTGACGACGCGCGGATTGTCGAAATTGAGATCCGGCTGGTGCGAGAAGAAGCGGTGCCAGTAGAACGCGCCGGCCTCGTGATCCCAGGTCCAGTTCGACTTCTCGGTGTCGGTGAAGATGATGCGGGTGCCCTGGTATTTCTGGTCGGTGTCGCTCCAGACATACCAGTTGCGGGCGCTCGAGCCCGGAGGGCTGCGGCGCGCGCGCTTGAACCAATTGTGCTGGTCCGAGGTGTGGTTGACGACGAGCTCGGTGATGACGCGCAGTCCGCGCTTCTGTGCTTCCTGGATGAAGCGCTTGAAATCCTTCATTGTCCCGAAATCGGGATTGACCGCGCCGTAGTCGGCGATGTCGTAGCCGTCGTCGCGGCCGGGCGACGGGTAGAACGGCAGCAGCCACAGCGCGGTGACGCCGAGCTCCTGGAGATAAGGCAGCTTCTCGGTCAGCCCTGCAAAGTCGCCGATGCCGTCCTGATTGCTATCGGCAAACGCCTTGACGTGGAGCTGATAGATGATGGCGTCCTTGTACCAGAGTTCATCCACGATCTCGGCAGCCTCGGCTTTCTTGGTGTCGACGGAAGACAATACGTTCATGGCGTGCGCCCTTACGCCAGGCAGCGGAACAGCAGCGCCGGATCGCGCTCGGGATCGATACGCAATTTGATCCCGCCCCATTCGATGCGGGCCTGTTCGCCGGTGAGGAGGTTTTCGAGTGCCGACACATGGTGTCGCTGCCCGCCGGCGTCAACCGTGACGTCGCCGAGCGGCAACCAGAATTCGCGTACGTGGCGCGAGAGCGCAACCACGGCCACGACGATGTTGGCCGGGTCGGTCGCTTCCTTGACGAAGGCGATCGTCTCGCCGTCTTCGATGCCGAGGAAGCGCAGGTTCGCCGTCTGCTGAAGCGCAGCATTGTCATTGCGAATGCGATTGAGCTCCGTGATGTAGGCCTTGATGTTGCCGGGCTTGTTCCAGTCGCGCTGCTTGATCTGGTATTTCTCGGATTCGAGATATTCCTCGCGGCCGGGGACAGCGTCGTGCTCCAGCAGCTCGAACCCGCTGTAAACGCCATAATTGCCGGACAAGGTCGCGGCCAGCGCGACGCGCGATTTGAACGCCCAGGTCTCGCCGCCCTGGAGATGATAGGGCAAAAGATCGGGCGTATTCACGAACAGGTTCGGCCGATAGAAATCACGTTCGGGATAGCGCGTCAGCTCGCCGAGATATTGCTCCAGCTCCCACGTCGCCGTGCGCCAGGGGAAATAGCTGAACGATTGTGCAAAGCCGAGCTTGGCGAGACCCTTCATCAGCTTCGGGCGCGCAAACGTCTTGGAGAACAGGATCACCTCGGGATGCCGGCGGCGGATGTCACGGATCAGCCACTCCCAGAAGGCGAGCGGCGCGGTGTCATGATTGTCGATGGCGAAGATGGTGACGCCGTGGTCGATCCAGAACAGCATGGCGTCGCGAAACGCGTTCCACAGTCCAGCACGGTCGACGGACGCGAAATCGGGGATCACGATATCGGAATAGGGCCCGTCGGCCGTCCGCACCGAGCGATCCGGGCGCCATTTGAACCATTCCGGATGTTGCGTCAGCCACGGGTGGTCCGGCGAGCATTGCACGGCGAAGTCGAGCGCGAGTTCGAGGCCATATTCCAGGCAGGTCGCGACCAGCGCGCGAAAATCCTCGATCGTGCCGAGTTCGGGGTGCAGCGCATCGTGCCCGCCCTCGATGGCGCCGATCGCATAAGGCGAGCCGGGATCGCCGTCGCCCGCCACCGGCATGTTGTTGCGGCCCTTGCGCCGGGTGCGGCCAATGGGATGGATCGGCGTGAAGTAGAGCACGTCAAAGCCCATCGCGGCGATGTCGGGCACGCGCGCGATGCAGTCGCGGAGCGTGCCATGCTGTCCCGGCACCACGCTCTGGCTACGCGGCATCATCTGATACCAGGCGCTGAAGCGCGCCTTGTCGCGGTCGACGAACAGTGGGAATAGCGCCGAGCGCGTGAGATCAGGCCGCGACTGGCTCTCGGCCATGGCTGCGCCGAGCTCGGTTGCCAGCAGCGGGGCAACGTTGCCGGTCTGAAGATAGTCCTCGCATTGCCTGACGATGACGGCGGCGGCGTCCTGCTGCGCGCCATGCGCCTTGGTCAGAAGGCCGGCGCCCTCGATCGCATCGAGTGTGACGTCGGCACCGGAGCGTTGCTTGCGCGCGACCGTGTGCGACCAGGTGGCGAATTCGTCGGTCCAGGCTTCGATCGCATAGACATATTTGCCGGGCTCGACGGGTGTGAATGCGCCGGACCAGCGGTCATTGCCGTGAGGGATCATCGGCTCGCTCCGCCATTCGCGGTCCTGCTCCTGTCGCCAGATCAGCGCTGCGCCGATCACGGCGTCGCCGTCCCGGTAGATGTCGGCCCAGACCTCGACCGATTCGCGCGCGATCCGCTTCACGGCGAAGCGCCCGCCGTCGATCAGGGGATAGACGTCCTCGATGAGGAAAGTGCTGCCCGCTGCGGCACTCTCGACAGTTTGAATTGTCTTGTTCACGGTGATGCCATTGACAAGAAAGCAGGAGCCCGTTTCCCTTGCCGGGAACCTACGCTTGATACCACTATAGAAAGCCGCTTGTGTGTCATTGGTTCCCTGGGGAACGGCAGGTGCGGTTTGCGAGTTAACCCTGACTAACCTCTTCCGCGACCTCGTTAAAATCAATTCCCCCGGCCAGAGAATGGCTTGCAAGCTGCGTGCCGAATGGATCTTTTAGCTCAAGCCCGGATCAAGGGCGTTCAATCTGAATTCGTCGATGCCCTTGGAAAGCTGCGGGTCACCGATCCCGTGGCCCTCAAATCCATCCTCGACGCCCTGCCGGAGAAGCGGGTTTACCGCTTCGTCAGCGGGCCCGTGGTGGTCCGCGCCTTGGGACATCCGCGCACCGAATTGGTGACGACCGGTGCGCCACCACTCAAATGGAAGATGACCGGCAACGGCAATTTGATCGCGCAAGGTGAGACGCGCGAGCCCGTGATTGCCTGGCCGGCCGGCCTGCCGCTCGGCTATCACCGCCTGACGCTGACCGATGCCGAAGGCGTGGCGGAAGAGGTGCCGATGATCGTGGCGCCGGAGCGGGCCTTCGGCGGCGATTTCGACCGCGGCTGGCTGCTTGCCGTGCAGCTCTACAGCGTTCGCTCCGAGCGCAATTGGGGCATCGGCGATTTCACCGACCTCGCCGGTCTCGTCCGGCTGGCCAAGCAGTTGGGGGCCAATGGCGTCGGGCTCAATCCCCTGCATGTGTTGTTCGACGACCATCCGGCCGATTGCAGTCCCTATTCGCCGAACAGCCGGCTGTTTCTCAATCCGCTCTATATCGACGTCGAGGCGATCCCGGAATTTTCCCCCGACCTCGTCCCCGACGCGGCCGCGACCGCCGCGCGGCTCCGTGACGGCGATCGTGTGCCCTATTCGGACATGGCGGCCTTGAAATGGCTCGGCCTGCGCGCCGCCTTCGATAGCTTCGTGAAAACCGCGAGCGGCGTCCGCCGCAACCAGTTCGACGCCTTCCGCGCGGCTCGCGCGCCGCTGTTGTCCCGCTTTGCCTGCTTCGAGGTGCTCCGCCATCGCTTCGCGGCGCCGTGGTGGGAATGGCCCATGGAATGGCAAAAGCCGGACGAGACGAAATGCGCCGAGTTGCGCAATGGCCCAGACAAGCACGAGGTCGAGTTCGTCGAATTCGTGCAATGGACGGCCGATAGTCAATTGCATGCCGCCAAGGAGCTGGCTGGCCAGCTCGGCATGCGGGTCGGGCTCTATCTCGACGTTGCTGTCGGCGTGCAGTCGAACGGCTTCGATGCCTGGAATGAGCAGGGGGCGATCTCCCGTCATCTCGCGGTCGGCGCGCCGCCGGACGTGCTCAACACCATCGGCCAGGATTGGGGTCTTGCCGGCTTCAATGCCGGTGGCCTGGAGGCGCAATCTTTCGTGCCGTTCGCCGACATGCTCGCGGCTTCGATGCGCCATTCAGGGGCCATCCGTCTCGATCACGTGCTGGGCTTGAAGCGGCTGTATCTGGTGCCGCGCGGCTTCAAACCCGACAACGGCGCCTATGTGCAGATGCCGTTCGAGGCGCTGCTGGCGACCGTGGCGCGCGAGAGCGCGGCCCATAAGTGCATCGTGATCGGCGAAGACCTCGGCACGGTGCCGGAAGGATTTCGCGAGACCATGCAGGATTTCGGCATCTGGTCCTACCTCGTCATGATGTTCGAGCGCGACGACGCCGGTCACTTCCGGCCCGTCGATCACTACCGGCCCAACGCGCTGGTGACGCTGAACACGCATGATTTGTCGACCTATGCCGGCTGGCGCTCATTCAGCGATCTCAAGATGAAGCGCTCGCTCGGGCTCGATCCCGGCGAGAACGATCAGGCCCGCTGGGATGCGCTCGGCCTGCTCGACGAGATCCTGCGTGCCAACGGCATCCGTGCCAATGATGTCTATTCGGTGCTCGCCTTCCTGTCGCGCACGCCGTCGCGGCTGCTTGCGGTGTCGCTGGAGGATCTGCTCGGCGTGATCGACCAGCCCAACATTCCCGGCACGATCGACGAGCATCCGAACTGGCGCCAGCGCCTGCCTGTGACGCTCGACAAGATCGCCTCGAAAGTCGATCTCGCGGCTTTGAAGGCCGCGACACGGGAACGCTCGTTGCCTGGCGGGCGTTGATCGCCGGGGCTCCGAGGCTGCCGTTTTCAAGGCTCGTACGCCATTGTCTCAGAAAATTGAGGACTATGCGCTGATCGGCGACTGCGAGACCGCGGCGCTGGTCGGCCGCAACGGCTCGATCGACTGGCTGTGCTGGCCGGCCTTCGATTCCGATGCCTGCTTTGCCGCGCTTCTCGGCACACACAAGAACGGCCGCTGGCTGATTGCGCCGGGCGAGGACGTCACCGCGACGTCGCGCCGCTATCTCGGCGACACCCTCATCCTCGAAACGCGCTTTGAGACGAACAGCGGCACCGTTGCGCTGATCGACTTCATGCCGCCGCGCGGCAAGGCCTCCGACATCGTGCGGCTGGTCCGCGGTGTCAGTGGCACGGTCAAGATGCGGATGGAGCTCGTCATCCGCTTCGGCTTCGGCGTCGACATCCCGTGGGTGCGGCGGATCGACCATTCCCTGCTGGCGGTCGCCGGGCAGGACATGACCGTGCTGCGGACGCCGGCGCAGACCCGCGGTGAGGATTTGACCACGGTTTCCGATTTCGAGGTGAAGGCCGGCGAGACCGTGCCGTTCGTGCTGACCTACGGCCCCTCGCATCTCGAGCCGCCCCCGCCGATCGACCCGGAGCTCGCGCTCCAGGAGACGGAAAAATTCTGGCAGGACTGGTGCAGCCACTGTCATCGCGATGGCGACTACCGCGACCTGATCGTGCGTTCGCTGATCACGCTCAAGGCGCTGACCTTCGGTCCGACCGGCGGCATCGTCGCGGCGCCGACCACCTCGTTGCCGGAGAAGCTCGGCGGCGCCAGGAATTGGGACTACCGCTTCTGCTGGCTGCGTGACGCCACCTTCACGCTGCTGGCGCTGATGAACTCGGGCTATACCGAGGAAGCCCTGGCCTGGCACAATTGGCTGTTGCGTGCGGCGGCAGGCTCGCCGTCGAACATGCAGATCATGTACGGCATCTGGGGGCAGCGGCGGCTGCTGGAATGGGAAGCCGGTTGGCTCGATGGCTACGAAGGCGCGCAGCCGGTGCGCGTCGGCAATGCCGCGCATGCGCAGCTCCAGCTCGACGTCTACGGCGAACTGATCGACGCCTTCCACCAATCGCGGATGGCCAAGCTCAAGCTCGACGACGAGACGACCTGGGCGCTGGAATGCGCCGTGCTCAAGCATCTCGCCGAAGTCTGGGACCAGCCCGATCATGGCATCTGGGAGCGGCGCGGAGAGCCGAAGCACTATGTCTTCTCTAAGGTGATGACCTGGGTCGCCTTCGACCGCGGCATCAAGAGCGCCGAGACCTTCGGCTTCAAGGCGCCGCTGCTGCACTGGCGCACGTTGCGCGAGGCCATTCATCGCGACGTCTGCAACAGGGGCTTCGACGCGGAGGAGAATGCCTTCGTGGAGTCCTACGGCTCGAAGCTGCTCGATGCCAGCGTGCTGCTGCTGCCGGCCGTCGGCTTCCTGGAAGCGTCGGATCCGCGCATTCGCGGCACCATCGCGGCGGTCGAAAACCACATGCTGCGCGACGGCTTCGTGCTGCGGCACGATCCCCGCGAGGTGCCTGCGGGGCAACCTCCGCTCGAAGGCGCCTTCCTCGCCTGCAGCCTGTGGCTGGCCGATGCCCATGTGCTGTCGGGCGATCTCGACAAGGCGCAGATCCTGTTCGATCGCGTGGTCGGTATCGCCAATGATGTCGGGCTGCTGGCCGAGGAATATGATTCAGGCGCCAAGCGTCAGACCGGCAATTTCCCGCAGGCGCTGACCCACATCGCGCTGGTCAACACCGCGCATAATCTGTCGGCGGCAAGGCATGGCAGCGAGAAGCCTGCGATGCAGCGGTCGAAGTAGTGAAGTGGATTAGCTTCGCTCGTATCCCGAGCGGAGGTGCGCTCCCTCTCCCGCTTGCGGGGGAGGGCTGGGGTGGGGTCTCTCCGCGGGCGAGAACCCCCGAGAGGAGAGAACCCTCACCCGCCGCTACGCGTCGACCTCTCCCGCAAGCGGGAGAGGTGAAACCAGCACGCTCGTCTAACCACTCACGTTCCGCTTCAAGATCATCTCCATCGCCTCCGCAAAGCCGTCCCGCTCGTTGCTCGCGGTGACGTGGGTCGCCTGCTCCTTGACGTTGTCGGCCGCATTGCCCATAGCGATCGAGGTGCCGCTGACGCGGAACATCGCGAGGTCGTTCTGCATGTCGCCGATGGTGGCGACCGCGTCGGTTGAAATGCCGAGGCGCCTGGCCATGGCTTGCACGAAGGTGCCCTTGTCGAAGCCGGGCGGGGTGATATCGAGGTAGTAGGTTTGCGAACGCACTGCCATCGCCTCGCTGCCGAGCGCCTTCTGCATCGCCTTCTCGCAACGCTCGAGGCCCGCCGCATCTGCGCTGGCGCCGACGATCTTGCAGGCGCTGGCGAGATACGGTGAAAAGTCCGTGACGATGGTGGGATCGGAGCGGATGGTGTGCTGCTCGTGAGCGACGTATTGGCCATCAGGCTTGTCGATCAGCCATTTGTCGGTGGTGAACAGCCAGATGTCGGCGCCGAAGTCCCGGAGAATTTGCAAGCTTCGCTCGGCCGCGCCGGCCGGGATGAGATGCTGCTCGACCGGGTTCATCTCGGGATCGACGATCGAGGAGCCATTGAACGGGCCGACCGGCAGCCAGAGTGCCAGCGGCTCGATCAGGAAGCGCATGCCGATCGCGGGGCGGCTCGACGTAATCGTGAAACCGATGCCGGCCTGGTGCAGACGCTGCACCGCGGACCTCGCGCGGTCGGTCAGCGTCTTGTCCTTGGTCAGCAGCGTACCGTCGACGTCGGAGACGACGAGCGAGATTTTTGTCATGGCGGTCCCTTGGGTGTTTCTTGGGTGTTTGGCCTCAGCGTTTCGCGCCGCCCAGTTTCAACTGCCGCACCGCGCCGTCCACGATCGCTTCCACGGATTCGTCGATCGAGACGGTGATCACGTGCTCGCCGGCCTCCGGCGGCTCCAGCGTGTTGAACTGGCTCGTCAGCAGGCCGGGCGGCATGAAGTGCCCCTTGCGTTGCGCGAGGCGGGCGGCGATCAGCTCCTTCGTGCCCCTGAGGAAGACGAAGCGGACGTCGTCACGTCCGCGCAGCAGCACGTCCCGATAAGTATGCTTCAGCGCCGAGCAGGCGATGATCACGTGCTCGCCCTTGTCACAGACCCGCGCGATCTCGTCGGCGATGGCGTTGAGCCAGGGCCAGCGGTCCTCGTCGGTGAGGGGATGGCCGGCCCGCATCTTCTCGACATTGCTGGCGGGATGAAAGCTGTCGCCGTCCTCGAAGCGCCAGCCGAGGCGCTCGCCGAGCGCTTTTGCAACCGTGCTCTTGCCCGAGCCCGACACGCCCATCACGATCAATGCACAAGGTGCTTCAACGCCCGTCACGAATTCCCCCTGGAAGCGCGGCCTGGTCGACCAGCCAGACGGTCTCGCCATTCGAGCGCGCGTGTACAGCCGGCAGAGTCTCGCCATTGAGCAGGCGCGTCAAGATCGGCTGCTTGTCGTGCCCCGCTATCTCGAACAGCATTTCGCGGCAGGACGCCAGCGCGGGCAGGCTGAGCGAGACCCGCGGCACGAAGGGGGCAACATTGGCCTTGGGGACGCCGACCACCCAGCGCTCGGTCTCCTCGATCGCGGGGTAGCCCGGGAACAGCGACGCCGTGTGGCCGTCGGGACCTGCGCCCATCAAGACCATGTCGAACAGCGGCCGCGCCGGATCGAGGCTTTCCGCGCCATAGAAAGCCTGCAGCTCGCGCGCATAGGCCTCGGCGCTCTGATCGGGGGTGTCAGCCGTCGTCGGGATCGGGTGAACATGGCCGGAGGGCGCGTTGCGATCGAGAAAGGTCGCGCGGGCAACCGCCATGTTGTTGAGGGGGTCGCTTTCGGGCACGAAGCGCTCGTCACCGATGAACCAGTGCACGCGCTCCCACGGGATTTTTTCGCGCCAGGCCTCGCTGCCCAGCAGCTGGTAGAGCTTCTTCGGGCTGGAGCCGCCGGTCAGGCAGATCGCGATGCGCCCGGGATTGTCGGCGATTCGCGCCATCACCCGCTCGGCCGCGGCCCGCGCGAGAGCCTCGGCGTCGGCCGCGACGATGAGCTCCGGCTGTCCGGCCGCCGTCACGAAAACTTGCGCCAGCTTCGGCCGTCGCGGCGGAGCAATTCATCGGCGCAGGCGGGGCCGTCGCTGCCGGCTTGATAGGTCTCGATGCCGTTGCTGCCCGCGTTCTTCCAGGCGTCCAGGAACGGCTGCACCGCCTCCCATCCGGCTTCGATGCCGTCGGCGCGCTGGAATAGGATGTTGTCGCCGATCATGCAGTCGTAGATCAGCGTCTCGTAGCCGGTCGAGGGATCGGCCCGGAAATAGTCGCCATAGCGGAACTTCATCTCGACGCCGTCGATGGTGACGCTCGGCCCCGGGATCTTGGCGTTGAACTGGAGCTCGATGGTCTCGGTCGGCGCGATGCCGATCGTGAGGAAGTTCTGGGAGAGGCGATCGACAGCGGTGCCTGAGAACATCGACAACGGTGCCTGCTTGAACTTGATCGCGACCTCGGTGCGCTTGTGGCCGAGCGCCTTGCCGGTCCGCAAATAGAACGGCACGCCGGCCCAGCGCCAATTGTCGATCATCAGTTTCAGCGCGACATAGGTCTCGGTGGTGCTGCCGGGTTTGACGTCCTCGGTCTTGCGATAGTCCGGGATCTCATCGTCGCCGATGCGCCCCGACAGATATTGGGCGCGCACCGAGCTCTTCAGCGCTTCCTCTTCGCTCGGGCGCTGAATCGAGGTCAGAATCTCGGCCTTCTCGGAGCGCACAGAATGGGCGTCGAACCGCGCCGGCGGCTCCATCGCGACCAGCGACATCAGCTGAAATAGATGGTTCGGCACCATGTCGCGCAGCGCGCCGGTGGCGTCGTAAAAGCCGCCGCGATGGCCGACGCCGAGCTTTTCCTCCACCGTGATCTGGATGTGGTCGATATGGTTGCGATTCCAGATCGGCTCGAACATGCCGTTGGCAAAGCGCAGCACCAGGATGTTCTGCACCGTCTCCTTGCCGAGATAGTGATCGATCCGATAGATCTGGTGCTCGTCCATGATCTTCAGCAGCTCGCCATTCAGCGCGCGCGCGGAGGCGAGGTCGGTGCCGAACGGCTTTTCGATCACCAGCCGCCGCCAGGCGCCGTTCTCCTTCATCATGCCGGTGCGGCCGAGCTCGCGCGCGGTCGGCGCGAACGCAGCCGGCGGGGTCGCGAGGTAGAACAGCCGGTTGCCGCCGGTGTCCTGCGCGCATTCCAGGGAATCCAGATGCTCGCGCAGGCGATCAAAGGATGGCGGATCCTTTGCGTCGGCTTCGACGAAGGTCACGCATTCCAGCAGCTTCCTGGCAATGTCGTCGTCCACCGGACGGGTCGCGAACTGGCGCAAGCCCTTCAACAGGCTGTCGCGCAGTTCGTCGTCCGACTGGCTCCGGCGGGCGACGCCGACCACGCAAAACTTTTCCGGTAACAGATGCTCGGCCGCAAGATTGTAGAGCGATGGCATCACCAGCCGATGGGTGAGGTCGCCGGTGACACCAAAGATGACGAAGGCGCAATTTTCCGGCTTGCGCTTGGCTTGCGGGTCTTTTGTCACGAACTATTGGCCTTCGCTTGTTACGTTTTACTTCCGAGCTATTTGGGCTTCGAAGCAGCCGGCTGCTTCGGCTCCTTGTGGCCGCCGAAGCCGGCTCGCATCGCTGAGAGAATTTTCTCCGCGAAGGTGTGTTCCTTGCGGGAACGGAAACGTGCGAACAGCGCCGCGGTCAGGACTTCGGCCGGCACGGCCTCGTCGATTGCGGCGTTCACGGTCCAGCGTCCTTCGCCGGAATCCTCGACGAAACCGGAATATTCCGTCAACGCCGGGCTGTCGGCGAGCGCCGTCGAAGTGAGATCGAGCAGCCAGGACGGAATCACGGAGCCGCGGCGCCACACTTCGGCAATATCGGCGAGATCGAAATCGTAACGATGATCCGCCGGCAAGGCCTCGATGTTGGAGTTCTTGAGAATATCAAAACCTTCGGCGTAGGCCTGCATCAGGCCGTATTCGATGCCGTTGTGGATCATCTTGACGAAATGCCCGGCGCCGATGGGGCCGGCATGGATGTAGCCCTGCTCGATGCGGGGATCGCGGCCCTCACGTCCCTCCGTGCGCGGAATGTCGCCGGCGCCGGGCGCGAGCGCGGCGAAGATCGGATCGAGCCGATCGACCACCTGTTTCTCGCCGCCGATCATCATGCAATAGCCGCGGTCGAGGCCCCAGACGCCGCCGGAGGTGCCGACGTCGACATAGTGGATGCCGCGCTTCTTCAGCGCCTTGCCGCGGCGGACGTCGTCCTGCCAGAACGTGTTGCCACCGTCGATGATGACGTCGCCTTCCTGCATCACGCCCGCGATCGTGTCGATCGTGGTCTCGGTGATGTGGCCGGCCGGCAGCATCACCCAAGCCGTGCGCGGCCGCTCCAGTTTCGCAATGAACTCTTCGAGCGTCGCCGAGCCGACAGCGCCGTCTGCGGCAAGGCCCGCGACGGCCTTGGCATCCTTGTCGTACACCACCGTCGAATGTCCGTGGCGCATCAGGCGGCGAACGATGTTGCCGCCCATCCGGCCGAGGCCGATCATGCCGAGTTGCATTTGAGGAATTCCCCTTAGTTCAGTGCGTCATTGAGCGCCGCATTGAGCGCCGCGAGACCCTTCTTGAGCCCACCCTTCAGGTGGACGCGCAGCGCGCGCCGGCCGCGCTCGGTAAGCACGTCGAAGTCGCCGCGCGCCTGCGCGGCCTTGATGACGCCGAAGCTGGCCTTCTGGCCCGGCACCGGCAAGTCCCTGGCATCCTCGGCGGTGATCTGGAGGAACACGCCGCTGTCGGGCCCGCCCTTGTAGGCCTGTCCGGTCGAGTGCAGGAAACGCGGTCCGAACTCGGCGCAGGTTGCGACATGTCGCTTCTCGCGCACTTCGAGCCGCATGGCTTGGAGTGCGTCGATCGTCGCCTTGTCGCGGGCGATGTAGCCGAGCAGGGCGACATAATCGCCATGTTTGGAGCGCGACAGATGCGCCTTCAGCCATGAGGTGAGGTCGCCGTTGGCGCCGGCGGCGCGCAGGGCCGCGGCATTGGTCTCGTCGGTGTAGAGATCGGCCTCGGTGGTGCTGACCACCGGCCGTTCGGCCGGCAGCGCGCCGGTCTTTTCGAACGAGGCGGTGAGCTCGCGGGTCTTGATCTTGGCCGCTTCCACGTCCGGCTGGTCGAACGGGTTGATGCCGAGGATGCTGCCTGCGACCGCCGTTGCCATCTCGAAGCGGAAGAACTCCTGGCCGAGATGGTCGATCGACTTCATCACGATGCGCACGACGGGATGGCCGGCCGCTTCGATCGCAGCAAGCTGCGAGTCATGGGCGGCATCCGCCTCACCCTCGATACGGATGTCGATGAAGAGCCGGTCATTGCCATAGACCGCGGGCTCGCCCAGCGGCTCGCCGTCGATCGGGATCAGGCCCTTGCCATCCTTGCCGGTCGATTCCGCGATGAGCTGCTCGGCCCAGGCGCCGAAATCGGCGATCTTCTTCGACGACAGGATCGTCACCTTGTCGCGGCCTTCGAGCGCTGCATGGCCCATGGCAAGGCCGAGCTGCACGCCGGGGTTCTCACTTGGCGGCACGTCCGGTCCGCAGGAGCGGGCCATCGCAAGCGCGTGCTTGATGAAGGTCTTGATATCGATGCCCGCGGTTGCCGCCGGCACCAGCCCGAACGGCGAGAGCACCGAGTAGCGTCCGCCGATGGAGGGCTCGCCGTGGAAGATGCGCGCGTAGTTCAGCGTCTTCGCCGCCTTCTCCAGCGACGACCCGGGATCGGTGACCGCAATGAAGCGGTGGCCGGTCTTGACCTTCGGCCCAACCGCCTGCGCGACGCGCTCGTGGAAATAATCCTTCATCGCATTCGGTTCGGTGGTGCCGCCGGACTTGCTGGAGACGATGAACACGGTGTTGGCGATGTCGATCCTGGCCTCCATCGCCCGCACCTGTGCCGGATCGGTGGAATCCAGCACGTGGAGCTTCGGGAACCCGGGCTTCTTGCCGAAGGTCTCGGCCAGCACCTCCGGCCCGAGGCTTGATCCGCCCATGCCGAGCACGACGGCGTCGGAGAATTTCTGGCCTTTCACGCGGCTGGCATAGTCCTCATAGTCGGCGACGTCGGCCTTGGCGGCGCTGTCGAGCCAGCCGAGCCATTTGTCCTCGTCGGTGCCGGTCCAGACCGATTTGTCGCGCTGCCACAGCCGGCGGATCTTTGCCGACGCGCGCCATTCCTCGGTGCTCTTGGCCACGGCCTTGCCGAGACCGTCGCCGAGCGAGAGAAGCTGGCGGTCGATCGCGGGCCCAAGCACGGTGGCGCGCTTGTGGGCGACCGCGCCATAGAGCTTGTCGGCGGCGTCGGCAAATTGCTTGACGCCATCCTTGACGAGCTCCTCGGTGATGGCATCGAGCGAGACGCCGGAGCGCTCCAGCTCTTCCAGCACGCGCCTGGCGTCGTCGACATTCTCTTCCAGGCTGTCGCGCGGCGTGCCGTGGTCGCGGAACGCATCCAGTGTCGCCGGCGGCACGGTGTTGATGGTGTCGGGACCGATCAATTCCTCGACATAGAGGACGTCGCTGTAATCCTTGTTCTTGGTGCCGGTCGAGGCCCACAGCATGCGCTGCGGCTTGGCGCCCTTGGCCGCGAGCTTGTCCCAGCGGGGACCTGAGAACAGGCGCTTGTAATCCTGGTAGGCGACCTTCGCATTGGCGATCGCGACCTTGCCCTTCAGCGCGGCGAGCCGTTCCTTCTCGCTCGGGTCGTTGGCGCGGGCGATCTTCTCGTCGAGCTGCTTGTCGACCACCGAGTCGATGCGGCTGACGAAAAAGCTCGCCACGCTCGCCACGTGCGAGGGGTCGCCGCCACCTGCGACGTATGTCTCCAGACCGGCGAGATAGGCCTCGGCAACCTGCAGATAGACGTCCCTGGAGAACAGCAGCGTGATGTTGATGCTGATGCCGTCGCCGATCAGGGTCTCGATCGCCGGCAGGCCCTCAGGCGTTGCCGGCACCTTCACCATCAGGTTCTTGCGGTTGACGTCCTTCCAGAGCCGCCGCGCCTCTGTGACCGTTTCACCGGTGTCCATCGCCAGATAGGGCGAGACTTCCAGGCTGACATAGCCGTCGCCGCCCTTCAGGCGGTCGTAGACCGGGCGCAGCACGTCGGCGGCGTTCTGGATGTCCTCGACCGCGACGGCCTCGAACAGGTCGGCGACCGACCGATCGCCGCGCTTCAATGCCTTGCCTATCGGCGCGTCGTATTCGTCCGAGCTGCCGATCGCTTTCTCGAAGATCGAGGGGTTGGAGGTGACGCCCTTGACGCCGTCGGTGTCGATCAGCCGCTTCAGGTCGCCCTTGGCGATGAAGCCGCGGGCCAGGAAGTCCAGCCAGACGGCTTGTCCGTGCTTTTCCAGTTCTTTGACGGGATTCATGATGCTAATTTATCTCCAAGCCTGCGGGCGAGGGGTTT
Organism: Bradyrhizobium sp. USDA 3650; assembly: GCF_054057395.1. NCBI lineage: Bacteria > Pseudomonadati > Pseudomonadota > Alphaproteobacteria > Hyphomicrobiales > Nitrobacteraceae > Bradyrhizobium > Bradyrhizobium sp. USDA 3650. Next base: position 6,321,805 of record NZ_JBSRZG010000001.1, read on the forward strand.
CCGCGCCGGTCCTGACGCGCTATCCTCTAGCTTACATGCATCCTTGAGGGAACCAATCAAGGGTATGGGCGTCATATCCTCCAGTGTAACTCCGTCGCGGTCATGGCGATCCGCGTAGAGGGAGCCGAGTTGCGTAAAAGGTCGTTGGCCGTGAGAAATCGGCCTGGTCTCGTTGCGTAACGTCAGCTGCCTCGGCTCGTCGCTAGTGGCTGCGCGGAGTACTCATCAGCGGATTCCGGTCCGCCTGATGCGTCGTGGCTCGGTCGCGAATGGCCATGCTGGGGGAAAGCATGCAAGCACATCATGACCGTCTGGCGCTCGCTGTCACAGACAGTCCGCAATCGGCCCCGTCGACCGGAAGCGTCGATGCGTCCCATGATCTCGAAATCGGTCCATGTACGACCCAAACCCGGCTGCTGGTCGTAGCGGGCTTCGCCACGACGCTGCTCAGCGCGACACTCGCCTTGGGCTGGTGGGATGCTTTTGGCGATTACGACACGACGGTCGGCTCTGCTGGCGTGATGGTGTTCGCGCTGATGACCGGTCGGCTGATCTGGATGCTCCCCGCCGAACGGGGATCGGTGGTGATCGTCACCCCCTATGGCATCCGCGATCTCCGCATCGGCAATGAATTTCTGCTGTGGGACTCGATCGCGGAAATTTCGGCGGAAGAACGCCGCGGGCGCAAGGTGATCGTGCTGACGCCGACGCCGGCCTTGCAGCGGCAGCTCTGCACCATCCGCGGCTTGGCCCGTTGTGCCCAGGACGATCGGCAGAACGACCGCATCGTCATCCGGTCGGAGGGCCTGGCGACCGATTTTGATACACTGCTGCGCGCTTGCCGCGACTGTCACGCCGCCGGCGGTCCACGCACCGCATTGCAGCAGGAAGATGAACGCGGCACCCAAGGCTTCGCCGTACAAGCGTCATAAGATCGCCGTTCGCAGATCGCTATGATGGGGCGCCGGATGAACGCATCCCCGGTAACGCCCGGATGTTGCGAGCGAGTGACATTTTCTGGAAATGAGCCAATATAGACAAAGATTCGCTCAAATATCAGGCAGGTGCCTGTTCGTAACTCACCCTGTGCCTACGTTGTGCGTTGCGCCGAGAAGGCGCCCGGGTGTCGAATGATCGTCATGTGCTCACGCTGATTCGAGAGTGGCGCTAAGGAACGGTCCGGTCGCTGCTTTCGTTCAATTGTGTAGCGGAACTCACGCGGAGAGGGATCATGTACAACGATTCTCTATTCAACGCTTTCGCTAAGTCGTTCGAGGCGAGAAGCCAACACGACATGTCGATGGCGGAATATCTGGAATCGTGTCGAAGCGATCCCATGAAATACGCGAACGCGGCCGAACGACTGCTAGCAGCGATCGGTGAGCCCCAGACGATTGACACGGCCAAGGACCCACGCCTTGGCCGTATTTTTTTGAACCGCACGATCCGCACCTATCCCGCCTTCGCCGGCTTCTACGGCATGGAAGAAACCATCGAGCGCATCGTCGGTTTCTTCCGTCATGCGGCGCAGGGCCTCGAAGAGCGCAAGCAGATCCTGTATCTGCTCGGTCCGGTCGGCGGCGGCAAATCCTCGCTCGCCGAGCGGCTCAAGTCGCTGATGGAAGTGCACCCGATCTACGTGCTCAAGGCCGGCGACGAGCTCTCGCCCGTGTTCGAAAGCCCGCTCAGCCTGTTCGATCCGGATCAGCTCGGCCCGATGCTGGAAGAGAAATACGGCATTCCGCGCCGCCGTCTCACCGGCCTGATGAGCCCGTGGTGCTACAAGCGGCTGGAAGCCTTTGGCGGCGACATTTCCCAGTTTCGGGTCGCAAAGATCCAGCCGTCGCGGCTGCGCCAGATCGGAATCGCCAAGACCGAGCCGGGTGACGAGAACAACCAGGACATCTCCTCGCTGGTCGGCAAGGTCGACATCCGCAAGCTCGAAACCTATGCGCAGAACGATCCCGACGCCTACAGCTATTCCGGCGGCCTCAACCGCGCCAACCAGGGCGTGCTCGAGTTCGTCGAGATGTTCAAGGCGCCGATCAAGATGCTGCACCCGCTGCTCACCGCGACGCAGGAAGGCAACTACATCGGCACCGAGAACATCGGCGCTATTCCGTTCACCGGCGTCATCCTCGCGCACTCCAACGAAGCCGAGTGGTCGAGCTTCAAGGCCAACAAGAACAACGAGGCCTTCATCGACCGCATCTGCGTGATCAAGGTGCCTTATTGCCTGCGGATCACGGAAGAGCAGAAGATCTACGAGAAGCTGATCCAGGGCTCCGAGCTCGCGGCCGCGCCTTGCGCGCCCGCGACGCTGGAGACGCTGGCGCGGTTCTCGGTGATGTCTCGGCTGCGCAAGCACGAAAATTCCACGACCTACGCCAAGATGAGGGTTTACGACGGCGAGAGCCTGAAGGAGACCGATCCGAAGGCGCGCAGCGTCCAGGAATATCGCGATGCCGCCGGCGTCGACGAGGGCATGGACGGTGTCTCCACCCGCTTTGCCTTCAAGATCCTGGCTGCGACCTTCAACCACGATCCGCAGGAAGTCGCCGCCGACGCCGTGCATCTGATGTACGCGCTGGAGCAATCGATCAAGCGCGAGCAGCTGCCCGAGGAAGTCGAGAAGCGCTACCTCGAATTCATCAAGGCGGACCTTGCACCGCGTTATGCCGAGTTCATCGGCAACGAGATCCAGAAGGCTTATCTCGAATCCTACTCGGATTACGGCCAGAACCTGTTCGACCGCTACGTCGACTACGCCGATGCCTGGATCGAGGACCAGGATTTCAAGGACGCCGACACCGGCCAGCTGCTGGATCGCGAACTCTTGAACCAGGAGCTGACCAAGATCGAGAAACCGGCGGGCATCGCCAATCCGAAGGATTTCCGCAACGAGGTGGTCAAATTCTCGTTACGGTCGCGCGCCCAGAACGGCGGCAAGAATCCGACCTGGATCTCCTACGAGAAGATTCGCGATGTGATCGAAAAGCGGATATTCTCCCAGGTCGAGGACCTGCTTCCGGTCATCTCCTTCGGGTCGAAGAAGGACGGCGAGACGGAGAAGAAGCACGGCGAGTTCGTCGCACGCATGGTGGAGCGCGGCTACACCGAGCGTCAGGTTCGCCGGCTCGTCGAATGGTACATGCGCGTGAAGCAGGCCGGTTGAGGCGGATGGAAAAGTGCCGATTCACATTATTGACAGGCGCCTGAACCCAGGCGGCAAGAGTCTCGAGAACCGGCAGCGGTTCTTGCGTCGGGCCAAATCCCTGGTGCAGGGCGCCGTCAAGAAGACCTCGCAGGAACGCGACATCAAGGACGTCCTGGAGGGTGGCGAGGTCACGATTCCGCTCGACGGCATGCACGAGCCGCGTTTCCGCCGCGACGGCGGAACGCGCGACATGGTGTTGCCGGGGAACAAGAAGTTCATCGAGGGCGACTATCTCCAGCGCTCCGGCCAGGGCAGCGCCAAGGATTCCGGTCCGGGCGAAGGCGACAGCGAGGACGCCTTCCGCTTCGTGCTCAGTCGCGACGAATTCGTCGATCTCTTCCTCGATGATCTCGAACTTCCTGATCTCGCCAAACGCAAGATCGCGCAGACCGAGAGCGAGGGCATCCAGCGCGCCGGCTACACCACGTCGGGTTCGCCATCCAACATCTCGGTGAGCCGGACGGTTCGGCGCGCAATGGCGCGCCGTATCGCGCTCAAGCGTCCCAGCAAGGAGGAGATCGAAGAGCTGGAATCCGCCATCGCCGCATGCGCGGATGAGGACGAGCGCCTGCTGCTGCTGGCCCAGCTCGAAAAACTGAAGGCGAAGTCCAAGCGCATTCCCTTCATCGATCCGATCGACATCCGCTACCGCCGCTTCGAGACGGTGCCCAAGCCCGTTGCCCAGGCCGTGATGTTCTGCCTGATGGACGTGTCGGGCTCAATGTCCGAGCACATGAAGGATCTCGCCAAGCGCTTCTACATGCTGCTCTACGTGTTCCTGAAGCGCCGTTACAAGCACGTCGATATCGTCTTCATCCGCCACACCGATCGCGCCGAGGAGGTGGACGAGCAGACCTTCTTCTACGGCCCGGCTTCCGGCGGCACGCTGGTCTCCAGCGCGCTGCAGGCCATGCACGAGATCGTGCGCGAACGCTTCAGCCCGTCGGACTGGAATATCTACGCCGCGCAAGCCTCCGACGGCGACAATTCCTATTCCGACGGCGAGCTCGCGGGCATGCTGCTGACCGACAAGATCCTGCCGGTCTGCCAGTTCTTCGCCTATCTCGAGGTCGGCGAGTCCGGCGGCAGTGCCTTCGATCTGTCCGACTCCTCGCTCTGGACCCTCTACGAGCGCCTGCGCAACAGCGGCGCACCGCTCTCGATGCGCAAGGTCAGCGAGCGCAGCGAGATTTTTCCGGTGTTCCACGATCTGTTTCAGCGCCGCGACACTGCCCAGGAGAAAGCCGCTCCATGACGGAACGCTTGTTCGAAGGCGCCGATTGGGATTTTCACACCTTGCAGCGCATCACGGATGCCTGCGAGGAGGTGGCGACGAAAGATCTCGGGCTCGACGTCTATCCGAACCAGATCGAGGTCATCACCGCCGAGCAGATGCTGGACGCCTATTCGTCCGTCGGCATGCCGCTGTTCTACAAGCACTGGTCGTTCGGAAAGCACTTTGCGTATCACGAGGCCTCATACCGCAAGGGCCTCATGGGTCTCGCCTATGAGATCGTGATCAACTCCTCGCCCTGCATCTCCTACCTGATGGAGGAGAACACGGCGACGATGCAGACCCTGGTGATCGCGCACGCCGCCTTCGGGCACAATCATTTCTTCAAGAACAACTATCTGTTCAAGCAGTGGACCGACGCCGACGGCATCCTGGACTATCTGGATTTCGCCAAGAACTACGTCATGCAATGCGAGGATCGCTACGGCCGGGTCGAGGTCGAGCGCACCCTCGATGCCGCGCATGCGCTGATGTCGCACGGGATCGACCGCTATCCCGGCAAGAAGAAGCTCGATCTCCGCGCCGAAGAGAAGCGGGCAGGGCGCCGCCGCCAGCACGAGGAGGAGGTCTTCAACGACCTCTGGCGCACCGTGCCGGCGGGAAAGAGCAAGACCCGGTCCGCGCTCAGCATCGAACGCCGCCGCAAGCTGCTCGGCCTGCCGCAGGAGAACCTGCTGTATTTCCTCGAGAAGAGCGCGCCGCGGCTGGCGCCCTGGCAGCGCGAGCTGTTGCGCATCGTGCGCCACATCGCGCAATATTTCTATCCGCAGAGCCAGACCAAGGTGATGAACGAGGGGACGGCGACCTACGTCCACTATCGCATCATGACCAAGCTGCATCAGCAAGGCCGCATCAGCGACGGCAATTTCCTCGAATTCCTGCAGTCGCACACCAACGTCGTGTTCCAGCCTGAATTCGACGACCAGCGCTTTTCCGGCTTCAACCCCTATGCGCTCGGCTTCGCCATGATGCAGGACATCGAGCGCATCGTCACCCGGCCGGAAGACGAGGACCGCGAGTGGTTCCCGGACATCGCCGGCAAGAACGACGTGATGGGCGTGCTGCGCGACGTCTGGGCCAACTACCGCGATGAAAGCTTCATCGCCCAGTTCCTGAGCCCGAAGCTGATGCGGCACCTCCGCATGTTCCACCTGCATGACGATCCCGAGGAACGCGCCGGCATTCGCGTCGATGCCATCCACGACGAGCGCGGCTTCCGCCGCGTCCGGCGCGAGCTGGCACGGCAGCACGATGTCGGCTACATCGACGCGAATATCGAGGTGGTCGACGTCGATCTCTCCGGCGACCGGCGGCTGATCCTGCATCACCATGTCATCAAGGGCGCGCAGCTCAACGAGACCGACGCCAAGCGCGTGCTCCAGCATCTGGCCGATCTCTGGACCTACGACGTGGCGCTGATCGAGGTCGACGCCAACGACAAGGTGCTGCGCGAATATGTCGTGAGCCCGCGCCCGATCTCGGCGGTGGCCTGAGGGCGGCTGATTATTCGGAGCAATACGGCGAGATGCGCATTGATGTGCCCTCGCCCCTTGTGGGAGAGGGCGGCGACGCCGGGAGACACAAGCTCACTGCGGTGAGGGGTATCTCTCCACATTTCCGTGTCGATAGAGACCCTCATCCGGCGCTTCGCGCCACCTTCTCCCACAAGGGGAGAAGGAAAGCGTTCGTGGCTCCACAACGGCTGTTTTATCCGGAACGTTTGGCCGGCTTCTTCTTGGCTTTGGACGCATTCAGCTCCACCGCCGCGCGGATCAGCGCCTTCAACGCCTTCTCGTTGATCTTTTCGCCTTCGCGAATATCGATCGCGCGGCGCACGTTGCCGTCGAGGCTCGAGTTGAACAGGCCGGCGGGATCCTCCAGCGCCGCGCCCTTGGCAAAGGTCATCTTCACCACGGCCTTGTAGGTCTCGCCGGTGCAGATGATGCCGTCGTGCTCCCACACGGGAACGCCGCGCCATTTCCATTCCTCGACGACATCAGGGTCGGCCTCCTTGATCAGGCCGCGGATTCGCCCGAGCATCTCGCCGCGCCAGTCGCCGAGCTCCTTGATCCTGCCGTCGATCATCCTGGATGGAGTAGCGCCATCCGTCTTCGTCGTGCTGCTGTTTTTCGCGGTCACGGCCTTCTTCATGTTCACGCCTCTTGTCGGGCGCCGCGGCCGCGGCCGAGATAGGGCTGCGCGAACATATAGAGCCCGGTCGCGAGCAACGGGATCAGTGGGACGAAGGCGAGCAAGCCGATCCACGTCGCCTGGATTTGCAGCGTCAGGGCGACGATGTTGGCGATGACGGCGAGCGTGAAAGCGATCGACAGCCAGCGATGGATCTGCCGAATCCACATATTTCCGGTCAATGAAACCTCCTCTTGAGATGATCGAATGAAGGCCGGCGGCCGAGCTAATCTGCCCTTGCCAGCAGCTCGTCCAGCTTGGCGAAAAACTGCTTCCAGCCGGCATGCGCGCCGCCGAAAGCCTGCTTCTGCGTCGGGCTGAAGCCCGCTTGCTCGACACGCAGATGCGTGCCTGCACCCGTGGGCGTCAGCGTGAAGGTCACGACGCTCTTGAGATCGAACGCCGCGTCGTCATGCGAGAAATTCCAGGTGTAGGCGAGCGTCTTCTGCGGCTCGATCGTGAGGACCTCGCAGTCCAGCACGCCGCCCCACTCGCCGCGAAGGTTGAAGCGGTGGCCCACGCTCGGCTTGAAGTCGTTCTTCATCAGCCATTCCTCGATCAGATGGGGCTGCGTCAGCGCGCGCCAGATCCGCTCTGCCGGAAAGGCAAATTCGCGCTCGACGACGACAGATCGGGTTTCGGTCGCGGATTCGTTCATTGGTCCATCCTCTTCAGGAGATCGTCGAGCGCGTCGAGCCGGTTCTGCCAGAATCCGGCCATCTGGCTGGTCCAGTCGATCAGCGGATTGAGCGCGCCGGGCTGGGCGCTGTAATGCGTCTGCCGCCCTTGATGCCGGTCGCGCACGAGGCCAGCCTGCTTCAGCGCGCCGAGATGTTTTGAGACCGCCGGCTGGGACACGCCCGACAGTGCCGTCAGGGCCCCGACCGTCTGTTCGCCCTCGCGGCACAGTCGCTCGAAGATCGCCCGACGGGTGGGGTCGGCGAGCGTCCTGAACAGAAGGTCGTGAGCGACGACGGGCATATAATCCATAACCTGTAAGTTATGGATGTATTCATAACCCTGGAGTTATGGGTAAGTCAAGCGCGTTGCGACGCTGTGGCACTCGCTCGCGCAACCCGCTCCGCCGTCATTGCGAGGAGCCCTTGCGACGAAGCAATCAGTCTGCCTCCGTGGAGGGACTGGATTGCTTCGCTGCGCTCGCAATGACGGACAATGTAGCGGCGCCTCCCGCGCCCCTACGGCCGCAGATAGAGATAGCCCTGCGACTGGAGCTCGGCCAAACGGACCACGCCGCCTTTCTCCGCGCTGACGAAGCCCGGCAGGAGATCCGTGAGCGTGACGTTCTGCGCCTTCATCGTGTTGCCGCAGGCCGCAAGCTCGACGCCATCCTTGGAGAAATCGCCGACGCGCTTGCTGATGTCAGGGTTGGCTTGCGCCGAGTGAAACGCCTTCAGCGCCGGCCCGTGGATCACTAGCGCAATCGTCACATGCTCCGGACCGCCGACGCCGTCGATATGGTTCTGGATGTTGCCGAGCACGAAATTGACTTTTTCGGCATCGCTCAAATGATAGACCACCTTCAGCTTGTTGCCTGTGCCGGCTTCGGTCGCGGCCTCGGTCGCGGCCTTGGCGCTGGAGGCGCCAAGCGCCGCGCCCAAGCCCGAGACGGCGCTCCACAACATGTTCCGGCGGTTCATGACGATCTCCCTCGATTGCGCCGGACACATATCATTTGTGGCGGAGCGCGGCGAGTTCCTTGCGGTCGGTCACGAGCGAGGCGCATTCCTTATTGTCCGTTCGATCTAGGCGGAAAATTCCGTCGTCGGCACCGGCGACCAGTGACAGTTCGGCATCCTCATCCGGCTTGTTGTTCTGCCAGACCCTGACCCGCGCGAGCCGCACGATCGCCGATTTATCGTCCTTCGAGAGCGCGACGCCGATGCCGCCGCCCTCGCAGTCGACGCCGCAACCGAGGCGGATCTCGGTGCCGTCCTTGGTGAACACGGCGTGATGACAGGAGCCGCTGGAGTCGAAATCGCCGGAGCGGTGACGATATCTGAAGCCGAGGCGGAAGGAATTGTGGAACTGCTTGTCCTCCGTGTCCATCTCCGCCGAGATCAGTAGCTTCATCGAGGCGACCTTCTGCTTCGGATGGCGCGCCAGATGCTCGGCATCGTAGCGCCGCACGAAGCAGGCATAGGCCTTGTTGCCGGGTGCTCCCGCATACATGCGCGCGTTGAAGGTCTCGGCTTCGGCCTTGCTGGCCTCACGGATATCGTCGGCCTCTTCGGCGTGGGCCGCGCCGGCAAACGCGGCGAGGAAGACGGCAGCAACGAGAAAAAACTTCATGATGGCCTCGCGTGCAGCAGCTGAGCTGTACGCTGTAGACGCCGCCCAGGTGCGACGCGTTCATGGTCCGCACATCACGGACACGATCATCGGCGGAGCGAGGTGACTGGTTCCACGCCGGGCATTAGTCGTCGATGGGGTCATGAAGGTTCAATCGACGTGACGTCTTCGCCTTTCGGAACTCGACGCCTGCGGTTCTTCCGACATTGCCCGACTTCATCGATGTGATAGCCTTCACAGACGATCGCCTCTGGCGGTTGTAGGCTGGGGGCCTGCCTTGTAAGTTTGTGGAGTCCCCCCGCGATGGGCGAAATTCGCAACTTCAGATCCGGGAATGACGAGCCGCCCACGCACGGCCCGATGCCTCGTCGTCTCGCGGCCATCATTGTCGGTGACATCGCTTCCTACAGCCGCCTGATGCAGGCCGACGAGGAGGGCACGCACGTCCGCGTCAAGCGGATCGAGCGGGATCTCATCCAGCCCAGCATCGTCGAACACCATGGAAATCTGGTGAAGACGACGGGCGATGGCTTCATCGCGATCTTCGACAGTCCGGTCGAGGCCGTGCGATGCAGCATCGTCATCCAGCAGAATCTCATCGGCCGCAACGCCTCGCTTCCGAAGGAGACGAGGATCGAGTACCGGATTGGTGTCAATCTCGGTGACGTCATCGTGGAGCCGGATGACGTCTACGGCGATGGTGTCAACATCGCGACGCGCATCGAGGGCATCGCCGAGCCAGGCCAGGTCTTTATCTCCGGCGCGATCTACGAGCAGATCAAGCACAAGGTCGTGTGCGGTTACGAGTCGCTCGGGGACCGCAAAGTCAAGAACATCACCGATCCCGTGCGCGTCTATAAAGTGCTGCCGGATGCAGACGCGGTCGGCAGGACGCGGGGACGGCGCGAGAATGCTCTGATCTTTCTCCTGGGAATCACGCTGTCGGTGATGGCCGCCGGCGTGCTGTGGTATCTGCTGGCTCAGGCGCCGGGCAGGGTGGGCGAGCAGGCCGCCGTCACTACCGTTTCTCCTAACGCTTCTTCTGCCGCATCGCCAAGCCCGCAGCCTCTGCGCGAAGCCGCGCCGCAGACGCCGCAGCCTTCTCCTTCGTCGGCTTCGTTACCTCCGTCGCCCGCTCCAGCGCCAACTCAATCGACAACTGCCGTCCGCGAACCCGAGATGGTCGCCATTCGCGGCGGCAGCTTTGCGATGGGAAGCAATGACGACCCGACCGAGCGTCCTGTCCATCAGGTGACGGTCAGACCGTTCTCGATCGGCAAATATCCGGTGACCGTGCAGGAATGGAACGAGTGCGCCGCTGCAAAGGCGTGCGGCTTCACGGCGATCGGCAAGGACGATGCACCGGTCAGCAATGTGAGCTGGACCGACGCGCAGCAATATGCGGCCTATCTCGCGCAGGCGACGAAGAAGACCTATCGGCTTCCGAGCGAAGCCGAATGGGAATATGCCGCGCGTGGCGGAACGCAGACCAAATATTGGTGGGGCGACAAGCTGCAGCCGGGCATGGCCGGTTGCAAGGATTGCGGTGATCTCGCGGCCGAGCAGCCGGCGAAGGTCGGCAGCTTCAGGCCGAATCCGTTCGGGCTCCACGACATGGGCGGCGGCGTCGATCAGTGGGTCGAGGACTGCTGGCACAAGACCTATCAGGGCGCGCCCGGTGACGGCTCGGCATGGAGCAGCGGGGACTGCAGCGCTCATGTCCTGCGCTCGGGCTCCTGGAAGAACGATTCGAGATATGTGCGGCCGTCCAACCGCGACGGCTACGACACCAATGTTCGCTATCCCACGCACGGATTCCGCGTGGCGCTCAGTCCCTAAGTGGTGGAGTTGGTTTGATGCAGATATTTCGTTGCGTCGCGCTGGCGGCGGCGCTCGCATTGCTCCCGGGGGGAGCCTTTTCACAAGGCAAGGCAGCGCCCAAGGACGCAAAGCTCTATTTCATCACCCCGCATGACGGGCAAAAGGTCCGCGGCGGATTCTGGGTCCGGTTCGGCTTGCGCAACATGGGAGTGACCCATGCCGGCGACGAGTACCAGAACGCCGGTCACCATCATCTGCTGATCGACGTCAACGACCCCATCGATCCCAAGGAGCCGATCCTGCAGGACAAGTCGCATCTGCATTTCGGGGCAGGGCAGACCGAAACGCTGCTCGAGCTTCCGCCCGGAACGCACACGCTTCAACTCGTGCTGGGCGATGCCAGGCACTATCCGTTCGAGCCGCCCATCGTGTCGGAGAAAATCACCATACGCGTCCGGCCGCCGGCCGCGGCGCGGTAGTCGGTCACCGCAGGCTGGCGTTGAACTTGTCCAGCGCCGCCGAGCCCGGGCAGAGCGTGTCCGCTTCCAGCGTGTTGAGCGGCGTCTCGACCGTGTTGAGATGCTCGTGCAGATCTTCCGCATCAGGGTCGACATAGAGCAGGCCGGTGACGATCTGTCCCTTGGCGGCGTGCTTTTGCAGAAAGGTCTGGGCGCCGAGCCGGTCGTGCGGATCGTAGTCGGCGTCGATCTTGCGCAGCGCGATCCTGCTGCCGTCATGCTGCTCGACCATCTGCACCGTGCCGGGTGCGTAATCCACCGCAATCGGATCGCGGCCGACCAGCACGTCGAGCCGGTTCACCGCGTCATTGTGCTCGCGGACATAGTCGAAGCTCTTGGTCGAGCCGGCGTGGTTGTTGAAGGCGATGCAGGGGCTGATGACGTCGATGAACGACGCGCCCTTGTGGCGGATCGCGGCCGCGATCAGCGGCACGAGCTGGGTCTTGTCGCCGGAGAAAGAGCGCGCGACGAAAGTCGCGCCCAACTGCAGCGCGATGGCGACGAGGTCGATGGCATTGTCGGTGTTGGTGACGCCCTTCTTGGACTTCGAGCCGCGGTCGGCGGTCGCCGAGAACTGGCCCTTGGTCAGGCCGTAGACGCCGTTGTTCTCGACGATATAGGTCATGTTGACGCCGCGCCGGATCGAATGCGCGAACTGGCCGAAGCCGATCGAGGCGGAATCGCCGTCGCCGGAGACGCCGAGATAGATCAAATCGCGATTGGCGAGATTGGCGCCGGTCAGGACCGACGGCATGCGGCCGTGCACGGAGTTGAAGCCGTGCGAATTGCCGAGGAAATAGTCGGGCGTCTTCGACGAGCAGCCGATGCCCGAGATCTTGGCGACCCGGTGCGGCTCGATCGAAAGCTCGTAGCAGGCCTCGATGATCGAGGCCGTGATCGAGTCGTGGCCGCAGCCGGCGCACAGCGTCGAGATCTTGCCTTCGTAATCGCGATGGGTGTAGCCGAGCTCGTTCTTCTTCAGCCCGGGATGGTGGAATTTCGGCTTTGCAATGTAGGTCATGCGAGCACCTGAAGCTTCCGCGGCGTCATGGCCGGGCTTGTCCCGGCCATCCACGTCTTGGCGGCACGGAAGAAAGGCGTGGATGCCCGGGTCAAGCCCGGGCATGACGGAGAGAGTAAATAACCGGTCATCATGACACGGCCTTGCGGAGCGGGGTCACCTTGAGGTGATCCTGGTGGTCGCCAATGGCTTTTGCGATGAAGCGGGCGGTGATCGGCGAACCGTCGTAGTGCACGATCGGCACCAGCCGCACCGGGTCGATGCCGTTCTCGTTGACGATGAGCTGGCGCAGCTGGCTGTCGCGATTCTGCTCGACGACGTAGACGAAATCGTGCTCGGCGAGGAAGCTCGCTACGCTCGAATGGAACGGGAAGGCGCGGATGCGTAGGCGATCGAGCTGATGCCCCCGTGCCTCCAAAAGTCCGATCGCCTCGTCCATCGCCGGCGTGGTCGAGCCGAAATAGATCACGCCGTATTTGGTCGGCCGTTCCGCATTGGCCTGGAGCGGCCGCGGTACCAGATCCTGCGCGGTCTCGAACTTGCGCATCAGCCGCTGCATGTTGTCGGCGTAGACCGAGCCTTCCTCGGAGTAACGCGCATAGCGGTCACGCGACGTGCCGCGGGTAAAAAAGGAGCCCTTGGTCGGATGCGTGCCGGGATAGGTTCGGTACGGGATGCCGTCGCCGTCGACGTCGAGATAGCGGCCGAAATCGCGGCCTTCGTCCAGCATCTCCGCAGTCATCACCTTGCCGCGGTCATATTGCTTGGAATCGTCCCATTTCAGCGGACGGCAGAGCCGGTGGTTCATGCCGATGTCGAGGTCGAGCATCAGGAAGATGGTGGTCTGGAGCCGCTCGGCGAGATCGAAGGCCGCGGCCGCGAACTCGAACGCCTCGGCGGGATCCTCGGGGAATAGCAGCACATGCTTGGTATCGCCATGCGAAGCATAGGCGCAGGCGATGATGTCGCATTGCTGGGTGCGGGTCGGCATGCCCGTGGAGGGGCCGGCGCGCTGGATGTTCATGATCACGGCCGGGATTTCGGCGAAGTACGAAAGTCCGATGAACTCGGTCATCAGCGAGATGCCGGGCCCGGAGGTCGCGGTGAAGGCGCGCGCGCCGTTCCAGCAGGCGCCGATCACGATTCCGATCGAAGCCAGCTCGTCCTCGCCCTGCACGATGGCGTATTTGGCCTTGCCGGTCTCGGGATCGTGTCGGTACTTCTTGCAGTGGGCGGTAAAAGCCTCCGCCACCGACGAGGACGGCGTGATCGGATACCAGGCGCACACGGTGGCGCCGCCATAGACGGCGCCAAGCGCGGCGGCGCTGTTGCCTTCGATGAAGATGCGGTCGCCGACCTTGTCGGACTTCTTCACCCGCAGCCCGGTCGGGCATTTCAGGTTCTGCAGCGCCCAGTCGCGGCCGAGATGCAGCGCGTGGACGTTGGAGGACAGGAGCTTCTCCTTGCCCTTGTACTGCTCGCCGATCAGCTGCTCAATCAGCTTCGGATCCATATCGAGCAGCGCCGAGAGCGCCCCGAGATAGATGATGTTCTTGAACAGCTGGCGCTGGCGCGGATCGGTGTAAGTCGAGTTGGTGATCGCGGTCAGGGGGACGCCGATCACGGTGATGTCGTCGCGGAATTTGGTCGACGGCATCGGCTTGGTGGAATCGTAGAACAGATAGCCGCCGGGCTCGATGCCGGCGACATCCTTGTCCCAGGTCTGCGGGTTCATGGCGACCATCATGTCGACGCCGCCGCGGGCGCCGAGATGGCCGTCTTCGGTCACCCGCACCTCGTACCAGGTCGGCAGCCCCTGGATGTTGGAGGGGAAGATGTTACGGGGGCTCACCGGAACGCCATGGCGCAGGATCGCGCGCGCGAACATCTCGTTGGCGCTGGCCGAGCCCGATCCGTTGACGTTGGCGAAGCGGACGACGAAGTCGTTTACGCTGCTGATCGGCTTTTTGTCGGACATGTCGAACCCGCTTGAGTCATCTCGATCAAATATTTCTGCATGTCCCAGGCGCCGGTGGGACAACGCTCGGCGCACAGCCCGCAATGCAGGCAGACGTCCTCGTCCTTGATCATCACGCGCCCGGTCTTGAGGTCGCTGGACACATACAGATCCTGGTCCGGATGCAGCGAGGGCGCTTTCAGGCGCTGACGGAGATCGCCTTCCTCGCCATTGTCCGTGAAGGTGATGCAGTCCATCGGACAAATGTCGACGCAGGCGTCGCACTCGATGCAGAGCGAGGTCGAGAACACGGTCTGGACATCGCAGTTCAGGCAGCGGTGAGCTTCGCCCAGCGCGAGCTTGACGTCGTAGCCGAGCTCGACCTCGGTGCGGATGTCCTTCAGCGCGATCACCTTGTCGCGATGCGGCACCTTGTAGCGCTTGTCGTTGGAGATGTCGTTGTCATAGCTCCATTCGTGGATGCCCATCTTCTGCGAGGAGATGTGCACCTCCGGCAATGGACGCTCGGTGACGTCCTCGCCCGAAAGCATCTTGTGGATCGACAGCGCAGCGTCATGGCCCTGCGCTACCGCCCAGATGATGTTCTTCGGCCCGAACGCGGCGTCGCCGCCAAAGAACACTTTTGGATTTGTGGATACGAACGTCTTCGGATCGACCTTGGGCATGTGCCATTTGTCGAACTCGATGCCGCAGTCCTGCTCGATCCAGGGGAAGGCGTTCTCCTGGCCGACCGCGACCAGCACGTCATCGCATTCGATGGTCTGGTCCGGCTCGCCCGAGGGCACGAGGTTGCGCCGGCCCTTGGCATCGTATTCGGCCTTCACCTTCTGGAAGGTGATACCGGTGAGTTTGCCGTTGTCATGGACGAAAGCCGTGGGGACGAGGAAGTTGAGGATCGGAATGTCCTCGTGCAGCGCGTCTTCCTTCTCCCAGGGCGAGGCCTTCATCTCCTCGAAGCCGGAGCGCACGACGACCTTCACCTCTTCGCCGCCGAGGCGGCGCGCGGTGCGGCAGCAATCCATCGCGGTGTTGCCGCCGCCGAGCACGATAACGCGCTTGCCGATCTTGTCGGTATGGCCGAACGAGACCGAGGACAGCCAGTCGATGCCGATATGGACGTTGGCGGCGGCTTCCTTGCGTCCGGGGATGTCGAGCTCGCGGCCGCGCGGTGCGCCGGACCCGACGAAGATCGCGTCGTACTTCTCCGCGAGCAGCGCCTTCATGCTCTCGATGCGGTGGCCGCCCTTGAAGTCGACGCCGAGACCCAGGATGTAGCCGGTCTCCTCGTCGATGACCGAATCGGGCAGGCGGAATTTCGGGATCTGCGAGCGCATCATGCCGCCGGCTTTCGGATCGGCATCGAACACCGTGCAGTGATAGCCGAGTGGCGCGAGATCGCGCGCCACCGTCAGCGAAGCGGGACCGCCGCCGACGAAGGCAACGCGCTTGCCGTTCTTGGCCAAGGGCCGCGGCAGGCGTTGCGTGATGTCGTCCTTGAAGTCGGCGGCGACGCGCTTGAGGCGGCAGATCGCGACCGGCGTCTCCTCGACGCGCCCGCGGCGGCACGCCGGCTCGCATGGACGATCGCAGGTGCGTCCCAGAATTCCGGGAAACACGTTCGATTTCCAATTGATCATATAGGCGTCGCTGTAGCGGCCTTGGGCGATCAGTCGGATGTATTCGGGAACGGGAGTGTGCGCAGGACAGGCCCATTGGCAATCGACTACTTTGTGAAAGTAGTCGGGGGCCGCAATATCGGTCGGTTTCATTCCTACCCTGTCCGCGCAGGCTCAAAGACCCGGCGGCCTTTTCTTGAGCTTGCGAACGCTAACGCGCGGCGATCTGGTTTCTGAATGACGTCATTGGGTTAGCTTATTAGAACGGCTCCGAAGTACAACGGCAAATTTGGGGGATCACCGGCTTTCATGGGAGCCCAGCGCGCACATCATTAATGGCCGCGCGAGATGCGTGCGATGCAACATATATACTTTGCCCAATCCTCGTCATTGCGAGGACCCCTTGCGACGAAGCAATCCAGGCTGCGACCGCGGAAAGACTCTGGATTGCTTCGCTGCGCTCGCAATGACGGCGTTGGCGGCAGCGCAGCAATGTCCCCAGGTCAGCCCCGCGCGATGTCGCTCTTCGCGAGGTCCCACATCAGGCTGTAGGTGCCGACCGACACGGGAAGCGGGAATGGCGAGGCGGCAGGGCCGGTGAAGCGCGCGGCGATCACGGCCGAGACCGCGCCGACATGCGTGCCGTCGATCAGCACGAACCAGTCGCGCGCGCCTTCGTTGCGCACCGCCGGAATGTCCGCCGTTGCGCCCGACAATTCCGGTTCGCTCTCGAGCAGATGCATGGAGATGATGCCGTCGTGCTGTTCCGGCGCCAGCCGTTCTTGCAGTGCGTCACGCCATGCGGCTGCATTGTCCGGCGTCGGCCGCAGCCGGATCACACCGAGCGCCGCGCCGCGGCCGGTGCCATTGCTGATCGTGATGCGCGCGACCACGCGGAGCATGTCCTTGAAATGCGCCATGCTCCGCCGCGACCATTCGGTCTGATGGTGAGCCGCGCCCGGTAGGCGGGACTGTCGAGCACGTCGAGCGTCGCGGTCGAATACAACGAGAGATATTTGGGATTGGCGGCGTGCGCGACATAGCGCCGCGCCTCCAGAAAGCCCTCGATCGCAACGCGCTCTTCCAGATGCTCGCGATCGTACCAGCGATTGAAATCGGCTTCATCTGAAACGTCGATATTCATCGACGTCAGCAGCATGCCCTTCCCGGCGCATGGCATTTTCGTGTTGTCCTGTTATCGCGAGATCTTCGAGGCGATATCCGCGATCGACTTCATGACCGCGTCCCGCACGCCGGTATCATAGAGCGAATGGCCGGCTTCTTCCACGATACGAATCTCGGAACCCGGCCACGCTTTCGCGAGCGCCTGCGATGTCTCGGGAGGGCACAACAGATCGTAGCGTCCCTGGACGATGATGCCGGGAATGCCGTCGAGCTTGCCGGCATTCCGCAACAACTGGTTCTCCGTCATGAAGCTGTCGTGAATGAAATAATGCGCCTCCATGAACGGCGTCGCCGGCAATGTGCGCCAGACGTTCAGCGACGCCAGGTCGATCCGCGTCTTTGCCGCCTTGTGCTCCGACAACGCGCGCTCGGTGTCGTGCCAGGCGCGCGATGCCGGGCCATGCACGGCCGGATCGGGATCGAGGATGCGGCGATAGTAGGCTTCCACCGGCCGCGCGCGTTCCTCGACCGGCAGCACGCTGAGAAAATCCTCATAGAGCGCGGGGTAGAATTGCGACAGGCGTGAGGTGAAGGCGGTCTCGACTTCAGCACGCGTGCCGAGAAACATCGCGCGGAGCGCAATCCCGGAGACGCGCTCGGGATGGGCCTGCGCATAAGCCAGCGCCAGCGTCGCGCCCCAGGATCCGCCGACCACCATCCAGCGCGCGATGCCGAATTTCTCGCGGATCTTTTCCATGTCCGCGATCAGATGCTGCGTGGTGTTGTGCTGGCGCGATCCCTTCGGCCGGCTGCGGCCGCAGCCGCGCTGGTCGAACAGCACGGCATGGAAACGGTCGGGATCAAACAGCCGGCGATGGTCGGGCTGGCAACCACTGCCGGGGCCGCCATGCAGATAGACCGCCGGGATTCCGTCGGTGCGGCCGACGCTCTCGACATAGAGCTCGTGGCCGTTGCCGACGTCGAGCATTTCGGAGGTCAGCGGTGCAAAGGGATCGGCGCGCTTGACTGAGCTGGCCGCGTCGGCGTCAGGCGTCATTCGCCGGATTCCAGAGTGCCGCCGGCGAAATTGCGATAGACGAAGCGGTTGGTGTCGCCCTCGGCCTCGCGCTCGGCCTGCTTGAAGATGGTCTCGTGCAGCGGCGATAGCGCACAGGCAGGATCGGTGTTGGCGGCGTCACCGGTCAGCGCAAAGGCCTGGCAGCGGCAGCCGCCGAAATCGATCTCGCGGAATTCGCAACTCTTGCACGGCTCCTTCATCCAGCCGGTGCCGCGATAGCGATTGAAGGCCTCCGAGTTCTGCCAGATCCAGGCGATCGAATGGTTGGAGCGCACGGATTCGAAGTCGAGCCCGGTGATGCTCTCGGCGGCGTGGCAGGGCAGCACCTTGCCGGCCGGCGAAATGTTGAAGAACTGCCGGCCCCAGCCGCCCATGCATTTCTTCGGCCGCAGCGCATAGTAGTCGGGCACGACATAGTCGATCGTCAGCCGGCCCTTCAGCCGTTCGTGCGCGTCCTCGACGATGCGGGTGCACTCGTCGAGCTGCGCCACCGTCGGCATCAGCGCGGCGCGGTTCTTCAGCGCCCAGCCGTAATATTGCACATTGGCAACCTCGAGCCGGTCGGCGTCGAGATCGACCGACATCTGGATGATCTCGGGCAGCTGGTGCAGGTTCTGCCGGTGCATCACCGCATTCACGGTGAGCGGCAAATCAAGCTCGCGCGTCCATTTTGCCACTTCGAGCTTCTTGCGGTGCCCGTTTTTGTAACCGCCGACGCGATCGGCGAGGGCTTCTTCAACACCCTGGAAACTGATCTGGACGTGGCAGAGCCCGGCATCGGCCAGCTCGCTCAGCCGCTCGCGCGTCAGCAGCACCGCCGAGGTGATGAGATTGGTGTAGAGGCCGACGTCGCTCGCATGCTTGACCAGCTCGACGAGGTCCTTGCGTGCGGTCGGCTCGCCGCCCGAGAAATGCACCTGGAGCACGCCGATCTCGGCGAGCTCGCTCAGGACCTTCTTCCATTCCTCGGTGGTCAGCTCCTTGCCCGAGCGGTCGAGCTCGACCGGGTTGGAGCAATAGGGGCATTGCAGCGGGCAGCGATGGGTGATCTCGAGCAGCACGGCGAGCGGAATGCCGAACGTCTCCGCCGTCGAGCGGCTCTTCTCCAGCACCGCGAGGCTGTCGCTGGCGTCGGGCGGGATGGTGGGGTTGCCGAGCACATCGCTCATGACGTCTTCTCCCGGGCCTCCGTGAGAAAGCCCTTGTCGGCGAGATCCTGCAGCATGACGATGACGTCGGCCAAAATCGCCTCGCGCGGCGCGGCGTATTTTGCCGCGAGCTGGTCGGACATTTCGCCGACATTGCGCTCGCCGTCGCAGAGCTGCAAGACCTCGACCGCGATCTCGTCCGGCGCCAGCACGCGTTCGGGCGCCAGGATCACCCAGACTTTTCGCGTCTCGTCATATTTCAGCTTGGCGTGCCGCGGCAGCACCGGCCGGCTGGTCTCGCTGACGCTGATGTGACGCGGCCCGGCCATCGCTTGTTCCTCAGCTCGCTTTTTGGTGTTCTTGGGGCACGAACGCGCCCGGCGGAATGTGGCCCTCGACATAGGCGTGTTGGAGCGCGTCGAGCTGCACCCATAGCACGTTGGTCTTGAAGATCAGCGCGTTGCAGACGGATGCGCGTTGCTCGGGGGTGGTGGCATGTGCCTTGACGTAGTCGAGTGCGAAATTGGCATCGCGCGGTGCCTGCGCCAGCCGGCGCTTGAAGTAGCTCATGATGTCTGGATTGACGAAGTCATAGTGCTCCAGCATGCCGGCAATGCGCTCTTCGTGCAGGTTCGGCGCGAACAATTCGGTGAGCGAGGAGGCGATCGCCTCCAGCGGCGACTTTTCGCGGCAATAATGGACATAGGCTTCTACGGCAAAGCGCGTCGCGGGCAGGATGCCCTCGGTCGATTCCACATAGGCCGTGTCCAGCCCGAGGCCGTCGGTCAGCTTCAGCCAGCGCTCGATCCCGCCTTCGGAGCCGATATCGCCGTCATGATCCTCGATGCGGTGGCGCCATTCCACGCGCGTGGCGCGGTCGCGGAAGCGCGAGATCACCACCGCGTCCTTGATCGGGATCGTGCTCTGGTAATAGTAGCGATTCAGCGCCCAGGCCTGGACCTGGCCCTTGTTCAGCTTGCCGCCGTGCAGCATCTTATGGAACGGATGCAGGCTGTGATAGCGCGTCGCACCGATATGGCGCAGCGCCGCCTCCAGCTCCTCGGCGCTCGTGAGCCTGATGTCCTTGCCGACCGAGAGCGCGGTCATTCCAGTCAGTGACGCGGCATTCACAGCACGATCTCCGTTCCGTCGGCGGGTATCTGCCAGCCCGCCGCTTCAGCGGCCTTGCGCTCGGGGGAAGCGGGCAGCAGCGCCGGGTTCGAGTTATTGATATGCAGAAATATCTTCCTGTCGAGCGTGAGGTCGGCGAGCCGCGCGATGGCGCCGTGGTCGCCGGACATCGCGACATGGCCCATGCTCTTGCCGGTCTTGTGGCTAAGCCCAGTCTTGATCATCTCATCGTCCTGCCACACCGTGCCGTCGAAGAACACCAGCGCAGCGCCGTCGATCTCGGCCTTGAGCGCGTCGGTGACCTCGGCGCAGGCGGCGATGAAGTAGAAGCATTTGCCGGTCGCTTTGTCGGTGATCTTCAGCCCCAGCGTATCGCCTTCGCCGGCGTCGCCGCCCGGATGCGCCTTGCCTTCCAGATACCAGGCCGATTTGCCCGAGACCGCGAAGGGCAGCACCTCAAGTCCTGAGCGCGCCCCGTCCGGCAGCCGCGGCTCGAACGGCTCGTTGATGTCGACCGGCTGGCGCTGCACGTTCTTCTCGTTCAGCACGTTGAAGATGCTGTTGGCCTTCAGGATCGCCAGCACCTTCTCATGCGCATAGACCGTGAAGGGCGAGCCCTCGCGCATCGACAGCAGGCCTGCCACCGCGTCCACTTCGCTGTTGGTCAGGATTACGCCTGCGATCGGCGTATGGCGCAGCGCGCCTGCCTTCGGATGCAGCTGCGGCGTGGCATTCAATTGCTGGCGCAGGTCGGGGGAGGCGTTGATCAAGAACCAATGCTCGCCGTCGCCACTGAAGGCGACCGAGGCTTGGGTCCGTTGCAGCTCTTGGCCGTTTCCACGGGCCGCCCGGCAGCCCTCGCAGCCGCAATTCCATTGCGGCACTCCGCCGCCGGCTGCGGCGCCCAGGACGACGACGCGAAGCATGATCCGTCTCCTGGAGGGAACGCTGCGAGGTGGGTCTCAGGCCAACACAGTTTCCGTCGTTCGGAAACCTGCCGTGACCGAAAGACCCACCTGCGCTGAACGCAGATCGCCAGCCACTTACTTGCGGGTGGCGCTCACATACATGTTGATTTCCATGCCGCAGGGCACTTCGACGATCTTCGGGGCTTTCCAGGCCATTTCGGCTCTCCATTTTCGAGAATTCGGACGTATCCGCCCAACCCTTAAGTTAGTGCGGGTGGAAAAGTTCGCCAGTGAAATTTTCCCGAGAAAGCCATGTTGCGGCGCGAAAAATGCTGCCGGAACGATACTTGCTGGTGATGCTGCCTTGCGCCCGGCGCATTCGGTCGCGAACCCTGTCCTGATAAAGCAGTTGTGAGTGCGGTGCAGCTTTCAATCCGGTACAGGCGACCCAACTGGAACTTCGTGATGCCCAGATATTTCTTCAACACCCGTATCGGCGACGAACTGATCGTGGATCCCGAGGGAGAGGATCTGCGCAATCCCGACCGCGCCTGGGAGGTTGCCCGCCAGATGATTCTGGAGGTGCTGAGATCGGAAGGCACCCAGCCGGCCCTGCTCGAGGCCGTCATCGAGGTCACCGACCGCGAAGGCGAGATCGTGCTCGAATTCCCCTTCACCGAGGCATTGCTGGACATCCCGGACCAATCCGCGACGCGGCACTAGCCCCCGACTCTCTCCCCGTCATTGCGAGGAGCCCTTGCGACGAAGCAATCCAGGCTGCTTCCGCGGAGGCCATCTGGATTGCTTTGCTTCGCTCGAAATGACGGAGAATGAGCCTCACCCGGCAGCCCCCGCCCTTCGCCCCTGCGAAATCCGCATGGCTTTGCCGCGTTCCCGGGGCTAAAAGACGCCGGTTAAACGGAGCAAGCCATGCAAGATCTCTGGCGCCTGTCGGCGGCCGACCTCGCCAACCTCGTCAAAACCAAGAAGGTCTCCGCCAGGGAGGCCGCGCAGGCCGGCCTGGCCCGGCTCGACGCCGTCAATCCCAGCCTCAACGCCGTGATCGACCACCGCCCGGAGGACGTGCTCAAGCAGGCCGACGCCGTCGATGCCGCCATTGCGCGGGGCGAGGACCCAGGCCCGCTCGCCGGCGTGCCCGTCACCATCAAGGCCAATGTCGATCAGGAGGGCTTTGCCACCACCAACGGCCTCAAGCTCCAGCGCGACCTGATCGCGCGCGAGGACAATCCGGTGGTCGCCAATTTCCGCAAAGCCGGCGCCGTTCTGCTGGGGCGCACCAATTGCCCGGCCTTCTCCTATCGCTGGTTCACCACCAATCTGGTCCACGGCGACACCAAGAACCCGCGCGATGCCTCGCTGACGCCGGGCGGCTCGTCCGGCGGCGCCGGCTCGGCGGTCGCGGCCGGCATCGGCCATATCGCCCATGGCACCGACATTGCGGGCTCGATCCGCTATCCCGCCTATGCCTGCGGCGTGCATGGCCTGCGCCCGACGCTCGGCCGTATCCCGGCCTTCAATCCGGCCCTGCCGGAGCGCCCGATCGGGCCGCAGATCATGGCGGTGTCGGGGCCGCTGGCGCGCACCGTCAACGACATCAGGATTTCGCTCGCGGCGATGTCGGCCCGCGATGTCCGCGATCCCTGGTTCGTGCCGGCGCCGCTGGAAGGCCCGGCGCGTCCCAAGCGCGCCGCGCTGTGTCTCAATCCGGACGGCCTTGCGACGGCGCCCGAGGTGAAGGCCGCCGTCATCGACGCCGGCAAGCGGCTCGAGCGTGCCGGCTGGACCGTCGAGACAATCGAGAACACCCCGCCGATGCGCGAAGCGGTCGAGTGGCAGATCAAGCTGTGGCTGGGCGACGGCTATGAGGCGCAACTCGAGATGGCCGAGCGTGAGGGCGATCCCGGCGCGCTGGCGTGCCTCAACGGCAACCGCGGCAGGGTCACGCCGATGGACCAGGCCAATTACGCCAAGGCATTGACCCGCCGCGCCACGCTGACCCGCGACTGGATGCTGTTTTTCGAGACCTATGCCGTGCTGCTGACGCCGGTCTCCGGCGAATTGCCGTTCCCCGATCATCTCGACCGCAAGGACGAGTCTTCCTTCAAACGCGTCTGGGAAGCACAGCTGCCGCAGATCGCCATTCCATTCATGGGC
Source organism: Bradyrhizobium sp. USDA 3650 (assembly GCF_054057395.1). Lineage (NCBI taxonomy): Bacteria > Pseudomonadati > Pseudomonadota > Alphaproteobacteria > Hyphomicrobiales > Nitrobacteraceae > Bradyrhizobium > Bradyrhizobium sp. USDA 3650. Next base: position 6,345,335 of record NZ_JBSRZG010000001.1, read on the forward strand.
CTGCCGGGCCTCGTGGTCTCCACCGGCCTCGTCGGCAAGGCCCCGGTCGGCGTACACATCGTGTCCGGCCGCTATCGCGAGGATCTCTGCCTGCTCGCAGGCGAGGCGATCGAGGCGGGCGGCGTGCCGCCGTCGCCGATCGATCCCGTGGGTTAGCGATGTCGGTGATCTACGACTTCAAGGCCAACTCGCTTCTCGGCGAAGAAGTGCCGATGCGCAGCTTCGAGGGACAGGTGCTGCTGATCGTCAACACCGCGAGCAAATGCGGCTTCACGCCGCAATATCGCGGCCTGGAGGATCTGCATCGCGACCTCAGTCCGCGCGGCTTCTCGGTGCTCGGCTTTCCCTGCAACCAGTTCGGTGCGCAGGAGCCTGGACCGGCGAGCGAGATCCAGGCGTTCTGCTCGACCAATTACGACGTCACCTTTCCCCTGTTCGAGAAGATCGACGTCAACGGCAGCAACGCGCATCCGTTGTATGAGTACCTGAAACGCCAGCAATCCGGCCTGCTGGGCGCCTCCATCAAATGGAATTTCACCAAATTCCTGGTGGACCGCGCCGGCAAGGTGGTTTCGCGCTATGCGCCGACCGCGCGGCCCGAAGGATTGCGGCAGCAAATCGAGACCCTGTTATGAGCGAGACAATCATGAGCGACGAATTTCCGGACCGCCTCTCGGTCGATCCGAACAGCCCCTTTTACAATGCAGACATCCTGGCGCGCGACGTCGGCATCCGCTTCAAGGGTGTCGAGAAGACCAATGTCGAGGAATACTGCATCAGTGAAGGCTGGGTTCGCGTCACCGCCGGCAACGCCAAGGACCGCCACGGCAATCCGCTGACCATCAAGGTGCACGGCCCGGTCGAGCCGTATTTCAGGGATAAGAAGTAAGTACTGGCACTGCGAGGAGCGAGCTCAACTCTTAGTCCCTCATCCTGAGGAGCGCGGAACGCGCGTCTCGAAGGATGAAGGCCCGGCCAGTGGCCTCGCCCTTCGAGACGCCTGCTTCGCAGGCTCCTCAGGGTGAGGGTCTGCCGGATCGCTACGCTCGCAATGACGAAAGTGAAAGGCCAAAACCCCATGTCCGTCCGCATCGTCGACGTCCGCGAGATCACGAAGCCGATCTCTTCGCCGATCCGCAACGCCTATATCGATTTCACCAAGATGACGACGAGCCTGGTTGCCGTCGTCACCGACGTCGTGCGCGACGGCAAGCGCGTCGTCGGCTACGGCTTCAACTCCAACGGCCGCTACGGGCAGGGCGGCCTGATCCGGGAGCGCTTTGCCGCGCGCATCCTGGAGGCCGATCCGAAATCGCTGCTGAACGCGGTCGGCGACAATCTCGACCCCGACAAGGTATGGGGCGCGATGATGACCAACGAGAAGCCGGGCGGTCACGGCGAGCGCTCCGTCGCGGTCGGCACCATCGACATGGCGGTGTGGGATGCGGTAGCGAAGATCGCCGGCCAACCTCTGTTTCGGCTGCTGGCCGAGCGTCACGGCGTCAAAGCCAATCCGCGCGTGTTCGTCTACGCCGCCGGCGGCTATTATTATCCCGGCAAGGACCTCTCGATGCTGCGCGGCGAGATGCGCGGCTATCTCGATCGCGGCTACAACGTCGTGAAGATGAAGATCGGCGGCGCTGATATCGGGGACGATCGCACCCGCATCGAGGCGGTGCTGAAGGAGATCGGCAAGGACGCGCAGCTCGCCGTCGACGCCAACGGCCGCTTCGATCTCGAGACCGGGATCGCCTACGCAAAAATGCTGCGCGACTATCCGCTGTTCTGGTACGAGGAGGTCGGCGATCCCCTCGACTACGCGCTGCAGGCAGCGCTTGCCGAATTCTATCCGGGACCGATGGCAACGGGCGAAAACCTGTTCAGCCACCAGGACGCCCGCAATCTGATCCGCTACGGCGGCATGCGGCCTGACCGCGACTGGCTGCAATTCGACTGCGCGCTGTCCTACGGCCTGTGCGAATATCAGCGCACGCTCGAGGTGCTGAAAACTCATGGCTGGTCGCCGAGCCGCTGCATCCCGCACGGTGGCCACCAGATGTCGCTCAACATCGCAGCCGGCTTAGGCCTCGGCGGCAACGAGAGCTACCCCGATCTGTTCCAGCCCTACGGTGGCTTCCCCGACGGCGTCCGCGTCGAGAACGGCCACATCACCATGCCCGATCTCCCCGGCATCGGTTTTGAGGGCAAGTCGGATCTCTACAAGGAGATGAAGGCGCTGGCGGAGTAGGAGGCGCATGTTAGGCGCGACGGCCGCGCCACACACTCCGTCATTGCGAGCGCAGCGAAGCAATCCAGGATCCCTCCGCGGGCTTGGTCTGGATTGTTTCGCGGCGCTGCCCCTACGGGCTCTGCGAATGGGAGCTGATCGTCTCGGCGAGCCGTTTACGGCGTCGGTTTTTGAGCCGGCGTCTCTTTTGCTCTCAGGCTCGCTGAGTTCACGGCAGCGACCCAGAGGGTCGCGCTCGGCCATGAAACGAGTCCGGTCCTCAGGAAATAACCGTTAACAGAGGCCGGCGGACTTCTGAGCACGAACATAAAGGTGTGCCCGGGAAGGCCGCTCCAGAACGTGTTCATGCCCACGGTTTCAACGTATGCGATCGGGAAGCTGTTTTCCTTGTAGAGACTGCGATGGCTGAGAGTCGTGCCGTCGAAAGTGAGCTCGACAAATGTGATGTAGACGATGGTCGCTGCTGCCAATAGCCCAAGGACACCGGATGGAAGTAATCCTATCTTGAAGAATTTGTACGCAATGAACGCGACTGCCAGCCCACCGAGAATAACGAGAGTTTCTTCGAAGCTATAGCACTTCACTGCAATTCCAAGCCCCGGACGTCCCCTACGACAACCGCATATCCAGCAGCCGCCGCCCTTCGCCCTTCAAGAGCTTCTTCACGGCGCTCGAGGCCACGACCTCGCCGTCATTCGCATAAGCTTCGTGGTTCTTCTCGATGTCGTCGAGGCGGTAGAGGTAATTGACCATCACGCCGGCGGACTCGCGCACGCCCTTCGGCGAGAGGTCCCCTAACCAGTTGATGCGCTCGAGGCGGGCGCCGTTGCCGAGATGGAAGCGCGCGACGGAATCGATCAGCTTGCCTTTCGGCGTGCGCGCCTTGAGGAAGTAGTGCGTGGCGAGCGGTTCGATCACGCCACGCAGCAGCGTGGTCGTCTCGGGGTTCTCGAACCATTTGGGATCGTCGAGCCGCTTCAGGATCTCCCGGTCCTCGTCCGACAGCGGCAAATCCTTGTCCTGCTTCACCCATGGCATGAAGCCCGGCACCGGCGACAGCGTCACGAAATTGTCGAGCTTGGGCAATTCGCGGCGCAGTTCCTCCACCACCTGCTTGATCAGGAAGCTGCCGAAGGAGATGCCGCCCAGACCGCGCTGGGTGTTGGAGATCGAGTAGAACACGGCGGTGCGGGCGCGATCGATCGGGACGGAGGGGCGGTCGACGGCGAGCAGCGGCGCGATCGCGCCGGGGATCGTCTCGGTCAGCGCCACCTCGACGAAGATCAGCGGCTCGTCCACCATGGCGGGATGGAAGAAGGCGTAGCAGCGGCGGTCGACCGGATCGATGCGGCGGCGCAGATCGTCCCAGTCGCTGATCTCGTGCACGGCCTCGTAACGGATGATCTTTTCGAGGATGTTGGCCGGGGTCGACCAGTCGATCCTGCGCAGCACGAGAAACCCCCTGTTGAACCATGACGAGAGAAGATGCGAAACGTCGCGATCGAGTGCGGCGAGATCGGTGTGCCCGTTCCTCATGTCGAGCAGGTCGGCGCGCATCTTGACGAGATCGCCCGTGCCGCCGGGCGCGCGGTTGAGGCGGCGGATCAGCTCCTGCCGGCGCGGCTCGGAGGCGAAATGAAGCGCGCTGGCATCCTCGTCGGCCGGCTTGGCGCGCCATGTCTCGATCGCCTTGGACAGGCGTTCCCGATCCGGGCCGAAATCGCGGACCAGGGCTTCGAAAAAGGCGCGACGTCCCGCCGCATCCAAATCCTGGTAGATATCGAGCACCTCACGCGCCATGGCGGTGCCCGAAGCTTCGCCCCGACCCGACAGCAGCGCGCCGCAGAGCTCGATGAGCCCATCGGCGTCCGGCTTGGTGTCGGCAGAATCCCCGCGCCGGAGCAGCGTGCGGCCGCGCTCGGAGATGGTGGTGAGCAGGTCGGAGAAGAAAGCGTTGGCCATCGGGGCTTTCGTGTCAGTTTGTGCGGTGCGGGAATCTTACACGGAATTTGGGCGGAAGCCGATCACAATCAAGCGGGGGATTTTGGCAAGTTTACTGGGGGCGTGCGTTCGAAAGCCCAAAGAAAGCTGTCATGCCCCGGCTTGACCGGGGCATCCAGTACGTCGCGGCTTTTCGGTTCTAGTCGCGTCGCCTCGGAGTACTGGATCGCCCGGTCAAGCCGGGCGATGACACTGAGTGTGTGGCAAACTCCGTCGGCGTCCGCCCCGTCACCTGGCGAAACGCCGCCGAAAACGCCGGCACGCTGGCATAGCCGAGCTGGGTCGCGAGCTGCTTCACCGACACGTTGGCATCGGTCGACAGCCGCTGGATCGCTGCCGCGATTCTTGCGCGCTGGCACCAGCTCTTGAAGCTCAGCTGCGTCTCTGTCGAAAACAGCCGCGACAGCGTGCGCGCGGAGGTTCCGACCTCGCGCGCCAGTGTGTCGATGTCGTGCAGGCCGGTGGGATCGTCGAGCACGATCATGGCCGCGCGCCGGCAGCGCGGCTCGTGCGGCAGCGGCACGAAGGTTGCGGAATCCTCGGCCTGGACCAATTCCAGCATCACCAGGCGAACCAGCAGATCGGTCCGCTCCTCGGTATTGCGCGCGTCGAACAGCGCGAGGATCGCCTGGTTCAGTAGCGGCGACACCCGCACCACGAATTCCCTGGTCAGTCCCTCATGGCGCTGCTCGCGCTTCAGCCAGGCCAAGTCGAAATAGAGCGTCCGCATCTCGATGTCGGCGAGCAGATCGATGGCGTGCTGGAGCCCGGCAGGGACCCAGACTGCGCGGTCCGGCGGCACCAGCCAGCGTCCCCCGGGAGTCGTTACCTGCATGGTGCCCCTGGCGGCATAGATCAGCTGCGCCTCCCGGTGCATATGCGGAGCGATCCGCATGCCCTTGGGGTAGTCGCGCGCGACCAGATGCACGCCCGCGGGCGAACGATGGTTGCTCCGGACCGCCCGGAGGATTGGCGTCTCGACGACAGTCATTGGCGGCATCCCGTCATGCCCAAGACATATAACTCATTTCGGAGCAGGAGAGGATTCGGAATGAACAGCCCCAGCCGGGTGATCAGTTTCGTCAACGCGGGCCATTTCATCGACCATTACGCGATGCTGATTTTCGCCGCCGCGGTGATCATCATGGGACCGGCGCTCGGCATGGCCTATTCGGAACTCCTGCCTTATGCGACGCCGGGCTTCGTCGCCTTCGGCGCGGGCTCGCTGCTCACCGGCTGGCTCGGCGACCGCTGGAGCCGCCGCCACATGATGCTGATCTTCTTCGTCGGCATCGGCGCCTCCATGATCTCGGTCGGCTTCGTGCAGACCCCAGCCCAACTCGGCGCGGCGCTGTTCGCGATCGGCATTTTTGCCTCGATCTATCATCCCGTCGGCACTGCCATGATCGTGTCCTACGCCGACAGGCTCGGCCGCGAGATGGGCATCAACGGCGTCTGGGGCAATCTCGGCGTCGCATCGTCGGCGCTGGTCACCGGCGTGATCGGCCAGTATCTCGGCTGGCGCTTCGCCTTCATTGTCCCGGGCATCGTCACCATTCTGATCGGCATCGCGTTTGCGATGATGGTCGTGCACGAGGATCGCAAGGGCTCGAAGCAGGCGGCAGCGCAAGCGCGGGTCGCCAAGCAGGATATGTGGCGCGTGATCCTGTCGCTGCTGATCGTGGTGATCGCGATCTCGACGACCTTCAATGCCGTCACCGTCGCGCTGCCAAAGCTGTTCGCGGAGCGGCTTGCCGATCTCACCAAAAGCCCGGCGCTGCTCGGTGTCATCGCGGCCTGTGTCTACGTGTTCGGTGCGATGACGCAATACACGATCGGCCGGCTGCTCGACCGCTATTCGCTGAAGACGGTGGCGCTGCCGCTGTCCTTCATGCTGGCACCGTTCCTGTATCTGGCCGCGAGCCTGTCCAATCTGCCGCTGATTTTGGTTTCGATCGGCATCGTCATGGGCGCGTTCGGGCAGGTCACGGTCAACGACGCCATGGTTGGCAAATACACCAGCGAGGAATGGCGCTCGCGCGCCTATGCCGTGCGCTATTTCATCGGCTTCACCGCAGCCGGCGCCTCGGTCGGCCTGGTCGCCTGGCTCTACGAGCAGGGCGGCTTCGTCACCATGCTGCATGCCTTCGCCGCCCTCTGCCTGCTCGCGATCGCAGCCGCGATCATTCTCCCGCGCGAGATCAGGACACCGGCGGCGGTCTAGTCTCTCTCCCCGTCATTGCGAGGAGCGCAGCGACGAAGCAATCCAGACCGCCTCCGCGGAGGGACTCTGGATTGCTTCGCTTCGCTCGCAATGACGGAGAAACTCGCAATGACGGGGAGGTGGCGGCGGCTCGCTTAGTCTGCCGATGATGCCATCATGCCAGTGTTTTGCCCGACGGAGCAAGCTGTTTCGGCAAAGACGAAATATGATTTCGGCAAAGACAAAATTTTTCTCCAGCCTTTTCAACCTCATCCCTACTGTGCATGGGGTTGTTTTCGCGCTTTTGGTGTTGCCTCCCTAACCCGGCCGCGAACTCAAGGAACTCCTGTAGCCCACCGCGGGTTCTATCCCCGTCATCCCGGCACCTCGCCGGGGCAGATGAAGGGGGAAAATTCCTGCATGCAGTGGAGCCTGCTCCGACCGGTCGGCCTTGTCGCCGCAGCTCTCGTCCTCACCACCGTTGCGGCCAGTGCCGAGGGCGGCAAATCGGCCGGTCCCTCGGAATTCCTGCTGGTGGCGCAGATCGTGCTGTTGATCGCGGTCGGCCGCGGTCTCGGCGAGATCATGCAGCGCCTCGGCCAGCCCTCGGTGATCGGCGAATTGCTCGCCGGCATCCTGCTCGGTCCCTCGCTGTTCGGTTGGGTCTGGCCTGACGCACAGCACGCGATCTTCCCCAGGACGCCCGAGCAGAAAGCGATGATCGACGGCATCGCGCAGTTCGGCATCCTGCTGCTGTTGCTGCTGACCGGCATGGAGACCGACCTCAAGCTGGTCAGGAAGGTCGGCAAGGCCGCGATCGCGATCTCGGTCGCGGGTATCCTCGTGCCCTTCGCCTGCGGCTTTGCGCTCGGCGAGTTCCTGCCGGATGCGCTGTTGCCGAATCCGCAAGCCCGCCTGGTGGCGTCGCTGTTCATGGGCACGGCACTGTCGATCTCCTCGGTGAAGATCGTCGCGGTGGTCGTGCGCGAGATGAATTTCATGCGCCGCAATGTCGGCCAGATCATCGTCGCCACCGCCGTCATCGACGACACCATCGGCTGGATCATCATCGCCGTCATCTTCAGCCTGGCCTCGCACGGCACGCTGGATATCGCCTCGGTGGCGAAAGCCGTGCTGGGCACGCTGGCCTTCCTCGCCATCAGCTTCACCATCGGCCGCCGCCTCGCGTTCCAGCTCATTCGATGGGCCAACGACACTCTCGTCAGCACCGCGCCGGTCATCACGGTGATCTTGCTGATGATGTGTGCGATGGCGCTGATCACGCATCTGATCGGCGTCCACACCGTGCTCGGCGCCTTCGTCGCCGGCATCCTGGTCGGCGAGTCCCCGATCCTGACGCGGCAGATCGACGAGCGTCTGCGCGGGTTGATATCCAGCTTCTTCATGCCGGTGTTCTTCGGTCTGGCCGGCCTAAGCGCCGACCTCACGGTGCTCCGCGATCCCCACCTGCTGATGCTCACCGGCTTGCTGGTCATGATCGCCAGTGTCGGCAAGTTCGGCGGCGCTTTCGTCGGCGGAACCGTGGGCGGACTGCACACACGGGAGTCGCTGGCGCTCGCGAGCGGGATGAACGCGCGCGGCTCGACCGAGGTGATCATCGCCACCATCGGTCTTTCGATCGGCGTGCTCAGCCAGAACCTGTTCACGATGATCGTCACCATGGCGATCGTGACCACGATGGCGATGCCGCCGATGCTGCGTGCGGCGCTGGCGAAGCTGCCGATGAACAAGGAGGAGCAAGAGCGCCTGGAGCGCGAAGAGTTCGAGAGGCGCGGCTTCGTCGCCAACCTCGAACGTCCCTTGCTGGCAGTGGACGAGAGCGTCAACGCCACCTTCGCCGCCCACATCGCCGGCCTGATCGCCGGCATGCGCGGCCTGCCGATCACGGTGCTGCACGTAGGCAAGCGCGCCAAGGAACAGGAGAAGGGCCGCGACGAAGAGGAAAGCCCCGAAACCGTGGTGAAGAAGGCCGCCGAGACCGTGTCGGCGCAGGGCGATGGCGATGTCGGCAGCGTCGATGTCGTCACCCGGGCAAGGCGTGCGGAGCTCGGCGAGTCAATTGCCGACGAAGCGCGCAAGGGCTTCGATCTTCTGGTCATCGGCGTCGACAAGGTTGCTGCCGCCAAGGATCGCTTCGATCGGCGGATCGAAGACATCGCAGCGAAGTTCGAAGGACCGCTCGCGATCGTGGCGGCCAAGGGCAAGCACCTGAAGCAGCCGATGCCCGAGGCGCTCAACATCCTCGTTCCGGTCTCCGGCAGCGGCGTCTCCAAGCGCGGCGCCGAGGTCGCGGTCGCGCTGGCGCAGGCGGGATCAGGCTCGCTCCGGGTGATCTATGTCGCGACGACGCGCGACAAGGGCGCGCAGCGCGGCGCCTCTCGTGGTCTGAGCCACGAGGCTGGCATCCTGAAGGACGCCAGCGATCTCGCCGCCCGCTACGAGGTCGACATCACCACGACCTTGCGCGCGAACCGGTCGCCCGAAGCGGCGATCCTGCGCGAGATCGAGACCACCGACGTCGATCTCGTGGTGATGGGCGTCGACCGCATCCAGGCCGATCACCTCTCCTTCGGCGGCGTCGCCGACGCCGTGCTCAGGCAGGCGAAAGTCTCGGTCCTGCTGGTCTCGAGCGGCGAGGCGCGGCAGGTCCCTTCGGAGAAGGCCTAGGACTTCACCTCGGCCACTGCCACCGCCTTCGGCGTCCTTTTCGACGCACGCCAGTTCTCGAAGCGCTGCACCACCACGAAGAACGCCGGCACGAACAGCACCGCGAGGCAGGTGGAGGCCAGCATGCCCGAGAACACGGTGATGCCGATCGACTTGCGCGCGCTGGCGCCGGCGCCGGTCGCGATCACCAGCGGCACCACACCGAGGATGAAGGCGAACGACGTCATCAGGATCGGGCGGAAGCGGGCGCGCGCGGCTTCGATGGCGGATTCCAGCACCGGCTTGCCGTCGCGGCCGTGCAGCTCGAGCCCGACCTCGACGATCAGGATGGCGTTCTTGGCCGACAGCGCGATCAAGAGGATCAGGCCGATCTGGCAATAGAGGTTGTTGTCGATCTTCAATGCGTTGAGGATCAGCATGGGCCCGAGCAACGACAGCGGCACCGCCAGGATCACCGAGATCGGTGCGTACCAGCTCTCGTACTGGCCGGCGAGCACGAGATAGACCAGCAGCATGGCCAGACCGAACACCCAGTAGATCTGGTTGGAGACGGCCTTCTCCTGATAGGACATCGCGGTCCATTCGAAGCCGGTGCCCGGCGGCAGCGTCTTGTCCGCGATCTCCTCCATCAGCTTCAGCGACTGGCCGGAGGAGTAGCCCTGCGCCGGCAGGCCGATGACGGTCGAGGACGGATAGAGATTGTACAGGCTGATCAGCGAGGGACCGGTGGCCGGCGTAATCGTGGCAACCGTTCCGATCGGGATCATGTCGCCGTTCGAGTTGCGCACCATCATGTTGGCGATGTCGCGCTCGGTGACGCGGAAGGCGGGATCGGCTTGGGTGTAGACCTGGAACACGCGGCCGAACTTGTTGAACTGGTTGACATAGGACGAGCCGAGATAGGTCGACAGCGCCGCGAACACCTGGTCCGTCGTGACGTGCAGGGTCTGGGTCTTGATGCGGTCGATCTCGACGTTGAATTGCGGCACCGAGGAGCGGAACGAGGACTGGACGCGCTGCAGCGCGCTCTGGCTCTGGCCGTTGCTGACCATCGCGCCGGTGATGGCTTGGAGCTTGGCGAAATCGCTGTTGCCGTCGCGCAGCTCGACCTGCATCGAGAATCCGGCCGCGTTGCCGATGCCCTGGATCGGCGGCGGCGGCAGCACCAGCGTGCGCGCCTCCATGATCACCGCGAGCTTGTCGTTCAGCCCGTAGACCAGCGAGCGCAGATCCTCGCCTGGTCCTTTGCGCGCGTCCCAGTCCTTCAGGATGATGTAGGCGACTCCGGCATTGGCAAGGCTGGCGCTGTTGTCGAGCGCGGAGATGCCGGCGATGGTGATGACCTGCTGGACTCCCGGCGTGTCCTTGATGAGCTCGCTCGCTCTGTCGAGCACCTTCTGGGTCCGCTCCAATGCGGCGCCGTCGGGCAGCTGCACGGCGGCGATCAGATAGCCCTGATCTTCGATCGGAAGGAAGCCGGTCGGCACCCGCGACAGTCCATAGCCGCCGATCACGATCAGCACCAGCGCGATCGCGACTGAGATCCCGCTGTTCCTGCACAGCACGCCGATCAGCCTTGTGTAGGCGCGCTCGACACGGTTGTAGACCGCGTTGAAACCCCGGTAGAAGAAGTTGCGCTGCTCCGGCGGCACGGTCGGCCGCAGCCAGAGCGCACATTGCGTCGGCTTCAGCGTCGCGGCGTTGATGGCGGACAGAAGCGCGGTTGCCGCGATCACCAGTGCGAATTGCGAATAGATCCGGCCCGTGAGGCCCGCGAGGAACGAGGCTGGCAAGAACACGGAGATCAGCACGAGCGTGATGCCGACGATCGGCGCGAACAGCTGGTCCATCGCCTTGATCGCGGCGTCGTGGCCGTTCATGCCCTGCTCGATGTTGTGAGCCGCGCCTTCGACCACGACGATGGCGTCGTCGACGACGATGCCGATCGCGAGCACGATCGCGAACAAGGTCGACATGTTGATGGTGAAACCGAGCGCGGCCATCGCGGCGAACGCGCCGATGATGGTGACGGGAACGGTCGTCGCCGGCACCAGCATCGCGCGCCAGTCCTGCAGGAATACCAGGATCACGACCAGCACCAGGAGGCCGGCCTCGATCAGCGTCATATAGACCTCGTGCACCGAGGCCTGCACGAATTTGGTGGTGTCGAACGGCGTGTCGTACTTCATGCCCTGCGGGAAGGCCTTCGCGAGCTCCGCCATCTTCTTCTCGACCGCCTGCTCGACCTGGAGTGCATTGGCGCCGGGCGACTGGAATACGCCAATGCCGGTGGCCGGCTGCTTGTTCAGGGAGAAGATCTGGCTGTAGGTCTGCGCGCCCAATTCGACCCAGCCGACGTCGCGCACCCGCGTGACGTCGCCGCTGGTGCCCGATTTGACGATGATGTTCTCGAACTCGGCGGTGTCGTCGAGTCTGCCGTTGACGTTGAGTGTATACTGAAACGCCTGTCCCGACGGTGTCGGCGGTGCGCCGACCTGGCCGGCGGAGACCTGCTGGCTCTGCTGCTGGATCGCCTGGATGACGTCTTGCGGTACCAAACCACGGACCTGCAGCTTGTTCGGATCGAGCCACACCCGCATCGAATACTGACCGGCGCCGAACACGGTGACGTTGCCGACGCCGGGCAGGCGCGAGAGTTCGTCGCGGAGGTTGATGGTGGCGTAGTTGCTCAAATAAAGGCTGTCGAAGGTCTTGTCGGGCGAGGTCAGCGTCACGAACAGCAGGATCGACGTCGATCGCTTCTGCACGGTGACGCCCTGGTTCTGCACCGACTGGGGCAGTTGCGACAGCGCGCTGGAGACGCGGTTTTGCACCAGCACCTGCGCGAAGTTGAGGTCGGTGCCGATCTTGAACGTCACCGTCAGCGTATAGGTGCCGTCCGAACCGCTGTAGGACTGCATGTAGAGCATATCCTCGACGCCGTTGACCTGCTGCTCGATCGGCAGTGCCACGGTGTCGATCACAGTCTTGGCGCTGGCGCCGGGATAGCGGGTCGTGACCTGCACCGTCGGCGGCACCACGTCGGGATATTGCGCGATCGCGAGGTTGAACAGCGCGACGCCGCCGATCAGGATCATCAGCAGTGCGATGACGTTCGAGAGGACCGGCCGCTCGATGAAGAACTTTGAGATCATAGCCGGCGCTCCTACTTGCGGATCTTACTTGGCAGACGCCTGCGGCTGCTCGATCTTCGTCACCTGCGGATCGATCTTCTGGCCCGGAATCACCCGCAGCAACCCTGCGGTCACCACGCGGTCCTCCGGCTTCAAGCCGCTTTCGATCACGCGCAGGCCGTTGTCGACGGGACCGATCTGCACCTTGCGTTGCTCGACAACGTTGTCGCCGTTGACGACGAGGAGATAGCGGCCGCCTTGGTCGCTGCCGAGCGCGGTGTCGGGCACGAGCAGGGCGTCCTTCTCCTGGGTGAAGGGCACGCGGACGCGGACGAAATAGCCGGGCAGCAGGACGCGCTTGTCGTTGGGCACGAGACCGCGCACCGCGAGCGTGCCGGTCGATTGGGTGAGGGTCGGAGCGACATAGTCGAGCTTGCCCTCATGCGGATAGCCGGCCTCGGTCTGCAGGCCGACTTGAATCGGGAATTGCTTCATGTCGGCGGCAGTGAGGCCGCGGCGAGCGGCCTCGGCACGGATGCGCAGCACGTCCTGCTCGTTGACGGTGAAGTTCACATAGATCGGATCCATCGCGACGATGGAGGCGAGTTGAGTGGGCGAGGAGACCCCGACGAGTTCGCCGATCGAGGCCATATGCGCGCTGACGACGCCGTCGAATGGTGCGCTTACCTTGGTGTAGCCGTAGTTGACTTCGGCGAGGCGGGTGTTGGCTTGGGCCTGCTGGAGGTTGGCCTGTGCGTTGTCGCGGTTCGAGGTCGAACTGTCCAAAGTCGCTTGCGAGACCGCTTGCCGCTGCACGAGATCGCTCTGCCGCTTGTAGTCGGCTTCCGCCTGCCGGAGCGAGGCCTGCGCGCCGGCCTCGGCCGCCTGCGCCTGGTCGAGCTTGAGCTTGTAGGTCTCGGGCTCGATCGTGAACAGCTGGGTGCCTTGCTTGACGAAGGCGCCGTCCTGGTAATCGATCGATTGCAGGAATCCCTGCACGCGCGCGACGAGATCGACATTCTTGACCGGCGCGGTGTTGCCGGTGGCCTCGACATACCGCGTCACCGGGCGCTGCACCGGCGCGGCGACGTCCACCTTGGGCGGCGGCGGGGCGACGAACGTATTCTTGTCCTCACAGCCGGCGAGCGCGGCCACGGCCATCGCGGCGGCCAGTGCCCGCCCGACATGTCTCCGCGCTGCGTTGCGTCGTGCGGGAGATGCAGGATTCGCGCAGGTCATTCGGTGGCCCCCGGTTACTGTCTGTCGGGGCGGAAGGCTATCAACAAATGCCCGGACGTGGAACACCATAGCCATGGCAGTCGTCGGCCTTGCACTGCAGACTGCGCTGTGGCCTTTGGCAGTTTTGCCATCAGAAACCGCTTTTCATCGCGCGCACGATCGACCAGAATTATGTCAAAGGCCCTGCGGCGGCACGCGAAGCAGTCGGGACGAACCAGAGAAGAATACAAGAAGAAAAGGTCGGGAGATCATGACATGCCCACGTCTCTCCAGTCGGTCCTTAAGTCGGTGCTTGCCGGCCTCGTTCTCGCCGCGGCGGTTGCCATGCCCGCGCTAGCCGATGGTCTGAAGGACGAGATCGCACCGACCGGCAAGCTGCGGGTCGCGATCGCGATCAGCCCGGCGGGCGGCGCGTTCTGGTCCACCAAAACCGAAGCCGGCTATGCCGGCGTTCCCGTCGATCTCGGCAAGGAGATGGCCGCCCAGCTCGGCGTGCCCGTCGAATATGTCGTGCATCAGAATTCCGGCCAGATCACCGATGCGGCATCAAAAGGCACTCTTGAAAAAGGTGCTTGGGACGTCACCTGGCTCCCGAAGGATCCCGAGCGCGAGACCAGGATGATGTTCGGCCCGATCTACGAGGTCGCGGACGCCACCTATATCGTCAAGGCCGCTTCGAACGTGACCAATTTTGCCACGCTCGACCAAGTGGGCATCAAGGTCGCGGCCGTCAACGCCACCACCACCATGCGCGGCGCGGTCGCGCATTTGAAGAATGCGAAAGTCACGGGCTACCAAACCTATGACGAGATTTTCGCGCTCCTCAGCAGCGGCGAGATCGACGCCTTCGCGCTGTCGCGCGATCAGCTCAACAAGATGGCGCAGAAGATCCCGGGCACGCGCGTGCTCGACGAGACCTTCAAGAAGACCGTCACCGCCGTCGCCGTCCCGCTCGGCCATAGCCATGCATTGGCGTTCGTGAGCAAATTCATGAACGACGCGGTGACGAACGGCACCTTGCGCAAGGCCTATGACAACAATGGCCTGAAGGACACGCCGATCCGCACCGAATAGGACGGCGGCGCAAGATCGCTGCGCCGCGCTGCGGCCCTACGGTTCCGCGGTGCGGATGCCCGCGGGGCTCACCTGCATCTTGAGCGTGGATGTCTTGTTCAGCGCTTTGCCGTCGAACGAGAAGGCGATCAGCTCGTTTTCGACCATGCACTGGGCCGCGACATATTTGGAGTCCTTCGACCACACCATGCCCTGGCACCAATGGCCGATCTTCGCTTCCGTCACCGGCGTAAGGTCAGTGCCCGAAATCTTGTAAATCTTGAGCAGTCCGAAATCGTTGAAGAACGGCGAGGCAGACGGCTTGTTCGAACCGTTCATGACGGTCACGGCCACATGGCTGCCGTCCGGGGACATCTTCACGGCTTCCGGCGTCTGCCCGACGGTGACTGTCGTGACGACGCGGATCGGTTTCGCCGTCATGTCGATCAGGCTGATCGAGTCGTTGTCACCGCTGCTGGCGCCGACATTGCCGACGATTGCCGTAGCGCTGCCGGTGAGATCGATGTCGTAGGGGCGGATGCCCGCGGAGAGATCGCGCTTGGCGTACTCGACCTTGCTCCCGTCCACGGTCAGAAGCGAGATCTTGCTGTCTCCGTCGCGGGTGACCAGCGCGGTCGCTCCGTCATGGGAAAAGACCGCGTGGCTGGGTCCTGATTTGGCGTCGCCGAGCTGGATCTTGCCGGCCGGCGTCAGCGTGCTCCCGCTGATCGTGAAGACCGAGACCGTGCCTTCGCTGCGGTTCGCGACCAGTGCCAGCGTGCCCGCGCGGTTGATCGAAACGCCGGCAGCGCCGGCGCCTGCTTGCAAGGTCGCCAGCACTTTGGGCGGCGTGGATTTCAGGTCGATGACCGAGAGCTTGTCGTCGGGCACCGTCTTGGCCGGATCCGCAGGATCGAGCTTCATCGCGCCGGTGACGAGGGCGAACGCGCCATCCGGCGCAATGGCCACGCTCGGCGGCGGGCCGACGACGCTGGCGGGGGCGGGCACCTCGCCGAGAAGTTTCAAGGCACCGTCGGTGAAGTCGATGACGCTCACCGTGTCGGGCAGCGGCTGCTTGCGCACCACGGCGCTGCCGTTCTCCAGCACCATCTTGCCGTCATTGGCCGTGACGACGATCTCGGCGTGCGCGGCGAGATTGGCGAGGCCCGCCAGCGATGTTGAGATCAAGGCCCATGCGGCACGGTGCGTGCGCTTGCGAAGAGCGGCTGTCATGTGTCCCCCCTGGATTTGTTTTTGTCCGAAGAAGCTAAATGCACCGGGCGCAGGACGCAATGACCAGGCGGCGAACGTTTGCCATCGAAGACGCCGACGGACGGCTACAAGGCGGGAGCTAGCTCTCACCCGCGTGCCACGCGGCGAGGCCCCTCAGCGCGGCTTGATCTCCGCATACTTCGTCATCGCCTTCTCGAATTTTCGCTTGAACAGCCACATCGCGCCAAGGATTTCCCGGAAGCTTGCCGAGGTGCGCGCCCGGTCGGCCTGTCCGAATGCGAAGATGCTGTTGTTGCGCAGGTGCTTCATGATCGTCGGACTGGACACCCTGTAGTTCAGGAGATCGCCGGACTTGAGCGCCGACCGCGTCGGGGTCGGAACGATCTGGATCAGCTCGAACAGCTTCATCTGGTCGATCGGGTCGGGCAGCGTCTTCACGATTGCCGGGATCTCCCGGAAAACATCCGCATGCGCGTTCATCAGGCCGTCGCGCACGTTGGTCCAGTGATTGAAACGATGATCGGTGCCGCTGGCCCGCGCCTCCTCCTTGTCGTCGCGCGCGCTCAACCCGGGATCGGCCGCCGCGATCTCGCCCTTGATGGCTTCCCATTTCCTGCGGCCGTTGCGGTCCTCGGACGGGCCGGTCTGGAAGCTGCCCATATAGGTGTTCGAGCGCCCGTTGCGGACGTTCTGCTTGCCGTTGGTCTCGGCGAAGAACAGCCCGAGGCTGATCCGGCCCGCGGCTTCGGCGTGGTCAGGCGCAAGCCCCTTGGCGCGCGCGATCGCGACCGCGAGATCGACCACGTCCTTGAACGGCGTCGCCGAGTTCTGCGCGCCGGCCGGCGGCGCTTCCATGATCTCGAACAGTTTTGAGTATTCGTCGACCAGCGGTTCGATATCGGCGTCGAAATAGGCCGGAGGTATCTCGAACTTGTTGGGCCTGCCGATCCGAGAGGGCATGGCGTCGGTGAGATCCTTGTAAGCACTGATCACGGCGACGCGTGCCAGATACAGCGCCTGGCCCGGCAGGTTCGGCAGCGGCTGCCTGGCGTCGATCTGGCGGCGCCGCTCGGCCAGAATCGCCTTGAAGTCGCCGAGCGCTCGCTCGTAGGTCGCAACCGCCTCCGATTGCCTGGCGGTGAGCGTTTGCGCCCGGCTCGGGACCAACGTCGTAAGGAGCAGCCCAAGTGCTGCGATGATGGCGAGGAGTTGACGTCGTGCAGGCATGGCCGGTTCCCCCAACGATTCGTCGGTCGGGGGATCGTAGCCTAGTCGTTGGCTTCGGGCGGCAGGAAGTCGACCTCGTGCAGCGCCGAGATGCGCACGACCTCGGCCGGGTCGGTCAGGTCATGGAGCTGATTGAACAGCGCCTCCAGTTTCTGCATCGGCGAGACCCAGAACAACGCACGGGCCGGTTTGTCGGATTTGTTGAAATAGCCGTGCGGGATGCCGCGCGGCAGGCGCACGAGGTCGCCGGCATGGGCCTTGACCCATTTGCCGTCGAGCTTGAGGTCGAGCGTGCCCTCCTGCACCAGGATGAATTCGTCCTGGGTCGGATGGATGTGCACCGGCACGAACTGGCCGGGATCGCTGTTGGTCTCGAACGCGAAGGTGGACTCGGTGACGGCCTTCGGGAAGTAGACCTGGCCGAGGATGTTCCAGGTCTTGCCGCCATAGCCTGTACCGTTCGCGGTGATGCCTTTTTCGAGTGACGTCATGGCTCGCCTCCAATGGGATTGTAACTGAGACGGAGTGTTGCGCAGCAGCCATGCGCTGTCCATGCGCAAGACGCGCCCTAACGCCTGTCGCGTTCAGCCGCCTGCCTGCGCAAAAACCCTTCGAGATCGGCCTGCACCGAATAGGGCGTCGGGATCGGATCGCCAACCGCGTCGACGGCGGTGTCGAGAGAGCGGCGCAGCATGCGCGCGAGCTCGGCCTTCCGATAGGGCTTTATCAGGAGCGGCGCGCCCTTGGTGGCACGTCCCTGCGCATGCGGGGCGTCGTAGGCATAGCCCGACGTGAATAGCACCCGCAGCGAGGGGCGCGCTGCCACCATCTCGTCGGCGAGCTCTCGTCCATTCAAGCTGCCGGCCATCACGATGTCGGTGAAGAGCAGGTCGAAGGGCGTGCCTTCGGCCGCGATGGCGAGTGCCTCGGCCGCATTGGCGGCCGGGATGACCTTGTAGCCGAGGCTTTCGAGCTGGACCGCAACGTACTGGCGGACGTCGCCGTCGTCCTCGACACAGAGGATGGTTTCCGTCCCGCCCACGACCTTGCGCTCGTCATAGCCGGTGGGGCGAAGCGTGCTCGCCTCCGCCTTCGGCAGGTAGATCGTGAAAATCGTGCCGCGTCCTTCTTCGGAAGCGACCTTGATGCCGCCGCCGGACTGTTTGATGAATCCGAACACCATGCTGAGCCCAAGCCCCGTGCCCTTGCCGACGTCCTTGGTCGAGAAGAAGGGATCGAAGATCCGCTCCAGAATGGCCGGCGGAATGCCGGTGCCGGTGTCGGCGATCTCGATCTCGACATAGTCGCCGGCATAGCCGGCCCCGACCGCCACGGCTTCGCGGACGCCGAACACGACGTTGCGCGTCGTCAATGTCAGTCTGCCGCCGTCCAGCATCGCGTCGCGGGCGTTGATCGCGAGGTTGAGAAGTGCCGAGCTCAATTGGCCGCGATCGACCAGGGCGAGCCAGATGTTGCCGTCGAGCCGGGTCACGATCTCGATCTTCTTGTCGAAGGTTGCCAGCAGCAGCTTTGCGAGCTCTCCGAGCAGTTCGTTGATGTCGCTCTCGGCCGGCTTGAGCGCCTGCTTGCGGGCAAAGGACAACAGGCTCGACGTCAGCGCGGCACCGCGGTCGGCGGCGTCGCTGATCAGCTTGGTGATGGTCGCAAGCGGCGGATTGTCCTTCACGGCGTCGGCGAGGATCTCGATGGTGCCCGTGATCACGGTGAGCATGTTGTTGAATTCGTGCGCGATGCCGCCGGTGAGCTGGCCGATCGCCTCCATCTTCTGGGCCTGGATCAGCTGCTCCGCGGCGGCGCGCTTCTGGGTGACGTCCTTGACGAAATTGTTGATGAGGGTGCGCTCCCCGATGCGCAGCGCCGTGCTGGAGGCCTCGATCAGGATCTCGTTGCCGTCCCGGTGCAGCGAGGGTCGCTTCGAACCGGATGCCGATCGGCGTATCCGACAATTCCGGCAGCAGCCGCATCATGCGTTGCCTGAAGCCGTCGCGCAGCGGTTCGGCGATGAGGAGGTTGACGACGTCGGTGCCGACCGCCTCCTTGCGCGTCCATCCGGTCAGGGCCTCGGCCTGAAGGCTCCATTCCAGCACGACGCCGCTCTGGTCGGTCTGAATGAAGGCGTCGAGCGCGGTCTTGATGACGGCTTGCGTCATCTGTGCGCTGGCCTGCGCCTGCTCGGCCAATTGCGCGGCGGCACGTTTTTCCTGCGCGGTTTCGATCGCGCGCGTGCACAGACGAGCGAGCAGGACGGCAATGGCGCCGCTTGCGAGCAGGGCGACGATCTGGGCAATGCCGAACCCGGTTCCGGTCGCGGCATAGGAGACGAGGAGAGCCGCCGCGGTCACGATGACCTGCGCGGTCATCGCGAGTGTCAGAAGCCCCCTGAGTTTCATGGTCTCACACCAACGCGTCAGTCGCGGCCCCCCGTGTCCGCCCTGTCAATGTCCGGCTCCACGTCAGCGACAGATGTGAGCTACAGATTCCGCGCGGCGGCGTCGAGGGGCAATTTGCGGTGGTGCCGGGTTGGCGGCGCTTCAACCTGCCGGCGAATCGGTCTGGCGCAGCGTCGTCACCCAGATCACGCGGGCCGTCTGCTGGGTCGGATTGTCGAACATGTGTGGCACGATGCTCGGAAAGCGAAAGCTGTCGCCGGCCTCGAGCAGATGGGCCTGGTTGTCGAGCCACAGCCGCAGGCTGCCCGAGAGGATATAGCCCGCCTTCTCGCCGGTGTGCTGCAGGAAGTCGGTGCCGGACGAGGCGCCGGGATTGAGCGTGAGCTCGTAGAGTTCGAGCTGGCCCTTGTCTGCCGGCGTCAGCGCTTCCTTGACGACGCCGCTGGCGGTGAGCCGCAGCAGGCGCCGGCTGTTCTTGCGCACGATGTAGCGCTGCACGTCGGCGGGATCGGTGGTCTCGAAGAAATAGGAGATGGGAACGTCGAGCGCGATGCTGAGCAGGCGCAACGTGCGTATCGACGGCATGGCACGCGCGCGTTCGAGCTGGCTGATCATGCCGTTGGAGAGGCCGGTCTTGTTGGCGACGTCCTGGATCGACAGGCCTGCACGTTGCCGCAGCAGCCGCACGGTCTCGCCGAGGCGCTGGTCGACCGCATCGTCGGCCTCGATCGCCGGAGCATCCTTCGGATCGTTGATCTCGCCGCGACCATCCATGTCGCTCTCCCGTGCATCATCTCAGCCCCGGACAACGATGGTCCGAAGCTTCAGTCGGAGTGAAAAGGTCGCGCATCCTAGCAATACGATTGACAGCTGTATTTAGTCGTGATGAACTTTTGATAGAAAAATTTAGAAGCACTAAAGCCCACTCCTGTCCCTTTGCCGGGGATCTCGGGGCGCGGGAGACGGTGCCGCGTGCGAAAACGGAGAGTGGTCATGGCGGACGACACCGGGAAGTTCGGCGTTGGAGCACTGCATCTCGGCAATCCGAATCGCCGTCAGATCTTTCAGCTCGGCGCAGGCGCCGCGGCGGGATGGACGCTTTCGGGCGCCGCATTTGCGCAGACCGAACGCCCGACCAATCCGCCCGACAAGCCGCGCGGGCAGGTGATCGCGGCGCTGTCGCAGGAGCCGACGGTCTTTCATCCCCTGATGCCGGGCATCGAAGTCGATCAGGGTATCTGGTGGCAGGTGTTCTCGCCGCTCTGGTTCATCGATCCCGACGGCAAGTTCGTTCCCGACCTCGCCCGCGAAGTCCCGACCCTCGAGAACGGCGGCCTGTCGGCCGACGGCCTGACCTGGAAGATCAAGCTCCGCAGCGACGTGAAATGGCACGACGGCACGTCGTTCACGGCCGAGGACGTGAAGTTTTCGCTCGAGCTGATCAACAATCCCGATTTCCGCGCGCGCAGCCGGGTCGGCCATAGCCTCGTGAAGGACATCAAGGTCGTCGCGCCCGACGAGATTCACTGGCGCATGGAAGCTCCCTATTCGCCCTACATGTCGATCCTGGGATCGCTGACCTTCATCGTGCCCAAGCACATCCTGGAGAAGGTGACCGATCCGAACGCCTCGCCGTTCCACAATGCACCCGTCGGCACCGGACCGTTCCGCTGGGGCGAGCGCGTGCCGGGCGACCACATTCAGTTGAATGCTCACACCGGCTATCACGGCAAGGGGCCGTACGTCGAACGGGTGGTGTTCAAGTACATTCCGGACCTGACCGTGCTCTACACCCAGTTCCGCACCGGACAGGTCGACTACACCGGCCTGCAAGGCATTCTGCCGAATTTCGTCCAGGAGGCGAAGACGCTGAAGGGGCGCAAGATCTTCGTCTCCTCGACGTCGTCGGTGGAGCACATTGCGCCCAATCTGGAGTTCGGCGCGTTGGCGGACCGCACCGTGCGCGAGGCGCTGTATCTCGCGATCAACAAGCAGGCGATCATCGATGCCTTGAACTACGGCCTGCCGACGCAGACCGAAAGCTTCGTGCCGCAACAGGCCTGGTCGTTCCAGCAGGGACTGCCGCAGCACAAATACGATCCGGCCAAGGCCAACACGCTGCTCGATGCGGCCGGTTGGGTCCGCGGCGCCGGCGGCGTGCGCGAGAAGGGCGGCGTCAAGCTCGAATTCGCCAATTCCACGACGTCGGGGAACGCGGTGCGCGAGCAGACCCAGCAGCTGCTGATCCAGGACTGGCGCGCGATCGGTGCCGCGATGCGCGTCAACAACATGCCGGCCGCCGTGATCTGGGGCGACTTCTGGCAGCAATCGAAATTCAACTCGGTGATCGTGGGGGTGAATTTCATGCTCGGCAGCGACCCCGACGTGACGCCCCGCTTCGGCTCCGGCGCCATCCCTGCCAAGGGTGGCCGCGGCTACAACACCTATCAGTATCGCAACCCGGAGGCGGATCGGCTTCTCGCCGAAGGTGCCAAGCAGTTCGATCTGGCGCAGCGCAAGACGACCTATGGCAATCTGCAAAAGCTCGTCCGCGACGACCTCGCGATCCTGCCGCTGTTCCAGGGCTTCATCGCCGAAGGCGTGAAGGAAGGGCTGCAAGGTTTCCGCCCCAACATCAACATGTCGATCAACTGCTGGAACATCCGCGAATGGTATTGGGCCTGATGGTTCAGGTGCGCGAGATCGCCTGAGATGGCCCCTTACGTCGCCAATCGCCTGGCGCAGGCGATCATGCTGCTGGTGATCGTGTCCGCGATCGGCTTCGCCATCCTGCATCTGGCGCCGGGCGGCCCGCTCTCGCAATTCGCCGCGTCCGCGCAGATGACGCAGGAGGATCTCGATCGCGTCACCCGGCAGCTTGGCCTCGATCGTTCGCTGCCGATCCAGTATCTGGACTGGTTCGGCCGGATGCTGCGGGGCGATTGGGGCCGCTCGTATCGCGACGGCGAGCCGGTGCTGGCGGTGATCTCCTCGCATCTTGGCGCCACGCTGGAACTGATGGCGACTGCGACCATCATCGCGGTGCTGCTCGGCTGCTGGATCGGTGTGCTCGGTGCGCTGCGCCGGTATTCGCTGTTCGATTCGCTGGCGACCGTCGGCGCCATGATCGCATTGTCGATCCCGACCTTCTGGTTCGGCCTCGTCACCATCTACGTGTTCTCCGTGAAGCTTGGCTGGCTGCCGGCCGGCAACCGGCAGACCGTCGGCGACGGCTCGCCGCTCGATCTGCTCCATCATCTCATTGCGCCGGCGCTGGTGCTGGCGCTGGTGGAGACCGCGATGTGGGGCCGCTTCATGCGCTCCTCGATGCTCGAAGTCATCAATCAGGACTACATTCGCACCGCGCGCGCCAAGGGCATGCCGGAATGGCGCATCCTTACGGTTCACGCCTTGCGCAACGCGCTGCTGCCGATGATCACGGTGGGCGGCCTTCAGTTTCCGACGCTGCTCGGTGGTGCACTGGTCGCCGAGACCGTGTTCACCTGGCCCGGCATGGGCCGACTGTTCCTCGATTCGATCGGCTACCGCGACTATCCGGTAGTGATGGGCATCCTGATGTTCTCGGCGATCATGGTGCTGATCGGGTCGCTGCTCGCCGACATCCTTTATGCCGTCGTCGATCCGCGCATTCGGGTGGGCTAGGGATGACGACTGCCGCCCTCTCCACCGATCAAGTTGCGCCGGGCCAGGCGGCGTGGCGGCGCTTCCGCCGGCATCGCCTTGCGCTCGCGGGCGCGTTGATCATTTTGCTTCTCATCCTCGGTTCGGCATTCGGCCCGTACCTCCTGCCGTTCGACGACACCTATATCGACGTCATGAAGCGGTTCGCACCCCCGCTGTCGGGCGCGCACATCCTCGGCACCGACGAGCTCGGCCGCGACGTGCTGGCGCGGCTGATGATGGGCGCGCGTGTCTCGCTGTCGATCGGCTTCGTAGCGATGGTGATCGCGATGGCGGTGGGCATCGTCGTCGGCGCCTTCGCCGGCTTCTATGGCGGCGTGGTCGGCGCGGTGCTGATGCGGCTCGTCGATGCCATGCTGTGCTTTCCGACCATCTTCCTGCTGCTCGCGCTCGCGGCGCTCATCGAGCCCGGCTTCGTCACCACCACCGTGCTGATCGCGGCAACCGCCTGGATGTGGGTGGCCCGCGTCGTCGAGGCCCAGGTGCGCTCGCTGCGGGAACGTGAGTTTGCGGTTGCTGCACTCGCGTTCGGCTCTTCGAACCTGCGGATCATGTTCCGCGAGCTCGTGCCCAACGCGGTCGCGCCGATCGTGGTGGCGGCGACGCTGAACGTCGCCAAGGCAATTCTGCTGGAATCCTATCTCAGCTATCTCGGTTACGGCATCCAGCCGCCGGCCGCGAGCCTCGGCAACATGCTTAACAACGCGCAGATCTATCTCACCAGCGCGCCCTGGCTCGCGATTGCGCCGGGCCTCGCCATCACGCTGGCGGTGACGAGCTTCAACTTCCTTGGCGACGGCCTGCGCGACGCGCTCGATCCGCGAATGAACATCCCATGATCTGCAAACGAGCGACGAGCCGAGCTGTCTCGATCGAACTGAATCTCCGGAGTGTCCCATGTCCCCGCCGCTCACCCGTATAAACAGTGACGAACGCCTGCCGGCGCAGGTGGATGTCGTCGTCATCGGCGGCGGCGTCATCGGCGTCTCCGCGGCCTATCATCTCGCGAAGAAGGGCCTCTCCGTCGCCCTGGTCGAGAAGGGCCATGTCGGCGGCGAGCAGTCGAGCCGCAATTGGGGTTGGTGCCGCCAGCAGGGCCGCGCGCGCGAGGAGATCCCGCTGGCCCGTGAGGCGCTGCGGCTGTGGGAAGACATGCAGAACGATGCCGGTGTCGATGCCGGCTTCCGCCGTACCGGCGTGCTGTTCCTGACCAAGAGCAAGGACGAACTCGCCAGCTGGGAGCGATGGGCTGCAACGGCGCGCGAGATGCAGGTGCACTCCACGGTCCTGACGCCGGCGGAGGTCGCCGTGCGTCTGCCCGGCAATGCCGAGACATGGGTCGGCGGCCTGCACACGCCGAGCGACGGGCGCGCCGAGCCCTCGATGGCCGTGCCGGCGCTTGCGACCGCCGCGCGAAAACACGGCGTCACCATTCATCAGGGCTGCGCCGCGCGTGGGTTGGAGACGCAAGGCGGACGGGTGAGCGCCGTCGTCACCGAGAAGGGCACTATTCGCACGCAATCGGTGCTGCTGTCCGGCGGAGCGTGGTCGTCGCTGTTCTGCCGACGCCACGGCATCGAGCTGCCGATCGGCCTCGTCAACGCCACCGCGTGCCGGACCACACCGGGGCCGGAGATCACCTCCGGCGCGCTCGGCACCGACTTCTATTGCATCCGCCGCCGCCTCGACGGCGGCTTTACACTGGCGCTGCGCAATCGCGGCACGGTCGAACTGTCGCCCGATCTGTTCCGCTACGCGCGGACCTTCTGGCCGACCTATCGTCATCGCAAGAACGGGTTGAAACTGTCGTTCGGCAAATCCTTCTTCGACCAGCTCATGCGCGGCACGAGCTGGAGCTTGGACAAGCCGTCACCGTTCGAGACCGAGCGGGTGCGCGATCCCGCGCCTGACATGTCGCTGGTCAATGCCGCGCTGGCTTCGCTGATCAAGTCGAACCCTGAATTGAAGGACATCGAGATCGCGGAAGCCTGGGGCGGTACGATCGACTGCACGCCAGATACCATTCCGGTCATCTCGCCGGTCGACGCCATGCCCGGCTTCTTCCTGGCCACCGGCTTCTCCGGCCACGGCTTTGGCATCGGTCCCGCGGCCGGCAAGCTCGCCGCCGACATCGTGACGGGCGCGACGCCGCTGGTCGATCCCGCGGCCTACAGCCACAAGCGCCTGATCGACGGCCGCCGGCTCGCGCCGGTCAGCCCGTTCTGAGGATCTTGCGGCATGACGGTTCTGTACAAGGCCAACATGGTTCGCGGCGCGGAGTGGGCGGGCTTCTTCGCCGAGCGCGCGCCCGAAGTGCCATTCCGGCTCTGGCCCGACATCGGCGATCCCGCCGACGTCCGCTATCTCGTGGCGTGGGTGCCGCCGGACGACATCGCGACGACGTTCCCAAACCTCGAGCTCGTCTTCTCGGTCGGTGCGGGTGTGGACCAGTTCGACGCGTCAAAAGTTCCGCCGCACATTCCGCTGGTGCGCATGCTGGAGCCGGGCATCGCGGAGACCATGGTCGAATACGTCACCATGGCGGTGCTCGCCCTGCATCGTGATCTCCTGCACTTCATCGGCCAGCAGAAGGCGCAAGTCTGGCGCGAGATCCGGATCACGCCGGCCAAACGTCGTCGCGTCGGCGTGATGGGTCTTGGCCAGCTTGGCCAGGCCGTGCTCGAACGCCTCACGGCGTTCGGCTTTCCGCTTCTCGGCTGGAACCGCTCGCCGCGCGAGATCGACGGCGTCACCTGTTATGCGGGCATGGAGACGTTGCCGGATTTCCTTGCGCAGACCGACATTCTCGTCTGCCTGCTGCCTCTGACCGACGAGACCCGCGGCATCCTGGATGCGGATCTGTTCGCGCGCCTGCCGCGCGGCGCGTCGCTCGTCAACGTCGGGCGTGGCCCGCATCTGGTCGAAGCCGACTTTCTCGCGGCGCTCGACAGTGGCGCATTGTCGGGTGCCGTCCTCGATGTCGCCGAGCCGGAGCCGCTGCCTGCGGGTCACCCTTTCTGGAGCCATCCGCGCATCCTGGTCACGCCGCACAATGCCAGCATGACCACGCCGGATACGGCGGTCGATTTCGTGCTGGATGTGATTGCGCGCCACCGTCGCGGCGAGGAGCTGCCTGGGCGTGTCGATCGTAGTCGTGGCTATTAGGACACCGGCATGAGCATGGGCGCAAGCGGAGCTGATCAAGTCGCTGCCAACGCGCAGTCGCCGGTGCTGTCGGTTTCCGGCCTGACGACGTCCTTCCTACGTGAGCGGGAATGGAGTCCCGTCGTCCGCGACGTGTCGTTCGATATTGCCTCGGGGGAAACCGTGGCGATCGTCGGCGAGTCCGGTTCGGGCAAGAGCGTCACCGCGCTCTCGATCATGCGGCTCATTCCGAAGGAGAACGGCCGAGTCGAAGGCAGCGTCCGGCTTGCCGGTCGCGACCTGCTGACGCTGCCCGAGGCGAGCATGAAGGATGTTCGTGGCAACGACATCGCCATGATCTTCCAGGAGCCGATGACGAGCCTCAATCCGGTGCTGACCATCGGCTTCCAGATTGCGGAAGCACTGATCCAGCACCGCGGCCTGTCGCGCGCGGCGGCGGAGGTCGAGACCATTCGCCTGCTCGATCGCGTGCGGATACCTGCGGCGAAATCGCGCTTCCACGAGCATCCGCATCGCTTCTCCGGCGGCATGCGCCAGCGCGTGATGATCGCGATGGCGCTGGCCTGCAAGCCGAGGCTGCTGATCGCGGACGAGCCGACCACCGCGCTCGACGTCACGATCCAGGCCCAGATCCTGGAGCTTCTGAAGGAGCTTCAGCAGGAAGAGGGGATGTCGATCCTCTTCATCACCCACGACATGGGCGTGGTGGCCGAGATCGCGGACCGCACCGTGGTGATGTATGGCGGCCAGGCGGTGGAGACCGACGTGACCTCGCGCATCTTCGCAGCCCCTTCGCATCCCTATACAAGGGCACTGCTCGCGGCCGTGCCACGCCTCGGCTCGATGGACGGGCGGACGCGGCCGATGCGGTTTCCGATCGTCGACAAGATGACGGGGACCTCGGACGAGCCGGCGGAGACGCCCGATACGGTCTCGATTGCCGAGCGACCGCTGCTCGAAGTCTCCAACCTCACGACGCGCTTTCCAATTCGCTCGGGCCTGTTCGGCAAGGTTTCGGGCCGCGTCCATGCGGTCGAGAACGTCTCCTTCACCTTGCGCGCCGGCGAGACGCTTGCGCTGGTTGGCGAATCCGGCTGCGGCAAATCGACGACGGGCCGCTCCATTCTCAAGTTGACGGAGCCGGACAGTGGCACCGTTCTGATCGACGGGCAGGATGTGCTGGCGATGAATGCCCGCACCTTGCGTGACTTTCGCAAGCAGATGCAGATCGTGTTCCAGGATCCGTTCGCGAGCCTCAACCCGCGCATGTCGGTGGGTACGGCGATTGCGGCCCCATTGCTCGCCAACGGGCTCGCGACGGCGTCGCAGGCGCGGGAGAAGGTCGCCGACCTGCTCGTTCGCGTTGGTCTCACCGCCGACATGGCCGCGCGCTTTCCGCACGAATTCTCCGGTGGTCAGCGCCAGCGCATCTGCATTGCTCGTGCGCTCGCGCTCGGACCGAAGCTGATCGTCGCGGACGAGGCGGTCTCGGCGCTCGACGTTTCGGTGAAGGCGCAGGTGGTCAATCTGATGCTGGACCTTCAGGCCAGCATGGGCCTTGCCTATCTCTTCATTTCCCACGATATCGCGGTGGTCGAGCGGATGAGCCATCGCGTCGCGGTGATGTATCTTGGCGAGATCGTCGAGACCGGTCCGCGCGCGGCCCTGTTCGGAAATCCGCAGCATCCTTATACGAAGAAGCTGATGGCGGCCGTGCCGGTGCCCGATCCAGCGCGCCGCGGCACCAGGCGCGAGGTAGCGAACGACGAGATCAGAAGCCCGGTACGCGCGCCCGACTACCAGCCGCCCGTTCGACAATATCGCGAGGTGTCGCCGGGCCACGTCGTCCAGGTCTGGGGCGAGGAATGGTCCAACTGACGTGCGCAGGCCGTAAAATCATTTCCAAAATGCACGATGGAATCGTGCAGCAATCTGTCGGGCAGGTCAACGGTGTTGTCCTTCGCCCAGCCCGGCCTGTGACATCACGCTGAAATCACAATGAAATCATCGCGTCGCGACCCGGTGCGACGGCCGACCGCAGCAGCTTCGTGTTATGCGCTGCAGCTGGACCGTCGGCCGGCGATCTCCGATAATGCGCGGATCTCGGGAAGGCCGGCGAAGACGTGCCTTTACGGATGGATTTACTGAAATGACACAAGCAGGCGTCTACGGGCAGAGGCTCGGGCAGGGCCTTCGCTCGGAGCAAGCACCGGTCCTGATCACGCGTTCGCTGCACAGCGCCGAGCTCGCGGTCACCGAAGTCCGCAACGACGATCCGACACCGGATATTTCCGGCTCGCTGGCTGCGGAAGATGCCTATCTCCTCAGCCTGAAACTCCGCGACTATCCGGATTGCGAATGCTGGGAGGAGGGCCGCTGTGTCACCAAGGCGGATGTTCGCGCAGGTGCGACCTATCTGTACGACCTCAAGCGCGACCCGCGCTATGTGATCGACAAGCCGTTTCACTCGCTCTTCTTCTATTTGCCGCGCTCGGCGCTCAACGGTGTTGCCATGCATCCGGGCGGGCCGCGGGTTGGCGAGCTCAGCTACGAGCCCGGTGTCGGTCATGACGACGCGGTCGTTCGACATGTTGGCGCCTCGTTGCAGCACGGACTGCGTCGGCCCGACGAGACCAACCAGCTTTTCGTCGATCACATGATGCTCGCGCTCACCGCCCATGTGGCCCAGACCTATGGTGGGCTGAAGCCAGCCGCAGAACCCAGCCGCGGCGGTCTCGCGCCATGGCAGGTGAAGCGTGCATGTGACCGGCTCGATTCCGATCTCTCGGGCAAGATCGCGCTACAGCTGATCGCAACCGAGCTTGGCCTGTCAGTCAGCCACTTCTCACGCGCATTCCGGATCTCCACCGGCCTGCCGCCGCATCAATGGCTGCTCCAGCAGCGCGTCAAGGCGGCCAAGCAACTGATGTCGGTCCGCGACCTGCCGTTGTCCGAGATTGCCATCTCGGCCGGATTTGCCAATCAGAGCCATTTCACCCGCGTGTTCTCGTCCATCGTCGGCGTCAGTCCGGGCGCGTGGCGCCGCGAAACGGATGGCGGACGGGACAAGGCTTAGATTTACCGGCGCTTCGCCAGCGAGATCGTGTAGGCCGTGCGGCGCGCCGCAAAGATCTCGTCCGGCGGATGGCGGATGCCGTCGGCAAGATTGACCGGATTGAAGATGGAGCCGTCGCAGGCCTCATCGGCCTCGAGGCTGGTGATGACGATGGTCCCGAGCCGCACCTGTTCACGGTTGTCCTCGTCCGGCCATCGCAGGGTCACGTCCATGGTGGGATCGCCGGGACAGTCGAGCAAGGCCATCACGTTGAAGCGGACATCGCCGGCTGCGATCCTCCGCGCAAGATCGTCATGCAGGAAATCGGCCGACTTCGCCCTCGCTTCGTCCTCGCTCAAGGTGACGTCGCCGCCGACAGGCGCGACCTTGAACTTGATGAAGCGGGTCTCGCCGTTCGCGTTCGTCGCGGGAAAGGCGTGCACGCCCCAATAGGTCGTGCCGGCAAAACTGCCGGGCAGCCGGTGTGCCGCGATGTAATTCGCCTGGTTCAGCGTTTCAGGATTGGCCGCGGAAAAAGCCCGGACCTTCTCGATGTCAGGCTCGCCGTCCGCGCCCGGAATGCGCGCCTCGAGAAAGGCGAGCATCTGGTCGAGTGTCCGCGCAAAATGCACCGGAGCGCTTTCCAACAGGATGTCCGAGCGATGCGCGTCGTCGCCAAGCCTGAAGCTGAAGCCACGCAGCACGAGGTCGTTGGTGTCGGTCACCCCAGGATTGCCTCCGCCAACGGAGAAGCGCGCCAGCACGCGCGAGGGCTTGGTGAAGCTCAGCGATCGCGTGATCTCTGCGGCGCGGTCGGACGGGGCATAGGTCCCGCGCACGCATCGACCCTTGGCGAAGCTCGCACGCACCTTTGGCGGATTGCCTGCGACCGCCTTCAATGCATCGACGATCGCGGCGGGTGTTACAGCGAGGGGGAGTTCGGACATGGCTTGGCCTCCGGCGCGAGCGGCATGTCCGTGTGTTAGGGCTGGTGCAGCGCCGGCGTCTTTCCCAAAGCCGCGCTGCCTTGTCCGATCCTGCTGAAGAAATGTGGCGCGGCTTTAGGAGTTCACGTGCACGAAATCCCGCAGCAGCGGATAGATTTCGTTGTTCCAGCGCTTGCCCGAGAACACGCCGTAATGGCCGACGCCGGCCTGCATGTGGTGGACGCGGCGATAGGCGCGCACGCCGGTGCAGAGGTCTTGCGCGGCCAGCGTCTGGCCGATCGAGCAGATGTCGTCCTTCTCGCCCTCGACCGTCATCAGCCCCATGCGGCTGACGGCCTTGGTGTCCACCGGACGTCCCCGATGCATCAGCTTGCCCTGGGGCAGAAGATGCTCCTGGAACACGTCGCGCACGGTCTCGATGTAGAATTCCGCCGGCAGGTCCATCACGGCGAAATATTCGTCGTAGAAGGTCTTGATGCTGGCCGCCTTCTCCTTCTCGCCCTTGGCGATGTGATCGGCGAGATCGATGTGCTGCTTGATGTGGCGCTCGAGATTCATCGAGACGAAGGCGGTGAGCTGCACGAAGCCGGGATAGACTTTCCGCAGCGCGCCGCGGCACTGCATCGGCACGTAGTTGATCAGGTTCTGCTCGAACCAATCGATCGGCCTGCTCTTAGCGAATTCGTTGACCCTGGTCGGTAGGATGCGCGTGTCGATCGGCCCGGCCATCAGCGTCAGCGTCGCCGGCCGCGAAGGGTGGTTGCCCTCGCACATGATCGCGGCGGCCGCGAGCGCCGAGACCGAGGGCTGGCAGATCGCGACCATATGCGGGCGCGGGCCCAATTGGCCGAGGAAGTCGATGAGATGCTCGGTGTAGTCGTCGAGCCCGAAACGGCCCTCGCTGCGGGGAATGTCGCGCGGATTGTGCCAATCGGTGATGTAGACGTCGTGATCCTGCAGCAGCGTCTTCAC
This sequence comes from Bradyrhizobium sp. USDA 3650, assembly GCF_054057395.1. Taxonomy (NCBI): domain Bacteria; kingdom Pseudomonadati; phylum Pseudomonadota; class Alphaproteobacteria; order Hyphomicrobiales; family Nitrobacteraceae; genus Bradyrhizobium; species Bradyrhizobium sp. USDA 3650. The sequence continues at coordinate 6,376,613 of NZ_JBSRZG010000001.1, forward strand.
GGTGCCGCGCAGCAGTGTCGCGAAATGGCCGGACATCGGCGCCACCAGCAGCATGCGCGGCTGCTCGCCCACGCCCTCCTTCTTGAAACGCAACAGCGAGCCGAACGGGGTCGCGTAAGCGATCTCCTCGGTCACGGCGACCTCGCGATTGCCGACCATGACGCTGTCGATGCCGTAGGCGGGGCGGTGGTAGGTGAGGGTGGAGCGGGAGATCAGCTCCAGCGCGGCCGAGAGACGGCCGACGACCTGATCCGACAAGCCCTGCGGCACCAGATTGAGGAATTTGAGCGCGGAGGAGGCTCCCGACCGCCACGGCGCCGTCAGGTCCATATGGTTCTGAAAGGCCTGATAATACATCGACATCATACTGAAACGCCCACCTGTCCCCGTGCTGCTATGCAATATCGGAGCCAAACCGGAGATGGGCTGTCCTCGAGATTGGCACGTCGCTTGCTGCTCTTTTCGCGGGAAGCACAGGCGGTGCGCACTCCGGAGTCCGGGCGGGTGCAAGTCACAGGCGTGAGGGAAGGCCATATGGCGAAGGCGACACTGACCATCAGCAGCAAGAACTATTCGTCCTGGTCGCTGCGTGGCTGGCTGCTGACGAAATTTTCCGGGCTCGATTTCGAGGAGATCGTCACCGCACCGGACGACGCGTCGGTGCGCGCCGAAATCCTGCTGTTGTCGTCGTCGATCCTGGTGCCGTGCCTGCGGCACGACGGCGCGATCGTCTGGGATACGCTGGCGATCGCCGAATATCTCAACGAGGCGATGCCGGATGCCGGGCTGTTGCCCGCGGATCGCGTCCAGCGCGCGCATTGCCGCTCGATCTGCGGTGAAATCCATTCCGGCTTCACCACCTTGCGCGCCTCGCTGCCCGTCAACCTGAAGGGCCACTTCCCCGGCTTCAAGATCTGGTCGCGCGCGCAGGCTGACATCGATCGCGTCTGGGCGATCTGGCGCGACTGCCTGGACAAATCGGGCGGGCCCTTCCTGTTCGGCGAGACCCGCACCATGGCTGATGCGATGTACGCCCCGGTGGTGACGCGCTTCGTGACCTACAACGTCAAGCTCGAGCCGCAGCTTCAGGCCTATGCTGATACCATCATGGCCATGCCGGAGATGAAGGAATGGATCGCGGCGGCAAAGGACGAGCCGGCTGAGATCGAGGAGCTCGAGGTCGAATATTAGGCAGGCCGGGCGCCATCTGCCTGTTTTGGGAGCGAGCATCCAACCGCCGCACCCCCGCAGTCATGTCATTGAAGCCGTTAACTTTTGACGCCCGTGGCCGGCTGGGCTGGCTCACGCGCTGCGCAGATATTGTGTGCGCGCGCTGGCTGGTTGCGACATCTAGCCGTGAACAGGCGCGTACGGGGCCCTACGGCTGATTCGGACGTGATTCGTTCGGGCCGCGTTCCGAAGGTTAAGCCGGGACGCGGCCCCGTTGCATTTTGAGACAGAAATCAGTGCTCAGGCCACGCCCGAATGCTTCATGCGTGGGACGCGCCAGCCGATGACGGTAGCTTCGACCGCGACACCGGCCGTGTGGTTCTGCCAGCGTCCCTCGACATAGCGGCAGGCGAACGGCAGCTGATAAGTCCCGCTGTGGTCCTCGCACAGCACTTCGACTGCAAGGCCAGGCGGCGGTTCTCCGGCGCCGTCGAATTCCGCCAGTCGTCTGTCGCGCGTTGCCATCAAAAACTCCCCTAAACAAAGCCGCGGAAGGAGCGCCCATTTCCTCCGCGTGCAGATCATCGCTCCCCGTCCGAGGGAACAGCTGCAAGCTCAACGCGAGAATGCGGTGCCAGTGTGGTAGCCTCGACAGGCTACGTGCAAAAAGCGCACATTGCCGTGATTGATTTGACGAGGAACCTGCATGCTGCTTCGAAGCACCGGCGTTTGTTTTGCGATGTTGCTGCTCGCCACGCTGGCGATCGCGCCGGTCCGCGCGCAGGACGTGCCCGGCATCGAGATCTGCACCGTCGAGAAGACCATGGAGCGCCGCACCAGCTGCCTCCAGAGCAACGTCGATTTCCTGCAGAAGACGATCACCAAGCTGAACCTCGATCACCAGCAAAAGCTGGACGCCGCGGCTCGCCAGATCGATGCGTTGAAGACGACCGTGGCCGGCTTGCAGAAGATGCTCGGCGATCTCCAAGCCGCGCAGGCGAAGACCGCGGAGGATGTGAAGAAGAAACAGGATGCGCCGCCGCCGAAGGATGCGGCGAAATAGGCGCCGTGCTCAGGCGACGCGATATCGCTCCATCACGCTGCGGTCGGGCTCATAGCCGAGCCCAGGTCCGGTCGGCACCGCGACATGGCCGGTGGCATCGACATCGGCGCGGCCGCCCCAGAGGCAGGCCTCGCGCTTCAGGTAAAACATCTCGACCAAGCCGTCGTCGCGCCCCGCCAGCAGATGCAAGGTCGCCAGCAGGCCGGGGCCGAAATACGGGGAGTGCGGAACGATCTTGACGCCGAGCCAATCTGCGAGCGCCGCAACCTTCAGGAATTCCGTGATGCCGCCGACCTTGGTCACCGACGGCTGGGCGTGGCTGACCGCGCCCGCATCCATCATCTGGCGGAATTGATATTCCGTGCAGGCGTTCTCGCCGGCGGCGACGCCGAGCCCGCCCTTGCTGCGGACCTCGGCGAGCGCCGCAAAATCCTCCGGCGGCCAGACCGGCTCCTCCAGGAACATCGGCTGCGCGTCCCGGCATGTCCTGGCGAACGCGATCGCCTCTTCGCCTGACAGCGGGCAGTTCATGTCCACCATCAGCGGAATGCCGGGTCCGATCGCCGCGCGTGCGGCAAACACCGCCGGCGCCGTGGTCTCGTGCAGCTTGATGGCGCCGTAGCCGAGCGCGAGCGCCTTCTTGCATTCGGCGGCGATATTGTCGGGCGAGCCGATCCGCAACAGGCTCGCATAGGCCGGAATGGCCGGGCGCCGGGTGCCGCCGAGCAGGCGGTGCAGCGGCACGCTCTTGATCTTGGCGGCGAGGTCCCACAGCGCGATGTCGAGCCCGGAGATCGCGAACATGGTGATGCCGTAACGCCCGAACAGATGCAGATTACGCTGGATCTGCTCCATCACCGCAGGAATGCCGGCGGCATCGGGAACCTCCAGCCCACGGGCCTGCGGTGCGATCATTTCCTCGACGGCACTGCGCGTGGTGCGCGGGCAGACATAGGCGAAGGCATCGCCCCAGCCGGTCAGCCCGGCGTCGGTGCTGACCTCGACCATCACCATGTCGAGGGCGGTGATGGCGGAGGCGCCCTGACGGAAGCTCGCGACACCGGCGTCATAGGGGATGCGGATATGGTGCGCCCGCACATCGGTGATCTTCATGACGCGGTTCCTCCAGCTTTCTCGTGAGCGGTTTCAAGGACGTCCCGAGTGTAGCCATGAACGCCCGGAGGTTGCCAGTGGCTGATCCGGCGTTATCCTCTTGCGGGACCGCAACGCCGATCAAGCGAAGCCCGCGGACTTCCGTGCATCATGGTCGCGCTTCGAACGAGAAACGCCATGAACCCAGCCCAGCGCGCGCTCTGGTACGTCGAGAGCCATCTGGCCGAGCCGATGACGCTCGACGAGATCGCTGCGATATCGGGCGTGTCGCGGTTCCACATCGTGCGCGCGTTTGCCGCAGCCACCGGCGTGCCGGTGATGCGGTACGTGCGTGCGCGGCGGCTGAGCGAAGCGGCGCGCAGCCTTGCGAACGGCGCGCCGGACATCCTCTCGCTGGCGCTGGAGGCGGATTACGGCTCGCACGAAGCATTCACTCGCGCGTTCCGCGACCAGTTCGGCACCACGCCCGAAGCGGTGCGCGCCGCGCAATGCACCGGCCATCTCGAGCTTCAGGAGCCGATCCTCATGGATTCAACCATCGCAGACAAACTCGCCGCCCCGCGCTTCGAAACCACAAAGGCCTTCCTCGTCGCAGGCATCAATGAGCGCATCTCCTGCGACAACGGCGCGGCCATTCCTGGACTGTGGCAGCGCTTCCACCAGGAGGTCGCCGACATTCCCGCGCGCGTTGGACCGGTCGCCTATGGCGTCTGCTGCAACGGCGACGATGCTGGGAATTTCGACTACATTGCCGGCGTCGAGGTGGGCGATTTCTCCGAGCTGCCCCGCCGCTTCGGCCGTATCCGTATCCCCGAGCAGCGCTATGCGGTGTTCACCCACGCCGACCACGTCGCCTCGATCAGACGCACCGTCAACGCGATCTGGAATCAGTGGCTGCCGGCCTCCGGCCTGAAGGCTGCCGATGCGCCGAACTTCGAATGCTACGACGAGAAATTCGATTCCGCCACCGGCAATGGCGGCCTGGAGATTTGGATACCCGTGCGCGATTAGCGCGCAACGCTGGCATACCATCCCGCTTGCTTGGCAAGCCCCGGCGACTTTGTCATAACCGCAGGCAATCTTGCGTGTGGGGCCGTTACGGACATCCCGTGCAAGTCATAACAAGCAGCCGGGAGGGTCCCCCATGTCCAACGTCCGCGTTCTCGCCACCGACCTCGAATTTCCCGAAGGGCCGGTCGTGATGCCGGACGGCTCGGTGGTGCTGGTGGAAATCCGCGGCCAGCGCCTGACCCGAATCCATCCCGACGGCCGCAAGGAGATCGTCGCGAAGATTCCGGGCGGCCCGAACGGCGCAGCCCTCGGCCCCGACGGCAAGATCTACATTTGCAACAATGGCGGCTTCTCCTGGATCCCGACCCGCAACATGATCATGCCGGGTCCGCAGCCCGACGATTATCTCGGCGGCTCGATCCAGCGCGTCGATCTCCAATCGGGCAAGATCGAGACCGTCGTGACGAAATGCGGCGAGCACGATCTGCGCGGGCCGAACGATCTGGTGTTCGACAAGCAGGGCGGCCTCTGGTTCTCCGATCTCGGCAAGCGCCGCGCGCGCGAGATGGACGTCGGCGGCATGTATTATCTCAAGCCCGGCATGAAGGAGATCGTCGAAATCGTCCATGGCGTGTTGCCGGCAAACGGCATCGGCCTGTCGCCGGACGAGGCCACCGTCTACATCGCGGAGACGCCCACCGGCCGGCTCTGGGCCTACGAGCTCTCCGCGCCCGGCACGCTGAAGCCGCGCGACGTGATCTATCGCGGCGAGCGGGGAAAGCCGATCTGCGGCCTCGGCGGCTACCAGATGTTCGACTCGCTGGCGGTCGAAGCGAACGGCAATGTCTGCGTCGCCACCCTCGTCTCCGGTTGCATCTCGGTGATCGCGCCCGATGGCATCTTGGTCGAGCAGGTCCCGACCGGCGACCGCGTCACCACCAACATCGCCTTCGGCGGCCCCGAGCTCAAGACCGCCTACATCACGCTCTCAGGCAAGGGCGAACTGATCGCCATGGACTGGCCGCGTGGCGGTTTGCCGTTGAACTTTTTGAACAAGTGAGCCAAGCCGTCATTGCGAGGAGCGAAGCAATCCGGCAGACCCTCACCCTGAGGAGCGCGCCCTTTGCGCGCGTCTCGAAGGGCGAGGCCACCAGCGGGGCCTTCATCCTTCGAGACGCGGTGCCGCGCTCCTCAGGATGAGGAGCTGACTGCCTGGATTGCTTCGCTCCGCTAGCAATGACAACAGAGAGAGACCCGCAATGCCCTGGCCTGATCCCATCACCCTGCGCGGACAGCATGCCGGTCTGGAGCCGTTGTCGCATCAGCACCGCGAGGGGCTGATCGAGGCCGTGAAGGACGGCGAGCTCTCCACCATCTGGTACACCGCGATTCCGACGCCGGACAACATGGGCAAGGAAATCGACCGCCGGCTCGGTCTTCAGGCTGCGGGCTCGATGCTCCCCTTCACCGTGTTCGATGGCAGCGGCACGATCGTGGGCATGACGACCTACATGAACATCGATGCCGCCAACCGTCGCGTCGAGATCGGCTCGACCTGGTATGGCAAGAGCGCGCAGCGCGGCCCGCTCAACACGCAGTGCAAGCTGCTGCTGCTCACCCACGCCTTCGAAACCCTGGACTGCATCGCGGTGGAATTCCGCACCCACTTCTTCAATCACCAGAGCCGCCGCGCCATCGAGCGTCTGGGCGCCAAGCAGGACGGCATCCTGCGCAGCCACCAGGTCGCGCCCAACGGCACGCTCCGCGACACCGTGGTCTACAGCATCACCGCGGCCGAATGGCCGACCGTGCGAATGCATTTGAATTATCAACTCAACGACAAGCCGCGCTAGAGGCGGCCGAGGCACCATGGACAGATTTGATTATGTGATCGTCGGCGCGGGCTCCGCCGGTTGCGTGCTCACCAGCCGGCTGAGCGAAGACCCTGCTACCAGCGTTTGCGTACTCGAGGCGGGCCCGAGCGACTGGCATCCCTACATCCATCTGCCGGCCGGCTTCATCAAGACCTTCCACATGAAGAGCATCAACTGGGCCTACCAGCAGGAGGTCGGGCCCTGGACCGGCGGGCGCAGCATCTACGCGCCGCGCGGCAAGACGCTCGGTGGCTCGTCCTCGATCAACGGCCATATCTACAATCGCGGCCAGCGCATGGATTTCGACACCTGGGCCCAGATGGGCAATCGCGGCTGGGGCTATGCCGACGTGCTGCCCTACTTCCGGCGGCTGGAGAAGCGCGTCGGCGGGGGCGAGGACGTCTACCGCGGCCGCGACGGCAATCTCACCGTTACCACCATGAACTGGCGCGATCCGCTCTGCGAAGCCTTCATGGAAGGCGCGGTCTCGCTCGGCATCCCCCGCAACACCGATTACAACGGTGCGAAGCAGGAAGGCGTCTCCTATTGCCAGCGCACCATCGACAAGGGCTTGCGCGTCTCCGGCGCCACCGCTTTCCTCAAGCCCGCGATGAAGCGGCCGAACGTGCATGTCCACACTCACGCGCACGCCACCGAGATCATCTTCGAGGGCAAGCGCGCCGTCGGCGTGCGCTACATGAAGGGCGGCTCTGGCGGAACGCCGGTGGAAGTGCGCGCCAACAAGGAAGTGATCCTCTCCGGCGGCACCTATAATTCGCCGCAGCTCTTGCAGCTCTCCGGCATCGGCTCGCCGGATCTGTTGCAGGCCCACGGCATCGCCGTGCGTCACGCGCTTCCGGTCGGCGAAGGCCTGCAGGATCATTACGCCCCGCGAACGGTCGCGCGCGTCAAAGACATCAGGACCATCAACGAGCTTCGTCGCGGCTGGCGTCTCTGGGTCGAGGCCATGAAATGGGCGACCGCGCGCAAAGGCCTGCTGTCGCTGTCGCCGACCATGGTCTATTGCTTCTGGCATTCCGGCGAGAGCGCCGACAGCTCCGACTTGCAGCTCACCTTCACACCGGCGAGCTACAAGGAAGGCGTACAGGGCCAGCTCGAGGACGAACCCGGCATGACGGTGGCCTCCTGGCAGCAGCGCCCCGAGAGCCGCGGCTATGTCCGAATCCGCTCGTCTGATCCGTTCGCGCCGCCGATCATCCAGACCAATTATCTCGACGCCGAGCTCGACCGCCGCGTCATCGTCGGCGGCATGAAGCTGGCGCGCCGGCTTTTGAAGAGTGCGCCGCTGTCGCCCTATTACGCCTACGAGGATTTCCCGGGTCCTGACATCAACACCGACGACGAGTTTTTGGCCGCCGCCACCGAACGCGGCACCACCACCTTCCACCCCGGCTGCACCTGCCGCATGGGCCCGGCGGATTCGACCTGGGCGGTGGTCGACGACCAGCTCCGCGTCCACGGGTTGCAAGGCCTGCGCGTCATCGACGCCTCCGTGATGCCGCGCATGATCTCGGCGAATTTGAATGCGTCGACCATGATGATCGCCGACCGCGCCTCGGACCTGATCCGCGGCAAGCAGCCAATGGAAGCCGCGCGCGTGCCGGATGCGGCGGTGGCGTAGCAAGGTCTCGTGCCCCGGACGCAGCGCACCGCTTCCCCAGCGATGCGAAGCAGCGCCCGGTGCAGCTGTGCACTGCAGAGCCGGAGGGCCCATCTCACGCGACCTTGGTTCGCCTCTTAGGTCCCGGCTCTGCGCAGCAGCGCTTCACGCTGCAGCGCGTCCGGGGCACCTGAGCGCGTTGTCTTGCTCCGTCATTGCGAGCGCAGTGAAGCAATCCAGTCTGTCACCGCGGAGGGATTCTGGATTGCTTTGCTGCGCTCGCAATGACGATGCGGAAAGGTTGAGGAAATGTCTCTCCACCGTCGTCCTGGCGAAAGCCAGGACCCATTACCCCAGGAAGTGGTGTGGTGGGCGGTACATGCGCCGGTGTCTTTTCGATAGATCACGCGGTATGGGTCCTGGCCTTCGCCAGGACGACACCGGTTGATTGTCCGATGGCTCGCCCGCAATGCGGATTGGGCTAGCGCCTATACTTCCCGTCGGCTCAGGAACGCCAGCCGTTCAAACAAATGCACATCTTGCTCGTTCTTGAGCAGCGCACCGTGCAACGGCGGGATCAGCTTGCGCGGGTCGCGTTCGCGCAGCTGCTCGACGCTCATGTCTTCGTTGAGCAGCAGTTTGAGCCAGTCCAGGAGCTCCGAGGTGGAGGGCTTCTTCTTCAACCCGGGCACCTCGCGGACCTCGAAGAAGATGCGCAAGGCTTCCTCGACCAGCCGCTTCTTGATGCCGGGGAAGTGGACGTCGACGATCCGGGTCATGGTGTCGGCATCGGGGAACTTGATGTAGTGGAAGAAGCAGCGGCGCAGGAAAGCGTCCGGCAGCTCCTTCTCGTTGTTGGAGGTGATCATCATGATCGGGCGCTGCTTGGCCTTGATCGTCTCACCGGTCTCGTAGACATGGAATTCCATGCGGTCGAGCTCGAGCAAAAGATCGTTCGGGAATTCGATGTCGGCCTTGTCGATCTCGTCGATCAGCAGCACCGGGCGCTGCTCGGCGGTGAAGGCATCCCACAGCTTGCCGCGCTTGATGTAGTTCTTGATGTCGGACACGCGCGCATCGCCCAGCTGGCTGTCGCGCAGGCGCGAGACCGCATCGTATTCGTAGAGGCCCTGCTGCGCCTTGGTGGTGGACTTGATGTGCCAGGTCAGAAGCGGAGCGTTCAGCGCCTTCGCCACTTCCTCCGCCAGCACCGTCTTGCCGGTGCCGGGCTCGCCCTTGATGAGCAGCGGGCGCTCCAGCACGATCGAGGCATTGACGGCGACCTTGAGATCGTCGGTCGCAACATAGTCCTTGGTGCCGGTAAATTTCATTGCGCGTCCTTGTTGGTCGCCGGCCGAGACATGGCTCCGGTCGCGACATGGGAACGGCCGCGCGTGGCGGCCGTTCCTGGTTCGGTCAGGCTTTCAGACCCGTTTTATCAGCGAAAGGATGACGAGCACAATCACCGCGCCGATCGTGGCATCCACGATGGCCCCGACCGTGCCGGTTGCGAGCTGGATATGCAGCTGAGGCAGAATCCAGCTCGCCACGAGCGCACCGATGACGCCGACGACGATGTTGCCGATCAGCCCAAATCCCGCCCCAGGGACAATCTTGCCGGCAAGCCAGCCTGCGATCGCGCCAATGATGAGCGCTGCGAGAATTCCCATTGCAAACGTCCCCAAAACAACCCCGTGAGACCGCCAATTCTAGAGCAAAAAGCCTCCCGGTCCAGCGCAGAGCCGTGGCCTCCGCCCCTTGACGTTCTCCCCCCGACGGGCGATCTGTTACCCATGTTCCTGCAATTCTTCACTTCTCTGCGCGATGCGCAGGTCCCCGTGACGCTGCGCGAATACCTCACGCTGATGGAGGCGCTCGACGCCGACCTCGCGGACTACTCGGTCGAGAATTTCTACTATCTCTCGCGCACCTCGCTGGTGAAGGACGAGCGCAACCTCGACAAGTTCGACCGCGTCTTCGGCACCGTCTTCAAGGGGCTGGAAAGCCTGCTCGACGCCATGGAGGGGGCCGAGATCCCCGAGGAGTGGCTGAAGAAGCTCGCCGAGAAATACCTGACCGACGAAGAGAAGAAGCAGATCGAGGCCATGGGCTGGGACAAGCTCATGGAGACCCTGAAGAAGCGCCTCGAGGAGCAGAAGGGCCGCCATCAGGGCGGAAGCAAGTGGATCGGCACGGCCGGCACCTCGCCGTTCGGCGCCCATGGCTACAATCCCGAAGGCATTCGCATCGGCCAGGACAAGAACCGCAACAACCGCGCCGTGAAGGTGTGGGACAAGCGCGAGTTCAAAGATTTGGACGGCAATGTCGAGCTCGGCATCCGCAACATCAAGGTGGCATTGCGCCGCCTGCGCAAGTTCGCGCGCACCGGCGGGCCTGACGAGCTCGATCTCGACACCACCATCCGCGAGACCGCCAATCACGGCTATCTCGACGTGCACATGCGGCCCGAGCGACGCAACGCGGTGAAGCTGCTGGTGTTCTTCGACATCGGCGGCTCGATGGACGCGCATATCGAGCAGGTCGAGGAGTTGTTCTCGGCCGCGAAGAGCGAGTTCAAGCATATGGAGTATTTCTACTTCCACAATTGCCTCTATGAGGGCGTGTGGAAGCAGAACAAGCGCCGCTTCACCGACCGCACCCCGACCTGGGACGTGCTGCACAAATACCCGCACGACTACAAGATCGTGTTCGTCGGCGACGCCTCGATGAGCCCTTACGAGATCATGGTGCCCGGCGGCTCGGTCGAGCACGTCAACGAGGAGCCCGGCTCGGTCTGGCTCGACCGCATCATCCGCACCTATCCGCATTCGGTGTGGCTCAATCCCGTGCAGCAGAAGCACTGGGACTATTCGGAATCCACCACCATCATCAAACGCATCTTCGCCAACCGCATGTACCCGATCACGATCGAGGGGCTCGAGGGTGCGATGAAGGAATTGACGCACTAGCTCGCGCTCCGCGCGCCCCGGAATGACAACAAGAGGGAGAACCACGTGCCCCAGACCATCACCCGCGGCATCAAGGCGCTGATCGACGAGGCCAATGCCGAGATCGAGACGCTCACCGCCAAGGACGCCATCGAGATCTCCAAGAACGGCGACGTCGTCATCGTCGACATCCGCGATCCCCGCGAGATCAAGCGCGACGGCCGCATCCCCGGCGCGTTCGCCTGCACGCGCGGCATGCTCGAATTCTGGATCGATCCGCAGAGCCCGTATGCCAAGCCGGTGTTCCAGGAGGACAAGAAGTTCGTCTTCCACTGCGCCGGCGGCTTGCGCTCTGCGCTCGCTGCCAAGACCGCGCAGGACATGGGCCTCAAGCCCGTCGCCCACATCGCCGGCGGCTACGCCGCCTGGCGCGACGCCGGCGGCCCCGTCGAGCAGTGGGAGCCGAAGAAGAAGGGGTGAGGTGAATACCTCTCTCGCCACACACTCCGTCATGCCCGGGCAAAAGCGCGAAGCGCGTCTTCGCGCTAGATGACCCGGGCATCCACGTCTTCGCCGCAAGAAGAACGTGGATGGCCGGGACAAGCCCGGCCATGACGACTGGGACAACCGCCGGAGCACCCTAATGACCACCCCCACTGATCCCCTCGTCTCCACCGAATGGCTCGCCGCCCACATCAACGATGCCAACGTCAAGGTGCTCGACGCCAGCTTCAAGCTGCCGGGCGTGCTGCCGCTGCCGAAGGATGATTACCTCGCCGCGCATCTGCCGGGCGCGGTGTTCTTCGACGTCGACGCGGTCTCGGACCATTCCAACCCGCTGCCGCACATGTATCCGAGCGCCGAGCAGTTCGGCCGCGACGTCGGTCGTCTCGGCATCTCCAATGCCGACACCGTCGTGATCTACGATGCCGGCGGCTGGGTCGCCGCTCCCCGCGCGTGGTGGATGTTCCTGGCTTTCGGCCACGGCAATGTGCGCATCCTCAATGGCGGCCTGAAGAAGTGGCGCGCCGAGGGGCGTCCGGTCGAGAGCGGCGAGGCGAAGCCGAAGCCCGCGACATTCAAGGCGAGCTACGATTCCAAGCGCGTGCGCAGCATGCAGCAATTGATCGCCAACGTCGAAAGCCAGGCCGAGCAGGTGATCGACGCCCGCGCCGCCGACCGGTTCGAGGGACGGGCGCCGGAGCCGCGCGCGGGCATCCGCTCCGGCCATATCCCGGGCGCGCGCAACGTACCCTACAATCTCCTGTTCGACGCCGCGACCGGCACGATGAAGCCGCTCGATGATCTCCGCGCTGCCTTCACCAACGCCGGCGTCAGGCTCGATGCGCCGATCGTGACGAGCTGCGGCTCCGGGGTCTCTGCCGGCGTGCTGACGCTGGCGCTCTATCGCCTCGGCATCACCGACACCGCGCTTTACGACGGCTCATGGTCGGAATGGGGGCAGGAAAAGGGACCGCCGGTCGCGACGGGGCCGGCGTAAAGCCGCGAGGACGGTGCGCTCCCTCGCCCCGCTCTTGCGGGGAGAGGGTTGGGGTGAGGGGCTTCTCTCCACACCATGACATTCTCGAGGGACCTGTAACCCCCTCACCCGGAATCCGCGCTGCGCGCGAATTCCGACCTCTCCCCGCAAGCGGGGAGAGGTGAAGAGGGGTCAGCGCGCTCGGGGCATCGTTGCGGCGAGCGTGGGTTGCGGCTGCCCGAACGGATCGAGTTGCTGAACCGGCGGCGGCGGACGCCGGACAATGCGGCGGCGCTTCTTCACGCGATGCGCCCGCGGCTTGGTCGCCTTCTCCTGCGAACTGCTGTCGGCCTTAGAGTCGGCCTTGGCCTTCGCCGGCGGATCCTTCCAGGCCGTGGTCGCCGGGTCGTTCAATGCGGCGAACTTCGCGCTCGCCATGTCGAACGTGGACGAAGCCGAGGCTCCGCTGGGGGCGGCAGGTGCTGGTTTGTTCGTGAGAGCAATCGAAACCGGCTTGGTCTCTGCGATGAATGCGCTGGCGTCGGCCGGAGTAAGCGTGTTGCTTGAGGCCGGCGCCGCGGCGTCCGTCGTCCTCTCGGCCCTGGTCTCGGCCTCGACATTGGCCGGTTCGGCCGGGACGTCGGCCGGAGGTGCAGCGGCCTGCGGCTGACCGTCGGTCTCAGTCGTCAGCGCGACCACTTGTTCGGGCTCGCTCATCGGCAGCGCGATGGTCGGGACTTGATCGCGCAGCGATGGTGTCGGATCGGTGGCTGCTTCCGGCTCGGCGCGCAGGACCGCGAGCACCGGCTGGGCCGGCTCGGGAGCTTGTGCAAACACCTGCTCCTGCGGACCATTCCGCCAGGAGGGGTTGCTGACATACTGCTCGTGGCTCGCCCCGCAGCAGCGCGGCGGCGCCCAGGCCGAATACCAGGATGGAGGCTGACAGCAGGATCGCGGCAAACAGAAAGCGAAAGCCGGGAAGCATCGAGGGATTGCGAATTTCCGCCCCGGCGGCGAAGTGGCCAGGGCCCATGAGCCATCTGAACGCGGTGACGGTACTGCTTGCCGCGTTCGCCACGCGGGGATCGAAGCTCAAAGCGGAGGCGAATCAGGCTGATTCGAACATACCGCAACGATTCCGTGCCGTTCCGTAAAAAACGGAGCCGACTAGTCCAGCGATCTCGGGCGTGGGCTGATTTTCGTCCCCTGATGCAAGCAGGCAACGGTAGTCTTGCGGATCACAAATCGGCAAATCAGGCACAAATCCGCCTGTCATGTCTTGAATGTGCCGCTATCTTCCGTCATCTGGCCATTAACGGTCCGGACGGGGCCCGGGGACTATACAAGAGCGATGATGATCAAACATTTTCTGACGATATGCGCTGCCGCAACAGTCGCTGCGGCGGGAACCTCGCTCGCGCAGGCCCAGAGCTATCCGGTCCAGCAGGCGCCGAGCTACGGCGCGCCGGCCGAATATCGGCCCGGCGACCGCGCGCCGAATTTCGACGCTATGGACGATGAAGACGATGCGATGCCGCAGGCAGCGCTGCCGCCGCCCGGCCCGGATCCGCGCTACGGCCGTCCGCCAGGCGCTCCCCCGGTGTATTCCGCCGCGCCGCCGCAGGGGCCGGTGATGTCGCCCGATGATCCCCGTTATGGCCGTCCGGCCGGCGCCCCCGTCTACTCGGCCGCGCCGCAGGGTCCCGTGACGTCGCCCGACGATCCGCGCTATGGCCGCCCCGCCGGCCCGCCCGCGGTGATCTACGCCGATCGTCCGGCACAGGCGCCCGGCAGTGACGGCCTGCGTCCGCCCGAGGCGGTCGGTGGTCCCGGCGCGACCGGAACGGTCCAGGCCGGGCAGCCGCCCGTGGGTGCCGACGGCCGGCCGATGGCGATCGCCTCGCTCCCGCCCGAGGAGCAGCCTGACGCTGCTCCGGCGCAGCTGCCGCAGAATCTGCGCCGCCAGGAAGTCTCGCTGGCGACCAAGGAGCCGGCCGGAACGCTCATCGTCGATACCCCGAATACCTACCTTTATTACGTGCTCGGCAACGGCCGTGCGATCCGCTACGGCGTCCGCGTCGGTCGCGACGGCTTCACCTGGACCGGCGTGCAGAAGATCACCCGCAAGGCCGAGTGGCCGGATTGGCATCCGCCGACCGAGATGATCGAGCGCCAGCCCTATCTGCCGCGTTTCATGGCCGGCGGTCCCGGCAATCCGCTCGGCGCCCGCGCGATGTATCTCGGCTCGACCGTCTACCGCATCCACGGCACCAACCAGCCCTCGACGATCGGCAAGTTCGTGTCGTCCGGCTGCATCGGCATGCTGAACGAGGACGTCTCCGACCTGTTCGATCGCGTCAAGGTCGGCACCCGCGTGGTCGTGATGCCGGGTGGTCCGCCGCCGGGAACTGCGACCGCATCCGCCGCGCCCGTGCCCGGCGCTGCCGGCCCCGCGCCAATGGCCGCGCAGGCCGGCCCGGTCGGAGGCACCCAGCCGACAGTGGTGCCGCCGCTGCCCGCGCCCGTCACCGTGCGCTGAACCGGCCTCGCAAGAATTGATCTAGCAAGAATTGATCTGATGACGGCGCGTGAACTTCGGTCACGCGCCGTCGTCGTTTGACGCATGCGCGCATGTCTCGCTTGCGCATGTGCATGCCTTGCTTGAACCGCTCCGCACCTCGACTACGTCCGGGAGGATTGCAACGAATTGAGGAGCACAGGATGCGCATCTTTGTTGCGGGCGCGACCGGCGCGGTCGGTCAGTATCTTGTTCCGGCGCTGGTCGCCGCGGGTCATTCGGTGATCGGCACGACACGGAGTGCGGCAAAAACAGACCTTGTGCGGCGATTGGGTGCAGAGCCGGTCGTGGCCGACGGCCTCGATGCCGGCAGCATGCGCGCTGCGGTGATTGCGGCAAAGCCCGACGCCGTCATCCACCAGATGACGGATCTCGCGGCCGCCACGGACCTCCGGCATTTCGACCGGACTTTCGCGCGAACCAACGAGCTCCGCACCCGCGGAACCGACATTCTGCTGAATGCCGCACGCGAGGCCGGCGCCAAGCGCTTCATCGCGCAAAGCTTCTGCGGCTGGACCTTCAGTCGCGCCGGGGGAACGGTGAAGACCGAGACCGATGAGTTCGACCCGCATCCGCCGCGAGAGTTGCGACGCACGCTTGAGGCAATCCGGTATCTGGAGCGAAGCGTCACCGCTTCAACGAAGCCGGAAGGCGTCGTGCTGCGCTATGGATTCTTCTATGGACGCGGCACCGGCACGCTCTCGCCGGCGATGATCGACCAGCTACGCCATCGGCGTGTGCCGGTGATCGGCGATGCCAGCGGCACGTGGTCATTCATTCACACCGAAGATGCCGCCTCTGCCACGCTCGCCGCGCTTGAACGCGGACGCGCCGGCAGCATCTACAATATCGTCGACGATCATCCGGCGCAGGTGAAGGATTGGTTGCCCGCGCTGGCCGAATTGCTTGGTGCCAAGCCGCCGCGTCACATTCCCGCCTGGCTCGGGCGCCTGCTTGCGGGCGAGCATATGGTTGTGATGATGACGGAGGTGCGCGGAGCATCCAACGCCAAGGCCAAGCGCGAGCTCGGCTGGCTGCCGGCGCATGCCTCCTGGCGCGATGGCTTTGCCGATGCGGCACAGCAGCCCGCCGGTCACCGCTCGGCGGCCTGAGGCTTCAAGCCAGCTTGCGCGGCAGCTCTCTGCCTTTGGTGAAGGCGTCGATCGCCTCGACCATCTGGCCGTAATGGATGCGCAAGCCGTCCTCGGTGGCGTAGCCGAGATGCGGCGTCAGCACGAGGTTGTCGAGCTTGCGGAAGGGATGGTCCGTCGGCAGTGGCTCGACCGAGAACACGTCGATGCCGGCGCCTGCAATCCTCTTCTGCTGCAACGCCTCGAGCAGCGCCTGCTCGTCCACGATCGGCCCGCGCGCGCTGTTGACGAGGAAGGCCGTCGGCTTCATCCGCGCGAGATCGGCAGCCCCGACCAGCCCGCGCGAGCGCTGGCTCAACACCACATGGATGCTGACGATATCGGCCTTGGCGAACAGCTCCTCCTTGGTGGCGTAGCCGACGCCGGCGTCCTTGCACTTCTCCGGGGTCAGGTTCGGGCTCCAGGCGATCACGTTCATGCCGAACGCCTTCGCGATGCCAGCCATCTTGCTGCCGAGCTTGCCGAGCCCGACGACGCCGAGCGTCAATCCCTCGATCTCGACGCCGGCAAAGGTCTGCCAGGGCTCGCCCGCATGCATGCGCGCGTTCTCGCGGCCGATCCCACGGGTCAGTTCCAGGATCAGGCCCATGGTGAGGGGCGCAGTCGGATCGCGTGAATATTGCGTGCCGCCGATCGTGACGCCCCGCGCCGTGGCGGCCTCCATGTCGATTGAGGCGTTGCGCATGCCTGAGGTCAGCAGCAGCTTCAGCTTCGGCAGGCTCTCGAACAGGCTCTTCGGGAACGCGGTGCGCTCGCGCATCGCGCAGACGATCTCGAAGTCGGCCAGCGCGCTCGCCGCGGCCTGCTCGGAGGCGAAGGGATGGCTGAACACGGTGACGTCGATCCGGTCGGACAGGCTTTGCCAATCGGCGACGTCGAGGGCGAGGTTGAAATAGTCGTCGAGAATTGCACAGCGCAGCCGCGTCATCAGCGTTCTTCCATGGCGAGAGGTGGAACCGGGCCATGGTTGCGCGCAATCAGGACCGTGCGCAAGCCGTTCGCGTCTTCAAAAATCCGACAGCTGATAAAGGCTCAGAGGTCGCGGGGCTTGAGCCGGAACGGCGCATTCATGCCGTGCTTGGCGCGCCAGGCGGGGCCGGGGCCGCGCATGTAGTGCAGTTCGGGCCGGTAGGGATTGAAAGCGGTGGCGAAGAAACGCTTCCAGAAGCCCTTGATCTCCGAGGCAAATGCGGAGGCGCTGCCGGCTTCCGCCGGAACGGGAAGGGAATGGGTCTCGATCATGGCCATGACGCTGTCTCGCTGTGCTCCCCGATCATTCTGAGCGGGTGGCGCTGTTTCCGCGCGAAAACGAGCTTTGGCCTGATTTATTAAAAGATGGTTTCAATTGTCCCGATCGGCGGCGGGATGGTGTCCGTCCCGTATTGATCCGTGGTGAACGGAGGGAAAACATTGCCCTTTGGGGGCGGGATCGCTACATCGGCGGCAAGCAAATTTCCTCAAATCGAAGGTTTTCGGGACCGATGGCGCGCCAGTTCATCTATTTCATGCAGGGCCTGACCAAGAGCTACCCGACCCGGAAGGTGCTCGATAACATCCATCTGAGCTTCTACCCGGACGCCAAGATCGGCGTGCTCGGTGTCAACGGTTCGGGCAAGTCGACGCTGCTCAAGATCATGGCCGGCCTCGACAAGGAGTACAACGGCGAGGCCTGGGTCGCCCAGGGCGCCCGCGTCGGCTATCTCGAGCAGGAGCCGCATCTCGATCCGGCACTCAGCGTGCGCGAGAACGTCATGCTGGGCGTCGCCAAGCAGAAGGCCATCCTCGATCGCTACAACGAGCTGGCGATGAACTACTCCGAGGAGACCGCCGACGAGATGACCAAGCTGCAGGACGAGATCGAGGCCCAGGGCCTCTGGGATCTCGACAGCAAGGTCGACCAGGCCATGGACGCGCTGCGCTGTCCGCCCGACGATGCCGACGTGTCGAAACTCTCCGGCGGTGAGCGCCGCCGCGTCGCGCTGTGCAAGCTGCTGCTCGACCAACCTGAGTTGTTGCTGCTGGACGAGCCGACCAACCATCTCGACGCGGAATCGGTGTCGTGGCTGGAAGGCCATCTGCGCAACTATCCCGGCGCGATCCTGATCGTCACCCATGACCGCTACTTCCTCGACAACGTCACGAGCTGGATTCTCGAGCTCGATCGCGGCAAGGGCATTCCCTACGAGGGCAATTACTCGTCCTGGCTGCAGCAGAAACAGAAGCGGCTCGAGCAGGAGGGCCGCGAGGACGCGGCGCATCAGAAGACGCTCGCCCGCGAGCAGGAATGGATCGCGTCCTCCCCGAAAGCCCGCCAGGCCAAATCCAAAGCCCGCTATCAGCGCTATGACGAACTGCTGAAACAGGCGAGCGAAAAGCAGACACAGACCGCGCAGATCACGATTCCGGTGGCCGAGCGCCTAGGTCAGAACGTGGTCGATTTCGAAGGGCTCAGCAAAGGCTTCGGCGATCGCATGCTGATCGACGATCTCACTTTCAAGCTGCCGCCCGGCGGTATCGTCGGCGTGATCGGCGCCAACGGCGCCGGCAAGACCACGCTGTTCAGGATGATCACCAAGCAGGAACAGCCGGACAAGGGCACCATCACGGTCGGCGAGAGCGTTCATCTCGGTTACGTCGACCAGTCGCGCGACGCGCTCGATGGCAGCAAGAACGTGTGGGAGGAGATCTCCGGCGGCAACGAGCTGATCCTGCTCGGCAAGAGGGAAGTCAATTCACGCGGCTATTGTTCGTCGTTCAACTTCAAGGGCGCCGACCAGCAGAAGAAAGTCGGCGCGCTCTCCGGCGGTGAACGCAACCGCGTGCACCTTGCGAAAATGCTGAAATCCGGCGCCAACGTTCTGCTGCTCGACGAGCCGACCAACGACCTCGACGTCGACACCCTGCGTGCGCTCGAAGAGGCGCTGGAAGACTTTGCCGGTTGCGCGGTCATCATCAGCCATGATCGCTGGTTCCTCGACCGCATCGCGACCCACATCCTGGCCTTCGAAGGCGACAGCCATGTCGAATGGTTCGAGGGCAACTTCCAGGACTACGAGAAGGACAAGATGCGCCGCCTCGGCCAGGACAGCATCATTCCGCATCGCGTGAAGTACAAGAAGCTGACGCGGTGATCTCAGCATGATGCGGCGGGTGCTCATAGCTGCGGTGATCGCTATCACCTGCGGCCTGTCGCCCGCCCGCGCTGCCGACGCCGCCTTCACGCAGTTCATCGCCTCGCTGTGGCCGGAGGCGGAGGCCGCCGGCGTGTCGCGCGCGACGTTCGAGCGAGAGACGCGCGGCCTCGAGCCTGACTACAAGCTGCCGGATCTGATCCTGCCGGGGCGCCCAGCGACCGGTGCGCCGTCGCAGGCCGAGTTCGTGCAGGTGCCGGCCGATTACGTCAGGGAAGCCTCGATCGCGCGGCTCGCCGGCGAGGGGCAGCGGCTGCTGCAAAAATATCGTCAGGCCCTGACCGAGATCGAGAAGAGCTCGGGCGTGCCCGCCACCGTCATGCTGGCGATCTGGGGCCGCGAGACCGACTATGGCCGCTACACACTTCCCTACGATCTCGTCCGTGTGCTGGCGACGCAGGCCTATGTCGGCCGCCGCAAGGACACCTATCGCAACGAGTTCATCCTCTCGCTGAAAATTCTCGGCGACGGCGTAGTGACACGCAAGGACATGCGCTCGTCCTGGGCCGGCGCGACCGGGCTCACGCAATTCCTGCCGTCCGAATATTACAAGCACGGCGTCGATTTCGACCGCGACGGCCGCATCGACATCTGGCATTCGGTGCCCGATGCGCTGGCTTCCGCCGCGCAGCAGCTCGTCAACAAGGGCTGGCAGAGCGGCGTGCGCTGGGCTTACGAGGTGCAGGCACCGGCCAAGGTCGATTGCACCGCTGGCGTGCCCGAGGTGACGAAGCCGATCGGACAGTGGCTGCGCGAAGGCTTTGTGCCGGTGCGTGGACAAAAGCTCACTGCCGCCGAGCAGGCGCAGCCTGCCTCGCTGCTGCAACCCGAAGGCATCTACGGCCCGTCCTTCCTGACCACGAAGAACTACTTCGTCATCAAGGAGTACAATTTCTCCGATCTCTACGTGCTGTTCGTCGGCCATCTCGCCGACCGCATGACGAGCCCGCAACCGTTCGCGACACCATGGTCTGCCTCGAAGCAATTGCGGACAAAGGACGTCGAGGCGATGCAGCGCGGGCTCACGCGCGTCGGGCTCTACAAGGACAAGATCGATGGCAAGGCCGGCATGCAGACGCGCGCTGCGCTCGGTGCCTACCAGAAGTCCGCAGGCCTCAAGGTCGATTGCTGGCCGAGCGAAGAGGTGCTGCGCTCGATCCAGGCGACGCGATAGGCGCAGGGCCAGCCAAAAGAAAAAAGCCCGGCCGAGGTGCTCGGCCGGGCTTCGATCGCGGTGCTCATGAGCGCCGTGCGATCAGATCAGTAGCAAACGCGAACCGGGCGGACGGTCCAGCCGTAGCCATCCCAGTAGCGCTGGCGCTGCCAGTAGCAGGGCGGGGGCGGCGGGCCAGGCTCGGCCACATAAACCGGTCCGCCGTAGGCGGGACGGCTCGATGCGATGGCACCGCCGACGATCGCGCCGCCGATCAGGCCGGCTGCGATGCCGGCGCCGACGCCGTCATGGGCTTGGGCGGACGGCGTGGCGGTCACCAGCGAACCGGCGATCGTCGCAACCGTGAGGGCGGCAACTAAAGTCTTCTTCATACTCTTGGCTCTCCTGAGAGATGGATGCTCCTTGTTAGGAGCGTCCGGGGTTCAAAGGTTCACGCAGACTCTGATGGAATTGGCCTTGCAGCTAGGAAGCGCGCAAATGGTCAATCCGCGGTAAACGCGCACGGAGCTGTGACGAGAAAAAGCGGTCTTTTTCAGGCCCCGAGATGAACGGCGCATCTGGAATGAGCCGGCTTGGGGCGACTTCAGCCACAGACTCTGACGCGGCGGACGCGCCAGGCATAACCGTCCCAGAAGCGCTGCTTCTGCCAGACGCAGCCGTCGCCGTAATACTCGTCGGCGACGTAGCCCGGGCCCGGCGCGTAGTAGCGCGGCGGATAATAGCCCGGGCTATATCCCGGACCATATGCGTAGCCGGGGCCAGGGCCGGGCCCGTAATAGTGCGGAGAGGCCAGCGCCCCACCGACAATGGCGCCGCCGATGATCCCGGCCGCCACGCCCGCGGCGACGCCGCGTTGCGCCTGGGCTGGTGTGACGGCGCTAAGGGCCAGAGCGGCGACGGCAGCGATTGCTAGGAGCGACTTCTTCATTGACTGACCTTTCGAGCAAAACACGCGGGAGCTCTTTGGGGGTAAAGTTCCATATTTCGATTGAATGATCAATGAACGGCACCTTTGCCGGGGGCGACCAATTAACGTGGACCGCAGCTCAGCCAGGGGAGGGTGATGATGGGCAACGCGATGATAAATGCATTGATCGCTGCCGGGATCGTCTCCGCGATTGGCTACGGCTGGATCACCCATCTCCAGAACCGCGGCCAGCGGCGCTCCCGCGCCGGGGGCGATGGCGGCGGCGACACCTCCACGGGGACGAGCGACGGCTTCTCGTTCGGGAGCTGGTTTTCCAGCGACAGTTCCGGCAGCGCGACCGACGGCGGCAGCTGTTCCAGCAGCGATAGCGGCAGTGGTGGCGGGGATTGCGGCGGCGGCGATGGTGGCGGAGGAGGCGGGGGCGATTAGGTCCGCCGCAATCTTGATCCAGCGCAATGACCTATTTTAGAGCAGTTCTAGGCTGTTTCCGGGCTAGTTTGGAATAGCTTCAAATTCCGCTTTTTCCTTTTGCATCCGGCGGGCCCCTTAAATATCGATGATGACGCATCACCAAAGGGCCTGCCGCTTCCATGATCGTTTGTTCCTGTAACGTGCTGAGCGATGACGACATCCGCGCCGCCGTCGCCGAGTCCGACGACGCCGTGCGCCATGCCAAGCAGGTCTATGGATGTCTCGGCTGTAGCGCCGAATGCGGCCGCTGCGCCCGGACGATCAAGACCATTATCGACGAAGCGCTCGGCCCCTGTGCCTCGTCCTGCTGCTCCGGCTGCCCGCACAACCACAGTGTGGCTGCCAAGGACGAGACGGCCCAGCCGGCCGAGTTCGCCCTCGCGGCCTGCTGAAATCTTCCGCAACCCTGACTGAGCTTTTCCCCGGCTGCGTCCCCGTAGCCGGTTGCTCCAGTCTTCAAACTCATTTAGAAGCGTTCTAAATTCGGTTTACGGCCGATTTGGACTGCAAGAGCTGGAGTGAATCATGCAGGGCGACGCAAAAGTTATCGACTATCTCAACAAGGCACTGCGTCACGAGCTGACTGCGATCAACCAGTACTGGCTGCACTACCGCTTCCTCGACAATTGGGGCCTGCGGGATATGTCCAAGGTCTGGCGCAAGGAGTCCATCGAGGAGATGGAGCACGCCGACAAGCTCACCGAGCGGATCCTGTTCTTCGACGGCTTCCCGAACATGCAGGTGCTCGATCCCTTGCGTATCGGCCAGAACGTCAAGGAGATCATCGAGTGCGATCTCGCCGCCGAGATGAGCGCGCGGGCGCTCTACCAGGAAGCGGCGACCTACTGCCACAGTGTCAAGGACTACGTCACACGCGACCTGTTCGAGAAACTGATGAGCGACGAGGAGCACCACATCGACTTCCTCGAGACCCAGCTCGACCTGATCGGCCGCATCGGCCTCGAGCTCTATACCCAGAAGCACGTTGGCGGGCTCGAGGGCGAGGGGCACTAGTTCGGCGCGTTAGCGCTGCCACAAACTCCGTGCCGGTCTGATGCGCAATTGCGCGCCAGGCCGGGACGACAGTCCAGGACGCCAGCTACAACTGCGTCTTGTAGAGCGCTTCCACCACGTCCTGACTCTGCGGTTCACCAAGGCCGGTCTGCTCGTGGACCACCTCGACGATGCTCGGCATCACCGAGCGCGGCACTTTCTCGGATGACCACAGCTTCGAGCGCATCAGGGCCTTGCCGCAGTGGAAATAGACTTCGCTGACGGCGACGTTCAGCACCGCGCGCGGCGCCTTGCCAAACTCCACCATCGAGGCGAGCAGGTTCGGATCCGCCGACAGCGTACCGCGGCCGCCGACGCGCAACGTCTCGTCGATGCCGGGGACGAAGAACAACAGATGCACGAAGCCCGAGCCCTCCACCACATTCCGAAAACTGTCGATCCGGTTGTTGCCGGAGCGATCAGGCATCAGCAGCTGGTTGGGGCCGGCGACGTGGACGAAGCCAACGCCGCCGCCGCGCGGTGAGGCATCGACGCTGCCATCGGCTCCCGACGTCGCGAGCACGCAAAACGGCGACATCTCGATGAATTTTTTCGCGTGCGCATCGATCGCGGGGCGCGCTTTCGCGATCACGCGCGGGCTCGGCCGGGCATAGATGGTGGCGAGGTCTTCGGCGCAAAGATCAGTCACGAAGGTCTCCCTGGTGGAATGTCTGAGAATATCATCTCCCGGCGCGATCGCTATCCCCCTTGTCACGCCGCCGCGGCCAATCGATCACGCCGGCACAATATAAAGCCCACCAGATCAGCACCGGCTGCAGCACCAGCCGCGGCCCGTGATAGAGCCAGCTGTTGGGGACGGGCGAAAGGTCGATGCCCTCCAGGGCGTGCTTGATGTTGGCCGGCCACACACAAAGCGCATAGAGCGCGAGCGCCACGCCCGCCCACCAGCGCAGCGGCTTCGTCACCAGCGCAACCGCTCCTGCGATCTCGCAAACGCCAGTGATGAGGATCAGCTGTGTTGCAAACGGAACCCAGGCCGGCGTGATCGCAAGCAGCTTGTCGGGGACCCGGAGATGCGCGATGCCGGCCGCGATGTAGAACGCTGCCAGCACAAAGCGCATGATCGCGCGCGTTCGGTCGTTCGCAGGAGCCATCGGCCGAACTAGCACGCGCGGTGCCAAGGCGCTATCGCGCGCTACACCGCATCGGCCGGCACGAAGCAACTGATGATGACGGCGCCGCGGTGACGAACGTACCACACAACGGCCTCGCCGACCGGATTGCCGCGGTCGCGGATGATGGCGCGCTCGGGCACCTCCATCCATTGTCCCTCGATCGGCACCCAATAGGCACCGCTGCGCACGTCGTACTCCGTGCGATGGCCGTCGGAGACGTCGCAGCAGGGCACACCGTTCGGTGCGATCACGCTCTTAAACCAGGCGCGGATGTCGGGCGGGACGTGATCATATTGCCCGTTGTCGAACGCGAACGCGGCGCTCGTCAGCGTGGCCAGCCAAACGCACAGTGCGAGCCTGTGCATGCGATCCTCCTCATCGCGTGTCGTGCCATCGGCGTGCGATTGTGCCGCGCGTCGATTCGGATATCGACGCGATTAAGCCCGAGCCGTCAGCGTAATGCATGCTCAAATAATATGCGGGCCAGACGGCCGTTGATGCGATGCAAAATCAGCGGCGTGCAGATTCGATCGTTTGCTGCGGCGCGGCTTGCAGAAATTGCCGGACCTGCTCGCTGTAGAATTTGGCGTTTCCGGTGGTGCCGTGGCCGCGCGTCTCGGTGCTGGCAGGGATGAGATACAGTTTGCTGTTCTTCACCCGCGTCATCGCAGCGTCCGTGATGCCGGTCTCGGGCGGGTTGCGCTCGTCGTCGGCGGAATTGATCAGCAGCAGCGACGCTTCGATGGCCTCGAGCTTCTCGCCGGCATTGTAGTCATGCGAGGACTCCCACTGGTAGACGAAGTCGTTGGCATCTGCCGCGATCGGCGTGGCCAGCCGCTCGTCGACGATCTTGTCGGCCTTCGCCGCCGTCGGCGCCTGCGATTGATAGGCCAGCGTTCCACCGATGCTCGCGATGCCGTAGGCGGTGATGGCGTATTTCATCATGCGTGGCTGGCCGGTGTAATTGCCGCCATTGTAGTCGGGATCGCTGCGAATGGTGTCGAGCATGATCCGCCGCAGCATCCAGTTGCGCGACGCCATCTCGGTCGGCTGCGAGGCCATCGGGATCAGCGCGTCCATCGCCTTCGGATATTTCTCGCCCCACAGCCAGGTGTGCATGCCGCCCATCGAATTGCCGATGACCAGCCGCAGGTGCTTGACCCCGAGCCCTTCCGTGACCAGGCGATACTGGGCTTCGACCATGTCGTCGTAATCGTATTTCGGGAAGCTCGTCTTCATCCCGTCGGACGGTTTTGACGATTTGCCATGGCCGATATTGTCGGGGATGATGATGTAATATTTGGAGGCATCGAGTGGCTGCCCCGCGCCGAACAGCTCGCCGGCGAAGGCGGGCGACAGCATGCTCGCGCCCGAGCCGCCGGTTCCGTGCAGCACCAGGATCGGCTGGCCGCTCGGCTCACCCACGGTGGTGTAGTGCAGCTTCAGCTCCGGCATGGTCTCGCCGGTGTGGAACTTGAAATCCCTGGCGATCCAGTCGCCCTGCTTCGGCGCCGGATAATCGGCCGCCCATGCGGACGTCGAGATGGCCGTCAACGAGACGGAGAACAGGATGGCTGACAGCGCCGCGCAGGAAGCTTTCATGTCTATTTCCCCCGTGCGGCTCTGGTCGGCGGCCGCGTTGCGGCGGAACTTAGCAGAACCGTCCGGAAGGATGTAGGATTTCGTTTTCGCCATTCGTCCTCGAGGGAAAGGTCAGGAGAGACTGCATGTGCCGCAACATCAAGACGCTGTTCAACTTCGAGCCGGAGGCGACGGAGGATGAGATCCACGCCAGCGCGCTCCAGTTCGTTCGAAAGCTGTCCGGCTTCAACAAGCCGTCGCAGGCCAACGAGGCGGCCTTCGATCGTGCGGTGGCGGAGGTCTCGGAGGCTGCGCGAAAACTCCTGACGTCGCTGCACACCCATGCCCCGGCGCGCGACCGTGAGGTCGAGGCGGAAAAGGCCAAGGAGCGTTCGCGGCTGCGGTTCGGCTAGGCGGCTCGAAGGTCCGTTCCGTGATCTGGCTCACGGTGAAAGCGGTCGCAACGCGCGATGATGTTCGCCGGGCTTTTGACACGCCGGAGCACCACCATGACCCGCCCCCTTCTTCCGCTGAAAGCAGGTGCCATCGTTTTCACGTTGCTGTGGACCGCGTGGATGACGTGGTGGAGCGGCTCGTTCTCGAGCGCGAACGTCGTGATCCTGGCCTTGTGCGGCGCAGCGGTCGGCTATCTCTGGTACCGCGCCATGCGCTGGCAGTTCGAGCGCATGGGCATGCTGCCGCGACGCGAGAACGGAACGAAATAGATTCGTCTGTCACTCCTTGTGGCCGTGCTTCTTCTTTTTCTTCTTCTTCCTGTGATCGCCTTCGCTGTCCTCGTCTTCGTCACCGAGGGGCGCGTCGTCGGTCTCCTGCACCGCGGCCTCCAGCGCCTCGCGCTCGGCGGCTTCATGCTCGCGCTGGCGGCGCCGCTCGTCCCAGGCGTCGAACAGCTGATCGAGCCAGGGCAGCACCTGCTCGATCGACGGCAATGGGCCGGGCGGCCCCGGTTCGCCACGCGGGCCTTGCGGCCCCGCCGGCCCTTGCGGTCCGACAGGTCCCTGTGCACCGGCCGCCCCGCGCGGTCCGGCTTCGCCCTGCTTGCCTTGCGGACCGGGCTTGCCCAGCGGTCCGGCCTTCCCGATCGGCCCCGGCTTGCCCTGAGGTCCTGGCTTGCCGCGCGCCCCATCCGGCCCGCGCTTGCCCGGATGACCCTGCGGTCCCGGCCGCCCCGGTTCGCCCTGCCGTCCGCGCGGTCCCTGAGGTCCCTGAGGTCCCTGCCGTTTTTGTTCGTCTGCCACGCCGCTGCTCCCTTGACCGGAAGCAAGCTAATTAGCGGCGTTTGACGACAGCGGCAATTCCGCCGGGCTCGCGCCTGGGCATGATCAACACCAATCGGCCGCACGTCACGCGCTAGTCGTGATAGGCGGGGACCTCGATGCCGGAGGCGGCGTAGAGCCTGATCTTGTTGCGCAGTGTGCGCACCGAGAGGCCGAGCACGCGCGAGGCGCGCGTGCGATTGCCGTCGCAACGGGCGAGCGTCTGCAGCACGAGCTCACGCTCGACCTCGTCGACGGTCGCGCCGATCAGCAGCGGAACGATCTGGTTCGGTGAAAGGAAATATGCGCCCGGCTCGGACGCAGCGACATGAACAGTGGTCATCGACACACTCCCCGATCAACGCCCGCCTCCCTCTTTGGAAGCGGATCGAGAACAAACGACCCCCAAGCCGTAAATCTACGGTGGGCGGGTTTGGTTAACGAAAGGTTAACCGCGGGGCGATCGCACCAATTGACCTTGGGAATGCCGCCGCATCGCCGCGATTGGCACGGATTGCATGTTCCTGCGAGCATACCCCGCGTTACCAAGCAGGCATCATCCCGCTCACACCGTCCGGTATCCGCCGTCCACCATTACGATCGTTCCCGTGACGTAGGCCGACATGTCCGACGCAAGGAAGATCGCGGGACCCACGATGTCCTCGGGCTTGCCGGTGCGCGCCAGCGGGGTGTGATCGACGAAGGCCTGCACCAGCGCCGGATTGGTCGCGCGCACATTGGCATTGATGTTGGTCTCGATGAAGCCCGGCCCGATCGCGTTGACGCGCACGCCCTCCTTGCCGAGCTCGACCGCGAGCGCCTTGGTGAACCCGAGCACGCCGTGCTTCGAGGTGGTGTAGGCCGCCGAGCTCGGCGTGCGCAGATGCACGAAGGACTGGATCGAGCCGATATTGACGATGCGGCCCTTGGCTGCGCGCAACGGGCTGAGGAACGCCTGCGTCATGTTGAAGACGCCGTTGAGGTTGAGCGAGATGATGTCGTTCCAGTCCTTCGCCACCGTCTCGGGCTCCGCGGTGAAGGCATTGCGGCGAGTGATGCCGGCATTGTTGACGAGGATCGAGACCTGCCCGACCTTGTCGGCGACTTGCCTGGCGAGCGCAAAGCAGTCGTCGCGCTTGGTGACGTCGAGCGCAAAGCTCTCGGCCTTGCCGCCGGACTTGCGGATCTCCTCGGCGGCTTCCGCGACCGTGTCGGCGTTGACGTCGAGCAGCACCACCTGCGCGCCCTCGCGGGCGTAGCCGGCAGCGATGGCCCGGCCGATACCGGATCCGGCGCCCGTGATGACGGCGAGATGGTTTTGGAGGAGAGGCATGGGCGTTTCCTTGGCTGGGGTTTTTCAACGTTGCCGGCAAGACTAGTTGAAAACGAAGGCGGCAGAAACGCCATGCCGCGCTGACGCCTTATGCAATCGGGGGAGCGCGGTGACTTCCGATGGACGTGGCAAAGATGCCACGGCACGGCACGAACATCGCCAGTTCGTTCTTGTCTGATCCGCCGTCGCTTGGGTCCAAGAAATCTGGCGCCGTCAGCGTCACATCTGTCTCGAATATTTGGGGCGGCGGCGATTCCGCGCGGACGGGGATATTGGGCATGAAGAAACTGAGGGGCGCAAGCGCGGCTCTGATCGCGTTCGCAGCGACGGTGCCTGCCTTGGCGGCGGATATCGGGGGCGCGCCGACGTACAAGGTCCCATCGGCGGTCACGTCGCTCTGGGGTGGATTTTATGCAGGTCTTGGGCTTGGTTTCCGTGGTTCGCGCACGGACGCCACGGCGACATCGGAGACGGCCGCCGGCGCCCCGCAAAATCTGGCGGACGGCCGGCCGACAAGCGCGTCCTTCGACGGACTGGGCTTCCGCACCAGTGCCTTTAGCGGCTTCAACTGGCAATTGGCGCCGCAATGGATTGGGGGCCTCGAAGGCGATGTCGGTTTCGCCGACCAGTCCACCACGCGCCAGTCGCTGGCCTTCTCCCCCGGCTTCGTCCGCTTCGCCTTGCCGCCCGACAGCCTGACCGCAAAGACCGAGTGGGACGCCAGCCTACGTGCCCGTCTCGGCTTCCTGCTCACACCTGCCACGCTGGCCTATGCGACCGGTGGCATCGCCTGGCAGCGTAGCTACATCAATTCGAACTGCGCCAACTGTCCCGGCTTCACGTTTTCGCCCGCCGTGATTTCCGCATCGTCTATCCAGGTTGGTTGGACCGTCGGTGGCGGCATCGAGACCGCGCTGGGTGGCAATTGGTTTGCGCGCGCCGAATATCGCTACGCCGATTTTGGCGCTGCACCGTTCACCATTGCTCGAACTGCCGTGCCCGCTTCGGGCTTCAATTCGACCGAGGACAAATTCGATCTCAAGATCCAGACTCACGCCGCCTCGTTCGGCCTGGCCTACAAGTTCGGCGACCCGATCGTGGCAGGAGCGCAGGCAGCGATGATCACCAAGGCAGCGCCGATCGCGATGTCATGGACCGGCCCCTATCTCGGTCTTGGTCTCGGTGCCCGCGCGCAGCAGGTGGATACGGCGGCAACGTCGGAACTGTTTGGCGTTGCACTGATCCCGCTCGAGAAGAACACCGTGCCGTTCAACGGCACCGCCTTCCGCACCAGTCCCTATGCCGGCGTCAACTGGCAATTCGCGCCCAAATGGGTCGCCGGCATCGAGGGCGACGCCGGCTTTGCCGACCGGACCGTCACGCTGAGCGGATATCCGGTGTCGCCGGCGTTCGGCACCTTCCACGAGAGCGCCGATTCCCTTGTGGTGAAGTCAACATGGGACGCGAGCCTGCGCGCGCGTCTCGGCTTCCTGGTCACGCCGGCGACGCTGCTATTCGCGAGCGGCGGTGCGGCGTGGCAGCATGACGAGGTGATCTCGACCTGCGGGAGCACGCCCTGCCGGACCTTGTTTAATTTATCGCCGTCGGTGATAGCGAACTCCACGACGAAACTGGGCTGGACCCTCGGCGGTGGCCTCGAGAGGGCGCTGGGCCATCACTGGCTGGCGCGCGCCGAATACCGCTTCGCCGATTTCGGCACGTCGACTTACGCAATCGGCCGAACGTCGCACTTCGCGCCCAGCAACACCGTCGATACTTTCGATGTCACACTGCGCACCCACGTTGCGACTTTCGGTCTCGCCTATCAGTTCAACTGATCCGTGCCGGGTCTGGCGGCGGGGGCGTAACGACCGCGATGCGGTCTGCGCGCAGCTGTGACAATTTCCTTCAGGATTCGTTTCGAAGTTTCATGAAAGGCTAACTCGAAATTAAGGGGTCGGAAACGGCGGCCTTGGCATAATGATCTTGCTTGCTAAACGTTGCGCGCATGATGGAACGGCTTGAATCCTGGAAACTCGCACTCGAACGCCTGCGGTCGGCGGACGGCGCCGATTGGGCCGAGGCCGGCCGTCTCGTGACCGAGATCGCGCGGATGAGCACCGATACCATGCTGCGTCAGGCTGCCGAGCAGGCGCTTCCTGTGCTGCGCCAGGCCGTGGACAATGACGATCACAGCGTCACGCTGGCGGCACGGCGCCGTCTCGGCGTGGTGCTCGATGTCGTTCACGATCTGACCGCGCCGCGCTTCGGGCGCCGCAATGCTGCGCCGAAAAAATTGTCCAGCGAGGATCGCGCCCGCAAGGTGCTCGGCCTGCCGCTCGCGGTGCAGCTCACCTGCGAGGACATCAACCAGGCCTATCGCCGCGCCGCCAAGGGCATGCACCCCGACCATGGCGGCAGCGCGCAAGCCTTCATCGATCTCGCCGCCGCGCGCGATCTCCTGATCCATCCCCGCGCGTACAAGGACGCGTGAGGGCACATGTGCTACCCTGTAGCCCGGATGAGCGAAGCGACATCCGGGACGGGTCTAGCCCATGGTTCTGTATCGCAGAAACTTTCTTCCCGGCGGTACCTATTTTTTCACTGTAGCGCTCTTCGACCGCCGATCGACCATTTTGACCGAAAACGTTGACGCCCTGCGCGATGCCTTCCGGGCCGCTCGCAGGGAGCGCCCGTTTGAGGTCGATGCGATCGTGATCCTTCCGGACCATTTGCACGTCGTCATGAGCCTCCCGCCGCATGACGCCGATTTCGCGGGCCGTTGGCGAAGGATCAAGGGGCATTTCAGCAGCACACTACTGCATGCGGGTATCGACGTCGCCCGCCACTCCAATGGAGAATTGGCTCTGTGGCAACGACGCTACTGGGAGCACACGGTTCGCGGCGAAGATGATTTCGCCCGCCACGTGGATTACATTCACTTCAACCCCGTCAAGCATCGCTACGTCCAGCGCGTTTGTGATTGGCCGCATTCGTCCTTTCACCCGATATGTGCGGGCGGGATTGCTGTCGGAAGACTGGGCGGGTGATGCCGGCGAAAGTGGGATTGCTTTCGGTGAGCGGGCCGAGGGAGGCTGACCCGGCGGAGGTTGAATTCCCGGATATCGCTTCGCTCATCCGGGCTACGGACGTCGGACTTGGAGTCGAGAGGGCTCAGCTCTTGTTCACGCAGCTTGGATAGGGCGCGGCTTCGCCTGCTACGATCGGGCAGAGCTCGATCGGGCCGAGCGCGCGCAAACGCACTTGCCAGCGGTCGTTGTTCACCGGCGGCTCGTCGGTTTCGGGGCCGCGCTCGGCCCACTGGATCGTGTAATAATCGGTCGTGCCCTTCAGCGTGACCAGGAGCGCGGTCTCGCTGTGCCGGGTCGGGCCGCTGTCGACACGGCCGCAGCCGATCACGGCGACGAAACCTTCGAAGCGGCCGAACGCGGTGGCGCCAAGCGACCTTGCCGCAAAGCTGTCGGGGCAGGCGGATTTGAAACCGCCTGCGATCGAGCCCGCGAATTTCTCCGGCGATGAACCGGGAGTGGTCGTCATGCCCTTCTCGCCTGTTACGGTGATCATCTCGGTCCAGCGGTCGGGCGTCTCACCCTTCAGCACGGCCTCGCGGATGTAGTGGCCGCCCTTGGTGTTCTCGAACACCGCGGAAAAATTCGACGGCATCGCGAAGCTGACCAACTGGCCGAACACCGGCGAGATCACGCGGAAGGATTGCGGGGCCTGTGCGTTCGCCGTTGCGGCGATCAGCAGCGATGCGGCCAGAACCGTCGCTGTCGTCGGTGCGCGCATCGATTGGCTCCAAGGCCGCGAGGTGAAAAAACGAGTGGGCAAAACAAGCGGGCAAGGATGGGGGGCGCCCCGAACAAGATGTGAGTAGGTCCGCCAGCTGGCCAGGTTCAAAGCGGGTGCGCGGAAATGCGCGATCTCGGCCAAACAACCAATGGCGCGTCCAAAAAGAAAAGGGCGGCTCGCTCGCGCGATCCGCCCCTTGAAATCCGGTCTGTCGCCTCACGCCTAGAGCGTGCAGCGGCGCTCCCCGCGCAGCTTGATCTGGAGCTCCGAGGCGGCGGTGAAGGTCGGGAGCGGCTTGCTGACGACCTTGTAGGTCGACACGCCCCACTGGAACGGCTTGTACTTCAGGTCCTCGTTCCAGACCTGGCAGATGCCGGTGTTGTCCCAGCGGATCACGTAATAGCCGACCGCCGCGGAGGCCGGCACGGCGAACACGGAGGTGGCGATGCCGGCAACGGCACAGAGGGCGAGAACGCGACGCATGAAATATCTCCTGATGGGAACGTGACACGGAAACTGGTGCGGCAAAATGGTGCGGCTGGCAAGCGGGGCGGCGACCGTTCACGGATATGTCAGCCGTTGGTCGGCTGTTCGAACGATCCTTATTCCTTGACTATCGCCGGACGAGCACACGTCTACCCCTTGGCCAGCGACGCCACCGCCTCGATCTCGATCAGCATCTTCGGATCGGGCAGCGCGTGGACCACGCAGGTGGTGCGGGCGGGATAGGGCGGCGGGCCGAAGGCGCCGGCATAGAGCGCGTTCATGGCGGCGACGTCCGAGGCGCGGGTCAGCAGCACGTTGACCTTGACGAGATCGCGGATCTCGGCGCCGGCCTCCGCCAGCACGCGCTTGATGTTGACGGCGACGTTGGCGAACTGCGCCTCGAAGCCATCGGGCAGCGCGCCACTGGCGTCGAAGCCGGGAATGCCGGAGACGAACAGGAGATCGCCGGCGCGCGTGGCAAAGGATAGCGGCGGCGCCTTGACGTGCGGCGGGGGTGCGAAATGCTGGATCGGCATGGGATCACCTCGGATGGACGGCTGGACGCGCCAGCGTAACGGCAGCTCGGGGCGCCTCCAACAAAAAACGCGAAAACAACCCCATGCACAGTAGGCATCCGGCGGAAACCATTGAGCTTTCTTTTTAACTTCGGGAAAAGCAAAATAATCGTTGCTCCGTCGGGCAAAACAGGGGCAGAATGGCATGATGGCGCGTGAGCAGACTCTGCCGTCATGCCCCGGCTCGACCGGGGCATCCAGTACGCCGCGGCGTCTCGGTTCACCATCGCTCTCTCTGGAATACTGGATCGCCCGGTTAAACCGGGCGATGACATTTGAGCGCGTTGCTACAGACCGCGACTCACGCGCAGCCCATCATGTTGCCGCCGCGATGCATCGGATACATTCGCTGCGTCTGATTCGTTTCCCTCCTTGAAGAATAGCCCCCGGAGACCCCCATGAAGTTCGCATCGACCCTTCGCGCCGCGCTGGTCGGCATTGCCGCGCTTGCCGGCCTCTCGACCTCGGCGCTGGCCGATGGCGGCACCGTGGTGCTGACGATCTACAAGGCGGGCTGGATCATCGGCGGCTCCGGCGGCTCGGGCGTGCTGAACTACCGCGGGCGCGCCTATTCGCTCTCGACCGGCGGGCTCGATTACGGCCTCGTCTTCGGCGGCTCCAAGACCGTGCTGCGCGGCCGCGTTTCCAACATCAACCGGCCCTCCGACATCGCCGGCGTCTACGGCGCCGCCGGTGCGGGCATCGCAGTGGGGCGCGGCGCCCGTGCGATCGTGCTGACCAACCAGAAGGGCGCCGTGCTCGAGCTGTCCGGCACGCAGGTCGGCCTGATGGCGAATGCGGATCTCAGCGGGCTTGCGATCACGATGCGGTAGGGCGATCAGCTCAATTCGTAGCCCGCATGAGCGAGAGCGACATGCGGGTCAACCCTCAGCCCCGGATGTCGCTGTCGCTCATCCGAGCTACGTTCCCGTCACCATCGCATGCACCCGTTCGCAATGCGCGACGAGGTTTTCATGCGCATCGACAAAGGCCTTCAGCGGCGTCGGGATCGGAAAGTAACTAGCAGGCGCCGCGCCGTGCACGAAGCCGTTCGCCGGCACGATCTCCGCCAGTACCTGCAGATCGGCGAGCCCTCGCGCATAGGCCTGCTCGGGCGTGTAGCGGCCGATGCCCTGGAAATGATAACGCTGCGCATTATACGCTTTCGCCTTCTCGAACCCCGCCGCGTCGATCTGCTTGTGCTGCGCGATGAAGGCGTCGCGGAACGCGGGATAATAGCGCTCGTCCTTCCAGCGCGAATACGACATCACCCAATAGAGATCGTCGAGCATGCGCGTGACGAAATGATTGGTGCGGCGCTGCTCCGGTGAAAGCCCCGCGTCAATGGTCAGGCGGTATTTCGCCGTCGCGTGCGCGATGATGGTCTCGCTGTCGCCGATCGTCTTGCCCTCATCCACGATATAGGGCAGCTGCCCGCGCGGCGCGGCGGAGGCATCGAACACGTGCTCATGCACGAACGGCACGCCCGCGAGTTTCAGGAAGGCATAGACCTTGAGGCCGTAGCCGTTGTTGTCGGCGACGCCGAACAGCTCTGGATAGGAGTAGAGGGTCAGCATGGGCGGCTCCCCATCGATCTGCGGAGATAGCATGCGGGGGCTTTGCGGCAGAAGCAATGCCCGATCAGTACACGAATTTGCTCGGCCTCACATTCGAGATGCTCTGTAGGGCGGCGTTCCCCAACTATCGGGATCTCACCGTGTGACGCGATGAACTGCTCAAAGCTGTTCGAGGCGCGGCGCCCATTGTATACAATCAAAGATTGAATTAGACTGTGAGGCGATGACAGCCGATGGTCATCGATTTCAGCAGGAGCTTTCCATGAAAGAGAGTGATCTCAAGGAGCTGGAAGCGCTACCTCATTCAAGCACTTGCAGGCTCATATCGTTTACGGATGCAGAGGTGGTTCCCGGTATCGTGCCCAATACGTTCATCCTGATCGTCAGCGGCGTGAAGCCATGGGTGACGATGAAGGTCGAATTGGTGCCGCTGATCTACATCCGACAACCGGAATACTGGGGCATCGAGGTCGTCGGATGTCAAAGCGGCATCGGATTGCCCAGGCAAGCCCCCTATCACGTCAGCCTGGATATTTCCCATCTGCGCGGCACCATTGGCATCGAGGTGATCGGTGCGACGTCGCGCAAGCAGTTCAAGGTGCCCTGAGAGACGTGACGGTGCGACGGTGGGTTAGCCGATGACGACGCAGCCGCGGGGCTAACCCACCCTACGAACGCGATGCGGCGGTGAACACCGCAAATTGTGCCTCGAATGCCCGCCTGAACGCGGGCCGTGCTTCGCCGCGAGCCACATAGGCGGCGATATCTGGATATTCCTCCAGCAGGCCTGACGCGTTCAACCGGCGCAGCACCGTCACCATCATGAGATCGCCGGCGCTGAACGCACCGTCGAGCCAGTCGGCATCGCCGAGGCGACGAGCCAATTCGCCGAGCCTGACGCGGACGCGATCCTGCAGCATCGGCAGCCGCTCCGCGTACCAGCTCTTGTCGCGCTCGAACAGCATGGCCATCCCGAGCTCGACGATCGGCGGCTCCAGCGTGCTCAGCGCGGCAAACATCCACGCGATCGCGCGCGCCCGGGCGTTCGGCTCCGTCGGCAGCAGCCCGGTATGGCGCTCCGCGATATGGAGCACGATCGCGCCGGACTCGAACAGGATGAGGTCGCCGTCCTCATAGGTCGGAATCTGCCCGAACGGATGTAGCGCGAGATGGGCGGGCGCCTTCATGTCCGCGAACGAAATCAGACGCACGTCGTACGGCTGGCCGACCTCCTCGAGCGCCCAGCGCACCCGGATGTCGCGCGCCTGTCCCTTGCCGCGGTCGGGCGAGTTTGCGAAGGCGGTGATGGTGGGCATGTAGGGGCTCCGGGGTTGATCGCGTTTTGCGTTCGGAGGACGAATGGAATGAGTGGATTCCGACAGGTTAATGCGTTTCGTGGACCCCGTAGCCCGCATGAGCGATAGCGATATGCGGGGCAGCCGCCGGCCCCGGATGTCGCTGTCGCTCATCCGGGCTACAAGAAAATCCCGCCGCCACCGTCGGATCGTTGCCTCCTGCCTCGTCCTTGGAACATCGGCGCGCCGCCCCGCGCGCCCGCCCGAGGCAAAAGGATATCCATTCATGACCTCCATCACGCCGTTTCTCTGGTTCGACAACAACGTGCCGGAGGCCGTCGCCTTCTACAAATCGGTGTTCCCCAACGCCAAGGTTGAGACCGTCAGCGACTTCATGGCGGTGTTCGAGCTCGAAGGCCAGCGCTTCAATGCGCTCAATGGCGGGCCGCGATACAAGTTCAACGAGGCGGTGTCGTTCTTCATCAGCGTGGAGACGCAGGCGGAAGTCGATTATTTCTGGGACAGGCTCACCGCCGACGGCGGCGAGGAATCCCGCTGCGGCTGGCTCAAGGACAAGTTCGGGCTGTCCTGGCAGGTGATCCCATCAGCGCTCGGCCGCTACCTCGGCGACCCCGACCGCAGCAAGGCGAACCGCGTCATGCAGGCGATGATGCAGATGAGAAAGATCGTGATTGCGGATCTGGACAAGGCGTATGCGGGGTGAGGCGCTGAAGGATGTCGTTTGCAGACGCGAGGTGGTGGGTTACGCTGCGCCCACCCACCCCGCGAACGCCAGGTGCGAGACCCCGCCCATGCTGGATAGTTTCGTATGGCCCGAGCCGGACGGGGCTCCCGACGAGATACTGTTCCGCAACGTTCGGGAACACGGCTGCCATCTGATGGGCATCGCCGCTGAGGCGCACACGCCGGCTTATGTTTTCTCGATTGGCCTCTACCTCAACTACGCGCACGCCGCACTCGTCTTGTTCGGGCTCGACTCCAAAGACGCTTGCGCCGTCATCAACGCCGTTCGCGACCGAGCCGCGGCGGGACGGCGCTACGTCGCGGGCGACGTCTGCGACGACCTTCCGCTCGAGCGTAAGGTCTGCTTCGTCGAGGTGCCGCTCGGGGCCTACGAAGCCTATCTCGGCACGGCGATCTGGTTCTATGCAAGATTGCTGCGGCCGTTTCCCTGCCTTCAGATCGTATGGCCGGATCGCGAGGGACGGTTTCCTTGGGAAGCAGGGTACGATGTGAGTCTCAAAACCTATCAACCGGTGTTGAGATCGTTTTCCTGAAGCTCGCCGATCCACTCGGCCAAATCCTGCCACGGCTCCAATGTCCAATGCCCGGACGCAGCGCCGGACGGCGAGGGCAGCACGAACACCTCAGGCAAACTCTC
This sequence comes from Bradyrhizobium sp. USDA 3650, assembly GCF_054057395.1. Taxonomy (NCBI): domain Bacteria; kingdom Pseudomonadati; phylum Pseudomonadota; class Alphaproteobacteria; order Hyphomicrobiales; family Nitrobacteraceae; genus Bradyrhizobium; species Bradyrhizobium sp. USDA 3650. Next base: position 6,413,914 of record NZ_JBSRZG010000001.1, read on the forward strand.
ATCCCGCGGCTGCCGCCCCAGCGCAATCGCGGCCGACGGCCTGCCGTAAAACAAGCTCGCCGCCTTCTTGCTCGTGAACGCAATCGCCCTCGGCCGGCATTTTTCGATCTTGGCCCTGAACCCCGGCACGTCGATCGTGTCAGCCGCGATCTGGTGATCCATTCCGGCGCCCGACTTGGACAGATCAGTGAAGCCGATCCCGAGCTCGATCAGCGCCGCAAACTCGCCGGGCTGATAGCGCCGCGGCGTGATGCCGGCCTCATGGATCGCGCGCCAGAAGCGGTTGCCGGGATGGGCGTAATAGTGCCCGAGCTCCGCCGAGCGCGTGCTGGCGGCGGTGCCGACGAAGACGAGGCGGAGGTTGGGGCGGAGTTGGTCGGGGAGGCGGTGGAGGGTGGAAGCGGGCACGTCAATTATCCGTAGCTGTAGCCCGCATGAGCGGAGCGATATGCGGGACAGAAGACCCGGATGTCGCTGCGCTCATCCGGGCTACGCGTGCTAGTCCGATTTGCGCGTCACACGCACCGCCCGAGCCGCATCCAATTCATAAACTCCGTCGGTGCAGTGTCCTGTCAAAAGATCGAGGCTGAATGATATCCAAGAGTCTCCAATGGGAGACCATGCCTCGCCGGTGAGTATGGTTTCTTGAACATCTATCTTGCGGAAGCCATCCCACGAAATCTGCGGACTATTCCATCGCCAATTATCTGACCGAACCGCGCTGAAATCGACCGACCCTTGGAAAACGACTAATCCAAGAGCCGGTAGGGCAATTGCACGCGCAGTGTCACTTGCAATGCGATCTCGAATGGCGTGGTGTTCCGGATCGATAATGCAAGTATCGCCGCGAGCGACAACGATCACGTCCCTTCCGTTGGGATGATCGAGCACAGTGGTGTAATCGAAGATGCCTCCCACGAAATTGCCGATCCATGGATCGGAATCGTTGGGATAGAAGCGGACTACCAAACCTTCCCGAAATTCGCGCTCACCGCGCCCGGTCAGAGAGATGGCCGGAGGTCCGTACGGTGGTAGTCCTGGTAGTATTTCAAACCGCATGGGCTGTTCGTATTGCGTTTCCAACTTTGGGGGCGACGACCGTCGCCCCCAGAATTCGCACGGGCCCGCTCACAACACCCGATTGCTCTCCTTCACCTTCTCCGCATCCAGATAAACGCTGCTGCCCATCTCCTTGAACTTCGCGCTCATCTTGGCCATGCCGTCCTCGGCCGTGCCGCTCATCGACATTCCCACGCCGTTCGGATCATTCAGCGTCGCCGCGTAGTCCCGCACGTCCTGCGTGATCTTCATCGAGCAGAATTTCGGGCCGCACATCGAGCAGAAATGCGCGACCTTGTGGGCTTCCTTCGGCAGGGTTTCGTCGTGGAAGTTCTTGGCGGTGTCGGGGTCGAGGCCGAGGTTGAACTGGTCGCTCCAGCGGAAGTCGAAACGGGCGCGGGACAGCGCGTCGTCGCGCAGCTGGGCGGCCGGATGGCCCTTGGCGAGATCGGAGGCGTGGGCGGCGATCTTGTAGGTGATGACGCCGACCTTGACGTCGTTGCGATCGGGTAGCCCAAGATGCTCCTTCGGGGTGACGTAGCAGAGCATGGCGCAGCCGAACCAGCCGATCATGGCCGCACCGATCCCGGAGGTGATGTGGTCGTAGCCCGGCGCAATGTCGGTGGTCAGGGGCCCTAGGGTGTAGAACGGCGCCTCGCCGCACTCCTTGAGCTGCTTGTCCATGTTGATCTTGATCTTGTGCATCGGCACGTGGCCGGGGCCTTCGATCATGACCTGGCAGCCCTTGTCCCACGCGATCTTCGTGAGTTCGCCGAGAGTTTCCAGTTCGGCGAATTGCGCGCGGTCGTTGGCGTCCGCGATCGACCCCGGACGCAGGCCGTCGCCGAGCGAGAACGAGACGTCATACTTGCGCATGAGATCGCAGATCTCGTCGAAATGGGTGTAGAGGAAGCTTTCCTTGTGATGCGCCAGGCACCACTTCGCCATGATCGAGCCGCCGCGCGACACAATGCCGGTGACGCGGCTGGCGGTGAGGTGGATGTATTGCAGGCGCACGCCGGCGTGGATGGTGAAATAGTCGACGCCCTGCTCGCACTGCTCGATCAGCGTGTCCTTGTAGAGCTCCCAGGTCAGCTTGACCGGATCGCCGTCGCACTTCTCCAGCGCCTGATAGATCGGAACGGTGCCGATCGGCACCGGCGCGTTGCGCAAAATCCATTCGCGCGTGGTGTGGATGTTGCGGCCCGTCGAGAGGTCCATCACGGTGTCGGCGCCCCAGCGGATCGCCCACACCATCTTCTCGACCTCTTCCTCGACCGATGACGTCACCGCCGAGTTGCCGATATTGGCGTTGATCTTGGTGAGGAAGTTGCGGCCGATGATCATCGGCTCGAGTTCGCTGTGATTGATGTTGCAGGGGATGATGGCGCGGCCGCGCGCGATCTCGCTGCGGACGAACTCCGGGGTGATGAAGGCGGGGACTTCGGCGCCAAAGCTTTCGCCATCGGCAAGGGCCGCTTCCGCGCGTTCGAGCTGCTCCTTGCGACCGAGATTTTCGCGCGCGGCGACGTAGATCATTTCCTTGGTGATGATGCCGGCACGGGCGAATTCGAGCTGGGTGATCTTGTGGCCGTCGAGGCCGCGCAGCGGCTGGTGATAGGCCGAGAAGGCGCGCGCGGCCTTGTCGGTGGAGACGCTGCCATTGTCCTCCGGCTTGATCTGCCGGCCCTGATATTCCTCGACGCCGCCGCGCTCTAGCACCCAGGCCTTGCGGCCGCGCGCGAGACCGGCGTTGACGTCGATGGTCACGCTCGGGTCGGTGTAGGGGCCGGAAGTGTCGTACACCGGCAGGTTCGGCTCGCCGGCGCCCTCAGAGAGGATGATCTCGCGCAGCGGAACGCGCAGATCAGGGGCGGCATCGGGCGAGGCGAAGATTTTTCGCGACGAGGGCAGCGGGCCGGTGGTGACGGCGGGGACGGTCTTGTCGGGATTGGAGCGGATGTTCATGGGATCCTCCGGTTTAATTCGTATGTGTGTGCGTCTGGGCGAGGGCGGTGAATTCTTGCTCCGTCATTGCGAGCGCAGCGAAGCAATCCAGAATCTCTCTGCAGAGACAGTCTGGATTGCTTCGTCGCAAGTGCTCCTCGCAATGAGGGGTCGAGAGAGTGCGCATCACGCCGCCTCCGCGGAGAGGCCGAGCCATTGCCGCACCCGCGCATCGGGGTCGGCATTCTGGGTGACGTCGCTGACGACGGCGATGGAATCCGCGCCCGCGGCAAAGATCTCCGCGGCGTGCTCGAACTTGATGCCGCCGATCGCGACCAGCGGGATGGTGCCGATGCGCTTCTTCCATTCCGTAATCTTTGGGATGCCCTGCGGTTCGAAGCGCATCGATTTGAGGGTGGTGAAGAAGATCGGGCCCAGCGCGACATAATCGGGCTCGGCGGCGAGCGCGGTGTCCAGCTCGTCCTCGTCATGGGTTGAGACGCCGAGCGACAGGCCGGCCTCGCGGATCGCCGCGAGGTCGGCGTCGGCCAGGTCCTCCTGACCGAGATGTAGATACTTTGCGCCGGCGACGATCGCCGCGCGCCAATAATCGTTGACGACCAGCTTAGCCGGCGTGCCCGCGGTGATCGCCAGCGCGTCGGTGACCATCTGCAGCGATTGCGAATCGTCGAGATCTTTCGCGCGCAGCTGGATGGTGCCGACGCCGAGCCTGGTCAAGCGCTCGACCCAGGCGAGGCTGTCGACGACGGGATAAAAGCGATCAGGATACGCGTTGCGATCAGGATACGGCATGCCAGAACGGTGTCCCAACGACAGGGGTGGAAGGGGAGGCGAAATCGCGGGCGTTCATCAGCCCGGCTTCGTAAGCGGCGCGGCCGGCCTCGATCCCGAGGCGGAAGGCGTTGGCCATGGCGACGGGATCGGCGGCTTTGGCGATGGCGGTGTTGAGCAGCACGGCGTCGTAGCCGAGCTCGAGCGCCTGCGCCGCATGCGAGGGCGCGCCGATGCCGGCATCGACCACCAGCGTGATATCGGGCAGCCGCTCGCGCATCAGCTTGAGCGCGTCACGGTTGGTGATGCCTTTTGCGCTGCCGATCGGCGCGGCCCACGGCATCACCACCTTGCAGCCGGCGTCGACCAGGCGGTTGGCGACCGAGAGATCCTCGGTGCAATAGGGGAACACTTCAAAGCCGTCCTTGATCAGGATGCTTGCTGCTTCCACGAGTCCGACCACGTCGGGCTGCAGCGTGTCGTTGTCGGCGATGACTTCGAGCTTGATCCAGGATGTCGCAAACAATTCGCGCGCCAGCTTGGCCGTCGTCACCGCCTCGCGCACGCTGCGGCAGCCGGCGGTGTTCGGCAGCACGGTGACGTCGAGCTCGCGGATCAGATTCCAGAACGCATCGCCGGTCTTGCCGCCGGCGGATTCACGCCGCAGCGACACCGTGACGATGTTCGAGCCCGAGGCGCGGATCGCCGCCTGCATGATCGCAGGCGAGGGGTAGAGCGCGCTGCCGATGAGGAGGCGGGAGGGGAAGGTCTTGCCGTAAAAATTGACCATCAGTGTCTCCGCGCTTCGCGGTTTGCTCCCTCGCCCCGCTTGCGGGGAGAGGGTTGGGGTGAGGGGCTGTATCCGCAAAGGAGGTGAGAGACGGACTGGCGGAGAGTCCCCCTCACCCGAAATTCGCGCTCGCGCGAATTTCGACCTCTCCCCGCAAGCGGGGCGAGGTGAAGAAAGGCGATTGCATCGTTCACATCACCCTCCCTGCCGCGGCGTGATGATCTCGATCTCGTCGCCGGCCTTCAGCGCGGTTTCGGCCCAGCGGCTCTTCGGCACGACATCGTAGTTCAGCGCGATCGCGAAATGGGTGCCCTCGTAGTCGAGCTCGCTGAGCAGCGCGTCCACGCTGGCCGAATTGATCTCGCGCTGCTCGCCGTTCACGATCACGCGCATTGCATCACCTCATTGTCGATCTGGCCGCGCTCGACAAAGCCAAGCGTCAGTTCGGCCAGCGCCGGCGCGATCAGGAAGCCGTGGCGGTAGAGGCCGTTCACGTTGATCGTGTTGCCGCGGATGCCGATGCGCGGCAGATTGTCCGGAAAAGCGGGGCGCAGGCCGGAGCCGAATTCGACGATGCGGGCCTCGCCGAAGGCGGGGTGCACGGCATAGGCCGCGCCCAACAGCTCCAGCGCGGAACGCACGCTGACGCCGGTGTCCTCGGCCTCGATCGACGTCGCGCCCAGCATGAACAGATTGTCCTCGCGCGGGATCACATAGAGCGGCCAGCGCGGATGGATCAGCCGCACCGGGCGCGCGAGCTGCACCTCGGCGGTTTCGATCAGGATCATCTCGCCCTTGACGCCGCGAAGCTCCGGCTGCTCGTCGCGCGCAGCAAGGCCGCGGCAGTCGATCACGATGCCTTTAGGATCAAGTTTTGCGAGTTCGGCCGCGGCGACGTCGCTTTCGAATTTGATGGTGCCGCCGGCGGCGCGGATGCGCTCGTGCAGTTTCGGCAGCACGCGGCGCGGCTCGACATGGCCCTCGGTCGGGAAGAACAGCGCGTCGCGGAAGCGGCCTTCGAGCGACGGCTCGAGCTCGGCAAGGCCGGCGGCATCGAGCCGGCGATGGCCTTCGGTCATCCGGGCGAAACGCTCGAAGTCGTTGCGCTCGCGCGGGTGGGCGACGACCAGCGAGCCGTTGAAGGGCGTGTCGGGCAATTCGCGCCGCCAGATGTCGAGCGAGCGCAGGCCGAGGCGGCTGATGATGGGTTCGGAGACTTCCGCCTCGCAATAGGGCGCGAGCATGCCGCCGGCCCAATGGCTGGTGGCATCGGTCATGTCGGCGTCACCGCGCTCGTGCAGGGTGACGGCGTGGCCGGCCTGCGCGAACAGCAAGGCCTGCCAGGCGCCGGCAATGCCTGCGCCGATGATGGATACCGGGGAATCCGGTCGCTTGGTCGTCTGCAACATCCCTGTCCCTTCGCCGGCATGACCCGGATCAGGTTCAAAGGGTCACCGCGGTCCTGGGCGGATTTGCCCATTTAGCGGTATCTCAGCTCCTCCTCGGAGCACCCCTCGGAACGGCTCTAATGTATGCCAGCAGGGCTGGGTGGTCAACGCGCTTGGTGGGAACCGCGCTTACTTGGGCGTTTACCTGGGCGTTTACTTGGGCGCCTGGGCCCGGGCGTTGCGGACGCGCTGGGCGAGCTTGCGATGTGGGACGCTGCCGAACATCGGCTGCGGATTGCCGTTTGGCTCGAGCCAAGGGCCGCCCATATTGGCCTCGCCCATGTTGGCGACCTGCACGGCCTCCTGCCGCTGCCGCTTTGCGGCGTAGTAATAGCCGCCGGCGAAATAACGAACGGCGCGGCTATGGTCGCCATTGGCGGCGTGATAGGCGCCGGCGAGATATTTCACGGCATAGGTGAGGTTGGTGTTGGGATCGCGCAGGCCGGCGGCGTCGCCGGTGTAGCCGACCCCGCGGGCGGTCGCGAGCTTGATCTGCATCAGTCCGATGGTGCCGCCATGGCCGACCAGGCCGGGCTGATAGCGGCTCTCGCGCATGATGACGCGATGCACCAGCGCCTCCGGCACGCCGTTGGCGCGCGCATGGGCCGCCACCATCTCGGCGTACTCCGCCTGGCCCGCGAATGCGGCCTGCGGCAATGTCAGTCCGGCCGCGAGCAGCGCGGCAACATGTAAAATTTTCATCAGATATCCCGGAGGTCCCTGAGACTGATTGAAGGCCTGCGCCCGGCTGCCGTTTAGGCCTCGCGAACGCGGCGATGATGTGACCAAACGCCGCCTTTAACGTTTTCGCGGCGCCAAGCCGCTGTGACGGCTCAATGCTGGCGCCAGAGTTTCCTCAGGCGGACAACTCGCGACAGCAAGCCTGTCTATTCGCATGGGCGCACGAAAGCGAGTATGTCACGGCCAGCGAATCGGGAGAGGTGCCATGACAAAATCAACCATGGTCAAAGCCCACAGCGGCGACATGTCAGAACACGATTTGCCCAGAAACAACCCCTGTGCCCAATGCGGCACGCTGATCCCGACGCCCGACTGGATCGAGCCGGGCGAAGGGCGCGTCTCCTATCTCTGGACGTGCCACGCCTGCAATTATCGCTTCGAGGCGATTGCGATCTTCGACGAGGCCGCCCTCGAGCACCCGCCGCTCGCGGCCTGAGGTTTATTCTTCGGGCAGGATCATTCGGAAAACCGCTGCACAATTTTCCGGATCTCGCCGCCATGCGCGATCGCGATCGCGCGCCGCGTGATCGTCGAGGGGAATCGTGCGCTGCAAAATGTTCCTGAGTGACTTAGGAACCATCGCACGCGGCTCCGATGCTCGCGCAGCACGCGACGAAATTGCAGCACGCGCGGAACTGGGACTGATCCGAGCTGTTTTCTCCGCACGAGTTTTCTGCTGAAGGAGAGGACAATATGTTGATGAAATCGATCGCGGCCGGTCTCGCCGGTACCGCACTGCTCGCAACCGTTGCGTTCGCGCAAAATCCGACCGCCACAACCGACAAGGCGCCGGCTGCCGCCGCCTCAACGACCACCACGACCGCGTCGGGACAGTGGCGTACGTCCAAGATGGACGGCATCAAGGTCTATAACGACGCCAACGAGAACATCGGCTCGATCAACGATCTGCTGATGGACAAGAGCGGCAACATCAAGATCGCCGTGATCGGCGTCGGCGGCTTCCTCGGCTTGGGCGAGCATCTGGTTGCCGTGCCCTATGAGAAGCTGAAGTTCGTCAACGAGGCGGTGGCCTATACCGGCGCTGCTGGGAACAACCCGAACAGCGCAGCCAACCGGCCCGCGGCGACCACCACGACGGGTGCCGCGACCGGCACCGACAACAAGCCCGCGACGACAACGACCGCGTCGTCCTCGTCGAAATGGTATCCGGACCACGCCGTGTTCAATGCGAGCAAGGATGAGCTGAAGAACATGCCCGAGTTCAAGTACTCGGAGTAATGCGGTTCTGAACGGCTAAACGAAGCGCGCCCGGTTTTTGCCGGGCGCGCTGTCGTGTGTTTTTTCGCCTTCCGTCATTGCGAGGTGTCGACCCTCACCCTGAGGAGCGCGCTTTTGCGCGCGTCTCGAAGGGCGAGGCCACCGGCCGGGCCTTCATCCTTCGAGACGCGCGAAGACGCGCTCCTCAGGATGAGGAATTGATGCCGGCCCGTTATCTATCCCTAATTTCCCTTCACCAGCGGGCAGCCGCCCTTGTCGAGCGGGCGGAAGGCTTCGTCGCCGGGCACGGTGGCGATCAGCTTGTAGAGGTCCCACTCGCCCTTGGAGTCCTCGGGCTTCTTGACCTCGAACAGATACATGTCGTGGACCATGCGGCCGTCGATGCGGATCTTGCCGTTCTTGGCGAAGAAGTCGTTGACCGGCGTTTTGCGCATCTGTTCCATCACCTTCGGTGCCTCGTCGGTCTTGATGGCGTCGATCGCCTTCAAATAATGCATGGTCGCCGAATAGAGCCCCGCCTGGATCATGGTCGGCATGTGGCCGACCTTCTCGTTGAAGCGCTTGGAGAACGCGCGCGTCTCCTCGTCGGTGTCCCAGTAGAACGCGTCGGTGATGATCAGGCCTTGCGTAGACTTGATGCCGAGCGAATGAACGTCGGTGATCTCCATGAGCAAGGCGATCATCTTCTGGCCGCCCTCCGTCAGGCCGAACTCGGCCGCCTGTTTCAGCGCGTTGGTAGTGTCGCCGCCGGCATTGGCCAGCGCGACCACCTTGGCCTTGGAGGCCTGGGCCTGGAGCAGGAAGGACGAGAAGTCCGACGAGTTGAGCGGATGGCGAACCTCGCCGAGCACCTTGCCGCCCGTTTCCTTGACAACGTTGGCGGCGTCGCGCTGCAGCGCCATGCCGAAGGCGTAGTCGGCGGTGACGAAGAACCAGGTGTCCTCGCCGCGCTTGACCATGGCCTTGCCGGCGACGTTCGACAGCGCATAGGTGTCGTAGGTCCAGTGCACCGTGTTGGGCGAGCAGGCGACGCCCGTGATGTCGGATGAGCCGCCGCCGGAATTGATGTGGATCTTGTTCTTCTCGCGCGTCAGCGCCGAGATCGGCAGCGCCACCGACGAGGTCGGCACGTCGAAGATCGCGTCGACCTTGTCGTTGTCGTACCAGTTGCGGGCGATGTTGACGCCGACGTCGGGCTTGTTCTGGTGATCGGCGGAGACCACTGCGACAGGCTTGCCCGCGACCTTGGCGCCGTAATCGGCGACCGCCATCTCCACTGCGGCGAGCGAGCCTTTGCCGGTCGCGTCCGCATAGAGGCTCGACATGTCCGTGAGCACACCGATCTTGACGACGTCGTCGGAAATCTGCGCCTGGGCGGCGCCTGACGTGGCGGCGAGAGCGAGTCCGGCCGCGACCGCGGCGATGAGTTTTTGCATTTTGTTTTTCTCCCTCAGCGTTGTTGTTTGGGCTTTGTTGCGGGAGCCGTTCTAACGACAATCGGTCGCGGGAGCAAAGCCCGGAATGCGCGAGGAGGGTTGAGAAATAAGCAGGGCGCGGCGGTGTTCTTACCCTCTCCCCGCAAGCGGGGAGACGGGTGAGGGGTTCTCTCCGCGCGTACATCTCATGCATTTGAACTCGCTGAAGCAACCCCTCATCCGGCGCTTCGCGCCACCTTCTCCCGCAAGGGGAGAAGGAAGAAAGTCACGCGCTGCCCCTCAGCCGTTCATTGCGCCGGCGCAGGCCTTCCAATGTGGCGAGCAGGATGACCGATACCGTCGTCAGGATCACCGCCGCTGCCGTGATGGTCGGGCTGATGTTCTCGCGGATGCCGCTGAACATCTCGCGCGGCAGGGTGCGCTGTTCCGGACCTGCCATGAACAGCACGATCACCACCTCATCGAAGCTGGTCGCGAAGGCGAACAGCGCCCCCGACGCCACGCCGGGCAGGATCAGCGGCAGGATCACGCGGCGGAACGCATCAAGCGGCGAGGCGCCCAGCGAGGCGGCGGCGCGCGCCAGATTGGTGTCGAAGCTCTGCAGCGTAGCGCCGACCGTGATCACCACGAAGGGTGTCGCCAGCGCGGTGTGAGCCAGGATCAAGCCGAGATAACTGCCGGTCAGTCCGATCGGCGCGAAGAAGAAATACAGGCCGACCGCGGTGATGACGCCGGGCACAACGACCGGCGACAGCACGAAAGCCAGCACGAGCGGCTTGAACCGGCTCTTCCACTGCGCCAGCCCCAGCGCCGCCAGCGTGCCGAGCACCATCGACAGCAGGGTCGAGGCCACACCGATGATCATGCTGTTCTTCAGCGAATTCATCCAGCGCGGCGAATTGATGAAGTCGTCGTACCAGCGCAGGGAGAGGCCCGGCAGCGGATAGGTGAGGTACGAGCCCGAGCTGAAGGACAGCGGCATGATCGCAAGGATCGGCGCGATCAGGAAGATGAACACCAGCGTGGAAATCACGATGGTCGCGGTCCACGCGATACGCTGGCTCGGCGTCCGGATGGAGGAATTGTCGCTCAATTCTTCATCCCTCCCGTCACCTGCTGTCCCTGCACGAGCTTTCCGTAGACCAGCGCGAGCAGAATAGTGGCGAGCAACAGCACCGCACCCAGCGCCGACGCAAGGCCCCAATTGGCCGTCTCGGTCGTGTAGAGCGCGATGAAGTAGCTGATCATCTGGTCGGCGGCGCCGCCGACCAGTGCCGGCGTGATGTAATAGCCGAGCGCCAGGATGAAGACGAGCAGGCTTCCCGCGCCGATGCCGGGCAGGGTTTGCGGCAGGTAGATCCGCAGGAACGCGGTGAGCGGCGGCGCGCCGAGCGAGGCGGCGGCACGCATGTAAGCAGGCGAGATCGCCTTCATGCTGCTGTACAGCGGCAGGATCATGAACGGCAGGAGGACGTGGGTCATGGCGACGCAGACACCGAAGCGGTTGTAGATCAGGCGCAACGGCTCGTCGATGATGCCAAGCCAGAGCAGGCTGTCGTTCACGACGCCTTTGCCCTGCAACAGAACGATCCAGGCGCAGGTGCGGACCAGCAGCGACGTCCAGAAAGGCAGCAGGACGAAGATCATCAGCAGATTCGACCGGCCGGGCGGCAGCGCCGCCAGCAAGTAAGCGACCGGGAAGCCGAGGATCAGGCAAAGCACTGTGACACTGAGGCTGATGAGGAAGGTGCGGGCGAACACGTCGCGGTAGATGGCCTGATCCGGCGGAGCTGCGACGATCGTGCCGTCCACGTTCCGCGTCAGGTCGAGCGCCGACAAAAGATAGAAGCCGGTCACGGGACCACTGGCTTCCTTGATCGTGGTCCAGGTGGCGCGTTCGCGCCAGGCGGGATTGATCTTGTCCAGCGTCTCCCTGGCCGTGCCGGGCTCGGGCGCCGTCTTCAGATTGCGTGCGGTGGTGGTCAGGATCGTGCGGAAGCCGTTCAGCGCGTAATTGAGCCGCTTGGCCGCAATCGCAATGGTGCCGGAAGCGCGCGCCGCCATGATGTCGACCGCCAGCGCCGCGTAGGCCTTCTCGTCCGGCAGATCCTTGCCGTCCCAACCGGCGAGGGCCGCGATGGTCTGAGGCAGAACCAGACGCACCTCGCGGTCATCGACGGCACGCCACAGCATGCCGGCGATGGGCCCAGCGAAGGTGAAGAGCAGGAAGACGAGAAGCGGCAGAACCAGCGCCAATGCTTTGACCTGGCGTGCTCGCTCCGCCCGCCGCAATCGGCGCTTGAGCGGCACCTCGGTCGACGCATCGGCGCCGGTCAAGAGCGCATCCGTCATTGGTGTTACCTTCGGTCGAGCCCTGCGGAGCGCGCTATTTCGCGGCCCATTTGTTGAAGCGCTCGGTCAGGCGGTCGATGTTCTCGAGCCAGAAGGCAACGTTGATCTCGACCGCATTCTTGATGTTGTCGGGCGCTGTCGGCAAATCCTTCAGAACGGCAGGTGCGAGCAAAGCGGCTGCGTCCTTGTTCGAGGTGCCGTAGGCAATGTTCTCCGACAGTTTCGACTGGTTCTCCGCTTTGCCGACGAAATCCAGGAACTTATAGGCCGCGTCCTTGTTCGGGCTGCCTTTCAGGATCACCCACGTGTCGAGCGTGAACAGCGCACCGTCCCACACCATGCCGAAGTTCTTCTTCTCGTTCTTGTTCGCGGTGTCGATGCGGCCATTGTAGACCGAGGTCATCGCCACCTCGCCGGAGGCGAGCAATTGCGGCGGCTGAGCGCCGGCCTTCCACCAGACGATGTCGCCCTTGATGGTGTCCAGCTTCTTGAAGGCGCGCTCGACGCCCTCGTCGGTCGCCAGCACCTTGTAGACGTCCTTTGGCGCGACGCCGTCGGCCATGAGGGCGATCTCGAGTGTGGTCTTCGGGCCCTGACGCAAGGCACGCTTACCCGGAATCTTCTTGGTGTCGAAGAAGTCGGCCCAGCCTTTGGGAGCCTCCTTGAGCTTGTCCTTGTCGTAGCCGAGAACGAAATCGTAGAGGATGGCGCCGACGCCGCAAGGATTGACTGACGGTGGGATATAGGCGGCCTCACCGCCGATCTTCGAATAGTCGAGCTTTTCGAACAGGCCTTCCTCGCAGCCGACCGCCAGTTCGTCGCTCTCGACCTGGACGACGTCCCAGGTGGCGGCACCACCCTGCACCTTGGCGCGCAATACGCCGACGCCGCCGTCCCAGGACTCGTCGTTCATGGGCACACCGGCCGCTTTCTTGAACGGCTCGAAATAGACCTTCTTCTGGGCATCCTGATAGGCGCCGCCCCACGACACGATTGTGAGGTCACGCGCCTGCGCGACCGTGACCAGCGCCGCGCTGGCGGTGAGTGCCGCGGCGAAACCCAGGACAATCTTGCGCTTCAGCATGGTCTTTGTTCCTTCTTCACGTGACTTGCGTTGAGCTTGGTCGATGCAGGTCCGCCCGCATTGGCGAGACGCTGCATGGTTGGATCAGACGGGATCGAGCGCCAGGCAGTCCTCCGGGCGGAAGGTAATGAATACGTCATCGCCGGGTGTAAGGCTGCCAGCTCTTACGTTGCCATGTCTAAGGCTGTCATGAGTCCCCGGTTGAAGCTTGACCATGAACTCCCTGTTGTCGGCGACGTCGAGCACGGCCAGCGCGTGGTCGCCGAGATAGATGGTGTTCTGCACCTTGGCCGGCAGTCGGTTCGGTTCGTCGCTGGAGGTGCCATTCGGGATAATAGCGATCCGCTCCGGCCGCACCGACAGCGAGGTCGATGCGCCTGCGCCCGATACGTTGACCGCTCGTGCGGTCACGGCGCCGCCGCCCGCCAGCGCAACGCGGCAATATTGTTTCTCGACCGTCTCGACGGTGCCGGAAAGCACGTTGTTCTCGCCGATGAAATGGGCGACGAAGCTGTTCACCGGATGCTCATACAGCGCGTCGGGCCTGTCGATCTGCTGCACGATGCCGTCGTTGAACACGGCGATGCGGTCCGACATGGTGAGCGCTTCACTTTGATCGTGGGTGACGTAGACGACGGTGATGCCCATCGTCTCGTGCAGTTGCTTGATCTCCAGTTGCATCTGCTCCCGCAGGCGCTTGTCCAGGGCGCCCAGCGGCTCGTCCATCAGCACGAGTTGCGGATTGAAAACCAGAGCGCGGGCCAGCGCCACGCGCTGCTGCTGACCGCCGGACAGCTGCCCGGGCCGCCGCTGCGCCAGGGTTTCCATCTTGATCATGCGCAATGCCGCTTTGACACGATCCTGCGCTTCGGCCTTGTTCGTGTTGCGAACTGAAAGCGGGAAGGCGATATTTTCCGCAATGGTCAGGTGCGGAAACAGGGCATAGTTCTGGAACACCATGCCGATATCGCGCTTGTGTGGCGGCACGTTCTTGATCGGCCGGTCCGCGAGGTAGATCTCGCCATGGGTCGGAACCTCGAAGCCGGCCAGCATCATCAGCGTGGTCGTCTTGCCCGAGCCCGACGGACCAAGCAGGGTGACGAACTCACCCTTCCTGATGTCGAGATCGAGGTTCTTCACCACGAGGTGCTCGCCATCGTAGGTTTTCTGAATGCCGGAAAAGCGCACCAGCGCCGGCGCAGGCGTGACCATGCCGGCTTCCATGTCGTCCTCGCGTTGTCAGCACCAGTGCTGTCAGCACCTCGTCCCCGGGGTGCGAGGAACAGCTTAGCATCCTCCGACCAGATTGCCAGCGGCGCAAGCGGCGACGCGGGCCGTCGAGGGAAGGCGGCGCGCTACATTCCCGACAATTTCGTCACGGACACATTCAGCGAGCCGCCGGCTTCCGCGATCACGCGCAGCGTCTTGGAGTCGAAGGCGATGTCGGCCAGCGTCAGGCTGTCGATCTTCGCATCGACCTTGACGCCGTCCTCGCTCTTCTGGAAGTCGGCGATCGCGGCGGCGATCTTCTCGCGTGCATTGGCGGCAATCGGCTTCAGATCGACCGTCGCTTTCTGAACCAGCGCCTGCTGCATCTGCGGCACCACCGCGCGCGCCGCGGCACCCAGCAGGCCGAAGGCCGCCTCGGACTCCACCGCGAGCTGGATGTCGGCGAGCCGCAGCGTCTGCTGCGCCTGGTCGAGCATCGGCCGGCCCCAGATGTGCACGGTCGCTTCGGCGCCGAGACCAAGCCAGCTCTTCTTCTCCTTGGCGCGCACCAGCAGCGAGATCAGGAGGCGCTCGCCCGACGGGATCACGTTGACGCTCTTGACGGTGACGTCCACCGGACCGGAGCCGTCCTCGGGATAGGTGTGGCCGACCATCTGCGCCGCGATCAGCTTGTTGATCTCGGTGAAAGGCACGTCGATCGGTACGCCGATGTTCACACCGGTGCCGGTCGGCGGCACGATCGAGATCTTGTCGGGGAACGGGCAGTCGGGCTTGGTCGGCGTGGAGGTGACGCGCGTCTCGGCTTCCAGGCCCATCAGCAGGGTCACGGCCTGCGCGTCGACGCGCGGCTGCGCCGCGATGGCGCGGATCGGCTTCATCTCCAGCCAGAGTGGCGGCAGCGCGGCCGAGGAGCCCGAGCCTTGCAGCGGGATCGAGCGGCAGGCCTTGGCCCATTGCAGCTTCGCGTTCTCCCGCAAGGTCGGATCATTGCGCATGCGTTCGGAGACGGCGTTGATCTGTTCGCCGACGGTCTTGTCGATCAGCGGCTTCACCTGCGCGGGCACGTTGACCTTGGCGCCCGAGATGTTGAGGTTGGTGTCGCCAAGGTTGACCTGGGCGCCGAGATTGGGCTCGAGATGCCAGTTGGCCGCAATCTTCGGCCGCGAGGTGACGACGACGTTGCCCTTGATCTCGGCGCTGGCGTTCAAATTCTTGATGTTGACCGCGCCGATCTGTTTCGCGGCATTGCCGCCGAGCACGCTGCCGAGCGCCTCGCCGAGCGCGCCGGTGGCTTTCGACGAGAGCGAGCCCGTCACGTTCAGCTTGCCCGTGAGCGGCGTCGAGATTGTCAGCACGTCCCTGTCGCCGGCAGTTGCCATCGGCCCGCGTACGGCGGACCAGCCGATGTCGGCGTTCTCCAGGATTTGCGAGATCGGGTTCTCGGCCTTGCCGGCGAAATTGCGCGGAGCGGCCTTCTCGGCCTGCTCGCGGATCGCCGACAGAGCGATGGCGACCGGTGCCACCACGATCGAGCTCTTCGAAACCGGCGGCAGCGGCGGCAATTGCGCGACCGGCGGTGCGGAATTCGTCGCTCGCGGCGACAGCCAGTCCATCGCCTTCAGGCTGATGAAAAACGACGCCGCGAGCACCGCGACGGCGATCAGGACAGTTTTCAAGTTCAGCGTCAGTCGCATCAATCCCCCAGGCCGCCCGGGCAGAAGTCTACAGGGCAGGCGAGGAGGGCGCTAGAGCCCACCGATGGGGTGGAATTGGGGCAAACAAATTAACGGCTGCGAACGCGCAATTGCCGCGCATTCGTCATGGCACACCCTAGCTGCGCTTCGGACGGCGGACCGCTCTCACATTGCCGCGATCTCCGCCACCGCAGAAGAAACGGTCGCCGCCATCGGACTCCAACCCTGACACCATGGTCCCGGCGGGCAGGTCGAGCTGCTCCAGCACCTTGCCCGTCTCGGGGTCGATCCGCCTGATGTCGCTGTCCTCGCCTTCCCAGGTGCCGTGCCAGAGCTCGCCGTCGACCCAGGTCACGCCGGTGACGAAGCGCTTGCTTTCGATGGTGCGGAGAATTTTTCCCGTCTGGGGATCGACCTGATGGATCTTGCGTTCCCGATACTGTCCGACCCAGAGCGAGCCCTCGGCCCATGCCAATCCAGAGTCGCCGCCGCCGCCGGGTGCGGGGATGGTGGCGAGCACCCTGCCGCTCGCAGCGTCGATCTTCTGGATGCGGTCCTCGGCGATCTGGAACAGGTGGCGGCCGTCGAACGCCGTTCCCGCATGCGCGGCGACATCGATGGAGCGAGCGATCTTGCCATCGGCCGGATCGACCGCATTCAATTTGTCGCCGGATGCGAACCACACATGGGCGCCGTCATAGGTGACGCCGTGCACGGCTTCGACGCCGGCATAGGGCCCGTATTCCCTGACGATCTCGGCGGCTGAACGTTTCATCTGCTCGGTCCCTGTGGTGTGGATTCCACCTTACGTCTTCATGAGCGGTCCGGGGAGTAACAAGCCTGTCGGGAAACCCGGGACGGGCGGCGTCATCCAGCGCCGCGCCCGCCCGTGTCCGAAGGACTGCACCTTGTTCGATCGTGCCAATTCTTCGAGGGCGCGTTGCACGGTGCGCGCGCTCGTTCCCAGCGCCAGCGCGAGCGCCGAGCTCGACCAGGGCTCGCCATCGGAGAGGAAGGCGAGCACATTGGCGTGCTTTTCCTCGACGGGGCGTGCGAGGACGAGAACCTGCCGCGTGTTGCGCGGCGTCAGCGCAAATCCTTGGCTGGTCGCGCGGACATCGGCGAGAGGCTCGAGCTTGGTGCGGAGCCGCCCGATTTCGACGCGCAGCCGGGCGCGATGCGATTCATCGACATGCCTTGCCTGAAACGCGCCGGTGATCAACGCTTCGCGCGAGACATCGGCGGGCCAGGCCTGCGCCAGGATGCGGGCGAGCGCGAACAGTACCGGCCGCCTTCCGAGCGGCACGAGGATGCCTCGCCTGCGAACCGCGTGATGGAACGTGTCCACCACGAGCGCCTCCGATGTCGCGAGGTCCTCGACCTCCTCGAGCAGTAACGGCCGTTCGTGCCCGCGCGTGATCAGGCGCGCTGCGGGCGTGTCGAGTACGCGGCTCGTGCCTTCGACCTCGGCCGCAAGCGCAGGAATGCCGGCCTGCCGTGCTGCGCTCGCCGCGCGCCCGAGCGCCGCGCGCGCGTCTTTGGTTCGGAGCCGCCTGATGGCAATGCCGGCGATCACGAGCTCGCGGGCGACCTGCGCAGCCGGGGGCACCGGCGTGGTGTTGATCTCCGCCAGCGTGCGCTCGGCCTCGTCGAGGCGCCCGAGAAGGAGAAGTCGGCGCGCCTCGATGTGACCCGCATGGGCGGCGTTGGCGAGGTCGCCGTGGCTTGCAAGCGTCGCCCGCGCGGCCGCGAGCGTGCTTGCCGGCCAGTTCAGGTCGCGCGAGACGAGCGCGATCTCGGCCTCCGCCACCACGCATCTGGCGCGCGCGACCGCCTCTCTCGGACCGAAGGCACGTGCGGCGCTGCGCAGCAGTGTCTTCGCCTTTGTGAGATCGCCGAGCTGCGCCATCGCGATGCCGCGCAGCGCCAGCGAAGGTGCATCGTTGCGCAGCGCGACGCGGTTCAGCGCGCCGAGCGGATCGCCGGCTTGGAGCGCGCGGGCCGCGGCCGTGATCAGCGACTCCATTCAAATCCCGCCACACTTGTTACTCCCACCACGCAACCGTCCGGTGCGAGAGATCGTTGACGGCCGACAATGTGCGGCGAGGGACGAGCGGTTCCGCATCTTGCATCGCGAGATCCGGAACGGCCGCCCGGGAAAAGTTGGAGAGCCATGATGACATCAGCTGACAACGCAGGAAATAACGGACAGGCCGCCATGCAAACACCGCCGGTGGTGTCGCCGCAGGACTGGGAGGCCGCCCGTCAGCAACTGCTCGTGAAGGAAAAGGCGCATACCCGTGCCCGCGACGCCCTGGCCGCCGAGCGCCGGCGCATGCCGTGGATGGAAGTCACCAAAACCTATGCGTTCGAGGGGCCCGGCGGCAAGGTCAGTCTGCACGACCTGTTCCAGGGCCGGCGACAACTGATCGTCTACCGCGCCTTCTTCGAGCCGGGCGTGTTCGGCTGGCCCGATCATGCCTGCCGCGGCTGCTCCATGGTGGCCGACCAGGTTGCCCATGTCGCGCACCTGAATGCCCGCGACACCACGCTGGTGTTCGCTTCGCGCGCGCCCCAGGCCGATATCAGCAGGCTGAAGCAGCGGATGGGCTGGACCATGCCATGGGCCACCGTCACCGACAGTTTCGATGCGGATTTCGGCGTCGACGAATGGCACGGGACCAATGTGTTCTTCCGCGATGGCGACCGGATCTTCCGCACCTACTTCGTCAAGAGCCGGGGCGACGAGCAGATGGGCGGCACCTGGAATTACCTCGACATCACGCCGCTGGGACGGCAGGAGGTCTGGGAGGATTCACCGAAGGGCTATCCGCAGACGCCGACCTACAAATGGTGGAACTGGCACGACAGCTACACCGAAGGTGCGGCACCCGACAAGAAATGGGTCGAGATCTCGACCGCCGGCGAGAAGGCTTTTCGCGAGGAGGCCGCGGAAGGACGTGACTAGTCCCGCCAGCGCAACTGCCGGCCCGAGCCGCAACGGCGTGGTGGCCGCGCGCCACCTCGCCAGATGGCTGGGGCTGGCGGCCACGCCGACCTTTGCGATCATGGCCGTGCTGACGGCCGTGCTCGACGGCCCGGCCGACATGCTGTGTGGCTCCGGACATGGGGCGATGCTCGGCGGGATGGTGTCGATGTATCTCTTGATGAGCGCGTTTCATTCGGCGGCATGGCTGAGGCTGATTGCAGAGCGGTGGGGCCGGGCGGCGTAAGTAGTCCCGCGTGGTGCCCGCCTCGTCCTTCGAGACGCCCGCTCACGCGGGCTCCTCAGGATGAGGCTCAACGGGCATCCTGCGGGTCGCGGTAGGCATTTGCCGAGGTCTCGCTTGCAACTCGGAGCCTTACACTCCGCCCTCATCCTGAGGGCCCGCCGCAGGCGGGCGTCTCGAAGGATGATGAGATCCGCGCCTGGCCAATTCATGCAGCTCGGCAAAATTGCCGCGCATGAAGGCTTCTTTCTTGGCGCGGCTCCATTTCTTGAGCTTCCTCTCACATTCGATCGCATCGGTGATCCTGTCGAACCATTGGGAGAAAGCCAGCGTCACCGGTCTGCGTGATTTGGTATAGCCGCCGAATGTGCCGGCGTTGTGCTGCGCGATTCTGATCTCAAGCTCCGTGCGCGTCGTTCCGATGTAGTAGCTGCCATCGGCGCATCTGAGAATGTAGAGGTAAGCGCCGTCTGTCATCGCGAACGCCTCGTCCTTCGAGACGCGCGCAAGGGCGCGCTCCTCAGGATGAGGCTAACTGGCATCGGCGGTTTGGTGCAAGCGCTTCGGACGGATTAACGGCCACGCACTCCGCCCTCATCCTGAGGAGCCCGCCAGAGGCGGGCGTCTCGAAGGATGCGCCGCGATTTCTGATGCGAACCTGAACACGCAGCGCCAGCGCCGTCATTGCGAGCTTGATGCCGCCTGCAAATAAGCAATCACCTTCGCCGCCTCCTCCGCCGAAACGCCGCCATAGGGCTGCATCTTGTTGCCGGATACGATTTCGTCCGGCTTGACCATGAAGCGGGTGAGTTTGTCCTGGTCCCAGACGAAGCCGGCCTCTTTCATCGACGAGGAATAATTGTAGTTCGGCAGCGAGCCGGCCTTGCGTCCGACGATTTTATTGAGGTTGGGCCCCAGACGATTGTCGCCCTCTTTCACCGAGTGGCAGGTGCGGCAGGAATTGTTGAAGGCTTGCTGGCCCGCGTCGTCGCTCGCCGGCTGCTGTGCGAGCGAGGCGGGCGCGAACAGCAGCAGCGTCAATGCGCCGGCGAGCATGCGCAGCCATGTGCCTTGCGTCGTATGCGGACGTGATTGCATTTGCGCCTCCATCGGGGATCGCGCCGCAGCACGCGCACGCTTGGGGATGCCGAGGGCAAACGAAAACGGCCCCGGTGGGTTCCGGGGCCGTTTGCGTCACAATGTCCTGTTGCTTACCGCGTCGCGGCGCCGAGATCCGCGCGGCGTTCCGTCATCGGCAGCACGATGACCTTGGTGCCGACATTGACGCGGGAGTAGAGGTCCGCGACGTCGTCATTGGTCAGGCGGATGCAGCCGGAGGAGACGTGCTTGCCGATGGTGTCGGGCGCGTTGGTGCCGTGGATGCGGTAGATGGTGCCGCCGAGATACATGGCGCGGGCGCCGAGCGGATTGCCGGGGCCGCCGGCCATGTGGCGCGGCAGATAGGGCTGGCGGGCGATCATTTCCGGCGGCGGGGTCCAATCCGGCCACTCGGCCTTCTTGGTCACCGACTGGGTGCCGGACCACGTGAAGCCGTCGCGGCCGACGCCGATGCCGTAGCGCATCGCCTGGCCGTTGCCGAGCACGAGATAGAGATAGGTGTTGGGTGTATCGATGATGATGGTGCCGGGCGCCTCACGCGTCGCATAGGAGACGGTCTGGCGGCGGAAGCGGGCCGGCGTTTCGACGGCGTCCTGATCTTCGGACGGCGCGGCCTGATAGGGCGCGGCTTGATAAGGCTGGTACGGCTGCGCTGCGATCGGCGGCAGCGGCTGGAAGAAGGGGAAGAGCTGCACGGGCGCGGCCTTGGCCGGGCCGGCGAACGCGATCGCGGTCACAGCTATTGCGCCAAACGCAACGGCGCGCGAATAGGTCTTCAACGTCTCCAGATTGATCATTGGTCGCCCCTGTTTGCGCGGTGTTTCTTGGCCGCCCCGGCACCGTTTCGGTGCTCTGTTGCCTAGATCACTAACGACAAGAAGTTTCGGGACGTTTGCGCGGAAAACCGAAAACGGCTTCATGGCCGCAAGGATTGTTTCATGACGGTTTCGTGGCTGCCCGGTCTCGTTAACGAACAAAACAGCGGGCCGACACTTCCATGACGTCACACGCCTGAAATATCCGTGGTTGATGGTCGTAAGCCGAGAATCATAAAAATCTCGGGAATTTCCCATGCGGGTATTAATCGCGACTGACGCCTGGCATCCGCAGGTCAACGGTGTGGTGCGGACGCTGACCTCGCTGGCTGGCGCGGCCAAGGCATTGGATGTCGAGATCGACTTCCTCACGCCGGACGGCTTTCGGTCCTGGCCGTTGCCGACCTATCCGGGGCTGCGCATTGCGCTGCCGAGCGGAAAGGAGATTGCGCGGCGGATCGAGAAGGCGGCGCCGGAAGCGCTGCACATCGCGACCGAAGGGCCGATCGGCTGGGCGGCGCGGGCTTATTGCCGTGGCAACCGGCTCGCCTTCACCACCTCCTACACCACGCGCTTTCCCGAATACGTCTCGGTGCGGACCGGCATCCCCGCGAGCGTCGGCTATGCCGTGCTGCGCCACTTCCACGACGCGGCTGCAATGACGATGGTCGCAACGCCCTCGCTGCGGCAGGAGCTCTCCGAGCGCGGCTTCAAGCGGCTCGGCTTCTGGACGCGCGGCGTCAATACAGAGCTGTTCCATCCCGACTCTCCGGCCAGGCTCGATCTGCCAGGGGCGATCTTCATGACGATGGGCCGCGTGGCGGTGGAGAAGAACCTGGAAGCGTTCCTCTCGCTCGACCTGCCCGGCACCAAGGTCGTCGTCGGCGACGGCCCGCAGAAGGCCGCGCTCGAAAAGAAATATCCCGACGCGGTATTCCTCGGCGAGAAAAAGGGCGCCGATCTCACCGCGCATCTCGCCGCCGCCGACGTGTTCGTGTTTCCGAGCCTGACCGACACGTTCGGCGTGGTGCAGCTCGAAGCGCTCGCCTGCGGCACGCCGGTTGCGGCGTTTCCGGTGACGGGTCCGAAGGACGTCATTGCCGATCACCCGATCGGCGCGATCGACCACGATCTGCGCGCCGCGTGCCTGCGCGCGCTCACCATGTCGCGCCAGACCTGCCGCAACTTCGCGCTGGAGCGCTCCTGGGAAAACAGCGCGCGCCAGTTCGTCGGCAACCTCACTTCACTCCAGCCCAGCCGTGCCTTGCGCGCCTCGCCGATCATGGCGCGGCGGCCGGTGCGCGGCTGATCCCGTTCGACCACAGCGAGAACCTCATCGATGGCTAAGATCATGAACCTTGACGGCACCCAGCAGCTCGACCTCACCCGTGGCACGGTCGAGCAGGCCTATGACCGCTGGGCGCCGGTCTACGATCTCGTGTTCGGCGGCGTGTTCGCCAAGGGCCGGCAGGCCGCGATCGCGGCCACCAACAAGATCGGCGGCCGGGTGCTCGAGGTCGGCGTCGGCACCGGCATCTCGCTGCCGCTCTACGCACCGCATCTGCGCATCTTCGGCACCGACATCTCGGAGGCGATGCTGGACAAGGCGCGCCAGCGCGTCGCCGAGGGCAAGCTGAAGAACGTCGAGGGACTGGCGGTGATGGATGCCGAGAAGCTCGAATTCCCCGACAACTCCTTCGACGTCGTGATGGCGCAATACGTCGTCACGGCCGTGCCGAACCCGGAAGTCGCGCTGGACGAATTTGCCCGCGTGCTGCGTCCGGGCGGCGAGCTCATCATCCTCACCCGCGTCAGCGCCGATACCGGCATGCGCCGCTTCATCGAGCAGAAGCTGCAGCCGGTGGTGCGTCCGCTCGGCTTCCGCACCGCCGAGTTCGCCTGGTCGCGTTACGCCAAATGGCTGGCCGGTGCCAACGGCATCGAGCTCGCCGAGCGCCGCCTGATCCCGCCGCTCGGTCATTTCTCGCTGGTGCGCTTCCGCAAGCTCGACGTCGCCAAGGCGGCTTGATCCAAGCTCACGTAACCCGTGCGTCACCGCGTCGCTGCACATCGTCACATGACAAAATGATGATGTCACACGGCCTACATCGAATCTCTGTAAATCCTGAACCCGAAAGCATTTGGGGGAGAGCATGATCAAGAACTATCTCGAGCAGCTGCGGATCCAGCGCTGGGACGACCATCGCTACTATCACCACAGCCGCATCAATCAGAGCCTGCACTTCGTCAGCGCGCTGAGCTTCCTGTTCGCCTATGTCTGGCTGTTCGTCGATCCCATGGTCTCGGCGCTGGTCGGCTGGCTGGTCTCGATGACCTCGCGCCAGGCCGGTCACTTCTTCTTCGAGCCGCACGGCTACGACCAGATCAACCAGGCGACGCACGAGCACAAGGAAGAGATCAAGGTCGGCTACAACCTTCAGCGCAAGGTGGTGCTGATGTCGATCTGGGCGCTGTCCCCGGTGGTGCTGTTGGTCGATCCCACACTGTTCGGACTGTTCACGCCCTGGGTGGGCGCGACCGACTTCATGCGGCAGGTCGCCAAGATCTGGCTCGTGGTTGGCGGCGGCGGTCTGATGTTCCGGACGGTGCACCTGTTCTTCATCCGCGACGTCGAGACCGGCCTCGTCTGGATGACGAAGATCCTGACCGACCCCTTCCACGATTTGATGCTCTACCGCAACGCGCCGCTGGCGCTGATGCGCGGCGAGTTGATGGACCCCGGCCTGCACCTCAAGCCCGAACATACGTTGGGCCTGATCGGCGAGCCCACGCTCGAAGAGCAGCACGCCTGAGCGCGCTTTTCTCACAAGCTACTCCGATGTCGATTGGCTACGTCATGCCCGGGCTCGTCCCGGGCATCCACGTCTTGGGAGCCGCGAACGCGGTGCTTCCTTCACCTCTCCCCGCGTGCGGGGAGAGGTCGGATTTGCGTGTCACGCAAATCCGGGTGAGGGGGGCTCTCCGCGAGTCCGGCTCTCACCGTGATTGCGGAAGCAGCCCCTCACCCCAACCCTCTCCCCGCGAAGAGCGGGGAGAGGGAGAGGAGAGGCTGTGCCCCGGACTGACCGTGGTGGAAGGAAGAACCTCAGCGCCCGAGGCGCTTGGCGAGCATCTCTTTCAGGATCTGCCGCTTGATATTCTTGTTGGTGAGCACGCCGTCGTGCCACCAGAAGCCGTCGGCCTTCATCTTCTCGGCGGCGCGGACGAAGCGCTCGGCGACTTCGGTGAAGTCGGCGTCGGTGTAGTTGAGGCTGAAGATCAGCCGTCCGGTGCCGACCCAGCTCAGCGCCAGGCCCTCGGCGCGCAGATAATACTGCAGCATCCAGTTGTAGCGGGACGGGGTGATGTATTTCACCGTCCAGATCGAGGAGAAGTTGGCGAACCGCACCGGCAGGTCCGCGCCCTCCATCATCTGGTTGAGCTTCTGCGCGCGGTCGTTCCAGGTCTCGTCCAATCCATCATAGATGGCGCGGAAGTTCGGGCTGGCCATGCGACTCAAGAACTCGTCCATCGCCGTCATGACATAGGGATGCGAGTTGAAGGTGCCGCGGGCAAAGCAGATGTCGGCGGGGCGGTCGTCGTTGAAGCGGCGCATCAGCTCCTTCTTGCCGCAGACGACGCCGACCGGCAGGCCGCCGGCCAGACTCTTGCCGTAGGTCACCATGTCGGCCTTGATGCCAAAGTATTCCTGGGCGCCGCCGGCAGCGAGACGGAAGCCGACGAAGACCTCGTCGAAGATCAGCACGATGCCGCGCTCCGTGCAGACGTCGCGCAGCTTCTTCAGCCATTCGGTGTAGGCGGCGCGGTTGAAATTGCCGCCGCGGGAGGAATCGACCAGCGAGGAATCGCCGGGCGCATTGCCGTTCGGATGCAGTCCCTGCAGCGGGTTGACCAGCACGCAGGCGATGTCCTTGCGCGTCCGCAGCACGTGCAGCGTCTTCTCCGACATCTCGGCGAGGGTGTAGGTCTCGTGCGCGGGAATCGGATTGCCGACGCCGGGCTGCACGTCGCCCCACCAGCCGTGATAGGCGCCGGCGAAACGGACCAGATGCGAGCGCTTGGTGTGATAGCGCGCAAGCCGCACCGCCTGCATCACGGCTTCGGTGCCGGACATGTGGAAGGATACTTCGTCGAGGCCCGAGATCTGGCACAGCCGCGCCACGTTCTCGAGGATGACGGGATGGTAGGGGCCGAGCACCGGTCCAAGCGCGTGCGCGCGCTTCTCGGAGCCTTCGATGCACTCCTTGTAGAAGTCGTTGCCGAAGATGTTGACGCCGTAGGACCCGGTGAGATCGAAGGAGATGTTGCCGTCGACATCCGTGACGGTGACGCCGCGCGAGGACTCCACGAAGGTCGAGGTGCCCAAATGCTCGCGAACGAGACGCGAGAACTGGAACGGCACGCGGTAGGTCTCGGTGAAATGCAGGTCGGAAATCTTCTCCGCCGCTTCCTTCGTCATCGCGCGGCCCTTGGGGTAGCGCTCGGCATAGAGGCTTGCGAGACGGAAGAAGGCGTCCTTGCGCTGGGTTGCGACATTCGCCGGCGCGCCGTCGCAGGCGAAGTACGCATCGCCTTCGAATTCGTAGAACGGAAGCAGCTTGGCCACGCGGCGGGACATCTTGGAATGTCCGGCGAGCGAGCGGTGCTTGGCGCGGGACAATTCGATCCGCGCCTTGATTTTCGGGAAGGCGGCGGCAGCGGACGCTGCGGCGGCCACGGACAAAGAAAGAATCGGGAGTGTCGTTTCCATGACAACAAGCGCTAATACTGCGAGCTGACAGATTCATGACAGTCAAAGCCCTCATCGCCTCTTTCACCCAGCAGGAAGACCTCAACTTCCTGTTGACCAACCGCATCCCCCGCGCCGCGCTGACCCGCTTCATGGGCTGGTTCTCCAAGATCGAGAACCCGCTGGTGCGGGACGGCTCCATCGCGCTGTGGAAGCTGTTCTCCGACCTCGATCTCACGGAGGCGCGCAAGACCCATTTCAGGAGTCTGCACGACTGCTTCACCCGGGAGCTCAAGCCCGGCCTGCGACCCTTTGATCCGGACCCCTCCATCGTCGCCAGCCCGTCCGACGGCATCGTCGGCGCCCACGGCCGGATCGCCGACACCGAGCTGTTCCAGGTCAAGGGCGCGCCGTACTCGCTGCTCGATTTGCTCGGAGACTCCGTGCTGGTCGACCAGCACCGCAACGGCTCCTTCGTCACGCTGCGGCTGACCTCGAGCATGTATCACCGCTTCCACGCGCCCTTTGACGCGCATATCGAACGCGTCACGCTGATCCATGGCGATGTCTGGAACGTCAACCCGATCGCGCTGAAGCGGGTCGAGCGTCTGTTTTGCAAGAACGAGCGCGCGGTGATCCGCACGCGTTTGCCGACCGGCGAAGCCGTGACGCTGGTACCGGTCGCCGCGATCCTGGTCGCAAGCATCCGTCTGCATTTCCTCGACATGGTGCTGAACGCGCAGACCAGGGGGCCGGTCAATTTTCCCTGCGACGTCAACGTGAGCAAGGGCGAGGAGCTTGGCTGGTTCGAGCATGGCTCGACCATCATCATCCTCGCTCCCGGCGATTTCACCTTCTGCGACGGCATCGCCGAAGGCACGCGCATCCGGGCGGGTCAAGCGCTGCTGAGAAAAAACTAGCCTTCAATCCGGCGCCTCGGCCGCCTATATCGTTCGTGGGGACGTTTCGACGACGACGGATTGGGTGATGGCACGGGCGCCGGTCATGGCGGCGGGTGGTATTGTGCTGCGGCGAGGTGCGCCGCCGCTGATTGCCGTCGTGCGCCAGCGCAAGCGCAACGAATGGGTCTTGCCCAAGGGCAAGCTCGACGACGGCGAAACGCCGAAGCAAGCCGCGCATCGCGAAGTGCTGGAAGAGACCGGCCACGACGTCGCCATCCACGAATTTCTGGGCACGCTCGTCTATCAGTCCGGCGGACGTTCCAAGGTCGTGCATTTCTGGCGGATGGAGGCCGGGGACGGTCCGGTCCGCAAGCTGATGAACGACATCAAGGCCGTCGACTGGCTGACGCTGGAAAAAGCGCTCGCGCGCCTGTCGCGCGAAGACGAGCGCGCGTTCCTGACCCAGGTTGGCCCGATCGCGCTTGCCGCGGCCGGGCTTGCATCCTCGCCTGCGCCCGAGCCGACGCTGGCAACCGACGATGTCGATGCAGCTTTGCAGACACTGAGACCAGCTGAAGCGGCCTCGGTGGGCGAGCTGCGGCACGGTCTGTTGCAGAAGATGAAAGCCTGGCTGCGCGGCGAGGCGTGAGTTTAGCAACATCGCCGTCGAGCCGCGCTGACAGTTCCCCTCTCCCCTTGTGGGAGAGGGTGGCTCGCCGCGAAGCGGCGAGACGGGTGAGGGGTTCTATCGGCGCGCGAATCTGTTGCAGTTGAGTTCGCTGAAGCGACCCCTCATCCGGCGCTTCGCGCCACCTTCTCCCACAAGGGGAGAAGGAAGAAGTCACCGCCGCTCCTTCTCCTTCGGAACTGGCGCTGGCCTTCGCGGCGCTGCGGGGCGTTGTGCTGCGGGGAGGCGCTGCTGGAAGCCGCCCGGGCGCTGCATGCCTGGCTGTTGAGCAGCGGGCGGCTGGCCCGGCTGCATGCCGCTACGCGGCAGTTGCGGCTGCGCACCGGGCTGCGGTTGCGTTCCGCTCGGCTGCGGCGGTACGACTCCGCCGGGCTGCGTCGGAATCTGTCCACCGCGTCGCGGCCGGGTTTGCGGGGTGCCGTCAGGCTGCGTGCCTTGACCGGCGCGCGGTGCGCCTGCCGGACGTCCCGCGTCTTGCTTCTGGCCGGGCTGCTGCTGCCCCTGACCCGCGCGCGGCGTACCCGGTTGCACGGCGCCGCCTTGGCCCGGCCGCTGCGGCGGCTGGGCGCCTTGACGGCCTGGCGTGCCTGGCTGTTGCGTCCCCGGACGGTTGTTCTGACCGGGTTGACCGTTCGGCCGCTGCGGCTGTTGTGGCTGTTGTCCTGGCGCCGTGTTCGGCCGCAATTGTTGCTGTTGCGGCGGCTGGAACGGTCGCGGAATTCGAGGGCTCGCGGCCGGATTGGCGCGGCGGAAGTCGCGCTGCTCGGTGACGATCTGCCGGCCGGTGGTCTGCGCCAGATGCACCTGGCTGACGAAGCCGCGATCGCGTGCGATCTGCTGTGGCGCAATCGTGATCGGCACCGCGGCAAAGCGCATGACGCCGGCAGCGGCTGCGCCCGGCCGGATCGCAAAACCGCTCGCGCCTTGCGTCAGTGCGCCGAGCCGCGTCCCGCTGGTGCGGTCGTCGACGTCGATGTGTCCGACCCGGCCGTCGGCGTCGGGATAGAGCTTGATGTTGACGTTGTTGGTCTTGTTCGCGGCCGCGCCTTCCGGCACGTCGACGACGCCCGTGGTGCCGCGGATGCCCAGCGTCGCCGTCGGCGTCGTGATCTTCATGTCGCCGGTCTTTGCCACCGCCGCCGCGACGAAGGCGACCGTGCCCTTGCCGATGTCGAAGATTCCTGCGTTGTGCTTGCCGCCGTCCTCGTAGACGTAAGTATCGATGGTGATCTTCGTGCCGGCGGAGAGATTGAAGGTGGTCGCGTCGTCAAAGGTGATGCCGAGCGAGGAGTTCGACGAAGTCTGCACGACGTCGTTGAGATAGATGTCGTCGCGCACCCGCAGCGGATAGGAATTTTTGTCGCGGATCACGGTCGCGATGCCCGTCACCGTCGCGACGTTGCCGATCGGCTCGACGGCGGCGGGCTGCGCCTCGGTCGCGGGAGCGGGTGAAGCCGATGGCGTCGGCGAGGGGGCGGGCGCCGGCTGCGCTTCTGGCTGCGCCTGCGCAAGCTCGATCGCATCGGATGCGAACGCAACGCTGGCGCCGGCCGGCGGCAACGCCAGCAGCACAAGCGCGAACAAGAAGCGGCGCCAGGCCACGATAAAAGTCACGAGGAGGTCCCGGTGAGAAACGCGAGGTGAGATCGACCGATATCATCCTGATGCAGGTGAATGGCGGATGAATGTCTATCGCACGGGGGCGGTGAAGGTTCAAACGGCACGCGATGCTGGCTTGTGGCCAAGCCTCTCCACCGTCATGGCCGGGCTTGTCCCGGCCATCCACGCCTTGAAGCGCGGGACTAAGAACGTGGATGCCCGGGACAAGCCCGGGCATGACGAAGAATGTGCATGTATTGGAGACGACGCCTGCGGGGTCAGCTCACGCGCTTCCAGGTCTGGCCGCCGCAGAACATGCCGCCGAAGGCGCAACCCTGCACACGCATTGCATTCGGGCCCTTCATCGCGATCGTCGAGTCGTAGTTGCGGCCGGAGTCGGGATCGTGGATGCGGCCGCTCCACTTCGCGCCGTCGGGCTTCATGTTGATCAGGATGCGCTCGTTGGTCTTCGCGGCGTAGCCGCAGAGATTGACGCCGCACTGTTCGACGCGGACATTGCCCTTGTTCTCTTCGGTCGCCCAAACGCCGATCGGAGTGTTGGCAACCGCGACAGGCGCAGCGGCGACGGGAGCCGGAGCGGGGGCCGGCGCAACCGCGACCGGCGCGGGCGCAGCAGCGGGAGCGGGAGCCGCAACGGGCGCGGTCTGCGTCGTGGCGTCGTAGCCGACGGACGGAGCAGCGGCAACCGTTGTTGCCGGAGCCGCGATGGTAGGCGCAGCGGGCGCGGTCGACTGCACCGGGGCCTGCTGCTGCACCGGAGCCGGCGCCGGCTGCGCGGTCGTGGCCGGAGCCGGCGTGGTGTCGACGTCATTGTCCTTGGAGCCAAGGCCCTTGAGGTTGATGTTGTTCAGCTTGATCGGCTTGTCCGACAAGCCCGGCGCCACGATGGTCACGCAATTGAGCGAGGCGCAGTTGCGCGGCGTCTCGATGCGGATGTTCTGGCCTTCGATCTGGAACGAGATCGCATTGCCGGCATGCGCGGCGGCGGTGGACGCGAGGAAGAGGGCGGTGGCGGCGATGGTGAGCTTGTTCATGACAACCTCCGAAGAATGTGTGGGTCCCGATGGGACTGAAGTCGCGGGTGGATGAAACGTGGTTCGACCCTACGCCGGGCTGGTCGGGCGTTCTGTGATAGACGTCACAACGGCTCGCGGCCGCTGGGTGACGCAGCGCACATTCAGTCGCGATTCCATCCGCGTAACCTCGTCGCCACACAGAGGGAGGCGCCGATGATGCGGCTTGTGACTTCGCTTGGCACATTGATCGCGCTGCTGGCGATTGCGCCCGCAGCCGAGGCCGGCTCCTACGCGTTCTCGATCGGCGGTCATCGATTCCAGGTCGAGTCGCCCAGGAATTGCCGATCGGCTTCCTGTGTCTCGGTTTCCTCCCATCGCAGCTTTCGGCCGGACGTCGATACGACACCGGCGCCGGTGCTTCCGCCGCCGCAGCCGCTCTATCCCGTGGCTCCGGTCAGGCCGGCGCCAGCCATTGCGGTCGCGCCTGCGCCTGTGCCGATGGCTCCTGTCCTTGCCTCGACGACGTCGCAACCTGTTATTCTGCCGCCGGCGCCAAGCTCCAATCCGCCACGGGTCGAGCTACCGCGGATGGATCCGCCGAAGACCGTCGCGCTCGATCCGCCGCGCTTGGAGGCGCCGGTCGTCGCGCCAAGGCCGGTGCTCGAGCAGGCCGTGACCAGCCCTGAGCGCGGCGACGACGAACTCGCTTATTTGCCGCTCGGCGAATGGGAAAGCGCAGGCGCCAAGGGCACGGTCCGCATCGAACGCTGCGGTCCTGCACTGTGCGGCTTCGCGCTGACGGAAGCATCGACCAGGGGCGAGAGCGTGCTCGTCAACATGAAACCGAAAACGCACGACGTCTGGACCGGCAACATCTACAGCCGCTCCAGCGGCAGCACCTATTATGCGACGATGACGCTGAAGAGCTCTGGCAAGCTTCACGTCGAAGCCTGCGCAGTCGGCCATTTCTGGTGTTCCGGAAACGACTGGACGCGAGCCGAAGAGCGGCCGCAGGAGCTGATCACGACGTCGCGGCAGGGGAGCGCGCGGTCGTAAGGGATGCGTTCGATAGCTCCGGCTGAAGCCGCTAGATCATGCCGAGCACGATCGCACCGACAAAGGCCATGGCGAGGTACGCGGTGATAACGCTCAGTCTCCCGGCGAACGTCATGAGGTCGCTCCCGCTGCTCGCGCCGCCTTGCGCGAGAGCGTCATGGTTAACAGAGAGTCTCTTTTCGAAAAAGTCAGCCTTGCTGTCGCTCGTCACCGGCAGGGCATTAGGCCCGCGTGGGCCGGCATGGTTAAAGAACACTGAAATCAACACGTTGAAGAGTCTTTAAGTAAATTCACCGAACGTGCGTCCATGACGCGCGGAGTTCGTTTGTATCTCGTCGGCTCCATCGTCCTTGTTTCGTTAGCGGGTTGCGGACGCGGCGTCTTCCAGGCCGAACGTGAACCGTGGCGGGCCGAGGCCGAAGCCGCATGCCTGAAATCGGGCGCGGTGAAAGAAGGGCCGGATCTCGTTCGCATCGACCCGATCTCCGGGCCGGGCATGTGCGGCGCGGAGTTTCCGCTCAAGGTCGCCGCCCTCGGCGAAGGCTCGAGCAGCTACGGCTTTGCCGATGAGGATTTGCGACCGCCCGGGAGCATCGGCAACCAGCCGCGCTGGCCGGTGACGCAGCCACGATCGAATTACCCGCAGAGCCAGAACTATCCGCAACGCTCAAACTATCCCGAGAGCGCGGTGCGGCAGCCTTCCGGCTATGGCGCCTCGCCTGGTCCAATGCCTCTGAATGCGCCCGGCGTGGCTCAGCAGGAGGACGAGATCGACCTGCCGCCCGAGGGTACCGATGCCGCGGGCGCGTCGCGCTACATGAATGCGCCGAGCTATCCGGCGCGGCCGGCGCCGTACTCGCAGGCGCCCGCGCAGCAACCGCCGCCGCGTCTTGGTCCCGCACGGGGCGATCCCGTCACCGCCGTCGGCCCCGTTGCGATCAAGCCGGTTGCGACGCTGGCCTGTCCCATCGTATCCGAGCTCGACCGCTGGCTCGCCGACACCGTGCAGCCCTCGGCGATGCGCTGGTTCGGCACCCGCGTCGCGGAGATCAAGCAGATCTCCGCCTATTCCTGCCGCGGCATGAACGGCAATTCGCATGCCCATATTTCCGAGCATGCCTTCGGCAATGCGCTCGACATCGCCGCCTTCGTGCTCGCCGACGGCCGCCGCGTCACCGTGAAGGATGGCTGGCGCGGCATGCCGGAAGAGCAGGGATTCCTGCGCGACGTGCAGTCGGGCGCCTGCGTGCATTTCACCACGGTGCTGGCGCCGGGCTCGAACGTCTATCATTACGATCACATCCACGTCGACCTGATGCGTCGCGCCAGCCGCCGCCTGATCTGCCAGCCCGCCGCCGTCTCCGGCGAAGAGGTCGCCGCGCGAGCGGGCGGGCGCAATCCCTATGCGAATGCGCGCGATCCCTCCGTGACCGGCTCGCTCGGTACGCGCAAGAGCATGGCGCGAAAACACGAAGAGGATGAGTACGCCGACGATTGATTGCGCATGGCCCGTAGCCTGGATTACGGGCAGCGCAATCCGGGAAGGCGTTCCCGCATTCCGCTTCGCTCCATGCGGGCTACGAGCCCACGCCGGCCGGGCTCGCGCTGAGCCTTGCCTGTTCAGCTGACACCGTGTCTTCGGCAGAGCGCATCTCGGGCGCAAAAATTTGCGCACGCGCAAATCTCGCCTAAGCCATTGAAGTCAGAAAGACAATTGTTCTGCCGCGGGCTTTTTCGGCAGTTGGCACAGTCGCTGCAATGAGGAGGCTGCCACGAAGCGGCGCTGCCGGCGCCGTGAGCCAGCGGATCCCGTCATGCAGATGCCTGTCACCCCTCCTTATTCGGATCTCGAACAGCGCGTGCTGTCGCGCATCACGGAGGAGCGCTGGCTTGAACTCGCGTCCGAGCTGATCCGCACCGGCCAGCCCCGTTCCGGCAATCCGCTGGATCCCGATTTGCCGCCCGCCGAGGAGGAGGCGATTTCGATGCTGGTCGCGGGCAAGCTCGAAGCGCTCGGCATGGCGGTCACCAAGCACAGCGCGCAGCCGCACCGGCCGAACGTGCTCGGCGTGCTCAAAGGGCGGGAGGGCGCCCCCTCGCTCATTCTCAACGATCACCTCGACACCTATCCGGCCGTCGAACCCGAAAAATGGCATATGACGGATTTCGATCCGTTCAAGGCGACGCGCCACGGCGATCTGCTCTATGCGCGCGGCACGTCCGACACGCGCGGAAACCTCGCTGCATCGTTGCTCGCGGTGCAGGCCCTGACCGAAGCGGGTGTGAAGTTCGATGGCACCTTGATGTGCTGCTACACCGTCGATGAAGAGCGGAACGGCACCGAAGGCTCCATCTACATGCTAAACAAGGTTGGCCTGACCGCCGACTACGAGATCACGGCCGAGCCGACCGCCTGGGGCGACGTCAGCAAGGACTGGGGCATGAACCTGTCGGTGGCCAATTCCGGCCACTGCCTGATCGAGCTCACCGTTCACGGGATCAAGTCGCACATCTGGCGACCGGACATCAGCGTCAACGCCATCATGGAAGCGGCAAAGCTGTTGCCGAAACTGAAGGACATGGCGTTCACACATGTCCCCAGCAAGTTCATGGGGCATACGCCGCCCTGCTGCGCTGTGGTGCGCATTCGGTCCGGCCTGCCTGGCGAGATGCAGTTCTCGCCGGATGCCTGCACCATCACGCTCGCCGTGGTCGGCATCGTGCCCGGCATGACGCTATCGAGCGTGATTGCGGATATCGAGCGCCTCGGACGGGACACTTTTGCCGGCGTGAACGACGTCAAGGTGGAGGTGCGCCAGGTGCCGGGCTCGCTGTTCGTCAACGCGACCGAACCGGTGCCGGTCGAGGAGGAGCCCTGCCGCTCCTTGCGCGCGGTTTACCGGCGTCTGATGGGCCGCGAGCCCGGGGTCAACCGCAAGAATGCCTTCAACGACACGATCCGCTTCCGCGAAGCCGGAATCAATGCGGTGACGTTCGGTCCCGGAGAAGACGGCTGGGCCGTCGACAACGAGAACATCTCGATCACCAAGTCGGTGATGGCGACGCGGATCTACGCGCTGACCATCATGCAGATCCTGGGAGTGCGGACATGAGCGTCGAGGCGACCCACATGACGATTCCAATCTCGCCGGATCGCACGCGACGCGGCAGCTTGCGGCTGCGGCCTCCGAAGGTCTCGCGATCGGTGCTGCTCTCGACGCTGACCGTGGCCGTGCTGCTGGCCGGCTGGGCCATCGTCACGGAGATGGGCTGGGCCAACGAGCTGTTCCTGCCGAAGCCGCAGGCGGTCTGGGCCGCGTTCGTCAAGACGATGACGAAGGGATATCAGGGCGCGACCCTGCTTCAGCATCTCGGCGCAAGCCTCTATCGCATCCTCACGGCCTTTACCCTAGCATGCCTGATCGGCATCCCGCTCGGCGTCCTCATGGGGGTGTCGCGCAATGCACGTGCGCTGCTCAATCCGTTGATCGAGTTCTACCGACCGCTGCCGCCGCTCGGCCTTTATACACTGCTGGTGATGTGGCTCGGCATCGGTGAGAGCTCGAAGCTGTCGCTGCTGTTTCTTGCCGGTTTGCCGGGCATCGTCATCTCGACGATCCAGGCCGTCACCAGCGTGGACCCGGTCTATGTGCGCGCCGCGCAGTCGCTCGGCGCGACCCGGCGCCATCTGCTCTTCCATATCTATTTGCCGGCGGCGGGACCGCTGATTCTCGCCGGCATGCGCATCTCGCTTGGATTCACCTACACCGTTCTCGTCGCCGCCGAAATCGTTGCGGCCTCCGCCGGCATCGGCTGGATGATCTGGGACGCTGCAAAATTCCTGCTGTCCGACATCGTGATCATGGGGCTGATCGTGCTCGGCCTCACCGGCGTCGTGCTCGATCTCATGATGCGCGGCATCGCCAAATTGTTGATGCCGTGGGCCTGAATCCAATCCTGATCCTAGGGGAGACCTCCATGATGAAGAGACTGATTGCGACGCTCGCGGTTACCACGCTGGCGCTCACGGCCGCAGTCCGCGCCGAGGACAAGCCGGCGAAGGTGACCGTCGGCTATCTGAACCTCGTCAACGCGCAACTGGTCACCAAGCATCTTGGCCTGCTCGCCAAGGAGATGCCGGGCGTCGACATCAAATACGTCAAGATCGGCGGCGGTGGCGACATGCTGCGCGCGATCGCCGGCAACGACGTCGATTTCGGCGGCCTCGGCAATCCGCCGACCGCGATCGGCGCGACGCGCGCCCTGCCGATCAAGGGCATCCTGGTGATCAACATGCTCGACTATGTCGAGTCGATGGTGGTTCGCGCCGACAAGAACATCACCTCGCTCAAGGACCTCAAGGGCAAGACGGTGGCGGCGCCGTTCGGCTCCACGACACACTACCTCTTGCTCCAGGCGCTCAAGGATGAGGGTGTCGATCCCGCCTCGATGAAGATCCTGGACCTCGCGCCATCGGATATCGCGGCGGCCTGGCTTCGCGGCGATATCGACGCGGCCTGGTTCTGGGAACCGAATCTCGGCAAGGCCGTCAAGAACGGCGGCAAGATCCTCGTCACCTCGGGCGAGATGGCCAAGCGCGGCTACCCGACCTGGGACATCGGCGTCGTCATGAACGCGTTCGCGGAGAAGTATCCGTCCTATGTCGACAAGTTCATCAAGGCCGAATGCGAAGGCATCGACTTCTGGCTGAAGAACCCGGAAAAGACCGCCGAAATCATCGCTGAAGAGCTTTCGCTGCCCATCGAGGACGCGCAGCGAATGATGAAGGGCACCGGGATGGTCCCCTGCAACAAGCAGCTCACGGAAGAGTATCTCGGCACATCCGCGAAAAAGGGCAAGTTCGTCGACACGCTGATCTCGACCGCCGATTTCCTGGTGAAGCAGGAGCGCCTGCCGAAGTTGCTGCCGCGCGCCGACTTCGAAGCCTTCATCCAGCCCGCCTATCTGGAGAAGGTGATCGGCCGCTAGGATCGGTGCCGGCGGGCCTGTCTCGCCGGCACATTTCCAATTCCCGCAAGCACGTGACCGACATGAATCTCGCACCTGGCCGCCTCCGCGCCGCCTATCGCAGCGGTGAGCTCAAGCCGTCCGATGTCGCCGCGCATGTTTTGTCGCGCCTTGACGACGCCGACCAGAGCGGCGTCTGGATCTCGACGGCAAATCCCGAAGGCGTCATGGCCAAGGCCCGCGCGCTCGATGCCCGCGTTGGCGAGATCGGCGAGCTGCCGCTCTACGGCCTCGTGTTCTCCGTCAAGGATTGTATCGACGTGGCCGGCGAGCAGACCACCTCGGCCTGCCCGGAATTCGCCTACACTGCGAAAGACACCAGCCCGGTTGTCGCCGACGCCATCGCCGCCGGCGCGATCTATCTCGGCAAGACCAATATGGATCAGTTCGCGACCGGCCTCGTCGGCGTGCGCTCGCCCTATGGCATCGCCCGCAACCCGCACAATCCGGACTACATCCCCGGCGGCTCGAGCTCGGGCGCCGCGGTATCGGTCGCGACAGGCACCTCGTCCTTTGCGTTCGGCACCGATACCGGCGGATCGGGCAGGGTGCCGGCGTCCTATTGTGGCGTGACCGGCTTCAAGCCGGCGCCCGGCGCCTTCAGTCAGCGCGGCATGGTCTACGCGTGCCGTAGTTTCGATACCATCTCGCTCTACACGCGCGATCCCCGCGATGGCCACGACGTCTACCGCGTGTTGGCGCGGCGCGATGCCGAGGACTGCTTTTCACCGGTGGATTTCGCCGGATGGACGGAGCAGGCATCTCCACCGCGCCCCCTCAACATCGCAACTCCGCGTCCGGATCAGCTCAGGTTCTTCGGCAATGCGGAGACGGAGGCGCTGTTCGGCGATGGGCTGCGCAAGCTGCGGCAGCTCGATCTGTCGGTCGCATCGGTCGATTTCGCGCCGTTCATTTCGGTCAACGATTTGATGTTTTTCGGACCGTTCCTCGCCGAGCGGGACGTCTCGGTCGGCGCATTCCTCGACGCCAACCCGGAGGCGGGCGTGAAGATCGTGCGCGACCTCGTCATCGGCAGCCGGAAGTTCACGGCGGCCGACGCCTATCGTGCGCTCTACAAGGTGAACGAGGTCCAGCGATCGCTGCGCGATTTCTGGCAAGATCACGATGCGCTGGTCGTGCCCACGGTCGGCACCGTGCTGAGCATCGACGACGTCGCGCGCGATCCGCTGACGGCCAACTTCAACAACGGCTATTATACCAATTATGCCAACCCGCTCGGCCTCGCCGCCATCGCCGTTCCGAACGCCGTCACCGCAGCCGGCGTGCCTTATGGCGTCACGTTCCTGGCGCCGGCCGGCCGGGAGCGCCTGCTCACTGATCTGGCTTGCGCTTTCGTGGAGGTTTCAGCCGAGCCCGAACTTCTGCGCCGCGTTGCAATCTGAGCGGAGACCTCCTAGCCTTCGAGCCGTCACTCGAAGGGAGACCGATCGTGGGGCGCAGCGATGCGCATGAGGTGGCCGATCCAGCTGAGCCGCGCGCCGAACTGCCACGGCCCGGGACCGGACGTTATGTGCTGAAGGCGTTGGACAAGCCCGATCTGGAACTGGTGATGCGAACCGGCAGGCTCGCGACCTACCAGAACCGCGAATATCTGCTGCGGGAGGGCGAGCCCGCAAACGGCGTCCACATCATCCTGAACGGGATTGTCGAAAGCACCCATGCCGGCACGCAGGGGCGCGAATTGATGCTATCGACCTGGGAGGCAGGCGACTTCGTCGGCGCGCCCTATATCCTCGGCGATCACCGCCACAGCTGGTCGGCCCGCGCGCTGGGGCGCGTCGAAGCACTGCATCTCGACCAGGATGCGGTCCGCCGGTTGATCGCGCAGTCGCCGTCGTTCGCAATCGCGCTGATCGAGTGCCTCGGCTTCAAGGGCGAGACCTATTCGATGCTGGCGCAGACGCTGGCGGGACAGAAGGCGGCCGAACGGTTGGTGCTGCTGCTGGTCAAGCTGTGCGAGAACGCGGCCCAGGACGAGAACGGCCCGATCTCGCTCGGCCGCATCACGCAGGCCAATCTCGCGCGCATGATCGGCGCGACGCGGCAGTCGATCAGCCTGATCCTCAGCCGCCTCCAGGATGACGGCATCATCTGGACCGGCCCGACCAAGATGGTCGTCAACGATCTCGCTGCGCTCCGCAAGCAGGTGACCGACTAGGTCGTGTACAAATAAGGTCAGCTTACCGACGCAAAACGGAAGTCTCCCCCGCCTCGAGCATGTGCGGTCTTTTCACCAGCGGTGGCTGCGAGCGCGTGGCGCGTCGAGCAGGTATTTGGCGGAACGCCTCACTCCATCGCTCCTTCCGACACTTGTTCGGGCACTTCTTGACCTTGATTGCATCGATGGCAAGACCTTCAACAACGTTTGAGGCTGCTTCAGAGACTTGCGCACCTCGATCGAGTTGCGGACACTGTTCTTCGCGCGCCACTCGATATACACGATAGCGTTGCCGATGTTGCGAAAGGGCTTGCGGCGGCCCTGCTCATCTTGCTGCCCGCCATGTACCTCGAGAGGATGTAGTGAATGGTTTGGCGCACCGTCTGGCGCATCGAGAACTCAATGTCCTCCGAGATGGTGATGGTGCCGTTCTCGTATTCATCCAGGTGGTCGTCTGTCGCAGCACAAAACTCTTTCATGCTTGAAGTGTACCGCGCATTTGTGCAGTCTGCGCGCGTGCGTGGGGATAAGGGGAACGGCATGCCGAGCGAAGCAGATCAAGAGTTAGAAAATAGAATGACGGGCGTGTTTGTCACGTTCATTATCTTGGTCGTGGTATTCGTCCTGATTGGTGTAGGTGGCTATTTCATCGGAGGGGAGCTCTTCGCAGACACCCCAAAGAGCAAGTTCTTGCTGGAAAAGGCGGCCGTCATCTTCGGCCTTCCCATTGCTGCCTTGGTCGCCTACCTGGTCGTCGCTATGTTGAAGCAGGCTGATGGTAATCCCATAAAATTCACTGTAGGGCAGGCCAGCTTCGAAGGAGTATCCGGGCAGGTCGTGTTGTGGTTCCTGTGCTTTTTAGGGATTGCCGGAGCCATCAAGCTGCTGTGGTGACTAGTACCCATGCTGCTGATCTCCCGTCGAACAGCACGCCGATTGATTGACGATATCGACTGCTCATAGGTGCCACCTACCGTGTCTTTGAGTAGCTCGAAGTACATCCGCATAAGGAAGGTGCCTCCGGTGTCAGGTGAGCGGCCGATTGCTTCACGCACTTCATCCTTGCCTGCGATCTTCAGCTTGCCATCCTTGTCCATGTCTTTCTGGTTGATCTGCGAGAACTCCTCAGGGTGGGGCATCCTACGCCGGAGGGCTGTTCGGGTGGCACGGGTGTTGAGTTGCCCATAAAGCCTTTCACTCCGTGTAGCTGATCACCAGCCGCCGCCAATGCCGTCCTTGTCGATGAGGATAACCCCTTGGTCGCCTGGCGATGCGCGACGTGATCCGAGAGATGAACACGGTGGAGAATGGTGGAACCACAAGCGACTGAGAGACAGTGTCGAGTGCCTTGCCGATGAGCTGCGGTACTCATTGGAAGAGGCATGGGGCAACAAGGTCAAGCCGCAGGGGTTTGGTGACGACCTGAGATTCTTGAAGCCGACTTGGACCGAATTGCCGTCGGGATGCTGTCGACCGAACGAGATCCGGTGCACGCCTAGCGAGGATTGAGAGACTTCGGCTTGGCCGAGGAAAACCGCACATCAGGCGGTCCGCCGCTCAATGAGTGCACGCCTTCGCGCCCGCGCCGTAGAAATCATTTTCAGGCCGACTTTGAAGGTGCCGGCACCAGCCCCATGCACAGCTGCACCTCGGCCGGGACATTGTAGGTCCGCATGATGTGGCGGCTGTCGCGCAGGCCGGATGCCTCACGCTGCACCACGAACATCCAGAGTGCGTGGCCGGCTTCCATCACCAGTTTCCGCCTGGCGGGTTGCATCGAGGCTGACACCTCGGGGAGGGCATGGGCGGCGTCGAACTCGCGCAAGCGCGCCAGCGCCTGTTCGAGCGTGCGGCCCATCCGTCCGAGCGCGGAGGCCTGTTCCTGGACAATCTCGTAATGGAGGATATCGACGGGCGGGCGGAGATCACGGGACATGAGCCCGAATATAATGCTGAGACTTCTACAGGCGCAACTCAGCCGTCGTTGCGAGGAGCGAAGCGACGAAGCAATCCAGAGTGTTTCCGCGGAGAGATTCTGGATTGCTTCGCTGCGCTCGCAATGACGGCAGAGAGGTTATTCTGCGCGGTTACTTCGCCCGATACGCCGCCAGGAACATCCGCGTCGCGCTGTCGACGACCTCGCTCATGCGCTCTTCCGACGGTGCGGGCGCGGCCTGGAAGACGAAGGGCAGGAACAGCGAGGCCTTGCACAGTTCCATGAACTGCGACGCCGCCAGATCGCAATCGTCGATCGCGAGATCGCCGGAGGCGACATGGGTGTTGAGATAGTCGGAGAGGCGGTTGATGGACTTGTCCAGCACCCGCGCATAGTAGCGGCGGCCGAGATCGGGCATGCGCTCGGCGATCGCCATCACGGTGCGGATGGCCGATCCGCCGCCGGGCCGGCACAGCAAACGGTTATAGGCCCGGCCGAAATCCTTCAGCGTGGTTTCAACATCGCGTGCCGGATCGAAATTGAACGCGACCTGCCCGTGCTGGAGCGCCTCCTGCTCGAGGATGGCTTCGAACAGCGCGCATTTGTCGGCGAAGTAGACGTAAAGCGTGCCTTTGGAGACCTGCGCCGCGCGGGCGATCTCGCCCATGCTGGCGCCGTCAAACCCGAGATCCATGAACACCTTGCGGGCCCCGTCCAGGATCTGGCGGCGTTTGGAGCTGTCCTCCTCCTGGATGACGTGCAGATGTTCGCGGTCGGCTACAACCATTGGTTCAGGGTCTCGGAAGGTTTTTGCATCGGTCGAGGGTCATGAAACCGAAATAAAGGATTCGGGCCAGTAGGGTCTGCCCGGGAATATTATCTATATTGACCGAACCGTTCGGTCAATGATATTTGGGATCGGCGAGAGGGACCCGGCCGCACGGCGGCCGTCCCTCATCGCGCTTTTTTTGGGGAGGCCTTCATGGCCGTAGTGAGAGACCAGGCTGCGCGCGTCCTTCGCCCGGACGCCGTGGAGACGCCGACGCCCGCGGGTGGTGACGCTGCCACCGAGACGTCTGTGGCTCTCGCCGAGCAGTTGCGCTCTCATGTGGCCGAGGAAACCAAGCGCCGCCCCAACGAGGCGCCGGAGCAGCCCGTGACCGACAAGCCGGCCGCAGCCCCAGACGCGCCCGCCGCCGCCGGCGCGCCGAAGTCCGGCAAGCGCAAATTCGTGATGATGGGAGTAGGGCTGGTGCTGGCGCTCGCGGCCGCGAGCTATGCCGGCTATTACACCCTGGTCGGCCGCTTCTACGTCGCGACCGACGACGCCTATGTCCGCGCCAACAACACCATGCTGGGCGCGCGCGTTGCCGGCCACGTCTCCTCGATCCTCGCCGGCGACAACACGACAGTGCG
Organism: Bradyrhizobium sp. USDA 3650; assembly: GCF_054057395.1. Taxonomy (NCBI): domain Bacteria; kingdom Pseudomonadati; phylum Pseudomonadota; class Alphaproteobacteria; order Hyphomicrobiales; family Nitrobacteraceae; genus Bradyrhizobium; species Bradyrhizobium sp. USDA 3650. The sequence goes on from NZ_JBSRZG010000001.1 coordinate 6,455,481, forward strand.
CGCCGGCGACATCGTCTTCCGCATCGACGACGGCGACTACAAGATCGCGGTCGACGCCGCCGCGACCAGGATCGCGACCCAGCAGGCCACCATCGATCGCATCGGCCGCCAGGTCGCGGCGCTCGACAGCCAGGTCGCACAGGCCAAGGCGCAGCTCGTCTCCGCCGAAGCCGGCCTCAAGCGCGCCGACCTCGATTATGAGCGCCAGCAGGCGCTGAGCAACAAGGGTTTTGCCTCCCGCGCCACCTTCGAGAGCTCCGAGGCCGGACGCGACCAGGGTGCCCGCCGCGGTCAAGGCTGCGCAGGCCGCCTACGACGTCGCGCTCAGCAATGTCGACGTCGCCAAGGCGCAGCAGGCCGAAGCGCAGGCGCAGCTCGCCGAGCTCAAGACCACGCTGGCCAAGGCCGAGCGCGATCTCGCCTTCACCGCGGTGCGCGCGCCGGTCGACGGCACGTTCTCGAACCGCCTCGTCAGTGCCGGCGACTTCGTCGCGGTGGGCCAGCGGCTCGGCAACGTCGTGCCGCTCGACAACGTCTATATCGACGCCAATTTCAAGGAGACTCAGCTCAAGCGCATCCGCCCCGGTCAGCCGGTGACGATCAAGGTCGACGCCTACGGCATGCGCAAGTTCTCCGGTGTCGTCGACAGCATCGCGGCGGGCTCGGGCTCGGTGTTCACGCTGCTGCCGCCCGACAACGCCACCGGCAACTTCACCAAGATCGTGCAGCGCGTGCCGGTCCGCATCCGCGTGCCGAAGTCGGTCGCGAAGCAAAACCTGCTCCGTGCCGGCATGTCGGTCACTGCGACGGTCGACACCAACAAGGGCGCGGCCGACGCCGACAGCGAGGTCGATCTCGACGACGCCACCATGATCCATCCGCAGTAGCGCGCCTGCGCCGCGAGGTTAGACCATGGCCAACGCCACGACCGCTTCACCTGCCATAATGGCGGACCTCGCTTCGGAGCGCATCGCGCCGAAGCGGCTGTTCGCTTTCATCATCATGGTGTTCGGGATGTTCATGTCGATCCTGGACATCCAGATCGTCTCGGCGTCCCTGAGTGAAATCCAGGCCGGCCTGTCGGCAAGCTCCAGCGAGGTCTCCTGGGTCCAGACCGCCTATCTGATCGCCGAAGTGATCGCGATTCCGCTGTCGGGATTCTTGTCGCGCGCCTTCGGCACGCGGCTGTTGTTCGCAATCTCGGCGGCCGGCTTTACCGTATCGAGCCTGCTCTGCGGCTTCGCCACCACCATCGAGGAGATGATCCTCTGGCGCGCGCTGCAGGGTTTTCTCGGCGCCGGTATGATCCCGACGGTGTTCGCTTCGGCCTACACCGTTTTCCCGCGCACCAAATTCCACATCGTCGGTCCCATCATCGGGCTCGTCGCGACGCTGGCCCCGACCATCGGGCCGACCGTCGGCGGCTACATCACCGACCTGATGTCCTGGAACTGGCTGTTCTTCATCAACATCGTGCCCGGCATCGGCATCACCATCGGCGTGCTGGCACTGGTCGATTTCGACGAGCCGCATTTCGAATTGCTCGATCGCTTCGACTGGTGGGGGCTGCTGTTCATGGCCGGCTTCCTGGGCACGCTGGAATACGTGCTGGAGGAAGGCCCGCAATATGAATGGATGCAGGACCCCTCGGTCGCGATCTGCGCCTGGATCTGCGGCATCTCGGCGATCGCCTTCTTCTGGCGCGTCTTCACCGCGGCCGAGCCGATCGTCAATCTACGCACCTTTTCCAATCGCAATTTCGCGATCGGCTGCGTCCTTCAGTTCTGTATCGGCATCGGCCTCTACGGCCTCACCTACATCTATCCGCGCTATCTCGCCGAAGTGCGCGGCTATAGCGCGCTGATGATCGGCGAGACCATGTTCGTCTCGGGCATCACCATGTTCCTGGTCGCGCCGGTGGTCGGCCGTCTCATGGCGAAGTACGACATGCGCTACATGATCGCGTTCGGGCTCGTCGTGTTCGCGCTCGGCTCCTACCAGATGACCTGGATCACGCGCGACTACGATTTCTACGAGCTGCTGATTCCGCAGATACTGCGCGGCATCGGCATGATGTTCGCGATGGTGCCGACCAACAACATCGCGCTCGGCACGCTGGCGCCCGACCGGGTGAAGAACGCCTCGGGCCTCTTCAACCTGATGCGCAATCTCGGCGGCGCCGTGGGTCTTGCCGTGATCAACACCGTGCTCAACGACCGCACCGACCTGCACATCACGCGCCTGCAGGAACGCGTGACCTGGGGCAACGCGACCGCGACCGAAACCCTGACCATGTTCATGCAGAAATTTCAGGGGCTTGGCGATTCCACCCTGATGGCGATGAAGCAGCTGTCGCAGCTCGTGCATCGCCAGGCCGTGGTGATGGGCTTCGGCGATGCTTTCTTCATCCTGACGCTATTCTATCTCGGCCTCACCCTGCTCGTCACGCTGTTGAAGAAGCCGGCCTCGCCGTTCGGCGCCAGCGGCGACGCGCATTAAGCCAGCCACTCATTCGGTGTCATCGCCCGGCTTGACCGGGCGATCCAGTATTCCGAAAAGCCTGTAATAGAGCCGAGGCGCCGCGGCGTACTGGATGCCCGCCTACGCGGGCATGACGGAGGAGAGCGCGGCGACGCGCACCAATTTGCAACACTCGTGCGTGATCTCGCGCGAGCCCCGTTGCAAATCACCGATGACACATCTATAAAGCGCACCTCATTCAATCGAACCGGGAGGATTTGCATGATTTCGTCGCATTCGCAGATCGCACGCCCGCGCTCGATGATGTTCTGGCTCGGTATCTGCTCGGCCTCCTAGAGGCCTCTTCCGCCAGCTTCGATTGGGTTTTCCAGTCCCGATCGCTCCGCTCCCCAAGCCTCCGCTCCTCAAGTCCAAAACTAACTTTAAGTGACGCCGTCTCGGCCCTCGCGGCCGGCCTGCGTCCATCAATGGAGCCGGCCCGCGGCATAAGCGGCCGGATGATGCCATGACCGCTCTGTCAAAAAGGCCCGCGGCGATACGCGTGGTGCTGCCCTTCGTGTTCCGGCACTGGCTGAAGCAGCCGGGGCGTACCCTCGTCGTGGCCGGCGGCTTGTTGGGTGCGACCATCGCCGACCTGTTCATGCCGGTCTTCTCCGGACATCTGGTCGACGCCCTGACTCGCGGCCCATCCGATCCCGCCGCGCGTCACGCGGCGCTCCTGGCATTGGGCGGTATCGTGGCGCTGGGCGCAGCGTCCATGGTGCTGCGGCTGACCGGCCTCCAGGCCATCGTGCCGTTCTCGCTGAAGATCATGTCCGAGGTCGCGCAGGAAGCCTTCATGCGCGTGCAACGGTTCTCGACCGACTGGCACGCCAACTCCTTCGCGGGATCTACGGTCCGCAAGGTCACCCGCGGCATGTGGGCGCTCGACCTGTTGAACGACACCATCTTGATGGCGCTGGCGCCATCGCTGCTGGTGCTGATCGGGTCGATGATCCTGCTCGGCCTGCACTGGGCCTCGCTTGGCGCGGTGATCGCGCTGGGCGCGCTGGTCTATGTCACGATGACGGTGCTGTTCTCGACGCGTTACATCGCGCCGGCCGCGCGCATCTCCAATGCCTGGGACACCAAGGTCGGCGGCACGCTGGCGGATGCGCTGACCTGCAACGCGGTGGTGAAATCCTTCGGCGCGGAAGCGCGCGAGGATGCGCGGCTTGCCCGCGTCGTCAACCGCTGGCGCGTGCGCGTGCGGCGGACCTGGCTGCGCTACAACTACACCAATCTGGCGCAGCTCTCCGTGCTGCTGGCCCTGCGTGCCTCCGTGATCGGCGGTGCCGTGCTGCTGTGGCTATCGGGGCGGGCCTCGCCCGGCGACGTCACCTATGTGCTGACGAGCTATTACGTCATCCATGCCTATTTGCGCGACGTCGGAATGCACATCAACAACCTGCAGCGCTCGGTCAACGACATGGAGGAGCTGGTGGCGATCCACGACGAGCCGATCGGGATTGCAGACGCGACGGACGCGCGGCCGATCGCGATCGAGCGCGGCGAGCTCGTGTTCGACGACGTCACGTTCCATTATGGCGGCCATCACGCGCCGCTCTATGACGGACTGTCGGTCACGATCCGCGCCGGCGAACGCGTCGGTCTCGTCGGTCGCTCCGGCTCCGGCAAGACCACCTTCGTCAAGCTGGTGCAGCGGCTCTACGACGTCACCGACGGCCGCGTTTTGATCGATGGGCAAGACATCGCCAAGGCCACGCAGCATTCGCTGCGCAGCCAGATCGCGATCGTGCAGCAGGACCCGATCCTGTTCCACCGGTCGCTCGCCGAGAACATCGCCTATGGCCGGCCCGGCGCCAGCCTGGAGGCGATCGAGCAGGCGGCACGGCTGGCCAACGCGCACGACTTCATCGTGCGCCTGCCCAAGGGCTACGGGACGCTCGTCGGCGAGCGGGGCGTCAAGCTCTCCGGCGGCGAGCGGCAGCGGGTGGCGCTGGCGCGCGCCTTCCTGGCCGATGCGCCGGTGCTGATCCTGGACGAAGCGACCTCGAGCCTCGATTCGGAATCCGAGGCGCTGATCCAGCAGGCGATGGAGCGGCTGATGAGAGGCCGGACCTCGATCGTGATCGCGCACCGGCTGTCGACGGTGAAGAGCCTCGATCGCATCCTGGTGTTCGACCGCGGCGAGATCGTCGAGCAAGGCACCCATGCCAAGCTCGCAGCCAAGCCCGGCGGCATCTATCGCGGCCTGTTCGAGCGCCAGGTGGTGGAGCTCGGACAGATCGCAGCAGCGGAATGAGTGGCGCGCGGCCGGCGGGACGAAAGCCCGCCGTCGCGCCGCCAGAGGATGGATGACATGAAGGACCTGACACGCGGCTCCATCGTGAGCCACATCCTGAGCATGGCGCCACCGATCGTGGTCGGCATGATCACGATCATGATCTGCCAACTCGTCGACCTGTATTTCGTGTCGGGACTGGGCGATGCGGCAATCGCGGGCGTCGCCGCGGCCGGCAATGCCGGCTTTCTCGTCAATGCGCTGATGCAGGTGCTCGGCGTCGGCACGGTGGCACTGATGGCGCACGCGGTGGGGCGCAAGGATCGCGGCGACGCCAACCTCGTCTTCAACCAGTCGGTCCTCCTATCGGTGCTGTTCGGGCTCCTGACCCTGGGCGCGGGCTTCGTATTGTCGCGTCCATATATGCGCGCGGTCGCGGCCGATGAGGCCACGGTCGAAGCCGGCGCGATTTATCTGCTCTGGTTCATGCCGGCTTTGGCGCTGCAGTTTGCGTCGCAAGTTATGGCGTCTGCGTTGCGGGCGACGGGCATCGTGCGACCGAGCATGGTGGTTCAAGCGCTTGCAGTGGCCATCAACATCGCGCTGGCGCCGGTCCTGATCTCGGGTTGGGGCACCGGGCACGCGCTCGGTGTTGCCGGAGCGGGCCTCGCAAGCTCGATTGCCGTCTTCATCGGTGTGCTGATGCTGCTGGTGTACTTCCTGAAACTGGAACGCTATGTCGCCTTTAATCCCGCGCAATGGCGGCCGCAGCTTCGAGAGTGGAAGAGGATCCTCAATGTCGGCCTGCCTGCAGGCGGCGAGTTCGCGATGGTCTTCATCATCATGGCCGTGGGCTATTACGTGCTGAGCGTTTTCGGCTCGGCGGCACAGGCCGGATTTGGCATCGGGACGCGTCTCCTCGGCCTGATGCAGATGCCGGCACTCGCCATCGCCCTTGCCGCAGGGCCGATCGCCGGCCAGAACTTCGGCGCCGGCAATGGAGCGCGCGTGAGGGAGACGTTTGTCAAGGCGGCGCTTGTCGCGACCGCCGTGATGATTGTTTTCTTGATCCCGGCGCAGCTCGTGCCTGGTCTGTTGCTTACCGGCTTCTCGAAGGATCAGGAGACGATGGCGGTTGCCTCGCTTTTCCTGCGCATCGTCTCGCTCAACATGGTGGCGCAGGGCCTGATCTTCACCTGCTCCAGCCTGTTTCAGGGGCTCGGCAACACCAAGCCGGTGTTGTTGACCTCGGCAACGCGGGTCCTCACCTATTCCCTGCCGTCGATCTGGCTCTCGACGTGGCCGGGCTTTCGGATGGAGCATGTCTGGTACCTGTCGATCGCGACGACCACGCTGCAGGCGGCCCTGAGCTTGTGGCTGCTACGGCGTGAATTCAGGAAGCGCCTTGTGGTGCTTCGGCACGAGGAGTCCCCCGAGCAGGCTGCCCCCGAGCCCGTGGCGTCTCCTGTACGCGCGCCCGCGTAGCGAGCGCTGGATCTACGTGCTTGGCGTCGGAATTGCCGGCGGCGTGGCGCTCACCGTGAAGAAAACACGGAGTTAGTGCGTGCCAAGACTGTTCCAGACCAGGCCGAGGCCCGACAGGAACAAGAGACCGAGCACGACATCGCCGAAATGCTTGTCGCTCAGTGCGTGATAGACGCGCGCGCCGGCCCATGCGCCGATCAGCGTGCCCGGAAAGGCGACCACCGCGAGCCAGACCACCTTGAATGCGACGAGGCCCGAGGCCGTCTGCAACACCAAAGCGGTGGCGAGCACGGTGAAATTGAAGAGCTGGAAGATGCCGCGCCGCTCGTGCTTGTTCCAGCCGCGGATGTTGGCCCACAGGATCGGCAGCGGCCCCGACAATCCGGCGAGACCGCCAAGAATGCCGCCGGCGAAGCCGATCGCGCCGTCGGCAATGCGGCCGCCGAAGGTGACGGCGAGCGGCTTCTTGTTGAGGTACAGCGCGGTCGAGAAGATCAGCAGCAGCACGCCGACGCTCAGCTTGAAGACTTTTGGATCGGCGGAGGCGACCAGCATGGTGCCCAGCGGCACGCCGATCAGTCCTCCGATCAGGAACGGCCAGACCAGCGAGAGATCAAAACTTTTCCACATCGACGGCAGCGTCGAGCTCTGCGCGATCACCGAGCAGATCAGCACCAGCGGCACCGCGAGCGAGGGCGGCAGCACGTAGAGCCAGATGCCGAGCGCCATCAGCGCCGTGCCGAAACCGGCAAGGCCCGAGACGAAGCCCCCGGCCAGTGCGCCGAGCAGCAGCAGCGCGTAGGTGAGTATTTCCAACAGATTGTCCCTGTCGCCTGGGCGATCCCGAACTGTTGATCGCCATCGCTCGCATAGCACAGCTGCGGCGGTGCAGGTCAATTTCAAAACCGCACGCAAGCGTGATCCGCAGTGGCGGGCGTTCGCGAAAGACAGGCCTACATGATGCTCGTACTTCAACCTGGGGCCCGCTCGACGCCATCATGCGGTTCGATCGGCCAGACTCCCGAATGAGCATATGGAGAAGGACGATGACCCGCACGAAGATTGCCGTCGCGGCCGCGCTGTTGTCGGCGGCGGCCTTGATGCCGACAATGGCGCAGGCTCAGTTTTCCGAGCCCGCGGCCTATCAGGCTGCCCATCCGGACCGCGACGTTCTGAATGGCGGCCAGCTCACGCCCGCCGCGCGCGGGGCCCGCGGCGAGTCCGTCGCGCCGAGCGAAGCCCATGCGGCCTATCCGTCCCCCGTCGCGCCGGTCGTGCGCTCGCGGCATCGCCGTCAGCATCGATAGGTATTTGCTAGACGATCTGCCGGGTGTCGGCGGGCCTGTGCAGCGCGCTCACGAGGATGCGCAGCGCTTCCGTTAATTCCGCCCTGTTGCGCGCCGCGCCAAGCGAGACGCGTGCCGCGTGTGGCGCGGTCCCGTCGACGGTGAAGGCCTCGCCGGCGACCACTGCAAGTCCATTCCGTAGCAGATGCGCCGCGACGTCCGGACGGCCCTCCGGCAGCCGCAGCCACAGATGGTGAGCGGCGGACTTGGCCTGGAACTCGAATCCTTTGAGCACGCGTTGCGCGAGCTGCTGGCGGCCGATCGCCTCGCTCCTGATGGCGGTGATGATGCGGTCGGCGATGCCGGTCTCGATCCAATGCGTCACCAGCGCGACCATCAGCGGCGCCGGCATCTGCACCGTCGCCTGCAAATAGCTGCGCATCTCCCGCTGCGAGCTGCTGTCGGGAGTCACCAGATAGGCGACTCGCAGCGCGGGCGCGATGCATTTTGACAGCGTGGTTGCGAGATATGTCCGTTCCGGAATGAGATTGGCGATCGGCGATGCTGAGCGATCGAGCAGCCCGTAGGCGTCGTCCTCGATCAGAATCGTATCGGCATCGTTGATGATCTTCGCGATGGCGCTGCGGCGCTCCGGAAGAAGCGTCGCGGTGGTCGGATTGTGCAGCGTCGGAATGAGATAGACCGCTTTGGGTCTATGCGTGCGGCAAGCTTTCGCCAGCGCGTCGGGCAGGATGCCGCCGTCATCCATGGCGACGCCGACGAGCTTGACGCCGAGCCGCGCCGCGGCGGCCTTGATGCCGGGGAAGGTGAGGGCCTCCGTGAGGATCACGTCGCCGGGGCGTGCGAGATGGGCGAGCAGGTTGAACAGGATCGTCTGCGCGCCGGGAAAGATCACGAGCCTGTCGGCATGCGCATGCGGTACGCGTGCGCGCATCCATCGCGCCGCGACCTCGCGCTCGTGTGCGCTGCCGCCGGGCGGCTGGTAGTTGAGATGCGCCGTCAGGCCCGATTGCGCGCGGATGGCTTCCATCCCGGCGATGATGCGCTCGTCGAGCTGCGCTTCGAGAGGTTGCGGCGGCACGTTCATCGAGAGGTCGATCGCGACGGGATGCGGCAGATCGATCGCGCGGCGCGCGCTGGTCTCAGACACGAACGAGCCCTGGCCGACCCGGGCCTCCATGATGCCGCGGCGCCGCGCCTCGGTGTAGGCGCGCGTCACCGTGGTGAGGTCGATGCCGAGCGCCTTTGCCAGCGCCCGCTGCGTCGGCAATTGCTGCCCACGCACCAGCCGGCCGGCCGCGATATCGGCCTCCATGGCCTCGACGATGCGCTGATAGCGCGGGCCGCTCAGCTCCGAGATTGTAGGGGTCCAGTCCATGCAATTGAGGCCCGTATCCTTTGAATGTATGGATGCAAGATACTATTGTATGGATCGTAGAAAAGGAAGAGGTGGGGTCATGGCGACCGGTTCAGTCTCTCTCACGAAAGCGATGTGGCGCGGTTTCTTGGGCAAATGCCCCAATTGCGGCGAGGGGCACGCGTTCGGCCGTTTCCTGAAGGTGGCGGATACCTGCGACCATTGCGGCGAGGAGCTGTTTCACCAGCGCGCCGACGATTTCCCGGCCTATCTTGTGATGGTCGTCGTCGGCCATCTCGTGGTCCCGGCAATCCTCGCGGTCGAGACCGCCTATGCGCCGGCCGTCTGGCTGCAACTGGCGGTGTGGCTGCCGGTGACCTTGTTCGCCTCGCTTGCGCTGCTGCAGCCGACCAAGGGTGCCATCGTCGGGCTGCAATGGCAGATCGGCATGCACGGTTTTGAGGCGGGCAAGCTGCGGCGCGAAGCTGGTCAGGGTGCACCCGTTTTCGTGAAAGTGAACACGCGCGCGGCTTAAGAAGCCATAGCGTTTACATCGCGCGCTCGCCCGCTACACTCCATCGTACAAACAAGAACGATGGAAACGCCGATGGCCGCACGCTCAAAAACCTTCCTGCTCTGTCACGGCGCGTGGTCTGGCGGGTGGGCCTGGAAGAAGATGCATCCGCTGATGGCGCAGGCCGGCCATCGCCTGATTGCGCCGACCTATACCGGGCTCGGCGAGCGCGCGCATCTGGCCAGTCCCGCGATCGATCTCGACACGCATATCCAGGACATTCTCAACGTCATCAGGTTCGAGGACCTCGAGGACATCGTGCTGCTCGGCCACAGCTATGGCGGCATGGTCGCCACCGGCGTCGCCGACCGCGCGCGTGAGCGGGTGACGCAATTGATCTACCTCGATGCCTTCGTGCCGCGAGACGGCCAGTCGCTGTTCGATCTCCATGAGGGTGGGCGCGAGCCGATGCGCAAGGCAGCTGGCTCAGGCGATGGCTACCGCATCCCGCCGAACCCGCCGCCGCCGGATACGCCGCAGGCCGATCTCGACTGGCTCAACGCGCGCCGGATCAACATGCCGATCAAATGTTTCGAGACAAGGCTGAAGCTCGAACATGGCGAGCCGGCGATGCCGCGCAGCTACATCTATTGCACGCGCATTCCGCCGGGCGACGTGTTCGGGCAGTTCGCCAGGCGCACCAAGAGCGAAGATGGCTGGCGCACTTTCGAGCTCGACGCGAGCCATGCACCGAATGTCACGGCGCCGGAGGCGTTGATGGCGGTCCTGGAGAAGATCGTCGGATAGAGAGCCAAAATGGTGAGGGGCCCGATGCATTAACACCGAGCCCCTCGTTACTTCCTAGCAAGACACGTTTTCTTCACGCGAACCGGAAAACCACTTCGCTCGAAAACGCTTTAGAATATCAGCCGGCCTGTAAGCCGGGTTCTGTAAGGCACCGTCCGCTTGCGCGAACGATACGTGACGGCCATTCCTCTGGGACCATGTTTGCACATGGCCTCGAGCAACCTACCCGGACGGCGGGCCTGACATCGCCCCGCGGCGTTATCGCTTTCGCGAACAGCCCGCTACGCCGTCCCTATTCGGTTTTGCTCCCGGTGGGGTTTACCATGCCGGCTCCGTTGCCGCAGCCGCGGTGCGCTCTTACCGCACCTTTTCACCCTTACCCGTCTACGCAGCTGACGCTGCTACGACGTGGCAAGCCTTGCGGGCCTGCCTCGCCGAAGCCCCGAAGGGGCGAAGGCGGGCGGTTCGTTCTCTGTGGCACTTTCCCTGGGGTCGCCCCCGCCGGACGTTATCCGGCACCGTATGTCAAGGGAGCCCGGACTTTCCTCCCCGGCGGCCTTTCGGCACTTGCCGGAGCGGCCGTCCGGCCGACTGACGGCTTACGCATGAAGCATTTGTGTCGGTTCCGCAAGCCGATAACGCCATGCACGGTTCGCCCGAAATAATTTATCCTGAAGATGTCGTTGGGTGCGTGTCCCGTTCGACTGGATGTCGGCGATCCAGCCGTTCAACAGGAGTTAAGCGATGCAGTATTTGCTGATGATCTACCAGAACGAAGCCGAGTACGCGAATATGCGTCCGGCGGCCGGCCAGCAGATGACGGCGGAATATCAGACCTTCACGCAAGGCATCATCCAGAGCGGCAATTTCAAGGCCGGCGACCGGCTGCAGCCGACCGCGACCGCGACGACCGTGCGCGTGCGCGATGGCAAGACCCTGACGACCGACGGCCCGTTTGCCGAAACGCGCGAGCAGCTCGGCGGCTATTACCTCGTGGAGGCCAAGGATCTCGATACCGCGATCGAGATCGCGTCGCGGATTCCGTCGGCGCGCATCGGCTCGATCGAGGTGCGGCCGATCTGGGTCTACGACAAGTGATAGCACGGCCGCGCATCGACATATGACATTGTCTGAGATCGACAAGATCTTCCGCGACGAGGCGGGGCGGGCGCTGGCCACGCTGATCCGCCTCGTCGGCGATTTCGATCTCGCCGAGGACGCGCTCCAGGACGCCTTTGCGGTGGCACTGGAGCGCTGGCCGGCGTGCGAGGTCCCCGACAATGGGCGTGCCTGGCTGGTCAATGTCGCCAGGCACAAGGCGATCGACCGTATCAGGCGCCAGGCCGTGTTCCGCGGCAAGGAGCAGGCGCTCGTGCACGAGCTCGAGTTGAACGCGCAAGCGCCCGCCGAGCCGCCGGCGATGCTCGACGACGACATGCTGCGGCTGATCTTCACCTGCTGCCATCCTGCATTTGCGCCCGAAGTCCAGGTCGCGCTGACGCTGCGCACCGTCTGCGGCCTCTCCACGGCGCAGGTTGCGCGCGCCTTCCTCGTCACTGAAGAGGCGATGGGGCAGCGTCTCGTCCGCGCCAAGCAGAAGATCAGGCTCGCCGGCATCCCCTATGAGGTTCCCGAGCGCGACACGCTGGTGCCGCGGCTCGAGGGTGTGCTTGCCGTGATCTATCTGGTCTTCACCGAAGGCTATGTGGCGACGTCAGGTGCGGATTTGATGCGACCCGATCTTGCGGCCGAGGCGATCCGGCTTGGCCGCTTGCTCGACCGGCTGTTACCCGATCGCGCCGGGATCAAGGGCCTGCTGGCGCTGATGCTGCTGCACGATGCGCGCCGCGCAGGGCGCCAGACCGCAGCGGGCGACATAGTGCTGCTGGAAGAGCAGGATCGTTCGCGGTGGGACCGTGCACAGATCGAGGAGGGTCTGCGCCTGGTGGACGACGCACTGCGCGTGCCCGGCCGGCCGCAGCCCTATGCAGTACAAGCCGCGATCGCTGCGCTGCATGCGCGTGCGCCGAGCTATGAGCAGACAGACTGGCCGCAGATTGCGGGGCTCTACGAGGTGCTGCTGCGCATCAGCCCGTCGCCGGTGATCGAACTCAATCATGCAGCGGCAGTGTCGATGGTCGATGGCCCCGCGCGCGCACTCGATCTCGTGGATGCGACCGCCGCACGCGGCGGGCTTCATGGCTACGAGCTGTTGCCGGCGGTGCGGGCGGATCTGCTGCGGCGGCTTGGCCGGAAGGAGGAGGCGCGCGACGCCTATCGCGCGGCGACGGAGGCGACGCAGTTGGAGCCGCTGCGACGGCTGTACGCGCGAAGGATGAGGGAGATGGAGTAGCTACTTCCTCATACTCCGTCATTGCGAGGAGCACTTGCGACGAAGCAATCCAGACTGCTTCCGCGGAGGCGGTCTGGATTGCTTCGCTTCGCTCGCAATGACGAGTATGTGTCTATCGCCGTCACTTCGTCGCGATAGTCGTTGTCTCCTGAGGGAGACTCCCCAACAGCGCCTGCAAGGTCAACAGCGTCGAGTGATCCGCGACTCCATCCAGTCGCGCCGGGCGGAAATGGCGTTGGAACGCGGTGACGACTTCCATGGTCGCGGCGTCGTATTTGCCGGTGAGGGGAACGCCGTAGCCGTATCGGGCGAGCGCCTGTTGCAGGCTCAGCACCTCGTCGCTGATGGTGCCGAGCATCAGGCTCTCGCCGCGCACCACCGGCGCGGGCGTGACCCAGTGGCCGACGCCGGAATTGGCCAGCGAATGCCACGGAAATTTTTCGCCGGGATCTTTCTTGCGCGCGGGCGCCACATCGGAATGGCCGAGCACCCGGTGCGCGGGCACCTTGCGGCGAAGCATGATGCCGCGGCACAGCGCGATCACGGCGGCGATCTGGCGCAGTGGAAACTCGGGATAACCCCAATCGTGGCCGCGATTGACGATCTCGATCCCGATCGAGCAGGAGTTGATGTCATCCTCGCCGGCCCAGGCGGACACGCCAGCATGCCAGGCGCGCCTGGCCTCCGGCACGCATTGCACGATGCGGCCGTCTTCCAGCACGACATAATGTGCCGACACCTCGGTGCCCGCGGAGCAGAGCCGCGCCAGCGCACCTTCGACGTCGGGCATGCCGGTGTAGTGCAGCACGATCATGTCGGGCTGCCGGCCCTTGTTGCGGTCGCCATGGTTCGGTGAGGGGATGATGTCGGAGACGATCGAGGAATCCGGCTCGAACGTCCGCATGCTCGCGGCGGCCTTGGGAACCGGGAGAACGCGTTGACGCTTCGAATCAGATCCAGACGGCGTGGACGAACCGGACGACATAAACAGCTCGAGACAGACAGAGAGTGGGCCAACCCCTTCTCTTTACTATTCCTTTACCCTCCACCGTGCGCAACCGCGCGACGAGGTTAACGGATGCATTTTGGCGCATGTGTGTGGATGAAGCATCACCGCCGCGTCAGCTTTTCCACTTGTCGCGAGCCGATCAACGCTTTCTTAACGCTAAGGGCCGTTACTGAGAGATGAAGAGCCGACCCGTGTCCGGAGGCGGCCAAAGCGTATTTTGGCTCGAAATCCCATGGCTGCCCGACAAATTCCAAGGGGAATACTGGGTTGGTGGCCCGGGACGACCGGGCACGGTAACCATGTTGGACGGGGGTTGGGTCGTGGAACCGCCGCGACGCGGAATCATTCGAGGCGTTATGAGCTTGTTCGTCCCCGATCTCACTTGGGAGTCTGGCGGGGCGATTGGCAGGCCTGGCGCATGAGCTCGGCTCCGCACATCCCCGTTCTTGGCCGTGAGGCCATCGACCACCTCGCCCCACGCGAAGGCGGCCGTTACATCGACGCGACCTTTGGCGCGGGCGGCTACAGCCGTGCGATTCTTGACGTGCCGGGAACCCGGGTGATCGCGATCGACCGCGACCGCACTGCGATCGCAGGCGGCGCCGAGCTGGTCAAACGCTCGGCGGGCCGGCTGACGCTTGTTGAAGATCGCTTCTCCAACCTCGCCGAAATCTGCGCGGCTCAAGGCGTCGATGGCGTCGACGGCGTCGTGATGGACGTCGGGGTGTCCTCGATGCAGCTGGACCAGGCCGGCCGCGGCTTCTCGTTCCGCCTCGATGGTCCGCTCGACATGCGGATGGGGCAGGCAGGCCCGACTGCGGCCGATGTCGTGGCGCGCGCATCGGAAGGCGATCTCGCCGACATCATTTATCTCCTCGGCGAAGAGCGGCAGTCGCGCCGGATCGCCCGCGCTGTCGTCGCGGACCGTCAGGAGACGCCGTTCACAACTACGCGCGCGCTCGCCGATCTCGTCGGCAGGGTGGTTCGTTCCAAGCCCGGCGATATTCATCCGGCGACGCGGACGTTCCAGGCCCTGCGCATCTTCGTCAACGAAGAGCTCGAGGAACTCCAGAACGCGCTCATCGCTGCCGAGCGTGTGCTCAAGCCCGGTGGTCGCCTCGTGGTCGTCTCGTTCCATTCGCTGGAAGATCGCATCGTCAAGAATTTCTTCGCCGAGCGCAGCAAGACAGGTGGCGGCTCACGCCATTTGCCGGAAGTGTCTCAGGTGGTGCCGAGCTTTCAGCTGCTGACGCGGCGGCCGGTGATCGCGGGCGAGGACGAAGTCGCGCATAACCCGCGCGCGCGGTCGGCAAAACTGCGCGCCGCCGAGCGCACCTCGGCGCCCGCGCATGACGATCGCGAGCAATCGTCCTGGCCAAAACTCTCCGACGTCATGAGAGGTGGCTAGCGCATGCGCTTCATCCACCTCCTCGTCATCGGCGCGCTGATCTTCGCGGCGGCCTATGTCTACCGGATCAAGATGGACTCCACGGCGCGCACCGAAAAGGTGCTGCGGCTGCACGCGGAGATCCGCGAGCAGCGCGATGCGATCGCGGCGCTGCGCTCCGAATGGGCCAAGCTCGATGCGCCCCTGCGCCTGCAAGGCCTGTCCGACCGGCATCTGCAGCTCAAGCCGGTCAACGGCACGCAATATGATTCACTGAAGAATTTGCCCGAGCGTCCGCCGCGGATGTTCAGGCCGGGCGAGCCGGATCCGATCGGGGCCATGCTCAATACCATCGAAGCCGCGAGCGATCCCGATAATGTGACGGGCTCCGTGCCTCAGCCCGAGGACAAGCCATGAGTGCTGTGACCCCGGCCAAACCTGCAGAAAAGCCGACTGAGCCTTGGCGGCAGCGGCTGATCCGCAGCCTGCTGTACGGGCGCAACGTCGATCGCGCGGCCAAGGCGCGGGCGCGCGTCGGCCTGGCGATGCTCGCCTTCGGCGCGGTCTACGCCCTGATCGGCGGCCGGCTCGTGATGTTCGCGATCGGCGCCGACGCCCACGGCGCGCGCCGTGCCGCGGCGCAGGAAGTGGTCGCGACCGCGCGGCCCGACATCGTCGATCGCAACGGCGCGATCCTCGCGACGGACGTCAAGGCGTCGAGCCTGTTCGGCGAGCCGCGCCGCATCATCGACAAGGACGAGGCAATCGAACTTCTGACCGCCACCGTGCCCGACCTCGACGAGGCCGAGGTGCGCGAGCGCCTGAAGACGCGCAAGGGCTTCGTCTGGCTCAAGCGCGAGATTACGGCGAAGCAGCAGCAAGACATCCACAAGCTCGGCATTCCCGGCATCGGCTTCCTGCGCGAGAACAAGCGCGTCTATCCGACCGGCAACGAGGTCGCCCACCTCATCGGTCTCGTCAACATCGACAACCAGGGCATCGCCGGAATGGAGAAGTGGCTCGACAATCAGGGGCTCGCCGATCTCCACCGCGCGGGCTTTGCCACCGACCGGCTGCAAAAGCCGATCGAGCTCTCGGTCGATCTGCGCGTCGAACACGCCCTGCGTGACGAGCTCCTGAAGGCCAAGGAGAAATACCACGCCAAGGCCGCCTCCGGCATCGTCTCCAACGTCAAGACCGGCGAGATCGTGGCGATGGTTTCGCTTCCGGACTTCGATCCCAACAATCCGAAGGAAGCGCACGACCCCGACCGCATCAATCGCCTGACCACCGGAGTCTACGAGATGGGCTCGACCTTCAAGGCGTTCACGCTGGCGATGGCGCTCGATTCCGGCAAGATCAATTTGAACTCGATGTGGGATGCACGGGGAAACCTGCACTACGGCAAGTTCACCATCCATGACAGCCACGCGCTCGGACGTTTCATCAACACCAAGGAAGTGTTCTATTACTCCTCCAACATCGGCGCCGCGCGGATCGCGCTTGGCCAGGGCGTCGAGGCGCACAAGGCGTTCCTGGCCAAAATGGGCCAGTTGACGCGGCTGCGCACCGAGCTGCCTGAGAGCGCGGCGCCGCTGGTGCCGCGCCGCTGGAGCGAACTCAACACGGTCACCATCGCGTTCGGCCAGGGCCTGTCGGTGGCGCCGCTCCAGGCGGTGATGGGCATCAACGCGCTGATGAACGGTGGCTACCTGATTCCGCCGACATTCATGAAGCGCAGCGAATCCGAAGCGGCGGCGATGGCCAAGCGTGTGATCAAGCAAGAGACCAGCGACAAGATGCGGTATCTGATGCGGCTCAATGCTGAGGTCGGGTCGGCAAGGCAGGCGGACGTCAAGGGCTATTATGTCGGCGGCAAGACCGGCACGTCCGAGAAAGTCATCAATGGTCGCTACGCCAAGAAGCGGGTGCTCAACTCCTTCACCGCGATCATGCCCTCCGACAATCCGAAGTATCAGATCCTGGTGATGCTGGACGAGCCGCAGGCGCTGCCCGAAACCCATGGTTTCATCACCTCGGGCTGGAACGCGGTGCCGACCGGTGGCAAGGTGATCGAGCGGATCGCGCCGCTTCTCGGTGTCGAGCCGCGGTTTGACCTGCCGCCGTCCGACCGCCTTATTCTTGCAGCATCCAGGACAACCCAGTAATCAACCGGGTGGGCCGTTGCCGCTGCTGAGTCGGGATTTCCCTGGAGATTCCGCTTCCGGCGCGGCCATGTCGACTGGAAGACCATGAAGCTGCGCGACCTCCTCGATCAGGACGTTCAGGGCAATGATGCCGCAATCGAGCCCGCGGTCGCGGCGCTCGACGTGAGCGGCGTTGCCCTCGACAGCCGCGCGGTCAAGCCAGGCGATCTCTTCTTCGCACTTGCGGGCAGCAAGACCGACGGTGCGCGCTTCATCGATGCCGCGATTGCCGCGGGCGCGGTGGCGGTTGCCGGCGACCATCCGCCCGATGGCTGCAAGGTGCCGTTCATTGAGGTTGCCAATCCGCGCCGCGCGCTGGCGCTGGCCGCGGCAAGATTTTTTCCCGCGCAACCCGCGACAATTGCGGCGGTGACCGGTACCAGCGGCAAGACCTCGGTCGCCGCATTCACCCGGCAGATCTGGGAGCGGCTCGGGCACGCCTCCGCCAGCATCGGAACCATCGGCCTCGTTTCGCCGAAGCGTACCGTCTATGGCTCGCTGACGACGCCCGATCCGATCGCGCTGCACCGGCAACTCGACGAGATCGCGCGCGAGGGCGTCACGCATCTCGCCTTCGAGGCCTCCTCGCACGGGCTCGACCAATATCGCCTCGACGGCGTGCGCGTGTCCGCCGGCGGCTTCACCAATCTTTCCCGCGACCACATGGATTACCATCCGACCGTCGCGCATTACCTCGCGGCCAAGCTCAGGCTGTTCCGCGAGCTTGTTCCGCCGGGAGGCGCGGCCGTGATCTCGGCCGATCATGATTGCTCGGCGGAGGCGATCAGTGCTGCGAATTCGCGCGGCTTGCGCGTCATGGCGGTCGGTCGCAACGGCGACGGGGCCGGCGAGGGCATTCGTCTCGCCGGTGCGGAGGTCGAAGGGTTTTCGCAAGTGCTCGCGCTCGAACATCGCGGCAAGCGGCATACGATCCGGCTGCCGCTGGTCGGCGAATTCCAGATCGAGAATGCGCTGGTGTCGGCCGGTCTCGCCATCGGCACCGGCAGCGACGCCGCAAACGTGTTCGCGAGCCTCGAAGGTCTCGAAGGTGCCAAGGGGCGGCTCGAGCGCGTCGGCGAGCGCAACGGTGCGCCGATCTTCGTCGACTATGCTCACAAGCCTGATGCGCTGGCCAAGGCGCTGCAGGCGCTGCGTCCCTACGCGAAGCGCAGGTTGGTCGTCGTGTTCGGTGCCGGCGGCGATCGCGATGCCGGCAAGCGTCCGATCATGGGCGAGATCGCGGCCGGCAATGCCGACGGCATCATCGTCACCGACGACAATCCGCGCAGCGAGAAGCCGGAGGCCATTCGCGCCGAAATCCTCGCCGCCGCCAAGGGCGCCCGCGAAATCGGCGACCGGGCCGCGGCGATCCGCACAGCGATCGCGGAATTGCAAGATGGCGATGCGCTGCTCATCGCCGGCAAGGGCCACGAGACCGGGCAGATCGTCGGCGGAGAGGTGTTGCCCTTTAGTGATCACGAGGCGGTCGCCGCCGCATTAGCGTCGAGGATTGCATGAGCGCGCCCATATGGACGGTGGCCGAAGTGGCGCGCGCGCTTGGCGCCGCCGGATCGTTTCCGGACACGCCGATCGACTTCGTTACCCAGGACAGCCGGCTGGTGAAGCCGGGCAGCCTGTTCGTCGCGTTGAGCGGCACGCCGAGCGGCGGCTTCATTTCAGCCTTCGCCAGCGCGCGTGACGGCTGGGAGTTCGCGGACAAGGCGGAAGCCTCAGGCGCGGTCGCGATGATCGTGCCGCGCGAGATCGCGGGCATCCGCATTCCCCAGATCGTCGTCAAGGACACGCTGATCGACGGCCTCTGGGGCCTTGCGCGCGCGGCACGCGCGCGCTTCAAAGGACCGGTGATCGGGCTCACCGGCAGCGCGGGCAAAACCAGCACCAAGGAATTCCTCGCGGCCTACCCCAATGCCTATGCCAGCCCGTCGAGCTTCAACAATTTCTGGGGCGTGCCGCTGACGCTGTGCAATGCGCGGCCCGATGCCAGTCTCTGGGTCGTCGAGATGGGCATGAACCAGGCCGGCGAGATCGCGCGGCTCAGCGACCTGACCCGGCCGACGGTCGCGCTCGTCGTCAACGTCCAGCCGGTGCATCTGGAGAAGCTCGGCTCGCTCGAAGCCATCCGCCGCGAGAAGGTGTCGATTGCACTCGGCCTGCCTTCGGAAGGCGTGCTGGTGCTGCCCGCCGGGATCAAGGCGCCGGACTGGAAAGGCAAGGTCATACGCTTCGGCGACAAAGCCGAGGTGCACGAGGTCGCGCACGCGCCGCATGGCGACAGCTGGCAGGTCGTAGCCGCGCTCGGCAAGAAAGAGATCGCGTTCAGCCTGACGCCGGGGGCGCCGCACCGCGTCCAGAATGCGCTCGCCGCGCTCGCATCGATCCGTGCGGCCAACCTCGATGCGGCGACGCTTGCGATCAAGCTCGACCGGGTCGGCATCATGACCGGCCGTGGCGTCGAGCAGGCGGTCGGCGGCGTCACCGTGATCGACGACAGCTTCAACGGCAATCCGGCGAGCGTGGCTGCCGCGCTGCAAAGCCTGCAGGCGCGCAACACGACCGGCGGCCGCCGCATTGCGGTACTCGGCGACATGCTGGAGCTGGGTGACGGCGCGCCGGCCTATCACACCGGCCTCGCCAGGCATCTCGACGGGATCGACGGCGTCTATTGCGTCGGGCCCCTGATGCGTCACCTGTTCGAGGTGCTTCCAGCTGGCAAGGGTCTCGGCTGGCACGACGACCCCGTTACGCTGAAGCCGGGCGAGGTCGCAAATCTGCTCAGGGCAGGCGATGTCGTGGTTGTCAAGGGCAGCAAGAAGATGTTCTGGGTCAACAAGTTTGTGCCGGGCCTAGTGGCCGCCTTGCAGGCAAGGGCGTAAACTGCTTGGAAGGCGCTGTTCCCGAATCCCACCCTTTCCGGCGCGAAGCCGTTCGTTTTCTTTAGAGGTCGCCCGACCCCAGGATGAAGACCAGCGAATGCGCGTGAGACAGGTTGACAAGGCCAAGATCAAGGCGCGTGCAAAGGCGCCATAGGACCGTCTGAATGTTTTACTGGCTGATCGAGCTCTCCAACACATTTCCGGGCTTCGGTGCCGTTCGCACCTTCCTGAACGTCTTCCGCTACATCACCTTCCGCACCGGCGGCGCCGTCGTCACCGGCGCGCTGTTCGTGTTCCTGTTCGGGCCCTGGATCATCGACCATCTGCGCATCCGCCAAGGCAAGGGCCAGCCGATCCGGGCCGATGGTCCGCAATCGCATCTCGCCAAGAAAGGTACGCCCACCATGGGCGGGCTGATGATCCTGTCCGGCCTCACGGTCGGCACGGTGCTGTGGGCCAATCCGCTCAATCCTTACGTCTGGATCGTCCTGGCGGTGACGCTCGGTTTCGGCTTCGTCGGCTTCTATGACGATTATCTCAAGGTGACCAAGCAGACCACGACAGGGTTCGGCAGCAAGCTTCGCCTGCTGATCGAGGCAGCGATCGCGCTGGTTGCCTGCTACGCGCTGGTGCGGCTGAACCGCGATCCCGCGTCGACCGCGCTGACGATTCCTTTCCTGAAGGACACCGTGCTGCATTTCGGCTGGTTCTTCGTCGTGTTCGGCGCCTTCGTCATCGTCGGCGCCGGCAATGCGGTGAACCTCACCGACGGTCTCGACGGCCTTGCCATCGTGCCCGTGATGATCGCGACCGCGAGCTTTGCGATGATCGCCTATCTCGCCGGCAACGCGGTGTTCGCCGATTATCTCCAGATCAAATATGTCGCCGGCACCGGCGAACTCGCCGTGCTCTGCGGCGCCCTGCTGGGCGCGGGCCTCGGCTTCCTCTGGTTCAACGCGCCGCCGGCCTCGATCTTCATGGGCGACACCGGCTCGCTCGCGCTCGGCGGCATGCTGGGTGCGATCGCGGTCGCGGTGAAGCACGAGATCGTGCTCGCGGTGATCGGCGGCCTCTTCGTGCTGGAGGCGGTCTCCGTCATCGTGCAGGTGGTGTCGTTCAAGATGACGGGAAAGCGCATCTTCCGGATGGCGCCGATCCATCACCATTTCGAGCAGCTCGGCTGGACCGAGCCCCAGATCGTGATCCGTTTCTGGATCATCTCGGTGATGCTGGCGCTCGCCGGCCTGTCGACGCTGAAGCTGCGGTGAGCGCTCGATGATCCCCGTCACGTCCTTTGCCGGCAAGACGGTCGCGGTGTTCGGTCTCGGCGGCTCGGGGCTCGCGTCCTGTCACGCGCTGAAGGCGGGCGGCGCCGAGGTGATCGCCGCCGACGACAATGCCGACAACGTCGCCAAGGCCGCGCAAGCCGGCTTCATCACGGCTGATTTGCGCAATGTCTCCTGGGCGAATTTCGCCGCGCTGGTGCTCGCGCCCGGCGTTCCCCTGACCCACCCGGTGCCGCATTGGAGCGTGCTGAAGGCGCGCGAGGCCGCTATTGAGGTGATCGGCGACATCGAGCTGTTCTGCCGCGAGCGGCGTCGGCACGCGCCGGACGCGCCGTTCGTCGCCATCACCGGCACCAATGGCAAATCGACAACGACGGCTTTGATCGCGCATCTCACCAAGGTCGCCGGCTACGACACCCAGATGGGCGGCAATATCGGCACCGCGATCCTGTCGCTGGAGCCGCCGGGCATGGGCCGAGTCCACGTCATCGAGATGTCGTCCTACCAGATCGACCTCACGCCCTCGCTCGATCCCTCTGTCGGCATTCTGCTCAATGTCAGCGAGGACCACATCGATCGCCATGGCACCATCGCGCACTACGCTGCGGTGAAGGAGCGCCTCGTTGCCGGTGTGCAGCCGGGCGGCACGGCGATCGTCGGCGTCGACGACGGTTTTTGCCGCGATATCGCCGACCGGCTCGATCGCGCCGGCAAGAATGTGGTGCGCATCTCCGTCAAGAATCCGCTGGCCAGCGGCATCCATGTCGAGCACGGCACGATTGTGCGCAATTCCGGCGGCGCACGCAGTGAAATCGCGGCGCTCGGCGGCATCGGTTCTCTGCGTGGCCTGCACAATGCGCAGAACGCGGCGTGCGCGGCAGCCGCTGCGCTCGCGATGGGCATCAGCCTCGATGTGCTTCAGAACGGCCTGCGCAGCTTTCCCGGTCTTGCGCACCGCATGGAGCAGGTTGGCCGCCGCGGCAGCGTGCTGTTCGTCAACGACTCCAAGGGCACCAATGCGGACGCCACCGCGCACGCACTGTCTTCCTTTTCGGACATCTTCTGGATCGCGGGCGGCAAGCCGAAGGCCGGCGGAATCACGGGCCTCACCGGCTACTTCCCGCGCATCCGAAAAGCCTATCTGATCGGCGAAGCCGCCCAGGAGTTTTCCGGCACGCTCGGCACGCAGGTGCCGCACGAGATCAGCCAGACGCTCGACGTCGCGGTCGAGCAAGCCGCACGCGATGCGGAGGCGTCAGGCATCGCTGACGCGGTCGTCCTGCTGTCACCCGCCTGCGCCTCGTTCGACCAGTACCGCAATTTCGAGATCCGCGGCACCAGGTTCCGCGAACTGGTGCAGGCGCTGCCGGGCGTGAAGCCGGTGGTGTAGGGATGTCAGTCATGAAACGAGTGCTCAATGACAAAGAGGCGCCGACCAGTCACGGCTGCTGAACTAGCCGCTATATTGGAATCTGATCCCGAATTCATGGCCAGGAAGAGAGAGCGGGAGCTTGCGTTGGCTGAGCGGATTGCGCGGTTCCAGGAAGAGCAGGCACCAATTGTTGTCGAACTTCAGGCGGCGGGCATTAGCGTTAAATTTCTCTCAGACCTCGTTATGAGGTCTGCCCCATATCCCGCCGCCATTCCGGTACTTCTGAAACATCTTGTGTTGCCTTACTCAGATCCAACGCGGGAGACATTGGCCAGAATCCTTGCCGTTCCTGATGCGCGCGGCGCTTGGCTAATTCTTGTTGCGGAATACCGCAAAGCTGCTTCCAGTTATGAGAACGGCACTCGCCCTGGCGGCGCAAAGGCCGGCTTGGCAGTCGCGTTGGCGGCAACAGCAACCGACGGCACAATTGATGAACTGATCGCCCTTGCCAAAGACAGGTCACACGGTCCGAGCCGCCTGTTGTTATTGACAGCTCTGAGGAAATCCGAGAGCGCAGCGGCGAAACAAGCGATCGAGGAATTGTCCACGGATCACGACTTGGAAAAGGAAATTGCTTCCTGGCGAAAGCCTAGAGGGCGTCGCTCCACAACTCCGAAAAGTTATCTCTCGCCTTAACCTCCCGGTAACCAACCTCGGCGACCAATGGACCGACCTCTGTCCGAAAGCGGCCGCCATGCTCTCCCGTGAAGAACGCACCCCCTTTTCCGAGTGGTGGTGGACCGTCGACAAGCCGCTGATGGGCGCCATCCTCGCGCTGATGCTGACCGGCGTGATCTTGTCGCTGGCGGCGAGCCCGCCGGTTGCGACCCGCATCGGGCTCGATCCCTTCCATTTCTTCAGCCGCCACGTGATGTTCCTGGCGCCGTCCGGCCTGGTGCTGCTCGGGGTGTCCTTTCTGTCGCCGCGGGCAATCCGTCGCTCGGCGCTGATCATCTTCGCCGCCAGCATCGTCCTGATCGTGCTGACGCTCGCGATCGGTCCTGAGGTGAAGGGCTCGCGGCGCTGGATCACGCTGATCGGCGTCAACATCCAGGCCTCCGAAATCGCAAAGCCGTCGTTCGTCGTCATCGCCGCCTGGCTGTTCGCCGAATCCACCAAGCGACCGGAGATGCCGGCGACCTCGATGGCGCTCGCGCTGCTGTTGATGCTGGTCTCGCTTCTCGTCATGGAGCCGGATTTCGGCCAGACCATGCTGATCCTGATGGTGTGGGGCTCGCTGTTCTTCATCGCGGGCATGCGGATGATCTGGGTGTTCGGGCTCGCCGGCCTCGGCGCCGCCGGACTGTTCAGCGCCTACCTTTTTGTTCCGCACGTCGCCGGTCGCATCAAGCGCTTCATGAATCCGGCTTCGGGCGACACTTTCCAGGTCGATACCGCCATGGAGGCCTTCTACAACGGCGGCTGGTTCGGGCTCGGACCGGGCGAGGGCATCGCCAAGCGCAGCCTGCCGGACAGCCACACCGACTTCGTGTTCGCGGTTGCCGCCGAAGAGTTCGGCATCATCCTGTGCCTCGCGATGCTGGCATTGTTTGCTTTCGTCGTCATCCGCACGCTGTCGCGCGCCTATGCCAACGAGGACATGTTTTCGCGCTTTGCGGCCTCGGGTCTTGCGATCCTGTTCGGCGTGCAGGCCGCCATCAACATGTCGGTCAATCTCCAGCTCATCCCCGCCAAGGGCATGACGCTGCCCTTCATCTCCTATGGCGGCTCCTCGATCGTGTCGCTGGCCTATGGTGTCGGCATGATGCTGGCGCTGACGCGGCTGCGCCCGCGCACCGAAGTCGAGGCGAGCGGCCACGCCGAGGCGATGCGCAGCTACGCGTAACCCTCACCCTGAGGAGCCGCGCTACGCGCGGCGTCTCGAAGGGCGAGGCCACCGGCCGGGCCTGCATCCTTCGAGACGCGCGAAGATGCGCTCCTCAGGATGAGGATCAGGCCGTCTGGCCGGCCGGCTCGCAATGACGGGAAAGTCCCTGTAAAACTCCTCACCATGGACACCTCCCCCCTGATTCTTCTCGCCGCGGGCGGCACCGGCGGCCATCTGTTTCCGGCCGAGGCGCTCGGCGTCGAGCTGATCCGGCGCGGATTCCGCGTCCGCCTCGTTACGGACGAGCGCGCGCTGCGCTACAGCGGCCTGTTCACCAAGGACATGATCGACGTCGTCTCGAGCGAGACTGCGCGTGGACGCAATCCGCTGCAGCTGGCCTATGCCGGCCTGACGCTCGCGGCCGGCACGTTGTCCGCCTACAGCCTGATCAAGCGATTGAAGCCGGTCGCCGTCGTCGGCTTCGGCGGCTATCCGACGCTGCCGCCGCTGGTCGCGGCAAAATTCGCGGGCGTGCCCGGCATCATCCATGACGCCAATGCCGTGCTCGGCCGCGCCAACAGGTTCCTGTCGAGCCGCGTCCGCGCCATTGCGACGTCGTTGCCCGGCGTGCTCGACCGCGATCCGGCGCTATCGGGCAAGACCACGACGGTCGGCACGCCGATGCGTCCGGCGATCCTCGCCGCAGCTGCCGTGCCATATGTTGCGCCTGAAGTGAACGGCCCGCTGCGCCTGCTCGTCGTCGGCGGCAGCCAGGGCGCGCGCATCATGGCCGACATCGTGCCGGGCGCGATCGAGCGCCTCGAGCCCGCGCTGTGGAGCCGGCTCGTCCTTACCCAGCAGGTGCGCGACGAGGACATGGCGCGCGTGCGTGCGGTCTACGACAGGCTGAAGATCAAGGCCGAACTCGCGCCATTTTTCACCGATCTGCCGGCGCGGCTGGCCTCCAACCATCTGGTGGTG
This sequence comes from Bradyrhizobium sp. USDA 3650, assembly GCF_054057395.1. Lineage (NCBI taxonomy): Bacteria > Pseudomonadati > Pseudomonadota > Alphaproteobacteria > Hyphomicrobiales > Nitrobacteraceae > Bradyrhizobium > Bradyrhizobium sp. USDA 3650. Next base: position 6,481,093 of record NZ_JBSRZG010000001.1, read on the forward strand.
TCGCGCTCAGGCGCCGGCACCGTGGCCGAGCTCGCCGCGATCGGGCGGCCCTCGATCCTGGTGCCGCTGCCGGGTGCGATCGACCAGGACCAATTCGCCAATGCCGGCGTGCTGGCCAAGGTCGACGGTGCGATCCGCATTCCGCAAACCGAGTTTTCCTCCGATCGCCTCGCCGCTGAGATTTCCGCCTTCGCCGCCGAGCCCGCGCGTCTTGCCGCCATGGCGCAGGCCGCCCGTGGCGCCGGCCGGCTCGACGCAGCGGAGCGGCTGGCCGATCTGGTGGCCAAAATCGCGGGAATCTGACGCGAAATCAGCCGGAATTCCTACTTTTGCCGTCATGGCCGGGCTTGTCCCGGCCATCCACGTCTTGCAAGAAGTGGTAAGGATTCGTGGATGCCCGGGACAAGCCCGGGCATGACGAGGGAACTGCGGGATACGCCATGAGACTGCCGCGCGAGATCGGACCCATCCACTTCGTCGGGATCGGCGGGATCGGCATGAGCGGTATCGCCGAGGTGCTGCTCAATCTCGGCTATTCCGTGCAGGGCTCGGACGCCTCCGACAATTACAATCTCGACCGTCTGCGCAAGAACGGCGCGAAGGTCTCGGTCGGCCACAAGGCGGAGAACGTTGACGGCGCCGACGTCGTCGTGGTCTCCACCGCGATCAAGCGCGACAATCCGGAACTGACGGCGGCGCGCGAACGGCGCATCCCCGTGGTGCGCCGCGCCGAGATGCTGGCCGAGCTGATGCGGCTGAAGAGCTGCGTCGCCATCGCCGGCACCCACGGCAAGACCACCACGACCACGATGGTCGCTACGCTGCTCGATGCCGGCGGCCTCGATCCCACCGTGATCAACGGGGGCATCATCAACGCCTATGGCTCGAATGCGCGTCTCGGTGCAGGCGACTGGATGGTGGTCGAAGCCGACGAGAGCGACGGCACGTTCCTGAAGCTGCCGACCGAGGTCGCGATCGTCACCAATGTCGATCCCGAGCATCTCGACCACTTCAAGACCTTCGAAGCCGTGCAGGACGCGTTCCGAAACTTCGTCGAGAACCTGCCGTTCTATGGCTTCGCCGTGATGTGCATCGACCATCCCGTGGTGCAGACCCTCGTCGGCAAGATCGAGGATCGGCGCATCATCACCTATGGCGAGAATCCGCAGGCCGATGTGCGCTTCGTCGACCTCACGCCGATGGGCGGCGGATCGAAGTTCAAGGTTGCGTTCCGCGATCGCAAGACGGGCGCCGTGCACGAGATCTCCGATCTCATGCTGCCGATGCCGGGACGCCACAATGCCTCCAACGCGACGGCCGCGATTGCGGTCGCGCGCGAGCTCGGCGTGTCGGACGAGGCGATCCGCAAGGCGATCGCGGGCTTCGGCGGCGTCAAGCGCCGCTTCACCAAGACCGGCGAGTGGAACGGCGTCACCGTCATCGACGATTACGGCCATCATCCGGTCGAGATCGCAGCGGTGCTGAAGGCGGCGCGGGAATCCACCAACGGCAAGATCGTCGCCGTCGTGCAGCCGCATCGCTATACCCGCCTGCAGTCGCTGTTCGAGGAATTCTGCACCTGTTTCAACGACGCCGATGCGGTGATCGTCGCCGAGGTCTATGCCGCAGGCGAGACGCCGATCGAGGGTATCGATCGCGACCATTTCGCCGCAGGCCTGCGCGCCCACGGCCACCGCGAGGTGATCCCGCTGCCGGCGGCGTCCGATCTCGCCGGCATCGTCAAGGGCGTGGCGAAGTCGGGCGATCTCGTCGTGTGCCTTGGCGCCGGCAACATCACGCAATGGGCGTATGCCTTGCCCGGCGAGTTGAAGGCGCTGGGGTAGGGCAGTGGGCTTCCCCGACATCACACCCGAGCTCAAAGCCGCGATGCCCGATCTTCGCGGCCGGCTGCTGGCGAACCAGTCGCTGGCCGAGCTCACCTGGTTTCGCGTCGGGGGTCCCGCACAGGTGCTGTTCACGCCGGCGGACGAGGACGATCTGTCTTATTTCCTCGCGCATCTCGCAAGCGACATTCCCGTCTATGTCGTCGGCGTCGGCTCCAACCTGATCGTGCGCGACGGCGGCATGGCAGGCGTGGTGGTTCGTCTGGCGCCGCGCGCCTTCGGCGAGGCGAGCGCGAGTGGTGATACCGTCACCGCGGGCGCGGCCGCGCTCGACAAGCGCGTGGCAGAAGTCGCCGCGTCGGCCAATATCGGCGGGCTCGAATTCTACTTCGGCATTCCCGGCACGATCGGTGGCGCGCTGCGCATGAATGCGGGCGCCAATGGCGGCGAGACCAGGGACGTGTTGATCGAGGCGCGAGGCGTCGGGCGCGACGGCGCGAAGCACGTCTTCTCCAATGCCGACATGAAGTTCGTCTACCGCAACAGCGGCGTCGATCCCTCCATCATCTTCACCTCCGCGCGTTTCCGCGGCGAGATCAGCGATGCCGACGCGATCCGCGCGCGCATGGCGGAAGTGCAAACCCATCGCGAAACCGCGCAGCCGATCCGCGAAAAGACCGGCGGCTCGACCTTCAAGAATCCGCCCGGCTATTCCGCCTGGAAGCTGGTCGACGCCGCCGGCTGCCGCGGCCTGCGCGTCGGGGACGCCGAGGTGTCCGAAATGCACTGCAATTTCCTGATCAACACGGGCAATGCGACCGCGCACGACATCGAGACGCTGGGCGAGACCGTGCGTGAACGGGTGAAGGCAAATTCCGGAATTGAGCTACACTGGGAAATCAAGCGGATCGGAATTCCCGGCTAATTTGGACAGGCGACAAGAGAACATGCGCATCACCATCCTCTTCGGCGGCTCCAACCGCGAACGTCTGGTTTCGGTCGCCTCAGCCCAGGCGCTGCATCAGGCGCTGCCCGAGGCCGATCTCTGGTGGTGGGACGTCGAGGACAAGGTGCATGTCGTGCAGTCGAAGCAACTGCTCGAACATGCCCGTCCGTTCGAGGACGAGTTCAAGCCGGGCACGTCAGGCATTCCGCTGGAGCAGGCGCTCGACCAGGCCAGGGCGGAGGATCGCGTGCTGGTGCTCGGCCTGCACGGCGGGCGCGCCGAGAACGGCGAATTGCAGGTGATGTGCGAGGCGCGCGGCGTGCCTTTCACCGGATCCGGCTCGGCCTCCTCGCATCTCGCGTTCGACAAGTTCGCGGCCAAGCATTTCGCCGCGCTCGGCGGCGTGTCGCCGCCGGCCAACATTGCGCTGGACCAGATCGATGAGGCCTTCGCCGAATACGGCCGGCTGATCGCAAAGCCCGCCAGGGATGGTTCGAGCTACGGCCTGATCTTCGTCAACGCCAAGCAGGATCTCGTCGCCGTCCGCAATGCCGCCAAGCACGAAGAGTACGTGATCGAGCCCTACATCGCCGGCGTCGAGGCGACCTGCGGCGTGCTGGAGCGGCCGGACGGCACGATCATGTCGCTGCCGCCGATCGAGATCATTCCGGGCGAGGGCAGTTTCGACTACGCGGCGAAATATCTTTTGAAGTCGACCCAGGAGATCTGTCCAGGCCGCTTCACGGCGGAGATCTCCGCCGCACTGAAGCAGCAGGCGATGCTGGCGCACCGGGCGATGTCCTGTACCGGCTATTCCCGTTCGGATTTCATCGTCTCGGACAAGGGGCTGGTCTATCTCGAAACCAACACGCTGCCCGGGCTGACCAAGTCCTCGCTCTACCCCAAGGCGCTGAAGGCCGAGGGCATCGCGTTCGTCGACTTCCTGCGCGGCCTGGTCGAGCTCGCTGTGGCCGGTGTGCGAAAATAATTAGGACTGGTTAACGGCCGAACCGGCGAAACGGCCGGTTTTGGAACCCAAAACCGGTAAAATGCCGGATATCGCGGCATAAATGCCTCACTGGTCTGGGCAAAACGCTCACGTCGTTAACGAACTTTACCTTTTGTTTACCAGGACGTCCGAAGGTTAACGCTGGCGGCGCATATGACGCTTTGGCTGCCGGCGCGTGGACCGTTGCGGGTGTTGTCACCCCTAGCGAACGCTCTGAAGGGGAGAGGTTTTCTTCTGCTGAAGACCAGCACCCGGCCCGGCAAGTCCGAGACGTCATGTTCGCCAGGACCCGCGCGATGTCGCGGGCAAACTGTTGACGAGCTCGTGCAATGGATGGAGCAGGAAGCCTCACTCGGTCGCTTTTCAGATCGCTGAGGCCCCAAGCTGACCTGAAGGCGGCCGCTATCGGAGCGGTCGTGCTTCTGCGCGAGTGGGTGCAGGACAAGCGTCTGGAACGAGTTCACGGCGCGCGTGCTGCGGCCAAGGAAAAGACCAGGGCCAAAGCCATCATCGAGCGCGAGCCGCCGCCGCGCTTGGTCGCGCTGGTCGAGCGCTATCTGCCGCGCCGGGTCGGGATCAGCATGACGGTGCTGCTCCTGATCGGAAGCTGCGGCTTCGGTATCGTCAAGGGCGGCCATCTCCAGGATTTCATCACGGCGGTCAACGACACCCGCAACGCGCTGGCCAATTCGGCCGGCTTCCGCATCACCTCCGTCGTGATCAACGGCCGCAAGCAGCTCAGCCAGGACGAGATCCTCGCGATCGGCGGCGTCAGCGGCCGATCCTCGTTGCTGTTCCTCGACGCCGATGCGGTGCGCGACAAGCTCAAGGCCAATCCCTGGATCGCGGATGCGACCGTGCTGAAGCTCTATCCGGGCCAGCTCATGATCGAGCTCACCGAGCGCAAGGCGTTCGCGCTGTGGCAGGAGGCTGGCCGGCTCTCGGTCATCGCCGACGACGGCGCCGTGCTCGAACCCTATGTCTCGCGCCGCTTCCTGTCGCTGCCGCTCGTGGTCGGCAAGGGCGCCGATACGCAGGCCCGCGATTTCCTCGCTTTGCTGGCGCGCTATCCGCAGGTCAACTCCATCACCAAGGCCGCGATCTTCGTCGGTGAGCGGCGCTGGAACCTCAGGCTCAAGGACGGCCTCGACATCCGCCTGCCCGAGCAGGACGTCGGCAACGCGCTTGCGATGCTGTCCAGGCTGGACAAGGAGGACAGGCTGTTCTCCCGCGACATCGTCGCGGTCGACCTGCGCCTGCCCGATCGGCTCGTGGTGCAGCTGTCCGAGGACGCCGCCAAGGCGCGCGACGATTTGTTCAAGGACAAGAAGAAGAAAAAGGCCGGGGACGCTGCATGACCGGTCTTGATCGTACCCAGACACCGAAGACACGCCCGATGCCGCACAAGCGCGGCGGCCTCGTCGCCTGCCTCGACATCGGCACCAGCAAGATTGCCTGCATGATCGCGCGGCTGAAGCCGTCGGCGCCGAGCGAAGCCCTGCGCGACCGGACCCATGCGGTGGAGCTGATCGGCTACAGCCAGATCCAGTCGCGCGGCATGAAGGCCGGCGCCGTGATCGATCTCGGCGAATGCGAGCAGGCGGTACGACAGGCCGTCGGGCTTGCGGAGAAAATGGCCAAGGTGCGGGTCGAGTCCGTGCTGCTGTCGGTCTCCGGCGGCCGGCTCTCCGGTCAGCTGGTCGAAGCTGCCGCCGACATCCGGGGCGGCGCGGTGACGCCGGCCGATGTCAGCCGCGTCACCTCCACCGGCATGCGCCACGCCACCGGCGAAGGCCGCACCGTGCTGCACGCGCTGCCGGTCGGCTACACGCTTGACGGCGTCAAAGGCATCCGCGACCCGCGCGGCATGGTTGCGCATCAGTTCGGCATCGACATGAACGTCGTCACCTGCGACGCCACCGTGGCGCGGAACCTGATGCTGGCGGTCGAACGCTGCCACATCAACGTCGAAGCCATGGCGGCAAGCCCCTATGTGGCCGGCCTTTCGGTGCTGACCGACGACGAGGCGGACCTCGGCGCCGCCGTGGTCGAAATGGGGGCGGGCACCACCACGATCGCGGTCTTTTCCGGCGGCCGCTTCGTACATGCCGCGGGTTTTGCGGTCGGCGGGCAACACATCACGATGGATCTGGCGCGCGGACTCTCCGCGACCATTGCCGATGCCGAGCGAATCAAGACGTTATATGGGACCGTCATCACCGGCGGATCGGACTCGCGTGAGCTGATGTCTGTACCGACAGCCGGTGACGAGCAGGATCTGCCGCAGATCGTCTCCCGCGCTACCATCGCCAACATCGTCAAGCATCGTGCCGAGGAAGTCTTCGAAATGGTTCGGGACAAGCTGAAGGATTCGCCCTTCGCCTCGGAGCCCAACGGCCGTGTCGTGCTCTCGGGCGGGGCCTCGCAGCTCACCGGTCTCGTTGAGCTCGGAACGCAGATTCTCGGCCGGCCCGTGCGGGTCGGACGTCCGCTCGGTTTCGGCCGGCTGCCCAACGAGGCGAAGAACGCCGCCTTCGCGGTGCCGGCCGGACTGCTCGTCTACCCGCAATATGTTCACCACGAACATGTCGAACCGCGGCATACGCGGCAGCAGGTCAGGACGGGGACCGGCGGGTATTTCGGAAAGGTCGGACGATGGCTACGCGAGGGCTTCTGATGACTCCTTCCCGCAATATTCGATTTTCACCAACTCCCGCGGCCGCCGGCCGGGGCGAACCCACGCGCGCGTGATCGAGAGGCAAACATGACCATCAGCATCAATGTTCCTGATATTCACGAACTGAAGCCCCGCATCACCGTGTTCGGCGTCGGCGGCGCCGGTGGTAACGCCGTCAACAACATGATCACGGCGGGGCCTCCAGGGCGTCGATTTCGTGGTCGCCAACACCGACGCGCAGGCGCTGACGATGTCGAAGGCGCAGCGCATCGTGCAGATGGGCACGGCCGCCACGCAAGGGTTGGGCGCAGGTTCGCAGCCGGTCGTCGGCGCGGCCGCGGCCGAAGAAGTGATGGACGAACTCCGCGACCATCTCTCGGGCGCCAACATGGTGTTCGTCACCGCCGGCATGGGCGGCGGCACCGGCACCGGTGCGGCTCCCGTGATCGCCAAGATCGCGCGCGAGATGGGCATCCTCACCGTCGGCGTCGTGACCAAGCCCTTCCACTTCGAGGGCGGTCGCCGCATGCGCACCGCGGAAGCCGGCATCAACGAACTGCACAAGGTCGTCGATACGCTACTCATCATCCCGAACCAGAACCTGTTCCGGGTCGCCAACGAGAAGACCACCTTCGCCGACGCCTTCGCGATGGCCGACCAGGTGCTCTATTCGGGCGTTGCCTGCATCACCGACCTGATGGTCAAGGAAGGCCTGATCAACCTCGACTTCGCCGACGTGAGAGCGGTGATGAAGGAAATGGGCAAGGCGATGATGGGCACGGGCGAAGCCTCCGGCGACAAGCGCGCGCTGACCGCCGCTGAAGCCGCGATCGCCAACCCGCTGATCGACGACAGTTCGATGAAGGGCGCCAAGGGCCTGCTGATCTCGATCACGGGCGGCAAGGATCTCACTTTGTTCGAAGTCGACGAAGCCGCGACCCGCATCCGAGAGGAAGTCGACCAGGACGCCAACATCATCGTCGGCGCCACCTTCGACGAGGCGCTCGACGGCCTGATCCGCGTCTCGGTCGTTGCCACCGGCATCGAGCAGGCCGCGATCGCTCGTAACACCCAGGCCACCAGTGCGCCGGTTGCGAACCCGGCACCGCAGGCCCAGCAGGCTCCGGCCGCGGCTGCCGAGAGCCGTCTTGCCGATCTGACCGCACGGTTGCGCGCCGACAATCAGCGCATGGCCGAGCGCGCGCAGAAGTTCGAAGCACCGAGCCCGGCCGCCGGATCGGGCCAGTTTGCTGCCGCTCCCGCGGCTCCGCGTCCGAACGTCGAGCGCGCTGCGCTTGCCGCCATCGCCGCCGCCGTTGCGGACGTTCCGCAGGCTCCCGCGCCGATGCAGACCTATGGCGACGTCACCGTGCGGCCGATCGCGCAGAAGCCCACGCTGTTCCCGGAGCCCGAGCAGGCGCCGATGGCCATGCATGAGCCGATGACGCCGGAAACCTTCATCCCGCCGCAGGCCGAGCGTGCGCCGGTCCGCACACCGCGGATGCCGCGTATCGAGGAACTTCCGATGCCCGCCCAGGCCGAGCTTCGTCAGGCCCGCGGCGAGCTCGAGGAGGAGACCCCGCAGAAGACCCGGCTGTCGCTGCTGCAGCGCCTCGCCAATGTCGGCCTCGGCCGTCGTGACGAGGAGAGCGAGGCGCCGATCGCGGCCCGCACCGCCGGTCCCGCGATGCCGCCGCTGCCCGATCGCCGCCCCCAGAAGACCGTGGCGCAGCAAATCGCGTCCACCGAGCCGGTGTCCGAGTATGCTCGTCGTCCCGCGCCGCAGGGCCTGGACATGCACGGCCGTCCTGCGCCTGTTGCCCCGGCGCCACAGGGAGACGACCATCTTGATATCCCGGCCTTCCTGCGGCGGCAGGCGACCTGAGGATTGTTACAATAAGGCAGACGAAAAAAGGTCCCGGCGGGAAGCTTGCCGGGACCTTTTCTTTTGCCCCGTGCATATCCGGATTGCGTAGCCAAGCAACTGATTTTAAATAATTAATTACGTATTCGATGGTTCAGTAAAACTACCGAAAACGGTCCCAAACTCCGGTCCAATTTGGTTAAGCCTTGGCGCGAATACGGCGGGTTTGGGGTAACAATCGGTAAAAAAGCGTGAGTTGGCGCTGTTTGAGGCAGTGACTATGGTTTGCCGTGACTTGGGGATACGGATTCGGAAGCGAGCGGTCTCAGCCGCTCAGTCGGGTCCAGTATAAGTCGCGGTGGTCGTAGTGGGGCGGTTCCTGATGAAATTTAGCCGGCAAACAACGCTTCGTGCGCAAGCCAGTGTGGCAGGCGTCGGCGTTCATTCCGGTCTTCCCGTCACGCTCACGCTTGGACCCGCGCCTGTCGATGCGGGCTTTGTTTTTATCCGCACCGGGCTCGAGGGAAGTGACCGCGAAGTTCAGGCCACCGCCGAGCAGGTGATCGCGACCAATTTCGCCACCGTCCTCGGAGATCGCAACGGCCCGCTGGTTTCCACCGCCGAGCATGTGCTTGCTGCGCTGCGGGGCATGGGCGTCGACAACGCCATCATCGAGATCGACGGGCCGGAAGTGCCGATCATGGACGGCAGCGCGGCAGCCTTCGTTGCAGCGATCGACCAGGCCGGCATCGTGACCCAGCCGGCACAGCGCCGCTTCATCCAGGTTTTGAAGCCGATCTCGGTCAAGATCGGCGACTCCTTCGGCGAGATCAGGCCCTATGCCGACGGGTTCCGCGCCGAGGTCGAGATCGATTTCACCAATCCTGTCATCGGCCAGCAGAGCTATGCCTTCGACCTCAACCCGGAGCGTTTCCGCCGCGAAGTCGGCCGGGCCCGGACTTTCGGCCTGATGTGCGACGTCGCACGGCTCTGGAGCGCGGGCTATGCGCTCGGCGCCTCGTTCGACAACACCGTGGTGTTCGACGAGGAGCGGCTGCTCAACACCGAAGGCCTGCGCTACGCCGACGAATGCGCCCGGCACAAGGTGCTGGACGTGATTGGCGACCTCGCGCTGGCCGGTCTGCCGCTGCTCGGTGCCTACCGCTCGGTACGTGGCGGCCACAAGCTCAACCACGCCGTCCTGACCGCGCTGCTCGCCGACCGCACCGCCTGGCGGGTGGTCGAGGGCGAGGCAGCCCGCCGCACCACGCGTCCGGTGGCCGAAACCGGTCGCGGCATCGTGGGTGGCCGGATCGCCGCGGTCTACGGGCCAGACGTTTCCTAAAAGAGAGACGTTTCCTGAAGCGAGACATTCCCGAAGAGACGGGCCTGAAGAGACCCGTTGCCATGGGCGTTTGGCGGCGGCTTTCCCCGGGAAACTCCTGGTAACGATGATCGGTTAGGATTGCGGCGCGTTCGCCTTAATCCGGGCGGAATGCGTGCCTATCCGGTTGGTTGAAGATCGTTTTTCGGTTACACCGGCGTGGTCGCACGGCAGGCGCCACGGCACTATTTCGCGCCCAGGACGGGGTTCATGGGCTGGCGGACACCGCACCACAGGGCGTCAGGGCAATATTCATGTCGGCACAGCGTATGACGCGCGGATACTTCTCGGCCTTGTCTGGGATTCGTGGGCTGCTTCACGCCGCCGCCTTCATCACGCTCGCGCTGCCGCTGGCCGGCTGCGGCACCGGCGCGCTTTGGGACAAGTTCACCGCCAAGGACGATACCTTCGTCGAGGAGCCCGCCGACAAGATCTACAATGAGGGCCTGTACCTCATGAACGAGAAGAAGGACATGAAGGCGGCGAACAAGAAGTTCGAAGAGGTTGACCGCCAGCATCCTTATTCCGACTGGGCTCGCAAATCGTTGCTGATGTCGGCCTACGCGTCCTACCAGGGCGGCGACTACGACAGCTGCATCGGCGCGGCCACCCGCTACGTCACGCTGCATCCCGGCAGCCCGGATGCGGCCTACGCGCAATATCTGATCGCCGCCTCGCATTACGACCAGATTCCCGACATCAGCCGCGACCAGACCCGCACCGAGAAGGCGATCGCCTCGCTAGAAGAGGTGGTGCGCAAATATCCGACCTCCGAATATGCGACCTCGGCCAAGGCCAAGATCGAAGGTGCGCGCGACCAGCTCGCCGGCAAGGAAATGAACGTCGGCCGCTATTACGCGCAGAAGCGCGACTACACGGCGGCGATCAACCGCTACAAGGCCGTGGTGACGCAGTACCAGACCACCCGCCATGTCGAAGAGGCGCTGTACCGCCTGACCGAGGCCTATATGGCGATCGGGATCGTCGGCGAGGCTCAGACGGCCGCCGCCGTGCTCGGGCATAATTTTCCTGACAGTCGCTGGTACAAGGACGCCTATAATCTTGTAAAATCGGGCGGTCTCGAACCGAGCGAGAATCAGGGGTCCTGGATTAGCAAGACCTTCAAGAAAATGGGTCTCGGCTAGGAAATAGAGTTCCATGCTGGCGCGTCTGTCGATCCGTGACATCGTCCTGATCGAACGGCTCGATATCGAATTCGCACCGGGCCTCGCGGTTTTGACCGGCGAGACCGGTGCGGGCAAATCCATCCTGCTCGATGCCTTTGCGTTGGCGCTCGGCGGCCGCGGCGATGCCGGCCTCGTGCGCCATGGCGCGGAGCAGGGGCAGGTTACTGCCGTATTCGATATCCCAAAAAACCATCCCGCGGCCAAGATCCTCGCGGAGAACGGGCTGGAGGATACCGGCGAGATGATTCTCCGCCGGGTCCAGCTCGCCGACGGCCGCACCCGCGCCTTCATCAACGACCAGGCGATCAGCGTGCAGACGCTGAAGGCGGTCGGGGCTGCCCTGGTCGAGATCCACGGCCAGCACGACGAGCGCGCGCTGGTCGATGCCGCCACCCACCGCCGCCTGCTCGACGCCTTCGCCGGTCTCGAAAAGGACGTCTCGGTGGTCGAGGCGCTCTGGGACGCCCGCCGCACCGCCAACACCGCGCTGGAGGAGCATCGCGCCGGCATGGAGCGCGCCGCGCGCGAAGCCGATTACCTTCGCCACGCCTCCGACGAATTGAAGCAGCTCGCGCCTAAAGACGGCGAGGAGACCTCGCTGGCTTCGAGGCGCACGACCATGATGCAGGGCGAGAAGATCGCCTCCGACCTGCGCGAGGCGCAGGAGGCGGTCGGCGGCCACCATTCGCCGGTCGCCTCGCTGTCGGCGGCCGTGCGGCGGCTGGAGCGTCGCGGCGTCAACGCGCCGGCGCTGGTCGAGCCCGCGGTGAGGGCGATCGACATCGCGATCAACGCGCTGGAGGAAGCCGACCAGCATCTGCAGGCGGCGCTTGCCGCGACCGATTTCGATCCCTCGGAGCTCGAACGCATCGAGGAGCGGCTGTTCGCACTTCGTGCAGCCTCGCGCAAATATTCGACGCCGGTCGACGGGCTCGCCGCACTTGCTGCCAGATATGCTGCCGACGTCGTCCTGATCGATGCCGGCGCCTCCCGGCTGACGAAGCTGGAGCAGGCCGCGATCGAGGCCGATGCGCGCTATGCGGCGGCCGCCAAGAAGCTGTCGATGGCGCGGCAGAAATCGGCGGAGAAGCTCAACAAGGCGGTCAATGCCGAGCTCGCGCCGCTCAAGCTCGAACGCGCCAAGTTCATGACCCAGGTCCAGACCGACGAGGCAGCTCCAGGCCCGCAAGGCTTCGACCGCGTCGAGTTCTGGGTGCAGACCAACCCGGGCACCAAGCCGGGGCCGATGATGAAGGTCGCCTCCGGTGGCGAGCTGTCGCGTTTCCTGCTGGCGCTGAAGGTCGTGCTGTCCGACCGCGGCTCGGCGCCGACCCTGGTGTTCGACGAGATCGACACCGGCGTCGGCGGCGCGGTCGCGGACGCGATCGGCGGACGGCTGGCGCGGCTCGCCGGCAAGGTCCAGGTGATGGCCGTCACCCACGCCCCGCAGGTCGCCGCCCGTGCCGACCAGCATCTGCTGATCTCCAAGGACGCGCTGGACAAGGGCAAGCGCGTCGCCACCCGAGTCAATGCGCTCGCCGCCGACCACCGCCGCGAGGAGATCGCGCGGATGCTCGCCGGCGCCGAGATCACGGCCGAGGCGAGGGCTGCCGCGGACCGTCTGCTCAAGGCGGCGACGGCTTGATTTCCACCGTCATTCCGGGGCGCACGAAGTGCGAACCCGGAATCTCGAGATTCCGGGTCTGGTCCTTCGGACCATCCCGGAATGACTCTTTCAATTGCAGATCGACTCGTAACGATCATCCCAATTCGGATTGTCTTTCTCGATCAGTTGAATCTTCCATGCGCGCTTCCACTTCTTCAGCTCTTTTTCGCGCGTTATCGCCGAGACTGGGTCATCATAAGTCTCGAACCAAACCAGCCGCGTGATGTTGTATTTCGCCGTGAAGCCCGGAACGGCTTTGATTTGATGCTCATAGACGCGCCGTATGAGGTCGTTGGTGACGCCCACATAGATTGCTCCGTCGCGCCGGCTTGCTAGGATATAGACGTAATACGCCATGACTCCCGAGCCTTTCTCAACTGTCATTCCGGAGTGTACGAAGAGCGAGCCTGGAATCTTGAGGTTCCGGGTCTGGTCCTTCGGACCATCCCGGAACGACGAAGCACAACCATAAGTATAATGGCCAGAGCAGCAAAATCCAAATCAGCACCGCTTCGCGACGTCGCCGACCTCACCAAGGCGCAGGCCAAGGTCGAGCACATGCGGCTCGCGCTCGAGATCGAGGGGCACAACGAGCGCTACTACCAGGACGACGCGCCCACCGTCACCGATGCCGCGTATGACGCGCTGCGCCAGCGCTTCAACGCGATCGAGAAGCGCTTTCCGGAATTCGTCAGCGCGGACTCGCCGTCGCAGAAAGTCGGTGCTGCGCCATCAGGCCGCTTCAAGAAGGTGCGGCATGCCGTCCCCATGCTGTCGCTCGACAACGCCTTTGCGGAAGAGAATCTGCGCGACTTCGTCGGCCGCATCGTGCGCTTCCTGAAGCTCGACGACGACAGAATCGATTTCTCGGCCGAGCCGAAGATCGACGGCCTCTCGATGTCGCTGCGCTATGAGGGCGGTGAGCTCGTCACGGCCGCGACGCGCGGTGACGGCGCGGTCGGCGAGGACGTCACCGCCAATATCCGCACGCTCGAAGACGTGCCGCAAAAGCTGAAGGGCCGCAACGTCCCAGACATCTGCGAGGTGCGCGGCGAGGTCTACATGACCAAGAAGGCGTTCCTGGCGCTCAACGAGCGGCAGAAGGCCGAAGGCAGCACCATCTTCGCCAATCCGCGCAACTCGGCCGCGGGTTCGCTCCGGCAGAAGGATCCGACCATCACCGCCTCGCGACCCCTCGGCTTCTTCGCCTATGCCTGGGGCGAGATGAGCGCGATGCCGGAGGGCACGCAGAGCGGCATGATCCATTGGTTCGAGCGCTGCGGCTTCAAGACCAACCCGCTGACCAAGCTCTGTCACTCTGTCGAGGAACTGCTGGCGTTTCATCGTGCGATCGAGGAACAGCGTGCAAAGCTCGACTACGACATCGACGGCGTCGTCTACAAGGTCGACCGCATCGACTGGCAGGAACGGCTCGGCTTCGTCTCGCGCACGCCGCGCTGGGGCATTGCCCACAAATTTCCCGCCGAGCGCGCCACGACAGTGTTGCGCGATATCGAGATCCAGGTCGGCCGTACCGGCTCGTTCACGCCGGTGGGCAAGCTCGAACCGGTCGGCGTCGGCGGCGTGATCGTGCAGAACGTCACGCTGCACAACGAGGACTACATCAAGGGCATCGGCAACAAGGGCGAGGTACTGCGCGAGGGCCGCGACATCAGGATCGGCGACACCGTCGTGATCCAGCGCGCCGGCGACGTCATCCCGCAGGTGGTCGACGTCGTCCTCGACATGCGGCCGAAGGCTGCCAAGGAGTTCGAATTTCCGAAGAAGTGCCCGTGCCCCCTGCATACTGACGTCGTGCGAGGAGAGACGGCCGCTGGCGAAGAGGAAGCACGCGCCCGTTGTACCGGCGAGTTCGCCTGCCCCTATCAGAAGATCGAGCATCTGAAGCTGTTCGTGTCGCGCCGTGCGTTCGACATCGACGGCCTCGGCGAGAAGCAGCTCCAGTATTTCTTCGACGAGGGCTTTGTGAAGGAGCCAGCCGATATCTTCACGCTGGAAAAGCGCAATTCGAAACTCAAGCTCGAGGACATCGAGGGTTACGGCGCAACCTCGGTGCGCAATTTGTTCGGCGCGATCGAGAGCCGTCGGAAGATTACACTGGAGCGCTTTATCTATGCGCTCGGCATGCGCCATATCGGCGAGACCACGGCGCTGGCGCTGGCCCGCGGCTACGGCTCCTGGGAGGCCTTTCATGATGCCAGCCTCAAGGTCGCCAAGGGCGACGAGGAGGCGATGGCCGAGATGGATGCGCTCGACCAGATCGGCGAGACCGTGATCAAGAGCATCGCCGATTATTTCGGCGAGAGCCACAATCGCGGCATCGTCGAGCGGCTGACCAGGGAGGTCGAGATCATCGACGCCGAGAAGCCGAAGAGCAACTCCGCCGTCGCCGGCAAGACCGTGGTGTTCACGGGCTCGCTGGAGAAGATGACGCGCGACGAGGCCAAGGCCACCGCTGAGCGGCTAGGCGCAAAAGTGTCCGGATCGGTGTCCAAGAAAACCGATTTCGTCGTCGCCGGCCCCGGCGCGGGCTCGAAGCTCGCGGAAGCCACTAAGCATGGCGTCACGGTGCTGACGGAGGACGAGTGGTTGGCGCTGATCGGGGAGTGACTCTTCCCTTCTCCCCTTGTGGGAGAAGGTGGCGCGTAGCGCCGGATGAGGGGTTCTATCCTCGAGTTCAAGCTTTGAGAGGGGACCCGTGCGGAGAGAGACCCCTCATCCGGCGCGCTACGCGCGCCACCTTCTCCCACAAGGGGAGAAGGAAGAAGGCCTCACCGGGCAAGCCTCACATCATCCCGCTCTCTTCCTCTTCCGCCTGCCCGATCAGCGTCTCGCTCACCATGACCTCGCGGCGCGGGACGACGAAGATCATCGTGCAGGCGCACAGCAGCGAGATCGCCAGCACTGCGGCGGTGAGCGGCAGCGTGGTCGCGGAATGGCCGCCGAGATAGGCGCCGAATTGCGACATCAGCGCGCCGATGCCCTGCTGGAGGAAGCCCATCGCACCTGACGCGGTGCCGGCGGCCTCGGGACGGATGCTGATGGCGCCAGCGGCGGAGTTCGCCATCACGAAGGGCATTGCCGACCATCACGATCATCTGCGTGCCGAACAGCCAGGCGGGTGCCTCGTTCCAGCCGGTGAAACTCCACAGCAGGTTCAACAGGCTGCCGCAAAGCTGGAGCGCGAGGCCGAACCAGATCAACTTCTCCAACGAGTGCCTGGGCGCGAAGCGCACGCAGAGCAGATTGCCGACGAGATAGGCAAAACCCGTCGTCGCGAACCACGCGCCGTATTCGGCGCTGGTCCTGCCCATCTGCGTCACCACGATATAGGGGCCGCCGCCGGCGAAGGTGAAGATGATCTGCGACGCCAGCACCTGGCACATCACATAGCCGACGAAGGCGCGGTCGCGGATCAGGATGCCGACATCGCCGCGAAAACCGCTGCCGGCGGCGCGGTCTCGGCGCGTCTCGGGCAGCGCGAATGCGATGCCGACGGCGACGATGATCGCGGCGACGGTGATGGCGTAGAAGATCGCGCGCCAGCCGAATGCAGTCTCGATCAGGCCGCCGGTGAGTGGGGAGACCATCTGCCCGATCATCAGCGCCGCGACGACGAGGCTGATCATCGAGGCGACGCGATCCCGCTGGTAGATGTCGCGAATGATGGCGCGGCTCACCACCATGCCGGCGGCGCCGCCCAGCGCCTGGAAGAAGCGCGCGGCGATCAGCTGCGGCAGGGTTTCCGCGAAGATGCACGCGACGCTGGCGACCACCATCAGCGCCAGGCCTCCAAGCAGCACCGGGCGCCGCCCGAAACGGTCCGAGAGCGGGCCCATGATGAGTTGTGACAGCGCGATGCCGACCATGTAGAGCGACACCGTCATCTGCGCGACCGAGATGTCGCTGCCAAATGTCGTCGCCAGCACCGGCAGCGCCGGAACCAGCATGTAGAGCGAAATCGGCGCGATGCCGGTCATGACGACGAGCAGCAGCAACACCACGCGCGAGGTCGCGATGTTCTTCGCCGTGTCCGACGGTTTGCTGATCATGCCGTGCATGCGTGTCCGTCTCGCAGAAATTCGAATCTGACTGTAGCGCGCCCGCGCAAGACGCATATCGGCGTTTCGGAATGCGGCTATACGGATTCCGGGACGGTTATGATGAGGGCGCCATGGCGCCGATTGGCCGCGTTGCTCGCGTCAAAAACTCGGTGTCATCGCCCGGCTTGACCGGGCGATCCAGTACGCCGCGGCATCTCCGCATACGTTTGCTGTCTCTGGAATACTGGATTCCCCGCCTTCGCGGGGAATGACAGCGGGGGGTGGAAATGAGCCTTGCGCAAATCGCGTGGCGCTATGCGTCGAGCCCTTGAAATGGCGAACTTACGCCTTCAACTCCGCCGTGGCCTGGTCCAGCCAGGCCTTCGTCGTCTCGTCCAGGGCCGGCCGCACCTCGGCCCTGACGCGCGCGTGGTAGGCGTTGAGCCAGTCGAGTTCGTCCTTGCTGAGCATGCCGAGATCGATCAGCCGGCGGTCGATCGGTGCCAGCGTCAGCGTCTCGAACGCGTTCATCGATTTTTCCGCGCCCTTAATGTCGGCAGCGACCACCAGTTCGAGGTTCTCGATGCGGATGCCGAAACCGTCGGTCTTGTAGTAGCCGGGCTCGTTGGACAGGATCATGCCGCGCTTCAGCGGCGTGGTGCCGAGCTTCGAAATCCGCGCCGGTCCTTCGTGCACCGAGAGATAGCTGCCGACGCCGTGGCCGGTGCCATGCTCGAAATCGACGCCGGCGGCCCAGAGATATTGCCGTGCCAGTGTGTCGAGTTGCGCGCCGGTGGCGCCGTCGGGAAAGATCGCCCGCGCGATCGCGATGTGGCCGCGCAGCACACGCGTGAAGCGGTCGCGCATCTCGTCGGTCGGCTCGCCCACGGCCATGGTGCGGGTGACGTCGGTGGTGCCGTCTTCGTATTGTGCACCTGAATCGATCAACAGCAGATCGCCAGGCACGATCCGCCGGTTGCTCTTGCGGGTGACGCGGTAGTGCACGATGGCGCCATTCGGGCCGGTGCCCGAGATGGTCGGGAACGACACGTCCTTGAGTGCGCCGGTGTCGCGGCGGAACGTCTCCAGCGCCTCGACCGCGTCGATCTCGGTGAGCTTGCCGCTTGCCGCCTCGCGATCGATGAAGGCGAGGAAGCGCGCCAGCGCCACCGCGTCGCGCCGGTGCGCCGTTTGCGTGCCCTTGATCTCGGTCGTGTTCTTGACCGCCTTGAGCAGCGCGATCGGATCGCTGCCGCGCACCGGCTTGCCGCCGGCGCCCGTGATCAGCCGGCTGAGGGCGTCGGCCGCGGTCGCATTGTCGAGCGCGATCGATCCACCGCTCTTGGCGAGCGCCATCAGCGTCGGCGCCATCGCATCGGGCTCGCGCACGTCGGCGGACTGCTCGAGATGGTCGCGGGTCAGATTGGAGAGCTTGCGGTGGTCGATGAAGATGGTGGGACGACCGTCCTTCGGCACCAGCGCATAGGACAGCGGCAGCGGCGTATGCGCGACGTCGGCGCCGCGGATGTTGAAGGTCCAGGCCACGGCATGACTGTCGGACAGCACCAACGCATCGACGCCGAGCTTGCCGATCTCGCTCCTGATCTGCGTCAGCTTCTCGGCTTCAGTTACGCCGGCATGTTGCATCCCGTGCACCGTGACCGGTGCAATCGGCGGCTGTGGCCGGTCTTGCCAGATCGCATCGACCGGATTGCTGTCGACGGCGACCAGCTCGGCACCGGCCTTGGTGCAGGCGGCGGACAAACGCTCGGCTGCCGCAAAAGTGTGCAGCCACGGATCAAATCCTAGGCGGTCGCCGGCCTTCAGGTGTGCCGATATCCAGCTTTCCGGCGGGGGATCGATCAGAGATTCCACGGCCCAGGCCCTTGCATCGACCTGCTTGGCCGCCTGGATCGTGTAGCGGCCATCGACGAAGACCGCGGCCTCGTGCGTCAGCACCACCGCCAGTCCCGCCGAGCCGGTAAAACCGGTCAGCCAGGCCAGACGCTCTTCCGAGGGCGGCACATACTCATTCTGCTGCTGATCGGCGCGTGGAATCACGAAACCGGTCAGCTTGCGACGGGCGAGTTCTTCACGGAGCGCGGCCAGCCGCGCCGTCAATGCGACGCCAGCCTCGGGCTCCTCGAATGTCTGGAAGTGCGCTTCGAACATGGTGGATCACTTTAGGATCATGCGGATCAGTCCGCAATGTAGACGCATTTGAGGTCGTATCTGGCATGGACTGTGCTTGAACAAGTTCCATTCGAATTGAGTGGAGTACAGGATGCGGCAGTTGCGCTTCGTCCAGATAACAGGGAAATTCGAGCAAGTTGTTCATCTCAACGACGAGGGGACACTCGATGCCAGCGTTCACGTTTGAGAAGATTACGCCGCCGGTGCGCCGCGCCCCGGCTGCGGCAACACCGAAGAAACCGCGCGGCCTCATCAACCAGATGATCGACCGTTTCGCCGAACGCCGCGCGAGGCGCGCCTCGCAGGCCGAGCGCGCGATGCGCCCGGACGAGAAGGCCGCAAAGTAGCGGCATCTACGGCAGCACCCGTACTCACCCCATCTTCCGCAGCAACAGGCTGCTCCACCCCTCGATCCGCAAGTGCTTCAGAGGCACGAGTCCGCGCGCGCGGTATGCGGCGATCACGGCGGGGACCTGGGGCGTCAACAGGCCGGAGAGGATGACGCGCCCTCCGGTCGCGAGGTGCCGCGTCAACGGGCCCGCCAATTGCCGTAACGGATTGGCCAGGATGTTGGCCAGCACCAGGTCGAACGGGCCGCTTCTGCCAAAATCAGCCGCCGCGAATCCGGTGGCGCGGATCACTCGCACATGGTGACCGACCTCGTTCAACAAGGCGTTCTCGGCTGCCACCTTGACCGAGGCCGGGTCGATGTCGGAGGCCAGCACCGCGCGATGCAGCGCCTTTGCCGCCGCTATCCCCAGCACGCCGGTCCCGGTGCCGAGGTCGAGCACGCGGCCGGGCCGGGTGCTTTTCAGGACATGGTCAAGCAGGAGTAAACAGCCGCGCGTGGTGCCGTGATGGCCGGTGCCGAAGGCGAGAGCCGCCTCGATCTCGATGGCGAGCTTGTTTGGCGCCACGCGGTCGCGGTCATGGCTGCCGTGGACGACGAAGCGCCCGGCCGGCACCGGGACGAGATCTTCCAGGCTCGACTTGACCCAGTCCCTGGCTTCGACGGTGTCGAAGGCGAGCGTGTCCGCGATCTCATTTCCTGCTGATGTTGCAACGAGTTCGCGCAGCCATTCCCGGTCCGGCGCCTTCGCGAAATGCAGCGCGACGTCCCACTGTCCGTTCGGTTGCTCGAAGGCGACGACGGCCGCATCCTCCTCGAAGAACATTTCGGTGAGGATGTCGACAATGCGCCTGGCGGCGATCTCGCTGCCGATCGAAAAACTGGCGCGATGGGTGGGGGAAGGCTGCATTCTTAGGGTTCCGTCCGGTTCAATTTTTGGAACTTTTGTTCCCGATTTTTCTCATAACTTGCATCTAAGAGATTAACCCGACCGCAGGTTGTACCCCGTACATTTCCGGGTGTTGGGCAACCCACACAGCTTGAAATAGAATAGGAGGCGAAACTTGAAGCGCATGATTTTGAAGTTCTGGACCGACGATTCAGGTGCAACCGCAATCGAATACGGTCTGATCGCAGCCGGCATCGCGCTGGCGATCATCACCGTGGTGAACGGCCTCGGTACCACGATGAACGAGAAGTTCACCTCGATTAGCACCTCCTTGAAGTAATTTCCGCCTTCCATCTCCCGGCGGGGCCATTTCTCCATACGACTGCTTTCGAGCCGCGCCCGTCGGGGGGAATTGCCCCCCGGCGGGCGGAAGTCGTTTTGGGATTGGCTTTCACAGAATGCCCACAGGCTTTCCGGTGGTTTTTCCGGACTTTGTCCACGGATTATTCCGCCGCACATCCCCGGATTTTCCGCCGACTCGTACCAGGCTTGAAGGGGCGTTACCCACCGCTCTTTCACAGCTCTGCCAACAGCCTTGTCCACAGCCCATCCACGGGCTTATCCACGGCTTCCGAACAGGCTGCGGTGATCCCTCAAAATCGCCTGCGCGGCGTTGTGGCCGGGCGCGCCCGTGACGCCGCCGCCGGGATGGGCGCCGGAGCCGCAATGATAGAGGCCCTTCACGGGCCCGCGATAATCGGCGTGGCCCAGCATCGGCCGGGCCGAGAACAGCTGGTTCAGCGTTAGCGCGCCGTGGAAGATGTCGCCGCCGAGCAGGCCGAATTGCCGTTCGAGATCGAGCGGTGACAGGATCTGGCGGCCGAGCACGCTGGTCGCAAAACCCGGCGCGTATTTGTCCACCGTCGCGATCATGAGATCGGCGACCTCGTCGCGGTGGTCGTCCCACGACTTTCCATCGGGAAGCTCCGGCGCGACGTGCTGGCAGAACAGGCTCGCGACATGGTGTCCTGCGGGCGCGAGCGTGTCGTCGAGCGTCGATGGGATCAGCATTTCCACGACAGGCTCTCGGCTCCAGCCGTGCGCCCGGGCATCGAGGAAGGCGCGGTCCATGTAGCCGAGATCAGGGGCCAGGATAATGCCGGAGGTGAGATGATCGCCGTCGCCTGGCAGCGCCGTGAAGGAGGGCAGGCGATCCAGCGCCACGTTCATGCGGAAGGTGCCGGAGCCGTTTTTCCAGTGCCGGATGCGATCGAGGAAGGCTTGGGGAAGCGCATCGGCGGCGACCAGCCGCGTATAGAGCAGCTTCGGATTGACGTTGGCCGCTACATATTTCGCGCGGATGGTCGTGCCGTTCTCCAGCGCCACGCCGACCGCGCGGTCGCGCTCGACGATGACCTCGCGCACGCCCGCATCGGTGTCGATCACAACGCCGCGGTCGCGTGCGGCGCGCGCCATGGCCTGGGTGATCGCGCCCATGCCGCCGATGGCGTGACCCCAGACGCCCTTCTTGCCGTTCACCTCGCCGAAGGCGTGATGCAGCATCACATAGGCCGAGCCCGCGGCGTAGGGGCTGGCATAATTGCCGACGATGGCATCGAAGCCGAACAGCGCCTTGACCAGATCATGCTCGAAACGTTCGTCCAGCATCTCGCCGGCCGAGCGGGTGAAGAGATCGAGCAGGCTGCGGCTCTGCTCCAGCGACAGCCCGCGCAGGATATTGGCGCTCTGGAATGCGTTCACGGCCTCGCGGATCGAGGCCGTGCCGAAACCATCGAGCAGGTTTGGCGGCGCGCGCAGCACGAATTGCCGGAGCACGTCGGCGATATCTTCCAGCTCGCGCGAAAACCCGTCGAGCGCGTTTGCGTCATGCGCGCTCAGCCGTGCGACGGATGCCTGCGTCCGCCCCTCGCCGGTGAGGAGATAGCTGCCGTCGGGAGCGGGCAGAAAATTCTGCGCGCGCCGTTCGACGATCCGCAGGCCCTGTTCGGCCAGCTTCAAGTCGCGGACCACTTGCGGATTGAGCAGGCTCACGGTGTAGGCCGCGACCGAATTGCGGAAGCCCGGATGAAACTCCTCCGTGACCGCGGCCCCGCCGACCACCATGCGGCGCTCGACCACGCGCACGCGCAAGCCGGCCATCGCGAGATAGGCCGCGCAGGTGAGGCCGTTATGGCCAGCGCCGATGATGATGACGTCGGTTTCGATCATGAAGGGTGCAAGCTGTTCCACGGTCATTCCGGGACGGTCTGAGCGACCCGGTTCGGAATGACATCTGTATATGAAGCATTCCCCGCTGCAACATCACGAGACCCTTTATTGCTCGTTTAGGCGCCTTGTGCTCCATTGCGCGCGCCCGGCGCCCGCCGGGATATGCTGGAGCTTCCATGGATTCGATCGTGCAACCCGCCGCCACGGAGCAGCCGTCCTCGTCACGCAACCGGCTGCTGCTGACGGTCTACACCGCGGCGATCTTCGTCAGCGCGCTGTTGCTGTTCTCGGTGCAGCCGCTGTTCACGAAGATGGTCCTGCCGCGGCTCGGCGGCTCGCCGGCGGTGTGGTCGGTGGCGATGGTGTTCTTCCAGTCGCTGCTGCTGGGGGGTTACGCTTATGCGCATGTGTTGATGCAGGTGAGGAACCGCATCGTTCCAGTGGTGGTGCATCTGGTGCTGCTGATCGCGGCCTTCGCCACGCTGCCGCTCGGCATCGCCTCGGCCTATGGCGATCCGCCCGCTTCGGGCTACGCGATCTGGCTGCTCGGCCTGTTCGTGATCTCGATCGGGCTGCCGTTCTTCGCGCTCGCCGCCAACAATCCGTTGCTGCAGGCCTGGTTTGTCCGCACCGGGCATCCTGCCGGACATGATCCCTATTTCCTCTATGCGTCCTCCAACATCGGCAGCTTCCTCGCCCTGCTGTCCTATCCGTTCCTGCTGGAGCCGATGTTCACGCTGCACACGCAGAACCGGCTCTGGACCGGCGGTTACGGCATTCTGATCCTCCTGATCGCCGCATGTGGCGTGCTGCTGTTGCGCTCGCCGAAGCTGGCCATGGTCGATGCACGAACCGAAGATTTGAATGCGCCGGCGCCCGGTTTCATGACGCGGCTGCGCTGGATATTTCTCGCCGGAGTGCCGTCCGGCTTGCTCATCGCCGTCACCGCGCACATCTCGACCGACGTTGCGGCAGCGCCGCTGCTGTGGGTGCTGCCGCTGTCGCTATACCTCTTGACCTGGGTGGTGGTGTTCCAGTCGCGGCCGCTGCTGCCGCACAAATGGATGCTGATGCTGCAGCCGGTCGCGATCGCGGGCGTCGTCTTCCTGCTGGCCTTCGGCGGCGAACAGAACCTGCTGCTGACGCTCGGCGGCCATCAATTGTGCTTCTTCGTCATCGCGATGGCCTGCCACGGCGAATTGGCGCGGACCCGGCCAGGCGCCAGATATCTCACCGGATTCTATGTCGCGCTGTCATTCGGCGGCATGGTCGGCGGCCTGTTCGCAGGGCTCGTCGCGCCGTTCACATTCTCCTGGATCGCCGAATATCCGATCCTGGTTGCGCTTGCCGCGCTGTGCCGGCCGCCGGCGAACGAGCGGCTGGCGGGCATGGTCAAATGGTACTGGCTGGCGCTTGCCGCGCTGGTCGTCGTGCTCGTTACGCCCTTTGCCACGACGGGCGCCCTGTCGAGCTGGTTCGAGGATCACCGCGTCTGGCTGGCCAGCGGCGTCGGCGTGCTCGCCGCGCTGCTGGCGCTGGCGGTCAACGCCGGCCGCTGGAAGATATTCGCCACCGTCGCGCTGGCGCTGGCGCTGATCCGGGTTTATCCGGCGGACGAAGGCCGCGTCACCACGGTGCGCAGCTTCTTCGGCGTGCACAAGATCGTGGTGACGCCCGGCGGCTATTTCCATGTGCTGATGCACGGCACCACGATCCACGGCGCCGAGCGCTTCCTCAACAATGACGGCACGCCGGTCACCGGCCGGCCCGAGCCGATCACCTACTATCACAAGGATGGCGGCATCGGTCAGGCCGTCAGCGCGATCCGGGAACGCAAGGGCGCTCCGTTGAAGGTCGCGGCGATCGGCGTCGGATCGGGCACGCTCGCCTGTGCCGCCGAGCCCGGTGAAAGCTGGACATTCTTCGAGATCGATCAGTCCATGGTCGACGCGGCAAGCGATCCGAAGAATTTCCGCTACATCTCGAGCTGCATGCCGGGCCTGAAGCCCGTGATCGGCGATGCCCGCCTCACCTTCGCGAAGGAGCCGGACGGCGCCTATGATCTCATCATCGTCGACGCCTATTCGTCGGATGCGATCCCGATCCATCTTGCGACCGAAGAGGCGATGAAGATCTACAAGGACAAGCTCGCTCCGCACGGCGCCGTGGTGATGCACGTCTCCAACCGCCACCTCGATCTCGAGACCGTCGTGGTCGGCATCGCCGATGCCAACGATCTCAAGAGCTGGGTCTACAACGAGGATTCGGGTCGCGATGGTGACTACATCTTCTCGACCGACGTCGTGATATCCGCCCGCGAGGATGCCGACGTCGGCAGGCTCGCATCGTCGAAATCATGGGAGCAGACCGAAGCCGACGACAGGGTGCGGGTCTGGACCGACGATTACTCCAACATTTTGGGCGCGCTGTACCGGCGCTTGCGGGACGGGGAGTAAGGCCCGCTTCTACGGCTCCACCGGCGTCCCCGCGGGCAACGCAATTGCCTTCTCGCCCGCGACTTGCCGCAACAAATCGGGCCTGTCGGAGATGATCCCGTCGACGCCGATCTCGATCATGCGCGCCATGTCCTCAGGCTTGTTGACCGTCCAGACCACAACCCGCAGCCCGAGCGCATGGGCCTCGACGATTAGCGCCGCGGTCACATCGCCGAAATAGGGCGACCAGACCGCGCCGCCCGCAGCCTTGATGGTTCGGGGCAGCGACCCGCCGTGATCGGCCGGGCTGAAACCCGCCGTCCAGCTGGTCGCCTTGTCCAGCGCCACCGTCTGGCCCGAGCCGCGCTGGAGCGTCAGGTACACCGTCGGCATCTTCGGTGCCTGCTGCTGGACGAGCAACAGAGTCCGCCAGTCGAACGACTGGATCATGACGCGGTCGGAGAACTTTTCGGCTTCGATCAGGGCGAGCAGCCTGGTGACGAAAGCTTGCGGATCGAGCGTCTCGTCCGGATGGTTCGGATCGATCTTGGTCTCGATGTTGAAGCGCACGCGCGTATTGCCGGATCTGCGCACCAGCGCGAACAGCTCGCTCAGGGTCGGAATGCGGGTCCCGGGCATGGCGCGCTGGTCGGGGAATTGCTTTGCGTAAGGGCTGTCCGGCCGGATCTGGCCTACGTCGTAGGTCCTGACATCGGCGAGCCGCAGCTTCGTGAACGGCGTGCCGGGAGGCGCGATGTAGGCGCCGCTCGCATCCCGCGTGATATCAGGATTGAGCCCGCGCTCATGCGACACGACGACTTCTCCGTCGGCGGTGATGCCGACGTCGAGCTCCAGCGTGTCCACGCCCATCGACAGCGCATTGGCGAAGGCCGGAAGCGAGTTTTCCGGCAACAGCGCCCGCCCGCCGCGATGGGCCTCGAGGTCGAAAGCCGAATCAAATGCCGAATCGAATCCCATGGCCGGTCCCGCAATGAGAAGTGACAGTACGGTCAAGATCGTCGCAGCACGTGATGGCATGGCGGCTCATGGGGCAAGGGGAAAGGGGCGATATTTCAACGCGTTTTGGCGCGTCCGGCCGATTGTATCGGCTTTCGTGGCTGTTGAAACCTTGGGCGGTGGCTTGGGTTGCGGCCGGCGCGGGGGTATGTACTCATAGTCGGTGCCCTGGAATCCCGCCCGTGCAGCAGCAACGCGATCATCGAATTATCCGCAGCCGGCATTTTCGCCGGATGCAGCGCCGGCATTTCATCATCTTCGACGTTTTGCCCTTCGTCGGCACGCTGCTGGCGCTGGTCCTTCTGTTCTACCGCCCGATCGGCGCGATGGAGCTTGGCCTGTTCGTCGGCTTCTGGCTGGTCACCGGGCTCGGCCTTACCGTCGGCTATCACCGGCTCTTCACCCACCGCGCCTTCGCGACCTCCACAGTGATGAGTGTGATCCTGGTCGTGATGGGATCGATGGCCGGCCGCGGTCCCATGCTGTCCTGGGCGGCAATGCACCGCCGGCACCACGAATTGTCCGATCACGACGGCGATCTGCATTCGCCGCGGCTGCACGGCGAAGGCGCATTCGGCCGCCTGCGCGGCTTCCTGCACGCGCATTTGACCTGGATGATCGAGCACGATTATCCCAACGTTGCGCACTATGTCCCGGATCTGATGGCGGATCGCAGGCTGGTTGCCGTCAACAGCTACTATTACACGTGGGTCGGTCTCGGCCTGGTGCTGCCGGCCGCGATCGGCGGCCTCGCCACGATGAGCCTGTGGGGCGCACTCACCGGCTTGCTCTGGGGCGGCGTGGTGCGCATGTTCGTGGTCGAGCAGACCATGTCCGCCATCAATTCCGTGATGCATAGTTTTGGCGCGCAGCCCTTCGTCACCCGCGACGACAACAGCCGCAATCTCGGCGTGATGGCCTGGCTTGCCTGGGGCGAGGGCTGGCACAACAACCACCACGCCTTTCCCTATTCGGCGGCGTTCGGCCTGCGCTGGTTCGAGTTCGATCCGGGCTTCATCTTCATCAGGGCGCTGGAGGCGCTGGGACTGGCCTGGGACGTCAAGGTGCCGAGCGAGGACAAGATTGCGCGACGCATGCTGCGGCAGCCGGGTGACGTTGCGCCCGACCTCGAAACGGGCTGAGCATCATCCGCCGGCTCACGCCGGCGATGGCGCGGCTTTGAACCGATGCTGTTCAACGACTATCCCTTTCTCCTGGTCTTCCTGCCCGCGGCGCTGCTGATCTATCGCTTGGCCGATCCCTATCCGGGCTTGCGTATCGGCGTGCAGGTCGCGCTGTCGCTCGCCTTCTATGCCTGGGGCAGCCCGTCCTTCGTCCTGCTCCTGATCGGTTCGATCGCGATCAACTGGCTCGCTTCGGTCGCCTATGGGCGCGTGAAATGGCCGGCGGTGCTGACGCTGGTGATCGGGCTCGATCTCGCGGTGCTGGCGTTGTTCAAATACGCCAACTTCCTACTCGCCAATCTCGGCTTCGTCCTGGGTACGACGTTGCCAGTGCTCGACGTCGGGCTGCCGCTCGGCATCTCCTTCTTCACCTTCCACCACATCATGTATCTGGTCGATCTGAAGCGCGGCAGGGCGCCGCTCTATGCGCTCGACCGCTACGCGCTCTACATCACCTTCTTCCCGCAGGCGATCGCCGGCCCCCTGGCGCGCTGGTCGGAGGTGATGCATCAGTTCGGCAGGCAGGTCTATGTTCCGGGCTGGCAGCGCCAGTTCTGTGTGGCGACCTGCTTCATCGCGATCGGCCTGTTCGAAAAAATCGTGATCGCCGACGGCCTCGCGCATCTGCTCGATCCGATCTACGCGCAGGCAGCGAACGGGCCACTTCCGAGCGGCGATGCATGGCTCGCCTTCTGCTTCTCCTTCCAGATCCTGTTCGATTTCTCCGGCTATTCCGACATCGCGATCGGCCTCGGCCTGCTGTTCGGCGTGCAGCTGCCGTACAATTTCAATGCGCCGCTGCGCTCGACCAATATCCAGGATTTCTGGCAGCGCTGGCACATCACCCTGATGCTGTTCCTGCGCGACTACGTGTTTTATCCGCTGGTCAATCTGCGCTTGTTGCCGCGGCGCTGGCTTCCCGTACAGTTTTTCGCCGCCATGATGATCACGATGGCGTTGTGTGGCCTGTGGCACGGCGCGAGCTGGACCTTCGTGTTGTGGGGCGTGCTGCACGGGCTTGCGCTGGTCGCCTGCACGCTGTGGCGTCGCTATGGCCCGGAGTTCCCGTCATGGCTCGGCTGGACGCTCACCGTGTTGTTTGTGCTCGCGACCGGCGTGATTTTTCGCGCGGGATCGGTGGAGGCGGCATGGCATGTCTTCGCCGGACTGGTTTCGCCGCTGCCGCTTGAGCGCGGAAAGCATTTGTGGCCGCTGATCGCAGCGCCGCTGTTCGCCTTCCTGTTGCCGGCGAGCCAGGACATCGTGACGGTGCTCACGCGTCGCCCCAATCCGTGGCTCGCGGGTCTGCTCGGTCTTGGGCTGTTCGCATTGCTGCTCCACATGGGTGGTCGGGATCTGCATGACTTCGTCTACTTCAAGTTCTGAGACCGACCCCGGCTGGGGCCGGAGCTTGCTCGCGTGTCTGGGCACGCTGATCGGGGCTGCGCTGCTGGTGCTCGCACTGATGGTGGTCGTCGATCCCTATGACAGCGGCAAGCTCGGCCTGCTTGGCATCGACGGCGTCGACAATCGTCTGACCCAGATCACGGCCGCGAGCCGCGCGCGGAATCCGGATTTCAATGCCGCGATCCTGGGCAATTCGACGGCGCAGATGATCGAGCCGGCGGAATTGTCGCGCGCGACCGGCCTGCGGTTCGTGCAGCTCTACATGACTGGTGCGTTCCCCCGCCAGGAGCTCGCGGTGCTGGACTTCTTCCTCCGAAATCACCGGGAGGTCGGCGCACTGGTGATCGTGACCGACCCCGGCTGGTGCACGCATGCGCGGGCGAAGGAGAAGGGCGGCGTCCCGTTCCCTGACTGGCTCTATGACAGAAGCGTCGTCACCTACGCTGCACGCCTGATCTCCTGGCAGGCGATCGAGCACGCTTTTCAACGGATCAGCATCGGGCTCGGCCGGCGACCGCGGATGAACCCCGACGGCTTTGTCAGCTACGAGGACATCTGGCCGCCGGGTCAATTCAAGGAAGTCGGCTGGCCCAGGGATCCGGTGCCGTCCTTGTCTGCCGAGATGCGGGCGACATTTCCCGAGATCGCTGCGCTGGCAGATATCGTCAGGACATTGCCGGCCGATGTGCCCGTCGTCATCATCGTGCCGCCGACCTTCGCGACCACTGTGCCGATATCAGGCACGGAAGCCGCCCTGGAGCGCAGCGCCTGCGACGCCGCGCTGAAAAAAGTGGTCGCTGGCCGACCGCGCAGCAATTTCATCAGCTACCGCGTCGACAACGCTCTCACGCGCGCCCGCGCCAACTTTGCCGATTTCATCCATTATCGCCCAATTCTCGCGCGCAAGATCGAGCAGGGGATCGCCGCGAGCCTGCGCGAGGGGGAGAGCGCGAAGATTGATTTCTGAATCGTCTCAGCCGAGCTGCTCAAAACCGCCATCGAGCCAGAGCTTGCGTGCCAGCTTGCGCTGAATCTTGCCGCTGGTTGTCTTCGGCAGGGTGCCGGGCCGGATCAGCGCGATGTGGCGCGCGGAGAGTTCGTGGTTGTCGGCGACGGCCTCGCGAATTAGGCCCCTGATCGCTTCGGTGTCGATTGAGTGACGCGCGGTGCGCTCGATTTCCTGTACGATGACGAGTGCCTCTTCGCCGGTCTCGTCCGGCACCGAGAACGCCGCGCCGCAGTTTTCGCGCAAAGCTCCATCGAGCGATTGCACGGTGCGCTCGACGTCCTGGGGATAATGGTTGATGCCGCGGACGATGATGAGGTCCTTGATCCGGCCCGTGACGAACAATTCGCCTGTCACGTCGAGGAAGCCGAGGTCGCCGGTGCGCAGCCACGCCCCGTTTTCGCCGGCAATCTGCGCATTGAGCCCCTCGCGCGTCGCCTCGTCGTTGTGCCAATAAACGCGGGCAATATTGGCGCCAGTTACCCATATCTCACCGACGCGGTCTTCCGGCAGGCGTGTGTGGTTGTCCGCGTCAACGATGGCGATCCGTTCGCCGGTGAGCGCGCGGCCGCAGCCGACGGCGACCCGCGTATCTTCGGCGCTGGAAGGCGCTTCCGCCGCATGCGCCTGCAGCGCCGTTCGGCTCAGGCTGCGTGTGACATGACCGCCGCCGCGGCGTCCGCCGGAAATCAGGAGCGTCGCTTCCGCCATTCCGTAGGCGGGATACATCGCGCGCGGGTCGAAGCCGTGCGGCGCAAATGTCTGAATGAACCGCTGGATGGTTTCCGCATGCACCGGCTCTGCGCCGTTCAGCGCGATCCTGACCGAGGACAAGTCGACGCCCTCCATCTGGTCGGCGCGATAGCGGCTGACGCAGAGGTCGAAGCCGAAATTCGGGCTGCACGCCACTTCCGCGCGATAATGCGAGATCGCGCGCAGCCAGCCGAGCGGCCGCTGCATGAACGCGTTCGGCGCCATCAGCACGCAGGTCGCCCCGACATAGAGTGCCTGCAGTGCGTTCAGGATCAGCCCCATGTCGTGATAGAGCGGCACCCAATTGACGTAAGTCGATTGTCGGGTGTTGCCGAGCGCGAGCCGGATCATCTCGAGATTGGCGAGCAGATTGGCGTGGCTTACCATCACGCCTTTCGGCGCGGACGTCGAGCCGGAGGTGTATTGCAGGAAGGCGATGTCGTCCGGCGCCGGCTCGGGTAGCTCGATTGTTTCACCGCCGGCCGCGGCGAGATCGACCTCGATCCAGCGAATGTTCTCATGCGCGAAGCGTGCCCGCAGATCACCACGGAGCCCGGCGGCCGAATTTGTCAGCGCCACCGTTGGCGTGCAATTGCCGAGGATCGCGGCGCTGGCATCGCGCGCGCTGCTTCGCCGTGGCATCATCATCGGCACGGCGATGATGCCGGCCATCAGACAGCCGAAGAACGCCACCATGAATTCGATGCCGGGCGGAAACACCAGGATGGCGCGGTCGCCGGGACGCGCGGCTGCGGTCAGTCGCGACGCGAGCGCGCCCGCGGCATCGTGCAGCTGTCGAAAGGTGAGGACAGCTTCCTCCGTCCCGCGATCGGAGACGAAAACATAGGCGCGGTCGTCGGCCTGGTCCGCCGCACGCCGGGCCAGCAGTGCCACGAGCGAGCGGAAGGTTTCCATGGGTTGCGCCGGCTTCAGCCGCCCTCAGGCGGCGGGGCGGAGTGCGCGCCTGTCGGCGAGAAATCGCGACAGCGCCTCAACGGTCGGATGGTCGTAGAAGTCGTCCGTCGACAGTTCGAGGTCGAGCTTCTCCTCGAGTTCCATCATCAGGTAGACCAGCATCGCCGAATCGAGCCCCAGGCGGCTGAACTTCGTGCCGATGTCGACGCGGTCCTTCGAAATTCGCAGGATATTTGCCAGGGCGGTAACGCAGAAATCCGAAATCTGCTCGCGAGTCATGTCATGTCCCAGAAACAATGGGAACGACAATAAGGGTGACCCCCTGGTTGTCAATTTGGTCGGAACGCCGCTGCGTTGAAGGTTGTGGACTGTTGCTTCCTTGCGTCGGCCGGTGCCCAATCCGTGCACAGGCTGGCGCTATTCCTGCGGTCGACTGGCGCCAGCGCCCGTCGCGGCAGCGGCTTTCTGATTCGCTGGCGCGGCAACGCCGCGGTCAGATAGGGTCAATTCTGGTAGTAATAGCCACGCGGTTGGTAAACCTGCCGGGGCTGCGGCTGATAATAGGTGCCGTTGCCCTGATTGTAATACTGCTGCGGCTGCTGCTGATAGACCTGCGCGTCATAGAGCGGACGGCTGCCGCGCGGCGCCGGGTAGCGCGCGCCGGTGTCGCTGCCGTCGGCCGGATAGATGTAGTTGTCATCCTGCGGCATGTAGCGGCGGGCAGGTGCAGCCTGAGGCGTCAGGTTCACGGGATCGCCTGATGTGGCGTACTGCTCTTCGGCGGGCTGCGGCGTGCGGGCCACTGCCGTGGGGTTGCGGCCACGCGGATTGCGCGCCAACGCCACCTGCGCCGAGCCGGTCAGCGTCACCGTGGTATTGAGCACGCCCTGCTGCTGCACCAGCGCGTAGAGTGTCGTGGCATTCTGGCGCGATAGCCGCACGCAGCCATGCGAGGCGGGCGTGCCGAGCCGGCCGACCGAGTCGGTGCCGTGGATGGCGTGCCCGACCTTGGTGAAGAAGATCGCGTGCGGCATCGGCGCGTCGTCGAATTCCTTGGAGTAGTGATCCTCTTCCATGCGGAAGGTGCGGAACGCGCCGCTCGGCGTCTCTCGCGAGGGGATGCCTGTCGACACCGGCCAGTGGTAGCGCGCGACGCCGTCGACAGCGACGGTCATCTGCTGATTGTCCTTGTCGACGGTGATCTCGACCTTGGCCTGCGCGGTGCCCGCGCTCAAAAGCATCAGGGAGGTGAAAGCAATAAAAAACGAACGCATCTGACTTGTGGCCTCCGGCCTGTTCACACGAGGCGCCGCGGCTCTCCGTCCCCCGGCGTGCACTATGCCTGCAATCCGGCTTTCGTTCCAGCGGCCTGCAAAGCTAACCTTATTGCCATCGTTAACGGGACGCCCGGCGTAAGCAAGGCCGCTTTGTGCCGCAAAGCCAGCGGCGGTGCTGACATTTTCGCGAGCGGGAGATGCGTTCATAATGCCGACAATTCATCAGAATGGCGCAACCATCCGGGGCGCAACCATTTGGCCGCATCGGCGTTGATGATCGCTGCCTCGACCGGCCGCTTCCGCGGCCGGTTTTACCTTGGGAATGAAGATGAACAAAGTTTGCGTCGCCGCCGCTTCTCGGCCGGCCGGTCTGCCTTTCCGTCTGCTCTTCGCTGGCGCCGCCGTTCTGGCCGCGCTGTCCTGCATCCCACAGCCTGGCCATGCCCAAGGCATCGTTCGGGGCGCCCAGGAAGGTTCTTATGAAGGCAACCGGATCGCCGGCCCCGTCGGCGGCGTGGTGGGTGGCGCGGTCGGCGCCGGTGTCGGCGGTGCCGTCGGCGCGGTCGAGGGGGTGTTCGGCATTCCCCATCGCGGCCACCGTCGCTGCCGCGGCTATTACGACGGATACAACCGCTTCCACTGCTATCGGTGACCGCTGGCGATTCCGGGGCGCACGTGCCCCGGAATGACGGCCGGGGTCAGTTCTTCAACCGATATCCCGTGCGGAAAATCCACCAGATCACGACCAGGCAGATCACCAGGAAGGCTGTCGTCATGCCGATGCTGACGGCCATGCTGACGTCCGCGATCTCGTAGAAGCTCCAGCGGAAGCCGGAGATCAGATAGACGACCGGATTGAGCAGCGCCACCGTGCGCCAGGCGGGCGGCAGCATGTCGATCGAATAGAAGCTGCCGCCGAGGAAGGTCAGCGGCGTCACCACCAGCATCGGGATCATCTGCAGCTTTTCGAACCCGTCGGCCCAGATGCCGATGATGAAGCCGAACAGGCTGAACGTCACCGCCGTCAGTACCAGGAAGGCCAACATCCAGACCGGATGGTGGATGTGCAGCGGCACGAACAGTCCGGCCGTGGCGAGGATGATCAGGCCGAGGATGATCGATTTGGTCGCGGCCGCGCCGACATAGCCGAGCACGATCTCGAAATAGGAGATCGGCGCCGACAGGATCTCGTAGATCGTGCCGGTGAATTTCGGGAAGTAGATGCCGAACGAGGCGTTGGCGATGCTCTGCGTCAGCACCGAGAGCATGATCAGGCCCGGCACGATGAAGGTGCCGTAGCTGACGCCCTCGACCTGGCTGATGCGCGAGCCGATCGCGGCGCCGAATACCACGAAATACAGCGAGGTCGAGACCACCGGCGAGACGATGCTTTGCAGCAGCGTGCGCCAGGTGCGCGCCATTTCGAACAGATAGATGGCGCGGACAGCGCGGTAGTTCAT
Organism: Bradyrhizobium sp. USDA 3650; assembly: GCF_054057395.1. Taxonomy (NCBI): domain Bacteria; kingdom Pseudomonadati; phylum Pseudomonadota; class Alphaproteobacteria; order Hyphomicrobiales; family Nitrobacteraceae; genus Bradyrhizobium; species Bradyrhizobium sp. USDA 3650. The sequence goes on from NZ_JBSRZG010000001.1 coordinate 6,514,848, forward strand.
GACGCCCTCACGAGATCGACGAAGATGTCCTCGAGCGACGATTGCGTCGTGTCGAGATCGTTGAAACGGATGCCGGCGGTGCGGAGGTCGCCGAGCAGGCTGGTGATGCCGGTGCGCTCGCCCTTGGTGTCGTAGTCGTAGACCAGAGTCGCGCCACCGTCGCAGAGGTCGAGCTCGTAATGCCTGAGGCTCTCCGGCAGCGCATCGAGCTTGCCTTGCAGATGTAGCGTCAGCCGCTTCTTGCCGAGCTTCTGCATCAACGTGGCCTTGTCCTCGACCAGCACGATCTCGCCCTTGTTGATGACGCCGATGCGGTCGGCCATCTCCTCGGCTTCCTCGATGTAATGCGTGGTCAGGATGATGGTGACGCCGGATTGCTGGAGCGTGCGCACCACCTCCCACATGCCCTTACGCAGCTCGACGTCGACGCCAGCGGTCGGCTCGTCCAGGAACAGGATCTGCGGCTCGTGCGACAGCGCTTTGGCGATCATCACGCGGCGCTTCATGCCGCCGGAGAGCGTGATGATCTTGCTGTCCTTCTTGTCCCACAGCGAGAGGTCCTTCAGCACCTTCTCGATATGATCGGGGTTCTTCGGCTTGCCGAACAGCCCGCGGGAGAAGCTCACGGTCGCCCACACGCTCTCGAAGGCATCGGTGTGCAATTCCTGCGGCACCAGTCCGATCAGCGAGCGCGCCTTGCGATAGGAGGTCTGGATGTTCTCGCCGCCGACGAGGACCTTGCCTTCGCTCGGATTGGCGATGCCGCAGATGATCGAGATCAGCGTGGTCTTGCCGGCCCCGTTGGGGCCGAGCAACGCGAAGATCTCGCCGCGCTTGATGTCGAGATTGACGTTCTTGAGCGCCTTGAAGCCGGACCCATAGGTCTTCGACAAATTGGCGACGGAAATGATGGAGGACATGATGGCCGCAAGTCTGAGGGGGCGAAGGCTGGGGAGGGGAGGCTGGAACCTGCCGGGAGGGGCGGGTCAGCGGAGCCCTGAGATAGGAAGGCCCTTGCGCGGCTGCAATTAGCCGGAGAAGAATGGCCTCAAAACAGGCCCTTCCGTGGCAGGTTTCGGGCAAGTGTTGCGCGATGGTCACGGCTTGCTGCTAAGATCGTCGTTCACGCGGCTCTTTGTTGCGTCTGCGAGCAGGCCATGGCTACGATTCCGGCCGAAGCATCTTCCCAGGGAAAAGATCGATGAGACCGAACGGCCGTCACACCGCTGGCGCCAGCCAGTTGTCCGCCCTCCGTGCCTGGGCGATGGGCCTGCTCCTGCTGTCAGCTGTTGCCATCAGCCCGACCACCGCCAGGGCGGCGCCGAGCCAGGCTGCGGTCGCGACCACGCATGTCTACCTGCTCCGCGGCGTGCTCAACATCTTCTCGCTCGGGCTCGACACGATCGGCGCCCGGCTCCAGGCGCAGGGCATCCCGGTGACCGTCTCGAATTTCGTGTCCTGGTCCTCGCTCGCCGATGAGGCCGCCACCGCCTACAAGGCGGGCCGGCTCAAGACCATCGTGCTGGTCGGGCACTCCTCCGGCGCGACCGCGCTGCCGGACATGATCGCCAAGCTCAACCGTCTTGGCGTGCCCGTGAAGCTCGCGATCGGGCTCGACTCCGTGTTCAAGACCAAGCTGTCGACCGGCGCGGAGCGCTACATCAACATCTATATCGGCGACGGCCCCGGCGAGCCGGTGAAGCGCGCCGACGGTTTTCGCGGCAAGCTCGACAATGTCGACGTCCGCGGGTCCGGCGTCGGCCATATCTCGATCGACAAGAACGAGGCGATCCAGCGCCGCGTGATTGCCGAGATCGACGCCGCAATCATGCGCTCGCGCGCACCTGCTCCGGTTGCCGAACCCGGCACGCCTAGGCCGGCGCGCTCGGCGGCGGCAACGGCTCCCCGGAATTAGGCCCGTCGCCGCAAACCCCTGAATTGACAATGCCGCCGTCATGCCGACGGCGGCATTGTCGTATCTGCACAAGCCAAACTCGATCACCTGCCGGTCGAAGGAGGGAACTCGGCACACGATCTGGTGTTGTCACACCATGACAAGGAAACGAAACGTCGGCCCCATGGCGGTTCAGCCCGAGCGAGCGTGGGCCGGTCGACCTGTTTCCGAAAATGTCCTTGAGAAAAAGCCGCAGCCGCAATCGCGCCAGTTGAGCGCGACGCGAGCCGGCCTGTTGAGGCAGCACGCGCTCCGAACGCAGCGGGAGCTGCTCGCCGGCAACCGCGACGGTCGCAAGAGTTAAGAGTTCCTCGAATTGACAGGCCGGTGTTCCGGCGTGCCGTCTGTCTGGGGCCAGTCCACGTGAAGTTTTTTCAGTGCCCATCATGCCGCCATCCTGTCTCGTTCGAGCACGTCGCCTGCGCGAATTGTAGCACCGAGCTGGCGTTCGATTCCTCGCGCATCGAGATGACGAAACTTGCATCCCATCAAGCTTGCCGTAATCGCGAGATCATCGGTTGCAACTGGGGTGTCGAGGGCGCGGACTGGTATTGCGCCTCGTGCCGCCTCACGCGTACGATTCCAAACCTCGGCAGCACCAGAAACGTCATGCTCTGGCGCCGCATGGAGGAAGCCAAGCGCCGTCTTCTCTATGATCTCGGTCGCCTCAGGCTTCCGCTTGCATCGCGCAGCGGCGCACCATTGGCGTTCGACATTCTTTCGGATGAGGTCAGTCCGATCCTGACCGGGCATCTCTCGGGCCTGATCACGCTCAACCTTGCGGAGGCCGACGATGTCGAGCGAGAAGCTCGCCGCGTGGCGTTCCGGGAGCCGTATCGCACGCTGCTCGGGCATTTCCGGCACGAGATCGGTCACTTCTATTGGGACCTGCTCGTTGACGGCACGACATTCCAGGCGCCGTTCAAGCTGATCTTCGGTGACCAGGCGCAGGACTATCAGGCCGCGATCAACACCTATTACAGCCGCGCCGATCGTTCATACGACCGAAGCGGCTTCATCAGCGAGTACGCTACGTCCCACCCCTGGGAGGATTGGGCGGAAACGTTCGCGCATTTCCTGCACATCGTGTCGACGCTCGACTCGCTGGCAGGTTTGCCGTTGTCGCTGGACGAGCGCGCCCGCCAGACCCTGACGGATCCCTATCTCGAGAGCGACTTCGAGGCCCTCCTGGCATTGTGGATGCCGCTTGCTCGCAGCATCAACGAACTCAACCGCTCGCTCGGGATGAGCGACGCATATCCGTTCGACATATCGCCGGCGGTGAAAGGCAAGCTGCATCTCGTCCACATGGCGATCAGCGCATTCCGCGATCAGCGGAGCCTGGCGGCGTAAACGTCGCAGCGGACAGCCCCCGTTACGTCAGGAAGGCGCGAATGCTGTCCGCGATCTCCTTCGCATGCGTCTCCAGCGCGAAATGGCCGGTGTCAAAGAACTGCACCACGGCGTTCGGATTGTCGCGCTTGAATGCCTCGGCGCCGGGCGGGATGAAGAATGGATCGTTCTTGCCCCAGACCGCCAGGAACGGCGGCTTGTGCTTGCGGAAATAGTCCTGGAAGGCGGGATAGAGCGCGAGTTGCTCTTGTAGTCGCCGAACAGGTCGAGCTGCACGTCGTCCGAGCCTGGACGCGCGAGGTAGAAATTGTCGAGGTTCTGACCGTCCGGTGACACGATCATCGGATCGGGTACACCATGCGTGTACTGCCAGCGCGTCGCTTCCGGCGTGAGGAGCGCGCGGAGCGCATCGCGATTGGCCGGCGAGGGATCCTGCCAATAGGCCTTGAGCGGAGTCCAGTTGTCGCTGAGGCCATCCTCATAGGCATTGCCGTTCTGCGAGATGATCGCCGTGATCCGCTCGGGGTGACTGAGCGCAAGCCGGAAGCCAGTCGGCGCGCCGTAGTCGAAGACGTAGACCGCGAACCGGTCGAAGCCGATCACTTCGGTGAAGCGTTCGATCACGCGTGCGACGCTATCGAACGTGTAACGGAAGCTTTCGCGCGAAGGCATGTCGGATTGGCCGAAGCCGGGAAGGTCGGGCGCCACGATATGAAACCTGTCCGCAAGCAGCGAGATGAGGTCGCGAAACATATGGCCTGCGCTGGGGAAGCCGTGAAGCAGCAGGAGTTTTGGCGCGCCGACAGTGCCGGCCTCGCGATAGAACACCTTGAACCCGTCGACATCCGCGCTGCGGTACGTGATCGAGGCCATGACATTCTCCATTGGAGGTAACCGTATAAAAGCTAGTTAAGAGGTTACTTACAACCGTCGTAACTTGTCAATGGCGTCTTAACTGGTTATCTAGGTTCATGTTCTCCCGACCGGCCAAGGACCGCTCATGGACCGCCCGCCCGCCATTTTCATCGCCGACTCGCTCGGCCTCGACTTCCTCAACTCGGTGGCGACGCCGGTCGATACGCCCGTGGACTGGATCGACGACGGCGATGGCCTGATCGACTGGCTGGCGCAAGCGAGGCTGGTACCGGCGGATGATCTGCACGCGCTGACGGCGCGCGCTACGCCGGACGAGCTGGACAAGGTCGCGGATCAGGCGCGCGCCTTGCGCGAATGGTTCAGGGGCTTCGTGCGCAAGCATGCGGGCCGGCCGATCACGACAGATGCCTTGCGCGAGCTCGGTCCATTGAACAGCCTGCTGGAGCGCGACGAAGCCTTCAGCCGGATCGAGCCCGGGCCTCACGATGGCGGCGCTCTCGCATTGCGAATGAAACGGCGCTGGCGCTCGCCGGAAGCGCTATTGCTGCCGGTTGGCGAAGCCATGGCGAAATTCGTCTGCGACGAGGACTTTTCCAACGTCAAGGCGTGCGAGGGGCACAACTGCACCATGCTGTTCGCCGACCACACGCGTAGGCGCGCGCGGCGATGGTGCATCATGGCGGTCTGCGGCAACCGCGCGAAACAGGCCGCCCACCGCAGCAGGCTCAAGATCATGCAGTGATTGGGCGTCAAGATGCTCAAATCAGCGTCGATCGAGCCCCGGTTCCGTGCCCCAAATTCCACCCAATCGACCGTCACTAAGCGCCATTGGGGGAGGCTGCAGCCTCCCGGAGTGGGACTGCTGGACTGATGATCGATTTGAGGCGACTCCTCGCGCTGGCAGCCGTTGCGCTGCTCGCTTTCAGCACCGGGACGGCCGTTGCCTCACCTGCCAAGACGAAGCCCGCCGCGGCCGCACCCGCGGCGCCGCCGCCCCCACCGTTCGAGCCGTTGCCGCCGCCGAAGATCTACCTGTTCCGTGGCGCCATGGGGCCGTTCTTTTCCACCGGCATGGACCGGCTCGAAGAGAAGCTGACGCAGGCCGGCTTTTCCGCCAACGTCTATGAATTCACCATCTGCCGGTGGATCGGCGATCGTGCCATCTCCAGCTACAAGGAAACGCCGGCGCCGATCGTGCTGATCGGGCATTCGATGGGCGGGCTTTGCTCGATCGTCATCTCAGAGATGGCGGCCAAGGAGAACATCCCGATCAGCCTCGTCATCACCATCGATCCCGCGCATGCGACCGGCGACGTGCCGCTCAATGTCGAGCGCTTCATCAACATCTATCTCTCCGACAGCGTGCTTGGCGGCGGCAACGTGGTCGCGGTGCCGGGCTATCGCGGTCACTATGCGAGCTATGACCTGAAGGAGAACGCGCGGGTCAGCCACATCAACATCGAGAAGTCCGACGACATCCACCGTCAGATCGTCGACATGGTCACGCAGTTGCCGCGCATTCCGCCCCAGACGCAGGTCGATGCCGTGCCGCTGCGCTATCTCGTGCCGGCGAATACGCTGGTCGAATTGTGGGACAGTGGCGTGCGGCTACCGGTGCGCCGGGGCGACACCATGGAGAGCATCGCGGCAGCCAATCGCGTGCCGTTGTGGTCGCTGGCGCAGAGCAACTCGCTGCCGGAGAACGCAACGCTCACCCCCGGCCAGTCCATCATCGTCCCGCGCCACCTGACGCCACCGGAGCCGACAGCCGCCATGGCGACCCCACCGCCCGGACGGCGGTAAGCGGTCAGCAACGGAGATCGCCGGGATGGAGCTTGGCTGCCGCCAGGCACCATCCCCGCGGCACCTGTCATTCACGCATTGGGGAGCGAGCCGTGGTGGAAGCCCGGCCCGCCGGACGATAGGGCGCGGCGAGAAGCATCAGAAACAACGCCCTTTCAGCCGCATATTTGGCGGCGGGGCGGCCGTTTTCGCAGCCGTGCATGACCAGGCGTCCTTCCGTGGTGCAGACACGCCACCGCCATGTCCTTCGACCGCATTTCTTCAGGAACACCTCGAATGTCGGGAGCTGTTCGGGCATGTCGATTACCCGTGGCTGCTCGCCGTCAGGCGCGTGGCTGCATTCCCCATCGCCCGGTTCGGAGCCTGAAAGGTGAGCGGAAAGGCGGAGACGGCGAGCTTCTCGATCGCCGAGCGCTCCTCGGACACACGTCTCTCGATGAACCGCCGTTCGAACTCGGTCAGCTCGGTCTTGAGCAACCGCTGATAGCGGCTGATGTTGCTGCGGTGGCCGCGCAACAAGGCCAGCTCTTCATCGACCATCATCGCAATCCCCGTTGAGCTGTCGTTGCCTAGGCTGCGAGGCCGGTTCGTTCGGCGGATCGCGTGCGGACCGGCTTGCCGCCCGGAGGCCCCTTCGGATGGTGGTCGAGGCTCGCGAGCGCTTCCAGAATTTCGTCGATCGTGACGGCTTTGCCCGAGCCGGGCAGCTCCCGCAATGTCGGACTCGAGGCGACACTGGCTGCGTCCGAAGCCCAGGACGCAAGGATCGCGCGCTTCTCGCCGATCGACAGCGTTGGGTCGGCTATGACGTCGCGGGGATGATCATAGACCGAGCCAGGGTGCAATATCGCGTTCAGATCGATGATGTTGTCGACATGATCGAGCATGAGAGGTCCTCCTCCTTTCTCTAAACCTCTGACTTGCATTCGGTACGCGGATCGAAGGCCGTGGTGATCCCGCCCGAAGATCGGGCGGGATCACCGGGTCTTCGACAGACCGAATTCAGGCGGCTTTGCCTTCGAGTTGATGCACGTTGCTGGACGGCGCGGCATTGATGGCAATTCGCCGCGGCCTCATGGCTTCAGGGATTTCCCGGACCAGTTCGATCTTCAGCAGGCCGTTCTCGAACGAGGCGCTGTGCACCTGAACATAATCGGCCAGGTTAAACTGCCGCTTGAACGGCCGCGCGGAAATGCCCCGGTAGAGATATTCGCGTTCGGTTTTGTCCGGCTTGTTTCCCTCGACGGTCACCGCATTCTGCTCGGCCGTCACCGTGACCTCGTTGGGTGAGAAGCCCGCAATCGCAAGCGAAATCTGGTAGCGATCCTCGCCGAGGCGTTCGATGTTGTAGGGGGGATAGTTGTCCTCGCCGGCACGCTGTGCCGTTTCAACGAGGTCGAAAAGGCGGTCGAAGCCAACGGTCGAACGCCACAAGGGAGAGAAGTCGTAAGTGCGCATAGCCAGATCCTCCAAGGAGCAAAATGGATACGAACGACACCGGACACGACCGGTGCCCGTCTCAGTTTCCCGACCCACCAGGCGTCGGGAACGCCACCTCTCGGCGGCAGCGGAAAAATAAAAAAAGCCCGTTTTGGTTTCAAGAGGGGGTCCAAAATTTTTTGGAAATCCTTGGCGGCTCCCGCTCCTACCCTCTCCCGCAAGAACGGGGGAGGGAGAGACGTAGTTCGGACTACACGTTCGATCCCTGGATCGCCTCGATCACGGCATCCGTCACGTCCTTCGTCGTCGCCGTGCCACCGACATCGGGTGTCAGCACGCCGGCGGCGCATACCTTCTCCACGGCCGCCATCAACCGCACCGCCGCGTCCTTCTCGCCGAGATGCTCGAGCATCTGCGCGCCGGTCCAGAACGTCGCGACCGGGTTGGCAATGCCCTTGCCGGTGATGTCGAAGGCCGAGCCGTGGATCGGCTCGAACATCGAGGGGAAGCGGCGCTGCGGATCGATATTGCCGGTCGGCGCCACGCCGAGGCTGCCCGCCAGCGCGCCGGCGAGGTCGGAGAGGATGTCGGCGTGGAGGTTGGTCGCGACGATGGTGTCGAGGCTCTTCGGGTGCAGCGTCATGCGGACCGTCATGGCGTCGACCAGCATCTTGTCCCAGGTCACGTCAGGGAATTCTCCCGCGACCTCGGCGGCGATCTCGTCCCACATCACCATGCCATGGCGTTGCGCGTTCGACTTGGTCACGACGGTCAGGAACTTGCGCGGGCGCGACCGCGCGAGCTCGAACGCATAGCGCATGATCCGCGTCACGCCGACGCGGGTGAACACCGCGACCTCGGTGCCGATCTCTTCCGGGAGACCCCTGTGGGCCCGGCCGCCCATGCCGGCATACTCGCCCTCCGAATTCTCGCGCACGATCACCCAGTCGAGGTCGCCGACGCCGACATTGCGCAGCGGCGAGGCGACGCCCGGCAAGATCTTGGTCGGCCGCACATTGGCGTATTGGTCAAAGCCCTGGCAGATCGGCAGCCGCAGCCCCCACAGCGTGATGTGATCGGGCACGTCGGGCGCACCGACCGCGCCGAAATAGATCGCGTCGAACTTCTTCAGCTCCGCAAGGCCGTCGGCCGGCATCATCACGCCGTGCTTCTTGTAATAGTCCGAACCCCAGTCGAACGTCTTGATGTTGAAGGCGAGGTCGCCGCTGCGTTTGGCCAGCGCCTCCAGCACGCGAACGCCGGCGGAGATGACCTCGGGGCCGATGCCGTCGGCGGGGATCGCTGCAATCGAATGGGTACGCATGAGGATGCTCCGTTGGGTGTCAGTGGGATTGCATGACGGGTTCGATGCGGGCGGTCTGCGCCCGCGACAATAGCAGGGTCAGGACCGCGGAGAGAACCAGCAGGCCTGCAACGCAGTAGAGCCCGCCGACAAAGCTGCCGGTCTGGTCCTTGATCCAGCCGATCATGGCGGGCCCCACGAAGCCGCCGAGGTTGCCGATCGAGTTGATGGTGGCGATGCCCGCCGCGGCCGCGGGGCCGGAGAGGAATAACGTCGGCATGCTCCACAGCGGTGGCTTCGCCGAGGAGATGCCGATGTTGACAAGCGCCAGCGCGATCAGCACGGCCACGACGCCGGTCGCAAGTCCGGCAAAGGCGAGCCCCGCCGCCGCGAGCAGGCAGGCCAGAACGACATGCCAGGTGCGCTCGCCGGTACGATCCGAATGGCGCGCCCACAGCACCATGGCGATGACGGCGGCGCTCGCCGGCAGCGCGTTGAGGAATCCGACCTGGAGCGAGGACAAGCCGAACTGCTTGATGATCTGCGGCGCCCAGACGCCGAGCGTGTAGAGGCCGGCCGAGGTGCCGAAATAGATCAGCGCCAGCGCCAGCACCCGCGGATCGGCGAGCCCTCGCCAGATGCTGTGCTTCGCGGTCGCAGCTTTGCTGGTGGTCTCTACGTTCATGGTCTCGACCAGCCAGCGCCGCTCGTCATCCGCGAGCCATTTTGCTTTCTCCGGGCGGTCTGTGAGGAATGCCAGCACCACGAACCCCAGCAGCACCGCCGGCAGCGCCTCCAGCACGAACAGCCATTGCCAGCCCTTGAAGCCGAGCATTCCGTCCATCTCCAGCAGCGCGCCCGAAACGGGCGATCCCAGCACGGTCGAGAGCGGCGCCGCCGCCATGAACAGCGCAGTCACGGCCGCACGCTGGCGTGCCGGGAACCAGTAGGAGAGGTAGAGGATGATACCGGGAAAGAACCCGGCCTCGGCGACACCGAGCAGGAAGCGCAGCGCGTAGAAGCTGGTCGGGCCCTGCACGAAGGCCATCGCGGCCGACACAATGCCCCAGGTGATCATCACCCGCGCGATCCAGATCCGCGCGCCGACCTTGTGCAGGATGATGTTGGAGGGTACCTCGAACAGGAAGTAGCCCCAGAAGAAGATGCCGGCGCCAAAGCCGTAGACGGTCGGCGACAGGCCGATGTCCTTGTTCATCGTCAGCGAGGCGAAGCCGATATTGACGCGGTCGATGAAGGCCACGAAGTAGAGCAGCATGATGAAGGGAACGATGCGCCATGTGATCTTGCGCAGCACGCGCGTCTGAATCTCGGTCGCCATCCCAGCCTCCCTGATTCCGTTGTGACGGCGGACCCTGAAGGTCCACTTCGGAAGCCAAGCTAGGCGGGAGCGGCTGGGGGACTCAATTGGCGCTGGTTTATACAAAAAAATGATATAATCCTCGGCGGGAAGGCCAAGAGGACTGCGAATGGAATTGCATCAGTTGCGATGCTTCGTGGCGGCGGCCGAGCAGTTGCATTTCGGCCGCGCGGCGCAGCATCTGCAGATGCTGCCCTCCGCACTCGGCCGCCAGATCAAGCTGCTGGAGCAGGATCTGGACACGCGGCTGTTCGCGCGGACGACGCGTGCGGTGTCGCTGACGGAAGATGGCGCGACGCTGCTGCGCGATGCCCGTGCCATTCTCGCCCGCGTCGAGGCGGTCGAGAGCAATCTGCGCAATCGCTCGCGCGCGGGGGCTGCTCGAAAACTCCGGGTCGGCGCGATCGACAGTGCCGCGGCAGGACTGTTGCCGGCGTTGCTGCGCGATTTTCGCGCAAAGCACCCGGAGGTCGGGGTGCAGCTTCTGGAGGAGAAGACCGTCCGGCTGCTGCCGAAGATCCTGACCGGCGCGCTCGATCTCGCCTTCGTGCGTCCGCCGGCTCAGCGGGACAAACGGCTCGAATTCCGCGATCTGCTGCAGGAGACAGCCATCGTGGCCTTCCCGCAGCGCCACGCGCTGGCCAAACGCAAGTCGATCACGCTGGCGGAGATCGCCGAGGAGGCGATGCTGGTGCCGGACCGCCGCTCGCGGCCGCACAGCCACGACCTCACGATAAGACTGTTCGAGCAGGCAGGCCTCACGCCACGCATCGTGCAGGTCGCCGACGAGAAGCAGACCATCATCAATCTCGTCGCAACCAGGCTCGGGGTCGCGATCGTGCCGCGCTGGAGCACGCGGATGGCAGTATCAGGCGTGCGCTTCGTGCCGCTGCGGCCAAAGCAGATCGGACCCGTCGGCCGGCTGCCGCTCGCTGCCGCATGGCTGCGCGGCTCGCGTGACCCGGCCCGCGACGCGATGCTGTCCGTGCTCGAGACGCGCCTGCGCAGCTATGCGCGCGATGCCTGAGGCGCTATGACATCGGCTTGGCGAGAGGGATGATGCGATGACGGAACGGAGAGCTTCGAACCAATTGCGGGTTGCCATCGCGGGGCTCGGCTCGATCGGCACAAAGATCGCGACCGCGCTCGATCAGGGCATCGAGGGATTGACGCTCTCTGCCGTGGCGGTGCGCGACCCCGCAAAGCATCAGACGTTCCTCTCCGGCCTGCGTCGTCCGCCATCCGTCCTGCCGCTCGACCAACTGGGTGACGCCGCCGATATCGTAGTGGAGTGCGCGCCGAGCAGCCAACTCCGCGCGATCGTCGAGCCCGCGGTGAAACGCGGCAAGGCCGCGGTCGTTGTCAGCGTCGGCGGGCTGCTCGACAATTTCGATCTTGTCGATCTCGCCCGCGCCAATGGCGGCCGCATCCTGGTGCCGACCGGCGCGCTGATCGGGCTCGACGCCGTCAACGCCGCCGCGATCGGCACCATCCATTCGGTGAAGATGGTGACGCGCAAGCCGATTGACGGGTTGAAGGGCGCGCCGTTCATCGTCCGGAACAACATCGATATCGACCATCTGCGCGAGCCGCTGAAGCTGTTCGAGGGCACGGCGCGCGAGGCCGCAAAAGGCTTTCCGGCCAATCTCAACGTCGCAGTCGCGCTGTCGCTCGCGGGCGTCGGGCCGGATCGCACCCAGGTGCAGATCTGGGCCGACCCGACCGTGACGCGCAATGTTCATCGCATCGAGGTCGAGGCGGATTCGGCGCGCTTCTCGATGTCAATCGAGAACATCCCGTCCGAGAATCCCAAGACCGGGTTGATCACGGCACTGTCGGTGATCGCGCTGCTCCGCAAGCAGCGCGCCACGCTCAGTGTTGGAACGTAACCTTCAAGCCCCCGTCACACGCCAGATCACGTTGCCGACGTCGTCGGCCATCAGCAGCGACTTTTTGTCGGGACCGATCACGACGCCGACCGGGCGGCCGTAGGATTCTTTCTCGTCGGGCGCGAGGAAGCCGGACAGGATGTCGCGTGCGGGACCCGAAGGCTTGCCGTTCTCGAACGGGATGAACACCAGTTTGTAGCCGGACAGCGTGCTGCGATTCCACGAGCCGTGCTGGCCGATCGCCATGCCGTCCGGGAAGCCCGGCAGGGTCCCTGCGGGCATCCAACACAGGCCGAGCGATGCGGTGTGGCCGCCGAGCGCGTAGTCCGGCGTGAGCGCCTTGGCGACCATCGCCGGATCCTGCGGCACGCGATCGTCCACGGTCTTGCCCCAGTAGCAATAGGGCCAGCCGTAGAAGCCGCCGTCGCGCACCGAGGTCAGATAATCCGGCGGCGTTTCGTCGCCGAGGCCGTCGCGCTCGTTGACGACGGTCCAGAGCACACCGGTCGTTGGCTCCCAGGCGAGGCCAACCGGGTTGCGCAGGCCGGCGCCGAAGATGCGGTGCGTGCCGGCGACGAGGTCGAGCTCGTAGACGGCGGCGCGGCCTTCCTCGACCTCCATGCCCATCTCGGCGATGTTGCTGAGCGAGCCGACGCCGGCATAGAGTTTTTTGCCGTCGGGGCTTGCGAGCAGGCTGCGGGTCCAGTGGCCGCTTGGCTTGAAAGTGGTGAGGCGCTTGCCCGGCGCGGTGATGCAATCGGCATTCGCCACGTACGGGAAGGCCATCACGCCGTCGGTGTTGCCGACATAGAAGGTGTCGCCGACCAGCGCCATGCCGAATGGCTGGCTGAGATTTTCCATGAACGCGCCGCGATACTCCGCGACGCCGTCGCCATCCTTGTCGCGCAGCAGCGTGATGCGGTTGGCGCTGACGCCGAGCGCGGCGGCGCGCCGCATCGTCGCCTGCATCGCGTAGTGAAACACGGACCTAGGGGCCCCCGCGATCTGCGTTGCCTCCGCGATCAGCACGTCGCCATTGGGCAGCACCTCGATCCAGCGCGGATGGTCGAGACCGGTCGCGAACGCATTGACCTTGAGCCCGGGGGCGACCGTCGGCTTCTGTCCCTCGCTCCAGCCCCGCGCCGTCGGCATCTTCAGTGTCGGGATGGCGCCTTGCGGCTTTGCTTCGGGAATGGCGGGCGACTGGCCCCAGGCCGGCGCAGGCACGGTGCCCGACAGCTTTCGCCATTGCAGCGCGATGCCACCGAGAAGCGCAACGAACTGCGCAAAGATGCTGGAAAAAGTCATGAGAGGCCCCTGTTTGCGCGCGCATCCAACGGGCTGGCGGGGCAGACGTCAACCTGTGCGACGGGGCGCGGGGCTCTATTCCCGTGGAATGGCAGCCGTTCGAATTTGCATGGGACGAATGCCGACAGGCTGGACCCGGAGATCAGCGGCCGATCTGCCGCTCCGCCCGGCGCGCCGCGCGAAAATCATCCAGATGATGGATGTTCGGCGCGAGCGCCGCCTCCCTGGACAGGAGATGGTAGACGCGCGCCACCGTGCGCTGCTTCTGCTTCGGCCGCCCGGGCGGCAGCGCCCGCGCCTTGCGGACGGCGGCGATCGCGTGCTCGCGAAAATAATCGTAGGCGTCGGACATGGCTCGATGCTCTGCGGTGCGTGGCAGGTATCGAGGGGCTAACGGGCTGGAGGGAGGGCAGTTCCTCTCGATGTCGTCCCGGCGAAGGCCGGGACCCATACCGCGGAATCCATCGTTTGCAGATAATAGAAGTACCGAGCGACGAGTCTTCGCCAAACCACGGCCTGTGGTTATGGGTCCCGGCCTTCGCCGGGACGACATCGAATATGGGGCGCGTCCCCGCTCTACCGCGGCGACAGGAACGGGATGATCATCGGCACGCGGCGGCAATAGGCGCCGTAGGCGTCTTCGCCGAGCTCCTTGGACAGGAACACCTCTTCCATCCGCCCCTTCTGCCACATGCCGAGCGAGATCAGGATCGCGCCGAGCATCGCAGTGACCGTGCCGACCGCGATGCCGGTCACCAGCATGCCGAGGATCAGCCCGGTGTAGATCGGATGGCGCACGATGCCGTACGGGCCGGTATCGATGACGCGGTGGTCTTGCTTGTGGGTGATGGTGTTGGACCAGAACTGTCCGAGATGCAGCCGTCCCCACCAGGTGAAGGAGATGCCGGCCAGCACGATCAGCGCCACGACGTAGACGGCGCTATTGCTGAAAACCCAGAGCGGCTTCTCGCCAAGCACTTCCGCGGTCCACGGGGTGAACAGGATGCCGCCGACCAGGATCGGAATGCGATAGCGGCCGGACTCCAGCGTCATCACCTGCTTCTGGGTGCGGCCCTGCCAGAACGAGGCGCCGACCCAGCTTGCGAGCCAGGCGAGCCAGATCAGGGCGAGCAGTTGCGTCGGCCAGGTCGTGGTCCAACCACCCCAGGCGACAGAGAGAAGCTTGCTGAAATCGAAGGACATGCGGAAAGGTTCTTTGGGTTGGGCGGCAGCTCAGCTGGCGCGCGAGGAGAGCGCGTGATGCTCGATGGCGCCGGAGGCAAGCGCGCCGCCGCGGGCGAGAAGATGGGTGATGGTTTCGCGCAGGACCGGCTCGATCGGGCGCGGCGCGTAGCCGAGCTCGGTGCGCGCCTTGCCGATCGAGAGGTCGCTCGCGGCGAGTGCGATGCGCACGCCCTCGGCGGTGCCGTTGGGCGGCCGGCGCGTGATACGATCGGAGAGATATTCGAGCATGATGCCCGATAGCTCGGCCATCTTGCCGGGAACGACGACCGGGAATTGCCGGCGGCCGCTCATGGCGGACATCATCCTCAGGATCTGGCCGAGCCTGACGCAGTCGCCGCCGAGGATGTAGCGCTGGCCGTTGCGCCCGCGTTCCATGGTCAGCACGAGGCCCATGGCAACGTCGCGGACGTCGACGAGATTGACCGGGAAGTCGAGATGCGGCTGCACTTTCTTCTGCAGGAAGTACCACAGCATCGCGGTCGGCGGCGTCAGATTATGGTCGGCAGCACCGATCGGCATGGTCGGGGTGCCGATCACCAGCGGAAAACCTTCAGCTGCGGCCTTCGCGGCGCAATGCTCGGCCAGCGATTTCGACCGCGTGTAGGCGCCCGGCATCGCCTCGGCCGGCTGCAGCGCCTCTTCGGCGGGAACACCGTTGAGGTCTGAATAGGGGAACAGGATCGATTCCGTCGAGCAGTGCAGGAAGCGCGAGACCCCGCGCTTCATCGCGGCCGCGAGCACGATTTCGGTGCCGCGGCAATTGACGTCGTGAAAGGCCTGCTTGTTGGCGACCCACATGCCGGGCAGGCCCGCGAGGTGATAGACCTGATCGACCCCAGCAATCGCGGCATCGACCGCGGCGCCGTCGAGCACCGAGCCTTGGGCATATTCAACGTCGGCATACGGCGTGGCCGGCGCGCGGACATCGAGCACACGCACCCGCTGCCCACGGGCGCGGAGCGCTTCTACAAGATGATGTCCGATGAAGCCGCTGCCACCGGTAACCAGTACGAGAGCCATGCAGAAGGTTTGCTGTTTCGCGTCTAGAACTATCGGGTTGAAAGGGAATTGGTCGGAGCAGGCGCCAGAATCGCGGCAAGGTCGCGACGGAAGCCCAATGCGATGAATAATTTTGCCATGACAAACATCGGTCCAAGCAGAAAATGCGTGGGGTGGTCGACCATCGACGGCTGTCGCTCCTCGAAAACCTTGTGGCCGACGATTTGCGACGCGACGCCGAGCCCGATCAGCACCGCAAAAATCGACCACATCATGACGATCGAGACCTGATTGCCAATCGCGGTTGCGACCGAAAGCAGCACGATCATCGCGGCGAGGATGCCGAGCCCGATCCCGACGTCCAGCATCAGCCAGTAGGCCAGCACCGGCAGGGCAAGAACCACGGCCAGGCTGACCTCGATCCCGAACAGCGGGAAATGCACCAGCGTCAGCGGCAGCACGGCGCCGGTGAAGAGCAGGAGGATGCCGACCACGTGCATCGCGCAGTTCCAGGGATCGCGATGATATTCGACGTAGTCGGCCAGCTGACGTTGAAAATAACTGGCCATCTCGGTCTCGTGCAGCATGGGGTCGGGCAGGGCGAAAAAAGCCTATAGCACCTGATAGGGCGGTGCACAAACCGGCGTAATTGTCGCGCGAAACCGCGCTGTTGCGCTGTGAGACAGGTCACAAAAGAAACGTGACTTCAAAGGGTTCCGTCAGCCGCCGTGGCGCGTGCGCTCAGCGCTTCTTGGCGGGCTTTTTCGCCGCAGGCGCAGGTGTCGCGGCCGGATGCGCAGGCGCTTCCTCCGGTACCTTGGCGTAGGTCAGGATTTGCAACTGGGCGTTGGCGGCGGAGGTCGGCTTGGCCCGGTCGAGAAACTGCTCCTCGCCGAGGCCGATCGGATGCAGCCGCTTGGTCGAGATCTTGAACGTGTTCACCAGCACGTCGCGAATCGCGTCCGCCCGGCGCTGGCTCAGGATCGCGTTGGCCTCGCGCGTCTTCGCGTTGGATTCGACATGGCCGACGATCAGGAACGTGTAGGGCAGCAGCGAGGCATGGACCAGCGCGTCGGCGAGGCGCCCGACGGTCTGGTAGGACGCCGGCTGGATGATCGGCGTGTCGGCGTCGAACTGGATCTGCGCGGTGAAGGTCGGCAAATTGGCCAGATCAGGCGCGATCAGCGGCCGGTTCACCGGACCCGGATCGTTCTTGATCCTGGCCTTGGCCCGCTCCATCACCTGCAGCTTCAGCGCGGGGATATCGATCTCCGCGGGCTGTTCAAAATGGTTGAGCTTGCCGACGATGTCGTCGCGGGTCGGCGGCGCCGTCTGCGCTTCCGCTGTGCCCGCGAGCAAAGCGAGGCCGAGCGCGATGCATATTCCGGCGGTGGCAAGCCTGATCGCTGGCATCACCGATACCCCGCGTCGTCGACGGCCTTCAGGCAGTTGTTGCTGATGCCCTTGGGCGTCGAGACCAGGCAGGGGACCGCCTTGCTGGTCTCCTTGGTCGAGCCGCCGCAGACCTTGACGATCTCGCGCTGGCAGACGTTCGCCACCGTGACGCGGGCGGCGACGCGCTTCTGGATCGCGTCGAAGGCGCCGAGATAGTCGCTTTGGCACTGCTGGGAGAGCACGTCGCGGTTGCGCGAGAGGCACTCCTTCAGGCGGGTCGAATCCGGGTTGACGCCACGGCAATTGGCGACGATTTCCGCGCCGCAACTTTTCGCCAGCATCCCGATCGCATCGCCAAAGCTCATGGTCTCCGCCGCCGCAAGCGACGGCATACCCAATGCCAGCAAGATCAGTGTGATGGAGCCCCGGACCATGGCCGCATCTGATACGGGGAAGTTCGCGGTGGTCAAGGGCTGTTCGGACCTGAACTGTCGAGAGTCCGACCAGTGCGGCGAACAGTCCTCACTCCGTGGCCTCAGTAAGGGGTGGCCATTCGATCAGGGCGACCGTGTGTTTCCTGAGCTCGTCGGCCACGTCAGGGTCGGCCTTGAGCTCGTCCAATGTCCGTGGCGGGGGAAGTTGGCGGCCGTCCGCGATCAGTTCCTGTGCATAGAAGGCGAGTGCCTCGGGCGCATTCTCCAGGGCCTCATCGACGTCGTCGCCGCCGGAAATGCAGCCGGGCAGGTCGGGAAACCACAGGCCGACGGCTTCGTCCGGGCCGGCGTCCTCGATGATGGCGATGTAGTGCGGCATGCAGGCCTCACGCCCGCTGCACAAAACTATCCACGACCTTCTTCTCCCCCGCCTTGTCGAAGGCGATGGTGAGCTTGTTGCCGTCGATCCTGGTGACGCGGCCATAGCCGAATTTCTGGTGGAAGACGCGGTCGGAGAGGGAGAATTCCGAGGTCGTGCCGGTGGATTTGGCCACCAGCTCGCCCTCGATCGTCAGGGGCCCGCGGCGGCGCGAGGAGAAGCTGCCGAAATCGGGCGAGGACGACTGGGACGAAAACGACGAGGCCTGTTCCTCGAAGCTGCCGCGGCCGCCATTGCCGCCCCCGCCGCCGCCACGATTGCGATTGGCCTGGGCACGCTGCCAGCCGGGGGTCGAATAGGTGGAGCCGAACGCTTCCATGTCGTCGAAGCGGGAGGCGCCGTAGCCGCCGGTGCCGCCCCAGGCGGAGCCGCCCTTGGATTCCGTGATCTCGACATTGGCCGCCGGCAATTCGTCGAGGAAGCGCGACGGGATCGTGGTCGACCAGGTGCCATGGATCCGGCGGTTGGTGGCAAAATAGATTTTGGCGCGGCGGCGAGCCCGGGTCAGGCCGACATGACCGAGCCGGCGCTCTTCCTCGAGGCCGGCGCGGCCCTGTTCGTCGAGCGTCCGCTGGCTCGGAAACAGGCCTTCCTCCCAGCCGGGCAGGAACACGTTGTCGAATTCCAGCCCCTTGGCCGAATGCAACGTCATCAGCGACACCGCGTCCTCATCGGCGCCGCTGTCGCGGTCCATCACCAGCGAGATGTGCTCGAGGAAGCCTTGCAGATTCTCGAACTCCTCCATCGAGCGCACCAGCTCCTTGAGGTTTTCGAGCCGGCCCGCGGCGTCCGCCGAACGGTCTTTCTGCCACATCTCGGTGTAGCCGCTCTCGTCGAGCACGATCTCGGCGAGCTCAGTGTGCGAGGTGACCTCGCGCTGGGCGCGCCAGCGGTCGAACTGGGCGACGACGTCGCGCAAGGATCCGCGCGCCTTTGGCTTCAGCTCGTCGGTGTCGACCACCGCGCGCGCCGCCTCGAACAGCGGAATGCGGCGCTTGCGGGCGTGATCGTGCAGCATCTGCACGGTGGCGTCGCCAAGCCCGCGCTTGGGCGTGTTGACGATGCGCTCGAAGGCGAGATCGTCGGCCGGCGAATTGATGACGCGCAGATAGGCCAGCGCGTCGCGGATTTCGGCGCGCTCGTAGAAGCGCGGGCCGCCGATGACGCGATAGGGCAGGCCGAGCGTGACGAAGCGGTCTTCGAACTCGCGCATCTGGTAGGAGGCGCGCACCAGAATCGCGATCTCGTTGAGCTTGTCGCCCTGGCGCTGGATCTGCTCGATCTCCTCGCCGATGCCGCGGGCTTCCTCTTCCGAATCCCACGAGCCTGTCACCGTGACCTTCTCGCCGTCGTGGTCCTCGGTGCGCAGCGTCTTGCCGAGCCGGCCCTCGTTGTGGGCGATCAAATGCGAGGCGGCGGCGAGGATGTGGCCGGTCGAGCGGTAGTTGCGCTCGAGGCGGATGACCTTGGCGCCGGGGAAATCATGGTCGAAGCGCAGGATGTTGTCGACCTCCGCGCCGCGCCAGCCATAGATCGACTGGTCGTCGTCGCCGACGCAGCAGATGTTCTTGACGTGGGTCTTCTGCTCCTTCTCCCCGCTTGCGGGGAGAAGGTCGGGATGAGGGGGAGTCTCCACGGGCGCGGTGCTTGGAGAGTCCCCCTCACCCGCATCGCTTTGCGATGCGACCTCTCCCCGCACGCGGGGAGAGGTGAAAGAGGAGGGCGCCTGTGACAACAATCGCAGCCACAGATATTGCGCAACGTTGGTGTCTTGATACTCGTCGACCAGGATGAATTTGAAGCGCTGCTGGTACTGCCGCAGGATATCCGGGTGCTCGCGGAAGATGCGGATGTCCTCGAGCAGCAGATCGCCGAAATCGGCGGCGTTCAAAATCTTCAGCCGCTCCTGGTAGCTCGCATAGAGCTTGCCGCCCTTGCCGTTGGCGAACACGGCGGCTTCGCCCGACGGCACCTGCGACGGCGTCAGGCCGCGGTTCTTCCAGCCGTCGATGAGCCCGGCGAGCATGCGCGCGGGCCAGCGCTTGTCGTCGATGTTGTCGGCTTGCAGCAGCTGCTTCAACAGCCGCACCTGATCGTCGACGTCGAGCACGGTGAAGTTCGACTTGAGCTGCGCCAGCTCGGCGTGGGTCCGCAGGATGCGCCCGCCGATGGAGTGGAAGGTGCCGAGCCACGGCATGCCTTCGACGGCATGACCGAGCATCTGACCGAGCCGGTGTTTCATCTCGCGCGCGGCCTTGTTGGTGAAGGTCACCGACAGGATTTCGGAGGGGCGGGCGCGGCCCTGGCTCAGGATATGGGCGATGCGCGTGGTCAGCACGCGGGTCTTGCCGGTGCCGGCGCCGGCCAGCACCAGAACCGGGCCGTCCAGCGTTTCCACGGCCTCGCGCTGCTCCGGATTGAGCCCGGACAGGTATTGCGGGCCCACCGAGGCGCGCGCGCGCGCGGCGATGCCGCCGGCTGCGGGCTGGTGGTCGGGGACGCTCTGGGACGTGATCTTGCTCGGCTCGGTCATGCGAATCATTTGCCCCACGTTGGCACCGCGGGGTGGTGAAAGGGGAGCCTTCTTAACAGGGATTGGTCCCTATATGGGGCCGCGGGCGGGGTTTTCCACGTGCGCGGAAAGCCAATTTGTTCCTGCGGATCAGGCGAATTTCCGGCCCTAACGGCCCGGAACCATTGTTCCGCGTTGGCGATTGGTTCTGTAAGTGAGGCGCGTCAGCCGCGCCGATCGCAGACAGACATCGAAACAGAGGTTCGGATCATGCTTAGCTGGGTTGTGACGTTTCTGGTTATCGCCCTGATCGCCGGTATCCTGGGCTTTGGCGGCCTCGCCGGCGCGTCGATCGAAATCGCCAAGATCATCTTCTTCATCGCGGTCGTGTTGTTCCTGGTCTCGGCCGTTGTTGGACTGGCCCGCGGCCGTAACAGGGTCTAGCGCGCTTACCGCTTCGAGGGCATCGCCACGTTGCGGCCGATGCCCTCAGGCCGCGGCACGGCGCTGTGGGCCTTGACCACCGCCGCAATGCGCTCACGGATGTCTGGTGGAAAAGCCGCCACCTTTCGTGAGCCCATGTCGATGTGGAGCGACATGTTCTCCGAAGTAGCCGACAACCAGCCTTCGGTCGCGTGTCGCAGCTCCTGGAATGTGTGCAGCCGCTTGTCGTCGGCTTCGAGCAGCCAGACCGAGACCTGCACGGGATCGCCGAGGTGGATTTCGCGCAAATACCGCACGTGGCATTCGGCAGTGAAGGTCGAGCCGCCGCGCTCCTTCATGTAGCCCGGCCCGATCCCGAGCGTCAGCCACATCTGGTCGATCGCGCGGTCGAACATCACGTTGTAATAGGCCATGTTGAGGTGGCCGTTGTAGTCGATCCATTGCGGCTCGATCTGCATGGTCGACGCGCGGAACGGTGCGCCCTCGATCGTCGTGGCAGCAGTCTCCGGCATGTGTCCTTCCCCAGCTATGCGTCCGGTCGCTTGACTTGACCGGTGAGATGTCCTTTGCCACGGTTCGTCTCGTCGGGAGGAACGTCCGTGGGTACGACCATCACCAATAATCCGCCGCGGCCGGCGCCGAAAGCCCTCGCGAGCGCGCTGGAGCAGCTTGCCGCGCGGTTCGGCAACCGCCTCATCACTTCGCAGGCCGTCCGCGAGCAGCACGGCCATACCACCACATGGATCGTGAACCAGCCGCCGGACGGCGTGGTGATGGCGCAGGAGACCGCCGACATCCAGGACGTGGTGCGGATCTGCGCGAAAAACGGCGTGCCCGTCATCGCCTTCGGCACCGGCACCTCGCTCGAGGGCCAGGTCAACGCACCCGCCGGCGGCATCTGCATCGACCTGCGCGACATGAACAAGGTGCTCGCGGTGCATGCCGAGGACCTCGACTGCGTGATCCAGCCCGGGGTCACCCGCAAGGCGCTCAACGAGCATCTGCGCGACCAGGGCCTGTTCTTCCCGATCGACCCCGGCGCGGACGCCTCTCTGGGCGGCATGGCCTCGACCCGCGCCTCCGGCACCAACGCGGTGCGCTACGGCACCATGCGCGACAGTGTGCTGGCGCTGAAAGTGGTCCGCGGCGACGGCGAGATCATCACGACCGGCACGCGCGCGAAGAAATCATCCGCCGGCTACGACCTGACGCATCTGTTCGTCGGCGCCGAGGGCACGCTCGGCATCATCTCCGAATTGACCATCCGGCTGCGCGGCATCCCCGATACGATCGCGGCCGGCGCGGTGTCGTTCGAGACCGTGGACGGGGCGTGTCAGGCCGTGATCCTGGCGATCCAGACCGGCATTCCCGTGGCGCGCATCGAGCTGCTCAACGCCGCGCAGGTGCGGGCCTGCAACGCCTATTCGAAGTTGACCCTGCCGGAAACGCCGCTGCTGCTGATGGAATTCCACGGCAGCGAGATCGAGGTCGGCGAACAGTCGAAGGCCTTCGGCGAGATCGCAAAGGATTGTGGCGGCGGCGATTTCTCCTGGACCACCAAGCCGGAGGATCGCACAAAACTGTGGCAGGCGCGGCACGACGCCTATTGGTCGGTGAAGGCGCTGCGGCCCGGTGACAGCATCGGTGTGGTCGCGACCGACGTCTGCGTGCCGATCTCGCGGCTTGCGGAATGCGTCGGCGAGACCGAGGAAGATCTCAAGCGGCTCAACCTGTTGTCGCCGATCGTCGGCCATGTCGGCGATGGCAATTTCCACTGCTCGCTGGTCTGCGACACCAAAGATGCCGACGAAATGGCGCGCGGCGAGGAGTTCATGCATCGGCTGGTCGAGCGCGCGCAGGCCATGGACGGCACCTGCACCGGCGAGCACGGCATCGGCCAGGGCAAGCAGAAATATCTTGCGGCAGAACTGGGCCCCGAGGCGATCGATGCAATGCGGGCACTGAAAAAGGCGCTCGATCCGCAGAACATCTTCAATCCCGGCAAGATCGTACCGGAGGCGTAGCGCCCGGCGTGGCCGCCGTTTATGCTCGCTCCCTCACCACGGAGCAGGCAATGCAGTGGTTCGCCCGCAAGACGCGCCGGGACATCTGGGACGAAGCGATCGAACGGCCGCTCGGCGACATCGAGGCCGCCGAGCGCATCCGTGCGATCTGTGACGCCGCTGCCGCCAGCGCGGCAGGGTCCGCGCGCAACGACAAGCGCGAGAGTGAGCGCTACGAGCGCGCGGCGAAAGTCGCTATGGAAATCGCGATGAAGATCGCGGACGGACTGATGCGCGACGACGCAGTCCGTCGCATCGTCGATCTCTGCATGAAGGCAAACGACCTCAAGACGGCGCAAATCCTGTTTCGGGCGATCCATGCCAGCTGGATCCGCGAAACGGTGCAGCGGGATCATCCGACATTGGCGCAGTGAAAGCGGTGCGCTCCCTCCCCCGCTTGCGGGGGAGGGTCGGGGAGAGGGTGTCTCCGCAACGGGACAATCCCCAAGAGGAAAGAACCCTCACCCGGCGCGCGGGACGATGCTTCGCATCGCCCGGGGACGCGCCGACCTCTCCCGCAGGCGGGAGAGGTTACAGCGAGTTCGCGGCTCGACCTGCGCGAACCAAGGCTGTTCCTATTTCGCCAACTTCCGCACGGCCTCGTCGACGCTGTGGAAGACGTTCTCGCGGGGCAGGGCCTCGAACAGTTTGAATCGCTCGAACGCGTCCTGCGCACGCACCGATTCCAGCCGCGCCAGCGCGACCGTGACACCCTGTTCGCTGCACGCCCTGAACACATCGAGCAGGATCTGTGCGGCGGTGAAGTCGATCTCGACCATGCCGCTCGCCTCCAGCACCAGCAGCTGCGGGGGCGTCGCGCCG
Source organism: Bradyrhizobium sp. USDA 3650 (assembly GCF_054057395.1). Taxonomy (NCBI): domain Bacteria; kingdom Pseudomonadati; phylum Pseudomonadota; class Alphaproteobacteria; order Hyphomicrobiales; family Nitrobacteraceae; genus Bradyrhizobium; species Bradyrhizobium sp. USDA 3650. The sequence continues at coordinate 6,538,505 of NZ_JBSRZG010000001.1, forward strand.
AGCACCTTGGACACGTCGCTGCGAAAGCCGGGCGCGTTGAGGAACGACAGCGGCGCCTGCAGCCCGATCACGGCGACGCCGGCGATGCGCTCGCCGGCGATGTGCGGATGCGCCGGCCACCAGATCGTGGTGCCCGGAACGCGCTCGAACTCGACGAGCCGCGCGCGCGTCGTACTCCAGATGCCGTGCAGCAGCGACAGCACGATGCCGAGGAACGCACCCTGCTGGATCGGCAGCACGATGATGAGTGCGGCGGTGGCGGCGATCAGCAGGAATTCGCTCGGGGATTGGCGATAGATCGTGGCGATCTGCTTGACGCGGATGATGCGCAGCGCGACGAACAGCAGGATGCCGCCGAGGGCTGCGTCCGGGACGTGCTGCAGCAATCCCGTTCCAAACGCGAGCAGCGCCAGCACGATCGCAGCGGCGGCGAGACCCGCGAGCTGCGATTGTCCGCCGGTCTCGGCGACAATGCCCGTCCGCGGCGGGCTGGCATTGACCGGAAACGCGCCGAACAGCCCCGACAGCACGCTGCCGGCACCCGCGCCCAGAAAATCGCGATCGACATCGGCCGGCTTGTCGGGATCGGACGGGAACGAGCGTGTCGTTGCCGCAGTCTGCACCATCACCACGACTGTGATGACAAAGGCGAGCGGCACGAGGCGGACCCATTGCTCCGGTGCAAGCTCGGGAAAGGTCGGCCGCGGCAGCGTGCCCGGCACGAGGCCTACGACATTGACGCCCTTGCTCTCGAGGCCGAGCGCGATCGTGGCCAGGGTCGCGGCGACGAGCCCGATCAGCGCGCCCGGAATTTTTGCGCTGACCTTCTCGGCGACGAAGACCACGGCCAGCACACCGAAGCCGATGCACAACGTGAAGGGATTGCTGCGGCCGAGCTCGCTTGCGAGCACACCGATGCGATCGAGCGTCGGCCCGCCCGGCGAGTCCAGCCCCAGCACGCCCGGCAATTGCGACACGATGATGTGGACGGAAATGCCGGCGAGGAAGCCGACCATGACGGGCACGGACAAGAGATTGGCGATGCCGCCGAGGCGGAAGGCACCGCCGGCCAGCATCATCGCGCCGACCATCAGTGCCAGCGCGATCGCGAGTCCCTGATACTCAGGCGAGCCGGCGGCGGCCAGCGCCGCCAGTCCGCCGGCGAAGATCGGCGTGATCGTGGAATCGGCGCCGCAGGACAGGAAGCGGTTGCCGCCGAGCATCGCAAAGCCGAGCGAGCCCGCCATGAAGGCGAAGAAGCCGATCTGCGGCGCGAAGCCGCCGAGCCGCGCCGTGGCCATCTGCTCGGGAATTGCGATCGCGGCCAGCGTCAGCCCCGCCATCAGGTCGCCCGGGAGAGAATAGGACGCGAGTGAGCGAAACAGCGGCCAAGCTGGCTTGGCGTGAGCGTCGTGCGGCATCGATGTGGAGTCCCCGGAAAGCCTGGCGTCAGTCGGTTAGACTACAGCATTTCCGTATCGGGAAGCGGCAGACGCAGTTTATCTCCATCCGATGGCAATGACGGAGGACAGATCTGTCCTCCGTATCTCGCGAGCGGTCTCAGTAACGGCCGCGGTCGTTGTGATAGTCGCCGCCGCGTCCGCCGCCCATACCCATGCCGATCCCGACACCGATGCCAATGCCTTGCATGATGGCGCCGGGCGGCGGGCCGCGATCCGGCGGCGGTGCGCGCTCGTAGATCACTTCATCGGGCGGCGGCCGGCGCGGCCTGGGCGGCGTGTCGACCACCTTGCGCTTCGGCGGCGTGTTGTCGACGCGCTTCTTGATCACGGGCGCAATCGTCGGGTTGACCGGCGTTGCCGGTGCCGAGGGCGTCGAGCACGGGCAGGTCGGCGCCATCGCGACAGCGACCGGGGCAGGAGCGGCCGCGACCACGGCAGGCAAGACGTAGTTGCGGTTCTGCACGCGGAGCAGCAGCCTGCGTGCGGTCGCAGCCAGATCGCTGTTGTCCCAGTTCGCCAGATAAGCCTCGAACGAGGCGCGGGTGTTGATCGCGGTGGCGCGCTCCCACGCTAGCATCTGGCGCCGGCGCTCCACAATCGTGCGCAGGCGCGGGGTACGGGTATCCTGACCATACAACTCGATATAGGCCTGATACGCCGGCACGGTGTCGTCGGTGATCACCATCTCATAGGCGACCATGGCCGGCTTGCCCTGCAAATCCTTGCGCCAGTCCTCGAGGCTGCGCGTGCCGCTTGCAAGCGCCATGGAGGATGCGCCGGGAAGCGCAGGCTGAGCGCCGCTGCCGTCGCCGCCGAAGAACTTGAAGTCGGTCGTCAGCGACGAGCTCTCCCAGGGGATCTGGCGTCCGTCGGTCGATTGCGCCACGGCGACGCGAATGCGCTTGAACACTTCCTCAATCGGCAGATTGGGCTGCTTGGCGACGGTCAGCGCCGCGGTGGTGTAGGGGCTGTCGATGCCGGAGCCATCCTCGGCTTCGGAGCCCGGTGAGGTTGAATAGGAAATGAAGGAGCCCGGCGCGCCGGCCTTGGTGTCGACGATCGCGAGCCCGTGTCCGGCGCCGCTGAGCGCCGGGAACGGGTTGTTGCGGCAGGCATCGAGCATGAAGATGCGGGCTCGTGTCGGCACCGCGCCGAGCGTGTTGAGCAAATCGTTCAGTCGTACGCCTTGCAGCGGAATGTCGGCCTCGCGCTTGGGGTCGAGATCGACGGGAACGAGATAGTTCTCGCCGTCGATCTGGAGGCCGTGGCCGGCATAGAACACCAGCGCGACGGTGTCGGCGCCGCTGGCGCTGACCTTGCCGGCGAAATCCGAGATCGCCTGACGCATGTCGTTCTGCGCCAGATTGGATGCCGTGGTGACCGTGAAGCCGGCATTGCCGAGCAGCTCCGTCATGCCCTTGGCGTCGTTGGCTGCGTTGGGCAGTTCCGGCACGGTACGATAGGCCGATTGACCGATCACGAGTGCGAGCCGCGCTTCGGCCGCCGCGTCCGTGGGCGTCGTCAATTGCGTGAGCGCGAGAAGACCGGATGCAAGAAACAAATTGCTAAGAACTGGACGGCGCATGGTGTCACCTCCATCGGCAATGCGCACGATGATGTCACCTTTTCTAGGTGGCCGCCATGCGTCTGTCTGTGCACTGGATCACGTTGAGCTGCGGCAAAATGGGGCAGGAGGTCTGCCAGAGCCAGTGCGGCATCGTTCTGGCGCCATCCATGTGAATTGCGCATTGATCCATGCGCCAATTAGATTGATTGCCGATGCCGCGCGAAAGCATCCTCTCGCACAATGGGCCCGATGCCGGTCTAAGCGAGAATCCCGCAAAAAACACGGCTGTTTCGCCACGCGCTGATGCCGTCGATCCTCGCGACGCGCCGCTTTGCAACGGCCGGCTGCAAGCCTTGCCTGCGCCGTCGCTTTGGCCATACAGTCCGCGCAACGGGCTGCGGCAACGACCGTAGCTCGAAAAAAACAATAATTGGGGAGAAACCGCATTATGTCCATCGTGCCCGTGAACCGTCGCGCGTTCATCAAGTCGTCGACGGGACTTGCCGCCGGCCTCGTGTTCTCCCCCGCACTCATCGGCCGCGCCGAAGCCGCGACCTTGAAGCTGAAATGCTCCTCCTCGCTGCCAAACGATCCCAAATTCGCCAACGGCCGCGTCTATTACGACAATCTCGTGAAGAACCTGAAGGCGAACGGCCTCGGTGAGCAGGTCGAGGTCGCGTTCTTTCCCGACAACCAATTGGGTCAGGAAATCGACGTCATCAACTCGGTGAAGCTCGGCGTCATCGATCTCATGGTCTCGGGCTCGTCGATCTCGGCCAATCTGGTGCCGCTGGTCGGGACCTTCGATCTCGGCTTCCTGTTCTCGAGCTTTCCGCAGCAGACCAAAGCGTTCGATTCGGGCGCCGCCAAGCCGATCGAGGACGCGCTGCTCAAGGGCAGCAACATCCGCATCATCGCCTGGGCGTATAATTTCGGCTCACGCAGCGTACTGGCGCGGAAGCCGGTGAAGACGCCGGAAGATCTCGCCGGCCTGAAGATCCGCACCCTGCCGAACCCCGTCATTACGGAATGCCTGCGCCTGATGGGCGCCGCGGCGACGCCGCTGGCGTTCGGCGAAATCTACACGGCATTGCAGGCCGGCGTGCTGGACGGGCTCGAGCATGATCCGCCGACCATCCTGGCGAGCAAGTTCTTCGAAACGGCGAAATTCTATTCACTGACGCAGCACAATTTCTCGCCGCTCGCGATTTATTTCAGCGACGCGACCTACAATCGCATGGATCCGAAGCTGCGCGACGGTTTCCTCGATGCCGCGAAGAAGGCCGCGGCCGACACGCGGACCCACGGGCTCGCGGTCGAGAAGGAGGCGCTGTCGGCCTTGACCGAAAAGAGCGTGACGGTGGCCGAATGCGACCGCGAGGCGTTCAAAAAGCGCGTCGCGCCGCAGATCGAGAACTTCATCAAGGCGCGGCCGGACTCCAAGGCCGTCATCGACATCATCCGCGCCACGCAGGCCTGACGTGGCAATGACAGCTGCCGTACCTCTCTCGGGCGGCCGCCACGGGAGCATCGCCCTGCTGCTTCGCGTCAGCGACGCGATCGCGGCCATTCTGCTGGCCGCGGATCTCGTCGTCGTCTGCGGTTCCGTGCTGCTGCGCTTCTGCTTCAACGCGCCGGTCGAATGGTCCGACGACGTCGCGCGCGGCCTGATGGTCGGGTCGGCCTTCTTCGGCGCGGCGAGTGCGCTCGCGCGCGGCGAGAATGTCGGCGTCTCCTTCTTCCGCGACCTGGCGCCGGTACGGCTGCGCGCGCTGGTCGATGCCGCGAGTGCGCTGCTGGTGGTGCTGATCTCGGCCTATGTCGCCTACAACGCCATCAAGCTGGGCTCGTTGACGGCGGGCCAGACCACCGGATCCGGCTTGCCGCTGGAGCTGACCTTCTACCCGATGGGCGCCGGCGCGCTGTTCATGACGGTGTTTGCGATCGACCAGCTCTGCGCCAGGCCGCTCCCCGATATCGTCAGAGGCCTCGTCGCGATTGCCGTCGTGACCGGCCTCTATCTCGCCTGGGATTATCTGTCGCCCGCCACGGTGCCGTCGGCGGGCACGCTGATGCTGATCGGTTTCTTCGCGACGTTAGTCGGCGGCTTGCCGATCGGCTTCGCGCTGGCGCTGGCCGCGCTGATCTTCATCTGGGTCGAGGGCGCGCTGCCCGGCGTGATCTTCGCGCAGCAGATGGCGCGCGGCATCGACAATTTCGTGCTGCTCGCGATTCCGTTCTTCATTCTCGTCGGCTACCTCATGGAAGCCAACGGCATGTCGGTGCGGCTGATCGAGCTGTTGCAGCGCGGGGTCGGCCGCATGCGCGGCGGCCTCAACGTCGTGATGGTGGCCTCGATGGTGCTGTTCTCCGGCATCTCGGGCTCGAAGATGGCTGACGTCGCCGCTGTCGGCTCCGTGCTGATTCCGGCCGCGCGCCGCTCGAAGCAGAATCCGGGCGGCGCGGTGGCGCTGCTCGCGGCCTCTGCAGTGATGGCGGAGACCATTCCGCCCTGCATCAATTTGATCATCCTGGGTTTCGTCGCGAATTTGTCGATCGGCGGCCTGTTCGTCGCAGGGCTGTTGCCGGCAGCGCTGATGGCGCTGGCCTTGATCGCCGTCTCCATCATCTTCGGCAAGACTCCAACTGAGTCCCCAGCTGAGACTCCATCTGATGCCGAGGACATCGCGCCGCAGATGCCGGTGTCGGGTCTGTGGAGCGGCGCGATCGCCTCGTTCGGCCTGATCTTCATGATCTTCTTCGGCTTCAAGAGCGGCTTTGCCACCGCCACGGAGATCTCGGCCTTTGCCGTGGCTTATGCACTCGTCGTCGGCAGCGTGGTGTTCCGCGAGCTCAGCTTCACATCGGCCGCGCACAGTTTCGTGCAGGGCGCGACGCGCGCGGGGCTCGTGCTGTTCATCGTCGCGGCGGCGCAATCGCTGGCGTTCACGCTGACCTTGCAGCAGGTGCCGCATGCGGTCGGCGATTTCATGCTGGGATTGTCCAAGACCAGCGGTACCTGGCTGTTTATCCTGCTCGCGATCGCCGTGCTGATCGTGATGGGCTCGGTGCTGGAGGGCGCGGCCGCGCTGATCATCTTCGGTCCGTTGCTGCTGCCGGTGGCCGTGCAGCTCGGCATCGATCCCCTGCATTTCGGCGTGGTGCTCGTGATCGCGATGGGCATCGGCCTGTTCGCGCCGCCGCTCGGGCTCGGGCTTTACGGCGCCTGCCTGATCGGCAACGTGCCGATCGAGCAGACGGTGAAGCCGATCATGGGCTATCTCGGCCTGTTGTTCCTTTGCCTGCTCGTGATCGCGTTCGTGCCATGGCTCAGCACGGCATTGCCGCGCGCGTTCGGCTACTGAAGGAGTGTTGCCGTGAAAGTCCTGCTGGCCCACACGCCGGAGATGCGTCGCAATTACTACGGCGATCGTAGCCTGAACGGTTTGCGCGCGACTGCCGAGGTGGTCCTGCACGAGAGCGATGAGACGCTGGTCTCAGCCAGCCTCGTGCGCGCTGCGCACGATGTCGACATCATCGTGGCCGACCGCATGACCGAGGGACGCGGCGAGATCTTTGCGCAACTGCCGCGCCTGCGCGCCTTCGTCCGCTGCGCCGTCGACATCCGCAACGTCGATGTCGAGGCCGCCTCCAACGCCGGCGTGCTCGTGACCCGCGCCGGGCCCGGCTTCGTGCAAGCCGTTGCCGAGCTCGCGCTCGGCTTCATGGTCGATCTCTCCCGCGGCGTATCCCGGGCGACGGCCGACTACCAGGCAGGCCGCAACCCGGAAGCGCGGATGGGACGTCAGCTCGCCGGCAGCAAGATCGGCATCATCGGCTATGGCAGCATCGGGCGTTACCTCGCCGATATCGCCAAGGTGATGCGCATGGAGGTGCTGGTCGCAGATCCCTTTGCGACCGTGAGCGACAGCGCCATCCGGCAGGTCAGCCTCGATGAGCTCCTCGCCGCGTCCGACTATGTCGTCTGCCTTGCCATCGCCAATGAGCAGACGGAAAATTTGATCGGCGAGGCGGCGCTGGCGCGGATGCAGAAACATGCCGTTTTCATCAATCTCTCGCGCGGCAACCTCGTCGACGAAGCGGCGCTGGCGAAGGCATTGCTCGAAAATCGTATCGCGGGTGCCGCGATGGATGTCGGCCGCGCGCCCGATCAGATGCCCAGCCCGGAGCTTGCGAAGCTTCTCAACGTCATTGTCACGCCGCATGTCGGCGGCCTGACGCCGCAGGCGATCGAATACCAGTCGCTGGAAACCGTGCGCCAGGTCGAGGCCATCGTCAAAGGCGAGATCCCGCAAGGCGCCGTCAACGCAGACCGCTGGACGCGTCGGCCCTGATCCGGCTCTACAGCCGGTCGACTGCTTTGAACGTCCCGTCCTTCTGGATCACCGTCAAAAACACCTTCGGTGGCGCGTCGAGCATGCGCATGCCGACGGTGACGGTGCTGCCGCTGATGTCGAAGCGGCCGACATCGTTGATGGCGCGCAGCAGGCTCGCGCGCGTCAGTTGCGGTCCGGCTTGTTCCAGCGCCGCGGCGGCGAGACGGCCGGCGAGGTAGCCTTCGAGCGACACGAAGTCCGGTGTCAGCGTGGGGTCGAGCGCCGTCTGCGCCGCCTGGTAGTCGCCGACCAGCTTGAGCGAGCGGTCCCAGGGAAACGGCACGACCTCGGTGACGACGACGCCTTCGCCCTCGGGGCCGAGCTCCCGGGCGAGCGCCACGGCGCCGACGAAGGAGATGTTTACGAAGGTCGGACGAGCGCCGCTGCGGTGCGCGAGCTTGATGAACTCCGCGCAGGGACCGTAGGTCCCGACCATGACGATCGCCTCGGGTTCGACGCGCTTGATCGTGCGCCAGGCGGAAGCGACGGCGCGGGTGTTGCGCTCGAAGGTGCCCTCGGCGGCGAGCTCGAGGCCCCGCCTGGCAAGCGCGCGCTTCACGCCGGAAAGACCGTCGCGCCCGAAGGAATCGTCCTGGTAGAAAATAGCGATGCGGGTGAAATGGCGATCCTCCGTGAGGTGCTTGACCCACGCCTCGGCCTCGGCGCCATAGCTCGCGCGGATGTTGACCACGTTGGTAAGCTCGAGGTCGCGCAAAAATTCAGCGCCGCTGAACGGACCGATGAAGGGCACGTTCCTGGCGCTGGTGATCGGTATCGTCGCCACCGCGGTCGGCGTGCCCACCGCGCCGATCAGCGCGAACACCTTGTCGTCCTCGATCAGCCGCAGCGTCTGCGCTACCGAGCGGTCGGGATCGTAGCCGTCGTCGCGGCTGATGAGCTGGAGCTTGCGGCCGTGGACGCCGCCTTTGGTGTTGATCTCGGTGAAAGCTGCGACGATGCCCTGCCGCATCCGCTGTCCGAGTGTGGAGGAGGGACCCTCGAGTGCTGCGGCCTGGCCGAACAGGATCGCATCCTCGCTGACGCCGATCTCGTCGGCTTTCGCCGGCAGCATGGTTGCTGCCAGGAGGGCGACGGTGACGACGATGGATGTCGTAGATCGAGATCGATACATCAAAAAAGTCTACGGGTGCGGGGAGTGGTTTCGGGTAAACCTATCGCCGCAGGATGAATCGCCGATGTATCGGCGGCTCCGTACTACTCCGGGGAAAACCGGCAACTTATTTCGACAAAGCCCGCATCATCCTGCACTTCATTAACTAAGCCGGCTAATGCAGAAAAGCCGCTTTCCGAAATTGTGCAGTTCTTAACCGCGGTCCTGTTCCGATAGTGGCTCAGGCGGCTCAACCAGAGGTTCGGTTGGCCGGGAGAGGGGACGGCGGTTTCTGGAATGGGCGGTCGGGATCAGAACGATCAGGATCGGGGACGTATGACCGGATGGTGGCGTGCCGCGCCGCTGCTCGGGCTCTATCGCCCTGCGCTCGTCGCCGTCGGAATCGGTCTTCTGTTCTCGGTCGCGGGTGCGGCCGCGGTGGCGCGGTGGGAAGGCCGCGTCAACAAGATCGAGTTCGAGAACGCGGCCGAGACCGAAGTGATCGTCATGCAGAACGGCATGAGCGAGTACATCTCCAGGCTCGTCGCGCTGCGCACGCTGTTCGAATCGACCAACCAGGAGATCACCCGCAGCGAATTCGAGACCTTCAGTGCCCGCCTGTTCGAACGCCATCCCGGCATGCTGCGCATCTCCTGGGTGCCGCGCGTGAACCGCAAGGAGCGCGCCGAATATGAGGCCGCGGCGATCACGGACGGTGTGTCCGGCTATCGCATCAAGTCGCTCCAGGGCGATGCGTTCGCTACCGCGCCGCAGAGCGACGAATATTTTCCGGTGCTCTACTCGACCCAGCCGAAGACGTCTCCGGTCTATGGCATGGACTACGCGACCATTCCGGAGCGCCGCACGATCCTCGAGCGCGCACGCGACACCGACCGCGTCTCGGCCATTCGCACCCGCCTCTACGAGCCGAAGGCGGGCGGCCGGTTGCCCGACGTCCTCGTCGCCATTCCTGTCTACGCCAAGGGAACATCGCGCGACACCGTCGTGGACCGGCGCCGCAATCTCGCCGGCTTCGTCGTCGGAGTCTTCGACCTGCCGCTGCTGATCCAGTCCATTCGCGCGACCACCGGGGCAAGCCCCGCGGTCAGCGTCAACGTCTATCCGCCGTTTACGGCGCAGATCGTCGGCCTGGAGGACATGCTGCCGGATTATTCGTCGGCCGCGACGGCGCCGCAGTCGATGCGGGACGTCGCGCGGACCTTGCACTGGTCGGGCAATCTCAAGATCGGCGACATGGATTGGCAGGTGCGGGCGGTTCCGGCTGCCGGCGGTCCGCTGGAGACGACTTACGATCGCGCGGGCGCGGTGCTGATCGTCGGCATGCTGCTGACGCTGTCGCTTTCGACCTATCTCATGCTCGCAAGCCGCAATTCGCAGCGGCTGTCGCTGGCGAACCGGCGGGTGCTCGAACTCGCCCAGACCGACATCCTGACCGGATTGCCGAACCGCGCCTTCTTCCTCGCCCGGCTCGACGAGCTCAATGGCCGTTTGATGGACGCCGGTCCGACCTTCTCGATCCTGATGCTCGACCTCGACCGCTTCAAGAACGTCAACGACTCGCTCGGTCACGGTGCGGGCGATGCGCTGCTGCGTCAGGTCGCAGAGCGGTTGAAATCCGCGCTGCGCGCCAGCGACGTGCTGGCCCGCCTCGGCGGTGACGAATTCGCCATCATCCAGGAAGCTTGCGAGGATCAGCGCGTCTGCTCGACCGAACTGGCGGGGCGGATTGCCAAGCTCGTCGCCGAGCCGTTCCTTCTTCCCGGACATCGCGTCGAGATCGGCACCAGCATCGGCATTGCGATCGCGCCCGATCACGGCACCGATCAGGAGCAGCTGCTGAAGAAGGCCGACCTGGCGCTGTACCGCTCGAAGTCATCGGGTCGCAACTGCTTCACCATCTACGACAAGGCGATGTCGGCCGAGCTCGAGGCGCGCAGCACGCTGGAAGGCGATTTGCGCGACGCCATCGCGCGGTGCCAGCTCGAGGTGCACTACCAGCCCTTCGTCGACGCCCTCAGCGGCGCGCGGCGCGGCTTCGAGGCGTTGGTGCGCTGGCGGCATCCGACGCGCGGCTTGATTCCGCCGGACCAGTTCATCCCGCTTGCGGAGGAGACCGGGCTGATCGTGCCGCTCGGCGAATTCGTGCTGCGACGCGCCTGCGCGGACGCGGCCGGCTGGCCGTCCGAGCTCGCGGTCGCCGTCAACCTGTCGCCGATCCAGTTCAAGGAGGCCGAGCTGTTCGAGATGATCAGCGCGGCGCTCGCGGATTCCGGGCTGCCGCCGCAGCGGCTGGAGATCGAGATCACGGAATCCGTGCTGCTGGAGCGTGGCGTCCAGAACCACGCCTTCATGGAGCGGCTGAAGAGCATCGGCATCGCGCTCGCGCTCGACGATTTCGGCACCGGCTATTCGTCGCTCAGCTATCTGACCGCGTTCCCGTTCGACAAGATCAAGATCGACAAGTCGTTCATCCGCAACCTCACGCATCAGCCGCGCTGCTCCGCCATCATCTCCTCGATCGTGACGCTGGCGCGCGGGCTGGACATGTCGGTCACCGCCGAAGGCGTCGAGACCCGCGAGGAATACGAACGGCTGAAGGCGCTCGGTGTCAATTTCGCGCAAGGCTATCTGTTCGGCCGCCCGCACCCGATCGAACGGATTCTGTTCGACGTGCCCGTCAAACCGTCCCAACGCGACGCCGCCTGAGCGCCCGCCTCGTCCTTCGAGACGACCGCTTCGCGGTCTCCTCAGGATGAGGCTGAGTGGCATCGGAGCCCGTCGAACTGCTACCGCACACTCCGTCCTCATCCTGAGGAGCCCGCCTAAGGCGGGCGTCTCGAAGGATGGCCGTGGGCGAGGTGTTTGCCAGTCCTTCTTCTGATGCGATCACGTTACTCAACGGGCATGCGCGAAAAGCGCTTGACCCGGGCAGCCCCGGATGGTCGGAAGGACCGTCCAGGGATGAAACACACAATGCGGCTTCCGTTCTTCTACGGCTGGGTCGTGGTCGCGGTGACCTTCGTCACCATGGCCATCGGCGTCAACGCGCGCACCGCCTTCTCGCTGTTCTTTCCTCCCATCATCTCCGAGTTCGGCTGGGAGCGCGGCGTCACCGCGGGCGCCTTTTCCTTCGGCTTCGTGGTGTCGGGCATGGTCAGCCCGCTGATCGGCCGGCTGATGGACCGCGCCGGCCCGCGCGCGGTGATGGAGCTCGGCGTCGTTCTGATGGGCGGCGGATTGCTGCTCGCGCCGCTCACGAGCCAGCCCTGGCATCTCTATCTCACCATCGGCGTCATGGTCGGCGCCGGCTCGGTGTGTCTCGGTTATTCCGGGCAGTCGCTGTTCCTGCCGAACTGGTTCATCCGCACGCGCGGCCTCGCCATCGGCATCGCCTTCGCCGGGGTCGGCATCGGTTCGGTGACGCTGCTGCCGTGGGTGCAGCACATGATCGAAGGAACCGGCTGGCGCACCGCCTGCACGGCGATGGGCCTGATGATCCTGATCGTGCTGGCGCCGATCAATCTGTTCCTGCACAGGCGCCCCGAGGATATCGGCCTGCGGCCCGACGGCGATGCCGCGCCGGTCGCGGGCGCCGCAAAACCCGTCTCCAACATCGTCGATCCCGTCTGGGCCGGGACCGAATGGACACTCCGGAAAGCGGTCGCCACGACGCGGTTCTGGTGGATCGCGCTCGGCTATTTCTGCGGCCTCTACATCTGGTACGCGGTGCAGGTGCACCAGACCAAATTCCTGCTCGACATCGGCTTCAGCCCGGGTGTCGCGGTGTGGGCACTCGGCATCGTCAGCCTGCTCGGCATTCCCGGCCAGATCCTGCTCGGCCATGTCTCCGACCGGATCGGGCGGGAATGGGTGTGGGCGATCAGCTGCGCGGGTTTTGCGATCTCTTTCGCGGCACTGATGGCCCTGAAATTCCAGCCTTCATCGTGGCTGGTCTACCTCATGGTGTTCACGCAAGGCGCACTCGGCTACGGCCTGACCTCGATCATGGGCGCGGTGGTGTTCGAGATTTTTCAGGGCAAGCACCAGGGCAGCATTTTCGGCACGATCATGCTGGCGGCATTGGCCGGCGGCGCCGCCGGACCCTGGGTCACCGGCTTGCTTTACGATCGGGCCGGCGACTACACGCTCGCCTTTGGCGTTGCCATCATCGTGAGCGGATTGTCGGCGCTCTCGATCTGGCAAGCCGCGCCCCGCAAGGTGCGCGCCGTCGCCGGCAAGCTTCCGGTGGGCGCCGGCGCCGAATAGGTTCCGTACGCAGCGGATTACCTTCGCGTCTTTTGCCGAACGTTAAGCATGTCGCGTCTTGGCGCGGTGCGACCCGGCTGCAAGAACGTCTTGGACACCATCGCGGCGCTAGCCTCGGTTGCCATATCTTCCCGATGCCTCCGGGTCTAGCGATGTCTGCCTCCGATTGTGCCATGACAGAAACTCCGGAAGTGCTGTTGGCCGCGCTCGAACGCGCCGAAGAGGGCATCGTCATCGTCGACAGCGCGCATCGCATCACGCATTTCAATGCCGGTGCAGAGCGGATCTGGAATCTCGCACGCGCTGATGTGCTCGGCCGCGACGCCGAAATTCTCACCCTCAAATGCCTTCAGGCCGAACCGTGTGCGGAGTTCCGGGACGAGATCAGCCTGGTGCGCCGTGACGGCAGCCGGATCCGCGCGGCCATCTCGCTTTCATCGATTGCAAGTGGCGGCATTGCCTATCGCATCGTGTTCGCGCGCGACGTCACCGCGGACGCCGAACGCCGCGTCAGGATCCGGCTTCTCAACGCCGTCTCCGACCAGACCAACCGCGCGGTGCTCATCACCGATACCGACCAGAACATCGTCTACGTCAATTCCGCCTTCACGACGCTGTTCGGCTACACCAGCGAAGAAGCCGAGGGCCGCCGTGCGAGGGGGTTGATCGCCGGCCGCCACACCGATCGCAAGGCTGTTGCGAAACTCGTCAAGCGCCTGATGCATGGCGGCCACCGCGGCGAGATCGAGATGCTCGCCTATGACAAGGACGGCGAGGAGATCTGGGTCTGCGCCCGCATCGATGCCTTCCGCGACAAGAAAGGCCAGGTCAAGCACTTCTTCGCGCTGCTCGAGGATATCACCGAGACCAAGCAGTTGCGATCGCTGCAGCAGCTCATCATGGGCGCGCTCGCCGACGAGGTCCCGATCGGCGAGATCGCCGACCGGCTGTGCCGCCGTGTCGAGCAGATCGCGCCCGACGTCGTCTGTTCGCTGCTGCACATCGATGCCGCGGGCCTGATCCATCCGCTCGGCGGCCCAAGCCTGCCCGAAGACTATTCCCGCGCACTGGACGGCGTTGCCATCGGCCCCAATGTCGGCTCGTGCGGAACCGCGGCGTTCTACGGCGAGCCGGTGCTGGCGACCGATCTGGAGACTGACCCGCGCTGGCAGCCCTACAAGGCGATGCCGCTCGCGGTTGGCCTGCGCGCATGCTGGTCGACGCCGGTCAAGGCCAAGGACGGACGGGTCATCGCCACCTTCGCCTTCTACTACCGGGAGCCGCGCGCGCCGAGCAATTGGCATCGGCGCATCGTCGAGGCCTGCGTCAATCTCGGCGCCTTCGCGATCGAGCGCAAGGAAGCGCGCGCCGAGATCGCGCGGCTCGCCTATCACGATATCCTCACCGGCCTGCCGAACCGCGCACAATTGCGGCGCCTGATCACCACCGCGATCGACGCCTGCCCGACCGGCAGCCACGTCGCGCTGGCCTTCCTCGACGTCGATCATTTCAAGGACGTCAACGACACGCTCGGTCATGCCGCCGGCGACGAGCTCCTGATCCAGCTGGCGCAGCGCCTGCGCGAGCAGATCGGACCCGAGGACATGCTGGGGCGGCTCGGCGGCGACGAGTTCGTGATCCTGCTGCCGCGACGCAACGCCGAGGGTGCCGAGCGCGTCGCGGCCGGAATCACCGAAGCGCTGGCCGCGCCGCTGCGGCTCGGCTCCAGGCAGCTGCAGATGTCGGCGAGCATCGGCGTCAGCCTCTATCCCGATCATGCCACCGACATCGACACCCTGATGCAGCAGGCGGACGCGGCCATGTACATGGCCAAGCAGGCGGGACGTTCGACCCATCGCCTGTTCAGCGCCGAGATGAACGGGCTCACCGAGCAGCGGTTGGCCTTGATTGCGGCGCTGCGCCGCGCCATCGCCGAGGGCGCGCTGACCCTCCGCTATCAACCGCAGATCCGCAGCTGCGACGGCGCGATCCATGGCGTCGAGGCGCTGGCGCGCTGGCACGATGCCGAGCTCGGCGACGTCTCGCCGGCAAAATTCATCCCGCTCGCCGAAGAGTGCGGCCTGATCGAGCAGATCGGCCTGTGGTCGGTGCGCGAAGCCTGCCGGCAGATGGCGAGCTGGCGCCGCGCCGGGCTCGAGATTCCATCCGTGTCGGTGAACCTGTCGCCGATCAATTTTCGCAACGTCACGCTGGCCGCGCGGCTCAAGGACATCCTCGCCGAATACGATCTGCCGGCGGATGCGCTGATGCTCGAGATCACCGAGGGCGCGTTCATGCAGGACAGCGTCGCCGCGCTCGAGACGATGAACGCGATCCGGGAGCTCGGCGTCGGGCTTTCCGTGGACGATTTCGGCACCGGCTATTCCAGCCTGAGCCGGCTCGCCCATCTGCCGATCCGCGAACTGAAGATCGACCGCAGCTTCATGCGCGACATCGAGCGTGACGCGGGCGCGCTCGCGATCGCCACCGCCGTGGTGCGCGTCGGGCAGGGCCTCGGCATGACGGTCGTCGGCGAAGGTGTCGAGACCGAGGCGCAGCGCAAGGTGCTGGCCGAACTTGGCTGCGACGTCGTGCAGGGTTTTCTTTACGCGCCCGCGCTCGCGCCCGTCGCCTTCGAGCGCTGGCTGATCGAGCACTGCGCCGAGCAGGCGCGGGCGATGCTGGCTCGTCTCGACGTTGCACCGGCCGGCGCGACCGCGGTGAAGCGGTCGGCCTAGAAGCGACTTTTGGCTGGTGTGTCCGGGCTCAGGCATCCGGTTGCAGGAACGTGCCGTATTGCTTGGTCGCGGCGACCGCGGCTGCGGCCTGTCCGATCATCCGCATTGCTGCCATCATGGGCCACGGTCCAAGACTGACCCGCCGAACGCCGACGCGAGCCAGATCCGGAAGTGCGGGAACGCCTTGTGTCACCATGATGTTGACCGGCAGAGGCGTGAGCTGAACGAACTTTTCAATGAGCGCGAGGTCGGTGAGGCCGGGCACGAAAATTCCGTCGGCCCCCGCCTCGGCATAGACCTTCGCCCGGCTTGCCGCTTCATTCAGGCACTCGTCCGGCGATCCGAATTTGAGCAGAAACGGATCCGTTCGCGCATTGATGAACAGCTGAACTCCCAGATCTTTTGCAGCGTGCCGCACAGCCTTGATCTTGGCGGCATGGCGTTCGGGATTGACGAGTTGCCGCTTTCCCCCTGATAGCCCGTCCTCGATATTGATGCCGACGGCGCCGGCTTTCAAAATCTCGGTCGCCGATCTGGCGGCGGCCTCCGGGGTGTCGCCATATCCGGCCTCCAGATCGATTGAGACTGGAACAGACACGGCCGCGGTCATCCGCGACACCAGGCCGGTCACCATGTCGAACGGGACATTTTCTCCGTCGGCGTATCCAAGTGCGGAGGCGACCGCGCCGCTGCTGGTCGCAATGGCCGGAGAGGTCTTCGCGATAGCTTTGGCAGTGGCGGCGTTCCAGGCGTTGAACAGGATGAGCGGATCGCCCTTCTTGTGAAGGGCACGAAACGTCTCGGCATATTGCTGTTGTGTCTTGGCGTCCATTGCGCGTACTCCGGATGAGAGAACTCGAAGGATATTGTGGGCCACGCCCTCTGCGTTCAGTCAGGCGCGTGCGTCTTGAACCAGTCCATGATCAGGCCGGTGACTTCTTCCTCACGCTCGAGGTGCGGGAAGTGCCCGACATCGGGCAGGACAATCCGCTTGTGCGGCCCCTTGAACAGCGGCTCCTCCTTGACCGAGTACCTTGCTGTCGGATCGTTGCTGCCATAGATCGTCAGCGTCGGCGTGTGCATGTCATTGATCGGCAGCCGGCGCGCGAGCCCCGCATCGGTCAGGCCTCCGTAATATTTAAGCGCAGCGGCCATCGTGCCGGGCGAGCTGAGCGTCTCCTTGATCGAACGGATGTGCTCGGCATTGTTGAATGTCGGCGACCACAGCTTCCAGAGATAGTCGACGAAGGGAAGTCCCTCGGTACTGACCGCGGATACGGCGCCGGGCAGCTGGAAGAAATAGACATGGAAGACGGCTCGAACGAGCTCCGGATCCCGTCTGATGCTCGAAATTGTAATTGGATGTGCGGTGTTCATGACCACGGCGGCCTTGATTGCCGATGGCGCCGTGGCCAGCGCCTGAAAGGTCGAGGTGCCGCCCCAATCCATGCCGACGACGCGTGCCTGTCCGTCGTCGCTCAGCGCCGCGATGAGGGCTTCCAGATCCTTGCCTAGTGCGATCGGATCGAAAACGCCGTCCGCCGGAATCTCGGTCGGCGCATAGCCGCGCAGGAACGGCGCGACGGCACGATACCCTGCATCCGCGAAGACCTGCAGCTGCTTTCGATACGACCAGGCATTGTCGGGAAAGCCGTGCAGGAACATGACCAGGGGGCCGTCACCCTGTTCGAGATAGGCGAAGCGCACGCCGTTGGCCTGCACGTATTTCAAGGCGGGTTCAATGCCTCTGGTATTCGCTTGGGCATTCGCTTGTCGTGCCGCGCTCCCAGTATTCATCGTCATTCTCCATGTCATCGTGCCCCGCGATCGAAACATGTGCGGAGCGCACATATTCGTCAAGTTGTTTTTTGTGCGCTCCGCACATATTGTCGGCGCATGGAAACTGGAATCGCAAATTTGCTGGGGGCGCTCTCGCTCGCCGTCATGGATCGGATCGAGCAGGGCGCGCGCGAGGTCATTGGCCGCGGTGGCGAGACGCCTGCCGCACTGGTCGTCATCGGCTATGGCCAGGGCATGACCAACGACAAGCTGCGGCGGATCCTTGGCCTGTCGCATTCAGGAACGGTCCGGCTGGTGGACCGTCTGGTGTCGGATCGGCTGGTCGAACGTCGGCCCGGACAGGACGGCCGCGAGGTTGCTCTGCACCTGACCGCGAAGGGGGCCGCAACCCGCAACGATCTGATGAATTCGCGGATTTCGGCCGTCGCGTCGCTTCTGGATGTGCTGTCGCCGGCTGAAACGAAACGACTTGAAACGCTGCTCCATGAATTGTTGGCACGGCAGGATACGTCCGAGATGGATCGCTTCACGATCTGCCGCATGTGCGACGACAGCGTTTGCACGAATTGCCCGTTGCCCACGGACAAGGGCAAGCGCGCTCGCTAGCGGGCGCGCGGTGGCCACGGAACTTTGCCGAGCAGGCGAGGGCGTTCTCGGAGACTTCCTGTCGATGGATCGCTCGCAAACAACCTCCTGTTAATCCTCTGGTGTTCAGTTGATCGACTGGTGATGTGATCCGCCCTGTTCACTGGCCGCACCCAGCCTCGGAGCCCCCCGTCAATGGACCCCATCCCGCATGCCCCCAAGCCGCTCGATCGGATCACGCTTTCCGAACTGCTGGGCGCACTCAGCCACGCGCTTGATCTTTCGGAGGGGCAGCCGGCCGGACATTGCGTGCGATGCAGCCGCATCGGCGTCTTGATCGGCAGGGAGATCGGCCTCGGCGAGGACGAGATAGTCGAACTTTACTACGCACTGTTGCTGAAGGATCTTGGCTGCAGCAGCAACGCCGCGCGCATCTGCGAGCTGTATCTGACCGATGATCTCTCCTTCAAGCAGGACTTCAAGCTCATTGACGGCAGCCTGCCTCAGGCGCTGCGCTTCGTGCTGGGCCATACCGGGCTGAAAGCCGGCCTGGCCGAACGGTTTCGCGCCATCGTCAACATCTTCCAGAACGGCGGCGAGATCGCTCGCGAACTGATCGAGACGCGATGCCATCGCGGTGCCGACATCGCCCGCAAAATGCGCTTCTCCGAACCGGTCGCGGAGGGCATCAAGAATCTCGATGAGCATTGGGATGGCGGCGGCAAGCCGCTCGGTCTTCGCGGCGCGGCCATCCCGCTTTATTCTCGCCTCGCGTTGTTGGCCCAGGTGGTCGATGTGTTCTACATCGCGAACGGTCCCGAAGCCGCCCTTCGTGAGGCCCGGAATCGAGCCGGCACCTGGTTCGATCCAGACCTGGTCGCCGCATTTGAGCGCATCGCGTCGCAGCCTGGATTCTGGGACATGCTTGGCACCGAAGATGGGACCGAAACTGTGCCTCTGCAGCCGCAGCAGGCGAGCGTGCCGGTGGATGAGGATTATCTGGATGACATCGCAGCTGCCTTTGCCCAGGTGGTTGATTCCAAAAGCCCCTACACCAGCGGCCACAGCGAGCGCGTCACGCTCTTTACCGACATGATCGCGGAGCAGCTGGAGTTCGCTGCTGAGCGGCGACGCTGGCTCAAGCGTGCCGCGCTGTTGCACGACATTGGGAAGCTCGGCGTCAGCAACGCAATCCTGGACAAGCCGGGTAAGCTTGACGACCACGAATGGGAGATCATGCGCAAGCATTCAGCGCATTCGGAAGCGATCCTGTCGCGCATCGGCGCGTTTGGCGACCTCGCGCCGATCGCCGGGGGCGCATCACGAGCGGCTGGACGGCAAAGGCTATCCTCGTGGGCTCGCGGGAGACCAGATCTGCCTGGACACCCGAATCATCACGACCGCGGATATCTTCGATGCGCTGACCGCGGAGCGGCCGTATCGCGCTGCGATGCCAGTGACGAAAGCGCTTGCGATCATGTCGGGGATGATCGGCACCCAGATCGACGCGGACTGCTTTGCGGCTCTTCGTCGAGCCCTTGGACGGGTCGACGAGACGCTGGCGGCTTGACGAGGGTTCGACGCCGAAATCCGGCTTGCAATGTCTGGTGAGCCGACAGCGGGCGCAACGCGCGTTCGCGTCGCGGAAAGGAACGTCCGGCGTGTCTCCACGTTGTCGGCCGTCGAGTGCAAACCGGGCCATACGATGAAGAAGATCGCCACCATCCTCGTGATGCTCTGTAGCTTGCCGGCTGCCGCCGGTGCGGAGAGCTGGAGTGGCTATCGCATTCCCGAGACCGGGACCAACGTCGACATTCCCTCGTCGATCTTCACCGAGCAAGCCGGTCGGCCCGACGGTTATGGCATGCAGTACCGGACCAGCGACGGCCGGGCGGATTTGACGGTGCAGGCCGTTCCGAACGACGGCAGCTCGCCGGCCGCTTTCCTGGCGCGGAAGAATCCGCCGTCCGGCATCACCTACAAGCGCATCACGCCGCGCTTCTTCGTGGTCTCCAGCACCCGGGGCGGCAAGATCTGGTACGACCGCTGCAACTTTGGCCGCCGCTACGTGCATTGCGTGCTGATCAACTACCCGGCTTCCGAGAAGCGGCAGTGGGATGCAGTCGTGACCCGCGTCAGCCGCACGCTGAGCGGCGGTTGATCCGTTCACTAAGAAAAACCTGCTCACAAAGAAAAACTGCCCGCAAATCGCGGGCAGCAGTCTCGTGAGGATGGTTCAGCGCACGTTCGTCGATGTCGTCGACATGGTCGGCTTGGAGCCTGGCACGTGCGACATGGTCTTGGTGGTCGACCCGACCTCTTCGCCCGCCTTTACTTTCGTGCGGGTGTGGGAGCGGCTGAACGTGCCACCCTCATGCGCCTGCGCGCGCGCATTGGAATTGAGCACCGGACCGTTACCCTTGTTCATGCTGGTGCCGGACTGCGCCTTGCCATTGGCGGACGCGGCGCTGCCGCCAGCTGCGATCGACGAGCCGGTCTGTCCGGAGCCCGACGTCGACGTGCCGCCGGTGCCGAGCGTGCTGGCCGAGGTGCCGCCGGCCGCAGCCGAGCCGCCGGTCCCGCCGGTCATGCTGGTTTGCGCCGACAGCGGCGAGGCGGCGGCGAGCAGGAGTGCGACCGACGAGGTCGCGATCAACATTCTCATCTGTGAAATCCTTTTGTTATGGCGACGATGTCGAGATGGTGCAGCCGTTGACCGTGACGGTGCTCGCGCTGGTCGAACCCGGGCCGCCGGCCGTCGAGGACGAACTCGACACGTTGCCGCCACCGGCCTGGACGTGCACCGACGATCCGCCGGCCGAGCTCGAACTCGAGAGCGAGCCGCTGGATGAGGTCGAGCCGGTTGTGCCTGAACCCGATGAGCCCAGCGCGGTGATGCTGCCGTCGGGATGTTTTTCCACCGTGACCCGACAGGTCTCGCCGGATGCGGTCTTGCCGGTTTTCTGCATGGTTTCCCCCACGGCAGCGCTGCTCATCAAAGTCAAAACTGCGATCGCAACGATTGATCTGTTCATGCCAGTCCTCCTCAGGAAGGACGAAGGAGCGGCATTGCTGCCGCTCCGCCGGCCGGGATGTCAGTCCTTGTCCTTCTTCATCTCGTCCTTGTGGTGGCCCTTGCCCTTTTCCATTCCCATGTCGCTGGAATGTCCCGCGGAGGAACCCGCCGCTCCCACGGTCGAGCCGCTCTTGCCGCCGCCGGCCGAGGACCCGCCGGTGCCGAGCGTCGATGCCGAGTTGGAGCCGGAGCCGGAGCCTGCCGCAGAGCCGCCCGTGCCGACGCTGGACGAGCTCTTGCCGCCGCCGGCCGACGAACCGCCGGTGCCGAGCGTCGAGGCCGAGCCTGAGCCGCTGCCGGAGCCCGCGGCGGAGCCGCCGGTGCCGATCGACGAACTGCTGGTGCCGCCGCCGGCCGACGAGCCGCCGGTGCCAAGCGTCGAAGCCGAGCCCGAGCCGCTGCCCGAACCCGCCGATGAACCGCCCGTGCCGACGGTCGAGTTGCTGGTGCCACCGCCGGCTGACGAGCCGCCCGTGCCGACCGTCGAGCTCGACTGCGCCACGGCGAGCGCCGTACCGGCCAGCAGCGCAGCTGCGGCCGCAGTCAATTTCAGAATCCTCATCGTTGTCTCCTCCAATGATCAAATTGCCAAAACAGGCTCGGGATAAAGTGGTAAGCCGCACAAACGTTCCTTGGATGGGTGCGACGAAGTGGAAAATGCGCGAGCATGATTGCGGCCAGGTTCCAGCTGCGAAGCGCAGCGAACCAATGTCGAGCGGGAACAGCGAAGTTCTGAAAAAAGCGCTAGTCCGACGACAATCCCGTCCTGCGCCGCAGATCCGTGATCGCGCGCAGAAAGCTGTCGGCCGGCGTCGTCTCCGGATCGATCAGGCGGTGCAGGCGAAAGCCGTCTTCCAGCGCCAGCACGACGGAGGCCATCCAGGGCGGGTTCAGCGTGTCGCCCTTCGCGCTGCTCTTCAGCGTGGCCTCGACGATGTCGGCGACCAGCTTCCGCCGCGCCCGCAGCCGCTTTGCCAGCTCCGGTCGGCGCTTCTCCGCGCGCGCGACAAACAGGATCATCTCCATGTGCAGCAGCGGCGAGCGGCCGAGCGGATCCTGCCTGCTGCGATCCATCGTCTTCAGCGCTGCGATGAAGTCGTCGAGATTGTCGTGCTGCGCGAGGATGTCCATGTTGCGCCGGATCGACTGCGCGACATGATCCTCGATCATGGCGATGATCAGCTCGTCCTTGCTCTTGAAGTTGGAATAGAACGCACCGCGGCTGAATCCGGCCGCCGCCGCGATCGCTTCGATGCTGGCGCCGCCGATGCCGTCCTCCTCGAACACGCGCGCCGCCGCCTCGAACAGCCTGTCGCGCGTGTCGTCCCTGGTCGGCCTGGTTCTCACCCTTGACATCGGAGCAGGTTAGGGCAGAATGCAACTCGATACAACAATGTATCGAGTTGATAATTCAGGGATGGTTACGCTGCGCAACAGGGGCTGCCCGGCGTATGCGATTCATGCGGCAACCGACACGAGGTCACCATGAACGAGCACGTGCAGGGCGCCGGCGGTCCGCTGTTCAATCCGCTGTCGCCGGACTTCATCCGCGATCCCTATCCGCATTATGACCGGCTCCGCGCGATCTATCCGATTCACGTGACGCCGTTCGGCCAGTTCGTCACGAGCCGCCATGCCGATGTCAGCCTCGTGATGCGCGACAAGCGCTTCGGCAAGGATTTCGTCGAGCGTTCCAAGCGCCGCTATAGCGAGAAGATCATGGAGGAGCCGGTCTTCCGCAGCATGAGCCACTGGATGCTGCAGGCCGATCCACCCGACCACAGCCGCCTGCGCGGCCTCGTCGTGAAGGCCTTCACCGCCCGCCGTGTCGAGGACATGCGGCCGCGGATCCAGGAGATCGTCGACCAAACCATCGATGCCGTGATCGACCGCGGCCATATGGACCTGATCGAGGATTTCGCCTTCCGCCTGCCTGTGACCATCATCTGCGACATGCTCGGCATCCCCGAGGACCACCGCGAGACTTTCTATAACAGCTCGCGCGACGGCGGACGGCTGCTCGACCCCGTGCCGCTCTCGCCGGAGGAGATCGCCAAGGGCAACGCCGGCAACATGATGGCGCAGATGTATTTCCAGCAGCTGTTCGAGCTGCGTCGCAAAAATCCCGGCGACGATCTCATCACCCAGCTGGTGCAGGCCGAGGAAGACGGCAACAAGCTCACCAACGAGGAGCTGACCGCCAACATCATCCTGTTGTTCGGCGCCGGCCACGAGACCACGGTCAATCTGATCGGCAACGGCCTGCTTGCGCTGCATCGCAATCCGGACCAGCTCGCGCTTCTGAAGGCACGGCCGGAGCTGATGGTGGGCGCGATCGAGGAATTTCTGCGCTACGATTCCTCGGTGCAGATGACCGGGCGGGTCGCGCTGGAGGATATCGACGATCTCGGCGGCGCCAAGATCCCGAAGGGCGAGACCGTGCTCTGCCTGCTGGGGTCGGCCAACCGTGACCCGGCGGTCTATCCTGACCGCCCCGACCGGCTCGACGTCACCCGCCAGAATGTGAGGCCGCTGTCGTTCGGCGGCGGCATCCATTTCTGCCTGGGGGCCCAATTGGCCCGCCTCGAGGCCGAGATCGCCATCGCCACGCTGTTGCGTCGGCTGCCCGACCTGCGCATCGACGACCTCGAAAACCCGGAATGGCGGCCGACCTTCGTGCTGCGCGGCCTGAAGCGGCTGCCGGCGAGCTGGTGATGGCTCGCCGGCGTTAACCTCCGCGCGCAACAGTCGCTGTGACTTCGCCACACTTCCCCCTATATAAGGGGCTGTTCCGGTACGTCTGAGGCCCTGCGGCTCAGGCAAGGCCCGCATCCGGTTTGGCCGAGGGGAGACCCGTGCAGACGACGCTGCTCGGATTGGCGATTGCCTTTATCTTAGCGCTGCTGGCCGCTCTGATCGGGCCTTACTTCGTCGACTGGAACCAGTTCAGGCCCCAGTTCGAAGCGGAGGCCGGCAGGATCATCGGCGTGCCGGTGCGGGTGGCGGGCGAGCTCGACGCGCGGCTGTTGCCGGCGCCGACGCTGCGGCTGCGCGGGGTCACCTTCGGCGGCAACAACGATCTCGGCCGCCTGCGCGCCGACAAGCTCGACGTCGAGTTCAGCCTGAGCTCCCTGATGCGCGGCGAATGGCGCGCCACCGAGCTTTCGGTCAACGGCATGGCGGTCGATCTCGGCCTCGACGCGCGCGGGCGGGTCGATTTGCCGTCCACCGCGAGCGGCAGCTTCAATCTGGCGTCGTTGGCGATCGAGCGGCTGAACCTCACCGGCCGCATCGCCCTGCATGATGCCGCCAGCCGTTCGACACTGGAGCTCAACGACATCGCCTTCTCCGGCGACGTGCGCTCGCTGGCCGGCTCGGTCCGGGGCGACGGCAGTTTCACCGCCAGCGGCGTGCGCTATCCGTTCCGCGTCTCCTCCGGCCCGAGCGCCGACGGCAACGCCACCCGCCTCCACCTCAACATCGATCCCGGCGAGCGAGCCATCCTGGCCGATCTCGAAGGCGTGCTCGCCTTCGACAACCGCCTGCCGAAATTCGAGGGCGCGCTGACGCTCGCCGTGCCGGCGCCGAAGAAGCCGGGCGAGGCGGGGCCGATGCCCTGGAAGCTCACCACGAAACTCAAGGCCGATCCGGCCGGCGCCAAGTTCGAGCAGGTCGATGCCAGCTTCGGGCCCGAAGACTCCGCGCTGAAGCTCGGCGGCGTCGGCGATATCAGGTTCGGCGCGTCGCCGCTGCTGCGCGCGGTGCTGTCGGCGCGCCAGGTCGATGCCGACAAGCTGACGGCCAAGAACGATGCCGAGCCGCAGCGCATCCTGCCGGCGCTCCGCGCAGGGCTCGCCGCAATCCCGCAGGCGCCGATCCCGGCGCAGATCGAGTTCAACTCCGACCAGATCATGCTCGGCGGCCGGCCGCTCCAGAACATCACGGCCGAGCTTGCGACCGACGGACGATCCTGGACCTTCCAGCGGCTCGAGCTGCGCGCGCCAGGCCAGACGCAGCTCTCGCTCAACGGCGCGACGCCCGGCGCCGATAGCTTCAGCGGCCGCCTCAGCGTCGATTCCTCCGATCCCGATACGCTGGTGGCCTGGCTCCAGGGCCGCAACGAAGTCAACCGCCGCAGCACGCGGCCGCTGCGCCTTGCCGGCGACGTGACCATCGCCGCCAACCATTTCGCCATCGACAGGCTGAAGGCCGAGATCGAGGGCGGCGCGGTCGAAGGCCGCATCGCTTTCGTCCAGACCGGCGCCAGCAAGGGCTCGCGGATCGACGCGGAGCTTAGGGCTGACCGCCTCGACCTCGATGCCGCCGCAAGTTTTGTGCGCGCGCTTTCGGGGCCGCAGGGCGAATGGCCGGAGGAAGCGAAGCTTTCGCTCGATATCGGCCGCGCGATCTCGGCGGGCCAAGAGCTGCGGCCGTTCACCGCGAAACTCGGCTACGGCCCGGCGTCGCTCTCGCTGGAGCAGTTGCGGTTCGGCCAGGCCAGCGGCGTGACCACGGAAGCGAGCGGCAGTTTCGACCGCGCCAAGGCCATTGGCAAGCTCGCGCTGAAATCCTCCGCCAATTCGCTGCGCGATCTCACCGCGCTGCTCGAGCCGTTTGCGCCGTCGGTGCGCGCGCGCTTCGACGCCATCCCGTCGCTGCCAGGTGCGACCCGCCTCAAGCTCGACCTCAGCCTCGACAAGAACGCCGAGCACGCCGATCGCAACGACGCGCGCGCGGTGATCGAGCTCGACGCGCCGCAACTCAAGGCCACCGCGACGCTGGCCGCGCAGACGCCGGTGGCCGCCGTCAACGGCATCGACATCGAGCGCTTGCGCAACAGCGACTTCACGCTGGATTCGAAAGTCTCGACACCACAGGGAAGTGCGCTGCTGGCGTTGCTCGGGCTCGATCGCGTGGTCGCCGCAGGCGAGGGCGCTTCGCAGTTCGAAGGCCATCTGAGCGGCGCGTGGCGCCATCAACTGCAATTGACTGCAAAGCTTAGCGGCGGCGGGCTGGACGCGGACGCACAAGGCAACGTCGAATTGTCGGAGCCGAAAGGCAGCGTGAATTTGCGCGTGCGCAACGCCAATCTGGCCCCGCTGTTCGGCACCAGCCCGGCCGATAAATCGGTGCAGAGCGTCAATCTGTCCTCGCGCGTCGGCCTCTCCAACAACCGCCTGACCTTCAACGATCTCGACAGCACCCTGGCCGGCTCGCATCTACGCGGTCATCTGGCAGTGACGCTCGATCAGGAGAAGACCGTCGACGGCGAAGTCGGCCTCGATTCGCTCGACCTCATGCCGGCGCTCGCGATGGCCATCGGCGCGGCCGGACACGATGCCAATGCGCCGTTGAGTGCCGGGCTTCTCGGCGGCTGGCGCGGCCGCGTCGCCTTCCAGGCGCTGCACGGCACGTTGCCCGGCGGCATCGAGCTGCGCCCCTTCGGCGGTACGATCCGGAGCGACGGGCAGTCGCTCGCGCTCGACGCAATGAAGGGCGGCGTCGGCGGCGGCGAGATGTCGGCGAGCCTTGATGCGCGCAACGGTGCCAATGGCCTGACGCTCAACGCGCGCATCGAGCTCGGCAATGTCGACGCGGCGGCGCTACGCTATCGCGACCTCGCGCTGCCGAAGGGACGTGCCTCGGCGCAGATGGCGCTGACCAGCCAGGGCCGCAGCGTTGCGGCGCTCACCGGCGCGCTCGCCGGCAACGGCACGGTGACGCTTGATTCCGCTGAAATCTCCGGCCTCAATCCGCGCGCCTTCGAGATCGCCATCCGCGCCAGCGACGGCGGCCAAATTGCCGACGACAACCGGCTGCGGCAGCTGGTCGAGCCCGCGCTGTCGGCGGGTCCGATTGCAGTGGCCTCGGCGCAGATCCCGTTCACGATCCGCGATGGGCGCCTGCGCGTTGGCGCAACGTCGTTGGAGGCGAAGAACGCGCGCGCCATCGTCTCCGGCGGCTACGACATCCCCGCCGACCAGGCCGACATCCGCGCCAGCCTGACGCCGATCATGACCGGGCTCTCCGGCGCACCGCCGGAGATCCAGCTGTTCGCGGCCGGTCCCCCCGACAGGCTCAATCGCACCGTCGATCTGGCGCCGCTGTCGTCGTGGCTTGCGGTGCGCACGATTGATCGCGAGACGCGCCGGCTGGACGCCATCGAGCGCGGCGAGCCGCCGCCGGCGACCGCCGCGTTACCGACTCTGGTGTCGCCCGAACCGGTGTCGGAGCCGTCGCTCACGGATGTGCCGATGCCGGGCCGCGATCCGCGCCGTGCGCAGCCGCCGAAGCCCAAGGCCGATATCAGGGTCGCGCCGACCCCGAAGGCGCCGCAGGCCGCTCCCGCAGCGCCAAGCCCGCCACTGACAAGTCACCCACTCACAAGCACACAGATCGCACCGCTGCCCCCGCCGATCGACGTGAGGCCGGCCCCAGGCCCGCCCCCCGCAAAGCCCAAGCCCAAGCCGCCGTTGGTGCTGACGCCGTCGAATCCGTAGGCGACAGTCCGTCATGCCCGGGCTTGTCCCGGGCATCCACGTTCTTCGTCCGAGGCGGTGAGACGTGGATGGCCGGGACAAGCCCGGCCATGACGCCGCAGAGGCATCAGTGCCCCAAGCCTTTTCAGCAAGCGGGAGAGGGAGCGCAGCTTCCTCGTGACGCACCGGTAAACCCATTCCCACGCATTTTAACGAATTTTGCTCGGCAAAACTGATCTGCCGACTTTACCGGATTCTCGCGTTTGTTCCCTAGTCTCTGTTCCCAGAGGAACTCGGCGTCCTGCGGCACAAGCAGGATGGCTAGCCAAGAACTGGGGTCATCGGGATGAACGGCGCGACAACACTTCTGCAGGATCTGGACGACGCCATCGCACGCGGCACCGACGAAAGCCGGAACAAGGCGTTGTGGCACGCGACCGACATTCTGATCACCGGCCGCTACAGCGACGACGAGATCAGCACGTTCGGCGAAGTCATCGGCCGGCTCGCCGACGAGATCGAGGTTGCCGCGCGGGTGCAGCTCTCCGAGGTCATGGCAGCCTGCGATCACGCTCCGCTCAATGTCATTGCGCAACTCGCGATCGCCGACGAGATCGAGGTCGCCGGTCCCGTGCTGCGCGACTCCAATCGTATCGACGAGAAGCTGCTGGTCGAGAGCGCCATGACCAAGAGCCAGTCGCATCTGCTCGCGATCGCCCAGCGCAAGTCGATCGGCGAGGCCGTCACCGACGTGCTGGTCAAGCGCGGCGACCAGGAGGTGGTGACGTCGGTTGCCAAAAACGAGGGCGCACGCTTCTCCGGCTCGGGCCTTCTGCACATGGTCCGCCGCGCCGAGGGTGACTCGATCCTTGCCGAGCAGCTTGGCCTGCGCAAGGACGTGCCGCGTCACATCTTCCAGCAGCTGATCTCGAAGGCGTCGGAGGACGTCCGCCGCCGGCTCGAGCACGAGCGGCCGGAAATGATGGCGCAGATCCAGAGCTCGGTGAGCGACGTCACCGGCGATCTGCAGTCCAAATTCGGCCCGTCCTCGCGCAGCTATTTCGTCGCCAAACGCGTGGTGACGACGCAGTACCGGCAGGGCAACCTCAACCAGGACTCGATCTCGAACTATGCGCGCCAGCACCGCTTCGACGAGGTGCAGATTGGCCTGTCGCTGTTGTCGTCGCTGCCGGTCGACGTGATCGAGCGTGCGATGATGGACCGCAATCGCGAGATGATCCTGGTGCTGTGCAAGGCGCTCGACTTCTCCTGGGACACCACCATGTCGCTGCTGTTCCTCGGTGCCAAGGATCATCTGATCACGGCGCGCGAGCTCCACGACAACGAACGCGATTTCGGCAAGCTCAAGATCGAGACCTCGCGCAGCGTCTTGAAGTTCTACCAGTCGCGCAAGACCGGCTCCGATCCCGCCACGGGTCGTCAGCCCGAGCTGCAGGTGCACTGAGCGGTAAACCGAACAGGTACACCGAGCATCATCCGGGAATTGGCAGGGAGTATTTGCAATGTTGCCTCAATTCGGCACCGCCGTTCGCAAGAATCCAAACAAGAACCTCGACAAGGCCGCAGCCGGCGAGATCGGCGGCGGAGCAGCGGACCAGGCCTCGGTCGATGCCGCCTGGCTCGTGCTGGAAGCCGCCAACGATCTCGGCGACCATGCCGCGATCGAGGCTTGCCGCCGCGTCATCGACGCCGAGTTGAACGGCACCGCGGCCGGCAGCGCGGATGTCGATCTCGTGCTTGGGGTATTTCAGATAGCAATCGTGCCCGGCCGAAGATGGTCAGGCGCCCTGAGCGGCAATCTACTTGCCGCGATATCGAAGAGCCTCGACGAGCAGCGAGAATGCCGGTGAAGGTTGGCGCCGACTGGGATAATAGAGGTGGTAACCCGAGAACGGCGGACACCAATCCGACAGCCCCCTGATCAGCCGGCCCTGCGAGATGTATGGCTGCACGTGCCCCTCCGTGAGGTAGGCAAGTCCCAGGCCCTTTAGAGCTCCCTCGAGAAGAAGCCCTGCGCTGTTGAACACAAGCTGTCCTTCCACGCGCACGTTGAGCTCCCGCCCGTTCTTCTCGAACTCCCACGCGTACAGGCTGCCGCCGTGGGTCGGAAGGCGCAGGTTCAGACAATTGTGGCCGGTTAGATCCTGAGGCGTCCTGGGCCGCTTGCGTTCGGCGAAGTAGGCCGGCGATCCCACGACGGCCATTCGCAGATCAGGACTGACGCGCACCGCGATCATGTCCTTGGCGACGAGCTCGCCCGGACGAATGCCCGCATCGACCTGCTGCGCCACGATGTTGGTGAGCCCGTAATCGATGATCACCTCGACATGGATGTCTGGATATTGGGGAAGAATCTTCCCCAGCGCCGGCAGCAGGATCTCGGTGGCGGCGTACTCCGTTGCCGTCAAACGTACGGTCCCAGCGGGCTTTTCCCGGAGCTCGCTCAGGGCAGCAAGATCAGCATCCATCTCCGTGAATTTGGGCCCGACGCTCACGAACAGCCGTTCTCCGGCTTGAGTGGGCGTGACGCTCCGGGTCGTTCGATTGAGAAGACGGACCCCCAGCCGTTCCTCCAGCTTTCGAATGATCTGGCTCAGCGCCGATTGCGTCATACCAAGCTTGGCTGCGGCACGCGTGAAGCTGCGTTCCCTCGCCACGGCGAGGAAGGCCAGGATATCGCTGGCGTCGTCCCGGTTCATTGATAAGCCTGTCTTATGACTGCATGCGGATTTTATCACCTAATCGGACGGAGGCGGAAGCCTTAGTTTCCCATCAACATGAGCGGCACTTGATCTTCTCTTCGCCCGAGGGCTCGCCAGCCCTGCGCTCGTTGATCGCAGCCTGACGCGATTGAACGTCCGGGTTTCTCGTGAGCGCGGGCACCGTGCCCTGCGCAGCACTCGTCGCCTTGTGGCTGATGGTGCGCCCGACAAACCTGGAAGGATTCACGCGATGAGAATGCTCGCAGCGGCCTTGTTTTCGTTCTGCCTGTTTGCTGACGGCCCGGTCGCGGCCCGAGACGGATCCATCGAAGGAGCAAAGACCATGTCAAAGCCGGTAGACGTCCGCGCGGTCGCGCCAGCCCTCGAAGGTTACGCGCAAAAACTCGTCCACGGCGATCTGTGGAAGCGCCCGGGGCTTACGCCTCGGGACCGCAGCATCGTCACCTTCGCGGCTCTCATCGCCCGAAATCAGACAGTGGAGCTCCCGTACTATCTGGGTCTCGCGCTGGACAACGGCGTGAAGCCGTCGGAGATATCGGAGATCATCACGCATCTGGCCTTCTACACCGGCTGGGCCAACGCGATTGATGCGGTCCCGGCTGCGAAGGAAGTCTTCGAGCGCCGCAACATCGGGCCCGATCAGCTTCCCCCGGCGTCGGGGCCGCAACTGCCGCTCGACGAGGCGGCGGAGAAGCAGCGGGCAACGCGCGTCGGAGAGCAGTTCGGGCAGATCACGCCGAGCCTTGTCCAGTTTACGACCGACGTGCTGTTCCGCGACCTCTGGCTCAGGCCCGCGCTGGCTCCGCGCGACCGCAGCCTGGTGACCGTAAGCGCGCTGATCGCCACCGGTCAGGTCGCGCAGATCACCTACCATTTGAACCGCGCCATGGACAACGGGTTGACTCGGGAGGAAGCGGGCGAGGTGCTCGGCCATCTCGCCTTCTACGCCGGCTGGCCTAGCGCTTTCTCCGCGGCGCCTGTCGTCAAGGACGTCATCGAGAAGCGACCTCGCTGAAAGAACGACAATGCCTCGATCGACAATCCCGTTCGCGATCCGCCACGAGCGGAGACATGCCGTGGTGACGCGTAGAGACATTCTCATTGGCGGAAGCGCCTTCGCCGTCGCGGGAATTCGACTGGCGCCGGCGCTCGCGTCCGAAGCACTGAAGGAGACTGCAATGGACATCGACATCAAGAGAAACGGGTCCCGCCCTTCCCAGAAGGGCCCCGAACACTGGTTCACCGGGACGGTGCGCATCGACCCGCTGTTCGCGGCGCCCGAGCCCGCACGCGTCAGCGGCGCTCAGGTCACTTTTGAACCCGGCGCACGCACGGCCTGGCACACGCATCCGCTCGGGCAGACGCTGATCGTGACAGCCGGTCTCGGCTGGGTGCAGCGGGAGGGCGGACAGATTGAGGAAATCCGCGCCGGCGACGTCGTGTGGTTTCCGCCGGGCTTGAAACATTGGCACGGAGCGACGCGGACCACCGCAATGACGCACATCGCCATTCAGGAATCCGTCAACGGAAAGAACGTCGATTGGATGGAGAAGGTGGCCGACGACCAATACCTGAAGTGATATCTGCGATGCGCGGGTGCGACGGCGATGAACTGAACGACATCGCCAAAGCCGCGAGCACCCTTCGAGCAGTCGAAATCAGGCAGGGCCAGTGAAGCCTCTGAGGGGGAGAACATGAAGAAGAAGCAGCTTTTCTCGTACGGCCTATCGATGCTGGCCGCTGTATTCGCCGGCGGCGTCGTCGCCCAGCAGGCGGACGAACGATATGTCCAGGTGGCGGAAATCGAGATTGATCCCGTCCAATTGGAGGGCTACAGGGCTGCGGTGCAGGAACAGATCGACGCAGCAATTCGCAAGGAGCCGGGCGTCCTGGTGCTCTACGCCGTTTCCGAAAAGGACAACCCGGCCCACGTCAAGGTCTTCGAAATCTACCGGGACAGGAGCGCCTACGAAGCTCATCTCGGAACAGATCATTTCAAGAAATACAAGGCGACGGTTGAGAAGATGGTGAAGTCGCTCAAGCTGATACAGGCAACGCCGATCGTGCTCGGCGCCCAATCATGAGCGTACAACTCGCCCAAAGCAACGAGGCGCTGTCGCGCGATCCGGCTTGGAGTGCGGTCTTTGCGCTGACCTTGTGCGTCGGGACATTGATTGCGTCCGAGTTCATGCCGGTCAGCCTGCTGACACCGATCGGGACCGATCTCCACATGACCGAGGGGCAGGCGGGCCAGGCCATCGCGGTCTCCGGACTGTTCGCCGTCTTCACCAGCCTTGCGATCGCGTCGGTGACACGGGGCATCGATCGACGCAGCCTGTTGCTGGGCCTTACCTCGCTGATGATCGTCTCGGGGCTGATGGTGGCCTTGGCCCCGAATGCCCTGGTGTTCATGGCAGGGCGCGCGCTGATCGGGATCGTCATCGGCGGGTTCTGGTCGATGTCGGCGGCTACCGTGATGCGCCTTGTGCCGGAGCGGCAGGTTGCGGCCGCGCTTAGCCTCCTCAATGGTGGAAACGCGCTGGCGACCACGATCGCCGCGCCGCTCGGCAGCTTCCTCGGTCAGTTCATCGGCTGGCGGGGTGCGTTCTTCTGTGTCGTCCCGCTCGCGATAGTCACTCTGGTCTGGCAATACGCCACATTGCCCTCAATGCCCTCAGAACGCGGTGCCGCGGGGAACGTTTTCGGATTGCTTCGCCGGCCGGTAGTCGGCATCGGGATGCTCTCGGTTGCCCTCCTGTTCATGGGCCAGTTCGCGCTTTTCACCTATTTGCGTCCATTCCTGGAGACCGTGACACGCGTAGACGTCTCCACGCTCTCGGCTATCCTGCTCGTGGTCGGCGTCGCGGGCCTGCTCGGGACCTACCTCATCAGCTTCCTACTGAAGCGAGGCTTGCACGGGCTTCTGATCGGCATGCCGCTTGCGATGACCGCCCTTGCCCTCGGCTTGATCGCCTTCGGAGGGTCGACCCTCGTTGTTACCGTGCTGCTGGCCGGTTTGGGGCCTCATCGGCACGGCCGCACCGGTCGCTTGGTGGACCTGGATGAGCAAGACGCTGCCTGAGGATGCGGAGGCGGGCGGCGGCCTGATGGTCGCGGTGATCCAGCTCGCCATAACGGCGGGCGCCTCCCTCGGAGGATTCTTGTACGACAGCAGTGGGTACCGGAGCGCCTTCATTGCCGCCGCCGTCGTGCTCTGCGGCTCCGGACTTCTGGCTTTTGGGGTCTACCGCCGAATACGGTAGATCACGACGTCTTCGCCGTGACGGATCGTACTTCGCTCGAGGAGATAATTCGATTTCTCCAATACACGGCGCGACGCGCCGTTTCTGGCGAAGACGATGCCGATCAGAGACGGCAGCTCGTGATGTAACAGTCCGATATCCGTCAGCGCCGTGGCGATCTCGCTTGCAAGTCCCTGGCCCCAGACGTCGCGCTTGAACGCGTAGGCAATCTCGATCTCGTCGATATCGTCCACCAGGATGTGCCGGATGCCCGCTCGCCCCGCGAATGCCCCGTCTTTCGTTCGCAGCACCCAGAGCCCGAAGCCATGCTGGTCCCAATGCGCCATATTGGTGTCGAGATAGGTCTTCGTCCTCTCCGCCGAACGGACGCCGCCGAGATAGCGCGAAACGTCCGCATCGAGGTGCAACGCAACGAGGTGAGCGAGGTGATCCTCACGAAGCCTCTCGGCGCTGAGCCTAACCGTGCTGAAATGTTCCATTGGGAACAGATAGCCGTTTCCAAGGCGAGACGTCGAGTAACATTGACGCGGAATAACTGGCAGTGCTTTTTACCATTGCAGGGACGCGCTTTCGTGGGGGTGACGGTCGTCCAGCGTAGTTCCGACGCGGAGTGGCAATGGATTTCGAGCGCGACATAGCCCAGGTCAGCGGGATCGCTGCGGTCTCGACCATCCTGGACGTGGTCAGCCGGACCACCGGAATGGGGTTTACGGCCGTTGCCCGCGTCACCGAGGACAGGTGGATCACCTGTGCCTCGCGTGACGAACTTGCGTTCGGGCTGAAGCCCGGTGACGAGCTCAAGGTCGAGACCACGATCTGCCACGAGATCCGGCAGAGCCGCGAGGCGGTCGTCATCGAGAATGTCAGCGAAGACGCCGCGTACTGTACGCATCACACGCCCGCGCAATATGGCCTCCAAAGCTACATCTCCGTGCCGATCATTCTTCCCGACGGTTCATTCTTTGGAACTCTTTGCGCGATCGATCCGAAGCCGCGCAAGCTTCGGACTCCCGAGATCATCGGCATGTTCAAGCTTTTTGCGGAGCTGATCGCGTCTCACCTCGACGCGGCTGACCGTGTCGAATTGATCGAGAACAGGCTCGCGCTGGAACAACGCAATGCCGAACTGCGCGAGCAGTTCATTGCCGTGCTCGGTCACGACCTCAGAAACCCTCTCGCCTCGATCCAGGGCGGGCTGCGGCTTCTGAACAAGAAGGTCGATGACGAGGGCAAGAACTGGATCAACCTGCTGCAGGGAAGCGTGGCCCGGATGGCGGGCCTGATCGACAATGTCATGGACTTCGCCCGCGCGCGGCTCGGCGCCGGCATGCAGCTCAAGCTGAAAGAACAGCCGCTCGAGCCTGTCATCAAGCAGATCGTCGCGGAGTTCGAGAACGTGCATCCGGATCGCGTCATCGAAACGGTCGTCAACGTTCCTGGACCTGTGAGAATCGACGCCGACCGCATAGGTCAGATGCTGTCCAATCTTCTCGGCAACGCGATTTCCTATGGCGCCGCCGACAAGCCGATCAGGGTGCTGGCGCAGACGACCGGCGCTGGCTTTGATCTCAGCGTTGCCAACAAAGGCGCGCCAATTCCGGCTGATACGATCCCGCGCCTTTTCACGGCGTTCGATCGCGGCGACGTTCTGCCGAACCAGAAAGGGCTTGGGCTCGGACTGTACATCGCCCAGGAGATCGCGCGCGCCCATGGCGGGCTGATCGTCGCGTCGTCGATGCGGGATGAAACGGTGTTCACTGCGTCGTTCCCGGCAACACAGGCCAGCGGCTGAGAAGGCGTGCCAGGCTCCGGTATCTTGCCGTCACCGAGCGTTTCGCCAATTCTCTGACACTACCATCATGCGCCTGTTTTGCCCGACGGCGCAACCGGCCTTGTGTGCCGGCGTTGATTCTGGCCAGCGACGGTCAGCTGATTTTAGCACACGCGTAAGCCATTGATTTCACGGGGTCGGTCTACTGTGCATGGGGTTGTTTTCGCGCTTTTGGTTTCGAGAGGTGCTATCCCGCCCCGAACGCGACCGCGACATTGTAGGTCAGAAGGCTCGCGGCATAGGCCAGCACCAGCATGTAGAAGAAGGTGACCGCCATCCAGGTCCAGCTTCCGGTCTCGCGCCGGATCACGGCCAGCGTGGATGCGCATTGCGGGGCGAAGATGTACCAGGCCAGCATCGACAGCGCGGTCGCGAGCGACCATTTCGTCGCCAGCACCAGGCCGATCTGCTCGGCCGCTTCCTTGCCGCCTTCGATCGCATAGACGGTGCCGAGTGCAGCGACCGCGACCTCGCGCGCCGCCATGCCCGGGATCAGCGCCACCGCGATCTGCCAGTTGAAGCCGACCGGCGCCAGCAGCGGCTCGAGCGCCTTGCCGATGATCGCGGCCAGGCTGAAGTCGATCGCCGGTTCGGTGGCGCCCGCGGGCGGCTGCGGGAACGAGGCCAGGAACCAGATCAGCACCATCATCGAGAAGATCGTGGTGCCGGCGCGGTGCAGGAACATCTTGGCCCGCGTGTAGACGCCGATCGCGATCGATTTCAGCCGCGGCATCTTGTAGTCCGGCAGCTCCAGCATGAACGGCGCCGGCGCATAGTCGCGCAGCATGAAGAATTTGATGAGGAACGAGACGGCAAGCGCGCTGATGATGCCGGCCGCGTAGAGGCCGAACATCACGAGGCCCTGGAGGTTGATGAAGCCCCAGACGTCCTTTGCCGGAATGAAGGCGGAGATGATCAGCGTGTAGACGGGAATGCGCGCCGAGCAGGTCATCAGTGGCGCGATCAGGATCGTGGTCAGCCGGTCGCGCTTGTTGTCGATCACGCGCGTCGCCATGATGCCGGGGATGGCGCAGGCAAAGCTCGACAGCAGCGGAATGAAGGCGCGGCCGTGCAGGCCGGCGCCGCCCATGATGCGGTCCATCAGGAACGCGGCGCGCGCCATGTAGCCGAAATCTTCCAGCAGCAGGATGAACAGGAAGATGATGATGATCTGCGGCAGGAACACGATGACGCTGCCGACGCCTGATATCACGCCGTTCTGAAGGAAGCTCTGCAGCAGGCCTGCGGGCAGGGTGGCGTGCACGAACTCGCCGAGCGAGTCGAAGCCCGAGTTGAGCAGCTCCATCAGCGGCTGCGCCCAGGCGAACACCGCCTGGAACATCACGAACAGGATAGCCGCGAGCACGATCAGCCCGCCGACGGGATGCAGCACGACCGCGTCGATCCGCGCGGTCCAGGTGTCGGGCCGGCTGGGCAGGCTGACGCAATCGGCGATGATGCGGTCGGCTTCGCGTTGGGTGGCGCGCAGATCGGCCACGCTGAGCGCCCGCCAATTGTTCTCGCCCGGCTCGGCGGCGAGCTTTGCCGAAATCTCGTCGGTCAGCGACAGCAGGTCGGCCGTGCCGCCCTTGCGCACCGCGATCGAGGTGACCACGGGCACGCCGAGCTCCTTGGCGAGCCGCTCGACGTCGACAGTGATGCCGCGGCGGGTCGCGATGTCGAACATGTTGAGCACGAGGATCATCGGCCGGCCGGTGCGCTTGAGCTCCAGCAGCAGGCGGATGGTCAGGCGCAGATTGGTGGAATCGGCCACGCACAGCACGAGGTCGGGCAGGGTCTCGCCGGAAGCCTTGCCGAGCACGAAGTCGCGGGTGATTTCCTCGTCCGGGCTGCGGCCGCGCAGGGAATAGGTGCCGGGCAGGTCGACCACGGAGACCTGGCGGCCCATGGGCGTGACGAAGAATCCTTCCTTGCGCTCGACGGTGACGCCGGGATAGTTCGCGACCTTCTGCCGGCTGCCGGTCAGCGCATTGAACAGCGAGGTCTTGCCGCTGTTTGGCGTGCCGACCAGGGCGAGATGAAGTAGGGGCAATTCCATGAAGTTGGGGTCCGGTCGCTTCAGGCGACGATGATGGCCATGGCTTCGCGACGGCGGACCGCGATGGTGATGCTGTCGACCCGCACCGCGATCGGGTCGCGCCCGACCAGCCCCTCGTGCAGGACCTCGACCCGGGCGCCCTCGACGAAGCCGAGCTCGATCAGCCGGCTCTCGAGCTCGATGTCCGAGAGCGCCGAGCCTGCGTCCTTGGGGGAAAGGTGCTGGATGACGCCGGTATAGCCGCGCTGGGCCAGGCCCAGCGGCATCTGCGGACGCGTATCATGGATGTCGGTCATGCCCTGTATTTTCAACGCAGGGCATCGAGGTCAAGCGCGCTCGGTCGCTGAAACTGCACCTTAGAGTGATTTTAAAGTGCCAGCTTCGTGACGAAGGCGATTGGCGCCAGGATTGGCGCCAAGCTCGGCGTCAAGACGGCTATTGGGCCGGGACCTTTTCCGCCTGGATGGCGGCCATGGCGCGGCTCTTGAAGTAGTCGAGCACGAACAGGCGGATCGCCGAGGACAGATTGCCCTGCTGGCGGTTGCCGTCGATCTCGCCGACCAGCTCGGACAGCGTCATGTTGCGCAGGCCCGAGATCTCCTTCATGCCGTTCCAGAACGCCTCTTCCAGGCTGACGCTGGTCTTGTGACCGGCGACGACGATCGACCGTTTCACGACGGGCGACTTCATGGCTGCTCCTCGCGATCGATCTGGTGCTGGTCCAGGTGCGCCTTCGCCTGGTCCGCGCGCGTCTCCTCCGCCGACCGCTCCGCCTTCGTGCGGCCGAACTTCGTTCGGTTGGCGTCCGCCTGCTTCGCCGTGGCTTGCCGCTCGGCGCGCTTCCGGAAACGATT
Source organism: Bradyrhizobium sp. USDA 3650 (assembly GCF_054057395.1). NCBI lineage: Bacteria > Pseudomonadati > Pseudomonadota > Alphaproteobacteria > Hyphomicrobiales > Nitrobacteraceae > Bradyrhizobium > Bradyrhizobium sp. USDA 3650. The sequence continues at coordinate 6,576,759 of NZ_JBSRZG010000001.1, forward strand.
CAGGTTGATGACGTTCCCCATGTCGCGTCTCCATCATCCGATCCTCCGTGGGCAGGATGAAACATTCAGAAACTGTGCGCCGCACTGCGCCCAATGAGATTTGATCGCCATTCGCTTGTCCTCGTCAATCGACCCTTGGGCCATCAAACGATGAATTCCGCCCCGTGGGGACGGAGGGGCTGCGTAACACGCAATCCCGCCGCGACATTGACGGTAATCAAATCCCGTCCGTTAAGCCCTACATTTAATGGAGCTTGGGGCTCCGTATCATTACGGATGGCTATCGGAATTCGGAATTTATCCCGGGCTGGTCATCTTCTCGGGGCGCACCAGACGGTCGAACTCGTCCGCCGAGACGAAGCCGAGCCGCAGCGCCTCTTCCTTCAGGGTGGTGCCGTTGGCATGCGCCGTCTTGGCCACCTTGGCCGCGTTGTCGTAGCCGATCTTGGGGGCGAGCGCCGTCACCAGCATCAGCGAGCGCTGCATCAGCTCCTTGATGCGCTTCTCGTCGGCGCGGATGCCGCTGACGCAATGCTCGGTGAAGGAGCGCGCGGCGTCCGCCATCAGCCGGATCGAGTGAAGCATGTTGTAGGCCAGCACGGGCTTGTAGACGTTGAGCTCGAAATGGCCCTGGCTGCCGGCAACCGTGATCGCGGTGTGATTGCCGAACACCTGGCAGCACACCATGGTCATCGCCTCGCACTGCGTCGGATTGACCTTGCCCGGCATGATCGAGGAGCCCGGCTCGTTCTCAGGCAGCATCAGTTCGCCGAGGCCCGACCGCGGACCCGATCCGAGCAGGCGGATGTCGTTGGCGATCTTGAACAGGCCTGTCGCGACCGAATTGATGGCGCCGTGCGCCAGCACATAGGCGTCGTTCGAGGCCAGCGCCTCGAATTTGTTGGCGGCGCTGGTGAAGGGCAGCTTGGTAATCCCGGCAACGTGCTTTGCGAACAGTTTTGCAAAGCGCGGCTTCGAATTGAGGCCGGTGCCGACGGCGGTGCCGCCCTGCGCCAGCGGATAGAGCTCCTTCACCGCGACCTTGAGCCGGGCGATGCCGCTCTCGACCTGGGCGGCATAGCCGGAAAATTCCTGGCCGAGCGTCAGCGGCGTCGCATCCTGGGTGTGGGTGCGGCCGATCTTGACGATCTTTGCGAACTCCTTCTCCTTCTTGCGCAGCGCGCGCAGCAATTCGCCGAGGGCAGGGACGAGATCGGCGGTGATGCGGCTTGCCGCCGCGATGTGCATCGCGGTCGGGAACGAGTCGTTCGACGACTGGCTCATGTTGACGTGATCGTTGGGATGGACCGGCTTCTTGGCGCCGAGCTCGCCGCCGAGCATCTCATTGGCGCGGTTGGCGATGACCTCGTTGAGATTCATGTTGCTCTGCGTGCCCGAGCCGGTCTGCCACACCACCAGCGGGAAATGATCGTCCAGCTTGCCCTCGATCACCTCGCGCGCGGCGCGGATGATGGCATTGGCGCGGCGCTGGTCGAGCAGGCCGAGCTCCTGGTTGGACTGCGCCGCGGCGAGCTTGACGATGCCGAGCGCATGCACGAGCGCGATCGGCATGCGATCGATGCCGATGCGAAAATTCTGGCGCGAGCGTTCGGTCTGCGCGCCCCAATAGCGATCGGCGAGGACCTCGATGGGGCCGAAGCTGTCGGTCTCGGTGCGGGTCGCCGGGCGCGAGGAGCGGTCGGTCTTCGAGCGGGTAGCCGTCGAGCGGGAACTCTTCGAGAGGGAAGTTTTGGCCATGAGCACATCCATTCCGCCGCGCGAAATGCCACGCGGCCTTTTCATGTGCCTCTATATAGGGAGTTTGGCCGCCGGCGACGGCCGCCAGCCCGATCTAGATCATTTCTTGCGGAAACGATCCAATCGCACGACTTCGGCGCCGCCCTGGTTCGGGGCCGCCGGCTCCTCGGTGCCTTCCGCCGGTTCAGTGGCAGGGGGCACCGCGACCGCGGATGGGGCGGGAGCGGCCGGCAATGTCTCGGCCGAAACGTCGGCGACATCGGAGGTGTCGAACTGGAGGCCGAATTTCACGGACGGATCGAGGAAGCTCTTGATGGCGCTGAACGGCACGATCAGCCGCTCCGGAATGCCGCCGAAGGACAGGCCGACCTCGAAGCGGTCCTCGAGCACGGTCAGATCCCAGAACTGGTGCTGCAGGATGATCGTCATCTCTTCCGGATACTGGGCCAGCAGCCGCGACGACAGCTTCACGCCGTCGGCCTTCGACACGAAGGTGATGAAGAAATGATGCTCGCCGGGCAGTCCCTGGGACGCGGCGTCGGTCAGCACCTTGCGCAACACGCCGCGCAGCGCGTCGCGGGCCAGCACATCGTATCGGATATGATCGGTCGCCATGGTGGTCCTGTTGCATTCCAGGAGCTGGGCCCTGCCGGCCCGACTCGCCAAGCCGCAATAGTACCGCGCCTGACGGGTCAACAGGAGTCCCCGCGGGGTAGGAAATAAGAGGTAAGTGGAGGCTTCTGTTGCCAGGTGCCTCCGAACCCCGCCTAACGGAGCTTAACCCGTTAGGACTTCAGAATGGTCTTTCAAACTGCGTTACGCAGCCTGAGCAACCGGAGCAAAGTTGTCGTTGGCAACTATTGCATAGCCCGATAACGGCGGAACAATACCGAGAAAAAGAACGCCCTTTACGCCCTCGTCGATCCTATTTCGCCCCCGCCAAAGCCCGCCTCAGGGCTAGCCCGCTGGTGGGCTTTGGTGGAGGCGCCGGGTACCGCCCCCGGGTCCGAATGGTTTATTGCGACGACCGTTTATTTCCATAGCCGGCGAACCGGCACTCCCAATATAGGGGGCAAAGGTTTCAAATAACAGGTGTTTCGAGCGACCATTCCCGAGGTTCCCTTGGGATAGGTTCCCGGCAGGCTTGGCCGCGCGCCGGCCGGCGTTCTAAGCTCCTGACATGTCCGAGGATTCCGCACCGGCCGCCCAACAACCAGTTCAAGAGCCGGACCGTCCCGCTGCCAGCGCCGCTCCGCCGGGCTTGCTCGCGCTGTTCCTGGCCTTCGCCCGGATGTCGCTGGCGGGCTTCGGCGGGGTTTTGGTGTTCGCCCGGCAGGCCATCGTCGAGCAGCACCGCTGGATGACGGCGGACGAGTTCAACGAGACATTTGCGCTCTGCCATTTCCTGCCCGGGCCCAACATCGTCAATCTGTCGATGGTGTTCGGCGCGCGGCTGCGCGGGATCGCCGGCGGCATTGCCGCCTTTGCAGGGCTGTTGTTGCCGCCCACGCTGATCATGACGGTGCTCGCGATCGTCTATGCCCGGTTCGGCGATGTGGAGGTGCTGCGCCGCATCCTCGCGGGCATCTCCTGTGCGGCCGTCGGCCTCTTGATCGCGGTGGTCTTCCGGATGATGACGCCGCTGCTCAAGCGGCTGGACGCCGTCGCGCTCATCCTGATGCTGGGCGTCTTCCTCGCCATCGGCGTCCTTCGCCTGCCGCTCCAGGCCGTGCTCTTGGTCGCGATCCCCGTCAGTATCGGCGCCATTTTCCTGATGCGGCGGAAGGTAGCAGCATGAACGCGGAGAACCCGATCTGGGCGCTGATCTCGACCTTTGGTCTGATGTCGCTGTTCGCAGTCGGCGGCGCCGCGGCGGCCGTGCCCGAGATGCACCGCATCGCGGTCGAGGTGCATCACTGGATGACCGACAAGCAGTTCGCCGACGCCTATGCGATCGCGCAGCTCTCACCAGGTCCGAACGTACTTATCGTCACGTTAATCGGCTATGCCGTCGCCGGCATCCCCGGCGCCCTGGCGGCGACCTTGGCCATGTGCCTGCCCACCGCGCTGCTTGCCTATTATGTCAGCCGGCTCCTCAATCGGCCGAGCCAATCGCGTTGGCCCGGGCTGATCCAGGCTGCACTGGTTCCGCTCTCGATCGGCCTGATGGCGGCGAGCGCCCTGATCCTCGCCGAGTCGACCGATCGCACGCTTGCTGCGCTGCTCCTGACCGCGACGGTTGCAGTGGTCGCATCCGTCTCGCGCATCAATCCACTATGGATTTTGCTCGTCGGGGGCTTGTTGGGTTTTGCTGGCATTGTGTAATGAAAATGGCTAGGCAGTGATCCGGGCGGGGGCATCGATTTCCAGCCGATTAGAACAACATTGCTCGTGGCTTACGGGTCGCGGAGGAGACATGCATGGCCGATACGATGGGCCACTCGGCGACAGCCAACCGAAACACCTCGGTGGTGATCAGCTTTTGTCTGCTGGCCATAGCGCCGCAGATTTTCGAATTCATCTGGTCGTTCGGGACGATCTTTGGCTGGGGCGCGGGACGTGGGCCGGCCGCCGTGGTGATCAGCCACGCTACGGCGCTGCTCGCGGGGGCGCCCGGCGCGTTGCTCGGGGCGGTCGGCGGTGACACCAAGAAGGCGTCATCCGATGTGCTGCTGGCGCTGATCTATTCCTATCCGGTCTTTGCGGTGGCGATTCTCACGTTCTTCATGACGATCAGGTCGGCGCAGGACTATGTCGGCGGAATCGTGCTGATGGCGCTCGCCTTGTTCGCACTGTGGGCCTCCAGCGATTTGCAGGGCATGCGCGGCTTCTCCTTCGGCGCCGGCACGGCGCCGCGGATGTTTGGCGGGCTCCTGGTTGCACTTGGCGCCGGCATTGCGTTGACGGGACTGCTGACCGACGGGCCGGCGATGGCGCACTATGCCTGGCGCGGGCCGCTCTTCGTGATGATCTCGATCGTCTTCTTCGCCCTGGCGATTCGTCCCCTTGGCGTGGTGGTGACGGCGTTCACGAGCTTCCTGATCTCGGCGATGGGGACGCATGAAACGCGCTGGGTCGAAGCGATCATCGTCGGCGCCTGCCTGACGCTCGGTTGCGCGCTGCTCTTCCCCTATGTGCTGGGGCTGCCGATGCCGATGTTCCCGCGCTTCCTGGTTCAGTGAGGGTGTGATGTTCGATCTCTTCCACAATCTGGGCCTTGGTTTCGGTGTGGTGTTTCAGATCTCCTGGTGGTCACCCTGGTGGCTCTACGGTCTGTCGCTGCCGATCTCGATCAACATTCTCATGTGCCTGATTGGCGCATTGGTCGGCACGCTGGTTGGCGTGCTGCCCGGTATCGGCACCGTCGCAACCGTGGCGATGCTCCTGCCGATCACCTTCGGATTGCCGCCGGTCGGCGCGCTGATCATGCTCGCCGGCATCTATTACGGCGCCCAGTATGGCGGCTCGACCACCTCGATCCTGGTCAACATTCCCGGTGAGGCGACGTCGGTCGTCACCGCCATCGACGGTCACCAGATGGCAAAGCAGGGCCGTGCCGGCCCGGCGCTGGCGATCGCGGCGATCGGCTCGTTCTTCGCCGGCTGCGTCGCGACCGTGCTCATCGCCGTGCTCGGCGCGCCGCTGACCAAGCTCGCGCTGGCGTTCGGTCCGGCCGAATATTTCTCGCTGATGGTGCTCGGCCTGATCTTCGCGGTGGTGCTGGCCAAGGGCTCGGTGCTGAAGGCGATCGCGATGATCGTGTTCGGCCTGATGCTGTCGATGGTCGGCTCAGACATCGAGACCGGCGCCTCGCGCATGGCTTTCAACATTCCGGAGCTTGCCGACGGTCTCGGCTTCGCGACGGTGGCGATGGGCGTGTTCGGCTTCGCCGAGATCATCCGCAATCTCGACGCCGGCGCCGAGATGAATCGCGACCTGGTGCAGCAGAAGATCACAGGCCTGATGCCGACCAGGAAAGACCTGATCGACTCGGCGCCTGCGATCCTGCGCGGCACCGTGCTCGGCTCGATCCTTGGCATCCTGCCGGGCGGCGGCGCGGTCATCGCGTCCTTTGCGTCCTACACGCTCGAGAAGAAGATCGCCAAGAACCCGTCGCGGTTCGGCCGCGGTGCGATCGAGGGCGTGGCGGCGCCGGAAAGCGCCAATAATGCCGCGGCGCAGACCTCCTTCATCCCGCTGCTGACACTCGGCATCCCGCCCAACGCCGTGATGGCGCTGATGGTGGGCGCGATGACCATCCACGGCATCGTGCCGGGTCCGCAAGTGATGCAGAAGCAGCCGGAACTGGTCTGGGGCATGATCGCCTCGATGTGGATCGGCAATCTGATGCTGATCATCATCAACCTGCCGCTGGTCGGAATCTGGGTGCGGCTGTTGCGCGTCCCCTACCGGCTGATGTTCCCCTCTATCGTGATCTTCTGCGCGATCGGCATCTACTCGGTGAACAACGCGCCGGTCGACGTCATCCTGGCAGGCGTGTTCGGTCTGGTCGGCTACTGGCTGATCAAGCACGATTTCGAGCCGGCGCCGCTGCTGCTCGGCATGGTGCTCGGACCGCTGATGGAAGAGAACCTGCGCCGCGCGCTGCTGATCTCGCGCGGCGACTGGAGCGTGTTCCTGACGCGTCCGCTGTCGGCCGTGCTGCTCGCGATCGCCGCTTTCCTGCTGGTGCTCACGGTGCTGCCCGCGTTGCGTGCCAAGCGCGACGAGGTGTTCACGGAATCCGAAAACTAAGGGCGCCGCGCCTGCGTCGGCGCGCCGTGGATCGAACCCGAGCCGGCAAGTTGGCCAGCAGGATCAATCTGATAGACGAGGGGTGGGACGCCGAGTTCCGCCCCTTGTCGTTTGCCCCGGGAACGCTCACTTTTCCGGGTATAATGCCCATGGATGGCGAATCGCCGCTGTCGCAGCGTGGGGGCGGACGCTAAATTTACCGCCTCCCCAAAGGCTCACGCACATGCACCAGTATCAGGACCTGCTCGAGCGGATTCTTTCAGACGGCGCAGAAAAGACCGACCGGACCGGCACCGGCACGCTGTCGGTGTTCGGCCACCAGATGCGCTTCAACCTGTCCGCCGGCTTTCCGATGCTGACCACCAAGCGCCTGCCGCTGAAGGCGATCGTGCATGAGCTGTTGTGGTTCCTGAAGGGCGATACCAACATCAAATATCTGCGCGACAACGGCGTCACCATCTGGGACGAGTGGGCCGACGCCAATGGCGATCTCGGCCCCGTCTACGGCCATCAGTGGCGCTCCTGGCCCGCGCCGGACGGACGCAGTATCGATCAGATCGCGAACGTCATCGACATGATCAAGCGCAATCCGGACTCGCGCCGCCTGATCGTCTCGGCCTGGAATCCCGCCGAGGTCGACAAGATGGCGCTGCCGCCGTGCCACTGCCTGTTCCAGTTCTACGTCGCCAACGGCAAGCTGTCGTGCCAGCTCTATCAGCGTTCGGCTGACGTGTTCCTCGGCGTACCCTTCAACATCGCCTCCTACGCGCTGCTCACCATGATGGTGGCGCAGGTCACGGGCTTGAAGCCCGGCGACTTCGTGCACTCGTTCGGTGACACCCATCTCTATTCCAACCATCTGGAGCAGGCGAAGCTCCAGCTCACGCGCGCGCCGCGCGCGCTGCCGGTGATGCGGATCAATCCTGAGGTGAAGGACATCTTCTCCTTCCGTTACGAGGACTTCGAGCTCGTCGGCTACGACCCGCATCCGCACATCAAGGCGGCAGTCGCGGTCTGACGCCGATGTCGCTCAACATCCGCCGTGTGCGTCCCGGCGAAGCCGGGCTGGTTCTTGCTTTCATCCGCGAGCTCGCCGAGTACGAAAAGCTCTCGCACGAGGTCGAGGCGACCGAGGCTGACATCGCCGACGCGCTGTTCGGCGAGCGACCGCAACTCCATTGCGCTCTCGCCGAGTGGAACGGCGAGCCGGTCGGCTTCGCGGTGTGGTTTGCGAATTTCTCGACGTTCAGCGGCCGCCACGGCATCTATCTCGAAGATTTGTATGTGCGGCCGTCACACCGGGGCAGGGGCCTCGGCAAGGCTCTGCTCGTGCACCTTGCCAGGGAATGCGTCGAGAACGGCTGGTCGCGGCTGCAATGGGCGGTGCTTGACTGGAACGCGCCGTCGATCGCGTTCTACAAATCGCTCGGTGCCGTCATGCTGGACGACTGGACGCTGTGCCGCGTCACCGGGCCTGCGCTGACGCGGCTTGCCGGGGAGCGCGACCTGATGGAGATCGTCTTCGTGGTGGCGATCGCGGAGAACGGCGTCATCGGCGCCGGCAACGCGATGCCGTGGCGAATGAAATCCGACATGGCGCGCTTCAAGGCGCTCACGATCGGCAAGCCCGTGATCATGGGCCGCAGGACCTTCGAATCCCTGCCCCGGCCGCTTCCGGGCCGCACCAACATCGTCGTCACGCGCGACGCGGGTTATCGCGCCATCGGCGCCATCGTCACGACATCGACTGCCGCCGCAGACGCCGTCGCGCGCGGCGATGCCCTGCGGCGTTCGGTCACCGAGATCGCCGTGATTGGCGGTGCCGAAATCTACCGGCAATGGCTCGATCGCGCCGATCGCCTCGAAATCACGGAAGTGCATGCCCGCCCCGAGGGCGACACGCATTTCGGCATCGACAGGGCCGAGTGGGATGAGGTTGAGCGCATCCGTCATCCTGCCGGTCCCAACGACAGCGCCGACTACTCCTATGTGACATATCGTCGGCGGGCGGGCCATTAACCGCATTTGCCAATGTTAACATTGACTTTTCTGCCCCCGAGCTTAGCTCGGAGGGCGGCGATGGCTGCGTTGTAAGGGACCTGCCTGTCCCCTATAAAGCCGGACCGGACAAAGCGGGCGGGGGGCAATTTCACCCTGCCGAGGAGAGCGTCGAATGCCGTGGAAGAATCAGGGCGGTGGCCCATGGGGCTCGGGTCCGAAGGGACCATGGGGCAACGGCCCGCAACCGGTCGGGCCAAGGCCGCCGGATCTGGAAGACCTTCTGCGGCGCGGCCAGGATCGCCTCCAGCAGATCATGCCGGGTGGCTATTTCTCCGGCATCGGCATCACGCTGATCGTGCTGCTCATTGTCGCGTTCTGGCTGCTGTCGGGCTTCTTCCGGGTGCAGTCCGAAGAGCTCGGCGTCGTGCTGCGCTTCGGCAAGCATGTCCGCACCGTAGAGCCCGGCCTGAACTACCATCTGCCCTATCCGATCGAGACTGTGCTGCTGCCAAAGGCATTGCGCGTGTCCACCATCTCCATCGGCATGACGCTGATCGACGATCCGGCGCGGCGCGGCCGCTCCATTCGTGACGTGCCGGAAGAGAGCCTGATGCTGACCGGCGACGAGAACATCGTCGACGTCGATTTCACGGTGCTCTGGCGCATCAAGCCCAACGGCGTTGGCGATTTCCTCTTCAACATCCAGAATCCCGAAGGCACCGTGAAGGCGGTCGCCGAGAGCGCGATGCGCGAGGTGATCGGCCGCTCGCAGATCCAGCCGATCCTGACCGGCGCGCGCAACGTCACCGAACAGGGCGTGCAGGAACTGATCCAGAAGACCCTGGACAGCTACGGCGCCGGCATTCAGATCAGCCAGGTGCAGATGCAGAAGGTCGACCCGCCGGCGCAGGTGATCGACGCCTTCCGCGACGTCCAGGCGGCGCGCGCCAATCTCGAGCAGCTGCAGAACGAGGCGCAGACCTATGCCAACCAGGTCGTGCCGCAGGCACGCGGACGTGCAGCGCAGATCATGCAGGCCGCCGAAGGCTACAGGGAGCAGACGGTCGCCGAGGCCAAGGGCCAGAGCTCGCGCTTCCTGAAGGTTTACGAGGAATACAAGAAGGCGCCCGACGTGACGCGTGAACGGATTTATCTGGAGACGATGGAGCGCGTGCTCGGCGGCTCGGAAAAGCTGATCTATGACGGCGGCCAGTCGGGCCAGGGCGTCGTGCCTTATCTGCCGCTCAGCGAATTGACAGCCAAGCGGCCGCCTGCAACCGGCCAGCAGACGACCGGAGGCAACCGATGAGATCTCCGGTCACAGGCATCGTCACGCTGCTCGGCCTCCTGCTCGTCGTGATCGTGGGCTACATGTCCCTGTTCACGGTGGCGCAGACTGAGCAGACCATCGTGCTGCAATTCGGCAAGCCCGTCGACGTCGTCACCGCTCCCGGCCTGCACTTCAAGGCGCCATGGAATTCGGTGATCAACATCGACAAGCGCATCCTCGATCTGGAGAACCCGTCGCAGGAAGCGATCGCGTCCGACCAGAAGCGCCTCGTCGTCGACGCCTTCGCGCGTTACCGCATCAAGGACGCGTTGCGCTTCTATCAGAGCATCGGCTCGATCCAGGCCGCCAATATCCAGCTCACCACGCTCTTGAACGCGGCGCTGCGCCGCGTGCTCGGCGAGGTGACCTTCATCAACGTGGTCCGCGACGACCGCGAGAAACTGATGCAGCGCATCCGCGATCAACTCGACCACGAGGCCGACGGCTACGGCATCCAGGTCGTCGACGTCCGGATCCGCCGTGCCGATCTGCCCGAGCAGAACAGCCAGGCGGTCTATCAGCGCATGAAGACGGAACGCGAGCGCGAAGCCGCCGAGTTCCGCGCGCAGGGCGGCCAGAAGGCCCAGGAGATCCGCTCCAAGGCCGACCGCGAGGCGACCGTGATCGAGGCGGATGCAAGGTCGCTGGCCGAGCAGACGCGCGGCGTCGGCGATGCCGAGCGCAACCGTCTGTTCGCCGAAGCCTACGGCAAGGATGCGGATTTCTTCGCCTTCTACCGCTCGATGGCGGCCTATGAAACCGGGCTGCGCGCGAACGACACCCGCTTCCTGCTGCGGCCGGACTCGGATTTCTTCCGGTTCTTTGGTAACCCGTCCGGCAAGACGGCGACCACGACGCCAGCGAAGCCGTAAGTGAGACAAGGGCGGCAAGTCGGGCGACAAGTCTGGCCGCCCTTCGTCCAGACAAGAACAGCACAACGGGAGGTTCCAATCCGATGAGGTCCATTGCGTTCACCGACTTCCTCATCGGTTTGGGCATCCTGTTCGTGCTGGAAGGCTTGATGTTCGCGGCAAGCCCGGCCTGGATGCGCAAGGCCATGAAAAGCGCGATGGCCACGCCGGACAATGTCCTGCGGGCGGTCGGCATCGGTTCGGCCGTGGCCGGCCTGGTCCTGATCTGGGTTATGCGACGTCCAATTTAGCCGTCGCACCAACGCCAAAGTGAAGGCGAGGGACCGGTTTTCGCCTTATTGTCCGGGTCTTGGGGCCCGTTAAGGTCCGCGCTTGCGCCGTCCCCCCGTTCGAGCGCAGTCTTGACCTCGAATCCTTGTTTCCTGGAGATCACAATGACCGCTGCCACCATTGCCCCGACCCGTTTGCGCTTAGGGCTGGCCGCGCTCGCCGTTGGCGCTTTCAGCGCATTCGGCACACCGGCCTCTGCGCGCGGACCGGATGGCATCGCCGACGTCGCCGAGAAGGTGATCGACGCGGTCGTCAACATCTCGACCTCGCAAACCGTCGAAGCCAAGGGCGGCGGCAATGCCATGCCCCAACTGCCGCCCGGCTCGCCCTTCGAGGAGTTCTTCGACGACTTCTTCAAGAATCGCAAGGGTCCCGGCGGCGGCAGCAAGGGCGGAGAGAATAGCCCGGCGCCGCGCAAGACCAACTCGCTCGGAAGCGGCTTCATTATCGACACCTCAGGCGTCGTCGTCACCAACAACCACGTCATCGCGGACGCCGACGAGATCAACGTCATCCTCAACGACGGCACCAAGATCAAGGCCGACCTGGTCGGCGTCGACAAGAAGACCGACCTTGCCGTGCTCAAGTTCAAGCCGCCGAAGCCGCTGGTGTCGGTGAAGTTCGGCGATTCCGACAAGCTGCGCCTCGGCGACTGGGTCGTCGCGATCGGCAATCCTTTCAGCCTCGGCGGCACCGTGACGGCCGGTATCGTCTCGGCGAAGAACCGTGACATCTCCTCAGGTCCCTACGACAGCTACATTCAGACCGACGCCTCCATCAACCGCGGCAATTCCGGCGGTCCGCTGTTCAACCTCGATGGCGACGTCATCGGCGTCAACACGCTGATCATCTCGCCCTCCGGCGGCTCGATCGGCATCGGCTTCGCCGTACCGTCGAAGACGGTGGCGGGTGTCGTCGACCAGCTCCGCCAGTTCGGCGAATTGCGCCGCGGCTGGCTGGGCGTGCGCATCCAGAGCGTCACCGATGAGATCGCCGAGAGCCTCAACATCAAGCCGCCGCGGGGCGCGCTGGTTGCCGGCGTCGACGACAAGGGCCCGGCCAAACCGGCCGGCATCGAGCCTGGCGACGTCGTCGTCAAGTTCGACGGCAAGGACGTCAAGGACCCGAAGGATCTCTCTCGCGTGGTCGCCGACACGGCGGTCGGCAAGGAGGTCGACGTCGTCATCATCCGCAAGAGCCAGGAGGAGACCAAGAAGGTCACGCTCGGCCGGTTGCAGGATCCCGACAAGGTGCAGGCCGCAGTGAAGACCGACGAGCCCGCGCCTGAAAAGACCGTGACCCAGAAGGCGCTCGGCCTCGATCTCGCGGCGCTGAGCAAGGATCTGCGTACGCGCTACAAGATCAAGGACACCGTCAAGGGCGTGGTCGTCACCAATGTCGACGCTAATTCGGATGCCGCCGAGAAGCGCCTCTCCGCCGGCGACGTCATCGTCGAGGTGGCGCAGGAGAGCGTCTCCAGCGGCGCCGACATCCAGAAGCGGGTCGACCAGCTCAAGAAGGACGGCAAGAAGTCGGTGCTGCTGCTGGTCTCGAACGCCGACGGCGAGCTGCGCTTCGTGGCGCTGAGCGTGCAATAGGCGCACGAGCAGCCACACATTCCCCGTCATGCTCCGCGAAAGCGGGGCATCCAGTACGCCGCGGCTTTTCCGTATCCTCGCCCTGTCTCTGGAATACTGGATCACCCGCTTTCGCGGATGATGACAGCGGAGAGGAGGCTACGCCTCCACGAACTCCTCACGTCGATACCCCTGCGCATACAGCAGCGCGGTGAGATCGCCATGATCGATCCGGGCTGCCGCAGCGGCGGCCACCGCAGGCTTCGCATGATACGCCACGCCCAGGCCCGCCGCCTGGATCATCGCGAGATCATTGGCGCCGTCGCCGACCGCCAGCGAGTCGATGTCGTCGAGGTCGAACGACTCCATCAGATCCACCAGCGTCGCCAGCTTTGCCGCGCGCCCCAAGATCGGCTCCTTCACCTCGCCGGTGAACTTGCCGTCGCGGACGACGAGCTCGTTGGCGCGGTTCTCCTGGAAGCCGATCCTGGTGGCGACCGCGCTGGTGAACAGCGTGAAGCCGCCGGAGACGAGACAGGCATAGGCGCCGTGGGCGCGCATGGTCGCAACCAGTTCGCGGCCACCCGGCGTCAGCGTAATGCGCTTGGCCAGCACCTCGTCGACGGCACTGGCGGGGAGGTCCTTGAGCAGCGCAACGCGCTCGCGCAGCGCTGGCTCGAACTCGACCTCGCCGCGCATCGCACGTTCGGTAATGGCTGCCACATGGGCCTTCACTCCGACCAGATCGGCGAGCTCGTCGATGCATTCCTGGCCGATCATGGTGGAATCCATGTCGGCGAGAAAAAGCTTCTTGCGCCGGAAGCCGACTGGCTGCACGACGATGTCGATGGGCAGGTCGCCTCGTATCTCGCGGAGTCGCTGCTCGATGGCGTGACGGTCGCCTTCGAGGTTACTGTCGGCACCGAAGGGGATATCGACTGCCACCCCGTCGAACAGCCAGTGCGCGGGAGCTGCCTGAGGCAGCACGGCGCGGGCGCCGTCGACGATGGTCGAGTCGAGCGCGGGGTTATTCGGGTTGCAGATCAGCGTGGCAACGAGGGACATTTGAGGTTTTCGTGAGCGAGGGGCAAGTCGGCAGAAGGCATGTTGGCAAGGCGGTGCTTATCGCAGGCCCGACCGCCAGCGGCAAGTCGGCGCTGGCGCTCGAGCTTGCGCTCGCTGCGGGCGGGGTCGTGATCAATGCCGATTCCATGCAGGTCTACCGCGACCTCCGCATCATCACCGCGCGCCCCACAGATGGCGACGAGGCGCGGGTGCCTCATCGCCTCTACGGCCATGTCGATGCGGCCGTGAATTTTTCGGCCGGTGCCTGGGTGGGCGACGCGGCCAAGGCGCTCGAAGAGGCGAAAGCCGAAGGGCGCCTGCCGATCTTCATCGGCGGGACCGGGCTGTACTTCAAGGCGCTGACGGCGGGCCTTTCCGTGGTGCCGCCGATCCCTGTCGAGGTGCGCGAGGACGTCCGGGCGCGGCTGGAGCGGAACGGCGTCGAGGCGCTGCACGCGGAACTCGCAGCCTCCGATCCGCGAGCCGCCGAGCGATTGAACCTGCGCGATCGCACGCGCATTGCGCGCGCGCTCGAAGTGGTCGAAGCCACCGGCCGCTCGCTGCTGGACTGGCACCATGAGGGCCAGCCGCCGCTGCTGCCGAAGGACAGTTTTCGCGCCGTGTTCCTCGCGCCCGAGCGCGACGAGCTCTATGCACGTATCGACGCCCGCTTCGATGTCATGTTGGAGGCCGGCGCGCTGGAGGAGGTCGAGCGTCTCGCCGCCCGAGACCTCGATCCGCTGCTGCCGGCGATGAAGGCTCATGGCGTGCCGGCGCTAATCCGGCATCTACGCGGTGAGCTCAGCCTGGAGCAGGCGGCTACCATCGGCCGCGCCGACACCCGCCACTACGCCAAGCGGCAGTTCACCTGGTTCCGGCACCAATTGCCCGAGTTCGAGTGGCTGAAGCCCGGGGAGACGCGGGGCTGGCTGGCGGCGATCGTGAACGCGGCCCGGGACCCCGGTTGACACGCTTTTGTGCCTCGGTCGCCGAATTTACCTCTCGCCCAACCCCGGGAACACCGCTACACTGCCAAAATCGCGCGGGAACGGCCGCATTGCCTTGACATCGGGGCGCCGGCCGTTATGTTTCGCGCAACCTTTGGGAAGCCGAGCCGCCGCCATGCGTAATATTATTACCAAACTCCTTATCGCCGTCGTACCCAGGCACACCGCCGGGGGTGGCTAGCTGCCATCCACATGACAGGCGGTGTGCATGGGCCCTCTTCGGGGCCTTTTTTATTTCCGAAAACCCGACACGAACGAAGCCGCTGACAACAGCGCATCCGGAGCAAGCCAATGAGCGACAAGAGCCACGATCCGAACCAGATGACCGGCGCCGCGATGATCGTCCGCGCGCTCATCGATCATGGCGTGACCGACATTTTCGGCTACCCCGGCGGCGCGGTGCTCCCGATCTACGACGAGATCTTCCAGCAGAGCGAAGTCCAGCACATCCTGGTCCGCCACGAGCAGGGTGCGGGCCACGCCGCCGAGGGCTATGCGCGTTCGACCGGCCGGCCCGGCGTTGCACTGGTGACCTCCGGTCCCGGCGCCACCAACATGGTGACGCCACTCACCGACGCGCTGATGGACTCGATCCCGCTGGTCTGCATCTCCGGCCAGGTGCCGACGCATCTGATCGGCAACGACGCGTTCCAGGAATGCGACACCGTCGGCATCACGCGCCCCTGCACCAAACACAATTGGCTGGTGCGCGACGTCAACGATCTCGCAAAGGTGCTGCACGAGTCGTTTTACGTTGCGACCACGGGTCGACCGGGCCCGGTGCTCGTCGACGTGCCCAAGGACGTGCAGTTCGCGACCGGCACCTATCATCCGCCGCGCAAGTCCGACGTGCATCGCTCCTACGCGCCGCGGGTGAAGGGCGATGCGACGCAGATCCGCAAGGCCGTGGCGCTGCTCGCAGGCGCCAAGCGCCCCGTGATCTACAGCGGCGGCGGCGTGATCAATTCCGGTCCTGAAGCCACCAGGCTGCTGCGCGAGCTGGTCGAGGTCACCGGCTTTCCGATCACCTCCACGCTGATGGGCCTCGGCGCATATCCCGCGTCGGGCAAGAGCTGGCTCGGCATGCTCGGCATGCACGGCACCTACGAAGCCAACATGACCATGCATGATTGCGACGTCATGCTGTGCGTCGGTGCGCGCTTCGACGACCGCATCACCGGCCGCGTCGATGCGTTCTCGCCGGGCTCGAAGAAGATCCACATCGACATCGACCCGTCCTCGATCAACAAGAACATCCGCGTCGACGTGCCGATCATCGGCGATTGCGGCAACATCCTCGGCGACATTCTCCAGGTGTTCAAGGCGGAGGCGAAGAAGCCCGACATCAAGGCCTGGTGGCAGCAGATCGCGCAGTGGCGCGCCCGCAACTCGCTCTATTACAGGAAGAGCAACGACGTCATCCTGCCGCAGCACGCGATCCAGAGCCTGTTCGAGGCGACGCGCGGCAGGGACACCTACATCACCACCGAGGTCGGCCAGCATCAGATGTGGGCCGCGCAGTTCTACGGCTTCGAGGAGCCGCATCGCTGGATGACCTCGGGCGGTCTCGGCACCATGGGCTACGGCTTGCCGGCGGCGGTGGGCGTGCAGGTTGCCCATCCCGACAGCCTCGTCATCGACATCGCGGGCGATGCCTCGGTGCAGATGACGATGCAGGAGATGTCGACGGCGGTGCAGTACGAGCTGCCGATCAAGATCTTCATCCTGAACAACCAGTACATGGGCATGGTGCGGCAGTGGCAGCAGCTGCTCCATGGCAACCGCCTGTCGCATTCCTATTCGGAGGCGATGCCGGACTTCGTCAAGCTCGCGGAAGCCTATGGCGGCGTCGGCTTCCAGGTGCACAAGCCCGGCGATCTCGACGGCGCCATCCAGGAGATGATCTCGGTCAAGCGCCCGGTGCTGTTCGACTGCCGCGTCGCGTCGCTGGAAAACTGCTTCCCGATGATCCCCTCCGGCAAGGCGCACAACGAGATGCTGTTGCCGGAGCAGGCGAACGACGAAGCGACCGCAAAGGCGTTCGCCGGCGGCAAGGCGCTGGTGTGATGTGATGTTCGACCTGAACGAGCTCGAACGCGCGCATGCGATCGTGGGGCAGGCGGTGCCGCCGACGCCGGCGCACGCCTGGCCGCTGCTCAGCCAGCGGCTCGGCACGCAGATCGTGGTCAAGCACGAGAATCATACGCCGACGGGCGCCTTCAAGGTGCGCGGCGGGTTGGTCTATCTCGATCGGTTGAAGCGCGAACGGCCGAACATTCCGGGCATCATCTCGGCGACGCGCGGCAATCATGGCCAGAGCCTCGCCTTTGCCGCGAGCCGCCATGGCGTGCCTGCCGTGATCTATGTGCCGCGCGGCAATTCGGTCGAGAAGAACCGCGCGATGAAGGCGTTTGGCGCCGAACTCGTTGAGCACGGCGAGGACTTTCAGGCCGCACGCGAGGAAGCCGGGCGCCACGCGCAGTTCGCCGGGCTGCACATGGTGCCGTCGTTCCATACGGACCTGGTGCTGGGCGTGGCGACCTATGCGCTCGAATTGCTCCGGGCCGCGCCCGATCTCGACATCCTCTATGTGCCGATCGGGCAGGGCTCGGGGATCTGCGGCTGTATCATGGCGCGCGATCTGCTCGGCCTGAAGACCGAGGTCGTCGGCGTGCAATCGACCGAGGCGCCGTCCTACGCGCTGTCGTTCGCGGCGGGCCAAGTGGTGACGACCGAGACCAGCAACACGCTTGCTGACGGCATGGCGACGCGGATTCCCGATCCGGAAGCGCTCGCGGTCATCCTCAAGGGCGCCTCGCGTATCGTCCAGGTGACGGACGATGAGATCGCGCTCGCGATCCGTGCGCTCTGGACTGACACGCACAATCTCGCCGAAGGCGCCGGCGCCGCCGCGCTCGCCGCAGCGCTTCAGGAAAAGACCAAGTTACAGGGCAAGCGCGTCGGTCTCGTGCTGTCCGGCGGCAATATCGATTTCGATCTGTTCCGCGGTTGGGTCGGGACGGATGCGCCGGTCGCTCATCGGGCGACGGCGTGACGACGAGAATGAAGGGGACGACAATGAACCAGCCCGCATCCGCCTATTTCATCGAGGAACGCCACGATCCGAACGAGACGCACACGCTTTCGGTGCTCGTGCAGAACGAGCCCGGCGTGCTCGCGCGCGTCATCGGCCTGTTCTCGGGGCGCGGCTACAACATCGAGAGCCTCACGGTCTCGGAGACCGAGAGCCAGAAGCATCTCTCGCGCATTACCATCGTCACTACGGGTACGCCAATGGTGATCGAGCAGATCAAGCATCAGCTCGACCGCATGATCCCGGTCTATCGTGTCGTCGACATGACCCTGACCAAGCGCTCGATCGAGCGCGAACTTGCAATGGTCAAGGTGCGCGGAGAGGGCGAGCATCGCGTCGAGGCGCTGCGGCTGGCGGACGCGTTCCGCGCCCGCGTGATCGACGCCACCACCGAGAGCTTTGTGTTCGAGATCACAGGCAATACCGACAAGATCAACCAGTTTATCGACCTGATGCGTCCGCTTGGCCTGGTCGAAGTGTCGCGCACCGGTGTTGCCGCGATCGGTCGCGGGCCTGAAGGAATGTGAGCCATGCTGGCGCGCGACTGGTACTACAACGAGCGGAACCGGATGGGGATCGGGCCTGCAGTGGCCTCGATCTACGACAGTCATGACGATGCCGATCTACGGGCGCGCGCCGCCCTGAAGATGCTCGGCGTCCAGCGCGGCTGGCGCATCGCCGACATCGGTTGCGGCAACGGCGTGCTCGCGACCGAGGCGGCGCTGATGGGCGCCGAAGTCGATGCCATCGACATCTCGCCCGCGATGCTGGCGCTCGCCGAGATCTACGCGCGCGACCGCAAGGCGCCCGTCCGCACGCAGTCCGCCGGCCTGCTCAGCTTCGCCTACCGGCCGGAGTCCTATGACCTGATCGTCAGCGAATTCACGCTGCACCATCTGCCGGATTTCTGGAAAGCGGTGGCGATGTCGCGGATCTATCGCGCGCTCAAGCCCGGCGCCACGTTCTATTTGCGCGACATCGTCTACGCGTCGATGCCCGATGCGCTCGAGCGCGACGTCGAGCAATGGGCCGACTTCGAGATCAAGAACCACGATGTTCCGCGTGAAAGCGTCGTCACTCACATGCGCGACGAATATTCCACTTTTGGCTGGGTCATGGAGCGGATGCTGACCGACGTCGGCTTCACGCTGGTCTCGGCCGATTACCACGCCCCGATGCACGGCACCTATCTGCTGCGGAAACCCAATTCTTCCACGTAACGGCCGGCGAGCAAGGCTCGACCAGAACAACAAACAGGGCTGCACGACAGGGCAGAACCGGGAACGACAATGAAGCCGGCCGACATCCTCATCGCCATCCTGGTGGCGATCATCTGGGGGCTTGCCTTCGTGGCGAGCCGGATCGCGCTCGACGAATTTTCGCCGGAGCTGATGACGGCGATGCGCTTCGCCATTGCCGCGGTCCCGTGCCTGTTCATTCGCAAGCCGAAGGTCGCCTGGTCGCTCCTGATCGCGATCAGCTTCACGCTCTTTCTCGGCCAGTTTCTGAGCCAGGCCTATGGCATCGCCCATGGCGTGCCGGTGGGGCTGACCAGCGTCGTCGTGCAGAGCCAGGCGCTGTTCACGATCGGCTTTGCCGCGATCGCATTCGGCGAGCGGCCGACGCCAGTGCAGACGCTGGGTATCGTCATCGCAGCCATCGGCCTTTTGATGATCTGCGGCACGGTCGGCTATGATTTCAGCATCGGTGCCTTCGCCGTGCTGATGATCGCGCCGGTCAGCTTTGCGGTCGGCAATATCCTGCTGCGCGGGGCCCGCGGCGTGCCGATGTTCGATTTGTTCGCCTGGTTGTGCCTCGCCACCGCGGTGCCGCTGTTCGCGCTCACGCTGGTCGTCAACGGACCGACGCCGACCTGGCAGTCGTTGATCCACATGTCGCTCACCGGCCTCATTTGCATGCTGTTGATCGGCGGCATCTCCACCAGCATCGCCTATTGGCTGTGGGGCCGGCTGCTGCGGGACTATCCCACCGCGCAAGTGGTGCCATTCGCGCTGCTGGTGCCGTTCGTCGGCTCGGCCGCGTCCAGCATCGTGTTCGGGGAGCGGTTCGGCCCGCTGCGTCTCGCCGGCATGCTCACCGTGATCGGCGGTATCGCGGTGATGGTGCTGGCGAAGCGTCCGCAAGTCCTGCCGAAGACCGCGTGAGGTGACTATGGCCTATTCGCTCTTCTATGCCTTCCTCGCCTTCATGGTGGTGATGTATTTCACGCCCGGGCCGAACAACATCATGCTGCTGGCGTCGGGTCTGACCTACGGCTTCCGGCGCACCATCCCCCACATCGCCGGCATCGTCATCGGTTTTGCTTTCATGATCGCCGCCGTGGGTCTCGGGCTCGGCACAGTGTTCCTGGCCTATCCGATCCTGCAGACCATCCTGAAATATGCAGGCGCGGCCTATCTGATTTACCTCGCCGCCGTGATTGCCTTGTCCGGGCCGACCACGCCCGATGGTGAGACCGGCCGCGGCCCGATGACTTTCTGGGGCGCGGCGATGTTCCAGTGGATCAACGCCAAGGGCTGGGTGATCGTGATCGGCACAATCACCGCCTACGCGGCGATTGCCCAATTCCCCGTCAATATCGCAATCCAGACCCTGGTCAGCCTCCTCGTCGGCGCGGTCTCGACCGTGGTCTGGGTCCTGTTCGGCACTGCACTACGGCCGGTGCTGACGTCCGAGCGCCTGGTCCGGGCCTTCAACATCGTGATGGCAATCCTGCTGCTCGCCTCCCTCTACCCCGTTTTCATGGATGCATGATGTCGCGGATTTCCATGCAGAAACGGGTTTCCTTAAGGGGCCAAAATGCTCTAGACAGCCCCCGAAATCTGCAAATTTCGCCCTTCGGACACTGACCTTTGGCCGATTCTGGCCCTGAACGAGGAAACGACCATGCGTGTTTATTATGATCGCGACGCCGACCTGAACCTGATCAAGGGCAAGAAGGTCGTCATCGTCGGCTATGGCAGCCAGGGCCACGCCCATGCGCTGAACCTGAAGGATTCCGGCGTCAAGGACGTGGCGATTGCGCTCCGCAAGGGTTCGGCCTCGGCCAAGAAGGCGGAAGCTGCCGGCTTCAAGGTGATGGAAGTCGCCGAGGCTGCCAAATGGGCCGACCTCGTCATGATGCTGACCCCGGACGAGCTCCAGGGCGACATCTACCGCGAGCACCTGCACGACAACATGAAGAAGGGCGCAGCGCTCGTGTTCGCGCACGGTCTCAACGTCCACTTCAACCTGCTCGACCCGCGCGCCGATCTCGACGTGCTGATGATCGCGCCGAAGGGCCCCGGCCACACCGTGCGTTCCGAATACCAGCGCGGCGGCGGCGTGCCCTGCCTGATCGCGATCGCCAAGGACGTCTCGGGCAACGCCCACGACCTCGGCCTGTCCTACGCCTCCGCCGTCGGCGGCGGCCGTGCCGGCATCATCGAGACCACCTTCAAGGAAGAGTGCGAGACCGACCTGTTCGGCGAGCAGGTGGTGCTCTGTGGCGGCCTGGTCGAGCTGATCAAGGGCGGCTACGAGACCCTGGTCGAAGCCGGCTACGCCCCGGAGATGGCCTATTTCGAGTGCCTGCACGAGGTGAAGCTGATCGTCGACCTGATCTATGAAGGCGGCATCGCCAACATGAACTACTCGATCTCCAACACCGCCGAGTACGGCGAGTACGTCACCGGTCCGCGCATCGTCACCGCCGAGACCAAGGCCGAGATGAAGCGCGTGCTCAACGACATCCAGTCCGGCAAGTTCGCCCGCGACTGGATGCTCGAGAACAAGGTCAACCAGACCTCGTTCAAGGCGACCCGCGCCAAGCTCGCCGAGCACCCGATCGAGGAAGTCGGCGCCAAGCTGCGCGATATGATGCCCTGGATCAAGAAGGGCGCGCTGGTCGACAAGTCGAAGAACTAAGTCGCGGCCGTTCAGATGCGGCGTATCGGTTACGCCGCATCCGGGCACGCGAGCGAAAACACAAGCTTCGCTCGCCAAACCAATTCTTAAATCTTTCGCGGCTATATTCGAGCGAGATCGCAACCAGCGGTCTCGCTCTTTTCGTCTCGCGCGAAGCATTGCTGCTTCATTCAAATTCTTCGCGAGCTAAAGTGCTCCCTGAGCACGAAGAACTGACGCTTAAACCACATTCTTGGTCTCGCGTTGTTTTTCGGAATTTCTCAGAAGCTCCCGATCCTCAAAAGCCGAGCGTCTTCAGAGTCAAAGATTCGGCTCTTCATCCATATCTTTATGGTGCAATCGATCTCACGTCGCGACGTTCGCGCCTCGCTTCAACTTAAGAACTGACATCGGCGGCGTCTCCTTGACCGGTGGACGGCATTGCGCCGCGGCAGCTTTCCACTGCATGATCGCGGGAGCTCTTCGGGGGGAAAGACCATGCGATCCGTCGTCGTCACCGGCGCGTCCACCGGCATTGGCTGGGCCATTGCTAAATTTCTGATCGGGCGCGGCTATCGTGTTTTCGGTAGTGTCCGCAAGCAGGCCGATGCGGACCGGCTCACGGGTGAGTTCGGTGCGAACTTCACGCCGCTGCTGTTCGACGTCACCGACGAGGCGGCGGTCCTGGCGGCTGCGCGAAAAGTCCGCGAGGCACTGGGCGGCGAGACGCTGGCCGGTCTCGTCAACAACGCCGGCGTCGCGGTCGCCGGTCCCGTGCTCGAATTGTCGGTCGACGACTTCCGCCGGCAGATGGAGATCAACGTCATTGGCCCGGTCATCGCGACGCAGGCCTTTGGGCCGCTACTCGGCGCTGATCCGTCGCTGAAGGGACCGAAGGGCCGGATCGTGATGATCAGCTCGGTCGCGGGCAAGAACGGCAATCCGTTGTTGGCGCCTTACAGCACCTCCAAGCACGCCATCGAAGGCCTGTCGGAGAGCTTGCGCCGCGAATTGATGCTGTTCGGCATCGACGTCATCATCGTCGGCCCCGGCGCAGTCAAGACGCCGATCTGGAGCAAGGCCGAGCAGATCGATCTTTCGGTCTACCAGAACTCGCCTTATCTGCCGGCGCTGAACAAGGTCATGGCGTTCATGATGAAGCTCGGCGAGACTGGGCTGCCGGCCGAGCGGATCGCCGAGGTCGTTTTCGAGGCGCTCACCGCCGAAAGGCCCAAGGTTCGCTACCAGATCACGCCGGATCGGATGCGACATTTGATGACGGCCGCGCTGCCCAAGCGTGTGGTCGACCGTATCATCGCCAAGCGGCTCGGGCTGCTGCCGCAGGGCTGAGCCTCCGAGGTGAGACCATTGCCAGACGGGTGATCCATTTCCGATCGTGGGAGCGTCTTGAGATGCCGGCTTATGTGATTTTCGACGTCGAGATCAGGGATTTTCAGCAGTACCAAAGCTTCATGTTGGGCGTGAAGCCCGCCCTGGAGGCCGCTGGAGCCAGATATCTGGCGCGAGGGGGCGCCCACAAGGTCTACGAGGGAGACTGGCAGCCCCGCAGGATCGTTCTGCTGGAATTCCCATCCGTCGCAGCCTGGGAGGCGTTCTACACAGGCGCGACCTACCAGGGACTCAAGGCGGTCCGGGACGCTTGCAGTTCTGCCCGCCTGGTCAGCGTCGAGGGCCTCGACTAGACGACAAGTCGGTTCTGCACTGCGGGATTGCTCTGGCGGGACGAATTGGGCGCGGAGACCGATTGGCTTCCGCTAACAATAAGCGAAGGTCGGATCACCGCACGCGTTGCTTGTCCGTGACCGTTCAATTACAGTTTTGTGACACGGTGCAGGCCTTCCGGCTGCGCCGAACGCCGCAGGCCCGGTCAGCCGGCTCGGCATCATCGAGCCGGACCAGCAGTTGCGTGTCGTCGATGGGGTCCGCGCCCAATCCAGGTCCTTCCGCCACGACCGCCGTGCTGGCGAGCGTCGCCGCGCTCGGTATCTGGCGGCTGCTCGCGGTTGCAGCGCCGCATCTCGCTGCGCTCGTCCTGATGTACGAGACCGAGACGGATTTCGGCGCACGGCTCTCCTTCGTGCTGGCCTGGGGCATCCTCAACTTCTTCTGGATCGCGCTGCTGCGGCGGCCGGCGCTCTCGGGTGCGCTGTCGCTGACCATGGTCGTGGTGCTGGTGCTGCTGTCGCGGCTGAAGCACGACGTCGTGCAGATGACGGTCAACTTCATCGACCTGATGATGATCGACCGCGACACGGTCGCGTTCCTGTTCACGATCTTCCCGAATTTGCGCTGGTCGGTGATCGGGGCCGGCCTCGTCACGCTGCCGCTGATGTATGCGCTGTGGTGGCTCGACCCGTTCCGCCTCCGTAGGCTGCCGGCGCTCGCCTGCAAGCTCGCCTGCCTCGCCGCGCTGGTCGGCTATTCGCTCTATCATCCGGACGAGGCCTGGCGCGGCTATTACGACGACGGCTATCTCTCGAAGTTCTTCCGCTCCGGCGTCAGCGCGGTCTCCGACTTCGCGCAATACGGCTTCATGGAGTCGGCCGTTTCGACCAACGAACGGCTCAATATGCCGCTGGTCGATGCCTGCCATCCCGCCGGCCGGCGGCCGAACATCATCATGGTCCATGATGAATCGAGCTTCGACATCCGCGCCGCGCAGGGCATCAAGGTGCCGCCGGGCTACGGCAGCCATTTCAAATCCTGGGACGGCAAGGAGCGCGCGTTTCTGGCCGAGAGCAATGGCGGGCCGAGCTGGTTCACCGAATACAATGTGCTCGCGGGGTTGTCGTCGCGCTCGTTCGGCCGCTTCGCCTATTTCGTGACGCGCATTGCAACAGGCCGTGTCGAGCGTGGCCTGCCGCTGGCGCTGCGTCGCTGCGGCTACGACACGATGTCGCTCTACCCCGCCAATGGCGGCTTCATGGCCGCGCGCAGCTTTCAGATGACGACCGGCATCGAACGCTTCCTCGACTCCAAGGATCTTGGCGCCAAGGATGTCGAGCCGGATAGCTTCTTCTACGACAAGGCGCTCCGGCTGATGGGTGAGCGAACGCCGAACAAGCCGCTGTTCGCCTTCATTTATCTCGGCGCCAATCATTTCCCCTGGGAGACGCGCTTCCGCCCGGATCTGCTGCCGAACTGGCGCGCACCGGGCAATGTGCCGTCCATCGACGAATATCTGCGCCGGCAGGCGATGAGCGCCGAGCAGTACAAGGCTTTCCTCGCAGGCCTGAAGAAGAGTTTTCCCGGCGAGCCTTTCCTGATCGTGCGCTATGGCGATCATCAGCCCGAGTTCGCGCCCGGTATCCTCGAGCCCGGGCTCGACGAGGGTGCAATCGGCAAAAAGCTCGATGCCTATGATCCGCGCCTCTACGCGACCTATTACGCGATCGACGCCGTTAATTTCGAGCCGGTGAAGAGCGAGGCCGTGATGGACACGGTCGATGGTCCGTATCTGCCGCTGGTCATCCAGGAAGCCGCCGGCATCCCGCTCGATCCGTCCTTCGCCGAGCAGAAGGAGATCATGCTCCGCTGCAAGGGCATCTTCTACGGCTGCAAGGACGGTGCCGAAGCGCGCCGGCTGAACCGGCTGCTGATCGATGCGGGGATGATCAGGGGGCTGTAGCCGGCCTACCGCCCACCCACCTTCTCCCACAGCCATTTCGCCACTGCATCCGGCGACGAATTCGCATCATTGCCGGCGGCGCGTAAATTGGCTTCGCGCATGGTCGCGATGTCGATCTTGCCGAGCAGCGGTTTCAGCGCGGCCTGCAGCCGCTCGTCGCCGGCCCGTTTCGGGGCCAGCAGCAGGATGGCGTCGTAGGGCGGGATCGCGTGCCTGGGATCGTCGAGCGCAACGAGATCGTATTTTGCGATCAGCCCGTCGCTGGTGTAGCCCGCGATGACGTCGACCTCGCCGCTGGCGACCGCCGCATACATGAAGTCCGGCTGCATTTGGCGCTGGGCGCGGAACGAGAGGCCATAGGCTTTTTGCAGCGCCGCCCATTCGGGTCGCGAGAAGAACTCATAGTCGCCGGCGATCGACAGGGTCGACGCATGCGCGGCGAGATCGGCGATGGTGCGGATGCCAAGCGCCTCGGCGCGCTTCTTCGGGATCACCAGCGCATAGGCGTTCTCGAATCCGAGCTCGCCGAGCAGGGTGATGTTCTCCTTCGCAAGTGTCGTCTGCAGCTCCGCCAACAGCTCCGCGCGCGGCTTGATGTCCGTGCGGTGAAGCTGATTGGCCCAGAGCGTGCCGGAATAATCGACATAGAGATCGATATCGCCGGCCTTCAACGCCTCGAAGATCACGCTCGAGCCGAGACCGGATCGTGCGACGGCGGAAAGGCCGGCGGCCTGGAGCCGGTCCCGCATCAGCGCCGACAGCACATACTGCTCGGCAAATGTCTTGGCGCCGACGACATAGCTCTGTGACGAGCGCCCCATCGTCGGCACCAATGTTGCGGCGACCAGCGCCGCGATCCCGGCCGCGCCAAGCGCCGTACGTACGCGGCTGCGCCAGCGCAGGCCGCTCTCGATCAGGCCGAGCAGCTGATCGACGGCGAGCGCCAGCAGGGCCGAGGCAAAGCAGCCGAACAGCACGAACACCCAGTTCTGGGTCTGGAGCCCGGCAAAGATGTAATTGCCGAGGCTGGTCTGCCCGATCGGGGTCGACAGCGTCGCGGTGCCGATCACCCACACTGCGGCGGTACGGATGCCAGCCATCATCACCGGGAGGGCCAGCGGCAGTTCGACCATCACCAGCGACTGCCGTGCGGTCATTCCGACGCCTTTCGCAGCCTCGATCAGCGCGGGGTCGATGCCGTTGAGACCGGTGATGCCATTGCGCAGCACCGGTAGCATCGAATAGAGCGCCAGCGCCAGCATCGCCGGCAGGAAGCCGAAAGCGGAGAAGGAGACGCCGAACCAGGCCAGCGTCACGGAGGCCGCGAGCAGCAGGAGCGGATAGAACAGCGCGAGCAGCGCCAGCCCGGGCACCGTCTGCACGATACTGGCGAGCGCGAGCAGGACGGCGCGCGGGGTGGGGCGGTTGCGGGTCAGGATCGCCAGCGGCAGGCTGATGATCAGGCCGAGCGCAAGTGCAGCGAGACTCACCCGGACGTGGTTGCCGAGATAGTCGGGCAAATGCCCCAGCGCCTCGCCCCAGCGCGGATCGGTGAAAAGGCTCATGCCGCCCCGCCCTGTGGCAGCAGCGCGTTCAATCGCTCGACCTGGCGTCGCGGCGTCCGCAGCAGCTCCAGCACGTAAGCGTCGCTGCTTTTCGAGAGCTCCACTGGCGTGCCCTGCGCCAGCAGCTTCCCGCTGCGCATCACCGCGATGCGGTCGGCGAGCAGGATCGCTTCCGTCATGTCGTGGGTGATCATCACGGTGGTCAGGCCGAGCTTGCGGTGCAGCTCGCGAAAATCCTCGCCCAACGCATCGCGGGTGAGGGGATCGAGCGCGCCGAATGGCTCGTCCATCAGCACGATGCGGGGCCGTGCCGCAAGCGCGCGCGCCACGCCCACGCGCTGGCGCTGGCCGCCCGAGAGCGCATCCGGCAATCGCTCGCGATGCGCGGCCCGGTCGAGTTGCACGAGTTCGAGCAATTCATCGACCCGCGTTGCGATATCCGCCGCCGGGACGCCGAGCAGTTTTGGTGTGATCCCGATATTCTCGGCGACGCTCAGATGCGGGAACAGCCCGCCGCTCTGGAAGACATAGCCGATGCGGCGCCGCAGCGCGACCGGATCGACCGATTGCACGTCGTCGCCCTCGACCGTGATCGTGCCGCTGTCCGCCTCGATCAGGCGGTTGGCGAGACGCAGCAGCGTCGTCTTGCCCGAACCCGAGCCGCCGACGACGGCCACAAACTCGCCTTCGGCGATGTCGAGTGACACATCGTCCACGGCCTTGAGCGCGCCGAAGCTCTTGGTGACCTGGGCATAGCCAATCATCGGCCTGGATGGCATCGGACGGGGCTCACTACGCTAACCCGCCCCAAGGATTGGAGGGAGGCAGGGGATGACGAGGCCCATGCGTACCACGCTTGGCGGCTTGATTGAACTTGGCCGCGCGAGCGGCTAAGGCATCGGGCCAAGTTCGGAGGGAACACATGATAACGCCTACGGCAGTGGCGCTGGAAGATGCCAAGGTCGCGTTCCAGCTGGGGGACGGGCGGGTCTATACGGCGGTGGAGCAGGCGCATCTGACGGTGGCGCAGGGCGAGTTCGTCGCCATCGTCGGCCCGACCGGCTGCGGGAAATCGACGCTGCTCAACGTCGCGGCCGGGCTGCTGAAGCCGGCTGCCGGGAGCGTCAAGATCTTCGATCGGCTGCTCGCCGGGCTGAACCGGGATGCCGGCTATCTGTTCCAGGCCGATGCGCTGTTCCCTTGGAAGACCGCGCTCGACAACGTCGCGATCGGGCTCGAAGTCAGCGGCACGCCGCGTAGCGAGGCACTCCCGCGGGCGAAGACATGGCTGACCTCGGTCGGCTTGGGCGCCTTTGCCAACCGCTATCCGCACATGCTCTCGGGCGGCCAGCGCAAGCGCGTGGCGCTGGCGCAGGTGCTGATCCGCGATCCAAAGATCCTGCTGATGGACGAGCCGTTCGGGCCGCTGGATGCACAGACCCGGCAGGTGATGGGCAATCTGCTGCTCGACCTCTGGAATGCCGATCGCAAAGCCGTGCTGTTCGTCACCCATGATCTGGAAGAAGCGATCGCACTCGCCGACCGCGTCGTGATCATGTCGGCGGGGCCGTCCTCCCGCATCATCGGCGACTGGCGCGTGAGCCTGCCGCGCCCGCGCGACATTTTTGAAGTACGGCTGGACAAGGAATTCCATGCGCTTCATCGCGAGATCTGGAGCGTGCTCAAGGACGAGGTCATGAAGGGCTACGCGCAATCCGCGCAAGCGGCGGAGGCGGTCTGATGTCGCGCGTGACGCTGCTCTCGCTGCAAGTGCTGGTCGCGGTGGTCTGCCTCGCGCTGTGGCAATTGCTGTCGACCGTGCCCGTGTTCGGCAAGATCCTGCTGCCGCCGTTCTTCTTCTCCAACCCGGTCGATGTCTTCGCCCAGATCGTCAAATGGTTCTCGTCCGGTGTGATCTGGAAGCATCTCGGCATCACGCTGACGGAATCGATCCTGGCCTTCGTGATCGGATCGGCCGGCGGCGTGCTGATCGGCTTCTGGTTCGCGCGCCAGCCGCTGGTCGCCGCGGTGTTCGATCCCTACGTCAAGATGGTCAACGCTCTGCCGCGTGTGGTGCTGGCGCCGATCTTCGCGCTATGGCTTGGGCTGGGCATCTGGTCCAAGGTCGCGCTCGGCGTGACGCTGGTGTTCTTCATCGTGTTCTTCAACGTCTATCAGGGCGTCAAGGAGGTCAGCCGCACCGTGCTCGACAACGGCCGCATGCTCGGCATGAGCGAGCGGCAGCTGATGCAGCACGTCTATTGGCCCTCGGCGCTGTCGTGGATGTTCTCCTCGCTGCACACGTCGGTGGGCTTTGCCGTGGTCGGTGCGGTCGTCGGCGAATATCTGGGATCGGCGGCGGGGCTCGGCTATCTCATTCAGCAGGCCGAGGGCATCTTCGATGTCGCCGGCGTGTTCGCTGGCATGTTCGTGCTGTCGGCCTTCGTCATCCTGATCGATTTTGGCGTGACATTGGTTGAGCGCAGGTTGCTGGTGTGGCGCCCGACCGTGGACGGGCGCGGCTAGGCCGCGAGGGGCCCGCGCATCGGCGCGAGCCCGGATCGCGAAAGCTCAATCCAGCAGCTTGGTGTCGTCGGGCGCCTGCGGCGGCGTCTTGATCGCGATCGCCTTGACCTGTCCGCTGATCGGCTTGGTGCCGCCATGCGGCGTTCCCTTCGGGATGATGACGAGGTCGCCCGGCTTCACGGTGACTTCCTTGTCGCCGAACCAGATCGTGCCGGTGCCCTCTAAAATGTACTGGATCTCGTTGGTGTTGGGATGCATGTGCTTGGGCACATTGCCGACCTGGATCGAGATGGTGGCGCCATCGGCGTTCGCGAACATCTTGGAACGGAAGCCGACGGCGTTGGCGTTCCCGAGCGCGTCGCCCTCCATCTCGCCGGTGTGGATGATCTGCGGCGTGATGTTCTCCGCGGCCAGCGCCGGCCGCAGCAGGTGGGTTGCGCCGCATCCGGCGGCAAAAGCGGTGGCGATCGACAGTCCGATTGCAAGGCGATTCATGGATGATCCTCCCCATCAAGAATTGTTCTTGTGGGCTCATGCTATTGCGCCGAAAGGCCGATGGCCAGCACCTTCGGTCCTGCTTCTCAAGCCAGTCCGGCTGCTCTATGGTGCCGCCAGCCGAACGGAGGAAACCAATGAAGAACACGATAGCCAGGCTCGCGGGCGCGCTGCTCGCGCTGACGCTCACCACCGGTCTTGCCGCGGCGCAAAGCAAGGTCACCATCGCGATCGGCGG
Organism: Bradyrhizobium sp. USDA 3650; assembly: GCF_054057395.1. Classification (NCBI taxonomy): domain Bacteria; kingdom Pseudomonadati; phylum Pseudomonadota; class Alphaproteobacteria; order Hyphomicrobiales; family Nitrobacteraceae; genus Bradyrhizobium; species Bradyrhizobium sp. USDA 3650. The sequence continues at coordinate 6,606,927 of NZ_JBSRZG010000001.1, forward strand.
CGGCTCCTGCCTGTGCTATTTGCCGACGGTGCTGGCAAAGCAGCTCGGCGAATACGACAAGGCCGGCCTCAATGTCGAGCTCGTGGACCTCAAGGGCGGCTCGGACGCGCTCAAGGCCGTGCTCGGCGGCAGCGCAGACGTGGTCTCTGGCTATTTCGACCATTGCGTCAACCTCGCGGCCAAGAAGCAGGAGCTTCAGGCGTTCGTCGTCTATGACCGCTATCCCGGCCTCGTGCTGGTGGTTTCGCCGTCGCACACCAACGAGATCAAGTCGATCAAGGACCTCGCGGGCAAGAAGGTCGGCGTCAGCGCGCCCGGCTCCTCCACTGACTTTTTCCTGAAGTATATGCTGAAGAAGAATGGCGTCGATCCGGCCAGCACCGCCGTGATCGGCGTCGGCCTCGGCGCCACTGCGGTCGCCGCGATGGAGCAGGGCCAGATCGACGCGGCCGTAATGCTCGATCCCTCCGTGACCGTGCTCCAGGGCAGCCACAAGGATCTGCGCATCCTCTCGGACACCCGCACGCAAAAGGATACGCTCGAGACGTTCGGGGGCGAATATCCGGGCGGCGCGCTGTACTCGACCGCGGCCTGGGTGGCCGGCCACGAGAAGGAGACGCAGGCGCTCACCAACGCGATCCTGGGCACGCTCGCCTGGATCCACTCGCACTCGCCCGAGGAGATCATGGCAAAGATGCCGGAGGAGACGGTCGGCAAGAACAAGGACCTCTATCTCGCGGCGCTGAAGAACACGATCCCGATGTTCTCCGAAACCGGCAAGATGGACCCGAAGGGCGCGGACGCAGTGCTCGCGGTGTTCAGCGTCGGCTCACCCGACGTGGCGAACGCCAAGATCGACGTCAGCAAGACCTTCACCAACAAATATGTCGAGCAGGCCAAGAAGACCACGGGGAGCGCCAAATAACTGACGCCAAGGCTCGGTAACCAAGCGTCATGACGTCACTGACAATCCATCGCGTCACGACGCTTGATCTTGCCGTGCGGCCGATCGTCTGGCCGTTCGCGGAGGAGCGGCGTGACGAGATCGCAGTGCATTTCGCCGAGAAGCAGCGCGAGCGGCCAAAGATATGGAACGGCCGCGTCCTGCTCGGCCGCGATGCAACGTTCGCCGACGGCCATCTCGCCGCGACCTATTTCGAGACCGATTTCGCGAGCTTCCTCGCCTGGCGCGACTGGGGTTTTCCCGACAAGGCCGTGTTCAACGGCTTTGGCATGGGCGCGCTGCGCACCTCCGACGGCGCCTTCGTGATGGGCGAGATGGCGCAGCACACGGCCAATGCAGGCCGGATCTATTTCCCATCGGGCACGCCCGATCTCGACGACGTCAGGGGCGACAGGCTCGACATTCCCGGCAGCGTGATCCGCGAACTCGAGGAAGAGACCGGCCTGACTGCGGCCGACTATCGGGTCGAGCCGGACTGGCACTGCGTCGTCACCGGCCCAACGATTGCGATGCTGCAAACTATCAACCTGGACATGCCGGGTAACGTGGCGCGTGCGCGGATCGAAGCCAATCTGGCGCGCGAGGCCGAGCCGGAGCTCTCGTCCATCCATCTCGTGCGCGGGATGAGCGATCTCACGCCGTCCATGCCGCGATTTGTCACGGCCTTCGTCGAGCAGCAGTTCGCGTCGCGCTGATGCGCGAGGCTTGACATCGCCACGCCCAGCCCATGTGATGGGCAAAAATGCAAAAGCAAAAAGAATGCAATGCACAATCGTCCAGGGAGGTTTTGATGCGCGTGCGCATGGCTGCCCGTTTGGTACGTGGGCTGTTGGTCGCGATTTCCGCGACGGGCTTGGCGCTGTCCGCCCAGGCCCAGGATCAAGGCAAAGAGAAGAAGATCAAGATCGGCGTCGTGTTCGATTTGACCGGGCCTCTGGCCGGCGGCGGCTCTGAGCTCGGCTATATCGGGGCAAAGATCGTCCTCGACCATTTCGCCAAAACCGGCGTCGAGGGCTACAAGATCGAAGCGGTCTATGCCGATGCGCAGAGCAAGCCCGACATCGCGATCAACGAATCCGTCCGCCTGCTCGAGCAGGAAAAGGTCGACATGGTGCTCGGCTTCTTCTCCTCGGCGCAATGCGTGCCGGTCGCGGCCCGTGTCGAGCAGCTCAAGAAGTTCATGTGGATGACGACCTGCATCTCGTCGGCCGTGTTCAACGAGAAGGGTTACAAATACGTCTTCCGCCCGCAGGCGAGCGGCGATCAGTTCGGCATGATGACGATGGATTTCATCGCGCAGAACGCCAAGGCGAAGTTCGACAAGGAGCCGAAGGATCTGCGCGTCGCCATCATTCACGAAGACGGCGCCTATGGCGTCGACGTGTCCAGGGGCAACGAGGCCGGCGCGAAGAAGGCGGGCTTCAACGTCGTGATGAAGGAAGGCTATTCGGCCACCGCGCCTGACCTCTCCGCGCTGGTGACCAAGTTGAAGCGCGCCAAGCCCGACGTCATTTTCCACACCGGCTACAACCCTGATATCACGCTATTGCTGCGTCAGGCGCGCGAGCAGGGGCTGAAGTTCGGCGCGCTGATGGGACACGGCGCGGGTTACGGGGTCTATGAAAAACTGAAGGAAGGCATGGGCGCCGATGCCACCTACATCTTCAACACCGACCCGATCTCGATCTGGCTTGCCAACCAGAAGACCATGGATCCCAAGCTCCCGCCCGTGATCAAGATGGTCGGCGAGGAATTCGACAAGATCCGGCCCGGCGTCGCCATCCGCTCGGCGCATGTCGGCATCGGTGCGTCCAACACTTATGTGTTCATGAATGACGTGCTGCCGCGCGCAATCAAGAAATATGGCGGGGTCGATCCGGATGCGCTGCGCAAGGCGGCGCTCGATACCGATATTCCCGAGGGCGGCACCATGCTCGGCTTCGGCGTCAAGTTTTACGGCGAGGGCACGCCGATGGCCGGGCAGAACGAGCGCTCGTTCCCGGTCGTGATCCAATACATCGACGACAAATCCTCCGTGGTGTGGCCCAAGAGCCAGGCGCAGCGCGAGGCCGTGCTGCCGTTGCCGAAGGGCACCACCTACAGCAACCAGTAGCGCAAATGCGCGCAGAGAGGAGAGCGGGACGGTGCTGGAAGTCAGCGGGCTGGTGAAGCGGTTTGGCGGCTTCACCGCCGTCAACAATGTGTCGTTCATGGTCGGCCAGGGCGAGATCCTCGGCCTGATCGGCCCCAACGGCTCGGGCAAGAGCACGATCTTCAATATGCTCTCGGGCACGCTGGCGCCGACGTCCGGTTCGATCCTGTTCGACGGCTCCGAGATCGCAGGCCTTCCGCCGCACCGGATCATCAACAGCGGCATCGGCCGCACCTTCCAGATCCCGCGGCCATTCCGTCGCCTGACGATCTTCGAGAACGTCGCGCTCGCCGGATTTTACGGCCAGGGCCGCCACAGCCGTGCCAGGGCGGAGGAGGCGGCCGAAAGATCGCTGGCGATGGTCGGCCTGCCGACCGATCGCCATGCCAGTGTCGATGGCCTCGGCGCAGCCGGCCTGAAAAAGCTCGAGCTGGCGAAAGCACTCGCGACCGCGCCAAAACTCCTGCTGGCCGACGAGAGCCTCGGCGGCCTCGACGAGGCCGAGATGGGGCAGGCGGCCGACATGCTGCGCAACATCCGCGACGAGCTCGGCATCACCATCATCTGGGTCGAGCATATCATGGGCGTGCTGATGCGCGTTGTCGATCGCGTCATGGTGCTCGATCACGGCGAGAAGATCTCGGAAGGTTTGCCGAGTGCCGTTGCGGGCGATCCCCGCGTCATCGAGGTCTATCTCGGCACCGATGCCGAGACCACGCAGGCCGCGGCCGCCGCAGCGCGCCGCCGCGCGGGGGTGCAGTGATGTTGGAGCTCCGCGGCGTCAATGCCGGCTATGGCACCTTCCAGGCACTGTTCGACGTCGACCTCGACGTGAAGGCGGGGGAGGCCGTCGGCGTCATCGGCCCCAACGGGGCCGGCAAGACCACCCTGATGCGCGTCATCTCCGGGCTGATCCGTCCCTCGCGTGGCTCGATCAGAATGGAAGCCGTCGACGTCTTGGCCACGCAGCCGCACAAGATCGTCAGCCTCGGGATCGCGCATGTGCCGGAGAACCGGCGGCTGTTTCCGCAGCTCTCGGTCGACGACAATCTCAAGATGGGCGCGTTCATCCAGGAGGCGCGCGGCCACTATGCCGAGCGGCTGGACGTGGTGTTCGAGCTGTTTCCGCGCCTGAAGGAGCGCCGCCACCAGATGGCCGGCACCATGTCCGGCGGCGAGCAGCAGATGTGCGCGATCGGCCGCGCGCTGATGTCGAATCCAAAGCTGCTGCTGCTCGACGAGCCGTCGGCGGGGCTCGCGCCGGTCGTGGTGCAGCAGGTGTTCGAGCTGGTGAAGCGGATCCGCGCCAGCGGGCTGACCGTGCTGATCGTCGAGCAGAATGTGCAGCAGGTGCTGAAAGTGGTCGATCGCGCCTATCTGATCGAAGCGGGCTCGATCAGGTCCTCAGGCACCTCGGCCGAGATGCTGGCGAGCGACACGGTCAAGGAAGCGTATCTCGGGGTGTGAGGTTGATGCGGGCATGCAAGCATTTCTGGACATTTTCGACATCTACCTGCTGGAGGCCGTGATCAACGGCATCCTGCTCGGCGGCGTGCTGGCGCTGCTCGCGCTCGGGCTCAATTTGATCTTCGGCGTCATCGACGTGACCTGGATCTGCTACGCAGAGCTGGTGATGATCGGCATGTACGCCATGTACTTCCTGGTGCAGTATTACGGCATCAGTTATTTCCTCGCCGCGCCGCTCACCATCCTGCTGGTCGCGGTGCTCGGCGCGGCGCTGCATTACCTCGTGATCGCGCCGCTGCTCACCGCGCCGCCGATCAACCAATTGCTCGCGACCGGCGGGGTGCTGTTCGTGCTGCAGAGCTTTGCCACCGTCGCCTTCGGCATCGACTTTCGCAACCTCGGCATCCGCCTGCCGGTGCTCGCCTTCGGCGACATGAATTTCAGCTACGCACGACTTCTGTCCTTCCTGGCTGCGCTGGTCGGCATGGTCGCGGTCTATCTGTTCATGACGCGGACCTTCACCGGCACCGCAATCCGGGCGATCTCGCAGGACCGGCAGATCATGGCGCTGATGGGCGTCGATACCAAGCGGATCTATCTCATCACCTCCGCGATCGGCGGGGGGCTGGCCGGGCTCGCCGCCTGCCTGCTGGTGCTGCAATATGACGTGCACCCCTTCGTCGGCCTGTCGTTCGGACCGATCACCTTCCTGATCTGCGTGCTCGGGGGCCTCGGCAATTTCATCGGCGGCTTCATCGCGGCCTTCGTGTTCGCCGAGATCATCTCGCTCGGCGGCCTGTTCTCCGATCTCGAATGGGGCTATGTGCTCGCCTTCGCCTTCTTCATCGTCATGATGTTCATCCGGCCCGCGGGCCTGCTCGCGAGGCGCCGATGATGGGGCGGGGACGGCTTGCAGCTTGGGTGGTGGGGTTGGCGGCGCTGGTCGCGTTGCCTTTCGTCTATCGCGATCCCTATCATCTGCACATCCTGGTGCTGATTCTGATCTGGTCGTTCGCCTATACGTCGTGGTCGATGATGGGGCGGTTCGGCCTGGTCTCGCTCGGTCATGGCGGTTTCATGGGAATAGGCGCCTATGTCACTGCGCTGCTCTGGAATCACCTGGGATGGTCGCCCTGGATCGGCATCCCCATCGGCATGGTCGCTGCCGGCGCGCTGGCGCTGATCGTCGGCTATCCCTGTTTTCGCTTCCGCATCACCGGGCACTATTTCGTGCTGGTGACGCTCGCGCTCTCCGGCATCGTGCTCCAGGTCATCACGGCGACGCGCGACTACACCGGCGGCTCGCTCGGCTACACGCCGAACCGGGCCGCGGGCAACAAGCTCTGGGCGCTGCAATTCGACGACAAGATCACCTGGTATTTGATTGCGCTGGGGGTCTGGCTGTTCGGCATCGTGGTCTGGCACTGGGTCGATCGCAGCATGGCGCGCTATGCGCTGGAGGCGATCTCGGAGGACGAGGACGCCGCGGCTGCCGCCGGTGTCGACGTCACCGCGGAGAAGCTGAAGATCACGCTGCTCAGCGCGCTGATGACGGCCTTGGCCGGCGCGATCTACTGCCAGTACCAGATGTTCATCACGCCGGACACCGTCAGCGGCATCGCGGTGTCGCTGCAGATGGTGTTCGCGGCCATCGTCGGCGGCCTGTTCGTCTCGCTCGGCCCGACCTTCGGCGCCGTCATCACGATTATGCTGGCCGAGACCCTGCGCATCGGCTTTGGCACCAAGGCGGTCGGCTGGGACAATCTCGTCTACGGCGTGCTGCTCGTGCTTTTCATCATATTCCTTCCGAAGGGCATCCTTGGTAGCCTGCTCGACCGATTGAAGCCGCAACGCAAGGTGCCCCGCGCTCATGAGCAAGAAGTCGTCCAAATCGCTCGCCCAGGAGCTTGACCGCTACATCACGCCATTCCGCTACGATGGTTCGGGCAAGTTTCACCTCAAGGACCACAAGACCGATGAGAAGGGCGACCTCGACAAGGAGAAGGCGCAGGACATTCTCGACGCCAACAAGAAGCGGCTGATCGCGTTTCAGGAGAAGCTCTACGCCCAGGACCGCTGGTCGGTGCTGATCGTGTTCCAGGCGATGGACGCCGGCGGCAAGGATTCTGCGATCAAGGCGATCTTCGAGGGCATCAATCCGCAGGGCTGCGCAGTCAGTGCCTTCAAGGCGCCGAGCAGCAAGGAGCTCGATCACGATTTCCTCTGGCGCCACGCGGTCGCGCTGCCGGAGCGCGGCCATATCGGTATCTTCAACCGCTCCCATTACGAGGAATGCCTGGTGACGCGCGTGCACCCGGAGATCCTCGCCAAGGAGAAGCTGCCGCCGAAGCTCCTCACCAAGAACATCTGGAAAGAGCGATTCGAGGACATCTCTGCGTGGGAGCGCTATCTCTCGCGCAACGGCACCGTGGTGCTGAAATTCTTCCTCAATCTGTCCAAGGACGAGCAGCGCGAGCGCTTCCTCGATCGGCTGGAGGATCCGTCCAAGCAGTGGAAATTCTCCATGGACGACATCAAGGAACGCGCGCTGTGGCCGCGCTACCAGGCGGTCTATCAGGACATCGTCCGGCACACGGCGACGCCGCATGCACCGTGGTATGTCGTGCCGGCCGATCACAAATGGTTCGCCCGCGTGGTGATCGGCTCGGCCATCGTCGCGGCGCTCGAACAGCTCGATCTGCGCTTCCCCCGCGCCGACAAGGCTTCGCTGGGCGAATTCGATGAGGTGCGCAAGGCGCTGGAGAAAGAGGAGAAGGCGGGCAAGAAACAAAAAACGCGAAAACAACCCCATGCACAGTAGCCGGGGATAACGAAATCAATGACTTGAAGGGTCAGCTCGATCGATTGCGGATTTATCGAAGCGGTTTGACTCGTCGGGCAAAACAGGGGTATGATGTCATCATCCCCAATACCTCGGTACCCACGCGCCAACCCGTAGCAGACGCGCTCTACATTTGCGGGAAGGGCAGTCTTGTAACTCGTCCACTTCTCGTGTTTCGGCAGCGGCGAATCCGTCGCGCCGGAATGGAACGCGTTCTCAAATGTGATTTGCGCGCCGTTGATCGTGCTTGACAGTCCTGCGTCACGGGAGGACCATCCCAATGGTCGCAAACAAGCGACGAGCAACGTCCACATCAAGAGCAAGGGGAGGTCTATGACACCACCTCCGCAGATCCAGCCGCGTTAAGTGCGATGGAGCTCGTTCGGACTATCGCATAGCGGCAGAAACGCGAACGGCACGCCGGGCCAAGGTTTAGAGGGCTGCATCAGTGTGGCATAGCCCCTACCTGCCCGGCGCTGTACTCTGCATCACATTGATTGCATCACAGCGATCATGTCGGATGGCCGTGAGCTGGCCGCCGCGCTTTTGACATCCTGCTTCTCTCCTCCTCCTCATCGCGTCATTCCGGGCCGACTCCCGGAATGACGCAGGGCGATCGCATATCAGGACGATCGCAGATGACGTCTCAGCGGCGCCTGAGCGAGCGCCTCGTCCTTCGAGACGCCGCGTTTCGCGGCTCCTCAGGATGAGGCTCAGCTGCGCTATCTGCCTTGAAATGCTGCCGATACCCATCCCTCATCCTGAGGGTCCGCCGCAGGCGGGCGTCTCGAAGGATGGCCGCAGCCGAGCTTCCAGCCGCGTGCCGCATTCGATCGCTGCACGTCCCGGCTTGAGAACCGCGGTTCCCGTTTCCTGCACCGCGGCAAATGCCAAGAGAATGTCGCCTCATTGGCCAACTTCCGACACAGCGCCCGGGCGAATAGCGTCGATCCGACATGATGCATGTGCTTCGGCGGTGACGGTCCCGACGTCGCCGTCGCATTCATTTTTCCCAGGGAATCCCTCGTGTCGCATAAGCTTGCCTCCGCGCTTCTCGCCGCGCTCTTGATTGCGATCTCATCTCTCTCGAGCGCCCGCGCCGCGCCGCCGGCACCGGCGGCGAATAGCGCTGCCGCGCTGTCGCCCGATGAAGCCAAGCGCGCCCTGGAGACGCTGCAGGACGACAAGAAGCGCGCGCAGATGATCGACACGCTGCGCGCGATCGCGAATGCGTCTGGTGCACAGCAGACCGCGCCCGAGCCAAAATCGCCGATCCCGCTGGCGGCCGACGGCCTCGGTGCGCAGCTCATGCTCACCGTGTCCGAGGAAATCGGCGAAATTTCGCGAGACGTTGCCGATATGGCCAGGACGCTCACGCACTTTCCGGCGTTCTATTACTGGATCGTGCGGACCGCGAACGACCCCGCGGCCTACAACCTCCTGATCGAGATCGCCTGGAAGCTCGCCTTGGTCTTCGGCTCCGCTTTCTGCGCCGAATGGCTGATGTTCGGTCTGATCCGGCGCCCCGTCGTGTTCCTGGAAGGGCGCATGCCGCAAACCGCGCGCCTGCCGGTGCAGGTGTTGCCCATTGCCGATCCGCCGTCATCGGTGGCCGATGTCACCCCCGCGCCCGAACTGCACAGGCGCCGCCACAGCCTGGCGCGGGCCTGGCAAATCATGCTGCGGCTGCCCCTCGTGCTGGGACGCTTCCTGCTCGAGCTGCTTCCCGTGTTGGTCTTTGTCGGCGTCGCCACGGCGCTGCTCGGCACTGAGATCGGCGAGCCCACCACCGTCCGTCTCGTGATCCTCGCCGTCGTCAACGCCTATGCGTTCTCGCGCGGGCTCATCTGTGTGGTCCGTGTGCTGGCGGGGCCGTTCGGCTTGTTTCCGGTCAAGGCCGAAACCGCCGCCTATATCGAGATCTGGGCGCGCCGTATCGTCGGTGTCGGCGTCTCGGGCATCGCCTTTGCCAATGTGGCGCTGCTGCTGGGCCTGCATCGCGGCGGCTATGCCGCGCTCTTGCGCATGGTGATGCTGGTCGTGCATCTCTTCATCGTCGTCATCATCCTGCAATGCCGCCGCCAGGTCGCCGAAGCCATCCGCGCGCCGGCCGACCGGCAGGGGATCGCGGCGCGACTGCGCAACCGCATCGCGGGCGGCTGGCACTATCTTGCCATCGCGCTCGACCTTGCGCTGTGGGCCGTGTGGGCGCTGAACATCCGCAACGGTTATTCGCTGCTGCTGCAATATTTCGTCGGCACCGTCGCGGTGGCGCTGATCACGCGTGTCGCCATCATGCTGACGCTGGGCCTGATCGACCGCGGCTTCCGCATCAAGCCGGAAATCCTCCAGCGCTTTCCGGGACTCGAGATCCGCGCCAACCGCTACCTGCCGCTGCTGCGCAAGATCGTATCCGGCGTGATCGCCTTCATCGGCCTGGTGGCCGTGCTCGAAGTCTGGGGCGTCGACGCCATCGTCTGGTTCTATGGCGGCCAGATCGGCAGCCGGCTGATCTCGGCGGTGGTGACGATCGGACTTGCCGTGTTCATCGCAGCTGCGATCTGGGAAGCCAGCAACGCGCTGCTGGACCGCCAGATCAATACGCTGTCGCGCGATGGGCACTATGCCCGCGCCGCGCGGCTGCGGACCTTTCAGCCGATGCTGCGGACGGCCTTGCTTTGCGTGATTGCCACCGTCGTCGGACTCACGGCGCTCAGCGAGATCGGCGTCAACGTCGCGCCGCTGCTGGCGGGCGCCGGCATCGTCGGCATCGCCATCGGTTTCGGTTCGCAAAAGCTGGTGCAGGACCTCATCACCGGGCTGTTTCTGCTGCTGGAGAACACCGTCCAGGTCGGCGACAGCGTTAGCGTGTCGGGGCTATCGGGCGTGGTCGAGAACGTCTCGATCCGCACGATCAGGCTGCGGGCCGGCGACGGTGCCGTGCACATCGTGCCGTTCAGCGCGGTCACGACCATCACCAATGCCAGCCGTGGCGCCGGCAATGCGTCCGTCAGCGTCAATGTCGCCTACAAGGAAGACACCGACCGCGCCGGCCAGATCCTCAAGGACATCGTCGACGAGATGCGCCGCGAGGTCGAATTCCGCAGCCTGATCCGCGGCGATCTCGAGCTCTGGGGCATCGACAAGGTCGACGGCGCCATGGTGTCGATCGTCGGCCAGATCCGTTGCACCGAGGCCGGCCGCTGGCCGGTGCAGCGCGAATTCAACCGTCGCATGAAGCAGCGTTTCCAGCACAATGGCATCGAGGTCGCATCCGCCACCCAGACCATCCTGATGCACATCGCGCCGCCGGCTGATAGCGCCGCTCATCTGACGCCGCGTCGAGCAGCAGGATAGGGCGTGCACCCCTAAACGTCGGCTTACCAATCCAAAGCGGAAGTCTCCCACCTTGCGTGTGATCGGCGGCTCGTGACCCGTAGCGGACCATCGCGGCGCGGCGGACTACGTGAGGACCCCGCTCAACCGTTATTGTCGCGGGTTCCGATACATTGCACCCAATGTACCGGCTACCGACCCAAGGCACAGAGGCGCACCAACGCCGATCATTGCCCAGAATGCGAGTAGCAGGAGGTGAGCTGCCAAACCCTCTCCTATGACGTCACCTCGTAGCCAAAGAGGTGCTGCTGCCGTCACGAGCAACAGAGACCCGGCAATGGCGATTTTCATCCAAGATGTTGAGCGTGGATCACGACGCGCGAAGTGAAATGACCCCCATGCAGCCGTGGAGGCAAGGACCGCCCATAAGATGCCAAGCGAGAGCATAGAGAGACAACATCCTCCAATCGGCTTCCAATAGATAAGATTGGTGCATAAATCTTCGTCTACCAGACTAAAAATTCAAAAAATCCGTCCATCACTCTCTAGGTCGAAGGTCAGCTTGTGGCCCATCGGCGAAGTGGCGGCACCCCTCCACGAGGTCCGCTCAGCGAGGCATGGCGGACTAAATTTGCTCAGGTTGAGTTCTTCGCATTGTGACCCAAAGCGGACGTCCGATGCTTGGTCGCTCGGCCCGAAATCGCCTACGCTCGGCAGCGGGATATGGAGGGTGTGAGCGATGACAAGTCCTTCAAAGTGCGATACCGGCGCCGGGAAAGCACTCTCGCGGCGCTCCGCTCTGTGCGGACTTGCGGCAACCTGCGTTGCGGCGTCGGCGAAATGGAGTTGGGCTGCCGAGAGCGGTGATGGTCCGTCGTTTACCGCTGATGGCCCGGACGCCGAGCTTTACGGCGCGGCCGAGAACTACCCGATCAAGGACGGGTGGCGACTCTATCAGCCCGGCAATCCGGCGCCAAAATACCGCGTCGGGGCATTCAGTCATTACGATGAGATATTCCCGACGCGTCACGTCGATCGCGCGGCCACGGCTTGGCCATTCAAGCGAACGTCGGCGGATGTCAGCTACCAGTACAAGGGAAGCTCCGCTTCGCTTGCGGATTATCTGGCACGCAATCCGGTGACGGGCCTGTTGATCGCAAAAGACGACCGGATTCTGGTCGAGCGCTATCAGTACGGCCGCACCGACCGAGACCGGCTGATGTCGCAGTCGATGGCAAAATCGATCAACGGCATGCTGATAGGGATCGCGACCGCGGAAGGCGCGATCAAGTCGATCGACGATGCTGCGGAGATCTATGTTCCCGGCTTGAAAGGCACGGAATACGGTGCAACGCCGATCCGCGCGCTGCTGCACATGTCGTCTGGCGTGAAGTTCGGTGAAGAGAACGAAGAAGCGAAAGGCGGCGGAGGCGACCTCGATCGCCTTTGGGGCGACATGGTGCGCAAGCACTGGTTTTCCCAAAAAGGCACCGTTGCCAGCATCGCGCAATTCAACCAACGGATCGCGTCGCCGGGGACGCGATTCCATTACGCCAGCATCGAGGCGGATGTGCTTGGTCTCGTGCTGCGTTACGCGACCGGTCAATCAACGTGCGGCTATCTCCAGGAAAAAGTCTGGCAGCCGATCGGCACGGAAGCCGATGCCAAATGGATGATTGATGCGGAAGGCGGTGAGGTAGCGCACGGGTTCTTCAATGCGGTACTGCGCGACTACGCGCGGCTCGCCCGTCTGCTGGCCCACGACGGAGCGTGGGAGGGCAAACAGATCATACCTGCACAATGGATGATCGATGCGACCACGGTGCGCGCCTCCGAGACGTATCTGGCCAAGGCCGAGGGAGTGTTCGGGTACGGCTATCAGGTCTACCTGTTTCCCGGCAGCAGACGGCAATTCGCGCTCTTGGGGTACCTCGGGCAGCGCATCCTTGTTGATCCGCCCTCGAAGCTGGTCATGGTGCAGACCGCCGTCGACGAAAAGTCCCCCGAAATCTGGCGTCTGTGGTCGGCCGTGGTTGCGCAGTTCGGGTGAGTGCGGCGAGAACGAATGGACTAAGCTGTGGGACGCCTCAAAGTGGGTTTTGTCTACAAAAGCCAAATGAGCTGCGAGGTCTGCTTCTGGCCCAACTCGGACCTAGGGTGAGGTGCGCCAACACGGCCGGTATCGGAGGCAGAGCGGACCTCACACGAAGTGCAGCGCGAGTTTATGAGTACATATCCTGAGCGGTCCGGCATCATTTCCGGCTTGCCTCCATCCGTTCGGCAGCGTTCACTCCGGCTCCAGCCCGTTGACAATATGCGGGCGGCAAAAAGGGTGGGAGAGACTGATGCGGGGGCGGTGGGCTGGACTGCGCGGTCATGTGACCGTCATTTGTGCATTGCTCGGATGTGCGGCGTGGGCCACACCGGCAAACGCCCAGCCGTTTCCGTCGCGGCCGATCACCCTCGTGGTGCCGTTCGCGGCGGGCGGTCCGACCGACACGCTGGCACGCATCCTGTCCGAACGCATCGCCGCCGAATTGCACGCGACGATCGTGGTTGAAAACGTGGCGGGCGCCTCCGGCAGCATCGCCGGCGCCCGCGTCGCGCGCGCAACGCCGGACGGCACCACGATCACGATCGGCCATTGGGGCACGCATGTGCTCAACGGCGCGATCTTCAAGCTGCCATACGATGTGATCGCCGATTTCGAGCCGGTCGCGACGATCGCGATGGGCACGCAGCTCATCGTCGGCCGGAAATCGCTCGAGGCCAACACTCTGAAAGAGATGATCGCGTGGCTGAAGGCCAATCCCGGTAAGGTGACTGCCGGCACGGCCGGCGCCGGGACCGGGGCCCACGTCGCCGGTGTCTTCTTCAAGGAGAGAACCGGCACCGACTTCCAGTTCGTGCCCTATCGCGGCGCGGGGCCCGCCATGATCGACCTCGTGGCCGGGCAGATCGACATCATGTTCGATCAGGCCTCAAACTCGCTGCCGCACTACAAGAACGGTGCGATCAAGGCGTTCGCGGTGACGTCGCCGACGCGGCTCGCCTCCGCGCCCGATATCCCGACGGTCGACGAGGCGGGGCTGCCCGGTCTCTACATCTCCTACTGGCACGGCATCTGGGCACCGAAGAACACGCCGAAGGAGATCGTCACGAAGCTCAACGCGGCCATCGTCGCCGTACTGGCCGATCCCGCCGTCAAGCAGCGGTTTGGCGAACTGGGGCAGGAGATTCCTCCGCCCGATCAGCAAACGCCCGCGGCGCTCGCAGTCTTCCAGAAGGCCGAGACCGAGAAATGGTGGCCGATCGTGAAGGCCGCTGACATCAAGGCGGAGTAGCAGCTGTTGCTGCATAACTCTCCCTCATCCTGAGGAGCCCACGAAAGCGGGCGTCTCGAAGGATGGCCGCGAGCGAGACCGAGGGCCTGCATGGTTCGAGACGCGCGTTCCGCGCTCCTCACCATGAGGAGAACGATCAACCTCGCGGCGTTAACCTTTTCGTGCGCACGACGACCGGTCTGTCACCGAAACCTCGCTGCGGTGCGGGATCACGATCCTTGCCGCAGGCTTCTGCGTCCTTGATCTCAGGTGAGCGCTGGCCGACAATGCCCGCCCTTCAATAAGAAACTCCCTGGGGGAATTCGTGAATAGACCTGCTCGGGTCAGCGCCCATTCGACATCGTCCGATTCCGTGCACGGCATGGCGCTGCTGCGCGATCCCCTGCTCAACAAGGGCACCGCCTTCACCGCGCAGGAGCGCGACGATCTCGGCCTGCGCGGGCTACTTCCGCCTTGCGTGCTGACGATGGAGACCCAGGTCGAGCGCGTGCTCGTCAACCTGCGCACGCTGCCGACCGATCTCGAGAAATATGTCGCGCTGAATGCCTTGCACGACCGCAACGAGGCGCTGTTCTTCCGCGTCGTCGTCGACAATATCGACGAGATCCAGCCGATCATCTACACGCCGACGGTCGGGCTCGCCTGCCAGAAATACGGCCTGATCTTCCAGCGCCCACGCGGCATGTTCATCTCCTCGCGCGATCGCGGCCAGATCGCCGAGATCCTGAAGAACTGGCCCTATCCGGCCAAGCTGATCGTCGTTACCGACGGCGAGCGCATCCTCGGCCTCGGCGATCTCGGCGCCAACGGCATGGGCATTCCGGTCGGTAAACTCTCGCTCTATTCGGCCTGCGCCGGCGTGCATCCCGAAACGTGCCTGCCGATCGTGCTCGACGTCGGCACCAACAACGAAGAGCTCTTGAAAGACCCGTATTATCTCGGCTTGCGCGAGCGGCGGCTCACGGGCGAGGCCTATGACAGCTTTGTCGACGAGTTCATGGTCGCCGCGCGTAAGACCTTTCCGGGAGTGCTGATCCAGTTCGAGGATTTTGCCAACCACTCGGCGTTCAAGCTGCTGCACAAATACCGCGATGAGGCCTGCGTCTTCAACGACGACATCCAGGGCACGGCTGCGGTGGCGCTCGCCGGCCTGTTTTCGGCGCTGCGCGTCAACGGCGGCAAGCTGAAGGACCAGCGCATCCTGTTCCTCGGCGCGGGCGAGGCCGCGACCGGCATCGCCGATCTCGTGACGTCCGCGATGATGGCGGAAGGTGCCTCTGAAGCCGAGGCGCTTCGGCGCAACTGGCTGGTGGATTCCCGCGGCCTGGTCGTTGGCGGCCGCGAAGGCCTGTCCGGTCACAAGCTCCGTTATGCCCATGCCGACCAGGCGCCGATCGCCGACTTCCTCACCGCGATCAGGACGCTGAAGCCGACAGCGATCATCGGCGTGGCCGCGGTCGGCGGCGCCTTCACGCCCGAGGTGCTCAAGGCGATGGCCGAGCTCAACGAACAGCCGATCGTGTTCGCGCTCTCCAATCCGACCTCGAAGGCCGAATGCTCGGCGGAGGACGCCTACCGCTACACCGGGGGCCGCGCGCTGTTTGCCTGCGGCAGCCCGTATGACCCTGTCAAGCTCAACGGCCGTACCTTCGTGCCGCGCCAGGGCAACAACTCCTACATCTTCCCGGGCGTCGGCCTCGGCGTCATCGCCAGCCGCTCGCGGCTGGTCACGGACGAGATGTTCATGGCGGCCGCCCATACGCTGGCGGATTGCGTCGGCAAGGACGATCTCGCGCAAGGCAGCCTCTACCCGGCGCTGCCGCGCATCCGCGAGGTCTCGGTCCGCATCGCCGCCGCCGTTGCCGATGTCGCTTTTCAGCGCGGACTCGCGGACGGACCCGCGCCCAACGACGTGAAGGGACTGGTTCAGTCCCAGATGTACGAGCCGCAGTACTGAGGCTTACAATTCGATCTGAATCTGCGGAGGCAGCCCCTCACCCCACCCTCTCCCCGTAAGAACGGGGCGAGGGAGTGAGAGAGGTTGCCTCCCTAACCTCTCCCCGCTCTTCTGCGGGGAGAGGTCGGATTGCCCCGGCGATGCGAAGCATCGTCCGGCGCAATCCGGGTGAGGGGCAGGGCAGTCTGCTAGCCCGATCGAAAGTCGATCCGACTTGCGAGACGTTATTTCCCCGGTTCGGTCAGCACGCGATACCATTTCAGGTAGAAACCACGTTGCGCGGCGCGGGCGTATATGCGACGCTCTGTAGCGCTACAAGAAAATGCAAAACCAAGGTAAGCCGCCATGGACGATCGTTTGCCCGACCTGGGCGACCTCGAGCACGAGGTCATGCAACTGGTTTGGGCCCACGGTCCGGTCACGGCCGAGGTGGTGCGCGAGAAGCTGTCGCGTCGGCTGAAGGAATCGACCGTCCGCACGGTGCTGCGCCGGCTGGAAGAAAAGGGCTATGCTCGGCATACGGTGGACGGACGCACCTACGTCTACCACGCAGCCGAAGCGCGCGCGCGGGTTGCGGCCAAGGCGGTGCAGCGCATTGTCGACTGGTTCTGCAACGGCTCGATGGAGGAGGTGCTCGTCGGCATGGTCGACAATGCAATGCTCGATCAGCAGCAGTTGCGCACACTGGCCGACCAGGTGGCCAAGGCGAAGAAGGCGAGGGGAGTGAAGAAAGAATGATCGCAACTCTGGCGGAGGCGGCGCTGCGCTCCCTTGTGCTGGGAGGCGTCGTCTGGTTCGGTCTCAACCTGTTTCGCGTGCGCAATCCGCACGTCCACATGACGGCGTGGGTCGTCGTGCTGCTGGCATCGCTGGCGATGCCCTTGGTGATGCATTGGCCGACCGTCACCATCACCCGGCTGCCATTGCCGGTATCGGTGCCGGCTGATGTCCTGCCGGCCGATATCTCGATGTTCGAGATGCCGCAGCCCATGCAGCCGATCGCGCCCGGCGCGGCGATTGCTCCGCCGGCGCAGAGCGGCGTCTCGATCAATTGGTGGCTGATCGCCACAATCGTCCATGCCGGCGTCGCCAGCCTGCTGCTGCTGCGGCTGGCCATCGGCCTCTGTCTGACCTGGCGCCTCGCGCGCGCGGCAAGGCCGATCAACGGTCCGCACCTGGTCGACGCCGATGTGCGCGTCAGTCGCGACGTCGGCGGTCCCGTCACGTTTGGCTCGACCATTCTGGTGCCGCCGCAGTTTGCCGGCTGGGACGCCAAGAAGCGCCTCGCGGTGCTCGCGCATGAGGGCGCGCATGTCGCCAACCGAGATTTCTATATCCTCCTGCTCGCCTCTCTCAATCGCGCGGTGTTCTGGTTCAGCCCGTTCTCCTGGTGGCAGCTCGCGCGTCTTGCCGAACTTGCCGAGATCATCAGCGACGCCGAGGCAATCGAGGTGATCGACGACCGGCTGTCCTATGCGGAAATCCTGCTTGATTTCGCAAGCACGGTAAACCCGCGGCCGCTCGAGCTCGCGATGGCACGGGCTTCGACCGTGCGCGCCCGCGTCGAGCGCATCATCGCGACCGCCGCGATGCCCGTCGCGGTCGGCTGGCGCAAGCGGGCGTGGATCGCGGCCGCGATCGTTCCCGCCGTGATCGTGTCCGCCGGCATGATCGCCTATCGCACCCCGGAGCCTGCGTCGCTCGCGGATAGTGGAGAGGTGCCGGCCCAGCATTACCGTCCCTTCGTCAATTTCTACGCGATGGGCCCGGCCTCGGTGTTCGCCATCTTCCGCGAAGGTGACGATCTCTACGGCCAGCTCACCGGGCAGCGCCGGCTGCGCCTGAATGTCGGTAGCGACGGAACCGCGTCCTACATGGCTTCGTCGGGCGAGATCACGTTCCCGCTCGATGCGGAACGCCGCTCCTCCGAACTGATGCTGCGGATCAACGGCCGCGACGTGCGCGCGGTGCGTGTCGCCGAGATGCCGGCGCCGACGACCGAAGCTGCCTCGCTCGATCAATATGTCGGCTGGTACAGGATTGCGCCGAACCGCGTGCTCACCGTGCGCCGCGATGGCGACCGTCTCTGGTTGCAGGAAACCGGGCAGGGCACGACGCAAATCCTTGCCGAGGGCACTGATGCCTTCTCCTTCCGCGGCGACCATCTCGTGATCTTCTTGCGCGACGAGCAGTCGAGGGTCTCGCGCGTGTTGCTACAGAGTGCGGTTTTCGGCGCGCGTCTTGCGGCCCGCGTCGATGCGGCGGTGGCTCAAGCGGTCGATGCGGATTTCGCGCGCCGCCTTGCCGAAGTGCCCGATCGGTTCAGGGAGCAGGTCCCGGCCGTCGGCGGCAAGGAGATGATCTTGCGCGGGATCGAGGATCTGCGCGCCGGCACGCCGAACTACGATCGCATGAGCGCGCCGCTCGCGGCCAAGATCCACCGCCAGCTCAATGAAATGCACGCGACGTTCGTTGCGCTCGGCGGATTGGAATCGATCTTCTTCCGCGGCGTCGGTCCTGGCGGCTACGACATCTATGGCGCGAAATTCGAAAACGGTACGGCCGAATTCCGCCTGCTGATCGAGCCCGATGGCAAGGCCGGCGACGTCATTTTCCGAGCCGACGGCAACGACGAACTCGGTGGCATCGTGACTTGCTCGGAGGAGGCGAACGTGCGCGGCCGCGCCGGCACCTCGCCGATCAGGATCATGGTCTATAACGAGATGGGCGACGACATCCAAATCTTCAATCTCGACGCCGACGGCAATCGCAAGACGCAGAGCGTCTTGAGACCCAACATGACCTGGGCTTCCACCACCACCGTGAACAATCCGTGGGTGATTGCCGACAAGTCAGGACGGTGCATGGAGATCCTGGTGCCGGGCCGGCAAACGCGCTTCCACAATGTCGAGGCCTCAAACCTCGGCGCGCGTCCGGGTCGCGCAGCGCGGCGCGCCGTTCCGATCGCCAATGGCGAGGAGATGCTGCGCAGCTACATCGAGGGCGTCGGCAGGGGACAGCCGGACTACGAGCGCATGACCTCGGAAGTCGCCGACATCACACGCCAGCAGCTTCCATTCGACCAGGCGATTCTGACGCGGCTGGGTGCGCTGCGCGCGGTCTCCTTCCGCGGCGTCACTGCGCTCGACAGCGACATCTATGTTGCCCAGTTCGCCAACGGTTCGGCGGAATGGCGCATCGGCGTCAGAAACGGAACGATCACGAAAATCGCGCTCGGGCCGAATTTTTAGGACGATTGCCGCTGGTCTGCGGGACCGGCGGCTCCCGAGTTGTTGACGGCGCTCTCTCAATCTCCGCTTGCCGGCTCTCGCCGTGAATGCTACGATCGGTAGCATTACAGTTCGTAGCCTGCGCGGGCACCGTCGGCAGGCTCGAAGAATTGGGCATTCGCCATGAGCAGTTCTGCAAAGGCCGATTCTGTGCTGGCGCTTCATCGCTTCGGGATGGGGCCGCGCCCGGGATCGATTGCGGCTGTCGGGACCGACCCGCGCGGCGCGCTGATCGCCGAGCTCGACCGCCCGCTCGTCCTGAACGCCGTCGCCAGCCTTCCTTCCAGCGCAAAGGCCTATCGCACCGTGGCCGACGCCAATGCGCGGCGCGCCGCGCGCGCCAAGCAGGCGCAGCAGCAGGCAAAAAAGCAGCAGGTGGCGGCGACGCCGACCATGTCGGAAGACCAGACGCAAGGGCAGGGAGCGGACAAGGACGCCGCCGAAATGGCGGCCAAGCAGGCGGCCGACGCCATTCCCGATCCCGGACGCCCGATTTATTTGCAGGAAGCCAAGGTACGCACGGAAGCTGCGCTTTCCGCCGACATCGGTTTCGCCGAGCGGTTGGTGTGGTTCTGGTCCAACCATTTCTGCGTCTCGGCCAACCGCATCCAGAGCATGTCCGGCGCCTATGAGCGCGAAGCCGTTCGCGCAAATGCGCTTGGTCGCTTCGTCGATCTCCTGTTGGCCGTCGAGGGCCACCCGGCGATGCTGTTCTATCTCGACAATCTCGGCTCGATGGGCGCCAACTCGATCGCCGGCATCAACCGCAGCAGCGGCCTCAACGAGAACTTTGCGCGCGAGATCATGGAGCTGCATACGCTCGGCGTGCGCACCGGCTACACCCAGGACGACGTCATCAGCTTTGCCAATGTGCTGACTGGCTGGACGCTGGTGCCGCCGGGCGCCGATCCCCAGCACGGCGGCGATTTCACATTCAATCCGCGGCTGCACGAACCGGGCGGACAGACCGTGCTCGGCAAGCGCTACGAGCAGGAGGATGCTGAGCAGGGCCGTGCCGTGTTGCGCGATCTCGCCGCGCATCCCGCGACCGCGACCCATATCGCGACCAAGCTCGCGCGCCATTTCGTCGCCGACGATCCGCCGCCGGTGCTCGTCGAGCAGATGGCAAAAATCTTTCGCGATACCCAGGGCGATCTCAAGCAGGTCGCGATTGCGATGGTGTCGTCGGACGAGGCCTGGCGCGGGCCGCCGTCAAAGCTCAAGCGTCCCGGCGAATGGGTCGTCGGCATGGTGCGCGCGACCGGCATCACGGTCGTCGATCCCATCCGCTTCACCGGCGGGCAGGAACTGCTCGGCGAGGCGCTGTGGCGTCCGTCGGCGCCGAAGGGCTATCCGGATGACGAGGCGAGCTGGATCGACGGCGTCGGCCGGCGGCTCGACGTCGCCAACAATTTCGCCGAGCGCATCACTGGCATGGCCGATCCGCAGGCGATCATCGAGGACGTGTTCGGATCCGAGATCGCGCCCGAGGTGAAGCAGGCGGTCGGCCGTGCCGAGAGCCGGCAGCAGGCGCTGGCGCTGTTGTTCATGTCGGCGGATTTTCAGAGGAGGTGAGCATGGGCGTCGTCAATCATTTGCCCACGCGGCGCGAGCTTCTGGTCGGATCTGGCGCACTATTCGCATGGAGCCAGATGCCGCGGATTGCGCGCGCAGAAGGGCGCGATCCGCGACTGCTGGTCATTGTGCTGCGCGGAGCGCTCGACGGCCTCGGCGCGGTTGCGCCGGTCGGCGATCCCGACTGGATTTCCTTGCGCGGCGATCGTGCGCTGGTGCTGGACGGCAAGCCGCCCGCGCTGCCACTCGATGCCTTCTTCGCGCTCAATCCGGCGATGCCGAATCTGCATCGGCTCTACAAGAGCGGCAAGGCTGCCATCGTCCATGCCACCGCGACGCCCTATCGCGAGCGTTCGCACTTCGACGGCCAGGACGTGCTGGAGAGCGGGCTCGTCAAGCCGGGCATGACCAGCTCGGGATGGCTCAACCGCGCGCTGCTCGCGCTGGAATCCGGCGGGCGTGTCGACCCGCGCGGCAGCCGCGCGCTCGGCATCGGCTCCGTGACGCCGCTGGTGGTGCGCGGTTCGGCGCCCGTCATGACATGGGTGCCGCAGCGATTGTTGCCGGCGAGCGAGGACACCCAGAACCGCCTGCTCGATCTCTACCAGCACACCGATCCGAAGCTTGCGACCGTGCTCCAGGCCCGCATGAGGCTCGCTTCGCTCGGCGGCGCATTGGGCACGGGCGATCCGATGTCCGACGATCCGACCTTGGCGCCGCCCGGCATCGCGCGCGTGCGCGCCTACTTCGCCGAAGCCGCCGGCACGGCCGCGCGCTATCTCGCCAAGCCCGACGGCCCGCGTGTCGGCGCCATGGGCTTCGTCGGCTGGGATACGCACATCGCCGAGGGCGCGGCCTCGGGCCAGCTCTACAATCTGCTCGGCGCGCTCGATGGCGCCTTGGCCGCAATCGAGAGCAACATGGGCGAAGCGTGGCGCGAAACCGTCGTGGCCGTTGTCACAGAGTTCGGGCGAACCGCGCGCATCAACGGGACGCAGGGTACCGACCACGGCACGGGCACGGTCGCCTTCCTGATCGGCGGCGGGCTCACCGGTGGCCGCGTGATCGCGGACTGGCCGGGTCTGAAGCCGGCGCAGCTCTTCGAGGATCGCGATCTCAAGCCGACCACGGATTTGCGCGCGGTGTTGAAGGGCCTGCTGCGGGATCACCTGCGTGTCGAGGAGAAGGTGCTCGCAGAAGCCGTCTTCCCGGGCAGCGCCGACGTCAAACCGATGGGAGGCCTCGTCGGCTGACGACGCGGCTTTCGCAACCGGATCGGGTTCATGATGTGCACGCTGACACAACGGGAGCTCAACTTTCTGGCCGGCCTGAAAGCCGGCTGGCGGCCGCTCTATCGGCGCGAACTCGCACGGCTGTTGAAGGGCGACGCCGAGCCTGGCGAGGTTTCCCCGGAGACGCGCCCGATGATCTGGCGCCTCGTATCAGGCCTCTCCGACGAGTCTGTCTCGATTCAGGACAAGCCAGTGTGGTGGAATCGCCACAGCTAAACCCGAAACAGCTGCGGCCTTAGGCGCGCTTTCGTTCCGACAAGGTTCTGCCCTCATTGCCCACCGAAACTCGGGGTCGTTCGGAGGGCGCATCATGTCTCGATTTGCACGTGCCGAAACTGCCCGGATTTCGCCGGCAAGCCTGTGCCGGATACTGCTCGCCATCATCGGCGCGGCGTCGCTTGCGGCGTGTGCGCAATCGCCGGTCGGCCGCCAGAAGGCCGATCTCGGCACCCACCGCCAAGCCGCTGTCGAACGACCGCACAGGCTGGCGGCGCTGCATCCGCGTCCGATCAGCCGGGCGCGCGTCCCCGATGGTGATGCAAAGCAAAGCGTCTCGCATGGCGTCGCCAGCTTCTATTCGGACACGGAGACGGCGAGCGGCGAGAGGTTCGACAAGAACGAATTGACCGCGGCCCATCCCAGTCTGCCGTTCGGCACCAAGCTGCGCGTCACTGACGTTTCATCCGGCCGCTTCGTGACCGTCAGGATCAACGATCGCGGGCCATATGTTCGCGGACGCGTGGTCGACATCTCTCCCTCCGCGGCCGAGGCGCTCGGCATGGTCGACAAGGGTGTCACCAATGTCCGGCTCGACGTGGTGCAATAATTTGCGGCTGCATCGATCCGAAACGCTGTGCTTAACCGGCTGTTAGCCGCCTCCAGCCACCATGGATACCCAAACATTCGGGACTCCAGATTGAAGCTCTTGGGAGGTGGCGTTTGAATACGATCCAGTATCTCGAAGATCAGGCCGCACGCGCCGAGCGGCTGGCCAAACGGATCACGGATACATTGACGATCGAAAAGCTCCTGACCTTCGCGGGCGAACGCCGCCGCGAGATCGAGGTCATCGCCGGCAAGTACCGGCGCGCCTGATACTCATCATCCCACGCGCGCTCAGCTGTGGCTCTCGACGAAGTCGCTGAGATAGTCGGGCAGCGTCACGCCATCGATGTCGCAGCGCGCCCGAATCTCGCCGGCGACGTCGGTCGAGATATCCTTCATCCAGTGCTCGAGCGTGTTGAACGAGATGACCTTGACGGGGTCGTTGAAGCAGCCGGCGACGAGCTCGCCGATCGTGGCGTCGAGATCGCTTCGCTCGACACGGACTTCAGTCGCCTTGTCGAGGCGGTCGATCACCACGAACAGGGTCTGGTCTGCGCCATAGGGCACGACCGGGGCTGGCACGCCGGCTTCAAGCATCTGAGGCACTCACGCCTTCGCTTCCGATCACCATCAACGGGAAAAACCGGGAGAAGGTTCCTGCGCTCAGCCGGTGCTTTCTGCGAGGATCAGAGAAATTCGCGCAGCCGCGCCAGCTCGGTGATGTGCTCGGGCGAGAGAATGTCGGTGACCAGCGGCGGTTGTGCGATCGTGCGAATCTCATAGAGATGCCTGGTCGCCGCCGGCTTCGCCATGAACGCCGAGATGCATTCGTCGAGCGTGCCCTCGATCACCTGGTAGGACGCTCGGTCCGACCGCCGCTGGTTCGCAAGCGATGGCCATTTATGCAGCACCGCAAGGACACCAAAATCGACCTTTGAATCCCCAACCACGTCCCCCATCGTCCCGCCTCACGCAAAAAGAACCCCAGCACACTAGCCTGCGTGCCGGGGCCCACACCCATTACTGCATCTCAATGCCACAGCACCAAACGCGATGAGCGGGAAATAGTTCCCGCTAATTACCTTTCAGCTCGCGGCCGCCGCGATCCTATGTCCCGGATTGGTGCGGCCGTGGCTGGTCTCTTCGCCGCGACCAACTTCCGGTGGCAACCCGGCGAAGCGTCGCAAGGCCTCGGCCATTTGCACCCGGCCCGGCGCGCCGGTGATGATCACGTCCACCATCGTGAAGGACGAATGGAAATGGCCGCGCGCCTTGAGTTGCTCGACCGGGACGCCGGCGGCTGCCATCGCCTCGGCATAGGCGATGCCTTCGTCACGCAGCGGATCGAATTCGCAGGTGACGACGAAGGCCGGCGGCAGGCCTGCGACCTTGCCGCGGAGCGGCGAGGCGCGCGGATCGGTGCGGTCGGCCGGCGAGCAATAGAGGTCCCAGAACCAGTACATCAGCGAGCGGGTCAGGAAATAGCCGGTCGCATTGTCGTTGTAGGAGGGGCGGTCGAAGGTGCAGTCGGTGACCGGGCAGATCAGGAGCTGGCCCGCGATAGCAGGGCCGCCGCGATCGCGTGCAAGCTGGCAGGTGACGGCGGCGATGTTGCCGCCGGCGCTCCAGCCGGCGACCAGCACCGGGCCCGGCCTGCCGCCGAGCTCGGCGGCATGTTCGGCAATCCAGCGCGTCGCCGCGTAGCCGTCTTCGGCCGCGGCCGGGAAACGATGCTCGGGCGCATGACGATAGCCGACGCTGACGAGCATCATGCCGGTCCGCCGCACCATGTCGCGGCAGAACGGCTCGTCCGACTGCTCGTCGCCGAGCACCCAGCCGCCGCCGTGGAAATAGACCACCACCGGATGCGGCCCTGATGTTGCCGGCTTGTAGACCCGATAAGGCAAGGGACCGTCGGCGCCGGGCAGCGTGCCGTCGACGATCTCGCCGATCGGCCGTCCAGCGGGACGGCCCTTGTTGAACTCATTGACGAAGGCGCAGGCGCCTTGCGCGCCCATCGACTCGATCGGCGGCAGGTTGAGCGACGCCAGCAGGTTCAGCACCAGCCGCACATCCGGCTGCAGCCGCACCACCTCGCCGTCATTGCATTGCGCGGCGACATTGGGACCCGTCAGCTTGAAGCCGAGCATGCCGCGGCTGACCACCTCGTCGCAGATGCTGCGATAGGGACCGACGCCGCCGGTATAGGGCATCAGGCCCTGCACCTTGCCGGGAACGTTGGCGCCCGTGTACCAGGTGTTGGCGAGCCGGTGCAGCGTCACCATCGAGCAGTCGGCCATGTGCCTGTTCCAGCCGGCCTGCGCCGTCTCGGTCGGCTCGATCGTGGTGAAGCCGGCGTCGCGCAATGCTGCGAGACGATCGACGACCCAGTCGACATGCTGCTCGATCGACACCGCCATGTTCGACAGCACCGACGGGCTGCCGGGTCCCGTGATCATGAAGAAGTTCGGAAAGCCTTCGACGGTGAGCCCGAGATAGGTCTGCGGCCCCTGCGCCCAGACGTCGGTGAGCGACTTGCCGCCGCGTCCGGTGATCGGATGCACGGCGCGGATCGCGCCGGTCATGGCGTCGAATCCGGTCGCGAACACGATCACATCGACATCAACGCTGCGCCTTGCCGTCGTGATGCCGCTTGCGGTGATCGCCTTGATCGGCTCCTGGCGCAGATTGACCAGCGTGACGTTCGGCCGGTTGTAGGTCGCATAGTAGTTGGTATCGAGGCAGGGCCGCTTGGCGCCGAACGGATGATCGTCCGGCATCAGCGCCGCGGCGGTCTCGGGGTCTTTGACGGCGGCGCGGATCTTCTCGCGAATCAGGTCCTGGACGATCTTGTTGCCGTCGATGTCGACCGCCTGGTCGGCCCAGAGTTGGGTCAGGATGTGGACGAGGTCGCCGGCGGCCCAGGCGCGTTCGAACCGCTCACGACGCTCGGCATCGCTTAATTGCCAGCTCACGACCGTCTGCTGCGGATAGGGCACGCCGGCCATCGACTGGCGCGCCTGCTCGCGATAGGCCGCGCGGTCGCTCTGAAACAGGTCCCTGCGATCGGCCGGCGCGGGACCGTTGTGCGCAGGCAGCGCGAAATTCGGCGTGCGCTGGAACACGGTCAAGTGGGCGGCCTGTTCTGCGATCAGCGGGATCGACTGAATGGCCGACGATCCCGTACCGATCACCGCGACGCGTTTTCCGGCGAGATTGACGCCGTCATGCGGCCAGCGTCCGGTGAAATAGACCTCGCCCTTGAAGTCCTTGACGCCGTCGATCTCCGGCGGCTTCGGCGCCGAGAGGCAGCCGGTGGCCATGATGTAATGGCGGCAGGAGACCGGCGCGCCATTGTCGGTGGTGAGCTGCCAGCGTTCGGTCGCCTCGTCCCATTTCGCTTCCGTGACCTTGGTCTTGAAGCGGATGTCGCGCCTCAGTTCGTAACGGTCGGCGACGAAGCCGAGATAGCGCAGGATCTCGGGCTGGGTCGCGTATTTCTCCGACCAGGTCCAGGCGGTCTCGAGGTCCGGATCGAAGGTGTAGCTGTAGTCGATGGTCTGGATATCGCAGCGCGCGCCGGGATATCGGTTCCAGTACCAGGTGCCGCCGACGTCGCCGGCTTCTTCGAGGCCGACCGCCGTCAGGCCGGCCTTGCGCAGCCGATGGAGAAGATAGAGGCCGGCAAATCCGGCACCGACCACGGCAACATCGACCTGCTGGCTGGTTCCGCGCCCCGTGTCAGAGGCACGCGCAGCAACCATTGCATCAGGCATGGCATTTCCTCCCGTGTGTTTTGTTTTGCCGGCAGGCTATCGCTGCAGGTACGGCTTGTCATCAGAACAAGTGCAATCTTCGGTGGCTGTTTGCGGCGTCATCATGGCTACGCGAACGTTGCTTCAATGCACGCATCGCGATGCACAATGGCCGTGATTACCCGGGCTAATCATGTACGATCCGTCTGTGTATGCTTGCGGCTACAAGCCACGCGTTCTCAGGGCGTCATGACAGAGTTGAGTGAACGGACCAAAGCGAACATGGACGTCGTCCTGGAGGAGACGTGTCGCCAACTGCCACACGGCGGCGATCACGACAGCCGAAGGTTCATCGCCGAGCGGCTGATCGAGGCGGCGCGGTCCGGTCACACCACGCTCGGTGAGCTCGGCATCATCGCACGCCACGCACTGGCGGAGCTTGCCGCCAAGCGGAGCTAGGCGCGGCCACGCCGCTTGCCTCGCAGTGGGCCACGGACATAACCTGCTCAAATCCTTCCGCGCATCGAGATGCTCCGAAGATGCGGTCCGTGTTCGCGCTTTTTGCGACGTCTCTGGTCCTCTGTTGCGCCGGCCCGGTCATGGCCCAGCCGGTCGGCCAGTTTCCATTTGCGCTGACGCGCGAAGGGCAGATGCTCGGCGCCGTCGAAGGCGAAGTAGCCTCGTTCAAGGGGCTGGCCTATGCGGCCGCGCCTATCGGGCCGCTGCGCTGGCGTCCGCCGCAGGCCGCGCCCGAGAGTTCGGAGATGCGCACCGCCTATGCCTATGGCGCGCCGTGTCTTCAGCCCTCGCTGCCGGGATCGAGCGAGGATTGCCTGACGCTGAACGTGTTCCGGCCGTTCGGGGTCGACGGCCCCCTACCGGTGATGCTGTTCATCCACGACGGTGCTTTCGTCAGCGGCACCGCGAACGATCCGCTGTTCGACGGTGCCAGGCTCGCGCAGGCCGGCCTCATCGTGGTGACCGTGAATTTTCGCCTCGGCGCGTTCGGCTGGCTCAGCGATCCCGCGCTGTCGGAAGGCGGCTCCGGCAATTGCGGCCTGATGGACCAGATCGCGGCGCTGCATTGGGTTCACGACAACATCGCGGCCTTCGGCGGCGATCCCACCAACGTCACCTTGTTTGGCAGCGGCGCAGGCGCGACCTCGATCGCGCTGCTGATGCTGTCTGAGCAATCGCGTGATCTGTTCCAGAAAGCCATTCTGCAATCGATTCCTGGCCGTGTGCGCCTGCGTTCGGCACACGAGGCCGAGATTGTGGGGCGGCAATTCGTGGCGGCGCTGGGGCGACAGGCCGATTTGCGCGCTGCCGACCCACGACGCCTGCTTGCCGTCGAAAAGCATCTGCTGGAAAAATCGCCGCGCAGCTTCGGGCCGACGATCGATGGACGTCTGGCGAGCGAGGAGGTCGCCGCAGGCTTCGCGGCCGGACATGAGAGCCGCATTCCCCTGATCATCGGCTCGAACGACGACGAGACCGGTTTCGACGGCGAGCTGGATATCCGGGACGAGCTGGCATCGTCAGGCGCCACCAGCGATGAACTGCGCAGGCTCTATCCCGATCTCGCCAGACCTTCCGTCCGCGCGGCAAGGTTCTACACCGACAAGCTGTTCTCCGAGCCGGTGCGACTGCTGGCGCGCCTGCATGCCGCCAGCGGTGCGCCGAGCTTTCGATATCGCTTTGCCTATGTGCCGGAGGCACGGCGCGCAAACCCCGAGGGCGGTCACGGGCGGGAATTGCAGTTCATCTTCGGCGTAGAAGGCATGCCCGGTGCAGGCATCTTGTCACGAGGCGATCGCGAGGTCGCAAATCGCATGCGCGCCTACTGGATCAATTTTGCCAAGAGCGGCGATCCCAACGGTGCGGACCTGCCGCGTTGGGATGCGGCCGCAGGCAGCGATCGCCTGCTGCTGATCGCGAACGATGGCATCGCGAGCGGAGACGACCCCTGGTCGGAGCGTCTGGACCGGTTCGGGCGTTAGGGCAGGTTGAGTTGGACTTAAGCCGCGAGCTCGACGCGCGGCGCCGGGCTCAGCCGGTCTTCCTCCAGATAATCCATCGCACCGTCTTTCTCGACGGCGTAGAACTGCTGGCCTTCCTTCGACCTGTAGGCGGCGCGCACGACGCCGCGGCGGCCCTTGTCACTGTTGACGACGTCCCCCAACGCAAACTTCTTCATTTCACGTCCCTGGCTGCTGGCCGACTCCTTCGGCTACGCCG
Source organism: Bradyrhizobium sp. USDA 3650 (assembly GCF_054057395.1). Taxonomy (NCBI): domain Bacteria; kingdom Pseudomonadati; phylum Pseudomonadota; class Alphaproteobacteria; order Hyphomicrobiales; family Nitrobacteraceae; genus Bradyrhizobium; species Bradyrhizobium sp. USDA 3650. Next base: position 6,635,964 of record NZ_JBSRZG010000001.1, read on the forward strand.
GGGATTCTGGGCGGAAAATCGTTAACGTCTTGCTAACCATACGGGTTTGCCTATGCTCGCGGCCGATCGCGCGGGCAGCTCGCACGCGCATGTTGCCAATGAAACGAGCCTGAGCCCATGGTGCGATTTCCGACCTTGTTCCTGTCGCATGGCGGCGGTCCCTGGCCGTTCATGGAAGACAGGCGGGTGCAATATGCGAAGACCGCCGAGGCGTTCGGCCGGCTGCCGCAGCTCTTGCCGGCGAAGCCCAAGGCCGTGCTCGTCATCACAGGACATTGGGAAGCTGACGCCTTCACCGTGTCGACCTCGGCGCATCCGCCGATGGTGTACGACTATCACGGTTTTCCCGAGCACACCTATCACCTCAAATATCCCGCGCCGGGGCGGCCCGAGCTCGCCGCGGAGGTGAAGGCGCTGCTCACGCGGTCGGGCGTCGATTGCCGCGAGGATCCCAACCAGGGGTTCGATCACGGCACCTTCGTGCCGCTCGGGCTGATGTATCCGCACGCCGACATGCCGATCGTGCTGCTGTCGCTGAGATCGAGCTACGATCCGGCCGAGCACATCGCGGTTGGGCAGGCGATTGCCTCGCTGCGGGACGAAGGCATTCTGATCGTCGGCAGCGGGCTCACCTATCACAACATGCGCGGGTTCGGCCGCGCAGAATCGAAGCCGGTCTCGTATGATTTCGAGGCGTATCTGAACGAGGCGATCAGCCACAAGGACGCGGCGCGCCGCAACGCGATGCTGGTTGACTGGGAGAACGCCCCGAGCGCGCGCCTGGCCCATCCGCGCGAGGATCATCTGCTGCCGCTGATGGTGGCCGCCGGCGCCGCCGGCAGCGACGCGGGCCAGCGCGTGTTCGTCGACGAGGTCGCGAATGTCGCGATGGCGTCGTATGTGTTCGGGGGGTGATCTTCCTTCTCCCCTTGTGGGAGAAGGTGGCGCGAAGCGCCGGATGAGGGGTTCTTTCTGCGAGTCCAACTGTCGTATGAATTCGCGGAGACAACCCCTCACCCGTCTCGCCGCTTTGCGGCGAGCCACCCTCTCCCACAAGGGGAGAGGGTGATCATCACCCGTATTTCAGCTTCATGAACAGGATGCCGCCGGCGAGTACGATGGTGATGGCGTTTGCGGCGACGAGGGGCGCATCGCCCGACAGCAGGCCGTAGACGAGCCAGAGCGCCAGCCCCAGCACCATGACCAGGAACATGCCGAGCGAGATATCGCCGGTGGAGCGGGTCTTCCACACTTTGATGGCTTGCGGCGCGTAGGCCACGGTGGTGCAGGTTGCGGCGGCAAAGCCGATCAGCTTGATCAAGAACGGGTCCATGGCGGCTCTATAGCATTGATTCGACGATGTCGGGCCTCAGGTGCGCGCGGTCATGAGGCTGCGATAGAGCGCGGCATAGTCGCCGGCGCGGTTGCGCCAGGACACGTCGGTCGCAAGGCCGCTCAGTTGCAGCCGTCGCCAGGTCAGCTTGTCGTGAAAGGCAATGTTGGCCTTGCGCAGCGTGCCGGCGAGGGCATCCGCGGTGACGGGTGCGAACTTGAAGCCGGTGGCATCGTGGCCCGATTTGTCGGCCTCGCCGATATCGACGATGGTATCCTCGAGGCCGCCGACCCGCGAGACGATGGGCACGGCGCCGTAGCGCAGCGCGCAGAGCTGGGTCAGGCCGCACGGCTCGAACCGCGAGGGCACGATGAGCGCGTCCGAGCCGGCCTGGATCAGATGCGCCATGATCTCGTCATAGCCGATCACGACCCCGATGCGGCCGGGGTTCGCGCGCGTAACGGCCTGATAGCGATCCTGCAGATCGCGGTCGCCGCTGCCGAGCAGCGCGAGCTGCATGCCTTCGCGCAAAATGGTCGGAATGGCCTCGAGCAGGAGATCGAGCCCCTTCTGCCAGGACAGGCGGCTGATGACGCCGAGTAGTGGCGCTTCGTCCGAGGAATCCAGATTGAACTGTTGCTGAAGCACCGCCTTGTTCGCGGCTCGGAACGTGAGCTCCTCCGCGCCGAAGCGGTAGGCGATGTGCGGATCGGTTTGCGGATTCCAAACGGAGACATCTATGCCGTTGAGGATTCCGCTCAGCACGTTGGTGCGGGCGCGCAACAAGCCGCCGAACCCCATGCCGCCCTCGTCGCTCTGGATCTCCTGCGCATAGGTCGGCGACACCGTGGTGATGCGATCGGCGAATTGCAGCCCGGCCTTCAAGAAACTGATGCCGCCGAAATATTCGAGGTCGTTGACGCCATAGGCGCGCCACGGCAGGCCAATCGAACCGATCAGCTCGGGCGCGAACTTGCCCTGGTAGGCCATGTTGTGGATGGTCATCACAGTGGCGGGCCGCGGCCGGTTGTCGTAGTGCAGATAGGCCGGCGCGAGCCCGGCCTGCCAGTCGTGGGCATGCACCACATCGGGCACGAAGGCGGGCACGAGGCCGTGGCCGATATCGGCCGCGATGCGCGACAGCGCGGCGAACCGCACGCCATTGTCCGCCCAGTCGACGCCTTCGGCGGTCACATAGGGGTTGCCGGGCCGTGCGTAGAGATGCGGCACGTCGAGCACGAACAGATCGAGGCCGTCATGCGAGGCGGCGAGCAGACGTCCGGGTCCGCCGAAATAATCCGGCCAGCGCCGGATTTCGTCGGCTCCCCCCAGCACCCGCATCACGTCGGGATAGCCCGGCATCAGCGTGCGCATCTCGACGCCATGCGCCTTCAGAGCGATCGGCAGCGCGCCCGCGACATCGGCGAGGCCGCCGGTCTTGACGATGGGATAGACTTCAGAGGCGACCGCGAGGACGCGAACAGGCGTCATGTATTGAGCCTGTCGAGCATCGGCTGGGTGATGAGCGAAATGCCCTGCTCGGTGGTGCGGAAGCGTCTTGCGTCCAACTCGGGATCCTCGCCGACGACGAGCCCTTCCGGGATCTCGACGCCGCGATCGATCACGACGTTCTTCAGGCGCGCGCCGCGGCCGACATTGACGTAGGGCATGATCACGGCGTTCTCGACGTTGGCGTAGGAGTTGACGCGCACGCCGGTGAACAGCAGCGAGCGTCGCAGCGAGGCGCCGGAAATGATGCAGCCGCCCGAGACCAGCGAGCTCACGGCCTGGCCGCGCCGGCTCTCCTCGTCGTGGACGAATTTTGCCGGTGGTGTGATCTCCGAATAGGACCAGATCGGCCAGGCGCTGTCGAACAAATCGAGCTCGGGGACCACGTCGGTGAGGTCGATATTGGCGGCCCAATAGGCGTCGACCGTGCCGACGTCGCGCCAATAGGCGCGGGGGTCGCTGCCGGAGCGGACGCAGGAGGTCGAGTACTGGTGCGCCATGGCGCGGCCGTTCTTGACGAGGTAGGGGATGATGTCCCTGCCGAAATCGTGGTTGGAATTCGGATCCTCGGCGTCGCGCTTGAGCTCCTCGAACAGGAATTTCGCGTCGAACACGTAGATGCCCATGCTGGCCAGCGAGACGTCCGGCTTGCCGGGCATCGGCGGCGGATCTTTCGGCTTTTCCAGGAACTCTTTGATCCAGCCGTTCTCGTCGATATGCATGATGCCGAAGCCGGAAGATTCCTGCCGCGGCATCTCCAGGCAGCCGACGGTGACGTCGGCGCCGCTGTCGACATGCTGGCGCAGCATCACCTCGTAGTCCATTTTGTAGATATGGTCGCCGGCGAGAACCACGATGAAGCGGCAGGCGTGGGATTCGATGATGTCGATGTTCTGGTAGACCGCATCGGCCGTGCCGACATACCACATGTTTTCGGAGACGCGCTGGCTCGCTGGGAGGATGTCGAAGCTCTCGTTGCGCTCGGGACGGAAGAAGTTCCAACCCATCTGAAGGTGCCGGATCAGGCTGTGCGCCTTGTACTGGGTGGCGACCGCGATGCGACGGATGCCCGAGTTCACCGCGTTCGACAGCGCGAAATCGATGATGCGGGATTTTCCGCCGAAATAGACCGCGGGCTTGGCGCGCCGGTCGGTCAGCTCCAGCAGCCGGCTGCCGCGTCCGCCGGCCAGGACGAACGCCAAGGCCTGACGGGCAAGCGGCTCGGGTCTCGCGGCACTCATGTCATTCTCCCACAACTCTGGCGCTCGCGAGAAGCCTCCCGGCCGCGCTCATTGGAACCGATAGTAACGGCACGAATAGTAAATCGGGAAGGTGGTTGTTGGTTGCGAATGCGCCGGAAGCTTAATGCTTTGCCGCGGTGATCGGGCCCCCGGCACCGTCCTGCCGGTGTCACACGCGGCGAGGTTGTCGAGCCCGTCGGGTGCCGGTCGATCAGAATGGAGGCATGCGTCTTGTGCGGTGCACGCAAAACGGGAGGCTTTGACCTCGCGCCAGGATGCCCGATGATGGCGCTGCGATCCATGTCCAAGCCAAACGTCAGAAAGGAGTAAGACGATGAGGGTCTGGAAAACGGCAGTTGCCGGTTCGCTCGCCGCCGCGGTGATGGCGGGGGGAATTCAGCAGGCGGCGGCGGCTCCGCTGCCCACCAATGTCGCAACCATGAAGGCCGCCGTCGGCGACGATGTCACGCAGGTGTATTGGCGCGGGCGAGGATTTGGATGGGGTATTGGCGGCCTCGCAGCCGGCGCGATCATCGGCAGCGCCATCGCCAGCAGCGCGCCTTACGGCTATGGCTACTATGGCGGCGGGCCGTATTATGGCGGCTACGGATACCCAGGGCCGGGCTACGGTTATGGCTATGGTTATGCGCCGGCCTATTACGGCTATGGTCCGGCCTATGCTTATCCGCGCTACTATCGGCCTTACCGCCCGTATTTCGGCCCTCGTTACGGCTACTACCGGCCGTATTACCGGCACTATCACCGCGCGTATTGGTGACCGATCAAACGGGCGGACCGGCTCGCCGCAGGGCGACGACGCTGAAAGGACTTGAGGGCCGCTGGACGCAAGCGGCCCGATCGGCTTGCGCGCGTTGAACCCGGTGATGCGGCACGACAAGCCGGCCATGCCCGCCCGCGACAATCCCGATGCAGATCGCGACGATGATCGCGATCTCGATGCACCATTCGAGCGGTCCCGAGTTCATGGCAGCGCGATGGTGTTGACGAGCTCGAACTCGGACAGGCCCGGGCCGCCGCTCGCAAGGTAGATGGCGACGAGGAAGATGCGGCTGAGGACGGTGATGCCTAATATGACCCTGATGTCGTAATGGCGAATGGCAAAAGCCAGAGGCGGCATCGCCAAATTTTTTAGAATGCTCATGGCCAACTCCTTGCCAAAAATTCAGGCATCGACTGCCTGTCGACTGAAATGACAGCGTGATGAAAAGGCCGTCCGACGCCTTGCCGGCGTCTCTGAGGCCAATGCTAGTGCCGGCGCAGGGCGCAGGTCTTTATCGTGTCCTTACATTTGGCTCAGCTTTCCCTTAAGGTGGGGGAGCATCCGGGGGTCGGAGCCGTGCGTACAGACGCGCTTGCCTTTGGTGAATTCCGCCTCGACCGTGCCAACGCACTATTGTGGCGAGGCGGGGAGCGGATCGCGCTGGCGCCGAAGCCGTTCGAGGTTCTTTGCCATCTTGTCGGTCGGCCCGGTGAGCTCGTCACCAAGGAAGAGTTGCTCGACGCGGTCTGGTCCGATCTGCACGTCAGCGAGTCGAGCCTCGCCGTTGCCGTGAACGCGCTACGCACGGTGCTCGGCGACGACAGGCAGTCCCCCAATTACATCGAGACGGTCACGCGGCGCGGCTATCGCTTCATTGCGGCGGTCGCGACCGCCGAATTGCCTGCGATCGAGCGAGCGCCCGAACAGGAGGCGGCGTCCGCCACGGAGCAGGCTGTCGATCGACGCCGGCACTGGAGGGTCGGGCGCACCGGGGCACTCGATACGCTGGACAAGGCATTGCAACTCGCCCGTACCGGACAGCGTCAGGTCGTCTTCATCACCGGCGAGGCCGGGATCGGCAAGACCACTCTCTTGCAGATGACGCTCGACAGGATGAACCAGCAGGGACTGGGCGTGCTGCACTGTAGCTGCAACGAGTTGTTCGGCACCCATGAGGCCTTTCTTCCGCTGATCGGAGCGCTGAACGAGTGCTGCCGTCGAACCGATGGAGCATCGCTGCTGACTTCGATCCGCGAGCACGCGCCGACCTGGCTCGCGCAAATGCCCGGTTTCCTCGGCGAAGCAGACCGGGCCGCATTCCAGCACGAGGTCTTTGGCGCGACCCGGGAGCGCATGCTGCGCGAATTTGCCGATCTCATGGAACATCTCGCCGTCACGCGACCATGGGTGATCATCCTGGAAGATCTGCATTGGAGCGACTTTGCCACCGTGGATGTGCTCTCCCGGCTGGCGCGGCGGGATCGGAAGGCTTCCATCCTCGTGCTCGCCACCTATCGGCCAATGGAAGTCGCCGTCGGCGGACATCCTATCCGTGCCGTTCACCAGGATTTGCGGATTCACGGACACGCCACTGAGCTCGCGCTCGATCGACTGACCGGCACCGACGTCGAACGCTATCTGTCCCTGCGCTTCAACTCGACCGATTTCGCCAGAGAGCTGGTCGAGCGCATCTTCGCGCGAACTGGCGGGCATCCTCTGTTCGTGTCGTCTCTGCTCGATCATCTCGTGGCGCAAGGCGCACTCGTCGAGCACGAATTGGGCTGGCGGCTGGTCAGCGAAGACGCGGCCTCGCATGACAGCATGCCGCGCGATCTGGAAGGAATGATCAAGCAGCAGATCGATCACCTCACCGTGGACGAGCGCTGCCTGCTCGAGGTCGCCAGTGCGGCGGGAGCGGAGTTTTCCGCGCTCCATATCGCCGGGGCGCTGGACCGTCCCGTGCTGGATGTCGAGCAGATGTGCGAGGACTTGGCGCGGACTGATCGCGTCATCGTCGCCGCCGGCATGACCGAGTGGCCGAACGGAGGCGTCTCCGGTCGCTATGCGTTCCAGCACGCGCTTTACCAGGAGATCCTCTACCAGCGGCTCGCGCCGGCGCGCTGCGCGAAAACCCATGCGCTGCTTGGGGCGGGGCTCGAGCAGGGCTATGGCCCACAGGCTGTGGAGCTCGCCGCCGTTGTCGCGCGCCACTTCGAACTGGGCCGCGATTTCCCGAAAGCGATGCATTATCTGGGCGCGGCGGCCGAGGGCTCGGCGCGAAGGTTCAGCACGCGCGAGGCCGCCAATTACCTGTCCCGCGCTTTGGAGCTGGTGCCGCATCTGCCGCCGGAGTTTCGGGTGACGACACGTCTGAAGCTGCTGCTTCAGCGTGCCTGGGCCTGGCGGGCCAGTGGAGATTTCCTGAATTCGCTGCAGGATCTCAGCGCAGTCGTCGCGCACGCGGCGGAGAACGGGCACGTGCGCGAAGAGGTAAACGCGCTGGTCGATCTCAGCAGATTTTGTCTCTACGTCGATCGACGCCAGAGCCTGCCTGTTGCGGAACAGGCCCTCGTAAAGAGCAGAGCGATCGACGATGCGGCGTTCAGCGCTCTGGTCCAGGGCAACGTTGCCAATTTGAAGCTGATGCTCCGCGGCTGGGACCGCGAGAATGCGGACCTTGCCGAGCGTGCGTCAGCACTGATCACCGGAGAGCAGGATCTGAGCATGCGGCTGCGACGCTGCTCGATGGAGATGGTGCTGGAATTTCTGCGCGCGAATTATCCGGCCTGCTGCGATGCGACGACCAGGGGAAAGGAGCTCGCCCGCCTGGTCGGTGACGTCTATCTGTTCGTGCTCTATGAATCGGTCGAGGCCTTTGCCCAGATCTATCTGGGTGAATGGGGACGGGCGCAACGAAACGTCGTCTCCGCGTTGGCTATCTCGGAGCGAAATGCAAATCCGCAGGCCGTCGCACTGTGTCATCTCACGATTGGATGGCTGTATTCCGAGGCGGAGGAATATGGCAGCGCGTCACGGCGTGCGGAGGATGCGCTCGGCCCGATGATCGAGGCCAATCCGTTCACCTTCTTCGTCGGCAGGAACCTGCTGGCGCGAGCTTATGTCAGGATGGGCGACCTGCCTCGGGCGCGGCAGCATCTCGATGCGATGGAGCGGCGGATGGAGGTCGACCGGGTGCCGATGGAGTCGCTGGTCATCCCCCATTATCTGCTGACTTGCTGCGACTATTGGATCGCGATCGGCGATCTGGACCGCGCGCAAACATCGGCCAGCCAGTTTCATGAGGTGACGAGCGCGGCACCCGACCGGCCGTTTCTCGCGCTGTGCTACGAGGCCATGGCGAGAATTGCGATCCTGAAGCAGGAGACGCAACTCGCCGGCGGGCATTTGTCGACGGCCATTTCGATTCTCCGCCATGCCAGGTTACCGCACGCCGCCTGGCGCGTTTATCGCACGACTGCGGTGCTCTATGAGAGCCTCGGACGAGCGCAAAGGGCTGCCAAGTGGCGGGACCGCTCCTGCCGGGTGATCGCATCGCTGGCGGAGACGCTTGATCGCGGCGATCCGCTGCGCTCGGCGTCATTTTTCGACGCAGCCCGCGACACCGGGCCCAATGACGCGGGACGGTGATCGGCTCAATCCGGCAGGTCCGCGATCACTCGCGGCTCGCCGGGCCGTTGCTTGACCGTGAAGTGATTTTGCTGCTGCCGCAGCGTGCGGGAGGCACGGTAGGCATCCCTGCGCAATCGCATGATCGAGCCCAGCGGCTGATGCGCGGCGAGACATCGCCATGGATCGAACGAAAGCACCTCGTCGGAATAAAGGCGACGTGCGGGACTGTCGGCGGTCTGGCGCGGAAGCGTGATCTTGCCGAGTGCTTGCGGCGGCGCGACGTCTTCGGGCCAGTCGATCGAGGCATTTTCGATCGGTGTTCGCTCCAGGTCGGTGCAGAGCTGGGCAAATAATTCGTACTCGGCTGCATTGTCCTTGAAGAAGGCAACGACGCTGTTCAGCACGGCATCATCGGAATCGTGACAGGGCTGGCCGGTGAGTTGGCGAACCGAGGCCGAGATCGGCACCAGGCGAAGCCTTGCGATATAATCGCCAAACCGCAATGCTCCCTCCGTGTGAAAGGTTTCTCCGAGGATGTTGCTGCCGGCATCACCGAGCGCTTTCAAGACGATCGGGATCGGAATGCCCGTTCTGTCCGATGCGGCGACCAGGGCGCGCGCCAAAAAGCCTATGAGTCCGTACGCCAGATCAGGCAGGAACAGGTTACGCTCGACCTGGTGCTGTGCGCGCATATAGGCCATCGCATCCGCGAAATAGCTGGGGTGATTGACGAGCAGGAGATCCTGGTTCGTCGTATCGTCGTCGCCGAGCGCCTTAGCCCCAGTCACGCCCAGGACCTTGATGGCAAACCCCCGCGGCGAACGTACGCGATCGCTCCTGTTGAATGCGGTGGAGAGGCGGACGATGATCGGGAAGCGGCCAGCCTGCTTGAACAGGCCCTGGCGCAGATGATCCGGCAAATCCTCGTAGACGATCAGCTCGCCCCGGAGATAGCCGGCGCCCTTGGCGTGCTGCTGTCGGGTCCCGTGCTTGTCTTTGTGAAAAGTGCGATCGCTCGTTCGCGAAATCGAGGCAACGATCTCCTCGATGGCCGCCGCTTCCTCCGGCCGGATTTGTTCGACGGACGGATCGTAACGAAGATACTGATCGGCTGACATGGCGCTGGTCTCCAGCCCGAAGGTCGCCTTCCCATTGCAAGCGTCGACGGCCGCAGGGCGGATCACTGTAAGCCCGTCCAGTCGGGATCGGCAACCCGAGAGCGAGTTGTGATTGCCTGGACCAGCCGCGGGATGAGGCATCCTGTTACCGACGCGATCACACGGTCGATGCTAGGCCAGCGGCGTCTCGGAAGTCCTTATGGGCTCCTTATGTTGTCCTGATGTTTTCCTTAAGGCCGGGCCGGCGAACGCGACGTTGGACGGCGTCTAAAGCGACAGCCACACGATCAGGCTCATGCAGGCGAAATGCGCGAGCACGATCGCGGCGAGATGCAGCGGGCCCGCCTTGAGGCGCAGCGCGCGCATCCCGGCGCCTCCGCTTAGTTCGATCCCGCGGCCGCAGCGGTGAAGCTGCGGTCGACGGCTTTGCTGACGTCGAGCTTCTTCGGCAGGATGCCGTAGCGTGTCGAGCGGTCGGAGGCTTCCTGCACCTCCTTCACGACGCTCTCGTCGATCGGAATCGGGCTGGTGCGTTGCGCGGTGTAGGCCGAGAGCAGCACGTCCTCCGGCAGCTTGGTCAGCTCGGACGTGCTCTTGGCATATTCGCCGAGATGATCCAGCGACCACAGCCGCGCCTTGTTCAGCCGCTGCACGAGGTCCTGCACAGCCGCGTGCTTGGTGGCGATGGCGTTGTCGGAGGCGACGATGAAGGTGATGGTCGGCGTCAGGCCCTCACCGTTGGCGATCACGCGGGCCTTGTCCTTGAGCGTCGCGAACGAGACGTAGGGCTCCCACACCGCCCAGGCGTCGATCGAGCCCGCGACCAGCGCGATCTTGGCGTCGACCGGGCCGAGCGGCGCGAAGGTCGCGTCCTCCAGCCTGATCTGAGCCTTCTCCAGCGTGGCGTCGATCAGGAATTGGCCCCAGCCGCCGCGCGTGCCGGCGAGGCGTTTTCCCTTGAGGTCGGCGGCCGATTTGATCGGCGAATCCTGGCGCACGAGAATGGCTTGTGTCTTCGCATCCGACCTGGTGCCGCCGATCGCCTTGATCGGCGCGCCGGCCGCGTAGACCGAAAGGAATGAAAGGTCGCCGGTGTAGCCGACGTCGAGTGCGCCGGCGTTGAGCGCCTCCAGGATTGGAGCTGCCGCGGGGAATTCCGACCACTCGATCTTGTAGGGCAGATCCTTGGCGTAGCCCGAGATCTCGAGCAGCGAACGGTTACCGCCCTTCTGGTCGCCGACGCGCCGCACGATTGCGTCGGCCGCGAACGACGCGGCGGCCGTCGACAGGGTGATGGCGGCGGCGAGCAGCGATGCCGCGAGCCGGCGCGTGATGGAATGATCGAGGGAGTTGATGCTCATGTGGCCTGTCTTGTTGCTTTGCCCACGACGCGTGAGCGAACGATGCAGCGAGACGATCAAGTCTATGGTCGCGCGATGCGCGGTCAATGAAATGGCTAACCGTATTGCGCGCGCGACCAGCAAGGACATTTCAGCGAAACACTGATTTCGAGAACGTGCGGTATGCGCCACTGATGCTGCGCAAAAATGAAGCAGCAGAGGGAGTCGCGCCGGTCTCCGCCAACCGATGCATCGGCGGAAATCCTTTCATCGTCCTCGCACGCACAGATGGAGAGAATGACTTCGCTTCGTGCCACATTCGAAATTCCATTTCATTGACGATACGGCGAACGCGCCGCATGATTTGCGCATCGCATCAAGGCGCCGCAGCAGGCGCCGGCGAAAAGAGTTTCTCTCGACGCAGCTCCGCACGGAACAGGCGCAACGCAAGCCGTTGTGCCGATGGCGGAGCCGTGCCAGCGCAGGAGTGCAGACGGATGAACGACGACGACAAGCGCGACGGATCGAGGCTCGACCGGCGCCATTTGCTCCAGGCGGGGCTAGCTGCGGCGTTCGCCGCGCCGCTCGGTGCCTTCGGTGCGGCACAGGCCTTTGCGCCGCGGGCCATCGCGCCCGGCGTCGATCTCTCGGAGTTTCCGCTGTGCCGGACCGCTTCGGATGCGCCTGCGCTCACCGGCGCGCCGCGAAAGCTCAAGCTGTCCTGGAACGCCGGCGCGGTCTGTCTCGCCCCGGTGCCGGTCGCCATCGAGCACGGCTTCTTCCAGAAGCATAATCTCGACATCGAACTCATCAATTATTCCGGTTCGACCGACCAGCTGCTCGAGGCCATCGCGACCGGCAAGAGCGATGCCGGGCTCGGCATGGCGCTGCGCTGGCTGAAGCCGCTGGAGCAGGGCTTTGACGTCAAGATTGCCGCCGGCACGCATGGCGGCTGCATGCGGGTCCTGACCCGTACCGATTCCAGCGTGGGCAAGCTCGCCGATCTCAAGGGCAAGATCGTCGCGGTCGGGGATCTCGGCGGCCCCGACAAGAATTTCTTCTCCATTCAGCTCGCCAAGCTCGGTATCGATCCGAACAAGGATGTCGACTGGCGCGCCTATCCCGGCAACCTTCTCAACGTCGCCGTCGAGAAGGGCGAGGTGCAGGCCTTCCTGTCGTCCGACCCGCTGGGTTATCTCTGGCTCAAGGACAGCCAGTACAAGGAGGTCGCCTCCAATCTCGATGGCGAGTATCGCGACAAAAGCTGCTGCATCCTCGGCCTGCGCGGCAGCTTGGTGCGCGAGGAGCCGCAGGTGGCGCGCGCCCTGACGCAGGCGCTGCTCGATGCCGCGATGTTCACCGCGCAGAACCCGTCCGTGACAGCCAAATCGTTCCAGCCTTACGCGCCGAAGACGGCGTCACTCGCGGATATCGAAGGCATGGTGCGCTACCACACCCATCATCATCACCCCGTCGGCGAAGTGCTAAAGCGCGAGCTCAAGGCCTATGCCGACGATCTCAAGAGTGTGCAGGTGTTCAAGCAGAGCACCGACACGGCGAGATTTGCGGAGCGCATCTATGTCGACGTATTCGCTGTCTGACGGCCTCGCTTCCGGCGCGCCACGTCTCTCGCGCGCACCGTGGCTTGCCAGCTGGATTCGGGACTCCGGTGTCGGCGTTCTCGCGAGTATGGCGTGGATTGCCTTCGGCCTGTCCTGCCTGTGGTGGGAGGACGTCGGCGACTGGTCGCGGACGCATTCGCTCGGCATTACCGCGCTTGTCATCGCAGCAATCGCGCTGTTCGGGACTGTCGGCGCCGATTATCTCGGTTCCACGGGCCGCGCCTTGCGCCAGCGCGCGCCGTGGCTCGTCGCGCTCGGCGTTGTCCTGACCCTGTGGGAAGTCGCGACGGCGAAATTCGCCTGGCTGCCATTGCCGTTCTTCCCGCCGCCGCAGTCGATCATCGAGGTCTACACCGACGATCTGCCAAAACTGCTCGACAGCGTGTTCGCCTCGGTCAAGCTCCAGCTCGGTGGTTATCTGATCGGCGCGACGGTCGGCTTCCTGACCGGCGTCTCGATCGGCTGGTCGCGCGCGGTCGGCTATTGGGTGCACCCGGTGCTGCGCTTCATCGGCCCGCTGCCGGCGACCGCCTGGCTGCCGATCGCCTTCTTCACGTTCCCGTCGAGCTGGAGCGCCTCGACCTTTCTGATCGCGCTGGCGACCGGCTTCCCGGTCACCGTGTTGACCTGGTCTGGTGTCGCGAGTGTGAGCAACGCCTATTACGACGTCGCGCGGACGCTGGGGGCGAAGCCGTCCTTCCTGGTGCTGAAGGTCGCGATCCCCGCGGCCTTGCCGCACGTTTTCGTCGGCCTGTTCATGGGGCTCGGCTCGTCCTTTGCCGTGCTCGTCGTCGCCGAGATGATCGGCGTCAAGGCCGGCCTCGGCTGGTACCTGCAATGGGCGCAGGGCTGGGCCGCCTACGCCAACATGTATGCGGCGCTGATCGTAATGTCATTGCTCTGCTCCGGCGCGATCACGCTGCTGTTTGCGATCCGCGATCGCCTGCTCGTCTGGCAGAAGGGGACCGTCAAATGGTAGCCGCAACTGCACTGGCTGAAATCGACGCTCACCCGGCCGCGGGCGCCGCGCTCGACATCGAGCAGGTCAGCCACGCCTTCGACATCGACGGCGCCGAGCTGCCGGTGCTCAGCGACGTCAGCATCTCCGTCGAGCCGGGCGAGTTCGTTGCGCTGCTCGGTCCCTCCGGCTGCGGCAAGTCCACGCTGCTGCGCCTCGTCGCAGGCCTCGACAAGCCCCGGTCCGGAACGTTGCGCGAGGACGAGGCGCGCATCACGCGACCACACCCGTCGCGCGTCGTCGTGTTCCAGGATCCGACATTGTTTCCCTGGCGCACAGTCTGGGACAACGTCGCGCTCGGGCTGGAGGCGCAAGGCATCTTGAAGAGCCAGCGTCACCGCGTCGATGCCGCCCTCGATCTCGTGGGGCTATCGTCCTTCCGCAATGCCTATCCGCACCAGCTCTCGGGCGGCATGGCGCAACGCGTCGCACTGGCCCGCGCGCTGGTCAACGATCCAAAAATCCTCATCCTCGACGAGCCGCTGGGCAAGCTCGACTCGCTGACCCGCATCACCATGCAGGCCGAGCTGGTCTCGCTGTGGCAGCGCAAGGGCTTTACCACGCTGCTGGTGACGCATGACGCCGAGGAGGCGCTGGTGCTCGCCAACCGCGTCATCGTGTTCAGCGACCGCCCGGCGCGCGTGAAGGCCGACATCCGTGTCGATCGGCCCTATCCGCGCCATCGCGGTGATCCGTATCTGGCCGATTTGCGCCGCCAGATTCTTGGCCTGCTCGGATTGGACGCCACATGGTAACTTCGATCGCCAAGAGGCGCGCGGCGCATCACGAGCCCGACTACGTCGCACGGGCCGAGGCGCTGGCCGAGGCTTTCGCCGCCCGTGCGGCCGAACACGATCGCACCGGAAGCTTCCCGTTCGAGAATTTTCGCGAGCTGTCCGAGGCGCGCCTGCTGTCGCTGACGGTGCCTGCCGCCCATGGCGGCGCCGGGGCGGGCGCACGATACGCCGCACGCGTCCTCGGCATCATCGGCAAGGCCGATCCGTCGACCGCGCTGGTGCTGTCGATGCACTACATCAACCATCTGGTGATGGCACGGAGCCCGACTTGGCCGGCGCGGCTGTCGCGCAAGCTCGCGCGCGAGAGCGTCGAGGGCCTCGCGCTCGTCAACGCGCTCCGCGTCGAGCCCGAACTGGGCTCGCCTGCGCGCGGCGGCCTGCCCGCGACCATTGCACGCCGGACCGAAACCGGGTGGCGGCTCTCGGGGCACAAGATCTATTCGACGGGATCGCCGATCCTGAAATGGTATCTGGTCTGGGCGCGGACGGACGAAGCCGAGTCGCGCGTCGGACAGTTCCTGGTGCCGGCGGGCCTGCCGGGAACGCGTATCGTCGAGACCTGGGATCATCACGGCCTGCGCGCCAGCGGCAGCCACGACGTCATCTTCGACGACGTCGTGATTCCTCTCGATGCCGAGATCGACGTGCGGAAGCCGGCCGACTGGCGCACTCCTGATGTCGCGCAGGCGACCGTCCACACGATCTTCGTCGCCGCGATCTATGACGGCGTTGCGCGGGCTGCCCGCGACTGGCTGGTCGGGTTCCTGAAGCAGCGGGTGCCGGCCGGCCTGGGCGCGCCGCTTGCGACTTTGCCGCGCGCGCAGGAGATCCTCGGCGCGATCGAGGCACGGCTCGCCGTCAATGCGCGGTTGATCGCATCCTTCGCCGGTGATTTCGATGACGGTGTGGAGCTTTCAGCGGCCGAGTCCAGCGTCATCAAGTTGACCGTGACCAACAACGCCGTCGCCGCGGTCGAGGATGCCTTGTCGCTGACCGGCAATCACGGCCTGTCCCGCGCCAATCCGCTGGAGCGGCACTATCGCGACGTCCTGTGCGGTCGCGTGCACACGCCGCAGGACGATTCCACGCGCACCGGCCTCGGCCGTGCCGCATTGGGCCTCTAGCCTGCCGCCAAACATTCAGGGAGAACATCATGTCGGTCGAGTTCATCGGCTTTATCGCCAACAGTAATGCGTCCGAGACCATCGTGCGTCAGGGTCCGGTGCTCGATCCGGCCTATATCGAGACCGTCGCGAAGGCGCATGAGTTCGCGGGTTTCGACCGCGCGCTGCTGGCGTTCCATTCGACCACGCCGGATGCGCTTCAGGTCGCGCAGCATGTGCTGACAATCACCAAGTCGTTGAAAGTGATGATCGCCCAGCGACCGGGCTTTACCGCGCCGACGCTGCTCGCGCGACAGCTTGCGACGCTTGACCAGCTCTATGGAGGCCGCGTCTCGCTGCACGTCATCACCGGCGGCAATGCGGCCGAGCTCAGGCAGGACGGCAACACGCTCGACGACAAGGACGAGCGTTACGCCCGCACCAGCGAGTTTCTCGATGTGGTGAAGCTGGAATGGACCAGCGAGAAGCCGTTCAACTACAGCGGAAAGTATTACAACGTCGAGAACGGTTTTTCGCAGGTGAAGCCGCTGCAGAAGGCCGGCATCTACACCTTCGTCGGTGGCGGCTCCGACGCGGCGATCGACGTCGCGGGCAAGCATGCCGACACCTTTGCGCTGTGGGGTGAATCCTATGCCCAGGTGCGCGACGTCACCGCGCGCGTTCACAATGCGGCCGTCAGGCAGGGCCGTCCGACGCCGCGCTTCAGCCTCTCGGTGCGACCGATCATCGCCCCGACCGAGAAGCAGGCCTGGGAAAAGGCGGAAGAGATTCTTGCGCGCGCCACTGCGCTCCAGGACAAGACCGGCTATCGCAAGCCCGCCGACGGCCATGCTACCGCCGGCGCGCGGCGCCTGCTCTCGCTCGCCGACCAGGGCAGCCGCATCGACAAGCGGCTGTGGACCGAGATCGCAAAGCTCACCGGCGCCAACAGCAACACCACCGCGCTGGTCGGCACGCCCGAGCAGGTCGCCGAGGTCTTCGGCGATTATTACGACCTCGGCGTCAGCCATTTCCTGATCCGCGGCTTCGATCCCCTGATCGACGCCATCGAATACGGCCGCGAGCTGATCCCGCTGACGCGCGAACTGATCGCCAAGCGCCAGGCCGTTCGCGGCGAGGCGGCGGAATGATCCGTCTGATGCTGGCCGGCGCGCTGCTGTTCGGCTCGTTCGAGCTGGCGGCGGCGCAAACCACCTTGCGCGTCGGCGACCAGAAGGGCAATTCGCAAGCGGTGATGGAAGCCGCCGGCGTGCTGAAAGACGTTCCTTACAAGATCGAGTGGAAGGAGTTTCCCGCGGCCGCGCCGCTGCTGGAAGCGCTCAGCGCCGGTGCGATCGAGACCGGGCTCGTCGGCGACGCACCCTTCACCTTCGCCGCCGCCTCAGGCGCGCCGGTGAAGGCGATTGCCGCGATCCGGCAGACCCGCGAGGGGCTCGCGATCCTCGTGCCCGAGAATTCCCCGATCAAGAGCTTTGCGGATTTGCGCGGCAAGAAGATCGCGACCGGCCGTGGCTCGATCGGGCATCAGCTGATCCTTGCCGCGCTTGAAAAGAACGGTTGGGCTGCGGCTGACGTGCAGATTGCGTTCCTGGCGCCGTCCGATGCCAAGATCGCCTACACGCAAGGCTCCGTCGAGGCGTGGTCGACCTGGGAGCCCTATGTCAGCCAGGAGGAGGTGTTGTTCAAGTCGCGCCGTGTCATCACCTCGGAGGGCCTGACACCGGGGGCTGAGCTTTCAGGTGGCGCGGCCCGATGCCATCCGCGACAAGCGCGCGGAGCTGACCGACTTCATCCGGCGCCTCACCGCGGCGCGGGCGTGGTCGTTGAACAATATCGACAGCTATGCCGCGACCTGGGGCAGGCTGATGAACATCCCCACAGCCGTGCCGCAGAACTGGCTGTCGCGCGCAAAGATCCGGATCGCGCCGATCGATGACGGCGTGGTCGCGGACGAGCAGAGCACGATCGATCTTTATTTCCGCTGGGGCCTGATCAAGCAGAAGCTCGATGCGGCCGAGATCGTAGATCGCTCGTTCTCGGATGCGATTGCGGCGGGGTTGTAGGCCTCTCGTGTCCCGGACGCGACGCTTATCCCTCTCCCCTTGCGGGAGAGGGTGGCTCGCCGCGTAGCGGCGAGACGGGTGAGGGGTTCTATCCGCGAGTAGCTCTCTCGCATTCGAATTCGCTGAGGCAACCCCTCATCCGGCGCTTCGCGCCACCTTCTCCCACAAGGGGAGAAGGGAAGTGGCGTACGCGGCGCCATCGTCGAAACATTCCTTCTGCGTTTCGCTGCGCCAACAACACCCGCATTGCTATTTGCAACAACTCCCTTGCAGCACGCCCCATCCCGGCAAAAATCATACAGACGACCACATCGGGAGACCGGCCATGGGCCTGCAAGAAACAAAAATCGAATCGCTTCCCTTCGTCACCGCCGAACTCAACTATCTCGCGCCGGTTTCCGGCAAGCCGCACACCTATGCCTTCGATCCGCCGCCTGGCGAGCCCAAGAGCACGTCGTTGCCGGAGCCGCATCAGGTCCCGATCTTCGACGGGCGACTGATCGCACAAAATTTCTCGCTCGACCGCGAAGGCTTTGCGCTGGTGCGGCATCCAACCCGGGTGAAGGACTTCAGCAACGACGACGAGGTGAGGGCGGTCTACTATCCCGCCGTGGAGGCCTTCCTGCGCGCAACGCTGAAAGCCGACCGCGTCGTCATCTTCGACCATACCGTGCGCCGGCGTGTCGAGGGCGCCGCGGATATCCGCGACGGCGGCCCGCGTCAGCCGGCAACGCGCGTCCACGTCGACCAGACCGCCGTCTCAGGCGCCAACCGTGTGCGCGAGCATCTGCCCAATGAGGCGGAGGAACTGCTCAAGGGCCGTGTCCAGGTGATCAATTTGTGGCGGCCGATCCGCGGCCCGTTGCGAGATTCGCCGCTGGCGATGGCCGACGGCACGACGATCGCGCCCGACGATCTCGTCGCCTCCGACCTGATCTATCCCAACCGCCGCGGCGAAACCTACTCTGTGAAATACAATCCAAACCATCGCTGGTTTTATTTCCCGGAGATGACGCCCGACGAAGCACTGCTGCTCAAGTGCTACGATTCTGCAACCGATGGCCGCACCCGCTTCGGGCCGCACACCGCGTTCGTCGATCCGACTACGCCGGCCGATGCTGCGCCGCGCGAAAGCATCGAGGTTCGGACGCTCGTGTTCCACAAACAGTAACAAACTGTGATGGCACCGCCGGGCGCGTCCGGGGGCGGCTGAGGAACCCGCGGGAACCAACAAACGTTGCTGCGCGGGGCAGGGCCAACCCGGAGCGGTGCCGTGCGAGCGCAGTCCACGCTATTATCTTGCCTTGCCACTTTTTCGCTTTCTGCAGTTTCCTTTGCCCAGGCCGAAAGCGGGCTTGCCTCCTATTACGGATACGGAAAAGCCGGAAAAGGCGAGCTGACCTGCGCGCACCGGACGCGCCCCTTCGGAAGCGTGCTGAGGGTGTCCTATGGTAGCCGCTCGATTCAATGCCGGGTCAACGATCGCGGCCCCTTCATCCGCGGCCGGATCGTCGATCTCTCGGTGCCGGCCGCCAAGGCGCTGGGCATGATGAGCGCCGGCGTCGTACGGGTCTCGGTGGAATAGACCTGCCAGCGCGCTATAGTGCTGCCCAAAGCATGGGTCAGGGGGCGCTATGGCCAGGATCAGAGTGGGACTCGTCGGCTGCGGCTTCGTGTCGGAGCTGCATATGTATGCGTTCCGGCGTGTCTATGGCGTGGATGTCGAGGTCGCGGCGGTCGCTGCGCGCGGCGACCACGTCGTCGAATTCGCCGGCCGCCACCAAATCCCACGGGTCTATCGCAACTTCGCCGAGCTGATTGCTGACCGCGAGCTCGATGTCATCGACATCTGCACGCCGCCCAATCTGCATGCGGGGATGATCGTCGCCGCCATGCAGGCCGGCAAGCATGTGATCTGCGAAAAGCCGTTCGCCGGCTATTTCGGCCGCGCCGGCGACCGGCAGCCGATCGGCAAGCATGTGCCGAAGGCGCTGATGTATGAGCGCGTGCTGGAGGAGATGGACGCCACGCGTGCCGCGATCGAGCGCACAGGAAAGCTCTTCATGTATGCCGAGGACTGGATCTACGCACCGGCGGTGACCAAGACCGCCGAGATTCTCAGAGCGACCAAGGACAAGATCCTGTTCATGAAGGGCGAGGAGAGCCATTCCGGCTCGCACGCGGCCCATGCCGCGCAATGGGCGATGACCGGCGGCGGCTCGTTGATCGCGGATGGGCTGCCATCCGCTTTCCGCCGTGCTGTATCTCAAGCAGGTCGAGGCCAAGGCGCGCGGCGAGACCATCCGCGTTGCCAGCGTGACCGGCGATGTCGGCAACGTCACCGCCGTCCTCAAGCCGGAGGAGCGCACCTACATCAAGGCAAATCCTGTTGACGTCGAGGATTGGGGCACGCTGACCGCGACGTTTTCGGACGGCACCAAGGCCACCGTATTCTCCGGCGACATGATCATGGGCGGCGTGCGCAATCTGATCGAGACCTACACGTCAGGCGGCTCGCTGTTCGCCAACATCACGCCGAACAATCATCTGATGAGCTACCAGACCTCAGAGGAGAAGCTCGCCTCCGTCTACATCACCGAGAAGGTCGACCGCAAAACCGGCTGGCAATATGTCTGCCTCGAAGAGGAGTGGACGCGCGGCTATCTCCAGGAGATCCAGGACTTCATGGAATGCGCCGCGACGGGACGGCAGCCGCTGTCGGACCTCGCGCTGGCGTATGAGACGATCAAGGTGAACTACGCAGGCTATTGGGCGGCGGAGGAGGGACGGCGTGTGGTGTTGTAGGGAGTCGTCGGCAGCGCCGCGATGTCACCTCGCCCCGCTTGCGGGGAGAGGCCGGATTGCATCGAAGATGCAATCCGGGTGAGGGGGGCTCTCCGCGAGTCCAACTGTCACCGTCCCCGGGGAGGCAGCCCCTCACCCCACCCTCTCCCCGCGAAGAGCGGGGCGAGGGAGCGCAGTCCCCTTGCGGCGCCTACGTCCCGTAGGTCGATCCCTTCGGCAGCGGAAACACCGGGTCTTGCGTCCTGATGTTCGTCGGCCATACCACTGAGATGTGCTCGCCGGCATTCTGCATCACGACCGGGGTCGAGCGCTCGTTCTGGCCGGAGAGCGGCGTGCCCGGCGGGAAGAATTTCACGCCATAGCCCTGGATGGTGCCGCCGGCGGGAATGTCGACGTCGAGCGCGGCCTTACGAATGGCCTCGGGCTCGAAGCTGCCGTACTTCTCCTTGGCGACCGGCAGCACGTTGTTGAGCAGGATCCAGGTCTGATTGAATCCCATCGAGCAGTGCGGCGGCACGTCGGTGGCGCTGGTCTTGGCCTGGTAGCGCGAAACCATGGTCTTGGTCAGGTCGCCGATTCCAGGCGCAAGCTTGGCGGCATCGAGCAGTTGCGCCGGCACCGGATCGATATTGCAGAAATTGTCGATGTCGGGGCCGAAGGTCGCGCGCAGCTTGTCGAGCTGGCTGTAGCCGGCGCCCGCGCCGAACAGCATCTTGAAACGCAGGCCGCTCTCGCGGGCCTGACGCAGGAACAGGGTGATGTCGGGGTTGTAGCCGGCATGCGAGATCACATCGACCTTGGCGCGCTTGAGCTTGGTCACGAGCACCGAGAGATCGGGCGCGGACGCCGAATAGCCTTCGCGCATCACCACCTGGATGCCCGCCTGCTTGGCATAGGCCTCGTCGGCCGCGGCGACGCCGACGCCATAAGGGCCGTCCTCGTGGATCAGCGCAACCTTGACGTTCTTCGGGTCCATGCCGAGCTTGCCCTGCGCGTGCTCGGCGACGAAGCCCGCGAAGGCCTGGCCGTACTGGTCGGAATGGATCTGCGCGCGAAACACGTATTGCAGGTTCTTGTCCTTGAACACGGCGGTCGAGACTGCGGTCGTGATCCAGAGGATCTTCTTCTGCTGCTCGACCTTCGCCGCCATCGGCACCGCATGCGCGCTGGAATAGACGCCGTTGATGATGTCGATCTTTTCCTGGCTGATCAGCCGCTCGGCCTCGTTGATCGCCACGTCCGCCTTGCTCTGCGAGTCCGCCGCGACCGGCACGATCTTGGTCTTGCCGCCGATGCCGCCCTTTTCGTTGACGAGGTCGATCGCGATCTGTGCGCCGACCGAGGAGGCGACCGAGCCGCCGGCGGCGAACGGACCGGTGAGGTCGTAGATCAGGCCGATGCGTAAATTCTCGGCTTGCGCCTGGGCGCGTGTCCAATCAAGGCTGAGTGCGGCGGCGGCAGCCGCCGAGCTCTTCAGCAGCTGCCTGCGTGAAGTCGGCATCCTATCCTCCCTCAAAAATCGTCTTATGATTTGGTCTTGTTATTCTTTTTTCGAAGTATGGGGAGCGGGGCGGCGGGAAGTCAACATGGCGAAAGTCGGGGTCTGGCTCCGCAGCGCAGAACGCAATTGCGAAATGGGCGGCGACGAGACCCGCGCTATTGTTTCAAGCGACGGGCGAGATAGCCTGCGGTCTTCCCGCCGGCCTTGGCCACCTCGCGCGGTGTCCCTGACGCAACAATGCGGCCGCCTTCGTCGCCGGCGCCGGGACCGAGGTCGATGATCCAGTCGCTGTGAGAGACGACATCCATGTCGTGCTCGACCACGACCACGCTGTTGCCGGCGTCCACGATGCGTTCGAGCTGGGCGATCAGCCGCTCGACATCCTTGGGATGAAGACCGGTGGTCGGCTCGTCCAGGACATAGAGCGTGTGACCGCGTTGCGGCCGCATCAGCTCGGTCGCAAGCTTGATGCGCTGGGCTTCGCCGCCCGACAATTCGGTGGCGGATTGACCGAGGCGGATATAGCCGAGTCCGACCTCGCGGACGACCGAGAGCGACCGGTTGAGAGTTGGATCTTCGCGGAAGAATTCGAAGGCCTCGTCGACGCGCATGGCCAGCACATCCGCGATGGATTTTCCGCGGATCTTCACCTCCAGCGTCTTGTCGTTGTAGCGCGCGCCCTTGCAGGTCGGGCAGGGTGCGTAGACGCTGGGTAGGAACAGCAGCTCGACGCAAACAAATCCCTCACCTTCGCAAGTGCTGCATCGGCCTTTCGCGACATTGAAAGAGAAGCGCCCGGCATCGTAGCGGCGGGACTTTGCCTGCGGCGTCGCGGCGAACAGCTTCCGGACGTAGTCGAACAGACCGGTATAGGTCGCAAGGTTGGATCGCGGCGTGCGGCCGATCGGCTTCTGATCGACCACCACGAGGCGATCGACCTGATCGAGGCCGGCGACGATCTTGCCACCCAATGTCTCGACCGCGGGTGCTGCCAGGCTGTCGTCGTCCGCTTCCGTGGCCCGTGCATGGCCGAGATGCTCTGCCACGGCATCGACGAGGAATTGGCTGATCAGGCTCGATTTGCCGGAGCCCGACACGCCGGTCACGCTGGCGAGAACCCCGAGCGGGATATCTACGTCGAGGCCGCGTAGATTGTTGCGGGTCACACCCCGGACTTTCAGATGCGCCTTCGGCTCGCGGCGGACCGTCGGCAGCGGCTTTCGTGGATGCGCGAGATAATGGGCAGTTCGGGATTGCGCGACCTGACCGAGCCCTGCGGGCGGTCCACTATAGAGAATGAGTCCCCCGCCTTCGCCGGCATCCGGTCCGACGTCGACCAGCCAGTCGGCATGCCTGATTACCTCGATCTCGTGTTCGACCACGAAGATCGAATTGCCCGCATGCTTGAGCCGGTCCAGCGCTCGCAGCAGCGCCTCGGTGTCGGCGGGATGCAGGCCCGCCGACGGTTCGTCGAGCACGTAGACGACGCCGAACAGATTGGAGCGGACCTGTGTCGCAAGACGCAGCCGCTGCAACTCGCCCGGCGACAGCGTCGGCGTACTGCGCTCGCAAGCGAGATAGCCGAGGCCGAGGTCGAGCAGGACGGCCAGTCGCGCAGACAGGTCCTCGCAGATCCGCTTGGCGACGATGGTCTTCTCCGATGCGTTATCCGTCGAAGCCTTTGCGAATGGCTTCATCACTTCCTGCAGCTTCTTGAGCGGCAGATGAGACATCTCGGCGATATCAAGACCGGCGAATTTGACCTTGAGCGCCTCGGGCTTCAATCGCGTGCCGTGGCAGGTCGGGCAGTCCTGGGTGATCATGAATTGCGCGACGCGGCGCTTCATCATCGCACTCTCGGACTTGGCATAGGTCTGCATCACGTAGCGCTTGGCGCCGGTGAACGTGCCTTGATAGCTCGGCTCCTCCTTGCGGCGCAGGGCTCGTTTGACTTCTGCCGCAGTGTAACCGGCATAAACCGGAACGGTCGGCTGCTCCTCCGTGAACAGGATCCAGTCGCGGTCCTTCCTGGGCAGCTCACGCCAGGGCTTGTCCACGTTGTAACCCAGCGTCGTCAGGATGTCCCGGAGGTTCTGTCCCTGCCAGGCACTCGGCCAGGCCGCGACGGCGCGCTCGCGAATGGTGAGAGTGTCGTCGGGCACCATCGACTTTTCGGTGACGTCGAGCATCCGGCCGATACCGTGGCAGGTTGGGCAGGCGCCTTCCGGCGTGTTCGGCGAGAACGACTCCGCATAGAGCATCTTTTGTCCGCGCGGGTAATCGCCGGCACGGGAATAGAGCATCCTGAGCAGGTTCGAGATGGTTGTCACGCTGCCGACGGACGACCGCGTCGTCGGCGCGCCGCGCTGCTGCTGGAGCGCTACGGCGGGCGGCAGGCCTTCGATGTCGTCGACCTCAGGGATCTGCATCTGGTGGAAGAGGCGCCGCGCGTAAGGCGACACCGATTCCAGATATCGCCGTTGCGCCTCGGCGTAGATCGTCCCAAAGGCGAGCGAGGACTTTCCGGAGCCCGACACGCCGGTGAACACGACGAGGGCATTGCGCGGAATGCTGACGTCGACGTTCCTGAGATTGTGCTCACGCGCGCCGCGCACGCGAACGAAGCCGTCGTCCTGCATCAGGCCATCGGGTCGTCTTGGTCGGTCGTCCATCTGGCTGCTCCGGCCGCGCATGGGGGTTAACGGCAGGATCGCAGGATGGGTCCACGAGTGACAGCGTACCCGTGGCGTTCTGCACAAAACAAAGGCCCGTCGCGGTTGGAGCGACGGGCCTTGCAAAGGCGATGGGGCGCTCGGCACCGAGCCCGGTGCCCAAGCCCGGCGTGTTACTGCGACAGCTTCACGAAGCTCGGAAACTTCAGCTTGCCCTCCGCGATCTTCTCGGGCCAGACCACGACCTGCTTGGAATCCTGCCACTGGAAGACCAGACCGGATACGGTCGTCGGACCCGACTTGATGCCGTGGGTGAACTCGTCGTCCTTGCCGTAGAACTGGATGCGGCCGATCGTGCCCTCGTAGTCGGTCTTTTCGAGTTCAGTGACCATCTTGTCGGGATCGGTCGAGCCCGCGCGCTTGATCGCCTCCGTGATGAAGTAGACCTCGTCATAGGCGGTGTAGCCGGTATAGGCCGGCGGCGAGCCGAACTTGGCCTTGAAGGCGGCCGCGAACGGTTTCGTCTTGGAGGTCACGGCGACGTCAGGCGTCGCGACCGCCAGCGACGGCACGCCGTCCGCGGCGCCATTGGTGTCCTTCCAGAAGCTCGGGCTCAGCGCCTGGGCGCTGATGCCGAACATCGGGACCGGCACCTGCTGGTTCTTCCACTGCACCGTCGGCTGCACGCCGACATGCGAGATGCCGGTGACGATCACGTCCGGCTTCTTGGCCTCGATATTGTTGAAGATCGGCGTGAAGTCGGTGGTATCAGGCGAGAACCGCACGTGCTCGACCACCTTGAGGCCCGCTTTCGGAAGACAGGCCTCGTAGCCGACGTCGAGCGGCTTGGTCCAGGCGGCGTCCTCGCTCATGATCGCGACCGTCTTGAACTTGAGCTTGTCGACCAGGAGATCCTTGGCGGCGTCGCAGACGAGCTGCGCTTGCGCGGCCGAGGTCAGATAGCCGTGGAAGGTGTACTTGTTCTTCTCGTAGTCGTTGTGGATCGCCTTGGTGATCTCGTTCGAGGCGGCACCCGGCGTGATCAGCGGCATCTTCAGCCGCGCCGCCCAGGGCTCGAGCGCGAGGACGACTTCGCTGATATAGCTCGCGATCACGGCGGAGACCTTGTCCTCGCTCACCGCGCGCTGGAACGCGCGCACCGAGTCGGCCGATGAGCTCTTGTTGTCGTAGGTCACGATCTCGATCTTGCGGCCGAGAATGCCACCCTTGGCGTTGATCTCGTCGGCGGCAATCTGCGCGCCGCCGGGCGTCGCGGCACCTGCGATCGACTGCACTTCGGCGATGACGCCGATCTTGATCGGGTCGTTCGACTGGGCGTAGGCGGGAGCGGCAAGGCACAGCGCCAGCGCGGAGGCGAGGAGAAAGCTGCCGCTTAAATTCGTCGATGGTCGCATGGTCGTTTCCCTTTGCTTGTTTTTTTGTCGGTATGCGCGAACTAGAGAAAATCGGCGCCTGCCTCCGCGGCGAAGCGGCCGGGATCGCCCTCCCAGACGATCCTCGCATGTTCGAGCACATAGACGCGGTCGGCATGCGGCAGCGCGAAGGTCACGTTCTGCTCGCCGAGCAGCACCGTGATCGATGTCGTCTGCCGCAGCCTCGTTAGGGCCTTGGACAGCAGTTCGAGGATGACGGGGGCGAGGCCCAGCGTCGGCTCGTCCAGGATCAGGATCTGCGGCTGCATCATCAGCGCGCGGCCGATCGCAAGCATCTGCTGCTCGCCGCCGGAGAGCGTTTGGGCCATCTGGCCCTGGCGCTCTTTCAGGATCGGGAACAGCTCGAACAGCCAGGCGAGCTGTGCCGCGCGCTTGTCGTCGGCGAGATGTTGCCCGCCGAGATCGAGGTTTTCCCGCACGCTCATCTCGCCGAACAGCTCGCGCGATTCCGGACACTGCACGAGGCCGCTGCGGGCGATTTTCGCTGGGCTCGTGCCGCGCAGCTTCTCGCCGTTGCGCACGATCTCGCCGCTATAAGGCAGGAAGCCGGAGATGGTGTTGAACAACGTGGTCTTGCCGGCGCCGTTGAGGCCGACGATCGAGACGAATTCGCCCTCGTGGACGTGGATCGAGACGTTCTCCAGCGCCTGCGCCTTGCCGTAGAACACGCTGACATTTTCGACCTGGAGCAGCGGCACCTTGTCCTTGAAGCTGGTCTCGGGCCGCGCATGGGTCTCGATGGCGCCGCCGAGATAGACCCGCCGCACCGTCTCGTTCTTCATGACGTCCTCGGCCTTGCCGGTGACGATCTCCTCGCCGAGATACATCGCGAGCACGCGGTCGACCAGTGCCGCGACGCTCTTGACGTTGTGGTCGACCAGCATCACCGCGCGTCCCTCGTCGCGAAAACTGCGGATCAGGTCGGAGAAGATTTCGACCTCGGCCCGCGTCAGCCCGGCAAAGGGCTCGTCCACCAGCACCACCTTGGGGTCGCGCGCGATCGCCTTGGCCAGCTCGAGCCGGCGCAGGTCGGCGAAGGGCAGCGTCGGCGGGCGGCGGTTCATCACGTTGCCGAGCCCGACGCGGTCGGCGATCCATTTGGCTCGCTCGACCAGCGCCTTGTCCGGAAACAGCATGAAGAGGCTGTCCGGCAGCAGCGCGACCATGATGTTCTCCAGCACGGTCTGCCGGTTCAGCGGCCGCGAATGCTGGAACACCATGCCGAAGCCTTTGCGCGCGATCTTGTGCGCCGGAAGGCCGGCGACGTCCTCGCCCTCGAAGATCACCTCGCCTGATGTCGGGCGCTCGATGCCCATCACGCTCTTCATCGCGGTCGACTTGCCCGAGCCGTTCGGCCCGATCAGGCCAAAAATCTCGCCGCTATTGACCTCGAAGCCGAGGTTCTTCACCGCCGTCAATCCGCCGAAGCGCTTGGTCAGGCCGCGGACTTCGAGCACGGCCCTGTTTGAACTTCGCATATCCATCACGAGCGCGCCTCACGCGAGAGGGCCGCTCCGAGGAAGCCGCCGGGGAAGAACAGCACGACGAGGAGCGCGACCGCGGAGACGATGAAGGTCGCAAGCTCGCCGGTCGGGCGCAGGAACTCGCCGGCGACGATCAGGAAGATCGCGCCGAGTGCCGCGCCAAGCACGGTGCGCCGGCCGCCGAGCACGGCTGAGACGATCACGTTGACGCCGACCGCGACGTCGACGACGGTGCCGACCGAGGCGGTGCCGAAATAGAACACCAGCAGCGCGCCTGACAACCCTGAGAAGAACGCGCTGACGATGAAGGCGGCGAGCTTGTGCTTGACGATGTTGAAGCCGAGCGCGCCGGCCTGGACCGGGTCCTGGCCGCTGGCTTGCAGCACCAGGCCAACAGGCGATTGCGACAGGCCGTAAAGAATGGCCGCCGAGATCGTCATGAAGCCGAGCGCGATCCAGTAATTGACACCGGCGTTGATGGAGATGACGTCGGGAATGGTCAGGCCGATCTCGCCGCCGGTCAGGTCGGCAAACACCACGATGAAATTCTGCAGCATCAGCACGGCGACCAGCGTGGTCAGGCCGAAATACGGTCCGCGCACCCGAAGCGCCGGCAGCGCCAGCACGAGGCCCGCGATGACGGAGGCGAGCGCGCCGAGCACGATGCAAGCGTAAACCGACCAGCCGAACTGGGCATTCAGAATGCCGGCGGTGTAGGCGCCAACGCCGATCAGGAAGGTCGGCCCGAAATTGACCTCGCCGGCGAAGCCGAACAGCAGGTCCCAGGCCATCGCGAACACGCCGAAATAGAAAGCGACGGTGAGAAGCCCGAGCACGTAGCCGGAGACGTAGAGCGGCAGCGTCGCCGCGATGACGACGAGCGCGAGCGAGATGAAGAACAGGCGTGTCGTAAAGAAGCTGGCCATCTCAGCGCCTCCCCAGAAGGCCCTGGGGCCGGATGTACATTACGAACACGAGCAGCAGCAGCGCCGGAATGGTGCGGTAGGCCGGCGAGACCAGATAGGCCGTGAGTGTTTCGAGATAGCCGACCACAAAGGCCGCGATCAGCGAGCCGGAGACGCTGCCGAGGCCGCCGAGCACGACGATGGAGAACGCGCTCGCGGTCAGCGGTCCGACGCTGTAGGAGCTGACGCCGAGGAACATTCCGAGCAGCACGCCGGCGATGCCGGCGAGGATGCCGTAGATCGCCCATACCACGACGTAGATGTTGGTGAGCTCGAGGCCGAGCAGGGTGACGCCGCGCGGGTTCATCGAGGCCGCCAGCACCGCCTTGCCGGTGCGGGTGCGGTTCACCAGGAGCCACAACAGCGCGATGACGAAGCAGCACACGATCGCGGTAAAGATCTCGTTCCGGGGCGTGCGTACGCCGAGAATCTCGACGACGCCCTCGACGATCGGCAGCACGGTCTTGGCGTTGTTGGTGAAGAAATAAGCGATCACCTCCTGGATCATGATCCCCCACAGCAGCGTGCCGGTGAGGACGAAGATCTCCTTCTCTTCATTGGGAATGCGCCGGGAGTCCTGGATCGGCTTCACCACCGCGAAATAGGTGGCAAAGGATGTGAGGAGGGCGACGCCGACGCCGATCAGTGCGCCGGCATAGGTGCCGACATTCAGGATGCTGGCGGCGGCCCAGGCCGCCACCGCTGCCGCCACCATGATGGCCCCGTGGGAGAGGTTGAGGACGCCGGACACGCCGAAGATCAGCGTGAAGCCGGTGGCACCGAGAGCATAGAGAGCGCTGATGGCAAAGCCATCGATCAGAATCTGGAAAGCACGCATCTAGAATTGGCAATCTGATTGATGAGAGACGATGTTGCTGGGGCAACGTGCGGGGGTCGCATGTGGAAGCTCCCGGGAGCTGGTCCCGGGAGCGTGTCCTGCTAGTTCGAGAGCTTGATGAAGCTCGGGAACTTGATGTCGACCTTCGCGACTTCCTTGGGCCAGACCGCGCTCTGCTTGCCGCCCTGCCATTGCAGCATCAGCCCGGTGATCAGGCCCTTGCCGTATTTGATCGAGTGCGTGAACGGATCGTCCTTGCCGTAGAACTGGACGCGGCCGATCGTGCCTTCCCAATCGGTCGTCTCGAGCGCGGCGACCAGCTTGTCGGCGTCGGTCGAGCCCGCGCGCTTCACCGCGTCGGCGATGTAGTAGACCTCGTCATAGGCGGTGTAGCCGGCATAGGAGGGATAATTGCCGAACTTCTTCTTGAAGGCTTCGGCGAACGGCACCGATTTCGGCGTCACCGCGACGCCTGGGCCGGAGACGCCCTGGTAGAGCACGCCCTCGGCCGGCCTGATTGGTGTCTTTGCCAAAAGTCTCGTTGGTGGCCTGCGAGGCGATGCCGAACATCGGGATCGGCACCTGCTGGTTCTTCCACTGCACCGTCGGCTGCACGCCGACATGGGAGATGCCGGTGATGATCACGTCGGGCTTGGCGCCCTCGATCTTGTTGAAGATCGGCGTGAAGTCGGTGGTATCAGGCGAGAAGCGGATGTGGTCGAGCACCTTCAGCCCGATCTTGGGCAGGCATTCCTCGTAGCCGACGTCGAGCGGCTTGGTCCAGGCGGCGTCCTCGCTCATGATGACGGCGGTCTTCATGTGCATCTTGTCGACCAGCAGGTCCTTGGCGCCGTCGCAGACCGAGAGCGCCAGCGCGGCGGAAGTCAGATAGCCGTGGAAGGTGTATTTGTTCTTCTCGTAGTCGGCATGCACGCTCTTGCTGATCTCGTTGGAAGCTGCACCGGGCGTGACGAACGGCGTCTTCAGCCGCGAGGCCCAGGGCTCCAGTGCCAGCACGACCTCGCTGATGTAACTGGCGATGACCGCGTTGACCTTGTCCTCGTTCACCGCGCGCTGGAAAGCGCGCACTGAATCTGCCGAGGACGAGTGATTGTCGTAAGAGACGATCTCGATCTTGCGGCCGTCGACGCCGCCATTGGCGTTGATCTCGTCGGCGGCGAGCTGTGCCGCCTGAGGGATGGAGGCGCCGGCAATCGCCTGCGCTTCCGCGATCACACCGATCTTGATAGGATCGGCTGCAAGTGCCGCGCCTGACGTCATCAACACAGCGGCCGCGGCGGTACCGAGTGCTATTCGCAACGCAACAGAGAGCGGTTTCTTCATCTTGTTCTCTCCCTTCAACAGGCCTCTTATGCGCCATTATGTCGCGACTATACCGGCGGAGACATTCTCGGCAAGTGAAACCGCGTCCAGGATTGTGAGGCACGGACTAAAGTCTAGCGCTGCGCAAATAGCGGGCAGGAAAGCCGTCGGACCCGTTTCACGCGTAGGCATGCAGATTTCGTTGGTAGGCATGCGCAGCTATCGCGGGCGCACAGCAACGCGATCGATGAATGCGATGCCGTCGCGTCGGCTCAGCGCGCTCGCAGCAGCGATGGATCGAGCGGCGCGAGCCGGGCCGGATCAAATGGCGAGATGTCGACGCTGCGCGTCGCACCCTCCGCGATCAGTTGCGCCATGGCCTCGCCCGTGGCGGGCGCATTCAGGATGCCCCACACATTGTGCCCGGTCGCAACATAAAGACCTTCACTTTGCGGCACCTAGCCGATCAGCGGCAGGCCGTCCTGTGTCACCGGCCGGAAGCAGGCTTGCTGCGCAATGATCCTCTCGGCTCGGAACTGGGGCGACAGCCGCTCGGACATGGTTTGCAGGCGCGCGATCGCGTCGTGGTCCGGCGTCACGGCAGCCGGATCGAGCGGAAGCGGCGCGATGTCGGAGAGAGCGGTGATATGCGTGCTGCCGTCAGCGCGAGGAAAGACCTCGATCGACACGGCACTGCCATTCTCTTCAGACTCCAGGAACAGCGCATCGGCCGGCACATCCGTGCCGGTGTCGTACACGATGCTCGGGCTGCGCTGGCCGTGGACGGCGGGCAGGCTCATCCATTGCGCGGCGAGCAGCGACCATGGTCCCATGGCGATCACGACGGCGTCCGCCTCGACGATGCGGCCGTCGACCTCGACGCCCGTCGCGGTCGTGCCGTCCGCATCGCGCACGATGCCGGTCACCTGGCCGATGCGAAGCTCGGCGCCTAGCGCGAGCGCCGCGTTCATCACGGCCGAGGTGAATTTTTTGGGGTGAACGATCGCAGTGGTCTCCGTCGTGCCGATGCGCTGCGTGATGATGACGCCGTTGCTGAGCCAGCCGAGCGCGGACGGTGCATCCCGGCGCGGATGGCCATCGGCAGCAACGAAGCCGCTATAAGCGGTCATCGGGCGATAGCCCCAATCGCCTGCGATCTCATCCGGCAGTTGCGCATGGAGAGCAAAGCTCCGTCGTGCCAGCGCATCGAGCGGCGAGCCCTCGCACCAGTTGTGCGCGAGGAAGCCGCCCGCCTTACCTGACGCCGCGGCCGCCACCTCGGTTCGTTCCACGAGGATGACATCGATGCCGTGACGTCGAAGAAACCAGGCGGTGCAGGCCCCGATGACGCCGCCGCCGCAGATCACAACGCGCATGAATGCTCTCTTACACCATGAAATCCTTTGGATGGAGATCCGCGGTATGGATCCCCTCCAGCGTGATCGTATCGGTCGCCGTCAGGTGGATCACCGCATTTCCTGTGCTGTCATCGCTGATCAGACTTTTCAGCGCCGCCCAGTCTGCGAAGCCGTAATCGTGCAAATTGATGACGTCATGCTCGCGCGCCGTGCTGCCGACAGCCTTGTTGCCCTGGTCGAAATCGTTGATCACGTCCAGGCCGGAATTTTTGTTGAAGACGAATCTGTCGTTGTTCGGTCCGCCCCAGAGCTGGTCATTTCCGCGACCGCCATTCAGCATGTCCTTGCCGCCCGTGATCGAGCCGGCTGTGAACGGGGCGTAGGTCTGTGCGTCGCCATACAGCAAATCGTGGCGGCTGCCGCCGAGGAGGATATCATCTCCGCCATGCGCATTGCCTGACATGTTCGAGGCGTCTCCGACGAGCACGATGGACGTGGAGTCCGGGTTGCCGTCGACCGCCGCGATCAGGATATCGTTGCCGCCGCGGCTATCGTCGCTCATGTAGCCGGCGTCTCCGACCAGAGACGCGCCCCCGGAATGGGCGGCGGCCCCGACGGTGTAGCTGAGGATGTCGTTGCCGCCGCGCGTATCGCCGCTCATGGAGATGAGGGCATCGCCTGATATCGAAGCGCCGCCGTAACTGCCGATCTGGGTCACGCTGAGGATATCATTGCCGCCATGTGCATGATCGCTCATGGAACTGCCGGAGTCTCCGCTGAACGCACCGGACGATCTGTTTCCCATCGATGCAATGACGACGTCATTGCCGCCGCTCGTGTCGGCCGACATGGCGGTTTCGGCATCGCCAAAAACACCGAGGGTCGCGTAGATCGATGTCGATGCATCGACATGAAGCACGTCGTTGCCGCCATGGGCCTCGCCGGACATTGCCTGCGCATCGCCGTCCAGGAACACGTAGTCCCCGAAGCCTGTGACGGTCGCAGCGAGATGGTCGTTTCCGCCGTGAGAATGTCCTTGCAGGGTCTGGTCGTCGCCAACGAATATCAGGACCGCGTTGCCCCCGTCGACGGTCGCGATCATGTTGTCGCTGCCGCCGCGGGCGTCGTTCGGCAGGCCCGGGTCCCCGAACTCGGTCACGAATTGCTGGTCCCCAACGCTGACGATGATGGTGTCGTTTGGCATACGGCGCATCGCGCAACTCCCCGTTCAAGTCGGGCGCGAGAACGAAGAGCATCATGCCTTCGCGCACCGCGCTGCGGCCCTTCCGCGCGATACAATCTTCGTTGGATTGATGGCGGAGATTTGCCCGGGACGTAGCTTGATTGCGATCAGGGAACCGCGACTTTGTACGCTCGTGATCGTTATTTGTGCAGATCGCACGCTCGGAAACCGATCGGGCGCCGGCGATCCACGCCGACGCCCGGGCTTGCGATCTTGCGCGCGGGCTTAGCCCGGGCCTGCGCCTTGCGTGGCCGTGTACACCGCATAGAGCGATTGGCTTGCCGCCATGAACAGGCGGTTGCGCTTGGGGCCGCCGAAGCAGATGTTGCCGCACACTTCGGGCAGCCGGATGCGGCCGAGGAGCTTGCCGTCCGGCGACCACGTCGTCACGCCGCTGTAGCCGACGGCGCGGCCGGCATTGCTGGAGGCCCAGACATTGCCGTTGACATCGCAGCGCACACCGTCCGGCCCGCACTTCACACCGTCGATCACGCACTCGCTGAACCGCTTCTGGTTGGTGAGCTTGTTGTCGGCGCCGACGTCGAACACGAAAATCTCGCCCTTGCCGCCGGGCCCGGTGTCGCCGGGTCCCTTGCCGGTTGAGACGACATAGAGCTTCTTGAAGTCCGGCGAGAAGCACAGCCCGTTTGGATCTGGCACCTGCTCCTCGGTGACGACGAGATCGACACGGCCGCTAGGATCGATGCGATAGCAATTGGTCGGCAGCTCGCGCTTGCCCGGCGCGAAGCCGGCCGGCTGTCCAATCCGCGGATTGAGCTTGCCACTGGTGTTGCTCGGACCGCCCGCGGCGTCGGGCTCACCTTCGTAGAGCTGGCCGCCATAGGGCGGATCGGTGAACCAGTAGCTGCCGTCAGGATGCGCGACGACGTCATTCGGCGAGTTCAGCTTCTTGCCGTTGTAATTGTCGCAAAGCACCGTCGCGGTGCCGTCATGTTCATAACGCGTCACCCGCCGGGTCAGATGTTCGCAGGAGAGTTGACGGCCCTGGAAGTCGAACGAGTTACCATTGGAGTTGTTGGACGGCGAGCGGAACACGCTGACGCGACCGTCGTCTTCGCTCCAGCGCATCTGCCTGTTGTTGGGAATGTCGCTCCATAGCAGATAGCGGCCCTGTGCACTCCACGCCGGGCCTTCAGCCCACAGCAGGCCCGTATAGAGACGCTTGATCGCCGTGTTGGGCTGCGCGAGATCGTTGAAGGACGGATCGACCGCGATGACGTCGGGGTCCCAGAAATAGGTGGTCGGCGCGCCGTTGGGACCGAAATCGCGCGGCGGGGTGGTGATCGTCGTCGGCGGCGCGGCGGGTCCGGTCTGGGCCAACGCGGATCCGGCGCCGGCAAAAGTGGCGGCGCCGAGCGCAAGCCCTTGAACGAGCGTTCGTCGTGAAAGCGCAGCATCCTGGTCACGCTGCTTTTGGCGTATCATCGCGTCCTCCCGGTCATGTTCGGCTGGCCGGTTGATCCGGCCGAGCAGGGCGAGGTTAGTCCGGTCCGATGACGGTTGCGAGGGGGAGGTACGCATCCTCAGCGAGATATCGGGGCGGCAAAAGCGCTGCAACATCGAACACGGAAACGACAAATTCGTCCGGCGTGACGGAGTTTACCGAAACTGCCTTCGGGACATTGCCAAGCTGTGGAGCATGTCAAGCCTTGACCTCCTGCGCGAGGCTGGCAGAACGTCATTCGGGGTGTAAGTCGGAGTTTACTGTGGTCGCTGTCGTCGTACTGGTTTTGCTGATCGGGATTGCATTTGCGGCCGGCTATTTTACCCGCGACTACGTGTCCCGCAAAAGGCGGGCCGAGGCGCGCCGCTGGCGTGAGTACAGCGAGCCGGATTGGCTGAGCGCCAACGCACCGGCCAATACCAACGAGATCGCGATCGCCGGCAAGGCTGGGCCGGTCGCCACCGGCGAGCTCGGTCAGATGCTGAACCGCTGGGAGAGCAGGGCTCGCGCTCGCCGCACGGCGTAGCTCGACGGTCTCGCTGAGTGGCTAATCGGTCTGTACCTTTGGTCCCAAAATGGGCCGCCGGCGAAAGCGCGTGTGCACTGCCACTTCGTCCGACATGCGGCGATTTGCTCGTGCAATTCTCCCAGGTTGTGTGAACCATTTAACACACCTGGTGCGGCAATGCGCCTAATCGTGGTCCGACCAGATTCACCGGCAGGCGCAAAGGAGCCCGTCATGAGAGCGGCAGGGGTTGTCGTCGTTCTGGCTATGATTGCGGGCTCGTCGTGCCAGGCCGATGAATGTCAGAGCTTTTCGGCGAGTACAATGAAGGCGAATGGCACGGTTGCCGCCGCCAAGTGGCGACTAGACTATCCGCCGGTGCGCCCCAATCCCAATGATCCGCAGCCTTGGGAATCGGTCGATTTTCGCACCAAGCCGGCTGACTACATGAATGCCGTGCTCAGTACCGCGAAGACGTCCTTCAAGATCGTGGACCGCAAGCTCGTCGGCACCGGTCAGGAGCAGTGGTGGATCTCGCAATGGCTTGACTACGGAAACTCCGGGCGCGAGCCGTTGATGGGGCTGACCAAGGAACGCGGCCCCGATCCCGGCGATCTGTCCAAGACCAACACACGAGGTTCCCAGGTCTGGGCGGTCGGCTTCTACAACAGGCCGGGAGCAGCAGTCTTCGGGGAGGTCTTCGCCGAGCCCTGCAATCCGTCTTTCCCGGTCGCGATGAAATTTCCGAATGACACTGTCTCCGTCAAATTTCTGTTCACCGATGCCTCACCCGACGAAGTTGCCTACCTCCAGGGCGCACCCGAATACGACGCCTTTATCGACAATTTGGGCGCTGGCTCCGGCGGTCAGGATCCCGGCACCCGCACGATCCGCTCGGTGCGCCTGCTTCAGGTCGATATTTCAGTGAAGGATTCAGCGAAGGCCGGCCGGTCGCTGGACACCGGGTGGGTGTTCGGGACGTTTGTCTGGCGCGGCCCGGCAAAGGGCGACGCCCTGTTCGACAATCTCGTGCCGGTATCGCTGCAATGGGGCAACGACCCCGGTGTCTACGACGGCGCGATCCGTGAGAGCTGGATCAATCCCGATTTGCGGAACGTCACCTATGGCTGGGACCAGCGTCTCACCATGGGCTTCATGGGGCGCGCCAACGGACCTGCGGACAATATCCGCTCATCCTGCCTGTCGTGTCACTCAGCGGCGCGCACGCCGCGCGCCTCGATCGGGCTGCTCGACAGTCGCTTCAACATGGACGACCTCGCCAATCCTGCGAAGGTGAAGGGCCACATCGACACCTGGTTCCAGAACATCAAGGGCAGCCAGCTCTTCCAATCGTCCGAGCCGGCTGCATCGACGCTCGACTATTCGCTCCAGCTCGAGGCGGCGGCGTTCCGAATTTGCCTTGCCTGCCAGGCCGGCGACCTTCGCGGTCCGACGCCCACCTTGTGTCGCAGCAGCGGCTTCTACAATCGGCCGGTCTGCAACGCGCCTCTGGAAGTGAGCGTCCGCAAGCGGTTGCTCGACCTCGTGCCGCCGCCCCGGCAATAGCCGGGGGAAACCAGGTCAATGGTTCTGTCCATCTTTTGGCGTTGCGGTTGCTGCCATTTCTCGTCTAGAAACGGTAGATCGAGCCTCCCGGCAACCAACCGTCAACGGTTTTGACCGAGGATTGAGGGCTCAAAGGGTCTGGCAATGCTGATTCGCGGCCAAATCGATGGGATTTCGGGGGAGGTGGCTCTGGCCGCCGCCACGATCCCGGCCGCGCTGCTGCCCACCCTCCTGATTGGCGGGCTTCTTCTTACTTGCCCCTGAGGGCCGGCTGGGCGCCATGCGCCTGGGCGCTCAGGGGTTGGTCGAGATCACCGGACACCTCAAGCGCCTAGAAGACTGACGGCGCAAAGCTCAAAAGGAATTCAAATGGCCCCCGTGAACAAGTCCGATAAGGACCGCGTCATCATTTTCGACACCACCCTGCGCGACGGCGAGCAGTGCCCCGGCGCCACCATGACCTTCGAGGAGAAGCTCGAGGTCGCCGAGATGCTGGACGATATGGGCGTCGACGTCATCGAGGCCGGCTTCCCCATTACCTCGGAAGGCGACTTCCAGGCGGTCAGCGAGATCGCCCGCCGCTCCAAGAACGCCGTCATCGCCGGTCTGTCGCGCGCCCATCCCGCCGACATCGACCGTTGCGCGGAGGCAGTGAAATTTGCAAAGCGGGGCCGCGTCCACACCGTGATCGCGACCTCGCCGCTGCATATGCGGGTGAAGCTGAACAAGACCCCGGAGCAGGTGCTCGAGACCTCGGTTGCCATGGTCGCGCGCGCCCGCAACCAGATCGACGACGTCGAATGGTCGGCCGAAGACGGCACCCGCAGCGAGATGGACTATCTGTGCCGCATCGTCGAAGCCGTCATCAAGGCCGGCGCCACCACGGTGAACATTCCGGACACTGTCGGCTACACCACACCCGACGAATACACCCACTTCATGAAGACGCTGATCGAGCGCGTGCCGAACTCGGACAAGGCGGTGTTCTCCGTGCACTGCCATAACGATCTCGGCATGGCGGTGGCGAATTCGCTGGCCGGCGTCGTCGGCGGCGCGCGCCAGGTCGAGTGCACCATCAACGGCATCGGCGAGCGCGCCGGCAACGCCGCGCTGGAAGAGATCGTGATGGCTATCAACGTGCGCAACGACAAATTCCCCTACTGGAACAAGATCGACACCACGCAGCTGACCCGCGCCTCGAAGGTGGTGTCGGCGGCGACCTCGTTCCCGGTGCAGTACAACAAGGCCATCGTCGGCCGCAACGCGTTCGCGCATGAGAGCGGCATCCATCAGGACGGCGTGCTGAAGGACGCTTCCACCTACGAGATCATGCGGCCCGAGATGGTCGGCCTGAAGCAGTCCTCGCTGGTGCTGGGCAAGCATTCCGGCCGCCATGCCTTCGTGCACAAGCTGGAGGAGATGGGCTACAAGCTCGGCCCGAACCAGCTGGAAGATGCTTTCACGCGGATGAAGGCGCTGGCCGACCGCAAGAAGGACATCTACGACGAGGACATCGAGGCGCTGGTCGACGAGGAAATGGCCGCTTCGCACGACCGCATCAAGCTGACCTCGCTGACCGTGATCGCCGGCACCCATGGCCCGCAGCGCGCGACCATGAAGCTCGATGTCGACGGCCAGATCAAGATCGAGGAGGCCGAGGGCAACGGTCCGGTCGACGCGGTTTTCAACTGCATCAAGCGCTTGGTGCCGCACGAAGCCAAGCTCGAGCTGTACCAGGTCCACGCAGTGACTCAGGGCACCGACGCGCAGGCCGAAGTCTCGGTGCGGCTGTCGCATGAAGGACGTGCGATGACCGCGCGCGCGGCGGATCCGGATACGCTGGTAGCCTCGGCAAAGGCCTATCTCGGCGCACTCAACAAAATCGTCATGAAGCGCCAGCGCGACACCGTGACGACCGCCGCCGCGAGCTGAGGTTGCTAGCACCGCCTCTTCCGGAAGCGGGAGAGGCGGTGCTTGCGGCGTTCACCATGAATGGCTGCCCTGCTAACGGCCAATAGCAGTTGGTGATGTCGACCTGTATTGATGCTAACGGCATTGGCCACCCGTGCGCCGGGCGGCCCAAACAACAACAGGGAGAGATTATGCGCACCTTCGCGATCGCTGCGTCCATCGCGGTCCTGGCTCTTGGCTTGACCGGGCCGGCATCGGCCCAAGCGCCCATCATCATCAAGTTCAGCCACGTGGTGGCCACCGACACGCCGAAGGGCAAGGCGTCGGAGAAATTCAAGGAGCTCGCCGAGAAGTACACCGGCGGCAAGGTCAAGGTCGAGATCTATCCGAACTCGACGCTCTACAAGGACAAGGAAGAGCTCGAGGCGCTCCAGCTCGGCAGCGTCCAGATGCTGGCGCCATCCAACTCCAAGTTCGGCCCGCTCGGCATCCGCGAGTTCGAGGTGTTCGATCTCCCCTACATCCTCCCCGATCTGAAGACGCTGCGGAAGGTGACCGAAGGTCCGCTCGGCACCAGGCTGCTCAAGCTGCTCGAACCGAAGGGCATCACCGGCCTTGCCTATTGGGACAACGGCTTTAAGGAGATGAGCGCCAACAAGAAGCTGGTGACGCCGGCCGACTATCAGGGCGTCAAGTTCCGCATCCAGTCCTCGCGCGTGCTCCAGGGCCAGTTCAAGGCGCTTGGCTCGCTGCCGCAGGTGATGGCGTTCGGCGAAGTCTACCAGGCGCTGCAGACCGGTGTGGTCGACGGGCAGGAGAACACCTGGTCGAACATCTATACCCAGAAGATGCACGAGGTGCAGAAGTACATCACCGAGAGCAATCACGGCTATATCGGCTACGTCGTGATCGTGAACAAGAAGTTCTGGGACGATTTGCCGGCCGACATCCGCGACCCCCTGACGAAGGCGATGAAGGAAGCGACCGACTTCAACAATACGCAGTCGCAGAAGGAGAACGAGGACGCGCTCGCCGAGATCAGGAAGAGCGGCAAGAGCGAGATCATCAAGCTCACGCCGGAGCAGGACGAGGCGATGCGCAAGGCCATGGAGCCGGTCTACAAGGAAGCGGCAGGCCGCATCGGCCAACCGTTAATCGACGAATTCCAGAAGGAAGCGAAGAGCACGACAAACTGATTTGAACGGACGATGAATGGGGGCTTCCGTGCCGGGCGCGGAAGCCCTTTTTGTTGCGAATGATTCCGATTGCGACTGAATAAAGGTTCAGGAGCGTTACATCTTCGAAAGAACCCGCTCCCTGTCCAAGTTGTAAGTTGCGCGTAAGCTGCGCTGCGCTCATCCTCACAACATCCTTCCAGAGGAGAGTTCGCATGAGGAAGTTCACCATCGCCGCCATCGCCGTGCTGAGCATCGCCGGCTCGGGCGCGGTCTATGCCCATTATCATCGCCCGTGGATGCACGAGCACATGCGCCACATCCGCATGAACCCGGAAGACCGCGCCGCCATGGTCGACGCGCGGATCGCCGCCGTCCATGCCGGGCTGAAGCTCAACGCCGACCAGGAAAAGCTGTGGCCGCCGGTCGAGGCCGCCGTGCGCGACTTCGCCAAGCTGCGCATCGACCGCGCCAATGCACGGATGAATGCCGGTCCCGGCGATGCCGGCAAGGACGCGAACAAGGACGCAGACAGGCCGGAGGATCCAGTCGCCCGCCTGCGCCAGCGCGCCGAGGACATGGGGGCGACGTCAGCGGCCCTGAAGAAGATCGCCGATGCCGCCGATCCGCTCTACAAGACCCTGGACGAGGGCCAGAAGCGGCGCCTCGCCGTGCTGACCCGCCACCGCGGCCCGTTCGGCGGCGGCGAAGACGGCCCGCGCCGCCACTTCATGGAGCGTGGCATGGACCGCATGATGGAGCGCGGTATGGACCACTTCCACCGTGACCGTTTCGACCGCGACGGCGGCCCGGACCGAGACCGCGAGGGCCGGCTCTGAGCCTGCAAGGGTTGCCGCGATCAACCTTGGCGAAGCCGCTGGAATCCAGCGGCTTTTCGCTTTTTTGGGGGATGTGGGCATACCCTTGGAAAACTTACGTGCCATCGCTTGCCAGACCCGGATCGCTTTGCTAAACGACCGGCCTCGCAAGGCTTTTAACCGCCTTTCGGGCGCATAGCTCAGTTGGTAGAGCAGCTGACTCTTAATCAGCGGGTCCCAGGTTCGAGCCCTGGTGCGCCCACCATCTAAATCAAACACTTAGCGGTTTGGTCGAACGGCAAAATAGGCGCCGTTTACACCATCGTTTACAGTTTTGTTCTCGCTTCGAGCTTCAGCACCGCGGCCTCCGCGAGCTGAATGTCGCGACCGAGATAGTGTGCATCGAGGATGGCCTCGACGTCCTTCAACGAATGGCCGGTGACAGCCGCAATCTGCGGCACGCTGGCGCCGGCGATCGCAAGACGAACGACCGCCGTGCCGCGCAGATCGTGAAACGTCAGGCCCTCGATACCCGCGCGCTCGCAGGCCTTGGCCCACGACGTACGAAAGCCATCTGACGTCCAGGGCCGGCCAAGCGTGTTCGTCAAGATAAGCGGCCCCCGGCGGTTCGTTGCATCGAGCAAGGCCCTCAGGGGGGCGCCAGCGGGCATCGCGACCCGGCGCCCACCTTTCGATTGGCGAAGGCGAATGTAGGGACTCTCGTAGGCTGACCAGGGCAACCGCAATAGGTCCCCCTGGCGTTGCCCGCTCCACAGAGCCAGGACCAGCGCCAGCTGTAGCTCGCTGGATGCGACCGCGAGAACCGCGGCAATGTCCTGCTCGGTCCATATCTTGTCCTTGCGGTCGGCTACGTACAGCCGGCCGCCGCGTTCGCACGGGTTGACTGCGATGATACCCCGATCTTTTGCGAACGACATTATCCGCGCTAGCGTGGTCCAGGCATAGTCCGCCTTCCGTGGCGTCCCAACGAACAGGTCACGCCAGGCCTTGAACTCACCGCGCACCCGACGATCGGCCAGAGCCGCCACGGGCAGGTCGCCGAACTCATCTTCGATCAGTTTGATGTAAGCGAGGTAGGCGCGGCGAGTCGACGGCGCCAGGCCGGTGAACTCCGGCGCAGCCTTGTACTGCGCAATGATCGTCATGAAGGTGCCGGCGCGCGGTTGGCGAAGGCTCGCATGGGCCTCATGGTATTCTCGAATGAAGTCCGGTGTACCAGGCTGCGCGTGGATGGCGGGACCACCACGCCACGCGTAAAAATGCAGCTTGATCTCGCCATTCGCGAGCCGCCTTTTGACCTTGTGAACTCCTTTAAGAACGACGCGCACGTTTCGTCCTCCACTCGTCTAGGGAAGTCTCTTCTACATTTTCTTGAATGCCGCTAAGTGAGTCTAGCGCTTGGTCAATTGCCCTTAAATCCCAGCGCGCCGTACCGGTTAGCGGCGGGGGCAACCGTCCGGCTCTAGTCCATTTGCTGAAGGCTTGCAGGGAGAGGCCGCAATAGGCGGCGGCCTGCTGTCGAGATAACAAGCGTGGGAGAATTTGGGGTACTGTCCTCACCATGGGGCTCCTCGTGCCGCCCCTTTCTCTCGCCGATCCCCGGAAAGAAAAAGCAAAAACATATTTTGCCAACTCGGAATTGACTAAGGGAGATCATAGTAATGTCGGAAAAGACGAAGCAGCTGCTCGACCTACCGAAAGTAAAGAATTTCAGTGATCCACGTCAGCGCTTAGCCATAATGATTTACGTCGCCAAAAAGCTTCGAGCGGCAACGAAAAGAGAGCCAGCTCAGCCAGCTAATGATGGCCGAAGTGTTGGTGATCAAGAACGAGATCGGTTGGTGAGAAGGGTCATTGCATCGTTCGCCAAAGTGGAGAAGAAGGCTTTCAGCGCATTCAGTCTGGATGCCTCCCGCAAGGTTGACAAGGAGATCTTGCTTGCTTGCCTGTCTTGGGTCCTGTTCGGAAAGGCTGCTAAAAGGGGGCGGCCTCGCACTGAGGATAAAATCCTAGAGTCCGTTCAGCAGAAAATCGCACCGCTACTAGCCAAGGATCCCAACTTCTCAAATACTGCTCTTGGAAGGTTATTGGGCCGTAACTCAGATGAGCGCCGAACTTCCGACACGCTGCGGAAGTTGGCTAGCAAAGCCCGAGCCCGTTCGTCCAAATAGGCGCTAGGTTCAAGAGTGCCGAGAGGGCGAGCGGAAGCTCCCCTCTCAAGTCGATTCAGTCGAGAATCTGCACTCGTCTAACTTCAGCGATAGGGCTCTTGGTAGTTAGACGTTTGATCGTCAATTTGGCTCGCTTTCCGCTCTCTATGTCGCGAATTGCGTCCAGGTCCGACAACTTGA
Source organism: Bradyrhizobium sp. USDA 3650 (assembly GCF_054057395.1). Classification (NCBI taxonomy): domain Bacteria; kingdom Pseudomonadati; phylum Pseudomonadota; class Alphaproteobacteria; order Hyphomicrobiales; family Nitrobacteraceae; genus Bradyrhizobium; species Bradyrhizobium sp. USDA 3650. The sequence continues at coordinate 6,678,995 of NZ_JBSRZG010000001.1, forward strand.
TCTTTAGCATAATCAATGAGGGCTGATTGTTCGAATATGGCGTCGTCTCATCGGCTTCCTCCTCATCTTCGTCAGCTGACGACGGAAAGTTGGAGCGCGCTGGCCGAGAAGGCTGAGGCTGCTGACCTGCTCTCGTCCGGCGTGGATCTTCCTTAGAGGCCTTACGAACCAAAGCCTCGATGCCGCCTTGGCTGCTGATTTCGCGTCCAAGGTCCTTGATAGCAACACCGCTCCGATGAAGGTACTGAATAGCTCTAGACCGCTTCCAGGCCAGCTTTCGCTTCCTTTCTGACTTTTCGCCCGACATGGCATAAACGAGCACCTCTGTGACAATGTCCAATCGATCACGTCCTTTAGACGGAATGTTCGCAGTCAGGAAAAACAACTCGCGCCGCTTTTTGGACTTTCGGATCTTTAGGGCCATTGTGAACCCGCGGCAGGTTAGGGCGACGATCTCCTTCCTATGTCCCCGGTATTGCACTTTGAACTGTCGACGTAGCATTTTCAAATGTTCAACTGGATCTTTCACGTGATTTAATCCTCTCTGCGTTAGATCGCCGTACTGGCGCATCCGGTCGGCAGAAAAAAGCGAGAAGATTTAGTGCCACTGTTAAGCGAAGAGCGCTCTAGCTAGGGATCGCCGAGACTGTTGAGATGATAGTGGCCTTCTCATCTCCAAAGCGTGAGCGCTGCTTTGGTCCCACCTTCCATGAAGGCTCCGACGGAGGAATGATCGATCTCTGATCCTGGACCGGCCCCGATCGTGATGCCGTCGACTTCGATCTCGATGATCCCGCTATCTGCTCTGCGCTCCCGGTGAGCGGTTCGCACCGGCACCACGGTGCCCGCCACCGGCACAAACTGCGCTTCATCCGCTTCGGAATGATCGCGTGCGGCTTCTCGCAACTAACGCCGCCAGACAAAAAAGCTGCTGTAGCGACAATCCACGCCGTCGAGCCACGGAACATACCGAGGCGCCACTCGCCACAATCTCTGCGACGATCAGTGCCTTGCCCTCGTCGCGCCACTTCCGCCGACAGCCGGCTCCGGTGAACACCTCAAGCCATCGCACTGGCTTCCTGATAGCGGTATTCGCTTTGTCCACTCTGAGCCTAACGGTCGAACCGAACCGCAGGCTCGCAGATCACCCTGTCATCCGATAGGTGCGCCTGAGCAGCGCTTACCCCAAAGCGAGCAGGCAGTTAGACTCTAATTTCAATTGGCTAGCGGCACGTACGAGCGTGCCACCGCATTAAAAGTTGTAAATTAGATCAAAATTCAAGTGGTTCGATGCAGAGCGTGGATTGGCCACCACTGCTAGGCCGCGGATATCGTGTTGCCGATGGAGTTCGTAGCTTCATATGGCATCTCTATGCCTATATGGAGCGCAATAACCTACAAGGCACTTCTCTTTAAGAGAACTGACGCTCTCAATTTCAATCCTTTCCACTCTACCCAAACTGGCCAGATGACTTCTCTTTAAGAGAACTCATTGGCCGTCGCTAATTTCACACAGTACTATTATGGAAAAAGGGCTCATGAAATATCGCCGGGACTCTTTCGTAAGAGAGATCGATGCATTCGATACGTGGATTTCACGAATGATAACTGGAGGTCGATCCGCATACTTTCTCAACTTCATGTTTCGTCAACTGCCTGAAAGTCGCCGCGCGAAGAACGAGATAATGAAAGATGAGGTTTGCCGTGTTTACGCAATGCTCGTGACGCGCGAGGTGAGACGACCGCGTTCGTTAGGATCAAAATGCGCTATGCCCCGGTTCTTCGGGTGCCCCGACCTCCCCGTTCCAAAGCGGGACAAGCATAATCGTCGGCTCGTTGTCGCTAATGAGGGAATGCATTTTAATGGCGTGCTTGTTCTTTCTCCGTTTGGAAGAGGCAAATTGGATCCCGAGCACGATCTTGATGCCGAACCCTATGTCCGATCAGATGGCAAGTTGGAGCGGATAGACGTCACCCCGATCGAATACGGATCGATGGCTCATTACACTTTCAAAACAATTGAAAGAGGCGGGGATTGGGACGACATTCTCATCTTGCCACGCTCATCCAGCGAACTCTCGGAGAGGCGATCTGGTTCACGATCACCTGGATTGGCTGACCTCTAGGAGTTCAAGGCGCAACCTATTTGTGCGGGCCGAAACTATATGTCCGTCTTCAGGGCTGCGATTACTGGCGGTGATTTGAGCCAATCCTTACCTTGCTCGCCAAATCGGCGCATCCCGCGATGCCATTGTTGGCTCGCAGAAAACGAATCAGCTCGTCCGCCCCTACGCTTCTCAGGATTGCGAACTGCAGCGCACGTGTCCAGCGGCTTCTCATCCGCAGGTCAACATTCGCGCGAGAGGCCTCAATAATGGTGCGAATAGCATGCTGACCGGACCGAACCGGTGTCATCAGCGCGTATGGGGCAATCTCCGTCAAGCAATCCAATAGGTCATGATCGTCGAAATAGTCGTATGCCCGCAGCACCGACCTAAGGTACTTATAGTCTGCGGATTTGCTTCCGTCGCGTCGCGCCTTTTCATAAGACGCTCGAACCCGGGCAATTCGTGCGATAATTTTCTGCTCACTTGTGCGCCTGGCTTTTGTCCTGCTCGCCATAACTAGTTCTCCTCTCGTCGCTCACTCTCAAATTAGCGTCATAGCGGGCGAGCGGATCGGAAGGCGATCATTCCGGCGATGTCTCAGGCGAGATTGTCGCTAGAATGGGTAATGTTGAGAGCTGTCGAAAAGCGCGATATTCCGTGAACTTGTTGAATGTGGCAAGCGCACGTGGTGCTTCGGGCCGATTGAAAGCGATGATGCTATTTCCGCTTACGCCCTAGCCGCCTGTCTTGGAGAAACGACGGGCGAGCGTCCTTTCTGCTTATTGTTTCAGCCTGCGGCGTTCTTTGAAGCGAAGTGTCAGGCGAAAAGCGCAATCAGGCGTTCCGAAATGAGGGGTTTTGAGCCGAGCAATTCTTGTAGAATTGTTTGAAAGACGTCGACCGGTTGGCTGGAGCAAGCGTGGTGACCGCCATCCGCCCAAGTGTCCGACGCGAACAGCATGGGATGTGCTCGCGTTGCTCTCGTATGTTGTAAATGCGTTCTACATTAAGACGCACAGTGTGTGCAGAGAGCGGAGGGCCACCTATGCCAACTTATTCAACCCGCGGGATCAAGGTTTACCTGGTTGGTCCTGATGAAATAACAGAAATCGTCAATGGGGGAAGCAACGACTATCAACCTTCCAAGAAGGCGCCTGTCATAGTTTGCGTGCGTACCGGGCTGCGACAACGTGAAGTTGCGGATATTCTTACTGACCTGGTCAAGCATATTCGCCAGAGTACGAAGAATGCCAGGGCTTCACGGGCAAAGGGTGTTCGTCGGGAGAAAATCTATATGGATCTATCCTGATTGCCCGGGTCCGCTGGTGCTAAACGCCTACTCATGCACCGACCGAGAATATGAGCGTCCCTACAGCTTGCAGCAGCGACACTTGTCCGCCAAGCGTCTCCCAGTTTCGGCTGCTGCTACCGCTTGCGAGAGTTCAGTATACCGACGATAGCTTTGATTGTGCCGTCATTGGCAGCAGCGTTGTAGGCGAAGGTCACTTGCTTGCCTGCAATCTGCTCGATCCGATCCGGCACACGGTCTTGATATCCATGGGTCGCCCCTTCCCAAAGCTTAGTTTGTACCGGGATTGGGCGTTTGGCCTTTGCCATGTCTGAACACAGCAGTGGACTCGTCGCTTGGTCCTTCTCAGCCAAGAATAAATATACCGGAGCGTAAAACTCGACGTTCTTCATGTAGAGACACGATGGCTGCATCGCGAAGGCGGCGGTAAACATGTTTTTTTGAATGTCGCCGATCTTCCTATTCATGATGATAAGCGATGTCGTCGCGCCATTGCTACGGCCCAGCACATAAACCTGCTTTGGATCGGCCTTGCCGGTCTCAATCAGCCAATCCAAAGCCGAATAAGCGTCGTCAGCCCGACGCCGTGCCCATTCCAATTGGCTGGGATCAGCACAAATGCCATTGCCGGTAACGCCCCGAGTTGAAAAACTATCGAGAACCAGAACGTCGTACCCTGCCTGGACTAGCCTGCCTCCGTACTCGTTCGCCCACCTCTTTAGAACGCTTGTTATGCCACCGCACCCGTGCAGCAGCACTATAAAAGGGATTGCACCCGCAGTACCTTTCGGTACGAGCAACTCGGCCGCGAGTTCGCCTTCTTTCTGGGTCTTGCCCTTCTCCTCGACCGTTGCGTTTCTAAAGTTTGACGAGTAGCCGTCAATGTAAACGTTTCCTGGTACCCATGGCATGGGACTAGAAGCCCGCCACCTTATCGAGATCATTTCAGCAAGGGCAGGCGTCGACTGTTCTATCATCACGAGTATTCCGAGGAGTATGAGCATAAGCCGGGACACGTGGGCTCTCGCTCGGAAGTCGGAAATGGATTTGAGAATGCAGGTCAATGTGCGCATGCGCGTCTCCTCTATATTATATATTATAGTACATAGAGTTCGCGAGCGATATTGCCTCGCATGGCGCCATGGACGTCAGGCGCCTCATTGGAGAGAACATTCGCTCGCGAAGGGTCGCGGCTAAGCTGTCGCAGGAAGCGTTTGCCGCCAAGGTTGGCGTAGAGCAGAGCTATTTGAGCGGTCTAGAGGCGGGTCGACGCAATCCGACTGCCGTGACCCTTTGGCATATCGCTCGTGCCTTGAAGGTTGAGCCAGGTGTCTTGTTTGGACCGCCACCGGCTGATGCCAAGAAGGTCTCTCGAGGTCGACCGCGATCTAAACCCTAATATTCGGACGCTAGCATAATGGTGATGACTCGCTCGGTAACCGACGGGTCTGATGGATCGGGCGAATGACATTGCAGGGACTTATCGTAGTAGTCGATCTTGAACATGAGGGCGTGACCATCGAGGTCAAATATGCCCATGTCATGCTCTTGATGAGGATCGTTAGCGTGATGAAAGTCATCAAAGGCCGCTAGGGTTTTGACCGCGCGCTCTACAAAACTTTGGCCGAGAGCTGCAACGCCCGGTGTCATGACCGCGCCGCCTCCGATCAGATGTTGCCTGAGGTTGTCGTTGAGCGAGCGAATGAGATCCGTGTCGTGAGACATGGTGGGTTCCTATGTTTGCGATGTTGGGGAATGTGGAGCGGATGGCCCGGGATATCCGAGCCATCCAAACTGTAGTTACTCGGAACTCAGATAGGGCAGGGCAACCGCCCGATAGTGGCATTGGAAAGCGGGATACCGCGTAAAGTCGCGGTACTTTAGGGTAAGGGTCTCGCCGTCTCTGGCTATGACAACGCTCTCCCACCAGCCGTCGCGGGAGCCCTCGTGATAGAGAACGAGATGCCCTTCTGCGATGTCGTCCCAACTGCGAGGGGGCTTCGCAAGAGGGGCTTCCGTTACGGCAGGGCCCGCGTTCGACTTTGCGGCCAGAGAGGTCGGGGCTGCGGCCGTCTGGATCTGATCGAAGAGGGCCCGCTTGATGTACGGAATGAACGCCTTGCCTTGGGCGTGCAGCCGTCCGACAGGGATCCTTTTCAATATGTCGGCGATGGCTGGTTTGTCGCCAGAGCAGACCGAGAGCTTTAGCGACTTGGCTGCTTTCGTCGCTACCGCGGCATGCTTCTCAGAGAAGCGCCCTGCCTTGGGTTTGCCGGCTGTGTCGAGGCCGAACACAATCAACTCTCTTGCGCTGGGCAGAGAATGTTCTGCAGACTTTGTCATCAAAGCCTCCCAGAAAAGCAGAAGGGCCCCGATCGGGGCCCTTGTTGGGGAGGTCTAGGTATGCAGTCGGGTCCAGGGCCGCCAGACGGCCTCGCAAAGATCATCATTTCGGTTTCTCCTTAGGTTCATCTGAGAGTAAATACTCTCAAATGAAATTCTAGCTAAAAAGCTATAAATCTCAACAGAATCAATACTTTATATGGCTTTTTATCTTCTTGTTTTGTTTGTGGCTCGCGCAGCAATAGCTTTGTTTCGACTGCATATACTATAAATATGGCAAGTATTAAGAGTGCAATACTTTGTATCATCAATATTGTTGCCGTTGCAAATGTCTAGTTCGTCAGCCGCACAGTAACGCCATAGTGCATGTTGAATAAGTCTCGGAAAATTTGCCGGAAAACCGGTGCCGAATACGCGAGCGTCAATGCATGCGGCTACACGGCGCAAAATCTCGGAGCAGCCGCCGTGCTGATAGCATTTCGGACCGTAGACGTGAGCGGCGTCGAACGCGGCCAAAATGCCGGTCCGTCTTAGGAAATTATGCACGAGGGTATCGACCACGATCACCTGGCTGCCGATGTCAAACCATCGCGGTCGGTTGGCCTGGTCGGCCATCAGCACCGCCGATAGGGTCATCGCCAGGACTTTGTCCGACACCCCGAAGATATGCCGCATCGGCTCAATCAGCGCCTCCTGACTTGCACAAAAGTCCATATCGCCGGTCTCTTCGAGGCGTTCGTCTATCCAGCCAACCAGGTCGGACCTCGTCTGATCCCGTATGAACAGATAGAGACCGAATGCTGTTTGGTTCAGCCGACCGTTGCGCAAGGGGTGGCTCGGTAAGGGGCACCGAGCCATGTGGTCGGGTTGAGAGCACGACTTGCTCGTCTTGTCGTAGCGACACCCTTCGAATGTCCAGTAGCTCGGAAGGAGCGGGCAGGTTGGCTGACCGGCAAGTTGAGACTTAATCGTTTGCCAAGTCGCGTTGCCGTTCGATTCCAGATAGGAATGCGCGACGCTGTCCGAGATCCCCTGAAAGCTAAAGCTGTCCATCATCCAATCGAACAGACCTGCCGTACTATTTGCTCTTAGTGCCGATATCAGGCGCGGATCGTTCGAGCTTGTGCCATCAACTGAGGCGGCGAAACCTGGATCGACGCTCACCGCGCAAACGGATCCGATCAGAGGTGCTGCGAACGCCATCGGGTCAACTTGCGCTAGTTTGACGTGCCGCATCTTTAGAGGCTTAGCTAGATGAGTGATACCAGCCTCCGTTGCGCATCGCTGTCGCCGTCGATGTATTTTTGGGTCGTCTGAATGGAACTATGACCGGCCAAGAGCTGCACGTCTCTTAACGAACCGCCTGCTTTATGAACGAGTCTGGCAGCGCGCGTAATAAACGTTCGTCGCCCTGAGTGAGACGAGCAGCCGCTGAGACCGGTCGCGTGAAAAGCCCGATTGAACCAAACAACGATGCTGAGCGGCGTCATCGGTCCGCCGCGCTCGGATCGCACAATCGCGCCACTCCCCGGAGACAACGAACGCAAAGCAAGTAGCGCTTTTCGTAAATCGCCCTGCAGCGGAATGCAGCGGCCGTGCCGCTTCTTTGCAATGGTGTCTCGCAGCTCTATTGTCGGTCCGATCTCGCCCTCGGCGCCTTCGACCATTTCCCAGGTCAGTTTCGCAATTTCTGCTGCGCGCAGACCAGCCTTCAGCGAGAGCAGAACGATAACGCGATTTCTATTCGGGTGCCGGGTCGTGTCGGCGAAGAAGAGCAAATCTCGCGCCGCTTGATCAGAAAGTATCTTGGCTTGCTTGCCTGCCATCTCGATCAAACTGAATGCTAGATTCTAGCAACTCGGCTGATCGCCGCAACACAATAAAAGCTTATCAGTTTCTCCGTGCAAAACGACGCCGCGATAAAATCGTTAATCTTCCACCTTCACTGGTCAATGTGTTCTGAATTCTGACCGTGCGAGCGCATGCATCTTCAGGACCTACTACGTCGAAGGTCCAGGTAGTTGTGGGCAAATAGACCGGGAGCATTCGTAACCAAACGTCACGTGGTGGAAAGGCCGCTACAGCCACTAGCGCGACGATGTTGTGCGTCCGAGCGAAGACCGGGCCTTGAACTCGGTCAGCCAAGGCTTTCCCATAGCAAGCGGGCTGATTATGCTGAGCCTGAAGGCGTGAGGAAAGGGAGGGGCGATATGGGCAAGCGAGCGACGGACAGGGGTGTTGCGCGCAAGTCGCGTGCTGGGAAAGTTGGGTCGGATGCACATGCATCACACGATCAGAATCTCAGAAAGTTGGAAGGTCGGTTGCTGGCAGTGGAGCAGGAGCTGATCGAAGCGAAAGCGACTATTACGAATCTCGTCAATGAATTTCAGACTGAGATTTCTCAACTGAAAATTCTAGCTCAAGATCACGGCCGTCAGTTGGAGGCAAATGCCAAGACGACAAAAAATGTCTTCGCTACGCTCAATAACGGCACGGAAAGGGAGCCGGAGAGTGGCACGCTTCGTTCGTCCTTGGGGCGAATGAGCGAGGAGGGAGCGCGGCCTGTAGATCGCCGCTCTCTAAAGACGCCAAAATGAATGTTTCATTCATTGCGCGATCGCTATGGCTGCTGTGATTGAAACTGCCCGCCGACTGATAAGGAAATGAGAGTTTGCTTATCAGTTATACCGGTGGGTGACATTTATGAGCGCAAGCCATTACCAAATTGACATCGTCGCGAGCCTCTGTTCCACGACGTGCGACCGCCATGGATGGGGTGTCCGTCCTCCTTCTGAAATTAGAGCGCGCTCAGTCAATTCTGGTGTCCAAGCTGTCCCCAGCTCGGCGCTGAGTGCTTCAACGATTTGGCAAAATGCCTCGTAATCCTGGCCGGTATTCAGGTTGCTGACGAATGAATCGGCGCGCTGCACCGGTTTGTTTTTCTTGAGCTTCCATGTGAGATGTTGGTCGAGCTTGACGACGTGGCGGCCAGTAAGAAGGTTGATTGCGCAGCCAAGCCACTGGTCCATAATGTAGCCTTTGGCGACACGGGAGGAGGCGGCGGGCGCTAAGAAGTAAATTAGTTTGGTAAAGTACGCAGGTCCCATCCCGACAATTGCAGAGTTCCCACTAGATCTCAGTGCGGCGAACGCGTCATAGGACTCAGACCGACTAAGCTTGTCGTCACGAATCTTATTAGCTACGTCGAGCCATGGCTCTAGAGGCCGCTCGAACAGTAGGTCGCGATTTTTGCCATGCATACCACCCCAGGCAAGTATGCTAATGCAGAGTTCAAGCGTTCCAACGCTGCGATCCGCCGCCATGGCTAGAAGTTCGGGCCGGTTTGTTGTCGGGCGCAATGGTCCAACTTTCATAGTTAGTTGATGCCGGTCGATGTCTTTGAACCAGCGCTCGGGGCTCCGTCCTTCATTGTCTTCTGGCAAAGCTAAGGCCGGGGGAGCTGGAAAGCATGATCTAAAATTCGCGAGGTGTTCGGAAACAAACATTTTTGTGCTCGATTGCATGCAACTGAAGGGTCACTGAGCGGAGCTTGGCAAGATCCAGTAAGGCGTTGTTCGCGCAAGGGATGACTAAATTGGCACAAAGCCAGGATTGAGCGTGTTGAAATTCTTCTGCGTGATAACTGCGTCGCGATATTCCAGCATCTTGAGGTCGACCTCGATGAGTTCGTGAATGGCGCCGCCATGCAGCAGGCGTAGCACTTCGCTCAAGGCTAGCGTGGCCGCCGCGGCGCCGACGAACGGCGCGCCTACAGCCTTGCCGGCGAGCAGGGTGACGCCGCAGCGATCGAGCGCACCGCTCGTGAGCATGTCCTTATATGCAGGCCTGTCCTCGACCTGATCGTCGGCCTGCGTGCCGCGCCAGATCTGCAACGCCGGGCTCGATGCCGGCAGGGTGTGCAGCCGAATCGCGCGAAAGTCGTGATGTCCCCGTCCCAGTCCGGCTTCCACAACGAAATCGAATCCGACCTGATCGAGCGCCTGGCGGCCGGCGCCGTTGTCAAGCCCGCACAAGGCGACAGCCGGCTCGTCATCTTGGCGCCGGAACGACGCATCGAAGCGCCGTTCATGGATCGCGGTCGTAAACCCGCGCCGCTCGGCCCAAGCGGCCATGGCGCGGGTCTTCTTGACGTTGATCAGCGCGGCGTCGCTCAAGATCGACGTGCTTTCGGTCGAAGGCGTGATGATGTCGATGTCTTGCAGGACCAGGCTCAAATCTTGCGGGCGGGCGAAGGGCAGCAGCCCGAGGGCCCAAAGATAGGCTTGGCCCAGATGTCCAAGTCCGATGAGCCACAACCGCGTGGGCAGGAGGGAGAGGGCAGGCTCGTTGCCGGCGCCTGCAAGCCAGTCGCAGGCGGGAGTCGGATCCCAAAGCGACAGACCCACCATGCGCCGCCCGGCGATGCCAGCATGCCCGGACACATAAAGAAAGGCCTCGTTCACGGCGAGTGCGGCGGCGAGCATGGGCGCCAGCGCCATGATGGGCGCGGGCACGGGCGCCGCCCCGGCCGGCGCCGGAACGATCCCGCCGCGCCAGCCGGCGAATACGGCACGGACATGAAAGGGCGCGCGCCGCTCGGACGGCGTGCCGCCAATCTCGATCACCGGCCTGCCGGCCGAAGGTTCCGCGATGCTGCCGCCAAGACCGGTGACCGCATCGGCCAGCGTCGCGCCGAACGGAAGCGGGGCGAGCAGCGGCGTGTCCGGCAACGGCGACACGCTCACGCCGCCCAGAAAGACACGCCGCGCGAGCGCGACGGCGGTCAGGAGCGCGGCCTGATGATGATGGTCGCGCGCGGCGTCCTCGCCGATGCGGAGCGCAAGGTGGTAGCCGGCGAAGAGCGCTTCGGCTTCAGCGATGCTCGCGGCAGCGCCACTGTCGAGTGCGTGCTTGACCAGGCGGTGCAGCTTGTCTGCGGCGGTGAATGCAGTCATGGCGGCCTCACAATCCGATGTGGAAGAAGATGCGGCGGGCCGTGTCCGGCACGGTCTGCCAGCCCTTGCCGCCGAGGTAGCGGTAGATGCCGACCGACTCCGTCGGCACGGGCGGCCGGGCGAAGTTCGGCAGGATGAAGGCGACGTGACCGGCGCGCGAGATCATCGGATGCTCGCGATCGGAGCCGCTCTGTCCGGCGCCTAACGGGTGCACGTGCACGTCGGCGACGACGCTCACGCCGCGCTGCTTGCACATGTCCCACAGCGTCCCGAAATACCGGCCGTCGAAATGCACGATGCCGGTGTCGAGCGCGTGCGGGTCGAGATCGTCGTACAGGATGAAATCGGTGATGCGAGCGCGGCCGTCCGCGCGGGAGCCGAGCAGGAACGCGCCGCTTTCGCGGCTCGCGTTGCGGCCGCGCTCGCGCAGCTTCGCGCACAGGCGCTGCCACAGGAACCACGAGCAGGAGATTTCATGCCGCGGTGCCCAAAGGCGGGCAATAGTCTGCGCAATTGAGAAGTTCATGAACAAGCTCCAGGTACTGATTGATGCCGGCGGCCGGCCGCCAGATTTTCGAGGGCAGCTCGTGCCGCCAGTTGTCGTGGCCGGCGATGCTTTCGCGGTCGCAGGGCAGGTACAGCGCGGTGCCGTCCTTCCAGTCGAGGCGGAACACGGTGCCAAGCCGCCCGCCCTTGCTTCGCGGCCAGCGCGCGGCGGGCTGGACTGTGTTCTTGTCGGGATCCCAAGGCCCGCCGGTCGGCGGCTGCTGCGGATAGCCGGCGCAGTTGAAGCGCAGGACATGAGCGCGGCCGTCGGCCGCGGTGACGGCGATCAGCACATGCGGCCAGGCGATGCCGGTCAAGCGCCAGCGGCCTTCCGCTTGAGCGAGGCGGAAGGCGGGCTTTCCGATATCGGCGCGGAAGGCCCGCTCATCCGGGAGACTCATCACGCCGCTCCCTAGCCGTTGACGCGCTCGTTAGGGACGAGATCGAACGCGATCTTGCAGGCCGGGCAAGATGCGATCGTGCCCAGATGCGTGCCCGGATCCGGGCGGTCCTTGGTGCCGGCGATCTGGAGCACTTGCTCGCCCGCCTCCTGCGGCGTCATGCCGAACTTCTTCTCGGCCGCCCAGGTCTTCACCCGCGCCACGGTCGTGCCCGGGCCGAAGCGGTGGTGCTCCGTCTCGCCGTTGAAGGTGACCGCCACCTCGATGTGGCGGCAGCGGTGCAGGTGGGCCTTGATGCCGGAACGGCCGGCATGGACGCGGACGAGACAGGCCTCATCCACCGGCTCGTCGCGGTCTTCGAGGTAGATCAGGGTCTGTTGAGCGAGACCGTGCTTCTCGATGATCGCGACCTTGATAGCGGCGAAGCTGTCTTCCGCGGTGGCCTCGAAATGCGCGATCTCGCGGATTCCCTCGCCCTGGTAGAAAACGTCGATTGAAGTCATGTGCTGCACTCCTTGCTGGGATCAGGAGTGCGGCCCCTTTGCCATTCTCCGTCCCTTCAAGAGGTGATCGGAAAAAACAGGGGGTACCAGGAAAGGCGGCGCGCGGCTTTTTTTAAGAAAGGTCGAGCGGCCCCTTCGGCGCGGCGGGACAGATGAAGAAGTGAGGGCAGCGCGGGCAGGTGACCGGATTGATCTCGGTCGGGAACTTCCCGGCGTTGATGCCAGAGAGCATCCCTTGCGTCTTGTCCCGCCGGTTGCCGAACTTCTCGTCGCTGATCTCGACGAACTCCATCACGCCGTCGGTCAGGTGCAAGGCCTCGACCACGAATCCGTCCCTGAAGTGCGCCTCGCCGGCCAGCCGGTAGAGCGTGTACTCAAGCCCGTCATACTCTTCCTTGGTCCGGTAACCGGTGCGCACGCGCCGCAAGACGACCTTGCCGTCGAGCATCTCGGCGCGCTCATTCGGTTCGACGACGACGCGGCCATTCGGGAAGTCGATCGCAAGCGGCTCCGATTTCTGGAACCGTCGCCCTGCGCCGGAGCGCACCAATGCGCCGACCAGGCGAGAGGCGAGCTGCCGGTAGTCGCCGGCGAAGGCGTGATCCTTAGGACCGCGATCTTGCCAGATGGCTTCGAAGGCTGTCTCTGCGTCGGTCTCGGCCGGGTCGCCCTCAAGACGCGCTTGCGACATCCAGCGGATCAGTTCGTAAAGGCAATCATGCGTTCGAGCGAAGGCCGTCGCCTTGCGCGCGCCGCCAAGCCCGAGCACATGCGTATAAAAGAACCGGCGCGGGCATTTCTGATAGAGTTCAAGCCGCCGATCGGAAAGGATCCAATCCGCTCCGAAGGTGATTGCGATGGGCTGCGGCCGCGGCGCATCGGGCGGCAAGGGGACGGTCGGTGGCGCCGCCGTTTCGTGGACCAGCCGCAAGAGCGGTTTGGTCAGAAGCTTGGACGATGAGCGATTGTCGCCGTTGTCGTAAAAGCGCGTCTGGTAGAGCCGCAGATGCGTGCGTGCGCGCGACATCGCTACGAAGAAAAGACACTCTTCCTCCATTGCGTGTGAGCGTTTGGCGTCGTCCGAAACACTGCCCTCCGCGCCTGCGATCAGTCCCACGGGCGGCGGGCAACGTTGACCGGTGTAAGAGGTCGGAAAGCTGCGTGTCGCAAGGCCGGGCAGGTGCACAGCCTCGAACTCCAAGCCCTTGCTGCCATGGACCGTCATCAGCCGGACCGCATCCATGTGCAGGGCAGGGGCCGGCACTTGGCGCAGATCGCGCTCTTCCGCGAGTAGCACAAGCTGACGGACCCGATCGAGGGCGCGATGAATCGGAAGACCGAATCCGACGGGGCTGTGGTCGCGCAAGAAATTCAGGAATTGCCAGACGGCGACGTTGCGCATCTGCGTCGGCACCGTTGCGGCGCCAGCCATGATGCGGCCGGTATCGGTGCGATCGAGCAGATAACTCGTTAAAAACTCCCACGGTTGGCTTTGGGGGGCGAGGCCTTGCAGCTCGGCCGCGAGCCGCCGGAATCCGTCGGCGCCCTCTTTGGAAAGGCCCGGCAAATTGGCAAGCTCGGCGAGACGTTCCACCGAGTCCTTTCGCTCATCACGCAGATGCGCAAGCGCAATGTAGATATCTTGAAGCGGAACGCCGTAGCGCGGCAAGGCTCCGACGCGAATGAGCGCATCGCCGAACGGATCGATGGCAAGGCTCATGAGCGCCAAGAGGTCGCGGATTTCATCGCGTTCGAACAAGCTTCCCAGATGCAGGACCGGAATGTTGCGCGCTTCGAGCGCGGCGGCGATCTCATTGAGGCGCCGGTTGGAGCGACACAGGACCGCCTGGTCGCGCAGCCGCACGCCCTTGCCCTGCAATTCCTGGATGGCGGCGGCAATACCTTCCTCTTCATCCTCGTCGCGATCGAACTTGCGCAGGTCGAGCCCTTCGGGGCCTGTGCCGCGATCAGGCGTAAGCTCAAGCGCCAGCATGCCTTTGGATGCGCCCATGGCCTGCGCGAAGACCGTGAACGCATCGATGACCTGCTGGGTAGAGCGGTAGCTGATGCCGAGCTGGTCGATGTCAGCGGTTGGAAACTCTGTCTTGAACCCTACCATGTTGGCGGAGGATGCGCCGCGGAAGCGGTAGATCGACTGCCGCGCGTCGCCGACGACCCACAGGCGCTTGCCGTCTCCCGCAATGGCTTTCACCAGGCGCACGCTTGCCCGGTTCACGTCCTGGTACTCATCGACGAGGACATGGCGGTGGCGCAATTGAATGGCGGCTTGAATCGCCTTGTTGCTTTCGAGAAGCCGCGTCGGCCCCATGATTAGGTCGCCGAAGTCCACGGCCTTATGATTGGCCTTGGCACGCTCGTAGCGCTCATAGACAGCGGCAATCTCAAGGCACTTGCGCGCGGCGATCTGCTTCTCCTCGTCGTCGCCGGCCTCTTCTTCCATCGTCTTGGCGAGCGCGAGATAGCCCTTATCGTCGTAGAGTTCATCCTTAGCGCGCGAGATAGCGCTCAATATCTCCTTGAGGATCAAAGCCGGGTCCCAAAGATTGCGGTAATGAACCAACGGCAGGGTCGGCAGGATCTCTTCCAGCACCGCAATCGCGTCGCTGCGATCGAACAGGGCAGGGTCCGGCGGAAGCTTGAACTCTTCATAGTAGCGGCGAACGAGATCGAGCCCGAAGGCATGGAATGTCCCGATCCAAATCTTCGAAGCCTTGTCCGGCGCAGCCGCGCCAACCCGCTCCGCCAATTCACCGGCGGCGCGGTTCGAGAAGGTTAGAACGAGGATGGAGGCGGGATCGACACCCTCCTCAAGCAGGGAAAGAATGCGTTTGACGAGCGTCTTCGTCTTGCCCGTTCCCGGACCGGCTTGGAGCTGAAACGGCGTGCCGCGATGCGCTGCCGCGCGATCTTGCGCGGGATCCGGCCGGGACGGGCGGGCGAGCGGGCTGTCCGAATCTTCATCCGTGGGGGAAGGAGGCAGAAGTACCACGTCGAGGATTTGCTGGCGCACGAGTGGCACCGGCAAATCAAGCTGCTTGGCGATGTCGAATGCCGTGAGGGCTTCGTCAACGAACATTCGCCGCGCGAGCGATTTTGGGAAAAGAAAAGCCCGCGCGAACACATTGGCTTGCAGCTCGCGGCGCTCGCGCGCGCCGTAGTCTTCGACGCGCTGCAAGCCCACCGGCGCCGCTTCCATGGACCGCGATGGATCCACGTCTTCGGCGCTGCAGGCGGCGGAGCCCGCATGGATGCATTCGTGCCCGATCTCGTGCGCAACGACGAGCGCGCGCTGAGAGTCGTTTCCGACATCCTCGGCGAATATCGTGCCACTTTGATCGTCGAAGACGGCGCGAGCGCCCCTGAGCGTAGGATCGCCCGTCGGAAGCCACGTCAAACCAAGCTCAAGATGCTTGATGGCGGCATCGACAAGTTCCATAGGCTTCTTGGGCGTCCCATCCCCCACCACTTCACGGTGAAGGTCTTCCGCAGCCTTCCGGATGGGTTCGAACGAATCCATTCTCTAGTCCCGAAACGACAGCAGCTTGCGTTGCTGCTCTTCGCTTAATCCGGATGTCTTCACCGCTTCCTCGAAACGTTGCCTGGCCGTAGCGGCGGGCTTTCCTTCCGCTTTATAAAATTGGCGGCCGGCCGCGACGGACTCTTGTGGCGCATAGAGATGCGCAGCCATGGCGTCTGCATCTTCATCCATCTCCTGCGCGAGGTGCCGGCAATAGGCTCTTGGAATCGAAATAGGCTCTATCGTCCGATCCCGCAGCTTCGACAGGAAGGCGCTGTTCACGTCGAGCTGGGATACGAGCGCGCGAAATCCCTGCCGGTCGAGCGCTGCGAAAGGATTTTCAACGGACGCAGTCGCGGCGCGCGCGGGCGGGGTCGCCGCACGCGACTGCCGGCGTTCATAGAGCTGGTTTTCAAACTGGCTCATGACGCGCGACACCACGGCGCTGATTGCCTCGGCATCGGCGGGGACATCTTCCTCGTCGCTCCGGTGCATCAGCGAGTCAATGGCAAGCTCGATGGCGAATTCGGTGAGCGCGTCGGCATACTGCGGATAGCGGCGCGCGAAATCGTCGAGCAGGTCGGCGTCCGGAACAGCCTTCGCCAGCGACATGGCGTACATGGCGTCTCTCAGGGAAGTGTGGGTTGCGGCGGTGATCATCGGTCCTCCTTCAAAGTCTTGAGCTGCTTGTCGGCGCGGCTCAGCCGGTTGCGCACGGTGCGGCCTTCCACGTCTAGAATCCTGGCGGCCTCTTCCTCTTCATGGCCGATGATGCGGCGCAGGACGATGGCCTCCTTTTGGTCGGCGGGCAGGCGATCCAGGGCGGCAATGACCTCGGGCAGATAGAGGGCATCTTCTTGCGAAGGACCGATGCTCGCCACTCGGGACAGCCGCGCCAGCATCTCGTCATCGAGGGCTGGCCCATCCTGGCCGTCGCCACTTTCGGGCAGATCGGTCAGCTCCTTGCGCTCAGAGAGCGCCTTGCGCACATGGTCGATCCGAAGGAAGCGCAACGCCCGTAGAAAACGGCACTCATAAAAGTCCAATTCGTCCTCGTGCCCTTCCGTGCCGTCTTGCGTGAACAACATCGCGAGATCGCTCAAGATCTCGTGCCGCACCGACTCGGCGTCGCGCATCCGGCTGTCCGGAACCGTGCGCTTGAGATTGGCTTCGGCCCGCTTGAGGAGCTGCGGCATCAGCACGCTCGCGATGCGATCCTCGCCGCGGCGGATGGCATCCCGGAGAAGATGAACGAGGCATTCCGACGGCAGGAAGTCGCCGGATTGCGGATTCGTCTCGCGCGCGCGCTGGGAAAGGGCGGCCCAATCCTGGGTCAGCGCGATGTCGATCTTCCGTTCGATGCCGGGCGGGCGGGCTAGGCTCTTCTTCAACAATGGACGTGCCATTTCGCCCCCTTTCAGCAGCGGCTTCACTGGGCGCCCAATTCGT
Organism: Bradyrhizobium sp. USDA 3650; assembly: GCF_054057395.1. NCBI lineage: Bacteria > Pseudomonadati > Pseudomonadota > Alphaproteobacteria > Hyphomicrobiales > Nitrobacteraceae > Bradyrhizobium > Bradyrhizobium sp. USDA 3650. The sequence continues at coordinate 6,696,147 of NZ_JBSRZG010000001.1, forward strand.
TCGGCCCACCTCCAAGAGGTGATCGAAAAAAACAGGGGGTACCCGGAAAGCCGAACCCAAATATTTTCACATCGTTATTTATCTAGTAAAATCAATATTTTAGGTGGGGTGATAACATAAATTATAGGAATTAACCGGGCATCCCGGGGCCGTTAGGCGGCCTCCGAGCGCTGCGGCGAGGGGCTCGCGGCCACCGGCAGCGTAACGCCGCTGATCGGCGCGCCCAAGGCCTTTTGCGCGACCTCCAGCAGGTGCTCGTGGTGCGTGAAGAACAGGACTTGCGTCTTCTTGGCCAGTTCGCCCAGGACGCGGAAGCCCGCGGCCGCACGCTTGTCGTCGAAGTTGATGAACAGGTCGTCCGCGATGAACGGCATCGGCTCGGCGTGGTCGAGATAGTCCTCGATCGCGGCGATCCGTAGCGCGAGGTAGAGCTGGTCCGCGGTACCGGTGCTCATGCCGCCGACCGGAACCCGCCGGCCATCGTGGCGCAGGCCGGCGAGCTGCATGTTGTCGTGCTCGTCGAATTCGACCTGCAGCGCCTGGAAGGACCCGCAGGTGAGGATGGCGAACAGCTCGCCTGCGCGCTGGAGCATCGGCGCTTGTTTCTCCCGGCGGTACCGATCGATCGCCCATTGCAGCAACACGATGGCTGATCGCAGCCGGACATACTGCTCGGCGATCTCAGTCATCTCGGCGAGCGCCGCTTGGCGATCGGCGGCGTCCCTCGCCGCCCGGTCTTCGCCGCCGATCCCGTCGAAGGCTTGGCGAGCGGTGTTGCGGGCTTCGCGCACTTCCATCAGGCGATTGCGCAATTCCTGCACCTCGTCGGTGAGCGTCTGGTATTTGGCGGCGATGGCATCGACATCGGTGCCCGCGCACTCGGTGGCCAGGTCCGCCACGGAAAGACCGTCACCATCCTGCGTCAGCGCAGCCGTGAGCCGATCCAGCTCGGTGCTGAGTTTCCGCTTCTCATCGGAGCGCTGAATTGCGAACCGCGAGTCGTCGGTCGAAGCCACGCCAGCCTTCTGCTGGAAATGCGCGATGATTTCGCGCGCTTCACGATTTGATGCCCGACACGCATCGATCTTCTCTTGCAAGCCGGCAATGTCGGAATCCTTCGCGCCTTTGAGGTCCCGCGCTCGCGCCGCCTCTGCGGACAGGCGATCAAGCTGCAAGACGGCGTCTTCGGGATCCTTGTCGCTCAGATGCGGAGCGATGGCTTGCACCAAGGCAGCCACGTCGACCTCGAACGCCTTCACGTCGCGTTCGATCTTTTCGATACGCTCATGGCGCAGATCGTTGATGCGGACGGCCGCCTCGCGCATGTCGTCGATGGCGTTGATCTGCGCTTCGGCCGTCTCCGGCGTAGCCGTGGTGGCGAGCTGCAACACCTTCAGGGCGGCTTGCCAAGCATTTGTCCACTGCGCCCACTCGGCCTCAGCCTTCTCCAGATCCTTGCGCTTGCGTGCAACCGCGCCCATCGCTTTGCGATACGCGTCGTCAAGATCGCGCGCCGTCTTGGCGACATTTTCGTGCCGGCGCTCCTGCGCTGCCGCCGCTTCGATAACGAGATGGAGCGGCTGGGCAGCGAGAGAGGTCGTCGATGCTCCCAGAGCTTCCAGTTCGGCCAAGACCAAGCGCTTGCTCTCGACCTCACGCTGTTGCCATGCGGCTGTATGACGCTCGGCCGCCGAAAGCTGCGCGTTCGCATCCAGGATATCGGCTCGCGCGCGCAACCACTCGATCATCACATCGGGATCATGCGGGGTGATGGAGCTGCCCGACCACAGTGCGGCCCAAGCGGCATCCAGGCTTGTACGCTCTTGCTTCAGCGCCAGTTCTTCCTGGCCCAAGGATTCCAGCAGGTCATCTTGCTCGCTGATCTGGCGGCCAATGACCGCTAGTTGCGCGGCGGCATCAGCGTGCTCGAAGCGCTGATCTGCTGCCGAGTCCGCACCGCGCATGGCGGCCTCGAAGTCTTGCGCCAGAGAATCGGATGGGCCGAAGGCCGCCATCTCGTCTTCGGAAACCGGAACACCTTCTACATGGCGGCGCCGGATCAGCGACCAGCCGGTGTCACGCCGGCTCCGTAAAAGCTCAAGCTCGGCAGCGGTCACCACCTGTTCGTCGGCGACAATGCGCTCCAGCGCTTTCCGGCGGCGCATGCGCTCCTGTTCGGCATTGCGGATTTGCTCGCGGCAGGCCTGCTGCCGCTGCTCTAGGCTGCGGCAAGCATCGCGATGGGCTTCAACCGAAGCCAGCGGGGGAATGGGCATTGCTTCCAGGACGGCGGCATCGACGACGGCCGGCCGCATAGCCTTCAGCAGGCGTGCAATTCCGGTCTGCGCCTCCTGCTCCTCACGCCTTGAATTCGCGATCTGGCCGGCGATGTCGCCGAGTTCGCGCGTGGCCTTGACGACCGTCGCGAGCTTCGAGATATCCGTCACCGGCCCATGCGCTTCGATTTCCGCCGCGATCTCGCCGAGCTTGTCCTCGGCTTCGGCCACGGCGCTCCTGGCATTCTCAACCGCCCCGGATTGCGCACCGCGGCGGTTGAGCAAACCGCGCAGGACCGCAACCTTAGCCTTGGCAGGGATGCGCGTGATCAACTGATCGACGTCGCCGGTCCATTCAAGCTCTCCTGCCAGGCGATTGAGGGTGGCCTCCGCCGCGGCGAGGTCCGCTCGCCGCTTGGGGAGATCGGCTTTTCCGGCGCGAACCTGGATGCGGCGATCACGGAGCTGCGCGATGTCTTGGGCGCGTGCCAGCAAGGCATCGTCGAAGATTAGGGCTGCGCATTCCGCCTCAAGCGCCGCGATCTGCTCGCTCAAGGCCGCGATGCGCGTGGTAGCAACCGCTTCGTCCGTCGCAGCCTTGTCCAAAATCTTTGAAGCGTCGGCATCAAACGGGATCACCTCGCCCAGCGCATCGATAGCGCTTTGAGTCTCGCCGCGCTCGCGCACGTCGCGGTGTACCCGGCGGATTCGGCCGAGCTTGCCCAACTCCGCTGATTTGATCTCGATTTCGCCCTCGATGACGCCGTAAGCGTCGTTGGCGGTCTCGAACGCGCTCTTGAGCGCCTGCCACTTGGTGGTCGTCACCACGTTGTCGCGCATCGAGGTGTCGGCGGCTTTCAGGCGGTCTTCTGCCTGGAAATACTTCCGGTGCACCGCGCGGCGTGAGGCCCAAAGCGCGTCAGCTTCCGCCTCCATACCCTTGAGCGTCTCGCGCAGGCCGGTGATCCCGGCGCTCGCCGAAAACAGCATCTGCCCGACATCGTCCTGCGCCTGCAGGATGTCTTTGCCGCCTTGGCGCAGGCGGTCGTGATCGAGGCTGAACATGCGTGTATAAAAGCGGCGGTCAGCCCCGGCTAGAAACGGGGCGAGTGCTCCCTCGCCCGAAGGGATGGGCGCGTCATCGGCGCCCAGGAGCGTGTCCTTGTTGCCCTTGCGGCGTCGCAGTTTGAGCGTGTCTGCCCCCTTCTCCAGGAGCGCACCCACCCGCATGGCGTTGTACTCGTGCAGGAAGTTGCGGGGCGAGTTGGCCGGAATGCCGAAGAGCAGGTCTTCAACCCCGTTCATCGCCGTGGATTTTCCGGCTTCATTCTCGCCAAGCAGCATCTGAAAGTCCGACTTGCCAGCCGGCAGAGCGATTATGGCGTCCGTGAAGTGACCGTATCGAAGGAGATCGAGCTGCCGGATACGCATGGTTACACCTTCTCCGTTGCGAGGCGTGCGCTGAGATACGCGCCGCCATGGGCGATCAAATTTGCGATGTTGCCGTCGATGGCGGCTTTGAGCACGGCGTCGTCGGCGTCCGCGCGGATGTCGTGAGGCAGTTTGCGGACGAGATCGCCCAGCTCCGTTGTGAACCGCGCTTGCAGCTCGGCGTCGCTGCCAGCGCTCTCGATGATGCGCTGCAGATCGCCCAACGCGTCCATTCGCGAGGCCGAGGCTTCCGAGCTCGCGGTCGCAACGATGAGACGTTCGATCCAGGCGACTTCGTCGCCCAAACCCAGAGTGGCCGCCCTTGCCTCCGCAAGAAGGTGATCTGCGGACGCGAGCAGTTCGCCGTGCAAACCGGTCTGGCCGGTCAGTTCGATTCTGCACGCGAGCAGCCGCCCTTGCGCGTCGCGCTCGACGGCCTCTTCAATGGCTTGCCTGATGCGATCGATAGCGTCGGCGACCGCGCCGCACTGTTCCACCGGAACCGGCAAATGGATCCAGCGCACGCAATCGACATGGAGCGGCGCGACCTCCTGGACCTCGCTATCCTCGACCGTGATCAGCGAAGCGCCTTTCGCGCCGCTTTCGCGGATGTGGCGGCCTTGCAGATTGCCGCAGAACACGACATGCGGGCGCTCGTGGAGGACGGCGGCTTGGTGCACATGCGCGAGCGCCCAGTAGTCGTAGCCCTTGTTGACGAGGTCTTCGAGGGCGCATGGCGCGTAGTTCGCGTGCCCCGGCATGCCGCCCAGGCCGGTGTGCAAGACGCCGATGTTGAAGCAACCAGCGACCGGCGACGGATAGGCCGGGACTAGATTGTCCGTGATGTCACGCTGACGGAAGCTGTGGCCATGCAGCGCGACATTGAGGTGCGGCAGCCGGAAGGTCTCGGGCTTGCGTGCCGAAAAAACACTGACATTGGCCGGCAACGTGAGCTTGCGGGTGATCTGGCTTTCGGCGTCGTGATTGCCGTGGAGCAGGAAGACGGGGATCTTGGCCTGTGACAGGCGGCCCATCTGCTTCACGAAAAAGAGTCCGGTCTGGTAGTCGCGCCAATCGCCGTCGTAGAGGTCGCCAGCAATGACGACGAAATCGACCTCGTCCTCAATTGCTTGGTTGATGAGGGTCTCGAAAGCGGTGCGCGTCGCGGTGCGAATCCGTTCAGCCGCCGCAGCTTGCTGTCCGGCCAGTCCCTTCAAGGGGCTGTCGAGATGGATGTCTCCGGTATGGATGAAGCGAAATGACTGCAAGACAATCTCCTCCCGATCGAACGATGTGGCCGATCACCAGTGTCGTGGCGGCTTGCGGCCACTGGCTTGTCCCTATCGGGTGATCGAAAATCCGATGGGCACCCGGAAAGGCCGGACAGAAGATTTTGCAAGATTTATTGAGTATCGAACATAACATGAACTAGATAGTCGCTGAACTATCGATATCCACAATATATTGTGGTCGGTGGCGAGAGTTCTCAGAAGCATTGGGGACCCGGTCGGCCAAAGCCCCTTGGGGCCAAGCCTTACGATCTGGCGCAGTGACCGCGGCAAGTAGCCGGTATTCCCAGCGCCTCGGCGCTATTCATCGTCGTCGTCGGCACCCGCATTCGCGTCGTCAGCACCGACACCATGCGGCGTTAACTGCGTGCGCGGCAGAACTCCGCAGCAAGGCAACGTCTCCCTGCGAGAGCCCATAGCGTGCGTTCAAGACAGCAGTGGTCCAGTCTCAAGAGATCTGAAACAAGGCGTGGACAATTCCTCGCCACTCGCGATCAATAATTTCAAGCGTCGTCAACCGCTCAGCATAAACGTCCGTAGCATCCCGGATATGGAGGCCTTGGGAGGCTATCCACCATCGCCTTTGGTCTAAATGGCCGCGGAAGGGAGATGACGCGCCCCATTTCTCGCTATAATCATTCGCAACCAGAAGAGGAGCTGGATCAAGATAGGTAAGGCGAACGCAACATCTGCGGAATGCCATTTCGGCCAGCTCAAGATGTGCGACGCGGCAGAGATGAGTCGTCCTGCGTCAGACCAGTTTCAGAGTGACTCACAGGGGAGCAATTAGCTTGGCGAGCGTCGGCACGCAGCCGAAAGGCGAGGATCAGGAAACCCGATCGGCTGTGATAAAGCTGTTCGATGATACCCGGCGCAGGTTGGTCGAGACGGGTACTCGCAATCGCCTTGTTCACGTCAATCGCGCGAACACGCGCGGTAATGTACTGAACATTGTGAACGAGCATTCCGATGATGTTCACGCCTTGCTTTCCGGTGGCAAGGCCATGCGCTTCTTCGCGCTCGGCAAAGACAAGGTCGAGGATAGCCGCGAAGTCGTCCTTACCGAAGTTATGCAGCAGGGGCCCGACGAAGATCGCTACACCGATTCATGGCTTGAAACGCGGCTCGGTCCTGACGCACTGCAAAAAAAGCTGCTGAAGATAGCGCGGGAAGCCCAAACTGCGGAGGAGGAATCCGGCGTCAATGTCCTGTACCTCGCGATGGGCTTTCTGACCTGGTATGAGGATAAGGCGTCGAGCTTACCCCGCGAAGCACCGCTCGTCCTCCTTCCCGTAGAACTCGTGCGCAATGCCAGGACCTCGACATTCGACCTTCGAGTGCGGGACGAAGACGCTCTCACGAACCTGCCGCTCCAGCAGCGGTTGAGGGACGATTTCGGAATCGAACTTCCCGAACTCGAAATCGAGGAGGACTGGAAACCTTCCGACTATTTTACGGAAGTTCAACTAGTCACCAATTCGCGTGATCGCTGGAAACTCGACCCCAACGCTATGCAGTTGGGATTCTTCAGCTTCAGCAAGCTGCTGATGTATCGTGATTTGGCCATTGAAGCGTGGCCCGACGACGCGTTGGCAGGCCATGCGCTGACTCGTGGTCTACTCTACGAGGGGTTTGAACGTGAGGAACCGCTATTTACCTCAAATGATAAACTGGATGAGGTCCTGCCGCCCGAAAAGCTGTTCCATGTCGTCGATGCGGATGCGTCGCAAGCGAAAGTGATCGAGGAGGTCCGGTCGGGGCGCAATCTGGTCGTTCAAGGGCCGCCTGGAACGGGCAAATCTCAGACGATCACTAACATCATTGCGGCTGCAGCCAAGGAAAATAAGCGAGTCCTCTTTCTTGCCGAAAAAATGGCGGCGCTCTCTGTGGTGCACGACCGCCTCGTGAAGGTCGGGCTACGCGATGTGTGCCTCGAATTGCATTCGAGAAGCGCAAACAAGAAGGCTGTCTTAAGCGAGCTGGCGCGCACCTTGTCGCAGGCGAGCGTCGTGCCAGAAGTGCCGGCGGCGCCAACTGCCGTGAAGGAAAGCCGCGATCGGCTAAACAATCTTGCGGGAGCGTTACACCGACCGATCGGAGCAACCGGAGAGACAGCCTACAGCGTGCTTGGACGGCAATCCCAGTTTATCGGGAAAGGCATCTCGCCTCCAAGCCTGAAGGTCGAAAGCCTAAGTTCGATGTCGCGACGGCAAGAGATCGATTTGCTAGCGACCATCGAGGAATATGGCGCACTCCTCGCGGAAGAGGGTCGAGCAACCATTCATCCTTTCGAAGGCACAGGTAATCTTCACCTTCAGCCGGTGGACTTAGCTCGTCTGAAAGCTACGCTGACTGAAGCTCAAGCTGCCGTCACCTCGCTTGCAGCGTCATTGCGCGTGCCCGTCGACACACTTGCTTTGCATGTTACCGCCGCCCTGGATATCGTTGCTCCGTTGGCCGATGTACTAGGGCGGCTCGAGGGACTGCCTCTTGGCGCTGCTGACATTGCGCAGAACTTGCTCGACGCATCGGACATTCCTCGCCTTCACCAAGCATTGCGCGCTGGCATGGCGTGGCGGCAAGCTCTAGAACAAGCGTCAGAAGTATTCGTCGAAGCCGCGTTCAGCATTTCGTCGAGCCATCTACGCGCTCCGCTCGCGGCAGGTACTCGTTCATTTTTTGCTCGCTGGGGTGGTCGCTATCGCGGCGCTTCACGCGAACTTGCCGGCCTATTGCGGGGAAGCCTACCCAAAACTGCAGCCGAGAGGGTTGCGCGGATCGACCAATTGATCACTTTGGTCTCGTTGAGATCCGAATGGGAAGGCGATCGCGAAAATTGCGGTCGTATTCTCGGCGATGCCTGGCGTGGAGAGAAATCCGACTTTGGGAGACTGGCAACCATCGTCGAATGGTGTGAGAGACTTTCTAAAGCCCCGATTTCCGTGAGTTCAGACAAGTCGGTCGCGCTGGCTGCTCGGGCTGATAGCCTAGCCGCGATGCGACGGGCATTGCAAGAGGCCGCGCAAACTGCACGCTCGGCGTTGCAAGCCATCGTGAAACTCCTTGATCTTAATCTTGCTAGTTTTGGTGACCTAGGCCTAGAGCATACCGATCTCGGCACCGTCGCGGCGCGCTTTGGCACGATGGCCGCCGCGACTGGGCGGTATACGTCGTGGACCCAGCTAGCGCGGCGTCGCGAAGCGCTCGTCTCAGCGGGATTGTCCAGCCTTGAGGAGCGGATGCGATCTGGGGAGCTAGACGGAGCTGCTGCGGCAATCGAGCTGCGCTACGCTCGTGCCGAACGCCTTTGGAAGATCGCTCTTGAGCAGAACCCCGACCTTCGTGGCATTGGCCTGGAAAGGCGCCATGATCTGGTTGACACCTTCGCGACGCTAGAGCGACAGCAGCTCAGGGACAATGTAACTACCATCCTAGCCGGCCACCTTGCGCAAGTGCCTCAAGGCGCCATGGGCGAGATGAAGGTTCTTCGTGGTGAGATCGGGAAAAAGCGCGGCCATATGGCACTGCGACGATTGGTCGAAAGGGCCGGCACAGCGATACAACGCATTAAGCCCGTCTTGTTGATGAGCCCAATATCCGTCGCTCAATACTTGCCGCCGGGCACGATCTCGTTTGACCTTCTAGTTATCGATGAGGCTTCGCAAGTCCGCCCAGAGGATGCGCTTGGGGCGATCGCGCGAGCTGCCCAAATCGTGGTTGTGGGCGACAAGAAGCAGCTTCCACCGTCTTCCTTCTTCGATCGGGTGTTGGCGGACGAAGAGGATGACAAGGAAGGCGATGACGAATATGTCGGCCCGGACTTGCTGGAAGGTGCTGCCACTATCGGGAGTATGGAGAGTATCCTCACTCTTTGCGAGGCGCGCGGCCTCGCAGGTAGAATGTTGAAATGGCATTATCGATCACGCGATCCATCACTGATCGAGGTTTCGAATCGCGAATTTTATGACAGTGATCTCGTTCTTCCGCCATCCCCTCTACAGAAGGATCCGGCCTATGGCTTGTGCTTCACCCGGGTCGATGGCGTTTACGACAAAGGTGGAAAGCGGGACAACCGCAAAGAAGGTGAGTCCATCGTTGATCGGATAGCGGAACACGCGAGAACATACCCATCACACTCTCTCGGTGTAGTCACGTTTTCCTTTGCACAGCGAAATCTCATCACAGAGCTTTTGGAGCTTCGTCGTCGCCAAGACTCCACGCTGGATCAATTTTTGCGTGAAGGACAATCGGAAGATCTGTTCGTCAAGAACATAGAGAACGTGCAGGGCGATGAGCGCGACGTTATCCTCGTTAGTGTTGGCTATGGCCCCGTTATCGCTGGCGGAAGGTTGAACAGCATGTTGTTCGGTCCGGTTAACGGCGAAGGCGGCGAACGACGACTCAATGTGTTGTTCACGCGAGCTCGGATACGCTGCGAGGTGTTTGCATCGTTCGATCCCAGTGACATTGATTTGAACCGTACCTCGAGAGAAGGTCCGCGAATCCTCAAGCGCTTTCTTGATTTTGCACAGAATGGTCGTCTGGAAGTAGACTCGCCGACGGGCCTCGATTCAGATTCGCCTTTCGAGGAAGATGTTGCTGACGTGATCCGGCGGTACGGCTTCCTCGCAGACGCGCAAGTCGGATCTGTTGGTTTCCGAATCGATCTGGGTATTCGACACCCTGACAGGCCGGGCAGCTACATCCTCGCGGTCGAGTGTGATGGTGCGACATACCATAGCGCTCTTTGGGCTAGAGAACGAGACCGCCTACGTCAGGACGTGCTTGAACACCTGGGTTGGCGTTTTCATCGCATTTGGAGTACCGACTGGTTTTATAATCGCCACTTTGAGATAGAGCGACTGCGCACGGCGCTTTCGGAAGCGCGGGATAGGTCTGGCCAGGGGCCGCGAGTCGAGGGAGCAAATCAGGCGCGATCGATCGAACCAACGGAAGTGGAAGCTACGCCGATTGTAGTTCCCGAGATCGTTGTTCGGCAGATGCCTCCATATCAGCGGGCGATCTTTCGCGTCAGCACTTCGAACGAGCCGCATGAAGCGCCCGTCTCCACGCTTGCGAATCTGGCTCGAAGGATCGTGGATGCTGAAGGACCGATTCATGTGGAAGAAATCGCTCGACGAGTCGCGTCCTGCTTTGGCAAGGAAAAGGCGGGATCGCGAATATCGAGTGCGACTGAATCGGCTTTGTCGGTCGCCCGATCCGGAAGTGCCGATCTGCTCACCGATGGAATATTCTGGTACACACGAGGTCAGTCGGATTCGCCTCCGGTTCGCGATCGTTCTGCGGAAAGCGGTGCAACTCTCAAGGCTGCGTGCATCTCTATTCTGGAAATACAAGCCGCGTTCAGGATAGCCCGTGAAGATAACGCCGGGGGTGAAGACGAGGAGCTTGTCAGAACCGTGGCTCGCCTACTTGGTTTCAAGCGGGTGGGAGCGGATTTGCAGGCGCGACTAGCCGAGGGCTTAACTTGAGCGGGTCATCACATCAGGGGAGAAGAACCAGTCGCAGCGGTCTTTAGTCTGACTAACTAGCTAGGCAGGCCGACAAATGAAGCCAGTCCGCTCATAGAAGCTTTGGTCGCAAACGGATTCAGTTCTTCGACTGATAAGGTTTCTAACAAAAGCTTATCAGTTGGGCGCTGGACGGGAGGTGGATGTCTGATTGGCCCGAATAGCAGACCGCAGCTAAACCGCTGGAATGTCAACTATGGGGCGAGAAGCCGAAACAGAGTTTGCCCGATGGTGCCAATCAGTTGAGAGCTTTTCAAGCGCTATGCGATGCGCGTGCTACGGCTCATCTTCTTGATGTGACCACGCAAACAGCAAAGAGTCCAGCGGGCATAGGAGATTGCGGCCTGCCACGCCCGCCCGCAGAAGGCGATCTAACCTGTTGCGCGCGGGAGCATGCCCGTTGCCGCAATCTCTGCCGAAAGCTCTTCGATCGTCTTGCGTTGCTCCATGGCGGCTTTTCGGATCAGCGCAAAGGCGGCAGGTTCGGCAAGCATATGCGAATGCATCACCTGGAGAACAGCGGCAAGTACGACACGACGTGACCGCAGGCGTTGCTCGAGCTTGACGATCTGTTGCTTCAATTCGCTTGTGCGTTCGTTTCGCTCGAACGCCATGACGAGCGCTGCATAGATGCCGGCCGATCGCAGCGGCTTGATGAGGAACGAAGCTGGATCGAGCTCGAACACCAACTTCAGGCGGCTTGGGGTCTCGGTGCCGACCAGTGCGATGACAGGTGACCGCGCCAGGTACGCGCGTTGCGCCGGCTGCAGCAAGGGTAGAAACTCGTCATCGATCAGCGACAGGTCCGGTGCGAAGCCGACGTGCTCACCCGGCGTCCATGCGACACCCGCGATCCCGAGACGCTCGAACTGGCGTCGCACGATGATTGCATCGCGTTCGTCCTTGATGGCAACGAGCGCCTTGCGTCCGCGCAGCGAAAACGAAGACGGTCTGCTCATTTCACAACCCGCAAATGCGGCGCGCTCGGCAATGCGCCGCCCACCGAGATCTCCCTCGAAGGGCTGACCGCAACGTCGAGCTGCGTCAGGTAAGGATCAGGCTTAACAGGCGCGTCGGCTTCCCAGAAGATATCAAATTGTCCGTGCGGATTGGATACGGCCAACCGCGGTGTAAGGACGCAATGATTGTTGCCGCCGTCGATCCAGACCGGCCCTTGCGGCGAATTGTAGCGATAGCCTGCCGCGGCGCGCCGCACCTCGGCGATGTCGGATGTGCCCGCGCGCTGCAGCGCGCGCGCCAGCAAATAGACCGCAACATAGGCGGATTGCCCGTCGACGGAGGGGCTGCTGTCGTCACCATACCGCGCCTTCCAGCGTGCGACGAACGCGCGGTTCTCCGGCAGGCGGATGCTCTCGAAATAGGCCGACGACGTGATGCAGCCGGCCGATGCCGGTCCGATGATCGCGAGTTCCGGCTCGCAGAGGCTGCAGCTCAACATGGGAATCTCCAGACCCGCGGCCTTGGTGCCGGCGTGAAAGGCGTGGATGAAGTCGTAGCTCGAGCTTCCGACCAACGTATTGAACACGACTGGCGGTTTGCGACGAACGATCTCGTCGACAATGTGATCGACGGCACCTTCGCCGAGTTCGAGCAGCCGTTCGGCGAGGATTTGGCCATCTGCCGCGCTGACCAGTTCACGGGTGACGCGATTTGTCTCCCAAGTCCAAACGTAGTTGGAGCCGACGCAGAAGATCTCCCGTGACAGATTGTCGAGCACGTATTGGACGAGTGGCAAGACGTTGTGATTTGGAGAAGCGCCGACATAAATCACGTTGTCGGAGCACTCGAAGCCTTCATAGCGCGCAGGATACCAGAGTAGGCGATCGGTGCGCTCCACGATGGGCAGCACTTGTTTGCGCGATGCCGACGTGTAGCAGCCGATGATGTGCTCCACGCGGACATTGCGGATGAGGTCGTCGCAGACCGTATGATACTCCGAGATGACGCCGTGGGGATCGCGAATATGGGGAGCGATCGAGAAATCAAACTCCGCCTGGTTGTTGATCTCGTCGACCGCCATTATGGCGCTCTTGAGGATCTCGCGGCCCATGGCCTGATAGGGCCCGGACTGCGAGCAGATGATGCCAACGGGAACAGACGATTTTGTCATTGCCGACTTTCGGTGGTGCAACGCGACAATGAAATCATCATCGGGGATGGCAGTGCAAGTAGCCTGCCGTTTTGCTGCGCAGCACTATCGAAATTTAGGCAGAGAGCATCGTTGACAATGCGATGGGCAGTTACTTAGACTTTTCTCCTAGGGGTTACCTGCCGAACCTTGCGTGCGCCGATCTGGCCGATGACGTCCAGCTCTTTGCACTAAGTGCTTCGTTCGATTGTGGACCCTAAGCGATAGATCATAGCCGCGGCATTTGAGCCATTCGTTGCCTCATTCGGGAGGGACGGGTGGCTTTTTTCGTTTGCCGCCGGGGAAGCTGGCGATGCGTCCGCGTCGCCAGTGAGGATAGCGCATGCGTGAAGACGACCGTGTGTCACATCGAGTGGGAGGATGATAGGCGATGGCGACAGCAGATCTCCACTATCTAGGACTCGTTGACGTCGGGCGGAAGATCCAGGCGAAGGAGCTATCGCCGGTCGAAGCGGCCAAAGCGATGCTCGGGCGGATCGAGCAGCTCGACGGCAAGCTCAAGAGCTTTGCTTATGTAATGGCCGACTCGGCGCTCGCCGAAGCGGCGGCGGCCGAGAAGGAAGTCGCTTCCGGCAAGATCAGGGGGCCGCTGCACGGCGTGCCGGTGGCGGTGAAGGACCTCTGCTGGGCAAAGGGCGCGCCCGCCGCGCACGGCATGACCATCCATCGCGACTTTCGTCCAACCGAGGACGCAACTGTCGTGGCGCGGTTGAAGGGAGCCGGCGCAATCATTCTCGGGAAACTGCAGCAGACCGAAGGCGCTTACGCCGATCATCACCCGAAGATCGACCCGCCGAAAAATCCGTGGAACGCGGATCTCTGGCCCGGCGCGTCCTCGAGCGGCTCCGGCGTCGCCACCGCGGCAGGGCTCTGCTTCGGCTCGCTCGGTACCGATACCGGCGGATCGATCCGTTTTCCGTCCGCGGCCAACGGCATCACCGGGCTCAAGCCGACCTGGGGACGAGTCAGTCGCTACGGCGCGTTCGAGCTTGCGGCGACGCTGGATCATATCGGCCCGATGGCAAGGAGCGCGGTCGACTGCGGCGCGATCCTCGGCGTGATCGCGGGTCAGGACCCCAAGGACACGACGTCGGTCCCGTTGCCCGTGCCCGACTATCTCGCTGGTCTCTCCGGCGACCTGCGTGGCGTGACGATCGGCGTCGACCGGCGCTGGACCAGCGAAGGCGCCGACGGCGATGCGGCCATGGTGTTGGCTGAGGGGTTGCGTGTGGCGGCCGACCTCGGCGCGAAGATCAAGGAGGTCACGTTTCCCGATCCGAAGGCGGTGATCGACGACTGGTTCCCGCTCTGCGGCATCGAGGTGGCCGTCGCGCACGAGGACACTTATCCTGCGCGCAAGGACGAGTACGGCCCGGCGCTCGCGGGCCTGCTCGATCTCGGCCGGCAGCAGTCCGGCATGGACTATCAGAAGATCGTGCTTCGCCGCGAGGCGTTTCGTGGCGCCGTCCGCCTTCTGTTCGAGTCGGTCGATCTCCTCGCGGTGCCGGCGCAGGCATTCGCGGCGCCAACCCTCGCCAAGATGGCGGCCCTCGGCGAGGACGCCTCCCTCATCTCTGGATTGCTCCGCTTTACGTGTCCGTTCGACATGACGGGAAGCCCGACCGTGACGCTGCCCGGGGGCTTCACCGCAAATGGCGGTCCGGTCGGCTTCCAGTTCGTCGGCCGTCACTTCGATGAGGCCGGCCTCGTTCGCGCAGGCGATGCGTTCCAGCGCGTTACCTACTGGCACAAGCGTCATCCCCCGATCTGAGCTGAGGAGCCGATCACATGTCCGAAGACTGGTTGAAGACATCCATCATGGCTGAACGCGCAGTCGCCAAGGGTGCGATCGGCGCGACGCATAGTCTGACCATCGAGCAACAAGGTAGCTTCCACTACGTCTACGGTCCCTATGCCAAGCCGACCTTGTCCATCGATCCGGGCGGAGTGGTCGTCGTCGAGACGGAAGACGCCTTCGGCGGCGTGCTCACCAAGGAGAGCGACAGCCCCACGGCCAAACTGAACTTCCCCTATCTCAACCCGCAATGCGGACCGATCGCCGTCAAAGGCGCCAAGAAGGGCGATTGCCTTGCAATCTATATCCGCGATGTCGAGACGCGGGGTGAACAGCCGGCCGGAACGACCTGCATTATTCCGGAGTTCGGGGGGTTGGTTGGAACAAGCTCGACGGCGCTGCTCAATCCGCCGCTGCCGGAGCGTGTGAAGAAGCTGCATGTCGACAGGAACGGCGTGCGCTGGAACGATAAGATCACGCTGCCCTACGAGCCGTTCATCGGCACAATCGGCGTCTCTCCGGAGATCGAGGCGATCTCGTCGCTGCAACCCGACTACCACGGCGGCAACATGGATCTGCCCGATGTCGCTCCCGGAGCGATCATCTATTTCCCGGTGCATACCGAGGGCGGGATGCTTTACGTCGGCGACTGCCATGCGACGCAGGGCGACGGTGAGCTCTCGGGCGTGGCGCTGGAGCAGCGCGCAACCGTCACGTTGCAGGTCGACCTGATCAAGAACTGGAGCTTCGCCTGGCCGCGGCTCGAGACGAAGGACTTCATCATGACGATCGGCAGCGCGCGTCCGCTTGAGGACGCGGCGCGTATCGCCTATCGCGAACTCGTGCGGTGGATGGCGGCCGATTACGGCTTCGACGAGATCGACGCCTACATGCTGCTCAGCCAAGCCGGCCGCATGCGGCTCGGCAACATGGTCGATCCAAAATACACGATGGGGGCATCGATCCTGAAGAATTACCTCAAGCCGTGACGTCCAGACGCTTTCAGAACAGGAGATATCACGATGAATTCGGGACGTAAGCTCAGAATGGTCTTGCTTGGCGCCATGCTCGGTACAGTGGCAGGCGCGTGCGTTGGTCGGGCGGCGGAACCGCCGTTGAAGGTAGGTCTGCTCGAGGATGTGTCCGGGGACCTCGCCTTCATGGGAATGCCAAAGCTGCATGGATCGCAGCTGGCAGTCGAGGAGATCAACAAAAGCGGTGGCATCCTGGGGCGACAGATCGAGCTGATTCACCTTGATCCGCAGGGCGACAACGCGCGCTATCAGGAGTTCGGCCGTCGACTGCTCAACCGCGACAAGGTCGACGTTCTGATCGGGGGCATCACCTCGGCTTCTCGCGAGGCGCTACGTCCCATCGTCGATCGCACCTCGACACCGTACTTCTACACCAATCAGTATGAAGGCGGCGTCTGTGACGCCAGCATGATCAGCATGGGCGCAGTGCCGGAGCAGCAATTCTCAACGTTGATTCCATGGATGGTCGAGAAATTCGGAAAGAAGGTCTATGTCATCGCCGCTGATTACAATTTCGGTCAAATCTCGGCCGAGTGGAACCGCAAGATCATGAAGGATCTCGGCGGCGAGGTCGTAGGCGAGGAGTTCATTCCGCTCGGCGTGTCGCAGTTCGCGCAGACCATCCAGAACATCCAGAAAGCGAAGCCGGATTGGCTACTCACGATCAATGTCGGCGCTGCGCAGGATTCATTCTTCGAGCAGGCGGCTGCGGCCAACCTCAATCTGCCGATGGGATCGTCGATCAAGGTCATGCTCGGCTTCGAGCACAAGCGGTTCAAGCCGCCTGCGCTTAACAACATGCATGCGACTGCGAATTGGTTTGAGGAGATCGACACGCCGGAAGCGACCGAGTTCAAGAAGCGCTGGCATGCGAAATTCCCTGACGAACTCTACATCAACGACATGGGCTACAATGCCTATAATGCGCTCTATATGTACAAGGCGCTGGTCGAGAAAGCGAAGTCGATCAAGCTCGACGACATGCGCAAGGTGATCGCGACCGGCGATGCATGCATCGACGCTCCCGAAGGCAAGGTGTGCATCGATCCGAAGAGCCAGCACACATCGCACCGCATGCGTCTGATCTCGGTCGGGCCGAAGCATGAGGTGAAGGTCGAGAAGGACTATGGGACGATCCAGCCGTACTGGCTTAGCGAAATCGGTTGCGATCTCACCAAGAAGAACGACAAGGACCAATACACGCCGAGCCATCTCCCGAAGAAGTCATGACGTCTGACGGGCACGGATCTTGCTCGTGTCGTGTTTCGCGATCTTGAACAAGGCCGGCGCCGCAACGATGCGGCGCCGGGATCGGCAAGGGGATCAAGATGTCGGCTGAAGTATTCTCGGTATTCTATCAGTTCGCCGACGTGTTCGCGTTCCTCATTCTCTCGGCCGCAGGTCTCGCCATCGTGTTCGGTATGATGGGCGTCATCAACATGGCGCATGGCGAGTTCATCATGTGCGGCGCCTATGTCACCGTCGGCCTCGTGAATCTGGGCGTTCCGCTCGCGATTGCCCAGGTATTGGCCGCGCTCACGGCGGGACTCATCGGTGTCCTTGTCGAATTCCTGATCGTGCGGCGCTTCTACAAGCGGCCGCTGGATTCACTGCTCGCGACCTGGGGGCTCAGCCTCATCGTGACGCAATCGATGCTTCTGATCGTCGGCTCTGCTGTACGAGGCATCGGGACGCCCGAGGGCAGCTTCGCAATTGGCGGCTATACGTTCTCGACCTATCGCCTAGTGCTGTTCGGTTGTGCGGTCGCCGTGCTGGCCGGTCTCTACATCATCTTCATGAAGACGCGGTTCGGCGTGATCGCCCGCGCGACCATGCAGAATGCAGCGATGGCGAAGGCGCTCGGCGCGCGCACCGGCCGCATCTATGCGATCAGCTTCGGGATCGGCACGGGCCTTGCCGGGCTTTGCGGGGCCCTTTACGCGCCAACAATGACGCTGATCCCGACCATGGGAGCGACCTTCGTGGTCGAAAGCTTTGTCACGGTCGTGATCGGAGGGGCGAACGTGCTGCTCGGAACAGCGCCGGCCGCCGTGTTGCTGGCGATGATCCGGATGGCGCTGAATGCAAGCTACGGTCAGATCATCGGGCAGATAGGCATGCTGGTTGCCGTCATCCTGATCGTCCGCGTGTTGCCCGAAGGGCTCTCCAGCGTACTGGTGCGTCGTGGGCGCTAAAGGGAATCTGTGATGTTCAAGCTGCTCGAAGGCCCGCAGACGCTCGGACGCGGCAAGATGTTCTGGTCTTGCTTCCTGATCGTGCTCGCGGGCGCGCTGGCTTATCCGGCGTTCGCCGATTCCTACGATGTCGGCAATTTCGCCTACTTCCTGATCTGGATCTTCATGGCGCTCGGGCTCTGCCTGATGTGGGGCTATGGCGGCATGCTGTCGTTCGGCCAGACCTTGTTCTTCGGCATCGCCGGCTACGGTTACGGTGTGCTCGCGATCAATATGGGCGGCGGCACGGCGACGATTGCCGCGCTCGTGCTCTCCGTTGTCGTCGCGAT
Organism: Bradyrhizobium sp. USDA 3650; assembly: GCF_054057395.1. Taxonomy (NCBI): domain Bacteria; kingdom Pseudomonadati; phylum Pseudomonadota; class Alphaproteobacteria; order Hyphomicrobiales; family Nitrobacteraceae; genus Bradyrhizobium; species Bradyrhizobium sp. USDA 3650. The sequence continues at coordinate 6,714,197 of NZ_JBSRZG010000001.1, forward strand.
GATCGCAGCAGGGATCCTTGGCTACTTCATGATCTGGGGCGGTATCAACGGCATCTTCTTCGGCATCGTGACGCTGTCCGCGACGCTTGTGTTGGCCTTCTTCCTCGGCCAGACGGCCGGGCCGGAATGGCATATCGGTCCGGCGCGGCTGAACGGCTTCAACGGCATGAAGGGCATGGACCCGCTGACCGTCGGCGACTTTAACATCGAGGGATCAGCGCTCTACTACGTCATGATCGCGCTGATCGTGATCGTCTATCTTGCGCTGCGCATGCTGGTGAATTCAGGGATCGGCAACATCATCGTGGCGACGCGCGAGAACCCGCAGCGTGCCGAGATGCTAGGTTACGATGTCCGAAAATATCAGCTGCTGACTTTTGTGATTGGCAGCGGCCTGGCGGGCCTCAGCGGCGCGTTGTACACGTCATGGGGGCAGTTCATCACGCCGTCCAGCATCGGTCTGCCTGCTGCGGCGATGCCTATCATATGGGTGGCTTTCTCCGGACGGAGCGATCTGACCGCGACGCTGGTCGGATCGTTCCTGCTGCTGTTCGGCTTTCAGACCATCACGGTCTACAGCCAGCAGGCAGCACTCGTGTTGATGGGGGCGCTGCTGCTCGCCACGGTGATGCTGGCGCCGCAGGGTTTTGTGCTCGGCATCGGCAAGCTTGCTGCTGACTGGTGGAGCGGGCGTCGGCGGCGCAAAGGGAACCCCGTCATGGCGGAGGCTGGTCGCTTGCAATCGGAAGAGACCTGATCATGGCGCTGGTTGAAGTCAAAGGCGTATCCAAGCGTTTTGGCGGATTGACCGCAGTCTCCGACGTCGACCTCACGGTCAACGCCGGCGAGGTCCACTGCCTGATCGGACCCAATGGCGCCGGTAAGAGCACATTGTTCAAGCTGATCGTGGGTCTTTACCCGCCGAGCCAAGGCAGCATCCTGTTCGATACCGTCGACATCACGGCTGAACGTCCATATGCGCGCGTGCAGCGGGGCATGAGCATCAAGATGCAGGCTCCAAGCGTGTTCAAGGAGCTGCCGGTCCAGCAAAACATCCGGATTGCGCTCCAGGAGCGATTGTCCGGTGCGGAACGCATCGCCGAGGAGGATCGCCTGCTGACTCTGCTCAACCTCGGGCCGGACAGCGAGAAGCTCGCGGGTGCGCTGTCGCATGGCCAGCAGCAATGGCTCGAGATCGGGATGGCGCTGGCGCTGAAGCCTCAGCTCCTGCTGCTGGACGAGCCGACCGCCGGCATGTCTCCGGATGAAACGTTCAAGACCGGCGAGTTGATCAAGTCGTTCAATGCCGAAGGCATGACGGTGCTTGTCGTCGAGCATGACATGGCCTTCGTGCGTCAGGTTGCCCAGCGCGTCACGGTGTTGCATCTCGGCAAGATTTTCGCGCGCGGTGATCTCAAAGGCATTTTGCAGGACGAAAAGGTCGCGCAGATCTATCTCGGTAAGACCCATGCTCACTAAACCCAATCCCACTGACCAGATTCTCGACGTATCGGAATTGTGGGCGGGATACGGTGCGACGCCGATCCTGCAGGGCGTCACGATGTCGGTCTCGCGCGGCGAGATCGTCGGCGTGATCGGCCGTAACGGTGTAGGTAAATCGACTCTGATGCGGTGCCTGATCGGTTTGCTGCAGACCTGGCGTGGCACGATCAGCTTCATGGGGCAGGACATCACAAGGCTCGAAGCCGACGCGCGGGCGAGGGCAGGCTTCGGCTACATCCCGCAGGGACGCGATGTCTTTCCGCAGATGACTGTCGAGGAAAACCTGCAGGTGGGAGAGTTGATTGGCGGTCCCGGTGGCAAGAAGCTGCCTGAACTCGTCTATGAGTATTTTCCGCGACTGAAAGAACGCCGACGGCAGGCCGCAGGCACCATGTCGGGCGGCGAGCAGCAACAGCTCGCCATAGGCCGTGCGCTGATCGGCAATCCGTCCTTGATGATCCTGGACGAGCCGTCCGAGGGTATCCAGCCCTCGATCGTCCAGCACATCTGCGAGGCGCTGAGGTCGTTTCGGAACGAGCTCGGCACCACGATTATCTTCGTGGAGCAAAACCTCGACACGATCCTGGCGATCGCCGAGCGTTGTTACATCATGGAGAAGGGCAAGATCACGCAATCGCTGGCGGGTGACGAGGTCAACGAGGACAATGTTCGCGAGCAGCTCCTACTCTGAATGGCCACATAGCATGTTTTCAAGTCGTCAAGGGAGGGAATGGACATGGATCTGGGACTCAAGGGAGCGAAGGTTCTCGTCACCGGCAGCACCAAGGGGATCGGCAGGGCGATCGCTGATACATTCGCGGCCGAGGGCGCGGATGTCGGAATCTGCGCGCGCAACCAGGCAGACGTCGATACCGCAGTCACCGCGATCAAGGCCAAGGGCATCGCCGCGTATGGTAGCTCGGTCGATGTCTCGAACGGTCCGGCGCTCAAGGCCTGGGTCGAGGACATGGCCTCCAAGCTCGGCGGCATTGACATCGTCGTGGCCAACGTTAGTGCGCTGTCGATCGGACAGGACGAGGAGAGCTGGGAGAAAGAATTTTCGACCGACATGATGGGTACGGTGCGGCTGGTCAATGCAGCGATGCCGTATCTGGAGAAGAGCAAGGCCGGCGCGATCGTCACCATCTCCAGCGTCTCAGGCCGCGAGGTCGATTTCGCTAGCGGTCCCTACGGCACGTTCAAGGCCGCGATCATTCACTACACGCAAGGACTCGCCTTCCAGCTTGCCGGCAAAGGCATCCGCGCCAATTCGGTGTCGCCGGGCAACACCTATTTCGAGGGCGGTGTCTGGAATCAGATCAGGGACGGCAATCCCGAGCTGTACAAGAGCGCATTGGCGCTGAACCCTACCGGCCGCATGGGCACGCCACAGGAGATGGCGAACGGCGCGGTGTTCCTCGCCAGCAAGGCGGCGAGCTTCATCACGGGAACCAACCTCGTGGTCGATGGGGCTCTCACGCGCGGCGTGCAGTTCTAAGCATCGAGAGCCCATGGTCACCGGACCGCGTCGGCTGCGGCGCAGGTGGCCTAAACCGCTTTCGACAACAAGAAGGCTGTCAAATGTCAGCAGATCCAATTCACTACAAATCGATTATCGAACTCTCCGATCTGTTCCGCCGGGGCGAGCTGCTGCCCTCGAAGGTATCCGAGGCCATAGTGAGCCGGATCGACAAGCTCGATGGAAAGTTCCACAGCTACGCACTCGTTCTCGCTGAGCGCGCCATGGCGCAAGCGAAGCTATGTGACGCCGAGCTAGCGAAAGGCATCTGGCGCGGACCGCTGCACGGCGTGCCGATCGGATTGAAGGATCTCTGCTACACGATCTTTGCGCCGACTGCGGGCGGCACGACGATGCACGCCAAATTTATCCCGCCCTTCAACGCGACCATCGTGGACCGGCTCGAGCATGCCGGCGCCATCATACTCGGCAAGCTGAAGATGACTGAGGGCGCCTACACCAGTCATCATCCGAACGACGAGGCACCTCTCAATCCCTGGGGCGTCGACTACTGGGTCGGCTCTTCCTCAAGTGGATCGGGCGCGGCAACCTCGGCGGGCCTATGCTTCGGTTCGATTGGCACTGATACTGGCGGCTCGATCCGGTTTCCGTCCGCAACCTGCGGACTGACAGGAATCAAGCCTACCTGGGGACGCGTCAGCCGTCACGGCGTGTTTCCGCTGGCGGACTCGCTCGACCATGTCGGGCCGATGTGCCGGAGCGCGGCCGATGCCGCCGCTATGCTTGGCGTCATCGCGGGCGCCGATGTGAATGATTCCACGGCCCTGCAGGCGCCGGTGCCGAACTATCTGGCCGGTATCGGTGACGGCATCCGGGGCGTACGGATCGGCGTAGACCGCAGCTACATCCAGGACGGGATCGATTCGCAGGTGGTCGCTGCCTTGCTGGAAGCCGAACGCACGCTGGCCGCGCTCGGTGCCGATATCCGCGACGTCAAGTTCCCGGCCTACGAGAAGCTTGTCAGCATGTGGATCCCGATGTGCTCGATCGAAACGGCGGAGGCGCACCTGGAGACCTATCCGTCGCGAAAATCGGAATACGGCCCCGATCTGGCGCAGCTGATCGAGCAGGGCAGGTCGATGAGCGGTGTCGAAATCGCGCAGATCCATCATGAGCGACTGAAGTTTTGCGGCAGTCTCGCCGCCTTGTTCGGCGATATCGACCTGCTGCTGATCCCGACAATGCCTGTGCCGATCCCAACGCTGACCAAGATGGGCGAATACGGTGCCGATCCGAACGTGCTGCTCAGTATCCTCCGCTTCACCGCAGTGTTCGACTTCTCGGGCAGCCCCACTATCACACTGCCGAACGGGATGGCGTCCGACGGCCTGCCGCTCAGCATGCAGTTGGTGGGTCCGCATCTGTCCGAGGATGTGCTTGCCCGCGCTGGTCATGCCTTCCAGTCGGTGACGGACTGGCACACCCGGCGCGCGCCCATTGAATGAACGGTGTCACGGAACACCAAGACGCGCGCGCAATCTCCTAGCCTGCGCCTGGAAGATAGGGCTCATTTAGCGAGTCCGAGACGAAGTGGGGTTGGTGAGCGCAGCAGTCAGTCGGCAACCGATATGGCTTGTCGCAAATGGAGCAGTTTCGCGAACTGATAAGGAAATTGCTGAAAGCTTATCAGTGGTGGCCGGGCCTAGATAAGGTGACGCCGCCGGCCCATCTAGCAGGCATGAGTTGTAGAAAGCCAGCTACGGCCATGAGCGGAAGTCAGATCGAACCGCATATCGTCGATCTCAGCGGATGCCTGGGTAAGCCTTTTTGGGAGCCCGAGGGAGCCCCGACGCCACTCGAATTCAATGACTTCCTACCGTCCATAGGACTTGCAGCCAGTTACGGATTGGCATAAACGGCGCGCTCCGATCGACTGAAGCTATTTCGGCTCGGCCAGTTCGCTCGCAAGCGGCTGCAACCCCTTCCTCATATCGTCGAGACGCTTCTGCCATTCGGCTCCGGCCATGAAAGCGAGGACGGGAGCATCACCGGGTGAGTTCCTGATGTATTCGGGATCGCTGAGGCTCTCGGCGATCGCGGCTTCCAGCTTCTTCGCAATGTCATCGGGCGCGCCCTTCGGCAGCGCAAAGCCGCGTTCGGCGGTCATGATGACGGGAACGCCGGCTTCCTCGGCCGTTGGGACGCCGGGCAATGATAAGGAACGAGCCTTAGAAAGGATTGCGATAGCCCGGAGCTCTCCTTTGTTGGTGCCGTGAAGCTCAGGCACTTCGCTCAGGCTGACCATTCCTATATCCAGATGGCCGCCGAGCACGTCGGTCCTCTGCGCTGCTGTTCCGCGATAGGAAATCTCATTCGGCTCGACGCCGGCGGCCTTTGCGAGCATGCGGATGGCCAGATGCCCGTTCGTGCCTGCGCCGTTATGGCCGAACGTGACTGAACCGGGCGTCTTGCGCAGCGCGTCGAGAACGCTAGTGATCGTCGTGAACGGGCTATCGTTGCGAACGACGATCACGCCGGGATCGTCGACCACGCGCGCGACCAGACGGATCTCGTCCATAGTGTACTGGGTCTTCCGCGTCATCGGCAGAAAGTTGTAGCCGGGCACGTTGACTACCCCCATCGAATAGGCGTCGGGAGCACCGCGTGCGATCGCGGTGAACGCGATCTCGCCGCCGGCGCCGGGCTTGTTGAGGACAACAAAACGCGCGTTTCCGCCGAGCCGCTTCTCGACGAAAGGAAGCAGCTTGCGAGCCATGACGTCGGTCCCGCCGCCCGCGGCGAAGCCAACGACGACCTCGACCGGCTTGTCATCGGGCCACGCGGCCATCGCCGCCCCCGAGGCCGTCAGGCCAAGTATCAGTACGACTGTTCGAACTTTCCCGAGCATGAAGGCCATTCTTTCGTTCCTCGTAGCAAACAATTGCCGGCTGCTGGGACTCGAACCCTTGCCTATCTCGTCCGGCACTACCGATGCGATTCCATGAGCCGTCCAGCAACAGGAACGCGCGCGACCAACACGCAACCGCTCTCGGATTCCGTGATGTAGAGGTTCTTGTTGTCGGAGCCGCCATAGGCCACGTTGGTCGTGGCGAGGCCCTGGCAAGAGCGAACCCGATAGAGCGGTTCGCCGAGGCGGCTGAAGATCCAGACGGTGCCAAGACCGGCGTGGGCGATCGCAAGGTTGTCCTGCTCGTCCATTGCAAGGCCGTCGGGGCCGCCTAGGCTGCCTGACAGCTGGATGAATATCCCGACCTTCGATGCGGTGCCGTCAGGCATCAGCGGTATGCGCCAGATGGCATTGCCCCGGGTGGCGGCCACGTAAAGAATGTGTTCGTTGCCGTTCAGCACGAGGCCATTTGGGCTGGGGACGTTGCTGACGATCTGGTCGAGCACTCCGTCCACCCGCAATCGATAGACGCGGCCGGTCGGGTCGTGAATCCCGGTTTGGCCCTGGTCGGTGAAATAGATGTCGCCGTTGCCGGCAAAGACCAGGTCATTGACGCCCTTGAAGCGCTCGGACCAGCGCCGCTCCAGCAGGGAGCTGACCTTGCCGCTGGCCGGGTCGAGCGTCATGAGGCCGTGGCGATAGTCCGTGATGACGATCCGCCCGTCGCGCGCGAGCTTCAACCCGTTCGGCTCGCCGTCATATTCGGCGACCAGCGTGAATTCTCCGGCGGGCGAGATGCGGAAGATGCGTCCGTAGGGAATGTCCACGATGTACAGATTACCGTCGCGGTCGAATGACGGGCCTTCAAGGAAGGAATCCGCCACCAGTCCGCGGCGGTTGACTAACGACCATGCATTGTCAAGGTCTTTGCGTCGAAACTTGTCTGGCAGGCGGGCAAAGACCTCAGTCTTGATTTCTTCGGGCGGTGTATACATCAGGGTATCTCGCTTAAGGCAGGGCAGTGACTTGCGAAGGTAGCCACATTGCGATTTCGGGGAAGATCACCAGCAGGCCGAGCAGCGCGAACATGATCAGGTGAAACGGGATCGTGCCCGCGACGACGTCGCTCAGCTTGCCCGACCATATGCTCTGGATCACGAACAGGTTGATGCCGATCGGCGGCGAGATCTGGCCCATCTCGATGAACAGCACCAGCATCACGCCAAACCAGATCGGATCGATGCCGTACTGAACCAGAACCGGATAGAGCAGCGGCACCGTGACCACGATCATGCCGAGGCTTTCGACCAGGCAGCCCAACACCGTGTAAAGAACGAACAGGGCGAAGAAGAACTCCAGCCTGGAAAGCTTCAGGTTGACCAGGAACTGCGTAATCTGCTCGCCGACACCGGCATAACTGATCGCGTAGGAGAACAGGAAAGCGGCATAGACGATGAACAGGATGTTGCCGCAGACGCGCACCGTGGTTTGCAAGGCGTGCCACAGAATCGCGACGCTGAACTCGCCCCAGAACACTGCAATGATCATCGCCAGCACGCAGCCGACGGCCGCTGCCTCGGTTGGCGTGACCAGACCCGAATAGATGCTGCCAATGGTTCCGCCGATCAGCACCATGAACGGGATGACGTCGAGCAGGGCCGCGAGCAGTTCTCGACCCGAACGAGCGCCAACCTCGCCCGGAGCGATCTCGGGTCTGAACCAAGCATGTATGGCGATATAGGCCATGAACATCGCGGTCAGCAGCAAGCCCGGCATCACGCCGGCCATGAACAGTTTCGCGACCGACGTCTCGGTGAATGTGCCGTACACGATCATCGCGATGCTCGGCGGGATCAGGATGCCGAGCGTGCCGCCCGCCGCCAGCGAGCCCGCGGACAGGCGCGGACTGTATTTGCGCTTCTGCAATTCAGGCAGCGCGACGCGCCCAATCGAGGCGGCGGTGACCACGCTCGAGCCGCTGATGGCCGCGAAGATGGCGCATCCCGCAATGTTGGTCTGCAGCAGGCCGCCGGGAATCCAGGAAACCAGTTTGGACAGGCCGTGATACACCCGCAAGCTCAGCCGGCTCTCCTGCAGGATCTCGGCCATCAGGATGAACAGCGGGATCGCGCTGAGCGTGAAGCTGTTCATGCTGCCCCAACTGACGAGGCCGATACCCTTCAGTCCAGGCAGACCTGCATGCAGCACCAGATAAAGGACAGATGGGACTGTGATCGAAAACGGGATCGTCATTCCCACGCAGAGCAGCCCGACGAAGATCGCCAGGACAAAGATCAGTTCGACGCCCGGAGTCATGACTGCGCACTCCTGCGAAGGCGGCGAGCCTTGGCGAGTATGGTTCGGAGAAGGGCGAGGCAGAGCAGGAACATGCCGATGGCCATGGTGGTCTGCGGCATCCACAGCGGCGTCTGCAGCGGCGTGGGCGCCACGTCCTCCGCGCGCCACGAGTTCATGACCAGGCGCGTCAGCTGCCAGGTAAGCGACGCGGAGGCGACCAGCGACATCAGGTCGAAGACGATCTGCGACACCAGCCGGGCGGATTGTCCGAGGCGGGCCTGAACCAGTTCGACCCGGTGAAATGCGCCATGGGCTTCGGCGACCGACATGCTCAGGAAGGTCATGGCCACCAGCAGATAGCCGCCAATCTCATCGGTGATCTGGAGCGACGTCGCAAACAGATTGCGTGCGATCGCCTCTGCTCCGATCAGGATGATCATGGCCATCAGGAAGAGCGCGCAAATCGCTTCTGAGGCGTTCTCGACCGGGCCAGGGCCCGAGGAGACGTTGTCGATGAAGTGGACGGCGCCGTCAGGCGCCACCTCCTTGATCTCCATGCTGCCAGCCATGATCGATTACCGGCCAAGCGCCGCACGAACCTGCTTGAGCGCGGCCGCAGCATCCGGCCCCTTCGATTTTGCCCATTCATCCCAATAGGCCGAAATCGCCTTGGTGCCGACGTCGAGATCGCCGGGTTGCGGCTCGGTCACCGTCATGCCGCCTTCGGCGAACTTCTTGCTGAGGCTGTCTTCCTCGTCCGCCATCGCCTTGGTGATCAGCGGCATGTTGTCGGTGACGGCCTTGCGGACTTTGGCCTGGATCTCCGGCGACAGCTTGTTGAAGCGCTCCTTGTTCACGATGACGACGGAGTTGAAGTAATTGATGCCCAGCCGGTAATTGAACTTGAGCAAGTCCTTCCAGGTGTTACCGCCGCCGGTGTTGGCAGTGAGGACGCCATCGACGATGCTGCGGTCGAGCGCGGACGGAACTTCCGGGGCGCCGAGCGTGACAGGCACGCCGCCGAGCCGCTTGATGAACTCGCCTTGCTCGGGCGATGTCACGCGGATCTTCTGGCCCTTGACTTCGGCCAGCGACGTCAGCTTCTTGCTCGAGAATGCCACCTGGTAGGGATAGAGGTACTGCCCGAGCACCAGAAGGCCCTTCTTTTCGAACGCCTTTTCCAGGTACGGCGCCATGATGTCCGCCGCCTTTTTGTATTCGCCCAGAGACCGGATCAGCATCGGCAGCCGCAGGACGCCGCCAATCGGCACGTTGCCGAGGAAATATCCGTCGTCGCCCATCTGCACGACGTCGTCGCTGACGGCCTGTGTAATCGTGGTGGTATTGATGGGGAGCGAGCCCCCGAGGTGCAGCCGGACCGACAGCTCGCCGCCGGTGTCCTTTTCGATTTGCTCCGCGACGGCACTCATGCCCTTGGCCGCAGCGACTGTCGCCACGGGATTATAGATATAGAGATCCCATTTCTCGGCGGCTGCGGCTGGCGCTGTAAGGCCCGCGAATGCAAATGCCCCAGCGATCACGCCCGCAAAATGGCGACGGCTCGTCGATATCATTGTTTTCTCCCAAGTCTTTTTGTGGTTGGGCGAAACTATGTTTGATCGCGTTCCCGCCAGCAAGAGAGCGGAGGGGCGTAATCAATCGCATATGTGATAATTGGCGTGATCGTGCCGAACCGTATTGATCGGCTTGCGATCACGTAGAAGTTGGACGTCCCGCGCGGAACGCGCCGGCCGTCGCGGCCAATTGAATGAGAGAGCTTCGGGATGGACACGACCCCTGCAGACGGCCCGTTGGGCGGAATTCGCGTCATCGACCTGACCAACGTGATCATGGGACCGTTTGCGACCCACATCATGGCCGATCTCGGGGCTGACGTGGTCAAGATCGAGAGCAAGGAGGGTGACTCCTTTCGCACCTATCGCCCCAATCGCAACGAAGGCATGGCCGGCGGCTTTCTCCATCTCAACCGCAACAAGCGCAGCGTCTTGCTCGACCTGAAGCAGCCCGCGGGAATGGATGCGCTGCGCAGGCTGATTGCGACAGCCGACGTGTTCGTCCACTCGTTCCGACCCAAGGCCATCGACAAGCTCGGGCTTAGCTATCAGGCCGTCCGCGCCATCAAGTCTGATATCATCTATTGCGGCGCTTACGGGTTCAGCGAGAAGGGGCCCTACCGCGACAAGGCTGCCTATGACGATATCATCCAGGCCGGCTCCGGGCTCGCTGCATTGCATATGGTCGCGCGCGGCGAGCCGGCCTTCATGCCGACGGTGCTATGCGACAAGCTGTCCGGGCAAGCGATCGCCTATTCGGTGATGGCAGCTCTGTTCCAGCGTGAGCGTGGTGGCGGAGGGCAGGCCATCGAAGTGCCGATGTTCGAGACCACGGCGGAGTTCGCCTATATCGAGCATTTGCTCGGCTTTGCCTTCGAGCCGTCGCTCGGCGACCCCGGCTATGCCCGCGTCGTCAGCCCGCGCCGCAAGCCGTTTCGCACCGGCGACGGTTATATGTGCATCCTTCCCTATTCGGACCGCAACTGGCGCGACTTCTTCGACTTCGTGGGGCGCCCGGAAATGAAGTATGACGCCCGCTTCTTTCCGCTGGTCGAGCGAGTAGCCCATCTTGAGACACTCTACGAGATCATCGAGCAAGAAGCCCCTCGGCATTCTACGGCCTCATGGGTGTCGTTCTGCGACGACGTCAGCATTCCCTGTATGCCCGTCCTGGGTCTCGCCGATCTGCCAAACGACGAACACATGAAGGCGGTCGAGATGTTCAGCCGCGCCGAGCATCCATCGGAGGGAGCATACAAGTCGATACGGGCGCCGGTGTCCTTTAGCTCCTCGCCGTTCCGAATTCGCCGCCATGCGCCGCGGTTGGGCGAACATACGGCCGAGTTGCTCGCGGAGATCGGAGTGCATGTGCCGGAGACAATCTCCCCGAGCGGCAAGAGCAAGTGAGGCGGGTTGATGATAGATATTGTGCCAAAAGACGATTTTGGACGAATGGAGGCTTGAATGCGCGCGTTCCGGTTCGAATCTCTGACCTTACCGCCCGAAGCAGACGCGATGCGGCGCAAGGTCCGCGCCTTCCTGAAGGAGGAGCGTGACGGCGGTCGCTACGCCGCACACCGGACATCCTGGTCGACATTCGATCCGGAGTTCAGCAAGCGCGCCGCCAAGGCGGGCTATATCGGCATGACCTGGCCGAAACGCTATGGCGGTGGCGAATACTCCAACTTGCAGCGCTTCGTCGTGACCGAAGAGATGCTGGCGGCCGGCGCGCCGGGCGGCGCGCACTGGATCGCGGATCGGCAGTCCGGTCCGCAGATTCTCAAGCATGGCAGCGAGCGGGCGCGCGAGCTGATTTTGCCTCGGATTGCCGCGGGCGAGTGCTATTTCGGCATTGGCATGAGCGAACCCGATTCCGGCTCCGACCTTGCGGCCGCCCGCACCAAGGCGGACAAGGTCGAAGGTGGCTGGGTGATCAACGGTACCAAGATCTGGACCTCGAACGCGCACCGCGTCCACTACCTGATCGTGCTGGCTCGCACCCAGCCGCCCAGCGAGAACCGTCACGCCGGCTTGTCCCAGTTCATCGTGGATACGGGCTCGGAAGGCATCGAGATCAGGCCGATCATGAATCTGTCGGGAGGGCACGAGTTCAACGAGGTATTCTTCAAGAACTGCTTCGTTCCCGACGACATGATGATCGGAAAACCCGGCGAAGGCTGGACGCGCGTGACGGGCGAGTTGGCGTTCGAGCGCGCCGGCCCGGATCGCTTTATGTCGGATATCAGGCTTCTCGTCGAACTCGTCGACAAGATCGGGCGCGAGCCGAATGAGCGGCAGGCGGTCGAGATCGGCCGGCTCGCGGCTCACTTCGCCGCGTTGCGCCGGATGTCGTCGTCGATCGCCGGGCTATTGGAGCGTGGCGAAAGTCCGGTCACCGAAGCTGCACTGGTCAAGGATGTCGGCACGGCATTCGAGCGGGAAGTTCCGGAAGCGGTGCGGAAGCTGTTGCCGGTCGAGGCAAGTCTCGATGATGATGACGAGTATTCGCAGGCGATGGCACATGTGTTGCTGCACGCGCCATCGTTCACCATTCGCGGCGGCACGCCGGAAATCCTGCGCGGGATGATTGCCCGCGGTCTTGGTCTGCGCTGACGGGGAAATGCCATGGAAGACATGTCCGCCATTGTGCTTGAACAGGCCGATCGCCTCTTTGCGCAACACATCGACAAGAAAGTTCTCTCCGCAGCCGACGCCGGGCAATGGCCTGATGAGCTCTGGGGCGCGGTGGAAGATGCCGGCCTGCCGTTGGCGCTGGTAGCCGAATTGAAGGGCGGCGCAGGGCTCGCGCCCGACGTTGGGGCAAACCTGATCCGCAGGTCCGCATTTCATTCCGCGCCGCTGCCGCTGGCGGAGACCATGATCGCCAACGCACTCTGGACCGACGCGGGTGGCGAAGTCATCGCAGGCGCGGTGACGCTTGCGCCGGTTAATCCGAAGGATCGTATCACGCTCGTCTCGGGTGCAGCAGGCATGGCTTTGCAAGGTATCGCCCGGCATGTCGCCTGGGGCCAGCAGGCTCCGACCGCGCTTGTCCTTGCACGCGACGCGAACGGCAAGGCCTTCCTCTGCCGCGTGCCGACTGCCAAAGCGCGTTCGAACAAGACGCGGCGCAACGTCGCCTACGAGCCGCGCGAAGGTGTCGACTTCAGCGGCGTGCAGTTGGCCGTGAGCGATGTCCTGCCGGCGCCCGCCTGTATCGGAGCTGACGGCCTGATGCCATTCGGCGCGGCTATCCGCGTGCAGCAGATGATCGGCGGGATGGAACGGTGCATGGATTATGCGCTGTCCTACGCCAATGAGCGCGTGCAGTTCGGCCGCCCGATCGCGAAATTCCAGGCCATCCAGCACATGCTGGCGATTGCGGCAGGCCACTTTGCCGCGGCGTCTGCGGCAGGCGACGCCCTGACGGAGTCGCCGCGGCTGGGCGACGACGCGCTGGCCGTGGCGATTGCAAAATCACGATGCGGTGAATCTGCCGGTCAGGTCGCGGCCCTGTGCCATCAGGTCCATGGCGCAATGGGGTTTACCCAGGAACACCCGCTGCACTACGCCACCCGGCGGCTCTGGTCGTGGCGCGACGAATGGGGCGCGGAGCCCTGGTGGCAGGAAAAGATCGGCCGGATGATCTGCGCGCAAGGCGGCGAGGGCCTATGGCCGCTGCTCGTCGACCGGCCGGCAGCCGCCGGCGCGGCCTAAATTGAGGCTGTGGGGCGAAGATAGCGCTGCACGACATCGTTGAGCAGCGTGACGATCTCCGTCTGCCGCCGCGTGATGTCCTGGAGAGGGCCAGATACCGCGACCGCAAGCGCGCGGTTCCAGCCGTCGATGCCCTCGGGCAGCGGCACGGCAATCGATCCCGCGCCCGGCGTGACGAGGCCGGCCGAGAAGAAGAACCCCTCACGCCGCGTGCGCTCGACGTTTTCCAGCACCTGATTGATGTCGATCCGGGATATGTCGAGCGCGGCTTCCGCGTTGGTGCGCGTGCACAAGCTGCGGATCTCCTTGTCGCTGCTCGAAGTCAGTAGCGAAAACCCGGTGGCCGACCAGACCACGAGGCGTCTGGACCCGGGCGGGACATGAAAGCGCATCGTCGCGCGGGCCTGCAAAACGTGAATATACTGCGCATAGATTCCGCTCCGCGCGGCGATGATGACGGTGTCGCCCGTTTTATGGGACAGCTCTTCGAGCATTCGCATCAGGCTGCCGTTTCTGACGGGGCCCTTGTCGAGCCAGGTCCCGAGCAGGGTGACGCGCGGCGAGGGCAGGAAGCTGCGGCTTTCCTGCAGATAATCCATGTAGCCGAGCTCGACGAGGCAGTTGAGCAAGATCGAGGTCGACGATTGCGGAAATCCCAGCCGCTCGGCCACTTCGGCCACGCGCGCGTCCCGCTGGATCTCGTCGAAGAACTCCAGAACTCGCAGCACACGTCCCGCAGACTTGACCGATCCCGCGGCCGGCGGGCCGTAGCTCGTGGCTTCCGTGATCTGATCGTCCGCTGTCGCTCTCTTGCTTTTTCTGGCCATCGTCTGATTGTGCCGGCTATACTGCGGAGATCCGGTGATGCCGAGTCGACATTCTGATTTCATGTCTATTTGACGGCAGGTTAGTCGGGTCGCGCAGGCAGGTCCAGCCGAGTGCATCGACAGGGCCGGTATCCCGTTTCAGCGTAACCGTGATGACTTCCACATCGTGCTCGGCTCTAATATACGGCGACGGTGAATGGTAGCGTCTGAGTCGCTTGTGAGTTTCCAGCTTTCGATCCTGAAGATTCTCGACGGCCAGACCGACGGACGCGCCAGCCTCGAGGTCATCAAGCAGCACCTTGCCATCCTCTATACGAGTGGCCAGGAATGGACCGGACGGATGAATCGGCTCGCCGAACGTGCGCCGGATCTTGATATCTTCGGCCAGAAGCTGGTCGTGCGCGAACCGGGCGTGTGGAGCATCACCGAGGAAGGCCGCAGCTTTCTCGTCATCCTCGAGCGGCCCGCCGCGGTCCATCGCGAAATTGCGTCCGCCGAGCCGAGCCCGGCCGTCCCGATTACGGGGGGCAAGCACTCGGCCGGTACCGCATTTTCGTTGAACGACGCATGCGCCCTCGCGCTCACCTGCCGGTGAAGCGCGGCGCCCGCTTCTCGATGAAATGGGCAACGCCCTCTTTGAAGTCTTCCGTCCCGCGGCAGATCGCGACTTCGCTGTTCGCGAGCTGCGTGGCTTCGGCCAGCGTTTGCCGGGGAGCCGCGGTCAGTTGCTGCTTGATGATCCGCATCGAGCGGGGGGAGCAGAGTTTGGCGAAGTCTGAGGCCGTCTGTTGCACGGTCTCGCGAAAAGTATCCGCGGGCAGCATTCTGACCAGGCCGAGCCGCTCGGCTTCCGCCGCCTCGACCACGCGCCCCGAAAGAAGAAGGTCCGCCGCGTTCATCGGCCCGATGAGCTGACGCAACATCCAGGCGCTGCCGTGCTCCGCGATCAGGCCGCGCCGGGCAAAGGACGTGGTCAGTTTTGCGCCAGCTGCCATGAAGCGGAGATCGCAATACAGCGCGATGCAAAGACCAACGCCCGCGACCGCGCCATTGATGCCCGCAATGATCGGTTTGGGAACGGCGAGCAGGTAGCTGTAGCGCTGCTCCAGATCGTCGTCGCTTATGGGGGGAACGACGGGTGCGGCGGTTGCGGTTCCCGACAACGCGTCGGAGAGGCGGCCCATGTCGGCGCCGGCGCAGAAGCCCCCGCCCGCGCCGGTGATCACGATCGCGCGCACGCCGTCGTCCTCGGAGGCGATCGCCATCAGGCGGCGCAGCTCGATCTCCATGACCGGCGTCCAGGCGTTCATCTTGTCCGGCCGGTCGAACGTGATCGTCGCGACGCCATCGGACACTTCGAACTTCATCTGCTCGGCAGAAACCATGGTGACCTCCGTTGGCAAGCCTTCTAGCAAACGCTGGAAATCCGCGAAATGGCTTTCGTCTACGAGAAAACTTTTCTATCTATGTGAAAAAGCAAGCGAGGAAGCATGTCCAAAGAGGTCATCAAGACGGCCAAGCGGCTGTTCGAGATCCTGGAATATTTCGATGAAGTGCAGCGGCCCTTGAGTCTCAAGGAGGTCGCGCTGCGCTTCGGCTACCCCGTCTCAAGCGCGTCCGCGGTCCTCAAGAGCATGGTGGTGCTCGGTTACGTCGACTTTGACCGCTATTCGCGGACCTACATGCCGACGATGCGTATCGTGCAGCTAGGGCACTGGGTGCAGGGCGCGCTTTTTGGCGAGCGCGGAATTTCGGCGCTGGTGAACCACCTCAACAAGGAAACCGAAGAGACCGTCAGCATCGCGACCCAGAGCGACCTTTACATGCAATATATCCATGTCCAACCTTCGCCGCGCACGATCCAGTTTTCGATCAAGCCCGGGACGATCCGGCCGCTCGCGCGTTCGGGCCTCGGATGGATGCTGCTGAGCGCGCGTTCGGACGAGACCATCGAGAAGCTCGTGCGCCGCATCAATTTCGAGGAGGAAGACCGAAAGAAGAAGGTCGACCTGAAGGAGCTGGTGCAGAAGCTCCGCAAGATCCGCAAGGATGGTTACGTCATCTCCCTTCACACTGTAACGGCCGGAGCGGGCGTCATCGGGATGTTGTTGCCGGAGCGGCGCCACGGCCGCATCCTGGCGATCGGCGTCGGCGGTCCGGTCGAACGACTGGTATCCAAGCGAACTCAGATCCTGAGATCGCTGCGCGAAGGCATCGACAAATTCGTTACGCGTGAGGATCGCGCATCCGCGACAAATGCCCGCAACTGAACGGATCGATTTTCACATATCTGTAAATACGCGCGCATATCTGTAATGCTCTGGCTTTCAGCTACGTCCCGGCACATTCTTCCGCCCACTCCACGCCTCGAACGCGCGGGGATACAAAATGGTTAGAAGGGTGGAGTCGTGCAGGAGAAGGTCGTCGATCTGAAAACCAAGGACGGGGTGATGAACACGTACGTGTTTCACCCGGACCGTCCAGGACCGTTCCCTGTCGTCATCTTCTATATGGACTCGGTCGGCGTCCGCGAGGAGCTGTCCGACATGTGCCGACGTCTGGCGACAGTCGGCTATTACGTCGTCATGCCGAACATGTACTACCGCATGGTCCGCTGCGTCGATCTCGACGCGAACCGGCTGTGGGACCCCGCCTGCGCGGATAAGCTGGAGTTCATGTGGAAGCTCAACCGCCACCTGACCAACACCATGGTGATGGAAGACACCCAGGCCATATTCGACTTCCTGGCCACTGAGCCGGCTGCGCGGCAGGGCAAGACGGGATGTGTCGGCTATTGCATGAGCGGCCGCTACGTCTATCGCGCGATGGGCGTGTTTCCCGATCGCATGGCCGCCGGCGCCTCCGTCTACGGCGCGCGCCTCGTCACTGACCAGCCGGACTCCGCCCATCTCGTCACCGACAAGATCGAGGGCGAGATCTACTTTGCGCTGGCCGAGCATGATCACTACGCGCCTCCCGAGATGCTCGAGCAGGTATCGCGGGCGATCAAGACGACCGGCATCAACGGGCGGATGGAATACTATCCGGAAGCCGAACACGGCTTCGCTTTTCCAACCCGGCGCCTCTACCACAAGGCCAGCACCGAGCGGCATTGGGAGCGCCTGTTCGATCTCTTTCAGCGCAATCTGAATTGAGCTCGGGCGCTGAGTCCATCAGAAATCAAAGGAGCCGCCGCGTTGCCGCGGGCTGGCGAGACAAATCATAGGGGGAAGAACGATGAAGCGTGTGGATCGCCGAAATGTAATGTTGTCTTTGGGGGCCATCGTGGCGGCGACTGTGCAGCTCGCTGGCGCGCCCGGCGCGATGGCGGCTGACCCGGTCAAGATCGGCCTTGCGCTGCCTCTGAGCGGCGCAGCGGCGACTTATGGGCAGGAATTGCAGCGCGGCGCTGAATATGCAGCCGACCTCGTCAACCAGCGCGGCGGCATTCTCGGCGGCCGGAAGATCGAACTGATCTTCGAGGATGAGAAGGGCACGCCGCAAGGCGGCGTCGCCGCGGTCCAGAAGCTGATGTCGGTGGGGCGCGTAAAAGCGATAACCGGGGGGACGAACAGCTCGGTCGTGCTTGCCGAATCTTCGGTCACTAAGAAGCGTATCCTGCAAGTAAACGCTGGCGCGCAGGCTGATGCGATCACCGATCAGGGCAGTCCCTGGCTGTTTCAAATCAACAACACGGTGTCGCTCAACTCCGAATCGTTCAATGCCTACATCGTCAAGACGCTAAAGCCGAAGACGGTCGCCTACATGGGCGAGAATTCCGAGTTCAACAAGACGGTCCTTGAGAAACTCAAGGCGAGCCTCCAGTCCGCAGGCATTGAGCTGGTGAGCATCTCTACTTATGACGCCGAGACTAACGATTTCACGTCCATTCTCACCAAGATCAAGGCGAGCAATCCGGACATGATCTACGTCGCCGACGCCTATCCGGCGCGCGCCGCACAACTGTGGAAGCAGGTGCGCCAGCTCGGCGGCTTCAAGATCGAGGTGATGTCGCCAGGCGTGGTGACGCCGGGCATGATCAAGCCATCGGAGGGCGCCATGAACGGCGTCATTACGGGAGAGATATTCATGGCATCAGATCCCGGCGCCGAAGGCAAGGAGTTCGTCGAGAACTATCAGAAGAAGTTCAACTCCTCTCCGGGAAAAGGTGAGCTTGTGATCTTCGAGGCGATTAATCTCATCGCCGCCGCGATGGACAAAGCCGGTACCGACAGCGACTACGACAAGATCTCGAAAGTCATCCGCGAAAACTCCTGGCCGAGCCCGAGGGGACTGCTCAAGTTCGACGAGAAGGGCAGGGCGCGGGCGCCGTACTTCTACATCCAACGAGTCGAAAACGGGGCTGTCGTCCAGGTCGAGCGCGTCGCCTCGAACTGACGATCGCGCGGATCAAATTTAGAAGGCACGTACGGCTTTGGAACTTCTGGTTCAAACCCTCGTCAACGGATTGGTGCTTGGCGCCGGCTATGCCGTCATCGCCGTAGGCCTGACGCTGATCTTCGGAATCGTGGGCATTGCAAACTTCGCCCATGGTGCGTTCTTCGCCATGGGCGGCTATGCCTGCTACCTGCTGACGTCGCGAGGCATGAACTATTTCATCGCTGTTCCGTTGTCGGTGCTGATCGTTGTGGCCATTGGCGCCGTCACTGAATGGGTCGTCATCCGTCGCAGCCTGTATGGCGATTCACATCACGGCTCACTGATCGTCACGTTCGCGCTCGGTCAGGCGGCGGTGGCCGGATTGATCCTGATCTTCGGGCCGGACCCGCTCCCGGTGACATCGCCGCTCGGACAAAGCACGATGCGATTTCTCGGTATCTTCGTGACGTCGCAACGCGCGTTCATCTTTGTCTGTTCAGTTCTCGTGCTCGGCGCGCTCGGTCTGTGGCTCCGTCTGAGCATAAAGGGCCAGCAGGTCGTGGCCGTCGCCCAGAACGCGCGTGGCGCGCTCTATTCCGGCATCGATGTTCCCTGGATCCGCGCGCTGGCCTTCGTGCTAGGCGTCGCCGCCGCTGGTCTTGCAGGCGCGCTGTTGGCGCCGATCTCGACGATCTATCCGACCATGGGATACAGCGCCTTGATCGTCGGCTTCACGGTCGTCATCCTGGGCGGGATGGGCAGTATTCCGGGCGCGATGCTGGGTGCGCTTCTCATCGGTGTCGCCAACGCGCTGTTCGAAACTTACGTCTCTGTCTCGTGGACGCCCGCGCTGGGCTGGGGCCTCGTCATCGCCACGCTGCTGTTCCGACCGCAAGGACTGCTTGGCCAAGTCCAGCAGCATCGGCACTGAGATGGCAATCCAGGATTTCGGCATGACGATGGACAGGAAGCGGGCCGGCGCCATGAATGGCGAAAGGGCCGGGCGCGCCGCGCGAGAGGCCATTTACGTCGCATGCGCAGTCGCGGCCATCGCGGCGTTCGCCTTCGCGTTCACCGACCCGTTCGTGGTGACCCTCGCCGGGTACACCTGTGCGTTCGCCCTGTTTGCTCTGAGCATCAACATCATCCTCGGCGGCGTCGGAGAGGTGCCGCTCGGCCAATGCCTGTTTTTCGGCGTCGGCGCTTACGGCGCGGCGATCGGAATGGGCAAGCTCGGGCTGCCGTTCGAGGTCGCGGTACTGATCGCGCTCGTGCTTTCCGTGGTGCTGGCCGCCATCATTGGCGTCATCACGCTGCGTCTGACCGGCGCCTATTTCTCGATCGTGTCCTGGGGCCTGACCGGCGTCGCCATGGTCGCAGCAACGAAATCTCGAGGAGATCACCGGGGGACCGCTCGGCCTGTTCGGCTTTCCGCCGATCGAGATCGGTTCGCTCCAGCTGTCGGATCCGCAGACCTACTTCGCGGTCACCGCCACCATTCTTCTGCTTGCGATCGTCTTCCTGGTGGTCCTGCGCCGGTCTCCTTTCGGCGCCGCCATGGACAGTGTCCGCCAGAATCCTCATCTCGCGCGCTCGGTCGGCGTCGATGTGGCGCGCGTCCGGCTTAAGGCTTTCATGCTGAGCGCGCCGTTTGCCGCGCTGGCTGGTGCGCTCGCCGTTCCCTACACGCAGATTGTCACGCCCGAGGTCTTCAGCGTCGCGAACACGGTGGACGGGCTCCTGATGGTTCTGCTGGGCGGCGCGCAGCTGGTGGTCGGACCGGTGATCGGCGCTGCGATGTTCACGCTGATACCGCAGGCTATGAACCTCGATCCGAACGTGAGGATCCTGGCGTTCTCGTCGATCATCATCCTGATCATGATGTTTGCCCCCGGCGGACTGCATCAACTGGGCGTTGCTCTGCGTGACCGGCTCGGAAGGAGGACAGATGACGATCGCAGCCGCTGAGCGTCCCATCGTCTCGGCCCGGGATATCGTCAAGCGATATGGCGGCGTGACGGCCCTGAACGGCGTCAGCCTCGATGTCGAGGAAGGCGAAATCTTTGGCATTATCGGCCCGAATGGTGCGGGCAAGTCGACGCTGTTCGACATCCTCTGCGGCATCACCGTGCCGACCAGCGGATCGATCCGCATCATGGGAAGCGAGATCTCGGGGATGCCGCCGCATCTCATCGCGCGCTCAGGCGTCGCCCGAACCTTTCAGAGAACTGCGGTGTTCGCTGAAAGCACGGTGCTGGAAAATCTCCTGTTCGGGCGCCATGCGAGCTTTCACCACGGCGTCCTTGGCCGCATCGTCGGCAGCAAGTCCTATGTCCGGGATCAGCAGGCCTTCCACGCCCGCGTCGAGGAGGTTCTTGCGTTGATCGGCCTCTACGGAGAGCGGAACCGCAAGGCCGGCGTGCTGGCCTATGGTGTGCAGCGCCGGCTCGCCGTCGGAATCGCATTGATGTCCGATCCGAAGATCATGTTCCTCGACGAGCCTGCCGCCGGCATGAACGGGCGCGAGACCGCCGACTTCATCGCCCTGATCCGTGCGATTGCACCGGGGCGGACCATCCTGATCGTCGAGCACGACATGGCGGTCATCCGGCAGCTCTGCGGCCGCGCGCTCGTCGTCGTCGACGGCAAGCCTGTCGTGGTCGACGCGCCGCATCACGTTCTCAGTCATCCGGAAGTCGTGACCGCCTATTTGGGGGCTGACGATGACGAGTGATGGCACGCTGCTGACCGTCAAGGACGTCTCGGCGGCTTACGGCAAGGTCGTCGCGCTCCGCGGCGTCTCGCTCTCCGTCAACCGCGGCGAGATCGTCGCCATCCTCGGCGCCAACGGCGCGGGTAAAACCACGTTGTTGAACGCGATCTCCGGCGCGTCCTGCCGATCACTGCGGGCCGCATCGAGTTCGCGGATCAGCGCATCGACGGGCGCAAGCCCTGGACGCTCAGCCGGGCCGGCATCAGCCACGTCCCCGAAGGGCGCGAGATCTTTCCGTCGATGACGGTCGAGGCGAATTTGAAGATCGTCGACGCATTCGGCAGCGGTCCCGTGTTTACGGTCGATGACGTGCTCAACATGTTTCCGCGCCTGCGCGAGCGTTTCCGGCAGGCCGCCGGAAATCTCAGCGGCGGCGAGCAGCAGATGCTGGCGATCGGCCGCGGCTTGATGGCGCGTCCGCGGCTCATCCTGTTCGATGAGCCGTCACTCGGTCTGTCGCCGTTCTTCTCCAAATTCGTGCTCGGCGCGATCGGAGCGCTGCGGGCCAGGGGCCTCTCGGCGCTTCTGGTCGAGCAGAATATGCGCGCGGCGCTCAAGATTGCCGACCGGGCCTATGTGCTCAGAGTGGGCTCGATCGTGCGCGAAGGAATGGCCGGCGAAATCGCTGATGCCCCCGACATCCAGGAAGCCTATCTCGGCGCTTAGCGGACATAGCTCTTTGCAAGGGATTTGAGACAGACACATGCAGGGTCGACGCAATCTTCCGCTCGATGGCCTTACGGTCATCGATCTTGGTCAGGTCTATCAGGGCCCTTACGCAACTTATCTGATGGCCAAGGCCGGGGCCCAGGTAATCAAGATCGAGCCGCTTGCCGGAGAACCGGTTCGTCAGCGCGACAGCGTCAGTCGCGGGTCGGGCGCACCGTTCGCGATGCTGAACGGTCACAAGAAGTGCATCACGCTGGATCTGAAATCCGCGAAGGGCAAGGAGATCCTCAAGCGCCTGGTCAAGGACGCCGATGTCCTGCTGGAAAACTACGCGCCGGGCGTGATGGATCGGCTCGGGATCGGCTGGTCCGTGCTGCACGAGCTCAATCCCCGGCTAGTCTATGCGTCGGGATCCGGTTATGGACTGTCGGGCCCGGATAAGGACAATCTGGCCATGGACGTGACTGTGCAGGCCGTGTCGGGACTCATGAGCGTTACCGGCTTTCCGGATAGCCCGCCCGTCAAGGCCGGTCCGGCGCTGGTCGATTTCATGAGCGGAATTCACCTCTATGCCGGGGTGATGACGGCGTTGTACGAGCGGCAGATCACGGGCGTCGGCCGGCTGGTGGAGGTGGCGATGCAGGAGGCCGTGTTTCCCGCGCTCGCCTCGAACCTGGCCTACATGTACGACATCGGCAGGGCGCCGCCGCGCACCGGCAATAGACACGGCGGGCTCTCCGCGGCGCCATACAATGTCTATCCGGCGAGTGACGGCTACATCGCGATCATTGCGACCAACGACAAGCATTGGGGCAATCTGCTGCAAGCGATCGGACGGACCGAACTCGCGGACGATCCGCGATTCCGCGACAAGGTCGCGCGCGTTCGCAACATGGACGAAACCGACCAGTTGATCGCGGACTGGAGTTCGAAGATCACCCGCGAGGAGGCCTGCGCTGCACTGGCGAAATTCAAGGTGCCGTCCGCACCGGTCCGCGACCTAGAAGAGGTGTGCAACGACCGACACATGCATTCACGCGGCATGCTGGAATGGATCGAGCATCCGCAGTTCGGGCGGATCGTCATTCCGGACAGCCCGATCCGCATTCACGGCGCGGACAGGCTGCCGGCCGCGGTCTCCTCCAGATTGGGCGCGAACACCGATGAGGTGCTGTCGTCGATGCTCGACATGTCGGAGCCCGAGATCGCTACGCTGCGGAGCGAGGGCGTGATCGGCCCGCGCCCCCCATCCACATAGTGAGAGAATGACGATGTCAGCTTCCGAAACCCTCGTCGTCGAAACAGCCGCGCGTGTCCTTGCGGATCTGGCCGATCCGCAGACCATTGTCCAGAAGCGCGACGATGCTTGGAAGGCGCCGCTTTGGTTGTTTCTTCAGGAGATAGGACTGGACCTCGCCTGGGCTTCCGAGACCGCCGGCGGGGCAGGGGCGTCGCTCGGCAATGGCTTCGGCATCATTCGCGAGGCCGGCCGCGCGGCATTGGGAGTGCCACTCGCGGAAACGCTTCTGGCCGGGTGGCTGCTAGACCGCGCGGGTCTGACCGCGCCGGGCGGGCCGATGACGGTGGCGCCGGTTCGCCCGAAAGATCACCTCACACTCGACAAGACCGGACGCGTCAACGGCCAAGCCCGCATGGTGCCCTTCGCGAGCGATGTCGAGCATCTCGTCGTGCTGGCCAATGGCGACGAGGGGCCGTCGATCGCTCTGGTCCGAACGGCCGATTGCAAGCTGAAGCCCGGCAAAAGCCTCGCGAGCGACGCGCGCGACACCGTGGGTTTCGCGAACGTGCTGCCGGTTCATCGTGCGCGCCTGAAGGAATCGGGAGCGCGCGAGAAGGACGTCCTCCTGCTGATGGGCGCAGCTGTGCGAGCGCAGCAGATTGCGGGCGCTCTGGACAGGATCCTCGAAGTTTCGGTTCTTTATTCGCAGCAGCGTGTCGCGTTCGAGAAGCCGATCTCGAAATTCCAGGCGATCCAGCACAGCCTTGCGCGGCTCGGCGGTGAGGTTGCTGCGGCTGCGTCCGCGGCGGCGTCGGCGGCCGATACCATCGCCAACACCGGCTTTGATGACGATGCCGCGCTGCTTGAGATCGCAGCGGCTAAGATTCGCTGCAGCGAGGCCGCCGAGGTCGGAACCGGCATCGCCCATCAGGTGCACGGCGCGATCGGATTCACCGATGAACATATCTTGCATCGGTTCACGCTGCGCCTTCTTTCATGGCGCGATGAGTTCGGTGACGAAACGTTCTGGAGCCTCAAGCTCGGCGAGTTAATCACCGCCAGAGGTGCCAGGGAACTCTGGCCCCTGCTTGCCTCTCGCTGAAAGGAGCCGCGATGTCTCTCATTCATTTCGACGCCATGCGCCTGCCGGATCATTGCCAGGAGTTGCGCAAGGAGGTCCGGGCGTTCCTTGAGAGCGAGATCGCAGCGGGCACGTTCGATCCCGATCGGCCCGAAGTCGGCGCGAAGAATGCCGATGAATTCTCCCGTCGCGTCGGCGCGAAAGGCTGGATCGGCATGACTTGGCCGAAGAAGTATGGCGGGCAGGAGCGCAGCTTCCTCGAGCGCTATGTCGTCACCGAGGAGATGCGGATTGCCAATGCACCCGTGCGCCGCTTTTTTGTGGCGGATCGGCAGAGCGGCCCAACCCTCATTCGCTACGCGGACGAGAAGATCAAGCAGGACGTGCTTCCCCGTATCATCAGCGGCGAGCTGTTCTTCTGCATCGGCATGAGCGAGCCGAATTCCGGCTCGGATCTGTTCGCGGCGAGCGCGAAGGCGACCAGAACGGACGGAGGCTGGCTGATCAACGGAACGAAAGTCTGGACCAGCAGCGCGCACATCGCGGACTACATGATCGGCCTGTTCCGGACCTCCGGCTCGACCAAGGAAAACCGGCGGCACGGCCTCACGTCGTTCCTGGTCGACATGAAGACGCCTGGCATCACCTGCCGGCCGATCGGGCAGATGAGCGGCCAGCGCGACTTCAACGAGGTCGTGTTCCAGGACGCGTTCATTCCGGACGATCATGTCATCGGGGAGGTCGATGGCGCCTGGAAGCAGGCCACGAGCGAGCTTGCTTACGAGCGCTCGGGGCCTGAGCGGTTTCTCGAAACCTACGATGCGTTGCTTGCGCTTACCAACGCCGCGGGCGCCAAGCCGGACGTGAGGGTGACCGTCGGCATCGGGCGGCTGGTCGCGCAATTGCACACGCTGCGCCGCATGTCCGTTTCGGTGGCAGGGATGCTCGAGGCGGGCCGCGAACCCGTCGTCGAGGCCGCGATCGTCAAGGATCTCGGCACGGTCTGGGAGCAGGGCCTGCCGCATCGGGTCCGCGAGCTCGCTTCGCTGCTCGACCTCGAGGACGACGAAGAGGACGCCTTCCGCAACAAGCTGGATTTCGAGCTCAAGATCGCGCCGAAGCTCACAATCCAGGGCGGCACCACGGAAGTCCTGCGCGGCATCATCGCGCGCGGGCTTGGACTTCGCTGATCAAGACAAAAGGAATCTGACTCCACATGAGCACTGATATCGCGGTTACCACGCAAGGCCGCGTCGCAACGATCGAGATCCAGCGGCCACCGCTGAATTATTTCGATCTCCAGCTCATTCGGGACATCGCCGACGCACTCGACAAGATCGATGCGAACGGCGAGATCCGCGCCGTCGTCCTTGCCGCGCAGGGCAAGGCGTTTTGCGCCGGCGCGGATTTCAATACGCCGGCCCGGGACGCGCCGGCCAGTGGCGACCAGCGAGACGGCGGTCACCTCTATATAGAGGCCGTGCGCATCTTCCGGAACAAGAAGCCGATCGTCGCAGCGGTGCAGGGCGCGGCAATCGGCGGCGGCTTTGGTCTGGCGATGTCGGCGGATTTCCGCGTGACGTGTCCCGAGGCCCGTTTTGCCGCGAACTTCACGCGCCTGGGTTTCCATCCCGGCTTCGGACTGACCGTCACGCTGCCCGAGGCCATCGGCAAGCCGAACGCCGAGTTGATGTTCTACACCAGCCGGCGCGTCACTGGTGAGCAGGCACTGGCGATGGGATTGGCGAGCGTTTTGGTCCCTCAGGACCAGGTTCGCGCGGCCGCGATGTCGCTCGCGCAGGAAATTGCCGAATGCTCGCCGCTCGGCCTTCTGTCGACCCGCGCCACCATGCGCGTGGGACTCGCGGACCGCGTCAAGCATGCGACGGATCACGAACTCACCGAGCAGAATCGCCTGTGCGTGACCGACGATTTCCGCGAAGGGGTCAAATCCACGGCGGAGCGCCGGTCCGCCAATTTCACCGGCAAGTGAGGTCACCATGACGGAAAAGCTCGAAAAATTTCCGGAGGGAAGTTGCGATTGCCACGTCCACATCTATGGGCCGTTCGATCGCTTCCCCGTCGACTATTCCGGAAAATTCGCTCCGAAGCAGGAGTTCCCAGTCGATATGCTGTTCGACGCCTGGAAGACGATCGGCATTTCGCGCGGCGTGATCGTCCATGCCGGCAATGCCGGCTCGGACAACGAGGTGACGCTCGAGGCCTTGAAGCGCTTTCCGGACAAACTGCGCGCCGTCGCGATCCTCAATCAGGATGTCACAGACAAGCGGCTGGACGAGTTGACCGATGCCGGCGTCAAGGGCGTGCGCATCAATCTCCTGTATCAGGACGGCAAGCCCGTGTTGTCGGGCGGCGGCATGAATCTGGACGACCTGAAGGCCTTGGCGCCGCGCATCGCCGAGCGCGGTTGGCACGCGCAGCTCTGGATCGAGACCGGCGATCTGCAGCAACTGGCGCCCGAAATCGAGAAGCTCCCGCTCGACTTCGTCATCGACCATCAGGGTCGCACCATGGCAGACAAGACCGTCAATTACAGTGGGTACCAGTGGTTCTGCGACCGCGGCCTCAAGAGCGGCCGCTATTGGTGCAAGCTATCCGGTGCGGATCGCAACACGCGAGTCGGCAGCCCGTACAAGGACACCGAGGACTTCATGAAGGCGCTGGTCGCGGCCAACCCCGACCGGCTGGTCTGGGGCAGCGACTGGCCGCACGTCGGCCACGCCGACGACGCCGTCCCGAAGGAGTCCGTGCTGATGGATCTGTTCAGGCGCTGCGTGCCCGACCAGGCCGTCCGCAGGAAGATCCTGATCGACAATCCGGCCAGACTCTACGGCTTCTGAGAGCCGAGAGCTGCGAAAGGATTACGCGGGGCTGGTCCCGGCAGGGTTCTTGGGCCGTAGAGCCGCTGTCGAACTCGCCGTTGCGATGAGCACGTCGTTTGAATCCCGCAGCTCGGCTTCCAGGAAGCCGACGCTGCGTCCCTGCCGGACGACCTTGCCGTAAGCCCGATACAGGCCCGGGTGTGCGGGCAGCAGGAATGCGACCTTGATCTCGAGGCTCGCGACTGTAGTCAGGTATTCGCCGCGCAGCAGGCTCGCGGTCGCCATGGCCGCATCGAGCCAGCCCGTCACGATTCCACCCTGTACGATGCCGCCCCTGGGATGTCCTTCGGTGGAATGGCAATGCCGAGGCTCGGCATGCCATTCGATCACGACACGATCGCGTGTCTGATCATAGGAAACGGCGCCGACGCCGAGCAACTCCCACGCCGCCGGCCGTCGCGCCTCGGTCTGCTTGATCAAGTCTTCGTACGACATGTCTGGTGATAGCCCGTAATTGCTGGATGTTCACGAGGCGAGCCGCAGCACGCCTCGCAAACAATCAGCACAGGCAATGTCGCTACACAACAGCGCCCGGCGGAGATCAGCTATCCGACGCGATGCCCTTTTGCCACGTGGAGGGATTTCCGCCAAAGCCGCGGCGGGCCCGTTTTTCGAGCCAGTAGCCCATTTGCGGCGGGACCGCGCTGAAGGTCGGATCGACGCCGAGCTTCTGCGCCGCGTCCATCGCCCAGTTCGGGTTGTGGATGAACTCTCGGCCGACAGCGACGAGGTCGGCTTTCTTGTCCTGAAGGATCGCTTCGGCCTGATCGCCGTGAATGATGAGGCCGACCGCCATGGTCATGATATCTGCCTCGCGGCGGATATAGTCCGCAAACTGGACCTGATAGCCGTACTCGTTGAGGCGGAAGAAGTTGGGGACCTTACTGTTGAGGCCGCCGGTGCTGCAGTCGATGACGTCGACGCCCTTCGTCTTGAAGATGCGGACCAGCCTGGCGTTCTCAGCCGGACCCCAGCCCGCCTCGTCTTCGATCGAAAGACGGACGAACAGCGGCTTTGGCGCCGGCCAGTTGGCGCGCACGGACTCGGCGACCTCGATGGCAAATCTCATCCGGTTGGCTTCGCTGCCGCCATAGTCGTCCGTTCGCTGGTTCGCCTCAGGCGACAGGAACGAATGGATCAGATAGCCATGGGCGGCATGCAGCTCGACGACGTCGAAGCCGGCCTGGTCGGCGCGCGCCGCCGCCTTGCCCCAGGCGTCGATCGCATCAGGAATCTCGTGACGCTCCAGTGCGCGCGGCGTGAAATAGCCATTGCCGAACGCAAGCGCGCTCGGACCGATCAGGCCCCAGCCGTCGACGTCGTCGACGGCTGCAAGCTCTTGGGCGGAGAGGGTTCCATCTCCCTCCCAGGGACGCCGGGCCTTTCCCTTCCGGCCGGTGTGTCCAAGCTGGATGCCGGCTGCAGCGCCGTTCGACTTGATGAAGCTCGCGATGTCGCGAAGCGGCGCGATGAACTTGTCGTCCCAGATGCCGAGGTCCCCGACCGTCCCGCAGCCGCGGCGCTCGACCTTGGTCGACTCGACGATGACAAGGCCCGCGCCGCCTGCGGCGAACTTGCCCGCATTGGTGATGTGCCAGGGGGTCGGAAAGCCGCGGTCTGCAACGTATTGCAGCATCGGCGGGACCACGATCCGGTTCTTGATCTCGACATCACGGATACGTAGTGGTGAGAACAGCAGCGTCTCGTTCATCCGGCCTCCCTTGTTGATTTCAGATTAGGGAGCTGGCCCACATATGCCAATGCACGTCAGGGACGGCATCGCATTTCTATGGATGTGAAAAGAGGGGCTGACGATACCTTGTTGGCTGGACGGCGTCGTTCACGCGACCGTTGACCTCCGCTATTCTGTGTCCGGATGGTCTGCAAGAATTGTCGCCAACGCTTTTCCCGATTTCGCGAGAATCTTCTGCCTTGCTTCCGCGATCTGCTCCAGGGGGTGTGCGATCTCCCGCAATCCCATCTCGACCCCAAGATCGTTGAGGGCTCTCTGGTCGAACGCGATCGAGTCGTCGGCCCAGCGGTTCATCTGCTCCGCCCAGAGCTTGCAAAGATCGTTGGCGGAGAGTTGTTCGTACCGGCGGCCGCGTACGAGATAGGATTGCCGATTGTCCAATTGCCGATTCTTGAGCAGCAGCTCGACAGCTTCTCGCGCCTGATCGGTCATGGACCACCATTTCCCGAAACGTGTCGTCGAGATCCTCAATTCGGGTTCGTTGCGAGATAAGCATAAACTCTGCGGGACCGGAAGCCAAGCCGGCCACTTCATCCCGATCGAGCGGTGGAAGCCGCGCCCTGAGCGGCAGCACTGGGCTGCCGCTCAAAGATCCTTCACGAAGCCTGGAGATCAGGACTTCTTCATCAGCGAACACTTGCTCTGTTCGCGGGGAATGTTGGCGTCTTCGGCGGGGACCGTTGCGACGACGTCGTAGAAGTCCCACGGCCCCTTAGACTGCTCCACCGTCTTTGCCCGCAGCAGGTAGTAGTCGTGGATGTGCATGCCGTCCTCGCGAACGTAACCCTTCTCCGAGAAGAAGTCGCTCACGGGCATCGAACGGAATTTTGCGAGCACGGCTGCGGTGTCGAGGGTTCCAGCAGCTTCGACGGCCTTCAGATAGTGCAAGGTGGCCGAGTAGATGCCGGCCTGAACCATGGTCGGCATGCGGCCGACCTTGTCGAAGAAGCGCTTCCCGAACGCGCGTGAACCGTCATTCCGATTCCAATAGAAGGCTTCCGAGGTGTACAGACCCTGCAGATTGGGAAGACCCACCGACTTGGCATCTGTGATCTGGAACAGCAGAGCCGCGACCCTCATCTTGCTCTTCTGTCCGAGCAGGCCGAACTCGTGCGCCTGCATCAGCGAATTGGTTGTGTCGCCGCCGGCATTGGCGAGAGCCAGCACGTTGGCGCTCGAGTTCTGCGCCTGCAGCAGGAACGACGAGAAGTCGCTGGTGTTGAAGGGGTGCCGCACCGAGCCGACCACCTTGCCGCCGGACTCCTTGAGCACGGCGGACGCATCGTTCTCGAAAGCTTGTCCGAAAGCATAGTCGGCCGTCAGGAAGTACCATTCGTTGCCACCCTGTCCCAAAAGCGCCTTCGCGGTGCTGCGCGCCAGGGTGTAGGTGTTGTAGGTCCACTGGAAGGTGTTAGGAGAGCATTTCTCGTTCGTGATGGCGGATGCGCCGGCCGACGACACGATCATCATCTTGTTCTTGTCCCGGACCAGATCAGCCAGAGCCAGCGCGACCGCGGAGTTTCCAATATCGAGAATGACATCGACGTTCTCCGTGTCGATCCATCGCCTGGCGATGCCCGAGGCGATGTCCGTCTTGTTCTGGTGATCGGCGAACACGAGCTCGATCGGCCGTCCCAGCAATTTTCCGCCGAAATCGGCGATCGCCATCTTGGCAACTTCAACGGCTGCAGGCCCCGCGGCATCCGCATATTGGCCCGACTGATCGTTGAGAACGCCGAGCTTGACCGGCTTCGACGCAGGCGTCTGCGCGTGAGCCGAAGCAAGACTGAGGAAAACCATCGACGCAGCCAGTACATTTCTCATTTTTCACTCCCCTTTGAATTTTTTTTAACTTTCGAGATCAGGATTGATCTTGCGACACCAGCCGCGCTGGCGGCGGATCTATTCGGCCGCCTGGCGGTATCGCTCGACCCCGTCCAGACTTTCTCCGGCGGCACGAAGGGCTCCGCCCCATTTGGCAAGCCACCAGCTATATTGCTCAGGCCATTGCTCGAAATGACCGGTCAGCCCGAAATGCTCCGCAGCGTGAAGCGCCCAGAACGGATCGTAGAGCATCTGGCGGGCCATGAAGATGAGGTCGGCCCTGCCGTCCTGCAGAACCTTCTCTGCAAAGTCCGGGGTCCGGATCATGCCAACCGCGCCCGTCGCAATGTCGGCCTCGCGGCGAATGCGTTCGGCAAACGGCACCTGATAGCCTGGACCGCGACCGAGATTGGCGTTGGTCGATCCCGCGCGAAGATTGCCGCCCGTCGAACAATCGACCAGATCGACACCGAGCTCCTTCAATTTGCGGGAGAAAATGATGCTGTCTTCGATTTCCCAGCCGCCGTCGATCCAATCGGTCGCGGAGATGCGCACGAAGAGGGGCGTGGACGAGGGAAGTGCAGCCCTCACGGCACGCGTCACTTCGAGCGGAAACCGCATCCG
This sequence comes from Bradyrhizobium sp. USDA 3650, assembly GCF_054057395.1. Classification (NCBI taxonomy): domain Bacteria; kingdom Pseudomonadati; phylum Pseudomonadota; class Alphaproteobacteria; order Hyphomicrobiales; family Nitrobacteraceae; genus Bradyrhizobium; species Bradyrhizobium sp. USDA 3650. Next base: position 6,745,751 of record NZ_JBSRZG010000001.1, read on the forward strand.
GTTTTCGAGGTTGCCGCCGTATTCGTCGGTGCGGAAATTGGCGAGCGGCGACAGGAACGATTGCAGGAGATAGCCGTGAGCCATGTGAAGCTCGATGATGTCGAAGCCCGCAAGCACAGCCCGACGCGCCGTGGCGACGAAGGCATCGCGTACGCCGACGAGTCCGTCCTTGCTGAGAGGGATGGGAGTCTGGAAGCCATCAGAGAATGCCACATCCGACGGCCCCGTGGGCACCCAGGTTTCCTCTCCCATTTCGATATCGCGGTCCGTCAAATGGCTATTGCCCCGGAACGCGCGCTGCTGGCTCGATTTGCGTCCGCCGTGATTGATCTGGATCGCTGCCTTTGAGCCGTGCGACTTGATGACATGAACGATCTGACGCATGCCGTCGATCTGGCCGTCCTCCCATAGCCCGGGATCGCCGTTGGTAATGCGCCCCTTCCGGGAGACCGACGTCTGCTCGACGAAGACGAGCCCGGCCCCGCCCTGGGCAAATTTGCCATAGTGAACCAAGTGGAACGGCGTGACGTAGCCGTTCACGGCCGAATACATCCCCATCGGCGAAACGACGATGCGGTTGCTCAGCTCGACGCCGCGGAATGCAATGCTTTCAAACAGCTTGACCATTGTGATCTTCCCCTGAATTGGCGGACCGGGGCATTCGCCCCTCGACGTTCGTCATTGTTGTGCAATGGCGCCGGAGCGGCGTAGCTCATCAATCTCGCTGCTGGACAGGCCGAGATATTCCGACAAGACCTCGCCATTGTGCTGACCGAGACGCGCGGACGGAACGTACTCGGGCGTCGCCGTATCGTGCAGCACCAGCGGGCTGCGATGAACGAGGATGTCGCCGTATTCCGGATGCGAGATCTCGCGCAACATGCCGCGGGCGTGGAGGTGTTTGTCCTCGGTTACTTCGCGCAGGTCGCGAACGGCGGCGCAGGGCACCCTGTTGACGCGGCAAAGCTCGGTGATCTCGTCGCGCGCGAGCTGCGAGGACCAGTCGGACACGATCTGGTCCGTCAGATCGATGTGCTTCAAGCGGTCGAGCACGGTCTTGAACCTGATATCGTCGGCCAGCTCCGGCCGTCCCATCGCGCGCGTTAGTCCGGTCCAGTGGGATTCGTTGACGCTGATGATGGCGACATAGCCGTCGGATGCCGGATAGACATTGTAGGGCGCTTCGGCGAGCCCGCCGTGACGATTGCCGGTGCGGGGGGCCGCCGCCTTGCGGTTGAAGACATCGGCCAGGTTCGAGGCCATCGCCGGATAGACGGTCTCGACCATCGCGATCTCGACCAGCCGGCCGCGGCCACTTTTCTCCCGATCGTAAAGGGCCGTGAGGATGCCGGCGTAGAGATGCACGCCGCTGATGAAGTCGGTGATGGCTGGACCAGCCTTGACCGGAGGACCTTCGGCAAATCCCGTTACGCTCATGATGCCTGACACGGCCTGGATGGTGAGGTCCATCGCCAGATTGTCCCGGCTGGGCCCGGACAGGCCGTAACCGGTGGCCGAGCCGTAGATCAGCCGCGGATTAACGGCGCTGAGTGCAGCATAGCCGACGCCCAGTCGATCGAGCACGCCGGGGGCGTAGTTCTCGATCAGCACGTCGGCCTTCGACGCGAGCTCCTTCAGGACCCTGACGCCGTCGGGCGACTTCAGGTTCAGGCTGATGTTGCGCTTGTTGGCGTTCAGCATTGCGAACGGGACGGCGTTGCCCTTGCTGATGCGGGCGCGATGACGCACCGGCTCGCCGTTCGGCGGCTCCACCTTGATGACGGTCGCGCCGGCCTGCGCCATCAGGAAACCGGCATACGGGCCCTGATAGACCTGGCCGAGGTCGATGACGATCACGCCGTCGAGCGGCAGCTTCTTGTTGTTGTCCAAGGTGTCCTCGGTCCTGTCAGAAATTGTAGAGCCGCGCCGGGTTGGCGATCAGGATCCTGCGGCGGGTGGCTTCGTCGGGAACGCAGTCGTGCAGCAGACGAAGCAGGTCCTGGAGATCGGGCATCGTCTCGGCGCTGTGGCCGACATGGGGCCAATCGCTGCCCCACACGACCTGGTCGGGCGCTGTTTGGACGATGGCGCGCATGAAGGGCGCCGTGTCCGCATAGGGGCGGCCGACGCGCGTGTTGCGGTCGGCACCGGAGATCTTGGTCCAGTAGCGCCCGGTTTTCAGTCGGTCGGTGAAGGCGCGGAAATCCGGATGATCGTGTCCCTTGTCGGCCATGGTCCGTGACATGTGGTCGATCACGTAGTTCAGTGGCAGTTTCTCGAGCTCGGCCGCGGCGGCGGCAAGATCCGAGCTCTCGATCCAGAGCTGCGCATGCCAACCCCGCTCCGCGATGCGGGGGGCGAGCTTGACCAGATCGTCGTAGCTGGTGCCGAGCGTTGAGACCGGCTTGCCGTCCTGCCGGATCATGGTGACGCGCACCGCCTTGAAGCCGATGTCGGTGAGTTCATCGAGCCGCCGATCCGAGACATCGGGCCGCAGGATTGCGACGGCACGAAGCCTGTCGGGGTAGCGGCGCAGCGCATCGTAAGTGACGGCGTTGTCGTCTCCCGATCCGACCGCATGGACGATGACACCGCGCGTGATGCCGAGCTTGTCCCAGATGGCAAAGGCGTCTTCGATTGTGAATGGCTTTGCGGCGGTGAAGCGGCCCTCATTTCCAGGCGGAAAGCGATCGAAGGGGCCGTAGATGTGAAAATGACAATCGCAGCTGCCTTCAGGCAATCGGTAGTTCATGGAAGCAAATCCCTGTTCGGTCTAGGTGTTGCCGCCGCTGCACACGATGGCTTGCGAGCCGTCGCCGAGCGCGATGGTTGATCTCTGGAAGCATGGTCGCGAAGGGGTTGGGTTCAGCGGCGGGAGCCAAGCGAAGACAGGTCGAACCGGACGACATCAGTCGATAGCGATGGACAAATTCATTCCCGGCTTCATCACGCCCTCCCTGCAAGCGTGCGCCACCTTGGCGGGGCGCTTTTCATTTCTTGAACGGCTGCTACGCCGCGGCCTTTCCGGCCGCTGCAAGACTAGAGGCAGGGCGTTTCTGAGTCCATCATGTTACATATGCATAGTTCTATTTCTATATATGTGTAAAATGCTTGTTGTCATAGGAGGGAGGGGCTAAACTGCGGCCGATTTCTGCAAATCGGCTCGACCCATCAAGGTACCTGTCAGCCAATTACATTCCAGATATGTGTAAATGATGAGCTCCAGTATCAAATCGGCCAAGCGGATCTTTGAAGTCCTCGAGTACTTCGAGGAAGTGAAGCGTCCGATTTCGCTGAAGGAAGTGGCGACGAAGTGCGACTATCCGACGTCGAGCGCCGCGGCCTTGCTCAAGAGCATGGCGATGCTGGGGTACCTGTTTTACGACAGCTACAATCGCACCTACATGCCGACCATGCGCATCGCCCAGATGGGCCGCTGGCTGGACAGCGGGTTGTTCGGCGACAGCGCAATCCTTGCGCTGGTCGATTTCGTCCATGGGAAACTGGACGAGCTCGTCAGCATCAGCACGCAGTCCGATCTGCATGCGCAGTACATTCACGCGTTACAAACCAGCAAACGCCTGCGGTTCGAAGTTAAATCCGGCGACGTCCGGCCGCTTGCGATCAGCGGCATCGGACGCACGCTGCTCAGCGGCCATACCGACGTCGAGATTGAGCGGCTCCTGCGCCGCATCAACGCTGTCTGCCCCCGGGAAGAGCACTTCGAGCTGAATGCGCTGATGAAGATCGTCAACGGCATCCGGCGCGACGGCTACATGTTCTCAAGACACATCATCGTCCAGGACGCTGGCGTGATCGCCGTCCTGCTGCCGAAGCGCGATTTCGGCCGCGACCTGGTCCTCGGTGTCGGCGGCCCGGTGTCCCGTCTCGAGGAGCGGCAGGACGAAATTTTGGCTTGTATCCGTGAAGGCATCGCGCGTTTCCTATCGTGACGTCTGCCCTTCGGCCGAGCCCAACTTGCTCACGACACAAACGGACCTCAAGCCGAGCCCGCCGGTCAAGTCACCACCGGGGCGCATCGGCGGCAGCAGGACCAAATCAGATTAGACTGCCTTCGGCGTTGGAAGGATACCTACACTTCGAAGTATGCTGAGTGCTGTGTGGGACTGGCGTCACCAGACGAATCGAGCATCCCCGTGGGGCAGCCGCTTGGCCCGTGTGACTCGGGCACGCACGCGAACAGGTTGGTCCTAAGTCTCCCAAGCTTGTTCTGTTTTGATGATGCTTCGAGATTTCGCCCGCGTCCTGGCCCCGATGGAGTCAGTTCGCGACTGATAAGGTTTGGCAGAGGGAGTCGGTCTGCGAACTGGTAAGCTTTGGTCGCAAATGGAGTCAGTTGGCCGACTGATATGGTTTCATACGATAGCTTATCAGTCGGGGCTGGCGTGGATCGGGACGTATTGGGGCGCCCCCAGGCACTTGGCAGAAGGGCCAGAAGCGAGCAACGTGCGGGCGCGTCCGTGGTACGCTAGCCTGCGATATCGGCTTCTGGTCCTTGTTCGGATAAGCACAGCGGCATCAGCGGCGTACGCGTACGCGTAAGATGAGACGTAAAGCTCTTCACGGCTATAGCGTGCGATGGTTGCGAATGGCTCGCCAAAGCTTTTCGCTAGTGAATGGCGGATCGAGATGCAGGATTCCGAGCGGCGCGAGCGCATCGATGATGGCATTGGCGACTGCGGCCGGCGATCCGGTAGCGGCGGCTTCCCCGACCCCCTTGACGCCGAGCGGATTGTCGAGCGCCCGCGAGGGCTGGATGTCCGTTGCGATATATGGCAGGTCAGTCGCCCGTGGCAACGCATAATCGCTGAGCGAACCGGAGAGGAGTTGGCCGTCGGCCTCGTCATAGACGATCTGCTCCATCAGGACCTGGCCTACGCCTTGGGCCATGCCACCATGAAGCTGGCCGATGAAGATCATCGGATTAATGACAACTCCCGAATTCTGCGCGATGGCATAGGTGAGCAGGCGAGCCGTCCCTGTTTCCTTCTCGATCTCAATCTCGCAAGCATGGCACGAGCCGGCGACATTGTGTCCCGACCCGGCGAACGCCGCACCTGCCGTGAAGTCCGGCGCGTGAGCGAAGATATCGTCCCAGCGGACGTAGCGATCCGTGCCGGCCACGCGAAATCGACCCTCGGCAAATTCGATGTCGTTAGGCGAGACCTCGAGGAGTTCGCCGGCGATCTCGCAGGCATTCTCGATAGCTGCGGCCGCTGCCAAATGCACGGATGAACCGGCGAGGGTAGTGGACCAGGACGCGGCCGTTCCGACGCCTTCGCTCATGCGTGCCGTATCGGACTGCACGAAGCCGAGACGCTCCATTGGCAGTCCCAGACGCTCCGCGGTCATCTGGAGAAACGTCGTTTCGTGTCCATGACCGGCCGAGCCCGTCCCGACGACTAGCTCCAGTCGCTCGCCGCTCCACTCAAGGCGTGCGGGGATCGGCTCGTTGGAGCCGTGGAGATCTTCCGCGAACAGCGCGACACCGAACCCGCGCAACCACCCTGAGCTAGCGCTCGTTCGCCGCCGTGCGCGGAAGTGATCGTAATCCAGCCGCGCCAGCGCCGCTTCGAGCAGGCCGTGGAAGTCGTGACCGTCGAAAGTGGTACCGAGCGGCGATGTCAATGGCTGCTGCTTGCTGCTTAGGCAATTTGCACGCCGCCATGCGATCGGATCCTTGCCGCAGGTTCTTGCGACGACGTCGACAAGACGCTCGCAGGCATAGACATTCTCGGGGCGGCCAGCGCCGCGATACGAGCAGGTCGGCGCAGTGCTGGTGAAAACACCATCGACACGCACGTGAGCTTGAGAAACAGGGTAGACACCCGTCAGGTGCGTCAGGCCGTTCTGCACCGGCACCATCGATCGCGACGATGCGTAGGCGCCGAGATTCATTCGTCGAGTCGCCTCAATTGCCAGGATGCGGCCTTCATCGTTGAGGGCAGCGGCAAGATGAAAGTGATTGTCGCGCGCGTGACACCCGGAGCTGATCGCCTCGCTGCGCTCGGGTATCCATTTCACGGGACGAGAGAGGCGGCGCGCAGCCTCAAGGCACAGGACGTATTCAGGGTAGACACCGTTTTTCTGGCCGAAGCCGCCGCCAGTGTCAGGCGCGACCACGCGCATGCGTTCACGGGGCACATGGAAGATCCGGTCTGCCAATGAGCGCTGCAGGATTTGAACGCGTTGTGTCGAGACGTGCAGCGTAAAGGTATCATCCTGAAATTGGCCGAGGCAGCCGCGCGGCTCCAGCGGTAGCGCGTCGACCCGGTGCACAGGAACGTCGAGCTCTACAATGCGCCGGGCAGTTGCCATCAGCGCTGTTACAGCCTTGGCATCGCCTTCCTCGTACGAAAAGTCCGATGCGCCGGCCGACAAGCTCGGCAATGGGTCGCATGCCTCCATGTCGATGATGAGCACCTCGGCAGCGTCTTTTGCCGCCGCTATGCTCTCGGCAACAATGAAAGCAAGCGGGTCGCCGACGTAGCGTACCTCCTCGATGGCCAGAACCGGTTGCGGGCGAGCGTGCCACGTGTCGAAAGTCGCGCCCGGCGGCGGTAGGTCAACCGGAACATGTGCCAGGCCAGCGGTCGCGAGATCGCTCCCGGTGAGGACAAGATGCACACCGCACATTGTCCGCGCCGCAGAGGCATCGATTGACAGGCCGCGACCGTGTGCGCGGAGAGAGCGGACGACAACCCCATGCAGCATCCCTTTGGGCCATAGATCGTCAGTATAGCAGCCCCGCCCAGTCACGAAGCGAAGGTCCTCCCGGCGCCGCACGGGGGTACCGATCAATGACCCGGTCGGCGAGCTGGTCATGCTTCGCTCGCGAGCGTCCACACGGTATCGGCAAGGACACGCGTGCCGGCGGTGAGGTCGTCTGGCTCGCTCCATTCGGCCGGGTTGTGGCTGATGCCGTCGCGGCATGGCACAAAGATCATGCCCGTCGGGCAGACATAATGCAGCTGTCGCGCGTCGTGACCGGCTGCCGAATGAATATCCTGATGCGGAATCCCGAGCACCTCCGCGCAGCGCGCGATTGTGGCACGGACCGCGGGATCGAAGGTCAGCGACGGCGAGTGCTGGATTTGTTTCAGCTCGACGGTACAGGGGCCGCGCTCACGCTCGACGATCTTGCGGATCTCGGCATCGAGCCGGTCGACTACTGCATTGTCGGGATGACGCAGGTCGATTGAAAACAAGGCGTCCGCCGGTACTACCGAGGGGGCATTGGGCTTGATCTCGAACAGGCCGACAGTGAGCTTGGTGTCGGCAGGGCTCGATGCGGCCGTATCGATGGCGGCGATCATGCGCACTGCAGCCATTAACGCGTCCTTGCGCTCGGCACGGTCGGCGGTGCCCGCGTGCGCCGGCTCGCCGTGGACGCGCACGCGGTAGCGCCGGGTGCCCTGGATGCCCGTGACAACGCCAACCGGAATGCCGGCGCGTTCGAGGAGGGGGCCCTGTTCGATATGGGCCTCGACGAAAGCTGCGACCTCAAATTGGAGCGGCCTGTGCGGGATATCGACATCGGCACCAAGAACGCCGGCGAGTGCGTCGCCGAGCCGGACCCCCGCGGCGTCGGCGTCGCTTTCGATGATGGTGAGCTGACGCGTGCCGGTAAAGAGATCCGAGCCGGTCATGCCGGGCGAGAAACGAGAGCCTTCCTCGTTGGTCCAAGCCACCACCTCGATGGAGCGTCGGGGCTGCAAGCCGGCGTCACGAATGGCTTGCACTGTCTCCAGCGCGGCGATCACGCCGTAGGCGCCGTCGAACTTGCCACCGGTCGGCTGGCTATCGATGTGGGAGCCCGTGAGGATCGGCGGCAGTGACGGCTCCGCGCCGTCGAGACGCAGAAAGAGATTGGCGGCGGCGTCAGTGTAGGGACGAAGGCCGAGTTCTCGTCCCCAGCGCACCAGCTCGGCGCGAGCGAGAATTTCAGCGGCTGTGAGTGCCTGGCGATCGACGCCGCCATCCTCGCGCGCACCAAAGCGGGCGAGATCCATCAGCCGTGCCAACAGCCGCGCGCCATCTACGCGATCGGACGGGCGCATCGCCTCAGTCCGTCCGCATGATCTGCGCCGGATTGGCGCGTGGGTCGCGCTCTTTCCAGCGACCACTTTCGACCTGACCTAGGAATTCCGACAGCAAATGGTTGAACAGCGCCGGCTCCTCAAGATTCAGCGTGTGGCCGCTCTTCGGAAACACGGCAAGGCCACAGGCCGGCACGGTCTTCTTCAGGAAAACGCCAGGTTGGAGGCAGTGGTCGTCCTCATCGCCGACCATCACGAGCAAGGGCGGCTTCATTTTTCTGAACTCGGTCTCCAGGTCATAAAGCGAAGGTCGCTGCATCTGGACGCCGCGCATGGTGTTGGCGGCGCCCTTCGATGAATGCTTACCCAGCCGTTCGGCAAACAACCCCCAACCGCGCGGGTCCTTCTCCTGAAACTGCACGCGTGAGGCGCCCTCGGCATAGGTCTTCGCGAAAAGCTCCGAGCCCTGCTTTTCGAAGTTCCTGGCGACCTGCTCGGAGATACCCTTGAAGTACTCTTCATGGGTTTTTTCGGCGCCATACCCGGCGCCCGCTGCGCAGACCGACAGGACGCGCTCGGGCCGGCGCAGGCCAGCATGCAGAACGGCGAAGCCGCCCATGGACAAGCCGACCAGATGAGCCCTGGCCAGGCCGGCGCAGTCCATGATGTCGAAAATGTCATCCGCCGCGCGCGCCTGCGAGTAGGACGTTACGTCTTGGGGGATTTCAGACGGCGGAAATCCGCGCGCAGCGAAGGTCAGACACTGGTGACGCCGCGTGAAGAAGCTCATCTGCGGCTCCCAGCTCCAGTGGTTGCCGCCGAACTCATGGACGAAGACGATTGGCGTGCCGGATCCAGCCGTCTCATAATGCAGCTTCACGCCATCGGATGTTGTCGCAATTGCCATGGCAGGATCCTGCTGTTCAGTTTAATCAAACGACGGAGCGCCGTGAGGCGATCCCGCCGTCGACTGTGACGATGGTGCCGGAGGTGTAGCCGGAGCGGAAGGAGGCGAGAAAGAGGAATAAATCGGTGATTTCGTGGATCTTCGCCGGGCGCTTGAGCGGATATTTTGCCAGCAATTCGCCATACCGTGCCGGATCGCCCAGCGTATTCTCCGCGAACTTCCGCAGCATGTTGTAGATCCGCGTCGTGTCGACCGGACCTGGATTGACGCCGACGACGCGGATATTGTCGTCGAGGCTGCGACCGCCGAGAGCCCGCGTCATCGCCATAATTGAGGCGTTACCCGCGGCACCCTCAATATATTGCGGATCGCAGATCTCGCCGCCATTGCCAATATTATTGAGAATGACGCCGCCGCCGCGCTCCTTCAAGCGCGGATAGACGAGGCGGATCATGTCGGCATACCCGAAGCCTTTGAGAGCCCAGCCTTCGCGCCACTTCTCCGGCCCGATGTCGAAGATCGTGCCGCTGGGAATGACGCCGGCATTGTTGATCAGGATGTCGACGTTGCCTGCTTCGTCGACGATGCGCTCGGGGGCCCCGGATTCGGTCATGTCGACGGCGGTCGACGTGATGGTCACGTCGTTACGCTCGCGGATCTCGCGCGTCAGCGTGGCAAGCTTCTCGGCCGACCGCGCCGTGAGGTGAAGATGGCATCCCTCGCCGGCGAAGGCATGGGCGAGACCTTCGCCGATGCCCTGCGAGGCGCCCGTGATCACAACCTTTTTGCCACCTAATTGCAAATCCATCGCGCCGACCCTCAGCTACAGTTGTCAGAACAGCGGCGTGTCCAGGTTGATGCCGCGCGCCCGCTCCATCATCGCGGGCAGCAGTTCAAGGAATTCCTCCACCCACACCTGCGGCACCGATGTCGATACCTTGACAAAGCGGTCGCCGAAATTCGGGGTGTGGTAGGCGCCCTGGCGGATCATGATCCCGCGCTCGCCATAAGCGGCGGCCAGCGCCTCCGGCTGCACCCCGCTTGCGCTGCATTCGACCACGATAAAATTGCCGTTTGAGGGATATACGGGCATCGAGAGGCCTTCCACGCGGGGCAGGGCATCGTAGATCATCGCCTGGTTGCGGCGGGTGATATCCAGTACCTGCGGAAACCACTCGGCCTTGATCGCAAGACCGGCGAGGGCAGCCCGCTGCGACAAAATGCTTGAGCCGAGATTGTTGGGCGGGGCGGCTGCAAGTTGCTCGAGGACCTCGGGATCCGCAATGATTGCGCCGACACGGAGCCCGGCAAGACCGAGCCATTTCGAAAAGCTGTAGATTGTGATCGTACGCTCCGGATAGATCGAAGCGGCGAGGTGATGCTCGTGCGCGAAGTCGCGATACGTGCAGTCATGCACCAGCCATGCTCCGGCCGTGCGCGCGATCTTAGCGACCTCCTCGATCTCAGCCTTCGTGCAGGCTACGCCGAGCGGATTGTTCGGATCGACGATGTAGATCATCTTCGTGCGCGGTGTGATCGCCGCGGCGAGACGAGCCGGATCGAGCCGGTAACGGTGCTCCGCGCCATAAATCGGGATCTGGGTCACCGTGGCGCCGACCGAACGAGCAAACGCCATCGGCCAGTTCCAGGTCGGGTCGGTTGTGATGAATTCGTCACCGGCGCGCAGCAGGGTGTGGCAGACGTGATAGAGCGAGGCGACGGCCCCATCCGAGACGAGGGCGGCCTGCGCGGGTAGCCCCACATCGGCAACGATGCCAGCGCGCAGCGCCTCGAGGCCGGCAGGCGGGGCATAGACGTGGAACTGCTCGTCCCGCGCGCAGGCGACCATGGCGTCGATGACGGCCGGATGGGCGGGAATGTGGTTGGTGTTCTGGCCCAACCATTTCAGGCCAGGGGTGTTCACCAGCCGGTCGAAATGGGCGTTGCGGGTCTCAAAGCGCTTCATGGGACGGGGCCTCGACTTTCGCTCTGTTTAAGCTGAAACGTGCATGCCAACAAGCGTTTTTGGCATGCAAACGCGTGCGAGGTGGTTTTTTTGGCTGCGGCGATGTACAAACATGCTCTACTTCGAATCCCTCATTGCAAGGCTTGCTGCGCCTCATGACTGCACGCACCACTGCCCAATCCAGCCGTCCGCGTCGCGCGCGGCCAGTCGCCGAGACCAATCCGCCTGCGAAACAATCGCCGAAGCCGTCGCGCGGCGAGGATTCCTCCCTGGCGAGCGACATCGCCGAGCGGATGGAAGAGGAGATCCTGCGGGGGCGTGTCCGTCCTGGCTCGCGGCTCGACGAGCGCGAGCTGTCCGATCGCTACCAGGTTTCCCGGACGCCGGTACGCGAGGCACTGCAGCGGCTCTCGGCGAGCGGTCTTGCCGTCGCGCGTGGGCGCCAGGGACTTCAGGTCGCGCAGTTGTCGGTTGCGGACCTGCTCGATGCGCTCAGCGTGGTTGCCGAACTGGAGGCGCTGGCTTGCGTGCAGGCGGCGCGCCGGATCACGCATGAGCAGCGTGATGTGCTGCGCAAGGCGCACGAAGCCTGCGGTAAGGCGGCCATCAGCGGCGATGCCGATGCCTTCTATGACGCCAATATCGATTTCCACAATGCCATCGCTGAGGCGTGCCATAATCGCGTGCTGCAGGATGAACTGCGCAGGCTGTCGCTCAAGACCGCGCCGTACCGCCGTACGATTACTTTCCAGCCCGGACGGATGATCTCCTCCCAGCTTGAGCACGAGCAGGTGCTGCGGGCAATCATCGACAATGATGCCACCACTGCCGGTACCCTGATGCGCAATCACTTGGCCATGCTCAGCGACGGCATCGCCGATTTCCTGCACTTTGTGCGGCGGTCGGAACATTCTGGCCTCTTTCTTGAAAACCCTTAGCGCCGGGAGCTCGTCCGATGCGCCTCGAACTCCTTCTCAGGGGTGGACGGATCTGCCGAGAAGGCGCAAGCGCGCCGGAGCTCCTCGACATCCGGATCGGAAAGAACGGTCGCATCTCCGCAATAGGGCGAGCGCTGCCCGCGGACGGCGCGGAGGTGATGGCCCTTGAGGGCCGCCTCGTGGTGCCGGGTCTCGTCGACATCCACCAGCATCTCGACAAGTCTCGCACCCGCGCGCTGATCAATAATCCGGCAGGAACGCTGGAGGGCGCCATCGCGGCGTACAGGGGCATCGCGCCGACGATCACGGCGGAGGACATGATCGCGCGCGCCCTGCGGACCGTCGAGAACTGCAGCGCCCTCGGCACGGTTGCAATCCGCACGCATACCAATATCGATCCGCAGACTGGACTGCGCGGGATCGAGGCGATGGTCGCCATGCGCGAGCGATGCCGCGACCGGATGCACATCCAGGTGGTGGCGCATCTGACCGGCGAGGCGCCCTCGATGCTCGTTGAAAGCGAAGAGTGGCTGTCCGCTGCGCTGGCGCTCGGCGCCGACGTGATCGGCGGCGTGCCAGCCTATTCTCGCGAGCCGCTGGCCTTCATGGAACTGCTTTTCGACACGGCAGAGCGTACCGGCCGGCCGCTCCGACATGCATATCGACGAGCATATTGATGCTGGCAGGGTGCTGTTCGACGCACTTGCCCGCATGACGCGTGAGCGCGGCCTCGCCGGGCGCGTCGTTGCGGGGCATTCTTCCGCTCTCGGCGCGATGCCGCGCGATGATGCGCTGCGCACGATCGACCTCCTGCACGAGGCCGGGGTTGCCGTCGTGACGTTGCCCGCGGCCAATCTCTTCCTGCAGGGGCGCAGCGCCGATCGATTGGTGCCGCGGGGGCTCACGCGTGTTGGCGAACTGATCGCGCGCGGCGTGCCGGTGGCAGCCGCTTCCGACAATATCCAGGATGCTTTCGTGCCGACAGGCTCCGGCGATCTTCTCGAGATTGCGCGCTGGACCCTTTTGGCCGGTCATCTCGGCATCAACGATCTCGGACAAGCTTTCGACATGGTAAGCCGCATCCCGGCCGGGTTGATGGAGCTCGATGCTGGCTTGCGCGTGGGTGCGCGGGCTGATCTTCTCGTTGCGCGCTCGGATGACGTCGAAAGCCTCGTCGCCGGTGGGGCACGCGAGCGCACCGTACTGTTCGGCGGGCGAGTCGTGGCTTCGACCTTTTCGGTTGCCGATACGGATCACGCCTGATCTCCGAGCTTCAACCAGAACCGATGGCTTGCAGGGGGCGGAACGGAAGGGGGCGGCCGGCACCCGCACGCAAGCGAGAGTCCGGCGATCAATAGAGTTTGTGCCGATCGGCAGGAAAGCCGGGCTGGCTCGGCACCGAGGGCGTTTCGGTCGGACGGGGCACCGCGAACGCTTACGCGTCTGCCGAGACGATCTATCGCGGTCGATCTGCTCACGTTATGTCCTCAACCGAGTTTCCGCATCTCGGAGCTCACCCGCTGCAGAAACGGAGCGTGATCCCGCGCCTCATGCAATGCCTCGCTACGATGCAGGTTGTATAGCGGCAGGTAACGAACGCGAACATCCTTCGCCATGAACCAGCGCAGATAGCGCGTGATGATGCGTCGCGGCGGATCGCCGATATACCATGCGTCGAGACGCGAACGGCCATACGTCGTCACGCCGACGAGATGGCGGATGTGACGTAGATTGGGATGCATGCGACCGTCATCCCCGAGCGCGAAGGAGACGCCCGGGATCAGGACCCGATCCATGAATCCTTTTAGGATGGCCGGTGGCCCGAAGCACCACACCGGAAAGCAAAGGATCAGCGCCTCGGCCGCGAACAGGCGCTCGACATAGTGCTCGACGCCGGTACGATTGACCGCAGGATCGAAATAGCGGCTGCGCATGCCCGCATCGAGAATGGGCTGGAAGTTCTCCGCGTAGAGATCGCACACATCGACTTCGTGTCCAGCGTCATTGAGAGTCTGGACGATCGTCCTGCGTAGAGCGCAATTGAAGCTCTCTTCGAGAGGATGAGCCGTGACTACGAGTGCACGCATGTGTTGATGACCCAGGAAAGGGCGGCCCAATCAGGTGCGGCCGTCCGTGAATGCGAGATAGTCGATGCCGGTGAGGCGGGCCGCGCGTTCGATAACCCTCTCGGCTGCGCGATCCGCAGCAGCTCGCAGTGCCTCTTCGTCCTGCCGAAGCAGTTTGCCGTCCACCACCAGCGGCGTCCCTCCGACCATGGTGAGCGAACTCATGGTATTGTCTCCGGCAAGAAGCAGTCCGGACAGAAGGTCGGCGCGCGCGCCGGCGAAACCGACGCCGCGCATGTCAAAGGCGGTGATATCGGCCTGCATGCCGGGCGCGATCGCACCCATGTCGCTGCGGCCGATCAATGCGGCCCCGGTGCGCGTGGCCATTCCGAGCACGTCCTGTGGCGTCATCCAAAACTCCGGCGCGACCTCGCCGCCACCATCGGCGAGACGGTGCAACAGCAAGGCCAATCGCAGTTCATTGAGCATTGAGCCGCTATCATTGCTGGCGGCGCCATCGACACCGATGCCGACCGGCATGCCGGCCGCACGCATGCGGTGAATATAAGGAATACGGGCGCCCAGGCGCATGATCATGCGCGGGCAATGGGCGACACCGACGCCGCGCTCGCCCAGCAGGGCGATCTCGCTATCGTTCATCCGCGTGGCATGGGCGAACCAGGTTCGCGGTCCCAGCATGCCGAGGCTATCAAGCCATTCGACCGGACCTTTTTCAAACTGATCCCGGCACAGCATCCGGTCGGTACTCTGCGGATGCACGTGCATATGGATCCCGACGGCGAGCTCGTCGCTCAGCTGCGCTACTGCTCGCATGAAATCCGGATCGCCCCAGGTCGGTGTCGTTGGGCCGAGCGCGACGGTCAGCATCGAACCCGCCGATGCGTCGTGCCAGCGTTCCACTGCCCGGCGCATCGAGGCGAGTACCGGTGCTGGGTCATCGATAATACCGCCGGCGCGTGGGCCGAGCGTAATGCTGAGGCGTGCCTCCAGATCGCTTTCGATCGTCGTCATGCTGCCGCGCACGAGATGGAGTCGGATGCCCATGCGGCCCAGCGCCTCGACTTCGGTCTCTAGATACGCGTCCTCGCAGCGCGGAACGAGATAGAAGTGATCGACGGTGGTGGTCGCACCGGTGAGCAGCAGCTCAGCTGCGCTGGCTGAAGCCACTGCAGCGAGATCTTCCGGCTGCATCAGGCCCCAGACGGGGTAGAGTACCGATAGCCAGTCGAGCAGGTGACCGCGCTGAGCCCGCGGCAGGGCGCGCGTCAGAGTCTGGAAGAAATGATGGTGGGCGTTCACCAGTCCAGGCATTGCCACCGAGCTGGACAGATCGATTCGCTCATCGAAGTCGCCGGCGGGGGGCGGGCCGTCGCCCAGCGCTGCAATTCTGCTGCCCGCGACGACGATCCACGCGCGGCGCAGCACGCGGCCTTCATCGTCGCAGGTGTGTAGTGTGTCGATGTTCTCGATGAGGCGGCGCATGAGAATCAAAACCCCAGATAAGCGCTGCGGATTGCCGGGTCGTTCGCGAGTTCGGCGGTCGATCCTTCGCGGGACATCAGCCCGTTCTCAATAACGTAGGCCCGACTTGTGGCTGCAAGCGCGAGGCTGGCGTTCTGCTCGACTAGAAGGATTGCGGTGCCGGTGCCGTTGACGCGCCGGATAGTGGTGAGCACTTCCTCCGTCACCTTCGGCGCAAGACCAAGAGAGGGCTCATCGAGCATGAGCAGTCGTGGGCGGGACATCAGCGCCCGCGCGATAGCGACCATCTGCTGCTGGCCGCCAGAAAGTGTGCCGGCGAGCTGATGCCGCCGCTCGTTCAGAATCGGGAACAGTGTGTACATCTCGTCGATGTCCTGGGTGCCGGCACCGCCGCGAATGGTTGCACCGAGCTCTAGATGTTCCAGAACCGTGAGGTTCGGCCAGATCTTTCGCTCCTCCGGGCAGTGGGCTACGCCGAGCCGCACGATCTGCCGCGGCGTCGCATTGCCGATTTCCTTGCCATCGAAGCGGATAGACCCGGCGAGCACCCTGTTGAGGCCCGAAATTGCGCGCAGGATTGTGGACTTGCCGGCACCATTGGCCCCGATCAGAGCCACGGCCTCCCCGGCAGCGACCGTGAGATCGACACCATGGAGGGCGCGGGCGCGGCCATAGCCGCTTTCGACTTTCTCAAGCTGCAGCAAAGCCACTTCCACCAAGATATGCATCAGCAACGCGCTGGTCACGGGCAATGACAGAAGGCGTGCCCTCGGCGATCTTCTCACCATGATGCAGGACGATAATGCTGTCCGAGATCCGCATTACCAGTTGCATGTTGTGCTCGATCAGGATTACGCCGACGCCGTCCGCCCGGATACTGGTGATCAGATCTCCGAGCCGGCGGGCCTCGGTCGGATTGAGTCCGGAGGCCGGCTCGTCGAGCATCAACAGGCGCGGTCGCGCCGCAAGGGCGAGTGCGATTTCGAGAATGCGCTGTTCGCCATAAGACAGCGCGGCGCATGGCTCACCGGCGACATCTTCGAGGACGCACCTCTGCAGAATGCGCCTCGCTTCGTTTCGGGCCGTTTCGCGCGCGCGACCGATGGCGCCAGGCCATACCGTCTGCCACATCGGGAAGTCCCTTCCACAAGTTGTGCCGATCTCGACCGCCCGCTCCACAGTGAGGCCCTTGAATACCTCCGTCTTCTGGAACGTACGCACGAGACCGAGGGCGGCGATCCCGCTCGGCTTCAGCCCAACGATGCTCCGATCGGCGAAGACGACATTGCCAATGTTCGGCTTCTGGAATCCCGTGAGGACGTTGAACAAGGTGGTCTTGCCTGCGCCGTTCGGGCCAACGACGCTTGTAATGTCCCGTCCCTCCGCACGAAAGCTGACCGCACGCACCGCATGGACGCCACCGAACGAGACGCTGACATCCATCGCCTCAAGCATCCTGGACGCTCCCTTGCCCAGCGAAACGTCGCCGAATTCGTGCAAAGAGGCCGATCAGTCCTTCGGGCGCGAACACGACGAGAACGAGGAGGATGGCACTGAAGGTCATGAGGCGGTAGTTCGCAGTGACGCGCAAGGCCTCGGGCAGGATGGTAAAGAGCACAGCGCCAATGACAGGCCCGATGATGGTGCCCTTGCCACCCAGGAAAACCATTATCAGCATGGTGGTGGTGTAGGTGAAGTAGAAGAGGTCGGGACTGACGAAACCAGTGTAGTGCGCATAGACGGCCCCGGCTAGCCCGGCGAAAAAGGCGCTGGAGACGAAGGCCGTGGTTGCGATGCGCCGCGTGTCCACGCCGCTCGCCTCAGCGAGGGCTTCATTCTCGCGCAGGGCCAGCATGCGCCAGCCGATGGGGGAATGGGTAATTCTCCAAATGATCGTCACGCAGGTCGTCGTGACCACGAGGGCTAAATAGTAGTAGGCCTCGCGCGAGCTGAAATCGATGCGCGGCAACCCAGGTAGATCGAAAACAGGGGGGCGAATTCCAGACAGGCCGATCTGGCCCTGCGTGAGGTCAGTCCAGTTGTAGGCTATCAGCCGACCGATCTCGGCGAAGATTACGGTGGTGATAATAAAGCGATGGCCGCGAACGCTGAGCACGAGCAGGCCGAGCAGCCAGGCGATCGACGCCGCAAAGACGCCGCCCGCGAACATCGTCAACCAGAGCGACATTTGGAAGTGCAGAAACAGGAGCGCCGCCGCATAGGCGCCGAACGCGAAGAATGCGGTGTGGCAGAGCGATAAGAGTCCGCTGTAGCCAACGAGGATGTCCAAGCTGGTCGCAAGAATCACGAACACTAGCGAAATGATGGCGATGTGCAGGTAATAGTCCGTGCCGATCAGCCGTGGCAGTACAAGAAGGATGAGAGCAGTCACGGAGAGTGCAAGCCAGGACGGCAGGCTGACACGCGACTTCATGAGCGTTTCCCGAACAGGCCGTCCGGCTTGTAGAGCAGGACGAGCATTACCAGAATGAAGCCGACCGCGTCCTTGTAGGCGGGCGAGATGATCGCGCCGAAGCTCTCCGCCAGACCCAGCAAGAGACCCCCGGCAATACCACCGGCAAAGCTGGAGATGCCGCCTAGCGTGACGACGATGAAGGCCTTCAGAGTGGCTATACCACCCATCGCCGGCTGAACCACGAAGATCGTGCCGAGCAGGACACCGGCGAGCCCCGCGACGCCGGCGCCAATGGCGAAGGTCAGCGTATAGAGGCGGTCGATGTCGATTCCGACCAGCGCCGCGGCCTCGCGCTGCTGGAAAGTGGCGCGGATCGCCTTGCCGGTCTGGGTGTGCCGCAGCCCAACATGCAACAGGATCACGATCACGACCGTTACCGCGAGCATTAAGAGTCGCTCCGGCGTGGTGAAGACCCCGGCGAATTCGATGCTGCCGGTTTCGAACGGCGTCGGGATCTTCTGGGGCCGGGGACCCCAGACGTTAAGCGCGAGGTTCTCGAGAAATATCGAGAGCGCAATAGTCGCTAGTACGCTGCTGGACAGAGAGGCCCCCCGCAAGATGCGGAACAGGGTTCGCTCCAGCACGACACCGACGATCATGACGCCCATCACGCTGCCGACGAGACCGGTCCAGAAATCGAGGCCAAGCAGGCGCGTCAGCGTGTAGGCGAAGAACGCCCCCAGCATGTAGAACTGACCGTGAGCGAAGTTAGCTATCTCCATCAGCCCGAAGATTGCGGTCAGACCGACCGCGATCAAAGCATAGCTGGATCCGACGACCAGGCCGTTGAAGATGTATTGAGGAATGAGATCCATGGCCCGTCGACGTCATCCGGCTCAGGGTTTTGCGATCTGTGCCGTGCCCTCGATCATTGGAGCGGCGTTCTCGTTGCGTGTTAGAAACACTGTAAACCCGTAGCCCTGTCCCTTTTCATTGAACTTGATATCGCCGGCGGGCCCGGGCGTTGTGCTGGTTGCGATTGCGTCGCGGATCGACTGAGGGTCGATCTTGCCCGAGGTCTTGATCGCGTTGGTGATGATAGTGAGTTCCTCAAAACCGGCCGCCGCATTGTTGTTCGGCAATTCGCCATAGGCTGCCTTGTACATCTCAACGAACTTCTTGCTCATGGGGCTGTCATAGGTCGAGACATAGGGCATCAGGCCGTTGATGCCGTCGCCCTTCTTGCCGACAACGTCATAATAGGACTTGGCGGTGAAGGAGCCTTCGGCGAACAGCCGGGACTTTATGTTCATCTGCCGCAGTTGCTCGGTCACGGTTACCGCGTTCTGCGTATTGGCGGCCATCATAATCGCATCGGGTTCGGCGCGTTTGATGTTGGTGATGTAGGAGAACAGGTCCGTTTCGTTAGCATCGAAGATCTGCGTGGAGACCGGCTGCGCGCCACTGCGCTCCAGCGATGTCTTGTAGTATTGTGCAATCGAGCGTCCCCAATCGTCGTTGACGACCAGGAACGCGATTTTCTTGCCGCCGGCGAGTTCCATCATCTTTGGCGCGAAGGCATCAGCGAGCATCTGTGAAGTAGCCTGGATGCGGAAAAGGTATGGATTGCCGCGCTCGGTCAGGTTTGGCGCGGTAGACACGCCCGAAACCATCGGCACTTTGTAGCGGAGGGCAACGTCCATCGTCGCTCCGGTGGAGGAACTGCAGAAGGCACCAGCGAGGGCCACGACCTTGCTCGAGGATACCAGCTTTTCGGCGGCCGCAACGGACTGTGCCGGAATGCAAGCGCCATCCTCGACCAGCAGTTCGATCTTGTCGCCTTTAAATTCGCCGGCATCGTTGAACAGCTTGACCGCGAGCTTGGCGCCCTTGAGCACGGTGGCGCCGTCTTCGGCGACGGGACCCGTCAGCGGATAGACCGCGCCGACCTTGATGGTGTCCGCAAGGCAGGCACCGCCCGCGAGTAGCAGCGTCGTCGTGACGGCGAGGGCTTGCGCCCGCAGAACGAATTTCGACATGAGAGTGCCTCCAGCAGCTAAGGGATCAAGGTGGTCGTCACACAAACCGTTCAAGACAAAAGATGTGTCGACGATGGAACGCGAGGAAGAAGCAGGACCTGCATGCCAGGTCTGGCAAGACGTGTGCCAGCGATCGTGCCACAGGTTGAGATGTATCGGGAAGCATGATCGGTGTCATCTGGCGGCGCGGGTGTGGCCGCCGGCCCTGTAGAATTCTTCGAGAGTCGCCTGGGAGCGCTCCAAAACCGGTTTTAGCGCGCGGGCCCGCTCCGCACCCCGTCTAGTCTGCGCGATCACTTCCCGCTCGATAGCGGGAAGATCCACGCCCGTAACCTTGCCATCGCGCACGATCTCGCGCCCGGCGACATAAAGCGATTTGACGTGGCGGGAGCTGGCTCGCGTGAGAACGACTTCGAGCGGGTCGATCATGTTCTCGATCAGATCGTAGCTGAGCGCCTCGTAATCGAGCACGAGAATGTCGGCGGGCGCCCCGGGCGTGAGCCTGCCGTAATCGTTGCGGCCATTCACTGCGAGGAAGCCGTTCTGATGCCACCCGCGAAACAACAGCTCCTGGGTTAGAGGCGCGTCGGTGTCAAGGGGTGAGAAGACCCAGTGGCCGATACGCAGCTCGCGCAAGGCATCGTCGTCATCGTCGAAACCAAAGGAATCCACGCCGAAACTGAAAGGCATGCCGGCTTTGATATAGCTGTCAACCGGCGCAACACCGGAGCGTAAACGGTAATTCGAGCTCAGGTTGACGGCGATCTGGGCGCGCCGCTCGGCCATCAGCGCGACTTCATCCGGCCTGAGCCAAACGCCGTGGGCACCGGTGAAGCGTTCGCTGATCACATCCATGTCGCACAGGCGTCGGATGAACTTTCCGGGATAGCTCGCATCGGCCCATTTGCGCTGAATGGATGTCTCGAGCAGATGCGTGGTCACGCGACGGTTCTCGCGCGCAGACGCGTCGCCGATCGCCTCGAGTAGCCCATCGCTGCAGGCCTGGGGGCTGTTGGGCCCGAGCTGGACTGTTACGGTTGGCCCCTCGATGGCGCGGGCCACCTCGCGCACGAGCTCCATGTAGCGTTCGGGCGAGGGAAAGGGATATAGCCAGGTCTCCTTTACGAACGCCTGGTCGCGCGGATCATGCAGCGCGAGCAGCTCCTGGTCCGGGCCATAGCCGAGAGTTTGAACGTCCCGCAGCGGCACGACGAAACCGAGGCGAATCCCCACGTCGCGTGCGGCGCGGGCGATCGCCCGCGCATCATCGATCAGCCGGTCGACCCGGATGGAAGAATAGACGTGCATCACAGATCCGACGCCAGACTGGGCCAGACGTCCGAAAGCAAGGGCAGCGTTGAGATAAGGATCGATCGGCGGCTGGGCATACAGCGCAGCGCGCCACAATTCGAACTTTTGGTCCTTCGCGCCGAAGCCGATGTGATGAAACCCTCGCGCATGGTCGTGGGCATCCGCCAGCGCGGGCATCGCGAGGAGCCCGCCGCGGCTGCTGACAGCGGGTTTCACCTCAGCGATCCGGTCCCCGGAAAGACTTATTGCTCCGCCGGCTAGCGGGGCGTCCCGGCCGGGCGCCGCATAGAGATACTGGAACGACAGGTCCAGCGCGGTCATGGGCGAAGCTCGATGTATGCAGAGAACAAGATCTGGCATGCACGTTAGCTGAATTCATTCGGCTTGACCAGCACCCCCGCTAGGCAATAGCTGCGGGATTTCTGGGCAGAGAAGCGTAATACCGAGCGTCAGAAGAGATGCGAAGCGTAAGGACCACTATAGAGGCGGATCAGGCGCGTTTCCGAGGTCATCCTCTCTAAGCCCTTCAGATCGCCGAGCAGCCTCAAAGGCAAGTCGGCGCTGCCGAACGAACGCGTTCAACAGCCCGTTCCCGGAGTGAAATTGCAGGCCTGATCTCCTCTGGCACAATGCTGCGCTTTGGGCAGCGATTAGCCTCAACCTTGCGCGGACGGCCTCGCGTTCGGTGCCGTCATGAGGCCGCGAGAAAGACCGTGCCTAAGGCGGTAGATTGCCTGCGCCCCGTTCGAAGAAGGGTAGCTATATCAGCCGGGTTGACAAGACCACCCTCGATCCGAACCCACCGAACCTTCAGCGCTTTACGGCTCAGGTGCTGCGCCTTACATCGTTTTTGCCTCGACTTATAAACTTTGGTCGCAAATGGGACTCAGTTCTCCAACCGATAAGGTTCTATGCAAAAGCTTATCAGTCCAAGGGCCCGTCTGGCTAAACCCGTTCGGGCCGCGCCGCATAGTCTTCACGTCGTGGCGTGCGGTAGCCGTTCTAATTCCAACCAGGGCGCTCATGTGGGGCGCCCGCCGGTGGCGGAGGCCTAGCGCGTAGGCGCTACAATACCAGTATTCGTATTACCCAAATCCTGCACAGCCTTGTTCATCGTAGGATCGTTGACGTAGCCGCTGGCGGGGGTTGAAGAGCCATTGTTCTCATTCCTAGCCGGATCGCCCAGCCGATTTCCCGTGGTTTGATGGTTGAGAGCGTTGCTCGTGTTAGGTCCGGGCGAACCACCCGTACCGTTCGCTGTGCCACTGCTCGACATCGAGCCGGCCGCTGCGCTGCCTGAGCCTGTTCCTCCTCCCGAAGCTCCACCTGAACCACCTCCGCCAGCTTGCGCCAAAGCCGAGGCGCTGGTCAAAACTAGCGCCGCTACCAAGAGAAATCTGGAAGATCTCATTCTGAACTCCTATGCTGCAAGGAACAAACGCCCCAGCTCGATCCCGTTCCAAATGGAAGTCGCACCAGGACAACAAGGCGCTGAATCAGATTACTTGGGGGAGCATGATCGGATTCTGCAACCAGCGCGGGGCGCCATGCACTTCCGCCGAGCAGCTAGGTAGGGACGAAATGCTCTTGGTACAGCTGCGCTGATGATCTGCAACTGGGAGACGACGTGAATGCCTCTAATGCGTCACCTCATCGTCGAAGGTTCAAGCTCCAGTGTCGATAATGGCGGGGCTAGGACGATATCGTACCACACCCTCTACCTACCAAACGCTGTCCATGAGACTAGTCAGCAATGCTTTGCGACGGATGGTGCTCTTCTTGCAGATATGCTCGGCCGACAACCGTCAGTGATCGCCGCATTCAAAGATGTCCCGAACATCCTGTTCGTTCAGGCCGGACAAAACGATCTTCGTTCGACTGACGCTTCAGCGTGGCTTGCTGCATTTGCAGGGTACTTGGCCACTTTCCAGGATGCAATTAAATCCTCACGCAAAATCGTGCAGCTCGGAATCAGCACTCACAATCCTCGTAACGAAGGTCTCTTCAATGTTAATCGGGCCACCGCCGATGGGGGTCTGCGACGTTTTCCGAGTGAAGGAAAGTGCGACTTTGTTGTCGATTGGGCTGCCGATCCGACCTGGGGCCCTGACTCCGCTGCCGCAAACCAAGCTTTATACCCTGACGGCACGCATCCTTCGCAGGGCGGACAAAGCAACATGGAGGCAAATTACTTTCGACCTGCGCTCAACTCCCTCTTTCCCCTCGCTTGATTCATCGTAGAATTCGTTCTCATTCGCTAGACCTGCAGGCTGTAATCGACTTCAACATTTCCCGAGGGCGCTGGGCGAACGAGCTCAAGTGTGCTGATGGAACTCTATAGCCCCTTGATCTTTGCGTTAGGCGCCGAAGTGAATAGGCAGACGATGCTCCGCTGGCTTAGCTCAGATCATCAAAAGATCCGAAGCGATCGAAAGCAGCTTGAAGTGAGGGCTCGCCGCCTGCTGCAGAGTTACCTGACGGCCAATGAGTGGCAAAAGCGCCAATACTATCAGGCCATCGCCGGCGCGGCTTCTGCATGTCAGCCTGGTATTGATGATCCGAGCTTAAGTAACGAGATGCTTGCTGAATTAACCGCTCAGGCGGCAACAAAAGTCGTCCAAGCACGTGATCGGAAAGCCAAGGATGCGCACGACCATTCAGCTGTACTGATCACGGATGCATACGCAACCGTTGCAATCGCCTATCGACGAGCGGCTTCAGCCTACACTGCTGACAAGGAAATGGAGCAGCTGGGCACCGCCGCAGTACACCTGGTCACGATAGCGAATTCATTCATGAATGCTGAATCGGTGCGGTCACCGACAGAAATGTGACGGGGGCTTCGGCAAACCAGCCTCGCACTTTTGATCAGGCGTATACCTTGCGCAAACCCTTTCTCCTAAGCTGGCCGTAAGACGTTGCTTGTACCGTCCTCACCAACAAGAAAAGGCGGGCGGCATGTCGATTGCATTTCGAATCTCTGTTCTCTTGTTCTGTGCTTACGCCGGTTGGGAAACCCCAAGCATTCAATTCGGCGATTTGCGAGAGCCTCAGCAGCAAGGGCGTTCTCCAGCCGGATAAGTAAGGAATGAACAAAACAACCCTTCACCTGGAACGTCCGCAACCAAACCAAGTTCGGCGTGCTGACCTCGCGCCGGCCACCGGCTTTGCGATGCTCGTCGATGGTCGCTTCAAGACTGAATTTCTTGATCAGGACGCCGCGACTAAAGCGGCCCTTGAATTGTTGGCCAAGTATCCGATGCTGAAGATCGAGATCTACGACGCAGCATCGAAGTCACGGACGCCCGCGAGATAGCCACTTTGCATCGCAACGTGCGTAGTAACCATGTCTTCCGTTTTAATCTACCTTTAGCTTTTTGCTAACAAACGAGGCCGCAAGGTCGTCCCCAAACGGAGGCGGCCTGTGCCTTTGATGAAATACTTCGGATTCGTCGGCAGCGCTCTCGTCCTGTTGATGATCGGAATCGGCTGGTGCCTGCCGCAGCAGGCGCTGGGCCCAGGGAACAGTGACGTAGAGCGACCGTCCATAAGGATCAGCTCAGTTGAGCGGGCACCTGAACGGGTAATAATCGATACCAGTTTGCCGACGCTTGTGGCTCCGTCGAACATCAGTCCTTCTACATCGACGACGTTGGTGCAATCTGCTCGGCCTCTGCAGTGCGCATTCTCCGAACTTGACGTCGCCGGGAAGCCGGTCACTCCGAAATCAGGCGGCGAGGTCTTGAAGCCGAAGCATGCGGCAAAAGGCGAATCTGGGAAAAAAGCCTCTAACCGCCGAACAGCGAAACCGTTGAATATTATTCCCGCACCCGCAACGGGAGCGCAAGCTGCGGCGCCTGATACAAGACTGTCGTTACTGGAAACGCTCAAGGAGCGGCTAGGGCAGACGTTTTTCAAGCTGAACTGATGACGGTGCCGACTATAGGACCTCGGCGAGCGCCATTCACCGCGGACGCGCCCCAGGCGTCGCCCCGCAGAGGCGAGGAGCTCGGACGTACGCCTTTCCCCGGGCTAAAATTCGAGCCACGCTCATGCGGCGACGCCACAGCGGTCTCGTCCATTGCAACCACAACCTTGGTGTTGAAGAGTGTTGCGTGATCTGTTCGGTGCCACCTAGGTGTATTGGCTTATTGATTTCGGAGTGCTGCCCTGATCGATTTGGCACTTGAAATCGGCAGTACGGTGAACCTCTTCGTCGTCTGCCCAGTAGGCCGCTATTCGGCTTGAGCGATAACCCAAGCACTGGGGCGTTCCAATGGTAGCTATTTTGTCTCAAAGAATGCAATTCTGGACCTCCTTTTCATCGACGCAGCCTTGGAGGAGAAGGGCCGAAGAGCCGAGGACCGCGAGGAGAGGGTAGAACAGGCCGCCGCGTTCGGATTGATTCTCCGTGGACTGACGCTGCCGGGACGCGCGGGAAAGCTCGCAACACTAAGGTGGCGCGACGTACAAGCCTTTAGGCTCGATGGAATTCCACTGCCCGCTGTTTCAGTGAAACTCTGGCCGTGAAGCCTGCCTGCAGCCACGCCATCGCCTGCGTGTGCCCAGCTTTGCGCGAACTCTCATTTCCCCACCAGGCACTGAACTTGTAAGCTGACGGCGGTAACGGCCTCCCAAGAATTCCCTCGATTTCCGAGAACGTGAGCCGAATAGTTTGCGCCCTTGTGCGCACCAGCTCCCTCAATAGCGGATCGTAAACGGACATGACGCTCGGCTCGTCACGTTGGTCTATCATCGCCGCTCGCGGGGATGTTGAACCCCCGGGCGGCAAGTTCCAGCTCGAGCTCAGTGATCCGCTCGAAGATGCGAGCAGCAATCGCCTCGGAATCTTCAACGCTTAATGATTGCATGCCCCTTAAAGATAGCTCGTCCCTGAGAACCTTCGCCACAAGCAATTGAATTGCCATTGGATCAAATCCTAAAAAGA
Source organism: Bradyrhizobium sp. USDA 3650 (assembly GCF_054057395.1). NCBI lineage: Bacteria > Pseudomonadati > Pseudomonadota > Alphaproteobacteria > Hyphomicrobiales > Nitrobacteraceae > Bradyrhizobium > Bradyrhizobium sp. USDA 3650. Next base: position 6,771,905 of record NZ_JBSRZG010000001.1, read on the forward strand.
CGATCCAACCGCAACCGAAGGGCGAGTGCAAGTGTTTAGGTGGTGCTGCCGTGCTTCGGCTAGTTGTCTCCGCTCGGAATGCTGAAGCTGCGCAGCTGCTCGCACAAGCCTTTCTGCCGCAGCCCTTAACAGCAAGCCGTGTGCTCCATCGGGTGTCCTACCCTGCGTGATCTGTAGCCGCTTGGCCGTCTCGCTTTGCTTGAGCACGAGTCTTTAGCCTATCCAGCTTCGATTGCTCCTCGCTCAGACGTCTTTCGACATACTGCCGTTCGAAGTCCGTCAGAGTGGTATGCAATAAGAGGTGATAGCGTTGAATATTGTTGCGATGTGCCCGGACCAAATCGTCGTCAATCATCGTCGCCGCCTTTTCCGCTACCGAGACAACAAACAATTCATCATCAAGCCGGATGGGCAGACGACCGGGCAACAGCAGGCCGGAGCATCTCCGCCGCTCTCTCCATGATAGCGAGCTTTTCTTTCCCAATCTGTGAACTATTTCACACGGCCTTTGCGATCACACCTAGCTGGCAGCGGACACACTGCAGTGGTTTAATGGGCGTGGGTCGGCTTCATCCAACCCGATGACGGCGGTAGAGCCTAGCGCAGTGCAGCGCGCCGGTTCATCGGGCTTGGCTGAAGGCCAGAAGGTCTTTTATGAAGTCCAAGTCGTTCGAAAACGCCGGAAACAAGCTGCGAAGTCTATGCGTCTGATAAGCGCCAATGGCGTGGCGGTTCGATCACTGCATTTTCCGCCCGAGGTCTCTCAGCAGCGTGTGGAGAAAGTCGCTGGCATGGTCGTATTGTGCATTGCCGTTCGTGATTTGACGGACGTGTGGATCCATTACGCGGCCAACGGTTTCGGAGCCGAGCAGCTCAGCTCTGTCCGACCACTGCTGCAGCAAAGCATCGGGTATATCGTCCGCAGATCCGAACATCCGCAAAAGGGAATGTTCGGCCTCGGGCTTGTGGTCGTGATGAGCCTTCGCCGCATAGAAAGCGAATAGTCCCCGGAAGGCATCACGGGAAACGGCAGGTTTTCCCATCGCAATGTCCTGAAAAAATTACGTTCTCAATGGACGCAAGTTTGACGCCCCCGTTCGGGAAAAGCTAGAAGAAACTAAAACCCTGTGCTCAACCGTTTCCGAAGAATTTGCCGTTGGACGCTGAGTGCAATGCCAACCCGTCAATGATCTTGACCGATTTTGACGACGGCCTGGTTGGACATTCGAGGGGCTCTCTGGCTCTTGTTGTTCCCCAGCCGCCCCATTGGCTGAAGCGTAAGCCGGCGGAGGGGCCATTTTGTACAAAGCCAGCGCACAAGTTGCGCCGAACGGGCGGCTTGCACTAAGCTTTATTCGATTAAATCAGAATGTTTTTGTGGAGTAGCGTCATGTCGAGTGCGATTGAGTTGATTGTGGATGGCTACGCAAGAGTGAAAGACCGCCAGTCGCTTGAAGAGCTGAGGATCCATCGCCGGCGACTTGCCGGAGACCTGAAGGCCTGGGTGGGCTTTGACTGCAGGTTGTCGATTGCGCAAATCGAGCAGGACATCGCGGCAATAGAGGCGGGACTGGAGACGTTGTCGGGGCCGGTCGGCGGCTAGATAAGGAGTCAACCCGATGACGGCGTGCGCGCAAGGAGGGTAAGTGCTGCGATCGTTCGTAATGGCTGCCCTCGTACTGGTCTGGGGATCCTCGTCCGCGCTCAGCCTGACGTCGGAGGAGATCATCGCCAAGCTTCGCGCCGCCGGCTATTCGCACATCCAGGAACTACCAGCCGGAAAGATAAAGACCTACAAGGCCGTCAAGGAAGGCACCGCGCGCTCGCTAATCGTCGACAGCACCGGCCACATCGCAGAAGTGGCAAGGTAGCTAGACGGGCAGACGTAGCCAGACGTCTTTACTGGACAGCGTGCCTGTTGGCGTCGCAATCTCCATATCGACGACGCGAAACGAGCCATGACTTTCGTAAACGTAGCGAAGGTGCCAGACGGGGCCGGGTTCCGGCGAGATGGCGAAGTCGTCCAAGGCAGACGCAACGTATCGAACGGCATCGCGTCGCTCAACCGAGGCGGAGAACATCGCCTCTATCAGCGCGGCCAGGCTCATGCCGCCGACCAGCATGGCTCGTGCCGTTTCGTCGCCGTAAGTAAGCCGCAGCGCAGTCACGACTGCCGCAATAGCGTCGGGGTTCTTCAGAGCCACGGTAGATCCGCTTCGCCCAGCAAAACCATAATGCGGATTCCGCCCCTTTCGTGCAACCGGCATCGATTCGGGGCCACTGTCCCAATGGCTAATGCCCAGGGCGAGCCGCTCCTGCGAAGCTCAATCAGCGGAGAAGACCGGAAAGCTGCGGCTGGAGACGCTTGAGCCGTTCTCACAGTCCTCCGACTCTGAGGCGCCAACGACAGGGCGTACCTTGAGGGGCGCTCGCCGGTTCACGCTGGCCTGCCGTTCGGCGAAGGCCGCAGCGGGAGGTTAAATCGCTGCGGCCCAACGCGTCGTCAAATGAAGCCGGGTCAAAAATACCAAGTGAAATATGCAGCCAGCCCCGGTAGCAAAAATTCTGCCTCAACTTTGTCTCTTTTGCAAACACAATTTCGGCGGAACCGAAATCAACCTGGCGGGCATTCTGTTCCGAGGACGGAACAATTCTGCTCTCTATTGCTGCCAAGCGAAAGGGGAGCTGCACCGAGACCCATCATGGTGGGTCGGTGAGACCCGGCTACTGCCATCTCGGCGGGACCGACTGCGGACGCAAGAGTTGCCTCGAGTCCTCAGCCCATCGCTGAAATTAAGCTTTTCGGCGACTTGTTTTTGACTGTGCGCGTTTGAGCGCGTTCACTCCATAATGTTGATGGAGACGGACGTGATCAGTTGGTTGTTAGTGATCATAATCGCGGCAAGCGTTGCGGTTCTAATAGCTCACGCGATTGACGCCATCCGCTCCTAAAGACGAGCGCAGCGGCGGAAGGTGGCGCCTCATCTGATGACAATTTAAGGACGCGGCATCAGTCGGCTTGCTTGTAACGATCCGAATTGGAGACGGTTCTAGACTGATAAAGATTGTCGGCAAACCTTATCAGTCAGCGGCAGTTGATATTCAGATCCGGGTGGCGCATGCTCGGCGAGAAGCGCCCCGGCTGTGTTTCGGATCAACTTCGCCTGAGTTAAGCAGAACGGCCGCAGAAGCTAGATGGCGACTATGTAGCCGTCGAATGACTAGTTCTTGTACTTCCAGATCGAGCGGGCGCAGCGTTGCTTGGCCTCGAACGAGACAGCCGAAGCAGGGCAACAGCGGTCCTACAGTGATGAGCAGGGCCAATGAAGCCGCAGGATCGCTCAGTGTCATGCAAACGGAGGCGGTTCGCCGCCAGTACGCTTCAACTAAACGGGACCCATATCATCGACTGATCAGCTTTCGAAACGAAAGCCTCTTCAACATGAAGAGAGCGCGGGTGCTACGGCTCCTTGCAAGGGAGCCGCCAGCTTCCGCGATCAGATCACACGATTGTTTTTAGATACAGACTGGGATCGAAATATTTGGTTGCCGGCGTGGAGTCCTTGATGCCTGCGTTGGCCATGAAGAAATCTGTCGACTGCTGCAGCCAGTTGGTGACCGTCCCGTCTGAGTACATCCGCTTCCACTCCCTGGACGTGAACATCTTCTGGGCCTTGAACGATTCGTTGATGTCGGCCAGCGGGGTTTGGCTATAGTGACCCTTCTGCAGCTTCTCCATCGCTTCGGTGCTGTTCGCGACAATGTAGTCATTCGCATCCGCCCAGCCACGGATCAGCTTCGCCAGCGTTTCCTTGTTTGGCTCGTAATAATCGTTGGCCGCCGCCCAGCCGCCGATGATAGCGGCCTTTGGATAGTAGGCTGACGCATCGGCGAGCTTGACCGCCCCTGGCACCTTGTCCCGAACCGTGACGTTGAAGGGTACCCAAAGAGCGACGGCCGGTACCGCGCCGGAGATAAAGGCGGTCACGGCCGCTGGCATGGTCTGGTTGACGAGTTCGACCTCCTTCGGATCGACCTTGTTGGCGCGAAGCGCGGTATCCAGGAACACATGCGCGGTGGTACCGGTCGCGGTCGCGATCCGCTTGCCCTTCAGATCCTCAAACGACTTGATGCCCTGGTCGCCGCGAACCCAAAGCTGTGCGGTCGCGACCTCAATGTCGTTGATCAGGAACACCTTGCCCTGCCCCCGGGCAGGGAAGTTCGAGAGCACGGCGCCGGTGGCCAGTACGTCGAGGCTGCCGCCGATCAGCGCCTGGAAGATCTCGAGGCCGGTGTTGAACTGTCGCAGCTCGAGATCGAGGCCCTGCGTTTCAAAGGAACCGCGATCCATGCCGGTCCAGATCTGGCCGTCGACCGCGACGGTGTGAAGATAGCCGACGCGGACTTTCGTTTTCGCTTGCGCGATCGCCGGTGCTGAGGCCGTGAAGGTGCCGAGCGCGAGGCCCGCCGTCGTGGTCAGAAATTGTCTGCGGTCCATGGTATCCTCCGTTTTGTTTGTTATTCCGAGAATGATGCCGGACGCATTTGCGCCTGCTGGGCGCGATACTCATCCATGACGAGCTGCCTGATGTAGCTTCGCAACTCGCCGAATTCGGCCCGCTCCTGGATTGATTCATCGCGAGGATAGGCGAACGGCACGTCGATGATTTGCCTGATCCGTGCCGGCCGCGCGGTCACCACCACGATGCGGGAGGCGAGATAGATCGCCTCTTCCACGGAGTGGGTGATTAGCATGACAGTCTTGCCTTCGGTCTCGAGCACTTTTAGCAGCAGGTTCTGCATGTTGGATCGGGTCTGGGCATCGAGCGCGCCGAACGGCTCATCCATCAGCAGGAACTGGGGCTTGACGGCATAGGCACGCGCGATCGCGAGCCGCTGACGCATGCCGCCGGATAAATGCTTGGGGTAGGAGCTGGCGAAGTCGGACAATCCCATCAGGCCGAGATAGTGATCGCAGATGGCATCGCGCTCACCGGCCGGGACGCGGTTGGCGCTGAGCTTCAGGCCGAAAGCTATGTTCTGCTTCACGGTCAGCCACGGGAAGACGCCATATTCCTGAAAGATGACGCCGCGCTCGGGCCCGGGGCCCGCGACGGGACGCCCGTCGAACAGCACATTGCCGGTCGTCGGCCTCTGGAAGCCCGCGAGCATGCTCATCATCGTGGTCTTGCCACAGCCGGAGGGGCCGATCACCGCGATAAAATCGCCATCGTTGATGTCGTAGGTGACGTCTTCGACGACGTTGAGGTGGCCCCTCGGAGTTTCGAATGACAACGAAACGTTTTCGAATCGCGCACGCTTCGTCATGCGACGACCCGATCCTGCCACACCAGCAACCGCGCCGTGATCCTGCGCAGGATCATGTCCATGATCAGGGCGATCAGGCCGATGCAGATGATGCCGACATAAATGACATCGAGCAGGAAATAGGTCGAGGCGTTCTGGATCATCGCGCCAAGTCCGCGCTGGGCCGCTATCAGCTCGGATGCAACGAGAGTCGCCCAGGCCACGCCCAATGCGACCCGCAGCGCGGTGAGGATATGCGGGACGGTGAGGGGAATGATGACCTTGCGGAAGATTTCTGCCTGACTGGCGCCGAGCGTCTGCGCTACGCGGATGTAGAGGGGCGTGATCTGCGAGACGCCTTCATACATCACGATCACGCCGGAGAAGAATGAGGCGTAGAACAGGATGACCAGTTTTGCGACCTCGTCCACGCCGAAATAGACAATCACCAGCGGGATCAGGGCGATTGGTGGCAGCGCGCGAAAAAAGTTGATCATCGGGTCCGCGAAGGTGCGGGCCGGGCGATACCAGCCGAGCAGGAAGCCAACGGGGACCGCTGCAAGAATCCCGAGCGCGACGCCGAAGAAGACGCGTCTGGTCGAGGCGAAGATGTCGACGAGGAGGCCTTCCTTCGTGAGGAGCTCGAAGAACTTGGCGGCGACCTGGTGCGGCGCGGGGATTAGCGAGACATTGACGAAGCCGCTCCAGCGCACCGTGTACCAGAGCAGGATTGCACCGATCCACGGAATCAATCCCAGACCAAAGCGTCTTACGCCAGCTCCGTTCATTCGACGCGTCCACCCGGATAGCGGTTGATGTTTTTCCAAGTCATATTATAAATAGGATGACCATACAAGAGCGCCTTTGGTCATAGGCATAGCAGGCCTTTTGAGCATGACATCGTCGTCTTTCACCATTCGCAGCGTCCAGGCTTTTGGCTATCGCTATCCTTTGACGACCGATGTCATCACCTCGTTCGGGCGGATGGCGGATCGGCCTGCCGTTTTCGTTCGCGTCGAGGATACGGACGGTTACGTGGGTTGGGGCGAGGTCTGGTGCAATTTTCCAGCGCCGGGAGCGGAGCATCGTGTTCGGCTGGTCAACGAGGTGCTCGCGCCGGCCCTTGTCGGATTCAAGGCGCAACGTCCATCAGCTGCTTTCGAGCGCCTGACGCAGGGAACCTCGGTGCTCGCACTGCAATCCGGCGAAGCGGGTCCGTTCGCGCAGGCGATCGCCGGCATCGATCTTGCGATCTGGGATCTCCACGCGCGCCGCCAGAACGTTGCGCTTTGGAAGTTGCTCGGCGGATCCGGGAGCAAGATCAAGGTGTACGCCAGCGGCATCAACCCAGCCGGCTCAGAGCGAGCCGCAGAGGCAGCCCTCGCGCGCGGCTACCGCGCCTTGAAGCTGAAGATAGGTTTTGATCCCGTGGCCGACCGTGCCAATCTGGCGGTCCTGCGGCGGCTTGTTGGCGAAGGCCTGCTCGCCGCTGACGTTAACCAGGGCTGGACCATCGCGCAGGCGCTTGAGCTTGCTCCGCAGCTGGAAGCGTTCGGCCTTGGCTGGCTCGAGGAGCCGATCCGCGCCGACCGCCCGCAGCAGGAGTGGAAGGAGCTCCGCCAGAAAATCGGGTTTCCGCTAGCGGCCGGCGAGAACATCGCCAGCCACGCCGGATTTGCCGAGGTGCTGGGTGAGCGGATTCTCGGCGTGGTGCAGCCGGACATCGCGAAATGGGGTGGACTCTCGGCTTGCGCGGGCATCGCCCGCGATATCCTGCAGTCAGGCAAGATGTTCTGTCCGCATTATCTTGGTGCCGGCATCGGACTTCTCGCATCGGCCCATCTTCTGGCCGGCATCGGCGGAGACGGGCTGCTGGAGGTCGATTGCAATGAGAACCCGCTGCGCGATCGCTTCTGTGGCCCCGTGTTAGATGTCCGGGACGGTGCGATCGAGCTCGGCGACGGGCCAGGTCTTGGGCTCACGCCGGATCTTGCGTCGATCGAACAGTACCGGACCGCGTGATGTCACCCCAGGGCTACGATTACGTTATCGTCGGCGCGGGCTCCGCCGGCTGCGTGGTCGCAAACCGTTTGTCAGCCGATCCCGCCTGCCGCGTGCTGCTGCTGGAAGCAGGTGGATCGGACCGGAATTTTTGGCTCCGGCTTCCGGTCGGGTACTATCGGACCATCTACAACGAACGTTTCTCGCGCCTGTTCAGGACCGAGCCGTCGGAAGGCAGCGGCGGCCGTTCCATCGTCTGGCCGCGCGGCCGTGTGCTCGGCGGATCCTCGTCGATTAACGGGCTGATCTTCATCCGCGGCCAGCACGAGGATTTCGACGACTGGGAACGCCTTGGCGCCGATGGCTGGAGCTATCGTGACGTCCTGCCGTATTTCCGGCGCTACGAACGCTACCGCGGCGGCGAGAGCCAGTTTCACGGCGGCCTCGGCGAGTTCGAGGTCTCCGATCTCCGCAATGACAATCCGGCATCCAGGGCGTGGGTCGAGGCAGGCGCGCAGTTTGGCCTGCCACGCAATCCGGACTTCAACGGCGCAACCACGCTCGGCGTCGGCACCTACCAGCTCGGCATTGGGCGTCACTGGCGGACCAGCTCCGCCTCTGCGTTTCTGCAACCGGTTGCCGGCCGTCGAAACCTCTCCATCATTACCCATGCGCATGTCAGCAAGGTGGTTTTCAACGGACGCGTCGCGACCGGCGTCGAATGGATCAGCAAGGGACAGGTGCACCGCGCGACAGCCGATCGCGAGGTCATTTTGTCGGGGGGGGCGCTGCAGTCGCCGCAAATCCTCCAGCTTTCCGGCGTCGGTCCTGCTGATCTACTGCGCAAGCTCGGCATCCCCGTCGTTGCCGATGCTCCGGAAGTCGGCGCAAATCTTCAGGACCACTATCAAGCCCGGCTGATCGTCCGCCTGAAGGAGCGGATCTCGCTGAACGATCAGGTCCGAAATCCGGTCGAGCTTGCGAAGATGGGCCTGCAATGGATGCTGGCAGGCCGTGGCCCGTTGACGGTCGGCGCAGGGCAGGTGGGGGGCGCAGCCTGCACCGAATACGCCGTCGGCGGCAGGCCGGACGTGCAGTTTAACGTGATGCCACTGTCGGTCGACAAGCCCGGTGAGCCCCTTCACACCTATTCCGGATTTACCGCTTCGGTCTGGCAATGCCACGGAAAGTCGCGCGGCCGGCTTGCGATCAGTTCGACCGATCCGTTCGAGCAGCCGCGGATCGCGCCCAACTATTTCGCCGAGGAGATCGATCGCAAGACCATCGTTGCGGGCCTGAACATCCTGCGCGAGATCTACCAACAGAAGGCGTTTCGTCCGCTGTGGGACATCGAGGTGGTGCCGGGAGATGCAGCAACGGACGATGCCGGGCTGTGGGATTTTGCGCGCAACACGGGTGGCACCGTGTTTCACTGTGTCGGGACCTGCCGCATGGGCCGTGATGAGCGAGCGGTGCTCGATCCGCAGCTGCGCGTGCGCGGCGTCGAGCGGCTCCGCGTGATCGATGCCTCGGTGATGCCGCAGATCACTTCGGCGAACACCAACGCGACCAGCCTGATGATCGGCGAGCGCGGTGCAGCTCTTGTCATGGCCTGATCGGTTCATTGATCTTCCGGAGGCGAGATGGAATTGAATTCCGACAGTCACGTCCCCAAATACGCGCAGATTGCCGACATCTTCCGCCAGCGGATTGCGCGCGGCACCTGGACCCGTGGCTTTCGCCTGCCAGCCAATGAGGAGCTTGCGGCCGAGTTCGGGGTGTCGCGCGTCACGATCCGTCAGGCGGTCGAGCTGCTTGCCCGCGATGGCGTCATCGGGGCCCAGCAGGGACGCGGCACGTTTGTCACGGGCTCTTTGCGGCAAGATCGGTGGCTCAAGGTCGAGACTACGCTGTCGGACCTTGCGGACATGTACCGCGACACCTCGCCGGAGATCATCAACATCTCGGAAAGCCGCAGTGATGCGCCGCTGCTTCCCGAAGACGGCAAGCCGGCCGAGAAATACGTCTTTATGCGCCGCCTGCACTCACGCCAGAAGCAGCCTTACTGTGTGATTTCCATCTATCTCGACGAGAAGATCTTTCGCAGATCGCCAAAGCGCTTTCGCAACGAGACCGTGATCCCGATCCTCAACGATCTCAGGGATCCCGCGATCGCCAGCGCCCGTCAGACGCTTACAATCGGCACCGCCGATCTCGAGGCAGCGCGGCTGCTTCGCGTACCCCTCAACTCGCCCGTCGCCGAAGTCCGTCGTGTCTTCACGACCCGGGACCATACCGTGATCTATCTGGGCGAGGTCACCTATCGCGGCGATTTCGTACGTATCGACATGGACCTGCGGCCGTAGAGCATGTTCCGCAAGCGCGGAGCACCTTCCGGCAACATCAGCCTCAAATTCAATTTTGACCGTCTAGCGGGAAAACAATTCCTGGTTCCGACGCTCAAGTTCTTCGCCATAGGTCCGCAGCACGTGAGATTCGCTCAGCGTGCCGATTGCTGTGCGACTGTCGGCGGGGTCAACGACTGCCAGGACGTCTGCCTCGCTGCGCTCGAAGGCTTTCAGGATCTCACGAACCGACGTAGTCGGAAGCAGGCATTCATCCTGTTGCTGCGCCAGCGATCCGAGCGGCTCGTCGTCCCGGTTGGCGACCGAATGCAGCGTCGCGGCCGGAACGATGCCGGCATAAGTGTCGTTGGGATCGAGCAGTACGACCTGCCGGACCAGCGCCGGCGAAAACAGCCTTTGCGCCTCGCCGATCGGCATCGTCGTCGGGGCGTTCTCGAAGTCCGTGCGCATCAGGGACGCCGCGCTCATTTGTCTGGCCCAGCCGATGTCCTGCGGGCCACGGATGACTTCGCCTCTCAAATGGAAGCGCCACGTCGCAAAGCTGTAGCCGAAAAGCTCGCGGACAATGAGCGCGCAGACCGATGATGCAACTACCGCGCCAACGGTGACGGAGAAGTCGCCGGTGATTTCGAGCGCGAGACAGACCATGCTGAACGGCGCGCCCAGCACGCCGGTGCCCAGCGCAGCCAGCGCGGCAATGGCAGCGGTGCCCGGTTGCAGGGCGAGCGCAGGAAGGAGGCCGGTCAGCACGATGCTGTAGAGCTGCCCGATCAGCGCGCCGAGCAGTAGTGAAGCGAAGAACAGACCGCCACGGAAGCCCGAGCCGAGCGAGATGGCTGAGGCAAGAATCTTGAACACAATGGTCGTGGTGAGCAGGAGCCAGGTCGGATTGCTGACGAGAAGGATCTGCATCGCGCCATGGCCGGCGCCCAGGACGGTCGGCGTCAGCAGGGCAAGACCGCCGAGCAGCAGGCCTCCGAGGATCGGCCGTACGAATCCCTTGAATACCGTGATGCGCTGAAAGCACCGTTCCGAGAATGCGACTGCGAGCATGACGATAATACTGACGAAGGCGCAGATGACGCCGATCAGCACGGCCTGCCCGATCATTTCGACGGAGACAGGCGAGGGGAAGCCGGGCACCATCAGGAACGACTGGTGGGTCAATTGCCGCGCAACCAGCCACGCAGTAACAGCGCTTGCAATGACGGGAACGAGTGCGGCGGAGGTGTACGCGCCCAGCACGACCTCGAAGGCGTAGAAGGCGCCGGCCAGAGGTGCAGAAAACGCTGCGCTGATTGCACCCGCGGCGCCGCAGGCGACCAGGAGCCGCATGTCGTTACGTCGTGCGGCGAGGCGCTGGCCGACATGAGAACCGAACATCGCGCAGATCTGCGTGTAGCCGGCCTCCAGTCCGACCGACCCGCCGAAGCCGTTGGAGAGCAGGGTCTGAACCGAGATTAGCAAGCTGCCGCGAAATGATACCCGGCCGCCATAGAGAGCGTTGGCCTCGATCGCGTCGGCGAGCTGCTGGCCCTTTACGCGCCGGGCGAAATACAGCCCGATCAGCGCGAGCACCAGGCCGCCGAGCATCGGAATCAGCAGCGTTCGCTGCCAGGAGATCACCCCGGTGGCGCTGAGATGTGCGTCGAAGGGAATATCGAACAGCAGCGCATGTGAAACCTGGCTGAGGCCCGAGATGGTGGCGACGAGAACGCCGCTGAGCAGTCCGATGACAATGGCGACCAGCACAAGGCCGGTCTCGCGATTGCGCACGAAGTTGCGCAGAAAGAGCGGCAGCAAACGGATGCCGGCAGCTTGAGCCGGCTTCCCGGCATGTGGGGCTGGCGCCATCCTATGCCGGATCCAGCGGGGGTTCAGCGCGCGCGACACGGAAGCCGATGTTACTCGATGACGAATCGGGTGAATTGGAGCTTCGCGCCGCGACGCGGTAGCGGTTGCAGTAGGATTCGTGGCAAAGGAAGGATCCGCCGCGCATCGAGCGGTTCGGGGCTAGTTCGCGATTCAAGGGATCGTGAGATGTTGTGAGGCGGTGATAACTCGGCGAAAAGTAGTCCTCACACCATTCCCAGACATTGCCGGCGACGTTGTGCAGGCCGTATCCGTTCGGCGCAAAAGCGTGGACGGGCGACGTGCCAAGATAGCCGTCGTCCAGAGTGTTGCGGCTCGGAAAATCGCCCTGCCAGATGTTGCAACGATGCTCGCCGCCTGGCTGAAGCTCATCGCCCCACGGATAGGTGGCCTGGTCCAACCCGCCGCGTGCGGCCATCTCCCATTCCGCTTCGGTGGGAAGCCGCGTGCCCGCCCACGCGCAATAGGCCTGAGCGTCATTCCAGGAGACATGGACGACCGGATGATCGAGCCGGTCCAGAATGCTGCTCGACGGGCCCTCCGGTTGCGCCCAGTAAGCATGCAACACCCGAATCCACCAGGGCGTTTCGCGAACGCGCGCCGTTTGCGCGGTGCGCGTCTCTTCCGGCAGCAGCCCCGCGAAGACGAAACTCCAGCCGTAGCGCTCGGCTTCGGTCGTGTAGCCTGTGGCTCGGACGAAGTCGCCGAACTGCAGATTGCTTACGGCGTGACAGGCAATAGCGAACGGCGACAGCGTGACGGGCCGCACCGGGCCTTCGCCATCTTCAACGAAGCCCCTGTCGGCAGATCCCATGTGGAAGGTTCCGACGATCAGTGAGCTCCAGCGGCGCGGGATCGGGTTTGGACTGGGAAGGATCGCTGTCTGCGCATCGTTGCCCGTCGCCGGCCCCTTGTCGGCGGCGCTCTCGGTGCAACAGTGCGAGCGATCCTTCGTCATGTCCTACGTCTGCTTCTCTTCCTCCCAAAAGGCCGTGCCGCCCTCAGCCTTCATCAGTTCGAGAATCTTCTCGCGCGGGATCACGCCACAGCGATTGGCCCATTGCTGATACTGCGCCGCCATCTCGTGGACGCGATCCGGATGCTGCGCGGCCAGATCGTTCATCTCGGTGCGATCGGTTTCCATGTCGTAGAGTTCCCAGGGGCCGGGATATTTCCGCACCAGCTTCCACTTGCCGGTGCGCACAGCCGCATTGCCTTCGTGCTCCCAGAACAGCGGGCCCCGACTGCCATAAGCTGCCCCGAATGATGGCACCAGGCTCTCGCCCTCGCAGGGCAAAATAGTGTTGCCGTTGTATTCACTGGGGTAGGTGGAACCGGTGACGTCAAGAATGGTTGCCATCACGTCGGTGAGCTGGCTTGGATTATGCCGCAGGCCGCCCTTTTCGGAGATGCCGCGCGGCCAGTGCACAATGAACGGCGTGGCGATACCGCCCTCGTGAACCCAGTGCTTGTAGAGCCGGAACGGGGTGTTGGAGAGATTGGCCCAGGCGGTGCCGTAGCTCTGGTAAGTGTCCTCGCCGCCGGGCATAAGGCTTGGATCGTTGCCGAAACGCACCAGCCTGCCGTCGCGGGTCTTTGCCTGCGCGATCATGAGCTGGTCGACCAGCTCCTTCGCAGTGACGCCTTCCGGAATGTCCTCGGCGCAGGCGCCGTTGTCCGAGAGGAAGATGATCAGCGTGTTGTCCATCTGGCCGGTTTCTTCCAGCGCCTTCAGGATACGCCCGATGCCCTGGTCCATCCGGTCGATCTGGGCCGCGTAGACCTCCATGCAGCGCAGCGTCCATTCGCGCTGCTCGGCGTCGGTCCACGCGGGCTGGGTCGGATCGCGGTCGGTCAGGCGCCAGTTCGGATGGATGATGCCGTCCTCGACGAGGCGCTTGAGGCGCTCCTCGCGCAGCTTGTCCCAGCCGGCGTCGAAGCGGCCCTTGTATTTTGCTATGTCCTCTTCATGGGCATGGAGCGGCCAGTGCGGGGCGGTATAGGCGACGTACTGGAAGAACGGCGCGCCGGGCTTTTCCGCCCTGTGCTGACGGATGAAGGCGGCCGCATGGTCGCTGATCGCATCCGTATAGAAGAACGACGGGTCCTTAACCGGCTCGTGTTCGATATTGTCGTTGCCGCGGGTCAGCGTATTCGGGTGATAGAAGCTGCCAGCACCGATGATGGTGCCATAGAAATGGTCGAAGCCGCGCTGCATCGGCCAGGCGTCGGTCGGCTCGGTGAGGCTGCTGGCGATGTGCCATTTGCCGCTGAGATAGCTCGTATAATTCCTGCTCTTGAGCGCTTCGGCGATCGTCACGCAACTCTTGTTCAGATTGCCGGCATAGCCTTCCGGCCCGTTGCTGTAGGTGAGGATGCCGATGCCGGTCTGGTGCGGATGCAGGCCGGTGAGCAGCGAGGCGCGAGACGGGCTGCAGCGCGCGGTGTTGTAGAACTGAGAGTAACGCAGCCCGTTCGCCGCAAGACGATCGAGGTTCGGCGTCTTGATCTCGCCGCCGTAACAGCCAATGTCCGAAAAGCCCATGTCGTCGTTGAGGATGAGCAGGATGTTGGGGCTGTCGGAAGTTTTGGCGCCATTCGGCATGTTTGTGTCCTCGTTTTTGGCGTGTGGCGATCTTAGTGGCGGCGCGTCAGGCTGATGCTGAGGCGAAAATATTTCGGTAAGTACACGGCGCGGAGAAGCTCCAGCGCCCGTCCGTCCTTGCTGAAGGTGACGCGCTCGATCGCGAGCAGGGGCGATCCGACCTTCACGTCGAGCAGTTTTGCGCTGCTGGCATCAGCGAGATCGGCGCTGATGGTCTGCTGCGCGTCCTTGATGGCGAAGCCGAGTTCGTCCTCTAAAACGCGATACATGATGATCGATATCAGATCCCGCTTCTCGAGCTCGAGACCGATGTCCGGCGGATAGAAGGCGTGCTCGATCGCGATCGGTGTGTCATCCGCGAACCGCAGACGCCTGAGTTGCCAGACGGCGCGCTCACGCAGCTGCTCGCGAACGGCGGGGTCATGGCGGTTGGTCATACCCTGCTGCAGGATCTTTGCACCGGCCTGATAGCCAGCGTCGCGGATGGTTTCCGAAAAACCCATGAGGTGGCCGACCCAGTTTTCGGGCTGGTTCGAGCGCAGAAAGGTGCCGCGGCCGCGTGAGCGGTCGAACATGCCTTCGTTCACCAGTGGCGCAATGGCATTGCGGATGGTGATGCGGCTGACGCTGAAATGACGGCCGAGCTCGGCCTCGGTCATCAGGCGCCCGGTTGCGTCAATCAGCTTGCCGTCGCGAACCTGACTGCGAATGGACTCGCGAATCTGGACGTGCAGGGGCGTCGAGCCTTCCGCGACGACATCGCTGCCGAGCGGAGCGAGTTTCTTCTTGCGGGTTTGAACAGCCATGGTGTCAGAGCCGCATGCGGGTTGTGGGATCAAACAGGTGAATGTCGTGCGGACGGGCGGTGATCGAGATGGTCTCGCCTTCGCCGGGAATGTTGCCATCGCTGACGCGCATGCGGATCATGGTGCCGGCGCAGTCGAGATCGAGCACGGCGGTATCTCCGAGGTCCTCGATCAGGTCGACGCGCGCGCCAATTCCGCCCTCCGTCATGCGCAGGGCGCCGGGACGAAGCCCGACCACCACATCACGCTCGCCCGCGGTTGTGGTCGTCGTCTTGAGACGATGCCCGGCAATGATCACGTCGCCGTCGACATAACGGGCGGGGACGAGGTTCATCGGGGGATTGCCGATGAAGCCGGCAATGTCGATCGAGTTCGGGCGCGCGAACACCTCCGCGGGCGTGCCGATCTGCTGGATCTCGCCTGACATGAACACCGCCATGCGGTCGGCCAGCGTCATGGCCTCTTCCTGGTCATGGGTGACGTAGACCGCGGTGACGCCCAGCGAGCGCTGCAGCTTCTTGAGCTCCGCGCGAGTCTCCAGCCGCAGCTTCGCGTCGAGGTTTGATAGCGGCTCGTCGAGCAAAAAGAGCCGCGCCTTGCGCACAATGGCGCGGGCGAGTGCGCAGCGCTGCTGCTGACCGCCCGAGAGCTGGCCCGGCTTCCGGTCCAGAAGCTGGTCGATCTTCACTTTTCTTGCCGCTTCTTGCACGGCGGAAGCGATTTGTGCCTTTGGCAGCCTGGCCATCTCAAGCGGGAAGGCGATGTTCTCTGCGACCGTCATGTGCGGATAGAGCGCGTAGCTTTGAAATACCATGGCGATGTCGCGGTCCCGCGCGTCAGTCGAGGTGACGTCCTTGTCGTCGATCAGCACGCGGCCGGCGGTGGGCGCATCCAGGCCGGCCAGAATGCGCAGTGTGGTGCTCTTGCCCGATCCAGAGGGGCCGAGCAGCGCGAAGAACTCGCCCGGCTTGATGTCGAAATTGACGCCCTTGAGCGCGGCGAACTCGCCGTGCATCTTGACGATGTTGCGAAAACTGACCTGACCCTGGCCGCTCATCGGCGCCCTCCGCCTTTGACTGCACCGACCGTCAAGCCCTTTACGATATGCTTCTGTGCGACCACGCCGAGCACGACGACAGGCAGCATGGCAAGGACCGAGACCGCTGCGAGCTTGGCCCACAGCGTCTGCTCAACGGAGACGAAATTGAACATGGCCACCGTGACCGGCCGCACCGTGTTGCCGCTGAGCACAACGGCGAACAGGAACTCATTCCACGCATTGAGGAACACAAACACGACGGTTACGGCGATGCCGCCGCGGACCTGCGGAATGATGATGCGCCACAGCGTCTTGAGCCTGCTGGCGCCGTCGAGATAGGCGGCTTCCTCCATCTCGAAGGGAATGTCCTCGAAATAGGAGACCAGTAGCCAGATCGCGAACGGCAGGGAGAACGACAGATAAATCAGGATGATGCCCTGATAGGTGTCGATCCAGCCGATGTTCCGCAGCACCAGGAAGTAGGGGATGATGATGCCGACTGGTGGCAGCATCTGGGTTGCCAATAGGTAGAAGCCCGCGAACTTCTTGCCGCGAAAGCGCAGGCGCGCCAGGGCATAGGCCGCGGGCACCGCCATCAACATAGTGACGATAGTAGTGCCGACCGAGATGATGGCACTTGAAAGGAGGTTCGGGAGGATCGATCCGGAGCCGAACAGTACGTCCCGATAAGCCTCCAGCGTCGGCGAGAAAACCAGCTTGGGCGGATAGGCGAGCACGTCGGAATCGGTCTTGAGCGAATTCAGCACGCTCCAGATGATCGGGAAGGCCCAGGCCAGCAGGAAGACCATGGAAATCGCGAGCAGGGCGATGATGCGGAGGCGCTTTGCGGTCATTTCGCCCTCCGCATCGCGAACAGGATGCCGGAGATGATGATGGTCACGATCAGCAGCGCCACCGCCAGCGCCGCACCGTACCCGATTGACAACTCAGTGAAGGATTTCCTGTAGGCATAGAGGTTGAGGATCTCGGTCGCGGTCCCGGGGCCGCCGCCGGTGACGGTGAAGATCGCAGCAAACGCGGTCAGCGCCACCATCGTCCGCATGATGATGACCATCACGATTGCGGGCCGCAGCAAGGGCAGGGTGATGCGGCGGAAGCGCTGACAGGCGGAAGCCCGATCAAGCCGCGCGGCCTCATAGATGTCCTCGGGCAGTGACGCCAGCGAAGCCAGCAGCACCATGAACGCGAACGGCGTCCATTGCCAGGTATGGATTGCGATCACCGAGACCATCGCAAGCGTGGGATCGCCGAGCCAGTTCTTGCTGCCGAGACCGGCGTTGATGGCGAGGAAGTCGACGATGCCGAATTCCGGCGCCAGCATGAAGGTCCGCCAGATCATGCCCACGACGGCCGGCGACAGAACGACGGGCAGGATCGCGATGACACGAAACCAGCCCTGGCCGCGCTTCATGTCCATGACCAGCAAGGCGAGCGCCAGCCCGATGATGACCTGGAGCGCGACGGTCGAGCCGGTGTAGACGAGGCTTACCAGCAGCGACGTCCAGAAGCGCTCGTCGGAGAGCAGCACCTGGTAGTTCTCGAATCCGACGAAGCCGTTGGTGAACGGCATCGCCAGATCCATCCGGAACGCGCTGGTATAGACCAGGAAGAGCAGCGGGAACGTCGTCGTGGCGAGCAGGGCGAGAAACGCCGGTGCAAGCAGGGCCGCTGCAAACCGGCGCTCGCGCTGCGCCAGGATGCGGCCGAAATCGCCGCGAGGCGCCTCGCTCGCGATCCCGGCCGATGTCACCACTGTCGTCGCCATGGATCAGCCGCGCATCATCGGTTCGATGCGGCGCTGCGCATCGTCGAGTGCGGCCTTGATCGTGGCCTGGCCCGAGAGGGCCGACTGGATCGCGGTTGCCATGGTGTCGCCGATCGCCGGCCATTGTGGCACGCGCGGACGCCAGTCTACGTCGGTGTCCTCCTGCAGGGCGCCCATCGTGGCCTCGACGAAGTTCTCGCCAAAGCCGTTCATCAGCTTGATGTAGTCGGGATCCTTCCAGACTGAGGTGCGGTTGACGCCAGAACGCTTGGTCGGACCTGCAAAACGATGTGCGGTGCGCGCCTGGGTTTCGGCGCTCGCGGCCCACTGGATAAAAAGCCAGGTCGCCTTTCGCTTCTTTTCCGGCAGCGCGGAATTGATCGGAAAACCCCAATTCCAGATCGAGGTGGTGCGCTTGCCTGATGGGCCCTTCGGCCAGCGCGCATAGGCGACCTTGCCGATGACTTTGGACTTCTCGGGATTGTTGATGACCGAGGCCGACGAATGTGCGTCGATGTAGCTGGCGACCGTGCCTTGCGAGAAGGCGTCGGCGATATCCGGCCAGTTCCAGTTCGCGGCCGCCATCGGCGCGTAGTTCTTCATGATGTCGATATACCAGGCGAGCGCCGCCTCGGCCTCGGGGCCATTGACGGTGAGCTTGCCGCCCTTCATCCAGTCGCCGCCGAACTCTCGGAAAATCGACGGATAGATGTACATGTTCTGGCCGGCACCGGCGACGCCGCGCAACGCTGCGCCCCAGACGCGCTCGTTCGGCGTGTTCAGCGCCGCGGCGTTCGTCATGTAGGCTTCCAGCGTGTCGGCCGGCTTCAGGCCCTTCGCGTCATAGAGATCCTTGCGATAGACCTGAATGGTGACTTCGCCGTCATAGGGCATCCCGTAGAGCTTGCCGTCGATGCCGTTGGCGCTGCGCCAGGCTGGAATGATGTCATCAAGCTTGAACCAGGCCTGGTCGGTCAGCGACTTGTCGTTCAGATAGGTGTCGAGCGGCTCGACCCATTTGTTCGCGGCGTAGAGCGCGTAATACATGGGGTCTGCGGCGTGGGTCGCGTAGGTGCCGGTCTTCGAGGTCAGGTCGATGACGCTCTTCTGCCGGATCTGCGCCGGGGGAATCTTTTCAAAACGGACATCAATGCCGGTCAGCGCCTTGAACTGCGGCGCCAGCGTGATGAGGTTCTCGAAATAGCTCGCCGGGATCACCGCGACGGTGATGATCTCGCCGGAGACCTGCTGCCAGTCGATCTGCGCGGATTTGTACGGCGCAAGGTCGGCATCTTGCGCGGCTGCTTGCCGGAGAAAGGCCGGACCAATCGTCGCGAAAGCGGCGGCTGCAGTTCCGGTCTTGAGTAGCGTTCGTCGCGTCGGCTTGAATGACGTCATACGGTCCTCCCAAAAATCCGGATTTCGCGCTCCGGTTAGTAAGGACATTTGCCTAAATGTTATAACAAGTCAACCGCGGCAAGGTTGCCGCTCGTCGTTGCCATAGGACGTCATCTTGCGCGCCTCGGAACTCCGGCGCTCGCTTCCAGAGATGGTTTGAATCCGACGATGCGCCGCTTGACGTATCCGTTGATGTCCAGCCGCCGGTGCTCGCGCGACGTCAACCTGCGAGAAACCCGCCGTCCACAGCAACGACGGTACCGGTCGCATATTGCGACGCCGGCATGCAGAGGAACGCGACGGCGCCGGCAATATCTTCCGGCTGTCCCCACCGCTTGAACGCGGTGCGGTCGGCGATGCGCTGGTAATGCGCGAGATCAGTCCGGCCGGCGGCGTTGATCGCGGTCTCTATATAGCCGGGCGCAACTGCGTTGACGCGAATGCCCTCTTCGGCCCACTTCAAGGCGAGTGCCTTGGTCAACATCACGACGCCACCCTTACTGGCGCAATAGGCGGGGATACGCGGTAACGCCAAAACCGCGTTCATCGAGGCGATGTTGACGATCGATCCCTTTGCCTCCGCAAGCAGCGCGCGAAAAGCCATGCAGGTCCGGAAGGTGCCGGTGAGATTGACGTCGAGAACCTTCACGAAAGTCTCGATCTCGAATTCTTTGTCGCGGGCGAGAATCCCGGCGCAATTGACGAGCGCGTCGACCCGCTTGTACTTGTTGGCGAAGAATTTGACGGCCGCATCATCGGTGACGTCGAGCGTCCCGAGCGTGAGGCCCGCGCGCGGCTTGAGGAGTGTGCGGGCGAGATCGGCATCGTTGGCGCCAGTTGCGGTCACCGTCGCGCCGAGATCGCAAAACTGGTTGCTGATTGCTGCGCCAATGTCGCCGGCGCCCCCGATCACGATGGCATGAAAGCCGGAGGCTAGGGAGAAATTCAAACTCATCGGGACTGTCTCACTTCAGGGATTTTGGAGGTGGCGCCGTCGACTCGCGGACCACCAGTGAAAAGTCGATCTCGCGGTGCATGATGGTCTGCTCGCCGGCGAGGCTGCGCACCAGATATTCGCCGGCGCGTTGCCAGGTTTCTCCGGTCGGAACGTGAATCGTGGTCAGGCTCGGTCGCAGATGGCGGCTCCAGTCGAGATCGTCGAACCCAACGACCGACAGATCGCGTGGTACCGAAAAGCCGCTGCGTTCCGCCTCGAGCAGCACGCCGTAGGCGATGACGTCGTTGCCGCACACTACGGCTGTGGGACGATCCTTGAGCCCCAGGAGATAGCGCGCCGCTTCGCGGGCGTCGTCCAGCGTATAGGGCACCTCGACATGCCATTGCGACGGCAGTTCGAGGCCGCTCTCGGTCAGCGCGCGGCGAAAGCCGGCAACGCGAGCGCTGGCACGGTCGTTGTTGCGCTGGAGAGCCGAGACGATCCCGATGCGGCGATGGCCGAGTTCGATGACATGGGCGGCGGCGCGATGGGCGGCCGTTTCGTTGTCGGTGCCGACGCAAGGGTAGGGCCGGTCGGGCTGGTATATGCCGACATTGATGAACGGCACCGCGTTGTCCGCGAGCAGCTTGCGCAAGCCGTCGTGATGGCAGTCGCCGCGCAGCACCAGGCCGTCGACGCCGCGGCTGATCAGATTGCGCGCCTGCTGCAATTCGACGTCAAGATCGTAGCCGCTCGTCGTGAGGAACAGCATGTATCCGACCGACGACAGATAGTGCTGCAGCGAAGCGATGCCGCGCGCGAACATCGTGTTGTCGATGGTCGGCACGATCGCGCCAAGGGTGCGCGAGCGACGTGAGGACAGGATGCGCGCGGGCGCATGCGGGATGTAGCCAAGCGCGTCAATCGCCTGTTCGATGCGCACGCGCAGAGATGGGCTCACCGCATCCGGATTGTTGAGGGCACGAGAGACCGATGCGGTTGAGACGCCGGCGCGGGCGGCTACGGCGCGGATGCCTTGTTTCACAGACTTGGCGTCGGTCAGTCCCATGAATGTAACGGTACATGTTGCGCCGCAAACCCGTGCGGTGGTGGTAATCGCATGTATTTGCCGCAGATCACGCAGTTTGTCCATCGCTTGACACGGCGAGCGTGAGGTCTATTTTGTAACCGTTTTCAGATGTGCACGAACGTGTTCAAAATGGTCCGCCAGCTTAAGGCGGCCAGCCGGGAGGAGAGTCCAATGAAGGCCAGGATGCTCGCGACGCATCTCGCGTTGCCCGTTCTCGCGATCGCCGCTGTTGGCGCGCCCTCGCACGCCGCCGATTTCGACTGGATGAAGTTCAAGGGCAAGACCGTCACCTTTCTCGCCAACAACAATCCGGTCGCGCAGGCGCTCCTGACCTACAAGGTCGATTTCGAGAAGCTGACCGGCATGACCCTCAAGGTCGACGGCTATCAGGAACAGCAGATGCGCCAGCGTCTGGTGACCGTCATGAATGCGAACAGCGATGAGGTTGACGTGTTCATGACGCTGCCCTCGCGCGAGGGCGAGCAGTTCGCCGCCGCCGGCTGGTATGCCGACCTCACCACGATGGCCAAGAACGAGGTTGCCAAGGACTACGATCCGGCCGGGCTCAGCCAGGCCCTGGTGAAGGCCGCGACCTTCAACGGCAAGCTCACCAGCATGCCGATGAATCTCGAAGGGCCGATCTTCTATTACCGCACCGACATCTTCAAGAAGTGCGGTCTCGAGGCGCCGAAGACCATCAAGGACGTCGAAGCCGCCGCCGAAAAGATCAAGACCTGCGACAGCGCGGTGACGCCGTTCGTCTCGCGCGGCCTCAAGCCCGCGGTCGCCTACACCTTCAGCAACATGCTGCACAATGTCGGCGGCACCTATATCGCCGACGGAAAGTCGAACCTGTGCTCCGCCAAGGGCAAGGAAGCGCTCGAAACCTATAGCCGGCTGCTGCGCGACTTCGGTCCGCCTGGCGTCGTCAATTACAGCTTCCAGCAGATTTCGGCACTCTATCGCAGCGGCCGCGCCGCAATGGCGTTCGAATCGTCCAACGAGCTTCGCACCGTCATGGACGGTGGCGCGCGGTTGAAGGACACCGGTCTTGTGCCGTTCCCGGCGGGGGAGGCTGGCCAGGTGCCGACCACGATCGGCTGGGGCATGGCGGTATCCTCGCACAGCAAGCAGCCGGATGCGGCCTGGTATTTCGTGCAGTGGGCGACCAGCCCCGAGGTGCAGAAGAAGATGGCGCTCCAGGGCATTGCCCCGCCGCGTCCATCGGTCGCCAAGGATCCTGAGTATCGTAAATGGATCGATGAGGAGCCGGTGCGCAAGGAATGGCAGGCCGCTCTCGACGTGCTCGCCACCAAGGGTTCCTCCGAGGTCGGCTATCCCATCGTCGCCAATCCGGAATCGCGCGAGTTCATCGGCCAGGCGGTGCAGGACCTGATCCTCAAGCAAAAGCCGACCGACCAGGCCTGCGCGGATGCCGACAAGGCGCTCGATGCGCTGATCGCCCAGAAGTAACGGCTTCATGCCGGCAGGCTCGCTGCATGCCGGCATTTCCCCCCACGTGAGGACGCGAACGGATGTCTGACTCGGCTGCGACACTCACGCAGGACCGGCAGAAGCTGGAAATGGCGGCACTTTCGGCGCCGGCCGTGATCTTCACGGTTGCGATGATCGCGTTTCCGGTCGTCTATACGATTTGGCTAGGCTTCCAGACGTTTTCCTCGACCGGCAAGCAGTCCTTTGCAGGGCTTGCCAATTATTCCAAGCTGATCTCCGATTACGAATTCTGGCACGGGCTGTGGATCACCATAGCCCTCTTCGTCCTGTCGCTAGTGCTGCAACTCGTCTTCGGCGTCTGGCTGGCGTTGGTGCTGTTCCACGCCAAGCGGCTACCGGGCATCGTGCGCTCGTTGTTCATTTCGCCGTTCATGATGCCGCCGGTGGTCGCCGGCATGATGTGGCTGGTAATCCTCGATCCCTCGCTGGGTGCCGCCAACTATGTCCTGCAGTCGTTCGGCCTGCCCCCGTCGGACTGGCTGGCCTCGCCGTCCCTGGTCATTCCGACGGTGGCGCTGATCGACAGCTGGCAGTGGACGCCTTATGTCGCTCTGATCGTGCTGGGCGGGCTGCAATCCCTGCCGCCGAGTGTCTACGAGGCTGCCCAGATCGATGGCGCATCCCCATTCAAGACATTTCAGCGTATCACGCTGCCGCTGCTGCTGCCGACCATTGTCACTGCCGCGATCCTGCGCAGCGTCGATCTCCTGCGCTTCTTCGACATCATCTACATCACCACCCAGGGCGGCCCGGGCAACGCCTCGAACACGCTCAACATTTATGGGTTCCGGGTCGGTTTCGAGTTCTTCAACATCGGCTATGCCAGCGCCCTGATGCTGACACTGACGGCGATCGTGTTCGGCGCCGTGCTCGCCTTCAACCGCCTGCGGGGCGCAGTGGCGTGGTGATGTCATGAACGATGCCGCCAACACCGACCGCTGGATGCGCTGGCTCAACACGGTGCAGCTCGTGCTCGCCGGCATCATCATCATGGCGCCGACGGTCTGGATGGTGCTGTCTTCGTTCAAGCCGTCCTTCGAGGTCACCGCCTATCCGCCGACGCTGGTCTTCACACCGACGCTGGAGAATTACGCCGAGCTGACCAGGACCACTCCGTTCCTGAGTTATGCGCTCAACAGCCTCATCGTTACCGTCGGTTCGACCTCGCTCGGGCTGCTGTTCGGGATTCCCGCCGCCTTCGCCGTCTCCTGGACCCGGATTACGTGGCCGGCAATCCTGACGCTGGCGGCGCGCATGGCGCCCGGCACGCTGTTCCTGCTGCCGTGGTACGTCATGTTCCGGCAAATCGGCATGATCGGCTCCTACACCGCGTTGATCCTCAGCCACGCCGTCATCACGCTGCCGATCGTGATCTGGGTCTTGCTGCCGTCGTTCGATGCCATCCCGCGCAGCGTGTTCGAGGCTGCGCAAGTCGATGGATGCAGCGTCACGCGCATCCTCTGGCGCATCGCGATGCCGCTGGTGGCGTCGGGCGTCGCGGTCTCGGCGATCCTCGCCTTCGTCTTCTCGTGGAACTACTTCCTGTTTGCGCTGGTGCTCTCCAACGGCGACACCAAGACGCTGATCGCGGCGGCCTTCAACTTCATCGGCGAAGGCTCGACGCAATGGGGCGCCCTCATGGCCGCGGCGACGCTCATCGCATTGCCGCCGCTGGTGCTGGCGGCCCTGGTTCAGCGCTGGCTGGTGTCCGGACTGACGCTCGGCGCGGTGAAAGGCTAGGTATTTGATGAATATGTCTCCCCGCTCGAATTCGATCATGCAGGCCGCGGTCTTCCACGGCGGCGACCGAATCACCATCGAGCCTGTGGCGATGCCCGAAATCGGCGCCGGCGAGGTGCTGGTCCGTGTCTCGCGAACGGCGCTGTGCGGCTCAGACTTCAAGCTCTGGCACAAGGGCGCCGAGTTCACCGCCGGCCACGAGATCTTTGGCGTCGTCGAGCAGCCAGGCCACGGTCTGCATGGCCGCCGCTGCGCCGTCTACATTCCCTTGCACTGCGATCACTGTGCCGCCTGCAAGCGCGGCGATACCCAGATGTGCCTCGAGGTCTCCAGCCTGATCGGCTGGAACAGGCCGGGCGGCTATGCCGAATACGTGCCCGTGCCGGAAAATTGTTTGCTGCCGGTACCCAATGATATCGAGGACAGCCTCGCGCCGCTGTTGCTCGACACCATCGGCACATCCGGTCACGCCGTACGGTTCGTCAGCCGCGTGGTGCCGGCGAACGAGGCCGGTCCGGCCCTCGTGATGGGGGCGGGGCCTGTCGGTCTCGGCGTCGTGCTGGCGCTTCGCGCGCTTGGCTACAACGACATTCATGTCGCCGATCCCAATCCGGCGCGGCTGAAGATCGCACAGTCCTTCGGCGCGAAGCCGCACCCGGTCGGCGACACCTCGAAGCGCTTCGCGCTCATCATGGAATGCTCGGGCGCCCATGCGGCGCGCAATCTCGGCATCGAGCTCGTCTTGCCGCGCGGCGCGCTGGTGCTGGTCGGCGAGAACGCCGCGCCATGGACCATCGAGGAGGGCAAGGTATTCCGCCGCAAGGATTTTTACATGATCCGGACCTTCTACTTCCCGGTCTCGGATTTCGAGCAGAATGTCGAGCTGCTGCGCAAATACAAGGACGAATACCGCGTCCTCGTTGACGGCGAGTTCGGTCTTTCGGATCTCCCTGAAAACTTCGCGCGGTTCGCCAACGGCGAGCTGATCAAGCCTGTGCTGGCGCTGGATTAAGCGATCATGGCCTCGATCTCGATCCGCAATCTCACCAAGCGCTACGGTAATTTCACCGTGATCCCCGATCTCAATCTGGAGATCGCGGACCATGAATTCGTGGTGTTCGTCGGCCCATCCGGCTGCGGCAAGTCGACCTTGCTGCGCATCATCGCGGGCCTCGAGCCTATTTCGAGTGGAGACCTTTACATTGGCGACAAGCGCGTGAATGGCGTGCAGGCGGCCCAGCGCGATATCGCGATGGTGTTCCAGGATTACGCGCTCTATCCACACATGCGAGTCTACGACAACATGTCGTTTGCGCTGGAGCTGCGGGGAACGCCGAAAGCGGAAATCGACGCCCGGGTGAAGCGCGCCGCCGCGCTTTTGCACATCGAGCCTTATCTCGACCGCAAGCCGAAGGAGCTGTCTGGTGGCCAGCGCCAGCGCGTCGCCATGGGCCGCGCCATCGTGCGCAATCCCAAGGCGTTCCTGTTCGACGAGCCGCTGTCCAACCTCGACGCCAAGCTGCGCGGGCAGGTGCGGGCCGAGATCAAGGCACTCTCGCAGCAATTGAAGACCACCATGGTCTTTGTCACCCATGACCAGATCGAGGCCATGACCATGGCCGACCGCATCGTGGTGCTCCAGAGCGGCACGATCCAGCAATACGACACGCCGGAGACGGTCTACGAGCGACCCGCCAACCAGTTCGTCGCCGGCTTCATCGGCTCGCCCGCCATGAATTTCTTCGCGGTCGAGTGGCACGACGACTGCGCAATCCTCTCGCAAGGTGGAACGGCCGTGCCGGTGGACGGCGAGACCGCGAGTAGTCTGCGCCAAGCCGGCAATGCCGTCCTCGGCATTCGTCCCGAACATTTCACTGTCGCCACCAATGCTGCCGATGGCATTGCCATCGAGGTCAAGCTGGTCGAGCCGCTCGGCTCCGATACGCTAATCCATTTTGATCTCGCCGGTGTCTCCGCGATTGCGCGGATCGACCCGTCGCTGCGACCGAAAGTCGGCGATCTCCTCGCGCTGCGCCCGCAGCCTGGCAAGACGCATCTGTTCGATGCCACCAACGGACAGGTCCTCCGGTGAGTACGTCAGCCAACATCGGCGATCTCTTGGCGCTTGCGGACGTCGGGTCCAAGGCCAGGCCCGTGCACGTGATCTGCCTTGGGCTCTCTGCGCTGGACCAGGTTTGGCGCGTCGATCGGCCGTTCGCCGGTGGAAGCGAGAAGATCAAAGCTGCTGCGTACGGCACGCTGGGCGGCGGCATGGCCGCCAATGCGAGCGTAGCGGTGGCGAAGCTCGGCGCGTCCGTCGCGTTCTGGGGGCGGGCAGGGAATGATGCCGCCGGCCGCGAGATGAAGTCCGCCTTCGCCGCCGAAGGCGTCGACGTCGAGAATTTCCGGCTGTTTCCCGATGGCCGCTCCTCTGTCTCCGGAATTATTGTCGACAGCAGCGGCGAGCGGCAGATCGTGAACTTCCGCGGCCTTTTTCCTGAATCCGCGGATTGGCTTCCGCTCGAAGCAGTCGGCCGCGCATCCTCCGTGCTGGCCGACCCGCGCTGGGTCGAGGGCGCCGCAACGCTGTTCCGCGAGGCGCGCTCGCGCGACGTTCCGACGGTGCTCGACGGCGACATGGCCGATGCCGAAGTGTTCGAGCGCCTGCTGCCCCTAACCGATCACGCCATCTTCTCCGAGCCCGCGCTTACCGCCTTTGCCGGCTCCGCCGATGATAAATCTCTCGCAGCCCTCGCTCGCTTCGGCTGCCGCGTCATCGCCGTCACGCGTGGTGAGGGCGGCGTGAGCTGGTACCAGAACGGCCAGCTGCAGCGGCAGGTCGCCTACGCCGTCGAGGTCGTCGACACCACAGGCGCGGGCGATGTTTTTCACGGCGCCTATGCCCTGGCGATCGGCGCCGGCCTGGACGTGCGCGCCGCCGTGGCTTTTTCGGCGGCGACGGCCGCCATGAAATGCCGCCACGCTGGCGGCCGCAACGGAATCCCCGACATCAACGAGTGTCTTGCATTCATGAGGACGAAGCCATGAGAACGATTGGAAAGAACCGCGGCCTGGCGCGGCTTGCTGACGCGGACGGCCATTTTCGAATGGTCGCGCTGGACCAGCGGCCGCCCTTGTTCGATGCCATCGCGAAAGCAAAGGGCATCACGCGGGACCAGGTCGAGTATTCCGACGTCACGGCGGCCAAGCGTCTTCTGGTCGAGAATCTCGCGCCGCACTGCAGCTCGATGCTGTTCGACCCGAACTTTGCCGTGCCCGCCGCGATCGATCTGCTGCCGCCGCGCTGCGGCCTGATCATGACGCTGGAAGAGCACCGCGTCGAGGAGACCGCGGGCGGTCGCAAGTCGCGGGCCATCACCAACTGGAGTGTGGAGAAGATCCGCGCCATGGGCGGTGATGCCGTCAAGGTGCTGGCCTGGTATCGGCCAGACGCCGATGCCGCGGTGAACGAACACCAGAAGAAGTTCGTGCGCGAGATCGGCGAGGACTGCGCCCGCCACGACATTCCCTATGTTCTCGAGCTGCTGGTTTATCCGTTCCTGGGCAGCGCCAATCACACCGCTGACTACGTCGAATCGCCGGGCAAGCTTCCCGGTCTGGTCATCGACAGCGTGCGCGAGTTTGCCAAGCCCGAATATGGCGTCGATCTCCTCAAGCTGGAGAGCCCGGTCGCGGCCAACGGTCTGCCGGCCAGTGACGGCAGCGGGGCAGCCAAGGCCGCGCAGAAGGAGTTCGATGCAATCGGCGATATCTGCCGCGAGCGCAACATTCCTTGGGTGCTGCTGTCGGGCGGCGCTGCGCCGGAGAAATTCGAACGCGTGCTCGACTACTCTTATGCTGCAGGGGCGAGCGGCTTCCTGGCGGGCCGCACGATCTGGCTCGACGCCGTTCTAAAGAACTTTCCGGATCGCGCCGCGGTGTCTGCAAGTCTGCGCAAGGACGGTCTCAACGTGCTCGAACGGCTCAGCCAGCTGACCACGGCCAAGGGCACGGCCTGGAAACCGCGCTATCCTGTCTTCACTGATATCAAGCAGGAGGGTGACTTCGCGCGCGCCTACTGAGCACGCCTGTCGAGAAAGCATGTGAGGTCTTGAAAGAGCGATCGATAAGAGAATGCTCAGACAGTTGGATGCAGACTGATAAGGTTTGGCCACAAAGCTTATCAGTCTGACGTAATCTTCGCACCCGCCAGTCGAGCGGCAGCCATTATCAGCCGAACGGCGGTCCCCGGCGATAGCCCAGCCCTTCCGTCGTACATGGTTGAGTTTCCAACCAAAAAAACGTGGTCGCAGCCACCGTCAATGTGCTGCCCCATTCGACTCAGGTAATGGGCGCGGAACATCGCCGACATCGTCAAGGTCAGGCGCCTGGCCGTATCCCATGCGTTTCATCTGCTCGTGTACCTGCGCCATGTCAGCGTCGCTGAGGCGCGGCGGCTCGCCGATAGCCAACGCATGGACATACATCTTCGCCAGCGTCTCCACTTCCACGGCGAGCCAAAGAGCCTTTTCAAACGTCTGGGCCGCCACGAGCATGCCGTGATGGCCAAGCAGGCAGGCGTTGCGATCTTCGAGTGCCCTGAGGGCGTAGTCTGACAGCGCCTGCGTGCCGAAACAAGCATATGGCGCACAACGGACATCGTTGCCACCTGCAACTGCGACCATATAGTGGAAGCAGGGGATGCCACGCTCGTGAATGGCGAGAGTTGTGCTGAAGGTCGAATGCGTATGGAGCACGACGTTGACGTCTTCGCGTGCTCGCAGAATGTCGCGGTGAAAGCGCCATTCGGACGAAGGCCGATGGTTGCCCTGGTAATTCGCGGCAAAATCCATCGCAACAATATCTTCTGGCTGCATCCGATCATAGGGGAGACTGGTAGGCGTGATCAGCATTCCGCTTGGAGTCCGGTGCGAAAGATTGCCGGATGTGCCCTGATTGAGACCGTTTCGATTCATCTCCCGGCAGGTATCGACAATGCCTTGACGGAGATCGGCATGATTGTGGTCTGTCATGAGGCGGCCTCCGAGAAAGCGATCCAGGACTGGTAGGCGGTGGAAAGGCCGCGCGGCTCGAACCCATCGTTGCTAAGCGATGTGACAGCTTCGAGTACTACGCTCGAAACCGGCTGCGTACGCGAGAATCGCCGCCACAGCAGCGCAGCGCCAAGCGCCGTTCCGTGCGGTGATTGACTCACCCCGACGCGCTGCGAGGGTCGCAAGGTCGCAATGCACCGGGCGAAGGGCAGGTTTGCGGCAAAGCCACCATCGATGACTATGCGTTTTGAGCTCTTGAGCGCATCCAGACAGCGGTTTGCGCTGAATGCTGCGTAGAGCACCGCCAATGCCTGCCATTCGGCAGCCGTTTCGGGGGGCGGCCCGATGACCCGTCCGCGGTCAGCAGCGCCCGGAAACAGTCCATCATCGCCGACGAATGAGGGGAGCGCCAAGGTCCCCCTCGACAGCAGGATGGGCAATGCGGCAAGGACGGCTGCATCAGAAGCACAACTTCTCCCGCGGATCAGGTCGTATTCGCGGCCGGCCGCGATCAATGTTGAAGGTGCATTCTCGCCATCGACATCGATATTGAGAACCATCGCGCGCGCGCAATCGAGTTGGTCCAGGGGGAGGCCGCGCTGAAAGCCAATCATCCAGGTACCGGTCGATAGGATCGAGGCATCGGCCATGCCGGCAGCCTTGTAGCGAAACAAGTTGGCATTGGAATCATGCACGCCGCAGAGGATCTCGGTCGATTGCGCCAGGCCGGTGCGCCTCGCTACGGGCTCCGAAACCGTCCCTAGCACCGCGCCGGCAGCGACGCTTACGGGCAGCAGATGGCTCCAACCGCGCTTGCGCATAAGAGAGGAAGGCTGATGGTGGACGAGGTCCCAGATATGGCTCTGAGCCGCGAGCTGCGAGATTTCACTGGCCGCACGTCCGCCAAGCCGCAAGGCGAAAAACTGCGCCGTGGTCAAATAGGTTTTCGCGCGGGCGAATTCGAGGGGATACGCGCTTTCCTGCCACAGCAGCTGTTTTCCGAGCCGCATCGCGCCTCCAATTCCGCAAAACACCTCATCGTAACCCGGCGCGATCCGGGCATAGGCTTCATCGATTGCAGGCGGAGAGACGGCATCATAGTCCATCATTGGCAGCACTGGCGCATCGCCGTCGACGAGAACCGCGCCGCATCCATGCGCAGCCACGATCACGGCTCCAATAGCATGGCGTTGAGACACGACGGCAAGGGTATCGAGAAACCATTCCTCTAGTCCGGCAAGATCATAGGCTAGGTACAGGCCCTGAGTCATCGGCACGTTCGGAATCGCATGTGTTTCGAGGGGCCGCCCGTCGTCACTCGCCACCAACAGCTTGAGACTGGTCTTGCCAATGTCGAGAACCGCGATAGTGGGCGAGACGATCGAACTCATCATCGCTGGCTACCGCGGCGCTTTGCCGGCGAAATTAGGAACCGCCGCAACGGCAATTAAGATTCCACCCCAGATCGCCAACGTGAGGAATTGGCTGAGGTTCAGAAGGTTGAATGCCGAGGAGATAACCTGAAGGATGATCAGTGCAAGCAATAGCCCGCCAACCTTGCCAAAACCACCAAACGGATCGATGCCGCCGAGGACGGCCGCAAGAATGGTGACGAGCAGATAGCTCTCGCCGTATGCCGCGTTGGCCGAGTTGAAACGCGCCAACATGACCACCGCTGCCACGCCCGCGAGCAGGCTGGAAAACACATAGAGCTTGAGGAGGACAGCGCGGGTATTGATGCCGGAGTAGCGGGTCGCCTTCTCGTTCGAGCCGATCATGTAAACCTTGGCTCCGAACGGTGTCGCGTTCAGCATGAGCGCGACGGGCAAGGCGCAGAACGCAAGTACGATCAGAGCAAAGGGTACCCCGAAAACCGTTCCGTTGCCGATAAACACAATCGGCTCCGGGAATCCGGAGATGACGTTACCGCGCGACAGGCCGATCGCGAGGCCCTTGCAGAGCGTCATCGTGCCGAGCGTGGCCAGGATCGGCGAAACGCCAAGATAGGCGATGACAAAACCATTGAGGAGGCCGACCAATGCAGCCACTGCAAATCCTGCAGCGATCGCAAACACCTGAATGCCGACCCAGGCAAGGCCCTGACTCTCCGGGATGTAGCGCGTCAGGAGGAACGCGATGGTCAGTCCGGACAGATTGGCGGTCGCGATGATGGAAAGGTTGAGGCCACCAGATAGCAACGCCAGCATCATCGCGAGCGAGAGGATCCCAAGTTCGGGCATCTGGAAAGCCATGGATTGCAGCGTGTTGACCGAGAAGAACCGGTCGCCGATCGCGATCGCGAACACGACCCAGAGCGCGAACAACAGCAGGATGAGGGTGGCGACCGTGCCGCTGCCGGCGAGGCCGACGATGCGCCGGCGAAGTGAGAGGGCGGGTACATTGCTCATCGGGATGCGCTCTGGCTTCGCCGCTCGCGCTGCGACCAGGCGGTCGCAGAGACCGAAATGAGAATAACCAAGCCGACGAAGAACGGCGACCAATAGGACGAAACGCCCAGCAAAATGATTCCATTTTGGAGTACCGCGAGCAGTGTCAAGCCCAGAAACGTGCCGAAGACGCTGCCGACGCCGCCCATCAAGCTGGCGCCGCCGAGCACGACGGCAGCGACCACATCCAGTTCCTTGCCCACCAGCACCGTCGGGGCAACGGACTGCGCGAGTTGTGCCTGAATCAGGGACGCGATTCCGGCCATGACACCCATGTAGCAATAGACCAGTATATTGAGGCCGAAAACGTGGAAGCCGAGCCGCTGTGCGGCGTCGGTATTGCCTCCCATGGCGTAGATTTGGCGGCCGA
Organism: Bradyrhizobium sp. USDA 3650; assembly: GCF_054057395.1. Taxonomy (NCBI): domain Bacteria; kingdom Pseudomonadati; phylum Pseudomonadota; class Alphaproteobacteria; order Hyphomicrobiales; family Nitrobacteraceae; genus Bradyrhizobium; species Bradyrhizobium sp. USDA 3650. Next base: position 6,804,238 of record NZ_JBSRZG010000001.1, read on the forward strand.
TATTGGTTCGGTTCAGCAGGAGCCAGGTGACGAGAAATGCTAGCGCGAGCGCGAGGATCTGCAAGTTGACACCGTACGAGCTATCCTTGCCCCATTCGAACTCGAACCAGAATATTCCGGTCGCAAACCAGTCGGGCAACGAATAGATGTATTTGCCGCCGGTGAAGAAGATCAGAAGCCCATAGAAGATGTTCAGCGTCGCGACCGAAACGATGATCGATGGTATTCGAAGTTTCTGGATGAAAATCGCGTTGAGGGCACCGAGCGCACCGCCAATTCCAATCGCGATGGCGAAGACGCCGATCCAGTTCGCCCCGTAAGCATTGGCAAGCGAAAGTGTGACATATTGCGCCACCGATGCTGTCGCGGTGAATGAGATGTCGATTCCGCCGGCGATCAGCACGACCAGCAGCCCGAGCGCCAGGATGCCGACAAATGCATAGGAGGTCAGCAGATCAAACAGATTCTGCATGGTCAGGAATTGGGCGTTCGCGAAGCCCAAGCTGGCGCAGAGCCCGAGGATGACTATCAGCAGCCAGAACTCATGGCTGCGACGAAACCTGTCGAATGATGCCATGTGCGATTCAGGCATTGACGGCCTGCCGAAGCGCATCTTCGGAAGTGGCTGCGGCAGCCACGTCGGTTGTCAAACGACCTTCCCGCATCACCAGGACGCGATGACTATGATAAAGGACCTCGGGGATTTCGTCCGATATCATCAAGACCGCGACGCCGTCGCGGGCCAACCGCCGGATGATCTCGTAAATGCCGTCCTTGGCGCTGATGTCGACGCCCACCGTGGGGCTATCCAGGATAAGCACCCGCGGATTGGTCGCCATCCATTTGGCGAGCACGACCCGCTGCTGATTGCCCCCGGAGAGCGTCTTCACCGCGTTGGCCGGATGGGCGACCTTGATCCCAAGTTCAGCAACCCACCGAGCGACATGGGTCTGTCGCGCGCGTGCGGCAATCAAGCCGAACGCGCCAGCCAGACGATCCAGCACGGTAAGCGTGACGTTCGCCGTGACGGACTGATTCAGGATGAGGCCAAGCGTAAGCCTATCCTCGGATACATAGGCGATCCCTCGATCGATCGCCTCTGCATTTGTACGCAGCGCGATAGGCCGCCCGTCAAGTGCGATGGTGCCGCGATCGGGCGGCTTCATTCCGAACAGGGATAGCGCCAATTCGGTTCGCCCTGAGCCGAGCAGACCGGTGAGACCCACCACTTCCCCCGCGCGCAGCTGCAAGCTTACATCCTCATACTCGCCCTCGCGGCCCAGGCCCTTAACTTCCAGCACAACCGGGCCAGCGGCAAGCTCAGGCGCCTGTACCTGATACTCGAAGGACTTACCCGTCATCAGGTGGCTGAGTTTCCGCCCGTCGATTACGTCTGCAGCAAAAGTACCGACTTTGGCGCCATCCCGCAGTACCGTTACGCGTTCGGCGATTTCAAGCACCTCGTCGAGACGGTGACTGACGAAAACGACGCAGATGCCAGCACGCTTCAGCTCGCTTACAAGCGCGATCAGGGCGTTCACCTCGTGGCGAGTCAACGATGCCGTCGGCTCATCCATAATCAGGAGTTTGGCATCCGCAGCCAAGGCGCGGCAGATCGCGACCAACTGGCGTCCGGCAATGCTGAGCTCAGACACTTTCGCGTCCGGGTCGAACTCAACGCCGATCTTTGCCATTGTGGCCTTAGCGGTGGCGCGCATTGAGGCCCAGTTCACCGAATGGAGGCCGCCAAGATGGTGCGCCATCGCGATATTCTCGGCGACGGTGAGGTTGGGGAATAGCGAAAGATCCTGGTAGATGACCTGAATGCCGCAATGCGTGGAGTAGACCGGGTTTAGTTTGGGAAATTCCTTGCCGGAAATTACGATCCGGCCGCCGGGCTCCGCTGCCTCTACGCCCGAAATGATCTTGATCAGGGTCGACTTGCCGGAGCCGTTTTCACCGACCAGGCAATGCACCTCGCCGACTTCCAGAGTGAGATCGACGTCGCGGAGCGCGTGCACGCCGCCGAAGCGCTTGGATATGCCGGACATCTCCAGGAAAGTCGCCAAAGGTTCGCCTGCAATGGACCGTTCGATCGTGCGATCACTCGAGTGGTACCGCATTCCCGACCGGAAGGGCCGGGAATGCAGCGCGATGAGGCGACTAAACCGGTGCCGGCCTAGAGCCCGCCGGCGATCAGACCGTCGATGGTTTCCTTGTTGATGCGCATGATCTTGTCCACCTTGATCTGCTTTCCTGCAACGTCGACGGCTGCCTTGCCAAGGCCGGGTATATCGACGCCATCCGTGATCGGCTTGCCATCGAGCACGAGTTTGGCAACCGCGACCATCGCGTAACCCGCATCAGTGGGATTCCACAGAAAACCTTCGCGGATCGTATCATCCGCGATAAGCGACTTCGCCTGGCTCGGCAGCACGGTGCCGACAACGGCGATCTTCTTGCCAAGACGTTGCTGACGCACAGCATTTCCGGCCCCGATTGGTCCGTTCGAACCGAAGCCGAGAATACCACGCAGGTTGGGATAGGCCTTGATCACGTCAAGCGTCGTGCGCTGGCTGGTGTCGATCTCGTCGGCGCCAGGGAAGCGGTCGGCGACGAGCTTCATTTTTGGAAAATTCTTCTGCTGGTAGGCAATCGCGGCATCGGCCCATTTGTTGTGAAGTGGCGTCGTAAGAGTCCCGACATAGACCACATAATCACCTTCGCCGCCCATGTCCTTGGCGAGACGTTCCATCTGCACCTCGCCGAAGCGAACTGAGTCGATCAATTCCACATTCCAGTCACGGCCTTCCTGTTCCGGACCCTCATGCGTGATGACCTTGATTCCGGCGGCCTGGGCGCGCTTCAGCACGGGCTCGCAGACTTTTACATCAAGCGGCACCAAGCCGATCACGTTGACCTTCTTGGCAATCAGATCCTCGAGGAGCTTTACCTGCTGTGCCGGATCGACGTTCGCCGGGCCAACCATAGTGGCATTAATGCTGAAATCCTTCGCACCCTTCTGGATTCCCTTTTCAAGTGCGTTGAACCACGGAATTCCCGCGATCTTCACGACCGTGACCATTTCCTTTTGGGCTTGCGCAAAGGCAAAGCCCGGAAAACCGGCACCGGCCAACGCGGCCGTACCACCGATCAGCTTGAGCGTCTGACGTCTGTCCATTGTTCCCTCCCAGGAAACCATCTTGGATTCCGCACCCCTGACCTGGCAGTCGCTGGGTGGGGCCGTCGACCCTGTTCTTGCTGGAGGCAGAAAGTTATTGCCTGTCCAACCGCAGGACCTTGAAGCAGATTAGAGACTGGCGCTCCAGAACGTGTCAAGCAAGTGACATGCTCGCCAGCCACCATCGCAGTGCGATACCTAGTCTGGTCTTCAAGCTGCTGAGTGAGCTGCAGCGATCGATCAGCCTCCCTACAGCCATCACGTCAGCGAAGGAACGCCCACGCCATCCCGCCGGACGAAAGCAAACAGTCCCGGCCCTGGCTTCAGAACCCACCAGGTCGGCTGCGCACAGCGATTCACACTTTTCACTGATCTCTGAGTGTCATTTTTTCGTCACCGTGTGGGGGCGCTCGCGAAGGGCCGGCATGGCGAGCTTCGCCGTTGCACAATCAATTGCCGGCCACGACTATCTGACTGTCATCGTTACGTTTTTAGCTTCCCGTAATCGTCATCGTCCGACCGTTCGTTCACATCATTATTTGCTCGGGCGCCTGCTTGTCAGCATCGCGGGTCGCATGCCATCCTAACCCCGCGCGCGCAGGGGAAGGGCAATTCCCGCCATTGGCTATGCGCCGCGTTAAGGCGACGTCCATGACGCTTGATCTAAGGTCAAGAAAGCACTGCCGCGAAGAAGATTTCGACATGACGCAGCATTTCGAATCCGCTGCTTGGCGGATACTCCGATTGAGCTCTGCTGAGAACATCGCGGCTCGCATTGGGGAAGGCCTCGCGCCTTTGCGGTCAGCCAATGAGCTTGCTGACGAGGCAGGGTGCAGCAGACGCAATGTTCGAAAGGCTGTCCGAAAGCTCGTCGGTGCCGAATTGGTATCTTACCACGACAAGACAGGCTGAAGCAGCTGATAGATGAGAACGGGCTTGACGCCCCATCTTATACAGTGAGCACCATGAAGGCGACGGGCAGGCGCTGTTCGAGGCGGCCAGCAAGCAGAATTGCGAGGGCATCGTCTCCAAGCGGGTTGATGCGCCGTACTGGTCGGAGCGCGTCGAGGCGTGGCAGAAGATCAAGACGGTGCAGCGCGAAAAGTCCACAGTGGTTGCGCTCGTCAAGGACCCCACCGGCGTCGCCGCGCTCTACCTTGGCAAGCAGGAAGGGAACGAGCTGCGCTACATGGGCAAGGTCTGGGCTGAAGCCGGACGAAATCGCCCGAGATCCGCAAGGCGCTTGATACGATCGTAACCCCGAAGCAAAAAATCAAGAAGCGCATAAAGAAGCCGAGGGCCACCTGGGTCGAGCCGAAGTTTTACCGAAACCATCGCACACATTGTCGGGTGGGGCAAAACGCTCGGCTGCATCCCCAGTTGCATCACCGTCAATCTGCCTGCTCCAGGGCACATCCACCGCGGCACTGGCAAGCACGGCGCCAAGCACACGGTGTTCGCACTGGCGAGCTGCACGGCCGCATCACGCCACGTGCAAAGGAAGTATCCCGCCTGGTCGCCTATGCCGACAACGCCAAGGTGACCACATCTTGGGGGCGAGCGCTGGTCCAAGCTCGTGGCCAACGTCATGGGAAATGGACGCTCTACCTGCACTGGCCTGTCTGGGCGAGCCATGCTGCAGAGCGATTCGATCCGCCGCTTCTCGACCCGCCTCGGGAGCGAGGCAATTCGTGAGGGCCAGGGGCTGGGCTATCAGCTGGAGGAGGTCCTGCATTTGCCGGCCGAGACCATCGCGGGCCTGGCGAGGGCGACGAAGCGTGATGCACGTCCGCGACCAGCAGCGCTTTTCGGATTCCAAATACACTTCCTCCGAGCAGCCCCTCGATGTCCCAAGACATGCAGAAGGGCCGTCGCACCGAAATCGAACCCCTCAATGGCTTCGTCGTGGATGATCCGAAGCACATCACGGAGCTGCGATTGAATCGAGCGGCACCCTTACAGTCTCTCCCGCCACTTCCTGGAAGACGCCGCGTTTACTTGCGAGCGCAGGCCGGATTGCCGCGCCCACAAGATAACGCATGTCTGCGGCCAAAGTCGCGGTCGCTCCAATTAGACATCGACCGGAAAATTGAATCTTGCGGCCGTTGCAATTCTTCTCATGGTACGTCGAAACGGCAGTCCGAGAAATGGAGTCCCCGCAAATCGACGTTGATTGCTTCTGGACCGGCTCGGTCTTTGAAGGTGTGCATTCCAGATTTGAAGGCGACCCCCGGCAGTGAGCTGCATTGAGCAGAGAAGGCGAGCTTGAGGGCACTGACCGGGACGGTTATATTAATCCCAATTCACTTTGACGCAGCGCACTTTCACCTTTACGGCGCTGACGGTATACCTAGCCTTATGTTTGTGGGGTGGGCGTAATGAGCGAGTGCGGCAATGTCCAATGAACCGGTTGAGCTAGACGCGCTGGTTGTTGGTGCGGGCTTTGCGGGCCTCTACCAGCTGTTTCGGCTTCGGGATAACCTTGGCTTGAAAGTCAAGGCCGTAGAAGCGGCTCAGGGTGTTGGGGGCACGTGGTTCTGGAATCGCTACCCTGGAGCTCGGTGCGACTCTGAAAGCCATGTCTATTGGTATACGTTTTCCCTGGATTTGATGCGACAATGGGAGTGGTCTGAACGCTATCCGGGCCAAGCAGAAATTCTGCGTTATCTGAATTTTGTTGCCGACAAGCTCGACCTGAAACGCGACATTCAATTTGGTACCCGGGTTGCGTCGGCGCATTACGACGAAGCGAGGAATCGCTGGCACATCCGTGCAGAAACGGGCGAGACCTTCATTGCGAAGTTTCTCATTACCGCGGTCGGCTGCCTCTCCACTGCCAACGTGCCCGACATTCTGGGACTGAAGACCTTCAAGGGTGAGTGGTACCATACAGGGCAGTGGCCGCACGAAGGCGTCGAGTTTGCGGGCAAGCGAGTGGGGATGATCGGCACCGGATCGACCGCCATCCAGGCGGCGCCGGTGATCGCCGATCAAGCCAAGCATCTGACCGTATTTCAGCGTACCGCGAACTATTCAGTACCAGCACGCAACGTCCCATTGACGGCGGACTTCAAGCAATATGTCAAAAACAGCGCCAGCGAAATACGCGCGACTACGCATCAAACCTATAATGGCATGGGCTTCAGGGTTGCGGAACGCAAAGCGGTCGACACGCCGCCCGAGGAGCGCGAGAGGATTTATGACGAGGCCTGGGAGCGTGGCGGGCTGCAGTTCCGCGCATCCTTTGAGGACATGCTCGTTTCTAAGGAAGCAAACGACACCGCTGCCGACTTCATAAAAAGGAAGATCCGTTCGATTGTGAAGGATCCCAAGACCGCGGCGGTCCTCGCTGACATTGATCATCCGTATGCGGCCAAGCGCCCGCCGATCGATACCGACTATTTTGAGACCTACAATCGGCCGAATGTCACGCTCGTGGACGTCAAAGCTGCGCCAATCCGGCAGATCTCCGAGATTGGAATTCGCACGGATCAGGCCGAGTACCCCCTAGACATCATAGTTTTTGCGACAGGGTTCGATGCGTTGACGGGACCGCTGCTCAAGATGGATATTCGCGGGCGGGGCGGGATCGCACTCAAGGATGTCTGGGAGGCAGGACCACGCAATTATCTAGGTTTGCAGGTCGCTGGTTTTCCAAACCTCTTCACCATCACGGGGCCCGGCAGTCCATCGGTTCTGTGCAACATGCCCGTAGCCATAGAGCAACATGTCGACTGGATCACCGATTGCATCGCTCATATGCGGTCCAACCGGCTGGAGCGCATCGAGGCACGAGCCGACGCCGTCGAGAAATGGGTAAGCGAAGTCAACGAGGCTGCTGCCCGAACACTACTGCCGCAGGCAAAGCATTCCTGGTACCTCGGGGCGAATATTCCAGGCAAGCCGCAGGTGTTCATGCCCTATGCGGGCGGCTTGGTCCGTTATCGCGAGATCTGTCAGGACGTCGTCACCCGCGGCTACGAAGGTTTCGCTCTGTCATAGTCGTTCGCAACGAGTTCGGCCCGTCTTCCTCGGCGATGGTCCGGTCGTTGACCTGAACCGTGCCTAGCGGAGCTGGAAGCGCCTATCCTTCCGAGGCCACCGCCCCTCACGGCCGAAGCGTGCCCCAGAAAGTCGCCAGCTGCAGGTGGAAAATCCTGGGGTGATGCGGTGGACAAGGTTGACGCCAAAGCCGATGTTCTTCTAAGTCGCGATGTGCGGAGCACAAGCCTGCGCAGGTTGAGCTCCAGCATTGTCTGCGAGGACCATTATCGGGCGTCGTGATTTTCACTAACACGTCCGAGTCTGGCTCGAAGGCCACATCGCAGTCCGACACCGTTCTCGTCAGAGACAAGGCGCAAAAATGCCCCGTCAAGTCCGGGGCTAGAGTTCGCTTTGGAGGTCGTCTCTTTTGTCTGCGCTCGGAGTTCAGAGATTCAAGCTCATCGCTTCCGGGTAATAGTGGAAGCCCTCCGATGTCTTGGCGATATGGCCGTAACCTGGCCAGGCAAAATGATAGGACATCACAGGAATCATATTTGCAGCAATCATATCCAGCAGTTTGACCCGGCTTTCAGCTGCCTGCTGCGGATCGGTGTCGTACGAGAACTGCATCCGCGGTTTTTCAAGCAGCAGTATCGGATGGTGAGTAAGATCACCGAGGAAGGCGAACGATTTCCCTGCCGACGAGACCATGAAGATTGTGTGACCTACGGTGTGGCCAGGAGCTGCCATGGCCTGCACGCCGGGAAGGAATTCCTGACCGTCCTTGAAGAACACAAGGCGATCTCGTACCGGCAGTAAGTTCTTGCGTGCATGAACGACAAAGTCCTTCAATGGACTGCCAAGCTTGCCTTCATCGGTCCAGAAATCGAAATCGCTCTGAGCTATGTAGTACTGTGCGTTGGGGAATAATGGCTTGCCGTCCGCGTCCACAATGCCGCCGATATGATCGATGTGCGCGTGTGATAAGACCACGGCGTCTATGTCGGCTGGTTTAATGCCAGCCTCTGCCATACTCTTCTGCTGACGGCCGGTGGTCGGTCCGAAGGCCTTAGACGTTCCCATGCCTGTGTCGAACAGAACTAGCCTGTCACCCATATTCACGATTGGCGAATTCTGCTCCAGCACCACATTTTCTGGTGAGAGGAAATTGTCGCTCAGCATCTTCTTCACTTCTTCATCAGGCACGCCGATGAAGGTCCCTTTCGGAGGACCGAGTGGCAGCGGACCGTCAGAAACGACCGTCACTTCGGCGTCTCCAAGACCGAAGCGATAGAAATAAGCTGGCTGCGTCCCAAGCTTGGGTGCTCGCGCAAAAGCGTTACTGCCCAGCACGGTCGATGCGCCCAATCCTGCGCCGAGAGCAAGCAAGGAGCGTCGCGAAAAGTCGTATGTCATGTTTCCTCCTTTTGTTATTATGAAGTAACATAGTAGGATGCGCTCGTTCCCGAAGGCTGGCAAGGGGCGTCCGCCTTGTGCGAGCGAACCGTCCGTATATCTCGCTCGTCGGCTCGAAATGACCCGCGTACTGCCGTAGATCGCTCCTGGTGAGCGGAGCTGCGTCACATATCATTTGCGTCTGAGTTCTCCCGGGTCGCCATCTGTCCGCAGTTAGGTTGGAAGGGAAATGACCCGCGCTGGATGAGCTCGACGTGTGGGACCGCGAGTAGACGTCCTTCCTTCGCTAAACACCTCGGGCGACACGCGCCGTGCGCTCATCTTGCGATCGCTATGTCGTCGTTCATTCCCGAACCGGATCCGCTTCGCGAAAGTCCTTGCGATGAGCGGAATGGGCAGGGTGGATAGCGCGGCACCAGCGCATCGCGGGACGATCCCGTGACGTATATTGAGCAGCAAGGCGGCGCCCAACTCTACCGGAAGGTACAATGCCCATACCGAGGCTCCGGCCTCGCTCCACCTTTATGTCGCTTGATCAGCATGGCCTCGCCGATCTACAGTCGGGGCACAACACGACTGGTTGGTTCAACAGCCGGATCACAGGGAGGTGCAGTTCGATGAGCGGACCCGTCACGCGTCGCACGTTTTTGGCCGGTGGCACGGCTGCTTTGGTGGCCGCCCCATGGGTAGCCAGGGCACAGGCAAATGCTCTCCGCATAGGCATGCAAAGCATCCTATCGGGACCCATCGCGCTGCTCGGCACCTCTTCGCGCAACTCGCTCCTAATCGAGCAAGATCGCATCAATGCCGCTGGCGGCTTCCTGGGCCGGCAAATCGAGTTCGTATTCCGGGATTCCAAAGGCCAGCCGCAGGAAGCCGCGCGCGTCGCACGTGAACTGGTGAACACTGCAGGCTGCGAGCTGCTGGTCGATGCGGAAGCGTCGTCCGCCTCATTCGCGGTGCAGGAGGTTATGCGCGACCTCAATGTGGCCTGCATTCACACCAACAGCGAGACGTCATCGCTCACCGCAGATCCGAAGATCCGGGTGCCCACCGCATTTCGCGTGGCGCGTCAGGGCGTGCACGATGCTGTCGCCGGCAGCCTCTACCTCGCCGACTTCGCCAATGCCAAGAAAATCAACAAATGGGCGACTTGCTCACCGGACTACGCCTATGGGCGCGACACGACGGCGCAGTATCTGCAGTTCTTCAAGAAGTTCAAACCGGATGTCGAGGTCGTAACCGAGGCCTGGCCCAAACTCGGCCAGCCGGACTTCACCGAAGTGATTACCAAGCTTATCCAGGCCAAGCCGCAGGCGCTGTTCACACTGCTGTATGCCGGCGATCTCTCGGCGTTCGTGAACCAGGGGAATGTCTATGCTCTGTTCGGGCAGATGACCGTCGCAACTCCGAACGTCGACTATCCAGTGCTGGCTGCGATCAAAAACCTGCCCGCGGGCATCCAGTCGGCCACGCGTTATCTTGAGACATTCCCGGATACGCCGGCGAACAAGGAATGGGGTCAGGCGTACTTCAAAAGGTGGAACGAACGGCCGACTAATTGGTCCTGGCAGAATTCGGTCGCCATGCACTTCTATGAGGCGGCCATCAAGAAGGCCAATTCTCTGGACGGCAAGGCGATAGCGGCTGCCCTGACGGGACTTAAGATCAATTCGCCCTTTGGCGCCGACGGCACCATCACCATGCGGGACGATCACACCACGATCGGCTATGCGATCGGGTGGGGACAGACCATTCCGAAGGATCCGTTCATCACCGACATCAAACCCGCCGATTGGGGCAAGATCATCGAACTTGAGACGGAGTGGAAGAAGCAGCAGAATTATAGCTGACGATCGATGGACTTCAACGCGCTCGGCGCATGTTTCACGACCCCCGCCTGTGTGGTGACGCAGGCCACCAGCGGCCTGATCGTGGGCATGCTGTTGTTCCTGGTGGCTGCCGGCTTGACGCTGATCTTCGGCGTTCTCAAGATCGTCAACTTCGCCCACGGCACCTTCTACATGCTGGGCGGCTATGTAGCTTACAGTGCATATGCCGCGACGGATAGTTACGCGCTCGCCGTGTTGGCGGGTGCGGTGGCCATGGCCTTGTTCGGCGTGCTCTTCGAACGCGTGCTGATGAGCAGGGTCTACGGCAGCAACGTGCTTATGCAGCTTCTGGTGTGCTACGCGGTGGTGCTGATCTTCGACGACATCGTCAAGATTGTCTGGGGGCCCGAGTTCCGCGCCATGGGAATGCCGGCAGCCTTTCAGGTCCCGCCGCTGTTCATTGCAGGCGGCGTCGTGCCCCCGTTTTACGCCGTGCTGATCGGAATAGCTGCGCTGATCGCCATCGTGCTCAGCCTCGGGCTGTCCAGAACGCGCCTCGGCAAGACAGTTCGGGCCGCGGCGGTCAATCCGCAGATGGTCTCGGCGCTGGGGGTCAATACGACGGTGCTATTCGCGATCGTCTTTGCGATCGGCGGCGGGCTCGCTGGCCTCGCAGGCGCGCTCGCGGGTCCCGTTCGCTCGCTTTCGCCCGGCATGGGCTTCTCGATCCTGATCGAGGGATTCATCGTCACTGTGATCGGCGGTATGGGCTCGATCGCAGGCGCGATGGTAGCGGCGCTCGTCATCGGGCTCGTTCGAGGCTTCGGCACGATCGGCTTCCCCGGCTTCACAGATGGGCTTATCTACATCGTCATGATTGGTATCTTGGTCCTGCGCCCGCAGGGACTGTTCGGCCGCCCCCTATGAAGCGCAATCCCGCCTCGCGCGATGCCCTGTTCGCCGCGATCGTGCTTATCTTGCTGCTCGCGATCCCAATCTTGCACCGTAGCCCGGCCTTCGAGGACTTCATTATCCGTCTCAGCGCGATGGCGCTGTTCGCGACGTCGCTGAATCTGCTGGTCGGCACCACAGGAATGGTCTCATTCGGCCACGGGATGTTCTATGGCTTCGGCGCTTATGCATTTGGCCTCACGATGCAGTTGACGGAATTGTCTCTGCCCGTCGCGGCGCTATTCGCGGTGGCTCTGACGACCATCGCCGCTCTCGTGGTTGGCGCAATCTGCGTCCGACTAAGCACGGACTATTTCGCTTTCATCACCCTCGCGGTGCAGATGCTCTTCTTCAGCGTTATTGTCTCATGGCAGAGCCTGACCGGAGGTGATCAGGGGTTGCGCGGTGGTATTCCTCGCCGCCACATCTTTGGTTTCGACCTGGGCTCGCAGCTTCATCTATACCAGTTCTGCGCCATCGTAGCCGTGCTCGGATTGTTGGCGCTCCGCCATGTCTCGATGAGTCCGTTTGGGAATACGTTGCGCATGATCCGCGACAATGCGGAACGCGCCAGCTTTGTCGGCATCGTCCTGTGGCGCGCCCGGCTGCTAGCCTTCACGATCGCGGGCGGCTTCGCCGGGATGGGAGGCGTGCTGGCGGCCCTGTTCGTATCAGGCGCCTATCCCGAGCTGGCCGATTGGCCCAACTCGGGCCAGGCCATTTTTGCGGTCATGCTGGGAGGCATCAACAGCTTTCTTGGGCCCGTGCTGGGCGCGATGATCCTGCTCGCGCTGAACGATCTAGTGCAGCGGTTCACGGAGTATCACGGACTTGTTCTGGGCATCGTGATCCTCGCATTCGCGCTTGGCCTGCGCCGAGGCGTACTCGATTTCATCCACCTCGTCTGGAGCAAGCGCGCGCGATGAATGTTGAGATCAATCATCTCACCAAGTCATTCGGCGGCGTACGCGCGATCGACGACGTGTCGCTTGCCTTTCCCTCCGGCAGCTTATCAGCTGTTATCGGACCAAACGGGGCCGGCAAGACCACCTTCTTCAACCTGATCAGCGGCGCGTTCATGGCCGATTCTGGCGAGGTGCTGCTTGACCGTGAGGACATTCTCCAGCTCTCCAAGACGGAACGCATGCGGCGGGGCATTGGGCGTGCCTTCCAGGTCGCGAGTTGTTTTCCGACCATGACTGTGCGCGCGAACTTGATGGCTGCGGTCACGGCCCACGCCGGCCGCTGGGCCAGCCTGTCTCATCGCTTTCCGTCCCCCGGCATGCGCGAGCGTGCGGACGATGTGATGGAGTTCGTCGGGTTGACCGATGTTGCCGATGTCGAGGCGAACATCCTCTCGCATGGCGATCAGAAGCTGCTTGATATCGCTATTGCGCTCGCGTTGGAGCCCAAAGTGCTGTTGCTCGATGAACCTACGGCTGGCATGGGCCCGGACGAACGCTGGCGCATGATTGACCGCGTTCGCGCACTTTGGGAACGCCGAAAGCTGACACTTATTTTCATCGAGCACGACATGGATATCGTCTTCAAGGTTGCCAGCAGCATTCGCGTGCTCTGCTACGGCAAGGTGCTGGCCGAGGGCACCCCAGACCAGATCCGCAACAACCAGGCTGTCATCGACGCCTATCTTGGGGCAGAGGAGAACGCGACTTGACCGAGCTCTTGCGTGCGGAGGGCGTAAGCGTGTTCTACGGCGCGAGCCAGATCCTATTCGGCGTCGATGCTGCGCTCCAGGAAAAGCGTACACTAGCGCTGCTCGGCCGAAATGGCGCGGGCAAGAGCACGACAATGAAGGCGCTCGCTGGCATTGTCCCGGTGCGCAGCGGACGCATCTTCTTCGCTGGCCGCGACATCACGCACGCACCGCCTCACGCGCGCGCGCAGCTGGGAATGGCTTATGTGCCGGAAGACCGGCAAGTATTCCCCGAGCACAGTGTGGAGGACAACCTCCAGATCGCGGCTAAGAGCGGCCCTGGCGGCCGGCGTGACTGGACGCTGCCGCGGATCTGGGAAACGTTCCCGCTTCTTACAAGGCTTCGATCCCGCCAGGCAGGCCGCCTTTCCGGTGGCGAGCAACAGCTGCTGGTGATCGCCCGTGCGCTGATGGGAAACCCGCTGGTCCTGCTGCTTGACGAGCCTAGCGAAGGGCTGGCGCCGATCATTGTGGCCGACATCAGCAGGGTCTTGCGAGAATTGGGCGCGGGCGGCGCCACGATTTTGCTGGCTGAACAGAACATGCATTTCTGCCTGCGGATTGCACAGGAGGCGCTCGTCATCGATAAGGGCAAAGTCGTACATCGTGAAAGCACGACAGGCCTTTCAGGAAATGACGATATTCGAAGGCGCTATCTGGCGATGTAAACCCTGCGGAGCAGACAGAACGCCCGCTTGAAACGACACGTCAAGACATCGGTCAGCAGGAAAAGCGCAGGCCGATCTTTAATCAGTATCACCGGCAAAAGCTCGATCCTCTTCGTGACCGCGATTGGATGTGTTTTCGAAGCTTCCCGATCAACCCGGAACAACGCTCGCTCTTTTTGCGAAACGGATGGATGGAGCAACGCTCAACGGGCGAAGGTGTCGAGTATCGTATGACCGAAGCCGGGCTGACAGAACCTAGCAGGCCCCAAAAACCCGCGAATACGCTGGCGCCGAAGCAAAAATCCGCCGGTTCAAGGCCTCGGCGCTCTAGGTACATCGATTTGCGACAACCAGACGACCGTTTACCTGTTGCAGACCTTCAGAAGGCGTACTGCAGTGCAATGCCAAGACCGGGTCGATTCCTCTCTCGCCACTTATTCCGGTGACTTGTAATGTTTGGTCGCAAATGGAGTCAGTTGGCCGACTGATAAGGTAGTTGCCAAAAGCTTATCAGTTCGCACGGCGGGCAGGGAGTCACGCTTGTGAACGGCCCCTTCTGGCGGGAAGCGGGCATTCGCCCGAAGGCTGATTTCAGCAAGGTGCGGCCTTCATTCGTCCGTAGGAGCACCGGGCGTCGCTACTGCACTTGCAAACAGAACTTTCGCAGTTGCTGACACACCCGTGGCACCGGGGAGGCTGAGAAATCAAGTTGCCCTGGAAGTCCTTGGCTGCACTGACGGCAGATGGAAAGGAAAACCGAGGGCAGCGGCTGCTTTGAACTCGATGACGCCAAGTGCAAGGACGGGCAGTACGACAGCAAGTTCGAGAAGACTTCAAGACGACCGCGATGCCGCGACCAAGCCTGACCGAAGCCTGTTCCGCGATCTAGCAATGCGGATTACCTGGAGCGGCTGTTAACCCTATCGGCAAACGCTCTGCACGTGGGGCGCGTTGTCAGGTCGGCCGCCGCCAAGTTGCCTCATTAGATCGGAGAATTCTAACCGGCGCCATTTCAAGCGGGAGGCATCATGCTGAGAATGATGTTGTTGGGCCTCCTCATCCCACTGGGTGTGGGAGTGCTTGCGGCAATGGAACTCAAAACTCCAGCGCGTAGTGCAGCAGTCCCTGTCCCCGCCCGTTGCCGAGATAGCCGCAGGCGTTTCCGAGCCACGCGGTGTGTTGGCCAAGGCTGATCGACTCGAAGTGGCCGCAGCGAGCATCGAGACACCAGCGCGGCCTGCTCTCGTCGACGAACGCAATTCCTCGTCGGAAGGCACCAGTGTGGGTCCATCGGAGCCGCCGAGGACGATGAACCCCCATCGGCACGATCCCAAGCCGAAGAAAGTCACCACCGTCCCTTCTCCGAAGTCGAAGCCAAAGAAAGCCGAGGTCAAGCGGACCACAACTACCGAACGGCGAAAGGCTGCCGGGAACGCCGAACCTTGCCGGCTAGGCGCGTTTGGTGGCTTGCTTAAGGCTTTGGGTTCAGCCGACTGCGAGTTCTGATTCACCGAGCCGTCGTTCCCGCTGAATCGGCCTCGGTCGCTCTAACTGCGCTCCGGTCAAAAGCTGATTCCTCGGAACGGCTATCTCTGGCGCGAAGCGGGTAGTCGCAACATTGGCTACCGACATGCTTCTGTCTTGCCGACCTATTCCCGCGCAAGAACAATATCGAAATTCAGCACGCGGCCGGGCCCACCTTGCGATGGAACCGGCGTTGCGATCAGCAAGTCCGGACGCAGCGCAGCGTTGAGCAGCCGATCGCACGCATTGAGCGGCTCGTCGGGAAAATACATCTGGGTGATGAGCCGTTCGAACCGGCCGTGAACCACGAAATGAACGTGCGGCGGCTTCGCGTGCTCTCAGCAATGACAACGGTGTTCGGCTCGGCCACGCCTTGCAGGCGCGCGGCAAGATTAGGGGTTTCGGCTGCCAGTGTGGTGCCGGTGATCCGTGGGCCTGGAACAGGTCGCCGGACGTAGACGCAGGAATCGAGGAGCCGGATGCCAGCCACGTCATTTCGGACGTAGACGTGAAGAAGCGCCGCCATTGAGCCGCTTCATCCGCTATTCAATGGCACACTTCGCCCTCGGTCGCACCTTTAGCTCTCCTTGGTCGGATGCACCCACTTGTAAGGCGTGATCTGCCGGGCATCCGTCAACTTGATCGATCGTGCGGGGGGCGAATAGCATGGCGTTCGACCTCGGGAAGTTGAGGACATAGGGCGCGTCCCAGGCCGCAACGCAATGCGCAACGATCAGTCTGTCAATCGGCCCTTTAATTGCGGATTGATGTCAACTCTCTTTTTGAAGCCATTCGGCAAGACGGTAGCGCTCGGCCCGTTGAAGCGGGTCGGGGTTACGGAGACGGGGCGAGCGCGGCTAATAGATCGATAGCCAGCTCGGTAGTGTTGGTCGATTAGCCGTCACCTAAATCTCAACGATCCGCTGCCCGTCGCTGGGGTCATGGTCCTTTCCGAGGTCGCAAGCGCCTCATGATGATGTCCGGATCGGGTGCCTCATCGTTTGCAACGGCGTGCGGACGAGCCGCCACCAGCCGATTGACCGAGGTCACCGCGACCACCGTCCCAGCGGGACATCGCCGGCCCGGCGGACCGGGCCAGGAGCTTACAAAATAAGGTCAGGCCGGCGCGTGGCCCCAGTCGAACGACGTGCCATCGACCCAAATGCAGTGGAGGATCACCGCGATCTTGCGGGCAATGGCGACCTTTGCCTTTTTCATACCGATCCGCTTCGCGAGCTTCATTCCCCAGGCCTTGAGGGAAGACCATTTTTTGGTCCGATAGAGAAGGACGGTCGCTGCCTCGAACAAGTAAGTTCGGAGAAGCCTGTCGCCCCATCTGGATATCTTGCCACTAGTGTCTGTTTCACCAGACTGGTTGCGCCGAGGTGTGAGGCCGAGATAGGCGCCGACTGCCGAGGCCGATCGGAAGCGAGACGGGTCATCGATCGTATGGCGGAACGTCAAGGCAGTCACCACGCCAACACCAGGGACCGTCATCAGGCGACGCGTCGTCTCGTCAGACTTCGCCAATCGGCGGATCTCGTCGTCGAATTTGCTCTGCTGCTGGCAGATATGCTCATGAATCGACAGGAGCGGCGCGATCACGTTGAGGAGTTGATGATCTTCGCCCAATAGCTCGCCGACCTGGTTACGGAACTGTTGGCCAATCGCACGAGGGAATAGTAACCCACATTCCTTGATCAGACTGCGGACCTGGTTCTCGATATCCCGGCGTATGGACACAAGGCGGAATCGCGCGACGAGGATCGCTCGAACCTTCTGGCTCTCCTCGCTCTTGATTCTGACTTCTCGATACCACCCAACCCGCACCAGTTCGGCAAGGCCCCGAGCATCATTCCGATCGCTCTTGTTCATGCGGACCGACAGCGCTGCGTGTGCATGCCTAGCATCGATGCAAACGACGGGGAGTTCAACCCTACGAAGCTCGTGCCAAAGCCAGCTTGCCATCGCGCCCGTCTCAAAGCCGATCCGCTCCGCCAATGGCGCATGTTTACGAAGCAGCTTGGACAGATCGCCGGGATCAGACTTGGCCTTTCCTTCAAAAATCGTTTGACCAGTCTCGTTGACAACGCAAACCGAAGTCTCTCTTTGCGAGACATCCAGGCCGACGTATTGCCTCATGACAGCTCCTCCGAATCGCTTGATTGCGAGAGCTCGACGATAACGGAGCTTTCGTGCCTCGAACGCTGACCGCAATTACGTCATCGTGTTCAAATTTGGCTCTGACTCACTTTTGATGAAGTTCAAGCGTCGGCTCGCGTTGGTTTCACAAAGGAATCAATACCATGCAGCGAGCCCTACGTCCGTCGGCCTTGGTCCCTCGCGGGTTTAACGTGGAGAGCGCCGTCTGTGACGGCGCCGCGACCGTGATCACTATCCGTCCCACGAGCGGGACGAGCCTCTGTCCTGGATGCGGAGCCAGTTCTGGGCGGATCCATAGCCGATATCAGCGACGCCTCACCGATCTGCCGCTGGCGGGGCGGCAGGTTCGCCTGGTGATCGTGGCGCGCCGCTTCCGCTGCGTTACTGTTATGTGCGGTCGACGTATTTTCACCGAGCGTTTCGATGACGGCGCTCTGGCGCCGTGGGCGCGGCGAACGGCCCGGCTCGATCTGGTCGTCCATCACCTTGGGCTTGCCTTGGGTGGCCGCCCGGCCGCGAGTTTTGCCCGTAGACTTATGCTGCCCGTGAGCAACGATACGTTACTTCGGGTGGTTCGAAGGCGGGGCTGTCCGCCTATTGCTGCGCCGAGCGTGATCGGTATCGACGACTGGGCCTGGCGGCGCAATCAGCGGTACGGAACAATCATCTGCGACCTCGAGCGGCGACGACCAATCACACTCTTACCCGACAGAGAGCCAGCCACTGCGCAAGCCTGGCTCGCGGGGCAGCCACAAATCGCTGTGGTCGCGCGCGACCGCGGCGGTGGATATGCCCTTGCTGTGGCCAAGGCACTCCCGCACGCTACCCAGGTCGCCGACCGTTGGCACCTCATGGAGAACGCCAGCCACGCCTTCCTCGATGCGGTTCGCAAATCTATGCGCCAGGTCCGCGTCGCGGTCGGCTCCGCCACCATAAATCCCCACTTGCTGACTGCCGCCGAGCGCATCCAGTATGAGGGCTATCTTCGGCGTGAGGACACCAACGCGGCAATCCTCAAACAGGCTGAGGCGGGCGTCTCCATAAAGGAGATCGTACGGCTCACTGGACATAGTCGGGGTCTCGTCCGCAGGGTATTGCGAGGTCAGCGATCCGATGTGTTCAGGGTGCGCGAGAGCTCGCTCGAGCACTACCCGCCATGGCTGGATGTTCAGTGGGCCGCTGGCCATTGTAATGGCGCCGACCTTTGGCGTCGCCTCAAGGCGCAGGGATTTAGAGGCTCGGTGCGAGTCGTTGCCGAATGGGCGACACGCCGTCGGCGTGCCGAAACGCCCGATGCTCAGAACCTGCAGCGCGTACCATCCGCGAGAACGATCGCCCGCCTGATGACCAATGGCCGCGATACGCTATCAAAGTCAGAGACCGTCACCATTGCGGCGATTGAGCAGGGCGTTCCTCTCCTGGTGGAAGCTCGAGAGATCATAGCCGCTTTCCATGCGATGATCCGCAAGAAGGCTCACGGAGAGCTTGAACCATGGTTGGAACGAGCATGCGCAAGCCTCGTCATGTCTTTCGCCAACGGCGTCATCAAGGACAAGGCCGCCGTCAGCGCCGCGATCACGACCTCCTGGTCCAACGGACAGACCGAAGGCCAGATCACCAAGCTCAAACTGGTCAAGCGCCAAATGTACGGACGCGCCAAGCTCGACTTGCTGCAGGCTCGGCTAATCGGTGCCACATGACCCGTGTTGCACCAAAATTGCGTCAGAGCCAATTTTGGACGCCGATCCCCCGGCTTAGGGGGGCAATATTGCAGGCCGAATGACAGCAGCTCGGCGTCTGAGTCGCCAGCGACGCCGGACGTCACCGCGGCTCAAGCGCTTTTCGGCTTAGGACCAGAGGAGACTGTGCTGGTTGCCAAGCAAAGAAGACCCTGCTCATCTTATTGCTCGCGGACGCCAGCCCTTCTAAGTCCATCAAGGATGTTGTCGTACTCACGACGAAACTGCGTATTGCTCGAACGAGCGTAGCCTATTTGACGGAACCATTGGACCGTGAAATTCGGCAGGATTGCATCCAGTTCGGCCGTCATTTGCGGGATCATTTCGAGTTGGCCTGTGGCTCCATAGGCTGAAACCAGATCCACATACGGCATCCAGTATAATTTATTCAGATTGATCGAGCGCCTGCATTCCTCAATGGCTTCTTTATATTGCTGCACATGGACGTGAGCGTGACACAGGAAGAAATGCCAGGTGCTACGCGCCGGATCTTTGGGGCTTAGGCGTAAAGCAATCTGAACGGGGTCGAATGATTCGTGTGCGCGCCCCGCTGTGACCAGTGCAATTCCCTTTGTTGCGTATGCAATCGGCGAATTCGGGTCGGCTTCCAAGGCGGCGTCGAATTCAGGTAACGCCGCCTCGGGATCTCCATAGAGTAAAATGTTTCCTTTGGTTATGTGCGCATTCGCGCTCGTCGGTCGCTTTGAAAGAACTTGATCAATTAAGCTGGTGGCGATCTTTTTGTCTTCGGTCACGGACGTTGACCATCCGCTGAGTATGCCGCCGGCTATGCACCACGCCTTACCGAGCATTGCATCAATGTGGTCCGGATCGAGATGCAGCGCGGCCTCAAACAAGTCCTTTGCCTCGATGATCGTTACCTTACTCTGAGGTCCATAGACTTTTGCCCATCCGCGCATGGTGAAATCCACGGCATCTGGATTCGCGGGCTGGTCCATCAGACTGCGCCGACTTTCGGCTTGGATGAGTTCAACGTTGAGAGAGCGGGCAAGCCGCGCCGTCACCTGGTCCTGCAAGGCGGCGAGATTCATGCGATCGCCGTCAAAACGGTCCGACCAGACGTCACGACCGGTCGAAAGGTCAGCAAGCGACACGTTCATCCGGACGCGATCTCCGGCCCGTTGCACGGCGCCTTGCACCGCCCATCGGATACCAAGGTCCTTGCCGAGCGTCTTGAGATCGACCTGCTTATTCCTATAGGTGAAAGCCGTCCCACGCCCGATCACGAACGTATCGGGCATTTGCGCGAGGTCGGTCGTCAGATCGGTCGTAATGCCATCGGCGAAATAGTCCTGCTCTGCATCGTTGTTGAGGTTTGCGAATGGCAGGACAACGAAAGACAAACGGGGAGCAATGTCGGGCCGGGCCGTAGCCTGTTTCTGCGTTTTCTGGCTTTCCGGAAACACGTCTGTGCGTAGCGTCTTCCAAACAGTCCAGTAGCCGACAAGGCCGCCCGCGATTGCACCCACGGCCGCAATTGAGGCGAGCGCGCCGCCCATCAACTGCAATCGTGCCCGCAAGCGAATCCTTAAACTGCGATCAGATGGCGGCTTCCCCGATCGCTGCTCATCGGATCCTGCTTTGTCCGGCTGCCCGTTATCGGATGGCGGCTTGCCAGATGGATCGTTGGAGACCTCCCAGTTTGTCACAGCTGCCTCCCACACTAGCCATACGTCCGGATTTTTTAACCGTAGCAGAATTGCACGACTTCAGGTTGGGTCAGGGCCTATGACTCATTCGCGTTCTTTTAAGTTGCCGCTCGACAATTGCCTAATGCTGCGTTTGCGATTGTCGACGACCGCCATGCAACACAGACCTTACGTGGGCTGCGACGCGATCGTTTGAAGTACCTGGGTGAGAGCTACGGGAGCGGTTATGTGCGCCGAATGGCTGGCGTCGAGTTCGTAGTAACGCCAATTACGATCGCTTTTCGCGCGCTCGGCAAATGGTCGGAAAGGGTCCGAAGGAGATACGCGCGTGAGATAGATGTAGCTACGCGGCAAGGACAGCTCCCCACCGTGCATCTTCAGCGGCTGCTCGAAGCATTTGATGGATTGGGGCAACCTGCGTTCAGAAATCCACTTCACGTCGGCATCCGATGTGTCAGGCGGAATGGGATTCGATGGTACCCGCCAGCCATCGCCCGCCTTTGCGAGGTCCTTCATGCGCTGCCGTGCCATCGGGGGCCCCGCATCCATCAGAGACTGTCCATCCGTTGGCGCAAATGCGTCCAGATAAACCAATCGGGTGATACGGTCTCGCGCCCGGTCCGCGACCCCCGTCGCGACCATGCCACCGTAGCTGTGGCCGACTAGCACAATGTCGCGCAAGTCTTCGTATTTGATGACCGCCAGAATGTCCTGAATATGGGTTTCGAGATCGTTTGACGGGCTAGCTAGGTGCTCCCGCTCGCCAAGACCTGTGTAGGTCGGAGTGACCAAACGATGGCCGCCGGTGGCCATTAGCGGGTGCATCTTCTTCCACGACCATCCCGCAGACCACGCACCTGTACAGACTAAAAATGTTGTTCCAGAAGACTGCGCGATGGACGGCGATGCCGTTGCAACAAGGGCGATGCTCGCGACGGCTGCTGCCAAGAATTCTCGACGTTTCATCGTCTTCCTCCTCCGTGCAACGAAATTTTCGGTAGTGAAGATAGTATCGTCAGTTCAGTTCGTGACGTGCGGCTAACCTGTGAACATTCCAATGTCCGGAACTAACCAACTATGAAAACCCGGGCGGCGGTTCGCCCTACACTTAACACGTGCAAGCCTATCGCGTAACGCCCTTTCGGTGTCTTGCCAGCTTTCGATCTCGCGCTTCGTTGTGCTGTCCCGCGCGTCGTGACCGGCTTCTTGTTCGCTCCCTTCTCGCATTCAGGCAATCAAATAGAGGAGGAAGTCGGCGGTGACGCGAGTTGGGTCTCGGATCTTTGGTCTTGGCGCGCGTCGTGGTAGACTTGGCCCGTCAGACCAGGAGAACAGACATGACCGCCGAGTTCGATGAAGACCGCTTCAATATGGCTATCCGTAAATTTCTGAAGCATGTCGGGGTTACATCGCAGCGTGAAATTGAGAACCTCGTGCGTAGCGGGGCAGTGGAAGGTGGCGAGCTCAAATTGCGAATGACCTTGTCCGCTGAGGGAACGCCGCTGGAACATGTAATTGAGGAAAGAATTGCACTTTGACAATATTCGGGGCGCCTGTCACTGCCGTCCTCTTGGCAGGCGCTGGCGGCCAGCTTCTCAAGAGCAAAAGTCGAGCCTGATTTGATCTATGTGCGCGATGGGCGGCTGATCACCGCGCCGGGTGTGACTGCGGGAATGGATTTGGGTTTGGCGCTGGTCGGGCAGCGGCATGGCGCGGAAACGGCGCTCAAAGTCGCCAAGAGACTGGTCGCATCGCAGCAATCAGCGATGAGCTGGCAAATCTTTACTGTGCGCGCGCTGGCTAATGGCAGCGCTCTGAACATCATAATCGAACAGCCATCTGCGGAATGCGGCGGAGTTTGCGACTTCTCGATCGCGTTGTTCGAGGTCTTCATATTTCGAATCAAAACGCAGTCCGTTTTTCCGTGCCTCCGCCTGAATGACGTCAGTCCGGACGCGGCGCATTGTTTCGTACTGCGGTAAGATGGCCGGCACCTCGGCCGGATCTCGTCCCTCGAGAAGGACAGCGAGAGCGATGCCGTCTTCGATTGCCTGGTTGCCGCCCTGCCCCAGATGCGGAAGCATGGCGTGGGCAGCGTCACCCAACAGCGCGAGCCGCCCGTTCGTCCACGATTGCAGGGGCTTGCGGTCATACAAGCCCCACCAAAAGCAGCTCTCCACCGCTGCGAGCAGTCTCACGACAGGTGCATCCCATCCGATGAAGGACGACGCAAGCTCGTCGCGGTCTCCGATGGCGGACCAGGATTCGGCCTTGGCGTCGGAAGTTGGGACGAACCCGACATAGTTCAGCAGCCGGCCGGCGCGCACCGGAAATACAATGAAGTGCTTCCCGTCCCCCATCCAAACCTGATGAGCTGCCTCTCGCCATCCCGGAAGTTTGTCGCTGGCAATCAAGCCGCGATAGGAGCGGACCCCGGAATATTCGGGTAGCGTCGGCTCGACCACATACTTCTGTAAGGCAGAGTGTATGCCGTCGGCAGCGATCACGACATCGGCTTCGAAGGTTTCCCCATTCGCGAATTTCAATCGCGCCGCGACCGCGCTCTGCTCGAATTCGATGCAGCGATAGCCGGCTCGAATGGATTCTCTGGGAATGCTTGCCGCGAGCACATTCAGCAGATCGGCTCTGTGCATGCCATACATCCCATTCCAGCCGCTGGAGTCGGTCGTGACGACAGAGCCGACCCTCGTGCCGTCGGAGCGGCAGTATTGTGATGCATCGCCGATCGTGGCACCGACGTTGGCCAGAGCAGGTCCCAGCCCCATTCGCTCGAGTTGCCGCAGCGCGTTCGGAAAGATCGACAGGCCGGCACCGATCTCGCCGAGCGCATCGGATTGCTCGAAAACCATGACGTCGATGCCCCTTCGACGCAGCGCGCATGCCGCGGAAAGACCGCCTATTCCTCCGCCGACAATGGCGGCCCGAAGCTTCATTTCAACCTCCCTGTTCTCGCGCCGCACTACCTTGCGACGTTTTTCAAATCGACGATGCGGTTGATCTGCTCGATGCGCGTTCGCTGCCGTTCAATGGCCGCGGAAAACTCAGTGGGTGTGCCGCCGAGGACTTGCGCGCCACTCGCCTCAATTCGAGAGCGGACCAAGGGATCGGCGGCCACCGCCTGCACGTCCGCGGAAATCCGGTCGCGCAACCCCAGCGGCATGTCGCGCCAGCCGAACAGACTGCAAGACCCTCGATTTCCATTTCAGGAAAGCCGGATTCAGCGACGGTCGGCACGTCGGGCAAGCTTGATTGGCGTTCGGGACTTGTGACGGCCAGTATCCGCGCCTTGCCCGCAAGGACAGGAGCTCTCACCGACAGCAGGGCGTGGGAAAGAATATGCACGCGTCCCTCGCCAAAATCCGCCTGCTGGGCCGAGGCGTCCCGATAGGGGATGTAGATCTGCTTAAGCCCGTGCCGCGCCAGCATTGCTTCGAACACGAAGTGTGGCAGGCTTGGACCCGAACTCCACGACAATTCACCGGGCTTCGCTCGGGCCAGTTCCGCCAGCTCCTGTAGCGAGCGCACTGGGAGGCCGTCGTGGACCGCGATGACCAGGATCGAACTAGCTGTCGAGGCGATCGGTACCATGTCCCGGGACGGATCGTAGGGAAGCGAGTCCTGCAATAGCGGGCTCACGGTGACCATCGAGGCGGTCCCGTAGAGAAGGGTGTGATCGTCCCTGGCGTTTGCAAACGCGCCGCCTCCGACGACGGCATCGGCGCCGGGCCGGTTCTCGACGATGACCGGCTTGCCCCAACGCCTGGTCAAACCGTCGGCATAGAAACGCGCGCTTGCATCGTTGGCGGAGCCTGCGGCAAATGGGACAATGATCTTCACATTGCGCACTGGCCAGGTGTCGTCTCCACGACAGGTGGATACAGTCGCCCAGGTGGCTCCGGCAAGAAGCATCGCGACGCGGACGACATTTCGAAGGTCTCGCAACCCCACTAGCTTCTCCCGGTCGGCCTCGAAGGAGAATTTCGAAAAGTGTCTTCAAACACGATGTTGCCAGGACTTGGATGGCACCGCGTTCGCGACTAAGCCGCTGCCAGTAGACCATGGCCGGGCGTCACTGTCCTGAAATTATGATGAAGATTGGCTGAGATTCCGGCTCGGACGGAGCTCATCACCCTTCGGAGCCGGGCCGCTTATTTTTAGTCTACTGGCCCTTGCGCGGCGAAGCTGCAGTAAGTCGGCATCCATTTCTGAAACTCTGCAACCACCGCGAGTCTCGCTGCAACCCGTGCGCTGAGGACACTTACTCAGTCAGAACAGAATTATCGACGTCAAAGACGGATACGGAAAAGCTTGCTTCACCCATCCCGAGCCGAGACTTCTGCCAAGCCGTCAAGACCGGAGCACTTACAGGCCGCAAAGGTAACATGATCATCACGCGGGCGAGGCGTTACGCCTCGCCGGCGTGATCGGTACAATTAGCCGCGCAGTTCGAGAGCTTGTCGGCTGCTGAGCGGCGGCAGCTCCGGGTCTAGGCCGGATAAAATCCATCACCGTATCCACACACCTGGACGGGACGGAATCCTCGCCGGGACAGATCGTCGAAGGCTTGTTGATATGCCACGCCATCGAGACCGTGCCGTGCTTGCCATTCGCCCGGCTGGTCCTTGTGCCAAATTGCAGCGTAGCGAGCGATCCCTGTGTCACTATACCCGCTCACAGAAACCAGACGGAAACCTGCGGCGTTCTGGTCATCAAAAGCCTTTTGGTATTCACTCGCCGTCAACCCGTGCCGACCAACCCATTCCAGGCCAGGGCGCCGTTCCCAGATCGCTGCGAAACGTACATCAACATTGACCCGGAAACCGCAAACTTGCACGGGCGCGAAGCCGTCGGCGGCCATCTGGTCGAAGGTCTGCTGGTATTGGCTCCGCGACATCCCGTGCCGCGCTTCCCAATCAGAAGATGTCCGCTGTTCCCAGATCGCGGCGTACCGGGCCTGTCCGTTCTCGGCGTAACCGCTGACGCAAACGAGTTGGTAGCCTTTTGCCACGAGATCATCGAATGTCGATTGGTACTGGTCGTTAGTCAGGCCGTGGCGCGCCTGCCATGCGGGGCCATCGCGCAGTTGCCAGACAGCATTGAGCCGGGAGCCCGTCCCCTCGCTGTATCCGCATACATTGGTCAGCCGGTATCCTTCTCTGACCAGCAAATCAAAAATCGATTGATAGGCCTCTGGGGTGATCCCGTGCCGTGCTTGCCATGCCGATCCGTCACCCTTGTCGAACAGAGCTGCGAAGCGTGTGTTGAAGCGGGAGAGTGCGGCAGACTCTTGTCCGGCCTGCCCAGCCGCGTTGTAGATGTCGGAAAAGTTTAGGTCGGCGTCGATCTGCCAGCCGCTCAGTGTTCCAATGGAAACTGGGGCGGTTGTCGGCGCAATAAACATACGCAGATGAGCGCCCCCGTTTAGAAATAGTCCGTTCACGTCGTGAGGCCCATCGCTCAAGTACGCCGTCCCAAGCTTCGTCGGCGTCCCCGGATTGGCAAAATCCTCAGACCTCCGCAGGATAAGCCGAAACGAGGAGTTCCCCACGTTTGCATGCCAGTTGCCAAGCCAACAAGCCTCGCTCTGCACAAACGTTGGATCGACGACGTCCGTGATGTACCAGCCCGAATTAATCTGCCAGTTCGGATCGTTGTTGTAGGCGATCTCGATGAATTTGCCTTCGCCCCAGTGGTTCTTAGCGAAGAACACCTGTCGATTGCGATCGAAGCCGATCAGCAAAAGCACGTGACCTCCGATGTTCGGGGTCTTGTGGAAGACATCGCAGATTACTTCGCGGTCCGCGAGGATGGTATTCTCCAGCGCGATGATGCTCGGGTTGTTGCCAAGAGACCCCCAACCCGCCGCTCTGTAGCGAGCGTTCACCCGCGCCAGGAGCGGAATGTGTTGTTCACAAAATTCAACGGCGTCGTAGTCCTCTTGGCTCGCCACTGCTTCCACGCCTGCAAATCCCAACACGGGTAAGATGTCCAACAACGTCTGCTGATTTTGTAAGTATGGAGCCGCATCCTCTGGAGGCGAGGCATTCTCCGAAATTTTCTCCGCAATATCTCCACTGCCTTGGAAACCGGTCAGCGAGGAATTGTTCTCTACCGGACGCGCTGCCGCCCCCGCGCTGTCTCGATTCAAAGCAAACGCTTTGCCCATATGAAAGATGTATTCTTCGGATACATCGATGAGCAGACCATACTTGCGTCGATATGCCGCCTCCAAAGCCGCGGCACCCGCAAAAGCCCAGCATGTACCGCGGTCATTCTGGAGCTTGAATCCCGATTGCCATTGCGCCAACGAATAGACGCCGCTGACGGGCTCCCGGAGCGCTCGCGGTCCAAGCACATCCACGCGTCCAAACTTCGTAGAGGCTCGCAAGCCTTCGGCCAACGCCCTAGCATAGGCATGTTTGTCCAAAACCGGTGACGGAGTGACCCTGACGTGCTCCGGTTTTGTGGTCGAGTGCGGGTGATAGTGTTCTCTGAGAAGCTCTGCTGTCTCGGATGAATAGTGAAGCATGATACCTCCGACGGTGCTGTCGACGTGGTCGTTTCATCTATCCCTTGTCCCCTAAAGTTGAATACGCCCGGACGCGCGGAGCGCGTGTGAACTCGCTCACATCGGCAAATGAATATACGAGTTGGTTTGCACCTAGAGATTGGCGCTTGGCCGATTGTCATTAGTGGCGGCCCAAGCCTGGTTTCAGCGAGCGTCTCGGATCTAAATCGATAAGTCCGCTGGAAAGCGTGGAAGCTCCAGGTCGATCAGCTTCTGCGACGCTTGCCCAAGAGCGCTCTTTTCACGATGAGTACACCGCCGATGACAATGACGTATGCGACAGACCGTTATTTGGGTAAGACGTTTCAAGAACAGGAGTGGTGTTGGTGCGGCTAGTAAGCCGTAGAACGAACCAAGCTTGGTGCGTTGATGCAGCGCGCAAAAGCGAAAACCCCGCCGGGGGAAGCGGGGCTTTCTGGTGGGGGTGAAGCTTAGGGAAGCTTCAATTATAAGACGCTCGCATCGCGAAAAAGGTTCAAAGCTCTCAAAAGCGAACCACGCCAAATCGCAATGATCGGGGTGACTGCCAGGCCGAAAAGCACCAAGGGTGCAGGTTCATTGCCAGTCCTGTCGCTCGAAGCTGATCTCCTTAAAAATATACGCATCGCAGCAGCGGCGGCCAGTGACGGCAATGGTGGAATGACACCTTAGACCCTGCTTGCGATTTACTTCGCCGTCACGGGCTGCCTGACCCGTATCGTGATCTTCTCCGAAACAATGGGCGGCTCGAACGGATAATGCTTGGCATCGCCTAGCACGAGCTGAAGCGTGTGCGTCCCGGGCGGAAGTTCGAGCAGCGTTTCGGTTTGTCCCGCCCCGAAATGCAGATGCGACTTGTCCTGCAGGATCGGCTCCTTGGGATCGATGGGGTCGTTGACGTCGATCAGCAGATGATGGTGACCGGCGTTCTGGTACTCGTCGCCGGCATGGGTCACTCCCATGTTGCGCAAGCCGAACCGCACCCAGAATCCGCCGCGAACCTTCTGTCCGTCATGCGGGGTGATGAAATAGAGCTTTGCGTCCTTGGGCGCTGCCTTGCCTTGTGAAAAGGCTGCCCCCGGGAGCAATGCAAGCGCCGCCGCCAGCGCGACGCAACGAAATATCTGCATCAAACCAACTCCACCACTTAGGGACCGAGCGCCACGCGGAATCCGTGCGTGGGATAACGAACATTGGTGTCGTAGCCGTCGCGGTTGGACGGCCGCACATATCTCGAATCGTTCTTCCAGGAGCCCGAGCGCAGGACATGAGCGCTGCAGTCTCCGCTGCTCCATGCCGAGCCGTCACCGGGCGCGCCCTGATAGGTCTTGTGCCAGCAGTCCTCGACCCACTGATCGACCCCGCCGCCCATGTCGTGGAGCCCGAACGGATTAGGCCTGAAGCTGCCGACCTTCGCCGGCTGCTCGGCCGCGAGATCACCGCAATCCTTGCAACCAGCCATGCCCGACTGCAGCTTGTCGCCCCACCAATATTTGGTCTGCGTTCCGCCCCGCGCGGCATATTCCCATTCGGCTTCGCTCGGAAGCCGGTAAGTCTTCTTCGTCGCCTGCGCGAGATAGGCCGCATATTGCTGCGCGTCGGTCCAGCTCACATTGCTGACCGGCGCATCGTCCTTGCCTGTGGCCGTGAAGCCGCACGCCTTTGCAGCGGCGCACTCGTTCCATTCCTGCACGGTCACCGGATATTTGCTGATCGAGAACGGCTTCACAGTCACCTGATGGACAGGACGCTCGGTCGGGTCGTCGTTGCTTCCCATTGCAAAGCTGCCGCCGCGAATGGCGACCATCTCGGGTTCGCGGACGGGAACTGTCGATGGACTTGGCAGCGGAGCGGGCGAGGGAGGCGACGAAGCCGAGGAGGGAGACGGCTGCGGCCTTTGCGCGACGCCCTCCCGCGGCGGCTGCTGCGGGCTTGGCGATGCGGCAGGAGAAGCGTTAGGAGAAGCGGCGGGCAGGGCGGCATGCTCGCTCACCTTGCCCGGCGCCTGCGTCAGCAGGTACCACAGCACGCCGGTGGCAATGACCAGCAGCGTGAGGCTCAGAAGGAAGATCAAGATATTCTCGCGCCGGCCCTTGGTCTTGCCGACTGCATCTGCATCCGGCAGCACGCGATAGACGCGCACGGGATCGGTGATGTTCTTGACCTTCCGGTCCCCGAGCGACTCGTAACCGCACACCACCTTGTGCTTGATCTGCTCGTAGATCGCCCCCGAGATGTAGACCTGACCAGGCTCCGCAATGCCTTCGATGCGTGAAGCGATGTTGACGCCGTCGCCATAGATATCGTCCGACTCAACAATAACGTCGCCGAGATTAAGCCCAATCCGGTACTCGATCCGGGTATCCTTCGGAAGCGAGGCGTTGCGCCCGATGAGGTTCTGCTGGATGACGATGCTGCATCGCACGGCCTCGACCGGACTGTCGAAAATTGCGATGAAGCCATCGCCCGTCGTCTTCACCAGACTCCCATGGTGCTCGACGATGCTGGGCTGGATGAGATCCCGCTCGATCCGCTTGACGCGGACGTGCGTGCCCTCTTCGTCAGCCTGCATGAGGCGGCTGTAGGAAGCGATGTCACCGACAATGATCGCAGCCAGACGGCGAGGCCCCACGCTGTGTGAAGGGGGGTCACCGTTGTTCCCGGACCGGAAGTTGCGAATTTCGCCCATAGCGGACCCACAAAACTGCCGAACGCGACGCAGCATACGATCCCCAAAAGGATCGAACTCCAAAAAATATCACATCGATGAGCGCAGACAATATCGAAGCACTCGTCTGTATCGCGTTGCCGATCGAAATGCCATCCTATATTACCTGCCGGTCCTCGGACGCGGTCTCGCCGCCGATGACTGTCGAGCGTACGTATTGGGCGCCGCGACCATAGGGCGGCGTGAGGGCATGTCAGCGGCGAAGAGACGATAGGGCTGCTAGCAGCCGGTCCTAGAACATTCCGATACCTTTCGGCATTGCATGGAATGCGCAGGTACTAGTTTCACTTTGAAGGAAGTCGCCCCCATACTAACCATACGGGCGAAGTCCTCAAGACGACGAGGCTGCCTGGGAGCGGCCCTTCGGCTTGCCCGTGACGTTGAGCATGGTCTGCGACCGGTGAAAGTTGAACACTTCGCGTCGTCAGTGAGACGGGACCAGTGTTCATCGTGACGATGACGACAAATCGCTGCTAGGGACCAGGACCATTGGCGCCCGAGCATCATCTGCGTGCTCATGCCAACCCCACCAGGCGCAATTGTGAGACCCCCGCCGCCGCGGTGGGATGACTGCGGCATCCGACAAAAGTGCCGTCGTTCACCGGGTTCGCGAGCGGAGGAACGCTCTTATGGCGGAGTTGCCTATCAGGAGCGCGATCCGGCGTTCGGCGTGAACTGAGCCGCAAGTTTGCACAGCTAGAAGAACAATGCCAACCAGCGCAGCACGCCGATCTCCGCCTCATGATAAGGCTTCATCACTGCCCAGGAGCAGCAATGGTCACGGTCTCTTCCATGATCTTCGCCACGCTACCGTCTCGGACCACGATTGCGGTATAGTAGCCGGGTAGAGGTTGATCGCCGAGCTTGGCCTGCCACTCGCCAGCATTGAACACGAAGTTGCCGAAAGACCGCGCCACGTTGCGCTCGACCGAGTAGTCGTGCAGGTCCAAGTTGACGACATCCTGCAGGTTACGGCGAATCGCTTCTCGGCCTACGAAGATACCGCTTGGCGTCACCCGAATAGCGTCGTTGGTAAAAGCTGCAGCCATGGCATCGACGTCTTTGCGATTGTATGCCTCGGCGAAATCCTTCTGCAGGTCGGCATACTGGTCGGCCGTAGTCTGCTGAGCGGCGGCAACATAGCAAGCCGACATCAATAAGAATGCGGCAAGTACGATCGTACGCGCCATCGGGGTTCGCCTTCGTCAGGACGATTCGGTCAGAACCACTCGCCCGGCATGTACTTGTCGGCAACAATAATGCTCACAGACACGAGCAAGCCGCCAAAACAGAATAGAGATACCGATAAGAACGCCTCGAAGTCAGCAATCGTCTCGACCGACGCCTTGGGAAAAATACGGGTAGTCAATGCCGCCATGTTGCCCTCCAATTTGTTCTATCGCGGCTGAACCAAACTCGCGCTCGGCCCATCACGGCGCGGAGTCAGCGCCTATTTTACAGCATCGATCCGCAGCATCTCGTCGAGGCGAGCCTGGCAGTACTCTTCATAGAGTGCGTTGATGATCGTCCACATGACGTGAGGTCCCCTATCCACCTGATGAAGGCTAGTGCCGTTCTGTTTCAGGATCGCTTCGTGGGACCTGCCATATGGTTTCGAGCTGACGGCCTTCGCGCATCTTGCAGCGCACAGATTTCGCGGACAAAGCGTGTCACAATCGAAGTGCTACGGCGCGAAATCCTTACTTGCGTTAGTAATCCAAGCACTGTCGTTGGCCGCCGGGGCCTGATGCAGCTTATCGCTGCTTCTTCAATGCGTCGGAGCGGCCGAGCGATGCGGTCACTTGGGCAGAAAGCTTGAGGTGATCGGCTTGAAGGCTTCCTGCGCAAAAGTCCTGTAAAGCTCGCCGATCTTGGTCGCTTCAGCGAAGAACGTCTCTTGTGCAGACTTGGCGTATTCGGTTGTCAATTCGGTGAACTTGTCGGGGGACTTCACGGCTGCAAGCTTCTCGAAATAGGCCTTGCTGGCCTCGAACGACGATTTCGCGAAATCGGTCTGGGCGGTTGTAATAGCGGTAAGATGCTGCTGAATGTTGGAAAAATCGGTCATGTTAAATGGTCCTTGGTCGATCAGTCCCGGAGGAGATCTCCGATCCAATTGATCACGGTGTCTTATGAAGGTGGGGGTGCCTAAAAAGCAAGCATAATTGGTGCGCCGCAGCAATGACAGTTTGTAGACTGTAGTTTTACGGAGTTCACATTTGAAGATGGACGGCTTCGAGTCACAGGCTGCCTCTAACGGCCTAATGGCCCTTCCGGTCGGCGTTTGAGGCTCCGCCGTCCTTGTGGGCTAGCTGCTCAAGAAGCAGGAGAATTGCGCGGCGCGTGCCCCGACTCTTGATCTCTTTGAACGCTTTGATCAGGCGAAGCGTGTCGCGATCGATCTTTGGGAATTCCATCGGCGCCCCGGCGAGCGAAGGCCACAGCAGGGAGATCCTGCTGCGGCCCCGCGCGGTCAAAAATCCGGGTGGAAAAGATCTAAGTGAAATATGAAGCCAGCCCCGGTGAACCGATCATACCGGGCCGTCGGGCAAGGGAAGTATGATCTAAATCACGAACCCGCATTAGTGATTAATCTGAACCATCCATGCTGAGGGAGAGCGCCGCCGAGGCGGGCTAGCTGGCGGGCTCTCACCTCGAGCACAAGGCCGCGTATGTCCCCCACGGCCCTGTCCCAAGCAACAAGCCACGCAGCCGCCGCTAACAAACTGTAAACCTAGTTGCGTTCATATTCGTCGGTCGCAATGGTGAACTCGCTGCGACCTTCGGCCGGAAGCCCGCTAGCTAACGCACCTGGCGGGCTTTCTTCCTATCTGAAACAGTCTGATGATCCATCAAGCATCGCGTGGATGAAGAGAAACGACAAACCCAAAGAATGGACCGATGCAGAGGTGCAACTCTTGCTCGCTCTGTCGCGCGAAGGCGCCGGCGCGGTACAGATTGCGAGTGCGTTGGATAGATACATTTCATCGGTGAAGCGTGTGGCGGAAAACTTCGGCCTTCAACTGCGGGGTTAAGGGCTCCGGTCACGCTGGCCGGCCTAGCACTCCCGGCGCTCTAATCCGCAATTGGATCGGCTGCCGGGAGCATTGGGGGCTGGAAGCCATGCGATGCCACGTTAGCCCTATATCGACAATGCGTACAAAACCGGAATCCGGTAGTTGTCCGGAGTCCATTTTCGGAACGGGGTGTTCTACTGTGAGAACACCGGCGCGATTTAAATACCAACCAATTTCAAGTTGACCGGGAATGCCGCAGTGGGGCTGGAACCACGCTGCGGCTTTTCCGTGAGAAATACACTTCCGCGCACATCGAAATTTTCGTTAGACGACAGTCTTGCGTAGCAATTTGATCCCGAAGTTCATTTTGAGCGCGGGCGAGCGCAGTTGGATAATGGGCAAGATCGGATTTGCAATCATCTTTGCTGCGATTGCGGCATATGCAGCGGATCATCGCTGGAACGATGGCCGCTATACACGAAGCACAGCTACGGTGCTTCGCGATGTGCAGCATGCGATAGGTTGGTGACCCTCAGGGGCAGCCGTGATCATTGATCCTGTTCAGCTTGCGTCGGCCTCAGTGTGGTTCTAGTGCCCGTTCAACGCCCGCATGCTACCGATGCGGGCAAACATGGTCGGCTTCCACCTTCCGCGACCAAAATCAACGGTCCATCGCGGCTTGCCACTAGCGTCAAGCAGCGTCACCAACTTGCCGCGGTTTGGCAGCACGATCGACTCGTCGAAAGCGGACCACTTCATGCCTTCGCCAGCAAATCCTTGCCCGGCGTCAGGAGTCGCACATAGGTGCCGCTTTCGTGCAGATCGAACCAGTCGCGCTCGAATGCAGACTTGATGCCGGCGCCGAACTCCGTGCCGCTTCCCTTGAACGTGTAGTTGATCTTCTCGATATAGATTCTGCCGTCCTGTACTGCCCCAATGCCCGAAGCCAGCTGAACGAGCTGGCGGGCGGCAGCCTCTGGATCGGCAAAAGGGCGTTCAGTGACGTGCTTCATCGCTGGAATCAAAACCTCAAGCGCCTATGCCTGGCTTGACTTGCCCGCGACGTAGGCGGGAATCGCCACCCGTTTGTCGCGAATGATTGTGTTAATCGTGTACACCACTTGGCAAAACTCCTCGGCCCCGACATGTTCTGCGCGTCGTGGCGGCGGTACATCAGCGATTAGGCCCTGCTCTGGCGGTCTTTTTCTTTCCCGAGGTTTGCAGACGGCACGGTCCACCCACCAGGAGATTGGTCTATCCTCGTGAGAAGTAGCCGGAAT
The DNA here is from genome assembly GCF_054057395.1 of Bradyrhizobium sp. USDA 3650. Taxonomy (NCBI): domain Bacteria; kingdom Pseudomonadati; phylum Pseudomonadota; class Alphaproteobacteria; order Hyphomicrobiales; family Nitrobacteraceae; genus Bradyrhizobium; species Bradyrhizobium sp. USDA 3650. The sequence continues at coordinate 6,838,673 of NZ_JBSRZG010000001.1, forward strand.
TGATGAACGTCCACTGTGGGAGGGGAGGCCTAGCGATTCGGCGCTACAATACCAGTGTTCGTATTCCCCAAATCCTGCACAGCCTTGTTCATCGTAGGGTGGGTGACGTAGCCGCTGGCGGGGGTAGAAGAGCCGTTGTTCTCATTCCTGGCGGGATTGCCCAGCCGATTTCCCGTGGTTTGATAGTTGAGAGCGTTGCTTGTGTTAGGTCCGGGCGAACCACCCGTACCGCTCGCGGTGCCACTGCTCGACATCGAGCCGGCCGCCGTGCTGCCTGAGCCTGTTCCTCCTCCAGAAGCTCCACCTGAACCACCTCCGCCAGCTTGCGCCAGCGCCGAGGCGCTGGTCAAAACTAGCGCCGCTACGAAGAGAAATGTGGAAGATCGCATTGTGGGCTCCTATGCTGCATAGGAAAAAACGCCCCAGCTCGATCTCGTTCCAAATGGAAGTCACTTAAGAAGAACAGGGCGCTAAAGCAGATTATTGGGAGGGCGCAAAGAGTCGTGCGACCAGCGCAGGGCATGCGCTCCAGCCGAGCAGGTGGTGGGGCCAAATGCTCTCGTAGCGCTGCACCCTTGGTCTGCAACTGGGAGAAGCCGAATGCATCTGATCCGTCACCTCATCGTTGAAGGTTCAAGCTCCAGTGTCGATAACGGCGGGGCTAGGACGACATCGTATCACACCCTCTACCTACTAAACGCTATCCATGAGACTAGTCAGCAATGCTTTGCGACGGATGGTGCTCTTCTTGCAGATATGCTCGGCCGACAATCGTCAGTAATCGCCGCATTCAAGGATGTCCCGAACATCCTGTTCGTTCAGGCGGGACAAAACGATCTTCGTTCGAGTGACGCATCAGCGTGGCTGGCGGCATTTGTCGGTTATTTAGCCAACTTTCAGGAAGCAATTAAGTCCTCACGCAAAATCGTGCAGCTCGGAATCAGCACGCATAATCCTCGTAACGAAATTATCTTCAATGTTAATCGGGCCGCCGCCGACGCAGCCCTGCGGCGTTTTCCAGATGAAGGAAAGTGCGATTTTGTCGTCGATTGGGCTGCCGATCCGACCTGGGGGCCTGACTCCGCTGCCGCAAACCAAGTTTTATACCCTGACGGCACGCATCCTTCGCAGGGCGGACAAAGCAACATGGAGGCAAATTACTTTCGACCTACGCTCAACTCCCTCTTTCCTCTCACTTGATTCATCGTAGAATTCGTTCTTATTCGCTAGACCTGAAGGCTGTAATCGACGTCAACACAAGCTCAAGTGTGCTGATGGAACTTATGGCCCCTTGATCTTTGCGTTAGGCGCCGAAGTGGAATAGGCAAACGATGCTCCGCTGGCTTAGCTCAGATCATCAAAAGATCCGAAGCGATCGAAAGCAGCTTGAAGTGAGGGCTCGCCGCCTGCTGCAGAGTTACCTGACGGCCAATGAGTGGCAAAAGCGCCAATACTATCAGGCAATCGCCGGCGCGGCTTCTGCATGTCAGCCTGGTATTGATGATCCGAGTTTAAGTAACGAGAAGCTTGCTGAATTAGCCGCTCAGGCGGCGACAAAAGTCGTCCAAGTACGTGATCGGAAAGCCAAGGATGCGCACGACCATTCAGCTGTACTGATCACGGATGCATACGCAACAGTTGCAATCGCCTATCGACGAGCGGCTTCAGCCTACACTGCTGACAAGGAAATGGAGCAGCTGGGCACCGCCGCAGTACACCTGGTCACGATAGCGAATTCATTCATGAATGCTGAAACGGTGCGGTCACTGACAGAAATGTGACTGCGGCTTCGGCAAACCAGCCTCGCCTCTTTGCTCCGGCGTAAACCTTGCGCAAACCCTTTCTCCTAAGCTGACCGTAAGACGTTGCTTGTACCGTCCTCACCAATAAGAAGCCGGAACTCTGCCCGTCCACTTTTCGGCGGCCCGATCAATCTTGTGCCCGCGAGTGGAGGTTGGAATTTGCTGGACTCTACGTCTTCTCTGCGGTGTAGCGTCATTACCCGACGCGTGCTCGGTTGCGCCTGCTACTGCGCTTCCAATTCGCGAGACGCCTCTAATGCGATGGCTTCGGCCCCGTGGGCTTGCGCAGCGGCGATTGCCCGTTTCAAAAAACTCTGGCGTTCAACTTGAGAGCCATGGCCGCAAAGGCGCGCCTGTCGCAGGATCAATTCGGGAAGAAAGCCTCTTGCCTCCAATGAAGTGGCAACGTCAACCGCCTCGCGCAGAGCGGCCTGAGCAGCCTCGATGTCACCAAAAGCAGCTTCGGCCTCCGCAACCAAGGAAAGTATAAACGGCCGGAGCAGTTCTCCTTGTGTTTCGCGATAACTTGCAAGGCCTTTCAAGATCGCCTCTCGGCCGCCTTGCAAATTCTCCCGACGGACAATTTGGTCGTAGCCGATTGCTACCTTCCCCATTGCTACCCAGTAAGCAAAACCTTTCTCCCCTGCAATATCCAAGGCCTGGTTGGCAAACTGCAAGGCTTTGTCGACTTGTCCAGCTTGTTGAAGGACAAGCGCAGCAAAAATCAGGCCGTAGCACGCGCTCACGGAGTGAGACGAGCCCTGCGCTGCAGCCGCGGTCGCTTCAGCCCGCCGCGTTGCCACCCCGACGCCATGACGAGGCAAAGCAAGCCAGCATAGATTGGCGAGAGCTAGCACTTGTGGATCATGGCCCGCCGTTAGTATGTGCGCCTCCATTCTTACGGGCTCAACGGCCTGGAGGGCACGCGCAAGATCATCTTCCGCTCCAGCCGGGTTTCCCATGCATCCACGATTCCAGCCGCGGCGGCGCCATGCGTCAACTAGCGAACAGAGGTCGCCGGTGCTCTCAGCAATGTTGACGAGCTTGTCGCAAATTCCTTCCGCACGGGAAAGAGGGCCACGCACCTGGTAGAAAGAGGCAAGTCCTCTTAACGCGGGGAGCGTTCGCACCACTTCCTGAACACGTTCGGCAGCTCCGAGAGCAGATTCGAAGGCTTCCTGTACGATTACGTTGGCGTAGCCGCGCTTGGCAATCAGCACATGACCAAGCAGAACGTACAAATCAAGTTCCATTTCCGCGACAGCCTCGTGAGGCAATCTTGCTAAAGCCGCCAGACCGCGGCGCACGTGCGCCTCGGCTTCGTCAAGAGCCGCAGCGGCCAAAGCTCGGCGCGCTGCTCGAGCATATAACGGTACGGCCGCGGTGAACTCCTCTCCTGAGAAGTAATGCTGTGCGAAAATTTCAGGTCGCTGCTCAACGAGGCCCAGCCGAAGCGCCGCAAGTCGTTCAGCAGCCTTTGCGTGCAATGCACGCCGGTCAGCTGTCAAAAGCGAATCGAGTGCCGCCTGCTGCAGAAGTGCATGTCGGAACGTATATTCTACAGAACCCGATGCCGAGCGCGTCCGCGTGAGAACCTCTGCGTCGAGAAGCCACAATAGTCGTTCTTCTACAACAATGTCCGGCAAATCTGCGAGCTCACTAAGCAGATCGACCTCGAGGTAGGGTGCAAGAATAGCAGCGCACTGCGCCAAGCGCTTCGCCTCGCCCAATGCATCAAGTCGCGCCGTGAAAAGCTGCTGCAGCGTTCGCGGCACCAACGGCGTGTTGATCGCGAGCGTAAACTCTTCAATAAACAAGGGAACGCCATCCGACCGCGCCAAAATGGCCTCGCGTGTGGACGCAGGATGGTGCCCTCCGAGTGCCGCCAGCAATTGCTCTGCCTCGGCACGCTCAAGTGGCGGCAAGGTCAGTCGGAGCATCGTCACCCGGTCGGGCCACGGCAATACAAAATCGCTTCGATAGGTAGCGAGGAGCATGGCCCGCCGAGTTGACAGCAGGTCAGTAACGCCGCGGAGCAGCTCAAGCAGCGAAGGGTCTGCCCAATGCAAGTCTTCAACCAAGATCAGGAGCGGCGAATCCCCCGGAAAATGCAGCAGCCATGTTCGAAACGCCTGCAACAAAATGCGTCGCCGTGCCGCTGGAGCGAGATCGGCCACGTCGGGGCCAACCCCTAACGTGTGAAGCAGCAAGGCTAACGTGGGTTCTTCAGTGAGCCCCATCTGGTCGAGAAGATGCCGAAGCGATTGCTCAATCGTATCAGCTTCCCCTGTCTCGACCGATGTCTCCAGCCTTTCGCGCAGTGCAAGGATCGCGGGATGAAACGCGCTGACGGCCCCGGGCGGGGTACAACCGAGTATGATCACATTATGCGCGGCTTGTGCGGCGTGATCCAAGAGTTCCTGAGCGAGGCGTGATTTACCGATGCCTGCCTCGCCCGACAGCAGGATTGTTTGTCCCTTGCCCTGGCAGGCGTCGTCCCATCGCGCGAAAATCATTGCGAGCTCGTGGGCACGCCCCACCAGTGGAGCTCGGCGTCTTGAGAATGTGAACCCGCGATCTTTCAATTTACCTCTTACCCTAAACCACTTGCCGGGTAAGAGATCCAGCGGCGGTAATTCTTCCAGTAGGAAGAACTCGGCAACTAGCTCGCGTGTCGCCTCGCCAATGACGACGCTGTTCGGTGGTGCAAATTGTTGAAGTCGCGCAGCGGTGTTTGGGGCAGTGCCGACCAGCCCGTCGAGCTCGATCGCGTTCTTTGGGCCGAGCGGCCCAGCAAGCACGATTCCTGTTTCGATGCCAATGCGGACCGCGAGATCCCTGCCGCCACGGAGCGAGGTGGTGTTAGCGAGCGTTTCGATTTCGAGGGCAATGGCCAGACCGGACAAGACGGCGGCCTGGGCGTCACGGTCAAGGGCACGGGGGTAGCCGAAGCACGCCAATACGCCATCTCCGGCATATCGCGAAACGTATCCGCCGTTTCGGACCACGGCACTGGCACATCGCTCGCGATAAGCGACGAGCAGTGCGGCCAAGTCTTCTGGATCCAGGCGTTCGGCAAGCTTGCTTGACCCGACAAGATCACAGAACATGGCCGTCATAAGACGACGATCGGTCAAGCCCTCGATGCCGTCGGTCAGCCCGCGGCTTGGGGGCGTGGTGCCCAATGACGCGCCACAAACCTGGCAGAACCGTTGACCTAATGCGACGGGGGCGGCACATCGAGCGCATGGCGGGACAAGTGCTCGTCCGCAATTGCCGCAGAAAAAGGCGCCTGCCGCCGCCGTTGTGCTGCAGCTCGGGCATGACGCGGACCATGTTGGTCCTTCTTCGGTTTGGCTGCCAGGGACCAACCTCATCAACCTCGCGATAGCTTAAACGGCACGCACGGTAAGTGCCGTAACGATATAGCTGCCGATAGCGGCTTGCAACCGAAGGCAGAATGTCGATCGATACGTTGATGACCTCGGCGCTACGTGCTGATAAGATGGCACGTTCACTTTCGCGGGTATCGGGGGGATTGGCACATGCCCAAATATGTTACCCCGCCTAAGATTACGATCTCTATTACGAACACGTGCAATCTTCGGTGCTGCTGGTGCTATGGCGATTGCGGCAATCCAACCGCGAAACCAGAGCTGAGCTACCGAGAGTGGTCAAGGTTTATCGATTACCTCGTTTCGAATGATTTCATCCAGGTTTACATTGAAGGTGGAGAGCCGTTTCAACGTGCAGATTTTTTCAAGATTCTGAAACGTAGCTGCCGCAAGCTTATGACCGTCGTGCGTACGAATGGCACCCTGCTTAACGAGGAGAGTGCGAAGGAACTTAAAGCGATAGGCGTCGGTCGCATGCTCGTCGATATCATGGGGGCGACCTCTGCTACGCATGACGAATTAACAGGTGTCGAGGGGAGCTTTGAGAAATCCTGCGCAGCAGTCGGCCACCTTTCGGCCGCCGGCATCAAGACTGATGTCCTCGTCATTCTCAACCGCAAGAACTTTAGAGAAATTCAAGCCTGCGTTGATTTGGCTCATCGATTAGGCGCATTGCGCCTCGGCGTTCTCCGCCTCTACCCGTTAGGCCGCGCCAAACGCGCTTGGACCGATTTGGCTCTCTCGCTCGATGAGCAGACCGCGGCCATCGCAGATCTTCATGTGCCTGATGGCTTTCAGATCATGAAATCTTGGCACCCAAATGATCGCAATTGCTGCTGGCAGGGCGCAACGGTGAACGCGTTTGGCGACTCAATCGGCTGCACTTATCTGAGAGAGTATGTGAATTTTGGCAACATTCGCGCCACGCCCTTTTTGGATACCTGGAACAACAACGAGCTCTATCGGACGTTGCGCGAAGGCGTAGTCGAAAAGTCTTGTCCGTCCTGCTACGCGAAAGACGGTACGCGTGGAGGCTGCCGTTCCACTGCATTTGCGTTTCACGGACGGTGGGACGCGCCAGATCCGTTTTGCGCCCATCTCAATGAGGGGACCGATCTCCGTGTCCTGCCCAAGCACTTGTTATAGGAAAGTGCGCAACGTGCGCGTTCGTGGCGTGCCCGAGATGGCCGCCTGTCTCGTCTTCACGCCGAATAATCCAGAGGTATTTACGCTCAACCCTTCCGCATGGCTGATACTCCAATTGTGCGACGGCAGATCGGAAGCGGAGATTGCGCGGGAGTATCTGATAGCCGCCGAGCCCGCACTTAGTCCACATGAAGTCGCCAGTGAGGTTCAACGAGGCCTTGCAACCCTCTTGGAAAGGGAAATTGTTGAAGTGGTGAGCAGCAAGAATTTAGAGGTCGCAATTAAAACCCGCAGGAAGTAGTGCCATGACAAAGATTAGCGAACGGCAACGTATTGAAGCGCTTCTCCGGCGCCAGGGTGTAACACAGCAATCGAGAGTAGAGCCGCTTGTTTCTGAAGTGCGATCGGATTTTGTACCAGTGTTTCCCCCTCCATTTCCATCCGCGCCCAACGGAATTCTCGGTGGGATCGTCGTTATCTGGCAGTTCTGTCTAGCACCTGAAGATGCTCCGGAGTTTCACGAGTTTTTACGAAAAACAGAGGACTTCATCGGAACCGCGACACTCAAATCGGTGGAGGGCGCCAACTACCGCGGCACCTACATGATGCTTGGTGGAGGAGACGAATGCTGCAGACCGACAGCCGTAGGGTTCTGCTACCGAGTAATTTGGTCGTATGAGTCGCTCGATGTAATGGGCAAGGCTTGGAGCCCTCTGGCGAAGGAGGCGAAATCTAATCTGTACAAGGCGATCGTTCAGTTGCGCTCCTATTGGCTGCGCGATCCTCAAAGAAGTGAGGTGAGAATTGCGCCGGCCATCAGTTTTCTCGATCCAGAGCACGATGCAGGTGATGGCTTTGCTAAACTGACCCTTGAAGCCGCCAAACTCGTCCCAGAGCGCCTGAGCAGCGGTGGTGAAAGAATGGCTGATCAACGCGGGCGGGCGGCGACTAAACCGAAAAAGAAGAGGTGATCACCCGCGGTTCTTAACTGTACTCCAGTGGCTCGCCCTTCAAAGCGCAAAGACGCTTTGGGGTGCTCGGAATCCGACCCGTCGTCGGTCTCGCCGCGTACCGCCGTGGCAGGATAAAACAAGACATAGTGCGCAGCGCTTCCACCATGGGATATTGCTCTTGTTTCCGGTTGAAAACAGGGGACCTCTTGCCGGAGGGGAGACCTCTCGCTCGAACTCAGAGGGTAACATGCCAAGCCTGGAAGTGTTGCGGATTGCGCATTCGAACACGGATAAAGCGCCCACGACAACTAGCTACAGCCTCACTCCTCTTTCAATAGTGATATCCGTTGTTGCTGCGGGCAGCGCGTTCGGTAGCTTTGCGGTGAACCTTGCTCGTCTGCTCGGCTATGGTCATTGACTGACGACAGTCGCGCGACAACGCGTTCGCTTGCGTGCGGGGCGCAGCGACGCACGAGTTCTACGATCTTCGCCGAAACGACGCGATTGCATCGAGACGGGACGTCGATTGTGATGCCCCAATAACAATCTCGCTATGGGTCCTGGTTTAGCCGCAAGTAGGCCATTGAGGAAGGCTGTCTCACTCGAGAGGGTCATTTCCTTTCGGCTCTTGCAAGAACTTCGGCATGTGGTTACGCGGTTCACGATCACGCGGGGCGGGGCGTTCGGACGGGTCGCGGCCGAGCTTGGACTGCAGCTCGACGAGGTCGGTGAAGACGTCGGCCTGGCGGCGCAGCTCGTCGGCGATCATCGGCGGCTGGCTCGCGATCGTGGAAATCACGGTGACCCGCACGCCGCGGCGCTGAACGGCCTCGACCAGGGAGCGGAAGTCGCCGTCGCCCGAGAACAGCACCATCTGGTCGATGTGCTCGGCGAGCTCCATGGCGTTCACGGCGAGCTCGATGTCCATGTTGCCCTTGACCTTGCGGCGGCCGGAGGCGTCGATGAACTCCTTGGTCGCCTTGGTGACGACGGTGTAGCCGTTGTAGTCGAGCCAGTCGATCAGCGGCCGGATCGAGGAGTACTCCTGATCCTCGATGATCGCGGTGTAGTAGAACGCCCTCAGCAGCGTCCCGCGGCTCTGAAACTCCTTCAGCAGGCGCTTGTAATCGATGTCGAAGCCCAGAGTTTTCGCCGTCGCGTAGAGATTGGCTCCATCGATGAAGAGCGCGATCTTGTTAATAGTGGAGGCCATTTTTACTTTCGCGGAGGTACTTCATCAGGAAATGAGAGATGGAATGCTTCGCTGAAGACTGAAGATGAAAGGCGGACACTTATTTAGCATAGTTGCCATGGACGATGCGCGCTAGGCGGTTGTAAAGGGGATTCTCGATTGCGCCCTTGTGACTTCAGGTTGCAGGCGGTCGGATTTGCGCTTTTGCCGTACCGTTTCGGAGCTGGTTTTGCCGACGTCGTCGGGGCAGTACTACAGGGCGCGTGGCCGCACTTAGCATCGTCTCGGATAAGTCCGGAATCGCGCAAATGACGGAAGTGAGCGTTGCCGGCCTGCGGCACCATGGCGCTCGAAGATTGACGTCAATCGTTCAATCGTTCTTAAGTGTGATAGATGGCGTCGCTAAGCTGGAGTCATCACTTCTCCGGAACGAGGTTCGACAGCATCATCACCAACTGAGCCTGGCGGTTTGTCCCCGTCTTCATAAAAACAGACTTCAATTGATTGCGCAGGGTCTGCTTAGAAAGCCCTCGCTCTGCCGCAAAACTTTCCAAATCCTTGCCGCTCGCAAGAGCCCATGCAAGCCGGGATTCTGCGGCCGTCAGCTCAAAGGCCTCGCGCAGAGTCATCATACCTGCTGACTGCGTTAGGTCGGTGTCGGAGATAACTAGTATTGCGTGGAAGAGGGAAAGGGGAGAGTCGGTTAGACCAGTAAGCCGCATCGGGTAGATGACAAGTCGGCCGCCTGAAACCTTTTGCAGAACTATGGGCGCGATAGTGAAGGCTTCAACGCTCCAGAACAGAGCTCTGATCGCGTTGTGCAGGAGCTCATTTGATTTCGGATCTTGGCAGCGAATGCGTCCTGCCGAAATCTGCAGATCAAGTCCGATTAGTCGCTCCGCCGCCGGATTGACGCGAACGACGTGGCCCGACCGGTCAAGCAGAAGTGCCGCGCGCTTTGAGAAATCGAAGGCACTTAGTGCTGATTCCCCTTTCGCCAGGCCGAGCGCTGCGCAAGTCTGAACGACCGAATCCAAACTGTTGGACAGCTCGGAAAGAGCTCGCAACTCTCTCGCGGAATAAGAACCTTGGTCTGGCGTCCTTTGTAGGCTCAAATTCCAAACTAGATCTCCCCGGCCGATCCGGACGCCTGCCCAACCGCTAAGATTACAGTTCCGAAGGAACTCTTGATAAAAAGGCGAACGCTTGCGTGCGTCTAATGGCATGCAGTCGTCGTCTGTCGCCACTCCATTGGCCAAGAAGGCGGCCTTCCCCCGGTAGCGCTCGTCGCGGCCTTGCCATCCGTCACTGACGTAAATATTTGCGCTGCGATCCATGGAAGGAGTAGCAGCAACGATAGGCAATGCTCCGACAACTGGTAACAGGACCGCGCCATACGACCCGGTGCATTCCGCCGCCGTCTGCAATGCCTCTGTCCAGAGAGAGGGATCGATCGCGGCGGCGGCCAACACGCGGCTAAGTCGCTGCAGATCAAAGGGTTCCATCCACCATTCCGACGTCGTCGAATGTGCCGCAGCACCTCTAAAGGCATAGCCCAATTGGGCCATGCTGCCTCAGGATATTCGCCTTATCAAGGGGTTGGGTAGCCCCCGCGAGACCCACTTCGGCAAGGCGAGAGCAAAATGACCATCATGGAAGTTGGCCACAGTCCTACAGGGGCTCGTAGCGACCGCCCTCTTGGGCAATGCGGGCCGGTCCGCTGTTCACGAGTTTCGCTGTGCTTGAGCCCGTCTTCATGAACAGCTACGACCGCAACTTCTGTCGGAATAGAACCAGTGATCTGCCAACCTTTGACATCGATGTTCAACGCAGGGGACGACGTTGGGGCTGGTTCATTCGGACAAGCTCGGGCGAATGCTTAGTAGAAGGCCGAGAGCGCAGTCGGGCCGAGGCGAGATATAGGGCGGCACGAGCGCTGTTTCAGCTATTGGCTTCCTCGCCCTATCAGAAAGCAGTCAAAGAAGCTTTACGCGCCGGCAGACCTAGTTAGTTCACTTTCACACGTTAACGCGATAAGAGAAAGTACCCCCATTGCTTCAACGGTCGACCTGATACGAGTTGCCCAGCGGAATGCACTCAGGGATCACCAGTGTGATCGGGATTTAGTTTAGAGCAGGGCATCTTCAAGCGATGCGACTAAGGACGTTTGCGACTTGAGATCGACGCGCGGCCGCCGAGTGCGTTATCTAACGTGCATTTTCTCGACTATCGCGTAGAGCAGCACGAAGATCGGTAAGAAGACGAAGAACCAAACCACTGACTGATCGGTTTTCGCGAATTCGCGGTTTGGGTTGCTGTCGGTCGCGTGAGGCGTTGTCGAAAGCACTCGAGCGGGCCGACCTCGTCTTGCGAGGCGGCCTAGCAGTCGGCGGACTGTCTCTTCCGGAGGAGGCTGCCGGTTCATCTTGATGCTCAGAGCGTGAACATCGACGGGAATTCTCGTACCCGCTCGATATCGACGTAACCGCTTCCGTTCAGCCATTCGTGCCGGCAATAGGCGAGGGATGCAGGATCGATGGTAAGCCCATCTCTGGCGATGGTGCGTCGCGTGCCCATGCGGCCGGCCCACTCCTTGCTGCGGGTAGTTGGATCGACGCGACCGACGACGTAAACGGCTGTGTCGTTCGTCAAAGCAATCTCCAAAGGTGCTTAAATGAACTGGCGACAATATGGAAAGCTTATCGGCAGACCGATTTTAAGCAACGAGGATCGTTGCCGCAGGTGCGAAGGCTATCGCTCCCGCCGGCGGTGTCGCCCTGTTGCGCGATTCCAAGCGACTCAAGTGCCTGCGCAAGAACGACGATCAAAACAGGGGCGTTGAGATCGTGCGCAAACTCTCGCATTGCCGGCTCGATCTATAGGGATCTGCACCATCATCGGCCAAAAATTGGATCGCAATGTAGTTTTCATTCCAGCGGCACCTCAGGGAGAGAGCAAGACAAGAACAGGCTCTGTGACCTTGACCACCAATTGATTGACCACCGAAACCGCGTGAACAAACAGCGATAAAGATGGTCAATCGCGAGCGAACTTCATTGTTATTGTCGGTCTTTTCGCTTCCTACTTACGTTAGGGACGTAGGGGTCGCGGGTTGCGCATGCGATTTACAATGCAGGTGTAACCTATTGATCTATATAGGCCTATCGAATGGTTCTTTTACAGCTAAGTACCTGTTTGTGTTCGTAGAACATGAGACTCTTAATCAGCGGGTCCCAGGTTCGAGCCCTGGTGCGCCCACCACCCTAAGATATTGGCCCGCGAGGGCTTTTTTAAATTCCCAGGCAGAACAAACCGGGTCTCGGTGCGACGCTTTCAATGGTCGTACGTCGCACGCCGTGCGACGAGTCGGATAATTGGGACCGAAGCTCATCCACAGTTTAGCGCGAGACCCACCGGTCTGCGTTTCAGCTCTTCATGCCTTCCTTCCGCACTTGCGATTCAAGCCTGTCGATACCGGAATCGGCGCGAGCCGCATTGCGGGCGCGGTAGTGCTTCACGATGGTCTGCGCGCTTCGGTATGAATGTCCAGTGATGTCGCAGATCGTCAGCTAGTCGCAGCCAGCCCGATCGAGAAGCATGACGCAGGTATCACGTAGGCCGTTGACGAACATCAGCGCGGCGCAAGGCTTTAGACGCCATGCTGTCTCAATGCCAATTTGGCGGCCAAGATATCCTCTATGTCCGTTTCTGGATCATGTTGGCTTAAGAGCGCTGTTTCATTGCTATCGAGAGTCGTCCGGCTTCGCCGCGACCGCTGACCGTCCCGTCGCGACCAGCATGTCGACCTGTTCGAGGATCATTCGCGATATTCGCAGGATGCTTCTTCCGGCAGGTGTAGGCACAACGCCTCCGCTTGACCGCTCAAACAATATCGCTCCGATTAGGTGTTCAAGCTGGCTGATTGAACGGCTCAACATAGAATGACGCATACAAAGCAATTCCGCTGCTTGCCGAAAGCTCCCACAGTCCGCAGCTGCGACAGCCAATCGCAAGTGATGCAGACCGATGTGGGCTGACCGAGCAGAGGCAGCCATATCTTTGGAGGTTGTCGATGATTTGATCTGATGGTCCGACATGCGCGCCGACGCTTAATTTCTCAGCTAGCGGCTCTCACTGCAGGCGCCTTACCGCTCGTTTATTTTTCGTCACCCCAATCCGCTGAGGTCGAAATGATCTCGGACGTCTTGCGATAATGTGCGGCTAGGAGATCCAGCGCGCTTTCGCTCCGGCGGAGGGCGGCATCCATTATCTCCCTTATGCTCTTTCGGTACGTCGCGCGCATGCTTCTCGGCAACGCGGCCGATTAGGCTCGGGAGCCGATAGCGCTGCGTTTCGATATAGAGTTGGCCGGCGATCTCAAGCAGGCGCGGTGATTTGCAGTATGCGATCAAGGCTCGGTGAAAATCATGATGTCTCTTCTCCATCGCCAGAACCTCGGCAGCCTCCGCGGCGCCGTCCCCCTGGCTGCGGCCGTCATCGGGGGAAAGGCGCTTTCGACCGTCGTTGGCGGCAGGGAAGTTTATCGCGATGCGGGCTATCACGACAAATAAGTACTAGCCGCGCGCAGCTCCGCGAACACGGCTTCACGGCCGGAGGCAGCTCGGTTTCCCTCTTTCCAGTGCGAAGCCTAGCGCGGAGTTCGCGGTCAAGAAGTACCAGCTTTTGCGCGGCGTTTGCCATCGCGGCCGTTGTCGCCAGGGCCGAGCCTAAGGTGTCGTCCACCGATTGCATCGTGCTACAGAATCGGCCGGTAGGTCGGAAGGCCCCGTGCAGCAAGTTCTACGACGGCACCCATACGCCAAAAAAGGATATTGGCTATCGTTTCTCCAATATAGGTTACGCCCCCCTCGGAGCGGCTCATCTGATCCGCTAACCTATTGGTCGACGCAGGCCGATGGAGAGGCGCCGACATGGTCGCGAGAAGAGCTGCACCCCAACGTGGGATCCTGGGTTCTCGAACGACGGTGCGAGGTCGCACCGATGGTTATCGTACTTCGCAGAAAGGCCATCCGAATCGGTCGCCCTGGGGACGGGCCTTCGGGATGATGAGCGGAAGGCAGCGGTTCTGCTGCGCCATCTGTCCGGAGTAGAGCACGTGACCAGCAATCCCGAAGACATCCGCGCCGACAAGAAGCGGCCGTTCACCGGTGCCGAATACCTGGAATCGCTTCGCGACGGCCGGGAGATCTACATTTATGGCGAGCGGGTGAAGGACGTTACCAAGCACCCTGCATTTCGTAATTCGGCCGCCTCGATCGCTAAGCTGTACGATGCGCTCCACAATCCAGAAACGCGGCCCGTGCTCACGACAGAAACCGACACGGGCTCGGGCGGATATACGCATCGCTTCTTCCGCTACGCCCGTTCGAGCAGCGATCTCATCGCGCAGCGCGACGCGATCGCTGCATGGTCCCGCCAGACCTACGGTTGGATGGGGCGTACCCCCGACTACAAGGCAAGCTTCACCAATACCCTGGGCGCGAATGCCGGCTTCTACGGTAAGTTCGCCGATAACGCGCGAGCTTGGTATGCGCGCGCCCAGGAGGCCGTTCCGTTCATCAACCACACGCTCGTCAATCCCCCAATAGACCGCAACAAGGCGGCCGACGACGTGAAGGACGTCTATGTGCGCATCGTGAAGGAGACCGATGCCGGCATCTACGTAACGGGTGCGAAGGTGGTCGCTACGTCTTCGGCATTGACGCACTACAATTTCCTCGGACAGAACATGGCGGCCGAGATCACGGACGACAGTCTCGCCGTCATGTTCATCGCCCGGATGGACACCCCCGGCATCAAGTTGATCTGCCGGCCTTCCTACGAACTCGCGGCAGCGGCCACCGGATCGCCCTTCGACTATCCCCTGACCAGCCGTTTCGACGAGAACGACGCTATCTTCATATTCGACAACGCGTTCATCCCGTGGGAGAACGTATTCGTGCACCGCGACATCGATATGCTGCGGAAATTCTACCCTCAGTCCGGGTTTCTCAACGGCTTCACCTTCCAGAGCTGCGTGCGCCTGTCGGTCAAGCTCGACTTTATCATCGGGCTTCTTCAGAAGGCGCTGCGCGCATGTGGGACCGATGGATTTCGCGGTGTCCAGGTTCAGTTGGGCGAGATCATCGGTTGGCGGAATCTGTTCTGGTCGCTCACCGACGCGATGTCGGCGGTGCCGGACAAGTGGCATGGCGACGCGTACTTGCCGAATGTCAAGGCAGGTTCGGCCTACCGCATCTTCGCAACCGAGGCCTATCCGGCGATCCGCTCCATCATCCAGCAGATCGTCGCGTCGGGCCTGATCTATCTGCCATCCAGTCCGCGAGACTTCAAGAATCCCGAGGTCGATGCATATCTCGCCCGCTACTCGCGCGGGTCGAACGGGATCGACTATAAGGAGCGCATCAAGATCATGAAGGCGCTCTGGGATGCGGTCGGATCCGAATTCGGTTCCCGCCATGAACTTTACGAGCGGAATTACGCCGGCAACCATGAGGCCATCCGCATGCAGGCGTTGATGCAGGCGCGGGGCTCTGGCGCGCTGGCCGAAATGGAAGCGCTGGCTACCGCCTGCATGAACGATTACGACGAGAATGGCTGGGTCGTTCCGGGCTACCATAGCAACTCGGATGTCAGCATCCTCGACCGGCTGAACGGTTGACGTCATGCACGTCGATCACAACACCTTCCGCACCGCAATGGCGCGCTTCGGCGCCGCGGTTTCCGTCGTCACGACCGACGGGCCAGGTGGTCGTTGCGGGTTCACTTGCACGGCCGTCTGCTCGGTCACCGACGAGCCTGCGACCGTGCTTGTCTGCGTGCACAAGGACAGCAGATCGAATCTGGCATTCAGAACCAACCTGGTACTGTGTGTGAACCTCCTGAACGCGGATCAAGGCGAACTTTCCGCGACCTTCGCAGGCCAAGTAGGCGAGGACATGGAATCGCGTTTCAGAAGGGTCAGCTGGTCGACGCGGAAGACCGGCGCGCCGGTCTTTGACAATGCCGTGGCGACACTGGACTGTAGCATCGCCGAGATCAAGGAATTCGGCACGCACAACATCATGTTCGCGCGTGTCTATTCGGCGGAGTCGAGGTCGGAGCAGTTGCCGTTGATGTATTTCAATCGCAAGTATCACGGTCTGGAGCCTATCGGGCCGGGCGGGCCTGCCGATGGAGTCCGCCGCACCGCGCCCGTTGATGGAAATTAGGGAGGACATGGTGCCGAGCAATTTGAAGGATCTGCCTATCAACCTCGATCGATGGATCGAGGACAATGGGCATAACCTCAAGCCGCCGATTGGCAATCTCCAGTTCTGGAAGCAGCGCTGGCAGAATCTGCTTGTCATGATGGTAGGCGGACCGAATTACCGCCCGGATTATCATGACGATCCGGGCGAAGAACTCTTCATCCAGCTGCGCGGCGACGTGACGCTCAAGCTGATCGATCCGGTCACGCGCGTGCGCTCCGAAGTCGTGGTGCGCGAGGGTGAGATGTATCTTCTACCGTCCCACGTCCGGCATTCGCCCCAGCGGCCGGAAGGCTGCATCGGTCTCGTGATCGAGCGCTGCCGCCAGCCGGGGGAGGTCGACGCACTGGAGTGGTATGATGAGCAGGGAAACGTGACATTCCGGGGAGAATTCCTAATCACCAATATCGAGACGGATCTCAACAAAGTCCAATCGGCATGGCAAGAATGGGTCCAGGATTCAGACCGGACGATCCCGACCATCTGGCGTGTGGGCGAGAAACTTCCGGCGAAGGAACTCGGGGCGAAAGCCTGACACCATGGCTGCAGAGGCGATGATAGAACCACGTTCGAAAGCATTTCCGGGCGCTCGAGGTTCCTCCCGACGGGCTCTCGAAGTTCCGGCCTACTATCTGTACGGTGAGGATTGGACGGCGGAGAGCTTTGGGTTTTTTCATATCGAACCCTTTGCGATCCGGAATATCCCCAACAATTGGCGGATCGGCCTGCATCGACATCCCGACTTCCATCAATTCTCGATCACGTTCGCTGGGGGATGCGTCTTCGAGCATGACGGAGTTGAACGGACCGCCACCGGGCCGTGCTGCATCTTTACGCCGGCGAACGCCGTTCATCAATTCACGTACGAGCCCGATAGCGTCGGCTACGTCATCAGCATGTCTCCGGACTTCCTCGCAGGGCTGACGCTCGAAGACGGCTCGATAAAGGCCGCGCTGCTGCGGCTGACCACGCAGCGTCTGGTCACCTTGAACGACGACGTGGGCGGCGAGAATCTGCGCAAGCTCGTCGCTTTGATCGCCGAGTCCTTCGGAACCGGTCGGGGAAACGGTCGCGAGATGCTGCGCCACCTCTTCGGTGCGTGCCTTCTCGGAATTGACGCGGCGACCGCGCAGGCGTCGGCAGGCCTCGAGCAGGAGAACCGCTCCACCGCGAATGCGGCCGAGCTCTTCGACCGCTTTCGGGGATGCCTCGAGACCGATCTCGAGATCGCCGGTAGATCCGGCAATCCCCCTGCTGCCCCGCTTACGGTCGACTCTTTCGCTTCCCGGCTGTCGACGACGCCCTATGCCCTGAACGCGGCATGCAGACGGGCTCTTGGCCGCTCGGCCAGGGAAGTCGTCCAGACCGCCTTACTGGGGCAGGCGACGAGGCTCCTGCTCTACAGCAAGCGATCGATCAAGGAGATCGCATACGGTCTCGGATATTCCCATCCGTCGCACTTCGTCCGCTTCTTCAAGCACCATCGGGGTACGACGCCTGAAATCTTTCGACAGCAGGTTGCGGAGCCGAAATGCGGTTTGGCTGGCCCAACAGTCGGCGCCGGCCCGCAACCTTCAAAAACAGGAGACTAGAATGGTACGTACAATCATCAACAACCCCGCTCTTCCGAGATCGAAGTCGCCGCACTCGAACGCGGTCAAGGTCGGAAATCTGATCTTTGTCTCCGGCTTTCCGGGGTACGATGAGAACGTCAAAATCCCGCAGGGCGACTTCGCTCAACAGATGCGCTACGCGTTGCAGCACATCAAGGCGACCCTCGAATATGCCGGCAGCTCCGTCGACAAGATCGCCAAGGTCAACGTGTATCTCGATCGGCGCGCCGACTTCGACGAGATGAATGAGATCTACAAGGAATTCTTTGGTTCCGACCAGTCCGGATGGCCGGCCCGCACCACGGTTGAGGCGCGGCTACCGCGAAAGGACTTTCTGCTCGAGATCGATTGCGTTGCCGAGATTTGAACGGTTCCTACGGGACTAACGATCCGCTGCAACATCTCTCCATCGCGTCCTAGCAGGAAGTCATGACCATGCTGCACGGCATAAGCCGTCCGACCATCGCGCAGGGAAGGCCGAGTGATTGGCTACACCTGTATGCTGCTGTGCGGTTTTCCTGCGTATGCTTTTCGCGCAGCGGACCGCGGGTGCCAGCCGGCACCCGGCCTTCCCTGCGCCCTCTTGGATTTGAGGGTGACGTGACCAGGCAAAGCTCGGGCGAATTTCGCCGCGAGAACGCGAAAACGTGTCCTGCGGGGTTGCAATGCATGTCAGAGGACTGCGATGTCTTCCACCAGATGTCGTTTTCATTTTAGAACGGCGCTTCATGATCAGAAAGAAGGATGGCGGCACAAGGCGCAGGCCGATAACGAAACTCCAGTGTTGTCAGCGTCACGCATCCTGCGGCGCGGCTGCGTCGGCAGTCCGTCGCCGTGCCGGCAGGAAAAACCCCGCAATCGCGCCGGCCAGCGACAGCGTTGCAGCAAGGCTCATCGCCGCGGCAAATCCGCGCTCGAAATGCCCGGCCGAGTAGGCCCCGCCATGGGCCGAGAAGCTCGCCACCAGCGCGGCGATGCCGAACATGCCGCCGAGGAAGCGGCCCATGTTGAAGATGCCGGACGCCTTGCCCATTTCGGCCACCGCGACCGAGCTCAGGATGGCGTTCTGTGCTGCCGGCATCGCCATCGAGACGCCGACGCCGGCCAGCACCAGCGGCGCGACCAGAGCGGAGTAGGTAACCGCGGGGCTGACGATCTCCGCGATCCAGCCAAGGCCGATCGCCTGCATCAGCAATCCCGTCACCACCAGCGGCCGCTCGCCGAACCTGTTGACGACCGCGCCGGCGATCGGGGCGGTGACGAACAGCGTCGCTGTCCAGGGCAGCAGGCGAAGTCCGGCGCCGAAGGCGTCGAAGCCCAGCGCGGTCTGCAGGAACTGCGGCAGCAGGAACACGACCCCATACATTGCGGCGTAGAACAGGACGCTTGCGGACATGCCGGAGGCAAGCGCGCGAGATGCAAACAGCCGCATCGGCACCATCGGCGCGGCCGCGCGCAATTCCCAGAGCACGAAGCCGGCGGCGAACACCAGGCCCGACATCAGCGTGGCCATGATTTCGGCGCTCGCCCACCCGACAGCGTTACCGCGCAACAGGCTCCACACCCACGCCAGCGCCGCAAGCGCGACCAGCGCCAGTCCGGGGATGTCCAACGTAGCGGCCGGACCGAAGCTTTCGCGCAACCGTGCCAGCACCAGGGCGATCGCGATCAGGCCGATCGGCAGGTTGATCCAGAACACCCAGCGCCAGCCGAAATGTTCGGTGATGAAGCCGCCGATGGCGGGGCCGACGATCAGCGCGCAGCCGGTGATGCTGCTGAAAATACCGAGCGCGCGGGCGCGCTCCTCGCGGCCGAACGTGCCGCTCAGGATCGCCATTGCGAGCGGCATCACGAGCGCGGCGCCGGCGCCCTGCAGCGCGCGGGCGGCGATCAGCGCGGTGGCATTGCCTGCGAGCGCACAGGCTGCCGATGCAACGACGAACAGGGCGATCCCGGCGGCGAACATGCGGCGGCGACCGAAGCGGTCGCCGAGCGCGGCGCCGGTCAGGAGCAGCACGGCGAAGGTCAGGTTGAAGGCGTTGACGGTCCATTGCAGCGTCTCGACCGCGCTGCCGAATTCGGCGCGGATGGCCGCGAATGCCGTCGTGACGATCATGGCATCCAGCGCCATCATGAAGGATGCCAGCGCGGTGACGCCGAGCACCCAGTTCTGCGCCGCGCGATTGGTCGGGGTCTGCATCGCCCTGTCTCCGTGTGTCGCGCCGCCCTGTCGCGGCGCGTTCTGCGGGCTAGACGAGGGCTGAGTGGCAAAGGATGCGCCCAAAAATAATTTGTTCCGGGCCGCATCCTTCGCCGGCCGGCGAACGTCCTAGGGGTGATGCGGCCATTTGCGCGATTTTAAGCGAACCAGGTCGCGACATGAGCAAGGAGCGCGCGATGAGAAGGACGTTGATCAGGTACAAGGCCAGGCCGGAGCTGGCCGACCGGAATGCCGAGCTGGTTTCGGCCGTATTTGCCGAATTGAAGGCGGCCGGGCCGGACGGCGTGCGCTATCTGACGCTGCGGCTGGAGGACGACACCTTTATCCATCTTGTCGAGGCGGCGGCCGAGGACGGCTCGAGCCCGATCCCGAAGCTCAAGGCGTTTCAGGCGTTCCAGGACGGCATCCGTGACCGCTGCGCGGAGCCGCCGCTGGTTCGTGATGTGAGGATCGTCGGCAACTATCGTATGCTGGACGAGTCCTGACCAGGCCTAGCGGAGGAGCAATGGCGCCAGATCCCCTGGCCACCGTCGATGTCGAGGCCCTGCTGGCGCGGATGCGGCCGAAACTGCATCGCTACTGCGCCCGCATGGTCGGCTCGGTCATCGACGGTGAGGATGTGCTGCAGGATGCGCTGATCAAGGCGATGGAAGCGCTGCAATCGGTCACGCCCACCGTCAATCCGGAGGGCTGGATGTTCCGCATCGCGCACAACACCGCGCTGGATTTCCTGCGTCGCCGCAACCGGCAGGAGGCGCTGCATTCGGCTGAGGAGGTGGAGATGATTGCCGACCGGCTCGATGATGTGGAAAGCCGCCAGATCGCTGCGACCAGCCTGCGCACCTTCATGCGGCTGCCGGTGACGCAGCGCTCCAGCGTGATCCTGATGGACGTGCTCGGCTGCTCGCTGGCCGAGGTTTGCGACATCATGGATTTCAGCCTGCCGGCGGTGAAGGCCGCGCTGCATCGCGGACGCACGCAGCTGCGTGAGTTCGCCGGAGAGCCGGACGACGTGCCGCAGCCGCGCCTGTCGGAAGCCGATCGGACGCGGCTCAACGCCTATGTCGGCCATTTCAATGCCCGCGACTTCGACGCGATCCGCGCCATGATCGCCGACGACGTCAGGCTCGAGCTCGTCAACCGCACCAGGCTGAAAGGCAAGGCCGAGGTGTCGAACTACTTCGGCAATTATTCGAAGGTCAGCGACTGGCACCTGGTGACGGGGCAGGTCGAGGGACGTCCCGCGATCCTGGTGTTCGATCCGAATGAGCCAGCCGGGCGTGCGAAATATTTCATGCTGCTGAACTGGTCCGCCGGCAAGCTCGCCACTATCAGGGATTTTCGTCACGCAGCCTATGTTATCGATGGTGCGGAGTGCGTGGTGGATAGAGATCTCGACGAACTCACTTCAGGATAAGTCGAGCGGATCGAGCTGCCGCTCTCAAGGCTAAGACACAAGTCATATGCTTCATCCGAAACTAGCGCTTCGGCAACGCGGGTCAGCGCTTCGGCCCAGCCGAGGGCGGCTCGCTCTCGCGCGGTGAATAAATCCGTGTCACGCCAAGCGATCACGAGATCCAGCCGCGGCTCTAGCGGTCCCTCCTTACGGGCTTCCGAATAGTAAAGTTGAAGGCCGGCTGCAGAGCCGTTGATTTGAGATGTGCGGATCGCCACGAGCCGAACGAAGTCCTGTTCAAGGCCATTGTCGAGGAGCGTGCGGCCGTAATCCATGAGTTGCTGCACGAGTTGCGGCGCAGCGACGAAAGCGCTGGTGCGAGTTGTCATGTGATCTCCTGTGTCTTGATGCGCTACCTGTGAGCCCGTGGCCACGTGCGGACGAGCGGCGCTGTGAAGTTCGTCTCGTCGGTATTTCGATGGCTACGTGCACGATGCCGTCGAACCCTGCGGCGAAATGGCGAATGCGCGTACGGCAAAACCTTTGGTCCTGGCCGTCGTTGCTACGGTCAAGCTGTCGCGGAGGTGTGTGCGAGCCCAACCGGGCGGACAGCATCATCCAAATTCGCGAGGCGAGGGAGGCCAGAAGGAAAGTTCGGCTCCCGGGAGAGCACGGCATAAGCCGTCCAACCATCGCGCTGGGAAGGCCGAGTGATTGGCACCACCGGTATGCTGCTGTGCGGTTTTCCTGCGTGTGCTTTTCGCGCAGCGGACCGCGGGTGCGAGCCAGCACCCGGCCTTCCCTGCGCCCTCTTGGATTTGAGGGTGGAGTGACCATGCAAAGCTCGGGCGATAAGCGCCGCGAGGATGCGAAACTGCGTGTTGCGCCATCATGCATTGCCGACAGACGCGTCATGAAACTGCGCTAGCGCGATCGGCCCGGACCGTAACGCTGTGCGATCCGGACCGATCGGCGTGATGCGCGGATCTAGCTGCAGCTCAGCGGCAACGGCCGGCCGGGATGCAGTTCGTACCAATCATAACAATCCGGATAGGCGCCGTAGAATCCATATCCGGGCCGGTAGCGACCGTAGCTGTGAAACGCGTGCTGGCGGAGGCCGCCGGCATGATCGCCGAAGCCGAGGTGCTCGCCGCCGAACCGGGCGCCGCTGCCGAATCCGCCTTCATGCCCCATGCCGCCGAAATGCGCGCCGCCGCCAAAGCCCGCATGTCCGCCGCCAAAGCCGCCGCCGCCAAATCCGCCGTGGCCGCCGCCGCCTCCACCGCCATGCGCGTCGGCCGTGCCGATCGCGAGCGTCGAGGCGAGCGCTGCTGTTGCCAGAATCATGATGACTCGTTTCATGGAAAACTCCTCTCGTGTTGAGCCCGGTCATCCCTGAAGCCCGTTTCCGCGTCGCGCGGTGTGCGCGAGGCTGCTTGATGGCTGGGCGTGTGACGTTTGAGAGGTAGGAGCGCTGCGCGGCAATCCAACTGAATTCGACGTCAGACATTCAGGTCAGACATCGGGCGCGCCGCGCACGAAGGTGATCGCGCCGCGCGTGGCCGCGAGGCAACGCAAGGGAGCGGGCTGACGAGGTCAGTCCGCTCCCCGTGATTCGATAAACGTCCGGCCGGCGAAGTCATCCGGCCGGATGCGTTGGCACGATCAGAAGAAGCTGCCGGTGCCGGGCTCGCAAGGCACGTTGTTGCCGGTCCACGGCGCAGTGGCAAAGGCGCCGACGCGCGGCGCAGGAACGCAGCCACGTTCGCCCTGATAGACGGGCGCGCTCGTTGCGACCGTGTCGGCCTCCATCGCGGGCTGTCGCACGAAGCGGTGATGCTCGCGCGCCATCACGGGACCGCCGAGCATCGCGGCTGTAATCAGTCCCATCGACAACAGTTTGGACGTGGTCATTCGCTCTCTCCTTTGATGACATCAGGCCGACCAAGCCGGCTGATCATTGAGGTGTGCGCGACCGGGCACGATTCAAATGCACGAATTGCTCACCACAATTCAACGGCCCGTGAGCCGATGTAACGTCGCACCACGATCGTGCGAATCCATAACATTCGTTGTCCCCCGGACGACCGCGAGCGCGTCGAGCTCATATGTTCGATGCAGCGCAGTTCGGAGCGGAGCCCTGAAGATGATCACGCCATTGGCAACACGTATCGCCCTTGCACTGGCGCTGCTCCTCAGGCGCACGGCCGAGATCATGAACTGCAATTCAATGGTGCCCCCTGTGCCGCGAGCCTATCTCGTACCGCAGCGAGTGGCCGGCAAAAGGCGGCGTCAAGGCCGCGCATTCGACGAGCGCGGGCATCGAACATGACCCAGCGCGTCGCCGAGCCTACGCGTACCCACCACGCGCCAAAACGCCGCGCGGAACGTGGAGCGAGGGTCATGAACCGGATTCTCCTGATCGAGGACGACGCGGAGACCGCCGAGGCGATTGTCGCCGAGCTTTCCGATCGCTGCTTCGAGGTGCAGTGGGCCGGCGACGGCGTCGACGGTCTCGACCGGGCGCGTGCGTCGAGCCCGGATGCCATGATCGTCGATCGCATGCTGCCGGGAATGGACGGGCTCACCGTCATCGAGGCGCTGCGCAGGGATCAGGTCCGGACACCCGTCCTGGTCCTGAGTGCGCTCGGCGCGGTGGACGATCGGGTGCGCGGGCTGCGTATGGGCGGAGACGATTATCTCACAAAGCCGTTCGCGCTCGTCGAGCTTGTCGCGCGGATCGAGGCGTTGCTGCGCCGTCCGATCGACAGCCGAGAAACGACCTTGCAGGTCGGGCCGCTCGAGATCGATCTGATCGAGCGCACCGCGCGACGCGGCGGGCGTGAGCTCGACCTGCTGCCGCGCGAATTCCGCCTGCTCGAATACATGATGCGCCGGAATGATCAGCTGCTGACGCGCGCGATGCTGCTCGAAGAGGTCTGGAACTACAAGTTCGTTCCGGCAACCACGAACCTGATCGACGTGCATATGGGCCGGCTCCGTCACAAGGTCGACGGCCCCGGAGAGGTGCCGCTCATCCACAACGTCCGAGGCTCCGGCTTCGTCCTGCGTTCGCGGCAATAGGGGCCGGCGATGCGTCAGATCCAGCTGATCCGCTCCAGCACGTTCCTTTCGGCCCTGGCCATGGCGGCCGGCTTCGCGCTGTTCGTCGTCGGCCTGTTCGCATTCATCTACTGGAAGCTCGACAACTATCTGGTGGCGCGATCCGATCGCATGATTACCACCCAGATTGACTTTATCTCAGACCTGTCGCCGTCCCATCGCATCAGCGCGATCGCGGATCATCTCGATCAGGATTCCAGGGGCGTGCAATACGCGGGACTGTTCGATGCTGCGGGCACCCGCCTTGCCGGTAACATCGACCGCGTGCCGCGCGAGCTCGGGCTCGACGGAGCGGTGCAGGGCGTGCGCCTCGATCTCATCAAGTCGACGGCAGTGCACGATCCCGTCGTCAGGGTGATCGGCAAGCGCCTCGACGGCGGCGATGTCCTGGTGGTCGGACGGAATGTCGACGAGACACGCGAGATATCGAGTGTGGTGGGGCAGGCCTTGGCCCTCGGCCTGCTGCCGGCCTTCAGCCTCTGCCTGCTGGCCGGTGCCTGGCTCAGCCTCCGCGCCCAGAGGCGCGTCGAGGAGGTGAACCAGCGGGTTCAGCGCATCGTCGCCGGCGAGCTGCGCGAGCGGCTTCCGCAGGACGGGACGGACGATCCGTTCGCGCGGCTGGCGGGGATCGTCAACGGCATGCTCGACGAGATGGAGACGATGATCAATGCGCTTGCCGGGGTCGGCAACGACATCGCTCATGATCTCAGGACGCCGCTCACGCGCGTCCGGCTGGCGCTGGAGCGGGGGCGAACTCATGCGGCGACGCTGGAGGAGCTGCAGGAGACCATCGACAAGGCCATCGCCGGAATCGACCAGTCGCTCGCGATCGTCACCGCCCTGCTGCGCCTGACCGAGATCGAGAACAACCGCCGCGTGGCAGGCTTTGGCGAGGTCGCGCTGGACGAGATCCTGCGGGAGGTGTGCGACGTCTACGAACCCATCGCCGAAGACAAGCGTGTGGGGCTCGGTGTCGTGATCGAGCGCGATGTGCTTGTGTGGGGCGACCGGGACCTGCTGTTCGAGGCGGTCGCCAATCTCGTCGATAACGCCGTCAAGTTCACGCCGTCAGGCGGGCGGGTCGAGCTCGCCCTGGAAGCTGACGACGACACGGCGCTGGTGTGCGTCAGCGATACCGGACCCGGCATCAGCGAGCAGGAACGCGAGGCGGTGCTGCGACGGTTCTACCGCTCCGACAAGATGCGCCATACGCCGGGCGTCGGCCTTGGACTGAGCCTGGTCGCCGCCATCGTCAAGCTGCACGGCTTTCGGCTGATCGTCGGTCCCGCTCCCGGCGGGCGGATCGAAATCCTGGCCTGGACCGGACGGGCAGGGACGGCCGCCGCGCGCCGGTCGCGGACATTGCTGCACGCCGACGCAGACCAGATGGGATGAGCCAAATGATCCGCGATGCTTTCGAGATTGAACAGCCGGCCTGGACCGTGGGAGCGACAGATGCAGACTAGCCACGAACTGACCAGGACCAATCCCCCTGCTACGCCGGTCGCACCGGTGCCGTTCCTCAGCGCGTATTCCGCGGCCATCGGGCGCTACGACTTCCTCGAGCCCGGTCAGGAGCAGCAGCTTGCACGCCGCTGGCAGCAGACGCGGGACCGGAGAGCGGCAGACGCGCTCGTCACCAGTCATCTCCGCCTCGCGGCCAGGCTGGCGCGAGGCTACAAGGGATACGGCCTTCCGATGGTCGATCTGATCGCCGAGGCGAATCTCGGCCTCGTGATCGCAGCGTCACGCTTCGAACCCGGTCGCGGCGCGCGCTTCTCCACCTACGCCATCTGGTGGATCAAGGCGGCCATTCACGAGTACATCCTGCGGTCCTGGTCGCTGGTCAAGATCGGGACGACGGCTGCGCAGAAGAAGCTGTTTTTCAAGCTCCGCGGCGAGATCAGGAAAGCCACCGGCAGCGCGATGTCGGGGCTCACCCCTGACGTCGCCGAATTGATCGCGGGGAAGCTCGAGGTCACCGCGCGAGAGGTGATCGAGATGGACGCGCGGCTGCATGGCGACATGTCGCTGAACGTGCGCGTCGGTGGCGAGGACAGCGGAACCGAGCTGGAAGCCTTGCTGGTCGACGGGGCGGTCGACGCCGAGACGGTGCTGGTCGATCACGAGCAGACCGAGCGGCGTGCCAGCGCCTTGCGTGTTGCGCTCAGCGGGCTCGCGGCGCGGGAACGTCGCGTGTTCGAGGCGCGGCGGCTGACAGAATGCCCCGTCACGCTCGATCGGCTGGCCCACGAACTGTCGATATCCAGCGAACGTGTCAGGCAGATCGAGATCCGCGCCTTTGCCAAGGTCAAGCGCGCCGTCATGCTCGCCGCGCAGGATGCGCCAAGGGGCGGCGCATGCAGCGTCTGAATTCGTTTTCATTTGAACGCAGGTCCGGCCGCTCTCATCTGTCCGACGATCCCGCGTAACCCGCTCCAGGCAGTCCACCATGGGAATTGTTCGCTTCGCGCTACGGCTTCCGCACACATTCTATGTGCTTGCGGCGCTGATCCTGTTCCTCGGCGGTATCGCGATCCGGTCGATGCCGACAGATATTTTCCCGGAGATCCGGATTCCGGTGGTCACGGTGATCTGGAGCTACACCGGCCTCTCCACGCCGGAGATGGAGCAGCGCGTCAGCACCTACAGCCAGTACTCGATCAGCGCCAATGTCAGCGGCATCAAGAATATCGAAGCGCAGACCCTCAACGGCCTGTCGATTCAGAAGGTCTACTTCCAGCCGGACGTCAATCTCGATCTCGCGATCTCGCAGATCGTCTCGGCGACCAACGCGATCCGCGCCCTGATGCCGCCGGGCATCCAGCCGCCGATCATCGTGCAGTTCAATGCCTCGAGCGTGCCGGTGCTCCAGCTCAGCCTCGAGTCGAACAGCCTGAACGAGCAGCAGCTCTACGATTTCGGCATCTACCGGGTCCGCCAGCAACTGGCTCCCGTCCCTGGCGTGACCCTGCCCACGCCTGCCGGCGGCAAATACCGCCAGATCATGGTCGACATCGATCCGAACAAGCTGCTGTCGCGCGGACTGACGCCGCTCGACATCGTCAACGCAGTGAACACCCAGAACCTGACGTTGCCGACCGGCACGACCAAGATCGGCGACACCCAGTATACCGTTCGCACCAACGCGACGCCGGCCACGATCCAGGACCTCAACATGATCCCGGTCAAGTTCGCGAACGGGGCCACGATCTTCCTGAAGGACGTCGCCCAGGTCCGCGACGGCGCCCAGGTGCAGCAGAACATCGTGCGCGAGGACGGCCATCGCGCCGTCCTGCTCAGCATCATCAAGAACGGAAACGCCTCCACGCTCGCCGTCGTCAACGGCGTCAAGGCGGCGTTGACGTCGATCCGCGCGGCGGCCCCGGCGGGGCTGAAGATCAATGAGCTGTTCGACCAATCGATATTCGTCACCCATTCGGTCGACGGCGTGCTGCGCGAAGGCGCGATCGCGGCCGGCCTGACCGCGCTGATGATCCTGGTGTTTCTGGGATCGTGGCGATCGACGCTGGTCGTCCTGATCTCGATCCCGCTGGCGATGCTGTCCTCGCTGATCGTGCTGTATTTCCTCGGCGAGACCCTCAACACGATGACGCTCGGCGGGCTCGCCCTCGCGGTCGGTATCCTCGTCGACGATTCGACGGTGACGATCGAGAACACGCACCGGCTCTGGACCGAGGAAGGCTTGCCGTTGCCGGAGGCGACGCTGCACGGAGCCGCCGAAATCGCCATCCCGACGCTGGTCTCGACGCTCGCGATCAGTTGCGTGTTCACCTCGGTCGTGTTCCTGGAGGGCCCGGCCAAATACCTGTTCACGCCGCTTGGCCTCGCCGTGGTGTTCGCGATGCTGGCATCATACGGGCTGTCCCGGACGCTCACGCCGATCACCATCGGCCTCCTGCTGAAGGGCGAGCGGCGTCATGGCGAAGGCGAGCGCCCGTCGGGGATCTTCTCGCGCGCCTCCGCCGCCTTCGAGCGCGGTTTCGAGCACCTGCGCGACGGTTATTCCGATCTCCTGCAAAACTTGCTGCGGCGTCGCGCCGTCGTGCCGGTCGTCGCCGTGCTGGTGCTGGCGCTCGGAGCCACCATGTTCGCCTATGTCGGCAGGGATTTCTATCCCGTGATCGACGGCGGCCAGATCCAGCTTCATGTTCGCGCGCCGGCGGGCACGCGGATCGAGCGTACGGAAGCGATCTTCCAGGCGGTCGAGGACAAGATCCGCGAGGTCATTCCGGAGCGCGACCGTGCGTTGATCGTCGACAATATCGGCCTCCCGGCGCGGGCCTACAATCTCGCATTCACCGATGGCTCCACGATCGGGGTGAACGACGGCACCATTCTGGTGTCGCTCAAGGATGGCCACAAGCCGACTGCGGATTACGTCAGGAAGCTGCGGCAGGTGCTGCCTGCGGCCTTCCCGGAGGACACGTTCTATTTCCAGGCGGCCGACATCGTCACGCAAATCCTGAACTTCGGTCTTCCGGCGCAGATCGATGTCCGCACGGTCGGCTACGGCAGCAACAATCTGGCCGTGGCCAAGGAGCTGCAGAAGAGCCTCGCGGCGATCCCCGGCGTAGTCGATGCGCATTTGCAGCAGGAGGTCGATGCTCCCGCGTTCTACGCCGACATCGACCGCACCCGCGCAGCGCAGCTGGGCCTCAATGCGAGCACGGTGGCGACCAATATCAATGTGAGCCTCAGCTCGTCCGCGCAGGTCTCGCCGAATTTCTGGACGGACCCGACCTCAGGCATCCCCTATTACCTGGCGGTGCAGACTCCCGAATACAGGACCAACTCGCTGAACGCCCTGGGCAACACGCCGGTGTCGGCGTCGGCTGCCGCAAGCGGCCAGACCGTGCCCGGCCTGCTCAGCAACGTCGCGACGTTCAAGCGGGGGACCGTTCCCACCAATTCGAACCAGGCCAACGTCCAGCCGGTGTTCGACGTCTATGCGAGCGTCCAGGGCCGCGATCTCGGCAGCGTCGCGGCCGATATCGAAAAGGTGACGTCGACCCTGCAGAAGCAGCTTCAGCCGGGCAATTCGATCCGGGTTCTGGGACAGATCCAGAGCATGCATCAGTCGTTCCGCGATCTTGGAATCGGGCTGCTGTTCGCGGCCATCTTGGTCTACCTGCTGATGGTCGTGAACTACCAGAACTTTGGCGATCCCTTCGTCGTCATCCTGGCGCTGCCGGCGACATTCTGCGGTATCGTGACGATGCTGTTCATCACCGGGACGACGCTGAATGTGCCGTCGCTGATGGGAGCCATCATGGCGATCGGTGTTGCCTCGGCGAATTCCATCCTGCTCGTGACCTTCGCGCGTGACGAGCAATTGAAGGGACATTCCGCGTTCCAGGCGGCGCTGAGCGCGGGCCGAACGAGGATCCGGCCGGTGCTGATGACCGCAGCGGCGATGATCGTGGGCATGATCCCGATGGCGATCGGAGGGCCGGGCGAGGAGCAGAATGCCGCGCTCGCGCGGGCGGTCATCGGGGGCCTGCTGTTCGCGACCCCGACCACCTTGCTGATCGTGCCTTACCTCTTCGCCATGCTGCGCAAGGGCAATGACGGCAAGCCGCGCCACGGTGTATTCGAGGAGCAACCGGAATGAGTGACGTTCGCGCAAAGACGGATGACGACGGGGCGAGAGATCGCCCGGGGGCGGAGAGCCTCCGGGTCGTGGAACTGCCGGGCAAGGGCGCACGATCTGGACGTCGTTACGGCGGTGCGTTGCTCGGCGGAGGCGTGCTCCTGCTGCTTGCGGGCGGTCTGGGCATCGGCGGCTGGCGGCACTATGAGGCTGCGCGTGAGGTTGCCGCCGTGGCGGAGCAGGTTCGGACCAGCGTTCCGGAAGTTCGGGTGGCGACAGTCAAGCCCAGCGGCGACATCATGAAGGTGAGCCTGCCGGCGACGACGACTGCATTCGAGGCGGCCAATATCTTCGCGCGGACCAGCGGCTACATCGAGAAGCGCCACGTCGATATCGGCGATCGGGTCAAGAAGGGCGATCTCCTCGCGGAAATCACCGCTCCCGAACTGGATCAGCAGATCGCACAGGCGCAGGCGACGCTCGCCCAGAACCAGGCTGCGCTTCAACAGGCGCAGGCGAGCCGGGAGCTGGCGGACGTCACCAACTCGCGGGACAGCAATCTCGTCAAGCAAGGCTGGTTGACGGCACAGCAGGGCGACAATGACCGCCTCACCCTCCGCGCGCAGCAGGGGGCTGTTGGCGTTGCGCAGTCGAACATCACGGCGCAGGAAGCGCAGATTCGCGTGCTCCAGCAGGAGAAGTCTTACCAGCGTGTGGTGGCGCCGTTCGACGGTGTGGTCACGCAGCGGAACGTGGACAATGGCAGCCTGGTGCAAGCCGGCTCCACCTTCATGTTCACGATGATGCATTCCGACGTGATCCGAACCCAGGTCTTCGTACCGCAGGACGAGGCGTTCGGCGTTGCCCCGGGCGTCGATGCCAACATCCGCGTCCCCGAGATTCCGGGGCGGACGTTTGCCGGCAAGGTCACGCGGATCGCGACCGCGCTACAGCCGGGGAGCCGGACGCTGCTGACCGAGATCGACGTGTCGAATCCCGATGGCCTGCTCAGTCCCGGCATCTATTGCACGGTCGAATTATCGATCCCGCGCCGGACGCCGTCGATGATGGTCCCGTCCGACGCACTCGTGTTCGATCAGAACGGCCTCCACGTCGCGGTCGTGCGGAACGGCACGGTCCATTTGCAGCAGGTCTCGATCTCCAGGGATTTCGGCACCACGGTGGAAGTGCGCGACGGCGTGCAGCCCGGCGATCAGGTCGTGCTCAATCCTGCGGTCACTCTGGCAGAAGGCAGCAAGGTCACCGTTCGCAAGCTTGAGACGAGCTAGGGACACGAAAGATGATGCGGGTCGCGTTTGCAATGATGGTCGCTTGCCTGCTCGGCTTCTCTCCGGGCCAGGCACAAATCGCAACGACCGGCAGCACCGCAATGGATCTGCCGACGGTGCCGGGCGCGATCGTGATCTCGCCGCTCAACAGTCCGGGGCCGTTTTCCGCAACGACCGTACCGGGTGCGCCGGATACGACGTTGGCGCCCGTTCCGCTCGCGTCGGATCCGACCACGCCGGGGACGGTGGTCGTCTGCACCCCGCCGTCGTCATCGCCAATGCCGGTGCCGGCGACGCCGACGGTATCGCCCATCGGCCTCCCAACATCGGGTATCGCGGGCCCGATCCTGCCGGTCACGGGACAGAACAGCAGCTCCACCGGGACGATCGGCGCAGCTGCGCCGGCGGGAACGGCTGCGACAGTGGCATGCAGCTCAACGCCGGGAGGACAGGTGACGAGCGCTGCGTCCCTGCCGCTTTCGATTTCGCAAGTGCCCGCAAGCCCCGCGCCCGGCACGATCCTGGCGGACACCAACGGCGCCGGCGGCACGGGCATCGACCCGAATGCCGCCGTCGTGCCGAGCCCCAACAGCTCGGCTTGCGCGGAAGGGGTCTCGATGACTCTGGCGCAGCCCGCGACGATGTTGCCGGCCAACGCCTCAGGCGCGGCGCCGACGCCGGGCGTGTCGCCGATCCTGCCGCCGGGATGCTGAGGTGGCCTTGCAAGGCTTTCGTATCACCGCATCACAGCGCATTGCCGGTCATGTGGCCGGGCGGAGCTTGCGGACTTCGGCGTCCGGTGGAAGCATCGTTCCGCCATCCCGATATTTCCAGTCCACCATGACAGCCTTGTTGCCTCTGACCGCGGTGCGGCCGACGAACGTTCCCATCGTGCTCTGATGGTCGATCGAACGCCAAAATGCCGGCCCAAACGGCGTATCGAAGCCGACATTGCCAAAGCCATCGGCCATCGTTTCGGTCTCGACGCTTCCGAGTCGTTCGATCGGAGCCGCGATGGAGCTGATCATGGCGTGACCGACCACGGAGCCCATGGTGGGAGCCTCGCCGTAGCGCGCGGAATAGGCCGACGCGAACGAGCTGTTGGCCTGGTCCAGGATATCGGTCACGGGATAGCCGGTCACGATCCATCCTGTCGGCGCGTCCTTTCCGAACGGATGGAGATATTCGGGTTCGCCTGTTGTGAACGACACGACGTCTCGCCCTTCGAACAGGCCGCGATCATGTCCCTGCCGGACGAATCTGGTGAGGTCGGGCCCGAAGGTGATGTTGAGAATCGCTTCGGGGTTCTGCTGGGCAAGCGCGTTCACGACGACGCCGGCATCGATGGCGCCCAGCGGCGGCCACTGACTGCCGACGAACGCGACATCGGGACGACGTTGGCGCAGAAGCTGCGTGAACCACCTTACGGCCGACTGCCCGTACTCGTAATTCGGAGCGATCGTCGCCCATCGCGACGCCTTGAGTTGCGCAGCCTCTTCCACCAGCATCGCTGCCAGCATGTATGTCGAGGGGCGGAGCCGGTAGCAATAGCGATGCCCGCTCTCCCAGACGAGGGCGTCCGTGAGCGGCTCGCTTGCCACGAACAGGATTCGGTTTTGCCGGGCGAAGTCGCTAATGGCGAGGCCGACATTCGACAGATATGCGCCCGCCAGCAGATCGACCTCGTTCCTGCGCACGAGCTCCTCTGCCGCGCGGATCGCGACGCCGGGTTTGCCTTCGTCGTCCCGGCTGATGACCTGCAGCTCGCGCCCAAGAAGGCCGCCTTTGGCGTTGACCTGCTCGACCGCCAACTGCCAGCCGCGACGATAGGGCAGGGTGAACGCGGGCGCGCTGCTATAGGAGTTGATCTCGCCGATCCTGATCGGGCGCGTGCCCTGCGCACGGATGATGCCGGGCGAAAATACCGACGCGCCGATGCCGCCCAAAATCTGTCGCCGAGAAATGTTCATCAAGCAAGGTCCGGAAGGTGGAGTTATGGGTTGTTTGGCGGTGCAGGACATGTTGACCCGGTCGGAAGGCATCGTCACCTAGTGGCAGGTGCAAGACGGGGGCCGGTCGTCGTCGCATGTCGAAAGCGAGATGCCCGATATTTCAGCCAGAGTACGGGCAAAGACGAGGGCTGGAAGATCGACCTCCTGATCGAACAGAGCGCTGACCGGACCGACGAGATCGAGCGCCCTCTGCTGACGGTTCGATCCCGACATGATCCTTGCCCATGCCGCGGCAACCTTCAGCTCGTAAAAGGGGCATTGCTGGTCCCTGGCCACGGACAGTCCTTCGCCGAACAGCAATTCGGATCGAGACAGATCGGATGGATCGTTGGCCAGGAGAATTTCAGCCTTGATCCTCAAGAGATCGGCAAGGCACCACAATTGCCGGCCCCGCCGCGACATCGACAAGGCCTCTTCCACCGCGGTCAGGGCCTGCGCAGCCTCGCCGCTTGCGAGCAGGCCTTCGGCAAGCGATCCGAGAAACTCGGGATTGCGCATCAGCCAGCCGTTCTCGGTCCGAGCCTTCAGGCCACTGC
Organism: Bradyrhizobium sp. USDA 3650; assembly: GCF_054057395.1. Classification (NCBI taxonomy): domain Bacteria; kingdom Pseudomonadati; phylum Pseudomonadota; class Alphaproteobacteria; order Hyphomicrobiales; family Nitrobacteraceae; genus Bradyrhizobium; species Bradyrhizobium sp. USDA 3650. The sequence goes on from NZ_JBSRZG010000001.1 coordinate 6,872,236, forward strand.
GCAGCAGCGCTATTCCGTCGTGATGCTTGCCTTGCAGAACCAGCAATTGTCCCTTCAGGCAGGACGTCCAGCTGGTCCAGAAAGCTATTCCCTCGCGCGTGACGAGCTCGAGAAGGGAGGATATCGCCTGATCCGCGGCGGCAAGATCATGCGTCATCAGCGCGATCGGGCACACGGCGTTGCGGAGTGCGTAGGCGATCGCAAGCTTGTCCTTCTCACGCTGGGCCTCCTCGAGGCACTCGGCGGCCAGAGATCTGCTCTGGGCGATCTTGCCCTGCAGCAGCAGGACGCGCGCCAACATCGCCTTGGCAAGCACACTCTGGTTCAGCAGAAACCACATCTGGTTCGCACTGCCGTTCAATCCGTGAGCCGAATGATCCAGCGACAACGTCAGCTCGCGTCGTGCATCCTCCTGCATTCCGAAAAAATGCGTGGCGGCGCCGATCAGGCGACGGCCGACCGCCTCGTTGGCGGGGCTCCCGGTGCGCAGCGCGATGTCGAGGTAGCGTTCGCCGACCTCCTTGGCCGCGGCATATTGACCCGAGTTGAGGTTATAGCTCCACAGCGTCCAGACCGCCCTGAGCTGAAGCTCGAGGTCGGACAGTTCCTCGGCGAGCGCGAGACCGATGCTCAGCGCCGCCTTCATGCGGTCCGCTGTTCCCGCCGTGTTGAGAAGCGCGAAACCCAACGCGACATAGAGCTGCGCCTTGAGCTTCGGAACGTAGGTGAACCCGGGACTGAAATGCGCAAGAGCGTGCTCGATCCGCGTCGAGCATTCCACGAAGGACAGCAACTGCATCCATACCGGAACGAAGCCGGCCGTCAGCTCGATGCCAAGCTCGGTATCCCCACCGGGCGAGAACGCCCAGTCGAGCGCTGCATGCACGTTGCCGATCTCCTGGGCGAAACGGGAGATGTCCTCGGGAGCGGGAGAGGCATCGCCGAGTGGCGCTATGATCTGCCTGAGAAAGCCGGCCTGCCGCCTGGCAGCCTGTTCGACGCGGCCTGCGTCCGCGAGCTTCTCCAGCGCATAAGCGCGGGTGCTCTCCAGGAGACGCCAACGCCCCTCGAATGAGGGGTCTAGCGACACCAGCGATTTCCCGACCAGATTGAACAGGGTTTCAATGACGTCCGACCGCGACAAAATGTCGTCCATCATCGCGATGGCCGCGTCGAGGGCGAAGCCGGCCGGAAACACCGCGAGACGGCACAGTAGATCCTGCTCTGCCGGGGGTAAAAGGTCATAGCTCCAGTCCAGTGTCGCCCGGAGAGTCTGGTGGCGCGGCAACTGGTCACGGCGGCCGCCGTTCAGGAGCTCGAAGCGCTTGTCGAGACGGAGCAGTACGGTGTCCACGCCGAGATTGGCGGCCCGGGCCGCGGCAAATTCCAATGCGAGCGGAATGCCGTCGAGGCGGCGACAGATGGCGGCAATCTTCCGGAGCTCTTCCGTGCCTGCGACGAAGCTGGCGCGCAGGGCTTGCGTCCGTGCGACGAACAACTGCACCGCGCTTTCCCGCAGCAGCAGATCGGGATCGTGCATGTCGGGATCAGGAACCGACAGCGCTGGGATGGCTGCAACATATTCGCCGTCGATGCGGAGACCTTCGCGGCTGGTCGCGAGAACGGTGACGTTCGGGCAATAGCGAAGCATGGCACTGGCGATTTGCGCCGCCACTTCGATCACATGCTCGCAATTGTCCAGGACAAGAAGCAGACGGCGGGTCCCGATGGCCTGGGCAATGCTCGCGGCCGAGACTTCCTTGTCATTCGAGGCGAGCTTGAGTGCGCGTGCGCATGCGGATGCCACAAGTGCCGCATCCTGCAGAGTCGCGAGCTCGACCAGCGCCACGGAATCGTTGAAGGCAGGCGCGACGCTGCGCGCCAGCTCGATTGCCAGCTTGGTTTTTCCGATGCCGCCGGGTCCGACGAGAGTAATGGCCCGATAGGCCGAAAGCACATCGACCAATTGGCTCATGCAATCCTCGCGACCGATAAGAGGCGCACGGATGCTCGGCAGGTTGCTGGAAAAGGGCGCGTCGGCGGGACTCGTTATCGGTGCGGCGGCAGGGTGATCCAGATGCCCGCTTCGCCAGGTTCCGGCGAGCATATATCCGCGGCCCGAAACCGTCTTGAGGAGATTGCGATCCTCGCCGAGCGCCTTGCGAACGGCCGAGATATGAACCTGAAGCGTGTTGTCTTCGACGGTCAGGCCCGACCAGACGCTTCCGATCAAATCATCCTTGGTGACGAGAAGACCCGCCGAGCCGACCAGCTTCTCGAGTATCTCGAACGCGCGGCTGCCGATCGGCACGATGTCGTTGTCGTATCTCAGTTCTCGGCGTTGGCAATCGATCAGCCAATTTCCGAAAGAGTAGGTGCGGTCAACCGGCGATGACATGACGGGTCCGTGCATCAACTTCGCTACCATGATCCCGGGGAATCACGAGCCCGTCCTTGAGATCACCGACCCTTGGCAAGAATTTGAAAGCGCGAATGCGCTTGGGCTGTCGTACAGGGGAGATTATCGGCGTGTCAAGAAGGCCCGCCCGGTCGCCGGCGGCTTCGTTCATCGTCGATGCTGACACCCGACGCGTTCGTGTTCGACACACGAATTCGTGACAGCAGCCGGGTGTGTGTCACAATGGGAGAGTCGGTCGGAAGGAGCCTGATGCCATCAATGGAAGCGTCATTTGCTCACATCGCCGAAAATCGTCGGGCAAGGATTCCGGAGTACAAATGCGTGCCGGAGACGTGCACCGGTCGCAAGAACGGCGGCCCGATCGTGAGCCGCCGCCCTTCCTCCGCCGAGAGGTTGAATCCGGAACGTCGAGACCATCAACTTCCAGCCGGCGTCGACCGGACTTGCTCCGGTTCGCGAACTCAATAGCCCGAGGTGGGCTCGCACGGCGGCCGGCGCCAGGGAGCGGTTGCGTACGCGCCGACGTCGGGAGCACGGACGCAGCCACGCTTGGAGGTGACCGGGACGCGCTGAGCCGACGCATAGGCGTCGACATTGGTGCGCTTCGCGCTGCCTTCGCGAGCCATCGCGGGGGAGGCAATCATGGCTGCGACCACGAATCCGGCCGACAAGAGCTTCAGTGTCGTCATCGAACATCTCCTTGAGAAAGCGACGCCGGGAACGCCCCGGCCCGCAAGTGAGACATGTGCGTTCGCGCGTCGGATCCATAGCGTTGATCGAACGAACATTTTCGTCTTTGCACGGAGTCGTCGAAGCGCGTTGACTTCAGACATTGACGACTCATCCGATCAGGAGCTTCGCGCCCTAATCAGGTGATGACGTCGCCTGCTGGCTGTGAGGTCCGAGGGGCGCGTTGCGTGGCGCGGTCGCGCTCCTGGTTGTAGGTACTCTCATCTGCAATTGGCAGGGCGCATGATGCTTGCTTGCGATATCTCCTCAATGACGCCAGTGCCGGTTGTGAAGCTGGTCCATGCCGAAGACGGGCGCCGCGCCGCCGGGGCGCTCGAGGCCCATTCGTCCAGCAGGTGTCAGCGCGCCGCCATTCAGCACGTCGCGATCGGGATACATCGATGCAAAGGCTGCCGGCTCCTGATCGGCGAAGGACCAGGCTGCGGACGCGGATGATACCGTTGCGGTTGAGATCAGCGCCGCGGCGATCAGGATCTTGAATGCATTCATAGCGATTCTCCATTGTTTGCTGTGTGCGGAGAGGCGCTTGGCGACGATCGCTGCTCGGCTGGTGGCGTTTCCGAAAATTATTCTTGATGATGATGTAGGTTGTCCTGGTGGAAAACCCCCGCGCAGGTGCATCACTCTTGCGGGAAGAGTCTGTCACGCTTGTCAGAATCCTCGCGCGAATGTGCGTGGTCAAACGCGTCCTGTGCACGTCTCTGGGACGCAGGTCGTTTGAACATCTGGAGTTGTGACCCATGAGATTATTTGCTGCTATCTGCGTCGTCGCTAGCGTTGCGCTCTCGGGCACTGCGTTGGCCCGCGGCGGCACGGGATCGCATGTGTCGATGGGGAGCGGCGGTGCGCTCGGTACGAGCGCCGCCGCGCCGGGCACGAATTCGCTGGGCACCGCGCTTCCATCGTCCGACGGCGGTGGTCACGCGATGAAGGGGCCATTGCTCGGCACGGACCAGACCATCGCCAAGGATGACATCCGGCTCGAGAAGATGCTGGAAGCATCAATCTGCCGCGGCTGCTGAACAGCGCCATTGCGAGACGGGGGCTAGCGGCTGCGCCGTCCGGCAATTTGTGTCTTTCGAAAGGGTTGATGGTAAGCTGGACCGAAGATGATGAAACCGCTTGGGCTGTCCCAATGATGGCTGAGCCAGGCCAGCGCCCCGTCTACATTTGCGCGGAATGGGAGATCGATCTTGTCAGACGCGAATTGCGCTCGGCCGGAGAGCTTGTTCCTTTAGGCGGACGTGCCTTTGAGATTCTTGCGGAATTGGTTCAAGCGCAGGGCCAGCTCGTCACCAGGAACGACCTGACGGAGCGGGTCTGGCGGGGCGTCTTTGTCGAGGAGAGTGCGCTTCGGGTGCATATCGCGGCGATCCGAAAGGCGCTTGGTCCCGACCGCGACATGCTCTCGACCACCGTTGGGCGCGGCTATCGTTTGCGGGGAACGTGGCGGATCCGGCATATGGAGACCCCGCTACAATCTGTCGCAACCGGCGTGCTGCCGTCGATCAACATTCCCAGCGCGTCGTTTAATCTCATTGGCCGGGCTGCCGCGATTGCACATGTGTGGCGGCTTCTGTCGGCCTATCGCGTGGTGAGCCTGGTCGGGCCCGGCGGCATCGGAAAGACGGCGCTGGCGCTGGAGGCCGCAAGAACGCCGCCGCCCGGCTTTGCGGGTGATCGGTTGCTCGTCGAACTGGCCTCGCTATCCGACCCCAGGCTCGTCTGCTCGGTCATCGCCGGCGTGCTTGGCACCAAGCTCGAGGGCGAGGAGATTTCGCCGGACGCCATCGCGCGTGCGATCGGCTCTCGACCATTGTTGCTCGTTCTCGACAATTGCGAACATGTCATCGATGCCGTGGCGCAGGTGGCTGAACTTGTCGTCAGCCACTGTTCTGGGACGATTATTGTAGCGACGAGCCGGGAGGCGCTACGCATCGAGGGGGAGCATGTCTACCGCGTGCCTCCGCTCGGCGTGCCGCCTGAAGCCCGGCTCGAACCCGGCGGCGCTTCTGCGTATAGCGCAGTGGAATTGTTCACGAGCAGGGCCAAGGCGCTGGGTTCAAACTTCGCGCCCGACGAGGAGAACATCGGCGCCATCGCGGCGATCTGCCGGCGGCTGGACGGCATTCCACTTGCGATCGAGTTTGCGGCGGCGCGCGCGGTCATGCTCAGCCCACCAAAGATCGCGGCACTTCTCGACGACAGGTTCAAATTCTTGACGACCGGCCGACGCACGGCGTTGCCGCGGCAGCAAACGTTGCGCGCAACGCTCGACTGGAGCTACGACCTCTTGCCGGACGACGAGGCGTGGCTGCTCCGGCAGCTCGGCATATTCGCTGGCGAGTTCCAGCTCGATGCAGTGATCGCGCTTGCCGGCGAGTGTATCGGCGACGTGACCGGACAGCTCGCGAGGCTGGTGGCGAAGTCGCTTGTTCTCGCCGATATTCGCGGCGACAGGCCTCATTATCGCCTGCTGGATACCACGCGCGCTTATGCATTGGAGAAGCTGCAGGCCGCCGGAGAATTTCCCGACGCCGCCCGCCGCCAGGCCAAATACTATTCCGGATTCTTTGCCCGCGCCGAAGCCGACAGCGAAGTGAAGCCGCAGGCGGAGTGGCTCGCGATCTATGGCCGTCACATCGATAACGTGCGAACGAGCCTCGATTGGGCCTTCTCCTCCGGCGGAGACCCGCAAATCGGTGCGGCGTTGACGGCGGCTGCGGTCCCGCTATGGGTGCAGTTGTCGCTCCTCAGTGAATGCCGCGAGCGGACCGAACTCGCCCTGGCACGGCTCGATCCGACGGCTGCGAACGCACCGCGGCTCCGCATGCAGCTGTCGGCCGCGCGCGGCTGGTCGCTGATGTACGGTGTTGGCCGGGCCCGGGAGGCTGGTCCCGCCTGGGCTGCGACCCTGCAGCTCGCCGAGCAGCTCGGTGACAGGGATTACCTGTTGCGCGCGCTGTGGGGGCTCTGCATCGATCAGTTCAACAACGGCGAATTCCGCAGGGCGCTTGAATTTGCGAATCGCTTCGCGGAGGTCGTGGTCGACTCCGGAAATCCCGTCGACCGCATGATGGCCGATCGGCTTCTCGCAACCACGCTGCATTATCGCGGCGACCAGCGGCTCGCTCATCATCATATCGGGCGAACCCTGTCGCGGCTCTCGGAACTTGCGGCAAAGCCGCAGGTCATTCGTTTCCGGTTCGACCTGCGGGTCTCGACGCGCTATTTCCAGGCGCGGATCCTGTGGTTGCTCGGGCTCGCGGATCAGGCCCTGAGCGTCGTCGAGCACAACGTCGAGGAAGGCTGGACCAGCGGGCACGCACTCACATTCTGCAGTGTCCTTGGCCAGGGCGCCTGCCCGATTGCGTTCCTGGCCGGCGATCTCGACGCGGCCGAGCGCTATTGTACGATGCTGCTCGAACACACTGAGCGTCATCCGATCCGCTTGTGGAATCTGTGGGCGCGCGCCTTCAGGGGCCTCTTGATCTCGCGCCGGGGCGACCTCGCGACCGGATTGCCGCTGCTGCGCAAGGCGCTCGAACTCGCGGGCGAGGCGCGGCACCTGCCGCGGTTTCTGCTTCCCCTCGGCGAACTCGCGGTATGTCTCGGAGAGGCCGGCGAGGTATCGCAGGGGCTCGCGACCGCCGACGAGGCGCTCGCGCGATGCGAGGCGAGGGACGAGGGGTGGTATGTCGCCGAGCTCTGGCGCATCAAGGGCGAATTGCTGTTGCTTCCGGGCGAGCACCGCTCGACGAGCGCCGCCAAGCAGGTGTTCGAGAGGGCGTTCGAGGTGGCGCGGACCCAGGGCGCCTTGGCCTGGGAGCTGCGAACGGCGATCAGCGTGGCACGATTGAGCGCGAGTGAGGGGCAACCGGCCGATGCACGCCGTGTTCTCGCATTCGTATACGGCAAGTTCACCGAGGGTTTCGAGACGGCCGACCTCCGTGATGCGCGCGCAATGATGTCGAAGTTGGGATCGTAGGCGATCACTTGGCCGCAAACGAGCACGAGCGCGGCGGGCTCAGCTCAGCCAGCAATTCCCTCGCCGTCTCGAGGCTGCGCGTGTGGAATCCCTCGGTAAACCGCCGATAGACGGACGCAAGCATATCGTGTGCCTCGTGGCGGCGCCCGCCTCGCTGCCATAGCCTCGCAAGCGCGATCGCCGCGCGAAGCTCATAGCCTAGCGCTCCCTGATGGCGGGCGACGTCGAGCGCCTGCACGAGGCTCAGCTCCGCTTGCGGAAGATCCGGACTTCTCTTGCGCATCAGCGCTTCCGCTCTGGCGCGCAACATGTCGGGCATGTCCATCATGAAGTTGCAGTGCCGGGCCTGGGCAATCGCCCGATCAATGGTGTCCAGGGCTTCGTCGCCATGACCTGTCGCCGCCAGGGCTTCGGCGAGGGGCATGCGAAGCCCCGCCACTGCACCGAAATTCCGGCTCTGCAGCTTCTCGATCGAACCTTTCAGCATCGCGAGCCCGATGCCGGTCTCGCTGCGGGCCAGCAGCGTAATCCCCTTCATGGCCTCGCCGACCATCTGGAGGATGGCGAGGTTGTGCCTTCGGGCCTCCACGATGAACCTGTCGACATGTTCCTCACAATCCTCCGTGTCGCCATTCCAGAAGAAGACGCCGAATGCCCATGGCAACGCTCGGCAGAACATGACCGGATGATTCGTTGCGATAACGTCCGAGATGGCCCGGCGCACCAGTTGCGTCGCCTGATCGGGATGTCCCTGAAGCCAGAGGACGCGCGCAAGGGTGATTTGAGCGCGTTTGGGATATTCGAGGGTGAGGCCGCTAAGGACGTCCCCATCCAGGCCCGAATGACGCAACGCCGCTTCGATGTATGAGCGAGAGTCAACGAACCTGCCGAGATACTGGCAGGAGATGCTGAGCAACACGCGCATGCGCGCGACGGCATTGGAATCGTTGCTGGTCAGCGCAATGGTTTCGCCACGTTTGGCGGTAGCCAATGCCTCATCATATTTTCCGACGAACAATTGCAGCAGATGCAACTGGTCGATCAAACGGATCTGCTCTGGTATGTCACCGAACTTTTCGGTCAGAGCGAGCGCGCGGCGGAGGTGATTTGCGCCAAGCTCATCCAGCTGTCCCGTGAGCATGCGGGCGGCTCCAAGCGCAGTATGAAGGATGAGACCGTGCCTGCTGCTTGCATCGGTTTCGTCCAGTGCTTCGATGGCGCGGGTCACCCAGAGTTCGGATTCCGGCAGGAGCGACAGCTTGAAGAAGAGCGGTATCGATGCCGCGACGAGGGCCACGCCGGTTGTGCGGTCTCCCTGATCCGAGAAGCACCACGTCAGCGCGGCCCGTATGTTGCCGAATTCCTCGGCCGCCGCCGAAAGGTCCCGGTCCGCTTTGCCCGCGATCCTTTCAAGGAGACCGAGAAAGTAGCGGGCGTGACAGTGCAAAATCGCACGGGCGTCGCCGCTGGCGGCAAGTTTCTCTTGCGCGTACGCCCGGGTCGAATCCGCGAGGCGGTAGCGGGTCGGTTGCGAGGCGGTGTTCAGTGCAAGCATCGACTTGGCGACGAGACTGTCGATGATCGCAAGGATCGCGTCGTCGTTCTCCGTGGTCGCGGCAATCGACCGCGCGGCCTCCAGGGTCATGCTGCCGACAAACACCGACAGCCGGCGGAGGATTACGCGCTCCGGTTCGGAGAGAAGATCGTAACTCCATTCGATGGTTGCGCGCAGCGTGCGGTGTCGGGGCAGCGCGGTGCGTCGTCCCTCCCAGAGCAGATTGAGGTGCTGGTCGAGGAGCTGGACCATCGCTCTCGCGCCGTATGCGGCCACATGGCCGGCGGTGAGCTCGATCGCTAGCGGGATGCCGTCGAGCCGATGGCAGAGGTTGCCGACGTCGGAGGCGTTCGCATCCGTCAGCGTGAACTCGCCGCCTCCCGCGGTCGCACGCTCCACGAAGAGTTTTACCGAAGGGTAGGCGAGAGCATTTGCGGCCGTCAGAATGGCCTTCTCCGGCGGGCTCGGCAGGGGCGGGAGACGGTATGTGAACTCGCCTTCGACGCGCAGCAACTCGCGGCTCGTGGCCAGGATGTGCAGCTCGGGTGCCGCCTGGTAGAGCCGTTCCGCCAGCGCTGCGGCCGCTTCGATGACATGCTCGCAGCAGTCCAGCATGAGGAGCATGCGCTTGTCGCGCAGGAATGTCGCGAGGCTGCTCGTGGGATCATTCGATCGAACCAGAAGCCCCAGCGAAGACGCGACGATCGCCGGCACCGGAGCGGCGTTGCCGGTCTCGCCGAGGCCGACGAAGTGGACACGACCGGCGAATTCCGCGAGCAAGGCATGGCCCGCGGAAACGACGACCGTGGTCTTGCCGATGCCGCCCGGGCCGACCACCGTGACGAAGCGGTGGGCTCGCAGCTTGTCCGAGATGTCCTGGATAGCTCGCTCACGTCCCACCATCTGCCAGGGATGCGCCGGCAAATTGTGGACGTAAGTCGGATTGGTCGGCGCGGGTTGCCTCTGTTCCGGGCGCGAGACCGCCGCGACGAAGCAGTAGCCTTGGCCGGAGACCGTGCTCAGATATCTGGCGCCGGCATTGCCGTCTCCGAGGGCCTTGCGGAGTGCGGCGATATGGACACGCAGGCTGTTTTCCTCAACAGCGGTGCCAGGCCATGTCCTGGCGATCAGATCCGTCTTGCTGACGACGTTGCCGGCCTGCCGGACCAGCGCGAGCAGGATGTCGAATGCGCGACCCGATAGTTGGAGCGGAGTCCCGTTTCGTTCAATCCGCCTCTGCGAGGGGTCGAGGCGAAACGGCCCGAAGAGAAAAATCTCCCGGGCGGACTCGTCTTCGGCGGGGCGGCCAGCTTGGGCCATCAAGTCGTTACTTTGCCAGCGGGGGGCCATTTTGGGACATCAACCCGGCGCACGACTCGTCACGTTCTGTGATTTGGAAGCACACCAAGACGTGCGACCGCAGTGGCGCTCAAACGGTAACATCCGGTCGTTTCAGGGTAAAGCATCGGGCTCTATCACTTTCGTCTGAGGCTTGAACGTGCGACGCCACGACGCGCCCGCCCTATCCGATCGATGCCGGCTTGAGAATGTCTTCCAGTCCGATCCGGCGGAGCAGTTCCGCGCGGACGCTGTCGGCGACGGCATCGACGGCTGCAGCTCCATCATCGTCCGGGCCGAAATGAACACGCAGCGGACGCTGTCCGAATGGCATGTCGACGATATCGGCGATTGCGGCTGCGACGTCTTGCGGAGTTCGCTCCTTTGCTGACAGCTGCGCAAGTGCCGATACTGCGATCTCGCTCAAATCGGCCGTCGGACCATCCGCATATTCCTCGGCCCTGATGGTGTCGCGCGGACGGCCGGAGCGAACGTAGTGGCTGGGTCCGAGCGCACTTGGGACGATGATGGTCGTCTCGACACCCCAGCGCGCGAGCTCGCCGGCATAACCGAGCGCCAGCGCGTCCAGTGCGGCCTTCGACGAAGCATAGGTTCCCAGGAAAGGGACCGAGCCGCCACGCGCGCTGCTCGACGAGACCCATATAAGCAAGCCATGGCCCTGCCTGCGCAGCTGCGGCAGTGCGGCCCGATTGAGCCTTTGCGCACTCAGAACGTTGGTGTCGTAGAGTTCCGCAAGCTGGTCCGGTGTAAAGGCCTCCGCCGGCCCGTAGAGGACCTGCCGGGCATTGTGCACGATTACGTCGAGGCGGTTGTTCTCAGCGACGATGGCATCGATGGCCGAGTTTACGGAGGCTTCCGAGGAGACGTCGAACGCAATGGTTCGGAGTTCCGCGCCACGCGTCGCGGCCTCGGCTCCGGCCTCTCCGACGTCGGGCTCATCCTGGCCATCCATTTCCCGCATGGAAACGTAGACCGTATGTCCGGCTTGAACCAGTTTCTGGCATGTGCTTCGTCCGATGCGGTTTGCAGCTCCAGTGACGACGATCACTTTGCTCATTCGATCCCCAATCGCATTGCGGCATCCGCAAAGGCACCAGCGTCGCGACACGTTCATCGTTCGTCGATCGACTGCCGGCCTTGCGTGAAGAACCTCTGAAATGCCGCTGGTTGCACGACGGGTCTTTCGAGCCCGGCGGGCGATTTCCAGATCGCACGAATTATTTCGAGAAAGCCCGAAAGTGGCGCTTCCCGCTGATCGGACCAGCCGGAACGTGCCTTCGCGAAATTGGCGGTGGGTTTCAGAAGATCGCGATCCTGGCCGGCGGCTACAAAGAACCCGAACCGCTCGACAGAGCGAGCCGCGTGGCCGGTCTGCGGGTTGGTTTGCGCGCTTGGCGAGGAGAAGCAATGAATCAGTCAGGCAATTCGCCGCGTTCGGGGCTTGGCTGGCTCGTGTTGATCGTGGTCCTCGTCGGAGGCGGCGCTGCAGCGTTCGCCTACACGGCGGGATGGCTCTCGCCCGGGCGCCTGACGCCGGAGCAGATGATTTCGGCGCTGACGCCTCCGAGTGGCGCGCCGCTCGGGCACCGGCGAAATCATGCCAAGGGAATCTGCTTCACCGGCGTCTTCGAGTCCAACGGAAACGGCGTGGAGCTCTCGAAGGCCAGAATCTTCGAGCGAGGCGCGTATCCGGCCCTGGGCCGCTTCAATCTTGGCACAGCCGACCCGAACGCCGTGGATGCGACCGTGCGGGTGCGCGGTTTGGGGTTGCAGATCGCAGCGGCGGACGGCGAAGAGTGGCGGATGGCGCTGATCGACCCGCCGGTCTTTGCAGTGTCGACGCCGCATGCGTTCCGCGATCTGTTGATTGCATCCGGCAAGAAGGATCCGGAGGCGATGAAGAGTTTCATCCAGGCAAACCCGGAATTCGCCGCCTTCGCGACCTGGGCCAAGACGGCGCCCTGGACCGCGAGCTATGCGGAGGATGCCTACAACGGCCTCAACAGCTTCATCTTCACGGATGCGAATGGCGGCGAGCGCGCGGTGCGATGGTCGCCGCGGCCGACCGCAACGGTCGTTCCGGTGTCACAGGCCGAACTGGAGAAGCGCGGCCCGGATTTTCTCGAGCAGGAGATAGCGGAGCGGGTCCGGACCGCCGGCTCGCAACGCTGGACCATGGTCACGACCATCGCCGATCCCGGTGATCCGACCGCGGACCCGAGCAAGGCTTGGCCCGAGGGGCGCCGTACGGTGCAGGTCGGAACGCTTGTCGTCCAGCGGATCGAACCCGAGCGGGATGGACCCTGCCGCGACATCAACTTCGATCCGACCGTGCTGCCGCGGGGAATCCGGGTGTCAGACGATCCTTTCCCGGCCGCGCGCTCGTCAGTCTACCGCAAGTCCTACGATTTGCGTGCGGCCGAAGCCGGCGACTATCCGCGAACCGGGGCGGCCCAGCCATGAGCAACGTTCCGTATCGTTTTGCCCCGATCCAGCGGCTGCTGCACTGGCTGATGGCAGCCTGTATCGTCGCGATGCTCTTCATCGGCGTCGGAATGGTGTCCACCATAACGCCGAAATACCTGCCGCTCATCCAGATCCACAAGACGCTCGGCTTTACGCTCCTGGTCCTCGTTGTGATCAGGCTGGCCCTGCGGGTCCATTACGGCGCGCCGCCGTTGCCGGCCGATCTTCCGCCGGCGATGAAGCTGGGAGCGAGATTGTCGCATCTCGCCCTCTATGGCTTCATGATCATCATGCCGTTGCTGGGTCTCGGCATGCTCTGGGCCGCGGCTTATCCAGTCGTCCTGTACGGCGGGATTCAAATTCCGGCGTTGCTGCCGCAGAGCGATCGCGCGCACGCACTGCTGTGGAATGCTCATTTTTATCTGGGCTTCGCGTTCTTTGCCCTCGTGCTGCTGCATCTGGCGGCAGCGCTGTTCCACGCAATGGTTCGCCGCGACGGCGTGTTCGGGACGATCGCACTCTTTCCACTCGGGAATAGGACGACGCCGGCAGAATGAGCGCTTGGCGCGTCGGCGACATGCGCGGCTCAAATTTTCAACCTCCAACAAGGATGATGACAATGACCAAAGCAGATATCCAAACCCCAACGGATCTCGGGGCCAACGCGAACCGGGACGTTCCAGCCGCACTGAGAGCGCTGCTGGCTGATGTCTTCGCGCTGTACCTGAAGACCAAGAACTTCCACTGGCACGTGTCGGGCAGGCACTTTCGCGACTACCACCTTATGCTCGACGAGCAGGCCGAGCAGATCTTTGCCATGACCGACGACATTGCCGAGCGGGCACGCAAGATCGGCGGAACCACGCTGCGCTCGATCGGCCAGATCGCGCGCGAGCAGCGCATTCTCGACAACGACGCGGATTACGTCGATCCGCAGGAGATGCTGGCCGAGTTGCGCAGCGACAACCAGCAGCTGACGCGGGAGATGCGCCGGGTCCACGAGCTCTGCGATGAATACGGCGACGTCGCGACCGCAAGCCTGCTGGAAAACTGGATCGACGAGACGGAGCGGCGGATCTGGTTCCTGTACGAGACCGGCCGGGGCGGCCCGAACTCGTAAGCACCTGGCATGGGATGCGGCCGCAAAGCGAAGCGGGCCGCGCGCTGCGACGACGCGGAAGCGACGGAGATCCTCGCGTCCGCGTATTGCTGGCTGATCGTCTTCGCATTGATCGACCAGGCGCACGCCACGTACCCGTCGGTCGTGAATCCCGCAGCAGCGCTCCGCATCGTGCGGATGAAACAATGGCGCTGCATCCTCGAAAGATGACTGGACGCGGATCTCTATAGGCTTGACCACGTCCACGACCGGCACGCCGGTCATACGTACAAGGGTCAAGCCATGACGGATATGTCGAACTCGAAGGCGTCGCTCGGAAGGGCCGTTCACGCGATCAGCGGAAAATGGGGCTGGTTCGTTGCGCTGGGGGTCGCTGAACTGATCCTCGGCGGCATTGCATCGGTCAATCTGATGGCGGCGAGCCTCGCCTCCGTGCTCGTCATCGGCGTCAGCATGGCGGTCGCCGGGATCTTCCAGATCGTGCATGCCTTTTCGGTGCACGGCCTGCGCGGCTTCCTGTTCTGGCTGTTCGCCGGGATCGTCTATGCCGCTGCCGGAGCCGTCGTCCTCTACGATCCGCTGCTGGCTTCGTTCACGCTGTCGCTCGTGGTGTGTGCTCTCCTGGTCGTTGCCGGTGCGACGCGGATCTGGACGGGTTTCCATCTGCGGCCGGCCGCGGGCTGGCGCTGGATCGTGGCAGCCGGCGTTGTGACGTTCTGCGTCGGCGCGATGCTGATTGCGGTCTTGCCTGCCGTCGGCCTGTGGCTGCTCGGTGCGATGCTGGTCGTGGATCTGGTCTTCCAGGGTTGGGGCTTTATTGCATTCGGGCTCCCGCTCAGAAGCCGAGCCTCGCGGCATTCGGCCGAGCCGGCGACGGTCTGAGCCATGATGACAGGTTCGACATTCACGCGGCACCGGGAGATCGCCTGGCGCGGTGGCCGCACGACATCGACGTCGCGACTGGTTGCCGAGGAGAGCGCCATTGCGCTCACTTACAACGGATCGACCCATGCCGTGATGATGGGAACGCCGGCCGATCTGGAGGATTTTGGTCTCGGCTTCAGCCTGACCGAGGCGATCATCGATCGCGCAAGCGAGATCAGGAGCATCGAGCTGATCTCGAACGAACTCGGCATGGAGGTGCGGATGTGGCTTGACGGCGACCGCGCGACGACCCTGGCCACACGCCGCCGCGCCATCAGCGGTCCGGTCGGATGCGGATTATGCGGTATCGAAAGCCTCGAACAGGCGCGTCGCGCGCCGTCACGCGTTGAAGGGCGTGGCATTGCCTTTCACGCGCGGGACCTGCTGAACGCCATGCATGCGCTGTCTCCCCTCCAGATATTGAACCAACATACGCGGTCCGTTCACGCGGCAGCCTTGTGGCGCCCTCGCACCGGCATTGCTCTGATCAGGGAGGATGTCGGCCGGCACAATGCGCTCGACAAGCTTGCCGGCGCAATCGTCCGCGACGGCAAGTCAGCCTGCGACAGCGCCGTGCTGCTGACGAGCCGGGTTTCGGTGGAGATGGTGCAGAAGGCCGCGATGATCGGCGCGCCGGTCGTTGTGGCCGTTTCCGCGCCGACAGCGCTCGCGATCCAGACCGCGAACGAGGCGGGAATCACGCTACTCGCCGTCGCCCGCGATGACGGATACGGCGTGTTCACGCATCCGCACCGTGTTCTGCTGCCTGACGAGGCCGCCCCGCGCGCCGGCTGCTGACTTCGGCGGACCCGCGAATATGGCCATGCAAACTGCAGCACTGGAGCCCCTGGCCGGGACAAGCGTCGAAGCCTGTGCCCCGGAACGATCGCTGCTGGTTGCCTCTGTGCTGAGCATGTCGGGCGGTTTCCTCGACGCGTTTACCTGGCTGTCACTCGGCGTCTTCGCGAGCTCGCAAACCGGCAATGTTGTCTTCCTCGGAATCTACGCGCTATCAGGGCAATGGCAGCGCGCGCTTCACCATCTTCTTCCACTCGTGGCC
Organism: Bradyrhizobium sp. USDA 3650; assembly: GCF_054057395.1. Lineage (NCBI taxonomy): Bacteria > Pseudomonadati > Pseudomonadota > Alphaproteobacteria > Hyphomicrobiales > Nitrobacteraceae > Bradyrhizobium > Bradyrhizobium sp. USDA 3650. The sequence continues at coordinate 6,887,877 of NZ_JBSRZG010000001.1, forward strand.
TTTGTCCTGGGAGCGTTGGCGGCGGTTCGCACCCGGGCGGCGTTATGTTGCCTCATCGGAGAGATCGTCTGTCTCGCCGCGACGATGCTGTTGCTTCATCGCGTTTCGGATGAGATCACGATCCTCGTCATCTCGTTTCGCGTCGCGCTGCAGTCGGCAAGCTTCAGACAGGTCGGTCACTGGAAATATCTCTCGGTCACGGTCACCGGCAACATGCTCCGGGCCATGGATCAGTTCGTTGCGGCGCCTGATCGCGATGCGGCGCGCGGCGCCGGAACCATGCTCACGCTCTGTTTGGCGTTCCTGCTAGGGGCCGCCGTCGGCGGTTGCGTGACGAAATGGTTGGGAACCTGGAGCCTCGCTCTGCCGATTGCATCGTCGATATACGTTCTCTGGCTCTGCCGCCGGCGAAGCCATTCGCATTGACGTCGCGCTCGCTTGTTGCGGGTAGAGGCGCTCACCATGCCATTCGGAAAGAGGACGTTCGTTCGCGGAAGCGCATGCGCCGTCCCGCGGATAAGCTCGGGGGTGCGGCCGCGGTGCTCAAGGTCGATAACATTCTGCAATCGGCCGCTCGCGCGCGGGCGACCGCGAAGGGGCGTGAGCGAACGGGAGGCTCTCCGATGGATCCGACGGCACTCCTCCTGTCGCGGCTGCAATTCGCCTTCACCATCTCGTTCCACATCATCTTCCCGGCATTCACGATCGGGCTTGCGGCCTGGCTCACCGTGCTGGAAGCGATGCACCAGTACAGTGGCAAGCCCGTCTACCGGACCCTGTTCGCGTTCTGGCTGAAGATCTTCGGCGTGGCCTTCGGCATGGGCGTCGTATCGGGCGTGGTGATGGCATTTCAGTTCGGAACGAACTGGAGCGTGCTCTCGAAGATGTCGGGTCCGATCCAGGGCCCGCTTCTGTCCTACGAAACATTCACCGCCTTCATGCTGGAGGCGGGCTTCTTCGGCATCCTCATCTTCGGCCGACCCCGGGTGCCGCCATGGTTCTACCTGTTCTCGACCGCGATGGTTGCGCTCGGAACCACGCTGTCGGCGTTCTGGATCATGGTCAACAACAGCTGGATGCAGGTGCCGACCGGCTACGTCCTGCAGAACGGCCAGTTCGTACCTGATGACTGGGCGCAGATCATCTTCAATCGCGTGGTCTGGGTCCGGTTTCCGCATATGCTGCTCGCGTCCTATCTGACTGGCGCGTTCTGCGTGGGCGGCAAGCCGCTCCACGTCCCCGTGCCCAATCGGCCGATGTCGCTCGCGGATCAGGTGCCGGCCGCCAGCAGCTATATCGAGGCAGGAGAGTAACCATGGTGATGTACTGGGTCGCCCTTCTTGCCATCAGCATTCTGATCTATCTCCTCCTCGACGGGTTCGATCTCGGCGTCGGCATGCTGTTCGGCCTGGCCGGCAGTGAGGCGAAGCGAGATGCCATGCTGAGCACGGTCGCTCCGGTCTGGGACGGCAATGAGACCTGGCTGATCGTCACGGGCGTGATCATGTGGGGCTCGTTTCCCGTGGTGTACGCCATGGTGATGTCGGCATTCTATATCCCGGTCGTCGTGATGCTGCTCGGATTGATCCTGCGCGGCGTGGCCTTCGAGTTTCGCGGCAAAGCGCTCCGTTCGCGCTGGGTCTGGGACGTCAGTTTCGTCGCGGGCTCGTTTGCGGCGAGCTTCACGCAGGGCGCGATGGTCGGCGCTCTCGTCGAAGGACTTCAGTTCTCCAACGGCGATTATACCGGTGGAACGCTCGGCTGGCTGACCGCCTTTTCCGCCCTGTGCGGGATCGGACTCTGCTTCGGCTATTCGCTGCTCGGGGCCTGCTGGCTGGTAAGGAAGAGTGATGGTCCCGTTCGGGATGCCGCGCGGAGCCAGATCCCGCCGCTGGCGACCGGCGTCCTGGTGTTCCTGGTCGTCGTCTTTGCGTATGCGCTTGCCGAACATCTTCCGATTCTGCAGCGCTGGACCGATCGGCCCTATCTGCTCGTGTTTCCCGCGATCGGCGCCGGCGCGGCCGCGATGCTGGCCAAGAGCATCCTGGTCCATGACGATTATTGGCCGTTCCACATAGTCGCGCTGATCTTCGTGGCGGCTTTCGCCACGCTCGCTCTGTCGTTCTGGCCCTACATGATCCCGTTCGTCATCACGATCGACGAGGCCGCGGCGCCTCATGCAAGTCTCGCCTTCATGTTCTGGGGCGCCGGCCTGTTCGTATTCCCGCTGATGCTGCTCTATGTCGCCGTGGGCTATCGCGTCTTCCGCGGCAAGGCGGCCCCAGCGGCCGATCACTACTGACCGCTGCACAGCTCGAAACGCGGACAAAAAGAAAGGCGCCGGTTTCGGCGCCTTTCTCGTTCTGGTCCCTATGCGGCTTTGCTTCAGGATTTGGGCATGACACCGGGGCCATTGTCCGGCCACTGGGCGATCAGCTTCTCGTCGATGTTGAAATGCTGGGCGACCAGGCTGGGAGGCGTGTGCGTCAGCCAGTTGGATAGCGACACCTCTTCGTAGCGAGGCGCACGAAACACACCGACGAACTGCAGTTCGGTGTCGCCGACGTTCTCCACATAATGACCGAGATTGCGCCGGACATAGCCAATGTCGCCGGCGGAAAAGTCCGTCGTCAGCGCGTTGGGGCCGGTGTCGAACACCGTCATCCGTGCCTTGCCCTTGATATAGTACTGCCACTCGTCGGCATTCGGATGCCAGTGCATCTCCCGGACCGCTCCCGGCGGCATCGTCACCAGCGCCGCGGCGACGGTGGTGGCGACCTTGAAGTTGCTGCTGTCGGCGACGCGGATGCTGCCGGCGGAGCTCTCCTTCACCGGTGCCGAACTGCCGAGCGAATGGATGAAGGGATAGGGCGGTGCCTGGGCATGCTTGGCGATTACGGCACGATCGGCGGCGAGATCGCCGGGCACCGTGCCCTGGAAGATCCAGCGATTATGCAGCGGAATCTTCGCGAAGGTATCGGCCGGAACGCCGAAATTCTTCGCGAGCACCTCGGGCGGCGTATGGGCGAGCCAGTCCGTCACCAGCAGCGTGTTGAACTCATTGGCGTGGCCGTCGTCGAAACAGATCACGAATTCGCAACCATCAGGCCCCAGGCCTTGCAGCGAGTGCGGCGCGCCCGGTGGGAAATACCAGAGGTCGCCGGCCTTGAGGTCGCCGACATAGGGGTGCCCCTGCGTGTCGAGCACGGTGATGCGGCAGCTGCCGTAGGTCATGATCGCCCATTCGGCCGCCTGATGCCAATGCAGCTCGCGGATGCCGCCGGCGGACAGTCGCATGTTGACGCCAGAGATCTCCTTCGAGATGGCGAAGTCCGCGACGGTGACTTGCCGTGCCCAGCCGCCATTCTGGATGCGCCTCGGCGCATTGTTGAACGAGGCCCAATCCATCGGCAAGCCACCGACGTCGGTCGCCGGCGGAGTTTGTGCGGAGGGGAATTGCTTGCCCAGTTCGAGATTCTGCGGACCGGGATCGGTCAGGCTTCCGGGACTCTTGGCGTTGACGGCGCCTTGCGGCGGCTCGTCCGGATTGCCGAAGGTTGCGGCCTGCGCACTGGAACCGACCATGGCGGCGCCTGCCGCGGACATGGCCAGCAAATCACGTCGTGAAAACATCTTGGGTCGCTCCTGAAAACTGTCGAAAGCCCTCCCGTAGCGACGGGGCTCCGGCCGACCAACCTAGTTTCCGGTTGCCGCTTCTGCTTCCGCGAACGGCGCTGTTTTTGCTGGAATGCATGGCTGCTTCGGCCCGCCGCCCGGGATCGAACGTGTGCAATTGCGAAATTCGGCTTCGTTCTGAAAAGACGGCTCTGCCTGCGCGATCCTTAACTGAACCGGAGAATTGCCACATCGAGAGATATCGAGATGACCACGAAGTCGGTCCGTCCCTATCGCGAACCCGCCGGCGGCTGGGGCGCACTGAAGGCGCTCAGCGAGGCGCTTCTGGTGCAGCGGGCGCCGCTGAAAGGTGCCGCGACGCTCAGCCGAATGAATCAACCAGAGGGCTTCGATTGCCCCGGCTGTGCCTGGCCCGATCCGAAGCATACCTCATCATTCGAATTCTGCGAGAACGGCGGCAAGGCAATCGCTTGGGAGACAACATCGAAGCGCTGCACGCCGGAATTCTTCGCCGAGCATACCGTCACCGAGCTCGCTGGCTGGAACGATTACGATCTCGAAATGGTCGGGCGGCTCACTCATCCGATGGCCTACGACGCCGTATCCGACCGCTATCTTCCGGTGAAATGGAGCGATGCATTCGATATGATCGGTCGCGAGCTCCGGGCCTTGCCGGATCCGAACATGGCGGAGTTCTACACGTCGGGGCGGACTTCGAACGAAGCCGCCTTCCTCTATCAGCTCTTCGTGCGCGAATACGGCACCAACAACTTTCCCGACTGCTCGAACATGTGCCACGAGGCGACCAGCGTTGGTCTGCCGTACTCGCTCGGCGTCAGCAAGGGCACCGTGCTGCTGGAGGATTTCGACAAGGCCGATTGCATCTTCATCTTCGGCCAGAATCCGGGCACCAACAGCCCGCGGATGATGACCAGCCTGCGCAATGCGGCACGCCGCGGCGCCTCCATCATCTCGTTCAACCCGTTCCGTGAGCGGGCGCTGGAACGTTTCCAGGCGCCGCAGAGCCCGGTCGAGATGATGACGCTGTCGTCGACGACGATCAGCTCAAGACTGTTCCAGGTGCGGGTCGGCGGCGACGTCGCCGTCCTCAAGGGGATCATGAAGATCCTGGTGGAGGCCGACGAGGCCGCCCGTGCCGCCGAGCAGCCGGAGATCCTGGACTGGGATTTCATTCGTGGCCACACCGCCGGAGTTGAGGCGCTGATCGACGATCTCAAACGCACGCAATGGCCGGACATCGAACGTCAGTCTGGCCTGACGCGCGAGGACATGGAATATGCGGCGGGCGCCTATATGAAGGCCGAGCGCGCCATCCTCGTGTACGGAATGGGCATCACCCAGCACTGGCGCGGTGCGAACAACGTCCAGCAGATCGCCAACCTCGCCCTGTTGCGCGGCAATGTCGGGCGCGATGGCGCCGGCGTCTGCCCGGTTCGCGGTCATTCCAATGTGCAGGGCGATCGGACCGTGGGAATCACGGAGATCCCCAAGGCGGACTTCCTCGAGCGCCTGGAGCAACGCTTCGGCTTCAAGCCTCCGGCCGCACCAGGACACAATGTGGTGACCGCGCTCGAGGCCATGATCCGCGGCGAGGTGAGGGCCTTCTTCGCGATGGGCGGCAATTTCGCCGCAGCCATTCCGGACTGGCAGGCGACCCAGGCCGCGCTTGGCAAACTCGCTCTGACCGTCCACGTCTCGACCAAGCTCAACCGCAGCCATCTGATCCATGGCCGTGCCGACGCCCTGATCCTGCCGTGCCTCGGCCGCACCGAGATCGATGTGCAGCAATCGGGGCCGCAGTCGGTCACGGTGGAAGATTCGATGTCGATGGTGCATGCGTCCGCCGGCCGCAACAAACCGGCATCGGAGCATCTCCTCAGCGAGATCGCGATCGTCGCCGGCGTCGCCAAGGCGACGCTGGGCGAGCGTACGGTGGTCGACTGGGACGGCTTCGTGGCTGATTACGACCGGATTCGCGATGCGATCGAGGCGGTGTTCCCGATCTTCCAGGGCTACAACGCCCGCATCCGCGTCCCCGGCGGCTTCCATCTTATCTCGACGGCACGCGAGCGCATCTGGGCGACGCCGTCGGGCAAGGCGAACTTTTTGGTCTTCCCGGGTTGCGGCGAGGACCCGCCGCAGAGCGATCCCGATTTCTTGTGGCTCACCACCATACGCAGCCACGATCAGTACAACACGACGCTCTACTCGATGTCCGACCGCTATCGCGGCGTGTTCGGCCAGCGCGACGTGGTCTTCCTCAACGAATACGAGTTGAAGAAGCGCGGGCTTGCCGACGGCGACCGTGTCGATCTGATAACCGCCTCGACCGATGGCGCAGAACGGATTGTGCGCAACTTCCGCGTCGTCGCCTATGCCTTTCCGACCGGCTGTTGTGCGGCGTACTATCCAGAGACCAATCCGCTGGTGCCGCTCTATGCCCGTGATCCCCTGAGCTTCACGCCGTCATTCAAGGGCGTCCCGGTCCGCCTAGTGCGTTCGGCCGCGACCGGAGAATAGCGACAGCCCTGGAAAACTCCGGTCACGTCTCGGCGTGGAGCTCGCAGCGCGACGTATCCGCCGGCGAAGCGTATATCGGTAGCGTGAACCAGAAGCGCGCGCCGCCATTCGCGCCGTGGCCTTCGGCGCCGATCCGGCCGCCATGCGCTTCGACGATCGACCGGCAGATCGGCAGGCCCATGCCCATGCCGCTGTCCTTGGTCGTGAAAAAGCTCTCAAACAGCCGATCGACATGTTCGGCGGCGATGCCAGGACCGTTGTCCTCCACGGAGCAGCACAATTTCGTCGCGTCCTGTGTGACCGTGCTGATGACGATCCTGCGGTCGTCACATCCTGCTTGCGTCATCGCCTGCACCGCGTTGATGGCCAGATTGACGATCACCTGCTGGAGCTGGGTGCGGTCGCCGAGCACCTGCGGGCTGGTCGGATCAGGCCGGTGCAGGATCGTCACGCTGCGGGATTCCATCTCGTGTCGAAGGAAGAGAAGCGCTTCGCGAATGATCTCGTCGAACGACAGGGATGCCTGCTCGGGGACTTTCCGGGAAGCCATCCCGTGAACGCGCGCCACGATGTTCGCGGCTCGTTGGGTATCCACGACGATATTTTCGATGGTCTTGCGGATCTCGAGGATATCGGGGACGGGCCTGTTCAGCCACCGCAGCCCGGCGGCGCCATTGGTGGCGATAGCGGCGAGCGGCTGATTCACTTCGTGGGCGATCGACGCGGTGAGCTCGCCGAGCATCGAGACACGCGCGGCATGTGCGAACTCCGCCTGCACCTGCCGGAGCCTTTCCTGGGCGCGAAGGCGTTGTGAAATGTCGATCGTGCCGACCAGGCTTATTTCGAGATCATTGATGGGGCCGACCCGAGCTGTCGTGAAGAGAACGTCGACGACGCGGCCGTCCCACGTGACCATCTGGGTCTCTTCCTCGAAGTTCGTCTCACCGCGATAACGAGACTCCATGGCCCGCCGGAACGTATCGGGACGTTCCTTCCAGGTCTCTGCCATGGAACGTCCGACAAAGCCGTCGACGCCTCTGCCGAACATCTGGATCGCCCTTTCGTTGGCCTCCTGAAACGAGAGCGCATCCATGCAGGTCCGGAGGAACTCGGGATGGCTGTCGAAATACGGGCCGAGGTCCTTGACGCCTTCGGCGCGCAATTTCCGGAACAGCACGACCAGCCTGCTGGCATCGAGCTGACGAAACGCGATCGGCATGCGGCTGAACAAATGGCGGTAGCGCTGCTCGCTCCGCTCCAGCTCGGCGTGGGCCTTCTTCTGGGCGGTGATGTCCATGATCGCGCCGACGAGCGTCAGCGAAGCGGCTAGGAAAGCAGCGAAAGCGATCGCCGTAAAATTGTCTCCAAGCAGTGAACAGGCGAAGGACAGCAGGGTCAAAACCAGGCTGCCCCAGGCCCACAGCAGAATCCGATCCTGTATTGTCTGGATCGGCAGCAAACGGCGCCACCATCGCTGGGGCTGTAGGGAGTTAGCGCCATCCAGGCGTTCGAGCGTCATGCGGAAGGTCTAACGCCCCGCCGAAGAGCGGTCTTTTGCGTTTTCGTCGACGCTTTGTCAAAACGCACGAAGCCGTGATCGTGCTGGTATGATGCGGGCGGTTACCTGCTCAGGCGGATTCATGGCGCAATCCTGTGGCTGCTTCGCTTGTGGATGGGGTGGATGGCTCGGCCGCCCGCGGCTTGCGCCCGGTCAGCCAGTTGCTGAGCCGGTCCAGATAGAGATAGACGACGGGCGTCGTGTAGAGCGTCAGGACCTGCGACAGCATCAGGCCGCCGACGATCGTATAGCCGAGCGGCTGGCGCAGCTCCGCGCCGGTACCGCTGCCGATCATCAGCGGCACGCCGCCCAGCAGCGCCGCCATCGTCGTCATCAGGATCGGGCGGAAGCGTAGCGTGCAGGCCTGGTAGATCGCCTCTTCCGGGCTGAGCCCGTGCTGGCGCTCCACCTCGAGGGCGAAATCGACCAGCATGATGCCGTTCTTCTTGACGATGCCGATCAGCAGGATGATGCCGATGATGGCGATGACGCTGAGATCCATGTGGACGGCCAGCAGCAGCAGCAGCGCGCCGATGCCAGCCGAAGGCAGCGTCGACAGGATCGTAATGGGGTGGATCAGGCTCTCATAGAGCACGCCGAGGATGATGTAGATCACGATCAGCGCCGCCCCGATCAATAACGGCGTGCCCGATAGGGAGGACTGGAACGCCTGCGCATTGCCCTGGAACGAGGTCGAGAGTGAGGCGGGCTTTCGGGTGCTCTTCTCGATGGTCTGGATCGCGGTCACGGCATCGCCCAACGCGACGCCGGGCTTGAGGTTGAACGAGATCGTCACCGAGGGGAACAGGCTCTGGTGATTGATCAGGATCGGCGCGGGCTTGATCACGCTGTGAACCAGTGTGCTCAGGGGGACCTGCTGGCCGGTGGCCGAGTTCAGGTAGATGTCCTTCAGCGCTTCGGGGCCGTACTGGAAACGCGGATCGACTTCCATCACGACATGGTACTGGTTCAGCGAGGTGAACATGGTGGAGACGATGCGCTGGCCGAAGGCGTCGTCGAGCGTGTTATCGATCGTCGTCGGCAGTATGCCGAAGCTCGATGCGACCTCGCGATTGACGGTGACCTCGAGCCGCGGGCCCGCATTGGCCTGGTCGCTCGCGACGTCGGTGATGAGATCGAGCGCGCGCAGTTTTGCCAGGAAGATCGCCGACCAGTTGGTGAGCTCGTTTGAATCGGCATCCGTCAGCGTGTACTGATATTGCGTCTTCGACAGCCGGGCGCCGATGGTGATGTCCTGCGCGGCCTGCATGTAAAGTCTGATGCCCTGAATATGCGACAGCGCAGGTCCCAGCCGTTCGATGATCTGATCGGCACTGGCCTTGCGCTCCGGCTTCGGCTTCAGGACGATAAAGATGCGTCCCTGGTTGAGTGTCGCGGTCGGACCGCCCGGGCCGATATAGCTCGCCACCGACTGGACCGCCGGATCCTTCGAGAGGATGTCGACGACCGCCTGCTGGCGTTCGGACATCGCGGGGAAGGAGATGTCCTGTGCGGCTTCGGTGATGCCGACGATCTGCCCGGTGTCCTGCTGCGGAAAGAAGCCTTTCGGAATGATCACGTAGAGATAGCCGGTCAGCGCGATGGTCGAGAGCATCACCAGCAGCGTCACAAAGCGATGGCGCAGCACGATTCGCAGGCCGCTCGCATAGAGCGCGAGCAGGGCATCGAAACCGCGTTCGAAGGCGAGGTAAACCCGGCCATGCTTCTTGCGCGATTCGTCCTTCAGCAGCCGCGCGCACATCATCGGCGTCAGCGTCAGCGAGATGATGAGCGACAACAGCAGCGAGGCGGTGATCGTGACGGCGAATTCCTGGAACAGCTTGCCGACGTAACCGCCCATCAAAAACAGCGGGATAAACACCGCGATCAGCGACAGGGTGATGGAGACGATCGTGAAGCCGATTTCGCTAGAACCCCTGAGCGCGGCCTCCATCGGCGTCATGCCCTGCTCGAGATGGCGCACGATGTTCTCGATGACGACGACGGCATCGTCGACCACGAAGCCGACCGCGATCGACAGCGCCATCAGCGAGAGGTTGTCGAGGCTGTAGCCGAGCACGTAAAGCACCGCGAACGTGCCGACCAGCGACAGGGGAACCGTGATCGCCGGGATAATGGTGGCCCAGAGATTCCGCAGGAACAGGAATATGACCATCACGACCAACGCGACCGTCAGCATCAGCGTGAATTGAACGTCGGAGACGGCGGCGCGGATGGTGGCGGTGCGGTCGGCGGCGATCGTCACCTTGATTGCCGGGGGAACGGAGGCCTGCAGTTGCGGCAGCAGCTTCTTGATGCGGTCGACGGTCTCGATCACGTTGGCGCCGGGAACGCGCTGCACCGCCAGGATGATGGCGGGATCCTTGCCGTACCAGCCGGCCAGAAGGTTGTTCTCCGATCCGTCGACCGCCGTGCCGATGTCGCCTATCCGCACCGGCGAGCCGTTGCGATAGGCGATGATGAGGTCTTCATAGGCGGCGGGCTTGAGCAGCTGATCGTTGGTGTTCAGCGTATAGGTGACGCGCGGGCTGTTGAGCGTGCCCTTGGGCAGGTCGACATTGGCGCCGGCGATCACGGTGCGGACGTCTTCGAGGCCGATGCCGCGGGCGGCGAGCGCCTGCGGATTGACGCGAACGCGGATCGCGGGCTTCTGCTGGCCGCCGATGCCGACGAGACCGACGCCCGGCACCTGCGAAATCTTCGGCAGCAGGATGTTCTCCGCATAAGCGTCGACCGTGGTCAGCGGCAGCGAGTCCGACGTCAGCGCGATCAGCATGATCGGCGTCTCCGCCGGATTCACCTTCCGGATCGTCGGGGGGTAGGGGATGTTCGGCGGCAGGAACGGGCTCGCGGCATTGATCGCGGCCAGCACGTCCACTGCCGCACTATCCACAGTGCGCGACAGCTCGAATTGCACCGTGAGCTGGGCCACGCCAAGCGCGCTGGACGAGGTGAGCTGGGTGACGCCGGGGATCTGGCTGAGCTGCTGCTCGAGCGGCGTGGCCAGCGACGAGGCGATCGTTCCGGGGTCGGCGCCGGGCAATTGCGCCGAGATCTGGATGGTTGGATAGTTGACGTTCGGCAGCGCGCCGACTGGCAGCAGCGGATAGGCGGCAAGCCCGCACAGCAGCAAGCCCGCCATCAGCAGGGCGGTTGCGATCGGCCGCAGGATGAAGGGGGCGGAGAGGTTCATGGGATTGCGTCCTGCACGGCGCTTTGCAGGTCGGCTTCACGCGCGGCCCTGCCGTGCAGCTCGCGAACGCGACTGCCTTCCGCGAGCCGGTACTGGCCGTCGATCACGACGACGTCGCCGGATTTCAGTCCCTGGTCGATCAGGGCTTGGCCATCGCTGATTTGTGCGACGTGAACGGGACGCAAGGCGGCCGTCTCGCCGCCGGTCACGACATAGACATAGCTGCCGTTCGGCCCCTGCTGTACGGCCGAACCGGCGACGGTGAGCGCGCCCTTCCGGATCTCGAGCAGCAGGCGCGCGTTCACCAGCTGGCCCGGCCACAGCCGGTGCTCATGGTTCGGGAACATCGCCTTGAGCTGCACGGTGCCGGTGGTCCCCGCGATCTCGTTGTTGACCAGCAGCAGCGTGCCTTCGTCGAGCTTCGTCTTGTTGTCCTGGCTGTAGGCGATGACCTTCAGCTCACCCTTTGCGACGTGCTCCTGGATCACGGGCAGGTCGGTCTGCGGCAGCGTGAAGAGCAGCGAGATCGGCTCGATCTGGGTGACGACGACGAGACCGTTGGGGTCGGTCGGGTGAATCACGTTGCCGACATCGATCTGGCGAACGCCGGTGATGCCGGGAATGGCCGACGTCAGGCGCGTGTAGCTGAGCTGGACGTCGGCCTCGTCGATCTGGGCCTGGTCCGCTTTGACGGCGGCCTTTAGCTGGGCCACCTGCGCGGTCTGCGTCTCGATCAGTTGCGGCGTCGCGTAGCCCTTGTCGCCGAGCTGATTGTAGCGGGAGAGATTGGCCTCGGCATTCGTCAGTTGCGCCTGGTCCCTGTCGCGATTGGCCGTCAGCTGCTCGATCTGCGCTTCGTAAGGACGCGGATCGATCTGGGCGAGGAGGTCGCCGGCCTTGACGGTCTGTCCTTCCGTGAAGGCGATCTTGACGATCTGCCCCTGGATCTGGCTGCGCACGACGTCGGTGTTGTAGGCGATCACCGTGCCGATGCCGCGCAGATAGATCGGCACGTCCTTGCCCGTGATGGTGGCGGCGACCACCGGCACGGCGGTGGGCACGGGTGCGGCGGCTACGGCCGGCTTCTGGTCGGTGCCGAAAAACCAGAAGCCCGCGCCGGCCAGGATCACGGCGAGAGTAACGATCACAATGGTGAGGGTCCGTTTCACGGCGATGGTCCTTCTTGATCTCAGGGATTGCCGGAGCCGTCGATCGACGTCGTGCTGCCCATGGATGTGGGGCCGGGCACCGGCACGGACGGACTAATTCCGGCGCCGCCAATTTCGGTGGAGCCCAGCGGAATTCCGACGCGCCCGACCGTCGATGTCGAGGGCAGGGACGACGGTGCCACGCTGCTGCCGGCGCAATTGGTCGACGAGGTGCCGGACAGCCCGCCGCCGTCGAACAATGCTCCGCTGGATCCGGCGTTGCCGGACCCGGCACAGCCCATCGTGCTTTGCACGGGATTGATCGGCGAGATGCCGGGCGTTGCGATCTCGGTCGATCCCAGCGGGATGCCTACAGGTCGCGTGGATTGCGGGTTGAGCGGCGACGTCGCAAGCATTCCGGCAGGCGGCTGCATGCCCGGCATCGTTGTTTGAGCGTTGGCCGCAGCCGGGACCAGCCACAGCATGGCGATCGCAAGCATCACACACTTATATGTTGAATGCCGTTGTCGCATGGCTGAAAACTCCGGCTGACTGCGATCGAACAATAGGAAGCCGCGGGAGCGCGGGTATTTCGAGAACGCACGTCCTGCTCCCCGGCTGCACGACGGCGAGGCGTAACACGTGCTTCGCCCGTCTCATTCTCTTTCGCGCGACCATTTTGGCGCGTCGCCGCGTCGTCGGCCCTAAAACGGCTTTCGCTATCTCAGGATGGCGCGCGCGTGCGCGATCTCCTGGCTGCACGCGGCGATATCGCCGGTGCGATTGGCGGCGCGCGCGCGCTCGAGCGAATCGAGCGCATCAGTGAAATCGACGCCGTTGCTCCCTTCGGCTTCGGCGAGCGAGCGGGGCGTCGGTTGACGGCTGCGCAGCGCGTTGAGGCTCTCCGGCTTCCAGCCGTGGGAGCCCGCGTCCTTCTCGATGGCCAGATCCAGCTGGGCTTGGGTTTGCGCGATGTCATCCGTGCAGGTGCCGGCATGAGCCGGCATTGTTGCGCTGAGCAGGACGAAGAGGGCGGCCCGGCACGTTGCGGTGGAGGTCATTGGTCGATCCTATGTTTGGAGTGACGTCATGAACGTTGTAGTGAATGACAGAGTGCGCATCGATCGTCTTTCATGTCCGAACGCCGGCCGTTCACGCTCGCGAGAAATCATGTCATGAACGTCAGTGTGCATGACATGGGCCTTCGGTTAGAGTTGCATCTCGGGATGATGTTCGGGCGCTGATTGTCGCAGCTTGCGTGCTGCGGCGTGCGAAGTGGCAAGGACAGTTGTTTGCCGAAATACGCAGGCAAGCCTCGAAATTAGTGTCACGTCATTCCAACCCGGAGTGATCCTGACATGAAATACCTCAACGCTGGTCTCGCCTTTGCCGCTGCGCTCTCCTTGATGGCGACCGTTGCCCCCGCGCGCGCCGAACCCCTGAAAAATATCGTCCTGGTGCACGGCGCCTGGGTGGATGCGTCCGGCTGGAAGCCGGTCTACGAGATCCTGACCAAGGAAGGTTTCCGCGTCACCATGGTGCAGGAGCCCGAGACGACATTTGCAGACGACGTCACGGCAGCAAAGCGCATCCTCGATCTCCAGGACGGCCCGACGCTCCTCGTCGGCCACAGCTATGGCGGCTCGATCATCACAGAGGCGGGAGTGCATCCCAATGTCGTCGGCCTGGTCTACGTCGCCGCGCACGCGCCCGACGTCGGCGAGGACGAATCGGCGCTCGGCAAGAAGACACCGAGCGTCCTCGGCAAGACCGAAGGCGTCATCAAGGTCACGCCCGACAAATTCACCTATCTCGATCCCGTGCAATTCCCGAAGCTGTTCGCGCCCGATCTGCCGCGTGAGCGCGCCGAGTTCGTCGCGCGATCCCAGGTGCTGGCAGCGACGCAGGTGTTCAGTACGCCGCTGACTGCGGCCGCGTGGAAGACCAAGCCGAGCTGGGGCATCGTCGCCGGCAGCGATCAGATCATCAATCCGGATCTCGAGCGCTGGTACTACGAGCGCGCGAAAAGCCAGACAACGGTAATCCCAGGCGCCAGCCACTCGGTCTACGAGTCTCATCCGAAGGAAGTGGCGGCCGTGATCGCCCGCGCCGCGCGCAGCATCCCGCAGCCCGCTACCCGCTGACGCCCGTTTTTGCCGGTCCTGACGCACGGCCGGCAGAAGGAAGGACGGCGGGGGTGACAGCACTCCCGCCGCCCCGAATGTCCCGCAATTTCACGAATGCAATCGTGCGGCACTTGTCTGAGGGAATGACGGTCATGACAAGCTGGCAGAACAATCGAGCCGCGCGCGATGCGCGCATTGCCGCGGGAGCCGGCTTTGCCCGCGGCAAGGTCGTCGAAGCACACGACGTCACGCGCCTGCTGGAGGCCGTGATCCGACCGGGCGACCGGGTTTGCCTGGAGGGCGATAACCAGAAGCAGGCGGATCTGCTGAGCCGCGCGCTGCTGGCGGTCGATCTGTCCAGGGTCAACGATCTGCACATGGTGCAGTCGGGTGTCGTTCTGCCCGAACATCTGGACCTGTTCGACCGCGGCGTCGCGAAGCGGCTCGACTATGCTTATTCCGGACCGCAATCGGCGAGGATCGCGCGCATGCTGTTCGGCGGCAAGATCGAGCTCGGCGCGGTCCATACCTATCTGGAGCTGTTCGCCCGCTACTTCATCGACCTCACGCCGCACGTCGCGCTGATCGCCGCCGTCAGCGCCGATCGCGAGGGAAATCTCTACACCGGTCCGAACACCGAGGACACTCCGACCGTGGTCGAGGCGACGGCGTTCAAGGACGGCGTCGTGATCGCCCAGATCAACGAGATCGTCGAGACCGTTCCGCGCGTGGACATCCCGGCGGACCGTGTCCACTTTATCGTCAAGGCCGACGAGCCGTTCTTCGTCGAGCCGCTGTTCACGCGCGATCCGGCCGCGATCACGGAAGGCCAGATCCTGACGGCGATGCTTGCGATCAAGGGCATCTATGCGCCCTATGGCGTGCAGCGGCTCAATCACGGTATCGGCTTCAGCACGGCCGCGATCGAGCTCCTGCTGCCGACATTCGGTGAGAGGCTGGGGCTGAAGGGCAGCATCGCGACTCAGTTCGCGCTGAATCCGCATCCCGCGCTCATTCCCGCCATCGAGTCCGGCTGGGTGCGGCAGATCCACTCGTTCGGCTCGGAGGTCGGCATGGACGACTACATCCGGGCCAGATCCGACGTCTATTTCACCGGTCCCGACGGCTCGTTGCGCTCCAACCGCGCGCTCTGCCAGACCGCCGGGCTCTATGCCTGCGACATGTTCATCGGCTCCACGCTGCAGATCGATCTGCAAGGAAATTCGTCGACTGTCACCACCTCGCGCATCGCGGGCTTCGGCGGCGCCCCGAACATGGGGGCGGACGCCCGCGGGCGGCGTCATCCGAGCGAGCCCTGGCTGAAGGCCGGAGCGGAGGCCGATCCCGACAGTCCGGCGCCGCTACGGTGCGGCCGCAAGCTGGTGGTGCAGATCGGCGAGACGTTCGGCGACAAGAACGTGCCGCTGTTCGTCGAGAAGCTCGATGCGATCGAGCTCGCGGAGAAGCTCAATCTCGAACTCGCGCCGGTCATGATCTATGGCGATGACGTCACGCACATCGTCACCGAGGAAGGCGTGGCGAATCTCCTGCTGTGCCG
Organism: Bradyrhizobium sp. USDA 3650; assembly: GCF_054057395.1. Lineage (NCBI taxonomy): Bacteria > Pseudomonadati > Pseudomonadota > Alphaproteobacteria > Hyphomicrobiales > Nitrobacteraceae > Bradyrhizobium > Bradyrhizobium sp. USDA 3650. Next base: position 6,903,658 of record NZ_JBSRZG010000001.1, read on the forward strand.
GACCGCGCAGGAGCGCGAGCAGGCTATCCGCGGCGTCGCCGGCTACACTGATGTCGGTCGCAGGCGCGATCGCAACATGGTCTCGCGCCTACGCGAGCGCGGCGTGATCCGCAGGCCGGAAGATCTCGGCATCAATCCGCTCGACGCGGATCGCAGCCTGCTGGCGGCGCGCTCGATCAAGGACCTCGTGCGCTGGTCGGGCGGACTCTACGCACCGCCGTCAAAATTCAGGAATTGGTGAGGGACGGACCATGGAAGATCTCAACTTTCAACACCAGGTTCGCGCGCGAGTCGGCGGCACCAGGCAAAGCGCGATTGTCGGCGTGGTCGCTTCCGGAAATCTGGAAGTGCTGGTCGAGCGGAGCTTGCCGGATGCGGAATGCGCCGTGGACATCAAGACTGCGGCCGTGGGCTTTGGAGCAGTCTGGAGTGCCGTGATCAGCGATTTCGTCGAGCGCTATTCGCCGGGCGGGCTGAAGTTCTCGATCAATGACGGAGGCGCGCGTCCGGATACGGTGTCGCTGCGGCTGGCGCAGGCGGTGCGCTTGATCGCGGAGGCCGGCCAATGATCGCTCCGCTCAAGGACATCAGCCCGGCCGAACGGGCCCGCAGCACCAGCTTCTACGAGGCGTCGGCCCGCACGCGACTGGAGCTGCTGCTCGACGCCGGCAGCTTCGTCGAGTTCATTGGTCCGGAGCGGCGCGAGGTCAGCCCGCATCTGAAGATATTCGATCTTCCCGAGCAATTCGACGACGGCATCGTCGTCGGTCACGGCCGCCTCGACGGCTCGCCGGTGTTCGTCGCCGCGCAGGAAGGCCGCTTCATGGGCGGCGCGTTTGGCGAGGTGCATGGCGCCAAGCTGATCGGGCTGCTCCGCGCCGCGCGCCAGATCGGCTCGACCCCCGTCCTGATCCTGTTTGATACGGGCGGCGTCCGCTTGCAGGAGGCGAATGCCGGCGAGCTTGCTATCGCCGAGATCATGCGCGCCGTGATGGAAGCGCGCAGCGCCGGCGTGAAGGTCATCGGTCTGATCGGCGGCAGGTCCGGCTGCTATGGCGGCGGTGGCCTGATCGCGGGCTGTTGCTCCGCGCTGGCCGTGTCGGAACCCGGGCGCATCGCGGTGTCGGGCCCCGAAGTGATCGAGACCAATCGCGGCGTCGAGGAGTTCGATTCCCGCGATCGCGCCTTGGTCTGGCGGACCATGGGAGGCAAGCATCGCCGTCTGCTCGGTGCCGCCGATGTTTTCGCCGACGACAATGTGCAGGATTTTCGCGAGGCCGCGCTGGAGCTGCTCGGCCTGGTTGGACCTTTCGGTCTCGACAGGCTGAAGGCCGAGCAGCGGCGGCTTGCCGACCGGCTGCGCAGCTTCGGTGACTGCGGTGATGCCGTGGACATCTGGACGGCGGAAGGCATCGCGCATGCCGAAGCCGTTCCCGAGCTGCCGGCCGATGAATTCATTGCCCTTGCCAACCGGATCGGGAGGAACAGCCGTGACGCTCGATGATATCCTCGCTTCGCTCTTTCCCGCCGGCCATGAGGTGAGGAACGACAAGGGCGTCATCCTCGGCTCGGCGACGCTGCGATCCGGCGGCCGGATCCTCGTGCTTGGTGTTGCAGACCGGACGGCGCTAGGCGTCGACGAAGCGATCAGGCTGTCGGGCCACGTCCTGGAGTCGATCGACCGGGACTCCGGGCCGATTCTGGTCCTCGTCGACAGCGACAGCCAGCGCATGAGCAAGCGTGACGAATTGCTCGGACTGAACGAGTTCCTCGCGCATCTGGCCAAGGTGCTGATCCACGCGGACATGTACGGCCGTCCGACGATCGGTCTTCTCTACGGCCACTCGGCTGCGGGCGCTCTGCTTGCGACGGGTCTTGCGACACGCGTGCTGGTCGGATTGCCCGGGGCCGATCCCGCAGTGATGGACCTGCCGTCGATGGCGAAGGTCACCAAGCTGTCGATTGAGGCGCTGCAGGAGAAGGCGAAGTCGACCCCGGTGTTCGCGCCGGGCCTGTCCAATCTCGCGCAAATGGGCGCCGTTCACATGACGTGGAGCAATGCCAATTCGCTCGCCGACCAGCTGGAGGCGCTGCTCGCCGACATGCCTGCTGGGCAGGATCGGCGGGATGCGCTCGGCAAGGAGCGCGGTGGCCGGCTGAAGGCCGTCGATATCGCGGAGCGCGTTCGTGACCTCGCCCTGCAAACCCGGTGAACGGCCACCCGGTCGTCACGACCTCGTCTTCGTCAGCCCCGCAGGCTGGCGCGCGATGCTGGATGCGCACGGTGATCTCGCAACCGAGTCCCTTCTGGCGCGCTGGCCTCGGATGAGATGGCCGACGGTCAGGCGACGCGCTTTGCCATCCGAGGCGACCGGCCTCGCCTTGGGCCTGCCCTTGCCGCCTTCGGCCGGCAAGAAGCGGATCTCGCTTCTGGTCGATATCGACCACGTCGCCTCGGTCGCGAGGCCGCCGTTGCTGCGGCAGACGCGGGCTTACGCGCCGCGCAACTGGTGGCCCGCGCTCGACCGGCTCGACGGGCTGGCACTTCGCCATGCGGTGGACGTGCGCGTGTTCGGCAGCCTGGCCTGGCAGGCGCTGACCGGGCTCGACTACGTTACCGGCCGTTCCGACCTCGATGTCCTGTTCGAGTTTCGCCGCGAAACTGACATCGATCGCTTCGTCGCCGATGTCGCCGTGATCGAGACCGGCGCGCCGATGCGGCTCGATGGCGAGTTGATGGGTGCCGACGGCGCTGCGGTCAACTGGCGCGAATTCCACGGCGGCGCGAGCGAGCTTCTGGTCAAGAGCATCGAGCGGGTGGTCCTGCTCGGCAGGCATCAATTCATGTCGGGAGCGATGGCATCATGATCACCACGGCCGCAAGAGGCGTGGAACGGCCATCCCTGCGCCGGCCGCAGATCGCGCCTGATGTCTCTGCCATCGGCGCCGTCGCCGCCGATTGCCTCGTCAAGGAGCTCGAAACCTGGCCGAAGCCGGGTCTGGTGAGCCATGTCGACAATGGCAGCCACGACGATATGGATGCGGGCACGTTTCGTCGCAGCGCTGCGGCGATCAGGCCCTATCTGCAACAGCTGGCCGACGCGGGCGCGCTTGGCTGCGGCATGGGGCGGCTGCGCATCATCGGCCTTGAGGCGGAGCGCGCCATGTTCAATGCGACGTCGGGGATCAACACCCACCGCGGCGCCATCTTCGGGCTCGGCCTGCTGTGCGCGGCGGCCGGCGCGAAAGCCGGCGGGTTGGTCGATCCCGCGCTTCCGCTCGGCGATGTCGTGGCGCGCCTGTGGGGCGACAGCATCCTCGGCGGTCCAGTGTTGCTGCACAGCCATGGCAGCGTGGCGCGCCGCCGTTTTCGCGCGGGCGGTGCGCGTATCGAGGCCGCGAACGGATTTCCCAGTGTCTACGGAATCGGCTTGCCGGCGTTGCGCAGGGCCGCGTCGGTCCTGCCGGAGAATATGGAAGCTGCCCGGGTCGAGGCGTGCCTTGCTCTGATCGCGTTCGTCGAAGACACCAACCTCCTGCATCGCGGCGGGCTCGACGGCCTTCGCTTTGCGCATGATGCGGCGCGTCGCTTCATCGCTTCAGGCGGCGTCGGCGCGTCCGGCTGGCGTGCACAGGCGCAGTCGATCCACGAAAGCTTCGTTGCCCGTCGCCTCAGCCCGGGTGGATCGGCCGACCTGCTTGCAATGACACTCTTTGTCGACGCCCATGAAAGGCCGATTCCATGATGTCCAACGCTATCCTGATGGCGCTGGTGCCGGTCTTCTTCGTTCTATTGCTGGGATACGCCGCCGGAAAATTTCATATCGTCGACAATCTTCACGTCGACGCCCTCAACGCATTGGTGATGGATTTCGCGCTGCCGGCGTCGCTGTTCGCGGCGACAGCCTCGGCGTCGCGCCGCGAGATGATCGAGCAGATCCCGCTCTTTCTGGTGCTCGGCGTGACGATGCTGCTGCTCTATCTCACCTGGTATTTTGCTGCACGCAGCTTTTCCAAGGTGCCCCGGTCGGAGGCATCGTTACAGGCATTGACGATCGGCTTTCCGAATCTCGCCGGCGTGGGCCTTCCGATCATGACGTCAGTCGTGGGGCCGGCCGGCACTGTGCCGGTTGCCGTCGCATTGGCGGCGGGCTCGATCCTCATCAGTCCGCTGACCCTGATCATAGCGGAAATGGGCGCCGCCAAGGCTCGCGGCGAGCAAATGGCGGCACGGCAGGTCCTGAGAGCAATTCGGCGTGCGATCACCAAGCCGGTGGTGCTCGCGCCGGCGCTTGGCATCCTGTTCTCGTTATCTGATGTGAGCCTCGACGCGTTGGCCCGTGCAAGCCTCGCGCTGATTGGAAGTTCGGCTGCCGGCGTCGCCTTGTTCCTCACCGGAGCCATTCTGTCGGCGCAGTCGTTTCGACTGGACTGGAAGGTCGTCGCTGCAACATTGGCCTCGGACATCGTGCGCCCGCTGTTGGCAGTCGCGGTCATTCGCGTCATTCCGGTCGCGCCGGATGTCGCGAAGACGGCCATTCTGCTCGCCGCCGTACCTTCCGGCTTTTTCGGCATCCTGTTCGCCGTCAACTACCGGCTGGATTCCGCCAGGGCGGGATCCATGGTCATTGCGAGTACCGCGTTCAGTGTCGTGACCCTGGCGATTGCGATCGCAACGCTCTTTCCGAACTAGGCGACGGCGATGACGCTTGCGATCCTGTGCTCGGGGCAAGGCAGGCAGCACCGGGAGATGTTCGCCCTTACCGGCGACGCACCGGAAGCTGCGCACCTGTTTGCCCATACGGCGACATTGCTCGGCGGCAGGGATCCGCGCGATTTCGTGCGCAGCGAGCCCGACGAGGCCCTGCATCGCAACCGCGCCAGCCAGATCCTGTGCACCTTGCAGGCGCTGGCCGCCACGGCGGCGCTCAAGGATGTCATTCCGCATGGCGCCGTCATCGCCGGCTATAGCGTCGGCGAGGTTGCGGCCTGGGGCGCCGGGTTGTTCGAAGCGACCGTCACGCTCGACCTCGTCGCGCGCCGTGCGGAGGCCATGGACGCCTTCACGCACGCCGGTGATGGCCTGGTCTTCGTGCGCGGACTTTCTCGTGGCGACGTCGACCGCCTCTGCGGGCGCTGCGGCGCGGCGATCGCCATCATCAATCCCGGCGACGCCTTCGTGATCGGCGGGAGCCGGGAGGCATTGAACGCAATCGCCGCAGAGGCGCGGGCGATGCACGCGGCAATGGTCGTCGATCTGCCGGTCGAGGTCGCTTCCCACACTGAACGGCTCGCCGGAGCGGCGGCGGCGTTTCGCGAGGTGTTGCGGTCGGCGCAGGTCACGTTCCCGCCGGCTGCCGGCGCGCGCATCCTGAGCGGTATCGACGGCGCTACGGTCGTCTCCGCCGAGATCGACCTCGACAAGCTCGCCGCGCAGATCTCGCAAACCGTGCAGTGGGCAAATTGCCTGGAGAGCTGCTTTGAGGCGGGCGCCACGATTTTTCTCGAGCTTGGACCGGGACAGGCGCTCAGCAAGATGGTTGCGGAGGTCGAGCCGGGATTTCCGGCGCGCTCACTGGATGATTTCAGGAGTCTTCAGGGTGTCCGCGCCTGGATTGCGCGTCACCTCGGCGCCTAGCGCCGACTGGTCCGAACAGAGGCCGCAATCGATCGTGCGGTGCTGTCGAAAAAAGGGGGCCGTCCTTGGGGGAGGACGGCCCCTAGATGCTCGTATGCCCAGGGAGGAGAGAGGCTCGAGCGGTGACTTGGGGGGTCTTGGTCACCTAACACGCACAGCATCGCCGATCCCGTAACCAAAGTATTTCACGAACCCCTTCTGTTTCTCATTTCGCATGGTTCACAGGAAGTCTGCGGGCAGCATGTGGGCCACGGTCTTCGATGTCGAAGCCGGATCGCGGGCGGAGAGCCTGGCCGAAGCCGATGCGTTCCGGCTGGCGCAGCGCCAGCGCGCGGGCGTGTCGCCCGTCACGCGTTTAAACACGGTCGAGAAATGCGCCTGCGTGCAGAAGCCAACGGTCAGCGCGACTTCGACCAACGCCGTCTCGGAATTCGACAGCAGCAATTTCGCATGCTCGATGCGCTGGTGCAGCAGGTATTCGCGTGGCCGGTATCCCGTCGCGGCGCGAAATTGGGCCGCGAAATGCATCCGCGACAGTCCCGCCACCTTGGCAAGCTCAGACAGGGTGATGCCGTGGTCAAAGTTCGTCCTGACATACTCCTCGATGCGCCGCAGCCGCCATTTCGGCAACGCATTGACTTTCGCGTGAGGGAGCTCGCGCCGGGCGATGTGCATTGCCAGCGTCCGGCCGATACAGCGTGCGAATTCCCGGTCGACCGAATGGCCGCGTTCGGTCAGCGCTTTCGCAAGCTGCTCGGCAAACGGGTCACGGAGCAGGACCAGGTCGTTGAGGCCTTCCGGCGCGGCGGGTCCTGCTCCGGGCCGTAGAGGCGAAAAATAACGGCCGGCAGAGACGTGGAAGTGCAGGAAATCGCACGGCGCGTAGAACTGCGCACTGAGCCGCTGCGACGGTGCGCCGATATACAGCGTGCCTGCGGGCATGACGCCGTCAAAGACGGTGTGACGACCTCTGGTCAGTTTGACGCGTGTTGCTTTCAAGGCGATGGCCAGGAAGTATCGGTCGCAAGGTGTCCGGGCTCCTTCGTGCCTTATGCCTGTTTGTGCAGAGATCCAGCGCGAGATCGTGATGTCCTCGGACGCGATGCCGGCATGTTGGCCGGGCTGGCGCCACCTTCGTTCGAGGGGAAATGCGAGAGACTCTTGCGGGAAAGCCGGTTCGCGGTGGCTGGGCTGATACGTCACCCGGGCGCCGGCCGCTTGCATATCAGTAAGCATCGTTCGTCCCCTATCCTGGATTCTGCTGCCGTCGGGACGGCAGCAGAATGCAATTGATCCGTGTTCGAACGATAGGTGCGACCGCGTCGGGAGGCTCGTTAAGGAAGCTGAAGCGGTATTAGATTTTGCAAATGCGAGTGGGTGCGACCGCGGGTCGTGAAAAGTTCAATTGGAACAAAGGGAAAAACCGTGCTCGTCCGCCCAGCGGCGGACTGGACTATTGCGGCCCGTGGCTTGCCAGCGCCTCTTCAAGGCAGCGAATGATTTCGTCACCGCTAGACGGCTTGCCGAGATAGCAATGCGCGCCTGCGGCCATGACACGCTGACGCACGGTTTCGCTCGGAAACGCCGTCATGAAGATGATCGGGAAACGGCGGCCGGTGGCAATCAGCCGGGCCTGCAGCTCGTCACCGGTGATCTCGGGCATCTGGACGTCGGCGATCATGCATTCCGGATCGTCTCCCGGCGCCCGCCGCAGGAAATCCAGACCGGATTCGTAGGCCTGGGCCTCGTAGCCGACCGAACGCACGAGGCTCGCAAGCGAGGTGCGAACGCCTTCGTCATCGTCCACGATCGCAATCACCGGGGTCTTGGCCATTGGCGTACAATCCTGACCGCGGTGTTCCGCAAGGAGGATATCTCCCTTGGCACGGCCGATGACGCCCTATATGCACCCGGGACGGTCCCGCCGAAATTATACTCAGGTTTGGTCCGTAGTCCTTCGGGTCTGGGAAACCCCGAGCGCCTCGGCCTTGCGGACGAGGTCGGCCAGCGACCGCACCTCCATCTTGCGCATGACGTTGCCGCGGTGGATCTTGACCGTGATCTCGCTGAGGCCGATCAGGGCGGCGACCTGCTTGTTCATCAGGCCGGCGGTGACATGCCCCATCACCTCGCGCTCGCGCGCCGTCAGGGTCTCGTATTGGGCGCGGATATCCTCCTTGGTCGCGGCTTCGGCACGGTCCTGCGCGTCGCGCTCGAGTGCCGCCGTGACCGCATCGAGCATGTCCTGGTCGCGAAACGGCTTGGCGAGGAAATCGACCGCGCCGGCCTTCATGGCGCGCACCGACATCGGAATATCGCCATGGCCGGTCATGAAGATGATGGGATGTCTGATGCCCTGCCGCACGAGCTGGCCCTGCAGATCGAGCCCGCTCACGCCGGGAAGGCGGACGTCCAGCACGATACAGCCTGGGCGGTCCGGGAGTGAGCCGCCGAGCAGTTCGGCGGGCGAGGCGAACAGGCGCGTCTCGAGGCCGACGGATCGGAACAGGCTGTCGAGCGAGGCACGGATTCCGGCGTCGTCATCAACGATGATGACAATCGAGTTGACGGATTGGGCAGGCGGCTGCACTTGGTCTGGTCGTGTCATGGTCCCGGATGTTCTTCGGCGTATGGCAGTGTCAAGCGGAATGTCGCCCCCGCGCCGGGCGTGCTCTGGACCGACAGCCGGCCGCCGTGAGCTTCCACCGTCGTTCGGCAGATCGCAAGTCCCATGCCCATTCCCCCGGGTTTCGTCGTGAAGAACGGATCAAACAGGCGCGGCATGTCGTCAGGCCCGATACCGGGACCGCTGTCCTGGACCATGATGGCGAGACGCTCGCCGTCAATGCCGCTGGCGCGCAGCTTGACGGTGCGGGAACCGGGTTGGTCCGCCATGGCCTGGCCGGCATTGACCAGCAGATTGATGAGCACCTGCTGAAGCTGAATCCGATCGCCGCGAATTGGCCTCAGGCCATGCTCGATCTCGGAGGTGAGGACAACGTCGTCATTGGCGAGCTCCCGCGCGACCAGAAGGGCCGCGTCCTCGATGATCTCGGCGATATCGATATTGTCCTGCTGGACGGGCGCTTTCTTCAGGAAGGTCCGGATACGAGCTACGATCTCGCTGGCACGGCGGCCTGCCGCGACGACCTGGGCGATCGTGGCCGCGACCTCGTCCAGATTGGGCACCTCGCGCCGCAGCCAGCGCAGGCCGGCCTCGCCGCTGGTGACGATCGCCGCCAACGGCTGGTTGACCTCGTGGGCAATCGAGGCGGTGAGCTCGCCGAGGGTGGCGACGCGCGCGGCATGGGCCAGCTCCGCCTGCGCCGCGAGCAGTGCATCCTGCGCCTGCTTGCGCTCGGTGATGTCGACGACAAAGGCGAGCACGTTGCGATCGCCGTGGGGCCCGGACGGAAACGTGATCGTGAACAGCACGGGAACCTTGCGCCCGTCGAACCTGACAAGCTCGGTCTCGCCTTCGTAGAACGGCTCGCCTTCCGCAAAAGCGATCAATGCGCCGAGGAAACTCCGGTCGTTCTCACCGAGAAGCAGGTCCACATTCTCGATAAAGGCCGAGGCACCGTTTGCACCTGCCATCTTTTGCAGGGCCGGATTGACGTCGGTGATTTTGGCGAGCCGGCGGGCATTCCGCACGAAATCAGGATGTTGCGCCAGATGGTCGCGAAGGCCGGCTGCCGCGGTGTCCAGCGATCGCAGTGCGATTCGGACTTCGCTCCAGTCCTCTTCGACCACGCCGATCCGGCTGGCGTCGAACATCCGGCGGTATCGCTGCTCGCTCTGCACCAGTGCGCTGTGCGCGACCACGCGGTCGGTGACGTCGGTATGCGTCTCGAGAACCCCGACGGGCTTGCCGAGACGGTCGTGTTGCAAGGCCCATCGGGCATCGACGGTGATCACGGCGCCGTCCTTGGTCCGCTGCTGCACGCGGCCTTCCCATCGGCCCGCGCCGAGCAGGCCGGTTTCGATGACTTCGCGCCGGTCGGGATAGGTGGTTTGCAGAAGCTTGTCGGCGAGCTGTCCGACCGCCTCGTCGACCGACCAGCCATAGGCCTGCTCGGCGGTCTTGTTCCAGAAGGTGATCACGCCACCGCGATCCCTGACGAAGATCATGTCATGCGAGAGGTTGAGCAGGCGCGCCTGCGCCGCGAGGCGCTTCGTCGCCGCGTGATTCTGCAGGGCCAGCAGGGTCGTGATCCCGATCGCGGCGAGGCTCACCAGCGCACGAACGGTGGGCGAGGCGATGCTCTCCAGATCGTGCGACAGCAGATAGGCGATAACCGTCAGGACGACGCAGCCGGCCGCGGCGACGATGGTATCGTCGCGCCGGTTGGTCTTCGCCGCGAGCAGGACCGCCACGACATAGAGAACCGCGACCGCGCCCTCGAGCGGCGTCAGCACGTCAACCAGGAAGACCGCAATGGCAAGGATGGCGGAGCAGAACCGCAAACCGGCGCGGCTCATGGATGAACCCGTGGGTCGATCATGAGTCGTTATCGTCACTGGCAGTCGCTCTTCTCATACCTGCGCGTTGATGCCGCGATTTGATCGCGTTCACAACATCCCGCGGCGTGATTTTCGTGCTCCCGTGGAAGACCTGCGCGCCACGCAATCCGGCGAAAGTACCGGCAGCCGGCATTCAGGGGAGAAACCGGCCGGCTCGCGTGGTTCCATCGGCGAATTTGTGCAAAAGCGCGTCAACTTACCGCAGGCACCGCACGCCGCGATTCGCGTCCGCATCAGCGATGCCGGTCATCGCAGCACCGTCGCGCTCACCCGGCGAACATGCCGCGATCATACCTAGGTATGACACGATTAACCCGAGAACCTATCGATGCACCCGCGCGTAGAATGGATCGCGCGAACCGCCGAACTACTCTGCTCCCACGACATTCGGACAAGCCGATCAGGCGATGCCGGATCGAAAACGGGACAAGGAGATTCGACGATGTCGCTGCAGATGTCACGCTCACAGGCAATCAAGGATCATGACGTTCGCGCGATCGATATCTCGGCAATCGATCGCCAGCGGACCGGACTCTCGAACCTCCCCGACCGGTTTGGCGAAAACGGAACGATGCTGTCCTTCGCTCACCTGGACGTGGCCCTCGCGGTCGAGACGAATGCGGCCGACGTTGAACGATCCGCCGATCGTGGTCCTCGCTTCCGGCTCTCTGCAAAACTCCTTGCGCAGCAGCCTGTCGAGAGCGCGCAGGCGGTTGCAGCGGAAGCCGCCGATCCGGTCATGCGGCGCCTGTCGGACGCACTCGCGGCAACCGAAGCCGCGCACGATGCCCATTCGGCGATCATGGCCGACGCCTTGCGGCTTGCGATCCTCACCCGGACGTTCAGCCGGCAAGCGTCCGGCGCACCGGCCGCACTCGACCCGGCCGATGGTGTTCACGCGGAAGGGACCTGCCGGACCGTACGATCGCTGCAGACCTGGCGCCTCAAGCGCGTTCTGGACTATGTCGACAAGAATCTGGCCGCCAAGGTCACGCTCCAGGACATGGCCGCGGTCGCCGGCCTGAGCCGGATGCATTTCGCCGCACAGTTCCGTGCAGCCGTCGGTGACCGGCCTCACGAATATCTGTTGAGGCGCCGCATCGAGCGCGCCCAGGAGCTGCTCAAGCAGGCCGAAGTCGCTCTGGTCGATATCGCCTTGACCGTGGGCTTCCAGACCCAGGCGCATTTCACCACGGTGTTCAAGCGCTTTGTCGGCGATACGCCGTACCAATGGCGCAGCGCCTATCTCGCGCAATTCATGCCGCTGCCGCGCGCAAAGGCAGGTTCGTCATGAGCAATTTCGGCATTCACGCCCTGTTGCTGTCGCTGCTCGGCAATCACCCGGCGCTGACGCACCATGAATTCATGGAAGTGGTCGAGATTGTCCGCGCTCTCGGCAATTCGTATCGCCTGGCCGCACTGGAGCCAGGGAGCGGCTTTCTCTACGGACGCTTCGCCTTCAATTTCTGCCGGGTCGTTGTGTCGTGTGTCGCGCGGTAGGCGACACTTCGGTGGCACCCGCGCGTCGAGTATCTACGGCAGCGACTGTCTGCTGTGCGTGCTCATTATCATTCAACCGTGCAGACCATCGGGCTCACTGAGCGATGGCCTTGTCGCTGAGAGTAATGCGGATGTCGGTCATGAGGGCGGACGAGAACTGCTAAAAGGGTTTTCAAACGGTTTTGGCGAACTGAGGTGTTTGAAGGTCAGGGTTCGCTGGACTGCGAAGCTGTGCGACAGGGTCGCGACGTGACGCCGGCCCCCTCAGACTCCTAACCCCAAGCTGCCGGTGTTCGAAGTCGTAGCGCCCAAGGGGATTGCGGCCGCCCTCGGGCTGGGTGAGCGCGGTAGGCAATGGACGCCAGCGAAATTTTCATATCATTAACAATGTTGAATCCTTGGCCGGAGCGATTGCCCTAACATGAACCTTTCCGCTGGGGCTTTCCATGATCGATACCGCGACCAAGGCGTTGTTGCGCACCGTACTTGACGAGGTGTGTGAAGGTGTTCCCCGCTATGAGATCGGCGCCAGGACCCGCGTAGCTTCGAAGCTTCTGGAGACTGCAAGCGGGGGTGACATCTCTGCGGATCGCCTCAAACAAGCGGCCCGCAATGCTCTCTCAGAAATCCAGACGATGTGACGATGGTCATGTGGGGGCGGGGGTGAATTTCCACGTGACGGTCCTCAAGATCCTGGTGAGCTATCCGGATGGGTTCGCCGCCATGGAGGATCTCAAGCGGGATATGGCCATTCTGGCGACCAGCGGTCGCGACTGGACGGAGCGCACCCGGCGGCTCGCCGGACGGGTGCCGGGGCTGGACATCTTTTCGCAAGGGCTGATCGACCGGACAAATGGCGGGTGGCGCATCACCGATAAGGGCCGCGCCGTGCTCGATCTCATGGAAGCTCGTCCGGACCAAGCCCCGATTGCCGCCCAACAACCTCCCTCAGAGCCGGAGCTCGCACCGGCGATCCAGCGGCACATTCCGGCGGAGAGGGGCCGAGGACGACTCGCGGCGCGCCGTCGCCGACGCAATGCCCGCGACCAGGCTCGGGCGTCCTAGCGAGGAACGAGCGTCGCTTCCGAAGCTTGAGCAAACGCCTCGTGATGGAAGACGCTCATGCAAAGTTCCGACGCCACCTTGTCGACCGCCCGTCTGTCGCGCGTGACGGACGATATCTGGGTCGTGGACGACGCCCCGATCAGCGCCGCCGGTCTGAAACTCCCGGTGCGCATGACCGTCATTCGGCTCTCGAATGGCGATCTCGTGCTGCATTCGCCGGTGAGATATTCGCCGGCTCTCCGCGGTGAGTTGGAGCGGCTAGGCGCGATAAGGTACTTGCTCGCGCCGAATATCGCGCACTGGATGTTCCTGTCCGACTGGCAGAGGGAGCTGCCGCAGGTGACGATTTTCGCGGCGCGCGGCCTTGCGGCACGCAAGCAAGTTCGAGCAGCACGCATCCGCATCGACCGCGAGCTTGGAGAGGCGACGCCCGAGGAATGGAGGGCCGACCTCGAAGCCGTCTCGGTGAACGCTCCGATGTTCTCCGAGATCGAGCTGTTCGACAAGCGCAGCCGCACACTGATCCTGACGGATCTCGTGCAAAATCTCGATCGCAACGATCTCAGCGCGCCAAATGAGGCCGCGGCAAACCTCCTCGGCATTTCCAAGCCAAACGGAATGGCGCCGGTCTATCTGCGGCTACTGCTGCGCCTCGGCGGCCGCTCCGTGCGGTCCGCAGCCGAGCGGCTCATACGGCTGTCGCCGGAGCAGGTGATCTTCGCGCACGGCGACTGGTTCGAAGCGAACGGAACCGAGCGTCTCCGGCGATCCCTGCACTGGCTGCTTCCGGCGGGCGGCTCCGGATCTGAGCCGCAGCAAATGACCGGCACGCGCGTCGTCATCACCGGTGCCTCGAGCGGAATCGGGCGTGCTGCGGCGCTGGCCTTCGCGGGCAAGGGCGCAAGCGTGGTCTTGGCGGCACGCCGTGCTGAAGTCCTGACGAGCCTCGCCGCAGAATGCGAGGCGCTCGGAGGCCGCGCATTGGCGATCCCGACCGATGTCACCGATGCCGAGGCGGTGCAGCGGCTGGCCCGAGAGGCCGAAGGCGCGTTCGGTGGCATCGACGTCTGGATCAACAACGCCGGCACCGGCGTTTTCGGGGCCTATCAGGACGCGGATATTGCGCTTCACCGCCGAACGATCGAGGTCAATCTCCTTGGCACGATGCATGGCGCTTTCGCAGTGCTTCCAATCTTCCTCCGCCAGAACCGCGGTGTCCTCATCAACAACATCTCGCTCGGCGGCTGGGCGCCGACGCCTTTTGCTGCGGCCTATACCGCAAGCAAGTTCGGCCTGCGCGGCTTCACCGCGAGCCTGCGTCAGGAGCTTAGGGCTCACCGCAACATTCATGTCTGCGGCGTATTCCCGGCCATGGTCGACACGCCGGGCTTCGTCCACGGCGCCAACATGTCCGGCCGAACGCTCGATCCTGGTCCGCTGCTGTATCAGGCGGAGGATGTTGCCGAGACGTTCGTGAGCCTCGTTCGTGCACCCCGAGACGAGGTCGCCGTGGGCTGGCCGGCTCGTGCCGGCCAATTTGCCTACGCGATGGCTCCGCAGATTACCGAGAACATCGTGGGAGCTGCCTTCCGCTACCTACTGTCGCGCGCGCGCCCGGCGAAGAGCAGCGAGGGCACCATGATCGAAGCTGGTCCGCAGGGCACGTCGATCGATGGCGGTTGGCTGTCACGCAAGCAACTTCCACCTGCCGGGGTAATCAGTCAGGGGCTGGCGGTGCTCGGACTAGCTGCGGGCGTGGCTATCCTGGCTTCAGCAGTTGCGCGTCGCGTCGGCAGATCGAGCCAAGGCGTCGCCAAGCACAAGCAAGTCGTGCCGACGCAGATCATGGCAGCGCGTAGGCTCGCACGTAATCGCCGAGCTTAGTTCCGAATGACCCGTGGCCGCCGTCGACCGTGACGACATATTGCTTGCCGCCGGCCTCATAGGTCATCGGCGTCGACTGGCCGCCGGCAGGAAGGCGGTCCTGCCAAAGCTGTCTGCCATCGCGAACGTCGAACGCGCGGATATAGTCATCCATCGTTCCCGTGATGAAGATGACGCCGCCCGCGGTGACGATCGGCCCGCCGAGCATGGGAACGCCGAGCTTGAATGGCAGCGGCAGCGGGGCCTGATCGCGGATCGTGCCGATGCGATGCTGCCAGACCACCTTGTGCGTCCTAAGATCGATTGCGGCGATGTTGCCCCATGGCGGGGCAAGGCAGGGGATGCCGAGCGGTGAGAGGAAAATGCCTAGGTCGACGCCATAGGGGGCGCCGTACATCGGCTGCACGCCCAGCTCGGTTCCTGGTGGATGCGCCGCATTCGGCGCGGCCGGATTGTCCGTCCCGCGCGGCACCAGGCGCGAGACGAAGGGAATCGATTGAGGGTTCGCGATCGCGATCTGGCGCTGCGGATCGACGGCAATGCCGCCCCATTCGAACATGCCGAAGTCTCCGGGAAACACCAGCGTACCTTGTTCAGACGGCGGCGTGAACGGCCCCTCGTAGCGCAGGCGCTTGAACTTGATCCGGCAGGCGAGCTGGTCGAACATCGTGCTGCCCCACATCTGCGCGTCCGTCAGTTTGCCGGAGGGGCGGAAGCTCAATTCCGAAAATGGCTGCGTTGGCGACAGCCGGTCTCCATTCGCGGCGCCCTGCGGCACCGGCTTCTCCGGTGCGGGTACCAACTGACGGCCATCGCGGCGGTCGAGCACGAAGATGTCGCCGGTCTTTGCCGGGATGTAGATCGCAGGCGTCACGCCGCCGTTAAAGCGCAAATCGACCAGACTTGGCTGCGACGGCATATCCATGTCCCAGAGATCGTGGTGCACGTTCTGGAACGACCAACGCAGTTTTCCGGTCAAGACATCGAGCGCAATCAATGCCGAATCGTAGCGCTCGTTTTCGGGCGAACGGCCGCCGCCCCAGATATCCGGAGAACTCGAGCCGAGTGGCACGTAGACGAGTCCGAGCTTCTCGTCGACCGCCGAAATGCTCCACGAATTGGGTGAGCCGGCTGTAAAATGATGCGAGGCCGAAGGCATCTCGTTCGGATCGGAATTGCCGGCATCGAATGCCCAGAGCAACCGTCCCGAATAGATATCGAAGCCGCGGATCACGCCCGACGGCACGCGATCGGAATAGTTGTCGATCACCGCTCCGCCGACGATCAGAACCTTGTCCGTGACGACGGGCGGCGAGGTGCCCTCGTAGAAGCCGAGTGTCTGGATCTCGCTGCCTTGCTTGAGGTCGATCTGTCCCTGGTTGCCAAAACTCTGGCAAGGCGAGCCGCTCTGCGCATCGAGCGCGAACATCCGCCCGTCATTGGTCGGCACGAAAACGCGTCCCGCACAATCGCTCGGGGCCGGCGTGCCATCGGCAGTCACCGCGCCAGGCCTGGTCGCGTGATAGGACACGCCGCGGCAGGTCATGTGCTGGAACGCCTTGTTGTGCTGGACCTGCGGATCGAATTTCCAGCGCAATTTTCCGGTCGCAGCTTCGATAGCGAACACGATCTGGTGCGGGGAGCAGGTGTAGAGGAGATCTCCCACCTTGAGCGGCGTTGCCTGGTTGGTGATCTCGTCGGGGTCATCCGGGCCCTTGTGGTCGCCCGTGCGGAATTCCCAGGCGAGCTTGAGGTCCTTGACGTTGTCCTTGGTGATCTGGCTCAGGGACGAGAAGCGCGTACCGAAGCCGCTGCCGCCGTAGGCCGTCCAGTTCTCGCCGGCCGTGGGCTGGTCCGGTTTGGGAGCCGCAATGGCCCCGGTTGTTTCGCCCTCAGGTATCGTGCCGGCAAGATCGCGGCGATCGCTCGTCAGGGACGTGCCGACGACGATGGCTGCGGCGATCAACACAAGGCCAAGCGCCCATCGCGCTGCACGCAAGCGGGGCGCCAGGCGGGAGCCAATGAAGGGCAGCATCAGCCACAGGCCAAGCGGCACGAGCACGTCGCCGCGCGGCGCCAGCGACCAGAAATCGAAACCGGCTTCCCAGATCGCCCACGCCATCGTTCCCGCCAGCAGCGCGGCATAAATCCAGAGCGCCTCGGCGCGACGGCGCGCGAGCAGCCAGCTCGTGACCAGTAGCATGATGCCCGCGATCAGATAATAGACCGAGCCACCGAGGGCCGCGAGCCAGGCACCGCCCGCGAGGAGGCCCAGTCCCATGATGGCGACGACCACAATGGTGATGGCCAGCAATGGCGCGTCACGGAACCAATTCGTCGAACGATGCATGGGAGGCATGATGGTCACTTCAGCGTATAGAGAAACGCCGCGATATCCCGCGCGTCCTTCTGCGGGATGCCCATTCGCGGCATCGCATTGCCCGGCAACGCCCGCTGTGGATCCTCGATCCAGTCGGCCATGTTGTCCGGCGAATTGTGGATGTAGCCGGCGATGTAGGTTCGCGTGCCGATCCGATGCAAGGGTGGGCCGACATTGCCTTCGGCGCCGGCAATACCAGGAATATCGTGACAGCCACCGCACCGGTACTGCTTGACGAGGTCGGCGCCACGACGCGCGTCTCCGGTGAAGTTGTCCGGGCCCGCAGCCTCGCAGGCGGCGGTAGCCGTAGCCAGCAGTGCAGTGACGAGCAATTTCGCGATCGGATTTACCATCGATGCTCCGCCGGGCTCATCACGGCTTCTGACCGAAATTGAAGGACTTGGTGGCAGACCAGGGATCGGTCGTCGAAACTTGCTCGCTCGGGACCTGCTCGACCTCGGGCGACGGCAGATTGGCCGAAAAGGTGCGGCCCCATTGGTGGCTGGGTTCGTTACTGATCTTGCCGATATAGGTGACGAGATCCCAGATCACGCTGTCGGGCAGCACGCCGCCCCAAGCCGGCATTCCGTTCGGCCGCCCCTGGTAGATCGAGAGAAAGATGTTCTCGGGCTGCGAGCCGTAAATAAAGGTGTTGTTGCTGAGCGCCGGTCCCATGCCGCCACCGCCATTGGGCGCGTGGCAGCCGACGCAGTTGAAGTTGACATAGTAGGTCATGCCACGCTGCTGCGCGTTGGGATCACCTTGCACGGGATTCTTGATTTGGGGCGGGTCCGGCTGCGCGCCGGGATGGAGGTGACTGACCGGGACCTGCATGAAGACGCCGGGGCTGCCATTGCCGACGGTGCCACCGAAATTCGGGCGCGGAGACAGCGTCGGCATCTGCGCCTCCTGCGACTGCGGCAAGGTCTGCTGGGCCAGCCCCGCACCATGGGGCAAGACCGCCAGCAGCAACGACAGGGCGCTCGCGCGCAGCACTTGAGCAGACATCACTCATGTCCTCCCAATACCGTAACGGGTTGGTCCACCAGCGGAACGCCGTAACTGCGTAGCAGCGAGGTGATCTCGGACCGATGCTCGTCGATGAATGCGTTCAGCCGGTCGCGCAAGGCGTCGTCGCCCTTGCGCACGCCCATCGCGATGGCGAACTGGAACTGCTGAGGTGCAAAGCGTTCGTAATCCCTGACAGGCGCGACCGTCAGCGGCACCGGGGAGTGCTGCGCGAAATAGCCCGCCAGCGGTCCCCAGGCGGCCGCGACATCGAGATCGCCGTTCTCGACGGCCTCAATCAGGCGCGCCGGCGGATTGGCCTGGCGATAGTCGCCGTAGATGGAATAGCCGCGAACATTATCAACGATGCCCTGTTCGCCGAGCGCCTGCGCCGGCGGGGGATTGTTGCCGTCATCGCCGATCAGATGCACACCGATCACGAGGTGATGCAAGCGCGGGTCGAGCAGGGACGAAAGGTCGAGGTGCTGGTCCTGCCGGGTGACGAACACGTAGCTCGAGCGATAATAGGGCTTGGTCGTTTCGACGAGATCATAGCCGGCCGGCACGCCCATCACGACGTCGCATTTGCCGGCTTTCAGTGTGTTGCGGATGAAGCCGCGGCGCTGCGCCCACCAGGTGTAGGAGACCCGCTGGCCGAAATGCTCGGCCACCATCGTCGCCAGCCTGTTCTCGAATCCTGCTTCGGCGCTGTTCGAGAACGGCAGATTGTTGGGATCGGCACAGACGCGAAGCTCACCCTCCGAAGCTGCCGCTGCCGCTGCAGTCGTCGCGAGCGCGAAGAGAATGCTAAGGGAAATGCCGCGACGGTTATTTAGAAGGCGCATGGCTGGTGTCCTCACCATTGGCGCCGCCGAGCTTGAAGACCAGCAGCTCGCTGCCGCCGGCGGTGTAGAACGGCAGATCCTGGGTCGCACCGACAAAACCGAGCGCGCCGTTGCGCACCCGCGGATCGACCTCGGCATTGGCGACTACCCCCGGCCAGCCGCCGACGCCCGACAGGATCGCGACATATTGCTGCCCGTCGGAGCCGCGATAGGAGATCGGCTGGCCGATGAACCCGGAGCCGGCACGGAATTGCCAGAGCACGTGCCCATCCTTGGCGTCGACCACTTTGAAAAGGCGGTCCATGGTGCCGTAGAACGCGATGTCGCCAGCCGTCACCAGCGCGCCGCTCCAGACCGGCAGCTTCTCGTGAATCTCCCAGACTTTCTTGCGCGCGACGGGGTCCCACGCCATGAACTCGCCGCGATAGCCGCCGGGGCCGGCATACATGTCGACGTCTGCGCCGACATAGGGCGTGCCGGCGATGTAGCCGACTTGAGAAGCCTTGAAGTTCATGCAGAGATGCTGATGTGGCACATAGAGGAGTTTTGTGCGCGGCGACCACGCGCTCGGCTGCCAGTCCTTGGCCCCCGGCGCTGTCGGGCAGATATTCTCGACCGTCTTGCCGACGAGTGGAGTTTTCTCCTCGTTCGGGATGATCTTGCCGGTCTTGAGGTCGACGCCATTGTAGGCGTTCACGAACTCGTAGGCGTCCGCCGAGATGACTTCACCGGTGGCGCGATCCATCACGTACATATAGCCGTTGCGGCCGGGATGGATGAGAACCTTGCGCGGTTGGCCATTGAGCTCGAGGTCGACGAGCACATTCTCGTTGATCTCGTCGTGGTCGAAGAGGTCGTGCGGGTTGATTTGGTAGGCCCATTTCGCTTGGCCCGTGTCTGGGTTTCGCGCGAAGATCGATGCGCTCCAGAGATTATCACCGCTGCGCTGGTTCGCATTCCAGGGGCTTGGGTTGGCCGTGCCGTAATAGATCAGGTTCAGATCAGGATCGTAGGAGATCCAGCCCCAGACCGTGCCGCCACCGACCTGCCAGCGGTCGGCGGGCCAGGTCTTCACGCCGAGATCCTGGCCTTTAAGATTGTCGTAGAACGGCTTGAAATCGTCTCCGATCAGCACGTCCTTGTCGGGGCCCGTCGAATAGGCGCGCCAGGCGATGGCGCCGGTGGTCTCGTCGAGCGCGGTCACCCAACCGCGCACGCCCAGTTCGCCGCCACTGTTGCCGACGAGAATCTTGCCTTTCACCACGATGGGAGCCATCGTGATCGTTTCGCCCTTGTTGATCTCCCCGAGTTTCGTATGCCACAGCTCCTTGCCGGTCTTCGCATCGATAGCGACGGTGTGGTTATCGAGCGTGTTGAGGAAGACCTTGCCATTGTCGAAGGCGAGCCCGCGATTGACGACATCGCAGCAGGCAACGCCTGCGGCCGCGGGCTCCGGCTTCGGCGCGTAGGACCATTTCAGTTCACCGGTCGTGGCATCGAGCGCAAATACACGGTTGGGGTAGGGCCCTGCATAGGGGCCGACCACATACATGGTGCCGTCCACCACGAGCGGCGCCGCTTCCTGGCCCCGGTCGGCGCCCACCGAGAAGGTCCAGGCGAGCTGGAGGCGCGAAGCATTGGACGCGTTGATCTGGTCGAGCTCGCTGTAGCGGGTGTTGGCGTAGTCGCGCGCCGCCATCGGCCACTGGCCGGGATCTTTCATGCGGCTGGCGAGATCGCTCTGTGCTGACGCGGATGACAGCATCGCGCAGCAGGCGCAAAGGATGACCGGAATCCGTTTGAGCAGACGCGTGAGACCACGCACTAACATATGTAAAGATCTCCACGGCAGTGACGAGGCCGTGCTGCGTTGCAGGCCGGTTTACGGACGCACAAACGTTCCGCCTTCGCTTGGTTCCAAAAAGCGGCGATTGGGCGGAGCGCTATCGCACGACGTTGCCCGACACGCCGGCGCCGAGGTCGACTGCGATCTGGTCTTCCTTGCCATTGCATTTGGGATGGCCAAATCCAGACGGACTTTTGCCGTCAGGTCCGATGTCATAGATGATTGCGTCCTTCATGTTGGGGCTGACGCCCGCCGGCACGCGGTCGAGCCCGAGCTGGTGGCGCACGCGCCAGGCCACGTTGTGATCGGCGCAGGAACTGTCACCGCTCACACCTAGCGCCCCGGCCACGCCGTTGCCGTCATAGAGCGCCAGCCCGCCTCCGAACACGATGGTGCCGCCGATCGGCTTGCCCACCATCGGATCCTGGGGTGTGCCGAAGTTGTCCGGAGATCCGGCGTACAAGGCTTCCGGGGAGGGCGGGTTGCCGAGTGCCGCGCCGAACAGGAACCCGCCGGGCTGCGCGCCGGCATAGAGATTGGCCGTCGCCATCGCCTTGTCCTTCAGGCTGAACGCATTCGCCGTGTTGGCCTTCTCGGCCGCGATGGCACGGCTGCCCAGCCACTGGTCGTCGACCTTGCCGCCGCTGTAGGCAATTGCGCAGACGACGCCCTGCCGATTGACGACGGCAGCCCATTCGTTGTTGTCGAGACCTCCGTTGCTCGGGCCGCCGCCCGGCTTGACACTCTTCTTGAGGATATCGGCGAGCTTGTCATGGTCGACCGGGCACGACGTGCCTGGCCGGGGTTGATCCTGCGCGTTCAAGACTGCAGGCATCAAGAATGCCGCTGTGAAGATCGCCGTTGCGGCCATGACGGATCGTTTTTCCATGTGAACTCCGTGGAGTGTCGCAGTCGGCAGGCGAACGTCTGAAGAGAAGTTGCGGTTCCTATGCCGCATCGCTCAGCCCGGATGTTGAAGGGAGCGGCAGGTGGGAATGGCCGCCGCTCGCAGTCAGCCACCGGTGAGCAAAGAACAAAGCCGCGCCGGTATAGAGTAGGCCCATGGGCACCCACATCAGGATGCCGGCGAGCTGCTGATCCTCCAGTGCCGAGAGGCCGAATTCGCCGGCGAGGGCGCCTTGACCGGGGATCCACAGTCTCGGCGACACTGTCAGCAGAGCTCCGAGCACACCCGAATGCAAAATCGTGATGAACAGGCACGCGACAGCGATGCCGTCACGAATTCGGGTGCTACGGCCCTGGCCGCGGCCATGCAGCAGCACCCACCAGAACAATAGCGCAGTCGCGAAAAAGCTGATGTGCTGGAGACGATGGATCGCCGTATTCTCGAGCGCCCATGCATATAGCGGCGGTGCATGCCAGATCCAGAGCGCCGCGCCGTGGAGGATGGTCGCGCTCATGGGGTGGCTCACAAACCGCCACGGCCACGCCAGTATCGGCCAATTGAGCATTCGACCCGCCGCCGGGCGCAGCCGGGCCGGCAAGCTCCACAGCATCGGCCCATTGATCCGGGCGAACGCCATCAGCGGTGCCGCGACCACCATCAGCAGTTCGTGTTCGACCATGTGCGCGGTGAATAGACGCTCGCCGAGCCAGTGCAGCGGCGAGGTCACGGCGAGCGCGGCCACCAGCCATCCGGTCCAGAATGCGGCGACCTGGCGGAAGCTGACGCCACGGCCGCCGCCCGCATGGTGCCAGAGCCGCTGCGTTCCGACATAGAAGCCGATGCCGACGGCATAGAGCGGGGCCATGAGCCAGGGATCGTAGCTCCACAGCGAACCGGGATCGACCTCCGATAGTCCGTGCGCGGCGGCCGGTCCCGCGAGCAGCGCGAGCAGCAGTGCTGCAAAGCTCAGCGCAGGCATGGGCTGATCATGAGCGAGGCGGCGAACTGGTTCGCAATCACCAGCGCAAACAGCACGCCGGAGCCGACGCCGAGCCAGGCCATGAACGTTCGTGGCCCGCCGCCTTGCGCATCCGTCCACTCAGCTACAGCGCCGCGTCGGACCGCGCGGGCGGAAATGACAGTGCCCGCGAGCGAGACGACAGCCAGAACCGCACTCATGATCGCGCCGCTGATCCGGGTCTGTTCGCAGGAGAAGTGCGCGAGCACGTAGCCGCCTTGCAAATTGATGGCCCACGCGATGGGCCCAAGCGCAACGCCCGCCCAGTAAAGCACTCTGGAATTTCGTTCGGCTGCGGTCATAGGCGTGGCACCCAATCGAGCAAGACATAGAGCGGCAGCCAAGCGAGCACGACGAAGTTCCAATAGAACACGTTGTCGGTCACGTCGCTGAACCGGCGCGGCTTCGCATGACGCGTGAACATCAACACCGCCAGCACGACCGTGTCGCCGACATCGGTGGCAAGGTGGGTCGTGTGCAGCCCCAGAATGAGCCATACGATTGAGCCGTAGGCTGAATTGTCCCAGCGGGTGTTGAGATGCGCGAACTCGAAGCCGCGCAGGACCAGCAGCGCGATGCCGATCACCGACATCACGATGAGACCGATCCGCACCTTCGCCAGATCCTGCCGGTGTGCGGCGCGGTTGGTGAACTCGTTCGGAATGATGCTCAACAGATAAATCACCGTCTCGAGCGTGCCCGGCCAGAGATCCGGCGGCGAGGCTCCGATCGGCCAGGTCGGATTGACTGCGTAGAGATAAAGGTAGGCGCCGATCGCAATGGCAAAGCCCATGCCTTCGAGCGCCATGAAACCCATGGCGCCCCACCACGGGCCGCTGCGCGGACCGTAGCCGTAAGTCGGCAGGTCCGAGACATTGCGGACGATCGTCTGTCTCACTCTTCGTCCTCCTTGCTGCCGGTCGGCCAGAACCAGCCGATCAAAGTCACGGCCATCGGCGGCGTGCCCCACAGCACGGCCCAGGGCGTGAAGATCGACCCGATGAAGAAGATCGTCGTCGCGATTGCCGCGAGCAGCGGCCAGATGCTCGGCTCGGGCGAAGCCTCGCGGATCTGCGGCTCGGCTTCCGCCAAGGAGGTCAGCAGCACCTCCCGCCGCTCGGCGCTCAGACCCGCGACCACGGGCAGGCTTTCGCTATCGGCCCACAGCGGATCGCGGTGCTTGACCACCGGAATGCGGTCGAAATTCTGCGGCGGAGGCGGCGATGACGTCGCCCATTCCAGCGTCGAGGCATTCCAGGGATTGTCGCCCGCAAGCGCACCCTTGCGCAGGCTGTAGATCACGTTGACCACAAGCAGCGCGAAGCTGAGCGCGAACACGAAGGAGCCGACGCTGGACAGCAGATTCAAGTGAGCCCAGTCCATGTCGGCGGTGTAAGTGTAGACCCGGCGCGGCATCCCGATCAGGCCCAGAAAATGCATCGGAAAGAACGCGACGTTGAAGCCGACGAAGGCGAGCCAGAAATTCCACCGCCCAAGTCTTTCGCTCAGCATGCGGCCGGCGATCTTGGGAAACCAGTAGTAGACCGCGCCGAGCAGCGGGAAGACGGCGCCGCCGATCAGGACATAATGGAAGTGGGCGACGACGAAATAGGTATCGTGCACCTGGGTATCGATCGGGACCGAGGCGACCATCACGCCGGACAGCCCGCCGAGCACGAAGATCACGATGAAGCCGATCACGAACAACAGCGGCGTCCGGTACACCGGACGTCCGTCCCAGAGCGTTGCCAGCCAGCAGAAGATCTGCAACCCGCTCGGCACCGCGATCAGCATGCTGGAGGCCGTGAACAGGGCCGCGCCGAGTTGGGGCAGGCCCGTGACGAACATGTGGTGGACCCAGAGGCCGAACGACAGGAAGCCGGTCGCGATCAAGGAGAGGATCACCACGGGATAGCCGATCACCGGGCGCCGCGCGAACGTCGCGAGGATCGCCGAGACCATTCCCGTGCCCGGGATGAAGATGATGTAGACTTCGGGGTTGCCCGAAGAACCAGAACAGATGCTGCCAGAGCAGCGGATGTCCCCCCGAAGAGGAATCGTAGAACCGGGTATTGACGAGGCGATCCAGGATCAGTGACGTCGATGCAACCATGATCGACGGCATCGCGAACATCACAAGGAAGCTCGTCACCAGCATGGCCCAGACGAACAGTGGAATGCGGTCGAGCGTCATGCCGGGGGCGCGGAGCTTGAACACTGTCACGACGATTTCCACGGAGACCGCGAGCGCCGCCACCTCGGTAAACGTGATCATCTGCGCCCAGACATCGACCCGCTTGGTCGGTGTGAACTGCAGACTGGAAAGAGGAACGTACGAAAACCAGCCGACGTCCGGGCCGACATTCAGCGCAAAGGAGATCCACAGAAAGCAACCGCCGAACAGAAACATCCAATAGCTGAAGGCATTCAGGCGCGGAAAGGCGATGTTCCGTGTGCCGACCATCAACGGCACCAGATAGACGGCGAACGCCTCCATGACAGGCACGGCGAACAGGAACATCATCGTCGAGCCGTGCATCGTGAAGACCTGATTGTACTTGTCGGCTGAGAGAAACGTCTTCTCGGGTCCGGCAAGCTGAATGCGCATCAGGATCGCGAGAACGCCGCCAAGAAGCAGGAAGGCGAATGCGGTCAGGATGTAGCGGCGTCCGACGACCTTGTGATCGACTGACATCAGCGCCCCGACCCATCCGGATGGCGTGCGCCACACCCGCTCGAGCTGTGTCGAAAGCTGCAGTCCATTCAGGACGTCGTCCCGCAACTCATTTGGTTCAGCGGCCATGCTCACTTGAGCTGCTCCAGATAGTGGATGATCGCGATCAGCTCGTCAGATTGCAGCGGCATCTTCGGCATGAGGTTGCCAGGCTTGATGTGCTGGGGATCGGCGATCCAGGCGCCGAGCGTGGCCGGCGTGTTCGGCAGCGTTCCCGCCGCGATCGTGGTGCGGCTGCCGATATGCGTGAGGTCCGGGCCGAGTTGGCCGCCGGCCAGCGTACCGCTGACGTTGTGGCATAGGGCACACCCACGACCGCGGAACAGAGCCTCGCCCTGCTTGCCGAGCTGATCCGCTGGGCTGTTCGCGCTCTGGTTTTCATGGTCGCGCCAGCGACCGAACTCGTCGGGGGACATCGCGATCACGGCGAATGCCATATGGGCGTGCTGGATCCCGCAGAACTCGGCGCATTGTCCGCGATAGACGCCGGCATTCTTCGCGGTGAATTGCAGCTCGTTCTTCTGCCCGGGGATCAAGTCCATCTTGCCGGTCAGGCTGGGGACCCAGAAGCTGTGGATCACGTCGGCGGATTCCAACTCGACCTTCACCGGCTGGCCGGTCGGGATCCGGATCTCGTTGGCCGTCACGAAACTCTGGTGCGGACTGTCGGCTTCATAGCGAACCTCCCACCACCATTGATGGCCGATGATTTTGAGCGTGTGGGCTTTCTCATCCTTGGCAAAGACGGTGCGCTGACCGGCATAGCTGACCAGGGAGAGGCCGAGCACGGTGACGGTGGTCGCAGTCCCGAGCGCAAGGATGACCCGCCCGGAGCGTTGTTCGAAGGGCTCGTGGAGATCCAGCGGCTGATCGGCCGCGCGCTTTCCGCGCAACAGTCCGATGACGAGAACGATCACGACGGCGGTCCAGACGATCGCCGCGATAATAAGGAAGATGAACAGCGTGTGCCGAATCTGGTCGGACTGCAGCCCCTGAGGGTCGAGCGCCGACTGATGGCCCCCGCACGCAGCAAGCGGCCAGGTCATGCACAACACCAGAACTCTTCGTAACCAGACCGGCATTGACGTTTTGTCGCACTCCGCTTCAGATGCGGAACCGGTCAGGCCTACAAAGGTTCCTATGCGCTAGTCGGGTCGGTTCGCGGAATTGGAGCCGCCTAGTTCCGGAATGTCGGCGAGCGCCGTCGCATCGGACCGGACCTGCCTGATGACGCTGAATGTACCGTCGGCCTCGAGTACGACCGCACGACCGACATCTTCAACACGATCAATGCCATGCTGCCGGACGGCGGCGCGAACGTCCGCCTCTGCCACGCGCTGGCTGCGCATCGCGTCGTGGACAAATCGCCCCTGATGGAGCAGCAGCGTCGGCTGCGGATTCACGACCACCCGCAACTGGCTCCAATGCGCCACGGCGAAGGCGATGATGAATTGCAGCCCGATCAGGATGACGAAACCGACCAGCGACTGCGCCACGCTGATGTTGCCGGATAACACGCTGTTGGCGAACGTTGAGCCGAGCGCGACCGTGACGATCAAGTCGAAGGCGTACCATTTGGCAAGCGTTCGCGGCCCCGCGATCCGGAGCAGGACGACCAGCGCGACATAGGTTACGGTGGTGCCGATCGCGGTCCTCAGGAGCGGGGTCCAGCCCTGGAAAAGGATTTGTCCGACATCTGGCATGACAGCCAAGCGCCCGGCTAGAATGGCCAGCCCTTGTCGGCGATCACGATCGCCGCATCGCCGGCGGCCATCAGCAGCAGCACGATGAGCACCGCGATCATCGCGCCCGGTTGAGCAAGCACGCGCAGTTCTTCCAGCATGAGTTGGCTCCAAAACGCGGATGTTTCGCAGCAGCAAAGTCGCGATGACCTTGAGGGTTCCTGCGGACGTGCAGGGAGTTGATGCCCGCCCCGCCGGAACGAAGGCTCGAGATCGCGCGTTCCTGCGACGGATTCGAGGGTTCACGTGCCGCGCTATCATTTTGATCTGGTCGATTCGAAGACCGTTGCAGACGAGGGAGGTGCTGAATTGCCCGACGACATCATGGCGCTGGATGTTGCCGAGGAGATCGCGAAGAGGCTCCTTGCGGAGCGTCCCGAACTCAGGAATCGTCACTTTTCCATCCTGGTCACGAACCATGAGGGTGAGGAGATCGGGAAGGTACCCCTGGATGTCCTGCACTGAAGCCTTGGCCTGACATGGCATTGAGGATCATGGCATTGAGGATCATGGCGTTGAGGATCGGCGTGATCTCGGATACGCACGGCCTTCTCAGGCCGGAGGCCGAACGCTGTCTTGCGGGAGTCTCGCATATCCTCCACGCCGGTGATATCGGCGCGCCGGAGGTTCTGGAGCGGCTTTGCCGAATAGCGCCCGTCACCGCCATCAGGGGAAACGTCGACGTTGGCAGCTGGGCGAGCCGCTATCCCGAAACCGAAACGGTGCACCTCGGCGCTCGTTGCTTCTACCTCCTGCACGATCTCAAGGCGCTCGCCATCGACCCTGCAGCATCCGGTGTGAACGCGGTCATATCAGGACATTCGCATCGGGTGCAGGTCAACACGATCAACGGAGTTCTTTTCCTGAATCCCGGGAGCGCCGGTCCAAGGCGCTTCAAGCTGCCGATCACGCTGGCAACGCTCGATCTGGATGAGGGCGGCGACCTGCGGCCCACCATCCATGAACTGGACGCGTGAACGAGGTACGTGCCTGCCAGCTAGTGGGTATTCGATTTTTGCCACCGCTCCAGATCAATCGGGGGACGCTTTGGGTCGATCTGCTCCTTCTCGGGATTTCCCTGCCAAGGCTGGTCCGTCTGCCGGTGGGGTGGCAAATCGGTCTGCTGTCGCGGATCGTCGACCGGGGTTTCTCTCGGGTCGTTTTCAGGTTCTTTTGCCTTCGGCATAAGCTGTCCTCTTTATGATTTATCGATACGGCGGCACGCGATCAGCGTACGCCAGCGATAATTGCCGCTACGCGGCGCGAATGTTGATCGACGATGACAAGATCATTTCCGGCGATCAGGTACTGGTCGCCCCAGAACCCGTTCAGAACTTGCGTGACCTCGGGCGGCAAGTCGGCCACCTGAGTCTGGCGCGGCACTGAAGTACCGATCATCATCTCGAAATTCGGGCGATCCATCGTTGGGCCGTGCGCCGATGAGATGATGGCGCGGAGCTGTTCGCGTTGCTGATCGTTGAGGCTTGCCGGCTGGGCGGTCTGTTTCACATCCCGCGCACGGGCGCCGGTCGTATCTTCATTGCCAGCCGGGTTTTCCTTCGCCGCTTTGCTGACGGCTTCGTGCTGCGTTGGAACTCCAGTGCCGACCGTCGTGGCCGCGGCACTTTTATCTGCTCCTGTGGAGGGGCGGCCCAGATAGTCCGTTGTCCCGAACATCTGGGGGACGGCGAACCAGACGATGAAACCTACAAACAGAACCGCGGCCACTACCGATCCCGCCATCATCAGCTTCCGGGTGCCGTCCTTCTCCGTTTCACGCGATAGATCCTTGACCATGAACTGAAAGCCTTCGGTATGAACTGCGGGGTCAACACGGGCAGGAATCGTTCGTTCCTCCGGGGATGCGTCAGCATCGATCAGGAACGACCGACGCCGCATCTCATTGCCAGCGCATGAGGTCGCGAGACCGAGACAAGGAGCATGCAATGTCCAAAATGCCCCCCGTACCGCCAGAGCAGCGCAGCGACAAGGGACCCGGATCTGATCCAAAGATCGAGACCGACGACAAAGCCCCCGGCCGCGAGAACTTCGACACCCAGGGCCGTCACGGCAATATCAAGCAGAACACGACAAACCAAGGCTACCAGCAGGACCGATGAATGCCACACAAGAACTCAGACACTGAACGCTTCGGTGGTCCGGGCTCCTCGCGGCAGGACCGCAAGCACCCTGAAAAGGGAGGTCGCGAGCATGAGCGCCCTGCGCCTGGAGCGCCCACCAACGACCGCAAATCACACGTCTCGGGAGGCGGTGGTGAGCGCGATCGACATCACACGCACAATGATCGTGAGAGGAGCTGAGCAATGGCCAGGACAACTTCGAGCTTGGTACTGATCGCCTTCCTGGCGAGCGCGTCGATCGGGGCTGCCTCGGCGCAGAGTGGCGGGGGTGGCGGTGGCGGCGGCGGTTCGGGAGGATCGGGCGGAGCAAGCGCGAGCAGCACGAGCGGTGGCACCGGCGGTGCCGCAAGCCCTGGGTCGACCGGGGGTGCCTCGAGCCTTGGGTCTGCAGGCGTAGGGTCTGCAGGTCCTGGGTCTGCAGGCCTCGGGTCTGCTGGAGCTACAAACCAGACAGGCGGTGCATCGCCCAATCTGGGTAATCCAGCCGACGCGGCCGCGGTTTCGCGCGGCACGACGGCTACCGGCACGAACACCGCTGGAACGGCCCAATCAACCGGTGGTGGCCCGCGAGGATCGACCACCGTCGGGCGGGCCGGCAATCCCGCAGGAGGAACCAGCAGCGGACGGATTGACGGAACTGCGACACCCGGTCCGTCGATGCCGGGCGACGCCGAAATACGGTCGGAGAACTCTCAGGATTCCCACGTCGATCGAAAGATCAAGAGCATCTGCAAAGGCTGCTAGATCGGCGGTCAGGACGCCGGGTTTTCCGGCGTCCAATCGAGGTCTTCCTCGCTTCGAGGTTCGGGGTCGGGCGAGCAGGGCTTGATCTTCAGATCGTCCTCAAGCCTGGGCTTGCCCTCGCTGCTTTCGACCAGACCGGCGTCTTCGGCCTTTTTCAGCGTTTCCTCTTTGGTTGGAAACGTCCGGCTCAGTTTTTCGTCGTCCTTGAACAGGGCATACGCCATATCAGCTCCTCGCGATTTGGATCATCGAAGACTTTGACGGGGGTCGACACACGCGGCCACCGCCGCTCCTTGTCCCTGGGTGAAGCTCTAGCCGACTTCCCTGAGATTGCTCAGGATCGCCAGGTGACGCTGAATGATCGGCAGCGACATCTGTGCGACCTGCTGTTCGCCGGGGTTGCCACCGGATCGCAAATACGAATTGTTGAGCGCGAGCAATTCACGGTGCCCGCGGATCTGCCCCTGCACATACATCCGGTCGAAGGGACCCGACGGTGTGGCCTGAAGGCGCTGAAGCAGGGCGGCATGATCCGGCCGCAGCGGCGCCGATCCCGGCGCTGCTCCGAGCGCGCCCGCGACCTGGACCTGCTCGGCGATCTCCGCATTGGCGAAATTGACGATGTCGGGATTGCCGGTCCGCGTCAGGGCGAGCTGACTCGTCTGCATCGCAAACGCCCCACCCATGAGGTCGGCCGTTCGAAAATCCCGCTGTGGGACTGGTTTGGATTGCGCAGCGTAGGTCGATAGTCCGAGGCCGCCCAATGCAAGTAAAAACGATCTTCTCAGCATGATGGAATCTCCAATGTTGGATTCACAAGACGCTGCGGCCGTTTCGAACGTTCCTATCGTCGCCGTAAGCAGCCGAGCGATGCTCCACCTGATGTCATCGGCATCGTGGCATGCGCCGGCGGATTAACGCAGGTTATTGGCACGGCAAGTGCGCCATGATCATAGGAACGGCAGCACTGAGAACGGTTTGTCCATGATCCAGATGCCGACCGGCGCACGAGTCAATTCATGCAAGACAGCGATTCATCCAACTTCCCGATTTCCGCGGGTATCCTTCTCGGGCTTGGTCTGGGCGGGTTTTTCGATGGCATCGTGTTTCATCAGCTGCTGCAATGGCATCATATGTTAAGCGGCTGGTACCCGCTCAACTCCATCGACAACGTCAAGCTCAACACGACTTGGGACGGCATCTTCCACAGCGCGGCCTATGTTCTGGTGCTGCTCGGCCTGTATGTGCTGTGGCAACGGGCGCGCAGGTCCGACATTCACTTGTCGGGCAGCAGGTGCCTCGGCGCGGTCTTGCTCGGATGGGGTATCTTCAATCTGGTTGAAGGCGTGATGGATCATGAGATCTTCAAGCTGCATCAGGTGAATGAGACCGTGCCTCACGAGCAGCGCATCTTCTGGGACATCGGCTTCCTGCTATGGGGTGCGGCCATGTTGGTCATCGGCGCCGCCATGTCACGCGCCGGCACGCAAGAGAGGGTCCATGCGGAAAGCAGTCTACAGGTTCGCTAGAGAGACCCCGCCGGCTCTTGTCTATGCCATTTTCATAGTGCTGCTGGTGCTGGCGACAGCACCGGCTTTTCGCATCGTGCTGTTTGGTGTGTCGCTGGACGATCTCCTGCAACTACGTTGCTTCAATCTCGGCTGATGCGCGGTTCACCTACGCCATTGAGATGAACGCCGCGGCTTTTCGTCAACGCCTCATGTCCGCCCGGAGGTAACATGGTCGAGTTCAGGCTTCCGAAACACTCCCGCGTCGAAAAGGGAAGGGTCTGGCCCAAGCCTGACAGTAAGACGTTGCGCGAATTCCAGGTCTATCGCTGGAATCCCGACGACGGTCGCAATCCCCGGCTCGACACCTACTTTGTCGATCTGAGCGATTGCGGGCCCATGGTTCTGGACGGCCTGATCTGGATCAAGAACAACATCGATTCCACACTGACGTTCAGGCGGTCCTGCCGCGAAGGCGTGTGCGGCTCCTGCTCGATGAACATCGCCGGCCAGAACACGCTCGCCTGCACCAAGTCCATGAGCGAGGACGTCCCGAACGGCCAGCCGTTGCGCGTGCTGCCCTTGCCGCACCAGCCAGTGGTCAAGGACCTCGTTCCGGACCTGACGAATTTCTACGCCCAGCTCGCATTGATCGAGCCTTGGCTGCAAACCGTGTCGCCCACGCCACAAAAGGAATGGCGGCAGAGCCATGAGGATCGGGCGAAGCTCGACGGGCTGTACGAATGCATCCTCTGCGCCTGCTGCTCGACGTCTTGTCCAAGCTACTGGTGGAATTCCGAGCGTTTCCTCGGCCCAGCAGCCCTGATCCAGGCGGCCCGCTGGGTCAATGACAGCCGCGACGAGGCGACGGGCGAGCGCCTCGACAAGCTCGAAGACCCCTTCAGGATCTATCGTTGTCACACCATCCTCAACTGCGCGAAGGCGTGTCCCAAGGGTTTGAATCCGGGCGAAGCCATTTCCGGATTGCGCCTCAAGATGGTCGAACGGAAGTTCTGATCGGAGATGGACGCTCCCCCGCATAAAGGAACGATGGCTGCGGCATAGGCTTATCGACCAAACTGGAGGCGCCTGATGGGCAAGAAACAATTCGCCGCGTTGCCGTTCACGCTGAACAATTCCGAATTGCGCGTGATGCTGATCACGACCAGGCGCAAGGGCAGGTGGAGCGTCCCGAAGGGATCGCCGATGCGCAAGACGGAGCCGCACCGTACGGCTGCGCTCGAGGCTTACGAGGAAGCCGGTCTTGTCGGCGTCACCGCAAAGCGCGCGCTGGGCTCCTTCAAGCATCGTAAAGGCAAGGGCGATCGCAAGCGGACCATGGACGTCGCCGTCTTTCCCATGAGGGTCCACGGGCAGGAGCGCTGGTGGCCGGAAAAGGGTGAGCGCGAAGCAATCTGGGTCTCGCCGAAGAAGGCGAGCCGTCTAGTCCACAAGGCGCAGCTTCGGCGTCTGATCGCCCGTTTCGCGGCGCAGACGGAGAAGACCGCTTCCTCACCGCTGGTTGATGTTGTGAGTGGAGGAACCCGGGTGCCCTCGAGTAATTCAAGGTAGATGAACCAGCAACCGATCGGACTCGCATTCGAGGAGCGACCGCCTCATGAGGTCCTGGCCGCTGCGATCAAGCGGCGTTGCGCGATCCTGTTCGTCGGCGCCGGCGTCTCGATGGCTGTCGGCCTGCCGTCCTGGCAATCTCTGATCGACCATCTGCTGGATGACCTTGGTCTCGAGCGCAACGTGATCGATGGAATGCACGGCGGCTATCAGATGCTGGCGGAGTACTACCGGCTGAAGCGCGGCGGAATTGGCCCGCTCCGCAGCTGGCTCGACCGCAACTGGCGCGTCGACCCGGACAGGATCGCGGCCTCGCGCCTTCACAAGCTGATCGTGGAGCTCGATTTTCCGACCATCTACACCACGAACTACGACCGCAATCTTGAGTCAGCCTTCGAGGTTCTGGAAAAGCCCTATGCCAAGATCAGCAACGCAAAGGACATTGCAAGCGCCCATTCCGGCGTCACGCACATCATCAAATTTCATGGCGACTTCGACGACGATGCCTCGCTCGTCCTGACCGAGACCGACTTCCTCAACCGGCTCGCGTTCGAATCTCCGCTCGATATCAGGTTTCGCGCCGATGCTTTGGGAAGCACGTTGCTTTTCATCGGATACAGCATGTCCGATCCCAACATTCGGCTCCTGCTGCACCGAATTTGGCAGAGTTGGGACGAATCCGGGCACCGCCAGGACCGACCGAGGTCCTTCGTTTTCGTCACGCAGCGCAATCCGGTGCAAGAGGCGGTATTGGCGAACTGGGGCATCACCACCATCGCGCCGCCCGATGGCGTCAGCCCGGATGATGGTGTTACCCGGTTCTTGCTGGACATCCGCCAACGTATCGACTGAGAGACCTGAGGCGGTCTCGTCCCCGGCGTGCTGAAGCGCTGCTAACCTCGCCGCACCTTGCATATCCCGTCCCCGGGGGCCAAGGATGCGGCATGCTGCATGTCCAAAAAGCCCGCGCGCCAACGTTGCGCCATGGCGGCTTCCGACAGGTCGAACGATTTCTCAGGTCCGGCTTCCTCGCGGCCGGACCGGTAGCTCAGGAGATAGATCCTGTCGTTGCGATCGAGCCCCTGTAGCTCGGCGCGAAGCTGGCGGGCTTCGAGGGCGTGGCGAAGACGCTGAAAGGTCTGATTGCCGAAGGTGAGATTGCTCTTGCGCTCAGCCGCGGCCTCGAGGCCGTCAGGGACGCTGCCGTCCCGCGCATAGAGGTCGACGACGTAAAGGCGAAGCGAGGCTGCAGCTTCGAGGACCGGATCGAACGGCGCGTTGAGCGAGAACCCGCCATCGCCGAGCCATCTTCCGGCGACCTGTACCGGAGCGAATTCGGGGAGAAATCCGCAACTGGCCAGGATGTGATCCATTTCGATCCGTTCCGATGACGAGTCGAACAGAATGGCATCGCCGCTTTCGAGGTCTGTAGCGCAGATAGAGATGCGCAGCTCGCCGTTGTTCAGGCGCCCGAAATCGACCAGCCGCTGAAGGCGCTCGCGCGTCGGGCCGAGATCATACAGACCGGTGAACGGGAATGACGTTAGAGGGAGACGGGGATGAAAAAAGCCGGCGTGGCCAAGCAGGCGCGTGTTGATTGAGCTCAGCCAGGCGGACAGATGGCGGCTGGCGCCCTTTGTGGCGGCGGGCGCTGCGGAAGCACGCCAGTAGCTGCGCAAACTCGAGAGGCGGTCGGCGATTGGAGATCCGGCGATCAATGCGGCCGTGATCGCGCCCGCGGACGAGCCGGTGACCCAGTCGATATGCGGCGAGAAAGAAGTGAGGGCCTCGAATGCGCCGCCGTGGTACGCGCCAAGACCGAGACCGCCAGCGAACACGACGGCCGTGAGCGGTTGCTCTGTTGCCATGGGGTCGCTCGGCTTAGCGGCAGGATCGGTCAGAAAGGAGCTCGGTTATCAGCCGCAACCTGGGCCGGTCACCGATATCCCCTATATCGCCGTGCATAGGCATAGCGCGGATTGACGCCGCAATAGGCGTTCGTTCCCGATGCAGTCGCCATGCATTGAGCGTAACTGGCGAACTGGCAGTTGCCCGGATAGCCCCAGACGCGGCCCTGAAGGCAGTAGCGGTCTTGTGCGACGGCCGCCGATGGGGAGCCGATGCCCGCCACGAGCGCTAGAGAGGCGGCGGCCAGGAGCAATCGATGTTTCATGGAAATCTCCAATTTCAACATTGAACGTCCCTCATGAAGCGGCGTTCCAAAGGGCGACGTTCACGGCGCTTTTTCTCCGGTTCGACGCGGATCGTTAACCTGTGTGAAGCCGTTCGAAGCCGATCGCGATTAAGGTGACGGGCGCCCTCGATCGGAAGCGATATGTCTGAGCAGTCTCCCAGCCTTAGAAACTTCACCATCAATTTCGGTCCCCAGCATCCCGCCGCTCATGGCGTGCTGAGGCTCGTGCTCGAACTGGACGGCGAAATCGTCGCACGCGTCGATCCGCATATTGGTCTTTTGCATCGGGGCACCGAAAAGCTGATCGAGGTCAAGACCTATCTTCAGGCGATCCCTTATTTCGACCGGCTCGACTATGTTGCCCCCTTGACGCAGGAGCATGCGTTCTGCCTAGCGATCGAAAAACTGATCGGGCTTGAAGTTCCCCGGCGTGGGCAGCTGATCAGGGTGCTCTATCACGAGATCAGCCGCATCCTGTCTCATCTTCTGAACGTCACGACGCAGGCGATGGACGTCGGAGCCTTGACGCCACCTCTTTGGGGCTTCGAGGAGCGCGAGAAGCTCATGGTGTTCTACGAACGTGCGTCCGGCAGTCGGATGCATGCCAACTATTATCGTCCCGGGGGCGTGCACCAGGACCTTCCACCGAAACTG
Source organism: Bradyrhizobium sp. USDA 3650 (assembly GCF_054057395.1). NCBI lineage: Bacteria > Pseudomonadati > Pseudomonadota > Alphaproteobacteria > Hyphomicrobiales > Nitrobacteraceae > Bradyrhizobium > Bradyrhizobium sp. USDA 3650. The sequence goes on from NZ_JBSRZG010000001.1 coordinate 6,939,562, forward strand.
ATCGACGATATTGAGGCCTGGTGCGATCCGTTCCTGCGCGTCGTCGACGACCTGGATCGGCTGCTCTCGCTCAACCGCATCTTCAAGGCACGAAACGTTGATATAGGCCGGGTGACACTCGATCAGGCCTGGGCGTGGGGCTTCTCCGGCGTGATGGTGCGGGGGTCGGGCGCGGCCTGGGACTTGCGAAAGGCACAGCCCTACGACTGCTATGCCGAGATGGACTTCGACATTCCCGTCGGACGAAACGGCGACTGCTACGACCGCTATCTCATTCGCATGGAAGAGATGCGGCAATCGGTGCGCATCATGAAGCAGTGCATCGAGAAGCTGAAGTCTGCCGACGGGCAGGGCCCGGTGCTCGTGCAGGACAACAAGGTCGCGCCGCCGCGACGTGGCGAGATGAAGCGTTCCATGGAGGCGCTGATTCACCACTTCAAGCTATACACCGAGGGCTTCCACGTTCCCGCCGGCGAGGTCTATGTCGCCGTCGAGGCTCCGAAGGGAGAGTTCGGTGTGTTCCTCATCTCGGACGGGACGAACCGTCCCTACAAGTGCAAGATCAGGTCGCCGGGCTTCGCCCACCTGCAAGCGATGGACTTTCTATGCAAAGGGCATTTGCTGGCAGACGTTTCGGCGATCCTCGGGTCGCTGGATATTGTCTTCGGCGAGGTCGATCGCTGACAGGAAAACCGCATTGGAGGATCAGGATGGATATCAGGGAAAGCTCCGCGATGACCGAAGCGTCGGGCCTTGTGGACGATCAGTTCACCGCGCAGAACGGCTCGCACGCGCCGCACGGCGATACAAGAACAGGACTTGATACGCCTTCCCAAGCGCCCTCGGCACAATTGGCCGACGAACTGCGGAAGATAACCAGAGCAGCGCCGCTGCAAGCGGTCTTTGCGGCGTTTCTGTTGGGCGTTCTGGTGGCCCGGCGTCGCTAGACGTCGGCTAGGGCCGCCCCTTTCATCGGACGACCCCGGCCGTTGCACGAGAATCAGGCCAGCGCGTTCGTCACCGGCGGCTCGTTCATCTGCTCGACCTGTGCGCCGCTATCGGGCCGGGCCGGTCCAAGCACAGGCTCCTCGCCCAAAGGCTCGAACCCGGCGCGGAAGCTGAACGACCCCTGGCCGTCGAGCGAAGGGCCTTCGCAGTAGCGCCCCGGCTGCAGCGGCGCCGCGTTGCGTTCGGTGCCCATGAACATGTAACTGAACTCGGTCGCCTCCTTGCTGCGGTCGAAGCTGTTCGGAATCGGCAGGGCGGCGTCCGCGCCCATCTCCTCGATCACCGCGAGCCATTGCTGTTGATGCATGGTATCGCGCGCAATCAGATAGCCCAGCATGTCCTGCATGCCGGGATCGCTCGTGGAGTTGAAGAGACGCACGGCGAGGGTCCGGCCGGTGGATTCGGCCGCGACGTTGCAATACATGTCGGCGGCCAGATTTCCGCTGGCATAGACATGCGAACAATCGAAGGGGACGCCGTCGCAATTGGCAGGGAAGGCTGCCATGCCGGTCGAGAGCAGATGCCGGTGCAGCATGCCTTCGATCACATGCCGCGGCCGCTCGCCGCCGTTCATCACCGCGCCGACGACCGGGTTGGCTTGCAGGCTGGTCTCCTGCATCGTTGCCGGCGCATTCTCCAGGTTCAATGCGACCGCGGTCGCGAGCATCTCGATGTGGCTGATCTCTTCGGTCGCGGTATTGAGCAGGACGTCGCGATATTTGGCCGGCCCCCGCACGCCCCAGGCCTGGAAGAAATATTGAAGGCAGACGCGGATCTCGCCTTCGACGCCGCCGATGGCTTGCTGCAGCTGGCGGGCGAAGATCGGATCGGGCTTCTCGACCCTGACCGGATATTGCAGTCGTTTGTCGAAGTAGTACATGCGCAGCTCCTTTTATGTTCACGCTATTGCGCAATGAGTGCTGCCGGGTTGCGTTCCTATGAAGTTTCTAGCGACTGCTTTGAAAACCTTTAAATCGCGACGTGAACGCGATGCGGCCCCGGCGAGGAGAGGATCTCGCCGGAGCCGCTCTCATGCGCGCAACAGCAAGGAGCGCGCTTTAAGAAAATTGCGAACCGCGAACCGTTAGCGGCGCGGCATGGTCCCGTTGGACGGTGGGGTCGTCTCGTTGCGCATGCCGGAAGGACTGGAGGCACCTTGTCCGCCCCGCTCGACATGGGTGATGCCGCCGCCACCGGATCCGCCGGCTCCGCCCGAGCCGGCTCCCGCACCGCCAGCTCCAGCTCCAGCTCCGCCGCCTGCGCCGCCTGCACCAGCGCCCGCGCCGCCACCAGCGCCACCTCCGGCGCCACCGGCCCCACCACCGGCGCCGCCTGCGCCACCACCAGCGCCGCCGCCAGCACCTTGCGCGAACGCTGCGCCGACTGAAGCGCCTGCAAGCATCGTGGCCATGAAGATCGTCAGGATCGTCTTACGCATCTTTCTTCTCCTTGAGGTTTCGATGTCGGACCAATCATGTGAAGCATTGACCGTTCCTAGCCGTGCAGCGTGATCAAGCTCTGTCCTCGACGACTCCGCGTCGATATTGCGAAGGCACGGCAACTTCGTCGAATCGTTGAGCGAGAGCATCGAGAGCCGCGCGCATCTGCGGGCCCTGCATGGCCGCGCCGTGTCCGGTGACGACGATCTCCGGAGCGAGCGCGGCAAGTGCGCGCACCGATCTCTTAGCGCTTTCCCAATCGGGGGTGAAATACATCGGGGGCCCGTGCATCTCCGGCGTTTGCGTCACCGCGGCGTAAACGGATTCCTGCCGCGTCGTGATGAAGGCGTCGCCGGCGATCAGCACGCGATCGCGTTCGCGCAAGAGCGAGATATGCCCTGGAGTATGGCCGGGCGTATGGATCCACTGCCATTCCGGCATGAAGGGTACGCTGTGATCAAAGGGAAGATCATAGAGGCGCGATCCGACGTTCACCGGCTTGGTCGGAAATAGCGGAGAGAGCCGAGCCAGCAGCCCGCCACCGACATTGGGATCGGCCGGCGGATAGGATCGGCTTCCATCAAGATAGGGATGCTCGGCGGCATGGGCATAAACCGGCACCTCCCATTCACTTGCCAGCGTTTCGAGCACGCCGACGTGATCGAAGTGCCCGTGCGTCATGATGATGCAGGCGGGCCGGCCGTTTCCTCCAAATCTGGCCTTGGCGGCAGAGCGGATGGCGCCAGCCGATCCGGGGATGCCGGCGTCCACCAGCACCCAATTGCCGTCGCCGGCGTTCTCGAAGCCAACGAAGATGACGTTGACGATCGCAAGCTGACGATAGGCCACGTCAGCGACGATCTGCCGCGTGTTGTCATTGCGGTCGAGGTCGGATTGTGGGTGCTCCGCGTCGGCGGAAGAGGGAAGCGAGATCTGCGTCATGTTCATTCGAGTCCGATTTTGTCAGCTCACTAGCGCTCGATCGTGCCGATGCGCCGGATCTTCTTCTGAAGCAGCATCACGCCGTACAGCAGCGCTTCCGCGGTCGGCGGGCAGCCGGGCACGTAGATGTCGACAGGCACGACGCGATCGCAGCCGCGCACGACCGAATACGAATAGTGGTAGTAACCACCGCCGTTGGCGCACGACCCCATCGAGATTACGTAGCGCGGCTCGGGCATCTGGTCGTAAATCTTGCGAAACGCCGGCGCCATCTTGTTGGTCAGGGTGCCCGCGACGATGATCACGTCGGATTGGCGTGGCGATGCGCGCGGGGCGAAGCCGAAGCGTTTGGCGTCATAGCGCGGCATCGACATCTGCATCATCTCGACCGCGCAGCAGGCGAGCCCGAACGTCATCCACATCAGCGACCCGGTTCGCGCCCAGGTGATCAGCTCCTCCGCGGTCGCCGTGAAGAAGCCCTTGTCCGCAAGATCGTTGCGGATGCTCATGAAGAACGGATCGGACGTGTTGTCCGGCTGTCCCTCACCCGGCCGGCCAAGTCCGGGCCTGCCAAGTCCAGGCCTACCAAGCGAAGCGCCTGAGTTGCTGACGTACGGAGAGCTGTCTGTCATTCTTGTCCCTGAGCGCTGCGGCCGTTTCCCGATGCGACCACACGTTGCCGAGAACAGTCATTCGCATGCAGCGTTCCTGCGGCGTTGGGGCGATTTGTGTTCTGTTATCGCAGGTTAGCTTCGGGTCCGGCGGCCGGAACCCAGCGTTCGCCTCACTCATCACCCCTAGGAACGATCCACCGAAACTGCGGTTGGCGGCAACATGGCCCGTGAAATGGAGAACATGAGATGACGAACGCAGCCCGCGACACATTCGTGGTTGGACTACGCAATGCGCATGCGATGGAAGTGCAGGCGCGGGAATTGATGGAACGTCAGTCGGAACGACTGGACGAATATCCCGAGGTCAAAGCCAAGGTCGCCGCGCACCTTCATGAGACTAACGAGCAACTGAAGCGGCTGGAGAGATGCCTGGAAGCTTGCGGCGAGAGTACCTCCAGCCTCAAGGATACGACGCAATCCATGATGGCGAACATGCAAGCCATGGCCCACTCGGTTGCCGGCGACGAGATTCTCAAGAACACGTTCGCCAACAATGCCTTCGAGAATTTCGAGATCGCTGCCTACAAGTCTCTGCTCGCCCTGTGTGGCGCCGCTGGGTTCGCGGAGGCCAAGGAGCCGCTCGAGACATCGCTGAAGGAGGAGCAGCGCATGGCCGCCTGGATCGACTCAAACGTCGAGAAGGTGACAATGGAATATCTGGCGCATCAGCGCCAGGCGGCCTGATCGCACTCCATCGCCACCACGACGAGACCGCCGGTCCCGCTTGCTGCGAGACCGGCGGGTTCGGTCGCTGAGTCTGCCTGCGCTCTCCTATGGGCTCGCAGGACCGAAGCCCCTCTCATTCGCGTTTTGCTGTCATGGCGCACATCATCTTCAGCGACTACCGCAATCCTGCTGCCGAACAGGCCTATGAGATCGCATGGGACTTTCTCGCCCGCAGCGGGGCGATCCACGATGAGTTCGATGCGTGCGTATTTCTGGCCCAGCGCATCACCATGATGGTCGAGGAAGGCCAGGCGAACCGGATCCGGATGGCCAATCGCGCGATCTCCGAATACCAGTACCATCTCGAGAGCCTCTGCAAGCCGGTTCGTGGTGCGGCTGCTTCACGGGCTTGAGAGCTCGCGCGGGTTTGTGGGCTCTTACTGCCGATCGGCGATTGTCAGCTGGCCGCGTGCCCCGGTACGTGCGCTCCTGCGCGGTGCAATGGCCGGAACGAGTGCCGGCGCTTCCCCGGCCATGCGCATAGCAAAATAGGCGATGGTCGCGCGAAGACCATCCTTGAGCGCCACGCGCGGGCGCCACCCCAACGCCTTCACGGCTGTGTCAATGACGGGTTTGCGGCGCTTCGGATCGTCTTTCGGCAGCTCCTCGAACCGGAGCGGGGAGGCTGATTCCGTATACGCCAGCACGTCGCGCGCGATCGCCTCGATGGTAACCTCGTGCGGATTACCCAAGTTGCAGGGTCCGGTGACCGACGACGGGCTCTCCATGAGCAGCTGGAGGCCCCGCACGAGATCGTCGACAAAGCAGAAGCTCCTGGTCTGCGTACCACCTCCATAGATCGTGATCGGCTCTCCGCGAAGCGCCTGCACGATGAAGTTGGAGACCACGCGCCCGTCGTTCTCCAGCATCCGGGGTCCGTAGGTGTTGAAGATGCGCGCGACCTTGATTTCGACCCCGTACATGCGATGGTAGTCGAACATCAGCGTTTCCGCGGCCCGCTTGCCCTCGTCGTAGCAGGCCCGCGGCCCGATCGGGTTGACGTTGCCGAGATAGGATTCCGGCTGGGGATGCACCTCCGGATCGCCGTAGACCTCGCTGGTCGATGCCTGCAGCACCCGGGCGCCTTTCCGCTGCGCGAGCTCCAGCATGTTGATGGTGCCGAGCACGCACGTCTTCATCGTGCCGACCGGATCTTTCTGATAATGACGGGGCGACGCCGGGCAGGCGAGGCTGTAGATCCGGTCGATCTCGCCCTCGATCTCGACGGGGTCGCGCACGTCGTGTTCGATGAAGCGAAAATTCGGATGATTGAGCAGCGGCCGGATGTTGTCGATCCTTCCCGTAAACAGGTTGTCGAGGCAGATCACGGTGTGGCCGCGCTGCAAAAGCGCGTCGCAAAGGTGGGATCCGATGAAGCCGGCGCCGCCGGCCACCAGAACAGTGGGGGAGCGGCGGGACGCGTCGATGCGGGTCTGAACTGTCATTGTGCTGCCTTTCAGATTTGAGCGACCTGCATGGGACGCGAGGCGGGAAGTTGCGGGGCTTTCCGGCGGCGACGTACCGATGCCTCGGCGTAGTAGGTCTCCACTTGCCGGGCGCGATGGTCGGAGGTGTGGTCGGCCAGGACGCGGCGCCGCGCGTTTTCCGCGATCGTGCGCCTTTGCTCCTCGGGCATGTCGCGCAGGATCTCCACGACGTCGCGGGGGCTCGATGCGAGCAGGATTTCCCGGGAAGGCTCGAAGACGGTCTCGATTCCAGGCCACCGGTCCGAGATGACGGGCGTGCCGCACGCGGCCGCTTCGAACAGCCGGACGCTGGGCGAGAAGCCGAGCGTGCGCATGTCGGCGCGGGTGGCGTTCAACGTAAAGCGTTGCTCTGCGTAAAATCGCGGATGATGTCTGGGCGTGAGGTGCTCGATCCGGGCGACATTGGCGGGCCAGACCACCTCATCAGGATATTGCGCCCCGGCGATGACGAATTGCTCGCGTGACAGAGTGCGAGCAGGGGCGAGCAGCAACTCCTCCAGAACCGGTTGCCGGTCCTCGCTGTAGGTTCCGAGATAGCCAAGTGCCCATTTCTTCTCCGCGCGCTGCGGCGCGTAGATGTCGGTGTCGGCACTGCAATACAGCACCCGAGCCAGCGGACTGCCATAGTTCTCCTCGATCATGCCGGGCACCGGGCCGCCGGCAAAAGACAAATAGAGGTCGAAGCGCGGGATCATCGCCGCGGAAAGATAGTCCAGGCCCTGCTCGAGCTTCGCAAGCGTGACCGGCGTGTCGATGTCGTAGAAGGCGGTAATCCCCCGGGCATGGGTCGTGATCCATTCAGAGATCGCGATGCCGTCGGGCACGTAGGAGCCGATGACCACCAGATCGGCGTCCCGGATCATCTTGCCGAAGCGCTGCGGGATGTCCTTCAAGGATTGATAAAGCTCGACGGTCCAACCGAAAGGTTTGGCAAGATCGCGATGCTCGCGATACCAGGGGACGTCGCGTTCGAGAAATGTGACGTGGTGACCTCGTCGTGCCAGGGCTTCGATCAGGGCGCGATAGGTCGTGGCATGACCATTGCCCCAGGACGAAGTAACCGAAAGACCGACGACGACGATGGTGAGGTTCATTCTGCTGCCTCGACTCGCGAACTGCTTGCGGCAAAGAGATCGTTGAACTGGCGCGCGCGCTGCCGGTAGGTGTGATGGCTCAGAATGCGCGCACGAGCCCGCGCTGCGATCGCCTGAGCCCGGTCGGGGCGCAGCGCGGCAAGATGCTCTGCGACCTCCGCCCCGCTCGCGGCCACAAGCACCTCGCGATCTGGCTCGAGAAAATGATCGATGCCGTCCCACTGGTCGGTGATCAGGCAGGCGCCGGCACCAATGGCTTCGAACACGCGTGTTGGCGGCGAGAAGCCGTAGCGCGCCATGCTGTCGCGATTGACGTTCAGCGTAGCCAGACCGGAGCCGAAAAACGCGTTGTGGTCGCCGGTCCCGACATGCCCGACCTTGTGCAGATTGGCTGGCGTGTCTTTGGAGTCCCACCCCGATCCACCGAGCACGAACGTCTTGTCAGGCAATTGGCGTGCGACGTCGAGAAAGAACCGCTCGACGCGCTGCTCGCGATCAGGGAGGCGGTTTGCCAGTAAGCTCAGATCGCACGTGAAGCGCGCATTGGGCGGCGCCGGAAAGTGCGTGGCGGGGTCGAGCGCATTGTAGATAGGCACGCAGTCTCGCGCGCCGATGCCGCGATAAGCGGATACGACGGCATCGCCGCCGCCATAGGTCAAAACCATGTCGTAGGACCGGATGGCATGGCGCAGATGATGGTCTGGATTGTCCGCCACCGACTCCAGCGTCGCGGGGGCGTCGACGTCCCAGTAGATGCGCATTGCATTCGACGGAATTTCGGCGACCGCGTTCTCCAGCTCCTGATCGAAGACGCCGACGCCGCTGGCCTTGACCAGCATGTCGGCCGAGCGGGCGGCTTCCTCAAGCGAGCTTCGCCAGCCGTCGGGCTTTGCGGCGTAGACCACCACCTTCGCCCAGTCGGGATCGTCGATGTCGCGATGGGCCTGTCGCTCGAAGGCATCCGGCTCGTAGAATGTGACGTCGTGGCCGAGGGCCGCAATCTCCTTCAGCATGCCGCGGTAATAGGTGGCGGCACCGTTCCAGTAGGATGAGACGAGGCTGGATCCGAAGAAGCAGATCTTCATGCGGAGGCTCCGATGTATCGCAGGGGCTGTGTGGAGTGGCCTGTGGCCCGGAGGTCCTGCACGATGCCGACAAGCTGCTCCGCCCGGTGACGGCAGGTGTGACGCTCCTTGATGGTCCGGAGTCCGGTCTCCACCGTGGCGGACCACAACTCTCGGTCCTCGAGCAGCGCACGAAGCGCCCGCTTCATTTCGGTGCCGTCGGAAGCGCTGAGATAGGCACCTTCCGGGAACAGGCCTTCCGCATCCGACCAGGGGGCCGAGACCAGAGGAATGCCGCAGGCCATCGCCTCGAAGACGCGAATGGTCGGAATGCCCGGAAGCAAGCGGACATAGGGGCCACGGGGAACGTGGACAGTCGCGCGTGCGCCGGCGAAAGCAATGGGGGCCCAGTGTGCGGGCAGCCAGCCGCCATACCGAATGCCTGCCGCCTGAATGGTCGCGAGGGCTGCGTCCGAATAGCGGACGCCATAGACCCCCGCGCGCAGCTTCAGCTCGGCCACGGGTTCGACCAGAAATTCGTTGAGCTCGGCGCTGCGTTCGCCATCGCCCCAATTGCCGATCCACACGACATCGTCGGTGCGCTCGACATGCGGCAGCGGATGATACAAGGCGACGTCGGCCGCCTCATGCCAGGTGAAGGCCCGGTCGGCCCAGCCGAGCTTTAGATAGATTTGGCGAAGCACCTCGCCGAAGGCGAGCACACCGTCGAAGCCGTCGAGGTCGAACTGCGCAAGTTCGTCCGGTGCGCTGACGGCGCGATGATGGGTGTCGTGGAACAGCAGCGTGAATGGAGCGCCGTGAGCCCGTCTCGATCCGATGTCTGCGATCAGATCAGGCGAATTCCATTCGTGGACGACGACGAGATCGGCGCCGTGCAAGGCTTCATCGAGATCAAGGGAGGCGTCGTAACGGCGGATGCCGATTCCGGGAAACAGCGCTGGAATATCCTCCATCGTTTGACTGCCACCCTCGCGGATCGCATTCAATCGACTCCAGCCGTCGATCGGCTCGAACACGACAACCTCGTGACCGAGCGCGTGAAGTTCGCGGGCGTAGCCACGCAGGAAATGGGCATTGCCGTTGTTCCAGCAGGAGGTGAACGCGTGGTAGAACAGAACGCATTTCATGCGCGTACCTCCATGGGGGCGGGCGCGTGATGGACGGGAAGCAGCTCCTCGTAGAGGCTGAGATAGGCGCTCGTGGTTCGGGCCAGCGAGTAGGTCAGGGAATGCTCAAAGGCGGCACGTTGCAGCCGCACCCGCTCGCGATCGTCGGTGCACAGACCTGCGAGCGCTCGATGCAGCGCCTTGCTGTCGGTGGGATCGACGAACAGCGCGGCTCCGCGCCACAATTCCCTGAAAGTGGGAATGTCGGACAGGACGAGGGCGCATCCCGCGGCCGCGGCTTCCAGAACGGAGAGGCCGAACGGCTCATAAAGCGCGGGGCTGGCAAAGATGGCGACGTGCTGCAAGTGCGCGCGCATGGCGTCGTGAGGCAAATGCCCGAGCCAGGTGACGGAAGCCGAAGGGCACTCGTTCGCCGGCCCGGCAACCTGAACGGGCCAGTCCAGCCCAGGCGCCGCGGCTGCTAGGACCTCGATGTTCTTGGCGCGGTCCCAGAGCCGGCCCGCCGCAAAGATCATGTCTTGCTTCCATCCTGCAAAACCGTGAGAGCCAATTCCATTCCAGATCACGATGCCGCGCGAGCGAGGCCGATAGATTTCCGCAATGTCATCGTGGAAGGACTGGCTGGGACAAACCCAGACCTGTGCGGTGTCGAGTGCGGCCGTCACCCGTTCGGTGTAGCGGCGCCATTTCGGTTCGCCGAGCCAGTTTGTATCGCGGCAGGCGAGCCCCCAGGAGTTGACGCAGGAATGCGCGACGACCACCACCGGCGCGTGCCAGGCGAAGGTCGCCTCGCGAAAGCTGTTGAGGTGAACGACGTCAGGCCCGATACTGGCTTCGAGCTTCGCAAGGACGCGCCTGGCCTGCGACAGATCTTGTCCTTCCGGATCCTGCCATTCGAGCGCAAGGTCCGTTTCGATCAGGCGGACCCGCGAGCCACGCAGCATCGCAAGCTGGCCGGCCCGCGCGCGCGGACCCATCGTCACCAGGGTGACGTCGGCGCCCTTCGCTGCAAGGGACGAAGCAAGAGATGACGAATAGGTCCAGACGCCTCCGACGGTGTCGGTCGTCATCAGGATCCTGAGCTGCGAGCTGCGGCTCATGATGGCACCTGCAGTTCGAGAGTCTCGAGCGGCACCGGGCGATCGTTCTGCACGTCGCTGAACTGGTCGAACATCGCGAGATAGTGCCGGTGTGCGCGCTCCCAGGCGAAATCGTCGGGCTCGCCCCACAGCTTTCGATAATCCGGCGAGCCCGGATAGGGATACAGCGGGACCGGATCGTTGGCCCAGATGCCGGCATCCTGCATGGTGTGGCGCCAGCGCTGCACGACGGGATCATCATCCTCGGGGACTTCAATCAAATTGGCCTGCACGAAAGGAACGTGACGGCGCGCTTCGACCAGCCGTTCGGCAAGCTGGTCGGTCGTCATCTTGCAGTTCTTGGCGAGCGCGGCGCGACCCTCGACCGTGAGGCTCTCGATGCCGGCTTCAATCGAGACGCAGCCGGCGCGGCCGAGCAGAGCCAGCATGTCCGGCTTCCAGAGGTCGATGCGGGTCTGCACTCCGAACTTCAGCCCGCGTGTGGTCAACCCTTCCAGCAGTTCCGCGTTCGGAAGGAAAATCTCGTCGATGAAATAGACATACTCGATGCCCCGATGACGCAGGCCGTCGATCTCTTCGAGAACGATGGAGGCAGGTCGCTTGCGGTAGGCGTTGCGGAAGTTCTCCTTGGCGCAGAACGTGCAATTGTACGGACACCCCCTGGACGCCTCGACCTCGGCGCCCGGTGCCTGCGGCTCGGCTTCGAAACGGTGGTGGTGATGGTGGTGCCGCCGGATCATCTCCTCCGGCCAGTCGAGCGGCGGCTGATCCTTGAATGCGACCGCCTGCGGGCCGCCATTGACGCGGAGCGATGCGCCATCGGCGAAGCACAGGCCCGGAAAGTCCCGCTCGCCATTGGCGAGACGCAGCAAGGACGCCTCGCACTCGCCCATCACGACGATGTCGGTGCCGAGCTTTCGAAGCGCGGTCCTTGGCACAGTCGAGCCATGCGGGCCCACCGCGATGAGGATCGGAGCCAAATCGCGCACCGCCATCGCGAGCTCCTGTGGAACGCGGAGCTCGGGAGGGGCACAGCGCCAGAACAGATAGGTCGGTGCCGTCGTGATGACGATCTGGTCGGGGCCGAACGCGCGCAGCTCGGCCTCGATGTCGGCGAGAGAAAGGTCGAACATGTGGGCATCGAGCAGCAGCGTCTTGTGCCCAGCCGCCTTCAAATAATGCTCGGAGATCCCGAGTTCGAGCGGAAGGTGAGGGGATCGGCAGCCAAAATAGATGCTGCCGCCAAAATCCCAATTGGGGTTGATAAGGGCAACACGCGTCATGCCAGCGCCTCGCGGTTGCCTTGTGACGATCCGAACCGGCCGTCCAGCCAGGTGTGAAGGGATCGGAGGCCTTCTGCGAACGAAACCTGAGGCGCCCAGCCGAGCGCACTGGAGAGCGCGCGCGTGTCGGTCACGTACCAGGGCTGATCGCCGGGCCTCCAATTGGCAAAGCGATAGGCCACCTTGCGGCCGGTCAGATCGGTGATGCGGTCGATCAATTCCAGCAGACTGATCGCGTTGGCCGGACCGCCGCCGAGATTGAATACGCGTCCACGGGCGAGCGCGATGCCATCGAGCACGGCGAGCCAGGCCGAGGCCGCGTCGGAGACGTGAAGCGCATCGCGGACCTGATGGCCGTCGCCATAGATCGTCAGCTCTTTGCTGCGGATGGCGCTCAGCAGGAAATGCGCGATCCAGCCCTGATCCTCCGTGCCGAATTGACGGGGCCCATAGATACAGCTCATCCGCATCACCGCGGTCTGGAGGCCGTAGACCCGCGCATAGTCGTGAACGTATTGATCGGCCGTTCCCTTGGAGCATCCATAGGGGCTGTAGAAGTCGAGCGGCGCATTTTCCGAGATGCCGCCGGCGAGCAGGCCGCTTGTCGGCGTGTAGCGGCGGCCGGTGAGCGCGATGTCGCCATCGTCGATCAGGCGTCCGTAGACCTTGTTGGTCGAGGCGAACACGATCGGCGCGGCGTTGTTGTGGAGGCGCACGGCTTCGAGCACGTTCAATGTGCCCCGCGCGTTGATCTCGAAATCGGCGGCCGGATCGCTCACGCTGTCGGTGACGGCGACCTGGGCGGCCAAATGCAGCACGGCGCGGGCTTCGCGTACGGCGTCGATCACCGGGATCGGCTCGCGAATGTCGGCCACGGTGATCGTGACCCGGTCGCCATGCCGGGACTTCAGCCACTGCGCATTCTCCCGCACGCCGGCGCGGGCGAGGTTATCCAGGATCAGCACCGGCTCGCCGCGCTCCGCCAGTCGGTCGGCGAGATTGCAGCCGATAAACCCGCAGCCGCCGGTGATCAGGACGGGTCTGTTGTCTCGTTTACTCATCACGCGACCAATCCTCGTTGCTGCAGCTCCTTGGTGGCCCGCTCCGCCTGATCGTCAGCGATCTGGTCGGCGAGATATTCCGCCAGCTCTTCGAGCCCATCCCTGAATGCGACGCGAGGCTCGAAGCCGAGCACGTCACGGGATTTTCCCATGTCGGCGAAGCAGTGCCGGATATCCCCGGCGCGATACTTCCGCGTCAGCTCGGGCGCAATGTCGCGGCGCCCCATGACTTCGGCCAGATCCTCCGCGACCGATAGAATGGTGCGACTCTGGCCGGAGCCGACGTTGAAGACGTCCTGCGCGTGCTCCGCCTCCAGCGCCATCCGGCAGGCGCGGGCGACGTCATGCACATGGACGAAATCGCGGCGTTGCCGGCCGTCCTCGAAGACGAGGGGAGGGCGGCCGTTGAGCAGCCGGGCGGCAAAGATGGCCAGCACGCCGGTGTACGGATTGGACAGGGCCTGACGCGGTCCGAACGCATTGAAGAAGCGTAGCGCCACCGTCGGGATGCCATAAGCCTTGCCCGTGATCAGGCACATGCGCTCTTGCGCATATTTGTTGAGCGCGTAGATCGAGCTCAGCGAAGGCTGCTTTGTCTCCGGCGTGGGAACGGGATCGAGCGGGTTGCCGGCTGCATCGTGCAGCTCCCAATCGCCGCGGCGAAGCTGCTCGACCGCGCGCTCCTCGCAGGCGACCACACTTTGATCGGCGCTCCGGTAAAGGCCCTCGCCGTAAATGCTCATGGACGAGGCCACCACGAGCCGCGCGACCGGGCGCTTGGATAGTGCCTGCAACAGCACGGCGGTACCGAGCTCGTTGGTTCTGACATAGGGTTCGATGTCGTACATGCTCTGGCCGACGCCGACTGCTGATGCGAGATGCAGCACCATGTCGGTGCCGCGCAACGCATGATCGACCGCGAGGGCGTCGGTGACGTCACCGACGATGAGCTCCGCGTCTTTGGCAAGGTAAGCGGGGCGCTGGCGGTTGCCTCCGTGGACTTGCGGCGAGAGATTGTCGAGCAGGCGGACTTCATAGCCGGCCGCCAGCAGCGCGTCGGCTGTATGCGACCCGATGAATCCCGCACCTCCAGTGATCAATACTCGCGTCATTCACCGCTCCGTGCCGCCGTGAGATCGATCCTGCGGGATCAATCCGTGATGAGAATGAAAGCGCGCTGCTATTCTGGTCGGGCGACCGGCGCGCCAGTCACATTTGGAATTAGAAGCGATGCAAGGAATGTTCGTTCCTGCGAAACCTACAAACGAATATTTCTCTAACCTGGATCAATAACCCAGGTGAATCTGCCGGGTGCAGCGGGCTAAAAATGCACGCCGTGAACCGGCGCCTGCAGTTCGAGATGGCTCGCAACCGTCGCGCCGATGTCCGCAAATCCGGCGCGCTTGCCGATCGGAGAAATTGAGCGCGCGCTCCACGTCAGAATCGGCACTTGTTCCCGCGTGTGGTCGGTACCGCTCCAGGTCGGGTCGCAACCATGATCAGCCGTGATGATCAGGAAGTCATCATCGCGCAGGCGGTTCAGCAGATCCGGAACGCGCGCATCGAACGTTTCGAGCGCCGCTGCATAGCCGGTGACGTCGCGCCGATGGCCGTACAGCGTGTCGAAATCGATGAAGTTGGCAAACAATATCCCGCCCTCCGCGAGAGAGGCCAACCCATCGAGCGTGGCATCGAACAGCGCCTGGTTGCCATCGCCGCGCAGGTTCCTCCCGGTCCCGCGATGGGCGAAGATGTCGTCGATCTTGCCGATCGTGACGATGTCACGGTCTGCACTTTCGGCAAGATCGAGGATCGTCCGCTCCGGCGGCGGGACGGAAAAGTCCTTCCTGTGCGATGTCCGCTTGAAGCCACCTGCCGACGTACCGATGAAGGGACGTGCGATGACGCGCCCGATGTTGAGGGGATCGACCAGTCCGCGGGCAATGCGGCAGACCTCATAGAGGCGTTCGAGTCCGAACGTCTCCTCGTGCGCTGCGACCTGAAACACGCTGTCGGCCGATGTATAGCAGATCGGTTCGCCCGTTCTGATGTGACGCTCGCCGAATTCGGCGATGATCTCTGTGCCGGAGGCGTGACAGTTCCCGAGGATGCCGGGCAAGCGAGCCTGTTCGCACAGCCTCTCCATCAGGTCGCGCGGGAAGCACGGTTTGGTTCTTGGAAAATAGCCCCAGTCGAACGGCACCGGCACGCCGGCGATCTCCCAATGGCCGGATGGCGTGTCCTTGCCTTTGGAGATCTCGCTCGCGCAGCCAAATCGCGCATGCTCAGGACGGCCATCGAGCCCCGGCGGTACGCGCCCGGTGGCGAGACGGCAAGCTTGGCCAAGGCCGAGCGCAACCAGATTGGGAAGCCGAAGCGGCCCCTCCCGGCCTGGTCCGTCGGCAGTGCCGGCCATGCACATGTCAGCAATGTGGCCGACGGTATCGGCACCCTCGTCGCCGTAATTGATGGCATCGGGAGCGGCGCCGATCCCGACGGAGTCCATCACCAGGATCAGGGCACGCATGTCGGCTCCGAGATGGCTGGGCGGGAAGACGCTGCCGACGGCGCGAGTCCGGTTATCGCGCAATAGCGTTCGACCATCTGTGCGCAGAAATCCGCGAACTCGTTGACGTCGAGGGGCGGGCTGGTGTGATGAGGTTCGATACCTCGATGTTCCGGGGTGAAGCAGAAGGTCACGGTGACCTGAAACTCGGCCAGCGCGTCCATCTGCCGATCAAACCAGGCGAGCGCGTTGGGGCGGAAGCTGTCGGCCCAGGACAGGCCGGTCCTGAGATGCTGCACGCCGAGCCGGCGCATCCAGCGCACGGCGTCGTCGAGGCGGTGGTCCTCGAAGTGAAACCACTGGCACAGGCCCATCGCGGGTGCATATTGGGCGAAAAGGTCCGCCGAGGCTTTCGGCGTTCCGTCCTCGCGCAGCAGCCCCATGTGGAAGTGCCGATAGTACGACGAGCCTTCAGCTTCCTTGTGCCGCGTGGTCGCCTCCCAGCTCGAAGGAAGATCGTAGAGGCTGTACCAGTGAATCCGCGGCACCCGGCCGATCAACAACTCCGCCGTTCGGGTCAGTCCCCAGGCCTGCACCTCCTCGGCACCGAAGGACGAGACTCCCACCTCGCTCACCCACACCGGCAGGGAAGTGACGGCCTTGATCTCGTCGAGCTTGGCCGGCCATTCCGAGATCTGCCACAGGTTCCAGTCCAGCGGAAAGCCGTGCACGGCCACGGCATCGACATGATCGAGCACGCCGCGCGCCTGCATGTTGCGGATGAAGGACGGATCGATCGGCGATATACCGCCAAGCACACGCGGCAGTGTGGGATGCGCACTGCGGATCGCCTTTCCCGCAGCGAGCGCCAGGCTCGCGAACATGGTCCAATCCGGATCGATCAGGATGTCCCAGTGCGACTTGTTGTTGGGCTCGTTCCAGATCTTGGCGGCTTCGATCATCGGCCGGTCTCCCGCGACGGATAGACCGGACCTTCCGCCTGCGGCCTTGCTACGCGCTTGCAGAGATAGACTTCCTCTTCCGGATGCGCCGCGATCGCAAAGCCGGCGCTGCGCAGCATGGCTTCGGCGCAGGCGCGGTTCGGCACCCACCAATTGGTGGGGTCGTCGGCATATTTGTTCTCGATGAAGTGCAGCTTTGGATAGCCCGGGGAATCGAACTGATCGGTGGTCCAGAAGTCGTAGTTCTTGTCGAGCGGATCCACGCGGCTGTCGCCGCGCTGCATCGACTGGAACAGCAGGAGATCGCTGGCCACGTGCTCGTGGATCAGGTCGAGTGCTAGCAGAGGGTGCCGCAGGTGATAGAGCACGCCCATGAAGATCACGAGATCGAACTTTTCGCGCAGCTGTCCGACATCGTAGGCTGACATCTTGCGGAATTCGATCCTGAGCCCGTTCACCTCAGCCGCGAAGCGCGCTTGCGCGAGATATTCGTCGTCAGTGTCCAGGCCGAGGACGCGCTCGGCGCCGCGTCGCTTCATCTCCATGGCGTAGAAACCGGCATTGCAGCCGATATCGAGCACGGTCTTGCCTTCGAGGCGGTCCGGGATGATCCCGGAGAAGCGGCGCCATTTCACGTTGGGATAGTCGCCGAGAAAGTGTGAAGGCGCTGTCGGCACGCCGTTGAGGTCCAGATTGTGAAACCATGGCCCGAGCGCATCGACGCGCTGGCGGATTTCCTCCCGGGAGAGGGCGCCACTGCTCATGCGGTCACTCCATTGTTCATTGCCCGGGCTGGGCGGGCTGCCTCCGGCGAACCGCCGGCCAGTAGTCGAGAGCGTCCGTTCCCGGGAGAGCTTTCCGCGAGCAACGCCATTGCTGTCCGGTAGCCGTCGATGGTGCCGACGTCGACATAGGATTCGCCGGCCTTGACGCCGAGACCCTGGCCGCCGGCCGCGATGTAGGCATTGACGAGCGTCCCGAAATATTCATCCCGGCGCTCGCGCTTTGTCCACAACGACTGGAGTTCGCGAAATCCGTTGCCGGACATCTTGAATGCGCCCCATATCCATTTCGACGCCGCATCCGGCCGCTTGACCTGGATCTCCGTGACGCGATCGCCCTCGAGCACGACGGCATCGAAGAACTCGGGGTGTTCAACCGGAAACAGCAGAAACGACAGGTCAGCGGCCGGCAATGCCTGCAAGGCCGCC
This sequence comes from Bradyrhizobium sp. USDA 3650, assembly GCF_054057395.1. Lineage (NCBI taxonomy): Bacteria > Pseudomonadati > Pseudomonadota > Alphaproteobacteria > Hyphomicrobiales > Nitrobacteraceae > Bradyrhizobium > Bradyrhizobium sp. USDA 3650. Next base: position 6,957,267 of record NZ_JBSRZG010000001.1, read on the forward strand.
TTCGGGAACCAGACCGTATCCGGAAGTCCGACCAGGATGTCTTCGTCGTGGCCAACGACCGTGCCCGCCCTGAACACGGCATCGCACAGCCCCGACGCATCGGGCTGCACGACATAGGCGAGCTGGGCGCTGCCATAATGATCGCCGAAATATTCAAGGATGTCCGATTTGCCGGGGGAGATCACGAAGCAGATCTTGTCGGCCCCCCCAAGGATCAGCCGCTCCAGCAGATATTCGGAGACGGCGCACGGACGATCGATGCCGTCGTCCCGTTGGCTTCCGACCGGAAGCAACTCCTTGGAGAAGGCGAGCGGCTGGATGCGGCTGCCGCGGCCCGCGGCCGGAACGATGCCCCACATGATCAGGCCTCCTCGGGTTGCTGTCGGCGTGCGCCGAGGGATGCCGTCTGCTCGAGCAGCGAAATCAGTTCGGCTGCGCGCTTGTCGGATGTGTGCTGATCCATGGTCCGTTCATATGCGCGCCCGGCGATGTGCTGAAGCTCGGCGTCGGCCATCGTCAACGCGGCAAGCGTGTCCTTCGCATCGCGTGCGATCAGGATCTCCTGCCCGGGTACAAAGAATTCATCGAGTCCCGGCCAGTCGTCGCTGAGCAGCGGGGCCTTGCAGGCAGCGGCTTCGAACAGGCGGCCGGAGGGGCACCAGCCCATCTCCGCCATGGCCCGGCGCGTGACGTTAAGTGTCAGCCGGGACGACGCAAAGAACGACGCGTGCTCAGACGGCGGCAAGTGCTGCACGAAGTAGATGTTTGGCGACCAGGGAAAATCCTCCGGGTACTGTGCACCCCCGATCAGGAAGCGCCGATCCTGCCTGCTGCGTGCGGGTTCGACGAACAGAGCCTCGAGCGCGCGCTGGCGATCCTGCGAATATGTGCCGAGATAGGACAGATCCGCACGGTAATGCGGCTGCGACGGCACCGGTCGATGGGTGTCCGTATCGACATGGCCGTAGAGCGGGCGGACATTGCAAGCGCCGAGCCTGTCGCGAAATTCGTTGCAGATGCGGGAACCGCCGGTGAAGCTCAGCACCAGTGCGAAATCCCGCAGGCCGCGCGGCCCGATATAGGGAACGGCCTCGCCAGCCATGAGCTTCGCCAGCGTGACCGGCGTATCGAGATCGTAGAACACGGGCACCGCACGACCCTCGGACAGGACGAGCTCCGTCGCGGCGATCGCGTCGGGACAATAGGAGGTCACGATCGCGACATCGGCATCGCGAATGTCGCTGCGCGCCAAAGGAAGCACATCGTCCCAGTTTGAAAACAGGCGCAAGTGCCCACCGGGCAGTTCGTGCAAATCCCGCGCGCCGGCGTAGTAGGGCACGTCGCGCTCGAAAAAGACCACGCTGTGGCCGGCTCGCGCGAGATGCTTGCAAAGCCCTCGCCACAAGGTGGCGTGACCGTTGCCCCAGGATGAGGAAATTGTCAGGCCGAAAATAACGATCTTCACGCTGGCACCCGCTGGTTGATCCCGGTGATCTTGATTCCGCGATTGTCGACGCTGAGGGTGCTGACGCTGCCGGGATCGATCTCGATCGAGAGGAAGTCGTCGAGCTCTTTCCGGGAATAATGCAGCAGCGCCGCGCGGATCGGTTCGGCATGGCTGACGGCGACGACGACCGTGCCGCTACCATGATCATTGCGCAGCTGCTCCAGATGGGCGACGACGCGCTTCTGGAGCGACCGCATGCTTTCGCCGCCCGGCGGGCGGTTCGTTCCGCGTTGTTCGTTCCAGCGCGACCATCGGGGGGCCCGGGCGAGCGCCTCGAACGACAGTCCGGTCCATTCGCCGTAGTCGAGCTCGTCGAGTGCCGGCACGATCTCGACCGGCAAGCCGAAGTGCGCCGCCAGGATGCAGGCCGACTGCATGCAGCGCCGCTGCGGGCTCGACTGAACCATGCTCGGCGGCGGCGTGAAGGTATCAGCACATCGCGCGATTTGCTCGCAGCCGAGATCATCGAGCTCTACGCCCTTCATCCGCCCACAGAGCGTGCGGCCGAGCAGGGCATGGTGCCCGTGGCGGATCAGATGAATGATCTTCGCCATCAGGTGTACGCCTTGTCGTCAATGAAGGCGCGCGTTCGCCGTCCGGCTTCCTCGTCGGTGAACTGCTGAGGCGGCGACTTCATGAAATAGCTCGAAGGGCCCGTCAGCGCGCCGGCCTGCCCGCGGTCCATGGCAAGCTTGGCGCAGCGGACCGCGTCGATCACGACGCCCGCCGAGTTCGGGGAGTCCCAGACCTCGAGCTTGACTTCGGCGCTCAAGGGAACACCGCCGAACGTCGTGCCCTCCAGGCGGATAAAGGCCAGCTTTCGGTCGGTCAGCCACGGCACATGGTCGCTCGGGCCGACATGGATATTGTCGGCATCCATGGGCACATCGAACTGGCTGGTCACGGCCTGGGTTTTGGAGATCTTCTTTGACGTCAGCCGCTCGCGCTCGAGCATGTTCTTGAAATCGGTGTTGCCGCCCACATTGAGCTGGTAGGTTCTGTCCAGCCGCACGCCGCGTTCGCGGAAAAGATTGGCGAGCACACGGTGCAGAATGGTGGCGCCGACCTGGCTCTTGATGTCGTCGCCGACGATCGGCAGGCCTGCATCCTCGAAACGCCGCCGCCAGTCGGGATTCGAGGCAATGAAGACCGGGATGCAATTGACGTAGCCGCAGCCGGCCTCGATCGCGCGCGCGGCGTAAAATTCGCTCGCGCGCTGCGAACCGACGGGAAGATAGGACACAAGCACGTCCGTCCGCGATGTCGCGAGCACTTCGGAGACGTCGGCTTCCGGGACATCCGCGATCGGAACGTCGTCCTTGAGATATTGGCCGACGCCGTCCATGACCGGGCCGCGTTGGACCACGACGCCGGTGGGCGCGACGTCGGAGAAGCGGTGGGTGTTGTTCGGCGCTGCGAAGATCGCCTCGGCCACGTCGCGTCCGACCTTGCCGGCATGGACGTCGAAGGCCGACGAGACCTGAATGTCGCTGATGTGGTAGCCGCCGAGATCGGCGTTCATCAACCCAGGTACCGGCTCATTCGATTTGGCGTCGCCGTAATAGGAGAGCCCCTGAACGAAGGAGCTCGCACAATTGCCGACACCGACGATGCCGACGCGCACACGCCGCCTGTCCTGAAGACGAGAATGCATGGATCGAGGCCCTCCGGAAGACGTGCAGCGTTGAAGTTATGCAGTGTTGAAGACTTGCAGTGTTGACGTAAGTACGTCGGCGAACGTGAGGAACGTATGTTCGTTCCTGAACTCACGGCACTATGTCCGCCTCACGTCGGATTTCGGCCGAAAAAATTGCGCGCGCTTAACCTGGGATAGAATCCCGGGCAGGTTGGCGGGAACGAAACGCTGCCATGATGAAGATGAAGAAGATGATGCTTTGAGAGAGTCCGGCCTACAAAAGAACAAATCCTCGCGTCCGGCGTTCACGGCGAAACAGTCTGACGCGACGACCTAACCGTCGCTTGCTCTTTGTCAGAAATCGAGGTGTCACATGTCATCCAAATCACAAACCAGCGAAGCCCAGCAGACCACCAGCCATGACGTGATCCGGAAATGGGCGGAGGAGCGCGGCGGAAAGCCCGCGACGGTCAAGGCTACCGAGGAGGACGGACACGCCGGCATCCTGCGCATCGATTTCGATCCGCCCGACGAAGGGCTCGACCGGATCGGCTGGGACGAATTCTTCACCAAGTTCGACGAGGCCGGCATTGCCTTCCTCCACCAGGACCAGACCAAGGACGGTAAGCCGAGCCGCTTTCACAAATTCGTGCGACGCTAGTTGGATCACCACGTGTCGGGCAGCTGGACCGAGGCGATGCGGGCAGGCGAGTTCGAACGCGCCTGGGCGATCAATGACCGCGATCTGACGGTGCTTGCGTATCCCCCCAAGCATACCGGGCCTCGTCACCTCCAGCGCATCTGGCGCGGCGAGGAGCTGAGGGGCAAGGATGTACTGGTCCGCTGTTACCACGGGCTCGGCGACACCATCCAGTTCCTGCGCTTCATGCGGCCGCTTCGTGGCGTCGCGCGCCGCGTCACGGTCTGGTGCCAGAGCGAGCTTCGGCCGCTGGTTGAGCGAGCGGCCGGCGTCGATCGGGCCTTTGCGCTCCACGACGGTGCACCTGACGTCGACTTCGAGGTCGATATCGAGATTATGGAGGTGCCGCATGCCATAAGGGCGAGGCGGGAGCAGGTCGAAATGCGCGCACCTTACGTTTCGCTGCCGTCGGCGATTGAGCTACCACTGCCACAAGGTCTTGCCGTCGGCCTGGTTTGGGAGGTTGGCAACTGGGACAAGCGAAGGACCATCCCGCCGTCCCTGCTAGGGCAACTTGCCGTGCCCGGCGTGACGCTCTGCTCACTGCAACGCGGGGCCCGGACGCGCGAGCTGGCCGAGATCGGCGCGAAGGACGTCAGTACGCCTGACGTTACGGTTCTCGGTCATCTCCTCCAGCGGCTCGATCTGCTCATTTGCGTCGACACCATGGTGGCTCATCTCGCGGGAGCACTCGGCTGTGACGCGTGGGTCTTGTTGCATGCGGATTGCGACTGGCGTTGGCCGTCATCCGAGTCCCATTCCCTTTGGTATCCGAGCCTGCGGCTGTTTCATCAGAGGACACCAGGCAATTGGGATAGCGTCCTTGGAGAGGTGCGGGAGGCCCTGATTGCACGCTCCGCAATCCACCAAGGTGTCGTCCGGAACGGGCTCAAGCGAGCGCAAGGTCCGCCGTAAGTGGCCTGAGACGCGAGGACGACGCATCGTCGCGGCTGGACGGAATGCCCAGGTAAGTCGGATCGAATCTTGCGAGCCGGACGAGGCCTGGCCAGTCCGTGATCGTTACCGTCTTACCCTGCCACTGCAGGAGATTGCATCGTCGGAGTTCCTGAATCGTGCGGTTGGCGTGGACCGGGGAGATGCTGCATGCTGCGGCAAGATCCGATTGGGTAAAGGGTGACGGCAGCCTGAGATCTCTCGCCAAGCCGACGCTTTGCAGGCGGGTGGTGATCTCGCACAGCAGATGCGCCACGCGCGTCAATGCATCACGGCTACCCAGGTTCACTGTCCAGTTGCGCTGAATGGCGTGGCTGGTGAGCAGCATCAGCAGCAATGCGCGAGCCATAGCGGGCGAACGCGCGGACAAATCGTGAAAAAAGCGGTGTGGCACGAGAGCGACGATGGCAGGCCCGAGCGCGATCAGGTTGCCGTCAACGCGAGGACGATAAAGCGTGTGTAGATCGGCGATGTCACCGGGAACATGGATTGATGTGATCTGCCCGTCCGCACTCTCTGCATCCTGCCAGGACAGATATCCCTGAAGGAGCAGGCAGCACTGGGTGGCATCATCGCCATGCCGCAAAACGGCCTGACGGGAACTGAGATGCGCGATTGTGCTTGCCATGTCCGCGAGCAGGTGGAGATCGTCGGCCGTTACGGGAGTGAGGCTCGCCAACCGGTCGGCGAGCTTGGAGAACGCAAATCCTGCCTGCATTGGTCGCCTAACAACTCAGAACCCGTCCCCAATCTGATCGATGAGAACGACAGAGCGCATTAAACTTTGATAGTTTCACTCCAAGCAGGTGATTGTTTGTCTGCCCAACGTGCGCCCAGAAGTCGGAAGGACCATCGGTCAAACAGTTCCGGAACAGTAGACGGCGCATGCGATCGTCCTCAAGGATCGGACGATTCGGGAACCGGGAGCGCGAGGCGCGCTCAGGCGAAGCATCTGTGTTCTCGCGGCGGGATTCGCGGAGATTGCGCTAGTCATGCTCATACTGTTCCGAGAGAAACTGATTGATCGCGTCGAACGCCTGCAACCGGTTCTTCTCCAGCAGAACCATGTGCGTGCCTTCGCCGATCTCGACCCATCGCCGATATCGCGCGTGTTTCAGTGAGAGGAAGAAGTCCTGCGCCGAGCTGATGGGCACGTCCCGGTCCCATTCGGCGTGGACCAGAAGCACCGGCACGCGAATGTCGCTGGCGTCGTAAAGGGCCTTGCCGGCGGCCCAGTATTCGCGGATGTCCAGGATCGGGCCGTTCACGGCACGCATGAGCGGACGAGCTCCTGCGCTGGCCTGCGGGTCTGTCGCGAGCGAGATGTTCGCCCACAGTTCGAAGCCGCCTGCCGGAATTAGACTTGATCGCGCTGCTTCCGGCGCTGCCGAAAGCCAGCGCTCTCTGAAGTCCAGAACAGGGACGTTGCGAAAGGCCCCGAGGCGGCCGCCCGCATCGATCGGAGCCGGGCCCTTCAGCAGCCACAGCGGCGCGACCAGCGCGAGCTTTACGATCTTGTCGTTATTGCCCGCCGTGTAAGCGCCGGCCACGGAGCCGCCCCAGGACATCGCGACCAGATTGAGCTGCATGATGTTGCGCTGCTTCAGGATGTGTTGAACTGCGCTGGCGAGATCGCGCACGCCCACCTCGGTGCGCACAAGCGGCTCTGAGTCCTCGGGCGCCACGTCCATTTGGAGCGGACGCGTCGATCCGCCATAGCCGCGCACGTCGAGTGCAAAGACGTCGTAGCCATGCCCCGCCAGATAATCCATGAAGGAGATGCCGCCGAGCGGCGCATCGAACAGACTTTCGGACGAATAGGTCGCGCCATGCATCATCAGGATGGTTCGCTCGGCGGAAAACGTCGTGAGCGCCGCGTGTCGCTTGTTGCGCAAGTGAAGCGAGATGCCGGCCGTGTCGCTCGGGATCATGAGATCCTCGACCACGATGTCGGGCCCGTGTGCCTGCGCGCAAGTTTGCTGGTCCATGATCGGTCTCCTTGATTAGAGGAATTGCCAGGCGAAGCGATCGCCGCGTCGGTCGATGCGTCCGACGGACGATTGTGCGAAATGGGTGGTGAAGACGGTTGCGCCACGCTCGGCTGCGTCCTCCAGGACGCTGGCGCGCGAGCGCAAGGCGGCCTCGGGAAATTCGCAGAAGCAGGAATTGAGCGAAGGCTCATACACCTGCAGCGGATGGTGCATCACGTCGCCGGCAAAAAGCGCCTGCTGGCCCCGTGACACGAGGCGGATCGACGCGTGATCGATACTGTGGCCGGGCGTCGGAATGAAGGAGATGCCGTCCAGGACCTCCTCACCATTTACGTAGATGAGCTTGGCAAGGCCGGCCTCGATCACCGGCCGCACGCTGTCGTCATAGACGCGATCGGCCGGCTTGCGCACCGCCGGGCCGAGCGCCGGGTCCGGGCGCGCTGCCCCAGTGGGGTCGTTGCCCGCCGCGAGGCTCTCGCCATAGGCCTGCTCGATCCCGGAGAAGACGTAGGTCGCATTCGGGAACGTCGGAATCCAGCGGCCGTCGACCAGGCGCGTGTTCCAGCCGACGTGGTCAGCATGGACATGCGTGAGCAGAACGTAGTCAACCTGTTCCGGGGCGACGCCCGCCGCGGCCAGCCGCGCCAGGAAGGGCTCGTTCAGACGATGGAGCGGCGGGATGTCGGGCCGGTTCTTGTCGTTGCCGGTCGCCGTGTCGATCAGGATCGTGTGGTGCGGGGTTTTGACCAGCCAGCTGTGGATGCTCTGAATAAAGGTGCCGGTCGCAGGATCGAACGAGCCCGCCTCCAGCCGGTCGCGATGACGCGCCAGCGCATCCGGCTCGGCGTCAGGATAGAGGGCCTCGAACTTGAATGCGGCGAGCCGCAACTCATCGATCCGCGTGACGGTAGCATCGCCAACGCGATAGGTTTTCGTCGCTTGCGTCATCAAGGTCCTCCACTCCAGGTCGTGGCTGAGCCGGCCTGATTGCCAGCGCCGCCGTGACCGGGAAGTACGAAGCGCGCCACGCCGCCGGGAGGGCCGTGGGCTCGATAGGTCCCATCGACCCCGTCGATATCGAAAGGCCATCAGCGTGGCTTCTCAGATCGCCATTTTGGCTTTACCTCTCTCATCGCGGCTCGTCCGGCCGCGATCATGTGCCTTGAACGGAGGAGGACCGATGCCGGATGCGGAACACGGTCCAGGTCGGCCGGCCGACGACACCGATCTCGCCGAGATCGACCTTGGCCTATTGCTCGCCCTGGAGGCTCTGCTGCGCGAGCGGAACGTCACGCGCGCGGCGTCGCGCCTGAACATCGGCCAGCCGGCGCTCTCGGCTCGGTTGAACCGGCTGCGACAGGTCTTTGCTGATCCGTTGTTCGTGCCTGCGGCGGCTGGCCGCGGCGTGGTGCCGACGACGAGAGCGGTGGAGCTGCAGGCGGAGCTGGCGGACGTGCTCGGCAAGCTCCGTCGCATGGTCGAGGGGCCGACCGTGTTCGACCCGGTCCGCAGCCAGCGCACCTTTGTCGTTGCCATCCATGAGAATCCAGCCGTGACGCTGGCGCCCGGATTCGTCGCGCGGCTGACCGCCACGGCCGCACGGGCGCGGCTGGCCTTCGTCCATCCTACGCGCGACGTCGTCGATCGGCTTGAGCGGGGCGAGATCGACATTCTGGTGACGGGGGCTGATGGGGCACATGGCGATCTGATGCAGCGCCCGCTTTTCGAGGACAGCTTCCTGTCCGCGCAGCGCAAGGGGCATCCCCGCGGCAACGGCGCGCTCGACCTCGATCGCTTTTGCGCGCTCGATCATCTGCTGATCTCTGCCGACGGCGGCGGCTTCTCAGGCCTCGTCGACGATGCGCTGGCTGCGCTCGGACGTTCCCGACGCGTCGCCGTCTCGATTCAAACCTATGCGCTGGCGCCGGTCATCCTTGCCCACAGCGACTGTATCTGCACCCTGCCGCGACGCTTTCTGATGCGATTTTCCCACGAGCTCGATCTTACGCCGCCGCCGCTCGATCTGCCGCCAGCGCGTATCGTTGCGCTGTGGCATCCGCGCAATCAGGAGGACGGAGCTCATGCCTGGCTACGCGAGTGCCTGTATCAAGCGGCCGCCTCCTGATTCGACTTGCCTCAACCGCACCAGTTCACGCATCTAGACTTGATGATCCTCGAGCGGCGATGGCCGTGATCTCGAGTTTGACGCCGGGACCGAGATCGGCGACGCCGATCGCGGCGCGCGCCGGCAGATGAGCCTCTGCAAAATGCGCCTTCCAGGCCGCATTGAACTCTGCCTTTTCCTTGAGGCTGGCCATGTAGATGGTCACTTGCAAGACGTTGCTAAGATCGGATCCGAGGGTCTTGAGCAACTGCGCCAACTGCCCGAGGACGTCGTTGGCCTGGCCCGACATGTCGAGCGTCGTGTCCTCGGGGACGATGCCACCGATGTACAGCACGCCATTGTGCTCGACCACTTCGTGGAGCAGACCTTCATAGGGCAAGACGCGCTTGATCATGATGGGACCGATGTTGCTGTGTGACAGGCCGGGATATCGCACATTTCAATGTCAGTGTCGTCGCAAGAGATCTCGCGCCAGGTCTTGTCGGAAGACGGACCGCACGGCTCTGACTGCAGCCGACTAAAGCGTTGAAAATAAAAGTACAAATTGGTCGAAAAATCGCCGCCGGTCGTCCCCGCGAACGTTCGTCAAGCTGTCTTTGCACGAGCGCCCGGCATTTTCGCCGGCCCTGACCCGACGACATCGAAGAGCGGATCGCTATACTGCTATCCGGATGACATCGGTGCGGCCGGGACGGTGCCGCGACCGGAACAAGGAATGCGACGATGGACGATACGATTGGCTTCCCCGACCCGGGCCTCGACCTGTCCGACGGCTTCAAGCCGCACACCTCGCATTGGGGCGTGTTCTCGGCACGTCAAGGCGAGGCCGGGCTCGAGGTCAGGGCGTATGCGGGCGATCCCGATCCGAACCGCATCATCGACAATTTTCCCGGCGCGCTGCGCCATCAGGCGCGCATCACCCAACCGGCGATCCGCCGCGGCTGGCTCGAACGCGGTCCCGGTCCGGACGATCGCCGCGGCCGCGACGAATTCGTCTCCGTCAGCTGGGAGAAGGCGCTCGATCTGCTCGGTGACGAGCTGGCACGCATCCGTGACACGCGCGGCCCCGGCGCGGTGTTCGGCGGCTCCTATGGCTGGTCGAGTGCCGGCCGCTTCCACCACGCCCAGAGCCAGGTGCATCGCTTCCTCAACATCGCCTTGGGCGGCTATGTGCGCTCGGTGAACTCCTATTCCTCCGGCGCGTCCTCGGTGCTGCTGCCGCAGATCCTCTGCGGCTACGAGGACATCACCAAGCGCAACGTCACCTGGGAACAGATCGCGGCTGATACCGAAATCGTGTTGGCGTTCGGCGGCATGGCGCTGAAGAACTCGATGGTCGCAGGCGGCTCGATCAGCAAGCATGTCGAGCGCGGCGCGATGGAAGCTGCGCGCCGCCGCGGCTGCGAGTTCATCCTGGTCAGCCCGTTGCGCGAAGACCTGCCCGTCGAGGCCGGCGCCGAATGGATGACATGCGTGCCCGGCACCGACACCGCGCTGATGCTCGGTATCGTTCATACGCTGATCGCGGAAAACCTGCACGACCAGGCCTTCCTTGATCGCTACACCGAGGGATGGCCCGTCTTCCTGCGCTATCTCACCGGCGAGAGCGACGGCCAACCCAAGCACGCCGAATGGGCCGCCGCGATCTGCGGCGTAGACACTGACACAATCCGCAAGCTGGCGCGCCGGCTCGCCGGCAAGCGTGCGCTCATCACCGTCTCTCATTCGCTCCAGCGCGCCGAGCATGGCGAGCAGCCGGTGTGGATGGGCATGGTGCTGGCGGCAGTGCTCGGCCAGATCGGCCTCTCCGGCGGCGGCTACGCCTATTCGTTGGGGGCGATCGGCTATTACGGCCGCCGCGTCAACGACGTGCCGGGGCCGACACTGGGGCAGGGCCGCAACGCTGTCCGCGATTTCATTCCGGTGGCGCGCATCGCCGACATGCTGCTCAATCCCGGCAGTACCTATCGCTACAACGGCGAGACGCGCACCTATCCGGATATCCGCCTCGTCTACTGGGCCGGCGGCAATCCCTTCCATCACCACCAGGACATCAATCGTTTGCGCAAGGCGTTTGCGAAAGTCGACACGCTGGTCGTGCACGAGCTCGCATGGACTGCCACGGCCCGGCACGCCGACATCGTCCTGCCCTCGACGATGACGCTCGAGCGCGAAGACATCGGCTATTCCAGCAACGATCCTCTGATGGTCGCCATGCACCGGATCGCCGAGCCGTTCGGCCTTGCGCGCGACGACTACGAGACCTTTGCCGATCTCGCCGACCGTCTCGGCGCGCGCGAACCCTTCACCGAGGGGCGGACGTCACGGCAGTGGCTGGAACATCTTTATGAGCCGACCCGCGCCTCGCTCGAAGCGCGCGGTTTGGAGGCGCCGAGCTTCGAAGAGTTCTGGCAGCGCGGCAGCCTGGTGGTGCCGCAACAGCCCGACGATGGCGGCCGGCTGCGCCGCTTCCGCGACGATCCCGTCAATCACGCTTTGCCGACGCCGAGCGGTCGCATCGAAATATTCTCCGCCAAGATCGCGGGTCATGGCGATGCGGATTGCCCGGGCCATCCGGTCTGGCTGGAGAAGTCCGACATGCCCAAGCCGGAGACGCCGTGCTTCCTGGTCGCCAACCAGCCGGTGACGCGTCTGCATAGCCAGCTCGATTTCGGTGGTCATTCGCTTCAAAGCAAACATCGCGGCCGCGAGGTCGCGCGCATGAACCCTGGGGACGCTGACGCGCGCGGCATCAAGCACGGCGATATCATCCGGCTGTTCAACGCGCGCGGAGCCTGTCTCGCCGCGGTTCACGTCACCGACGGCATCGCGCCCGGCGTGGTCCAGCTGCCGACCGGCGCCTGGTACGACCCGATGGACCCCGAAGACGACGCGCCGCTCTGCGTGCACGGCAATCCGAACGTACTCACCCGCGACGTCGGCACCTCGTCCTTTGCGCAGGGCTGCACCGGCCAGCTCACGACAGTCGAGGTCGAGAAGTTCGCCGGCAATCTGCCGCCGATCCGGGCTTTCGATCCGGTGTAGAAAAAAAGGGGCCGCCCTGTGTGGTACCGGGACGGCCCCGAGTGGCTCGCAGGCCCGGGAGGATGAGGGCGCGAGCGAATGTTCACGCGGCTGCGCTGATCCAGTCTCTCTCCGTAGAAGGACGACGCGGCGGGAATGCTTGCATCTCTCGCCGTTCGGCCTTGCTGGCGAGGCGCCAGCGTGCCGGGGATTGATCGCTGATGCGCTTGAACACGGTCGAAAAATGCGCCTGCGTGCTGAAGCCGACCGCAAGCGCGATCTCCGCCAGCGGCCGCTCGGTGGTTGCCAGCAGCATCTTGGCATGCTCGATCCGGTGATTGAGAAGATATTCGCGGGGCCGGTAACCGGTCGCGACGCGGAACTGCGCCGCAAAGTGCATTCTGGACAGGCCGGCGACGTTGGCGAGTTCGGACAGGCTGATGCAGCGGTGGAAATGATCGGCGACATATTGCTCGACGCGCCGCAGCCGCCATTTCGGCAAGGCATTGACCCTGGCGCGTGGCAATTCCAGGCGCGCGAGATGCATCGCAAGGGTTTGGCCAATGCAGCGCGTAAACTCGTGGTCCGCGGCGTCGCCAAGTTCGATCAGCGCCTTGGCAAGCTCGGCTGCGAGCGGATCGCGCAACAGGACGAGATCATTCAATCCCTCGGTGCCGGAAAATTGTGCCGGAAATTGATCCGCGGAAATGTAAATGTGCAAGAAAGCGCATGGCGCCTGGAATTGCACGGCAAGGGGCTTCGACGGCGCGGTGAGATACAGTGTGCCCGCGGGCATGGCCCCGTCGAAAATGACTTGGCGATCCCGGGTCAGTTTCGCCCGCGTGGTCTTCAGGGCGACGCCGACGAAATAGCGATCCTCAGGCGTCGTCGCTTGGTGCGACGAGGTGCTCCGCGGGTCCTCCCATCGCGAGATCGCGATGTCCTCGGCCGCCGCCCCCTTGCGCGGATCGATCTGACGCCATTGACGCTCGCGAATGACCCCTTGTGTTGCCTGAGGGATCTCGCAATCCCCCGATGCGCCCGGAAATTCAATCCAGGCATCACCTGCCTGCAAATTGGTCAACATCGTTCGTCCTCTCCGGGCGTTCTCCGCTGTTTGCAACCAGCAAACGCGCAAAGCCCTGCTTTCCATGTTGAGAGGATAGGCGTGAGCTGACCTGCAAGCTCGTTAGTGGTGATTAGGATGTGTTAGTTTTTGTGGGAGCGCATCAGGTGCGGCATCCCGTCTCAGGAAGCGTCCTTTTTGTACAATTTATCAGATATTTGCGCATTCTCGACCCGATTCAGGAGAGCGCCGGACGTCGCGAGGAGATCGATGCGGCGGTGTGCGTTCCATGCGTTGCCCTCGCTGGACCTCGCATCGGTGCCGGGTATAGTCGCGCCGCATTTCGATGGAGCGGCCCTCAGGATGAGTCGGAAATGACCGAGCTCTCGGCCGGACATGGCCCCCGCGGCAGCGACGCCGCGACGATTCTGGATCTCGATGCCGTCGCGTTCGGGCCATTTTCGCTTCGGTCGCGGCTGCTGGAGAAGGATGGCTTGCCGGTCAGGCTCGGCAGCCGGGCCATGGATATTTTGCGCCTGCTGGTCAGTCGCGCCGGCGAAGTGGTCCCGAAGGACGAAATTCTCGGTTATGCGTGGTTCGGACTTTCCGTCGAGGAGGTCAGCCTGCGAGTCCATGTCGCGGAGCTTCGCAAGGTGCTCGGCGACGGAAAGGACGGTGCACGTTACATCACCACCATTCCGGGCCGGGGCTATTGCTTCGTCGCGCCCGTGCGGCGTGGCGAGCGCGCGGAGGTAGCTGCGCCGGCGTCGCGTGCGCCTGAAAGGGCGGCGCCGCCACCGTCGCTGCCGCGCCGATTGGACCGGATGGTCGGGCGAGAGGACGCCGTGGCCGAGTTGGCGGCGCGCTTGCTCCGCGATCGCTTCGTCACGCTGCGAGGGCCGGGCGGCATCGGCAAGACCACCGTCGCGACCGCGCTCGCGCACGAGATGTGCGATAGCTTCGAGGGCAACGTCCATTTCCTGGAATTCGGTCCGCTCAAGGACGCGGCCCTGGTCGCGAGCACGGTTGCCGCCGCGTTGGGCCTCGTCGTGCACCACGATGATCCCACGGCCAGCATCATCAACTTCCTGCGCAGCCGCCGCCTGCTTCTCGTGCTCGACAGCTGCGAGCACGTCATCGACGAGGTCGCGCGCCTTGCAGAAACCATCTACCGGGAGGCGCCTGGCATCGTCATCCTCGCAACCAGCCGCGAGTCGCTGCTGGTGGAAGGCGAGCAGATTTTCGAGCTCGTTGCGCTCCCTGGTCCGCCGCAGGGCACCCGCCTTAGTGCCGGCGAGGTGCTGGCCTATCCCGCCGTGCGCCTGTTCGTCGATCGCGCCGTCGCGGCGGGGCATCGCGACGACATCACCGACGAGGATGCCGAAGTCCTGGCCCGGATTTGCGGCAAGCTCGACGGCATCGCGCTGGCGATCGAGCTGGCTGCCGCACGCGTCGGTCTGTATGGACTGCGCGAGATGGCGGCGCTGCTCGACAACCGGTTGCAGCTCGAATGGCGCGGGCGGCGGACGGCGCCGCCGCGGCAGCAGACGCTCGGCGCTACGCTCGACTGGAGTTTCGGTCTGATCGGCGAGAGCGAGCGGATCGTATTTCAGCGCCTCGCCGTCTTCGCAGGTCACTTCACGTTGAAAGGCGCGACAGCCGTCGCGGCCGCGGCGGAGATGGCGGAGGACCGCGTCGTCGAGGCGCTGGAGCAACTCGTGGTGAAGTCGCTGGTTTCCACCCAGCCGGACGGCGCATCGCGGCGCTATCGCCTGCTCGACGCAACGCGCGCCTATGCTCTGCAGAAACTGGCCGACGGCGGACAGCTGGCCGAGATAGCGCACCGTCACGCTCTCTATGTTCATTGCACGCTCGAAGCGGGCATGAGAGACAAGGAGGGCAGCGATCATGCGTCACGTTTGCAGGAGCGCGCGGGCCTGCTCGCCGATGCCCGCGCTGCGCTGCAATGGGCTTATGCCAACGACGACGGCGCCGGCTTGCGCGTGCCGCTCGCCGGTAGCTGCACAAGGCTGTTCGTCGAACTCAATTTGCTGAACGAGGCCCGCATCTGGTCCGATCGCGCACTTGCAATGCTGGACGAGGCCGACCGGGGCGGCGCATGGGAGCTCGAGCTTCAGTCGACGCTCGGTCACGCCTTCATGTTCACCGAACGTAACAGCGAGCAGGCGGAAGCGGCGCTCAGGCGCGGGCTGGAAATAGCGGAAGCGCTGTCCGATCACGCCAACACATTCAGGCTGTTGTCCCGGCTCAACATGTTCTACCGCCGGACCGGTCGCTATCGGCATCTGGTGCCGACTGCGCTTCACGCCGAGCGGATTGCCCGTGTCATCGGCGATACCGCGGGCATCGCCGGGAGCAAAGCGCTGCTCGGCGTGTCATATCACCTCGCCGGAGACCAGGCCGAGGCGCAAGCCCATCTCGAGCAGGGCCTGCGCGACGACGCTGCGCTCCGCGGGACGCAACCTGGGCATTTCGCCTATTCACGCACACCGCAGATCCCGCTCGCGCGCGTGCTATGGCTGCGCGGCTTTCCCGATCGTGCGCTTGAATGCATCCGGCCGCTCGTCGGCGCTTCAGCGCCGCAGGACGTGGTCATGCATTGTATCGCATTATGCTGGTCCGCTTCGGTGTTCGGCTGGATTGGCGACTGGTCGTCAGTCGAGGCCATGACCGATCGCCTGGCCGCGCATGCGAGCATGCACGGACTCGTGCCCTACGAAGCCGTCGCGGCGGGTTTTCGAGCGCAGAGCATGATTGCTCGGGGCGAGGTGGCCGGCGGCGTCGACCTGATGCGAAGTGCGCTTCCACGCCTGCACGCCGATCGCTACGAGCTCTATGCCTCGGCGTTCGCCGCGGATCTGTCCCGAGGCTTGGTCACGTTGGGACAATTGACGGAAGGCATTCAGGCTCTTCACGAGACCATTGCGCGGGTCGAGCAGGAAGGCGGTGCCTTCGACATGCCCGAGCTGCTCCGTCTGCGGGGAGAGTTGGAGGCCCATGGCGGCAATCTCGACGCGGCCGAGGCGGATATTGTCGCCTCGATCTCGCTCGCCGAACAGCAGGGCGCGTTATCCTGGCGGCTGCGAGCCGAGATGTCGCTGGCACGGCTTCGAATCCGGCATCGTGGGAAGAATCCGCTGGAACAGCTCACTCAAACCTATGCCCGGTTCTCGGAAGGATTCGAGACCGCCGATCTCATTGCGGCACGGCGCATGCTGAACGAGCCGACGGCCTGATGAAGTCGAAGCCAATTTCTCGCGCGTGCCGCTACTCGAAGACGGCGTCAAAGATCTCGACGTCCATCAGCACGGGCTTGGCGACCACGGTTCCGTCGGGCCGCAGCGTCTGCGCGCGTCGGAGCGTCGGCACCACGATGCCGCCGAAGCTGTCATGGGCCCAGGAGTAATGCGCGACTTTCATGCCGAACAGATCGTGGTCGGTCCGCCGTTGCAACGCGTTGTCGTCGAAATAGAAGATCTGCTCGGGGCGCGAGCGTGATCAGGCCCGGCGGGAACTGCGCCCGCAGCCGCCGCCATGACTCGTTGTTCTCCTGCCACGGTGGCAGTTCCTCCACCACGACATCTGGATGAGCGAGCAGGAATGGATTGGTCAGATAATTCCAGATCGCGACGCCGCAGAAGAACACGAGATGCAGTTCGTCTGCGAGCGCGGGCGAACCGGTCTCGGTGAACGCAAGGCTCGGATTGGGCCAGGTCCTGAGGATCTCACCCTCGAGGCTTTCGATCGTGATCGCGTCAGGCTGAAAAGAGCCGGAGTGTTCGCCTCCGGTGATGCCGGTGAAGCGGACCGACTGCGTGCGGGTCGAGCCCTCCGCCGTCACGTCCTTGAATTCGCTGGCATGTCCGGTGCTGGAGAACAGCGTTCCGGCGACGGAGAGGTGAAGCGTGAACCGGCTCAAGCTATTCCAGCGGGCCATTCCGCCGCTGGCATCAATTACATCGTCAAGAAGCGCCATGTCCCGCCATATCCACCGTGAAGTGCCAGCACCATGGCGGGGCGGATGCGGCTTGGCGTGTTAGAATTTGTTAGGAGTTGCGAGCGGAAATTCTTGCGGTATCCCGTTGAAGATACACTCAATTCAGCGCCGCAAGGAGCTCCCTGGCTGCGACGAGATCACGGGTCTGGAGGCCCTCTTGGTACCGCGCGACGAGCGGGGTGATCAGGACGCGGGCGTCTCGGGCTTTTCCGGCCTGGCGCCAGACCCGGCCGAGACTGATGGCTCCCCGCAGCTCCCAGCCGAGCGCGCATTGGCGACGTGACAGATCAAGCGAGTCCCGGAAGCAGCTTTCGGCCTCCGCCGCGTTGCCCGACCTGGCGAGGATGTCGCCCTTGACCCTGAGCATCTCCGGCATGTCGAAGGATTCGCCATGATCGGGAATCTCTGCGATGGCATCATTGATGGTCTGCAAGGCTTCGTCGGCTTGGTTCTGGGAGGCAAGCCCCTCCGCGAGCGCGGTCGCAAACACCGTCGTCATGATCCGATGTCGCGTCGCGTACAGCGTGGCCTGGCTGCGGCGGAGGTGCTCGATGCCGGCGGCGACGTCGCCGCGGCGAAGCAGCAGCTCACCCTTCTGGCCGATGCCGACCGCGTGATAGGGCCCGAGGAAGTGCCGCGCGGAATGATCGATCAGCCGCTCGATCAGGATTTCCGCATTGGCCAGATCGCCGACCCACAGGAACACGTAGATGGTCCAGATCAAGGAAATACCGAGAGTAAGCGGCTGTTCCAGCAGCTCGGCTTCGCGAATGGTGTATCTGGACGCCTCGATCGCGCGATCGGGCCGGCCGGTGAGCCAAAGCCCGCGCGCCAGCGCCACCAGTGCGATGATGCGGTCGTCATAGCCGAGATGCCCGATATTCAGCCGCTGCGAGCCGGGATTATGCAACATCGCGCTCTCGCAGAGCTGCACCGCCTTGTCCTGGTTGCCGATCAAATGATGGGCGACGCCCAGCATCCATTCGACGTTCAGCGTGCTGGCGGGATCGTTCAACTTCCGCGCGACGCTCTCGCCCTGTTCGCCGGTTTCGAGTGCTCCGTGAAAATCCCCGACCCTGGTGAGATAGATGTGCAATCCGCGCAGCAGCCAGAGCTGCCAGTGCAAATCCTGGAGCTCCCGCGCAAGCTGGAGACTGCGCGTGAACGCCGAGCGGACCGCTTCGGTATTGCCCTGCGTGAACATCGCGGAGACGCCGAGCGCCGCCTGCAAGATCATTTCATTGCGGCCCTCCACCGCACTCGCGTCGAGGGACGCCAGCGCCTGCTGGGTCCAGCGGTAGCATTCCGTCAGCAGTGTCAGCTCGAGAAAGAATTGCGCCGCTGATGCCGCCAGATCCACGCCGATCGTTCGGTCCCCGTCGTCTGAAAAGCTCCAGGTCAGCGCGGCCCGGACATTGGGCAGGTGGTCGGCATAGGGAAGAAAGCCACCGGCGCTCTGCATGCCCGTGGATTGGAGAGCGATGTCGCGCAGGAAGTCGCGGAAATATTCGGCGTGGGCGCGTGCGACGCGGTCCGCTTCGCCGTTCTCGACGAACTTCTCCGCGACGAAAGCACGTGTGGTGTCGAGCAGGCGATAGCGCAGCCGCCGCTCCGCGGGCGAGGTCGCGATCAGCGATTTGGAAAGCAGATTGGAGATCGCCTCGGAGGCTTCTGCTTCGCCAATGCCCTGACAGGATGCGACCGCAAGCGCGGCTTCCAGGGTGAATGGCCCGACGAATGCCGACAATCCGCGCAGCGTTGCGCTTTCGGTTGCCGGCAGCAGATCATAGCTCCAGGCGAGTGCCGCACTCAGGGTGTGGTGCCGCGGCACAGCGGTGCGCCGCCCGCGCCACAGCAACGAGAAACGGCTGTCGAGCAGAGAGGCGGTCCCGGCGATGCCATAGGCATTCACACGCCCGGCCGCGAGCTCGATCGCGAGCGCGATGCCGTCCAGCCGACGGCAGATATCGGCCACGAGCGGCGCATCCTCTTCGCTGAGTTCGAACTCGCTCAGGCTCTCTGCGATGCGTTCCACGAAGAGCTGAGTTGCAGGATAGGCAAGGATGTCGGCGATGCCGAGCCCGTCGCGCTGTGGCGGGCAATCCAATGGAAACAGCCGATGGACACGCTCACCTTCGGCGCGGAAAGATTCGCGGCTGGTGGCGAGAATATGCAGCTCGCCCGCTTCCCGGACGATGCGCTCGGCCAGAGGGGCGAGATCGTCGAGGATGTGCTCGCAACTGTCAAAGACCAGCAGCATCCGCCGGCTGCGCAGGAACGTCAGCAGCCCCGGCATCGGATCGTCGGAATTGACCGTCAGGCCGAGCGCGGCCGCAATCGTTCCGGCAACGAGCCGGGTCTCCCTCAGTGCGCCGAAATCGACAAAACACACCTGGCCGTCGAAGGCCTGGAGCTCGCGATGCGCTACCGCCAGCGCAACCGAAGTCTTGCCGATCCCGCCGGGACCGACGATCGTGACGAAGCGATGCAAGGCAAGCTCGGCGGAAATTCTCTCGACCGCATCGTCCCGCCCGATCATCTTCGCGAGCGGCGAGGGCAGCGAGCGCGGCGCAGCAACGGGCAGGCTGGTTCGGCTCTCCGAAGGGGCGGCCCGGAGCAGCGCGGCCGTGAAGCAATAACCTCGTCCGGGGACGTTGACGACGTAGCGGGAGCCTTCGCCCGGATCGCCCAAGGCCTTGCGCAGCGTCGTGATGTGAAAGCGCAGGCTGCCTTCGTCCACGTTCACGTCGGCCCAGACCCGCCGGATCAACTCACGCTTGTCCACGACCTCGCCGGCGCGCTCGGCGAGAAAGACGAGAATGTCGAGCGCGCGGCCGCCGAGGTGAACCGGGGCGCCGTCCTTCTCGAGCAGCCGCGTCTTTGCGAACAGCCGGAATGGCCCGAAAGCAATGGCCGAATCCTGATTGTTAGCGTCCGGCACGGGCCAATCATTCCAGTGAGAGCTGAACTCTGCACTTTGATCTAGCAGAAGGGAACCCTGAGTAAACTGGTCGAAAGTGGCGAAATCGCGTGGAGGGTGCCGGCAATTGGCCGGTCGCGCGCGACGATCCGTCGCAAATTGTACTCAAACGCGGGCCTCTTTCGAAGCGATCTGGACAACCCGGCAGCTTGCTTGACCGACCAGCTCACGTTCGGAGTGCCGGTCGTCGTACCGCCATCATAACAGAATCTTGCAACGTCTAACGAGCAATGCGCACGAACTGCATCCAGTATCCGTTCCGAGTTTGGCGTTAATTCCAACGGGGAGGCTACGATGTCCGGTATCAATGCTCGGCCGAATGACGACGTCGTTCGATCTCAATTTGTGGCAAGTTTGGACGATCAGTCGCGTGACTGGGAGCTCGTGCTGCGGGAGTCCCACCATCGGATGAAGAACACGCTGACGATACTCGGTGCGTCAGTCCGCCGCGATTTCACCCGAACGGGTACCAGGGATGTGTCGCTTGCAGCGGACCGGCTCGAGCGGCGCATCGTCGCCTTCGGCAGGCTCTATCAACTCTTGTCCGACAATGACGACCATACGGCGATCCCGGTGGCGGCCTTCTTCGAAAACCTGTGTGGAGCGATTTCCGAGGCGGTGCTGGAGCCGGCGGGCATCCGCTGCGAGGCCGCGATCGAAAGCGGGACGCTGCCGGCGTCGCAATGCCATCGGCTCGCGCTGATGCTGACGGAGCTGGTGACGAATGCGGCCAAGCATGCCTTCCCGGACCGGAATGATGCGCTGATCCGCATCGAGATGGCCAATCGCGACGGCGCCTGGTTCTGCACGGTAACAGACGACGGGATCGGCGCGACCGGGCCGCTTCAGGGCACCGGCAGCCGGATTCTCGAAGGACTCGCACGCAGCATTCACGCCCGGCTGCAGGGCGAAGCGGGAGAAGACGGCACACGCGTAACCATCGTGATGCCGATCGCAGTTGCTTGAAGCTCGTCTTAGATCCAACCCAGGGAGTTCGACATGGCCACTACCGAAATCGACCGCGACGCCGCGGCCAAGCTTTCCAATAAGCCTTCCAACAAGTCTGCGAAGACGCCGTCGACCTCGCCTAGCGTCGATCAGCGCCTCGAGGTGATCGTAATCCCCGTGGCCGATGTCGATCGCGCCAAGGCCTTCTACGCGCGTCTCGGTTGGCGACTGGACGCCGATTTTGCCTCCGGCGATGACTGGCGCGTGATCCAGTTCACGCCGCCGGGTTCGGCCTGCTCGGTGATCTTCGGCAGGAACGTGACCGCGGCAGCGCCGGGCTCCGCGCGAGGGTTGTACCTGATCGTCTCCGATCTGGAGGCGGCGCGAACGGATCTGCTCGACCGCGGCGTCGAGGTCAGCGCTCCATTCCACGGTGCCGGCGATGTTCACGCTGGGACCGACGAGCCTTATCTCTCCGGCAGCGTTCGGGTGAGCGGTGCTGACCCGAAGCGCGGCAGCTACGGCTCATATGCGTCGTTCAGCGATCCCGACGGCAATGGCTGGTTGTTCCAGGAGGTCACGACGCGATTGCCGGGACGGATCGCGGACGACGGCACGACATTCGCTTCGCAGGCTGCGCTGGCCGCAGCACTGCGCCGCGCGGCGGCGGCACATGGCGAGCACGAAAAGCGGACCGGCGGGCACGACGAGAACTGGGCCGATTGGTACGCCGATTATATCGTCCGCGAGCAGGCGGGCCAGCCGCTGCCGTCCTGAGCTGGACAGCACGGATTCTTCGACTGATGCAAGCCGACACGGCGCGCGATGACTGAGCTCATCGCGCGCCGTGTTGCTTTGGCGGCGCGCATCGCGGCTCGCAACGGCTAACGCGGTCTAACAACCCATAACGAGCAAATTGCCAGAGCCTGCGCCAATCTCTCTGCATGGCGAACCGAGGCGTTGATGTCGAATTCCGTCAACGCCACCGACCAAAGTCAGGGAGATCGAACATGACCACGCAAGCACGTACCGACATTCTCAATCCAGACCGCCGTCAATTGTTGGGCCAGGCCGCGATGACCGCGGTCGCCGCAAGCGTATCGAGCCTGCTGCCGCTGCATTCCGCCAAGGCTGGCGTGAGTGGGGCGGTTCGCCCGTTCCACGTCAGCGTGCCCGAGCAGGATCTGCTCGATCTTCGCCGCCGTCTCGCGGCGACGCGCTGGCCGGATCGTGAGATCGTTGCCGATCAATCGCAGGGCGTGCAACTGACGACAGTGCAGCAGCTCGTGAGCTACTGGCAGAACGACTACGACTGGCGCAAGATCGAGGCGCGGCTGAATGCCTTGCCGCAATTCGTCACCGAGATCGACGGCGTCGACATCCATTTCATTCACGTCCGCTCCAGGCACGAGAATGCCTTGCCGATGATCGTCACGCATGGCTGGCCCGGTTCGATCATCGAGCAGATCAAGATCGTCGGGCCGCTCACCGATCCCACCGCACATGGCGCGACGGCGGCGGACGCCTTCGATCTCGTGATCCCGTCGCTGCCCGGCCACGGCTTCTCCGGCAAGCCGACGGAGCTGGGCTGGGACCCCCAGCGCGTGGCGCGCGCCTGGATCGTGCTGATGAAGCGGCTCGGCTACAACCGCTATGTCGCGCAAGGCGGCGATTGGGGCAATGCCGTGACGGAGCAGATGGCGGTGATCGCGCCGCCGGAACTGCTCGGCATCCACACCAACATGCCCGCGACAGTTCCGGACGACATCGCCAAGGCGCTTCAGCCCGGCGGATCGCGGCCGTCGAACCTCTCGGCCGACGAGCGCTACGCTTACGATCAGCTCGATGATTTCTATAAGCACGGTCTCGGCTACGCGATCGAGATGTCCAACCGGCCGCAGACGCTCTATGGCCTGGTGGATTCGCCGGCGGGTCTCGCGTCCTGGATGCTCGACCATGATGCGCGTAGCACCGCGATGATCGCCCGGGTGTTCGCGGGCAAGACGGAAGGGCTGTCGCGGGACGACGTGATCGACAACATCACGCTCTACTGGCTCACCAACACCGCGGTGTCCTCGGCGCGGCTGTACTGGGAGAACAAGCTGGTATTCTTCGAGCCCAAGCACATCAAGATCCCGGTCGCCGTCAGCGTCTTCCCGGACGAGATCTACGCCGCACCGCGCAGCTGGACCGAAAAGGCCTATCCGAAGCTGATGCACTACAACCGCCTCGACAAGGGCGGCCACTTCGCCGCCTGGGAGCAGCCCGCGCTGTTCTCCGCGGAAATGCGCACCGCCTTCCGACCGCTGCGTCAGTCGATCTGAGACCTGCGGGGACGCGCACTTCCGCGCGTTCCCTTCTTTCCCCACAGACAGGAATGCAATCATGAACCGCCCCGAACGCACGTTCACGACCGACCAAATCCGCCTGGAGCGTCGCCTGCCGTCGTATTGGCGTGTCACCTTCGACATGCCGCCGGTCAATATCTTCGGCCCCAAGCAGCTTCCGCTTCTCGACGACGTCGTCACGGCGATCGAGACCGATCCTGAGGTGAAGGTCGTGGTGTTCGACAGCGCCGTCGACGGCTTCTTCATCACGCATTACGACTTCCTCGCGCCGCTGGAGGATTCGCTTCGTATCCCGCCCGGGCCGACCGGCCTGCAGGCACTGCCCGACATGCTGGTGCGTCTCAGCCGCGCACCGGTCGTCTCGATTGCCTCGATCAGGGGCCGCGCGACCGGCGTCGGCAGCGAACTGGCGCTCGCGAGCGATATGCGCTTTGCCAGCCGCGAAAAGGCGATCCTGTCGCAGTGGGAGGTCGGTGCGGGCCTGGTGCCCGGCGGCGGGCCGATGGCGCGCTTGCCGCGCCTGATGGGCCGCGGCCGCGCGCTCGAAGTTCTGCTCGGCGCCGATGACATCCACGGCGATCTCGCCGAACGTTATGGCTATGTGAACCGGTCGTTGCCGGATGCCGAGCTCGACGGTTTCGTCGAGGCGCTGGCTATGCGCATCGCGTCCTTCGACAAGGAGGCGATTGCCGAGACCAAGCGGCTCGTCGACGTCGCGAGCCTGCCGCCGGATGTCGAGATCAAGCCGGAATGGGACGCGTTCCTGGCCTCGCTCAGCCGCCCCGCGAGTCAGACCCGCATCAAGGCGCTGATGTCGCGCGGCTTCCACCGCGCCGGCGACGTCGAGACCCGGCTCGGCTTCCACGTCGGACAAATTGGCGCCTAACGGAACCACCGCGGCGTTCGGCCGGGCCCGGAACGGCGACAGGTGGTCGTGCCAATGTCGCTTCCCTTCGGTACCGAGCGCCGGTGCTAAAAAATCAACCAGGAGAATTAAGATGATCCGCAAGGCAACAGCAGTCTGGAAAGGCACCGGTCGCGATGGCACCGGTCAACTGTCGAGCGAATCCGGCGTGCTCGCCGCGACGCCTTACTCGTTCAAGACCCGCTTTGAGAACGAGAAGGGCACCAATCCCGAGGAATTGATCGCTGCGGCCCATGCCGGGTGTTTCACTATGGCGCTGGCCTTCGGCCTGCAACTCGCCGGTTTCACACCTGACGAGCTCTCGACGGAAGCCGCGGTCACGCTCGAACCTGAAGGCAAGGGCTTCACGATCAGCAAATCGGCGCTGACCTTGCGTGCCAAGGTGCCGAACCTCGACGACGCAGGTTTTGCCAAGATCGCGGGCGAGGCGGAGAAGAACTGTCCGGTGTCGAAAGTGCTCAACGCCGCGATCACGCTCGACGCCAAGCTGGGCTAGACCCGGGCGTGTCAATGTCCATCCGGCCTGGCAACCGGATGGACATCAGCGAAATGCCTGCCTTTCGGATGGGCCACCGAATGCATATGATAACACTGATACGGAGCGATCAATCGGGAGCGGACAGATGACAACGGAACGCGCAATTCTGGCCGGAGGCTGCTTCTGGGGCATGCAGGATCTGATCCGCAGGCAGCCGGGTGTGGTCTCCACCCGCGTCGGCTATACCGGCGGCGCGGTGAAGAATGCCACCTACCGCAATCATGAAGGTCATGCCGAAGCGATCGAGATCACCTTCGATCCCGCCAAGACCAGCTTCCGGACCATGCTGGAGTTCTTCTTCCAGATCCACGATCCGACCACCCTCAACCGCCAGGGCAATGATTTGGGCACGAGCTATCGCTCGGCAATCTTTTATTCCAGCGACGAACAGAAGCGGATCGCCAGGGATACGATTGCAGACGTCGAGGCGTCCGGTCTGTGGCCTGGCAAGGTCGTGACCGAGGTCGCGCCCGCGGGCGAGTTCTGGGAAGCCGAACCGGAGCATCAGGATTATCTCGAACGCTATCCGGACGGCTACACCTGCCACTTCATCCGCCCCGACTGGAAGCTGCCGCGGCGCGGGGCTGCAGCGGCAGGCTAAAACTGGTCGTCGGTATTGCCGGGGAGAGCCATGGCTGAAATCCGCGAGATCATCGCCGATCTCCGCAGAGCACATCGACCGCTTTTCGGGCCATCTCCCTCAGCTCGGAGCGGCGGGCGCCGGCACGAGCGCGAATGGCAATGGTGTGCATCGTGGCTGAAGCGAGAATGGCAAGCGCCGCCGGATCGGCGTCGCGCTTCAGCTCCCCCTTGTCCTGCGCGAGGCGGAAACGGGCTTCGAAATCGGCATCTATCATGCGCAGTCCCGCCGCGACGCTGCTCCGGATCGCGGCATCTTCTGCGACTTCGGTCACCGCCGTCCCCACCACGAAGCAGCCGCGTGCGGCTCCCTTGCCGGAAAAGTAGATCGACAGCGCCGCGTCATAAGCCAGCATCAGCGCTTCGTCCAAGGGATGGTCCCCGGCGAGAGCCTCACGCGTCGCGGTCAGGCTGATCTCCCAATAACGCGCGAGCGCCTCGAGATAGAGCGCATGCTTGTTGCCGAACACCGCGTAGAGGCTCGGCGGACTCATGCCGGTCGCGGCAGCGACCTTGTCCAGGGAGGTACCGGAATAGCCCGTCCTCCAGAACGTTTCGGTTGCCCGCTTCAAGGCCATCTCTGCGTCGTAGGCCGGTGGCCGTCCCCGGCGCGCCGGGCTCGTTTCGCTCTTTTTCCGTGCCATTTCGTCAGAACCCCGTTTGCCATGCTCCACACATATATTTGTATGGATCGTTATAAAAATCAAGGTCGCCCACTTGATCGCCGCGTTGGAGTGCAATATTTGTAACGAGCGTTATTAAATTAGATTGAACCCGAGGATCCTTCGATGCGTTTCGATTTCGCGCCAATCGCCGGCGGGCTCGGCGATCGCAACAGTTTCCGCCCGAGCGAGGCTGCCGCGCAATGGTTCGGGGCAGGGCTCGGCAAGCGGCTGCGACGGCCGCTGATGCTCGCGCTGCCGATGGCGGTGGCCGTGGTCGGCGCCTTTATCTATCTGGCGCAGGAGCAATATGTCTCGACCGATGACGCATTTGTTCGCGCCGCCAAGGTGACCATCAATGCCCGGGTTTCCGGCCAGGCGGTCGAGATCGCCGTGCGTGACAACGAGCGCGTCCGACGGGGGCAGGTGCTGTTTCGCATCGACCCGGAGCCCTATGAAATTGCCGTCGACCAGGCCGAGGCGCGCCTCGGAAGTGCGCGGCTCCAGATCGAATCCCTCAAGGCGACCCATCGTCAGCAGCAGGCGGAGCTGCAGTCGGCCAAAGAGACGGCGACCTTCGACGAGCGCGAATTCGACCGCAAGAAGATGCTGGTTGCCTCCGACTTCACGCCACGCGCGGTCTACGAGCGGGCCGAGACGGACATGAAGGTCGCTCGCCACCGCATGGCGTCGATCGAACAGCAGATCGCCAACACGGTCGTTGCCCTTAATGGCGATGCCGATATCGACATCGATCGCCATCCGACCGTTCGCGCGGCCAGGGCACAGCTCGACCGTGCGCGGCTGGATCTTTCCTATGCCACCGTGACGGCGCCGGACGACGGCATCGTGACCAAGGTCGACGATCTCCAGATCGGCGGCTTCGTCAATGCCGGGGCACCGACTTTCTCGCTGCTGTCGAGCCGGCACGTCTGGGTCGAGGCGAATTTTCGCGAGACCGGTCTCACTCATATGCGTCCAGGGCAGGAGGCGACGATCGACGTCGATGCCTATCCGGATCGCAAGTTCAGGGCGCATATCGTCAGCATGAGTCCTGGCACCGGCTCGGACTTCTCGCTCCTGCCGCCCGAGAATGCGACGGGAAACTGGGTCAAGGTCGTCCAGCGATTGCCGGTGCGCCTGGAACTCGACGATCTCGATCCAAGCCGGCCGCTGTTCTCGGGCATCAGCGTGACGGCACGGGTTGATACCGGCTATCGCCGCACCTGGCTCAATCTGCTCCAACCCGCGCTCGCGACGGAGGGCAAATGAGTACGCCCCTCCCATCGACCACTGCGCCCGGCGGTCATCACGCGATCGCCGCGGCCGCCCTCATGGCGACCTACATGCAGGCCGTCAACATCTCGATACCGAACGCGGCGCTACCCCATATTCAGGCGACGCTCTCGATGGCCAATGACGAAGTCGGCTGGGTGTTTTCCTCGTATATCGCCGCGAGCGCCGTGACCATGTCGATCACGCAATGGCTGGCGGGACGCTACGGCCGGAAAGTGGTCTATCAGGCCGCTGTCGCGATCTTCGTGTTGGGTCTCGCCCTCGACACGCTGGCGACGACGTCGATTCAGTTCGTGCTGGCGCGAATCCTCCAGGGCGCGGCGAGCGGACCTCTTGCGCCGCTCTCGCTGGCGATCCTGCTCGAGGCGACATCGCCGGTGCGACATGCGCGCATGAGCCTGGCGTGGACCGTCTGCTCCCTGCTCGGCATCAGCAGCGGCCCGGCCATTGGCGGTTGGCTCAGTGAATATTACGGGTGGCCCGCGATCTTCTATTTCAGCCTGCCGATGACGGGCTTCATTTTCCTGACGATGGCTCAGCTGCTCGGCGAGAAGCGGGCGGAGCGGAGCCAGCCCTTCGACTTCTTCGGCCTGACGACGTTCTCCGTCGGCATGATCGGGTTGCAGATGTTGCTCGACCGCGGGGAGCGCCTCGAATGGTTCGCCTCGACGGAAATCTGGATCGAGGCGGGCGCCTCCGTGCTCGGCTTCTATCTCTTCATCGTGCACGTCATGACGACAAAGGAGCACTTTCTCCGCACGGCGCTGTTCAGGGACCGCAATCTTGTGCTCTCGACGGTCATCTCCTTCGCGCTTGGTTTCGTGCTGCTGCCGACCCTGGCCCTGACGTCCCCGATGCTGGAGGAATTGCTCAACTACCCCGTCGATACCACCGGATACATGAGCGTTCCGCGCGGCGTCGCGCTGGTGGGAGCGCTGGTGCTGACGAGCCTGGTCCCCGCGCAGATCGACTACCGGCCGTTCCTCGTGGGTGGAATGACGCTGGTGGTCTACGCCAACTGGCTGATGCTCGGCTATTCGCCGGCGATGGATTGGCGGCCGGTGGTCGAGGCCGGCCTGCTCCAGGGAGCGGGTCTCGGCATGTTGCTGCCCGCGCTCGCCAGGGCCGCGTTCGGCACGCTTGATCCGAAGCTCCGCCCGGAAGGCAGCGCGCTGATCAACCTGTCGCGCCTCTATGGCAGCACGATTGGCATCGCAGTCGTCCAGCTCTTCTTCTACGCTAACACGCAGGCTGTGCACGTCGCACTCGCAAAGAACCTCACGCCCTACCGAGTCGCTGCATTCGTCGGGGGGCCGATCGCGAAGCCAAGCCTTGCCGCCCTCAACGGCATGGTCACGCGTCAGGCGGCGACCGTCGCGGTCATCGACCAGTTCGAGATCCTGATGTTCGCCATGCTCGTCGTGATTCCGCTCGTGTTTTTTCTCCGTAAGCCGCGGCCTACCGGTTAACGCCTGGAGCCGTGGAACGACATCGCATCATCAATTCCGAATACCTCGTCCCTCACCTTTGAGGGAGCCGAGGACAACCAAAGGAGTATGAGCATGACTTCGTCAGATAAGCTTCGTTATACGAGGATTCCAACTCATCAATCCGGGACGATTCCCGCGGTGGGATTCGGCACACTCATTCCGGATCCGCTCGTGACAAGGCAGGCCACCAAGGCAGCATTGGAGGCCGGATTTCGACATCTTGATTGCGCGGAGCGCTATCGCAACGAGGAAGCGGTCGGCGATGCGCTGCAGGAGACGTTCAAGGCGGGGACGCTTCAGCGCAATGACCTGTTCGTTACGACAAAGCTATGGAACACCAATCATCGGCCGGAACGGGTCAGGCCTGCCTTCGACGCCAGTCGCCGGCGGCTGCACCTCGACGAGATCGATTGCTACATCATCCATACGCCCTTCGCCTTTCAACCCGGCGACGAGCAGGACCCGAGGGATGAACACGGTCGAGTTATCTATGATTCAGGGGTTACGCTGGCGGAGACGTGGGGGGCGCTGGAACGCCTTGTCGACGAGGGGCATTGCAAGTCGATCGGCCTGTCGGACATCACCCTGGAGAAGTTGCGCGAGATCGTTGCGGTCGCACGGATCAGGCCCGCCATGGTGCAAGTCGAAGCGCATCCGTATCTACCCGAATGGGACCTGCTCGACTTCTGTCGAGAGCACGGGATTGTGTTGCAGGCGTTTGCAGCGCTCGGGCACGCGATGAAGCCGAACGTCCTGGCCGATCCGGTGATCACTGCCATCGCGGAGCGTTTGCACAAGACACCGGCTCAAATTGCGCTGGCGTGGGCCGTCCAGCGCGGCACCGCTTTCCTGACGACTTCGACCAATCCCCGGCGCATCCAGGAAAACTTCGATATTTCAGCCTTGCCCGAAGACGCCATGCGAGAGATGAGGGACCAGATCACGACAAACATCAGGTTCAACACGGTCGTCGAGACCGGCGTGCCCGGATTCATCCCGCGGGCTGGATGAATAGGTGCCGGTCAGCCGACTCGTCAAGCCCGGAGCTGCTCGATCAAATCGTGGGCGCTGCGGATCTCTGCGATGCCGGCGCCCTCGGTGAAGGGCCCGCATGCGCGTTCCAGAATTGCCAAGGCTGCCGTGGTCTGGCCAGCCCCAATCATGAACCGCGCCAGGCTGACCGTGCTTCGCAGCTCCCAGAAGCGCGCGCCTTGCTGGACGGCAATGTCCATGGCCTCGCGAAAGTGCGCCTCGGCCTCTTCTGAATGCCGCGTGCTCCTGAGCATCAACTCTCCCTTGATGCGGATCAGCTCCGGCAGATACCAGAGCTCTTGCCGGTCGTTGCAGCGGGTCAGGACGTCCTCGATCACGTCGAGCCCGCGATCGACCTGGTCGGCTTCTCCGGAACACGCGGCGAGCTCGCCGAGCAGGGGCAGAAAGCGTGGCAGGAAGCGTGCATCGCCGGCGCGATTGAGCTCCTCGCGCAGCAGTGGCAGGCCGGTCGAGTCGCCGCGTCTGACCATGACTGCGGCGTTGAAGGCCCTTGCCCACAGGCCCCACAGCCGGATGGCGTGGCGCTCGGTGTGCTCGAGCAGCTCGGCGCCGTGACGCTGCGCGGCCTCGAAATCGCCGGACCAGAAGGCGATCGGGCAGGCGGCCTGTCCGAGCACGCTGCAGAAGGTCAGCGCGTGACCATTGGCGCGGCCTTCCTCGATGTTCCTGGCCGTGAGGGCCTGAGCCTGATCGGCGAGGCCCTGAAGCCACAGGATGCGAGCCCGAAAATATTGCGTCGAGATTCTCAGATCGAGCGGAAAGATTTTCGGCTTCTCCGCCAATACATGCAGCGATGCACTGACCCGCTCGATGCGTAGCCGAGCCTCGTTCTGATCCCCGAGATAATGCAGCGCCACGGCCATCAGCCGGTCGCCCAGCATGACATCGGTCTTGTCGGGCGAGTTCGCAGCCGCGTTCGCAAAACGATCGGCGAGCGCACGGGCCTTGCCGAACTGTCCGTTGTTGAACTGGTCGATGCACAAGCCCCAGAGCGCGCGCAGCCTAAAGTCCTTGTCGTCGAGCCTGTCAGCAAGCTCAAGGGTCGTCTCGAGGATCGGCCGCGCCTCGCGCGCGCGGCCCTCGCCATACATCAGCGACCAGCCGAGCGCCGACAGCAGCTGCATGCGGATGCGGTCGTCGTCGGCGGTGTCTCCGAGCGCTGCGAGCGCCGTTCTGCTGCGCTCACGGCATTCCGCGAAAAGCGAAAGACGCACCCACAGCGTGACCGCGGCCGCCGTCAGCGCGATACCGAGTTTCGCCTCGCCGTCGGGCCCGAAGGCCCAGTCCAACGCCGCGCGCACATTGTCCAGCTCCGCGCCATAGATGCTCAGCCATTCGGGCAGCGGCGTCGAAATATCGGCCTCGGCGCGCTCGAACAAATCGCGAAAGTGCTCGGCATGACGCCGCGCGAACTGCCTGGCTTCGCCGAGCTCGTTGAGTTTTCCGTATGCATAGGTGCGCGTGGTGTCGAGCAGCCGATAGCGCAGCGTCCGCGAGCCGGACGGCGAAATCAGCGACTTGGTCACCAGGCTGTCGATTGCTTCGAGAGTCTCGGATGCGTTGAGGCCGTCACCGGACGCGATGGCCGCAGCTGCCTCCGGCGCGAACGGCCCGGCAAAGACCGACAGGCGTCGCAGCGTGGCGCTCTCCGCGACGGGCAGAAGGTCGTAGCTCCAATCGAGCGCCGCGGCGAGTGTCTGGTGCCGCGGCACGGCGGTGCGCCGGCCGCGCCATTGCAGCGAAAAGCGGCTGTCGAGCAAAGATGCCGTGCCGGCGATGCCGTAGGCATTGACGCGGCCCGCCGCGAGCTCGATCGCCAGCGCGATGCCGTCGAGGCGCCGGCAGATGCTCGCGACGAGGGGCGCCTCCTCTGCACTGAGCTGGAACGGGCCCGAGCTCTGCGCAATGCGGTCCACAAAGAGTTGAGCCGCGGGATAGGCAAGGACCTCGTCGACAGCAAGCCCTTCGCGCTCGGGCGGACAATCCAGCGGGAACAGCCGGAAAATCCGCTCGCCTTCGCTGCGGAACGATTCGCGGCTGGTTGCGAGAACACGAAGCTGCGGTGCCTCGCGAACGATGTGCTCGACAAGCGGCGCCAATTGATCCAACACATGTTCGCAACTGTCGAAGATCAGCAGGGCCGGGCCGGTCTTCAGAAACGTCAGCAGGGCCGGCGTCGGATCTTCCGCGCTGATGGTCAGTCCGAGCGCCGAAGCAATGGTGGTCGCGATGTGACTGGCATCCCTCAGCGGACCGAAATCGACAAAGAAGACTCGCCCGTCGAAATCCTGGGAACGGCGATGCCCGACGGTGACGGCGACCGAGGTCTTGCCGATGCCGCCCGGGCCGACGACGGTCATGAAGCGATAGAGCGAAAGTCCGTTCGAGATCTTCTCGATGACATCTTCCCGGCCGACCATCCTTGTGAGCTGAGCGGGCAGGGAGCGGGGAGGGGCGGCTTCGGCCGAAAGCGGGGCGGCCGGCGGAGCTGCTTGAGCGAAAGAGGCGACAAAGCAATAGCCGCGGCCGGGCACGTTGACGACGTAACGGGCCGACTTGCCGGTGTCGCCGAGCGCCTTGCGCAGCGCCGCGACGTGGAAGCGCAGGCTGCCCTCGTCGACATTGACGCCGGCCCAGATGCGCTTGACCAGCTCTCTCTTGTCGACGACTTCTCCGGGGCGTCCGGCAAGGAAGATGAGAATGTCGAGCGCGCGGCCGCCGACATGAAGCGGCGAGCCCTCCTTCTCCAAGAGCCGTGACTTCGGAAACAGTCGAAATGGCCCAAAGGAAATGGCCGAGTCTTCGCTACGATCTGGCACGCGCCATCGCCCCCTCGAAGGGAGTCAAAAGGTATTACTTTTTGGTCTACCAGAACGAGGCGTACAGTAAACTGGTCGAAAGCAGTGGGCAGGGCTGGCAGCCCTGCGTGGACGGCTTGGGTCGGCTCGCTCACCGAATAATGCTTGGAAAGTAAAGAGTTAGGCCGACGTGACAATGCGATGACACCGGGGTTTGTCCGGATGGAGCATTGACTGTGGTGCCGGATTGCTGCGATGGCATGGTCCGGGAGCCGGTCCCGCCACGACATTGACTGCCGACTTCCGGAATTTGCAGCATGACCTCTTTCACGCGGCGACAATTCGTGCACGCGTTGACAAGCGCGGCGGCGCTCACCGCGCTTCCCCGCAACGGACAAGCCGCCGACTATCCGTCTCGTCCCATTCGCCTGGTGATTCCCTACGGAGCCGGCGGATCGGGCGACCAGATCGCGCGCCCCTGGGTGGACAGGATGCCGTCGCTGCTGGGGCCGACCTTCGTCGAATATATCGGCGGCGCGGGCGGTGCCATCGGGACCGCGGCGGTCGCGCGCGAGGAGCCCGACGGCTATTCGCTGCTGCTCGGCAACGGCAGCACGCAGGTCATCATTCCCATGACGTCGGCGAATCCCGGATATTCCGTTAGCGATTTCCGCGCCATCTACCGCCTGATCAACAGCGCGCTGGTTTTCGCCATCAATCCTTCGGTGCCCGCCGCAAACCTGCGCGAGTTGATCACCTATGCGAAAGCCAATCCGGGAAAGCTGTCCTATGGCACGCCTGGGATTGCCACCGGAAACCATCTGGTCGGCGAATCCTTCAAGCAGCAGGCCGGCGCGCTGGACATCGTCCACGTGCCCTATCGGGGCATCGCGCAGGCGACCAACGATCTCGTCAGCGGCCAGATATCGCTCGTCATTGCCGTCATGTCCGTTCAATTGCAGCAGTTGGCTCAAGCGGGGAAAGTCAGACTGCTGGCGGTCACCACCGAAACGCGGCTGAGCGGCGCGCCCGAGATCCCGACCGCCGTCGAATCCGGCATGCCTGGCATCCGGTACGAGGGCTGGTTCGGTCTGTTCGCACCCAAGGACACCGGCGATGCGATCATCGACCGGATCGCGCAGGCGACGCGGCTCGCCATGGCCGAACCGGCGCTTCTGGCGAGCTATCGCGCCCAGGGCATGGAGCCGGATAACGATTCAAGCCCGGACAAATTCCAGCGCATCGTCGAGGCCACATCCGCAAGCCTCGCGCCCCTGATCAAATCGATCGGGCTGAGCAATTTGTGAGGCCGCTCAGCCGTCGGCGCGCGTAACAATGCGCGCCGTCAGCGTGACGAGGCCCATCAGCGCCGCCAGGAGCCAGAACGCGACCGGCAATCCGCCAAAGCGTGCGACGAAGCCGACACCGGCGGGGCCGACGAGAACGCCGGCGTAGCCGGCGGTCGTGATCGCCGCGACAGCGAGTCCCGTGGGCATCACCGTCTGCCTCGCCGCTCGACGGAACAGCACCGGCACGAGGTTCGATGCGCCGAGGCCGATGAGCAGGAAGCCGGCCACAGCCACCGCCACGACGGGGGCGGTGAGCAGGACCACGAAACCCGCGATCGCAATCAGGCTGCCCCAGAACAATGTGGTGCGGTCTCCGATGCGCGCCACGACGGCGTCGCCGCCGAGCCGCCCGATCGTCATCGCGACCGAGAACACGATATAGCCGATCCCGCCTTGCGCCTCGGAAACGAGGCCCGCGCCGATGACGAGCAACGCGCCCCAATCGAGCATCGCGCCTTCGACCAGGAAGGTGATGGCGCAAAGCAGTGCGAGCAGGAGCACGGCGCCATGCGGCAGCACGAACAGCGGTCCCTCCTGCACCTGCACGGAGCGAAGCAGCCGCGGCCAGGCCACCAGCATCGCGATCAGCATCAGGACGGAGCAGATTAGCGTGCAAGCGAGCGCGCTGAGTTGCAGCGAGAGCAGTGCGGTCATCAGCGCGGCCCCGGCGAAGCCGCCGATGCTGAACAGCGCGTGGAAGCCGGACATCAGCGGACGTCCCGCGGCGCGCTCCACCTCCAGCGCGTGGATGTTCATGGCGACGTCGATGGAACCGAGCGCGGCGCCGAATGCGAGGAGTGCCAGCGCCAGCGTCGCGGGCGAGCTCGCGATTGTCAGCAGAGGCAGGACCAAGGCAAGACCGAGCCCGCCCGCAATGATGATCGGCTTGCTGCCATAGCGCGCGCTCAGCACGCCGGTCAGAACCATCGCGATGACCGAGCCGATGCCAAGGCTGAGCAGAAGC
Organism: Bradyrhizobium sp. USDA 3650; assembly: GCF_054057395.1. Taxonomy (NCBI): domain Bacteria; kingdom Pseudomonadati; phylum Pseudomonadota; class Alphaproteobacteria; order Hyphomicrobiales; family Nitrobacteraceae; genus Bradyrhizobium; species Bradyrhizobium sp. USDA 3650. The sequence continues at coordinate 6,992,278 of NZ_JBSRZG010000001.1, forward strand.
AGTCCGAGGATGCCGTCGTCGACGGCGAGCCGCGCCTTCGCGAACGGCACCAGCGGTGCCCAGCACGCGATGCCGAAGCCCGCGACGAGGAAGGCAAGCCTGGTCGCAAGGCGTGTCGCTGGCCTGTCGGCAGAAGACATGGGAACTCCGGGGAGGGAATTAGGGCGGGGCGATCGACAAGCCGCGCAATTGTTGCGTCTTTATGTCCACGGCGGACTCGAATTGTCGCAGGCGGCCCCTGGGCGGACGGAACGCCAGTGCGAACCAAGGAGTGAGCTCCTGTAGCCCGGGTGAGCGAAGCGATACCCGGGACCGCTGCGAGAGTCCCGGATGTCGCTTTGCTCATCCGGGCTACAAGACTTGCCGTCGGGCAAAACACCCGCCAGCCCGTCAACCCCTTCCTACAAATATATTCCACTTTACCGAAATTCGGTTTTGGCGTATGTGTGGCCCACCCCGGCTCATCCTTGAGGGGCGATCTTGTGGTCGTCACGTTCGCGAGCCGGGCTTGCGGTGGACGCGGCAGCGTTCGGGTGCGAGGAGTCGGGCAGGGCGGATTGCTCTCCGTGAGCCCAAGGCTTCGTTCCGACGAGCGGCGCTGCTAGGCTTCGTCTCGTCTGTAAGTTTCCGGCTCCGTCGACAGGGCTGGGAATACTGCGGCGAAATGGCGAGCCGTGCGTACGGCAAAACCGTGTGGTCCTGGCCGTCGTTGCTACGGTCAAGTTCTTGCGGATGCGGCATCGGCGTCAACCGGCGCGGTGTCGGCGACTTCTGTGAGGGCGAGGGAGGCCAAAGGGAACTCGGCTCCCGGGAGAGCACGGCATAAGCCGTCCAACCATCGCGCAGGGAAGGCCGAGTGATTGGCTACACCTGTATGCTGCTGTGCGGTTTTCCTGCGTGTGCTTTTCGCGCAGCGGACCGCGGGTGCCAGCCGGCACCCGGCCTTCCCTGCGCCCTCTTGGCTTTGAGGGTGGAATGACGAAGCAAAGCTCGGGCGAAACGCGCCGCGAGAAGGCGAAGGCGTGTCTGCGGCTACACACTCCCTGTCATCGCCCGGCTTGACCGGGCGATCCAGTATTCCGAGACAGTTATGATTGAACCGAGAAGCCGCGGCGTACTGGATTCCCCGCTTTCGCGGGGAATGACAGTGGTGCTGGGAGGACGAAGCCGTCGCCTCATACTCCGTCATTGCGAGCGCAGCGAAGCAATCCAGTCTGCCGCCGCGGAGGGATTCTGGATTGCTTCGCTACGCTCGCAATGACGATGGGGGAGAGAGTGGGGGCGGCACGCCGTTCTAGCCTGCCAAGATCCTCCGGCAAGCGTCGACGAATACCTGGGCCCCGGTGACGATGTCGGCATCGGCGGTGTTCTCGGTCCAGTGATGGCTGATGCCGCCGATCGACGGTACGAACAGCATGCCCGCGGGCATGATTGTCGCCAGCATCTGCGCGTCGTGGCCGGCGCCGCTGGGCATGCGGATGGAGCGGCCGCCGGCCAGATCCTTGCTCGCGGCCTCGATCGCGTCCTGGATGCCCGCGTTCATCATGGCCGGCGCGCCGGTGCGCAGTTTTTCTACGGTGACGGTGCAGGGGCCTTTCGCGCTGACCTCGTCCGCCATCGTGCGCAGAAATTCCTCCAGCCGCGCGATGACGGAAGGATCGTCGTCGCGGATCTGGAACAACATCTCGGCACCACCTGGAATGATGCTCGGCGCGCCGGGATCGAGCGTGATGCGGCCGGTGGTCCAGACCGTGCGCGGGCCGCAGCTCTCGGGAAAACGCGCGTCGATGGCGACGCAGAACTTTGCCAGCGCCAGCCCGGCATCCTTCCGTGCAGCCATGCGGGTGGTGCCGGCGTGATTCTGCTCACCGACGAAATTGATCTGGTATTGCCAAATGCCGACGATGGAGGTGACGACGCCGACCGCAAGGCGACCGCTTTCGAGCGTGTCGCCCTGCTCGATATGCGCTTCCAGATATCCGACATGCCGGCCCGGCTCCGCGGCGATGCGCGGTCGTCCTGCGAGCCCCATGTCGGCGAGTGCGTCCCGCATGGTGCGGCCGCTGGTACGGTCGCATGCGGCATCGATGTCGGCCTCGGTCACTTGCCCGACATAGGAGCGCGACCCGAGGAAATGTCCAAAGTGTCCTTCCTCGTCGCACCAGGCGGCAAGTTCGACCGCACCTTCGAGCGAGGGATCAGCATTGAGCACGCGCGCCGCTTCGAGCGCGTAGACGACACCGAGCGGGCCGTCGAGCCAGCCGGCGTAGTTCTGGCTTTCGAGATGCGATCCCGCCAGCAGCTTGGGTCCCGCCTTTGCGCTGGTGCCGAAGACATTGCCGATGCCGTCGATCGCGGCGGAGAGGCCCGCGTCGGGCAGCTTCCGCACCAACCAATCCAGCGAAAGCTTGTGCGCCTCGGAGAAGGTCGGCTTGTGCACGCCGGTCTTGTAGGCGCCGATGGCACGGAGCGCATTGAGATCGGCGAGAACGCGCATCCCGTTTGCGCGTGACAAAGTGTCAGGCATGTTCGGCAACCTTCAACGCTTCGGTGCGGATCTCCTCGACCAGCCGTTCCTTCAACTGGACGAATTCGGGCGTGGTCTTGATCTTGTAGGAGCGCGGATGCGGCAGGTCCACATTGATCTCGGCCTTGATGCGGCCGGGGCGTGCGCTCATGACGATGACGCGGCTGCCGAGGAAGATCGCTTCCTCGATGTCGTGGGTCACGAACAGCACGGTCTTCTGGTCGCGCTCCCAGATCGCGAGCAGCATTTCCTGCATCAAGGCGCGCGTCTGGTTGTCGAGCGCGCCGAAGGGCTCGTCGAGCAGCAGGATCTTGGGATCATTGGCGAGCGCGCGTGCGATCGCGGTGCGCTGCTGCATGCCACCGGAGAGCTGCTTTGGCCAATGGTTCTCAAAGCCGGACAGGCCGACCTGGCGGATGAAAGCGTCGGCGATCTTGTTTCGCTCCGCCTCGGACACGCCACGCTCGCGCAGCCCGAAGGCGATGTTCTCGCGCACGGTCAGCCAGGGAAACAGCGTGTAGGACTGGAACACCATGCCGCGGTCGGCGCCCGGGCCGGTGACCTCGCGTCCATCGAGCACCACACGTCCGCCGGTCGGGCGGTCGAGGCCGGCGACGATGCGAAGCAGCGTGGACTTGCCGCAGCCGGAAGGGCCAAGGATGGTGACGAAGTCGTTGTTGCCGATCACAAGATCGGTCGGCTCCAGTGCCCTGGTCGGGGCGTTGCCGTGGCGCGCGGGAAAGGTTCGCGAGACCTGTTCGATCTTGAGGATCGTCATGCGAGCCTCCAGGGAAACAGCCAAGCGTTGAACGCCTTGAACAGGAAGTCCGAGACCAGGCCGATTAGCCCGATCACGATGATGCCGAAGATGATCTGGCCGGTATTGAGCAGCGCCTGGCTGTCGGTGATCATGTGGCCGATACCGGAGGAGGAGCCGATCAGCTCGGCGACGATGACATAGGTCCAGGCCCAGCCCAGCACCAGCCGCAGGATCTCGGCGATCTCAGGCGCGGAGGAGGGCAACAGCACGCGGCGGATGATGCCGCGGTCGCTGGCCCCCAGCGTATAGGCCGCCTCGACCAGGTCGCGCCGCGTCGTGCCGACGGTGACCGCGATCATCAGGATGATCTGGAACACCGAGCCGATGAAGATGACGAGCAGCTTCTGCAGCTCGCCGATGCCGGCCCACAGGATCAGGAGGGGAATGAAGGCGGAAGCCGGCAAATAGCGCGCAAAGGAGACAAACGGTTCGAGGAACGCCTCGACCGGCTTGTATGCGCCCATCAGCACGCCGAACGGCACGGCGATGATGGCGGCCAGTACGAAGCCGCCGACGACGCGCCAGATCGTCATGCCGATGTCGAACAGGAAGCCCTGTTTGATGATCAGATCGACGCCTTCCTGCACCATGGTCAGCGGGTTGGCGAGGAACACTTTCGACACGTGGCCGCCGAAGGTCGCCCAGGACCACAGGGCAACGAACACTACGAAGAACGCAAGGCCGTAAGCCACGCGCTGCCTTGACGTCACGGGATCGAGGGGACGCATCTAAATTTCTATCCGGGCGGTGAACAAGTTTACCGGTCCCGTCGCGAGACGGGGCCGGCGGCTCCTGGCAGATTTACTTGATGTAGCTGGCGTCGAAGAGATCCTCGACCTTCGGCGCGGCCTTGATGATGCCGATCTCCAGCAGGAGGTCGGCGGCTTCCTTGTTGAAGGTCAGGAAATCGCCGGCGAAGAATTTCTGGTTCGCGGCCTTGTCCTGCCAGCGCAGATACTTTGCCGAGTTGCCGAACGCCTCGCCGCTCTGCTTCACGTCGGCGCCCATGATCTCGTAGGCTTTGGCCTGGTCCTTGGCGATCATGTCGAGGGCCTCGAAATAGCTGTCGGCGAGCGCCTTGGCGGCCTTCGGGTTCTCGCTGAGGAATTTCGGCGTGCAGCCGAACGTGTCCATGACCATCGGATAGTCGAGCGTGGTCGCAATGATCTTGCCCTTGTCGGGTGCGGCACGAACCGTCGACAGATACGGCTCATAGGTCATGGCGGCATCGTTCTGGCCGGAGACGAAGGCCTGCGCGGCGGCGGCCGGCTCGAGGTTCACGACCGTGACGTCCTTCACCGACAGGCCGTTCTTCTTGAGCATCCAGGCCAGTGCGAAATAGGGCGAGGTACCGGGCGCGGAAGCCGCAACCGTCTTGCCCTTCAGATCCTTGATCGCGGCGAGCTCGTTGCGCGCGGCCATGCCGTCGGCACCAAAGCTCTTGTCGAGCTGGAAGATCTGCTTGGTCGCGACGCCGTTGGCGTTCCAGGAGATCCAGGTCTCGACGGTCGTTGCCGCGCACTGGACGTCACCGGAGGCGATCGCGAGATGGCGGTCCTTCTGCGGAATCTTCTTGATGGTGACGTCGAGGCCGTTCTTCTTGAAGATGCCGGCTTCTTTCGCCAGCGTCAGCGGCGCGAAGCCGGTCCATCCGGAGATGCCGACGCCGACCTTGACGTCGTCGGCGAGCACCGGGGTGGAAGCTGCGAGGGCAATGATTGTCGCAAAAACTTTCGAACTACGCATGATTGTCGTCCTCTTGCCGATCGATGGATTGACGTCCTGTTGATCTTGGTCGGTCCTCCTGGACCCTTGCCCGAAGCGTTGCACGATTTGTGCCGACACGTCCTCTCAGCCTCCCTTGAATCGGGCAACAAGGCGGTGAGAGTCACCGGGATAGAGCAGCCGCACCGCGGTGATGGTGCGCGCGCTGCGCCAGGTATAGCGGTCGATCACGAGGCAGGGTGCGCCGACGGCGATGTCGAGCGCTTCCGCCGTGCGATCGTCCGCGACGATGGCGCTGATCGTATGCTCGGCCTCTGTCCATGGAACATGGTGAAGCAGCCACGAGCCGGGCGGCTCACGCGAAAAATCCGCGGTCGCCGCATCCGGCACCGACGCGAGATCGATCAGCCTGTCCTCGACGGCGAAAGGAACGTTGTCGGCGCTGTGGCGGCAGGTGATCGCGACCACCTTGCCGGCCTTCTTGACACCGAGGCGGTCACGGTCGGCCGCCGTCGCGGCGCGGAGCTTGCGACCGATCAGCTCGTAGCTGTAAGCGCGCCCGAGCGCGGTGATCTCGGCGCGCATGTCGGCGATCTTGAGCACGGCGGACTGATGTTGCGGCCGGCGGACGAAGGAGCCGGCACGTCGCCGCCGCTCGATCAGGTCGGCTTGCGCGAGCTCCGACAGCGCCTTGTTCACGGTCATGCGCGAGCAGCCGTAACGCGCCACCAGTTCGTGCTCGAATGGGATGCGATGCCCGGGCGGCCACTCGCCGGTCAGAATGCGCTTCTCGATATCGGCGCGAATCCGTTTGTAGAGCGTAGGCTGGTCGGTCGTATCAGTGGCGAGGCTCATGCAACGAGCCTCCGCACCGATGCGTTGAAGCGTTCGCGCGCGGCCTGGCGCAGTCTGTGCCGGCCGCCTTCGACGACCTTGTCGCCGCCGGCCCAGACGCAATCGATCGCACCGCTGCCAGCAGCAAAGATCCAGCCGTCGATGGCGGCGTCGCGCGCGCGTCCCGCCAGCGAGGGATGCGTGATGTCGAGCGTGACGATGTCAGCGCGCGCACCTGGCGTGAGACCGACGGACGTCTGTCCCAGTGCCCACGCGCCGCCTGCAAACGCATGATCGAACAGGGCGCGTCCCGTCGAGCGGCCTGCACCAGCAGAAAGCACGTTGCGCTCGCGGTGCTTGAGCCTTTGGCCATATTCGAGCTGGCGCAGCTCGTCGGCGACGCCGACCAGCACGTTGGAATCCGTGCCGATGCCAAAGGCGCCGCCGGCACCGACGAATTCGCGGGCCGGGAAAATGCCATCACCAAGGCTTGCCTCGGTGATGGGGCAGAGTCCGGCGACCGCGCCGGTCTTGGCGAATGCAGTGACTTCTTCATCCGTCGTATGGGTCGCGTGGATGAGGCACCAGCGTTGGTCGACGGGCGCGTGCTCCAGCAGCCATTGCACCGGACGTCGTCCGGACCAAGCCAGGCAATCCTCGACTTCCTTCACCTGCTCGGCGGCATGAATGTGCACCGGTCCGCCGTTCGCGAGCGGAATGATCGCTGCAAGCTCGCCCGGCGTCACAGCGCGCAAGCTGTGCGGCGCGACGCCGATGTTGGAATCCGGCAATGTTGCGAGCGCCTTGCGCGAGGCGCCCACCAGCGCGGCGAACTGATCAACCGTGCAGATGAAGCGGCGCTGGCCGGCATGCGGTGCTGTGCCCCCGAAGCCACCATGCGCATAAAAACTCGGCAGCAGCGTCAGCGCAATACCCGAGGCCTCTGCGGCCTGCGCGATGCGCGCGGCCATTTCGCCGATGTCGGCGTAGGGCGAGCCGTCGCGATCATGATGCAGATAATGGAATTCGCCGACGCGGGTGAAACCCTGCTCCAGCATCTCGACATAAAGCAGTGTCGCGACCGCTGCGACGTCGTCGGGCGTCATCGCCAGCGCGAAGCGATACATCGTCTCGCGCCAGGTCCAGAAGGTATCGGTGCTGTCGCCGCGCAGCTCCGCGAGACCCGCCATGCCGCGCTGGAACGCGTGGCTGTGCAAGCTCGCAAGTCCCGGAAGCGCGATTTCGTGGCGTTCGTCGCCGGTGGCCAGGGCCACGCCCGGCGTCACCTCGGCGATCGCGCCGGCGGTGATCACCACCTGCACGTCATTGGCCCAGCCCGAAGGCAGGAGCGCGGAGGCGAAATGCAGTCGTGTCATGTTTCCATGCCGGCTGGACAGAACCGCGACACGATTATATGTCTAGACATATAAGTCAAGCATCCCAAGCGAAGGGACAGTTGCATGGCAGAACGCTTCGACCGGATCTGGCATAACGCCCGGCTCGCCACGATGCGGGCCGATCGTCCCGATCTCGGTGAGATCGAGCACGGCGTGATCGCCGTGCGCGGCGGCCGTATCGTCTATGCGGGTTCGCAGACCGATTTTCCGGCGAATGCCGATACAGCCGAACGCATCGATTGCGAAGGGCGTTGGATCACGCCCGGTCTCGTCGATTGCCACACCCATCTGGTCTATGGCGGCAACCGCGCCCATGAATTCGAGTTGCGCCTGAAGGGCGCGAGCTACGAGGAGATCGCGCGCGCCGGCGGCGGCATCGTCTCGACGGTGGCCGCGACGCGCAAGGCAAGCGAGGCCGAGCTCGTAGCACTCGCGCTGCCGCGGCTCGATGCGCTGATTGGCGAGGGTGCCACCACGGTCGAGATCAAGTCCGGCTACGGCTTGGACACCGAGACCGAGATGCGGCAGCTGGCCGCCGCGCGAAGCCTGGGCCGTCAGCGGCCGGTCGCGATCCGAACCTCGTTTCTTGGTGCGCATGCCCTGCCGCCAGAGGCCGACGGCGACAAGGATCGCTACATCGATCTCGTCTGCAGGAAGATGTTGCCGGCGGTCGCGAAGGCCGGTTTGGCCGATGCCGTCGATGCCTTCATGGAGGGGATCGCATTTTCCGGCGAGCAGACGGCGCGGGTGTTTGAGGCAGCGAGGCGGCTTGGACTGCCGGTCAAGCTGCATGCCGACCAGCTCTCGAACCTCGGCGGCGCTGCGCTCGCCGCAAAATTCTCGGCGCTATCGGCCGATCACCTCGAGCACACCGACGAAGCCGGTGCAGCGGCGATGGCAAAAGCTCAAACGGTGGCCGTGCTGCTGCCCGGCGCCTTCTACTTCATCCGCGAGACGCAAAAACCGCCGGTCGAGGCGTTCCGCAAGCACGGCGTTGCCATGGCGCTCGCGACTGACTGCAATCCGGGCAGCTCGCCGCTGACTTCGCTCCTGCTCGCCATGAACATGGGCGCGACGCTGTTCCGGATGAATGTGACCGAGTGCCTTGCCGGTGTCACTCGCGAAGGCGCGCGGGCGCTCGGCGTGCTCCATGATACCGGCACGCTCGAGGCCGGCAAATGGTGCGACCTTGCGATCTGGGACATCGAGCGCCCTGCCGAGCTGGTCTACCGCATCGGCTTCAATCCGCTGCACCGCCGGGTGTGGAGGGGACAGTGACGGAGCCGCGCGCGCCGATCGTTGTCAAGCCGGGAACGGTCAGCCTCGATGATCTCGCGCGCGTGCTCGACGGCGCATCTGTCGTTCTCGATCCCGCATTCTGGCCGCGCGTCGACGCGGCCGCGGAGATCGTTGCAAGCGCTGCGCGAGCCGATGCTCCCGTCTACGGCATCAACACCGGCTTCGGCAAGCTGGCCTCGAAGCGGATTCCGCCGGACCAGACCGCGCTGCTCCAGCGCAATCTCATCGTCTCGCATTGCTGCGGCGTCGGTGCGGCAACTCCCGAGCCGATCGTTCGGCTGATGATGGCGCTGAAGATCATTTCGCTCGGGCGCGGCGCCTCCGGCGTGCGCCGCGAGGTGATCGAGCAGTTGCAGGCCATGCTGGCGCGACGCATCTCACCGCTGGTGCCGCAGCAGGGTTCGGTCGGTGCTTCCGGCGATCTCGCGCCGCTCGCGCATATGACAGCTGTGATGATCGGCGAAGGGCAGGCGATCGTCGACGGCAAGACGGTGTCGGGCCGCGAAGCGCTCGCGGCCGCCGGCCTGACGCCACTGACGCTCGGTCCCAAGGAAGGGCTCGCGCTGATCAACGGCACGCAATTCTCCACCGCCTACGCCGTCTCCGGCGTGCTGCGCGCATTTCGCATGGCTCGCGCTGCGCTCGTCACCGGCGCGCTGTCGGTCGATGCGGCGATGGCCTCGACGGCGCCGTTCCGCCCCGAGATCCAGGCGCTGCGCGGCCATTCCGGACAGGCCGCGGCGGCGGCAACTCTGATGGCGCTGCTCGACGGCAGCGACATCCGCCTGTCGCATCTCGAAGGCGACGAGCGCGTGCAGGATCCCTATTGTCTGCGCTGCCAGCCGCAGGTTGCGGGTGCGGCGCTCGACCTGATCGTGCAGGCGGCGCGAACGCTGATCGTCGAGGCCAATGCCGTCACCGACAATCCGCTCGTGCTGGTCGAGACCGGCGAGATCGTCTCCGGCGGCAATTTCCACGCCGAGCCGGTGGCTTTTGCGGCGGATACCATTGCGCTTGCGCTGTCGGAAATCGGTGCGATCAGCGAGCGGCGCATCGCGACGCTGGTCGATCCCGCGCTCAATTTCGGCCTGCCGCCGTTCCTCACCCCCGATCCCGGTATCAATTCCGGCTTCATGATCGCCGAGGTGACGGCGGCCGCGCTCTATGCCGAGAACAAGCAGCGCGCGGCCGCCTGCTCGATCGATTCGACACCGACCAGTGCCAACCAGGAAGACCACGTCTCGATGGCCGCGCATGCCGCGCGGCGGCTGTCGGACATGGCCGACAATCTCGCCACCATCCTGGGCATCGAGCTGCTGGTCGCCGCCCAGGGCATCACGCTGCGCGCGCCGCATGCAACCAGCGCGCCGCTCGCTGCCGTCATCGCCGCACTTCGCGAGCAGGTGCCGCCGCTCGGCGCCGACCGCTACATGGCCGGCGATCTCGCCAAGGCTGCAGCGCTGGTCGAGGCCGACGCGCTGCCGGCTGCGGCGCTCGCCGTGCTTTCAACCGACCCGTTTCCGACACTTGCCTGACGAGGTGTTCCGCATGAACCGCCGACTGGACAATGACCGCACCATCCGCGCACCCCGCGGCAGCGAAATCAGCGCCAAGAGCTGGTTGACGGAAGCGCCCTTGCGCATGCTCATGAACAATCTCGATCCCGACGTTGCAGAACGTCCAAGCGAGCTCGTCGTCTATGGCGGCATCGGCCGCGCCGCGCGCGACTGGGAGAGCTTTGACCGGATCGTTGCTTCGCTGCGCGAGCTCGAGGATGACCAGACGCTGCTGGTCCAGTCCGGCAAGCCGGTCGGTGTGTTCCGCACCCATGCCGACGCGCCGCGCGTCCTGATCGCCAACTCCAACATCGTGCCGCACTGGGCGACGCTCGACCATTTCAACGAGCTCGATCGCAAGGGCCTGATGATGTACGGCCAGATGACGGCCGGTTCCTGGATCTATATCGGCAGCCAGGGCATTGTGCAGGGCACCTACGAAACCTTCGTTGAAGTTGGCCGCCGCCACTATGGCGGCAGCCTTGCCGGCAAATGGATTCTGACCGCCGGTCTCGGCGGTATGGGCGGCGCGCAGCCGTTGGCTGCGACCATGGCCGGGGCTTCGATGCTGGCGGTCGAATGCCAGCCGAGCCGCATCGAGATGCGTCTGCGCACCGGTTATCTCGATCGCCAGGCCGCCACGCTCGATCACGCGCTTGCGATCATGGCGGAGGCGACGAAGACGAAGAAGGCGGTCTCGGTCGGCCTGCTCGGCAATGCCGCTGAGATTTTTCCCGAGTTGGTCCGCCGCGGCGTCAGGCCGGACATCGTCACGGACCAGACCAGTGCGCACGATCCGATCAACGGCTATTTGCCGAAGGGCTGGACGCTTGCGGAGTGGGGAGACCAAGCGCGCCGCCGACCCCAAGGCCGTGGAGCGCGCCTCGAAGACCTCGATGGTCGAGCACGTCCAGGCCATGCTGGATTTCCATGTGCAGGGCATTCCGACGCTCGACTACGGCAACAACATCCGCCAGATGGCGCAGGACATGGGCCTGAAGAATGCCTTCGATTTCCCCGGCTTCGTCCCCGCCTATATCCGTCCCTTGTTCTGCCGCGGCGTCGGGCCGTTCCGCTGGGCCGCTCTGTCGGGCGATCCCGAGGACATCTTCAAGACCGACGCCAAGGTCAAGGAGCTGATGCCAGACGACAAGCACCTGCACAATTGGCTCGACATGGCCAAAGAGCGCATCAAGTTCCAGGGCCTGCCGGCGCGGATCTGCTGGGTCGGGCTCGGCGATCGCGATCGCCTGGGCCTTGCCTTCAACGAGATGGTGGCGCGTGGCGAGTTGAAGGCTCCTATCGTGATCGGCCGCGATCATCTCGATAGCGGCTCGGTGGCGAGCCCCAACCGCGAAACCGAAGCGATGAAGGACGGTTCGGACGCTGTGTCCGACTGGCCCTTGCTCAACGCGCTGCTCAATTGCGCCAGCGGCGCGACCTGGGTGTCGCTGCATCACGGCGGCGGCGTCGGCATCGGCTATTCCCAGCATGCCGGCATGGTGATCGTCGCCGACGGTACGCCGGAAGCGGCGAAGCGGATCGCGCGCGTGCTCTGGAACGACCCTGCCAGCGGCGTCATGCGCCACGCCGACGCGGGCTACGACACAGCGATCGAATGCGCCCGCGACAAGGGGCTCGATCTGCCGAGCCTGACGACCTAACCGGGCTCAGTCGCGCGCCAGCAGCCTCGGCATCGTCGTCTTCGCGCCGTCCATGAAAGTCTGGACGGCATCGCGAACGATCGCGTCGAGATCGGCCGGGATTGGCGTCGCGTAGATGAATTTGCGGATGGCGAGATAGAAAATCCGGCCGTGCAGGCCCCAGAACAGCTCGGTCTCGCGCTCGCCGAGCGGATGTGTCTTTGCTTCGGGCAGTTTCAGGTCGTGGCGCAGCTCGCCGGCCGCCGGCTCGATGATCTCGCGCCTGATGATGTCGAGATAGCGGCCGGTGATGCCGAACGACTTCATGCCGGAGAAGACGAAGATCCGCACCCAATTGTATTCGAACACGCGTTCGACATAGTCGAGATAAAAGCGTGTCAGCCGGGCCTCGAGCGATAGCGAGCGGTCGCGGATCATCGGACCCCAATCGGGCGACCAGCGGCTGAGATAAACCTCCTGGTAGACACGCTCGATCAGCGCTTCCTTGCTCGGGAAGTGGCGGTAGATCGCCGAATGCGTGATGCCCAGACGCTTGGCGAGCTCGCGCGTCTGCCCCTCGAAGCCGCGCTCGGCAAAGAATCGGATTGCCTCGTCCAGGATGGCGCGCTCGCGGTCGGCCGCACGCATGTTGCGGCGCTTTGGCGCGGACTTGCTGCCTGTCTCGGACCGCTTCCGGACCGGTCGCTTCGCCGTTTTCTGCGCTTTGCGGGCCATTTCGTCGCTGAATCGCACGTCCAGTCGTCTTCATAGCCCAACGCGCATTTGTAACCAAATGGTCATTTCCTGTTGACCGGCTTCCGACGGCGTGTCAGGATTTTGAGACCAGATGGTTACAAATCTGGCGTCCCGGCTGATGAGCCGAGGGATCCGAGGAAACGGCGGTGAAGGCGAGGGCTTTCAGCTATCTTCGCGCTGCGACGATCGACCAGGCGTTGGACGCTCACGCGCGCGCCGGTGACGATGCGCGTTTCATTGCCGGCGGCCAGAGCCTCGTGCCGGCGTTGTCGCTGCGGCTGCAGGCGCCACGGCTGCTGATCGATATCACCCACATTGCCGAGCTGCGCGGCGTCAGGCGTGAAGGTGAATTCCTGCGTATCGGTGCGCTGACGCGCCATTGCGAGATGCTGAGCGAGCCGCTGATCGCCGAATTCGCGCCGCTGTTGCATGCGGCTGCGCCCTTCGTCGCCCATCCCGCGATCCGCAACCGCGGCACGTTCGGCGGCAGTGTCGCGCAGGCCGACCCGGCTTCCGAATTTCCGGCGATGACGCTGACGCTCGATGCCGAGATCGAGATTGTCGGGCCTTCGGGCAGCCGGCGCGTCAAGGCCGACGACTTCTTCGTCGACCTGTTCGAGACGGCTTTGCAGCCCGGCGAACTGATCACCGCGGTCTTCGTCCCGCTGTTCAAGGCCGATCAGCGCTTTGCGTTTGACGAACTGGCCCGGCGGCGCGGGGACTATGCGCTGGTCGGATGCGGCATGCTCGCGACCTGCACCGGCGAGCGCATCGATGACATAAGGATCTCGTTCTTTTCTGTCGGCAATACGCCGACGCGGGTGAAGGGAACGGAGGCTACGCTCATCGGCTCGAGCCTTGGCGCTGAACGCATCGCCGCCGCGCAGGCCGCGCTTGGAGCTGATCTCGCACCACCTGAAGGCGACGAGGTGCCGCCGGCGATGCGGCTGCATCTTGCCCGCGTATTGCTCGGACGCATGCTCGGACGTCTCGGAGCGGGCGGATGAGTGGCTTCGACGGATCCCTTCTGGATGATGCGGACGAGACCGTGCGCGTTCGCTTCGTCGTCAACGGCCGCCAGGTGGCCTGTGAGGTCGCGCCGCGCGAGACGCTGGTCGATTGCCTGCGCAACGCGCTCGAGCTGACAGGCACGCATGCCGGCTGCGAGATGGGCGCCTGCGGGGCGTGTCTCGTCCAGCTCGACGGCCAAGCCGTGCACGCCTGTCTGATGTTCGCGGTGCAGGCTGACGGCGCCACGATCGATACGATCGAAGGTCTCACAGAGAGCGGCGCTATCGCCGACCTCCAGGCCGAATTCCACCGCCGCAACGCTCTGCAATGCGGCTTTTGCACGCCGGGCATGCTGGTCAACGCCCACGAACTCCTCTCGCAGGTGACGCGGCCCAGTCGTGAAGACATTCGCGACGCGCTGTCGGGCAACTACTGCCGCTGCACCGGCTATGAAGCGATCGTCGATGCGATCGACGCCGTGGCAAAAGCGCGAAGCGATGGCGGAGGCCCGACGTGAGCGCGCCGCTGACTTCGCTCGATCGCCCGAATTCCTATATCGGCCGCTCCGTGCCGCGCCCGAACGCCAAGCGGCTGCTCGCCGGGCGCGGGCGTTATGTCAGCGATCTCAGGCTGCCGCGGATGCTGCATGCCGCGTTCCTGCGCAGCCCGCATGCGCATGCGAAGATCATCTCGATCGATGCCGGGCGGGCGAGCGCGCTCGCAGGCGTGCATCTCGTCGCGACCGGTGCCGATCTCGCCAAGATCTGCTCGCCCTGGACCGGCACGCTCGACCATTTCAAGGGGATGATCTCGGCACCGCAATTACCGCTGCCGCTCGACCGCGTGGTCTGGGCCGGGCAGGCGGTGGTTGCAATCGTCGCCGAGAGCCGTGCGATCGCCGAGGATGCGCTGGAACTGATCGAGATCGACTACGAAGACCTTCCGATCGTCGCCGATATCGACAGCGCGCGTGAGGGCGGCGGGCCGCTGATCAATCCTGGCAGTGCCAACAATGTCTGCTTCCGCAGCCAGCTCGACAACGGCAGCGTCGACGACGCCTTTGCGCATGCGGCCCATGTGGTGGAGGAGGAGTTGTCCTTCGGCCGCCATACCGCGGTGACGCTGGAGCCGCGCGCCATCGTTTCCGATTACGATCCTTCGGCTGAGATGCTCACCGTGCATCACGCGACGCAGACGCCGTATCAGTTCCAGGACCTCTATTCGCGCCACTTCGGCATTCCGGAGGCCCGCGTTCGCGTGATCGCGACCGACATCGGCGGCTCCTTCGGGATGAAGCTGCATGTCTATCATGAGGACATGGCCGTGGTCGGCCTCTCGATCCTGCTCGGCCGTCCCGTCAAATACGTCGCGGACCGCATCGAATCCTTCGTCTCCGACATCCACGCCCGCGACCACCGCGTCCGCGCCCGGATGGCGCTTGATGCCAAGGGCGAGATCCTTGCGATGGACGTGCTGGACCTGACCGCAATCGGGGCGTTTTCGACCTATCCGCGTACAAGCGTGGTGGAGGGCAACCAGGTCATCCGCCTGATCGGCGCGCCCTATCGCTTCAAGAACTACCGCGCGACGCTCGAGGTGCTATTCCAGAACAAGGTGCAGACCAGCCAGTATCGCGCGGTCGGCCATCCCATCGCCTGCGCTGTCACCGAGCGGCTGGTCGACGTGGCCGCAGCGAAGCTCGGTCTCGATCCCTTCGCGATCCGAGCGCAGAATGTCATCGCCGATGATGCCTATCCGCAGACCTCGCCGACCGGCTACCGTTTCGAGGCGTTGTCGCATCAGGCCTGCCTGAAGCGGCTGCACGAGATGATGGATTATGACGCGCTGCGCGCCGAGCAGGCGGAGTTGCGCAAGGGCGGCGTCTACCGCGGGATCGGCATTGCGGCCTTTGTCGAGATCACCAATCCAAGTCCCGCGTTCTATGGCGTTGGCGGAGCCCGTATCTCCTCGCAGGACGGTGCGATTATCAGCCTGACGCCATCAGGCGAAGTGCGCTGCCTGATCTCGGTCACGGAGCAGGGGCAAGGCACCGAGGCGATCATCAGCCAGATTGTGGCGGACCAGCTCGGCCTCGCGCAGGAGCACGTCAAGGTCATCACCGGCGATACCGAGGTGACGCCGCATGGCGGTGCGACCTGGGCCTGCCGCGGCGCCGGCATCGGCGGCGAGACTGCGCTCCAGGCCACGCGCGCGCTCAGGCGCAACATCCTGGAAATCGCTGCGCTCATCCTCCAGGAGCAGCCATCGGCACTCGACATCATCGATGGCGAGGTCGTCGACGCTGGCACGCGAAACCAGCGGATGCCGATCTCCGAGATCGCGCGCATTGCCTATTTCCGTTCCGATACGCTACCGCCGGGCACGCAGGCCCAGCTCACCGTGAGCCATCACTTCGCGCCACAGGGCTATCCGTTCGCCTTCACCAACGGCATCCAGGGCTGTTCGCTGGAGGTGGACGTCGAGACTGGCTTCATCAAGATGTTGAAGCATTTCATCGTCGAGGATTGTGGCCGGGTCATCAATCCGATGCTGGTAGACGAGCAGCTCCGCGGTGGCATCGTGCAGGGATTGGGCGCGGCGCTGTTCGAGGAATGCCGCTACAGCGAGACCGGCCAGCTCGTGAACGGCTCGCTCGCCGACTACCTCGTTCCGATGGCGATGGAGATGCCTGACATCGTCATCGCCCATGTCGAGACGCCGACCGCCGACACCGAGCTCGGCGCCAAGGGATGCGGCGAGGCGGGGACGGCGGCGGCGTCGGCCTGTGTGCTGAACGCCGTCAACGACGCGCTCGCACCGTTCGATGCGACGATCAATTCCATCCCGATCACGCCCGCAAGAGTCCTGAAAGCCCTGAAGCGATTCTAGAAAAAAGACATTGGAGGAAATCATGCCCAAATCCGGTTCGACCCTGAAAATATCCCGCCGCACCGCGCTCGCCGGTCTCTCGGCAAGCGCGGCACTGCTCGCCATGCCGCGGCTCGGGCGCGCTGCCGACGAAACGATCCGCATCGGCTTTCCGACCCCGCTGACCGGCCCGTTCGCTGCGGAGGCGCGCGACCAGGTCAAGTGCGCCGAGCTCGCGGTCAAACTCGCCAACGACAAGGGCGGCATCGGCGGCCGCAAGGTCGAGCTGTTGGTGCGCGACGATAAGCTCAATGCCGGCGAGGCCGCGACCCGTACGCTGGAGCTGATCGAGAAGGACAAGGTTCACGCCGTGGTCGGCGCGCTCTCCAGCGCCGTGCAGCTCGCGGTCAACGAAGTCACCCGCGCCCGCGGCGTGATCTATGTTTCGATCAGCCAGTCCGACACCATCAACGAGGCCAAGGATTTCAGCAAATATACCTTCCACGAGGCGCTGAACCCACACATGACGACCGCCGCCGTTGCACGGCAGACCCTGAAGAAGGGCATGAAGGTTGCCCATCTCGTCGCAGACTACGCGTACGGGCATGAGATGCTGCGTGGCTTCAAGCGCGCGCAGGCGGCGATCGGCGCGGACAATGTCGGCGAGATCCTGCATCCGTTTGGCGCTGCCGACTATTCCACCTTCATGCCGCGCCTGATGTCGCTGCGGCCGGACGTGCTCTGCATCTCCAATTTCGGCCGCGACCAGGCCAATGCGATCAAGCAGGCGGTGGATTTCGGCGTCAAGCAGCAGATGAAGATCGTCGTGCCGGTGATCCTGCACAACCAGCGGCTCGCGGTCGGCCCCGACGTGTTCGAGGGCGTGGTCGGCGGCGCCAACTATTACTGGGGCCTGGAGACGCAGAGCAAGTCCGCCGCCGCTTTCAACGCCGCCTTCAAGGCAGCCAATGGGGGCGCCATCCCGACCGACTACGGCGCTTACGGATATGCCGGCGTCGGGTCGCTGCTGGCGGCCATGCAAACCGCGGGTGGCACCGAGACCGACAAGGTGGTCGATGCCCTGGAGAAGCTGCAATACGACCTGACCAAGGGTCCACAGCATTACCGCAAATGCGACCACCAGTCAGTGCAGCCGGTGCTGGTGCTGGAGTCCAAGAAGAAGTCCGCCATGGCCAACGACAACGATCTGTTCGCCATTCTCGCCAACGACACGGGCTCCGACGACATGCTGCGCAGTTGCAGTGAGCTGGGCCACGCGACCTGAAGCCCGGGCAATGGACCTGTCGCTGATCATCATGCAGCTTCTTTCCGGGATCGCCCTTGGGGCGGTCCTGGTAATCACTGCGCTTGGACTGACGATCGTGTTCGGCATGCTCGGGGTGGTCAATTTCGCTCATGGCGCGCTGTTCATGATCGGGGCCTATGCGGGGCTGTATCTGGCGTCCCTCACCGGAAGCTTCTGGTGGGGATTGCTGCTGGCGCCCATCCTGATCGGCGCCTTCGGCATGCTGATCGAGTTCGTCCTGATCCGCAGGCTCTACGGGCGCTCGATCGACGATCCGCTGCTGCTCACTTTCGGCCTCAGCTACATCCTGGTCGAGGGCGTGCGGATCGTGTTCGGCAGCGACGGCATCCCGTTTCCGACCCCGCCGCAACTGATCGGCGTGCTCGATCTTGGCATCGGCTTCTTCCCGCGCTACCGCCTGTTCGTCATTGCGCTGGTGGCGGTGGTGCTCCTGGTGCTCTGGCTGACGCTGGAGAAGACCCGGATCGGCTTGATCGTGCGCGCGGGCGCCCGCGATCCCACCATCATGCAGGTGCTCGGGGTCGACATCGGCCGGGTCTGGCTCGCGATCTTCGGGCTCGGTGTCGGGCTGGCCGCGCTCGGCGGCGTGCTCGCGGGTCCCATGCGCAGCGTCAATCCGGAGATGGGATCGCTGGTGCTAGCAGAAGCCTTCGTGGTGACCGTGATCGGTGGCCTCGGGTCGATCGTCGGGGCGGTGGTCGCAGGCCTCATGGTCGGCATCTCCATCAGCCTGGTCGCGCTGTTCGCGCCGGAGATGGCGACCATCGTCATGTTCGCGCTGATGGCCGTGGTGCTGCTGATCCGTCCGCAGGGCCTGTTCGGCATCAGAGGGAGGACCGCGTGACCTCGCCATCGAGCGGCGAAGCGGTCGCCAGACCGTCGTCCAACGGGCTCAGCCGGCTTATCGAGCAACGCGTGTTGCTCTCCATCGCGGTGCTGGCTGTGTTGCCCTGGCTGCTGCCGTCTCAGGCGCTGGCCGTCAACGTCCTGATCTATGGCGTCGTGGTGATGGGCTACAACCTGCTGTTCGGCTACACCGGGCTGTTGTCGTTCGGCCAAGCCGCGTTCTTCGGTGCGGGCGCCTACTTCACCGGCATTGCGATCGGTCGTTACGGCGTGCCCTGGTTTGCTGCGGTGCCGATCGCCGTCCTCCTCAGTACCGGCCTTGCGGCCTTGATCGGCATCGTCTCAACGCGCACCCGCGGCATCTACTTCTCCATGGTGACGCTCGCGCTGGCCCAGCTCGTCTATTACGTCGCGCTCCAGGCCTCGTCCTTCACCGGCGGCGAGAACGGCCTGCGCGGCTTTACTGTCGATCGCATCAGCCTGTTCGGCTTCCCCGTCAATTTCCTCGACCCCGTCAACAAATATTATGTGCTGATGGCCTTCGCCGCTTTGGCCATGTGGTTCCAGTCGCGCATCCTGAACTCGCCCTTTGGGGCCGTGATCGAGGCAATCCGCGAGAACGAGCAGCGGGCGCGGGCCTGCGGCTATGACGTCGAGCGCAGCAAGCTGATCGTGTTCATGCTGTCGGGCGCGATCTCCTCGCTCGGTGGCTGCATGCTGGCGCTGCATCTGTCGATCGTGCCGCTCGACATCCTGCATTACCAGACCTCTGGCATGATCGTGATGATGGTGCTGCTCGGCGGCGCGCGCAGCTTCTTCGGGCCGTTCGTTGGCGCAGCAGCGTTCCTGATTCTGGAGGACGTCATCTCGGTCTGGACCCCGCACTGGCAGCTCTTCGTCGGCGCGATCTTTGTCCTGTTCGTGCTGTTCCTGCCCAAGGGCATCTGGGGCACGCTGCTCGACACATTGGGTGTCGGAAAGGCGCGGCCATGAGCGGCGAATTGCTTCGTGCCGAGGGGATAGGCAAGCACTTCGGCGGCTTCGTCGCGCTCGAAGGCATCACCGTGTCTTTTGCGGCCGGACAGCTCACCTCGATCATCGGGCCGAACGGCGCCGGCAAAAGCACGTTCTTCAACATCCTCTCCGGCGCGCTGACACCGACGTCAGGCAAGCTGCATTTCAGAGGACGCGAGCTGAACGGCCTTCCGCAGCATCGGTTCGTGCATCAGGGCATCTCGCGCTCTTATCAGATCACAAACATCTTCCCGGACCTGTCGGTGCACGAGAACGTCCGCGTGGCGGCGCAGGCATTGACCGTGAGTTACGACATTTGGCGTAACCGCGCCCGACTTACGGAGCTAAATGCCCGCGCCGATGCTGCACTTGACGCAGTCGGGCTATCTGGCAGGCGCGCCGAACTGGCGAAGTTCCTGTCGCATGGCCAGCAACGCGCGCTGGAGATCGCGATTGCGTTAGTCTCGGAGCCGGAATTGCTTCTGCTCGACGAGCCGACCGCCGGCATGGGGCCGGAGGAGACCAAGGACATGGTCGCGCTGCTCGAACGGCTCGCCGAGAAGCGCACCGTGCTTCTCGTCGAACACAAGATGAAGATGGTGCTGGGCCTATCCAAGCGCGTCGTGGTGCTGCACCACGGCCGTCTGCTGGCGGACGGCGCCCCCGATGAGATCAGAAGCAATCCGGAAGTCCGCCGGGTCTATCTCGGACAGAGTGAAGGCTATGGCTGAGACTGCACTGCTCGAAATTGAGGATCTCCACGCCTGGTATGGCGCGAGCCACGTCCTTCACGGCATTTCCTTGCATGTGCAGCCCGGCGAGGTCGTTGCCCTTGTCGGCCGCAACGGGGCCGGGAAGACCACCACGCTGCGGTCGATGATGGGACTGATGCCGAAGGCGACGGGTCGTGTGCGCTTTGCGGGTCGGGAGCTTCTGCAGCTGCGCGCCCATCAGCGCTTCCATCTCGGCCTTGCTTACGTCCCCGAGGAGCGCCGCATCGTCCCCGGTCTCTCCGTGCGCGAGAACCTTCGTCTCGGCCTCGTCGCGGCAGGAAGCGACATCGATGAGCGCGTCGCGATCGACGAGATCGCCGAGACCTTTCCGCGCCTGAAGGAGCGCCTCGGCCAGGAGGGTGTCACGCTGTCAGGCGGCGAGCAGCAGATGCTGGCGATTGCACGCGCCTTGATCGCAAAGCCCAAGATGCTTCTGCTCGACGAGCCGTCGGAGGGCATCATGCCTGTGCTGGTCGAGGAGATGGGCGTGCTGTTCCGTCGCCTGCGCGACGAGGGCAAGACGCTGCTCCTGGTCGAGCAGAACGTCGAATGGGCGTTGCGGCTCGCTGACCGTGCCGTGATCATCGATCAGGGGGAAGTCGTGCATCAAAGCAGCGCCGCGGCGCTGCTGGCGGACAAAAACATCCAGGAGCGCTACTGCGCGGTCTGACTTTAGGCCACGACCCTGGATACGGCGCCGCCGAGGCGCTGGCGTTCCTTGGCGAGATACTCGTCGATCGCGTCGCCATGCATGGGCTTTGCGAAATAGTAGCCCTGGATGAAGTCGCATCCTAGCCGGCGCAGGGTGTCGAGCTGAGCGCGAGTCTCGACCCCCTCGGCGACGCAGGCGATCTCCATGTCGTCACAGAGGCCCGTGAGGGACTTGATGATCTTGTGGCTCACTGGATTGTCGTTGACGTCGGCGATGAAGCTGCGGTCGATCTTGATTTTGTCGAGCGGGAGCCAGTGCACGTGGCTCAGCGAGGAGTAGCCGGTGCCGAAATCGTCCAGCGAAATGCCGCAGCCCATCGCCTTCAATGCTGCGATCGACTGTTGTGCGCGTACGAAATCGAAGGTGACGGCGGTCTCGGTGATCTCGAAGTCGATCCGGTGCGGCGGCAGCCCGCTCTTCTCGACGATCGTGATCAGCGGCAGGATGCCCTCGGGCGAGCAGATGTCGTGGGCGGACAGGTTGAACGACAGGCGGATGTGGTCGGGCCAGGTCCTGGCTGTCGCGAGCGCGCGTACCAGGAGCGCCTGCGTCAGCGGCCGGATCAGGCCGATGCGCTCGGCGGCCGGAATGAAATCGGCCGGCGAAACCAGGCCGAGGCGGGAGCTGTGCCAGCGCGCCAGGACCTCGAAGCCGGCGGTATGCTCGCTCATGGCGTCCACGATCGGCTGGTACACCAGGTCCATCTCGGTGCTGAAATCGGCAGTGCGCAGCAAATTCTCGATGACGCCGCGGCTGCGGATCTCGGCCTCGAGCTCGCTCGAGAAGATCACGGTGCGACCGCGCAGATGGCGCTTGGCGTGATAAAGCGAATAGTCGGCGCATTCATAGAGCGCTTCTGCCGTCATTGCCGATTGCGGGAACAGCGCGAAGCCGATCGAACAGGACAGCCCGGTATGGGCGGTGTCGAGCTGGTAGGGCAGCTTGACCTGGTCACCAACGCGTTCGCCGAGCCGCATCAGATCCGCATCGTCAGGGTCGCCGCACACGACGAGGCCGAACTCGTCGCCGCCGAGCCTGGCGAATTCCACCCGCTGCGGACCGAAGCCCTCGCAGACCTCGCGGATGCGCCGGCCCGCCTCGATCAGAACGCGGTCGCCAACCGAATGGCCGTAATTGTCGTTGATCGGCTTGAAGCCATCGAGGTCGATGATCCCGACCGCGACGCGAACGTTTCTGCGCTCGGCATCGGTGAACGCGCTCGACAGCTCGGCGAAGAAGCGGCGGCGGTTCGGCAATTCCGTCAGGGAATCGAGGTTGGCGAGGCGGAAGTTCTCGTCCGAAAGGGCCTGGGTGGCGGCCTGCTGCGCCAGCAGCGATTTGCGGCTGGCGACGAGATCGGCGAAGTCGCGGTAATAGATGAACAGCACCGTCACCATCGCCCCCGACACGAGCAGATTGTTGACAGCGATTGCCTTCAGCGTCGGCTCGCCGGTGGCCCAGAAGAAGAGCACATAGGGCACGTCGACGACCAGCGTCACGATCAGTGCCGCCGAGCGCAGATGCATCAGCGAGAAAATGCAGCCGATCACGGTCACCGCCATGTAGAAGGCTACCTGACTCTTGGCGAAAGCATCGCCGTAAGGATAGAGCGCGAAGGACCATGCGGTGAAGCCTGCGCCGATCGGCGCCGCGATCCAGTTGGTAAAGCGCAGATTGCGCAGGATGTCGGCATCGGTGCGCACGACACGTCGCTGGCGCAGCCACCAGAATGTGCGAAAGCCTGTCACCGCGATCAGCACGGCCGGCACGACCATACTCAGCGAGGCCGGTGCCAGCGGCACATAGGTATAAGCCACCGCAATCGTGTTTGTGATCAGGATGAAATAGAGCAGCGGGATCTGTTTCGAGAAGGCGTCGAATTGCGCGCGCATCAGCTCCGGATTGTCGGCCGGCACCCGAAACAGCTCTGCGACGGCAGCTAGATGTGACTTCAAATTGGTGACAGGCATTGCAATATCAGCCCTGAATTTCCTCAAAACGCGGGCGATCTTGCACGGCGGCGGTAAAGGGGGCGTTAGATTGGAGTCCTCGCGAGAGGCTCGACGCGCCGCAGACCTTCTCGATCCGCGCACCGGTCAGGTTGCGTTAACGATATCCGGCGGCGGAAGTGCGGGGATTGGCTGAAAGAGCCCGCATAAGATGCGGTACGCTCTGCTAACCATATGCGCCGGCGCAACCTATTGTCGCACCGACAGCGGTGCGAGCCGGCATGCCGGCTTCACCTCTCCCCCGGAGAGAAGGAGAGGTGAAGATAGCGCGAGACGATCGCTATTTCTTCTCGAGCGCGGCGGTCTGCTTGGCGAGCTGCTTGTCGAAATCTTCCGACAGGGTTGTGGCGTAGGCTGCGAGCTCACCCGGCTTGACGAATGGGTTCGGTGCGCCGTCCTTCATTTCGGCGCGCTTGGCCTGCATGCCATAGACCTCCGGATGCGGCCCGAGCAGCACGTCGATCTTCATCGCCTTCACTTTGGCGTAGGTCGCACGGTAGTCGTCGACGATTCCGGCGTGGGTCGGCTGGCCGACCAGCCGGTTCAACGCCACTGTCCCGCTACAGAAGAACAGCACCTCGCGGTCCTGATTGTCGTCCTTGACGGTCATCTCCCAACTCGTGCAGCCAGGCGAATGGCCGGGGGTGGCGTGAGCCGTCAGCGTGGTGTCGCCGAGCGTGATCTTGTCGCCTTCCTTCACGGCGCGATCGACCTTCACTGCGGGGAAGGCGAGGTCCTCGTTCTTCTCGTCGCCAGGATAATAGCCGCCTTCCAGCAGCGGCTTGTCGCGTTCGCCGGCGATCAGCTGCGCGCCGGTCTCCTTCTTGATTTCGGCGAAACCGCCGGTGTGGTCGAAATGCGCGTGCGTGTTGAGGATGATCTTGATGTCCGAGACCTTGAGACCGAGCTTGGCAATGTTGTCCTTGATCATGCCGGTGGATTCCGGAAGCGCCGTATCCATCAGGATCAGGCCTTGTGAGGTCTTGATGATGTAGACGGCGATGCCGTCAGTGCCGACATAGTAGATGTTGCCGATGAGCTGGAACGGCTCGAACGGCGTGGTCCATTTCTTGGTGACCACCGCCAGGAAGTCCTTGACGGTCTGCGCCTGCGCGCCGGTTGCGAGGAACGCCAGCGCGCACAGCGCGGCCGTGAGCTTCTTCATGGTTTGTCTCCCGGGATTGTTCTTGCAGATTGTTCTTGCAGATTGTTCTTGTCGTCTTGATCGGGCGCGGCCTTCGCGCGGCCGGCCGGCAAGCTACGTCGTGCGAGGTGCGGCAGCAACGGCCACATGTCTGAAAAATTTCGTGGCATGCGCGGAATAACCGTGTCTGTCCGTTTTGAGCATGGCGGCCATTGCGGTAACGCGGCCGGGCGGGATTTTGACCGCGCGCAGTCGGCTCGCCATACTTCGTCCCAAGGCGAGCCAGAAAGACTCGTCGGCATCGGGAGCTGAAATGACCAATTCGTTGTCCGTCCTTGCGGGGACGCTGATTTCCCTCGTCTCCTTCACTTCGATTGCCTTCTCGCAGCCGGCCTGCGTCACCCAGAACATGGTGGTGCCGCCTGGGGCCAACAGCACCGACAAGGCGGGCCCGTTCTTCATCGATACGACGGGTCTCGACTTCAAGACGGCGCCTCCGACGCGAGATCCCTCCAATCCCAATTATCCGCG
Source organism: Bradyrhizobium sp. USDA 3650 (assembly GCF_054057395.1). Classification (NCBI taxonomy): domain Bacteria; kingdom Pseudomonadati; phylum Pseudomonadota; class Alphaproteobacteria; order Hyphomicrobiales; family Nitrobacteraceae; genus Bradyrhizobium; species Bradyrhizobium sp. USDA 3650. Next base: position 7,017,070 of record NZ_JBSRZG010000001.1, read on the forward strand.
CGCCACCGAGCTTCCTGACGGAACGCTGCCGCCACCGGGTGCCGAAGGCAATTTCATCATCGGTCCCACCCACAATCCTGCGCCGGAGACGATCGCGAAAGAGGGCGTGCCGCGTGGGACGACAAAGTCCTTCACGTTTTCGTCGAAGGAGAGCACCATCTACAATCCGGGTCTGATCCGCGACGATCTTGCCGGTTGCACCAATTCCTCGATCATGACGACCGTCACGACGCCGGACGACAAGTCGCACATGATCGTCACCACCAGCCATCCCGGCGTCTGGTCGCGCACCATCGACGTCTATGTGCCGGCGCAATATGTCCGCGGCAGCGAGGCGCCGTTCATCGTGGTCGGCGACGGCGGCTCCAACGCCTACAAGGATGTCGCCGTCACGCTCGACAATCTGATCGCGCAGCGCCGCGTGCCGCCGATGATCGCGATCCAGATCGGCAATGGCGGGCAGGACGCGCAGGGCAGTCAGCGCGGCCGCGAATATGACGCGGTGTCAGGCGCCTACGCGCAATTCGTCGAGCGTGAAGTGCTGCCGCTGGTCGAAAAGAATGCCGACGTCAGGCTGACCAAAAATCCCGATGGGCGTGCGACCATGGGGCTGAGTTCGAGCGGCGTGGCGGCCTTCACCATGGCGTGGTTCTATCCCGATCTCTATCACCGCGTGCTGGCGTTCTCGCCGACCATGGTCAACCAGCAATGGCCGCATGACCCGTCGCTGCGCGGCGGCGCCTGGGAATATCACAGCGCATGGCCGGGGCGGGCCACACCCAATCTCATCGCCAAGGCGGGCGTGCTCACGCCGGCCGAGCCGCCCGGCGTGCCTTTGATCGTCGCTGCGCCGACCAAGCCGATCCGCTTCTGGTTCTTCGGCGGCGACCAGGACCTGTTCTATCCGAACCCCACGATTCCCGACGGCATGCACGACTGGACCCTCTCCAACGCGCTGATGGCCAAGGTGCTGGCGGAGAAGGGCTACCACTATCAGTTTCTGTTCGTACGCAACGCCAAGCACGTCGACCGGCCCACGATCGCGCAGACGCTGCCGTCGGCGCTGGAGTGGGTCTGGAAGGGCTACCCGATCCCCTGAGCGAAGTGGCCTAGCGTCCGATCGTCACGCCGGCGGTCGAGCGCATGGCATCTTTGAGGCTCGTCGCGTTCTTGTCGTCGAGGACCTCTCGCGTCAGCACGGTGGTCTGGCCGGGCGTGTTGAGGATCGTCTCTCCGCGCGAAGAGGAGAGGCGGTCGGCTTTGTAGGATGACGCCCGATCGGTCGCGGGCGCATGGCGCGGCAGCTTGCCGGCCTCTGCAAACGATGTCTGCGAGACGCAGAGGGCGGCAATCGCGGTCAGTCGCAATGATTTTGCGGGCATGCGATCTCCCAAATTCAGGGCGTTAGCCTATCATATGGGCTGGTCGTCGCAGGAAATAAGGGGTCAGGCGAGAGCGGCCTGGCGTTCCCGCACTGGTTCGCGGACCCGATCCGGTTTCCCCGGCTCCGCGAGCCGCGTAAAGCTGCGCTGGCTCGCATGCGCGGGTGCTTCGACGATCACGCCCTCGCAGACGATTTGTCCGCCGAGCATCCTGAATTCCAGCTTGTCGTAGCGCGGCATCGTCTCGCCAGGCGCGGGCGGCAGCAGCCCGACGCTTCCCTGGATGTTCAGCGTGGCATCACCGGCGCCGTGGAGGCGCGGATTCCACATCCTGCTCCCGGTCTCCGCCCAACGCTGCCGGATCAGCGCGGCGCGGTCGGCGGGTTCTGCGATCCTTGCACGAATCTTCGGCGCGCTGGTGATCCCCGGAGCGGGAGCCTCGAGGGCTGGCTCCGGCGCAATATCCGTGACGACGCTGGGCGTGCTGGCGACGACTTCCGCCGCGCTGGAGGAAGAATCGCTGTCAATGCTATCCTGAGGGACATGCTCCGGCGGGATGTCGCGATCGGCAAGCGCGACACGCGTCTCGTCGAGAGTTGAGCAAGTATCCACGTCGACGGCGGAGGAATGCTCGTCGTTGATGGCGAGAGCGGGGGCATCAACCGGCACGACCTCGACAGACGAGGCCTTCTCCGCGACAACGGGCTCAACGTCGGCCGCGAGTTCGGGAGATGGATCGCTGTTGATGATGAGTTCGGGGACGTCGACCGTCTCACGCTCGACATCGATGGTCGCGACCGAAGCTTCCTCCACGACGACCGGCTCGACTTCCGCCGCCGTCCCCCGGGATGAATCGTCGCTGCCGCTGACATCGGCTGGCGCTTCCGACGGGCTCTCCGCGATGACGGGTCTGGCGGTCTCGTCTTCGGTGGCTGAAGCCGCGGCCGCAACGTCGCAGTTTGACGTTTCCGCGCTGATGCTGGTGTCCAGAGCCGGAGCGGCTTCTAAAATGTCGGCAACGAGGCCGGGCGAGGCGTCCGCGGCATCAGGCGCGACGTCGATGCTGCCGCCGTGTGGCGCGGGCCGGAGCCGGTTGAACGCCCATTTCACCGCGGGGATGCGGCGCAGCAACGATATCAGTCTCGAAAGCACTGGGAGTTGTCCAAGAGATACTCGGCTTGAGGCCATCGCTGATTCGCCAGCAATGTAAAAATCCCCGGCTGTCACACTGATGTCAATGTAGGTGGGACCAATTGCAGAACATCGGCGCCTCCGTTACGCGCGCGTGACGGAGGCGAACGTGATCGGCGATGACAGGCTTTGGCCGCACGAAGATGATTGACTGAAAGAGCCGGAGCGATAGACAAGCCACGTCTCGAGGTACCTCGGACGCTGACTACGCACAGCCCGCCCTATCTGGAGAGGGACTGACGCCTCTCCAGATTTCCGATCGATACCGGCCTACTTTCCCGCGCCGGAGCCGGAGCCCGCGCCGCCGCCGGCCTGGCTGCCCATGTTATTGGTGTTACTGCCACCGGCGCTCGGAGCCTGCTTGCCCTTGCTGTCGGCGGCCTCGTTCTGCATGTTCGATGACGTGCCGGTCGTCATGCCCTTGGTCGCGGGGCCCCGGGACGAGGGCCCGACGTCGCCCTGACCGGATGCGCCTGGGGCGGGTTGTGTCTGCGCGAAGGCGCCGCCGGTCGCCAGCGCCATGATGCATGCGGATGCCAAAATGATCTTCTTCATCTGGTTTCCTCCTGGGTTGTTTCAGTACAACTTACGCGCGGAGCGGACGTTCCTCACAGGGAGCGCCGCGAGGGATCATGACAAACGCGTTGCGGCGCTTGTCGAGGTTCCCTGTAAAGCTCTATCGACGGTAGAGTTTGGAACATCGGGCATCTGGTGTAAGGACGAGGCATGAAAAGGATAATGACTGTTGGAGCGGTTCTGCTCTGGTCCACCATCGCGTTCGCACAGGAGCGCACCATCACTGTGGCCTCGACGACGTCGACGGAACAGTCGGGGCTGTTCGGTTACTTGCTGCCGCTGTTCTCGAAGGCCGCGGGCATCGACGTGAAGGTCGTTGCCGTCGGCACGGGCCAGGCGCTCGACATCGGGCGGCGCGGCGATGCAGACGTCGTGTTCGTCCATGACAGGCCCGCCGAGAACAAGTTCATGTCCGAAGGGGAGGGCGTGAAGCGCTTCGATGTCATGTACAACGACTTCGTCATTGTCGGGCCGAAGAGCGATCCCGCGAAGATCGCCGGCGGCAAGGACGTGGCCGCGGCGCTGCGCAAGATCGCGGCCGCGAAGGCGCCGTTCATCTCGCGCGGCGACAAATCCGGCACGCACGCGGCCGAACTGCGGCTGTGGAAGGAGGCAGGCATCGACCTCGGTGCCGCCAGCGACGGCTGGTATCGCGAGATCGGCCAAGGCATGGGCCCGGCACTCAACATGGCGTCGTCGTCGAACGCCTATCTACTGTCGGACCGCGGCACCTGGTTGTCATTCAAGAATCGCGGCGAGCTCGCCGTCCTGACCGAAGGCGACAAGCGGCTGTTCAACCAGTACGGCGTCATGCTGGTCAATCCGGCCAAGCATGCGAACGTGAAGGCGCGGGACGGACAGGCCTTCATCGACTGGCTGATCTCTTCGAAAGGGCAGGAGGCCATCGCCGGCTACAAGGTCGGGGGCGAGCAGCTATTTTTCCCCAACGCGTCCCACTAGCAGGAAGGCGACGGTCGACACTGCGATGCTGAGTGCGAGCAGGATCAGCCCGAGCCCGAGTGCCAGTGGCAGGTCGCCCTTGCTGGTCTCCAGCGCGATCGCCGTCGTCATCGTGCGCGTGAAACCGCGGATGTTGCCACCGACGATGAGGATGGCGCCAACCTCCGCAATCGCGCGGCCGAAGGCTGCGAGAAAGGCCGTCAGCAGCGAGGTCCGGCCCAGCGCGAACAGCAAGCCGATGCTGCGTAGCGTTGACAGCCCGTCGATCCGCGCCAGGTCGCCATACTCCGCCCACAGCAGGCTCGCCGGCCGGTGCACCAGTGCGACCACGATCGGTGTGGCGAGCAGCGTCTGCGCGACCACCATGGCCGCCGGCGTGAACAACAGGCCGGCGACCCCGAGCGGGCCGGAGCGCGACAGCAGAAGATAGAGCGCGAGCCCGACCACGACCGGCGGAAGGCCAAGCAAGGCATTGGTGAGGACGATGATGACCTGCCGTCCGCGGAACCGGGTGATCGCAAGCAGCGCCCCGAACGGCGCCCCAATCAGAAGCGCGAGGATGCTGGCGGTCAGGCTGACGCGCACCGAAAGCCCGACGATGCCCAGAAGCTCTGCGTCGGCCTCGCCGATCAGCGTGAATGCGGCGCCGACGGATCGCGCGAAGTCGTTCATCCGTGCCTGAGCTTCGGCGCCAGCCGCCATGGCTGGGGTCCGTCAATTCCGGGACTGCGGAGCTGCGTCACGTCTGATTCCCTGCAAGTATCCAGTGGCCCGGCCGCCGCAGCAAAAGTTTCCAGGCAGCAGGCCAGTCACAGAATACTCGCGTGGACCGGTTTGGAAACCGAATTCGACCGGACATCAAAGTCGCGGGCTGCCTGGCAGCAGCTTCCCTTTGATATTACCGCTTGACGCTGGCCGATGCCGAGAGCGTGGGGGATGCCCCAATGCTCTGCTGCCAATAATTCTCGATCTGCTCGACCAAGGCGGGCGGCAGCGGAACGTAGTTGAGCGTCTCGGCCTGCGGCTTTCCGTTCTCCAGCGACCAGCGGACGAAATCGATGGCGGCCGCCGACCTGTCAACGGATTTGGGCGCCTTCGGCATCAGCACGAAAGTCGTGGCCGTGATCGGGTAGGCGTCTTCGCCGGGCGCATTGGTGAGCACGAGATGGAAATCCTTGTCCGCCTTCCAGTCCGCACTCGCGGCCGCCGCCTGGAACGATGCGGCGTCGGGAATGACGAAATTGCCGGCGCTATTCTGCACTCGACCGAAGGAGATCCGGTCGAGCCGCTGCAGTGCGTAACTGTATTCGAGATAGCCGATCGCGCCGGGGACGAGGCTGACGAGCGAGGCGACGCCATCATTGCCCTTGCCGCCGAGGCCAAGCGGCCACTCGACGGAGGTCCCTTCTCCGACGCTCGCCTTCCACTGCGGGTTGACCTTGGACAGGTAGTTCGACCAATTGAACGTCGTGCCCGATCCGTCGGTGCGATGAACCACCGTGATCGGCGCGTTCGGTAACCTGATGTCGGGGTTGACCGCGCGAATGGCCGGGTCGTTCCAGGATTTGAGCCTGCCGAGATAGATATCGGCGAGCATCTGGCCGGTGAAGCGGATCTGGCCGGGCTTGACTCCGTCGATATTGACGACAGGCACGACCCCTCCGATCACGATCGGAAATTGCATCATGCCGAGCTTGTCCAATTCCTTGGGGTCCATCGGCATATCGCTTGCGCCGAAATCGACGGACTCTTTCTTGATCAGGCCGACGCCGATGCTCGAACCGACCGCCTGGTAGCTGACGATGTTACCGGTCTTCATTTTATACGCATCGATCCATTTCGCCATCACAGGCGAAACGAAGGTTGAGCCGGCACCTCTGATCTCAGCCGCCAGGCTTTGCGTGGCGACGAGCAGAGCGGTGAGGATCACGGGGAGTGCGATGTGTTTCTTCATATGCACGACGCTAACAGCTCGGGCACGAAACAGATGTGGTCTATGTCACAAACTGCTGTGAATGCTTGTGTGAGGCGCGTCACGAGCAACAGACGACGAGCGGCCGCACGCAGCGCCTTCGGCGGCACGAACCGCGATGCGTGCGTCAGCTCAGATCAAGCTGCGCAGCACTTCAACGAGCCGGGCACATTCGACCTCCGTCCCGACCGTGACGCGCAGGAAGTCCTCGATGCGCGGCTTTCCGAAATGACGGACCAGAACGCCACGCTGGCGAAGCGCTGCCGCGAGATCTGCTCCGCTCCGGCTTCGATGGCGCGCGAAGACGAAGTTGGCGAGCGAGGGCAACACCTCGAAGCCAAGTTGTCCAAGGTCCCGGGCCAAGGTTTCGCGGCTTGCGATGATACGAGCACGGGTGTCTCTAAACCAGCCATCGTCCTCGATCGCGGCGACGGCGCCGGCGATCGCGAGGCAATCGACGGGATAGGAGTTGAAGCTGTCCTTCACCCGTTCCAGCGCTTCGATCAGCGGTCGTTGGCCGATGGCAAAACCAACCCGCAGGCCAGCGAGCGAGCGCGACTTCGAGAAGGTCTGGATGACCAGCAGATTGTCGTGGCGCGCAATCAGTGGCACGGCGCTCTCGGCGCCGAAATCGACATAAGCCTCGTCCACCACCACCAGCCGGTCCGGCTGTTCGGCCAGCAGCGATGCGATTGCGTCGCGCTGAAGGGCAATTCCGGTCGGAGCGTTCGGATTGCAGAGCAGGATGGCACTCGATGGCCGCCTGTAGTCGGAGATATCGATCCTCATCGCAGCATCGAGCGGTACCTCGTCATGCGTTATTCCATAGAGGCCGCAATAGACGGGGTAGAAGCTGTAGGTGACATCGGGGAATAGAAGCGGTGGTTCGTGCTTCAGAAGGGCTTGGAAGGTGTGGGCCAGAACCTCGTCGGAGCCGTTACCGACGAACACTTGCTCGGGCGTCACGTCGCAATGGGCCGCGATCGCCTCGCGCAGGCGCGTTGCGCGCGGATCGGGATAAAGGCGCAGCCGCTCCGCGGCCGACGCGATCGCCGCCAGCACGTGCGGCGAGGGCGGGTAGGGATTCTCGTTGGTATTGAGCTTGACGATGCCGTCCTGCTTGGGCTGCTCGCCGGGGACATAAGGCGAAAGCGTGTGGACGACCGGACTCCAGAAACGGCTCATGAGCTCCAATCCGAATTTGATCGAGGCACAGTAGGGTATGCGGGACCTCGGCGGAAGTGCGCCTGCATTCAGCATTCCAGGCAAATCCGCACGAGACTTACTGCCGGGGGCGTTCCCGCAAGCGCAACCCCTATGCTAGGGTCATCGCACCACCGCCCAGAATGAAAACAAGAATGAAGGCCGGTGCGCCCCAGGGCGCTGAACGGCCGAAAAGCGAGGAACACATGCCGGGTGCAGCCCTTCCCACCGCTCCCTCGATTCCGACCGCGCCCGTGACCTCAGCCGTTCTCGACCGCTTGCGGGCCATCGTCGGCGACAAAAGTCTGATCCTGGACGAGCACGACAAGCGCCCCTTCGTGACCGACTGGCGCGGCGAACTCGCGGGGCAGGCCGCGGCGGTCGTGCGTCCGGCCAGCACCGCGGAAGTCTCCGCTGTCGTCAAGCTCTGCTACGACAACGGCATTGCCATCGTTCCGCAAGGTGGCAACACCGGGTTGATGGGTGGCGCCACGCCGTGGCCCATGCACCGCGGTATCGTGCTGTCGCTCGGTCGCATGAACCAGGTGCTGAATATCGATCCCGTCGGCTACGCCCTGACCGTGGAGGCAGGCTGCATCCTCGAGACGCTCCAGAACACAGCCGCGCGCCACGATCGCCTCTTTCCGCTCAGCCTGGGTGCTCAGGGCTCCTGCATGATCGGAGGCAATCTGTCCACCAATGCCGGCGGCGTGCAGGTGCTGCGTTATGGCAATGCGCGAAATCTGGTGTTGGGTCTCGAAGTCGTGCTGGCCAATGGCGATGTCTGGGACGGCCTGCGCGCACTCAAGAAAGACAACACCGGCTATGACCTCAAGCATCTGTTCATGGGCGCCGAAGGGACGCTCGGCATCATCACCAAGGCGGTGCTGAAACTCTGGCCGGCGCCGAAAGACGTGTGCACGGCATGGCTCGCAATCCGCGATCCCAAGGCGGCCATCGACCTTCTGTCGGAGGCGCATGCCGCTTCCGATGACAATGTCGGCTCCTGTGAGCTCATCAGCCGTGCGTGCACCGACATGGTGCTGCGCCACATTTCCGGCACCCAGGATCCTCTCAAGGCCGAGACCGAATGGTATCTCCTTCTCGAATGTTCGTCGGCCCGGGCACGGCAGGACGGTGGTGCGGGCATGTCGGATAGGATGGAGCTGTTCCTGGCCGATCAACTCGAGGCGGGCCGGGTGCTGGATGCTGTGATCGCGCAAACCGAAGCGCAGTCGCGCAACATGTGGCGGATTCGCGAGAGCGTGGCCGAGGCATCGCGCACCGAAGGTCCGGGCTTGAGCTACGACGTGTCGGTCGCTGTCTCCAGGATTCCCGAGTTTATCGACAGCGGTCTTGCGGCCGTGCTTGCTATCCTGCCGGCAATTCGCCCCTATCCGCTCGGCCACATCGGAGACGGCAATGTGCACTTCTCCTTCATGGGCCCGAAGGGCATGGACCGCGATACGCTCAACCAGTACTCCGCGGCGATCACACGGACCGTCAACGACCTCGTCACGTCCATGGGCGGCTCGATCTCGGCGGAACATGGCATCGGAATCGAGAAGCTCGACGAGCTCCAGCACTACCGCTCCCGGACCGAGCTCGACATCATGCGCACGATCAAGCGGGCGCTCGATCCCAAGAACATCATGAATCCGGGCAAGGTGCTTCGTCTCGGTTAAGCCGTACGCCTCGAGCCCGGTGCTCCCCGCACCCTCGCGCCCTCCGGGGACGGGATGCGCAGATAGGCCGGGCCAAACACGCCGGGGCACCAAATCACGCCGTTTGGCGGCCGAAAGGCGGCTTTATTCCCGCCTTGGATGCTTTAAGGAAGGGAGAAGATCAGGTCGCACCCGCCCGGGGGCAGTGCTAGACCCTGATGCAGGAACAATGGGCGAGGCCGGTATGGCACGTCCGCAAGGATGAAGGATTTGAGGCAATGATCCAAACCGTTGGCATCATCGGGGCAGGCACCATGGGGAACGGCATCGCGCAGATTTGTGCCGCGGCCGGGCTTTCGGTCGTGATGGTCGATATTTCCGATGCGGCAGTGAGCCGCGGGATTTCGACGGTTGGCGGCAGTCTCGAGCGCCTGGTTAAGAAGGAGAAGATGTCGGCGGGCGATCGCGACGCCACGCTCAAGCGCATCACCGGCACCACCGACCGCGCCAAGCTCGTCGATTGCGATCTCGTCATCGAGGCCGCGACCGAGAACGAGGAACTCAAGGTCAAGATCCTGAAGGATCTCTGTGCGACGCTGTCGCCGCGGACACTGCTCGCCACGAACACCTCATCGATCTCGATCACGAAGCTCGCCGCGGCGACCGACCGCCCCGACCGCTTCATCGGCATGCACTTCTTCAACCCGGTTCCGGTCATGGCGCTGCTGGAGCTCATCCGCGGCTTGCAGACCTCCGACGACACCCACGCCAAGGCGCTCGATTTCGCCAAGCGCGTCGGCAAGGTGGCGATCACGGCCAAGAACAGCCCGGGCTTTGCCGTCAACCGCATCCTGTGCCCGATGATCAACGAGGCGATCTTCGCGCTGCAGGAGGGGATTGCGACGGCGGAAGAGATCGATGCCGGCATGAAGCTCGGTTGCAACCATCCGATCGGGCCGCTGGCGCTTGCCGATCTCGTCGGGCTCGACACCATGTTGTCGGTGATGGAGGTCTTTTACAAAGGCTTCAACGACCCCAAATACCGTCCAGCCCCCTTGCTCAAGGAAATGGTCGACGCCGGCCATCTCGGCCGCAAGACGGGGCAGGGTTTTTACACCTACAGCGCCTGACGATGGCGCGGGCGGCGGGCGTCGAGTGCTCGTCGCCGAACCCCGCGATTTGCGCTGCGACAAAGACGCCGCGCGCGATCGGCCCGACAATGTCGAAGGGGCGGCCTGCGGGAACAACGGAACGGATAACAAGGGACATGTCGGATCGATTGAAAGCCGAGCGCGAGGCTGCGGCCGCGCGGCGGAACTTGCTGACCCAGGATGCGATCGAGCGCACCGGGATCACCGAAGAGATGATCGGGGAACTCGTCACCCGTTTCTATGGCCGCGTCCGTGAGGATGCGCTGCTGGGGCCGGTGTTCGCGATCGTGCAGAATTGGGACGAGCATCTGGCCAAGCTCCGGGATTTCTGGTCGTCGGTCGTGCTGATGAGCGGCCGCTATCACGGCTCGCCGATGCGGGCGCATATGCCGCTGAGCCTGGCTGGCCATCATTTCGATCGCTGGCTCGATTTGTTCGAACAGACTGCGCGCGAGGTCTGCCCGCCGCAGGCAGCCGCGCTATTCATCGACAGGGCGCGCCGCATCGCCGACAGCTTTGAGATGGCGTCGGCCACCTTGGCCGGTCGTATCGCCGCGCCGCGTCACGTGCTCCGCTCCTAGAATACAAAATGCCTGCCTGAGAAATGCGCAAGCGGCACTGATGGCGCTACGATCGCGCCGTCCGTCGGCGCATTGCACCAATACCGATAGCATTGACCTGATCTGCAAAATCATCATGCCGGTCGCGTAACGTGACGTTGCAATGAAAAAAATGCGCGTAAACGCGCGTGTTGGCGTTCAATCAATGCGAGCATAACCGTGTGATGCACTGCGGGAAAGAATCTTTGCCTTTTTTTCGGCAGAGTTCCAGCGCCTGCTTGTGGACATGTCGAGTGCATCGTTCAACACATCCTCTTCATCCTCCGACAACACAGCGGAATCCGAAGCTGACGCGTGCACGGAGCAAACCCGGCGGGCGCTGTTGATGAGCGCGCTGGCCACGACGGCGTGCCTCGCCTGTTCCACGCAGGTGCACGCGGGCGAGGATGCGCCGGGCTCCGACGAGCGGCCTCAGAAGGGCGATCTGCTCGTATTCTCCGAAGGCGATCAGGAGGGAAAGCCCGTCACCGCGGCCGATCTGTCGGCCGGCGGACCGCCGGTGCATGCCTGGCCGAAAGATCCAAAGACATCGGTCGTGCGCAGCGCCTCGCGCCTCAACGAGATTCTGATCATCCGCCTCGACCCCGCCGAGCTCGACGAGCAGACGAAAGCGCGCGCTGTCGACGGCATCCTCGCCTATTCGGCAATCTGCTCGCATGCCGGCTGTCCTGTCACGGCCTGGGTGAAGAGCGATGTCGGCGACAAGGAAGTGCTCAAATGCATGTGCCACAACTCCGAATACGATCCTCGCGCGGGCGCGCAGGTCGTGTTCGGGCCGGCGCCGCGACGGCTCGCTGCGCTGCCGCTGGCGCTGGCTGACGGCTCGCTCAGCGTCGCCGGAAACTTCGTCGGAAAGGTAGGTGGCGCGCAGCCGGGATGATGGGCGTGCGGGTTGTGCCCGCGTCATGAGAGACCGCATCCGCCGATGGGTGGACGACGGGACGAACGACAAGAATTCAAAACAAGAATTCAAACGAATGAAAAAGGGGAACGCCATGACCAGGAAGCAGTGGTTACTGTCCGGCTTCGTCGCCTTCACGTGTCTTGCATCGACTCTTGCCTCGACCGCCGCCGTATCAGGCCCGATCGAGAACTACGCGCCGGTCACCGCGCAGCGGTTGGAAAACCCGGAGCCCGCCAATTGGATGCTCTACCGACGCACCTATGACGGGCAGGGCTACAGCCCGCTCGACCAGATCAACACCTCGAATGTGAAGAACTTGACGCCGGTCTGGACCTTCGCGACCGGCGTGGTCGAAGGCCACGAGGCGCCGCCGATCGTCAACAACGGCGTGATGTTCGTGGCAACCCCGATGGGGCAGGTGATTGCGCTGAACGCCAAGACCGGCGACGAATATTGGCGCTACAAGCGGCAGCTCCCCGATGACCTGTTCCAGTTGCATCCGACCAGCCGGGGCGTCGGCCTCTGGGAGGACAAGCTCTATCTCGCCACCACCGACGACCATGTCGTCGCGCTCGACGCCAAGACCGGCAAGGTGGTGTGGGACACCAAGGTGCAGGATTACAAGAAGGGCCAGTACATGACCCTGATGCCGTTGATCGTCGACGGCAAGGTCATCGTTGGCGGCTCCGGCGGCGAGTTCGGCGTGCGCGGCTATGTCGCCGCCTATGATGCCAAGGACGGCAAGGAGCTGTGGAGGACTTATACGATTCCGGGCGAAGGCGAACCCGGCCACGACACCTGGCAGGGCGAGGACTGGAAGAACGGCGGCGGCTCGGCCTGGATGACCGGCAATTACGACAAGGACACCAAGACGATCTATTGGGGCGTCGGCAACGCCGCGCCGTGGCCCGGCGAGATGCATCCGGGCGACAATCTCTATACCTCGTCGGTGCTCGCGCTCGATCCGAACACCGGCAAGATCAAGACCTATCACCAGTATCACCAGAACGATTCCTGGGACTGGGACGAAGTCGAAGCGCCGATGTTGATCGACCTGCAACGCGACGGCCGCAACATCAAGAGCCTGGTCCATCCGGGACGCGATGCGATCTTCTGGATACTCGAGCGCACGCCGACCAAGATCAACTACGTTGCCGGCTGGCCGTTCGTCTCCACCGACGTCTGGAAGGGCATCGACGCCGAGAGCGGCAGGCCGATCGTCGACCCCGCGCACAAGCCGATGGTCGGCAAGCGCGTGGAGTTCTGTCCGTCGCTGTGGGGCGGCAAGGATTGGCCGTCCGCGGCCTACAGCCAGAAGACCGGCCTCGTCTACGTGCCCGCCAACGAGAATTTCTGCGGCGGGTTCACCGGCGAAAAGGTTCCGCTCAAGCCCGGCGAGCTCTGGCTCGGCACCAAGCCGGAGGACATCGGGCTGAAGACGAAGCCCGGGGCGGATCATTTCGGCGAGCTCCAGGCCTGGGATCCCGTTACGGGCAAGAAGATGTGGCAACACAACTTCCCGAAATCGCAGCTGTTCGGCTCGGTGACGGCGACCGCGGGCGATCTCGTCTTCGTGGGCGGCACCAACGACCGCAACTTCCGCGCCTTCAACGCGAAGTCCGGCGAGCTGTTGTGGGAGCAGAAGACCAACTCCGGCATCATGGGCATGCCGGTGTCCTATGAGATCGACGGTACGCAATACATCGCGATTCAGTCGGGATGGGGCGTGGATGCACAGCGCATCCAGGATGCACTCGTGACCAACAATATCGGCATCGAAGCCAACGTGCCGCAAGGCGGCGTGATCTGGGTGTTCGCGCTCAAGAAATAAGCTCCGCTGGCGGATCGAAAGAAGCGGAGTGTCAGGGGGCAAATGCGGCGGACGTCCGCGTCCGCCGCATTTTGCGTCGGCGTCTTCCCTTCTCCCCTTGCGGAAGAAGGTGGCGCGAAGCGCCGGATGAGGGGTTCCATCCGCGCATCTCAATATGCGAGATTCGCGCAGGCATACCCCTCACCCAGCGTGATCGTGGCAACCGGCGTAGCTGCCCTCTCCCGCAAGGGGGGAGGGCACATCGATGCGCTTCGGCGAAGAAGTAAAGCCGATAATCACGACGTCAAAACGCCGATGCGCAGATCGCTACTTCCCCTCGCGCTCGACCTTGTCCTTCTCCTTCTGGTTCATCTCGCGAACCTTGGGATCTGGATTGTGCTGCCCGGTGGTCTGGGTGGTCGATGGCGGCGTGGCATTGGCGTTGGGCACAGAGTTCTGGTCCGGCGTGCTGGGGCGCGTCGCCGTTGTCGGCGGCGTGGTGTTGCTCTGGGCGTATGCGCCAGTGGCCGTCAAAAGAAAGGCGCTCGACAGCAACGAGACTGCGAGCGCCTTTGAGATATGGGTCATCGATCTGCTCCTGTCAGATCGATGCAAACGGCGCGAGGCCGCCTTGTGTTCCCGCCTTTACGCTTCCAATTGCTTGCCGAGCGGAAGGCTGCGGATGCGCTTTCCGGTCGCGGCGAAGATGGCGTTCATCAGCGCCGGCGCGAATGGCGGGACGCCGGGCTCGCCGACGCCGCTCGGCGGCGTGTCGGGTCCTGGCGGCACGATGTAGACGTTAGTCACCGCAGGGGATTCGTCGATCCTGAGGACCTGGAAGTCGTCGAAGTTCTTCTGCTGCACCTTGCCGTCCTTGAAGGTGATCTCGCCGTATTTGGCGAGACTGAGCCCCATGATCGCCGCGCCCTCGACCTGCGAGGCGATGCGCTCGGGGTTGACATAAGTGCCGCAGTCGATGGCGGTGTCCACCCGCGGCACCGTCAGCTTGCCCTTGTCGTCGACGGCCACCTCGACGATGGTGGCGATATAGCTGACGAAGCTGCGGTGCACGGCGATGCCGAGGCCATGGCCCTTCGGCATTTGACGGCCCCATTCGCCCTTCTCGGCGACCAGCTCGACCACCTTGCGCAGGCGCGCGGTGTCGATCGGATAGCTGTCCATCGGCTCGCCATAGTTCCACATGTCCTTCACAGCAGGCTTGACGATGCGCGGGCTGCCGATCAGCGCGAGCAGCGTCTCCTTCTGGTCGCGGCCGGTCGCATGGGCGATCTCGCCCACCATCGACTGCACCGCGAAGGCGCGCGGGATGTTCGAGACCGAGCGGAACCAGCCGATGCGGGTGAACGCCGCGGCCTCCGGGTTCTCGCAGGAGATATTGGCGATCTCGAATGGCATATCGACGAGGCCCATGCCGAGCTCGAAGGGCGCCTGGTTCTTGGCACCCGCGGCGAATGTCGAGGCGATGGTCGGGGCCACGCTGCGATGGCGCCAGGCGATCACCTTGCCGCTCTTGTCGAGGCCCGCCTCGATCCGTTCCACGGAGACCGTGTGCAGGAAGTCGTGGCGGACGTCGTCCTCGCGCGTCCACTGCACCTTGACAGGCACGCCGAGCTCCTTCGACAGCAGCGCGGCCTCGAGTGCGAAGTCGCATTTCGACTTGCGGCCGAAACCGCCACCGAGCAGCGTGACGTTGACCGTGACATTGCCCTCGGGAATGCCGAGCGTCTTCGCGACGTCCTCGCGCGTACCACCCGGGCTCTGCACCGGCGCCCAGATCTCCGCCTTGTCACCCTTGACGTCGGCGACCGCCACCGGCGGCTCCATGCTGACATGGGCAAGATGCGGCAGATAATATTCGCCGACGACGACCTTGTCGGCGCCCTTCAGAGCAGCCTCGGCATCGCCTTCCTGGCGCACCACAAGGCCCGGCTTGCGCGAGGCTTCCTCGAGCTCCTTGCGGTAGGCGACGGAATCGTATTTGCCGTTCGCGCCGTCGTCCCAGGTCAGCTTCAGCGCGTCGCGGCCCTTGATCGCCGCGCCGGTGTTGCGCGCGATCACGGCAACACCGCCGAGCGGCTGGAATTTCGACGGCCACGGCCATCCGCGCACCTGCATCACCTTCTCGACGCCGGGGACCTTCAACGCCGCGTCCGGATCGAACTTGACCAGCTTGCCGCCGGTCACCGGCGGGCGCGCGATCACGGCATACTTCATGCCTGGCAGCCGCACGTCCGCGCCGTAACGTGCCTTACCGGTGGTGATGTCGTGGAGATCGACGATGCCGATCTGGCCCTTGCCGAGATAGCGGAAGTCCTTGGGGTCCTTCAGCTTGAGCCCTTCGATGCTCGGCACCGATTCCTTGGCGGCGTCAGCTGCGAGCTCGCCGAAGCCGAGCTTGCGGCTCGTCGCGCTGTGGACGACCTCATGATTGACGGCCTTGACCTCGGTTGCCGGCACGCCCCAGCGTTTCGCTGCGGCCTGCTCGAGCATGGTGCGGGCGGAGGCACCGATCTGGCGCATCGGCATCAAATAATGCCGCGTGCTGCGCGAGCCGTCGGTGTCCTGGTTGCCGAATTTGACCTCGTCGCCATGGGCCTGTTCCACCTTGACCCGCGACCAGTCGGCTTCCATCTCCTCGGCCACGATCAGCGGCAGGCTGGTGCGCACGCCCGTGCCCATCTCGGCGCGGTGGGCGAGGATGGTAACGGTGCCGTCGGGTGCGACCGCGACGAACACGCGCGGATCGACCACGACGCCGTGTGGCATCTTGCCGGCGCCGGTCTCGTAGGCGAACGCCTGGCGCGACATCACGGGCGCCGCGAGCACGAAGCCGCCGGTGATGCCGAGCCCCTTCAGGATGCTGCGGCGCGAAACCTTCTCGACCCTGATGTTCTTCTCGAAGCCACGAAGCTTCCTGGGATTGTCGATGAAATTCATGTCACACTCCCGTCGATGCGAGATGGACCGCATTCTCGATGCGCTGGTAGCAGCCGCAGCGGCAGATGTTGCCGGACATCGCTTCGCGGATCTGGTCGTGCGACGGCTTTGGATTGTCCATTAGCAGCGCGGCCGCCTGCATGATCTGGCCTGCCTGGCAGAAGCCGCATTGGGGAACGTTGACCTGCCGCCAGGCCTTCTGCACCGGGTGATCACCGTTCGGATGCAGTCCCTCGATCGTCGTGATCTCGCGGCCGGCGACGTCGTTGATCGACGTGATGCAGGCGCGCACGGCTTCCTTGTCGACGATGACGGTGCAGGCGCCGCACAGGGCCTGGCCACAGCCAAACTTGGTGCCGGTCAGCCCGGCCTCGTCGCGCAGAAACCAGAGTAGCGGGAGATCCGGGTCGCCGTCCCAGCTCTGTTCCTGGCCATTGATCTTCACCTTGATCATGATCGTCCCTCGCTCTTCATAAGCTTGCTGATTTCAGATTTTTCAGATGCCGGTCGGTGCAATGCGCGCTGCGCGGCGTCGCATTCCAGCGGTCATCCCGCACGGGCAGATCCCGGCAGGACTCAGGAATGCCAATGTCATGTCCGGATGTGTTCGATACCTCCCGTCGTGTTCTTGATTATTGAATTCGCGCGGCATCGTCACGTCGCGATCTTAGCAAGGATCGCTTCGGTCTAGCATTCACAGCCAAGTGTTCTCTCGTCAGCTGTTCTCGATGGGAAAAGATTGCAACGAAGGTTTGTCAAAAGCAGGGCGCCGCATCTCGCCGCGCGCCTCTGCACATGGGGACAATGAAAAAAGCTTCGTCCGCCAGAAGACCTGTGCGGACGAAGCAGGATGCCTCAGTCGAGGGAGGGAGAAACGCAGGCGCCGCGGACTTCAAGCAGGAAGCCGGTGGCCCTGCGCAGTCATTCAGAGACCAGGACTGAGGGAGCTGACGGCCCCCACACAGGTGCAGTCGAGAAGCGGCGGCATCGCCGCGATTGTCCCGGCCGGCGCCGTCCGCTCGCTGGGTGTGGTGGAACCAGCGAGCGGGCGGGGCGCGGTAAACGTCAGGCAGCCTTGCTCGGGCGGCCTTTGCTTAAGCGGCCTTGGCTCAGGCAGCCTTGGCCTTCGCCACGTGGGTCGCGATGGCGTCCATCAGCGCCGGCGACAGGCAGTCATAGGGCTCGAGACCAAGCTCCTTGAACCGAGCCCGTATTCCACCCATCTGCTCCGGCTTCACGCCCGATTCGATCACCGACGAGACGAAGGCAGCGAATTGCGGCGCCTGCGAACCCTGTTCCTGGAACAGTTCGGGGTGGATGAAGTCGAGGCCGTAGAACGGGTGACCCTTGTTCTCGATGCGGCCATACATGTGCGTGCCACAGGCCTTGCAGGCGTAGCGCTGGATCACCGCCGACGGGTCGACGATCTGGAGCTTGTCGCCGTTCTCGAGCACGGTGACGTTCTGGCGGGGTACCACGGCGACGACGGAGAAATTCGCGCCCTGCGGTTTCCAGCACTTGGTGCAGCCACAGGCGTGGTTATGCGCGACGTCGCCCTTGACGGCGACCTTGACCTGATGGTCGCTGCATTTACATGCGAGCGTGCCGCCGGCGAAGCTGCCGCTGCCCTGTTTGATGCCGTTATCGATCGAGGGATGGAGTGCAACAGTCATGGGTCGATCCTCCTTGGGGTGACGCTTTTCGAGTTAGAACACGACGACTGAACGGATCGATTTGCCCTCATGCATAAGGTCGAAGCCTTTGTTGATGTCTTCGAGCTTGAGCGTGTGGGTAATCATCGGGTCGATCTGGATCTTTCCGTTCATGTACCAGTCGACAATCTTCGGCACGTCGGTGCGGCCCCGCGCGCCGCCGAAGGCGGTGCCGCGCCAGTTTCGCCCGGTGACGAGCTGGAACGGGCGGGTCGCGATCTCCTTGCCGGATTCGGCAACGCCGATGATGATCGAGGTGCCCCAGCCACGATGGCAGGCCTCCAGCGCCTGGCGCATCACTGTGGTATTGCCGGTGCAGTCGAAGGTGTAGTCGGCGCCTCCGTCCGTCAGGGTGACGAGATGCGGGACGATGTCGCCGGTGATCTTCTTGGGATTGACAAAATCGGTCATGCCGAACCGGCGTCCCCATTCCTCCTTGGAGTCGTTGATGTCGACGCCGATGATCTTGTCCGCGCCAGCCATCTTGGCGCCCTGGATCACGTTCAGGCCGATGCCGCCGAGGCCGAACACGACCACGTTGGAGCCCGGCTCGACCTTGGCGGTGTTGACGACGGCACCGACGCCGGTGGTGACGCCGCAGCCGATGTAGCAGCTCTTGTCGAACGGCGCGTCCTCGCGGATCTTGGCGACCGCGATCTCCGGCAGCACGGTGAAGTTCGAGAAGGTCGAGCAGCCCATGTAGTGGTAGATCGGCTTGCCCTTGTAGGAGAAGCGGCTGGTACCGTCGGGCATCACGCCTTTACCCTGCGTCGCGCGGATTGCGGTGCAGAGATTGGTCTTCTGGCTAAGGCAGCTTTTGCATTGCCGGCATTCCGGCGTGTAGAGCGGGATGACATGGTCGCCCGGCTTCACCGAGGTCACGCCAGGGCCGATCTCGCGGATGATGCCCGCGCCCTCGTGGCCCAGGATCGACGGGAAGATTCCTTCGCTGTCGAAGCCGTCGAGCGTGTAGGCGTCGGTATGGCAGATGCCCGTCGCCTTGATCTCGACCAGGACTTCGCCGACCTTCGGTCCTTCCAGATCGACTTCGACGATCTCGAGCGGCTTCTTGGCTTCGAAAGCGACGGCGGCACGTGTCTTCATCTTAAACTCCTCAAATTCCGGCAGGGCGCCAAGAACCAGGTCTTGGTCGGGCTCCGCACGTTCACTTCTTGCCCATGCACGAATCTTCGTTCTTGGTATAGGCGTCGTTCTTGTCCTCGTGCTTGCCAGGTCTGGTGCGGCCCCAGGCCTCGTTGGAGCGGGCGCGCAGATAGACGTAGAGATCGTCCATGTAGCAGGCGACGTTCGGGTTATCGCCGAAGGCCGGCATCACGTTCTCTGCGGCAGTCGAGATGTTCTTGCGGCCGGAGGCGACGACGCCGAGAAAGTCGGCATAGCTCATCGTCTTCAGCGAATCCTTCAGCGCCGGGGCGTAGGTCGAGCCCATGCCATCCGGGCCGTGACACACATGGCAGTCCGAGTGATAGCGGCGGTATCCGGAATAGGTGTACCAGTCGACGGAGCCGTCGGTGATCTTGTAGGTTGGGTTGCCTTCCTTGTCGGACCATTCGCCGGTTTCGTTCTGCTTGACGGCGGTCGGGTCGCCTGAGCCGTCCGCGACGGCAATTCCCCCGGACGCGACCAAGAACATCGCAGCAATGGCAGAGCAGATTTTACGCAAGAGATTTTCCTCAGAAGGCATTCGGTGAGACGAGCCGGCGCGTGGAGTTGATCCACGCGCCGGAGCGATGCTGAGAGGCCTAGTTGGGCAGCGAGAACACGGTCAGCGTACCGCCGAGTGCCGTGTAGTTGCTGAGCGCCGCGTAGCCACCGACTGCGCCGAGACCGGCGGTCGGATCGGTCAGGCCTGCCGCCAGACCGATGCCGGCCCAGCCGCCCACGCCGGAGAGCACTGCGACATACTGCTTGCCGCCGTTCTCATAGGTGGTGACGTTGCCGATGATGCCGGAAGGAGTCTTGAACTTGTAGAGCTCCTTGCCGGTCTTGGCGTCGACTGCCTTCAGGTAGCCTTCGAGCGTTCCGTAGAACACCACGTTGCCTGCGGTTGCGAGCGCGCCCGACCAGACCGAGAACTGCTCCTTGTTCGACCAGACGATCTTGCCGGTCTTGCCGTCCCAGGCGATGAAATTACCCATGTGGGTTTCACCCTGCGGCGGATACATCGAGAGCGTCGCACCCACATAGGGCTGGCCCGCGGTGTAGCTCACCTTGAACGGTTCATAGTCCATGCAGACGTGGTTGGTCGGGACGTAGAACAGCTGCGTGTCCGGCGAGTAGGCTGCCGGCTGCTCGTCCTTGGTGCCGAGCGCGGCCGGGCAGATGCCCTTCACGTTGTGGTCCTCGCCCGCCTTGTCGGTCGAAGCTGCGTCGAGCACCTTCGGGCGGCCGTAGGTCGGCGAGTTCTTGTCCATGTCGACGCCGGAGGTCCAGTTCACCTTCGGATCGTACTTTTCGGCGACCAGGAGCTCACCGGTGGCACGATCGAGCGTGTAGCCGAGGCCGTTACGATCGAAGTGCGTCAGCAGCTTGCGCGGCTGGCCGTTGATCTGCTGGTCCGAGAGGATCATTTCGTTGACGCCGTCATAGTCCCACTCGTCGTGGGGCGTCATCTGATAAACCCACTTGGCCTGGCCGGTGTCAGGGTTGCGAGCCCAGATCGTCATCGACCATTTGTTGTCGCCGGGACGCTGCTTCGGATTCCAGGTCGAGGGATTGCCCGATCCGTAGTAGACGAGGTTCAGCTCGGGGTCGTAGGAGATCCAGCCCCAGGTGGCCCCGCCGCCGATCTTCCACTGATCGCCTTGCCAGGTCTTCAGGCTCGAGTCCTTGCCGACGGGCTTGCCGAGTGCGGTGGTCTTCTCTGCATCGACCAGGATCTGATCATCCGGTCCTTCAGAGTAGCCGCGCCAAGCCAGCTTGCCGGTCTTGATGTCGTAGGCGGTCATATGGGCCTGAACACCGAACTCACCGCCGGAAATGCCGATCAGCACCTTGTCCTTGACGACGAGCGGCGCCGAGGTGCCGGTCTCGCCCTTGCCGGGATCGCCGTTCTTGGCAGTCCATGCAACCTGACCGGTCTTGGCATCGAGCGCGACCAGGGTGGTGTCGGCCTGATGCAGGAAGATCTTGCCGTCGCCGTAAGATACGCCGCGGTTGACTGTGTCGCAGCACATCACGGGGATGACGTTCGGATCCTGCTTCGGCTCATACTTCCAGACGATCTTGTTCTCGTTCGAAAGGTCAATAGCGTAGACCTTGTTCGGGAACGGCGTGTGGACGTACATCATGTTGCCGATGATCAGCGGGCCGCCTTCATGGCCGCGCAGCACGCCGGTCGAGAAGGTCCAGGCGACCTGGAGCTTGCCGACGTTTTGAGCATTGATCTGGTTGAGCTTGGAATAGCGGGTATTGGCATAGTCGCCCGCCGGCATCACCCAGTCTTTCGGGTTCTGCGCCATCTTGTTCAGCTCGTCATTGGCTGACGCGCTGCCTACGGCGAGAGCCGCAGCGGACCCAAGAAAGGTCGCCAGTAGTACCTTGCGCATAGTCATTCCTCCGTTGTCTCGTTTATTTTTCCGAAGCATTGCTCAATCACCGGGCTTCTCGTCCGGTGTCTGCTCGTGCAGGGCGGTCACGTTTGGGACCAGAAACGATGCTGGGTGCTTTCTCCTCCTGATGAGAGCTACGGGTCCACGTGCAGGAGCGGCCCGTTTTTGTTGTTCCTGATGCATCCGTAGCGACTTCGCCATCGGGAAACTTGCCCAAGAGAGAAGCTGGTTTGCTTGACAGCGCACGGCCGCGAAGATTTTGATTTTGCAGTAGCGAATTCAGCGGCTTCCGCAGCGCGTGGGACCGTCTTCCACGCTTAGGTTCCCCTTGACGGCGCTGCAACTAAGGCGGAGGATTAACTTCCAAGGGTGGCAATGGAACGATGGCGCTCGTTCCAGAAGATCGCTCAAAATCGAGGTAAACGTCACGCAATCACGGTTCAGGGCTCCGGCAGCGCGGCTCGCGATTCGCGTCAAAATCTCCGGATCAAACCAGTGGCTGGATTAATGTCCGACACAATTCACACGCTCTCGACGACGGGAATGACGCCGAAGCGGCAGATCCAGAGCTGGATCGACGGGCTGACGAGCCTGTGTGGGCATTTCGACGTCGATCCGCTGGAAGCGTCTTCGCTCGAAGGCCGCATCGACTACACCAGCGTCTCGCGCCTGAAGCTCTGCCAGATCGAGGTCAGCCAGCATCGCATCGCGCACACCCTGGCGCGCGCCAAGGCCAATGAACACCCGTATATCAAGATCCATTTCCAGACTTACGGTGTGTCCTATTTCGAGCAGGAAGGCCGCCACATCGAGCTGAACCCGGGCGACATCATCGCCTATGACGTCTCCTGTCCGCATTCGATCATCAGCCCCGCTTTCACGCGCCACGATGTGGTGATTGTACCCAAGGCGCTGCTGCGCGACCGCGGGTTCCCGTCGCAGCGAATGCCCGCCTGCAAATTGACCTCACGCACGGGGACGGGGCGCATCGCTCACGATTTCGTGCATGCGACCTTCGACGAGGCGGCCAAGCTGTCGGCGAACAGTGCGGTCGGCGTCGCCGATTCGCTGATCGACCTCTTGCTGCTGCCGCTGCGCGAGGCCGACACGATGCTGGATCGCGTCGGGCCCGAAGCGACCTATGTGCGGGCGCAGTTCTTCATCCGCGAGCATTTGCGCGATCCGGATCTGTGCATCGACCAGATCTCCGCCGAGCTCGGCTGCTCCAAGCGTTATCTGCACATGCTGTTCTCGGAGCGCGGCACCACGGTGAGCGACTACATCTGGCAGGCGCGTCTTCAGAATTGCCGCCAGGAGCTCGAGGCACACGCCGGCAAGACCATCACCGACGTCGCGTTTTCTTGGGGCTTCTCCAGCTCATCGCATTTCAGCCGGGTGTTCCGGAAGTATTTCGGCGTGGTGCCGTCCTCGATCCACAAGGCGCAACAGGGCGCGGTTGCCGCGGACGAGCACTAGGCAAACGCCAGGTTCGGCGTCGAACGACGACGGCTGACCGTCACGCGCCCGCGCTGTCTCTCATGTCGATATGGCGATGTAGGGAATGCTGGTCAGGAGAGCGACGAGCAGCACCGCATTGCCGAGCATTCCACTCCAATGTAGTCGGCGTAGCCGGCGCGGGGCCTCGGCATCGCCGGCGTCCCTGGCGCTGAGCTGCTCGTCCATCCGCTGCATGAACCAGCGGCGTCCGTAGATCGCCAAGGCTGCAAGGAGGCCAACGCCCATCGCGGCGACCAGACGACCGTCGAGCAGGAAAGCGACCGCTCCGATAATTCCGGCAACGCGCATCACCAGAAAATGCGCATTGAACATTCCGCGCAAAAGCTGGGCGACGGGCTGGATATCCAGCTTCACCAGCAGGAAGGCCGGAGACGCCAACGTGAAATAGCCCATCGGAAAGAGCAGGATGATCATGACGGCTACGGCAACGCCATCCGGGGTCATGGGATCGGCCTTTCTCGTCCGCGCCGGTGAGATCTTCCCGGCAGCGTCGCACAATCATAGCGGGAAAATACGTTTCCGGCACTAGGCTTTGGTCGGATGCTGCGCCGCGAAGGGGCGTCTTGTCTCGCGGTTCAGGAGGGCTCGAGGCCGAGCGACCGCGCGCTCTCGATCCAGATCGGCAGCTCGCGCTGATACAGGGCGTTGGTGTCCTTGAAGCCGATCGCGGGTTCGAGCACGAACGTGTTGAGAACCTCCTTCACCTTCGGATCGTTGTTGGCAGCGACGCAAAGCTCCGCCAGGCGGTCGACGACCGGTTGCGGTGTCGCCTTCGGCACGGCCCAGCCGGAGAAGCCGCTAACGGTGAAGAATTTCGACGTCGCGCCCTGCTCGGGGAGGGTCTTGATATCGGGGATGGCGTCGACCTTCTTCGAATGCACCGCGAACACGGTGCCACGGTCGCTCTGCAAAACCGATCGCGCTGCCGTGTAGCTGCCCATGGCCACATCGAGCGTACCTTCCAGCATGCCCGTCCACATCGGGGCTTCGCCGCGATAGTGGATCGGCTCGATGGCAAGGCCATACTGCTTGTTGAGCTCGTGGACCGTCATATGCGGGGCCGAGCCCGCGCTATAGGTGCCGAAGTTGACCTTGCCGCTCTTGCGCGCAAAGGCGACGAAATCCTCCAGCGTCTTGACGCCGGTCTTCGGGTTCGCCACCAGCAACAGGCCGGCGCCCGGAATGACGCTGACGAGCGTCAAATCCTTGTCCATGTCGTAGCCGGGAGCCTTCATCACCACCCGGTTCATGATGTAGGTGGTCGAGATCGAGCACAGGATGGTGTGGCCGTCCGGCTCCGCGCGGGCGACCTCCGCCGTCCCGATCGCGCCCGCGGCACCGGGCTTGTTCTCGACGACGACGGTCTTTCCGACCTGCTTGGCAATGAATTCGCCATAGGCGCGTGCGAGCAGATCGGTCTGTCCGCCGGCGGGATAGCTGCAAATCATGCGGATCTGCCGCGAAGGCCATGCAGCTTGCGCCGAGGCGCCGCGCGAGACGAAGGGCATCGCGAGTGCGGTGGTGCCGGCGGCGATGAAGTGGCGGCGATCGAGCGTTGCGGACATGATTCTCTCCCGGATTGCCGTCGACGGTACTGCATCGGATCGCCTCTGCCATGGGTGGCAGGCGAGACACATTGGCGCATTCGAAGGGCCGCGCTGTGCCTATTCGGGCGTCATCCGGACAATCCCACTTTTCGCATGACACGCAGCCAGGCGATTTCGGTCAGGGCTACCGCAAGCAAGCCAAAGGTGCCGCCGATCAGCACGTTGACGATGCGCTCCTCCGCGATGCCGCTGGCGCTGCCGGCGAAAGAGGCGGCCAGCGCGATGAAGAAGCAGCGCAGGCCGAAGCCGATGATGTAGCGGGAGAACGAGATCAGCGTGAGGGTGGCCGCGAGAACCGCGAGCGCATAGCCGACCCGGCTTTGCGGCAGCACCATGCCGGCGAGGAAACCGAGCGGCACGCCGGCGACGGCGCCGATCGCCCGCTGCTTCAGCTTGCCGGTCGAAGCGGCGAGATCGCCGACCACGACGCTTGCGGCCGACCACATCACCCATTGGCCCTGCGCGAGATCGAGGATCTCGACCAGAGCCGCCGCAGCGAACACCGCAAGGGCGGTTGCCGCCGCGGGCACAAACCATTCGGCCGCGGGCGCTCCGAACGAGGTCGCGGCATCGCCGCACCGTCGCTGGTCGTAAATCCGGATGGCGCAGACCAGAGCCAGTGCGATGGGAGAGGACACGATGATCATGCCGGCATGGCGCAGGGCTTCCGAGGCGCTCACGCCCTCCCGCACCTCGCAGGCAAGATACACGGCGGGGATGAACACCCAATTCCCAAGCGTGCGGAAATGTTCGCCATAGCGCGTTACCGCGACCGCAAGGAATCCGGCGAGCGCCGTCAGCACTGCGAATAGCGGCTTGATCGGGGCGGCAAGGAAGAGCGCGGCAAAAGTGAGGAGGATGGCGAGATAATGCAACGTGACGACTTTTGGTGGCAGGCGCAGCCTGAGCGCGGGAATGAGCAACGAGACCGCGACCAACCCGAGATTCAGCAGCGCCGTCTCGCGCGCCAAGAAATAGGCGGCGACTATGGGGCCGACGACGATCAGCGCCCGCACCAATTCGCCGGTCTTGATTTCGCGCGAGAGGAGATCGCGCAGGCTTGCGGCGGAAGGATTCACGATGCCACCGGATGGCCGAATGAAAACGGCGGCATCATAGGGTGCAGAATGTCGCCGAGCTAGCGATGGTTGTAACGGGCCCATCGCCGATCACTTTATCCGTCATTCCGGGAGCCGGACGCTCCGGTCACCGCTGAATGATCTTCATCCAGACGTCGCCGAGGATCGCAGGCTCACGTGGCGGCAAATAGGTCAGCCCCGCCTGCGTGCCGAATTCGGCGATCTTGTCCTCGGCAGCAAGGCCGGTCAGCGCCTTGTTAACGGCGTCGATCAGCGCGGGATCGCTGGCGAGCCCGACATAGCCGCGATTGGCCCCGATCGGATAGTAGTAGCCGGACGCGGAGATCGCCGTATCGGGGTGCGCGGCGCGATGGGCGTCGAGGCGGCCGAGGTCGATCAGCGTCGCGTCATAGTCGCCGCGGGCAAGTGCACCGAGGAGATCATCGCGGCCGGGAACGAGATGGGTGATGTCGTCGATCAGGCGCCCCTTGTCGAAGGTCATGAGGATCGCATCGCCGAGCGAGCCGCTCTCGATGACGAGGCGCAGGCCGGCGAGATCACCGATATCGCCGATCTTGCGACCCCGCGCCTTCGGTCCGAGCACGACCGTCATCGGCGAATAGACATAGGGCTGGCTCGGCGCGAGCACGCCGAGCGCGACGCGGCGGCGCCGGTCGTCGCGCGTGGCGCCGGCAAAATCCGGCAGGCGCGCCGTCTTCATGCCGGGCTTGACGAGGGAGTCTGTCGTCAGCGCGTAGCCGCCGACGAGCGAGCAGCGGCCGTCGGACAGCAGCGCATTGGCCTCGAGCTGCGGGCTCGAATCCTCGTCCAGCTTGCTCTCGAACCACTGGATCGTCAGCGGTCGTCCGAGCCGGTCGGCGATCGCCTGCGCCAGCAGCACGTCGAAACCCGAGCCCGGCTTGCCCTTGTGATGCACCGAGAGCGGCGGCCTGTCCTCGTCGAGACAAATCTTGAGCGGATCGTCGGCCGCGCGTGCAGCCGCGGCCGCCGCTGCGAGGATCGCGGCAATGCTCCAAGCGGCCAGCCAGCGCCTCATGGTTTTCTCCGGCTTGAGATGAAGGCCCAGAGATTCCCGATCTCCTCGTCGCTAAGAATATCGGCCCAGGGCGGCATCTTGTTGTTCTTGCCGTTCTTCACCGTGGTGACGAAGCGCGTCTTGTCGTCGGGGAAGGTGCGCAGATCCGGCGTGATGGTGCCGGGGTTCATCATGTTGGGACCGTGGCAGTGCGAGCATTTCTCGGCATAAGTCGACTTGCCGTGGTCGATCTCCGCCTGCACGGGATTGCCGGTTGAATCATCCGCGGCACGAACGGTCGCCGCAAGCGCGACCGGCAGCACCGCGACGGTGGCGAGGATCGCCACCGTCTTGTGAGATAGCTTTCTCAGCATCGTGCCGTGGTTATTGCTTGACCGCAAAAACCCAAAGCGAGCCGCCAGGCGGGACCTTGGCCAGCCGCTCGTCGCCGGAGAACAGCGAGTAGACGCCGCCATAGCCGCTCGTCACCGCGACATACTGCACGCCGTCCTGCTGCCAGGTCACCGGTTGTCCCTCGATGCCCGAGCCGGTCTGGAACTGCCAGAGCTTCTTGCCGGTGTCGGCATCGAAGGCCTCGAACTCGCCGGTCAGCGCGCCCGAGAACACGACGCCGCCCGCGGTCGACAGCACGCCGGAGAAGCGCGGGATGTCGCTTGGTGCTTCCCACTTCGCCTTGCCGGTCATGGGATCGATCGCCTTCAGATGACCGCGCGGGCCGTCACCCCATTCCCAGAGATCGGTGAGGTCCATGCCGAGATACCATTCACCCTGCTTGAAGGTGGCGGGTTCGGTCTTGTACCTGCCGCCGAAGGCGAGCGTGTTGGCGTAGGCGAGGCCGGTCTGCGGATTGAACGACATCGGCTCCCAGTTCTTGCCGCCGAGGATCGACGGATAGACGGTCACCTTCTTGCCCTCACGCGCATCCTTCGAGACGTCGGTCTCGATGGGGCGCCCGGTCTTCATGTCGATTCCGGTCGCCCAGTTGACCTTCACGTAAGGATTGGCCGCGAGCAGCTTTCCGTTGGTGCGGTCGAGCACGTAGAAGAAGCCGTTGCGGTTGGCGTCCATCAACACTTTGGTCGGCTTGCCCTCGACATTCATGTCGGCGAGGACCATCTCGGCCACGCTGTCATAGTCGAACGGATTGTTGGGCGAGAACTGGTAGTGCCACTTGATCTTGCCGGTTTTGGGATCCATCGCCAGCACGGAGCAGGTGTAGAGGTTGTCGCCCGGGCGCACCGCCGAGTTGAACGGTCCGGGATTGCCGATACCCCAATAGACCGTGTTCAGCTCGGGATCATAGGAGCCCGTGATCCAGGTCGAACCACCGCCGAGCTTCCAGGTATCGCCCTTCCAGGTGTCGCCGCCGGGCTCGTCCGGGGAGGGGATCGAATGGGTGCGCCACAAATGCTTGCCCGTTGCCGGATCCCAGCCGTCGATGAAGCCGCGGGTGCCGAACTCGGCGCCGGAGATGCCGGTGATCACGATGCCGTCGGCGACCAGCGGCGCCACCGTCATCGAATATCCCTCCTTGATATCGGCCGCCTTCTGCCGCCACAGCTCCTTGCCGTCCTTGGCGTCGAGCGCGATCACGTTGGCGTCGAGCGTGGTGCGGAACACCTTGCCGTCATAGAGTGCGGCGCCGCGATTGATGATGCCGCAGCAGACGATGCGCGGCGTTTCGGCAGGATACTCGACCTTGGATTTCCAGATCTGCTTGCCGGTCTTGGCGTCGACCGCCATGGTCGCGTTGTGCGACGTCACGTAGATCACGCCCTGGTACACCAGCGGCTGCGATTCCTCGCTGCGATCGTCGTTGAAAGAGTAGTTCCAGACCGGGACAAGGTTCTTGACGCTGTCCTTGTTGATCTGGTTCAGCGTCGAGAAACGCTGGAGATTGTAGCCCATCCCGTAATTGAGAACGTTCGATGTATCGGTCGCACCCTTGACCAGCTGCTCGCTGGTTTGTGCATTTGCACAAGTCGATGCAAGCATGACGAGGCTCGCGGCCATCGCAAAGCGTTTCATCCGTCCCTCCCAATATGCGCGCCTATTGACGTTGCGACAGCAACACTCCGCCCGAATGCAAAACGCGTCAATACGAAAGTCGTAATTGCGATGCCGATATGGTGGGCGGCGGGATGCCGGTCACCTGACGGAGAGCTGACAAGCAACTCTCACTTGTGCGCAGGCGCTGAAGAAATTCCGCGGCATGGAGCAGGGCGCGTGCGCGACGGCAGCGGTCGGGCCGACGGGTTCCGCAAGTTGTACGGGCGCAGGCTGCAATTCGGGGCTTGAACCGAGGCTCGCTTGTGCACTTATGTCGTGTCGATCCGGCTCGAATCGGAGCTCTTGGTCTGGGAGGTTTTCATGATATTGCGTCGCTCTGTTGCACTTGCGCTCACGATAGCGCTGCTGTCCGGTCCGGCCTGGTCGGCCTCCGGCAACGCGGTCAAGGCGTTCGATACCGACAATGACGGCACGCTCGATCTTGCCGAGGTGAAGAAGGCAGCGGCCGCGTCGTTCGCCAAGCTCGATCCCGATCACGACGGCACGCTCGACGCCCGTGAATTGCGCGGACGGTTAACGGCGAAAGAACTCGCCGCCGCCGATCCCGATCGCGACGGGACTCTCACGCTCGACGAATATCTCTCGGTCGTGGAGCAGCGCTTCAACGCAGCGAATCCCGACAAGGATGGAACGCTGGATGCGAAGGAGCTGAACTCGCGCGCCGGCCGCGCGCTGCTGCGCCTGTTGCAGTGAGCGCCGCGCTGCTTGACTGGGAGCGAAGGCGAGTTGCCCCAGAGAGAAATTTGCAAGCGCGATGCGACAGTTCGCTGTGTCAACGGCGCGATTCCAGACTTGCGCTGTGCCTGACGCAGCCCTAGGTTTTGGCCGGCGCGATGTCGCGCTCAATCCCTTGGGAGTCCCCGAATGGCCTGGAAAGCTCCGAAGATCGTGGAAGTGCCGGTCGGCATGGAAATCAACATGTACGCCTGCGCTTTGCGCAAGTAAGACCACAAGTAAGACTGACGACCTGCCGCGGCTTCGATGGCAAACACCGTCGAAGCCGTGGTAGTGTCGGGGATGCGCGCGAGAGCCCTTACATTCTGGACCATAGCCGCCTGCATCGTCGCGCTCGCGCCGGCATGCGTCAGCGCCGAAGAGGGCTTTGATACCGAGCACATCTTCGGCTTCATGATCGGCACCGATGTCGGCAATCCCGGTGAGCGCGAATTCCAGACTCAGACGACAGGACGATTCGGCAAAGGCGGCGGGACCTATCGCGCGCTGTCGCAGGAGGTCGAGATCGAGATCGTGCCGCTGCCGAACTTCCGCGTCGAGGTCGGCGGCACGGCCACCCTGCACGACATCACCGGCGTCCCCGATATCGGCGACCGTCGCCAGTTCAATTTTCAGGGCGCTTCGCTCGACCTGCGCTATCGCCTGCTCGATCGCGAGCGCGCGCCATTCGGGTTGACTGTCGCCGCCGAACTCCATGGCGACCGCATCGACGAGACCTCCGGCGCAAAAGGGCGGATGTACGGTACCGATTTCACGCTCGCCTTCGATCGCGAGCTGATCCCGAACTTTGCTATCGGCGCGCTCAACCTGATCTATCAACCCGAATGGGCGCGCTTCGAGGTGGCGGGACTGTCCGAAAAGAGCTCAACCGTCGGCGCGGCCTTCGCCGGCCTGGTGCGCGTGCGGCCCGATGTGCTGCTCGGCGGCGAGGTACGCTACTTCCGGCAGTACGAAGGCATCGGCCTCGGCGAGTTCGCAGGACAGGCGCTCTTCGTCGGTCCGACCGCTTATTTCCAGCTTTCGGAGCGCTCGCGCCTGACCATGAGCTGGAGCATGCAGGCCTGGGGCCGTCCGGCCGGATCAGGCGGCAATCTTGATCTCGCCAATTTCGAGCGCCACCAGGCGAGGCTGGTGTTTGGGGTCAATTTCTAGCGCTCGCTCAGCGGTTGCGGGGACATGCGACCGGCAATTCCCGCTCGATTTCGCGCGGCCGGATTGAAACTTCCGGCTCCTCGGAACGTAATCTTTTGTGCTAATCTTCATCGCCTCTGCGAGGATCCCGGCATGAACCCGATCGACCTGGTGGTGACTGTGTGTGCGGTGCTCTCGCCTGCGACCTGCGAGGAGCAGCATCTGGTGTTCAACTACGCGGGGTCGCCGACGCAATGCGCGATGGCTGCGCCGCCCTATATCGCGCAATGGGTCGGCGACCATCCGAAGTGGCAGGCGGTGCGGTGGCGCTGCGAGTATCCGCATCCGAATGACAAGGCCTAAGCGCTGCGCTGCCTTGCTGGTTACGACGGGCCGGGGTCCTCATCCTGAGGAGCTTGCGAAGCAAGCGTCTCGAAGGATGGCCGCGGGCGACAGACGGGCCTGCATGGTTCGAGACGCGCGTTCCGCGCTCCTCACCATGAGGGGAAAACGCTCGTAACGCAGCCCGCGCTACTTGCTGCAGTCCTTCAGATCCTTGTCGGCGATCGAGAACACCGCATCCGCCTTGATCTCGATGTCGCGCACGATGCACTGCCGTGCATTGGGATAGCTGACCCTGGCGTCGTAGCGGCCGGGCTCGACGCCGGTGATGCGCAGCCGCTCGTCGTGGTCGACCTCCTTGTCCTTGTCGTTCAAGCACTGGTTCGGCCCCCACTCGGTCTTCCCGGCCGGCGAGAGCTGGAAGCCGGAGATCGTCTCCGTCGTCAGATTCCAGAGCCGGATACCCTTGCCCTTGGACTGCGCGAGCGCCGCGCCCGGCATCGCAACCAACAGGATGCCGATCGCTATCAGCGTACGCCGCATGGTGAACCTCCCGCGAAGATGTCGTTGGTCCAGTTGACCATGAGTTCTCATTTCGATTCAAGCTGCAACGCCGCGAGCTCGGCCCTGATCCTGCCGAGCTGGGCCTCGCTGCGCTCCGCGCGCGGGATGGCAATCGGCACCTCGCGCACGATGCGCGCCGGTCGCGGCGACAGCAAGAACAGGCGGTCGCCGAGCCGGATCGCGTCATCCAGGCTGTGGGTGACGAGCAACGTCATCACCGGACGGCGCGCCACCAGCGTCGCGATCTCGTCGCGCAAACGGCCGGCGAGTGCGTCGTCGAGCGAGGCGAGGGGCTCGTCGAGCACGAGCAGGTCGGGCTCCACCGCAAAGGCGCGGGCGAGCGCGACGCGCCGGGCGAGGCCGAGTGACAATTCGCCGGGAAAATGACTGCGATGCGCCTCCAGCTCCAGGATCCTGAACAACTCGGCGAGCTTGGCGTCGGTCACATCGGGTGCCGCAAGCCGCACATTCTGCTCGACCGAGCGCCATGGCAGCAGCCGCGGCTCCTGGAAAACCATGCCGATCCGCGCTTCCGGCGGGCGCGAGACGCGTCCCTCGAAATCGCGGTCGAGCCCGAGGATGATGCGCAGCATCGTGCTCTTGCCGCAGCCGGACGGACCGATCAGCACGCCGACCTCGCCGGATTGAAGCGCGAATCTGACCGGCGCGAGCACCTCCTGCGTTCCGCCCGCGGCACTCATGAACGTCTTGCCAGTGATATCGACCTCAAGCCGCACGGGGTCGCCACCGTGTCGCACGGGCTTCGAACGGTTGCACCAGCGCGGTCTCGATCACGAGCACGACGGCGGCGAAGGTCAGCGAATAGGCCAGCAGCCGCGGCGTGTCGAACAGCTGGAAGGCGACGCCGATCTCGAAGCCGACGCCGTTGGGTCGCCCCAGGAGTTCGGCGACCAGCACGATCTTCCAGACCAGCGACAATCCGGAGCGGGCTGAGGCTGCGATATAGGGCGCCAGTTGCGGCAGCACGACGTGGCGGAAGGCGCGCCAGCGCGGCATCGCGAACACGCTCGCCATCTCGTCGAGCGAGCGGTCGAGCGCGCGCGCGCCCTCGCGCAGGGTGACGATGGCCGTCGGCAGCTTGTTGATGGCGATCGCCGCAATCGCTGCGGCCTCGGTGAGCCCGGCCCAGATATAGGCGAGCACGATCACGACCAGCGCGGGCAGGTTCAGGAGCAGGATCAGCCAGGGATCGCCGAGCCGGTCGGCGAGCTTCACTCGTCCCATCAGATAGCCGATGGCGCTGCCGAGCGACATCGCCAGCACGAAGGCGAGGCTTACGCGGGCAAGCGTGGCGCCGAGATGCAGGAACAGCGCGCCGCTCGATGCTTCCGCGATGACGACGTCGAGCACGGCGGGCGGGGAGGGCAGCTTTGCGGCGCCGACGAACAGGGCGGCAATCCACCAGATCGCGAGTAACAGGGCAAACGACAGAAGACGCAGCACCTCAGTCTCCGGGAACTGCGTGATAGAACGTGCCGGGCTCGAGTTCAGCGGCCGAGCCAACGAGGTCGCGTCCGCCAGTCTTGGCCAGCACGCGGTAGAGCACGCGCGCGTCCTTTTCTTCGTCATCGATGCTCCGGCGCGGAATGCCGTCGCGATAGCGCTCGCGATAGGTCTTGAGCAGGGTGGCATCGCTGGTGCCGGTGAGCGGCGCGATCTTGTCCCAGGCCGCATCCGAGGTCACCAGCAGCTGCTTGGCCTTGCGGGTCATCGCGATGAAGCGCGCCACGGCCTCGCGATGACTTGCCGCCCAGCTCTCGTCGAAGACATAGCCGACTGCGGAGACGGCGCCCTTGGCGCCGAGCTTCGGCAAAATGTCCTCGATGCCGGCGAGGCGTCTAAAACCCTTCGCCTCCAGCTGTGCGCAGAAATTCCAGAAGTTGAGGCTTGCATCCATCTCGCCGTCGAGCGCCTTGGCGCCGATCAGGGGCGGAGCCCCATAGACGATGGTTGCCTCTGATTTCAGGTCGATGCCGTCCTGCTTCATGCGCGCCTGGAGCAGCAGCCAGCTCTTGTCGATGGGACCACCGCCGACGGCGAGCTTGCGGCCCTTCAAATCGGCGAGCGACTTGATCGGCGAGGAGGCCGGCACCATCACAGCGCCGAGCGCGCTGGAATAGGGATAGAAGGTGAGCTTGGCGCCGAGCGTGCGCTCGCGCGATACCCACAGCCAATCGGACAGGATGATGTCGGCATTGCCGGCGCGCAGGGCGATCTTGCCGGCCTCGGGGCTCGCAAGCTCGGTGACGTCGAGCGACAGGTCGGCCTCCTTGTCGAGGCCACCGGCGCGGATCGCGGCCAGCTCCCACGAGAATGTTCCGGTCTTCTGCACCGCAAGGCGGATCGTATCCGCGGCGCGGCCGGGCCCGGCTAATGTCAGCGCCAGCGTCACCGCAAGTGCCAATGATCGACCAATTGCTCTCATCACCTTGTGAGCCGTTTCCTCAGACAGAGTGCTTTTCAGGACAATAGGCATAGCATAGCTTCCGTCGCAACCAGCGGGAGGACGCGCATGAATCTGGCCGGACAGCTACGACCGATTGTCGCCGCATTGGCGGTGTGGGCTGCGACCGCGCTCGCCGCGCAGGCTGAAGGGGCCAATGATTATCCGACGTCGGCGCGTGCCGAGTATGTCTATGGCTGCATGAAGGCCAATGGCGAGAGCCGGCAGGCGATCGAGCAATGTTCCTGCTCGATCGACGTGGTGGCCTCGATCGTGTCCTATGAGCGCTACGTCACCGCAGAAACCGCGCTCAGCATGTCCCAGGTCCGCGGCAATCTCGGCGTCCAGTTCCGCACCTCGGAGCAGGCGAACTCGGCCGTAAATGATTTGCGGCGTGCGCAGGCGGAAGCCGAGGTGAGGTGTTTCTGAGCCAGCGCCGCGCAGATGGTGCGCCTTCTCCCCTTGCGGGAGAAGGTGGCGCGAAGCGCCGGATGAGGGGTATGTCGCCGCGAATACTATCGCAAGAGAGTAGCTCGCGGAGGCAAACCCCTCACCCAAGCGAATTTTTGTCTACCAGCGGTGCTGCCCTCTCCCACAAGGGGCGAGGGCACAGCCATCCGCAGCGCGTTTGACTTTGAAGGGGGCGGGAAGTTAGCGCGCTACGTCCCCGGCTTCTCCACGTCCCACTCGTTGCGGAACACGTGACCATCGGTATCCTTGGCTTCCGCGCGAAAACGCCTGGCGCCGTTGGACACATAGGTGAAGCGCAGATTGGGATCTTCCGAGATCGAGATGCCGCCTTCCATCGAGAGCACGGGGCTGTCGTCCTGCGTCAGCTTGAGCTGGTTGACGAAAAAGGCGGGAATGTAGAGCTGCGTGACCTGGTCCATCTGCAGCCCGGAATTGTTGGGATGGCCGATCATGATCTGAGCCTCCCGCATGCGGCTCGCCGGGGCCTCCTCGCGCGCGAATTGCCGGTAGCGCATCTGCCCGAGCCGGTTCTGGGCTTCCTCGGCATTCTTCCCCGCCGGTGCCGAGCAGCCGCCGGAAGCCTTCACATAGACTTTCGAGACGTAGAGCTGTCCATCGCTGAGCTCCGCCACCGCATGGACGTCGGTGTAATTGTTGACGCGCACCCGCGTCGAGATTTCGGTGACGTTGGCATCCGGCCCGAGCTCGAACTTCGCCGCCATTGGCGCGGGATTACGATCGATCACCAGCGTGATCGAACGGATGCGGCGGGCATCGCCAGGCGAGAGCTTGCTGCGCAGGGTGACCGGCACGATGGCCGCGTCCTCGGCGCGATACGGCATTTCGATGCCAATGACATTGCCGCCGTCATTCATCGGACGGTTGCTGAAGATGTCCTGCACCAGGCCCGGCCAGGGATCGTAAGCCTCTTCCGCCTGCGCCGGCACGGCGAATGCAATGCCGAGGAGCAGGGCGATCAGAGGCAGTCGGCGCGTGCATCCCGTCATGGTCATGGTCCCGCGGACGAAGCAACGTTTCGCGCATCGTAGCGCGTCCGCTACTCCCATTCAATTTCCGAAAATGCTGCGGTTGCGTTGCGGGCATTGTAGTCGTCGAACAGCTCCCAGTGCGGCCGTTCCGAGGCGGCGGCCTTGTCTGCGGCGGTTCGGATCGGCTCGCCCTTCTTGTTCGATGCCCGGACGTCCGCCAGCAGTGCCATCAGATAGCGCCGCTCATCGGTCAGCGCCGTAGGCCATTCGCTCACGGGGCCGTGACCGGGAACGACGCGCTGCGCCGGAATGATCTCGAGTTCCGCGAGGGTGCCGAGCCAGCCGCGAATGCTGCCGTCCATCACCGGAATATGGCGCAGGAAGACGAGGTCGCCAGTGAACAGCGTCTTCGTCATCTCATCGAACACCGTCAAATCATTGTCGCTGTGCCCGGCCGGCCAGGCCCGCAAGGTCAGGCGGCGTGCGCCGAGATCGAGCGTCATTGTGTCCGCGACGAGCATTGTGGGCGGCACGATCTTCACGGGAGATATCAATTCGTCGCCCATGATGCGCCTAAAATTGTCGAGATAATACGGCCCGCGGGCAGCGAGCGCCCGCGGCAGCCTGCTGTGACCGACGAAAATGGTATCCCCGACTGCGAAGGCCGCATTCCCGAAAACATGGTCGGGATGGCCGTGGGTGTTGATGACGTAGCGGATCGGCTTGCTGGTGCGGGCCCGCACCGCCGCCAGCAGCGCCTCGCCCTCGCGAACGCTACCGCCGGTATCAATCACGGCCACCGCGTCCTCGCCCACGATGAAGCCGACATTGGCGATGTCGCCCTCATTCTCGCGGGTCATCAGGGCGATGGTCCCGGAGTGTACGAATATTCCCGGCGCGACTTCGCTTACAGGCAATTCGGCCGCTGCGGCGCATGCTAGCGTCGCTGTCCCCAGCAGGGACATGGCTGCGATCACGAGAGCAATGCGAGACACTTTTCCGCCTCAGTTCAAAGGTTGTGCGCATTGCACTGCAACAAAGAAAGCCAGCACACAGTCTGGCAAAACATGGCGTGTCATGCGTTGCATGGCTAGCATTCAAACAAGCCCAGGAGGAAGCGCGATGACGGAGGCCGGACGACATCGTCGCTGGTTGTTTTCACTGAGTATCCTGGTTGCGTCTTGCGCGTTCGGC
Organism: Bradyrhizobium sp. USDA 3650; assembly: GCF_054057395.1. NCBI lineage: Bacteria > Pseudomonadati > Pseudomonadota > Alphaproteobacteria > Hyphomicrobiales > Nitrobacteraceae > Bradyrhizobium > Bradyrhizobium sp. USDA 3650. The sequence continues at coordinate 7,053,966 of NZ_JBSRZG010000001.1, forward strand.
GATGTCGCCATCGCGCAGACCAACGAGACGGGTGACCTCTCGTTCGAGCTGGTCGATCCCAAGGTGCTGCGCGTCTGTTCCGACCCGCGCAATCTGCCGTTCTCGAACGAGAAGGGCGAGGGGTTCGAGAACAAGCTTGCCGAGCTGTTTGCGGACAAGCTCCAGAAGAAGCTCGACTATGTCTTTTTTCCGCAAGCCACCGGCTTCGTGCGCATGACGCTCGGCTCGCATCGCTGCGACGTCATCATGGGCTTCCCCCAAGGCGATGACCTCGTGCAAGGCACCAATCCCTATTACCGCACGAGCTATGCGCTGGTCGCGAAAGCAGGCAGCGGGCTGGAGGAGGTCGACACGCTCGAGGATGCCAGGCTGAAGGGCAAGCATGTCGGCATCGTCGCCGGCACGCCGCCTGCCACCAACATGGCCATCGCGGGACTGATGGGCGATGCAAAGCCCTATCCGCTGATGATCGACACGCGCTACGACAATTCGGCGCAGGCAATGATCGATGATCTCACGGCGGGCAAGATCGACGCCGGCGTGCTCTGGGGACCGATGGCAGGGTTCTACGCGAAGAAGGCGGGCTCGCTTCATGTCACGCCCCTGGTGAAGGAAACCACCGGGCCCAAACTGGTCTATCGCATCGGCATGGGCGTGCGTGGCGCCGACCAGAACTGGAAGCGGCAGCTCAACAAGCTGATCCAGGAGAACCAGGGCGAGATCAACAAGATCCTGCTCGATTTCGGCGTGCCGCTGCTAGACGAGAGCGATCGGCCGCTCGGCGCGGAGACGGCCAAGAAGGCACCATGACATGAGGCGGCGCGTTGTCGCTGCGCTGGTCGCCGCCGTGCTGATGGCGCCGGTCGTTGCGCAGCAGCAGGAGCCGTTCGAGCCCGAGGGTTATCGCACCGACAATTACCGCGCGCCTGTGCCGGCGACGCTGGGCGGCGCGCGCGTGCTGTCGACGTCAGAAGCCGAGGCGATCTGGCACGCGAAGAGCGGCGCCTTCATCGACGTGCTGCCGCGCGCGCCGAAGCCGAAGAACCTTCCAGCGGGTACCGTCTGGCGCGAGGCGCCGCGCAAAAACATTCCGGGCAGCATCTGGCTGCCGGACACCGGCTACGGCACGCTGCCGCCCGCCATGGACGATTATTTCCAGCGCGGCCTCGCGCGTGCGTCGCGCGGTGATAAGGCCGCGCTGCTCGTGATCTACTGTCTGGCCGATTGCTGGATGTCCTGGAACGCCGCCAAGCGCGCGCTCGCGTACGGCTACTCCAACCTCGCCTGGTATCCCGATGGGACCGACGGCTGGGAGCGCGCCAAACTTCCGACCGAGGAGGCGCAGCCCGAGCCGCGGCCGGAGCAATAGGCAAGCTGCATCGCCTAGGGCAGCTGCGCTCCCTCGCCCCGTTCTTACGGGGAGAGGGTTGGGGTGAGGGGCCTCTCTCCGCAGATTGAATCCGTCAAGGGACCTGTACCCCCTCACCCGGAATCCGCGCGGCGCGCGAATTCCGACCTTTCCCCGCAAGCGGGGAGAGGTGAAGGCAACACTACTGCTTCTGCAGCTTGGTCAGCGTGCCCGTGCCGCTATTGTCGGTCGCAGAGTAGCTCACCCTGTCGCCGGCGTGGACGGCGTCGAGCATCGCGGCATCCTTGGCCTTGTACTCCTGGAGCGCGCCGGCGCCGCCTGCGCTGCCGCCGACCGTGCCCTTCTGCGTCTGCTGGATGGAAATCGTGCTGTTGAGCCGATCTATCCGGGTGACCATTCCGGTCAAATCGTCAGCGAATGCGCTGCTTGCGAGCATGCTGATGGCCGCAGCGCCTGCGAGGATAAATTTTGTGGTTCCCATCGAGGCCTCCCGATGCCTTGGATTACCCATCGACAAGACATCCTAGATCGATTTGGTTCCGGCATATAGCACAGGTTAATGATCGCAATGGAGGCGCGGGAACCTGCCGCAAGCGGTCAATGAGGCTGACGCTATTCCATTTCCTGCTGGATCACGCGTCCGAGCGCAAACAGCCGCTGGTCGATGGTGGTGGGAACCTCGCAAACGAACCGCACCACCTTGTGGCGGTCCTCGAAAATGCGGGTCTTCCAGATCAGCTCGTTGCTGAGCGCATCGACCTTGGCCTCGTCGCGCGGCGTGGCGCCCTGGAGCGCCTGGAGCTGTACACTCTCCTCGCGGATCTTGTCGGCGGCTTCGCGCTGCTTGCGGCTGACGCGTTCCAACCCGCTCATGACCTGCGAGCGTTGAGCGTTGAGCGTGTCGAACAGGCCTGCGAACAGCAGTTTCGCATTCGCGGTCTTGTCGGCCGCGGAGCCCGCCAAAAACTCCCTCACCAACTTCTCGGCTTCGTCCAGCGGCGTCTTGCGTGCCGACAATTTGGCGACCAGCGCGCTGACTTTGGCGTCGTCCTTCCACTTGTTTTGCACGTCGTCGAGCGAAGGGCCGGCCCAAACGGCCGCGAGCGAAATTTCCGGCACTTTGGCCTGCGTGCAGGGCCAGTCCGGATAGCGCGGATCGGCCGCGCGTGCCGCCGTGCCCGCGACTGCGAGCATCAGAGCGGCCATGGCCAGAACCCGAACCGTCATCCTTCGCCTCCCGCAGGGCCCCGTCGCGCCAGCCCGCGCGAGGGATCATAGGCCAGAATCGCGCCGATCATGAAGACGATTGTGCAGGTCGCGACCACCGCCAGCGAAATCCAGTTGATTTGCCCGTACAGCGCGAAGCGGATCAGCTCGACCGCGTGGGTGAACGGATTGACCTCGCAGAGATAATAGAGATAGGGGCTGCCCTCCTGCACCCGCCAGAGCGGGTAAAGCGCCGAGGAGGCGAAGAACATCGGGAAAATGACAAAATTCATCACGCCGGCAAAGTTCTCCAGCTGCTTGATGCCGGAGGAGATCAGCATGCCGAGCGAGCCCAGCATCAGTCCGGACAGGATCAGTGCCGGCAGTACGGTGAGATAGCCGATCGGAGGAGGCGTGATGTCCCAGAACCAGGCGATCAGCAGGAAGGCATAGACCTGGAGCAGCGACACCGCGGTGCCCGCGAGCAGCTTGCAGAACAACAGGTAGCCGCGCGGCAGTGGGCTGACCAGCAGCGTGCGCATGTTGCCCATCTCGCGGTCATAGACCATCGACAGCGAGGACTGCATGCCGTTGAAGAGCTGGATCATGGCCATCAGTCCGGGCGCAATGAAGACCTCGTAGAGGATGTAGGTCTCGTAGGGCGGGATGATGGAGATGCCGAGCACCTGACGGAAGCCAGCGGCGAAGATGAACAGCCACACCAGCGGCCGCACCAGCGCCGAGACGAAACGCTCGCGCTGGTGCAGAAAGCGCAGGCCTTCGCGCCAGACGATGCCCGTGAGACAGGTCATGTATTCGGCGGCCGAGAAGCCGCGCGGCGCCTCGCGCGTGGTGATGCTGCTCATGCGCCGCCACCCGGCAGGGTCTGCGCGCCGGTCAGGCGCATGAAAGCGGTGTTGACGTCCTGCGCGCCGGCTTCCGCGACGACGCGGCTCATCGGTCCCTGCGCCAGCACCTTGCCCTGGTGCAGCACCACGAGATCGTCGCCGGCCATGATCTCGTCGAACAGATGCGTGGCCCAGAGCACGCCGATGCCTTGCTCGTTCACGAGCTGGCGCACATGGCTGATGATGTCGGCGCGCGCCTTGACGTCGAGGCCGACGGTCGGCTCGTCCAGCAAGAGCAGGCGCGGCCGGTGCAGCAGGGCGCGTGCGATCTCCAGCCGCCGCATCTGCCCGCCCGAGAGATCGCGCACCTTGCTGCTGGCGCGCTCGGTAAGGCCGATGCGGCTGAGCAGCTCGGCGGCTCGCGCGCGCGCCTCGCGGCGGCTGATGCCGTGGAGTGCGGCGTGATAGAGCAGGTTCTGCGTCAGCGACAGATCGAGATCGAGCGTGCGCGGCTGGAACACGACGCCAAGCAACCGCAGCGCTTCGCCGGGGCTTTTGCCGACGTCATGGCCGAAAATGCCGACGCGGCCGGACTGGATGCCGAACAGCCGTGTGGTCAGCGAGAACAGCGTGCTCTTGCCCGCCCCGTTGAGGCCGAGCAGGGCCGTAAAGCTCGCGGGCTGTACGTTGAAGGACACGTCCATCAGTGCGCGGCGCTGGCCATAGGCGTGGCTGACGCTGTCGATCGACAACGCCGGCACCGCTGCCGGATCGGGCCGTGGCGTCTCGCGCTGTTCGGAGATGGGAGCAGGGTTGGTCATGGCGCGATCGTGATACCCCAGGGCAGTTCGCCCACTTGAATGGTCTTGATTACCTTTTGCGCGGCGACGTCGATGACGGAGACGTCGTTCGACACGCCGTTGGTGGTCAGCAGAAATTTTTCGTCCGGCGTGAATGCCATGTGCCAGACCCGTTGTCCGACCAGCAGATATTTCGTCACCTTGCGCGAGGCGGTATCGACCACGGCGATGCGGTTGGCGGGTCCGAGCGCGATGAAGGCGGTCTTGTCGTCCCGGGTCATGCCGATGCCGACGGGCTGGATCGCCTCCTTCCTCAACCCCGGAATCTCGAAATTGATCTTGCCGGTCACCTCGTGCTTTCCGGGGTCTATGATCGAGACGGTGCCGCCGATCTCCGAGGACACCCACAATTCGGAAGCGTCGTGCTTGAATTCGGCAAAGCGCGGTCGCGCGTCGACCAGCACGTTGGCGACGATCTGGCGCGACGACGTGTCGATGAAATGCGCCATGTTGGTGGTCTCGGACGTGTTGATCAACGTCTTGCCGTCCGGGCTGATGGTCATGCCCTCGGGCTCGACGCCGACCTGGATGTCGCCAAGGCGGGCGCGCTTCTCGAGGTCGATCACGGTCACCGTGTTGTCGTTCTCGTTGGCGACATAGAGGACCTTGCCGGCGGCATCCTGAGCGAACAATTCCGGGTCGGGCCCGGAGGGCAGGCTGTCCACCACGGCTTGCGTCTTGGCGTCGATCATCTGGATGGTGTCGTCGTCGCCGACCGCGACCATCACGAACTTGCCGTCGCGCGTGAAGTCGATGCCGCGCGGGCGCTGGCCGACCTTGATGGTCTTGGTCACCGTCCAGCTGTCGGTGTCAATCACCGACACCGTGTTGCTCTTCTCGTTCGAGACATAGGCGATGAACGCATGCGCCGGCGCTGCCGCCAGCGCCAGTCCGGACAGCAACCCAACACGCCACGCGCGCAACATCTTCTTCCTCACTTCAGCTTGCATTTGCTCTCCGGGCGGTCATAGCCGAGCGTGTCGAGCTCGGAGACTTGATGCAGGAAACCTTCTTGCGGCGACACCGACACCACCATGCGGCCGTCGACCAGCAGGATCGGCTGACGCAGCTGCAGGTTCCAGTCGCGCAAGGTCAGCTTGGTGCCCTTGAAGGCGGCGACCGAAAAATCCGGCCCCTTGATGAAATCGGTGACCTTCTTGACGTCGCCGGAATTGGTGCGCGAGGTGGCCTCTCCGATCATGCGCACGGCCGTCCAGGCCTGCATGTCGAGCGCGGTCATCCGCCGCGCATTCAGCTTGACGAAACGGTTCTGCATCTGGATCGCGCCCCACTGGTCTTGCGCGGCGTCCCAGCTCCGCGGCACCAGCCCGGCAGAGCCCGCGACAGGCCGCGGATCCCAGGTGCGATAGGGCAGGTAGGCGCCGAACACCTCGCTCTCGTCAGCGGCGACCAGCACATCGTAGGCCGGAGCCTGTTGCGTGAATACCGGCATCTGGCGCTGGATCAGCGTCACGCCCGAGTCTGTGCGGCGCGCGCCGCCTTTGTCTTCGAAGCTGCGCTCCTGCACGATCTTGGCGCCGAACCGCGTCGCGGTGCGCCGGAGCGCATCTGCGAACAGCCTGTCCTCGTCATGCGAGCCGACCACGAGCAGCCAGCGCTTCCACTGCTTCCACACCAGATACTGACCGAGCGCATCCGCCAGCATCGCGCGCGTCGGCGCGGTGTGGATGACGTTGGCACGGCAATCGGCCTCGCGCAGCCGCTCGTCGATCGCGCCGGCGTTGAACAGCAGCGTGCCGCGCTCGCGCAGGGCGTCGGCGACTTTCAGCAGCGCGTCGGCCGGCAGGTCGGCGATGATGAAGCCGTTGCGTGCGGCGAGTTCGGTCGCGGCCTGCACGGCATCCTCGCCCTCTTTGATACGCCGCTCCTCCAGCGCAAAGCGCTGGTTGAGGAACTTGCCGGTGGTGTTGTTGTCCTCGATGGCGAGGCGTGCGCCGGCGACGCCGTCATTCTCCGCGGGCTGCTCGACCAGCGACAGCGTCGATCTGGTACCGGCGATTCCGAGATAGCCGACGCCGATCATGACAGGGTCGGCCGCGAGCGCGCTCGTCGCAGCAACACCTAGGCCGATCAGGCCGACCAACCATCGGATCATGTTTCCTCCAGATGTTCTCCCCGGCTTGACCGCCGATGGAGAATTGTCTCTGCTAAAGCATGACCGATTTGTCAGGCCATGCAACCCCGCATTTCGTCCTCACGCTGCCACGCTGGGAATCACGATCATGCGAGCGCTGATATGTTTCGTCGCTTTGCTGTTGACGGGCTCGGCCGCATTCGCCGATCCGCCGAAACTCGCCGTGTTCGATTTCGAACTGATCGACACCAGCCTGCCCGGCGAGTTCTACGGCTCCAAGCCCGAGGAGGCGCGGCTCGACCTCATCAGTGAGCAGTTGCGCAAGGCACTGGTCGAGTCAGGCAGGTTCCAGCTGCTCGATATCGCGCCGATCCGGGACGCGGCCCGTCACGCCAATCTGCAGGCCTGCGGCGGCTGCGACCTCAAGCTTGCCGGACAGTTGGGTGCCGACCTGGAAATCACCGGCATGGTGCAGAAGGTCTCGAACCTGATCATCAATCTGAACATCTACCTGCGCGACGTGAAGACCGGCAACATGATCACGGCCGCGAGCGCCGACATGCGCGGCAACACGGATGAATCCTGGACGCGCACGATGAGCTATCTGATCCGCAACCGGTTGCTGGCACCGAACTACGGCAAGCCGGAGTAGGTTCTTCTCTCCGCGTGCGCCGCTGCACCCTCTACCCTTGTGGGAGAGGGTGGCTCGCCGCGTAGCGGCGAGACGGGTGAGGGGTCTCTCTCCCCGAGTCTAACTCTCATTCGAATTCGCGGTGAGATACCCCTCATCCGGCGCTTCGCGCCACCTTCTCCCGCAAGGGGAGAAGGAAGAAAGCTCACCCTTTCAATCTCTCCGCATGCCAGTGCAGATGGTCGCCCATGAAGGTCGAGATGAAATAATAGCTGTGGTCGTAGCCCGCCTGCCGCCGCAGCGTCAGCGGAATGTTGGCCTTGTTGCAGGCGGCCTGTAGCAGCTCCGGCTTGAGCTGCTCCTTGAGGAAATTATCGGCCTCGCCGACGTCGACCAGAAAGCCTGAAAATTTCGCGCCGTCCTCGATCAGCGCCACCGTGTCGTGGCTGCGCCAATTGTCCTTGTTCGGCCCGAGATAGCCGGTCAGCGCCTTGATGCCCCAGGGCACGAGCGACGGTGCCACGATCGGCGCAAAGGCGCTGGCCGCGCGAAAACGGTGCGGGTTGCGTAGCGCGACCGTCAGCGCGCCGTGGCCGCCCATCGAATGGCCCATCACCGATTGGCGCTTCGCATCGACCGGAAAATTCTCCGCCACGAGTTTCGGCAGTTCGTCGGTGACGTAGCTCCACATCCGATAATTGCGTGAAAACGGTTCTTGCGTCGCGTCGACATAGAAACCGGCGCCGAGGCCGAAATCATAGGCATTATTCGCATCGCCGGGCACGTCGGGGCCGCGCGGGGAGGTGTCGGGCGCGACGAAGATCAAGCCGAGCTCGGCGCAGGCCTTGCGGAATTCGCCCTTCTCGGTGACGTTGGCGTGCGTGCAGGTGAGGCCGGAGAGATACCAGACCACGGGCAGCTTGGCGCCCTGCGCGTGCGGGGGAACATAGACCGAGAACGTCATGTCGGTTCCGGTCGCCTGGCTGGCATGGCGATACACGCCCTGTACGCCGCCATAGGATGTATTGGTCGAGACAGTCTGGATCGTCATGCCGTTATGCTCCGTGGCATCAAACCACATCAGGATTGCAACGCTTGTGTGACCGAATTCGTGGCGGCGGTCAGGCCACGCCGCTGTCGATCGCCAGCCGCACCAGCTCGACAGAGGTTTTCACCCCGAGCTTCTGGCGCATGATGGACGAAGTGTTCGCGACAGTCTTGTAGGACGACTGCACTAGCCAGGCGATCTCGGACAGGCTCTTTCCGGCGCTGAGTAGCCGCAAAATCTCCATCTCGCGCGCGTTCAGCTTCGACAGCGGGCTTTGCGCCAGCGCGGGTCCCGCAAAGGCGATGCTGCGCGCGATCGCGCTTGGCAGATAAGTGCCGCCGCTGCCGACGGTGCGGATCGCCTCGACGAGATCGTCGGGGTCGCCGGTCTTGGAGACGTAGCCCTTGGCGCCGCACTCGATCGCACGCGCCGCGAAAGCTGGATCGTCGTTCATGCTGAACATGATGATTCGGGCCTCGGGCGCGCGCTCGAGGATGCGGCGCGCGAGCTCGAAGCCGGACACGGTCGGCAGGTTGATGTCGATGATCGAGAGGTCGGGGCGCTCGACGATGAAGACGCACTCGCCGTCTTCGGCGTCGGCGGCCTCCAAAATCTCGATCTCGCCCTCGTCGGCCAGCACGGCACGGCAGCCGGAGGCGACGATAGGATGATCGTCGACGATCAAAATGCGCATAGGCGTTCCTCGCGACAGCGTCTTGGCCTGTTTCGCGCCCGGCCGGGATTGCTGTACGCTTGCGATTAGATATCGGGCGCTTCGCCTCTGTCAACGTTATCGGACAGGCGCAGGCCGATCCTTCGCGGGGCACGGGCGATACCAATGTGGCAAAATCTATCCTTGCGTGGGCGCATCAACCTGCTGCTGGCATTGCTGCTGGCGCTGGGGCTCGCCGTCAATATCGGCCGCCAGGTCGCGGAAGCCGGGCCGCGCGTGCAGGCCGAGGACCAGAGCGTGATCCGGCTCGCGCGCGAATTCATCGAGATGATTGTGGCGGATCTCAACGAGGCGCCCGATCCGGATGCCAGGCTGAACCAGATCGCACGCGACCTCAGCCGCCTGCGCCATGTCAGCATCGCGCTTCGGGACGAAGCGGGCAGTCCGCTGACGCAGCCCCGGACCGACGCCGACGACGACACCCGCGCGCCGCCGGCCTGGTTCGTCAGCCTGGTGCATCCCGAGCAGACCGCGGTGAGCGTACCCGTCTCGATCCATGGCAAGCCGGGTTCGCTGCTGATCACTTCCCATCCCGATGACGAGATCGCCGAGATCTGGGACGCCATCGTGACCCAGCTCGAGGTCGGCTCTGTGATCGCGCTGGCGCTGTTCCTGGTGATGATGAATGTGATCGGCCGGGCACTGGCGCCGCTCCAGTCCCTTGCGGATGTCATGGCCGAGCTCGAGGACGGGCGCTATCAGGCGCGCGTCGCGCCGGGCGGCGCACCGGAGCTCGCCGCGATCTGCACCAAGCTCAACCATCTTGCGGCAACGCTCAGCGAGGCGATCGAGGACAAGCGGCGCCTCGCCGAGCGAACGGTGTCGCTCCAGGACGTCGAGCGCAAGGAGATCGCGCGCGAGCTCCATGACGAGTTCGGGCCATATCTGTTCTCGCTGCGCGCGCATGCCAGCGCGCTGGCGAAGCAGGCGGACGGACGCGCCCCGAGTGCGGAGGCCGTGCGAAAACACGGCAGTGCCATGCTGGAGCAGATCAACGCGCTTCAGCAGTTCAATCGCCGCGTGCTGGAGCGTCTCCGGCCCGTCGGCCTTGCCGAGCTCGGCCTGCGCCAGGCGCTGGAATCGCTGTCGCGGCTGTGGCGGGAGTCGCATCCCGATGTCACCATCGAGACCGCGATCTCGCCGGCGCTTGGCGTCACCGGGGAGACCGCCGACCTCACCATCTACCGCATCGTGCAGGAGGCGCTCACCAACGTGTTCCGCCACGCCGGCGCGACCTCGGTCAATGTCGTCATCGAGCCGGTGGCGCAGGCGGCAAGCGATGGCCGCGGCTGTGCCCGGGTACGGGTCAGCGACAATGGCCGTGGCATGGAGCCGGGCCAGAAGCTCGGCTTCGGCCTCGTCGGCATGCGCGAGCGGATCCTAGCGCTGGGCGGCACGCTCAACGTCGTCTCCGGCGACGGCGGTCTGACGGTCGAAGCGCTGGTTCCGACGGCGGCGTCCTGATCGCGTCGGGAAGAATTCCCGATTTTCTCGGGAAAATTGGTGCGGATACGGCCCGACCTTTTGTGGCTGGCGCACGCGTCCCTGCCGATTACACTCGTCTCGACCAACCGGCGAAAATCAAAACAGCCGGTGGCCACGGATGGGAAGGCTGGGATGGGCGATCGTGTTCGGTTCAAGCGTTTTGGGTTCAAGCCTCTTGGGTTCAAGCGTCGTTTGGTGATGGCCTCGGTTTCGACCGGGCTGGTGTCGGGGTTGATCTTCGCGATCCCGGCGGGGGCCGCGCAGGACGAGGAAACCAACGTCCAGAACCTGCCGCCGGTCGAGGTGACGGCGCCGCCGCCGTCGACGGCGCGGCGCACCGCGTCGTCGCGTCCGGTCGCGCACATCGGGGCACCATCATCCGCCAGCCCCAGGACGCGCCTCTACGTCTATCCGACCGCGCCGGGTACCGGCAGAGGTCTCGACGTCGACAAGGTCCCGTCGGCGATCAACGCCGTCGACGCCAGCCAGATCAAGCGCACCGGCTCGATGAACATCACCGACGCGCTTCGCGACAACATCGCCGGCGTCAACATCAGCGAGGTCACCGGCAATCCATTTCAGCCGGATGTCGAATTCCGCGGCTTCGTTGCCTCGCCGGTGACGGGCACGCCGCAAGGCCTCGCCGTGTATCAGAACGGCGTCCGCATCAACGAAGCCTTCTCCGACGCCGTCAACTGGGACCTGATCCCGACCGCGGCGATCCGGTCGGTGACGCTCGTGACCAACAACCCAGCCTTCGGCCTCAACGCGCTGGGTGGCGCGATCAATTTGCAAATGAAGGATGGTTTCACCTATCAGGGTGCGGAGCTCGATCTCATGGGCGGCTCGTTCGGCCGCATCCAGGGCTCGGCGCAATGGGGCAAGACGGTCGACAAGAACTACGGCGTCTATGCCGCGCTCGAAGGCCTGCACGACAGCGGCTTCCGCAATTTCTCCCAATCGGACGTGCGGCGCTTCTACGGCGATGTCGGCTACAAGGCCGGCGACAGCGAATTCCACGCCAACATGGGCGTCGCCAAGAACGATTTCGGCGCCAGCGCCACCGTTCCCGCCGAGCTGCTCGACAAATATTGGGGCGCGACCTACACGACACCGCAGACCACCTCCAATCGCGTCGGCTATCTCAATCTGACCGGCAAGGTCGATGCGACGCCGACCTGGACGCTCGAAGGCACTGCGCATGTGCGCAGGTACGAGCAGAAGCTCGTCGACGGCAATCCGACCGACGCGCAGGAATGCACCGATCCGGGACTCGCCGGCCTTCTTTGCTTCGGCGACGGCGCCACACCGGCAAACGGCGTGAACGGCCTGCCGCTTGCCAATCCTTTCGCATCCGGGACCATCCTCGGCGAGATCGACCGCAGCTCGATACGTTCGACCACCTTCGGCGTGTCGGGGCAGGCCACCAATACCGATCAACTGTTCGGCCACGACAACCGCTTCGTGATGGGCGCCACCTATGACGCCAGCGTCACGCGCTATAACGCCACCGCCGAAATCGGCACGATCGGAGAAAACTACGTCGTCAGCGGCAGCGGCCTCTTCCTGGGGCCGACCGGCGTGCCTGAAACCGTTGCCGGCCCCGTCTCGCTGCGGACCGTCAATCAATATAACGGCCTGTACGCGATGGACACGTTCAATGTCACGGATGCGTTTGCCGTGACGGGCGGCGGCCGTTTCAACGTGGCGCGCATCACGCTTGAGGATCAGCTCGGGGCCGATCTCAACGGCGATCACACCTTCACCCGTTTCAATCCGGTGATCGGCGGCACCTACAAGATCACGCCGGGGTTGACGGCCTATGCCGGCTATTCCGAGGCCAACCGCGTTCCGACGCCGCTCGAGCTCGGCTGCTCCGATCCTGCCCGTCCCTGTCTCATCGCCGCGTTTCTCGTCTCCGATCCGCCATTGAAGCAGGTCGTGTCCAAGACCGTGGAAGCGGGCCTGCGCGGCAGCAGGGAGCTGAACATCGGCACGCTCGGCTGGAAAATCGGCGGCTTCCGCGCCACCAATTACGACGACATCGTCGCGATCCCCGTGCCCGGCCGCACCGGCTTTGGCTATTTCTCCAATGTCGGCCGCACCCGGCGGCAAGGCCTCGAGGCCGAAATCAACATCAAATCGCCGACGGTTCAATTCCAGGCGAGCTACGCTTTCGTCGACGCGCGCTTCCTCGACGCGTTGTCCATCGGCTCCAACAGCCCGTTCGCCGATGGTGACGGCAACATCCAGGTCTCGCCCGGTAACCAGCTCCCCGCGATCCCGCGCCATCGCGTCAAGGTCGGCATCGACTATGCCGTCACCGACGTCTGGAAGGTCGGCGGCAATGCGCTGTTCGTCTCCAGCCAATATCTGGTCGGCGACGAGTCCAACCAATATGCGAAGCTGCCGTCCTACACCGTGTTCAACCTGCACACGTCCTACCAGGTAACCAAGAACTTCCAGCTCTACGGCAAGATCGACAATATCTTCGACAAGCGCTACGCGACCTATGGACAGTTCTTCGACCGCGAAGCCGTGCCCAACTTCACCAATGGCGGTGCCGAGTTCACCGACCCGCGCTCGCTCAGCCCTGCAAGGCCGCGCGCCTTCTATGCGGGAATGCGGGTGACGTTCTGATCTGGCTCTCAAGCCCGGTCCATATGGGATGACGAGGAGCCCGGTTTGCGCCGGCGCGGCGTGCCGCCACGGGTGTGTTCTACCTCAAGCCGATTGACTCGTTGTTCATGTTTTGTTCTTATGCTGCTCGTCCAGCCAAGGGAGCGAGCCATGGACAACCGCATCAACGAAATTCGCAGGATCATCAGGGCGTTACGCGTCAGCATGCGTGAGGCCGAGGCGATCATGCATGAGCAGATCAACAGGGACGAGGACTGCAGCTTCGTCGCAGGCGAAGTCATGAAGATGCGCACGGTGATGAGCGGGCTCGTTAAGGAGCGGGCCGCGCTGGGAGACACGGACCCAATCGTCGTCGCCAGCCTCTTCGTTCCCCGCCATCGGCCGATGCCATCGCGCGTCGGTGTCGAGAAGCGCCGTCTTGTTCCGCCGCGAGAGATGGCACGGGCATGAAGGGGGAGAGGCCGACCTACTTCTCCGACATGCAGGAGCCGCCGGAATTTCTGAAGGCGCTTCATCATGCGCGGCGCCTGTCCTGTCTGGAGGGTTGGTGCCGCATGCACATCGAGGCCATCCAGGTTGCGATTGATCAGTACGCGGAAGCGGCTCTCGGTAACCGGGAGTTCTTCCTCAACAAGCCGCACAGCATCGGCGAGAATCGGAGAAGCGGTGATGTGCCGTAACAGCGGCGCATGTCGGCGTATCGACCTTCGAAAGGTCCGATGATCCCGCGCGCCGGCGAAGCTTGGCGTCGCGTTGTTTTACCGATCGGAAACCATAGCGAATGATCCTAAAATTGTAACGAAACTGTTCGGCTGTCTCTGCGTCGGTTCGTCGGAGGGCCCGTCCGATGACAGAGCGCCAGTTGAGAGAGCAGGAATTCCAGATTGCGCGTTACGCGGCATTTGGAGCGCGAAGTGACCGATCCACTTGCCGCGTGTCTGCTTCACAGCATCATTGAAGACCTCGAAGCCGAGCTGCGCAGGAATAGTCCGGATTGGCACGGGCCGCGCGATTAACGCTTTGTTAGCGCTGATCGTGTCGATGATGCGCGAGGGAATACCAGGGGAGACTGCTCCCGTGTTGAAGGACGGCACCTATGCGGCGTGGTACAAGACGCCGCTCGATCAAGGGACCGGGATCGTCCATGTCGCAGACGGACAGATATGGGGCTGCGACAGCCTGATGACCTATCACGGCTCTTGCAAGGTCGACGGCGATCGCTTCACCGCCACCGTGTCGACGAGGCGCCATACCGACGGACGCGCAACGGTGTTCGGCGTCGACGATGAGCTCACGCTGGACATCGAGGGAAACTGCCCGGGCAAGGTCGCGACTTACACGGCGACAGCAGCGCAAGTGCCGGGAATGATCCTTCAGGGTACGCTGATACTGACGGAACAGCAGGCGCCCGCGCCCGAACGAAGCCGGCAGATACCGCCGTTCAATCCCGACAAGCTGCCAAAGTTGCCGAAGCGCTCACGCTGATCGCGGAAGCCGCCGTCGTCAAGCAGTTCACTGTGAATACGAAAGCTGATCTTCCGTGACGACTCGCTCGATTTTCTCAGACTTGCACTTGATGCGGTATCGGAGACGTCCGTCGGCCTCGATAGGCATATGCTGGACGATGGTGTAAATCATCGGCGGCTCAGTTGCGGCACGTCCTTGTGGGCCTTGGGGCTGGTGGCGAACGTCTTCATTCAGCTTGTAGGCATACGACATATATCTACCTCGAATTCACAGTGGCTCTGACGCGAGGTCAGTCGTTGTATCCCTGGCAGGACAGGCGCTTGGTCAAGCGGAAGAGGTGACCACGGTCTCGTGCGGTCAAACCGCGTCATAGTCAGTCGTTCTCTTGCTTGACCGGTGCGGACAGACAATCGCCCAGAGCGGAGCGGCGATTGTTGCACCATACGCCATATTTTCGAACTTTGGTCGTAATTTCCGAGCGGTTTATGGCATTCTGTGAGCCTACGGGCCCTCGTTTCGAGAGGAACTGACAACTTCCTCGCCGGATTGGGCTGGTATTTCGGCTTTGGGGTAGCTCTGCCGACAATTGCCGTGGCCCCTTTCGGACAACTTTGTCGCATTCTGCAATCCTGCATCCTCAGCCTACGGCTCGCCCGCTTCTCAAACGACCCGCGATTCGCCATGGTGCCGCCGAAAGAGCATCACCCCGGAGCACTATCAATGTCGGACAAGGTCTCGCGCCGCCAGTTCGCCACGCTGGCGGGATTGTCCGCAGCCGGCATCGCCAATCCTCTTACGGGGGCGGACGCCAAGCCCGCATCGCCGCCACGGAGCGGGGACGGCTTTCCGGCGGGCTTCGTCTGGGGCACCGCGACCTCGTCCTATCAGGTCGAGGGCGCCGTCAACGAGGACGGGCGAGGGGCCTCGATCTGGGACAAGTTCGTCCGCATCCCCGGCAAGATCGAGGACGGCTCGACCGGCGACCGCGCCAACGAGCACTATCACCGCTACAAGGAGGACATCGCGCTCATCAGGGAGCTCGGTTGCAAGGCCTATCGCTTCTCGGTGGCCTGGCCGCGGCTGTTTCCGGACGGCGATGGCAAATCCAACCCGAAGGGGCTCGACTTCTACAACCGCCTGGTCGACGAACTCCTCAAGAACGGCATCGAGCCGTGGCTGACGCTTTATCATTGGGACCTGCCGCAATCGCTCCAGGACCGGTTTGGCGGTTGGCGCTCGACGGAGACCTGCAAGATATTCGGCGATTACGCGGCCTATGTCGCCGAGCACCTGACCGATCGCGTCAAGAACGTCTTCACACTGAACGAGAGCGGTCGGTTCGTCCATTTCGGCTACGGCATCGGCATCGACGCGCCCGGCGTGACGCTGCCGCAAGCCGAGGTCAACCAGATCAGGCACAATAGCGCACTCGCGCACGGGCTCGCGGTGCAGGCGGTACGCGCCCATGGCCGCCGCGGCACCAGGGTGGGGCCGGCCGAGAACATCGATGCCTGCGCCCCCGCGATCGACACGCCGGAGAACGTCCGTGCCGCCGAGATCGCGCTGCGCGAGATGAACGCCGGCTATCTCAACGTCATCATGACGGGCCAGTACACCGACGCCTTCCTGAAGTTCGCGGGGCGCGACGCGCCGAAATACACCGATGCCGAGCTGAAGATCATATCTTCGCCGGTCGATTTCCTCGGCCTCAACATCTACGCGCCGCAGAACTACGTGGTGGCGTCCGACCAGGGCGCGGGCTTCATGCCGCTGCCGATCCCGAAATCGTTCCCGCACATGAATTCGGACTGGTTGCGCGTCGGCCCCGAGACGATCTACTGGGTGCCGAAGCTGGCGGCGAAGATCTGGAAGACGGATGCGATCTATATCAGCGAGAACGGCACCTCCGGCGACGACGTCGTGACGCCCGACGGCAAGATCTACGACACCGACCGCATCATGTATTTGCGCAACTACCTCGCCCAGCTCCAGCGCGCCACCGCCGAAGGCGTGCCGGTGCGCGGCTACTTCCTCTGGAGCCTGATGGACAATTTTGAATGGGTGTTCGGGCTCAACAAGCGTTTTGGGCTCTACCACGTCAATTTCGACACCCAGGTGCGTACGCCGAAACTCAGCGCCAGCTTCTATCGCAACGTGATCGCGAAGAACGCGGCGGGGGCGTAGCGGCGTCTCTTCGCCTCTCCCCGCTTGCGGGGAGAGGCCGGATTTTACGCGCAGCGGAAAATCCGGGTGAGGGGGAGTCTCCGCGAGTCCGTCTGTCACCGTCTTTTTGAGGCAGCCCCTCACCCCAACCCTCTCCCCGTAAGAACGGGGAGAGGGAGTGCAGCGCCGCGCATTGACTCCACTCTCTGCCTTATTCAAAACCGTCCTCAACCACTCATAACAAGAGGACACGCCAATGACCGATGCACTCATCATCGATGCCTGCCGGACCCCACGGGGCGTCGGCAAGGCCGGCAAGGGCGCACTCTCGGGCATTCATCCGCAGCAGCTGGGAGCAACCGTGCTGCACGCGCTCGCGACGCGCACCGGCATCGACACCGCCGATGTCGACGACATCGTCTGGGGCTGCAGCGCGCAGGTCGCAACGCAAGGCGGCGATCTCGGCCGCATGTCGGCGCTGGATGCCGGCTACGACGTGCGCGCGAGTGCCGTGACGCTCGACCGTTTCTGCGGCTCCGGCATCACCAGCGTCAACATGGCCGCGGCCTCGATCATGTCGGGCACGGAGGACCTCGTCGTCGCCGGCGGCTGCGAGATGATGTCGATGGAAGGACGTCGCGGCGGTGGCCCGATGATGATGGACAATGGCAATCTGCGCCTGCGTGCGCGGCATCCGCAGTCGCATCAGGGCGTCTGCGCCGACGCGATCGCGACGCTGGAAGGCATCACGCGAAGGGACGTCGACGCGCTCGGCCTCGAAAGCCAGAAGCGTGCCGCGCATGCGATCGCGAACGGCCACTTCAAGAACAGCCTCGTTCCGGTGCATCGCGAGGACGGCAGCCTCGCGCTGGACCATGAAGAATATCCGCGGCCGCAGACCACGATGGAAGGGCTGAGCGCTTTGAAGCCCGCATTCCCCGCGGTCGCCGACCATGCGCTCGACGACAAGGGCACGACCTATCGCGGCCTGATCCTGCAGAAGTACCCCGAGCTCGAGATCGACTTCATGCACCACGCCGGCAACTCGTCCGGCGTGGTCGACGGCGCGGCCGCGATCCTGCTGGCGTCGCCGGCTTATGCCAAGGCGCATGGCCTGAAGCCGCGCGCCCGCGTGGTCGCGATGGCCAACATGGGAGACTCGCCGACCTTGATGCTGAACGCGCCGGTGCCGGCGACGCGCAAGGTGCTGGCGAAGGCGGGGCTGACCGTGGACGACATCGACCTGTTCGAGATCAACGAGGCCTTTGCCGTGGTTGCGGAAAAATACATCCGCGACCTCAAGCTCGATCGCGCCAGGGTCAACGTCAATGGCGGCTCGATCGCACTCGGCCATCCCATCGGCGCCACCGGCTCGATCCTGATCGGCACCGTGCTCGACGAGCTCGAACGGCGCGACTTGAAGCGTGGTCTCGTCACCATGTGCGCGGCCGGTGGCATGGCCCCGGCCGTCATCATCGAGCGTATCTAGCGCGAGCGAAGCTCGTCGCGCTCTGTAAAGAGAAGCTCGTCGCGCTCTGTAAAGATAAGGGAAGAAAAGTCCCCGCGATCGCCGCATCACGACGATCTAGGCTTATTTTCCAGGGTGAATCGCGACCGGACTCCGACAAAGAGGCCGGTCGTCGCTTGTCGAAAGCATCGAATCAGCTTTAGCAAGGCTGCGTGCGGGCCTTTGAAACAAGGTGAAATCCGCTGCCTGAGGCCTCTTCCGCTCCGGAAGTGGCTAAAAAGCAGGGTTTTTTGCCACAGAGGGCCAAAAAAGCCCGTAAAACCCCGACAAAACTGTGCAGAAGGCTATAGGCCTTCACCGGTTGGTCTAATATGCAGCCGTCAACGAATCAGAGGAGACACGATGGCCACCCAAATGTCGAAATCGCAGCTGATCGAAAAGATCGCGACCACCACCGAGCTTTCCAAGCGTGACGTCAAGAGCGTCATGGAGACGCTGACCGACGTCGGTCACAAGGAGCTCAAGAAGAACGGCCTGTTCCTGGTGCCGGGCTTCGCCAAGTTCGTGGTCATCAAGAAGCCCGCGACCAAGGCGCGCAAGGGCACCAACCCGTTCACGGGCGAAGAGATGATGTTCAAGGCCAAGCCGGCCCGGAAGATCGTCCGCGCCCGCCCGGTCAAGGCCGCCAAGGACGCCGTGGGCTAACAACGCAAAGGCCCCCTCGCGTAGGAGGGGGCCTTTTGTTCGGGGCTGTCGCGAGGACTTGAGACGGAGGGCTCAACCCTTGCGGCGCTTCGCGCGGACCGGGACCGGCTGAAGCCGCGGTCCTGATGCCGCCAGCGCATCGCGAACCCCGTCGATGGCGCGATCGAGCAACTGGCGCAGCCGCTGCGTTGTCCGCGACCGCTTTGCTCTTTCCAGCAGTTTCTTCATCTCATTCACTCCGCCGCTTCGACCTTGGCCTCGGCTTGGGCCTCGGCCGGCTCGAGCGCCGCGGCGATGGCTTCGTCGACGCGCTCCAGCCAGATGAATTCGAGGTTGTCCCGCGCGCTCTTCGGGATGTCGTCGTAGTCCCGCTTGTTGCGCGCCGGCAGCATCACCCGCTTCAGGCCCGCGGCCGCAGCCGCCACCACCTTCTCCTTGATGCCGCCGACCGGCAGCACCAGGCCGCGCAGCGAGATCTCGCCGGTCATGGCGGTGTCGCTGCGCACCGTGCGATTGGTGAGCAGGGACGTCAGCGCCGTGAACATCGCGACGCCCGCGCTCGGCCCGTCCTTCGGGGTCGCGCCTGCGGGCACGTGAACGTGGATGTCGCTCTTTTCGAACAGCTGCGGATCGATGCCGAGCTGCGTGGCCTTGCTCTTCACCAGCGTCATCGCAGCCTGCACGCTCTCGCGCATGACCTCGCCGAGCTGGCCGGTCAGGATCATGCCGCCGCGGCCGGATACCCGCGAGGCCTCGATGAACAGGATGTCGCCGCCGACCGGCGTCCAGGCAAGGCCGGTGGCCACGCCTGGGATGCTGGTGCGCTGCGCGATCTCGCCTTCGAAGCGCGGCTGGCCGAGCACGGGGCCGATGTCCTTTGGCGCCACGACGACCTTTGTAGCCGTGCCTTCGGCGACCTGCACCGCGGCATGCCGGAACAGTTTGCCGATCTCGCGCTCGAGGTTACGCACGCCGGCTTCGCGGGTGTAGCCCTTGACCACCAGCTTCAGCGCCTCCGGCTCGATCTCGGCTTGCTCCGGCGTCAAGCCATTGGCCTCGAGCTGCCGCCGCACCAGGTAGCGCTTCGCGATCTCCAGCTTCTCTTCCTCGGTGTAGCCGGCGAGGCTGATCAGCTCCATGCGGTCCAGCAACGGACCCGGGATCTGGTCCAGCATGTTGGCGGTCGCGATGAACACCACGCGCGACAGGTCGAAGGGCACGCCCAGGTAATTATCCCGGAACGTCCCGTTCTGCTCGGGGTCGAGCACCTCCAGCATCGCTGCGGAAGGATCGCCCTGCACGCCGCGACCCATCTTGTCGATCTCGTCCAGCATCATGACGCAGTTCCGGGTGCCCGCCTTCTTGATGCCCTGGATGATGTTGCCGGGCAGCGCGCCGATATAGGTGCGCCGATGGCCGCGGATCTCGGCCTCGTCATGCACGCCGCCGAGGCTGACGCGCACGAAGGGACGGTCCATTGCGCGTGCGATGGATTGGCCGAGCGAGGTCTTGCCGACGCCGGGCGGTCCGACGAAGCACAGGATCGGCGCCTTGCCCTGCGGCGCCAGCTTGCGCACCGCCAGATATTCGATGATCCGGCTCTTGATCTTCTCCAGGCCAAAGTGATCGGCATCGAGGATGCGGCGCGCTTCCTTGATGTCGATCGGCTTCTCCGCAGGCAGAGCCCACGGCAGCTCGATCAGCCAGTCCAGGTAAGTGCGGACCATGCCGGCCTCGCCGGCGGCCTCCGGCATGCGCTCGTAGCGGCGCAGCTCCTTCTTCGCATGCGCGTCGGCCTCGGGCGGCATGTTGGCCTTGGCGATGGCAGCGGTCAGCTCGGCGACCTCGGCCGCCTTGCCGTCGCCTTCGCCGAGCTGGCGCTGGATGGTCGCCATCTGCTCGCGCAGGATCGCCTCGCGCTGCCGCTCGTCGAAGCTGGCGCGGGTCTGCTGGCCGATCTCGTTGCTGATGCGCAGCACCTCCAGCCGTTCGGCCAGATGCTTCGACACCTTCTCGACACGCAGAGCGAGGTCGATGGTCTCCAGCACCTCCTGCTTGTCCTGCGGCTTGATGTCCATGAACGAGGTCGCCAGGTCCGCCAGCGCGCCGGGCGCGGTGGTGCCCTGGAACATCGCGATCAGCTCGGGCGGCGCCTGCGGCAGCAGCTCGATCGCCTCGATGGCCTGGCGCTGCAGGTTCAGCCCGCGGGCCTCGATCTCGGGCGTGCTCGTGGTCGGCTCCGGAATCTGCTGGATCCGCGCGGCCGGGAACGGCGTCCCCGGCAGGAAGTCGAGGATGCGCGCGCGCTGCACGCCCTGGCAGACGATGTGATGGGTGCCGTCGGGCGCGGTGATGTAGCGCACGATGTTGGCGATGGTCGCGACCCGATAGAGGTCGTCCGGTCCGGGCTCCTCGGTCTCGGGGCTGCGTTGCAGGACGATGCCGACCGGCCGCTGCTCGCGCAGCGCCTGTTGCGCGGCGGCGACCGACTTCGGCCGCGCGATCGCGATTGGCGCGATGGCGCCGGGGAACAGCACCATCTCGCGCACGGGAATGATGATCAGCGCGTCTTCGGGAATCTTCACGTCGGAATTGCTCTGGGGATTGGTCGGTGCGGTATTCATCGGTTCGGTGGCCATGATCGACCTCAGGATTTGGCGAGGCGCAGCGCGACGCAGCCGTCCATCACGAAGCGGCTGATGGCGTAGCGACCAACGGGCAATGCAATGCGGCGCTCAAAACGCCCCTGCGGCAGTTCGAGCCGGTGGATGCGGGCGTTGCGAAGCTCCGGCGGAAGGGTGCGCTGGCCGGAGATGACGAGCACGCCGTCATGGATGACAGTCTCGACATTGTCGGGATTGACGCCGGGAAGCGCGACCAGGATCAGGAGCTCATGCTCGGTTTCGAGCACGTCGATCGGAGGCTCCCAGCAGGCTTCCTGCCGGCCGAACTGCTGGCGCAGCCGTTCGGCGCGGGTCAGCGAGTCCAGGGCTTCGGACAGCATCCAGTCGAGGGGATTTTTGGGTTGCATGATGCGGGCTCGGCGGTGGGGAACGCTGAATATGGGGCCGGTTCCCGAGAATTCCAGCCCGGCGGCGCGCAGGTGCCATGCGGATCGTGCGATCCGAAAACACAAGCGCCGCGGCCTTCCGGCCGCGGCGTTTCGTCGTCACGCCACGTGGGGCTCAGGCCGCCTGGCGGTATTCCTCTTCCGCTTCGAGGTTGATCACGGAGGTGGCGAGCTCGGTCAGGGTGTGATCGGTCGCCTCTTCCTCGTCCAGCGTCGCCTGCAGCAGCTTTGCCGCGTCCTGCATGCCGAGCTCCTCGGCCCAGGTACGCAGCGTGCCGTAACGGGAGATTTCGTAGTGCTCGACCGCCTGCGCGGCTGCGAGCAGGCCGGCGTCGAGCGCAGGAGCGTTCTTGAACTCCTTCATGATCTCGGCGCCTTCGTCGGTGATGCCGTTGATCGCTTCGCAAGGCTTGCCGCGGGCCGGCTTGCCCAACATCTTGAAGATCTGGTCCAGACGTTTGACCTGGCCCTGGGTCTCGCGCAGATGCTTGTTGAAAGCCGCCGCGAGCTCCTTCGAGTTGGCGGCCTTGGCCATCTTGGGCAAGGTCTTGATGATCTTGTTCTCGGCGAAATAGATGTCCTTGAGCGTCTCCAGGAATAGGTCGCTCAACATCTTCGGCGCCTGACGGGCGCGGCCCGTCGACGATTTCTTGGTTGTGCGCTTCTTTGCTTTCTTGGCCATACATCCTCCTGTCGAGGTGAACGGGAAGGCCCCGCCTTCCTCTATCCTCGGGCGATCAAGACTCTGCGCGGCCAAAGGTTCCCAATATGCAACGCAGTGTGGATTAACCCGGCCGTTTGTACGGATCGTCCTGCCGCTGTCGCGCTTCCGTCGCGCGATCGAGGCGTGCGCGCTCGCTGCGACGGAGGTGACCGGCCTTCATGACGCCGTAGACGAGGGCGCCGCCGAGCACGAACGCGCCGATGAACCAGAGCCAAAGCATCTGGCTCGAGGCGTGGCCCAGCAACATGCTAACTCCGCTGTCGCTCATAGATGATCTCCACCATGTCCCTTGCAGTCATGGTCTGCTAAGTCGGATGGCGGAAGGTCGTTCCTCAACCAGCCCTCCTCGCATCCGACGCCTCACACTGGATTGGCGACAGGCTGCCGCACCGCTGTCCCTTTCGGCTCGCCCGCCTGCGCGGTGAAGTCGCCGGCCTCAGTCGAGGTCCGCAGCCATTTCGTCACGTCGCCGATCGCTTCCCGCGGCGATCGGCCGAACTTCCTCAAGCCCCGGAAATATTCCAGTTGAAGATGGGCCGACGTGCCGCGCTTGGGGATGGTCTTGAGATGCTGGATATCGTCCTCGATGCGAAGATGCGCGATGTCGGGCGCCAGCATGGCGATCACCGTCTCGAGCCAGGTCCTGAACGAGACCGGCTCGAACGACACCAGATCGATATAGGTCCCGTCGGTTCCGTAGCGCTGGGCACGCCAGCGGTTCTCCTCGATCAATGCGCGGTGCACGGCCGAATGGGTGGCGTTCAGATCCGGATGGTGCACGGCGTGCCTGACCAGCGCGCGCGAAACAGCGCCGCGATCGCCACCGAATCGGCAATTGCCGTGCAGCAATCGGTGATGCGCAGCTCCAGGGTCGGATGTTGGAGCGAAGGCCGGAGCGCCCACCACACATAGGTGGCATTGGGGACGATGCCTGCATCGACCAGGGTTCTCACATAGGTCTCGTATTCCGCGAGGTTGCGAAACATCTCGGGAAAGCCGGTCCGGGGCAGGGCGTCATTTGCGGCATTGCGGTAGCCGAGCAATCCGGTGGGGTAGCCGCACCAGAACGGCGACGAGGTCGACAGCGCCAGCAGCAGCGGCAGGAACGGGACCAGGCGGTGCATGATCTCGACCCGGTGGTCCGGCTCGGGCACCTCGACGTGGACGTGCAGCCCGCTGATCGGGTTGCCCAGACCAACCATCCCGAGGTCGTTGATGACCTTGCTGTAGCGGCGCTTGCGCGTCATGCGCTGCTGCTGGGGTTGAGCCAACGGATGCGTCCCCGCCGCGACGATACCGACCCCGTGCTCCTTGCCGACCTCAGCCAGAACCGCGCGGTAGTGCGCGAGCTCGGCGATGGCATCGGCTGAAGTCGCCAATGGCGGCGTCGCCACTTCGATCTGCGATTGCAGGATCTCGGTGGTCAGCCGCTCCCCGAGGCGTTTCTGGGCCGCTGCCATATAGGATTTGGGCAGCTCGGACTTCGGTGCCGCCGATTGGCGGTTGACCAGAAAATATTCCTCCTCGATGCCGAAGCGATAAGGGTGCATGACCTACGCTGCCCCTTGCGCCTTCGCATGCTGACGAACCGCGTCTCCGAAGGCAGAGAGAATGCGGGCCGACGCATGGTCGGAGCTCGCCCAATAATCGGGATGAAAGAGGGTGCCGAGCGCAAAAGCGCTCGCGCCTTCGACGCTGACGGCCTCGATCGAGCCGTCTTCGGCGACGGCCTCCGCCACCAGACCCGGTGAGAGATCGGCGATCAGGAAGCTGTGCAGCGAATTGACCGTGATGGCATCTGCGCCGCAGATCTGTTGCAACACGCCACTCTTGCGCAGCGTCACTTTTTGTCGCAGCCGATAGCGGGCATCCTCATTGTCCGCCTCGGGCGTGCCGTGGCGTTTGTCCTCCGGCAAACCGTCTGGCTCCTTCGCCAGCGTGCCGCCAAAGGCGACGTTGAGCTCCTGGATTCCGCGGCAGACGAACAGGGCGGGAATGCCGCGCGCCAGCGCGCGCGGAATCAGGCGAAGCGCGACCTCGTCGCGGAATTCATCAAACGGACCATCCCGCGCTTCGTCGGCTGTTTGTCCGTAGCGGGAAGGATGGACGTTGGTCTGTCCACCGCCGATGAAGAGGCCGTCGAGGCCGTCGAGATACGCATCGACATCTGCTTCGGGGGCCGCGGGCAGGACCCGCGGCACGGCGCCAGCCACGAGGCCGACGGCGTTGACGCAGACCAAGGCGACGGAGGCAAGCTGCTCGCCGCGCGCAACGATGGAATCCGAGAGGATGCCGACCTGCGGCGCCCCACTGCGGGCTTGCCACTGGCCTTGCGATGCGGTGAGCCGCCACTGCTGAAGACCGTAGGCGACTGCGTCCGCGGCGCTGCCGAATTGGTGAATGGCGGCCTTGAGTTCTCTGACGTTTGTCCCTAATCGAAGCGCCCAGCGGCTGCAGGAAATGGGATCGTGCGGATCAATTCTGGAACGGGGCTCGTGCAATTGTCTGTGCTGCTTCTGCTCGTATCGATGATCAGTGAAACGGCAATCCTGCGGAATGGTTGCTTCGCGATTGAGCTGGTTGATCTTTTTGACCCGACCCTGAACTAACTTTTGTTATTGCGACGTGCTTGGGCCGTCGGACCGGAAGAGGCGCCATGATTGATTTCTCCCTGTCCGCGTTCGTGACGTTGCTGCTGGTGGTCGATCCCGTTGGTCTCGTGCCCGCCTTCCTCGCCGCGACCGGAGGCATGCCCGACAAGACCAAACGCACCATTGCGCTGCGCGCGCCGCTGATTGCGGCGGCGATCCTGGTGGTGATCGCCCTGATCGGAAACTGGCTGCTGCGCCAGCTCGGGATCGGCATCCCCGCCTTTCAGATCGCCGGCGGGCTGCTGCTGTTCGGCGTGTCCTATCAGATGATCTTCGGCGACCGTCCGCATCGCGAGGCCCGCGAGGCCGACAAGGCAAGCTCCGAGCATGCCTCGGACGTCGCGGTATTCCCGCTGGCGATCCCGATGATGGCCGGTCCCGGCGCGATCGCAACCACGCTGCTCCTGACGGGCGATGCCGGCTACGGGCCGAGGCTCGCGATCATCATCGCGGTCGTGCTCTCCGTGTGCTTGCTCTGCATGCTCTGCTTTGTCTCCGCGAACATGATCGCGCGGAGCCTTGGGCGTACCGGCAACGCCGTCCTCTCGCGCGTGCTCGGCATGCTGCTCGCGGCCTATTCGGTGCAGTTCGTGATCAACGGCATCGCGGCGGTCCGGGCGAGCTTGCCGTAGAGCTGCGACAATCTGTTAATGCGTTGATTTTCATGTTCATTTCATGATGCCATGAAGCGGCCGGCGGGATCGCGCGCGATCCGGTCCGCTTTCTCTTGCGCTGCCATATGGCTTGACGTACTCCCCGTCTGACAGGCGCCCATCGTCAGGAAATCGAGATGTCGATGACAGCGGACGAGCTCGACAAGAGACAGGCCATTATCGGCGCCTGCCGCCGCATGAATACGCTCGGCATCAACCAGGGCACCTCGGGCAATATCAGCGTCCGGCATGTGGACGGGCTTCTGGTCACCCCGACCAGCGTGCCCTACGACGCCATGACGCCGGACCAGATCGTGTTCATGACGATGGATGGCTCGCACGCGCCCGATCAGAAGCCGTCAAGCGAGTGGCGCTTCCACCTCGACATCCTGAAGGCCCGGCCAGACGTCAACGCGGTCGTCCACGCCCATCCGACCTATTGCACCATCCTGGCGATCATGGGTCTGGAAATCCCGCCCGTGCACTACATGATCGCGGCCGCCGGCGGCGACAGCATCCGCTGCGCGCCCTATGCCACCTTCGGAACGATGGAGCTGTCCGAGCATGCCGTGCGGGCGCTGGAGGGCCGGCTTGCCTGCCTGCTCGACCATCACGGCATGATCGCGATCGGGAAGTCGCTGGACAAGGCGATGTGGCTCGCCGTCGAGGTCGAGACGCTGGCGCGGCAATATCACGGCTGTCTGCAGATCGGAGAGCCGCCGCTGCTGTCGAGCGCCGAGATCGAGCGGGTCCGCCAGCGCATGTCCGGCTACGGCATGGCGGAAGGGTAGGGCGGACAGAAAGTGTTCCTGCGGATCAGACATCTCGCCGACCGCAAGGGGACGAACCGCGTCATGGTTCGGCTGCGGGCGCTGCTGCGCAGCAACGAATTCTATCTGATCCCGCTGGCGCTGGTGATCGGCACGCTTGCCGGCGCCATCGTGACGCTGATGGCCGAGATTGCGCAGATTGCCCATATGGTGATCTACGGCATTCCCATCGACGTCCGCCTGTCCGCCAATACCAGCGTCAGTCCCTGGGCCGCGCTGATCGCGCCCGCGCTGGGCGGGTTGGCGCTCGGTATCATGGAGTGGTGGCGGCGACGGCTGAAGCTCTCCAGCGCGGTCGATCCGATCGAGGCGAACGCGCTGCGTGGCGGCAATCTGTCGATGCGCGACAGCATGGTGGTGTCGAGCCAGACGCTGATCTCGAACGGTTGCGGCGCCTCCGTCGGCCTCGAAGCCGGCTATACCCAGATCGGCTCGGGCATCGCCTCGCTGCTCGGCAAGTTCTTCAATCTGCGCCGCAACGATCTGCGCCTGATCGTGGGCTGCGGCGCCGCCGCGGCGATCGCGGCGGCCTTCGGTGCACCGATCACCGGGGCCTTCTACGCCTGCGAGCTGATCGTCGGCGTCTATTCGGTCGGCAGTGCTGCGCCGATCCTCGCCGCCTCGCTCGCCGGTGCCCTGACCGCGCAATGGCTCGGCGGCGCGCCATACTCGCTTGAAATACCCAAGGTCAGCGCCGTCGGCGTCGAGCAATATCTGGCGCTGATCGGGCTCGCGCTCGTCACCAGCGGCGTCGGCATCGCCGTGATGCGCTCGTCCTCGATGTTCGAGCGCCTGTTCAAATGGCTGCCGGTCTGGCTGCGCCCGGTGATCGGCGGCCTCATCGTCGGCGGCTTTGCGATTGTCACGCCGCAGGTGCTGGCGGCCGGCCACGGCGCGATGGTGCTCGATCTCTTTCACGACATGACGATCGGCCTGATCGCGCTGATCATCGCCTTGAAAGTGACGGCCTGCCTGATCTCGCTCGCCTCCGGCTTCCGCGGCGGGCTGTTCTTTGCCTCGCTGTTCGTGGGCAGCCTGATCGGAAAGTTCTTTGCCGCGGTGCTGCTCTTGATCAGCCCGAACTTCGTGATCGATCCGCTGGTCGCGATGCTGACGGGCATGGCGACGCTCGGCGTCGCCATCGTCGGCGGTCCCTTGACCATGTCGTTCCTCGTGCTCGAGATGACCCGCAACGTCGATGTCACCGCCGTGGTGCTCGCCGGCTGCATCGTCACCTCGATCTGCGTCCGCTTCATGTTCGGCCACTCCTTCTCGACCTGGCGCCTGCATCTGCGCGGCGAGACCATTCGCAGCGCCAACGACGTCGGCTGGCTGCGCAACCTCACCGTCGAGCGGCTGATGCGCTCCGATGTCGGCAAGGTGCCGTCGACCACGACGATCGCCGCGGTCCGTCGCGAATTCGTGCTGGGATCGCGGCCCGGGATCGTCATCGTCAACAATGCGGACGAATATGTCGGCCTCGTCCTGCTGCCCGACCTGTTCTCGGGCGATCTCGACACCATCGCCGACGAGATCCAGGTGATCGAGCTCGCTCGCCTGACCGAGATCGTGCTGATCCCGGAAATGAACGTGAAGTCGGCGATGGCGGTGTTCGACGAGGCGGAGGCCGAGATGCTGGCGGTGGTCGATTCCACCGACAGCCGCAAGGTGGTCGGCTTCCTCACCGAGACCTTCGCCCGGCGCCGCTATGTCGAGGAGATCGACAAGGCGACGCGTGGCGTGCTCGGGGCGCTGTCGTAGGGTCACGCGGAAGCGGGACGGCGGGCGTCATGCGCCGCCGTCCGCGCCGGCTATCGGGCCGGTTGGGAGGGAGCCGCAACGACGCTCGCCACGATCCGGCGGACCAGCGGCAGCACCATCAGCAGCGTCGGAAAGGCGACGAGCCATGACAGCGCCCAGGCGCCCGGCCAGGTCGCGAGAAACGCCGGCGTTGCGCCGAGGCTTCGAAGCGTGGAAATGACCGACACCACGGCCGTCATGAGGATGGACAGCACGAATGGCATCACGATCGGCGCATAGCGCGCCGGCAGTTTGCGAACCGCAATCATCTGGTTTCTCTTTGGAATAGAACGCGTCAGTCACGGTGAACCTAAGAATGGCATCGATCCCGACGGCGTCGGTTGATGCGTTGGTTCACGTAAAACGCTTACGGCGACCGAAAGACGGTGCGTCTGTTCATTATCCGCTCATGTTGGATGGTTCAAGTTGGATCTGGACGTTCGGTTTACAATCGTTCAAAGCGTGGCAGATTGCCGCGATCACGAAACCATTTCAGTGGTTTGCGCATTAAGTCTTGTTTGATTGTGTCGCTTTGAGCGAGAACAGGGAAGGTCAAGATGAATAAGGGACCGATGATTTCTGCAGCCGGCCGCAACGTTGCGTTGGCAGCTTTCGCAAGTCTTGTTCTGATTACGGCTTCGATCACCCCTTCGGCTGCCAACTCGCCCGCGCCCGCCAAGGCCGCTGCCGTGGGCCCGGCCGCTCCGGCTGCGACCGATTTCAGCGCGGCGCGCCGCCATCGCTATTATCGACGGGGTCCGAACGCAGCAGGGCTCGCCTTCATGGGCGTGGCGGCAGGTCTGATCGGCGGCGCGATCGCAGAGAGCAGGCGCCAGGAGTACTATGAGGACCGCTATAATTACGGCCCCGGCCCTTACTACGGCGGCCAGGGCTATTACGGCGGCGGTCCCTACTATGGTCCGCGTGGCTATTATCAGCCGTATTAGGCGCCTGTCGTCGCCGCAGTCTCGTTTCGCGCCAAGATAGCAACAAGGGGCGGTGTTTTGCACCGCCCCTTGTTGCTTCTGCGCGAGGCGTCTCATTGCGCGACCTGTGTCGCCGGTGCGTCAATCCCTTCCGTGAAAAATATTCTGCTTTACCGAAATTCGGTTTTGGCGTATGTGTCGCCCATCCCGGCTCATCCTTGAGGGGCGATCTTGTGGTCGTCATGTTCGCGAGCCGGGCTTGCGGTGGACGCGGCAGCGTTCGGGTGCGAGGAGTCGGGCAGGGCGGATTGCTCTCCGTGAGCCCAAGGCTTCGTTCCGACGAGCGGCGCTGCTAGGCTTCGTCTCGTCTGTAAGTTTCCGGCTCCGTCGACAGGGCTGGGAAAACTGCGGCGAAATGGCGGGCCGTGCGTACGGCAAAACCGTGTGGTCCTGTCGTCCAGTCATTTCGGGCGCTCGAGGAAAGCCAAAAAGCCTCAAGCAATGAACAGCTTATCAGGATCGGCGGGTGGCACTGCCTCCGGCCCGAAACTGCCGGGCCCTATTAGGCCCTAGTTTCACGGCGCATCGCGCTTTTTGCTGAGGAACTGCCTCGCCCATGGTAAGTTACCTTCTATCACCGGCCACGATGTCAGGGCGTCGGTTGACTGAGAGACGCCACAGCGCTCCCGCCTCAGAGCAGGAGCGCTTCTTGTGCCGGAACGGATCAGCCCCGAAACTCGGAAACTTCTGGACCGCGCTCAACGCGCCATAGAAGACGCAATCTCGCTCCGCGAGAACACCCGGGACCAGATCGCCTCAGCAAAGCAGCAAAGGTTGCTGCTTGAACTTATGCTGCGCCAATTCCCCCCCCCCCCTGCAAATTAAAGGCCGCCTCAACGGGCGGCCTCTCATTTAACCGCAAAGCAGCATCTACTGTTTGGTGATGATGCCCTCTGTAAAGACGGTCGGCAGGATGATCCTCTGGAAGCAGACAGCGATGGCGGGGAGCCGCAATGGACACGGCACGGGCCTCCTGGACGTGGTGCAGGACTTGCCCGATCTCCCTCTGGCGCTGGGCTGATGGTGCGATTGTAGCGCATTCCTGCGGCCTCGCCGCTGGCGCGATGGTGACGCGCTCGACGCCGGCTGCCGTGATGCCGGTTCATCGCGCCTTACGGTTTACGTTGGCTCACGACGACAGTATCACCGATTTCGAAGGACATCAGGTCTTCGCCAACCTGTAAAGGACCGTCATAGGTTTCGCGCGTTCCTGCGACGATATCATCCACGGTTGCGCGAGGAACCTTGTCCAAGGCGAGAAAGACTAAATGCGAATAGACCGCCAGCTTCGGCTTGGCCAAAGAAAATACCTCTCCAGCTTCGCGGGGAGTAGTATGGTGGTCGACGACGCGCTGGACGTAGGGATGGGACAGCAGTTCAGGTCGTACGACACAGACCTCGTGAATGAGCAGGTCAACGCCGGTGCCATATCTTATGACGTTTTGGTCGTAGCGGGTGTCGCCCGAAATCACCACCGTCCGGCCTCTGTATTCGATACGATAGCCTACGGCGGGTTTTATGGCCGCCCCGTGATCGACCGTGAAAGCAATCACTTTGACGCCGTCCCTCTCATAGACGATGCCGTCCTTCTCGAATTCCTCGACAACCGTTGCGATCCCCTCAGCCGGCAGCTTTTCGTCCTCCATTCGGATTTTGATGTCGAGAGCGTAAGCACTTTCTAGGTTGGCCATCAGCGACTTTGCGCCAACCGGACCAATCAACCGGAATGGCTCCTTCCTCCCACCCGTTCCCAGCCAGCCCGTGAGCCATAGGTCGGGGATCCCCACCGTATGGTCCGAATGATAGTGGGTAAGGAAGAGCGCATCGATCTTGCTCATGAGCGAGCCCTTCGACACGTTGATTTGTCGCAAACGGATAGTGGCTCCCCGCCCGGCGTCAAACAGCAGTTTAATAGTTCCCGCTTCCACGAGCGTGCTTGGACCAAACCGATCCAGATCGGGTATCGGTGTGCCGGTGCCGAGCAACGTGACCTTAAGATCGCTGCTAGAGTTCGTCTGTGCATTGACTGCGGTGCCAAGAAAAAGGAGGGCCAACAGTCCGATGAATGAGGCTAGCGCCTTGGACATGATTGCAACCTTTCGTTGGTGGCTGAAGGGAGCCTCATCTTTACTTGTGGAGGTGTCAATTGCCAAGTCGTGGCTGCCCAAGATCACGGTCGCTCGTCCGGGTCCTGTGGAGGACGCGCAAAAGTGCCGGGACCGCGCGACCGTGCCGTATGAATATATTTGCAAACCAACATACTGAGGTAAATTACACAGGTCAGTGTAATCAAGGCGCGCGATTTGACGAAGTACCTCAAAGCTTCCGCAGTCCCGGTCGGCCGAACCGGTCTCGAATTTGTGGACACCCGTTTCCCTTACGTGCAGGGTGTATCACTCATATGGCTTAAGGGGCGGCTCGGTGAAGGCAGGCTTGCACAGCGCCCAGGAGTATCGGCTTGCCGCCCTCCGAAGCTATGAGATTTTAGATACTCCCCGGGAACAAGACTTCGACGAAATCGTCCGCGTTGCGTCGTTGATCTGCGAAACGCCGATCTCGGTCGTGAATTTGATCGATGCAGGTCGGCAATGGTTCAAGGCGGAGGTCGGTTTGGGCGTCCGAGAGACGCCCTTAGAAAGCTCGATTTGCGCCCACGCCATCCTGCAGCCCGGCCTGTTCATAGTACCTGACACTGCGCTTGATAAGCGGTTCAGCGACAATCCTCTTGTGCTTGGTGACCCGCATCTTCGGTTTTACGCAGGAGCCTTGTTGCAGACCCCTGAGGGGCTCCCGCTGGGTACGATCTGCGTCCTCGACTACCAGCCACGCCAGCTTGATGAAAAACAGAAGGCATTCTTGTGCCTGATGGCCAATCAGGTGATGAAACTGATTGAGTTGCGCCGGATCAATGCCGCCGAACACTCCGCCAGATTGCTCGCTGAACAGTTGGTCAAAGAGAACGAGACGTTGACCCGTGAAAGCGATCACCGAGTGATGAACTCGTTGCAGCTCGTTCAGTCGATCCTTGCGCTCCAAAGTCGCAGCAGCGCCCTAAGCGCGGAAACGAAGACGCAACTGAACATGGCAAGCCATCGAGTGCTTGCCATCGCAACCGTTCACAAGCAACTTCACCTGACGGGTAGTCTGGAGGAAGTCGATGTGGATACGTTCCTGCAGAGATTGTGTGAAAGCCTCAAGCATACCGCGCCTCCCGAGATTGAGGCCATCAAGGTCACCGCTGAGACGCTGAAGCTGCCGTCCGATACGGCAAGCGGGATCGGACTTTTAGTCGCGGAGCTTGTTACGAATAGCTTCAAGTACGCCTATCCAAGCGGCGAGCGCGGAATTGTCGAGGTTGCCTTCATGGGTTCGTCCGGTGGTTGGCGGTTGGAGGTCTCCGACAAAGGCCAAGGGCTGCCGGAGGGCTTCAATATTGATCAGAGCGCAGGCTTTGGCATGCAGGTCGTCAAAGCATTCGTGCGACGGCTGAACGCTAACGTGACGATCTCGTCACGTCCCGGGCACACCTTGTTTCAGATCGACGGCGGCATTACTCACCCCGCTGTTTGAGCGCCCACAACCGGTAGGCATCGCCCTCGTAGAGGTCCGGTTCCGTCGGCGGCGGGATCAGCTTCGTGCCCTCTTCGCGAAAGTGGTCGAGGCCACGGCCCATCGCCTTGCCCTTGAGCGTGTGCTGATCGTTGGCCCAGTCGGGTATCTCCGGTGCGAAGTCCTCAAGCATGGATCGAAGCCCTATCGCTGCGCTGAAGTGACAGGCCGCACGGGACTTCGGTGAGGGGGCCATCATGCGGATGGCGCTGCCGAGCATCAACCGCGCTTCCCCCACGCTCTTGCTGTAGCGCTCTTTAGATTGCGCGACAGCGGTAGCGACGAACGGCACGACCCATGGTGCCGCTAGCGTGTCGAGGTCTTCATGGCAAATGGTTTCGAGCCTGTTGCAGACCATCGAGTGATACGCCTTCGACGTATGCATCAGCTCGACGGCGAATTCCATCGCCTCGCGCTCAAGGCCGCGCCTGATCGCCTTCTGCATGGCTAAGACGCAGGCCATCGCGGGAAGGCCGTTCTTTGTGTAGGGGATCATTGGGCCGCTCCGTCTTGCGTGACGGCGACGACTATCGTCTCGCCCGCGATCTTGGACGCGGCGAGCGCGCGGGCCTGTTCGAGCGAATAGGCGTGGACGATGAACAGCGGCTTCGGGCTCTGGCCGGGGATCGGCTGAAGGACTGTAAAGGGCTTTGTTCGCATGTGGCTTGCTCCGGGTTGAAAGCCCGGACGAACGCATCCGAGCCTCCAGCTTCAGCCAGAGAAACCGGTCGCAGTAAAACACTGATTTTCACGGGAAAATCATTGTCCAACATTGTTTTTTGGCCTGACCGTCGCCGCCGTCCATAATGCTGATTGACCGCCCCGTTGTGCCCGGCGCGCTATCCACCGCGAGCCGTAGCGGCTTGCTTGTCCCGCGCGGCCCGGCGATCCTGTCGCACATGGGCACGAAATCGCGAGAGACGATCTACGGCGCGTCGGTTCGGGCGGCGGCGGAGCAGGCAGCAGAGGCTCGGAAGACGGCCGACCGGCTCGCCTGTCAGGCATGGAATGCGCGCATGCTGGGCTTCAAGGGACCAGCCCAGCCGTTGCCGACGCTCGGTGACGCACTCAATGCCGGATACCGCTATCCTCGAAGTGCGCTGCCTTGGCTGCGGTACAAACCAGACCGTTGCCCTGGACATCGTGCGGCGACCAAAGGCAACGCCGGTCCATGAATTGGAGCGCTACATGCGGTGCCGCCAATGCTCCGCCGTCCGGCGCTATCCGTATAAGCGCAGCCATCTGGTGGCGCTGCGGCCTACCAAGATTTCAGCCAGCGATCCGCCGTCAACGTCGTGGCCGGGCGAACGATAGGTCTGTCGTGCTGAACTGGACGGACGCGGAAGTTTGCGGCATTGTTCCGGAATGACAGATGCGAACGAGGTTCATGAAGGCGGCTGCCAGTGCGGCGCAATACGGTTTCGCACTGCGGGCACGCCGATCAAAACAACTGTATGTCATTGCCCAATGTGTCAACGCACGTCTGGTAGTGCGTTCACAGTAGAACTGATTTTTCTGGCCAAGGCGGTCGCCTTCGAAGGCAACCCAAGCATATACACCTATCGCTCGCCTGATCATGGACGGTTGCTGCACTACGCATTCTGTCCGACTTGCGGCACCCGTCTCGGTGTGGCCTTGGAGCGGTTTCCCGGTGTGCAGATTATCTACGCAGGTAGTTACGACGACCCCTCTTGGGTTAAGCCTGACAGCCATATCTTCACTCGAAGCGCAGCGAGTTGGATTGGTCTTCCTGATGATGTCGACTGCTTCGGCGGCCACTTGATGGACGAACAGGGCAACCCTCAACAGCCGTTGCCGCGGAAGACATGATGATGCATGTGCAACCTCTACAGCATCACGACGAACCAAGCTGCCATCGCGGCGCTGTTTCGCGTCGTAAACCGTTATGTCGGCAATCTCGCGCCGATGCCGGGCGTGTTCCCAGATTATCCGGCTCGCGTCGTGCGCAACACCGACACCGGGCGCGAGCTGGCCATGATGCGATGGGGCATGCCGCCGCCGCTTCGCACTGGCGGGCCGCCGGTCACGAACATCCGCAACACGTCATCGCCGCACTGGCGCGGCTGGCTAAAGCCGGAGAACCGATGTCTGGTGCCGTTCAACAGCTTCGCCGAATACGCGCCGGAGCCGAACCCAGAGACCAAGAAAAAAGATGTCGTCTGGTTCGCGCTCAACGACGATAGGCCGCTCACGGCGTTTGCTGGCATCTGGACGACGTTCAACGGTGATCGCGGCACCAAGTCTAAGCCGGTGCCGGGACCGCATCAGGTCTACGGGTTTCTGACGACATCGCCCAACGCGGTGGTCGAGCCGATCCATCCCAAGGCCATGCCGGTGATCCTGACAACCGGCGAAGAGCGGGACGTGTGGTTGCGCGCGCCGTGGGATGAAGCCAAGGCATTACAACGACCGTTGCCGGATGATGCGCTTCAGATCGTCATGCGCGGTAGCGACAAGGAAGACAAGGCGGCAACTGCATGAGCCGCCCATGGCTCAGCACCGACTTGGTGCCTGAGCGTATCGAGGCCAAAGGCGAGAACGGCGACTATCGGTTGATGAGGATTGATGATGACTTCTGACAAGCGGGTAGTGATCAGCGCGCGCGCTGACTTGGATGGGACCGAGGCCATAGAGTTTTTTCGACGGTTGGGAATGTGTATCGTAAGCTGGGCCATTGTAGATCGATCACTATACCAAATCTTTCATCACGCAGTCGGCCTCGAACAGAAGCAGTCGGCCCTATTCTACTATGGCGACAAGACGTTCGGCAGACGCGTCGGCTTGGTCGACAGGGCGCTGAAGGTCGAACTGCCGCCACAAGAATTCGTCGACGAGTGGCGACCGCTGTTCAACAAAACCCGCGATCTAGCTCACACGCGGAACATCATCGTTCATCAACCCGCCCTTCGAACAGCGACTTCGATAAATGGCGAAGCGCTTGACATCTACTCGATCCACATCGAACCGTACGAACGCGTCCTAAACAACGATTATCCCGGCCTGCTCGGCAAGGAGACAGTTGAGGTAGAGGACCTGAGAGCCCATGAGAAGGACATCACGGACCTGAACAGCGAGTTGAGTGACTTTGCTTGGAAAATGGGCGGTCGACGGGCGGCACAAAAGGCGAAGATGTAACCTGTGCGCGCTCTGGGGACCGGATTGGCGACGGCAGACAGATCTGCGGCATCAACGTGGCCTGCGGTCGGTCCCCGCCGTTGATACCCATCGCGCAACGCTCGACGGGAATACGCCCAGCAAGAGCGTGCAACCTCGCAGTCGGCCGGAGTAACCTCAATCCAAAACGCGGTCTGCTTTGCCACGAATGGCAGTGATCTTGCGCGCGCGCCGCCCTTTGCCCCGGGTGCGGCGCGGATTGAATTCATCGACCGCATTCTGCCAGGCGGCGATCTCGTCTTCGAACCAGACGCGCCGGTTCGGGCTGATATAAGTGCACTTCGGAAAGCGGCCTGCTTTCTCCATGCGATAGAGCGTGGTGCGGCTCAGCGGTATGATGTCCAACACTTGCGTCTCGGTAAGCATGCGGCGGGGAGCGAACCCATTGACCCCACCGATCCCCGTCTCGCCGATTGCTTGTTTAGCAGCGGTCATTGCGAGTTTTCCTTGAACGCGGTTCATTCAACTCTCGGCGCAGCGGTTTTCCTCAACTGCTGGCATGAGGATTGTGCGGATGCCCTTTGTCAGGTCTCTGCTTTCTTGCTTCGCAACACCTTGCGAATGGATTCAATTTGCGTCGAACTATTGTGACTAATGAAGACGCGTCGGAAGTTTCGAGCGACCGCCCGTCCAATGACCTGCGGATCATCGTCCGGGGCCGCCTGCGGTCCGTTCGTGCCCACTGGTTTTAAGGTTGCCTCGGCAGAAGCGGGCGGGGTGATCGTGTAGCTGTTCAGTTGGTCGACAATCGCTGCCAGCAACGCTGAACGTGCCCGTTCATCGGCCCACCACGTGGCCCCGAAGTCTCGCGTGATCTCGGCCGTCAGAATCAAAATCGCATAGATGAGATCGCGGGTGCGGAGATCTGCCTGGATGTCGAAAGACATTTCCAAGCGCTGACGGATCTCCTCCGCGATCGACCGGTAATTGAGAGAGCTTTCTTCCTCAAGCTTAGCGCGCAGTTCGTCGCCGAGCGTAATCTTGAACTGTTGCTGCTTCACGAGCGTAGCCCTATTTATCACGGTCGGTAGACCTTACTCTTGTTGACTTTAAGGGTCAATCGGAACAGAGTTGCCGGACGGCTGGGGGGAATTGGCGCCAAATGGAGAGCGCGTGGATTCTCTCGAGCAGATTGCCGTTGCGTGCGGCGGAGCGAAGAAGACCAGCGGTGGGTTCATTTGCCGTTGTCCTGCTCATGGCGACCAGACACCGAGCCTTTCAACTGGATACAGCGCCGACGGCAAGGTGCTGGTGAAGTGCTTCGCCGGTTGCGATCAGTGGGCAGTCATCGACGCACTGAAGCGCCTCGGTGTCTGGCCGGCAACGCATCACGCTGAAGCGGCGAAGCCTGCAGTGACGATGGCTACGGCCCCTGCGGGTACCGGCACCTCCGCGTCTGCAGAATGGGCAGCAACGATCTGGAAGAATTCGTTCGCGGCAAAGGGCTCGCTGGTTGAGACCTATCTGCGACGGCGTGGTGTCACGGTCCCGATCCCGTCGGCCATCCGCTTTCACCTCGGGCTGCAACACCCTGAGGGGGCACGCTGGCCCGGCATGGTTGCCTTGGTGACCGGCGCGCTTGGGAACACGCCGATGGCAATCCATCGCACGTTCCTTTCGCGCGACGGCACTTCAAAGGCAGCCGTTGCGACCGCGAAAATGATGTTAGGCCCCTGCAAGGGCGGGATTGTTCGCCTCGGCGGGCAGGGCGGCGTCCTCCTCATCGGCGAGGGGATCGAAACATGTCTCTCGGCGATGCAGGCGACCGGACAGCGGACCTGGGCGGCGCTCTCGACCTCGGGCCTGCGCAATCTCGATCTCCCGGACAATGAGTTGGACATCGTGGTTCTCGCCGACTCCGACCAGGCGGGTGAGGCGGCGGCGCAGAATGCCGGCCGCCGCTGGGCGCGGGAGGGACGCCGGGTCAAGATCGCGCGTCCACCGCGAGGAGTGGATTTCAACGACATGCTGAATGCTGCCGCCGGCTGGGCCCAAGGCCAGAATTTACCGCGCGTGCAGGAAGCCACCGCTCGCAGATCGAGCTACGAGAGTGCGTTGTCATGGCGGTGAGTACTGAAGAATGCGAGCACGCCTTTCCGCGGTTTCTCTGTCTCCTTTGCAAGGAAATTGATCCCGGCGTGGGCGGCGCTGTGCCGGCCGTGCCAACCATCGGCGAGCAAAACATCCTGATGGCGATTGCGGCCGCAGAGGAGGTGCGCGGACCCCCGGATGAATTGGTCGCTGCCCCCACGGGGTTCACGCCGCACGCCGTTATGGCGGCCGAAGCGGAAAAGCGGGCGGAGCTCGAGGCGCAGCCTGGGGCCCGCAAGGGCGCGGTTCGCAAAGGGACGATGATGGACCAGAGCAGGGCTATTGTTGCTGCAAAGCGTACGCAGGCCAATGTTCTGGTCGAACTGGCGCAAGCCGCTCGACTGTTCCACGCTCCCGACGGAACAGGTTTTGTCGATCTGACCATCAACGATCATCGGGAGACCTGGCCGATCCGCTCAAAGGGCTTCCGCCGCTGGCTCACGCGCCGCTACTATGAAGAGGAGGCGGGAGCCCCGAATTCGGAGGCGTTGCAGTCCGCGCTGAATTTGGTCGAGGCAAAGGCGCACTTTGATGCGCCGGAGAGGCGGGTTCATACCCGCGTTGGCGCCTGCGACAACAAGCTTTATCTCGACCTCGGCGACGAAGCATGGCGTGCGGTGGAAATCGACTCGACCGGCTGGCGCGTTATCGACAATCCACCCGCGAGGTTTCGTCGTCCGGCCGGCATGCTGCCGTTGCCGGTACCGGTGAGCGGCGGGT
Organism: Bradyrhizobium sp. USDA 3650; assembly: GCF_054057395.1. Lineage (NCBI taxonomy): Bacteria > Pseudomonadati > Pseudomonadota > Alphaproteobacteria > Hyphomicrobiales > Nitrobacteraceae > Bradyrhizobium > Bradyrhizobium sp. USDA 3650. Next base: position 7,093,013 of record NZ_JBSRZG010000001.1, read on the forward strand.
TGATTGAAGCTTTGCGACCGTTTCTCAATGTCGGCTCGGAGCCTGACTTCGTTCTCGTGGTCGCCTGGGCGCTGGCCTCCTTACGCAATAGCGGTCCGTACCCGGTGCTGGCATTGTCGGGGGAGCAGGGCTCGGCCAAGTCCACCTTCACGGCGATCCTGCGATCCCTGCTTGATCCCAATACCGCACCCTTGCGCGCACTGCCGCGTGAGGATCGCGATCTCTTTATTGCGGCCAATAACGGTCACGTGCTCGCCTTTGATAACGTTTCGGGCTTGCCTCCCTGGATTTCCGATACCCTCTGTCGCTTGGCGACCGGCGGCGGCTTTGCCGTCCGCCAGCTCTACACCGACCAGGACGAGGTCCTGTTTGATTCCAGCCGCCCGGTGATCCTCAACGGCATCGAGGAGATCATCGAGCGCCCCGACTTGGCAGACCGCGCCGTGTTGTTGACGCTGCAACCGATCCCGGAAGAGCGCCGCCGCCCGGAACAGGAATTGCGTGCTGCGTTCGAAGCTGAACGCCCCAGGATCCTTGGGGCATTGCTTGATGCTGTGGTGACGGGCCTCCAGCGGTTGCCCGAAACGCATCTGCAGAAGCTGCCGCGTATGGCTGACTTCGCCCTGTGGGCAACGGCATGCGAGGTCGCATTGTGGTCTCCCGGCACCTTTCTGTCCGCATATCGCGGTAACCTCGACGAGGTTGTGGAAGGAGTGCTTGAAAAGAACCCCGCTGCCGTGGCCCTCCGGGCCATGATGGAAACACGGACGGCATGGGCGGGGACGGCCACTGAACTGTTGGACGCGCTCACAAGTCTGGTCGGCGAGCGCGCGGCCAAGTCGAAATACTGGCCCACGGTTCCCAATACGCTCTCGGGTAAACTCCGCCGGGCCGCGACTTTCCTGCGCCAGGTCGGCATCGATATCGATTTCGGCAGGGACACGAAGCGCCTCAGGACACGTACCATCACCGTCACCAGGATGCAGGCTGCTGCGGCAGAGAAGCAGGGGCCCGGAGCGTCCGCGGCGTCCGCACCGTCCGACAGCACGGCAATCACCGGCACGGACAACGCTTTTTCTGCCGCGTCAGCGTGGACGCAGGACGCCCACGCGGACGATGTCACCAGCCGCGACGATCAGATCGTCCGCAAGATCAGCTTGGATAACAATGCTGCGGACGGTGCGGACGGCGCGGACGCTGTGCACCCCCTTGAATCTGAGTCCAAAGAATTGCCGATCAAGCGCTGGAATGCCCGGCTATGAGCGCCGTCGAGGCCCTCAATGCGGCCCGCGCCGAAGGTGTCGAGCTCACTCTTGAAGGAGAGGACCTTGTGTTGAGCGCGGCCGCCGCGCCCTCGGAAGCAGTCATTGACGCACTCTCCCGGCACAAGGCCGGGATCGTAGCGCTGCTGCGGCCGGACAACTGGTCGTCTGATGACTGGTTAGCCTTTTACGACGAGCGGGCGGGAGTAGCGGAGTTCGACGGCGGGCTGCAACGAGCAGCTGCCGAAGAGCGCGCCTTCGAATGCTGCGTGGTCGAATGGCTGAACCGCAATCCGGCACAATCTCCGCCCGATCGTTGTCTCCACTGTGGCAGCGGCGGCGACGTGCTGTTGCCGTACGGGACGGAAACGGCTGCCTGGCTGCATCCGCGTTGCTGGAACGCATGGCATGCGAACCGGAGGGCCACCGCTGTCGCCGCGCTGTCGTCGCTCCTCAGAAAGCAGATTTAGCGTGAAGAGATCTTTGGAATCCGACCAAGTCGACAACCTGGAGAAACGCTATGTCGATCGAACTGACGAGGGCAGGGATACGTCAGTATCCTTGAGGCATCATGGATTGGTGTTTCTGGTGAGCGACGACATGACCGAGCGCAGCGCACGATACCTTGCGAGAATTCTTTGCCGTGCAATTCACGCGATCGAGGCTGATCGTCTGAGCGAGCCGCTGGTTGAGCTCGTGAAGACGGCCGGAGTTCACAATGCGGGCTGTCGCCGACCTCGCCCATATGAGTGGCTTCTATATCGACTAGGAAACCAGGAGAACAATGATGAGCGAAGATGCCATGACGAAAGAGGAGATCGTGGCTCGCTGCAAAGCAGCGGCAGAGGCCATTGATATCGCGACTTGTGAAATCATGTCGGCCTTCTGCAATGTGGCCGATCCGTACGATGTCGAGCCGGAGGGCTACGTACTTGTTGGGCGGGTTCCCTTCGTTCGGTCCTCTGAGAGCGACGGCTGGGTTTGTCTCTACTGGCTGCCGCACGATAAGGCCAAGGCGCTGCACGCTCGGATCGACCGCATCCGGAAGGGACTGGAGCAGTACTGCGAGGATGATGACTGCCCCTTCTAGGGCGAGGGCGGTAGGGGCGTCAGGCTCGCCGGCAGCGGTAGCCGCAGAAGGCAGGTCATTTGACGCACAGCTCGGAGCAGAACCTATGAATACGCCACACCTCCTGTTGGAGATGACCGAGGAGCCAGATTGCCGCTTCCTTGCGGCGTGGCTCTTTCGAGCCGCTCAAGCACAGCGCCTTTGGTCCCGCGCGTTGGAAGAGCGCGATTTCGCCGATCATGTAGCCTTGCTGCATGCCGATGGCATTCCGGATTTGGCGGCCCGGGCGATGGAGATTTTTGGCGAGCTTGAGCATCAGCATCATGTGGCAACTGTTGAGCTTAATCCGGATACCGATATTTTGTTTGACAGAGAGTTTGGCTTGCTGGAGCGGCTCGGCTTCTTCACCTACAGCGGTGATAGCTATTGGATGGCGTTGCCGAAGGTGCTGACGAGTGCTGCAGTTAAACGTGCAGCGTTGGAGGTTGCGACAACGGTCGAAATGGATGGACTGGAGCTGATCTGCCCTGAACGCCTGCTGCACACCCTCTCAAAGAAGGAAGCGGAGGGGTTGCGGGCGGGGCTGATGGCTCGGCGACGGTTCAGTGCCACTCACGATCAGGCATCCCATCCGGCAGAGACAAAGCACTAGAGGCGACACACCAAAAGCTCGGGGAGTGAAGTCGATGCCCATGAATATCACCAATGATGACATCCGGGAGTTGTTGGAAGTTTTTGTCGCGGCCATCGAGCTGGACCAGATCCGGGTCGACGCCTTGCCGGAGGAGGCATTTCACTGGGACTACTCGGACAACATGTGGCGGCTCTGGCGCCGCTGCCATCTTCAGTACCTCCGCTTGCTGCTCTCGACTGCAGATGCGGTCCGGCCGGCCACCTTGGAAAAGCTGGGGTGGATTGCCACTCACTACGAGCCCAAGATCGTCCGCGAAAGGTTGCGCGACTTACTCGGCTCCGCAGCGTCCGGCGACGCTCCTCGCGAGGATGTCGCCACTGCTGCTCTCTTTTTCGAACGCTTGGTCCGTGACATTTCGGGCCATCCCGAAGGAAAATCGGTTGGGCAGAAGGCCAGGACTTCAATGATGCAGTGGCTGCCGATCACCGATCCGCTGCAAATCGCTGACGATCCCGAATGCGGTTATCTGTTGGGAGTGCACGCTTTTTCTTAGTGCATTGCCATCAGTCTAACTCCAGTCGCCTGCGTAACCAGCGTAACCAGGCTTTCGGACTTTCTCCTTCCCGGTGGTATCCGCCAAATCCATCGGTAATCGGCGGATTGCCGCCTGTGCCGGCTATAGAAAGCCAGGCAGCACAGTCTTGAGCCGGTGCGTAACCAGCGTAACCAAGCTTGTACCTGGAAGATTTGCAGGCGAGGGGAGAGGCTCAGCAACAATCTATAGTTCTGGAGTCAATTGCGGAATAGAGTCAGATTTCTAAGTCCTGCAATAATGCGAGGCAATGATGGGACGACCGCTCGGAAGCTTGAACCGCGAAAAGCCCTTCAACGACGCGCTTCGGATCGCGCTGCGCAACCGCCCGCTGGCACTACGTAGGGTTGCCGATCAGCTGCTCGACAAGGCAGAGCAGGGCAACTTGGCCTATATTCACGAGCTGATTGATCGCCTAGATGGCAAAGCCGTCCAGGTGGTTGATCGGCAGGACGTTCCGATTCATGAGCTCAGCGATGCCGAACTCTATCGCATCGCTGCGGGCGGGGGACTGGGTCCGGACACGATGCTGCTGATCCCGCCCGCAAAGATCAGGTCAGACGAACGGGCTTGAGAGAGACGTTATCCGCGAACTGCAGGCGGCTCAGCATTCTGATGACTTGGGTCGCCTGCCATTTGCCGCCTCGGGCCGTCGTCAAGCCTCGCTCGTTCAGGATCACCGAGATGCGCTTGGCGGGAATATTGCGCAGTGGCTCGAATACGGGGCGAAAATGCTCGGCGAGCAGGTCCGCTTCAGCCTTGCGGGCTTCTCCGATTGCAGCATTGCCGAGCACCTGTCCGCGCGCCTTGGCAGCTGCGAGGGCTTCCCTGGTGCGCTGAGCGATGCGCTCACGTTCTTTCTCAGCCACTGCGGCATGGATGTGCAGCATGAACGGGTCAACGTCCGGTCCGAGCTCGGTGACGATGAACGGGATCCGCTGCACCATCAACCCGCTGATGAAGTGAACGTCGCGGCTCAATCGATCCAGCTTGGCAATGATGATCGGAGCCGCGCCTGACTTGCCGCCTCGACCGAGCTTACGAGCGAGCTTCATGGCGGCCGCGAGCTCGGGCCTGCGGTCCAACGCATCAGCACCTTTACCGGTCTCGACCTCGCGGTACTCAGCGTCGATGCTGTAGCCGTGCTGTGCGCAGAATACCCTGATTGCAGCCTGTTGCGCTTCGAGGCCGAGACCGCTGCGGCCCTGTTTAGGTTTGGACACGCGAATGTAGGAAACTGCCGGTCGCATAGAAGATTTATCCTCCAAAGAATTACGCGTGATCGCACGTTCATGTGTAAACGTCATCGAATCTATCTGATCGATGGGCAATTCGGAATCCACTTTCTTCGGAAAATGGAATTCGTTGTGCACTGACTCGCGGCCTCACGGCGATCGCCGAGCGCGATGACTTTTTTTGCAAGCGCATGGGCGCTGCGAGATCAGACCAGCCCGAGATTTCTGACCAAGGGGTGGGGGAGGGGAAAAGTTTTGCGGAAAGCATGCTTGTCTGAATAAAGCCTCCGCCGAAATCGATTGCTCGAATTTGAATAGATCGTGCGGCGCAGGTGCCATCGGTTGATCGCGCCTCGTACCATTTTGCCCCATTTACGGCACGTTTGCCGATCAACAGGGTAGAAAGCTGCCTATGGGCTAGGCGTTTGACTCCGTGCCCCCCGCGTCCGTAGGACCTCCGATTGGACTTAGCGGCGGCGATACACTGTCGCAGCGCCTCTTGCATACCCGAGGGATCCAGCATGAAACGCATAGTCCTGACCGGCATCGTCCTTCTCTCGCTCTCTTCTGTGGCCGAGGCGCATCGTCTCTCCGGGAGCGCCACTTACTACGGCGGGAGTGACCGCCTGTGCGGTCGCCGCACAGCCTCCGGGGGCGTGCTCAACTGCGCTGCAATGACCGCCGCTCACCGAACGCTCCCCTTCGGCACCGTCCTGATGGTCCAGAGCGGCGGCCGGACGATCCAAGTCACGGTGACCGATCGCGGTCCATTCACCGGCGCGTTCCTTGATCTATCGCCTGCGGCGGCGAGTGCGCTCGGCTGTCGCTGCACTCATCGCAACGTGACCGCGACCATTGTGCAAATGGGATCCGGTGGGACGTTGGTCGCGAACCGAGGCCGCCAACGTCCCGTCATTGCGGCGGCCATGTCGGGGTTCTTCCAACCGATGCAGGACGGCATGGGTCCGTTGGGAACGTTCGGATCGTCGATGGCGATGGCTCCTGCGCCGCGCCATCACCGACGCCGCTAAGCCGATCCGATACAAGGCGCGTGACCTTTGGGCCAATAAGAAACCCGCCGACAATCCGCATCGCGTCTACCGCTGCTTTTTGAGCGGTAACTGACGTGCGAACCGTGTCGGCGCAATTCTTGCCAATGCAGACCGGACACCGCGCGCGCTGCCAAACCGACCTTTCCAACCCAGCCGTCATTCGTCGCCATACGTTACAGAAGTGGCCCGATCCGCTAACGCTTGCGCACCATTAAAGTCCAAACAGGCGACGCACCGTCCCAGCCGCGAAGGCGCTCCGATAGCCGCACCTTCAGCCCGGCTTCCGTGATCCGCTCGACAACTAGATGCAGCGCGATCACGTCGCCCTCTGACAGCTCCACACAGCCCCGCTTCCGCGACCACACCGCGCCCGGGAAGCAATACAAGTTCGCCTTCAGCCATCGGCCGCCGCGCTCCGACAGCGGTTGTAAGTCGACCTGAGCGCCGGCCCCAGGCCGCAGCCTGACATCTGCCCGTCGCAGCCAATTCGGAATCCACCCCATGCGACTGAGTAGCCGTTGCATTCCACGTTTGTCTAGGCTTCGTCCGTATGACTGGATTCGCCGCCCGAAGGGGGCGTCCGCTTGTTCAAGTTAGACTGCCGCGCCAAAACCGGCGCCTATCGGCCCTCAGCTGAAGGTCAATGACAGCGGTGTCTCGTCGGCTGTCAGGACTAAACCGGAAGTGGATTTGGTCGGCTCCTACTGCCGCTTGAGACCCAAAGCGGACGTTCGCGACTGGCGATGAGCGCCTCTGCTTCGGCCGGTTTCAGCTGCAATGTCGTTGAGCGACGTACCGCTCGCCCGCACAAGCCTTTTTCCGTTCTGAGGCCAAATGCCAAACATTTGGCAGCTTTGCAAAGTTGGACCGCAATCACGCAAGTTGTGGCAGCTATCATTCCAAACAATGCGTTACAGGTTTGGGCAGTCGTCCACGCGCAGGCCGCAGCGTCAGATAACAGGTATTTTAATACGCCACGAAGCGCCATTCAGGTGCAGTGAAGCAGCCTCTCGTATGTCCCGGGCTTGGCATATAAAGGAATCTTAACAACTTCAGCGCGTAATGCGGTTGATTTGACGTGACGATATTATAATAAATTTTGGGCCAGCCAATGAGGGCACTTTCTGCGGCCGATCTCATTACTGAGTTGGACGCCACAATCGAAAAGAGCTCATCCGAACGTTGTGCGCGCATGCTCTGGCGCATCACCGAGCTGCTCGTTCAAGGTAATAATCGATTGCGAGAGCCGCAGGTCGGCCTGCTTGACGACGTTCTAATTCGCTTGGTCCGGCGGATTGCGCCGGGGGCGCTCGCGGAGCTCAGCACGACACTTGCCGAACTGCGTACTGCTCCGATGAAGACCCTACGGCGTCTCGCCTCGTGCGGCGATCCGGCGATCGCACTCCCGATCCTTTCAAAATCTCCTGCCTTATCGCCGGCTGATCTTGTGGCGGTCGCGATGTCCGGCAGCGAGGATTACCTTCTCGCCATTGCTGGTCGGCGCAGGATCGAAAGCCCAGTGACCGAGGCAATATTGCAGCGCGGCAGCAGCAAGACTTGTCTGGCCCTCATCGGCAATCCGGGCGCTGAATTCTCAGGCGCGGCCTATGCCCACTTGATCGGTAGAGCTGTGGAGGACGACGAGATCACGAAAGCGCTGACGCTGAGGCCGGACACCCCGGACATGGTGATTCGCGAGCTGCTGTCGGCATCGCCGAGGCCGGCAATTAAGGCCTACACCGCAAGCGCGCCTTCGCAAGTTCTAGCGACGGCAAAGCAACCTTGCGACGCTGAGTACGCCGCTGCGAGGCCGGAGATCATATCGCTTAATCGGAGCGGAAAGCTGAGCGATTCGATTGTCAATCGGTTCGCGATTCGGCGTGAGACAGCCAACCTGTTCACGGCGTTGTCGGTGCTGTCGGGAGCATCGATGAGCATCGATTGAGGCCATCGAGCAGGTGATGGGGGAGTCCGGTTACGAAGGCGCGGTTATGGCGTGCCGGGCATCGCGCTTGAATTGGCAGACCACGCTGGCGGTCCTCAACATTCGCGGCGCGGGGCTTTCACCAGGCGAACGCGTGCGAGCGCAGGAGCTGTTTGAAACGCTTCATCTCTCGACTAGCCAATGGTCCGTTCGTTGGGGAGAAATCTCCGCGCGCGCCCACCGCCGCACTGCAAGATCGGCAGGAAAATAATGAAATTCGACGGTCGGAAGGCGTCTCGGGTGCGCATGGACAACAGACAACCCGTGAACCTGATGGGCTCCGACGGCACTTGGCGGCGAAGCTGTGTCTTGCTCGATATCTCGAACACCGGCGCCAAGATCGAAGTCGAAGGGTCGCTCGATGTTCTCTCGGCCAAGGAGTTCTTCATGCTGCTGTCGTCGACGGGACTGGCCTATCGACGCTGCGAGCTGGTCTGGATCGACGGAACCACGGCTGGCGTCCACTTTATCCAGGCAAATGGCAAGAAGGCCCAAACGACAGCGAGCGACAGGGGCGCGCACAAACCAAGTTGAGCCGAGCAGTCTCATCGAAGTGAGTCAATGAACTTGCACCACCGACGAGGCCCATTCAGCCCGGCACCCGACGAACGAAGGCACCAGGCATGCTCGTGCACGTATTGGCGGACACTTCCGAGAAGCTCTTCGAGCTCTGCTCGGTTTTTGGCGAACAGTTCACCGTTGCCGGCGAGCGGCTCGATGTAGAAGCAAAGCTTCCGCACGATGCTGCTGCGGTCGTCGTTCGTGCCGAGCTGCGGGCGGTCGAAAACATTGCCGCACTGAAAAAGAGAGCTGCGCGGTTCGCCAAAGCAAAGAAGCGCATCTTCCTCGTCGAGCAAACCTCTCATGTTTGCATCTCGCAAGCCTATGCGCTAGGCGCAACGTTGGTTTTGCCTGGCAGGATCGACGCGGCCAAGCTCCTGGCCGCTTTGGCCGATCCAGCCGGAGAGACTGGGTCGACGAGCGGCATCTCGCAGTCTGACAATGCGGTAGATGCCGCAGCAACCGCCATCGCGTCGATGTTCACTTCGATCACCCTCGGGGAGCGGGTTGACGTCGACGGTCCCAAAGAGGCGGGCTGCAAGATCACCGACCGGATTTCCGAGCATGGCCTGTCCGAATGGCTGGCCACGGTGCGGCGCCATCACGAGGGAACGTTCCAGCACTGCCTGCTCGTGACGGGCGTCGCCGTCGATTTCGGCCTCAGTCTCGGTTTCCGTAAAAGTGACCTTGAACGGCTCTCCACCGCTGCCATGTTCCACGACATAGGAAAGGCGAGGGTGCCCTTGGCTATCCTGGACAAGCCAGGACGCCTCGACGACGACGAGCGAGCGTTGGTCGCAACCCACCCGGCGGCGGGTTACGATGTGCTGAAAGGGCACGTGGACATCTCACCCGAAGTCCTCGATGCGGTCCGGCATCATCACGAATATCTCGATGGCAGCGGCTATCCTGACAGCCTCTGCGCCGAGAACATCACCGACATCGTGCGCGTTCTAACCATTTCGGATATCTTTGCGGCGTTGATCGAGCACCGGCCGTACAAGCCGACAATGCCTCGTGCGGCGGCATACGAGATTCTCTGCGGCATGAGGGGAAAGCTGGACAGGGCGCTAGTCGCCTCCTTTAGGAATGTCGCGCTTACCAGATGAATTCTGGTGGAAGCTACGAAGGAATTACAACTCTCCACCGACGGTGAGACCCTAACCGTACCAGGGTCACCGTCGCCCCCGAGTCCGGCGTGAACTGATAGAAACCTGGAAAGCGGATGTCGGCTGTTGGCCCAAGCCGCCCTGTTCAACCCGGCAACTAAGACGGGATTTAGCCTGGACACAACGCAAGGCTGGATGCTCAAAGAGACATCGGAACGATCAGGCGATGATATACGTGATGCGGCATGCGCTTCGCTCAAGGGACAGCGCAAAGGCCCGGTTTGATGGGGTTCTCTCCGGGCCTCTGGCTCCGCTTCGTCGCACGCCGGTTCGGGATCGAAAACCGTCACAGACGAGACGCCGGCAACGAATACAACCAAAGCCTGAGTCGGATGGTGAAATTGAGGCGCAGGCAGCGCCGCGCTGCACTGCGATCCGCGATGGCGTGCGGAGCACCTGAGTGGGACCTGAACACTGCTACACTAGGCAGATCTAAGGCTTGGCATTCCCTTCGCATTAACGATGCGAATGGGAATTAATAACAACGAACGCGGCTGAAACTCCAATTTCAGCAGCCACGTCTATCCTGTTTTGCGAACAGGACATTCGCACCGTGCCGAAGTTGGTAAAGTCTCCCTTAACGATCATTGTCGTGCTGCTCGGATTCACGTTGGCGAGCTTTTGGGCGCTGATCGCTTGGAAGGCCACGCAGCAACGAGCGCTCGCGTTCGCCAAGGCGGGATCCGAGACCCAGGGGCTCACCCATTCGCTTGCGCAACACGCGTCCAAAAGCTTCAATGCCGTATCGCTCGCCTTGTTTGGAACGGGCCAGTACATCCAGCACTCAGACAAGTCCGCGCGAGCGTCCGCGGAGATCAACGACCTGCTCGCCCAATATGCCAAGAACATCCCTCAGGCTCGCGAACTAGGCGTGCTTGGGGAGAACGGCGACTGGTTGTTTTCGTCGTTCGAAACCGTGCCGGCGGTCAACAACGGTGATCGAGAGTATTTTCGGTACCATCGATCACACCCTGAAGACGCAACGCCCCGCATCAGCGAACCGCTCATTTCTCGCGTCACTGGAAGACCCACTCTCCTGATGACGCAACGGCTGCCGAATCCCGACGGCTCATTCGGAGGTGTCGTGTTCGCGGCCATCGACCTTGCTTACTTCCGGACATTTTACCAAGGCTTTGAAGCCGAGCAGGACCGTACTGTTACCCTGATGACGACGAGCGGCAAAGTACTGGTCCATCGTCGAGACGATCAGGTCGGCAAGGACATAGCGCGAAGCTCGTTTATGGACCACCTGAAGGATTCTGGAGCGGGCCTGTATTCTATCGTGTCGCCGTTCGATGGCCGCACTAAGCAATTTGCCTATGAAGCGGCGTCGGATTTTCCCATCGTCGTCACCGTCGCAGTCCCGGAGGACGCGATCCTCGACGGCTGGCGCAGGGACCGGAACTTCGATGTGCTACTGGGTGGCACTGTGTCATCGATCCTGATCGGGTTGGGAATTGTACTGGCCGTCCAGATCCGCAAGCGCTCGGCCATGGCCAGAATGCTGCGTGAACGGGAGCGCGGCTACCGTTTGCTGGCCGAGAACGTAGAGGATGTCGTCACCCGTTTCGACAGGACCGGTCACCGGTTGTACATCTCGCCCTCGGTCGAGAAGCTTTTCGGGTGGAGCCCCTCAGAGCTTCTGCAGCAGCCTGCATATTCAAATATGCACCCGGCCCATCGGGATCTCGTGAAGGGTTTGATAGAGGAGCTAGGACCCGAGAGACCCACGGGGACCGTCGAGTATCTGACGCGCTGCCGCGACGGCAAGTACGTCTGGGTCGAAACCCAGATGAACTATGTCGACGATCCGGAAGAGCCCGGTCCGGAAATCGTCGGCGTGATCCGCGACATCTCCAAGCGCAAGGCTGCCGAGGAGCAACTCGTCGCAGCAAACGAGCAGCTCAAGGCGCTCTCCGAAACGGACCCGCTCACCGGGATCGCGAACCGGCGACGTTTCGACCGAATGTTAGATCTCGAGTTCAAGCGGTGCCAGCGCTCAAATTCGCGCATTTCCGTGTTGTTCATCGACATAGACAAATTCAAATCTTACAACGACACCTACGGTCACTCCGCGGGCGACGACTGCATTCGGCAGGTTGCAGGGGCCATCGCATCCTGCCTCAAAAGGCCGGCCGATCTGGTCGCGCGCTATGGGGGTGAGGAGTTCGCGGTCCTGCTGCCTGAGACGCCATCCGGCCATGCGGAGATTGTCGCCGAGAAAATCCGGAAATCGGTCGCCAACCTTTCCATCGCGCATCAGGGAAGCCCTGTCGGGAGCGTCACGATCAGCGTAGGGGCTGCAGGCGGCAAGTGCGATGCGAGAACGTCGCCGGCTTCGCTGTTAGCTGCCGCAGACGGCGCGCTGTATGTGGCAAAGGAACACGGGCGCAACCGTGTCTGCGCTGCAGCCGAAACACCCAGCGTTACGTTAGTACGGCCTGCCGGTTGAGGTAGGACCGACCGGTTTGGCGGAGTTGGTTGCGCTGCAGCACTTAGCTTAGAAGGCCGCGCCCCCGTAGTTTCACGCTCCCTATGCTTAACCGTTTCTAAGCAAGGGAGTGCAACCATTCGTTTGAAACTACAACCATTTTGCATTGATAAGAATTGCGCGGAGGGAATGCATGTTCAGCTCGCCCCGTAAGAAGCAGGTTGACCGCGCGTTGGCGCTGGCCGCGGCCATCGACCGGTCCCAGGCTGTGATCGAGTTCAAGCTGGATGGCACCATCATCACCGCGAACCGCAACTTTTTGGACGCAATGGGCTACTCGCTCAGCGAGATCGAAGGCAAGCACCACAGCATCTTCGTCGAGACCGCCGAACGCGAGAGCGCTGCCTATCGCGAGTTCTGGGCCAAGCTTGGTCGTGGCGAATTCCAGGCAGCTCAGTACAAGCGCATCGGGAAGGGCGGTAAGGAGATTTGGATCCAGGCGTCTTACAACCCAATCGTCAATGCAAACGGCAGGACGGTGGGCGTCATCAAATTGGCCACCGATGTCACCAAGCAGAAGATCAAGTCTCTTGAAGACGCGGGCAAGATTGACGCGATCAGCCGTGCCCAGGCAGTGATCGAGTTCAAAATGGACGGCACCATCGTCACTGCCAACCAAAATTTCCTTAAGGCCATGGGCTACTCGCTCGACCAGATTGCCGGGAAGCACCACAGCATTTTCGTGACACCCTCTGACCGTGAGAGCGCGGCGTATGCCGATTTCTGGTCGCGGCTCAATTGCGGGCGATACGCGGCAGGCGAATACAAGCGCCTCACCAAGGACGGTCGCGAAGTCTGGATACTTGCCACCTACAATCCCATTTTTGACGAGGCCGGCAAACCATTCAAGGTGGTCAAATTCGCAACAGACATCACCGAACAGAAGCTAAAGGCTGCCGACGGTAGCGGCCAAATGGCGGCGATCACGAAGTCGCAAGCCGTGATCGAATTCAATATGGATGGCACCATCCATACTGCGAATCAGAATTTCCTCGATGCAATGGGTTACACGCTCCACGAGATCAAGGGGCAGCATCATTCCATGTTTGTTGAGCCGAAGGAGCGGGAGGCGACCGCTTACCGTGAATTCTGGCAGAACCTCAACCGGGGCCAATTCCAGGCAGCCGAATACAAGCGCATCGGGAAGGGCGGCCGCGAAATCTGGATCCAAGCGTCTTACAACCCGATTCTCGATCTCAACGGCAAACCATTTAAGGTCGTCAAATATGCTACCGACATCACCGCGCAGGCAATCGGGCGCAAGAAGGCGGAGGCCGCGCGCGGTCTGATCGATGCGGTCGCCGCCGGTAGCGAAGAGATGAGCGCCTCAATTCGAGAGATTTCTGAGACCATGAGCAAGTCGCGCCAGACGGCGGGCATGGCGACCTCCAGGGTGGAAGCAGCCGATCAGCAGGCGGAGCGGCTCAATGCGGCAGCTCAGGCTATGAGCGGCATCGTCGAGATGATCGGCAATATCACTGGCCAAATCAATATGCTCGCGCTCAATGCGACCATTGAGTCAGCTCGTGCAGGCGAAGCCGGACGCGGCTTTGCTGTGGTTGCATCCGAGGTGAAGAACTTGGCCAATCAGGCCAAGACCGCAACCGACACGATATCTCGCGAAATCGCATCGCTGAACAGCATCGCGGGCGATGTCTCGGGTTCACTCACTGCCATCAAGGCCGCGATAGAAAGCGTCAACGAGTTCATCGCTTCCACGGCCGCTGCAGTGGAAGAACAGAGCATTGTCACATCTGACATGGCTTCCAACATGCAGCGTGCATCCGCCGAGTTGGCCGCCTGATCACACCGGCTAGCAGCGTTCTATTGGAGGGCGCAGGCGCTTGATCCGACGCTGCTCCTGGCTGCTCGCGCCGAGACAGGTTACAGCTTTAAGCTCGCCTGAGTCTTATCGTGAGGCCGATCGGGATTCCTTCGATTTTGGACCGCCGCGCGACTTGTGATATCGCTGTCGCTGATCAACCACACGCTGCGCTGCACTCGCCTCAAGTTTGACCTAAGGCGGAGGTCAATCTGGGTCGACGGTCGCCGCACCGAGCCTTACAACATGAAAGCGCGATAGCAGCACGGAACCATATTTTGTCCGCAGGGTTGTTCATTCTTCCCCACAGGAGCACGCTGTTTGCAAACCCATCAGTCAAAACTTGACGGGATCGACGATACTGCGCGACTTCAACTGCTCATCGATGCGATCGTTGATTACGCCATTTACATGATCGACATAGACGGCACCGTCCGCAGCTGGAACTCCGGCGCGCAGCGGCTGAAGGGCTACACGCCGGACGAAATCATCGGCAAGTCGTTCGCATCCTTCTATACGCCCGACGATCGCACCAAAGGGCTCCCGGAGCGCGCCTTGAGCGTCGCAGCGCAAGCAGGCCGCTTCAGTGCCGAGGGATGGAGAGTCCGCAAGGACGGAAGCCGTTTCTGGGCATCGGTCATCATCGATGCCGTCCGCAACGAATCTGGTGAGCTGATCGGCTTCGCCAAGGTCACGCGAGACGTAACCGAGCGTCAGCAAGCCCATGAAGAGCTTCTCAATAGCGAACGGCGGTACCGCCAGCTGATCGAGGCCGTGGTCGACTACGCGATCTTTCAGCTTGATCCGCTCGGCAACGTGGCAACCTGGAATCCCGGAGCGGAGCGAATCAAGGGCTACGCGCCTCCAGAGATCATCGGCCGGCATTTCAGTGCGTTTTACACGCCTGAAGATATCGAACTCGGTGTGCCCAAGCGTGCGCTTTTAGAGGCGGCGGAGCATGGGCGCTTTGAAGCGGAAGGCTGGCGCCTGCGAAAAGATGGCTCCCGCTTTTGGGCTTCGGTCATCATCGATCGCATCACGGACGAGGCTGGCAACATCGTCGGGTTTGCCAAAGTCACGCGCGATGTTACGGACCGGAAGCGCGCCGAGGACGAGCTCAAACACGTCCAGGAGCAACTCGCCGCATCCCAAAAGCTGGAGGCGGTGGGGCAACTCAGCGGCGGAATCGCGCACGACTTCAATAATCTGCTCATGATCGTCCTTGGCAATCTCGAAACAGCTGAACGACACGTGAAGGCGCCCGGAGCCAATCTGAACCGGGCGCTCGCAAACGCGAAACGAGGCGCGCAGAGAGCCGCGGCTTTGACCAGCCGCTTGTTGGCATTTTCGCGCCGGCAGGCGCTCGATCCCAAGCCGATCAACGTGAACAACTACGTCAACGGTCTGCAGGAATTCCTCCAGCGTACGCTCGGAGAGAGCATCGAAGTCCAAACGGTCGGAAGTGCGGGGCTATGGCAAATTGAAGCTGACGCCAATCATCTAGAGTCTGCCATCGTCAACCTGGCAATTAACGCTCGTGATTCCATGCCCGACGGCGGAAAGCTGACATTGGAAGCTGCCAACATCTCCGCCGACGATGACTACTGCCGGCTCAATCCTGAACTGGCGCCCGGTCAGTACGTCGCCATTTGCGTGACTGACACCGGTGGCGGGATGTCGCGCGATGTTCTCAGTCACGCCTTCGAGCCGTTCTTTACCACCAAGGAGCCGGGTCACGGCACCGGCCTTGGCTTGAGCCAGGTCTATGGCTTCGTCAAACAATCCGGAGGGCACGCAAAAATCTACAGCGAGGTGGGGCAAGGCACGACGATCAAGCTGTATTTCCCGCGCTTCACCGGCAGTGCCCGACACGAGGAAGTGGCACCTGAGGAGCTCGCTGAGGGTGAGATATTCGAGACCATTCTCGTCGTCGAGGATGATGAAGATCTGCGCGTCTATATTTCTGACGTCCTGCGCGATCTCAACTACCGCGTTCTCTCGGCCCGCAGCGCCCAAGCCGCCCTGACCATTCTCCTGCAGGACCAGTCGAAGGTCGATCTTCTTCTCACGGACGTGGTCATGCCCGGGATCAATGGTCGCGAACTCGGCCGGCGCGCGCTTCAAATTAGACCGCGACTGAAGATACTGTACATGACCGGGTACTCGCGCAATGCCGTCGTCCATCAGGGGAGGCTTGATGAAGGCGTAAACCTGCTGGAGAAGCCGATCTCGCAAGCGAAACTAGCGCTGAAGGTGCGAGAGATTCTCGACCAGCTGACCTAAGGTCAGACAGCGGTAGCATCCTGCGACCGCCGGCGCCGGCGACTACCACTCTTCCAACGCCCGCTCGTGATCCTTAGGCGAAGAGCGCCTCAGGCGTCTTGATGTCCGCTGTCTCTGGTAAAAACGGGCGCGTGGCTGAATTTGCCGCGCCGGGGTCTTTGACCCCGCAGGCTGACGTCAAGTCCCGGGAGACTGGCGGGCGCAGCAGCCACACCCTGCGACCATCGCTGGGCGAGCTGGCTAAAAATCCCTCCCGGTTGTTGACGGGACGATCACCAGATGCCACTTTCGTGATCGGTAGTGTCCGCAAGGACTCATCAAGGGAATGCGGTGCGTCCGTCTCGGCGGACCATTCCGCGGCTGCCCCCGCAACTGTAAGCGGATAGCCGACGACCAGGAAAACCACTGGAGCCAATCGGTCTCTGGGAAGGTGGTCGAAGGCGATAACCCGCGAGCCAGGAAACCTGCTGCCAGCCATAAGTCACGCGCGAACGCATTGGGCGGGGTGCCTCGATGTCGGACAACTAGCCGGTGCATCTGCCGCTTGGGGCGAAGGCAGGTGACTAAGGCAACCGCGGTGACGGTTTGTTTGCGTCGCCGCAGAGCGTTCTTGTGCAACATCTTCGTTTCGGCAGGGGCATTGCGCCGGCATTCTCGCTTGACGATAGTGGCATCTCTCAGAGCCTCACACGCAGCATCCAGCGCACGAGGGCTGCCTTGCTGGTCTTGCTGCTCTCTACGTCGCTGTGCCCCATGGCAAGGGCGCAGACCGCCGCCCGGGATACCTCCCGAGAGGTGGAGCCCGTGATCGTCTCACCACCTGCTGCGAGGCGGGCTCCCGCCGTCAGCCCGGGCGCTCAAAAACCACGGGCGGCCCGCCGCGCCCCGGGGCGCAATCTGTCCGCTTCGGTGGTCGCCGTCCGGGGGACCCAGCCATTGAGCGGCCCGATACAGACACCGCTGAACACGGCCGCGGTGAGCGACGTCGGCTCGCGGCTAGGAATCACGGCACGGGAAATGCCCGCGACCGTCGAGGTCATCGACCAGCGTATCATCCAGGAACTTGGCATCCGGACGACCACTGACGTCGCCAAGGCGGCGGCCGGCGTGACCGGCGGCGACGCTCCGGGTGCACCCGCTATCTTCTCAATGCGCGGTTTTTCCGGGGACCAGATCAGCACTCTGTACAACGGCATCCAGATCGGGCCATCGACCATGACCGGCCGCCCCATGGATGTCGCCGGATTGCAGCAGGTGGAGATCATCAAGGGGCCGGATTCACTCGTTTCCGGCTTAGGGGCGACCGGCGGCGCGATCAATTACGTCACGAAGGCGCCGCACACCGGGCCTGTCATCAACGACGCCTTCACCTCCTACGATTCCTTCAACGGTTATCGCGCCGGCTATGGCTCGGGCGGCAGCACGCTGATTGACGGCCTCGATTACCGCTTCGACATCAGTCATTTCAACAACAAGGGATTTATCGACGACACTTATTCGAAGCTCAGCAATGTCTCGGGCCAGCTGAACTATCGCGTCAACGACAGCCTGAAGGTCTGGGGCGCGGCCGAGTACAGGCAGGACAAGGACCGCTTCTATTGGGGCACGCCTCTGGTGCCGGCCAATGCGCCGGGCATTGTCCCGACATCAGGCGTCGTCTCGGGCCAGTGGAGCAACTACTACCTCGGCGGCGGCACGCCGGTCCCGGTGACGGTCGATGCGCGCACGCTGACGACGAACTACAACGTGCTCGACAATCGCAGCGGGGCAAACGAGCTGTGGCTGCGAAGCGGCTTTCAATGGGACATCACCAACAACATCTCCCTCAAGAGCCAGGTCTACGGCTATGACGCCCACCGCCACTGGTTCAATAACGAGATCACCTCATTCGACCAGACCGTAGGCAATTTCGCGGGCGCGCAGAGCATCTATCGCGAGCGCCTGGCGCTCGATCACGCGCAGCGGCTCTACGGCAACATCACAGACCTTACCGTCAATTCCAATCTGGCCGGCATCGACAACCGTTTCGTCGCCACCGTGACTGCGAGCAGCTCGCAGTTCAACGTCTCGCAGGACACGCTGTTCTCATCGGACTACGTCGATCTCCTCAATCCGGATCGCGGCCTCTATGGCCCGCGCAGCGACGAGAAGATCTACACGCACCTCGACACGACCTCCCTGGCGTTTGAGGACCGGCTCAAACTGACCTCGACCTTCGCCCTGATGGGCGGCATCCGGTTCGAGGACATCAAGCTGGACCGCACGCGGTTTGATCCCGGTGGAGTGCTTGAATCCGCTAAGGGCTATCCCTTTTCGACGACGTTCAATCCCGTGACCGGCCGCATCGGCTACACCTGGGACGTCGCCCCTGGCGTGATGCTGTACAGCCAGTACGCGACCGCGGCAGACCCGACGGTGGCCAACATTTTCATCCTGGCGCCGTCGGTGCCGCTGCTCCTGACGACATCGCGGACCTATGAGACCGGGGTAAAGCTACAATCGGCCGACAAGCGCGCGGAGGCCACATTCTCGGCCTACGATATCGAGCGCAAGAACGTCTATGTCCCCGAGAGCGGCATCGTGTTCAACGTCGCCGGCAAGATCGAATCAAAGGGAATTGAGATCGCCGCGGCGATCAACCCGGTCGCCGGTCTGAAACTGTGGGGCAATGTCGCCTTCGTGCAGTCGCGCTTCATCGATTTCAGCTATGTCGATGGCAACGGCGTGTTCCAGTCGTATTCGGGCAAGACGCCGCCCAACGTGCCGAACTTCGTTGCCAATGCCGGCGCGTCGTATCGCTTTGAAACGACACTGCCGGTCGAAATCGGCGGCCTGATGCGTCACGTCGGTGACCGCTTCAACTTCCAGGACAATCTCGTCACTATGAACGCTTACACCACGTTCGATGCGTTTGCGTTCGTCGATATTCCCAAGGCGTACTTCCCGAGTATCGACCGGACCCGCCTGAGCTTCCGCGTAAGGAATTTGACCAACAAGCTCTACGCGGCTTGGGGCGACCCCGGCTACATCGACCAGATAATCCTGGGCGCACCGCGGAGCTACGAGGTGGCGGCTTCATTCAAGTGGTAGCAGGTGCAGCATGCGCCGGCGGTTGGCCCGTAGCTGACCTGCAAGGCGGAGGCGGAGCCGAGCCTATCCTCGTTTTCAACATTCCAAGCAATCCTGATCCTGTACCTCAGGACAATAGGTTCGAAAGCCGAATTGAAGTTTTATTATCCCGTCTACGGCGCCCCCAAGCGCCGTGACAACAACCCAGCCCCCCAATGCCGCCCCAGTTTCCCAAACGCTGGGGCGGCCCCCCCTTTGGCCAGTTTTGTCGGCTCTGTTGAGCACGCATGTGCGTTAGGCTTACCTATAAAGGTTTTTAGCGGGAAGCCGGCCGAAGCGCCGGCCGACTCGGGTACCATCGCACAAAACCCGTCCGGTTTGCGTTCGGTGCATCGCGTTGAGTTTTCAGTTGTCTACATTGAAAATCCTTGCCGGCCAGCCCGATGGCCGTGGCAGTCTTGCGCTGATCAAGCAGTATCTGGCGGTATTCTATACGAGCGGGCCGGAATGGACTGCACGGATGAAGTCGCTTGCTGAGCGGGCTCCGCAGCTGGACATTTTCGCGCAAAGGCTTGTGGTGCGAGATGCTGGCGATTGGATCATTACCGACGAAGGCCGCGCCGTCCTTGAAGCACTTGAGCGGCCAGCGTCAGGCAATTCATCTCATTCAGCAGAGGCGACCATTTCCGAAGGCGTCTCTCGCTTGCGAACCGCGCCGACAAGATCCTTGGAGCACCGTAAGCGCCGCCGCATAAAAAGGCGCAGACATCGAGGCTCAGAGTCATCTGCCTGAGGGCATCGGAGCGCAGGCAGCAGAAGGGCCGCTGTTTTGAGCAGCGGCCCTGCCGGGTGTGCAATTGGATCGAAATGAAATCTTTGACCAGCCCCGGTAAGGCAGCGTCGCCGTTGCCAGATGTTCCCGCCATAATCCATGTGAATCGAGACGCTGAAAAAGCGGCTCATCGCTGAGCGTGCCTACTAATGGCGACCGGCGAGCAGTCGGGCCGGGCGTCGTTGCGACTGGTCCTAAGTCAGGTGGTTGCAGGCCCGGGCGATGCCAGCCACTCGCTATTGCGGGGCCTTTTCAGCTTGGCGCTTGCGGATCAGGGCCTCGCGGGAGGTGCGGGACTTCTTGCCTCGACATTGTCCAGGTCGCTCTTGTCGCCATGTACCTGAGCGCCTGGCTCTGGAGCAGCGCCACCGATGCTGCAATCTGTTCCCGAGACCGGCGGAGCATTTCCGCCGACATTTGCTTAGTCCCGAATTGAGGCTGCGGATCCGTCTCGAATGGCTTGTGTGTGAGCATGGCCGATTTTGACCCTCCTGCTCTATTAACTAGGTTAGAAAGCGCGGCCGACACGGTCCAAAAGTGGACGTTCCATGGCCAATTCGGCCGCGTTTACCAGCTGTGGCCGGCCACGTGCCTCATGGGTTAGGGTCAAGGTAAAGGCGCGAGGCCAGCCGGCAGATCTTCTTTTTAGTCTTTTGTCCGGTTCTCTCGCTGAGCCCTGATCTCGGCACGGGCGGAAGCGCTCTCTAAGATCGAACGCCTCAGCTCTCGGATCGCCTCCTCGCGACAACCTAAGAGCAGGCTGCGTTGATGCCGTACATCTTGAGCTTGTTTCAGGGCTTCGTCTGCGCGAGCAAAAATGGAATCAGACATGCTTCACCATGGATCCATCCGACACAGCAGCCATTTGCATAAGCTAATTGCCCCCCCGCGAGTTCAAATCCGCTAGCGCTGTTCGAGCGACCGCAGGCGTAGCCCCGGCCTAGGAGGGACGAGGAGGCCGGGGCTTAGGATGGTCCTCGCGCCGGGCTGGAGGAATCGGCACGAGCAAGCCCAATTGCGAGTTCGCCCGTTCGTTCCTGGATTGCTCATTCCACCGCTCGCAGACCTCGCGCCGTCGGTTCACAAGGCTGGCCGTGCTGTTCCAGCCAGCCACCTTCGACCATCTTCCGCGCCAGAGCCATCGAGCATACCGGCTGACTGCCACCGGGGTGATACAGGCCATCTGCGCGCTGGATCAGGTAGCCGTAGACGCGGCCCAGTCGCAGCGGCTTGATCATTCCAGGAAAGAGAACGACAGAGTGGTCGGGCATTGCCCAGTCCCGAACACGTCCGATGACTGGTTTCCCGATCAGGTCGAGTGCATCCGCACCGAGTGATCCGGTACACGGGTTCTGACCTCATTTGTTAAGGCGCGAATCGCTGAAGCCTGTCTGAGAGATTGCCGGGCGAGGATTCACAGGGGTGGGGACATCAGAACGATGCAGCAGTCACGTTATCCGTTGCTGAGACGCTGGACGCCGGAAGAGCATCAACTACTGGTGGCGATGGCGGCGGCGGGCCGCCGACCAGACGAGATCGCCAGCGCGCTCGGCAGGACGGAAGCAGCCGTGCGAGGGCGCGCGCATGTACACAACATTCCACTCCGACTCGTCACTCAGAAGCGAAAGTGAGCCGAGGCTGTCTTCGGTTAGGCGACTCTTTTTCCGGATAGGCGTACCGTACTGCCCATGATCAAGGGCGTAGCCACCGGGCTACGCTCAATCTAAATCGATAAGATATGCTAGGATCAAGTCTTCGGTCTGTGCTTTGAGAGCGGCGTCTCGATAAATAGCAATCTCGGCTTGGTCAGCTCTGCGGATTGCCAGCTTCGCGGTCGAGGAGCAAAGCGGCACGCCATTCGATGTCAGGGCGATCAGGTCCTCACGAACCCAATCCTCTTTGCACAACTCGAATGCCTCAGGGAAATTCTTCGCCTCGAACGCGAACGTAGCTTTGCCGTCAACGTCCATCGCGAATACGCACCCCAATAAAACGGTCACTGAAACTCACTTTCGGTATCGAACAACCGTTGACCAAACACGGTCCCACAAATTATTTTCAGGCGCAACGACCAGACTGAAGCCGAGAGCCATCCTAAGGCAACATAGCTTTGGATTAGTAGCCGGGTAAAATACGGGCGGGGTAGGGTTATGGCGTCTGTGCTTCTGATCGAGGATGAATCCCTTATCCGCATGATGATTGCGGACATGCTGGCCGAGCTAGGTCATAGCGTCGCTGGTGAAGCCAACGATTTGCAAAGCGGGCTTTCGCTCGCCTCCATGCCGGGCATTGATGCCGCCATTCTCGACATACAGCTTGGGGCACATAGTTCTGAGCGCATCGCAGAAACGCTGCAAAGCAACGGCGTTCCGTTTGCCTTTGCGAGCGGGTATGGGGCGGGCGGCGTGCCTGAAGGATTTAGCAAGTATCCGGTGCTTGAAAAGCCGTTCCCAATCGAGGAGCTTGAGCGCTGTCTAGCCTCTCTGTTGCGCTAACAAACGCCGGTCGTCTGTTGCATCATGCGGGCTAGGTCTTCTTCAGAGAACGGCTTCCTGAGCAGCGGAAAGCCATCACGCCTT
Organism: Bradyrhizobium sp. USDA 3650; assembly: GCF_054057395.1. NCBI lineage: Bacteria > Pseudomonadati > Pseudomonadota > Alphaproteobacteria > Hyphomicrobiales > Nitrobacteraceae > Bradyrhizobium > Bradyrhizobium sp. USDA 3650. Next base: position 7,115,647 of record NZ_JBSRZG010000001.1, read on the forward strand.
CGCTCGCGACCAGATAGCTGAAGAACCTTCAGCGTCGGACGAATGCGCGTGGCTCGCTCGGCGAGTTCATGACCATCCATGCCGGGCATGTTGATGTCGGTGATCAAGATCGAAATGTTTTGCTGGCGCGCCAACGTTTCCAGAGCTTCATCGCCGCTGTGTGCGCATACCACGTCGCAACCAATGTCTTCGAGCATACTCGCGATCACGTCGAGTACGGCGGCGTCATCATCAACGACGAGAACTGTATGGGTCATGAAAGAACCTCTACGTATTAACATACGTGAACTTCAGAGGTTCCGGATGTCATCTCTTTGTGGTTGAGAGCCTCGCTCGGTGCCACCAGCGCGTAGGCGCAGACCACACCTTGCCCGGACCAGTGCGCGCTGGCTCAACAGCCACCTGGCAATGACGGAACCGGAACCTTTTTTGTACGTTTTGAGTGGTGCATCGATTGGGAAACGAGAGTATGGCACGGCGTAGCAGGGTCATCCAATCTACCTCCCTAGAAGTACGTCTTACCCAGGAAGCTAAGCGCCTTCGCGAGGAGGCCTTGCAACTTCCTCCGGGTGCTGCCCGCGAAGAACTGATCCGAAAGGCTCGGCAAGCGGAGACCGGTTCACACATGAGCGAGTGGCTGGCATCTCCCGGGTTACAGCCGCCCAATTGACCGATCAGATCGAGATAGAACGCCGCCCCAGGCATCGAGGGGCGTTCCGCTGGAAGAACGCTCTATCACACCGCGTTCTCTAGTCGTTCGGCGGCCGTTCTAGTTTACGTTGAAAATACAACCTGGAATCGCGACTGCGGTTGTAGGGAGGTGGATAGTTCAGGCCGCTCACTGAGGCGGCCTTACTCTTTGGTTTCGGTCCACGTCTGCGTACCGCACTGGCACTTGAACATGCGGACGATTTTACCGTTTTCCGGATTTGGCATTTTCAACACGGAGAGGGGCTTTCTGCCACACTCGCCGCAAGGCTTAATCGGGCTAGGATCAAACCGCGAAAACACTTCGTTCTTAAATTCGCGGTCCACTGCTACCACCAAGCCATTGAGCGGCTCCAAGTATCATAGTGCACATCCGTTCCAATGATGAGCCCAGACGAATATCTCAAGCTGGCGGAGCATTACCGGAAGGCACTGGAGACGGTGAAGGACGCCTTCGCGCGCCAGCACCTCGAAAGCATGGAACGGAGCTACCGGACTCTGGCTGAGAGCGAGCTGGCGCTCCGAAAGCCTGGCCATGTGACCGAGGCCTTGGACAAGCTGCGCGATAGCGACAAAAAAGCAAAATAGGCGACTGCGATAACCAACTTAAGGCACGTTGGAAATAGGCCATTACCCGGTCGTCTGAGAGAACGCGCGTGGGAACGCTGCGTGGGCTTCGCGGTTAAAGAGTCGTGAATAAGGTAGGTAGACTGCCCCGCCGTCGGCCCAACACCGGCGGCGGGCTTTTTGTGAGTTGTGTTAGTGGCAAAGCGTACCCGAGCACCGGCCAAGAAGCCGCAAGCTTCCATGCCGGACTTTATCGGCCCCCAGCTTGCGAGCCTGAAGATGAAAGCGCCTTCAGGGGCTCAATGGATTCATGAAGTCAAATACGACGGCTACCGTATCCAGCTCCACATTGACGGCGACGACCGGAAGGCCTTCACCAGGAACGGCCATAACTGGGTCGACCGGTTCTCGGTCATTGCGGGCGCCTTTGACATCGAAGGGCAAGCCATTGTCGATGGTGAGGTGGTCGTCATCCACGAAGAGCGCACCAACTTCTCTGAGCTGCAGGCCGATCTCGGCAGAGGCGACCAGGACCGTCTACAGTACTTCGCCTTCGATCTCCTGTGGCTGGACGGCGTAGACCTCCGCAAACATGCGCAGCTTGCCCGCAAGGAGCTGCTGAAACAGCTGATAGAAGAAAACGGGCTGGAAGCACCGATCTTCTACAGCGAGCACCATGAAGGTGACGGTCAGGCGTTGTTCGAGGCGGCGAGCAAGCTCAACTACGAAGGCATCGTCTCGAAGCGAGTGGATGCGCCGTACCGGTCTGACCGGGTGGAAGCCTGGCAGAAGATCAAGACGGTGCAGCGCGAGAAATTCCCTGTTGTTGGTTTCGTCAAGGATCCGTCCGGCGTCGCCGCGCTCTACCTGGGCAAGCAGGAGGGGAAAGAGCTGCGCTACATGGGCAAGGTCGGCACGGGCTGGAGCCGGACGAAGTCGGCGGAGATCCGCAAGGCTCTCGATACCGTCGTCAGCCCGAAGCAGAAGCTCACCAAGCCTGTCAGGAAACCAAGAGCCACCTGGGTCGAGCCCAAATTCTACGCCGACATCGAATACCGGGACATCACGTCCGAAGGCCTACTGCGGGCCAGCTCTTTCAAGGGGCTCAGCAAGGGAACGCGGCGTTCCTGACGGCGTTTTCTCCACCAGTGAGTGGAGTACCGGCATGCCGGATCGCGTAACCCGAGCGGTAAAAGAAGCCCAGGCCATCCTGGCTCGCTATGTCGAGCCTGCGCCGAGGGACGCCGAAAACACGATCAATGACCTGCTGGCCGTTCTCGATGATGAGCGGCTCGTACAGGCGATGGAGGAGGAAGATGAGCGACAGCCTCACCAAACGGGACCAGCGCGACCGTAGCAAGATCAACACGAAAGAAGACTTCGAGGTCAAGTATTGGACCAAGGCGCTTGGTGTCTCCAGAGACGAGCTGCAAAAGGCCGTCGACAAGGTAGGCAATTCGGCCGCCGCCGTTCGCAAACAATTAGCGGTGTAACCGAGGCGCGCGGTATGCTTGCGATCTTTGGAGCAAGGCCCGCGCGCTTTTTCACGCCATGATCAATCTCAACTGTCCCATCTGCGATAGTCCTTCATCAGCAGGTGTCACCGGGTTCGTTCGAATCATCCACCTGCTTGAAGAAGTCGCGGACCACGGGCACCGCGTCTTTGATCTGATAGCAACAGAAGCTGTCGACAGATGTTTTGGTGCTGTGATCGATCAGCTCCAGCCAAAACAGCGGCGTACTATCAACATCAGCCGCCGGATTCGCCAACATCCGGATCTCATAGCTGCCAATCGAAGCGACCGAGACCGATGCTTGAGAACCACCCTCGGGAAGGGAGCAGAGTCTGACGTAGGCTTGGGAAATTCTCAACTCAATCAGCGTCGACGCGGACGTGTTGCAATCTGTCAAAACTCAAGATCCCTAAAAGTTGGCGTTGCGCATTGGATGCATATGTGCGGGCCGCGCCGATGCCGCGGCGCTGCACTTCGCCGGAATAGGCGTTTGCAAAGAGATGTGCTTGTTAAAGGCGGCCAATTATTTGTTAGGGTGAGCCACCTTCACGGCACATGACCGAACTTCGGCCCGGTTCGATCACGTCCGCTTTTTGTAATTCCGGTTACGCTCCCACTCGTCGGGCTTGAGGCCGTCCAGCCAGTTCAGGAACGGAGCCTGCGCAAGACTAACCTGGCTCGGCTGCTCGCGCGCCGCGTTGACGGCATCCACCTCGCGCCGTTTGAACCAGGCGAGGTCGGGCCAGACCTATCCGTCATACTTGCAAGCTCGGCCTGGGGGGTCTGGTGTCGAAACATCGCGACAACTGGTACCGCACTGGTCGCAGCGAGCAATGGATCAAGGTGAAGAGTCGATCTCATTCGGCGTTCAGCCGGGTGATGAGCCCTAGGTAGCGGCGGTTTCGATTCCGAAGGATCGCCCGTGAAGGCGTTCCGGGACGTTGCGCTAACCCACCAAAGACGCGCGGTCCGTCCTTAACAAGCGATGAGCGCCCAAGCTAAAATTCATCAAGAAGGGGCGAAGCGCCCCGAGTTTGGCACCCGTTTTCTTAACCCGCAGCACGTAGTGTTTTCGCTATCCGCTGACTTTTTGGCGGTCCTAGAAATGAGCCCCGCCACATTCCCAGGGTGGCGGGGCCTCATCCTGATGGAGGCTAATCCGGCCGATGGACGACAAAATCAAGATTAGGTGCCCGGGCTGCACCCGCGTTTTTGGGGAGAAGATGAACCGAGTCCGAGATGGATTGCAGGTTAACTGCCCGAATTGTTGCAAGCTGATTACACTGTCCAAAGAGACCGAAGACCCGTTCCTTCGGCGGGCATTGAAGACGGCGCGAGAGATGCGAGCCGCAGAGCAGGACCGGATGGCCAGTCAGGTTTACAAGGGTACAGCTTCCGAGCCGCCCCGCGAAAGGTAACGGGTGAAGAGCGACACTTCTGCTCTTAGGTGTACAATGAGACGAAACGCATTTCGGAGAACAGCTCGATTTCGTGAGCCAACTGTTCGGGAGTTGGCACCTTCGGTTTCACTCAGCCCCAGCGCGCTTAAAACGCATTGGCGTCTCGACCTCATCTGCAAGCTGGTTCAGAGCGTCGCCGGCTCGTCGAACACGTCTCGCTTGAGCATAGCCAGTCGTCCCGTCGTCCCAGAATATATTGGCAGCCTTGGGTGCCATCATCCGCAGGCTCAATGGGCAGCCGTTGAACTGATCGTCACGGTCCTTCCAGCATCGACAATTGGCTCGCCAAGCCGCTGAAGCTGTGCGCGATGTTCTTCATGATGCCTGCCGTTCGCGCCGGGGTACCTGATGCAGCGGCCTTGCATCGGAACGCAGCCGCGAATTTCCGGCAATCCGCCGCCGTCGTATTGCAGCAGGTCCGGTGTCGTCGACTGCCGGTGGGCGCAGGAGTTTTTTAGATGCCGCGAGTTGTGCGCGTGAGCGCTTTATCTGCTCTTGCACGGCTTCTTTGGTGTGCGGATGCCTTTCGAGCGTACTGCGGTGGCTCTCTTGGAGGTCTCTGCTTCGAAAATAGCGCATTGGCTGTTCCTCGCCGTTTGCACGCGGGAGCTGAACGTAAATCGTTTCATGCTGATGGTCATCTGCAAGGGTGAACTAAAAACCTCCGAGCTTCTGTATCGGCGCAGACGAGCCTGCGCTCTTGAGCGGCCGGTCGTGGGACACGCCGCCCAAAGATGGACGATCAGTGTTTGGCCTGACAAGATGGTCGGGGACGGGGGACAGCATGAAATTGATGAGAGGTTTAGTCGGCATCGTTTTGGGCTGGTGCCTAGTCGTTGGTGCCAACCTTTCCGCCACGTCGGCAGTGGCCGCCGTCCCGAACATGACGTGTAGAGCCGAGGGGAAGGCCGTGGGAGGACCGGTGCTGCAACAGTACGACGCCACCGATGTCTTCCGTTTCACAGCGGGAAAGCTGTACCATCGGTGGAGCGGCCGAGAAGAATACTTTTACAACGACGTCTCGGAAGTCCAACTCGGCCGCTACGTCTCGGGCCATATGACGTTCGTGCTGGATTACGACAATCGCAGTGGCTACGTCGTCATCGCAGCCAATCCCGATTGGACGGTTCACAACCTGATCTGCAAGCCCTAGCCCGTCCCCATCTTCGCTGGATGGTGGTTCGGCCGAATCTCGGCGCCGTGCCGGCGCATCGACAGCACAAAGGCCCGGCTGGCTGGGGGGCTGATCCGGGCCTTTGAAACTCCGCTCGCGAAGGTGGCTAGTGGGTCAGGATCGCCACCCGGCGAGACGCCGGCTGCACGTTATAAGAAGCACCTGAGTCGGGTGTCCGAATTGAGCCAACATGGCGAACAGTTCACGGTGGGGGCACGGTCATGGCTTCGGCGCGCGCGTCAAATGTCAGCGCCGCGAGACGCTTCCGCTATCGCCTTTTCAACTTCGTCAGCAAGCTGATTCAGATGCTGCGCCAGCCGGTCGAACATGTCCCGCTTTGCGGTGTTGGTCGCAAGGTCGCGGATCAGGCCGGCTTCAGCCGCGTCCCTGCGGAGTTTTTCCAAGCTGGCCTGATAATCCTTCATGTTGAGGTTTCCTCACGAAGCATCAGCCGGTCGTCCCCATTTTCGCCGGATCGTAGTTCGGTCTGATCTCGGCACCGCGCTTTCCGCGCTTTGTGTTCGGCTCGATGTCGCTGAGCTTGACATCATCGCCCCAGGCGTCGGCGCTGATCTCGGTGTGATGGCCGCAGCGGTGACGGCAATAGACCAGGACACCGCGCACGCCCATGGCGCGCATCTCACCGAAGGTGATCTTTTGCGGGTAGGGCATGTTGGCATGGGGACGGCGAATCGCGTTTTACCTGTAAATCGTGGGGAACTAGCCCGCAATCCCTTGAAACGGATGACTTTACGCGCCACCTTGCGCGACCCTGACGGCTTTGACCTAATGGGCGAGTGATTTGGCAGTTTGCTAAATCACGCATGGAAAAGCCGAGCACACTTCGCAGGCGGGCTCGGCTTTCCGTGGCGTTTCTCACAGGAGATGCTTTCGCATGTCCGTCACCACGAAGGAGATCCTAGCGTGGCTAGTCCGGTCGTTCAAGACAACCAACCCCGTAAAACTAAGTTCACATTCGAGGAAGCTGTTGACGTCTGGCTGCGCCGCTGGAGCGGGCAGTACCAGCACGAGATCGCAGCGGCATATGTGATAAATCCGCGCGCCGTGAACCAAGTGCTCAAAGGCGTCACGCACGTCGGCAGCAAGGACGAAGCCGCACAGCGCACCGGGCGCACGGCATAGTCAGCGCGACAACTCGGGCGAGCGGCTCCGGTCGCTCGCCTCCGTTGACCGCCCGAGGAACCGGTTGGAAAAACACGCAGGAAGCGATGGGGGCCGGGCTCGGAGTCGGTCCGCCTATGCAATCAAGGCGGCGAGCCGTTGCCCGTCTTTTCCTGGGGCCTTAGCGACAGGCATCCCGACGATTCGCCGCAACTCTGCCGCCACGCCGTCCAGCACCGCGCGCTTTTCTTTCATCCGCTTACTGTGATTGTAAACCTTGCCGGTCACGGTCGGGACGATGGTCTCAGCCTTCTTGCTCGCGGCATGATCCAGACACTTCGCGATCCAGGCGTCGTCGAACCCGAGATCCCCGGCCAGGGTTGCCGCCGTCCGCCGCAGATCATGCGGCGTGAACGGCTTGAGGCCCAATAGCTCGCAGAGACCCGGCGTCTTGGTCTTATCCTTGTTCTTCTCGTGTTTGGTGCCGCGCAGCGCGTCGGCCATCGCTTTGCGGTGGATCGGCTGACCCTTGTACATGGGGCTCTCGAACACAAACTGCTGGTCTGCGGACGCCAGCGCCTCCTTGATGATTTCAACCGCCAGATCCGAGAGCGGCTGCTGGATCACCCGCCGCTTCTTGACCCGCTTGAGAGGCACCTCCAAGCGCGCATGTTTGCCGTCGAGGTCGGACAGCTCATTCCGATGCGCACCGAGCAGTTCGCGTGAGCGCAGCATGGTGACCAGCTCGAACTTGAGGGCGAGGCGGGTGCGGCGGTCATAGGGCAGATCATTGCGGCCGAGACCACGCCAGAAGATCCTGATCTCGTCCTCAGACAGGACCCGCGTGCGGGGATGCTCAGGGTCGAGCTTCGGCAGGTTGACGCAGGGGCTGGCGGTCACGTAATCGCGGCCTGCCTCGGCCGCCCATTTGAACAGGCCTGAGGCCGCTTTGCGCATATGACGTGCGTTGCTGACGGAGGGCTTGCCGAACTTTCCCTCGACGATGTCGTTCGACAGCGTCGCGATGTCGTGCTTGGTGACGTCTCTCGCGAGCGTTTTGCCAAGCCTCGCACCGAGGAAACGGCGCAGGTGGCTCTCCGTATTTTCCCAAGCCTCCAGCCGGGGCCGCATCTCGCCATCCGGCTTCTTGACTGGCGTCTTCATCCAGTCGATCCGCTCCTCAATGATCTCGGCGACTGTCTTGCCGCGCTTTGCCGCCTTGGCCTTCTGGTCCCGGAAATTCTCGGCGAGGGCCCCGGCAGCCAGTCCCTTGAGACCGTAGACCTTGCTGCGGGCGTCCTCGACCGTAAAAGTCTCGGGATTGTAGACGCCGAGCCAGCCGGTGCGCTGCTTTCCGGTCTGCCGGTCGGTGAACTTGAACGAGAAGGTCGCCACGGCTGCCGTGGTGATGCTGACGTAGAGGCCGGGGCATTTGCGGTCGTAGAACTTGGTACGCTTGGCAACCCGCTTCTCGCACAGGCGGTCTGTCAGGATGACGCTGCTGTTGCGGCCGCGCTTGTCAGCGGGGTCTGCGATGATGGTAGTATCCATGTGGTTTCGGCTCCTAAGGCTTGGGACCAAAGGGCTCGGCTTTGAGGCTTTCAGTTTGTCGTGCGGACGCTGAAAGGCTTAGGGCCGGGCCCTTAATTTGGTGAAGCCCGCTGAAACAGCCTGCATCAGGGTAGTCGAAAAACGCTTCTTTCAAAGTCTTTTGTTAGTTTCGGCGTGTTTCACCGAATGCCAAAATATAGACGTGTGGTCCTGGCCGTCGTTGCTACGGTCAAGCCCTGGCGAATGCGACATCTGCGTCAACCGGCGCGGTGTCGGTGAATTTCGCGAAGGCGAGGGAGGCCAGAAGGAACTCGGCTCCCGGGAGAGCACGGCATAAGCTGTCCGACCATCGCGCAGGGAAGGCCGAGTGATTGGCTACACCTGTATGCTGCTGTGCGGTTTCCTTGCGCTACATTTTCGCGCAGCGGACCGCGGGTGCCAGCCGGCACCCGGCCTTCCCTGTGCCCTCTTGGACAAGAGGGTGGAGTGACGAAGCAAAGCTCGGGCGAAACGCGCCGCGAGGACGCGAAGACGTGTCTGCAATCTGAATGCGAGCTGGAAGAGTGCCGCTGCCGCCTCATGCTCCGTCATTGCGAGCGCAGCGACTTGTCCGCCGAAGCTTTAGCGAAGGCGGAAGCAATCCAGAAATGCATCCGGGAAAATGTCTGGATTGCTTCGTCGCAAGAGCTCCTCGCAATGACAATTTGGAGGCAGTTTCGCTTGATCGCGCTAGGCTTCCCGCATCACCGTCCCGCTGGTGCAGACATCGCGCCGTTGGAATAGCGCGACCAGTCGGGCCCGGTCGGCTGCGACGGCCAGAGCGCGGCGTTGGAGTCGCGCACCGACTGGGTGATGGGATGGGGTTGCGCCTTGCGGACATGACGACGGTCGTTCGCAGCGGCGGTCTGGATCGTGGCGGCGGCAATCAGCGTCGCGCCGAGAATGACGAAAGTCTTTTGCATTGTTTCTTTCTCCCGTGACGACGCCCGGCTGTGAGATGTGTGTTTTGTTTGGTCGCCGTCGCGGCTGACATGGCGATGCGCCCAGCCGATATCAGCGCTCGCGACATCACATTGGGGCGAGCCAATTTTCTAGCCTCGGCTAAATATTCGGCAATCGCGCCCATAGCCCCGATGGACTCGACCTGTGCAATCCGGTTCAATGGGCCAAATTTGGTTTCTGGGCGACAATGATGTCGAAATATCTGCTGGTCCTTCTGCTGATCGCCTCGCCGGCCGTGGCGCAGGTCAAGCTGACCCCAAAAACCTCGGCGGCGCATCCGGACCCCTGCGCGCCGATCGGGCGGACCGCGGACGGCAAGCTGGTCTACTCCATGAAATGCGAGAATTTGCCGGTGCCGCCTCCGCCACCGCAGGCGGAACTGAGGGAGGCGCCGCAGCCCGCCGCCGCGCCGGAGCCTGAGACGCGGCGGAGCGGCGTTTTCGGCTGGTCCTACGACCGCAGGTAACGGGCCGCGCCCCTTGCGCGAAGCCCGACGGAGTGCTCTTTGCCTGAAAATTCCCCGTGGGGCCACCGTCCCCGATCCAGAGAGATGAGATGACCAAACTCGTGATCCGCGCCGGCGACTTCACCTTCGATGCCCGTTTCGAGGAGCAAGCGGCGCCCAAGACTGTCGCCGCGTTCCGCAAGGCGCTGCCGTTCGAAAGCCACATCATCCACGTGCGCTGGAGCGGCGAGGGCGTGTGGATGCCGCTCGGCGACCTCGATTTCGGTGTCGGATACGAGAACCACACCAGTTATCCCGCGCCCGGTCAGATCATCCTCTATCCCGGCGGCATCAGCGAGACCGAGATCCTGATGGCCTATGGCGGCGTGCACTTCGCGAGCAAGATGGGCCAGCTCGCCGGCAACCATTTCATCACGCTGACCTCCGGCCTTGAGAACCTGGCGACGCTGGGCAAGAGCGTGCTGTGGAAGGGCGCGCTGCCGATCCGCTTCGAGGAAGTCTGAGTGACTGGTACCCGCTACCCGCGCGATCTCCGCGGTTACGGCCGCAACCCGCCGCACCCGCAATGGCCCGGCAACGCGCGGGTCGCGGTACAGTTCGTCGCCAATTTCGAGGAGGGCAGCGAAAACAACATCCTGCATGGCGACCCTGCCTCGGAAGCGTTCCTGTCCGACGTGCTCGGCGCACAGCCTTGGCCCGGCCAGCGCCACGCCAATATCGAATCGATGTTCGAATATGGCTCGCGCGCCGGCTTTTGGCGGCTGTGGCGGATATTCAGCGAGCGCAAGTGGCCGACCACCGTGTTCGGTGTCGCCACGGCGCTGAAGCGCAATCCGGAAATCGTAGCTGCCATGAAGGAGGCGGGCTGGGACATCGCCAGCCACAGCCTGAAGTGGATCGAGCACAAGGACATGACCGAGGCGCAGGAGCGCGCGGAGATCGCGGAAGCGATCCGCGTCCACACCGCGGCGACCGGCTCGCGGCCGCTCGGCTGGTATACCGGACGCTCCTCGATCAACACCAACCGTCTGTTGATGGAGGAGGGCGGCTTCCTCTATCTCAGCGATTCCTATGCCGATGATCTGCCCTATTGGGTCAAGGGCGCGAGCGGCAAGCAGCTCGTCATTCCCTACACGCTTGACGCCAACGACATGCGCTTCATCAACCCGCAAGGATTTGCCGAAGGCGAGCAGTTCTTCACCTATCTGAAGGATGCCTTCGACGTGCTCTATGCCGAAGGCGAGGGCGCGCCGAAGATGATGTCGGTCGGCCTGCACTGTCGTCTCGCCGGCCGCCCCGGCCGCGCGGCGGGGCTGATCCGCTTCCTCGACTACATCGGCAAGCACGAGCGCGTCTGGGTGCCGACGCGGTTGCAGATCGCCCAGCATTGGCACGACAAGCTCGCGGGCCTTGCCGACGATGCTTTCGAGATCGGATAGGGAAGCAATGTCACAGATCGCCTTGTCTGATCTCAATGCCGCGAGCTTCGATGATTTCGTGGCCGTACTTGAAAACGTGGTCGAGTACTCGCCTTGGATTGCCCAAGAAGCCGCGGCGCGCCGTCCGTTTGCCGGCATCAATTCACTGCTCGACGCGATCAAGGCGGCGATCGCTAGCGCTGAGCCCGAGGTGCAGCTGGCGTTGATACGCGCGCATCCCGACCTCGCGAACAAGACCCAGCGCGCAGCGGGACTCACGCCTGACTCGACTGCCGAACAGAGCAGCGCTGGTCTAGACCGTCTGTCGGACACCGAATATGCGGCCTTCGAGCGGGCGAACAATGCGTATCGCGAAAAATTTGGTATCCCCTATATCGTCTGCGCGCGCCGGCACACCAAGGATTCCATTCTGCGTGACTTCGAGTCGCGACTGCAGAACATTGCCAAGACCGAGACACGCCGTGCGCTCGAGGAAATCTCCCGCATCGCTGCGCTGCGGCTGGACCAGCTCGTCAGTGCTGACGACAAGCTGAAAGTCCATGGCCGGCTCTCGACCCATGTGCTGGACAACCACGTCGGCAAGCCTGCGCCGGGCATTCCGGTCGAGCTCGTTGAACTCTCCGCACTCGGTGAGAATCGTGTGATCGCGCGCACCATCACTAACGCGGACGGCCGCACTGACCAGCCGTTGATCCGCGGCCGTCCACTTCCGATCGGCCGCTACGAGCTTCGCTTCAGCGTTGCCAAGTATTACGCCGAGCGCAACGTGCAGCTCTCCGACCCGCCGTTCCTCGACGAGATCCCGCTGCGTTTCGCGATCAGCGAGCCGGAAAGCCACTACCACGTGCCGCTGCTGGTCACGCCGTGGAGCTATTCGACCTATCGCGGTAGCTAAACATGTTGCGCGGATGAGGCGACCGCTGCTGCATCCGCTTGCGCCGCAGCTCCTCCGCTCAATCCGTTGAAGAAGGCGTTGAGCAGCACGGAGACGATCGCACAGAGCAGAATGCCGGACTCCAGCAGCGGCTGGAGATCGTGCGGTAAATTCCTGAAGAAGCCCGGTGCGGCGAGCGGGATCAGGCCGAAGCCGATCGAGATCGCGACGATGAAGAGATTGTAGCGATTGGTGCGGAAGTCGACCGAGGTGAGGATGCGTGCGCCGGTCGCGGCGACCATGCCGAACATCACGAGGCCGGCGCCGCCGAGCACGACCAGCGGCACGGCCTCGACCAGCGCGGCGAGCTTCGGCAACAGGCCGAGCACGAGCATGATGCAGCCGCCCGTGATCGTGACCCAGCGCGAGCGCACGCCTGTGACCGAGACCAGGCCGACATTCTGCGAGAACGACGTGTACGGGAACGTGTTGAAGATGCCGCCGAGCAGCGTGCCGACGCCTTCGCGCAGGCCCCGGCTCAGGGCTTCGCGGTCGACCGTCTTGCCGGTGATGTCGCCGAGCGCGAGGAACATGCCGAGCGACTCGATCATCACCACGATCATGACGACGCACATGGTGATGACAGGCACCAGATGGAATTGCGGCATGCCGAAGCGGAACGGAATCACGAGCGCGCCCCAGGACGCCGCAGCCACCTTGTCGAAATGCATCACGCCCAGAATGGTCGCGAGCACGGCGCCGGCGATGATGCCAAGCAGCACGGAGACGTTGGCGAGAAAGCCGGTGCCCCATTTGATCAGGCCGAGAATGAACAGCAGGACGAACAGCGAGATGCCGAGCCCCTGCAGCTGTCCGTAGGCCGGATTGGGAAAGCTGCCGGCGACGCCGTCGACCACCTTCGTCAGCGTCGGCAGGCCGCCGCCCGCCCAGTTGATGCCGACCCGCATCAAGGAGATTCCAATGACGAGAATGATGCTGCCGGTGACGACGGGTGGGAACAGCGGCAGTAGCCGGCTGACGAACGGCGCCGCGACGATGCCGAACAGGCCGGCCGCGATCACCGAACCGTAGATGCCGAGCAGGCCGATGTCAGGCGCGCTCGCCATCGACAGCATCGGACCGACGGACGCGAAGGTCACGCCCATCATCACGGGCAGGCGGATGCCGACGCCGGCGAAGCCGAGACATTGCACCAGCGTCGCAAGCCCGCAGGCGAACAGATCGGCGCTGATCAGGAAGGCGACCTCCTCCGGCGGCAGCTTCAGCGCGCGCCCGATGATCAAGGGCACCGCGACCGCGCCGGCATACATCACCAGCACATGCTGCAGCCCGAGCGCCAGCAGGCGCGGGGCCGGCAAGACCTCGTCGACGGGATGCACTTCGCTGCTCATGGATCAATCCCCCGAAAGATGCCTATCCAAACTTATCGTGCAGCGCCGGAAACAGCCGGTCCGGCTTGAAGGGCGGCGCCGTGAAGCGGATGCCGGTGGCATCGGCGATCGCGTTGCCGAGCGCGGCGGCGACCGGATTGTACGGACTCTCGCTCATCGACTTCGCCCCCAGCGGGCCGATCGTGTCGGAGGTCTCGGCGAAGAAGACCTCGGTGCGGGGCACGTCGGCGAACGAGGGAAGATGGTAGTCGCGAAATTTGGGGTTGACGACGCGGCCGTCGGCATCGATCACCATCTCCTCGTAAAGCGCGGCACCGAGCGCCTGCGCGATACCGCCTTCGACCTGACCGCGGCACTGCATGGGATTGGCGACGACGCCGGCGTCCGCCGCATGCACGCTCCTGAGAATCCGGAGCTCGCCGGTGCCCTTGTTCACGGCGACGCGAAAGCCTTGCACGTTGAAGCCGACCGAACGCGGCGTGCCGCCGGAACTGCCGGCGCCCGCGAACGGCTGTCCGCGTTCGCGCGCGAGCTTGGCCAGTTCCACAAAGGACATCCGCCGCACACCACTGACGACGGCTTCGCTCTCGAGGGTGCAGCTGCCGACGTCGCAGAGCCATGCGCCGGCGGCGGCCGCCTTCAGCTCGGTCGCAAGCTGCATGGCCGCGGCATGCGTCGCCTTGCCGGCGACGAACATGCCGGCGCTGCCATAGGCGCCGGTGTCGTGGCCGCCATGGGCGGTGTCGGACTGGCGCAGGCGGATGCGGTCGACGGTGGTCGCAAGCGTCGTCGCCGCGATCTGCCGGTGCACGGTGCTGGTGCCGTTGCCGAATTCGGCGGTGCCGACCGTGAGGTCGAAGCTGGCGTCGTCGTTGAGCGTGACCATCGCATCCGCGAGATGGCCCGCCGGGGGCACCGTGTCGATCATGGTCAGCGCGATGCCGTCGCCGATCAGCCACTCCGGCGACAGGCCCGGCTGCGGGCCATCAGCCTGCATCGCGCGCTCGACGAGGTCGAGGCACTGGTCGAGCCCGTAGGAGCCGTAGAGCACGTCGTGGAATTCCGATGGCGGCGGTGACCGCATGGGGTCGCCGGGCTTGACGACATTGCGCCGGCGCATCTCGTAAGGACTGACGCCGAGCTGCCTTGCCAGTTCGTCGATCGCGGCCTCGACTGCGATCAGTGTTTGCGGCAAGCCATACCCGCGAAACGCGCCTGCCGGCACCGTATTGGTGTAGACCGCGTAGCCGTCGACCCGCTTGTTCGGGCAATTGTAGACGCTGATGGATTCGGCCAGCGAGTGGAACATCACCGGGCCGGCATGATTGCCGTAGGCACCGGTGTTGGAGAGCACGTCGAGCTGAAGCGCGGTGAGCTTGCCGTTCGCGGCTGCACCGGCCTTGACGTGGACCCGCATCGGATGCCGCGTCGAGGTTGCGATGAACTGCTCCTCGCGGGTGAGCTCCAGCTTCACCGCCCGTCCGGTCTTGAGCGCGGCGAGCGCCAGAATGTCCTCGACGAACATCTCCTGCTTGCCGCCGAAGCCGCCGCCGACGCGCTCGCAGAAGACGCGGACCCTGTCCATGGGAAGCTCGAAGATATCGGACAGCGCACGCCGGGTCAGGAACGGCACCTGCGTCGAGGTGCGGACATTGAGCACGCGCGAAGCATCGAGCCAGGCCAGGCCGCCGTGGGTTTCCAAAGCGGCATGCTGCACACGGTGACTATTGAAGGTGCCCTCGAAGGTGACGGCAGATGTCGCCAGCGCAGCCGCCACGTCGCCGAATTCGCCATGCGTTTCCGCGGCGAGGTTGCGCTGGGCGTCGGCAACACGGTTCGCGGTGGTGCGGTCGGGATGAATGACGGGCGCGCCGGGCGCCATCGCCTGCTCCGGATCGACCAGCGCGGGCAATATCTCGTAACTGATCTTCAACCGGCGGCAAGCGTCCTCGGCGGCGGCTTCGCTGTCTGCCACGACGGCGGCGACCTTCTGGCCGATGAAGCGGACGATGTCGTCGAGGACACGGGTGTCCTCGGGATCCATCCAGTCCTGCTCATGCCGCGCGGTCGACATCATAGTGGTTGGCGCATCCTCATGCGTCAGCACCGCGTGGACGCCGGGAACGCTCAGTGCTTCCGACTTGTCGATCGCGACGATCCTCGCGTGGGCGTGCGGTGAACGGAGCAGCTTGATATGCAGCAGGCCGTCGATCTGCGTGTCGAACGTGTAGCGCGCCTTGCCGCGCACGACATCGGGCCCGGCCGGCGCCGGCAGGCTGCGGCCGAATGCGGCGCCGGCCTCGACGTTCGCCTCGATATTGGTCTTGCCGAGCAACGCATCCTCGATCGAACGATAGCCGGTGCAGCGGCAGATACTGCCCTTCAAAGCCGCGCCGAGATCGGTGCGCTGCGCCTGGTTCAGCGAGGCGCAGGTCACGATCATGCCGGCGGTGCAGAAGCCGCATTGAAAGCCCTGCGCATCAAGGAATGCCTGCTGCATCGGATGCGCGCCGCTGTCACCGCCGAGGCCTTCGATCGTCGTGACCGTGCGCCCGTCGGCGCGGAAGGCCGGGATCAGGCAGCTATGCACCGGCTCGCCGTCCAGCAGCACGGTGCAGGCGCCGCAATCGCCGGCGTCGCAACCCTTCTTCACGCCGAAATGGCCGAGCTCGCGCAGGAATGTGCGCAGGCACTGGCCGGCGCGTGGCTCCTGCGAAAACGGCTTGCCGTTGACCTCGAAGCTCATGACGACGGTGCTCCGAGGAGTTCGTCGCGGATCTCTTCGGCAAGCCGCAGTGTCATGTGCTTGCGCCAGAGCGGCTTGCCGTGGATGTCGGTGTGGTAGAGATCGTCCGTGATCTGTTGCGCGATGGCGCCGCGAAGCGCTGTCACGTCAGGGGCCTCGCGAAAGGACAACCGGATCGGCCGTACCGTCGAGGCGGTCACCGTGAGCGTCAGCATGCCAGCGGCATCCAGACTGCCGATCAGGAGCGCCGCCGAGCGGCCGACCGGCGCCAGCGAGATCTGGCGGAAGGCCGTACGACGCTTCAGCGCGGCGATCGGAATATCGATCTGCCGGAGCAGGTCGCCCGGCGCCAGAAGGTTACGCTGGTTGCCGGTGACGAAGTCGACGACGGGCATCATCTGTTCGCCGCCACCGGCCTTCCAGATGGTGCAGATGCCCTCGAGCGCAGCGGTGAGCGAGATCATCGGTCCCGCCGGCAGCGACATGCAGAGATTACCGCCGACGGTCGCCGTCTTCCAGATCTTGAACGAAGCAAGGAAGGCGCGGCAGCACTGGTTGATCAGCGGCGCCGCGAACCAATCGGGTGGGCAGACGAATCCATCGAGCTGCGCAACGGTGCAGGTGGCCGCGATGCTGAAATGGCTCTCGGTGACTGTCAGAGCCGGCCACTTGAGGTCGGTGAGATCGATGAGCCGAGTCAGGTTAACTTGCGGCTCTGAGAACAGCCAGGTGCCGCCCGCGAGCCAAGCATCGCCTGGCGTCCAAACGGGCAGCTGCGCGCGCGTTTGCGGATGGGCCACCGCTGTGATGGTATTCAAGTCCATGGCGACGCCAACGCTTCCAACGAGTGAATCGAGCCAGGAGAAAGTCTTGCAAGACGAGCGCCAAGTCGCAACAACAAGTCGCGGTAAAAGTGCAATCAGGCCGGCCCCTGCCTTGCAGGCCTGTCGTCGGCGGATGTGAGGAGGAGCAGGTTGATGAGCGACGCAAAGCCGATCTGGATCAGGGATCCCCTGGCTATCCTCGCCGATGGCGCCAAGCGCGGGATCGTGGTGAAAGGCGGCCGGATAGTCGAGCTGGTGCCGGCCGGCGCTGCGCCTGCAACCGCCGACGTCGCGGTGTTTGACGCTGGCGACCACGTCGTGCTGCCGGGCCTCATCAACACCCATCACCATTTTTACCAGACGCTGACGCGGGCGCTGCCCGCGGCGATGGACCGCGAGCTGTTTCCCTGGCTCCAGGCGCTCTATCCGGTGTGGGCGAAGCTGACGCCTGAAGCTCTCGAGCTCAGCGTCACCGTGGCGATGTCCGAACTGCTGCTGTCGGGCTGCACCACCACGACGGATCATCACTACGTATTTCCGGCAGGCCTCGAAGACGCCGTCGATATTGAGGTGGCGGTGGCCAGGCGGCTCGGCGTGCGCGTGCTGCTCACGCGCGGCTCGATGAACCTGTCGCAGCGCGACGGCGGTCTGCCGCCCGATAGCGTCGTACAGGATGAGGACACCATCCTCGCGGACAGCGCGCGCGTGGTCGCCAGGCACCACCAGCGCGGCGCGGATGCGATGGTGCAAATTGCGCTTGCCCCTTGCTCGCCGTTCTCGGTGACGACGTCCCTGATGCGCGCCACCGCCGATCTGGCCGACAAGCTCGACGTGCGCCTGCACACCCATCTTGCCGAGACCGAGGACGAGAACAAATTCTGCCAGGAGATGTATGGCTGCCGTCCGCTCGACTATCTCGAGCAATGCGGCTGGCTCAATGCGCGGACGTGGCTCGCCCATGGCATCTTCTTCAACGCGGACGAGATGAAGCGGCTCGGCAAGGCGAAGACGACGATCAGTCATTGCGCCTGCAGCAATCAGCTCCTGGCCTCCGGCTGCTGCCCGGTCTGCGAGATGGAGGAGGCCGGTGTCGGCATCGGCATCGGTGTCGATGGCTCCGCCTCGAACGACGGATCGAACCTGATGCAGGAGGTGCGGGCCGCGTTCCTGCTGCAACGGGCGCGTTATGGGGTAACGAAGGTCAGTCACAAGGATGCGCTGCGCTGGGCCACCAAGGGCTCGGCGGCCTGTGTCGGTCGGCCGGAACTCGGCGAGATCGCCGTCGGCAAGGCGGCCGATCTCGCGCTGTTCAGGTTGGACGAGCTACGCTTCTCCGGCCATGGCGATCCCCTGGCCGCACTGGTGCTGTGCGGGGCGCATCGGGCGGACAGAGTGATGGTGGCGGGGAAATGGGCCGTGATGGGCGGCGCGATCCCCGGCCTGGATGTCGCCGATCTGATCAGCCGGCACAGTTCCGCGGCGCGAGCGATGCAGGCGGGTTAGTCAGCAAAATAGAAAGAGGGGGCGACCACAAGTGCCGGGTGCTTCTGGCCACCCCCTCCGAACCTGTTCCGGGAGGAGCAGGTGATTTAGACAAAGCAAGAAGCGTGCTACTTGCCCGGCAGCTTGTCGTCGATGCCCTTGACGTAGAAATTCATGCCGAGGATCTGGCCGTCGTCGAGATTGGCGCCGCCCTTGCACTCGACCGGCTTGCCGTCCTGCCCAAGGACCGGGCACTTGAACGGATGCAGCTTGCCCGCGGTGATCGCGGCCTGGGCATCCTCGGCGATCTTCTTCACGTCGTCAGGCATGTTGGTGTAGGGCGCCATCGCGAACATATGGCTGTCGAGGCCGCCCCAACTGTCCTCGGATTTCCAGGTTCCGTCGAGCTCGGCCTTGACCCGGGCGATGTAGTAGGGACCCCAGGTATCGAGGATCGAGGTCAGCTGGGTCTTCGGCCCGAACTTGATCATCTCGGAATCCTGGCCGAAGGCGAGCTTGCCGCGTTCGCTGGCGATCTGCATTGCCGCCGGCGAATCCGTGTGCTGCATGATGACGTCGGCGCCCTGGTCGATCAGCGCCTTGGCGGCGTCGGCCTCCTTGCCCGGGTCGAACCAGGTGTTGGCCCAGATGATCTTGACCTTGATGTTCGGGTTGATGGTCTGCGCGGCGAGGATCGTCGCGTTGATGCCGGAGACGACCTCGGGAATCGGGAACGAGCCGATATAGCCGAGCACGCCGGACTTCGACATCTTGGCCGCGATCAGGCCCTGGATGTAGCGGCCTTGGTACCATTTGGCCGAATAGGTCGACATGTTCGGGTTGCGCTTGTATCCGGTCGCGTGCTCGAAATGCACGTTCGGATATTTCTTCGCGACCTTCAGCGTCGGATCCATGTAGCCGAATGAGGTGGTGAAGATCAGCTTGTTGCCGGCGCGGACGAGCTGCTCGATCGAGCGCTCGGCGTCGGGGCCTTCAGGCACGTTTTCGAGAAAAGTGGTCTCGATCTTGTCGCCGAGCTCCTTCACCAGCGCCTGGCGTGCCAGCTCATGCTGATAGGTCCAGCCGAGGTCGCCGACCGGGCCGAGGTAGATAAATCCGACTTTCAGCTTGTCGGCGGCGGAGGCTGCGCTGACGCTCCCGGCAAGCAAGAGCCCGGCAGCCAGCGCAAGAAGTGATTTCCTCATTATCAATCTCCAAACATCAGGGGAAAGCCACGATCCCCAACGTGCGCGCCCCATCGCGCACGCCGCGGAAATGAAACGCTAGCGGTCCGGCACGAACACGGTGCCGAGTGCAGCCGGCGCCGTCGATCCGCCCGTGCGCGCGCGGGAGAGCAGGACCAGGACGATGACAGTCGCAAGATACGGCAGCGCCGACATCAACTGCGAGGGAATGCCGACGCCCCAGCCCTGCGCGTGCAGCTGCAGGATCGTCACCGCGCCGAACAGATAGGCGCCGACCACGAGGCGGCCCGGCCGCCAGGACGAGAACACCACCAGCGCCAGCGCGATCCAGCCGCGGCCTGCGGTCATGCCTGGAATGAAGAACGGCGTATAGGCGAGCGGCAGGTAGGCGCCGGCAAGCCCGGCGCAGGCGCCTCCGAACATCACGGCGATGGTTCTGATGCGCAGAACGGGGTAGCCGAGCGCATGCGCGGAGACGTGGTTGTCGCCGCAGGCGCGCAGGATCAATCCCGACCGCGTGCGGTACAGGAACCACCAGACGCCGGCGACCAGCGCCAGCGAGAAATAGACAAAGGCGTCCTCGCCGAACAGCACGCGGCCGACCAGCGGAATATCCGTGAGGCCGGGAATGTAAAGATGCGTTGCCGGCGTGATGCGCTCGCCGACGAAACCGGCGCCGATCAGGCCGGAGAGCCCCACGCCCAGGATGGTCAGCGCCAGCCCTGTCGCAACCTGGTTGACCGCAAGCCCGAGCGCCATCAATGCCAAGACCAGTGACATCAATGTGCCGGCGACGATGCCGAACAGCGCGCCGATGAAGATCGAGCCGGTCAGCCACGCACCTGCAAAGCCACATGCGGCGCCGACGATCATCATGCCCTCGACGCCGAGATTGAGCACGCCGGAGCGCTCGGTCACGAGCTCGCCGGTCGCCGCGATCAGGAGCGGCGTCGAGGCGGCGAGCACTGCGAGAATGATGGCTTCAATGAGTTCCACGAGCCACCTGTCGGTTCGGGAAGACCAGCTTGAAGCGGTAGAGAATGAGGGAATCGCAGGCAAGCACGTAGAACAGCAGGATGCCCTGAAAAACCTTGGTGACGTCCAACGGGATCTTCATCGCGATCTGCGCCTGCTCGCCGCCGATAAAGGTCAATGCGAGAAAAAGGCCTGCAATTAATATTCCAAGGGGATTCAACCGGCCGAGAAAGGCGACGATGATCGCGGTAAAACCGTAACCCGGCGAGATGCCGGGCTGGAGATGCCCGACCGGACCCGCGACCTCGATGATGCCGGCGAGACCCGCCAGCGCGCCCGAGACGGCGAAGGTCAGGATGATCAACTGGTTGGAATTGAAGCCGCCGAACCGCGCGGCGCGAGGCGCCGCACCGACCACGCGAATTTCGAATCCCTTGATAGTGCGTCCGAGCAGGATCGCCGCCGCGGCGACGACAAGGAGCGCGATGATGGAGCCGAGATGCAGCCGGCCGCCTTCAATCAGCAGCGGCACCGTTGCGACGGGATCGAACTCGGCCGTGGTCGGGAAGTTGAAACCGTGCGGATCGCGCCAGGGGCCGCGCACGAGATAGTCGAGGAAGAGATCGGCGACATAGACCAGCATCAGGCTGGTCAGGATCTCGCTGGCGCCGAACTTCACCTTGCAGATTGCCGGGATCAGTGCGTAGAGCGCGCCCGCCGCGGCGGCGAGCACCAGCATGATCGGCAGCACCCAGACGCCGGCGTCGGTGCCCTGCGTCTTCACCGCAATCCAGCTTCCGGCGACTGCGCCAATCAGGAACTGCCCTTCGGCGCCGATGTTCCAGGCATTGGCGAGATAGCAGAGCGACAGCCCGATCGCGATCATCACCAGCGGTGTCGCCTTCACCGCGATTTCCTGGAGCGAATAGCTGTCGGTCAAAGGCGCGATGAAATAGGCGTGCAGGGCAAGCAGCGGATTCTTGCCGAGAATCGCGAACAGGATGACCATGGTCACGATCGTGAGGCCGATCGCGATCAGCGGAGAGATCAGCGCGATCGTGTTGGAGCGCTCGGCGCGCTTCTCAAGCACCAACTGCATGCGCGGCTTCCTTCGGCTCCAGCGTGCTGCCGCCCATCAACAGGCCGAGTTTTTCGCGCGTCGCCTCGCTGGTGGCGAGCGGCGCAGACAGATGGCCATGGAACATCACGGCGATGCGGTCGGCGATTTCCGCGAGCTCGTCGAGATCCTGGCTGGTGACGAGCACGGCGGCGCCTGCGGTTGCGAGATCAAGCAGCGCCTGGCGGATGACGGCGGCAGCGCCGGCGTCGACGCCCCAGGTCGGTTGGCTCACCACCAGCACCGCGGGATTGCGCAGGATCTCGCGTCCCACAATGAACTTCTGCAAATTGCCGCCGGAGAGGGATGCTGCTTCCGGATCGCGCTTGGCCTTGCGGACGTCGAACGTCTCGGTTGCGCGGTCGACGGTCTTCAGAGTGGCCGCGGTATCGATGAAGCCGTGATGGACCATGCCGCTGGCGGCGTGCCCGGTGAGCAGCGCGTTCTCCGAAAGCTTCATGCGCGGCGCGGTGCCGTGGCCGAGCCGCTCCTCGGGAACGAAGGCCGCGCCGAGCTTGCGGCGCTGCGTGATCGAGAGATGGCCGGCAGCAAGGCCTTCGATCACGATCGTGCCGGGATCCTTCGACAGGCGTTCGCCGGACAGCGCGGCGAACAGTTCGTCCTGGCCGTTGCCGGCGACCCCGGCGATGCCGAGGATCTCGCCGCCTTTCAGCTCGAACGAGATGTGCTCGAGTCGCACGCCATGCGCCTCGCCGGGGGCGAGCGAGAGGTCGTTGACGACGAGGCGCGGCACGGTGGTCTGCCGGCCGGCGGCCGCCTTCACCTCCTTGATCTCGCCGCCGACCATCATGCGCGCGAGCGAAGCGGCGGTCTCAAGCCTGGGATTGCAGGTCTCCACCTTCTTGCCGCCGCGCAGGATCGTTGCCGTGTCGCACAGCCGCTTCACCTCTTCGAGCTTGTGGCTGATGTAGAGGATGGCGCGGCCTTCGGCCTTGAGCCGCTCCAGCACGATGAAGAGCTGGTCGGCTTCCTGTGGCGTCAGCACTGCGGTGGGCTCGTCAAGGATCAGGAATTGCGGATCCTGCATCAGCGCGCGCACGATCTCGATGCGCTGGCGTTCGCCGACTGACAATTGCCAGACCTCGCGTTTGGGATCGAGCGGCAATCCATACGTCTTCGACACCTGCTCAAGCCGCGCCGACATGTCTTTGAAGGATTCTTTCCCGTCGAGGCCGAGCGCAACGTTCTCGGCGACGGTGAGATTGTCGAACAACGAGAAATGCTGGAACACCATGCCAATGCCGCGGCTGCGCGCTTCCGAGGGGCCGGACAGCAGGATCGGCTGGCCCTGCCAGAAAATCTGGCCATCGCTGGGCTGGATCAGCCCGTAGATCGCCTTGACCAGCGTCGACTTGCCGGCGCCGTTCTCGCCGAGCAGCGCGTGAATTTCCGTTGGCCAGATATCGATGTCGATGGCATCGTTGGCGAGGAAATCGCCATAGCGCTTGGTGAGCCCGACCGTCCTGAGGAGCGGGGACTCGCCGGAATGCAGGCTGTTAGCCGTGGGATCCAACATTCGCTGATGCGCTTGCATGGGGTGAAGTGCCTCAATACTGGGCTAGTTTGAACCGCCGCGTAAGGTGTGAAAAAGCGTCATCCCTTGCTCAACGCTTCGGCAGCCAAGTGGTGTCGGCGAGTCGCGGCTCTCGCTGGGCGGCGATCGTCCTCAAATGCCTGCCGAGCAGCCTCTGCAGTCCCGACTTGCGTGCGACGCGTGTTGCAAATTTGTGACGGCTCAAGCCAAATCGGAACCCGCTATGCAGGCTTGGCGTGAAGTTAAGCAGAGACGCGCCATCACGCGTATGCATTTGCGAACACCGCGACAGTAGCTCCGGCCCATCTTGTTTGCCTCGTCCGCTCGACATGAAAAGGCGAGCGAAATCAAACGGGAATATCCGGCAATGGCCGCTCTCGCCCGACCGTGTGGCGGTGAGGCTTGGCCTTCCAAATCCGCCGGAGAAACGCAGCGCCCTGTGCAAACAAGCGGCATGCCTTGAAACAAGTTGAGGCTTCTCACTCCGGGAGATCGGCGCAAGTGTCGCACCCAAGGGACGTTCATTTTTACGTGTCCAAACTTGGGGGTATTCGGATGTCGTTTCGTATGAAGGCAGTTGCGGCGGCGGCGCTGTCACTTGCTACGCTCGCTACCGGTGGCATGGCTCAGGCAGCCGACTTGCCGGTCAAGGCTGCCAAGAAGGCGGCTGACCTTCCGTTCTTCCTGGTGATCGACGACCGCGTCACCTTCTCCTACATTTTCAATGCCTCGCAGCCCGGTGCATTCACCAACACCAACGGCGTGATCAACGCCAAGACGACGAAGCAGGTCTACTCCTTCACCCACTTCGATGCCTGGACTTACGGCACCAACTTCTTCACCATCTCGATGTTCAAGTCGGACCACAACGATCCGGCAGGCCCCTGCACCGCCACAGGCGTGGTCGTTTCGCCGGCTGCAGGGTTCGCAGCGACGCCGACGAGCTGTGCCGGTGCGACGGAAATCTACGGCCTTTTCCGCTCGACCTTCGGCTGGAACGAAATCTTCAACACCAAGGCCTTCACGCAGGGGCCGCTGCATAACATCTCGTTCGAGGTTGGCATGGATGCCAACACGGAGAACCGGTATTTCGGCGCCGCCAAGCGCGACGTTGTCGCTGGTCTGCAGTTCGCCTTCGATCTACCCTATAAGGGCTACTTCAACGTCGCGCCGCTGGTGTACTGGGAGTTCGCCAACCACAACTCCTTCTCGCAGTGCGGCGCCGGCTGGTCCGCTCCGTGTATTGCCGACGGCAACACGTCGTTCAAGCCGACCTGGGCGATCGAAACCAACTACTACATGGACCTCGGTTTCCTGCCGCAGAACATGCAGTATTTCTCGATCAGCGGCCGCGCGGCGTGGTACGGCAAGAAGGGCACCGACACCGAGCCACTTCCCGCCAGCGTCGCCAACGGCGTCTATCCCACCAAGGTCGAGTTCAACTCCGAGCCGATCCGCCTGACCCTCGATGCCTCGAAGGCGATTTGGGGTGAGAAGTACTCGCACTTCGTCGACGTCTGGGTCGCCTACCGCTATTGGCAGAACAAGTTCGGCCTCGATCACAACAACGCCGTGGCCTGCACCACCCTGGCCGGTGGCGCGAGGGTGAGCACCGGCTCCTGCACCGAGTCCTCGCTCTACTCCGGTATCACTGTGAAGTTCTAGCCACCTGACAGGCTTCAGGTGAACGACGATGGCGCCGCGTCAAACCTCCGCGGCGTCATCTTCGTTTGGGGGATGGGCTGGGTACCGTCAGGCGGCCCTTCGGTGAGTGCGGGGCAAGGCCCGCTCGGCGCCGTCTACTTCGTCCACACGCCATCGTGCAGCGCTTCGGCCTCGTCTTCGAGCAGCGGCCCTGCAACCTGGGTCGGCCGCTGGCCGCTGGCAAAAACCTCGCGACATGGCAGGTCGAGGGTCGGGTTCTCCGGATGATCGCCGGTGATGCCGCGCAGGCGGTGCTCGCTGAGGCCATAGACGACACGGCCGATGCCGGCCCAGTAGATCGCGCCGGCGCACATCGCGCAGGGCTCGGCGGAGGAATAGAGCGTAGCCCTCGCCAACACCTCGCGGCCGAACGTGCGGCAGGCCTGCGTCGCGGCGAGGCGCTCGGCATGCGCGGTGCCGTCGTGATCCGGCATGTAGCCGTTCTCGGCCTCGATCAGCACCTTGCCCTCGGCATCGACAACGATGCAGCCGAAAGGATGGTTGCCGTGGGTGAGAGAACGGCGGGCGACCACAAAAGAAAGGCGGAGGAAGTGCTCGTCACGCTCGGACCCGCCGCTCATCGCTCTCCCCTGGTCAATGCCCCGCCATATGCCGGCCGACCACGGTGAGATCGGCTTCGCTGGTCCGTGCTTCATACACGAATTCGCCGTGGAACATCACCACCAGCCGATCGGAGAGTTCAAGGAGTTCGTCGAGGTCCTCGCTGACCAGCAGCACCGCGGCGCCGCGGTTGCGCGCGGCCATGATCTCGGCATGGATTTGCGCCACCGCCGCGAAATCGAGCCCGAAACAGGGATTGGCTGCGATCAGCACCTCGACGTCGCCGCCGAGCTCGCGGGCCAGCACGGCGCGCTGGACGTTGCCGCCCGACAGTGCCGAGATCGGCGTGTCGGGCGTGCGGGTCTTGATCTTGTACTGGGCGATCTTCTTCCTGGCGTCGACGCGGAAGGCACCGCGGTTGAGCCACCAGCCGAGGCTAGCGAAAGGCGCGCGGTCGAACTCGCGAAAGGCGATGTTGTCGGCGACGCTCATGCCGCCGACACAAGCGTTCTTCAGCGGCTCCTCCGGCAGGAGTGACATGTTATGCCGCCGCATCTCCTCGCGGCTGGCGTGATAAGGATCGCCGGCGACACGGATCTCGCCACTCTCGGCTGCGCGCTGCCCGGCCAGCACCTCGACGAGCTGGCGCTGGCCGTTGCCGGAGACGCCGGCGATGCCGACGATCTCTCGCCGGCACGGACCGTGAGGGAGACATCATGAACGGCGATGGCGCCGACGTCGTCGAGCGCGCGCATCTTCGCCAGCTCCAGCCTCGCCTTGCCGGCCTCTCCGATGCGAGGCGGCTGCACCGTCAGCTCCTCGGCGCCGATCATGGTGCGCGCCATCGCGTCCGGCGTCAGTTCGGAAACCTTGCCGGCGCCGGCGAGCTTGCCGCGGCGCAGGATCGTGACGTCGTCGGCGAAGGCCATGACCTCGCGGAACTTGTGCGTGATCATCAGGATGGTCAGCTCGCCCTTGACGACCATGTCACGAAGCATGCCGAGCACCTCGTCGGCTTCCGCAGGCGTCAGCACTGATGTCGGCTCGTCCAGGATCAGGAAGCGGCGCTTCAGGTAGAGCTGCTTGAGGATCTCGCATTTCTGGCGCTCGCCCGCGGAGATGTCGGAGACTTTTGCGCTGAGCGGTACCTTGAATGGCATGCGCGCGAGAAAGCCCTCGAGCTCCTTCATCTCTTTCGGCCAGTTCACCACGGCCGGCACGTCATCGCGCGCCAGCACCAGATTTTCGGCGACTGTCATCGCCGGCACCAGCGTAAAGTGCTGGTAGACCATGCCGAGGCCGAGGGCGTGGGCGTCCTTCGGATTGCCGATCGCCTGCTCGCGGCCCCCGACGAGGATGTCGCCCTCGGTGGCGTGATAGTAACCCATGATGCATTTGACCAGGGTCGACTTGCCGGCGCCGTTCTCGCCGAGCAGCGCATGGAACGAACCCGGCCGCACTTTCAACGCGACATTGTCCAGCGCCAGGAAATCACCGAAGCGCATGGTCATGGCGATGGCATCGACGCCGAAGGCGCCCGATGGCGGCGGCGTTTCGCCGACGATCACGAAATTGCTCCGATGAAGGCGTCGGAGGTCGAGACCGCGCCGAACACGCCGCCCTGCATCTTGATCATCTTCAGCGCGTGGTCGTGGTTGCTCTTGTCGGTGGCACCGCAGCAATCGTGCAGCAGCACGCATTCGAAGCCGCGGTCGTTGGCCTCGCGCATGGTTGTGTGAACGCAGACGTCGGTGGTGATCCCAGTGAGCACGATGTTCTCGATGCCGCGTACCCGCAGGATCAGCTCCAGATCGGTGGCGCAGAACGAGCCCTTGCCCGGCTTGTCGATAATGGGCTCGCCGGGCAGCGGCGCGAGCTCCGGGATGATGTCCCAGCCGGGCTCGCCGCGCACCAGGATGCGGCCGCAGGGTCCGGGATCGCCGATGCCGGCGCCGATCTGCCGGGACCGCCAGCGCTTGTTGGCAGGCAAATCCGAGAGATCGGGACGGTGGCCTTCGCGGGTATGAATGATGTGAAAGCCTTGGCCCCGCATTGCCGTCAGCAGTCTCCTGATCGGCTCGATCGGCGCCCGCGTCAGTGAGAGGTCGTAGCCCATCTTGTCGACGTAGCCACCGACGCCGCAGAAATCGGTCTGCATGTCGATGATGATGAGCGCGGTATTTTCGGGACGCAGATCGCCGTTATAGGGCCACGCATAGGGCTCGGACTTGATGGTGCGCTCGGGCATGATTCGGCTCTCTAGCGGGTGATCGACAATTCGGCCGGGGCTCCGGTCAGCGTGCGCTTCGGCGAGCAAGTGATGATCATGATCGCCAGCGTCAGGATGTAGGGTGCGGCGTTGAAGAGGTGGTAGCCGGAGGTGACGCCGACCGATTGCAGCGCCGGGCCCAGCGCCGCGGCGCCGCCAAAGGCAAGCGAGGCCCACAGACACAGCAAGGGGTCCCAGCGTGCGAAGATCACGAGCGCCACGGCCGTGATGCCCTGCCCCGAGGACAGGCCTTCGTTCCAGCTTCCGGGATAGAACAGCGACAGGAAGGAGCCGCCGATGCCGGCCAGGAAGCCGCCGACCATGGTCGCGCGCAGGCGGATCAGCAGCACGGAGTGGCCCATCGCACGCGCGGCGTCCGAACTCTCGCCGGCGGTGCGGATCAGGAGGCCCCAGCGCGTGGTCCGGAAGGCCCAGTAGAGAATTGGCGCGAGCGCGACGCCGATCAGGAACAGCACGTTAACCCGTAGCGCCGCGCGCACCTGCGGAATGTCGCTCCACCAGCCGAAATCGATTGCGGGCAGTCGAGGTGCCGTCGGCTCGATCAACGGTTTGCCGAGGTAGAAAGCTAGGCCGGTGCCGAACAACATCAGCGCGATGCCAACCGCGACGTCGTTGACACGCGGCAGCGAGCAGATGCCGGCATGCAGCGCGCCCAGAAGCGCGCCGGTGAAGCCAGCGGCGAGCACGCCCAGCCACGGCGATCCCGTGAGGTAGGAAATGCCGTAGGCGCTCATCGCGCCCATCACCAGCGTGCCTTCGAGGCCGAGATTGATGCGGCCGGAGCGCTCGGTGATGCATTCCCCCAGGCTCACGAACAGGAACGGGGTCGAGACGCGAATGGCGCCGCCGAGCACGGCGAGCGGGACAGTCCAGAGTCCGATCGAGCCGTCTGCCATTTCAGGACTTTCCCTTCAGAAATCCGATGCGGCCGTAGAGCGCATCGCTCGCCAGCACGAAGACGAAGATGATGCCTTGCAGCACCAGCACGGATGCATCCGGCAATCCGAGGCGGCGCTGCAACAGCCCGCCGCTGGCGCTGATACCACCGAGTAGGATCGCGACGGGGATAATGGCGAGCGGATTTTGCCGCGCCAGGAAGGCAACGAGAATTCCGGTGAAGCCGTAGCCTGCGGCGAGGTTGGCGTTGGTGCGCCCCTGCACGGCGGCGACCTCGACCATGCCGGCAAGGCCCGCGGCGCCGCCGGCGAGGAAGCAGATGGTCAGGATCAGCTTGCTGACATTGAGGCCGACGATCTTCGCAGCGCGGATGTTGCCGCCGGCAACACGCGCGGCGAAGCCAAACACGGTGTGATAGATCAGGATGTAGGCGGCGACCGCGGCGATCAGGCCGAATACGAGACCCCAATGCACGTCGGTGCCGGGTATCGATCCGATCATGTTGGCGGCGCCGATCTCGCGGGTCGACGGCTTGTTGAGGCTCGCGGGGTCGCGCATCACGCCTTCGACGAGATGGTTAAGGACCGCGAGCGCGATGTAGACGAGCAGCAGGCTCGAGATCGTCTCGTTGACGCCGCGATATTGCCGCAGCGCGCCCGAGAGCATCACCCAGAGGCCGCCGCCGATCACGCCCGCGATGACCATGGCGATCTGCACGATGAGCGGCGGCATGCCCTGAAGCACCAGTGCCGCGCTGGTTGCCGACAGCGCGCCGACCAGAAGTGCGCCTTCGCCGCCGATGATAACCATGCCGAGCTGCGCGGGCAGCGCCGTGCAGAGTGCGGTAAGGATCAGCGGTGCCGCGCGCGTCAGCGTGTTCTGCCATGAGAACCAGGTGCCGAACGCGCCGTAGTACATGTAGAAATAGAGGTCGAGCGGGCTCTTGCCGAACATCGCGACGAAGATGCCGAAGACCCCGAGTGCGCCGGCCAGCGCCGCGCCCGGGATCAGGATATATTCGATCGCTCCGCCGTAACGCTGGAGGAATCCCGGATCGGCGGCCGGGGCAACCGTCCCGACCGCTTCAACGGGATCTGCAGCTTCCGTCGTCACGAAGTCGCCCCGACCACGCCCTCCACGAGATAGTCCATCTTCTCGAGCTCGGGGTCCTTCTGGCCGCGATCGGTGCCGGCCGCGATCACCGTCTTGCCCTTGTTGTCGACCAGCCCTCCCTTGAAGATGGCGTAGCCGTCACCGGACAAGAACTTGGCCTTGACGTCGTCAGCGTGCTTGCGCGCCTCGGCGGAGACCGCTTCGCCATACGGCGAGGTCTTGACGATCTCTTCCTTGAGGCCGCCGCGATAGAAGTTCGGGATACTCTCGCCGGCGGCGATCATCTTGACGAACTTGGGATACAACGCTTCCCAGTTCCACTCGGCTCCCGTGAGATACGCTTTTGGCGCGAGCGGCGACTGGTTGACGTGATAGCCGCACACCATGGCGCCCCGACGCGCGGCGTTCTCGACCATGGTCTTCGGACCGTCGACATGGCAGGTCAGCACGTCGACGCCCTGGTCGATCAGGCTGTTGGTGGCCTCGGCTTCCTTGACCGGCATCGACCAGTCACCGGTGAAGATCACCTGCGTGGTGGCCTTGGGATTGGCAAGCCTCGCGCCGAGCGCGAAGGCGTTGATGTTGCGCAGCACTTGCGGGATCGGCTTGGCGGCGACGAAGCCGAGTTTGCCGCTCTTGGAGCTGTAGCCGGCGACGATGCCCGAGATATATTGGGCTTCGTCGATATAGCCGAAATAGCTGCCGGCGTTCTTCGGGTCCTTGTCGCTCCACAGGCCGCCGCAGTGCTCGAAGTGCAACTTCGGGAATTTGTTGGCCATCTTGACCATGTGCGGATTGTAGTAACCGAACGAGGTCGGGAAGAGCAGGGTGGCACCGTCGAGATTGATCATGGACTCGATCGTCTTCTCGACCGCGTCTGTCTCCGGCACCTTCTCTTCTTCCACGACCTTAAGGCCGGGAATCTTCTTCAGCGCCGCCGCGCCCTGCGCATGCGCCTGGTTGTAGCCATAGTCGTCGCGCGAGCCGACATAGATGAAGCCGATCGTCGTCTCGGCCGCGAAGGCCGGGCGGGCGCCGGCCGCCGCGCCGAGGGTGAGAGCCGCGCCGCCCTGCAACAAATGACGTCGTGAGATCCTGCCAAATTCCATTGCTTGCTCCCCTTGGCGGATGCACCGCCTCATCTCGCGCTGCGCCGGTCTGGCGGAGCACGAGATCAATTGTCGCAAGCTTCGTGCCAGAGATAACCGAGAGACAGTTTCTAATTAAGCCATTGAAAGTAATTAGTTATTTTTATCGATCCGAGCTTGATCAGGAAAGCAACAGATGAAATTATAAGCAGTTTTTTGTAATTGTATGCAATGGAGTTAAGCAGTTTTGACCGGCTTGGACATGTGCATGACGAGGGCCGGGTGGTCTGCCGGCGACCGCATTCATGCTAACCACGCGCTGATTGGAACGGTGTCGGCCGCGTGATTTCGCTGGCACCGAACTTGAATCGATTGCCGCCAGGACCGCCGTCGCTGCGGTCCCAAGAGATGGAAAGCTCGCCGAGATGGCTGCTGGTAACGCCGTTCACAATGGTCCGCTCGGCGAAGAGATCGTGCGAGGGATCAACGAGCTCGCGGCGATCTCGGAAGAAGGCGACAAGCTCACCCGCATCTATCTGACCAGCGAGCTGCGCAAGGCAGCGGACCTCATCCTGAGCTGGATGCGCGACGCCGGCATGAGTGCGCGTCTCGACGCGATCGGCAATGTCTGCGGGCGTTACGAAGGCGAGCAGCCGGGCGCACCTTGCCTGATGCTCGGCTCTCACTACGACACCGTGCGCGATGCCGGGAAATGGGACGGGCCGTTGGGCGTGATCACGGCGATCGCCTGCGTCGCCGATCTCAACCGCCGCGGCAAGCGCCTCCCGTTCGCGATCGAAATCGTCGGTTTTGCTGATGAGGAAGGGGTGCGCTTTGCCTCGACCCTGCTCGGCAGCCGCGCGGTCGCGGGCACCTTTGACGAGAGCGCCCTCAACACACGCGACCGCGATGGCGTGTCCATGCGCGACGCGCTGGTGCAGTTCGGGCTCGACCCCGATCATATCGGCGCGGCCGCGCGGGCCCGGCGCGAGCTGCTTGCCTATCTCGAGCTGCACATCGAGCAGGGGCCGGTGCTGGAAACACAAAACCTCCCCGTCGGCGTGGTCACTGCGATTGCGGGCGCGACACGGCTTGCCGCGCGGCTGACCGGCATGGCGGGGCACGCGGGCACGGTGCCGATGGCGCTCCGGCGCGATGCGTTGGCGGGCGCGGCCGAATGCATCGGCGTGATCGAGCAGTTTTGTCGCACCGACGAAGGTGGGCTGGTCGGCACCGTCGGCTACCTCCAGGCGAGGCCCGGCGCGACCAACGTCATTCCGGGCGAGGTGTCGTTCACCATTGACATGCGGGCACCGACCGACATGCACCGCAAGCGCGCGGTCGCCGATGTCGTCAGGCAGATCGAGGCGATCGCAAAGCGCCGTCAACTGTCGCTTCAGCTCGATGTCACCCACGAGAACCGCACCGCTCCTTGTGCGCCCTGGCTCAAGGAGCAGATCGCGCAGGCGATCAAAGCCGAAGGTTTTTCCGTGTTCGAGCTGCCGAGCGGGGCCGGGCATGACGGCATGGCCATGATCGACATTGCCGATGTCGGCATGATCTTCGTCCGCTGCCGCGGCGGAATCAGCCATCACCCGGACGAGCATGTCGAGCTCGCCGATGCCGACGCCGGCGCGCGGGTGTTGCTGGGGCTGATCGAGAATTTTCGGCCGCGGCAAGGCTAAACTGAGCCCGCAAGTCACGGGATAGAGACACGAATCAGACAGGTCTAGAGCCGCGACGGCCTCCCGCCGAACCACGAGACACCATTCGACGGCGCCTATGAACAGCGGCATCTCTTCTCCATCCCCCAGCGAAAACCGATTTTACCAGGGGATCGCGCCGACCTTCGTTGCCAACGCGCTTCAGGCGATGAATTTTCTCGGTGATCGATTCCTGAGGAAGTCGCATCATCCGTTCACGGCCATCGAGGACCTTTACCGGCACTCGATGGACAGTGCCTTTGCGGTATCTGAGTCCTTTCTCGTCACCGGCGCGCCGCACGCTTCTGCGTACTATCCGCGCGACTTTGCCTGGTTCTATCCCGACGTCCTCGACCCCGACACCATCATGGATTCTCAGGATGCGGTGCGCCGGGCTCGTCTGCTCGAAAAGAGCATCCGCCTGCTGCTGGAAGCGGTTCGCGCCAACGTCGTCACGACGACCATCGTCCCGGCTGGGCGCGCCCGGTATCTCGGCGTGAACTATTTCTCGCGCCCCTCGGATACGCTGCTCGGCATTCTGGCCGGCCTCCAGCAGATGATCTCTGCCGAGGAGAGAGCGTCATCCCATCTGGCGATGTCGCAATGCGCGCATGCCGGCCGCCTGCTGCTGGCCGAATATTGCGGTGATCTTAAGCGCGCGATCCTCCAGCTCGCAAGCGAGCTGGCGCCGTTCAATGATGACGGCTCCACGTATTTGCTGTGCGACGCCAGAACTCCGCGCTCCGCGGCAACCGACACGCGCGCCGAGCGCAGGCGTTTCGTCACCAATGGCTGCGTCTACACGACGTTCGTGTGGGGCGTGCAGCTCGGAATCGTCGACGAGAACGAGCTGAAGCGGCGGCTCGGTCGCGACCTGGCGCAGTACAAGAGGGACCTGCTCCACCTGTTCGGCAAGGGCGGTTATATCAGGCATTCTCTTGATGGCCCCACGGGCCCGCCGGTGTCCTCGGTCGCGCTGGATTTCGTCAGTGTGCATCGCGGCTTCTGGGATATGAACAAGGAAAGCGAGCGCGCGCTGTTCGCGGCAACGGCGGATCTGATCGTCGCGGAGCCGCGCTTTCGCATCCCCGGCACATTCCACTTCCTGGTGTCCGCGGATAATCCGCGGAACAAGATGATCCACAAGATCGCAGCTCCCGCCTACCAGGGACGGTCCTCCTGGCCGACGTTCAACGTCGAGTTCGCGGATCGCATGCTGGACTACGACGAATTCTCGGGGAGCCATACTTACCGTTCCTGCGCCCAGGGAATTCTGAAGGACATTCGCACCGCGACCGAAGTCCACGGCGGGTATCAGGAACTGATCTCGGAGCAGGGCCTGAAATATCGCACCTGGGCCTACAAGGGCGCCGTGGCCCACTCCTGGTTTCCGCGTTTCCTCTCCGTCTGGAGGAGGGCGCATGGAACGCCGCTCCTCCAGTGGAATGACTGAACGGCGGTCGCTATCCCGCCGTCACATCCACGAGCTCGCCACCGTCGAGGACCTTGGCCGCCTTGGCGCGGTCGAGGTCGCCTTCCCAGGCGGCGACCACCACGGTGGCAACGCAGTTGCCGGTGAGGTTGCCGACCGCGCGAGCCATGCCGATGAACCAGTCGACCGACAAGACCAGAACGAGGCCGATCGCAGGGATGCTCGGCACCGCGTTCAGCGTCGCCGCCAGAATCACGATCGCGGAGCCCGGTACGCCATGCGCGCCTTTCGACGTGATCAGGGAGACGCCGAGCACGAGCAGGAGGTCGCCGAAGGACAGCGGCGTGTTGGTCGCCTGCGCGATGAAGACGACCGCAAGCGTCAGGTAGATCGAGAACGCGTCGAGATTAAAGGAATATCCGGTCGGGATGACAAGGCCGACGACGGAATCCTTCACGCCCATCCGCTCCAGCTTCTTCATGATCTGCGGCAGCACGGCGTCGGACGAGGCGGTCGCGAGCACGATGGTCAACTCCTCGCGCAGGTAGGCGAGGAATTTGAGGATGTTGATGCCGGCAAGTGCCATGACACCGCCGAGCACGCCCAGCACGAAGATGCCGACCGAGACGTAGAACAGCGCGACCAGTGAGACCAGCTGCTTGAGCGAGCCGACGCCGTATTTGCCGACGGTGTAGGCGACTGCGCCGAGCACGCCAAGTGGAGCAACGCGGACGATAAGCCCCATGACCCGGAACAGCACGGTCGAGGCGGCATCGATCATCGACGTCACGAGCTTGCCCTTCTCGCCGCCGACCAGCGCGAGGCCTACGCCGAACAGCACGGCGAAGAACAGCACCTGGAGCACGTCGTTGCGCGACAAGGCGTCGAACGAGGTGCTCGGGATCACGTTGAGGAGGAAGGAGCCGATGCCGCCGCCCTGAAGCTTGTGGGCGTTGTCGGCATAGGTGTTGAGCGCCTTGGCGTCCAGCGTCGAAGGGTCGATGTTCATGCCATGACCGGGGCCGAAAGTGTAGGCCAGGATGAGACCGACCACGAGCGCGACTGTGGTCATCACCTCGAAATAGACCAGCGCCTTGACGCCGACCCGTCCGACCTTCTTGAGGTCGCCCGCGCCGGCAATGCCGTGCACGACGACGCAGAAACACGATCGGCGCCACGATCATCGAAATCAGCTTCAGGAAGGCGTCGCTGAGAATCTTGAGGGAAATGGCAAAATCCGGCGCGGCCACGCCGAGAATGATGCCGAGGATCAGCGCGGCCAGGACCTGGACGAACAGCGATGTGTAGAGCGGCTTTGGCTCGGCGGCCGGGGCCGCAGCAATGGTCGACATGGTGACTCCCCCGTTTTGACGACGTCTCGATCGTCGAAAGGAGCAACTAGCGTGCCAGATTGTCGCGGTTTTCGCTGAGGAGGAGGTCTATTCGGTCGCTTTTGCGGTACGACCGGGCGTCCGAATCGGCACCGGGACACCGTTCGAGGTGCCGTCGGTCACGTGTGCAGGTGATGTTGCGGTCGTATTGTCACGTTCCGCATGCGGTGGCCGCGTCACGCCGCGAGATCCAGCAGGCGACACGATCCGCGTACCAGCACCTTGCGTCCATTGGGCGTCATGACCGGCACGCCGTCGCAGACGACGACAAGACCGAGCTTGACGAGGCTCTCGATGAGATAGGCCTTGGAAAGGCGACCGTTCGACACCGGGTTGCGAAGCGCCTTCAGAACCTCCCATTGGTCTGGCGAAAGATCGAAGTCGATGTCGTTGCTCATGTTGCCTCAAGCCGTAGTGCCGTTCGTGCGCCTCTGTTAGAGGCGCTGCATGAAGACCGTGCGACGACAATGAGTCGGGAATTCGGTGAGGTCTTTAGAACTTCTCTTCACAAATTGCTGCACGCCATTGCGCCACAAGAGTTAAGATCGCTCGATCACGAACATCGTCCCGGGGCTCGATCACGTATTGATGATGTGGACTTGACGTTCGTTCGCAAACTACCGCGCTGCACGGGCAGCGCTGCTGTCCCATTCTGCGTCGCAATAAGCACAGAAATTATGAGACGAAGGGTTCGGGATTCTGCTACGCTCATTCACGGGGAATGGCTTCACACGGCAGGAGTGGAGTGCATGAACAGACTGGTCGAAATTCGTAGTCAGGAATCCCTGTGCCGGGAGCGCGCCGTGCTTGATTTCCAGCGCCGGGTTTTCTGGCTTGCGCAAGCTCAGGAATGGGAGCAGCGCGCGCTTGACGAGATCGCCTATCATTTCCGGGAGTGCAATGTGACTCAGACGGAGCTGGGGCGAAACTGACGTCGGCTGTGGGTAAGGCCTACTGATAAGTCGCCACAATATCGGACACCGCGCGCTCGAGCTGCTGCGCGGTGGCGCACTGGCGCACCACGCTGCAGAAGGTCGCATAGCGCGGCATCTCGGAATCGCCAAAGCCCCAGGCGAGACGTCCTTCGGGATTGAGCCACACCAGTCGCTTCGAGCGCTCAGAGATGCGGCGCAGGATGTCGGCGCGCGGATCGAGATTGTTGCTGCGGGCGTCGCCCAGCACGATCACCGTGGTCTGCGGCGTCAGCGTGCTCATAAACTCCTTGTCGAAATCGGCCAGCGAAGAGCCGTAGTCGGAGGAGCCGAAGCCGACCTTGGACATGATCTCGGCCATCGCCTCTTCCGGCGGTTTCTTCTCGAGGATGTCGCTGACTTCGATCAGATGCGAGGAGAAGGCGAAGGAATGGACGTCGTCGACCACCTCGTGCAGCGAGTGGATCAGGAGCAGAAAGAAATCCGAGACCTGCGCGACCGAGCCCGAGACGTCGCAGAGCGCCACGATCTTCGGCCGGTCGCGATGCTTGCGCTTCCAGGCCGTGAGAAAGGGGATGCCGCCCCAGGCGGCGTTGCGGCGCAGCGTGCGGCGGACGTCGAGATGACCGCGCCGCTGGCGCTTGCGTGGCTTCGAATAGCGCTCGCGCAGGCGCCGCGCGATCTGGCGGATGAGAGCGCGCATTTCCGCGACATGGCGCCGCTCGATGCGGGCAAGCGGCGCGTTGCGCAGAATCTCGTTGCGGAGGTTTTCAGCCTCCTCGCGGGCATAGAGCGCAAGCCCCTGCGCGACGGTGTCGCGAACGGCGTCGCGCAAGCCATCGAGCGCGGCGCGAAGCCGCTCGGCCAGTGCCGGATTGGTCGCGGTCAGCTCGTCGAGATCGTCGCGTAGCCGCTGGAGGCCCATGGCGTCGAGGATGCGGCTGGAGAAGATGCCGCGCTGGGTGGAGTAGCGGATGTCGGACAGGGTGGCCGCACCTGAGGCGCTGGCGATCGCGGCGGTGATCGCATTGCGATCCTGCGACAGCAGCATTTGCGCCAGGGGGCCCAATTCTGCGGGAGGCGAACCGCCGCTCGCATCGCTGGCCTCGCCGGATGACGGAGATTGATCGGCGTCCTCCGAAACA
The DNA here is from genome assembly GCF_054057395.1 of Bradyrhizobium sp. USDA 3650. NCBI lineage: Bacteria > Pseudomonadati > Pseudomonadota > Alphaproteobacteria > Hyphomicrobiales > Nitrobacteraceae > Bradyrhizobium > Bradyrhizobium sp. USDA 3650. The sequence goes on from NZ_JBSRZG010000001.1 coordinate 7,153,096, forward strand.
TCGTTGCTGTCGGCTTCAGGCTGTTCCTGCCGCAGCTCCGGCTGGCTGAAGAACAGATCGAAGCAGTCACCGAGCGCGAGCTTTTCGTCCTGGGACTTGGCGAGCGTCAGAAGGAGTGCATCGCGCAGGATGGTCCGGTCGGAAACGCCGACCTGCGCGACCGCACGCATCGCATCGATGCTTTCGGCCGGCGAGACATGGACCCCGGCGCCACGTGCCGCACGGAAGAAACGATGAATGTTCTCGCGCATCGGCGTCAACCGAAGACGTTGGATCGTGCTGCCTTGGCAATGAAGGTCGTAATCTGAGGCTGGGCCGCCTCGATGTCGGCCTCGTATTTCAGAAGCACGTTGAGCGTGTCCTTGACGACCTCGGTGTCGAGCTCCGAGGCCTGCAAGAGCACCAGCACGCGGGCCCAGTCGATGGTCTCGCTGACCGAAGGCAGCTTCTTCAGGTCGAGCGAGCGGATTTCGTGGATAAAGCCGACCATCTGCCGCCGCAGCGTCTGCGAAATGTTGGGGACGCGGCTCTCGACGATGCGCTCCTCGAGCCGCTGCTCGGGGAAGCCGATGTGCAGATGCAGGCAGCGCCGCTTCAGGGCATCGCCGAGATCGCGCTCGCTGTTGGAGGTGAGGATCACCGTTGGCGGCGTGATCGCGGAGACGGTGCCGAGTTCGGGGATCGTGACCTGGAAGTCGGAGAGAATTTCCAGCAGCAGCGATTCGAACTCCGCATCCGACTTGTCGATCTCGTCGATCAGGAGCACGCAGCCGCCCGGCTGCTCCAGCGCTTGCAGCAGCGGCCGCGGCTCGACGAACTCCTTGGAGAAGAACACGTCACCGAAATCGTGGAGCTGATTAAGTGCAGCGTGCAAAGTCTGCGCGCCGCCCAGGACTTCGCCGAGCTTGTCTTTGAGGATCTGCGTGTAGAGAAGCTGCTTGGCGTATTTCCATTCATAGAGCGCCTTGGCCTCGTCGAGGCCTTCATAGCATTGCAGGCGGATCATCTTCAGGCCGCGCCAGGCCGCGATCGCCTTGGCAAGCTCGGTCTTGCCGACGCCCGCGGGGCCTTCGACCAGGATCGGCTTCTCGATCTGTTGCGACAAATAGACGGCGGTCGCGATCTGCCGGCTCGCGATGTAGCCTTGCGCGGCGAGGCCGCTCTCCACTGCCTCGATCGCTGTCGAGGGCTTCTGTTCAGCCACGAAAAGGCGCTCCCAAAGGTCTTGATTGAGGCTTGTTCTGCCTGCGTTCACGGCAAAGAACAAGCCTCGTTTGGGAAAGGCCAGACCCGCGCGAATGGGCGTTTTTTCCGCTCAACGCAAATAGTCGGGCGGCCAACCGGCCGCGCGATCAGTGCCGCAGCAACTCCGGCTTGCGGATCGTCTGTCTGACCTCGGCGCCGCAATCGGCGCATTCATAGACGAAGTCGATCTTGGCAAGACTCCAATGCGGCTCGACCTCGCGCACATACATTGGAAGGAACCCCGTGCAAGCAGGGCAAATCACAGGCGCGATCTCGATATCCTGATGATGCTGTACATAAGCTGGCATCTCGGCTCTCCTTCGCAGACGACCTCCAAACCCGCGCGAAGGCTACTGCCGGCTGGCGCAAGGCCGACATCAACTCTTTCGAACAGAGGCGGAACGGCGGAGGTTTGTCGTTCGCTGTGACATTCTTGTTACGTCTCTGTACTGTGACGGGCGGACCAAATACCTATTTCAAAAGTCCGATCCAGTGTTCGGACTTTGACCTCAACGATAAGGGAGCAACGCCCATGACGCATGCCATTCGCTTTCACAAGACTGGCGGTCCGGAAGTGCTGGTCTGGGAGGAGGTCAGTGTCGGCAAGCCCGGACCTGGCGAGGCCCGAATCCGCCATACCGCCGTCGGTCTCAACTTCGTCGACATCTACAACCGTTCGGGCCTTTACCCGGTGCAACTGCCGAGCGGGCTTGGCAGCGAGGCCGCTGGTGTCGTCGAGGAGGTCGGGCCCGGTGTCACCGATCTGAAGCCGGGCGATCGCGTCGCCTACGGCGCCTCGCCGCTCGGCGCCTATTCCGAGGCGCGGCTGATCCCGGCCGACCGACTGCTGAAGCTGCCGGACGGTGTCGACGACAAGACCGCGGCGGCGATGATGCTGAAGGGGCTCACCACGCAATATCTGATCCGGCAGACCTATCGCGTGAAGGCCGGCGACACCATCCTGCTCCATGCGGCCGCCGGTGGCGTCGGCCTGATTCTCTCTCAATGGGCCAAGCATCTCGGCGCGACCGTGATCGGCACCGTCAGCAATGACGAAAAGGCCAAGCTCGCCAAGGCGCATGGCTGCGACCATGTCATCATCTATAGCCGCGAGGATTTCGTGAAGCGCGTGGATGAGATCACTGGCGGCAAGAAGGTGCCGGTGGTCTATGATTCCGTCGGTAAGGATACGTTCCTGAAGTCGCTTGACTGCCTCGCGCCGCTCGGCGTCGCCGCGCTGTTCGGTGCGTCGTCCGGCGCCGTCGAGCCGCTCAATCTCGGTTTGCTCGCGCAGAAGGGCTCGCTCTACGTCACCCGGCCGACGTTGTTCACCTACGCCGCCAAGCGTGAAAGCCTGGTCGCGATGGCAGGTGAGCTGTTCGACGTCGTCAAGTCCGGCGCGGTCAAGATCGAGGTGCACCAGACCTATCCGCTGAAGGACGCCGCCAAGGCGCATGCCGATCTCGCCGCGCGCAAGACCACGGGATCGACCGTCCTCACGGTGTGATCTCCGACCGGGCCGTGGCGCAAGCCGCTCGGGCCTTGCGTCACGTCGGCTCGTGCTTACGCAGATCGTGGGCGTGATCGAGGCGGATAGCCTGGAGGTCGACTTCTTCGGGCCGGATCTCCGGGAGGGTGGCCTCGGCGAGGATGGCCTCGGTAATGTCCTCGACCGAGCTCTCCGCGATCTCGTGGATGAACGAGATGTTCCGATATTCACCTGAGGCAACGCGGGAAATGACCTCGCGCCTGGTGATTTCAGGGTCGACGACCGCCTCGCGGCCGCGGCGCCCATAATCGATCATCACGACGAAATACTGCATGAAACGATCCTGCCGTGCCTCATGTCGGGCACGGCAGAGTATTTCCGAAAAACGGAATCAAGTCAAGGTGAATTTCGTAAAAACAGAAATTCCGGCCTACTTGCTCCTCTTGCGAGGGCGCGCCGACTTGGCGCGCAGCCGTTCCAGCTGCCCCTTGGGCATGGACAGGCAGATCTCGCCGACCCACTCCAGTTTCACACCGACGATCTGTTTGGCATTGAAGCTGCTGAGATTGACCACGGAGGGGGATTTGCCCCGCTCGATGGTCTTCAGATAGCGCTCGCCGGTCTTGAGCCGGACCACGGCCTCCTCGCCGTAGAAGCTCGACAGGGGATGGCGCTGGTCCTTGTAGACCACGATGACGTCGCCGCTCTCGTATTTGGGCAGCATCGAATCGCCCACGATCTCGAATGCGATGGTCTCCTCCATGATCGGAAAGGGCAGCGCGATGTCGCCGAGGCCTTCCGGCGGAACCTGCTCATAATCCGGCTCGATCACGGCACCGGCGCCGACGCGGCCCATGATCGGCGCGAGATTGAGCTCGAGATATTCCATGATCGGAATGATTTCCGAAGCCTTCACCAGGCGTTCACCGCCGAGGATCTCCGAGACCGCGCCGGGGCGTACGCCCATGGCAGCCGCCAGGCCGCCCTTGCTCTTGCCTGTCTTTTCCAGGCCCCGTTCGATCATTGCAGCGTCCAACATGGTGATTCCCTCGATTGTCCATCGTTCCGCCTCTTGTAATCCGAAATTCGGAATTGATGCAATTATGAATATCAGAATTGTCGCTTGACTCTGACTTCGGAATACCGGAATGTACGCTTCGCCTCGCGATCGAGCGATCGGAGGAGGCGCATCACAGGACAGCAGCATGGAACCGGGCCATTGGCCGTCGGAGCACTCCGACGCGCTTCGCGACTATTTTCTCAAGGGAATGTCTTATGCGGAGATCGGAAGACAGATTAACGCAAGGTTTGGAACGGCTTACACGCGCAACGCGGTGGTCGGCCGCGCCAAGCGACTCGGGCTGGTCGTGCAGGTGCGGACGGCGAGCCCGTCGATCGTCCCGGTGTTGCCGTCTGGGGCCTGTCTTGTCCTGCCGCACCGCCCCACGGTGCTGACCCTGCCGCCGAAATCCGCGATGAAGCCTGCCGCGCAGGTCAAATTGCGCTGCGTCGGCGTCCAGCCGCGCCTGGTCCCGTTGGTCGAACTCGCTGGCGAGGACTGTCGCTATCCTTATGGCGGCGACAAGGACGGGGAGGAGATCACCTTCTGCGGCCATCCGCGTGAGCCGGGCTCGAGCTATTGCACGCCGCATGCGCGCCTGACGCGCCGCGCCGGAGCTGGATCCACCCGCGTCGTCGGCCCCGTCGTGCTGAGGCTGGTCTCTGCCGCCTGACCTGACGACCGCCCGTTCAATCGTCAATTTCGCAAGGAGTATCCGAGTGGCACGTGTCCGACGCAACAGGTCCTACAAACTGGCGAATGTCTACGATCGACGCTCGCGCGAGATACCGTTTAATGCGGAGGTCGCGGAAGTCGAGGTGGACAATCCGCTGGCGCTCGACCCCGGCGAGAAGATCATGGCCGTGCGATCGATCCGCAGCGATCCGCTCGGCCGGCTGCACGCACACCATCAGATCGACGAGGCGCAGTATCGCGGCGGGCGCGCCTTCCAGAACGATTGGGAGAGGGCCGAGCGTGGCCCTCAGGCGATGGACCCGACCCGCGAATATGTCGATGGCGCGCGCACGCGCGAGCCGGTTACCGAGAGCCAACGTCAGGCGGTGCTGCGGCTGAACCGGATCGAGCGCGAACTCGGCACCGACGGTGCCGCGCTAGTGCACGACGTGTTGGTGCTGGGCCTGACCATGGACGAGATCGGCCAGCGTCGCGCCGTTCGTACGCAACGCTGGACCGACTATTTTTCCCGACGCTTTCGTGAATGCCTGGACCGGTTGGCACTGATCTACGGCTTTGCGACGGAAACGGTGACACGGCGTGCAGGGCAGCGCAGATGACAAGGGCGCGCCCGCGACCTCGGTCGCGGGCGCGCCGGTCTGCTGCTTAGGGATGCGGTAGGATCTGGTAGGTCGTGGTATACGGCTCGACCCGGAGCGACGCGTTGGCCAAAAGCCCGATTCTGGCGGTCGGCGCTTGCTGCAATTCGCCGTTCGGACCGCGATGCACGTTGTATTGCCAGACGGTGAGATCGCCCTTCTGTGCCAGAGCATGTGCAACGGCGCTGGCATCATTGCCGCCGAGCGCCTGAAGCTCCTCCGTCGACAATCCGACGACGATTTCGTCCTTGATGGTGACGATCTTGAACAGGTTCATCCTGGTCTCCTGCGCCCATGCGCCTTGTATCGAGAAGGTGAGAAGCGCGACTGCGGCGCCCTTGATGAGATCGCAGCGAGAAAGCATGCCGTCGTCCTTTGGTTCTGGGGCGCCGAATCGATCAATGCATCGGCCATGGCGCCCGTGATCTGCGTGACTGTTTCGCCACCGCTTTGTCGCTTGCTCCTCAAAAACGGTTCACCGCTGGAAACAAATGCAGCCCGATGAATTCTGATGCGAAGAGGCGAGTCCAAGTCCAAGAGCTCGATGGGGCGGGTTTAGATGAATCCAAACGCCATAGTCTGTCTCTTGGTTCAGAAGGCCGCGCTGTGGCTGCCGATCGATGGCCCGAGATCGACGTCTATTTCGTGAACGATACAACCGCCGACGCCGGACTCAACAATTACGTGCATACGCTGAAGAAGCACTGGTTCGGGTCCACCAATGTCCATTCACATCTGAAACAAGACGAAGCAAGGCGTCGATTGACGGCGATCGAGGCTGCATGCCTGATCGATGACGCTTCTTGACGCAGGTGGGTGACGGCCGGCCATATTCCTGTTATCCGGAATTGCCGTGGCGCGATGCAGACGAAGCATCGCTGGGCCAACTGTTGGGCTTGCCGGAGGGGTTGTTTCTTGACATAGTTGCAACCTGTTCAAGTGTGCCCGCTTGCACATGTAGCTCGGCGCGCGAACACACCGGGCTTCCCCGGACGAAAGCGCGCCGTCGCCATGGCATCCGGTTGTGGCATCCGGTTGTGGCGTTCGGTTCTTAGGTGGGACCTCGATGTTGGATCACGAAGTCCGATGCTTGTCATAGGTACGAGATGAAGAACCTCAATTTCGCAGCTGAGCTGCACCTCAAGCTCGGCGCGCCTGCAAGCGGTACTGTCGAAAGCCTGCGCCTGCTCCGCGCCTTTCTGAAGCTCGCGCCCCGGCAGCGTTTCGAGGTCATCAAGCTCGTCGAAGACCTCGCCACCGAAGAATCCTTTCCCGAACACCCCCTGTCCTGAGCCGGCCTGCGCGCTGGCCTTACCCCTTGCCCTTCGTTTTCCTGCCAGAGCCGGCCGCCGGGCGACGTCTTCCCCGGCCTGGACGCTGGCAGGCGATCCGGCAAGTGTGGTATTCAGTTCTGAAAACGGGAGGAGTGCGACCATGATCGAACCGAAGCTCGAAGTTCCGGCCGAACTGCGCGACCTGGCCGAGAAGACGATTGACCAGGCGGAAAAAGCATTCGGCATGTTTTTCGAAGCCGCCACCAAATCGATGACGACCGTTCCGGGTGCGGGGACGGACGTCTCGAAGCAGGCGCTCGCATTCACCGAGCAGAACATGAAGTCGGCGTTCGAGCATGCTCGCAAGCTCGTCCATGCGACCGACCTTCAGGAGGCGATGCGAATCCAATCGGATTTCCTGCGCAGCCAGTTCACCAATGCCGGAGACCACATGCGCCAGATGACCGGCAGTCTCATGCAGCCAGGGAAGGGCAAGTCCTGATTCTCGGTGCGTTCCCGGCGCGTCCAGAGATTGGACTTGCGCGGGCGTGAATATCCGCACGTCGATGTGGTACCGGTCCACGATGGGCCGTCGAATGGACCTCATTCGCCGCCCATCATCCCTTCTGCTGATCCCTGTCGATTCTCAGGCAGGGACTAGCATTTGTCGTGGGTGTCTTGACCGATCGGTGGCTCTGCTAGCGCAGCGATGCGATGTAGGCCGCGATATCGCCGGCTTCGATCCGGCTCAAGGGGAAATTCGGCATCTTCGGGTGCGGGTCTAGCAGGAAAAAGGCGAGCCTTTCCGAACTGAAGTCAGGCCTGCGCGCAACGGACGCGAAGGAGGGGACGTCGGCGCTCGCCTGGGTCTGGCCGTTCGCCACGACATGGCAGCTGGCGCACCAGCGCCTCGCAAGGTCGGCGCCGTGATCTGCATCGGCGGCGAGAGCGGACGACGTGCACACGCTCGAGGCCACTGCAACCAGCAGACAGATTCGTCTCAAATCCCGGTGCATAGGGCAACCCTGTGTGTTGTTGGCTCGCGACGCCGTCCTCATCCGCAACACGAACCCGGAAACTGCGAGAGGTCGATGCGGGCGATGATCGACCGCAGCAGCTTGCGGGCCAAACGATAAAGATGCCGGGCGAATCTCGGCGTCCTTGCCGCAGGCAGGACAAAGCTTGTCGTAGCGAGTCTTTTCGTATCAAGGCTTTCGATCGAGTGCGACACGTGCCTCTCCGAGATGGCGAGGCCCTTTCTAGCGTGGCCGGCTCGCGACAGCCTTGATCTGCCGCAAAGGGGACGGACTAATAGTCGCCGGGGTTCATGATCATCGGGCTTCGTGTGTCAGCCGGGGCGAGCGCGCTGCTGGCGCTGTCGCGCAGGAAGCGGTCGAGTGTCGCCTGGATCTTCTCCTTGACCGCATCGGGACCGCGATCGCTCATCTCGGTATGCTGCGCACCAGTGTGGATAATGTCGATGCCGCGCGCCTTGGCCTCTTCCGGCGTCGGCAGCACGCCGGGATCGGTTACGAAATGCGGATCCTTCGAACGGAACGACAGGATCTTCATGTTGTCGCTAAGCACGAAAGGTACCCGCAGATTGTCCAGCGTGATCACTTTCGACACCAGCTCCGGGTGCTGATGGGCGACATACATCGAAACGTCGCCACCGTTGGAATGCCCGACGAGCGTGATGTGGTCGTAGTCGGCGTTCTCCTGCCGCCGCTTCAACTCGCCCAAGGTGAAGAGGATGTTGGCCTCGCAGCGGATATAGACCTCGCGCCGGCCGACATATTGCTGGCCGGCCTTGGTCATCAGCGGCGGATCGCTCGGCAGATCCTGCTGGATGCTGGCGACGAGATAACCGCGTGCGGCGAGCACGTTGGCGAGGAAGGAATATTCGGTGGCCTTGACGGTATTGCCGTTGCTGATGATGGCGAGCGGGAGCTTCCAGAGGCCGAGATTGGCCTTGGTCTCGTAATCGCGTCGTACAGCGATTTCGACCGCAATCGGCCGCTGGCGCGCGGCGTCGAACAGGGTCAAAACCTCATGGCGGATCGCGAACCGGCTGACGACGAAATACTGGCCGACGCCGAGGACGCAGAGAAACGCCAGAACAGCAAAAACCTTTTTCATGGTTCCGTCTCAAATCACTTTTGACTGAACATGGCCATTGGGAACTCCCGGATCGAGCGATCGTGAGCAGGTTACGGGATTAAATTTAGGCAAGTCTGTGAGCCGCGCCCCAAAAGAGCCGCATGCCCGGGAGCCACAGCGCGAAGGGCGAGGGTTTACAGACAGCCGCCCTTGCCGCGTTCGGGGCAGAGCCGCAGCGCGCTTGACAGAGTAAACAGGAAGCGGGGGCTGCGGCGGTCGTTGTCGGGCGCCCGGTAGCTCAGGGGGACGGCCACGCCGAGATCGGCCTGGAAATCGTCCGGCAGGAAGAACCGCACGCCAGCTCCGGCCGAGGTCAGCGACAGGCCGTCGCTCAGGCGGTAACCGTCGTTCCAGACGGCGCCGGCGTCGCCGAAGGCATAGAGCTGATAGCCGGTCCAGTAGCGGTAGTTGAGTTTCTGGTCGAAGCGCAGTTCGAGAGAGCCGGCAAGACCGTTGTCCCCGCTGATCTCTGCTGCGCCATAGCCGCGCCCGAAGGCAGCGCCACCGAGATAGAATTGCTGCGAGGTGAACAGCGGCCGTGACGCCGCCTGGCTCGCAGCGGAAAGCTTGAGCGACCAGACGTCGTTGAGCATCTGGTAGCGCGTGAACCAGAGGTTTAGCACCGAGAAGTTCGATGACGCGCCATCGCGCGACAAAAGATCGTCGTCGAAATGCGAGGCACCGAAGATGTCGAGGCCCTGGCGGTAGGTCAGCGTCGCGAAGTTGATGCCGCCGAACTGGTCCTGAAGCCGGTAGTCGGCGGTCAGGCTCACGGTCCTGATGTGGTCGTTGTACCAGGGGCCGTAAAGGTCATGCTCGGACACGTTGCTGAAGGTCGTCGCTGCGGTCAGGGTCAACGAGGAGGATTGCGACTGCAATGGGACGATGCTGGCACGCAGCTCGAACGCCTCGGTCGTGGTGATGTCGCTGTCGAGGCGGCGGGCATCGCCCGGCCTGACCGCGCTGTACAGGACGGACCCGCCGAGACGCACACCGTCGACACCGACCGGTGCATCGTAGGACAGCCGTGCGAAGCCAAGCTGGCGGGGGTCGTTGGCGATGGTCGACAGATTGACCGCCAGCGTGTCGCCGGGCGTGAGATAGGAGTTGAACGCGCCGGTCGCATAGGTCTGCCACGGACCAACTGATGATGAGCCGAGATTGTCCAGACCGAACGACGAGAAGACGTGCCAGGTCTTCAAATAGACGATGAGGCGGAATCGGCCGGTTGCAGTGCCGACCTCCTCCAGTGCGGTATCGGTGATCCGGACGCCAGGTCTGCCGTTGATGAGAAAGAGCTGACGTTCCAGCGTTGCCAGGCGCGACGGTTGCTCAGCCAGAACCGGCCCAAGCATCGGTCGCACGCCGAACTGCTCGGCGCCGTCGCCTTTCAATTCGGCCTGCACGATAGCGCCTTCGACCACCTGGATCCGGAGCAGGCCGTCGGCAATGTCCTGCGGCGGCACGATCGCGCGGCTCAAGTGAAAACCATCGGCCCGGTAGAGATCGCTGATAGCGCCGGCGATCGCGGCGAGATCGGCCTGCGAAACCTTCTTGCCGACATAGGGCTGATAGACCGCGGCGATGCGATCGGGGGAAACGGCCCGGGCTCCGCTGACGTTGATGCCGCGCAGCACGAACTGAGGCTTGGTATCGCCGCCGGTGTTGGGCTGGCCGACTGTCGGCAGCCTGACCGGAGGACGGGTCAGCGATTCCCGCTCGGTTTGGTTTTCAAAATATTTCTCAGGCTGGCGCGGATCGAAGCCCGGCTGGTTCGCCTGCTGTGCGAAAGCCTGAGGAACTCCCGTGAAAAAAGGGGCTAACAGCGCCAATGTGGTAACGAGATGCCGCTTCCCGACGCGCGCGACGCGCCCGTCCCCGTAGTTTGACGGAGATGTGCCCGTGAAGCGGTAAGGGTTCGTTAGCCACATGATTTTTCATAGTTTTTTATGGTCAATGAACCGTTAACGCGACCGCTCCGCTGGCCGCTTCCCGCTAATCCTATGTTGAGTGATTTCGGATACCCCTCAGGCTGGCTGTAACGCGGACTGAGGATCGTCATGCTGAGCAAAATTGGAATGCGGTGCGCCTTCGCGGCTGCGCTGATCCTGGGAACGGCTTCCGCCGCATCCGCCGCGGACGATGGCATCTGGTCGGTCGGCAAAGCCACCGGCGAGGTCTGGGTCGCCACCAGCGGTGCGCAGCAGGTCTCGTTGAATCAGCAGGAGGCGCTCAAGCCCGGCGATACCATTCGCACCGGACGTAATGGCCGCGTGCTGCTCGTCCGCGGCGAGGAGACGATCCTGATCTCTCCCAACTCGGTGGTCGGCTTGCCGACCGAGACCAAGGAGGGCCTCTCGACCACCATCATCCAGCAGGCAGGTTCGATCCTGCTCGAGGTCGAGAAGCGCAACGTCAAGCATTTCGAGGTCGAGACGCCCTATCTCGCCGCTGTCGTCAAGGGAACGCAGTTCAGCGTCACCGTGGCCGCGGGCAGCACCAAGGTCGGCGTGCTTCGCGGCCAGGTCGAGGTCTCCGACTTCAAGACGGGACAGATCGCCCAGGTCCTGCCGGGGCAGGCCGCCACCGTCTTTGAGCATGGCAAGCCTGGTCTCAGCCTGAGCGGCGCCGGGACCTTCAATCCGATCGAGCACGGCAAGCCTCGCGCCTCGAGCATCGAGCGCGTCCCCGTGCCGAAATCGGGCCTGCCGGCGCCGCGCAACGGGGCGAATGGCCACATGATCCATGCGCTCGGGCCGATCGATAAGGGCACCAAGGCGGCTGGCGCGCTCAAGCCATCGCAACAGGCGGCTGGAGCTCACGCGTCCAAGGGCGGTACTGCAAAGCCCGGCGTCGTACGCATCTCGAACTCGCTCGGCGAGGTCAAGCTGAACGTCCACAAGGTCACGCACGGGCTCGCCCACGGCGGCGGTGCCCCCGGACAGGTGCGCAACGCGCACGCCAGCACCGAGACGGTCTGGAGCGACTCGAAAGCGAGCACGACGGCATCCAACAGCACCGTCCAGACGGCGGTAACCACGAGCAGCGGCGTGACGGCTGGCAGCACCAGCTCGTCGGCTGCGAGCACGACAATAACCGCGACCACGGCCGGTGCGTCCAGCGACTCTGGCGGCGGCAGCGGAAATTCCGGTGGCAAGACCAACTCCGGCAACGGCAACTCCGGTAACGGCAATTCCGGCAATGGGAATTCCGGCAACGGTAACGGCAACAACGGTGCCACCGGTAACGGCAGGGGCAACAACGGTAACGGCAACGGCAATGGCGGCGGAAACGGCAGCAATGGCCACGGCAATGCCTTTGGCCACAACAAGCACTGAGGCGATTTCCTGGGGATGAGGGGCGCAACCGCAGAAGCGGGTGCGCGGGAGGATCGGAGTGAAGCGCTATCGTCCGCATATTCTAGTCGTGACCGCGCTGGCGATCGTGCTGTCCACGGGGTGGCATGGTGCGCTTCGCAACGCGCTGACCGACCTGCGGTTCGGATGGCAATCGCGTGCCGCGAGCGGCAACGTCGTCGTGGTTGCCATTGACGCACCCTCGATCGACAAGATCGGGGTATGGCCCTGGCCGCGCCGGCTGCACGCGGAACTGTTGCACAGGTTAGAGGCCGCGGGGGCGCAGGACATCGCTTTCGATGTCGATTTCAGCTCGCCATCTGATCCGGCCTCCGACGAGACGTTCGTCAACGCATTGCGTGACGTCGGCGGCTCGACGATCCTGCCGTCCTTCAAGCAGCCGGCGCCGAATGGCGGCGCAGCTCACATCAATCGCCCCCTGAAGCCGTTTGGCAACCAGTCGTGGCCCGCGCTGGTCAATGTCGCCATCGAATCCGACGGGCTCGTTCGCCGATATCCGTTCGGCGAGAAGCTCGGCGATGCCCTGATGCCGTCAATGGCCGTCGTGCTGGCCGGGCAGGACGCCAATCGGCGGCCGCCTTTCCTGATCGATTTCAGCATTCGGGCGGGCTCCGTTCCGAGTGTCTCCTATGTCGACGTGCTCCGCGGCAACACGGCCACTCTCGATAAGCTGAGAGACAAGAAGGTCATCATTGGTGCGACGGCGCTCGAACTCGGCGACCGCTTCAGCGTTCCTAACGGGCGCATCATCTCCGGACCCATCCTCCAGGCGCTGGCGGCGGAATCGATCCTGCAGAACCGGATGCTGCGCTGGACTTCCGATACCGGAATGATCCTGGGTCTCGCGGTGATCTGCCTGCTGATGGTGTATTCGTGGCGCCGCTTCGCATCGGGAATTCGCGTCGCAATCCTGATCTCGGCCGGGGCGGCCTTCGAGCTGGTTGCGATCCTCGTTCAGGCAAGATGGCCCTTCATCATCGACACATCGCTGTTCCACATCGCGATTGTCGCTTATCTGACGGCAATCGCACTCGACGAAATCGATTTCCGCGGTCTGCTGGGGCGCATCGCCGAAAGCCGCTTTCATCGTATCGCGATGTCGCTCGGCGATGGCCTCGTCTGCACCGACGAAGGTCAGCTGATCACCGTGTGGAATCCCGGCGCCAGTGCGATCTTTGGTTATATGCCCGCCGAGATCATCGGCCGTCCGTTCGAAACGTTGTGCGCCGTGTCAGTGGACCGTGACGCGAGGCCGTCCATGCGAGATGCCGCGCGCCAGGCGCTCCTGGTTCCCGGCGGGGCGGTCGTCGTCGAGTTCGAAGGACGGCGCAAGAACGGTGAAATTTTCCCGGTCGAGGCGAGCTTCTCGGGCTGGCAGGGAACGGACGGCTTCCAGTACGGAGCCATCCTGCGCGATATCTCGGTCCGTAAGCGCGAGGCCGAACGCGTCAGATATCTCGCCGAGTACGACGCGCTGACCGGTCTGGTCAACCGCAACACGCTGCATGCCGGACTGGTCGACATGATTGCGGATGCGGGGCAGCGCCCTCGCGAGGTCGCACTACTCGTGATCGGGCTCGACGGCTTCCAGAGCATCAACGACATGCTGGGTCATTCCGCCGGAGATCTCGTGCTGCAGGCGGTCGCTGGTCGCCTGAAAGCCGAGGCGCGCGACGGCGCTGTCGTTGCCCGGCTTAGCGGAGACGAATTCGCCATTGCGCGCAAAGGCGCCGATGGCGACGAGCCGATCGCAGAGTTCGCCGAGCGCATCGCGCGCGCGTTCGAAGCGCCGCTTGCGACCGGCACGCGGCAGCATCGCGTCAGGATCAGCATCGGCGTCGCCGTCCATCCGGAAGGCGGACACAGCGCCGACGATCTCCTGAGCAACGGCCATCTTGCGTTGACCAAGGCAAAGCTGACGCGGCGCGGCGGTTATGTGGTCTTCGAGAGCGCGATCCGGCAGGAGCTGGAGAACCGGTTGACGCTTGAGAGTGAATTGGCGCTTGCCGCCGACCGCGGCGAGTTCGAGCTGTTCTACCAGCCCCAGGTTCGCCTGGTCGACGCCAGCTTGGTCGGAGCCGAAGCGCTCATCCGTTGGCGGCATCCCGTGCGCGGCTACGTTTCGCCGGGAGAGTTCATGCCGGTGGTCAATAGCTCAGCCCTGTCCGAGCGGATCGGAAACTGGGTGATGGAGACCGCCTGCCGGCAGGCACGCGCCTGGGAATTGTCCGGCGACAGAGTGCGGGTCGCGATCAATTTGTCGCCCTCGCAGATCCACTCCGGCGATCTCGCGCATTCGGTTGCGGGGATGCTCGAAGCGACGGGGCTCACGCCGTCGCTGCTCGAGCTCGAGGTCACCGAGGACATCCTGCTTCATGACGAAGCCCGCGTGCTCGACATGTTCAAACGCATCCAGCAGCTCGGCGTCCGCGTTCTGTTCGACGATTTCGGCACTGGCTATGCGAGCCTGAGCTATCTGAAGAAGTTTCCGCTCGACGGGCTCAAGATCGACCGGTCGTTCGTGCTCGGTCTGCTCGCGAACTCCGACGATGCCGCGATCGTCGGGTCGACCATCGGCCTCAGCAAACAGCTCGGACTGACGGTCGTGGCCGAGGGCATCGAGAATCGCGCTACGGCCGATTTCCTGGTGAGCATGGGATGCGAGGAAGGCCAAGGCTATTTCTTCGGCCGTCCGATGCCGGCGGAAGCATTCGAGCGGCAATTCCTCGCAGCCGAGTGCGAAGCCGTCAGCGCCGCCTGAACGGGGCCCGCTCGATTTCTAGCGCCGACGCGCGACCGCGACCCCGAACAGGAAAGCAACGAACAGGCTGGCGAGTGGCGCTTCGCGCGTGATCGCAGCGACGGTCGCGAGGGGCCGGCCCGGCTTTCGCGCTTCGTCGATAGCAGCGGTCATGCGGTCGACAGCTGCATGCAGGCCACCCGCGACTTCACCAATGGTGCGGGATACGTCCGTCGCGGCATCGATGGCGCGCTCGGCCATGCCGGGATGTGAGGTGGACTGCGGGATCTCCGTGCTCAAGTGCGCGACCTCCGGGCTGATCATGTGACGGAGGCCGATACCTTTGGCTATCCGCGCGAGCGCTCGTTCTGAACAGCGGGTCAGATGACCTTTGGCTATCCGCGACAGGCGCCGTGGTTTTTACGGCGGGTACCGGCCTTGAATGAGCAATTCGGCGCGCGGGCTTTTGTTCCGAAACGATGCGCCCCTGCGCGGACCGCCCCCGTGAAACGACGGATGCGAATCTCTGTTAGGCTGGCTCAATCTTGCTGATCTCAGGAGACAGCTGTGACCGACCGGACCACGACGGATCGAGCCCGGCGCATCGCCTTGCTCGGCGCTCCCATCGACATGGGGGCTTCGCAGCGCGGTACCCTGATGGGCCCTGCGGCGCTCCGCACCGCCGGCCTTGCGACATTGCTCGAGAGCCTGGATTTCGAGGTCGTCGATTGCGGCGATCTCTCCGTGGCCGAGCTCCGGGACCTCGCAGACCGCCCCCCGGACAAAGCCAATCACTACCGCGAAATCCAGCGATGGACGCGCGTGCTGAGCCGCAGAGGCTACGAGATCGCGAAAACCGGCGCGCTGCCGATTTTTCTCGGCGGCGATCATACGCTGTCGATGGGATCGGTGAATGCCATGGCTCGTCACTGGCAGGAGCGCGGACGCGAGCTGTTCGTGCTCTGGCTCGATGCCCATGCCGACTACAACACGCCAGAGACGACGATCACTGCCAACATGCACGGCATGTCGGCGGCATTCCTTTGCGGCGAACCCGGCCTCGATGGATTGCTCGGCGATGATCCGCGCGCCTCGATCGATCCCGACAGGCTCGACCTGTTCGGCGCGCGCTCGATCGACAAGCTCGAAAAGGAGTTGATGCGCTCGCGCCGGATCAGGGTTGTCGACATGCGCCAGATCGACGAATTCGGCGTCGCCGTGCTGATCCGCCGCGTCATAGAGCGCGTCAGGGCCAGCAACGGCGTACTGCATGTCAGCTTCGACGTCGATTTTCTCGACCCCTGCGTCGCACCTGGCGTGGGCACGACCGTGCCGGGTGGAGCGACCTATCGCGAGGCGCATCTGATCATGGAGCTCCTGCACGATTCCGGCGTAGTCGGTTCAGTCGACATCGTCGAGCTCAATCCGTTCCTCGACGAGCGCGGCCGCACCGCGCGCACCGCGGTCGAACTGATCGGCAGCCTGTTCGGCCAGCAGATCGCCGACCGGCCCACCCCGAGCAATGCGATCGCGCCGGGCGAGTGACGGACGAGCCGTTTGTGCGTTGCGAAGAAGAGAATTGCCGTCGCCGCCACCGGCTTTAGATCAGTCCAGATCGAAATCGCCTGTTTTTGAAACAGGTGCGAATTGCAAATGCTCGTCGCAGAATGTTTCATGCGGGTCGCGCTTCAACCGAGGATCCGCAAATGAGCCGCACGTTCGACGCCGCCGACAAACCCGCGGGGACGACCCGCCGCCGCTTTCTGCGCGGCAGTGCTGCGGTGGCGGGTGGTACGGTCCTGGGCGCCGGCGCATCGGTTGCCGCCGGGACCGACAACCTTCCACCCAACATTCCCGAATGGATGAAGGTGCCCGGCGAACCGACGGGGGGCCAGCTCTATGGCGCGCCATCGTCGTTCGAGAAGGGCGTCGTCAAGAACATCTCGAAGACTCTCAAGCAGTACATCTCGGCCTCCAGCCGGACGCCGTTGCAGGAGCTCGACGGCATCATCACGCCGAATGGACTGTTCTACGAGCGGCATCATGGCGGCGTTCCGGCCATCGATCCGGCCCAGCACCGGTTGATGCTGCACGGGCTGGTCGAGCGCCCGCTGATCTTCACAATGGACGATCTCAGGCGTTTCCCATCGGAATCGCGCGTCCACTTTCTCGAATGCTCCGGCAATCCCGGCTACAGCAAGCCTTACGGCAAGACCGCGTCGGACCTTGTGGGTCTGGTGAGTTGCGCAGAATGGACCGGCGTCAGCCTCAAGCTGGTGCTGCAAGAGGCCGGGCTGAAGCCGGAAGCCAAATGGGTCGTTGCCGAGGGAGCCGATGCGGCTGCGCTGACCCGCAGCATCCCGATCGAGAAATGCCTCGAGGACGCCATGCTGGTCTACAGCCAGAACGGGGAGCGGCTGCGCCCGCAGCAGGGCTATCCGCTGCGGCTGTTCCTGCCAGGCTTCGAGGGCAATATGAGCGTGAAGTGGCTGCGCCGCCTGCATGTGGCGGCTGAGCCGGTTTATTCGCGCGAGGAGACCTCGAAATACACCGACCTTCTGCCGGACGGCACCGCGCGTGAATTTTCGTTCTACATGGAGGCGAAGTCGATCATCACACGGCCCTCCGGCGGCCAACGTCTGAGCGCGCCCGGCTTCCACGAGATCACCGGCATCGCCTGGAGCGGGCATGGCAAGATCGCGCGCGTCGAAGTGTCCGTCGACGAGGGAAAAAGTTGGCAAAGCGCGCAATTGCAGGAGCCGGTGCTGACGCGTGCTCTCACGCGCTTCCGTTTGCCGTGGCGATGGGACGGCAAGCCTGCCGTGATTCAGAGCCGTGCCATCGACGAGACCGGCTATGTGCAGCCGACGCTCTCCGAGTTGCTCGCAGTGCGCGGCGAGAACTATTTCTACCACAACAACGCGATCTGGCCGTGGCGCATCGCGGCCGACGGCGAGGTGACCAATGCGCTGGCGTGAGACTTGCGGCATTGCTGTCGTCATCTTGCTGTGTGCGTTCGCGAGCGGAGCGCAAGCACAAAGCCTGTACGGCCTCGGACGCCCCGCGACAGCTGCGGAGATCGCGGGCTGGAATATCGACATCGGACGCGACGGCAGCAATCTGCCGAAGGGAAGTGGCTCGGTCAGCCATGGGCGCGAGGTGTTCGCCCAGCAATGTGCATCATGTCACGGCGACAAGGGCGAGGGCGGGCTCGGTGACCGGCTCGTCGGTGGGCAGGGCACGATCGCAACGCCAAAGCCGATCCGCACGGTCGGTAGCTATTGGCCGTATGCGCCGACGCTGTTCGACTACATCCGCCGCGCGATGCCGCAGAACGCGCCACAATCGCTGAGCGATGAGGAGGTTTATGCGGTCTCCGCGTACATCCTGAACCTGAATGGACTGGTAGGAGCGGATGCGACGCTCGATGCCAAGTCGCTTGCGGCTGTCAAAATGCCGAACCGCGACCGGTTCGTCGGCGATACCCGGCCGGATGTGAAACACTGAATGCCTTGTGGCGTTCAGGTTCCCTGCTTGGAACTTGCGTTGGCCATGGGCGGAACTCGCAGGACCCGATTGCATTAACCTGCGAGAGGAAAAACCTATGGATTCCACGATGGCAACGGATCGCTTCGCAAATTCCATGTCCTCAGCGCTTCGCCATCCCGGCGTGATTGCGTTGATTGTGGCCGCGGTGACGATTGCTGCGATGCTCATCGTCGATCACGGACCATGGAATCGGGCCAAGACGCAGCCCGCCCACGTTGCGATGTACGCAACCACGGGTGAAGCCGCGCGCGCCGCAGGCGCCGCAGTGCTCCCGACCGAACCGAAATCACCGATCGAGCCGGCGCGGCCGGGGCCAAAGACGTCCCCGACCGTCAATCCAGTGACGCCGTAAGACGCTCTAGCCCTTGCGGCCGTAGTTGAGCAATCCGCCGCTGGTCTTGGGCGGATGCGCGCGAAGGGCTTCCTCGTTCGGATCGGTGCCCCAGCCGGGCCGGTCCGGAATGATCAGATGGCCGTTCTGAATTTCAGGCTCATGCGTGAAAAGCTCGCGGTCCCACGCCAGGCGATCGATGTCGATCTCCATGATGCGCAGGTTCGGCACGGCGGCGCAGAAATGCGCGTTCATCATCGAGCAAAGATGACCGTAGAAATTATGTGGCGCAACGTTGACTTCGAACGCTTCCGCAGCGGCTGCGATCTTCATCGACTGCCAGACGCCGTTCCAGGGCGTGTCGATGATTGCGACGTCCATGGCCTGTTCGCGGAAATAGGGCAGGAATTCCCGCAAGCCCAATAGCGTTTCGCAGGACGAGATCGGATGCGGACTTTGCCTGCGGATGTAACCGAGCGCTTCCGGATTGAAACTGTCGATCTCGATCCAGAACATGTCGAGGTCCGCAATGGTGCGCAGGATCTCCAGATAGCCCTCGGTCTTGGCGTTGAAGTTGCAGTCTAGCAGGATGTCGACATCAGGGCCTGCCCCGTCGCGGATCGCTTCCAGATGCATGCGCAGGTCGCGCAGGATCTTGCGATCGACGTTGATTTCGGGGGCGAAGGGCGAGCCGAAGCCCGGTCGCCAACCGGTTGGCTTGCCGTCGTCGTAGGAGAAAATGTTGGTCTTGAGCGCGGTGAACTTGTTCTCGCGGACCTCGCGTCCTATTGCCTTGACGCCGTCGAGGTTCTCGATCGGCGGTTTGTACCAGGACGGATGATTGATCCGCCACGTCGCGCAATGCGACCAATAGACCCTGACACGGTCGCGGATCTTGCCGCCGAGCAGTTCGTAGCAGGGCACACCGAGACACTTCGCCTTGGCATCGAGCAGCGCATTCTCGATCGCGCCGAGCGCCTGCGCCACCACGCCGCCGGCGGCGGGACGCGTGGCCGCGAACAGCTCTGCGTAGATGCGCTCGTGCCGGAAGACGTTCTGCCCGACGACGCGCGCGGACAGGCGCTGGATCGCAGCGCCGACGCCAGGCGAGCCGAAGCCCTCGTCGAACTCGCTCCATCCGACGATGCCGTCCTCGGTCGTCAGCTTGACGAAGTGGTAGTTTCGCCAGCCGGCGTCGCAGGCGAGAATTTCGAGGCTCGTTGCTTTTGATGATCTGGTCATGTCGCTCCCTGTGACCCGGCTGGGTCCTTTTTTTGCTTTGGCCGGCTCGCAAGCCCCGCTCCAGCCGCAACTGTTAAGCTAATGGCCCTGCGCAGTGAAGCCCGGGGAGCTGCGCCGGGGACGCTTTGCCGCCTTTCTTCGGCGGGAAAGGTCGGGGGATTCCGGTCGGGACAGCCATGATCTTTCCCGGGATCGTCCTGAAAAGGGACCATGCTTTGACGTTTTTGGCCACAATCGGGATCGACCCTCCGGCCATGAGATTTCTGGCTGTGATTTCGATCCTGGCGCTGCTCACGATGGGTGGAGCCGCCATTTCCGATCAGTTTCTGAAGGCCGATCAGCACGCCGCGCACGGGGTGGAATAGCGCGACGGGCGTAAACGTTTTTTGTCTTGGGGGAGACAGCGATGCTTTCGATCGACCAGTTCCTGCGCTTCATCAGCGTGCCGGCTGTGTTCGCGGCCCTCGTCATCGCCTCGCAGATATCGGCCGCCTTGTCGCAAGGTTAGTGAAAGGCTAGTCAGCCGATCAATGACGAGCCGAGCAGAGCGAGCACGGCCAGCGCCATCAACGCGGTGCCGAGCCAGCCCAGCGCGACGAGCCATGACCGGCCCTTGAAGCGGCCCATGATCGCCTTGCTCGACACGATCAGCATCATCATGGCCATGATCGGAACGGCGACGATGCCGTTGAGCACGGCGCTCCAGACCAGCATGTGGATCGAGTCGATCCCGGTGAACCCTAGGCCGAAGCCGATCGCGGTCGCCGCGGCGATGATGGTGTAGAAGCCGACCGCCTCGTCGGGCTTCGCCTCCAGCGTCGCGCGCCAGCCGAAGATCTCCGCCACGCCGTAAGCGGCCGAGCCCGCCAGCACTGGAATCGCGAGCAGGCGCGGTGCCGATGATGCCGGTCGCGAACAGGGCGAAGGTGAAGTCGCCGGCGAGCGGCCGCAGCGCTTCGGCGGCCTCCGTCGCCGAATTGATGTTGGTGACGCCATTCGCGTGCAGCACCGAGGCGGTGGTGAGGATGATGAAGAAGGCGATGCCGTTGGAGAGCAGCATGCCGGAGAGGGTGTCGGCCCGGATGCGCGCCAGCTCCGGACTGCCGCCGCGCTTCAGCTCGCGCAGCGGCTTGTCGCGCTTGCCCTGGTTCATCTCCTCGACCTCCTGCGAGGCCTGCCAGAAGAACAGATACGGGCTGATCGTGGTGCCGAGCACGGCAACGACCATCATGAAATAATCGGCGCTGACATTCGTCTTCGGCCACACCGCCGCGAGCAGGGCCGTGCTCCACGGGATCTCGACCGTGAAGGCGGTCGCGACATAGGCGAACAGCGCCAAGGTGAGAAATTTCAGCACCGGCGAATAGCGCCGATAGGGCAGGAACACCTGCAGCAGGGTCGAGCCCGCCGCGAAGATCAGCGCGTGCTCGTGGTTGAGGCCGCCGATTACCAGCGAGAGCGCCTCCGCCATCGCCGCGATGTCGGCGGCGATGTTGAAGGTGTTGGCGGCAACGAGCATGGCGACGAGCGACAGCACCGCCCAGCGCGGCGCGATCTGCATGATGTTGGCGGCGAGCCCCTTGCCGGTGACGCGGCCGATCCGGGCGCTGACGAGCTGGATGGCGATCATGAACGGCGTGGTCAGAAACACCGTCCAGAGCAGTCCGTAACCGAATTGCGCGCCGGCCTGCGAATAGGTGGCGATGCCGGACGGATCGTCGTCGGCGGCCCCGGTGACGAGACCCGGTCCCAGCCTCTGCAATAGCGTCGGCGCGGATTTCGTGGGGGTGAGGGCATCGTCGGTCATGACAGGAGGGGTCCGGTCGGTCGCGTCCTTCACAAATGCTAATGATGGAACAAGGTTCCCGGGCCAGCGGCAACGGGCTCCTCGCTGATTTCTGATAAAGCTAATCGCCTTTGACTCGTCGGGCAAAACACCTGTATAAGTGCATCATCGCAGAATATTCGGTGTCGCCTTCGCATCCCCGGCGCGACCGGCCCGCCATGGAGACCGTCGCGCAGTCCGCAGTCCGCAACCCGCGCACGGACACGGCGAGACGTTTGTCCCCCAAGCGCGTGCGTCGGGATTACTTGATGCTGACGAACATGCCCCAGGCGCCGGCCAGCGCGGCGCCGGAAAAGACGATCAGCGGGTTGTCGCAGAACGCGCTGCCATAGGTGCACATGGTAACGCCGAACGAGCCGATCTCGTGATGGCTCGCGGAGTAGAACAGTCCCGACAGCACCAGCAACGCGGCGGCGACGACATACATCGACGATCTCTCCGAGCCATCCCCGTTGCGTCTGTCGCAAGGGACATGTTCCAGCATGGCGCGAACCCCTTGCATCCTGCCGAATCCGCCCTGCTGCATTTGAACTAAAGTCGATCTTTCCCGCGAGATGCTGTCGTCGTCAGCTGCAGACCGTGCGCAATCTGCACGTGTGATCGGAATCGGAACAGCTGCGCGGGAACTCCGGGACGTGCTCTTCATTAAGAAACATGAACAGTTGGACCAATCCAGGGGAGTGGCCCATGGGAGCCGAGCGGATGCACCCTCCGCGGTACTGGCGGATGCGGGCGGAAGAATTCCGCACCAAGGCCGACAATTGCGAATACCCCGAGACGCGGGACGTGCTGCGCAAGGTGGCGGAAAATTACGACGAGCTGGCCCGCCGCGCCGCGCGCATCTGCACACTCGAGAGCCTGGACGAACTGCGGGGGGGGGACCCGTCAACACCAAGCCGGCTTGATCGTTCAGGACAAGCCCGCTTGATGGTTCAGGACGAAGCCGACGACAAGCGCGCGCGATCATGGGGCGCCTAGGCCCTCGCTTCCAAGAGAAGCACCGCCCGCGCCATTGGAACGAATGTCCACTTTGGCACTTAGGAACTCAGTCCTCCAATGAGGAATGAGATGAGCAGTGAACAGCAAGGCCCGGCAACGAGGCCGGATCAGCATTTCAAGCCGGGGCCGGCCTGCCCCAAATGCGAGAGGGGCACGCGCTGCCTGACCTCGATCTTCGACGTGAGGCGCGATTGCTCGATCGTGATCTATCGCTGCGACTCGTGCCGCGAGGACGTCTGGATCTGAGCGAGCGCCGTCGTCGGCCCATCTGCGGGACGCCCCATCGCAGATCTCAGAACAACGTCCGATAGGAACTTCGCCTGTTGCGCTCGCTTGTCGCCTGCATCGACCACGCAAGGCGAGACAGCTTCCGACCATGCAATCACGCTACCCGTTGTTGAAGAAGTGGACAGCGGAAGAGCACGAGCGGCTGAAGGCGTTGGCCGAAGCCGGCTGGCGGCCGGACGCGATCGCCGGCGAGCTTGGTCGCAGCGAAGCCGCCGTGGGCGCGCCTGGCAGCACGGCATCGCGCTGCGGCTCGTCACGCAGAAGCGCGGACCCTGAAAACGGCCCGCCTCTCTCGTCAAATGGCGACTGAAACATCCAGCCGCTGGAGTCCCGCAACCTGCGGCAGCGACATGAAGCCCGGTTTGGCGAAATAGTAACCCTGGAACAGCGCGATCCCGGCGGCTCGCAAGGAAGTGAGCTCGGCCTCGCTCTCGACGCCTTCGGCCAGCACGGTGATGTCGAGCTCGCGCGCGATCGCGGCCACCGCGGAGACGATCACCTGCTTGGGATGGCTGAGCTGAATGTCTCGCACGAGCTCCATGTCGATCTTGATCAGGTTCGGCTGCAACCGGGCGAGCAGGCTGAGGCCGGCATAGCCCGCGCCGAAATCGTCCAGTGCGGTCCAGAACCCGAATTCCTTGTAGGCGCGGACGATGTTTTCGATATGCGCCGGATCTGACATCCGCTCGTTCTCGGTGAACTCGAACATCAGCTTCGAGGTCGGAAAGCTCGCGCGCCGCGCGGCCTCCAGCGATTTCTGGATGCAGGCGCGCGGCTCGTACACCGCGTTCGGCAGGAAGTTGATCGAGAGCCGCGCCTCCGGGTCGTCGAACAGCGCGCCTGCGGTTTCGATCGCCAGCACGCGGGCGGCCTGGTCGAAGCGGTAGAGCTGCTGGTCGGTGAGCTGGCTGAGGACGCTATGCGCACTTTCGCCGTTCGGACCGCGCACCAGGGCCTCATAGCCCCAGATCCGGTGTTCGACGACATTGACGATCGGCTGAAACGCCATCTTGAACTGGAACGGGAGCTCGGTCCCGTCGGCACATCCCGCACATTTCACAGCCATCACGCGAACCCCACGTCCTCTCAAGCGCCGCGGGAAAAACTAGGTGGCAGGCGTTAAGGAACAGCGAAGAGCAGAACGATAGAAACCTCCTGCTCTGTCCCGCGTTTGCGCGCATGGCGAACCGAGACAGCAGGCAGCGGCCGATGTGTGCCGCGTGCAACAAGCCCATGACATTCATCGACGCGGTCAGTTCACCCGAGGGGGCGATTGCCATCTTCCGGTGTTCCGGCTGCAACAAGCTGTCCTGGGAGAAGCCGATGCGAGACCAGAACGCGGGCTCGGGTTGAATTTTCGCGGGCGGAGAAACGGCCCCAGCCCGGGGGGGCGAGCTGAGGCCGTTGGGGAGGTGCCGGTCGTGCATCCGGACCGACGCCCGAATAACTTCTTCATCCCAAAAGCTGTTCCTAATTTGCTGGCGCGCCCCCGACGAAACACGCCTGAAACAGTGCTGAAACCAGATAGTCTCGAACGCCCCGCCCGCTGGCCCCGACCAACCTAGCGAAAAGGAGATCATCATGATCGAGGTTGGTTCGAAGGAAGAAGTCGCGTTCTTGCTGGCGCTGTTCGGCACTCACACCCAGCCGGTCAAGCGGCCGGCGAAATCGCGGCAGGCGTGAGGCGCTGATCCCATGCCAGGTTTGGCCGAATGCCAGAGCCTCTTGCGGCTTCTGATCGCAAGGGGCGACCCGAAGGCCATCCCGCTCGCAAAGGGCGCCATCGATCAATATCTGAACACGGCGCCGGTCTGCATGCGTGGCCGCGGGCTGCGCGTGCTCCAGCGCGACGCGCTCGACCAGCATGGGACCGCGGTCGGCGTGCAGCGCTCGTTCGCCGAAACGGTGGATGCCTATATCGTCGGGAAGCTTGCGGAGGAGTGAAGGGCCGAATGTCGTTTCGCCCCTGTCGCTTCGCACCTGTCGCTTTCGCTTCAAGGAAAGACACGAACGCGGCAAGCGATGCTGCCGCGTTCGATTTGGTCATCGTATCCTGAGCCCGGCTCCCGCGATTACTGGGTCGGCGGCAGCACGGCCTGCGTGGTCTGCTGCGGCAGGTTGGTGTAGGTCGCGCTTTCCTTGGTGCAGATATCCCTGAACACCACGACGCCGGCCTGCGGATATTCCTTCACGAGGCAGTTGCAGTTGTTGTTGACCACCGGAGCGGGCGCAGCCGCTGCGACCGGTGCCGCAACCACGGTGGCGGGCCGCTGCACGACGACCGTCTTTTCCACCACCTGCGGCGTCGGAACGTACACCGGCCTGTTCACGACCACCGGATACTGGACCGGCCGGACCACGACCTGCGGCGGGATATAGACCGGCGGCGCGGGCCGCGGATAGACGACGACCTGGGGCATCGGCCGGGGGCCGGGATAGACGACCGGGCGCTGGCCGCCGTTGCCGCCATAGCCGTTGAAATGGGGACCGAATTGGGGCCGGGCCTGCGGCGCGTTGCCATACTGTCCGTTCTCGCCCCAGCCGGCCTGCGCCGAGCTGCTCGCAACGCCTGCCGCAACACTGGCCAACACGATCGCTGCCGCCATCTTCGTGATCATCAAGGTCTTCGTCATGGTCCACCTGTCTGGTTGTTTGTTTTGTCTCATGCCGTCGTCGTGGGATGAGTGATAGGCGGACATGGCGCGTGCTTCCGTGACGCCGCGCACACAGCAGGCGAAATCCTCCTTCGTTGGAATGAGAGAGGACGGGGGAGCGGCGGCGCGGTCGGCGCTCGTGGCCTGCCGGATCGACCTGAGATGGGTACACGCAGGCGAATTGCAGGCGCCGGTCGGGAAACTCTGGGTTCCCGGAACCTGTTGATTCCACCAGATTTTTTCGCCGCCGCCGGAAACCCTTTGGCCGTTTCGGACCTGTTACGGGCAAAGGATGCTGCAATGCCCCGATATTATTTCGACCTGCGCGACGACACCGGTGTAGCGCTCGACGAGGAAGGGTTGGAGCTGGCCAGCGCGCGCGCCGTTCAGGCGGAGGCCGCCAAGTCGGTCGCGGACATGGCGCGCGATGCCATCCTCTCCGCGCCGCCCGCGGGCGGCAGGCAGACCATGGCGATCGACGTTCGCGATGCCAGGGGTCCCGTGATGCAGGTCAAGTTCTCGTTCGCGTTCGAGACCTTCAGGCCGCCCTCGACATCACGCGATCATTGACGCGTGAGAAAGTCCGGCGGGAATGACTCGGGCTCGAGCACGGCGATCTTGCGGCCGAGCTGCCAGACCTCGACCTTGCCGTGCCGCGTGAACTGCTGCGCGAAGGTGAGGGCGTTCGCATCGGAGGCGGCCTCGAACGCTTCGGCGGAGCGGAACACGCCGTTGTCGCCGACCAGATAGGCGCGATATTGTAGGGTCATGACGGTGCCCTCAGCCCTGGCGATTGCAGCCAGGCGTCGATGTGCATGGCGGTCTCGTCCTGCCGCGCCCTGCGCAGCAGCATCTCGCGGCGGCGCCCCGGCGCGAGCATGCGCGCCTCTTCGCGCAGCCGCGCGGCCTCCTCGGCGAGCCGTTCGGTGAGTGTCGTGGTCTGCTTGAAACGTCGGCGCTTCTGCATGGCATGTCCATCGTGCGAGCAGGCGGGAGCGCAACCCCGGCGTCATTGCCGATCGATGCCGAGTGAGGCGCGGTGATGGGTCAAGCGTAGGCCGCCGGTTTCGCGCCGTCTGTGTCATTTGCTAGTTTGTTTGGAAGAATCTTTCGGGCCGATGGCGGCCGGTTTGAGCGGGTGGAGCGGCTTACTCATTTTGCGGTGCGGGAGATTGGCGACTTGCACTTGGATGCGAACTACTTGGACGCGTCTTCGCATCGGCTCGAGCAGCAGCGCCGCCACGGCCGATGGGTGCGCATCTTCGAAGTGGATTTTTCAAGATGAAGCTGAAGCCCCGAGAAGCTGGCGCCAGCTAAGAAGCAATAGAAAAGCCCGAGAAATCATCTCGGGCTTTCCTTATGAGGCCTCGGCCATCGGCTTTTTAGCGGCTTGGGTCAGAAGGCCCGAGCGTGTGAAGCCGTGTGCCTCAGCGTATTTATCGATCTGGTCTAACACATTGCGGGGAGGGTGACGTTTACGCGAATTGCAGAGCTGAGAGAGGCGGTCCGATCCGATGATCGTCGCCGAAATCTCCCGTTTTCCGACGCTTTGAGCTATCGCCGCAACTCAAGTTAAACCAAGCCTGTCAGCGAGAAATTCACTCACGTTCTCTACCTGGGGGCGAATGATAAGGAGGTGTAGGTGGGCTGGAAGCTTTTTGCACTCTTAAACCTATTGTTCATGTGTTGGCTTATCACCAGCCCGGCGGCCACCCCTCATAGCTTGCAGGAGATGGTGGTTCAGGTGCTGGTGACCATCGGTCTTGTGCTGATGGCTTTCAAGATCAACGTACTTCCTCGCAGGTTCTGGCGCGGATTCGCTTGCGCCTATGTCGCGTATTCTTTTGGGGTGCTGGCGGCAAACGTTTGTGTGATCCTCTATCAGCATGATCAGGTCGACGGCGAAGCTGTGCTCGGATACGCCCTCTGGAATTTCGCTGTCGGCTGCGGACTTTGGCAAAATGGCTCAAGCCCCGATCAGCAAGGGAATGCACAGCTCGTCGGCTGAGATTTAGCGCAAGATGCAGCCAACGCGCTGCCGTCTTGCCAACCGATGTCCGTTCCTGGCCTTAGCCGACATGCTCATCAGCTTGTTATGACATCCGATAACCGTCCCTAACGGACACCAGAGCCATGATGCATAGTCGGTGCAGGTCATACTAAACTGTCGGGGCAGCTCAATCCTGGGGACTCATACCGTGCAGATTACGCTACCCGAAACGGACCTCAAATTAGCCCAGAGCCTCCTAACCATTGAACTCAAGGATGGGAGCGGGCAGCACGTGGGCCAATACTTCTTCGGAAAGGGACACGGCCGAACCGTTTTCTTGTTCGGCAAGTACAAGGGCGCCTTCAAAACGCATGCTGAGTGTCAGGCCTTCGTCGACGGCGTTCTTGCAGTGCTTTTCCCCTGAGGGAGTGGCTAGCAGCGACTGCCCTGAAGGGCGCTGCGGATCGCCGCGACGCGTCGCTGGATGGTTTGCCCGCAGTCAGCGAGCTGCGCTAGGTAACGGGCGACGATCGGAAGAGCTGGCAGCGGACCCTCGGAAACTTGTCCATACCAGCCGATGAAGTCAGCCCAATCAGTGGCGTAGCCCTTGCGGGAGTTGGAAGACTTTTCCGCCTCGAGATAGGCCTCGCACCGCGGCCTTCGGGTCGACGAAAGCGCCGGGGGACCCTACGCTGCATCTTCGGTTGAGGATCTCACCGGAACCGCCCTCGCAAAGAAATAGTCGTGAGCTTGCCGATCAACAAAGGACTCGATCTGACGCCTGCGCAGTGGACTGCAGCTGGTGCCGGGCTTTTTGTGTCAGCGGCCGTGGCTCGATTACTTGTCTTCGAAGGCGACATCCCGCGAAACTGGGCGATAATCCTAGTCATCATTGGATTTGGTGTGCGGCCCGCTTTGATCGGCTGGCTCAGGAAACGCACGATCTCCTAGGCTCGATGAGGCGGAGCCAGGCCACCGCCGCCCGCTGTATTCCGTCAAGGCCGTTATTGGACATCATCGCCAGATCCAAGATGGCGGCAAGTGACACCCATTGCGGACATTTTTAAGAGCCGAGTAACGGATCGTTAGACCTTCAATTGACCACTTCGAGAACCGACACAACTCTCGTGAGAAACCTGACCTTAAACGTTAGTTGCTTGCTCATCTATCTCTAAGGCCCGAATCCATTTGGGTTTCCGCGCGTCTAACTTTCGATAATTGAGGGCGACAATTGAGGTCATCATCCGGCTTGCACTTCATCGGGCTTGACCATATTCGGGCCTACTCGTCGCTTATCGCCTACTATGACACCAGCTTCAGGCTGGGAGGCGCCGGCCTTTCATGGGCGTTATCGAAGATCGGCGAATATAGCTATTCCATCTACCTGCTGCATACGTTCTTCGTGTTTCAAGTAGCGGAATTCGTTCAACGCCACATGATGGACATCTCGAACTTCTACGTTGCGCTGGCGTGGTCATTCGCCTGTTTCACCCTGATGATTCCGATCGGGGTCATCAGTTTCACCTACGTGGACGCGCCTTTTCTTCGGCTTCGTCGGGTCTATACGAAGCCAAATGCACAAGCGTCGCTCAGTACGCGCGCAGTGTCGCTACGTAGGGATCAGACGTGGTCGTGCTGATGTATGCGCCGAAACGTGCGACATTTGTTGAAATTCGTCCGTTACTACGCCGCAGGCGCCCCGAACCACCTCGTCAGCGCGTCCGCAAGTCCATCATCGCTTTGATCTCTCACCCAGGCCACGTGCCCGTCCGGCCGCACCAACACGGCGCTTGGTACTGCGACTTGTCCGACGGTCGGAAGCTCCCAGGCGCTGTCGTGTTCGACATCCACTGTTTTGACGCGATCAACCCATGGTGCGGTATCGAAGCTGCTCTTCTCGCCGAAATTGAGCAGCAAGCCCCGCGCGTCGTGCAGCAGCGTGAATAGTCGCAGCGGACGCCCTTCGACCGTCAGATCGAGATCGGGCATGCGGCGCCCGAGCAGTGCGTGTCCTTTGCCGAGATCATAGTGCACGTCGAGCCCGCTCATCATCGCGCCAAAACGCTTACGCGGTTCGTCCATGCCGAGCAGTTCGGAGACGACCTCACGCGCGGCCTTGAGGCCGTCCTCGCCGCGGCGGAGCAGGGCGATTTGCGCCATGGTGTTGCGCAAGGTCCGCGCGCCGACAGGATGCCGCTCGGAATGGTAGGTGTCGAGCAGGCTGTCGGGCGACAGGCCCTTGACCACTTGTGCGAGCTTCCAGCCGAGATTGACGGCGTCCTGCACGCCAATGTTGAGGCCTTGTCCGCCGACGGAGTGATGGATATGCGCGGCATCGCCGGCGAGCAGCACGCGACGCTTGCGATAGGACACCGCCTGCCGCGCCGCATCGGTGAAGCGGGAGATCCAGGACGGGTTGTGGAGCCCGAAGTCGGTGCCGTACACGGCGACGAGGGCTTCGCTGAGATCGCGCAAGCTGGGTTCGCCCGTCCGATCGAGTGTCGCTTCCGTCACGACCACCAGCACGCGTCCGCTCTCGGTCTTGCTGAGGCCGTGAAAGCCGAGCGCGTCATGGCGCAGGCCCCATGCGGGCTCGTCGCGCATCTCGACTTCGGCCATGAGGTTGCTCAGCGTCGGATCGGAGCCTGCGAAGTCGATGCCGGCGGCCTTGCGCACCAGGCTGCGGCCGCCGTCACAGCCGACCAGATAATTCGCGCGCAAGGTTTCGCCGCCGGACAGCGTCATGTCGATGCCGGTCTCGTCCTGCGCAAAACTCGTCACCTCGCGGTTTCGATAGATCGGCACCGCGAGCTCGCTGACCCAGTCGGCCAGGATGCGCTCGATGTGGCTCTGCCGCAGGGCCAGCCCGTAAGCGTGCCGGGTGGGGAGGTCGCTGATGTCGAGCCTGGTCCAGGCGAAGCCCGCGAGCTGGGTGATCTGTCCTTCGCGCAGGAAACGATCCGCGACGCCGCGCTGGTCGAGGATCTCGATGCTGCGCGCGTGCAAGCCGCCGGCGCGCGTGCCGACCAGTTCCTGATCGGCGCGCCGTTCGACCACGGCGACGTCGACATGCGCGAGCGCGAGCTCCGCGGCTAGCATCAACCCGGTCGGGCCACCGCCGGCGATCACCACGGCATGGTCTTTCACTTGGTCTTGCGTGTGGCGGGCGCCGGCCCCTTTGGCGTGGCCGCGCGTCCGGGACGTCGGAAGCAGTACAGGCATGTGATGCCCCCTCGCGTTTGATGGTGTTCGGGTCGAGGGTTCTACGGCAGGGTCGGGGGCTTGAAGCAAGCCCGTTGCACACCACATATCTGAGTGGGGAGAGGGAATCCTTTGTCCTCGTTCGCCGCGTTGACACGTCGGGCAAAACACCGGCATGATGCGATCATCGAAAAGAGTTTGGTTTGACCCGCGCGGAGGCGATCCGCTGCGGGTTTTGTTTTGGGTTTTCTGGGCTTGCGCCCTTCAGCACATGCCGGTGGTCCGCTGCATGGTGCTGGCGAGTTCCTCGAACGAAAACGGCTTTCTGATCATGGGAAGGCCGTCGCGCCGGGGTTCACGCCCGGACAATTGCAGGATCTTCAGTTCCGGGCGGTTTCGCCTGGCCCGCTCGGCCAGTTCGTGACCGTCCATGCCGGGCATGTTGATGTCAGTGATGAGGATTGAGATCTCCTGGTTCTGCTTGAGCCGGTCGAGCGCATCGGGGGCGCTCCGGGCGCTGATGACTTCGCAGCCGAGATCTTCCAGCATGTCCACGATGACGTCGAGCACGCTGGGATCGTCGTCAACAACCAGTACGGTATGGCTCATCGCACAACGTTCCTTCTGAAGGAATAAACGCGCCCGCCGTGGCGTAAGTTCCAGCACGGCCTGGTCGAACGAGCGATGTTTCACACCTCGTGCAAGGCGCCGCAGAACGGCAAGATCAAGATGCGCCCCCGCCTGCGGAGTGGCCTAGTCGTCCTTCGACAAATCGCCGGGTTTGGTGGGAAGGTCGATGGGGCCGCCCTCGCCATGCACGAGATCGCAGTCCTTGTCCTCCGTGTCGCCGGCGTTTTCAACGACGGCTTCTTGAGTGTCGCGCTCCTTGTCGATGCGCGGCTTTCGTCCTGCAAGATTTGGCGACGTGTTTTGTGAGGTCGTCTTGAGTGTCATCTGCCGGCCCTCCTGATCGGCTAACGCTGCTTAAGCGAATTCGTTCTTTTGACACGTCTGCGAAAACACTGGCAGAATGGCATCATCGAAACGAGCTTAGTTCACCCGCGCGGAAAGCTTTCGCCGCGGTTTTTTTCGTCTCGATCGAGATCGGACGGCGGCGGCGCGCTGCGGCCACGCACTCGTCAAACCTGGTGCGCCGCCGGCCGTACTATTGCTGGCCGCGCACGCGCGAATGTGCCGGCCCGCGGCGCTGGGCCAGTGCTCGCGCCGCTGCGGCCTTCGGAGCCAATCTGGTTGTCTCCTACTTCGCCATGCGCAGCTTCGAGAACATTGAAAGGATCATCAAGCGGTGAAGATGGCAGATGACGAAATCAGGGCGATCGTTGCCGAGACGCTGGCCGAGCAACACAGGCTTCAGCAGGCGAACATCGATGCCATCGTATTGCGGACGGTGGCATTGGTGCTGGCGTCTTTCGGAATCGAAGATGACGACCGAAAGGAGCTAAGGGCCGATTTTCAGCACTTGCGCCGATGGCGAACGAGCGTCGAGCAGGCGCAGAGCTACACGCTCAAGGCCGTGATTACGGTGATCGCCACCGGTCTGATGGGTGTGATTGGGCTAAGCGTCAAGGTCGTGCTCGGCAAGTGAGCCTCAGCCGCGACGACATTGCTGCATTCCACTCACGTCGTCCTTCGCCAACGGACCGTCTCATGTACAGAATTCGCATCGTGGATGCATCCGATGACGACATCGCCGATACATTGGCCGACCTTCACCGGTTGACGTTCTTCGATGCGGCTCTCTTGTCACAATTCGAGTTAGGGGGCGTGGTGGCTTGCCTATCACGGCGATGAGCCAGTAGCCTTCGCCGGTGTCGTGCCGTCAACGCACATTCGAGATGGCGGTAATTTCTCCAGGGTCGGGGTGTTGCACCGGCACCGGGGACGTGACCTCCAGTTCAGGCTGATGCGGGTGATCGAGGCAACGGCGCGGCGTATTGGCTGGGACAGCATCGTCTCGGATACGACGGACAATCCGGTGGAATTTCATCCGGGCGGCTATCGACTCTTTGAACCCCATGTGCCCTGAGCCTGGGTCCATACGCTTTACTGGCGAAAGCGGCTTCGCTAAGCGAATGGAGTCAGGTTTCCCGTGGTGCGGAACGCAATTCCCGCAACGGAAAATGGTTCGCGCGAGATGAAGCGCAACACGGAACGTCCAAGGGCCCGGCAGCTTGACAGCTGCCGGGCCCTTTTTGCGTATTGAAGCGATGCGGGCGAAGGACTTGCGAAGTCAGCGGTGCCGGGCTTTAAGTTTGCTCCTGCGGAAAATTCGGCAACGATAAGCCGATGTAAGGGAGCGCCGTCGATGCCCACCAAGCCTCAATTGCCGGAACGTTCGTCGCGGGCGACGGGGGCGCCTACCGCGCTCGACGGTCTGCTGGTCGTCGATTTCACGCGTGTGGTTGCCGGCCCGGCCTGTACGCAGACGCTTGCTGATTTCGGCGCGCAGGTCATCAAGATCGAGAATCCAGACGGAGGCGATGACACGCGTGCGTATGAACACGCCGAGATCGGTGGAGAGAGTGCTGCCTATCTGAGCCTCAATCGCAACAAGCGTGGCATCACACTCGACCTTACCGTGCCGGAGGCTCGTGAGATCGCGCTGGATCTGATTCGCAAGGCCGACGTGGTCGTCGAGAACTTCTCCAGTGGGGTCATGAAGAAATTTGGCCTCGACCATGAAACGGTTGCGCCGCTCAATCCGCGGTTGGTCTATTGCTCGATCTCCGCCTACGGGCGCACCGGACCGTTTGCCTCGCGTCCCGGCTTTGATCCGATCACGCAGGCGGAAAGCGGCTTCATGTCGCTCAACGGATTTGCCGATGGCCCGGCGGTTCGCACCGGCCCGCCGATCGTGGACATGGCGACGGGGATGTCTGCCTGCAACGCCATCCTGATGGCGCTGTTGGCGCGGGATCGGCTCGGTCGCGGCCAGCATGTCGAGGTCGCCCTGTTCGACGTCGCGATGGGCATGACCGGCTTCTATGGTATGGCCTATCTGATCAACGGCGAAAATCCCGGCCGGTTTGGTAATTCGCCGAGTGGCTCTCCTACCGTCGGCGTGTACGAGGCCTCCGATGGGCCGCTTTACATGGCCTGCGCGAACGACCGGCTCTATCGCCGGCTGGTTGTCGAGGTGCTGAACCGGCCGGATCTGATCACCGATCCGCAGTTTGCCTCGCGCAAGGCGCGTTCCGAGCACAAGGAGCTCTTGCGAGCAGCCATCGCGGAGGTCTTTGCAAGCGACACCCTCGAGAACTGGATGACCAAGATGAAGCTGGCCAATATCCCGGTCGGCTATCTGCGGACGGTCGAGGAGGGGTTCAATGCACCGGAGGCGCGAGAGCGCCATCGCTTGAACCGGATTCCACATCGTACGGCAGAGTGGGTCCCGAACATCGAGCCGCCGATTGCCATGAGCTTGACAGGCCCGATTGATCCTGTGGCTGCTCCATTGCTGGGCGAACACACGGAGCAGGTCTTGCGTGATACGCTCGGTTACGACGAGCGTCGGATCTTGGAGTTCAACCAAAAGGGGGCTTTTGGATCGGGCAAGCCATCGGAGCAGGTTTGAACCCAAGCGGTCGTTCCCCTGGGGACGTGCAAATCGCGCCCTAGCGCTGCATCCGCTTGATTTGGCGATGCTCCAGCCGCATAAATGCATGAAAGCGAGGGATACGAATGGCGCCTGGTCAAGAGCCAAGCGTGGGCCGGCCCGCGGGGGCGCAATCCGATGAACCTGCCCATGCGGCAATGGTCGCGAAGGCCGGCGCGCTCGTCCCACGGCTGCGAGAGCGGGCGGTGCGGACGGAGGAGTTGCGGCATTTGCCGCCCGAAACGGAGAGGGATCTGCACGACGCGGGCCTGTTCCGGATGCTTCAGCCCAAGCGCATTGGCGGCGCAGAACTCGATTATGTTGCCTTGATCGATTGCGCGGACCTGCTCGGACAAGCGGACGCCTCGGTGGCCTGGAATCTGGCCAATCTGGCGAGCCATCATTGGATGCTCGGCATGTTCCAGCCGGCGGCGCAGGAGCTGGTCTGGGGCCGTGACCCGGACGCGCTGATCGCGTCTTCGTTCATTTTTCCCGCCGGACGTGCCACGAGAGTCGAGGGCGGATACCGGCTCCATGGCAGCTGGCCGTTCTCCTCGGGCGTTGCCTCCTGCGCATGGAACATGCTTGCAAGCGTGGTCTACTCCGACGATGAGGCAGACGGCATCGAGTATCGGATATTTCTGCTGCCGAAAGCCGACTACAAGGTCCTCGACACTTGGAATGTCGCGGGGCTGCGCGGGACAGGGTCTTGCGACGTGGAGGTCAGGGACGCTTTCGTGCCCGCGGACATGACGGTTGCAGTCGGCGATCTTGACGGCGGTCCGACGCCGGGAAGCAAGCTCAATCCCAACCCGCTGTATGCGCTCCCGGTGTTCTCGCTGTTTCCCTACGTCCTCTCCGGTGTCGCGCTGGGGAACGCGCAGGCGTGTCTCGACGATTATGCGGAGGTCGTCCGTCATCGCATTTCCACCTACAACCACGCGAGGCTGAGCGACTTTCAAAGCACCCAGATCAAAATCGCCGAGGCCTCGGCGAAGATCGACGCCGCACGCCTGATCATGCGATCGGCCTGTCTGAATGCCATGGAGGATGCAAGGCGGGGTCATATCCCCGATATGGCGACCAAGACCAGATATCGGCGCGACGGCGCTTTTTCAGTAAACTTCTGCACGGATGCGGTGTCGATGCTCTTTGCCGCGAGCGGAGCACGGGGCCTGTTCACGACGGGCGCGTTGCAGCGGCAGTTCCGCGATGCGCACGCGATCAATTCGCATCTCGCGTTCAATTTCGATGCGGCCGGGACCAACTATGGACGTGTGGCACTGGGCCTGCCGTCCGAGAATCTCACGCTGTGAGGCCGGCCGATGAATGATCTGCCGAAGCAGCCGGCCGTTCCCGATCCGGCCAACGAACTCGCGAGCGACAGCTCGCCGATCGATCCCCGTGATTTCCGCAGTGCGCTCGGCACCTACGCCACGGGGGTGACGATCATCACAGCCGCGGCTCCCGACGGCAAGCCCTATGGCCTGACGTGCAATTCGTTCGCCTCGGTCTCGCTGAATCCGCCGTTGGTTCTTTGGAGCCTGGTCGTCTATTCCTCTAGTCTGACCATCTTCCAGAACGCCAGTCATTTCACGGTCAACGTGCTTGGCGTTTCGCAACAGGCGCTTGCGAGCAAATTCGCCAAGTCGTCTGATGACAAGTTCACCGGTGTCGACTGGACGCCGGGCCTCGGCAACGCGCCGGTGCTCGCCGAGAGCGTCGCCAATTTTCAATGCCGCTCGGTCAATCGTTATTACGGCGGCGACCACGTGATCTTTCTCGGTGCAGTCGAGGCCTATACTTACAATACGAAGGAGCCGCTGCTCTTCGCGCGCGGCGCGTTCGGCCGATTTCTTGCCGACGGCTAGCGCAAGCAGTCAGTGCAAGCGTGCTTCAGTTCGCGCTCGATGGTTTAGCGCTCCCCGCCGAAAGCTTGTAGATTTCGAGCGCATCCGCATTCGCGCCTCGCGCGGCCTTGGCGAGCCTGAAAAGTTGTCCGGCAAGCGAGGCCATGGGCACCGGCGTCGACGTCGTCTGCGCGACATCGGCGACGGTATCGAGGTCTTTGAGCATTGTAGCGATATGACCAAGCGGCGGTGAGTGAATGCCCTGGACCATCCGCGGCACGAACAGCTGCAACGGAATGGAGTCAGCAAAGCCGCCGGCGAGTGCTTCGGGCAACCGGTTGGCGTCGATTCCGGCGTTCACTGCAAGGCGTGTTGCCTCCGCAAGAACGGCCATTGCGCATCCGACGATCACCTGGTTGCATAGCTTTGTGGTCTGGCCGGCGCCGGTCGGGCCCATGTGGGTGAACCTGCGTGCCATGGCGAGCACGTAGGGGCGGACCCGCTCGATATCGCCGGCTTTTCCGCCGGCCATGATGGCAAGCGTGCCTTCCTCGGCGCCCTTGGTACCACCGGACACCGGCGCATCGATCCAACCCGCGCCGTTCGCAGCTAACAATCGCATTGCAAGGTCCCGTGCGGCATCGGGATGGATGGACGAGAAGTCGACCACGAGCTTACCCGCGCCGGGCGCTGTTGAGATGCTCGCGGGCCCGAAGATCACCTCTTCCACGGCGGCCGCATCCGTCACGCACATGAAAACGATGTCCGAGCTCTCCATCAAGTCGCGGGGGGTGGCTGCACGCCTGGCACCGGCCTCCACGAGCGCGGCCATCTTTCCTTCCGAACGGTTCCAGACAGCGACCTGATGGCCGGCGTTGAGCAGGCGTCGGCTCATCGGTGTCCCCATCAGTCCAAGGCCTAGATAGCCGAGCCGCTCGGCGCCTTGCGGGGTTTGTCTTGCTCGCTTCAGCCATAGGTTGCCTCCATCTGTCGGTCCGCGGCGCTGCATTACCATATATCGCGCAACTCACGACGAAACCGCCCCGGCCGGCATGGCTTGCTTGATTGTTTGAACCATGAAACATTTGCTGCGGTCGGGTTGGATGGCGCCGGTCGGCGCCTGGGCAGCGGAGTGGGCACGATGCGAACCGTTTCGAAGTGGATCCTGGCTTTGGGGGCGGCAGCGGCCGTGAGCGCGAGCGCAGGCCCGTCATGTGCGCAGCAGACAATTCGTGTCGGCTGGACGATTCCGGCCGAAGAATCCAAGTACTGGATGATGCGCCGCCCGGCTGAGTTTCCCAATATCGGCAAGGCCTACAACATCGAATGGACCCAGTTTCAGGGCACCGCTCCGATGACGCAGGCATTGGCGGCCGGCGCGCTGGATTGCGCGACGCAGGCGCCGCTGTCGCTCGCCAACGGCGTAGTTGGCGGCAACCTCAAGGCCTACATCGTGGCGCAGCACGTCTTCGAGAAGGCCGGCGGTTTCTCGGTCTACTGGGCTGTCATGGACGACTCCCCGATCAAGACGATCGCCGATCTCAAGGGCAAGACGGTCGGAATCTCCGTGATCGGCGGCGGCACCCAAGGCCCGTTCAATCTGTTGCTGAAGCAGAACGGCATTGATCCGGCCAAGGACATCAAGCTGGTCGAGGTCGGCTTTGCCGTCTCCGAAGATGCGTTGCGGCAGGGCCGCGTCGATGCGGTCAACATGAACCAGCCGTTTGCCGCGCGCGCGGAGGCAAAGGGCGGCACGCGCAAACTGTTCTCGCTGTCGCAGGCGATGCCGAACATCGTGCACATCCTGGAAGCCTGCCGTGCCGATTTCGTCGACAAGAACCCGGAACTGGTCAAGGCTTACGTGCGTGACATTACCTCTGGCATGAAGAAAGCGCTGGCGAACCGCGAAGAGACGTTGAAGGTCGTCAACGAAGTCCTGAAGGCACCTATTCCGGTTCTCGAGACCTATCTGCTCAAGGACAATGATTTCGGCCGCGATCCGGGCGCTGCACCGAATTTCCCCGCGATCCAGAAGATGCTGGACATCTACGCGGAGACAGGGATGCTGCCAAAATTGGATGTCGCGCAATTC
Organism: Bradyrhizobium sp. USDA 3650; assembly: GCF_054057395.1. Classification (NCBI taxonomy): domain Bacteria; kingdom Pseudomonadati; phylum Pseudomonadota; class Alphaproteobacteria; order Hyphomicrobiales; family Nitrobacteraceae; genus Bradyrhizobium; species Bradyrhizobium sp. USDA 3650. Next base: position 7,191,433 of record NZ_JBSRZG010000001.1, read on the forward strand.
AAGCATTCGACGATTGTCGCTCCGCTGCAATAGGCGATCGGGCGAATGAACCGAGCGAGAAGGTCGCGGCGTCCAGGATGATCCGGGACGTTGCATGAAGATGATGCACGTATGAAGAAGCTCCGATCTCGGATCACGACGGATGGCCTCGACCGGGCTCCGCACCGCGCGTTCATGCGCGCCATGGGGCTCGACGACGCTGCGATTGCCAAGCCGATGGTCGGCGTCGTCAGCATGAAGGGCGAACAGACGCCCTGCAACATGACGCACGACTTTCAGGTCGCAGCGGCCAAGACCGGAATCGAGGAGGCCGGCGGCACGCCGCGCGAGTTTTCGACCGTGTCGGTTTCCGACGGTATCAGCATGAATCACGAAGGGATGAAGTTCTCCCTTTTTTCGCGGGAGCTGATTGCCGACTCGATCGAAGCCGTCGTCCATGGTCTCGCCTACGATGCGCTGATCGGATACGGCGGATGCGACAAGACGCTTCCCGGCGTGATGATGGGCATGGTCCGCTGTAACGTGCCGGCTATTTTCATCTATGGCGGCAGCGCGCTGCCGGGCCGCGTGGACGGGCGGACCCTGACCGTGCTCGACTCCTATGAGGCTGTCGGCAGCTTCATGACCGGAGAGATCGACGGCGCCACGCTCGAGCGGATTGAGCGGGCCTGCCTGCCGACCATCGGCGCGTGCGCCGGCCAATTCACTGCTAACACCATGGGGATGGTCTCGGAGGCGATGGGCCTCACCATTCCTAACGTGTCGATGGTGCCGGGTGTCTATGCCGAACGCGCGCAGATATCCAGGCGGGCCGGGCGCCTCGTCATGGAAATGCTGGAGCGCGGCGGGCCTTTGCCGCGCGACATCGTGACGCGGAAATCCCTGGAAAACGGTGCGGCAATCGTAGCCGCCACGGGCGGTTCGACCAATGCTGCGCTGCATCTGCCAGCGATCGCGAACGAGGCCGGCATCGCATTCACGATCGATGATGTCGGCGAGGTTTTTGCCAGGACCCCGCTGATCGGAAACCTGCGGCCTGGAGGCAAATATACAGCGAAGGACGTCTACGATATCGGCGGTGCCGCCGTGGTGATCCGGGAGCTGATCCAGAGCGGGCATATTGATGGCAGCTGTTTGTCTGTCACGGGCCGTACGCTTGCCGAAGAATACGGCGCCGCCAATGCACCTGACGGAGAGGTCGTTTACGCGGCTCGCGCGCCGATCATGCCAGATGGCGGCGTCGCGGTGCTGAAGGGAAACCTCTGTCCCGACGGCGCGGTCATCAAGGTCGCGGGCCTGAAGAGCCAGTTCTTTGAAGGCGTGGCGCGCGTTTTCGAAGACGAGGAGGCCTGCGTCGCTGCGGTTCGTGATCGCACCTATCAGGTGGGCGAGGTTCTCGTGATCCGAAACGAGGGGCCGGTAGGCGGCCCCGGCATGCGCGAGATGCTCGGGGTCACCGCGCTGATCTATGGACAGGGCATGGGCGAGAAGGTGGCCCTGATCACGGATGGACGGTTCTCCGGCGCCACGCGCGGAATGTGCATCGGCTATGTGTCTCCCGAGGCCTTCGTCGGCGGTCCCCTGGCGCTGGTACGCGATGGTGACAGGATCCGGATCGATGCAGCGAACCGGCAGATGGATATGCTGGTCGACGAGGAAGAACTCACTGCTCGCCGACACGATTGGAAGCCGCGTCCGCCTCGTCATCGTGCCGGCGCCCTCGCCAAATATGCGCGATTGGTTGGCCAGGCACCGGGCGGGGCCGTGACGCATGAGGGGCCTGCGGAATGGCCCTGGTTCGGATGACGCGGCGCACTTGCCCGAAAACAGCCAATGGTCTGGCAAGTTTCTTGCTAAGCTCGCGTCGCTGACGAAGGATGTTTAGCAAGCCTGTTGCGCAGGGTTCGCGCGAATGAAGTGAGACGGGATGAAGGTAGTGCCTTCGAGATCGAGCGAATGGGTGAGACCGGTGACGCCGCAAAAACCGGCTTCTGCAATCATCGAGATCGAGAACGTCTCGCAGGTATTTCAGACCTCGGCGCGCAAGGACCATGTGGCGCTATCGGACATCTCGCTGGCAATCGAGGAGGGAGCCTTCGTCTCCATCCTTGGTCCGTCCGGCTGCGGCAAGTCGACATTGCTTTACGTCGTCGGCGGCTTCGTCAGCCCGACCAGCGGCTCAGCGAAGATCAGGGGACGGACGATCACGGGACCAGGGCCGGATCGCGGCCCGGTATTTCAGGAATTCGCGTTGTTTCCGTGGAAGACCGTGCTGGGCAATGTGATGTATGGCCCTCGCCAGCAGGGCGTGCGCACCACCGAGGCGGAAGCACAGAGCCGGGCCCTGATCGAAATGGTCGGGCTCAAGGGCTATGAGAACTTCTATCCCAAGGAGCTGTCCGGCGGCATGAAGCAGCGCGTAGCGCTGGCTCGAACGCTGGCTTACCATCCTGAGGTTCTGTTGATGGACGAGCCGTTCGGCGCGCTCGATGCTCACACGCGAACGCGGCTGCAGAACGATCTGTTGAATATCTGGGAGCGTGATCGCAAGACGGTGCTGTTCGTCACTCATTCGGTAGACGAAGCGGTTTTCCTGTCAGACAAGGTCGTGATGATGTCGAAGTCTCCCGGCCGCATCCGCGAGGTCATCGACATCGATCTGCCGCGGCCGCGCCGCCGCAGCGAGCTGCTGCTCGATCCACGCTACCAGAAATACGTTGTCGATATCGAGCGCATGTTCGACGAGGTCGACGAGACGGGATCGCGGTCGTGACGTCGCTGGCGGCCTTGGGCAAGCGTGCCGCTCCGGTGTTTGCCTGTATCGGGCTTCTGGCGGCATGGCAGGTTGCGTCACTCGCGCTGAAGAACGACAGCTTCCCGACGGCAGTCGAGGCGATCCGTGCAATCCCGGACATCCTCGGGAACAAGGAATCGCTGATCAACATCCTGGCCTCGCTCCGCCGCATGGCGATCGGGTTCGCGGTCGCGGTGCTGGTTTCGATTCCGCTCGGCCTGTTGATGGGCCGCAGCCGGGCCGTCGCGGCATCCTTCAATCCGCTCTTGATGGTGATCTACCCGGTGCCGAAGGCGGCCTTGATGCCGATCATCATGCTGTGGCTCGGCGTCGGCGACATCACGAAGACGCTGGTGATCTTTCTCGGCGTCAGCCTGCCCGTGATCTATCACAGCTTCGAGGGCGCCAAGGCGGTGGAAGAGAAGATGCTGTGGTCGGGCGCCGCGATGGGGCTTTCGCCTGCGCAACGGCTGGTCCGGATCGTACTGCCGGCGGCGCTTCCAGAAATTCTAACCGGTTGCCGCACCGGACTCGTGCTGGCGCTGATCACGATGATCACTAGCGAGATGATCGCCCGTCAGTCCGGCGCCGGCAACATCTTGTTCAACGCCCTCGACATGGGCCAATACGACACCGTCTTTGCGATGATCATCATCGTCGGCGCGATGGGAATTTGCCTCGATGCGATCTTCGAGCGGGTCCGCGCAAGACTGGTGCGCTGGTCGGAACCGCAGTTCGACATGCCGCTGAGCTTCTCATGATGCCGCAGCTTCGCTCCACCAGCATTATCCTTGGGCTTGCGCCGATCGTGCTGGTGATCGCGCTGTGGCAAGGCCTTGTATCATTTGGCTTCGCGCCTGCGGTCTTGCTGCCGCCGCCGGGATACGTCTTCAGCAGGTTGCTTCAGCAACTCCTGACCTGGACGTTTCAGCAGGAGATCGCGGCGACTCTGATCCGGCTGTTTGCCGGTTTTGCGATTGCGGTCGTGCTCGGCGTCAGCATCGGCATCGCCGCGGCCGCCAATCCGGCTATCAACGCCGTGGTTCGGCCGATCGTTCGCGTGCTTGCACCCTTGCCCAAGGTCGCGCTCTATCCAGCATTGCTGCTGCTGCTCGGCTTCGGTCACGGATCGAAGATTACGCTGGTGGCGGCGGATGCACTCTTTCCCATTCTGTTGTCTACCTATTACGGCGCGTCAACGGTGGAGCAGAAGCTGATCTGGTCGGCCATGGCGGCGGGAACGCCGCGCTATGAGATCCTGTTCAAGGTGGTGCTGCCGGCCGCGATGCCGTCGATCCTGACCGGTTGCCGGATCGGCCTTGTCATTTCCTGCATCGTGGTGTTTCTGGCGGAGATGATCACGTCGAGCGACGGGCTCGGACATGTGCTCGTCACGGCGGCCCGGACCTTTCAGGCCGTCGACATGTTCGTGCCGCTGATCACGATCTCGCTGCTGGGCCTGATCCTCAATGGTCTACTGGGGGCAGTGCGCGCGTATCTGCTGCGGGGTTTCCCCGAAGCATGAACTGACGAAGAAGAAACAGAAAGACGGGAGTAGACCATGCTGGCTGATCGCATCGAGGCAAAATGGATCGACGCATTTTGCGAAATTTTTGAGCGATGCGCCGTCAAGGCCGGCGATACCGCGGCGATTCTCTCGGAAACCCAGTCACGTGCGTTGAACGTTCATCTGGCGGAGCTCGCGCTGCTGCGGATGGGCGCGCGACCGTTTCACGTGGTCATGCCGACCCCGCGTAACCGGAATATCGTTCCGGTTCGCTCGACAGGGGCGAGCGAGGCGATCCAGCGGCTCGGCCCGGTCATCACCGCGCTTCAACAAGCCGGCTTTGTGGTGGATTGCACCATAGAGGGCCTGATGCATGCGGTGGAGACACCCGAGATCCTCAAAGCCGGCGCGCGCATCCTGGTGATCTCCAACGAGCATCCTGAGGCGCTGGAGCGGATGGTGCCGGATTCCGCGCTCGAGAAGCGCGTTCGCGCGGCGGCAAAGATGCTGCGCGGGACCAAGCGGATGCGGGTGACGTCAAAAGCCGGCACGGCGCTCGACGTCGATATGGTCGGCGCGTCCACGGTCGGCGTGTGGGGCTGGACGGACAAGCCCGGTACGCTGGCGCATTGGCCCGGGGGCATCGTCGTCAGCTTCCCCAAGAGCGGAACGATCAACGGCACGCTGGTGATGGCGCCCGGCGACATCAACCTGACCTTCAAGCGTTACCTGACTTCGCCGGTGAAGATGACACTGAAGGACGATTATGTCGTCGAGCTGGAGGGCGAGGGCACGGATGCCGCAATGATGCGTGCCTATCTTGCCGCCTGGGGCGATCGGGAAGCCTATGCGGTATCGCATGTCGGTTTCGGCATGAATCCGGGCGCGCGCTACGAGGCGCTGTCGATGTATGACCAGCGCGACACCAACGGCACGGAAATTCGTGCCGTCTCCGGCAACTTCCTGTTCTCGACCGGTGCCAACGAATTCGCCGGCCGTTACACGGCGGGCCATTTCGATCTGCCGATGATGGGGACGACGATCGAGCTCGACGGCATTGCGGTGGTGCGCGAAGGCGTGCTGCAGGACGTCTTCGGCTAACCGCGATCGAGCACTGGTGGCCGCGCCAGGTCAAAGTGCCGAAGCAGGTCGACCATGGCCTGAAGCCGTTTTGCCCGATAGGCCTCGATGTCCATACCTGAATAGTCGAGAAAGCCTGCGCCCGTTCGCAGGCCGATCCGGCCCTCGTGCATGTTCCGCGAAATGACCTCCGGTGCACGATAGCGGTCGCTGCCGAGTGCGCCTTCGAGATAGCGGCTGGCGTAGTACAAAATGTCGCCGCCACCCCAGTCGATGAATTCGAGCAGCCCAAGCACGGCATAGCGGAAGCCGAAGCCGTAGCGGATCGCCTTATCGATGTCTTCTGCGCTAGCGACGCCTTCCTCGACCATGCGCGCGGCCTCGTTCATCGCCAACGCCTGGATGCGCGGAACGATGAAGCCGGGCGTCGCCGCGCAGACCACCGGGACCTTGCCGATGCCTTCGAGTAGCGCCTTGACCTCCGCGATGATGCCTGGATCGGTGGCCTTGCCGGGCGAAACCTCCACCAGCGGGATCAGATAGGCCGGATTGAGCCAGTGCACATTGAGGAAACGGCGAGGGTTCACGATCGCGCCCGAGAGATCGTCGACGAGAATGGTCGATGTCGTCGATGCGATGATCGTATCGGGTCCGACTTGTTTCGAGGCCGCCCCCAGCACGTCCCTCTTGAGCTCGACGATCTCGGGGACCCCCTCGAAGACTATTCCCGCGTCGGACAGTGCCGCATCGCTCTGGCTGGCCGGCACCATCGAGACCCGCGCAATCAGCGGGTCGACATCCGCCTCGGTCAGTAGCCCCAGCTTCGCCAGGCTGGCAAAGGTCTTCCTGACTTCGCCGAGCGCATCTGCCTCCAGCCTCGCGAAATCCTCCACTGAACGGGCCTTGATGTCGATCATCGTGACCATATGCCCCGCGTAGGCGAACGCGACGGCGATGCCGCGGCCCATTCGGCCGGCCCCGAGACAGGCGATTGTGGCTCGGCTGGTCATCGGTCAAAATCCCTTGCGAAGAAGCGTCTGCAAAGCGGCCTTGTCGAGATTGCCGAGGCCCAGCGTCTCGAGGGTTCGGCCGCCTTGCGTAAAATCCTCACCGCAGATTGCGCCACCGATGGCCAGAAATCCTTTGGCCAGCGGCGTAGCAACGCCCGCCAGCCCGGCGACAGAGACCAGCAGCGATAGCCCAAGCCGCAAATCTTCACTCATGTAGCGGTGCTCGGTCAGCACGATCCGCTCGCGCCAGTCGCCGGAATCGGTCAGCCGGTCGTGCGAGCCGCGGCCGTACATCCACACCTCGCCTTCCTTGGCATAGTGATGGGCGAGCGGAAAATGCGGTGCGCCATATCCGAGCGCCTCACGCACGGCAATCCGTTCGGCGTCGAGCGCGTCGGTGACACGGCGAATCGCGGCTTGCGTTCCTTCCTTGTGGATGTCCCACTTTTCGAAATGCTCGATCGGACCTGCATTCATCACGATCAGCGGCGGATGGATAATCGGGCCTGCATTCATCAGCGCACCCGAAAGAGCATCTCCGCACGGCTCGACCGCGCCGGGGAAAGCCTGTCCGATCACCTCAAGTGCGCGCGGCGCCTGATCGAGCGGGAAAACGCCGACGGGCAGTCGCTTGGCGCGGATCGTGATCGCGACCTCGAACGGCCCGTGCTTGCGGGTCAGCCAGGGCAAGGTCCCGGTTTCGGCAAAGCACGCCTTGGCGCGGTTGCCGGCATCCCGCGCAGCCTGGGTGAAGATCATCGAGCCGAACGTAGCCGGCGGCAGAAACACGACCTGTCCATCCCGCAGATGTGGAGCGAGCAGGCGCGCAATATCAGGCTGTGCGAAGGCCGGGGCGGGGCACAGGATCAGCTCTGCGCCGTTGACGGCCTCGGCGATGCCGGTCGTCACCAGCGCCAATTTCACGTCGTGACGGCCGTTATGATCCTTCACCAGGATGCGCGACCCGGCGGTGCGATGGGCTGCGACCTGATCCGCGTCGCGGCGCCAGAGCCGGACCTCATGTCCCGACAGCGCAAAATCGCCCGCGGCCGCGAAAGAGCCGTTTCCCCCACCCAGAACCGCAATCTTCAAGATGCTTCTCCTTGCGTGCGCGATTGCGCATCAAGCTGCTTCAGCAGGAAATGCTGGACCTTGCCCAGCGCTGTGCGCGGCAGGTCGGTGACGAAAACGATGTCGCGCGGAACCTTGTAGCGGGCGAGTTGGGCCTGGAGATGCGCTTTCAACGCGTCTGCTTCCAGCCGACCGCCGGATCGCGGGATGACGTAGGCGACGGGCACCTCGTCCCAGCGCGGATCGGGCCGGCCGATCACGGCGCATTCGCTGACATCGGGATGTTCGAGCAGGACGCGTTCGACCTCCGCCGGATAGATGTTCTCGCCGCCGGAAATGATCATGTTCTTCTTGCGGTCGCGCACCCAGAAATAGCCGTCCGCGTCGCACAGGCCGATATCGCCGGTACGATACCAGCCGTCGTGCAGCGCATCGCGCGTGGCGTCCGCATTGCCCCAATATTCGAAGAACACGTTGGGGCCGCGCACCGCGATCTCCCCCGGTGCGCCCGCCGGCACCTCGTTGCCGGCGTGATCGATCACTTTCGCTTCGCAGCACAGTCCGGCAAGTCCGGTCGATCCCGCGCGCGAAAGGTCGCCACCAAGCCGGGTGTAGACTGCGATGGGACAAGTTTCCGTCGAGCCGTAGACCTGAAGCACGGGTACGCCGCGCGCTACGAAGCGGTCGATCAGATGCGGCGGCACGATGGTCGATCCGGTCGCGACGGCTTTGAGTGACGAGAGGTCGGTCGTGGCCCAGGCGGGATGCTCGCTCACCGCCTGGATGATCGCCGGCACCATCACGGTCAAGGTCGGCCGTTCCCGTTCGATGGCTGCAAGCGCGGTGTCCGGCGTGAAGCGTGCGTGAACCGTGACCGTCGCGCCCAGCTGGAGCGCCGCGGTGGTCTGGATGTTGAGGCCACCGACGTGGAAGAACGGTAGCAGCGTCAGCACATGGTCATCGGACGTCATGTTGTGCATGTGCTGGCTCATGACGCCGTTCCAGAACAGCGCCTCCTGGCGCAACACCGCGCCTTTGGGCCGTCCGGTCGTTCCCGATGTGTAGACAATGAGGAGCGGGCAGGAGAGATCGGTGTGCGGGTTGCGGCCGGTGCCCCGGCTCCGAGCCAACAGGTTTTCGAACGTCGTGCCGCGGGGCGGCTCGAAATCGAGCCCGACGATTGCGGTTCCCTCAAGCTCGGCAAGTACCCCCTCAAATGCTTGCTCGAGCACCAGAACCTTGGCGCCGGCATCGTTGAGGATGAAAAGCTGCTCGGCGACAGCGAGCCGCCAGTTCAGGGGCACCAGCATCGCGCCGAGCCGCGCGCAGGCATAGAGCAGAACCAGATAGTCCGGCCGGTTCAGGCTGAGGATCGCAACGCGGTCGCCCCTGACGACGCCGAGCTCCTGCTTCAACGTCGCCGCCGTCCGCTCGATGCGCGCAGCGAATGCCGCGTAGCTCAACTGTTCGCCCTCGAAGGCGATAGCTGTCTTGTCTGGCGCGAACGCCGCGTTGCGATCGATCAGACTGCAGAGGTCCACCGTCAGTCGTCCGTTTCGCCGGCCTCGTACAGCGCTTCGCGCCCGATCCGGTCGAGGCAGAGCTCGGCTGTCCAGGGCAGCATCAGCGAGCCGCAGCGGCTGTCGCGATAGATCCGCTCCAGCGGCAACGAGCGCAGCATGGCCTGTCCGCCGCAGGTGCGGATCGCGAGCGCGGCGAGCTCATTGGCGCCCTCCATCACCGAATATTGCGCGGCATAGGCGCGCAGCACCTGCTCCTTGCTCGGGTTGGCGCGCGCTTCGGTGACTGCCTGGAACCAGATCGCCTTGATCTGCTCGAGCTTGATCTGCATCTGCGCGACCGCAATCTGCTTGGTCGGATACATCCTGCGCTTGACCGGCGGCATGCCCGGTACTTCGCCGCGCAGATACCGCACCGTGAAGTCATAGGCGGCTTGCGCAAGGCCCATATAGGTCGGCGACAGCGTCAGGAACATGTGCGGCCAGCGCATCGCGGCCTGGAAATAGACGCCGCGCGGCATCAGCGCCGAATCTGCCGGCACGAACACGTCCTTGAACAGCAGCGTGCGCGAGACTGTTCCGCGCATGCCGAGCGGATCCCAGTCGCCGACGACCGAGACGCCCTCCGATTTTGAGGGGATGGCGAGGTAAAGCGTATTGCGGCGCGAAGCCTTCTCGCCTTCCTCGATCTCCGTGCAGAGAACGCCGTAATAGTCGGCATGGCCGGAGAGTGATGCAAAGATCTTCTTGCCGTTGACGATCCAGCCACCCTCGACCGGCCTTGCTTCCGTGCCGAAAGCGACGCCGCCTGCCGCTGCCGCACCGCCCTCCGAGAAGGGCTGCGAATAGATCGCGCCATCCTCGACGATGCGCTTGTAGTGGACTGCACGCCGCTGCTCGTGCTCGGCGCGGGTTTCAGCATCCATGTCGAGATCGTCCGCGAGCGGACCGGACCACAGCGTCGAGCAGACATGCATGTTCCAGGTGAGCGCAGTCGCGCCGCAATAGCGGCCGATTTCGGCTGCCGCCAGTGCGTAGGTCTGGTAGTTCGCGCCGAGCCCGCCATGCTTCTTGGGGACGGCAATACCGAGCAGGCCGACGCGATGCAGATCGCGATAGTTCTCCGACGGGAAGATCGCCTCGCGATCGTAAGTCGCGGCGCGGCCGGCGAACACGCTCTGGCCGATCTCGCGCGCCCGCGCGATGATACCGGCCTGCTCGTCACTCAGTCGGAATGCAACGGGATCGAAGATCGGCGCATCCAGCGCAACCTTGTCGGTCGCGCCGATGGTCTTGCTGACTTGCATGGTCATTGCGGAGTCATCCTACGTTTTGGTCGCAACGGAATTCAGGAACCGGCCGAGGGCCGCGTCGAAGGCGTCGGGACGCTCGAGGTTGGCGAGATGGCCGACAGCGTCGAGTTCGACATATTCCGCGGAGGGAATGTAGGTCGCCGTCTTCGCCATCATCGGTGCTGGCGCGTTGTTGTCCTTGGAGCCGGACAGCAGCAGCGTCGGGATGGAAATATTCTTGAGGGTGCTGCGTTGGTCGAAGCCGATCAACGCCAGCATCATGGCGCGATAGCTCGCCTCGGGCACACTTGCCATGCACTCGCGTGCAAGCTCCATTCCCCTGGGATCAGGATCGTCGCCCACGAGTTCCTTCACCAGAGAGGGCGCCAGCGACTTCATCGTTTCGCCGCGATCGAGCGGCCCGAGCCGTGCGGCGATAAACGATTTCTGCCAATCGCCGTCGGCCTTGCCGAACGCCGGGCTGGTCTGCGCCAGCACGATCGCGCGCGCCAGTTTTGGGGAGTGCACCAGCCATTTCTGGACGATCATGCCGCCGATGGAATGGCCGACCAGAATCGGCCTGCTCGCACCAAGCTGCTCGATGAATCGCTGAAGCGCATCCGCCAGGGCAGCGATGCTGACGCTGGCGAGCGGCGCCGATCCGCCATAGCCGGGCATGTCCCATGCAATCGCGTGGAAGCGGTCGCCGAATGTCGCAAGCTGCTGCCGCCAGGCCCGTGCCGCACCGCCGATGCCATGCAGGAAAATCAGAGGTGTCCCGCCCGGATCGCCCGCTGCTTCATAGGCGAAGCGGCCGTCCTTTGTTATCATTGGCGCAGGCTGCGACACGCGACATCCTTTTGCTTGGCCCTTTAATGCTAACAGGCCTGTGAGGGATGGGAAGAGATAATTTTATACTTAAAGCAATTTTCGGGCCGTCTTCTCCGTTGCGGCCGTTCACGGGGTGGAGTCGAGCTTTGTTTGCAAAAGTTTGAAGGTTAAAATATATCGAGAGAGCGATCAGCAGAATGCAAGGAAGCCAGCGCATGTCCGGATTACCGCATTCGCCGCACGCGCTGGTGACAGGTGGCGGTCGCGGCATCGGTCGCGCCATCGCAGCAGCGCTCGTCGAGGCCGGTGCCACGGTGACCGTCCTTGGGCGGAACGCTGCGACGCTTGAAGAGGCTGTCAGCGCAGGCGCCGCGCATTTTGCGGCCGTCGCCGACGTCTCGGACGAAACCTCATTGAAAGCCGCCATCGCTCAAGCAAGTGCGCGGCAGCCGATCGATATCCTGATCGCCAACGCGGGAAGCGCCGAGTCTGCGCCGTTCTCCAAATCCGACAGTGCCCTGTTTGCGCGCATGATGGATGTCAATTTCATGGGCGTGGTCCATGCTGTCAGCGCTGTGCTGCCCGGGATGAAGGATCGTCCCTATGGCCGTATCGTCGCGATCGCGTCGACGGCGGGGCTCAAGGGATATGCCTATGTCAGCGCCTACACCGCGGCCAAGCACGCTGTGGTCGGTCTCGTCCGGTCCCTTGCACTCGAGATGGCTGGCAGCAACGTGACCGTCAACGCAGTGTGTCCCGGTTTCACCGACACCGATCTGGTCGCCGGCAGCATCGAGAACATCATGAAAAAGACGGGGCGTAGCCGCGAGCAGGCCATTGCCGAGCTCGCAAAGCATAATCCACAGGGACGATTGATCTCTCCTCGAGAGGTCGCGGATACCGTGCTCTGGCTGTGCGGCGAGGGCGCCGGCGCAATCACCGGGCAGGCGATCGCTGTTGCCGGTGGTGAGATTTAGCGCGCCTGGCATAGGCGCGGTACAAGGAAGCCAAGGAGATCGCATGAGCAGACCAGCCAATCCGGTGACCTTACCGCTTGCGGACTATTCGCCGCAGCACTTCCTGCTGGCCGTCGTCGATGGTGTTGCAACCGTGACGCTCAATCGTCCGGAACGGAAGAATCCGCTGACCTTCGAGAGCTATCGCGAACTCACCGATTTCTTTCGCGCCTGCGCGTTCGACGATGCGGTCAAGTCCATCGTCGTGACCGGCGCTGGTGCCAATTTCTCGTCCGGCGGCGATGTGTTCGAGATCATCGGTCCGCTCGTGAAGATGGACACCAAGGGGCTGACGGCGTTTACGCGGATGACCGGCGACCTCGTCAAGGCGATGCGGGCCTGCCCGCAGCCGATCGTTGCCGCGGTTGAAGGCATCTGCGCCGGGGCGGGCGCGATCATTGCCATGGCGTCGGACATGCGGCTTGCGGCGAGCGGGGCCAAGGTCGCATTCCTCTTCAACAAGGTGGGCCTTGCCGGTTGTGACATGGGCGCCTGCGCGATCCTGCCGCGGATCATCGGACAGTCCCGCGCTTCCGAGTTGCTCTACACTGGCCGGTTCATGACCGCGGAGGAGGGCGAGCGCTGGGGCTTCTTCAGCCGCCTCGTCACCCCGGAGCAGGTGTTGCCCCAGGCGCAGCTACTGGCCAAGCAGATTGCTGAGGGACCGACCTTCGCCAACACCATGACCAAACGGATGCTGGCCATGGAATGGGCGATGTCGGTGGAGGAGGCGATCGAGGCGGAAGCCGTTGCTCAGGCGCTGTGCATGACAACGGCCGATTTCGAACGGGCCTTCGAGGCCTTTGCCAACAAGGTCAAGCCGGTCTTCAGGGGCGATTAAACGGGGGCTTTGCCGGCAGCCTGCCGCAATGGGGACTTGCGCGAGATTATTTTAGGCTTAAAATAGTTTCGCCGGGTTGAATTGGCGAGGCTCCCATGAAAGTCGCGATCATCGGTGGCGGACCTGCGGGTCTCTACGCTGCAATCCTGCTGAAGAAGCAGCGGCCGAGCGCTGAGATCGCGGTGTACGAGCGCAATCGCGCCGACGACACCTTCGGCTTCGGCGTGGTGTTCTCGGACGCCACCCTCGATAATTTCGAGAAGCACGATCTTCCGAGCTATCGCCGCATCACCCAGGAATTCGCCTACTGGGATGACATCGCCGTGCACTTCCGCGGAACGGTCCATCGGGTCGGCGGCAACGGCTTTTGTGGCTGCTCGCGGCAGAAGCTGCTCCTGATCCTCCAGGCGCGCGCGCGCGAACTGGGGGTCGTCCTGAATTTCGAAGCGGACGTCGAGGACGAATCCCGCTTCGCCGACGCCGATCTGATCCTGGTCGCGGACGGCATCAACAGCCGTTTTCGCGACAAATACGTCGATCATTTCGCGCCGGAAGTCGATCTCCGTGCCAACAAGTTCGCCTGGATGGGCTCGACCAGGCCGCTGGATGCCTTCACCTTCATCTTCCAGGAGACGGAGTGGGGGCCGTTCATCGCCCATGCGTATCAATATGAAGCCGGCCACTCGACCTGGATTTTCGAGACCGATCCCGACACGTTCGAACGCGCCGGGCTGACAGGGCTGAACGAGACCCAGTCGGCTACGCGAATGGCCGAGATCTTCGGCTGGTTCCTCGATGGGCATCAACTGCTCACCAATCGTTCGACGTGGCGCAATTTCCCGATGATCCGCAGCAAGCGCTGGGTCAAGGACAACATGGTTCTGCTCGGGGACGCCAAGGCGAGCGCGCATTTCTCGATCGGCTCGGGCACCAAGCTCGCGATGGAAGATGCGATTGCGCTGGCCGAGGCGATGGAGAAGGCGCCCAGCATCAAGGCGGCGTTGGACGTCTATGAGCACGGCCGTCGCGAAGAGGTCGAGAAGACGCAGCACGCCGCCGACGTCTCGCTGGTCTGGTTCGAGCACGTCGACCGCTTCTGGAATTTCGATCCCGTGCAGTTCGCCTTCGGTGTGATGACGCGCTCGAAGGCGATCACCTATGACAATCTGAAGCTTCGCGCCCCCGACTTTGTGGCGGAGGTCGAAAGATCGTTTGCCAAGCGTGTTCGTGACAGCGGCTTCGACGTCGACACCGAGACGCCGATGGTGCCGCTGTTCCAGCCCTTCCGGTTGCGCGAGATGGAGATCGCCAATCGCGCCGTGGTGTCGCCGATGTGCATGTATTCGGCGAAGGAGGGCGTGCCGACCGATTTCCATCTGGTGCATTATGGATCGCGCGCGATTGGCGGCGCCGGCCTGATCTTCACGGAGATGACCTGCGTTGCTCGCGACGCCCGCATCACGCCGGGCTGCACAGGATTGTGGAACGACGAGCAGGAGGCGTCCTGGCAACGCATCGTTGATTTCGTCCATGCCAATTCAGCCGCAAAAATCTGCCTGCAACTGGGGCACGCCGGGCGCAAGGGTGCGACCAAGCTGATGTGGGACGGCATGGACCGTCCGCTCGAGGAGGGCGGCTGGGAGGTGTGTTCGGCGTCGCCGCTGCCCTATTTCCCCGACAGCCAGGTTCCGCGCGAGCTCGATCGCGCTGGCATGAACGCAGTGAGGGACGCTTTCGTGGCGGCGGCCGAGCGCGGCGAGCGCTGTGGCTTCGACATGCTCGAACTGCACTGCGCCCACGGCTATCTGCTCGCGAGCTTCATCTCGCCGCTGACGAATACCCGGACGGACGAATATGGCGGCTCGCTCGAAAATCGCCTGCGCTTCCCGCTGGAAATTTTCGAGGCGCTGCGGGCCGCGTGGCCGTCGCACAAGCCGATGTCGGTGCGCATTTCCGCGACCGACTGGGCCGAGGGTGGCATCGGCGGCGACGATGCGGTAGCGATCGCGCGGGCTTTTGCCGAAGCCGGCGTCGACCTCGTCGACGTCTCAACCGGGCAGACCGTGCGCGATGCGCAGCCGATCTATGGCCGCATGTTCCAGACTCCGTTCTCCGACCAGGTCCGCAACGAGGCGCGCGTGGCCACCATGTGCGTCGGCAACATCACGACGGCGGACCAGGCCAACACCATCCTGGCTGCCGGCCGGGCGGACCTCGTCGCGCTCGGGCGGCCGCATCTGGTCGATCCCTCCTTCACCATGCGGGCGGCGGCCTGGTACGGGGCGGACGACGCGTTCTGCCCGCCGCAATATCTTCCCGGAAAAGATCAGATTTTCCGCAACAGCGTGCGCGACCGGCAGGATCTTGAGGAGCTGAGAATTAAGGCTAAGCCCAAGACCCGGGCCGAGCTCAAGGCGGAGGCGACAAAGCCGCTTGCGGCGGAGTGACCGCCCGTGCGACTTTGGCCGCATTGCCTGGTGTGTACCGAGTGGAGTGAGGGCGATGAAGGCGATTATCGTCGGTGGCGGTATCGGTGGTCTCACCACCGCATTGATGCTGCGTTCGCGGGGCCTCGCTTGCGAGATTTTCGAGCAGTCCGACACCATCCGCGAGCTTGGCGTCGGCATCAACACGCTGCCCCATGCCATGCGCGAATTGGCAGGCCTCGGTCTGCTCCAACAGCTTGACGATGTCGCGATCCGCACCGACCAGCTCTATTACCTCAACCGTCACGGCCAGGAAGTCTGGCGCGAGGCCCGCGGCATCGACGCCGGCCACGATGTGCCGCAATTCTCGATCCATCGCGGTCGCCTTCAAGGCGTCATCCATCGGGCCGTCGAGGAGCGGCTCGGGCCGGAGGCCATCCATACCGGCTGCCGCCTCGGCGCCTTCACGCAGGACGAGGGCGGCGTCACCGCTTACTTCTTCGATCGCGCTGGCGTGCACATCCATACCGCGCGCGGCGACATTCTGATTGGTGCCGACGGCATCCATTCGCGGGTCCGTGACACGCTGTTCCCGAGCGAGGGGCCGCCGTGCTGGAACGGCCTGATGCTGTGGCGCGGTGCGCGGGATTGGCCGCTATTCCTCACCGGCAAGTCGATGATTGTGGCCGGCGGGCTCAACGCCAAGGTGGTGATCTATCCGATCGCGGAGGGATCGAGCCCGGCGAGCCGTCTCACCAACTGGGCGGTGCTGGTGAAGGTCGGCGAGGGCAATGCCCCGCCGCCGCGGAAGGAAGACTGGTCGCGGCCGGGCCGTCGCGAGGAGCTGATGCCGCATGTGGCGCGCTTCTCGGTGCCTTACGTCGACGTGAAGAGCCTGATCTCGGCCACGCCCGAGTTCTACGAATATCCGACCTGCGACCGCGATCCGTTGCCCTATTGGTCGTCGGGCAGAGTTACGCTGCTCGGCGATGCCGCGCATCCGATGTATCCGGTTGGCTCCAACGGCGCTTCGCAGGCCATCCTCGATGCGCGCTGCCTCGCCGACGCGCTGGTGCGCGCCGAGCATCCGCGCCAGGCGTTGCTTGAATACGAGAAGAAGCGGCTGCCCATGACCGCGGACATCGTTCGCTCCAACCGGCGCGGCGGCCCCGAGGGCGTCATCGACGCCGTCGAGCAGCTCGCGCCTGATGGTTTCGACAATGTCGACAACGTGCTGAGCTATTCCCAGCGCGAGGCGATCGTGCGCGGCTATGCCACCAAGGCCGGCTTCGCCGCAGTGCCGGGACTTGCGGCGGTGAGGGCGTGAATTGCGCTGCTAGCCGCCGGGAGGCGGCGGCAGGAAGTGGATGTTGAACTCGGCGGCCATCGCCACCACGTCTTCGGGCTTCTGTTCTTTCATGTTGTGAAGGCCCCAGAACAGGTCGAACAGCTTGCGGGTCGGTGACACCCAGAACAGCACCTTCGCGGTCTGCTCCGATTTGTTGAAGATGCCGTGCGGCACGCCCATGCCGAGCCGGATCAGGTCGCCCGCGGTCGCCTGCGACTCGGAATTGCCGAGCATGAAATCGAGCTTGCCCTCCAGCATGTAGAGATATTCATCCTGGTCGGGATGAATGTGCGGCGGTACGAACGTGCCCGGCGGCAGCGTCGCATGCCAGGAGAAGCTGTGCTCCGTGTTGCTCTTCGGCACATAGGTCTGGCCGAGGATGTTCCAGGAGATGCCCTGGATCCCCTCATTGGCGCGCGTGATGCCGGTGATTTCGCTCTTCATTGTGATCCTCCCTCGACGCGACGCGCGGTTTAATTCGCCGCCTTGCAGTCCTTGGCGTAGCGGTCGCCGTAATTCTCAAAGACTTTCTGGACGATCTCGGTCTGGAACTTGCCGTCCGCGCGCTTGGCGACCTTGGTCAGGTAAAAATCCTGGATCGGATAACCGTTGGTGTTGAACTTGAAGGCGCCGCGCAGCGAGGTGAAGTCGGCCTTTTTCAGAGCGGCCGCGACCGCGTCCTTATTGGAGAGGTCGCCCTTCACGGCCTTGACGGCGCTGTCGATCAGCATCGCGGCATCGTACGCCTGGAACGCGTAGGTGCCGGGGACGCCGTTATAGGCGGCCTCGTAGGCGGCGACGAACTTCTTGTTCTGGGGATTGTCGAGATTGGGCGCCCAGTTCGCGCCGCCGAACATGCCGACCGCCGCGTCCTGCTGCGCCGGCAACGTCGATTCATCAACCGTGAAAGCCGAGAGCACCGGAATGCTGTCGGCAAGGCCAGCCTGCCGGTATTGCTTGACGAGATTGACCCCGAGGCCGCCGGGCATGAACGTGAAGAGAGCATCGGGCTTCTGCGATGAAATCTTGGAAAGCTCCGGCTGGAAGTCCAGCGTGTTGAGCGGCATGTAGGATTCTTCGACGATCTCGCCCTTGTAGTCGAGCTTGAAGCCCGCCACCGAGTCCTTGCCGGCCTGATAATTCGGCACCATCAGATACATGCGCTTGTAGCCGCGATCCTGCGCGACCTTGCCGAGGATCTCGTGCACCTGATCGTTCTGATACGAGGTCACATAGAAGAACGGGTTGCAGTCCTTGCCGGCAAACGTCGATGGGCCGGCATTGGGGCTGATCAGGAAGGTTTTCGATTCCGTGACCGGCCGGTGGATCGCCTGGAGGATGTTGGAGAAGATCGGGCCGACCACGAAATCGACCTTGTCGCGCTCCAGAAGGCCCTTGACCTTGGTGACCGCTGCGTCCGGCTTCAATTCGTCGTCGACCACGACGACCTCGACATCGCGGCCGCCCATCTTTCCGCCGAGATCCTTCATTCCGAGCGCAAAGCCGTCGCGAACCTGTTGGCCGAGCGCGGCGGCGGGTCCCGACAGGGTCACGATCACACCCAGCTTGATTTTCTCCTGGGCGAGGGAAGGGCTCACCGCAGTGCCAAGCAGCAAGGCGGCTGCGGCCAACGTCATTTGCGTCTTCATGATCTGTCCCCCGTGACAACAGGACTTGCGCTGCAAGCCGCTACTCCAATCCAAGTTTATGCCGATGATTGCTGCCGCGGCAAGCGAGCTCGAAGCGTCGTCATCTGCGGGCAGCGGTGCATGCAAGCGGCGCGCCAATTATTTGAAGCCTAAAGAAATCGGCATGCGGTCGATTGTTGCGGCTTTACGCTTGCAGCCGGCTCGGATTTACTTGAAGCTCAAAACGTTGGGAATCCGTGCCGGCGCCCATGCCGGCCGTGAGTGGCTACATCGAGATGCTCGATTCCGAGACCAAGGCCGTCGAAACTCCGGAGGACCACGCCGAAGAGCTTCGGCTGTGGCTGCGCCTCTTGACCTGCACGACCCTGATCGAGGGCGAGGTCCGTGGCCGGTTGCGACAGCGCTTCGACGTCACATTGCCCCGTTTCGACCTGATGGCGCAGCTCGACAAGGCGCCCGACGGCATGACGCTGTCCGACGTCTCCAAGCGCATGATGGTGTCGAACGGCAACGTCACTGGTCTCGTCGAGCGCCTCGTGGAATCCGGTCATCTCGACCGCCGCACGTCGGAGACGGACCGCCGCGTCCAGGTGATCCGGCTGACTAAACTCGGTCGCGCCGAGTTTCGCAGAATGGCCGCGGAACACGAAACCTGGATCGCCGATCTCTTCGCCGATCTGACGCCGAAGGATGTGCGCGAATTGATGCGGCTGCTCGCCAAGACCAAGGCATCGGCGCAGAAATCGGCCGCTCGCCGCCGGGCCTAGGTCCGCGGCCGAGGCACCCACCAATCCCATTTGCCGCCGGAAAAAGCACGGGATGCCCAAAATCCGCTATTGCGCGAAATTGCTTTAAGCCTAAAATGTTTTCGAGTGAGTGCTGCCGGGTGCTTTCCATGCTGAAAGGAGCGTGCGATGGCCAACGCCGCCAAGGTTCAAGTCTCGGGTTCGCGTGACGCCAATGCTGCGACAGCCCATGTCGATACGTTCGCGCGGCAGCATCTTCCGCCAGCCGAGCTCTGGCCGGAATTCATCTTCACGCGACCGGAACTGCAATATCCGCCCCGCCTCAACTGCGTCAGCTATTTCCTCGACCGCTGGGTCGAGCAGGGGCATGGCGACGCTCCTTGCGTGATCAGCCCCGCCGTCAGCTACACCTATCGTGAGCTGCAAACGGTCGTGAACCGCATCGCCAATGTGCTGGTGGGCAAGCTTGGTCTCGTCACCGGCGGGCGCGTGCTGCTACGCTCGGCCAACAATCCGATGATGGTCGCGACTTATCTGGCGGTGATCAAGGCTGGCGGCATCGTCGTGGCGACCATGCCGCTGCTGCGCGCCAAGGAGCTGTCCTATCCGATCCAGAAGGCGGAGATCACACTCGCGCTCTGCGATGGCAAGCTCGCCGACGAAATGGAGAAGGCGAAAGCTGCGGCCCCCGGCCTCAAGCGCGTGGTCTATTGGGGCAACGGCAGCAGCGACTCGCTCGAGGCGCTGATGGAGGATGCAAGTCCGGAGTTCAAAGCTGTCGATACTGCCTCCGACGACGTCTGCCTGATCGCTTTCACGTCGGGCACGACCGGCGATCCCAAGGGCACCATGCATTTCCACCGTGACATGCTGGCGGTGTGCGATGGCTATGCGCGCAACATCCTGCGCGCGGAGCAGAAGGACCGATTCGTCGGCTCGGCACCGCTTGCCTTCACATTTGGTTTCGGCGGCGTGCTGTTTCCGATGCACATCGGTGCCTCCTTCGTCGTTCTTGAGAAGACGGCGCCCGACGACATTCTGAATGCGATCGAGCTGTACAAGACGACGGTCTGTTTCACCGCGCCGACCGCGTACCGGGCGATGATCGGCAAGCTTCCGGGCCGCGATATTTCCTCGCTTCGCAAATGCGTGTCCGCCGGCGAGACGCTGCCCAAGCCGACATTCGATGCCTGGCAGAAGGCGACCGGCATCAAGCTGATGGACGGCATCGGCTCGACCGAGCTGCTGCACATCTTCATCAGCGCGACCGAGGACGAGATCCGCCCTGGTGCGACGGGCAAGCCGGTGCCGGGGTATGAGGCGAAGATCGTCGACGATTCCGGCAATGACGTTCCGCCGGGCACGATGGGGCGGCTCGCGGTACGCGGGCCGACCGGATGCCGCTATCTCGCCGACGAGCGCCAGCGCAAATACGTCCAGAACGGCTGGAACATCACCGGCGACACCTACCTGATGGATAGCGACGGCTATTTCTGGTATCAGTCGCGCTCGGACGACATGATCGTGTCGGCCGGCTACAACATCGCAGGCACGGACGTCGAGGCGGCGCTGCTCACGCATCCCGCCGTCGTCGAGTGCGGGGTCGTCGGCGCGCCGGACGAGGCGCGCGGCATGATCGTGAAGGCCTATGTCATTGCCGCGCCGGGCGTAACGCCGAACGCGGAACTCGTGGCCGCGTTGCAGGAGCATGTCAAACGCGAGATCGCGCCGTACAAATATCCGCGCGCGATCGAGTTCGTGACGCAACTACCGAAGACCGAGACCGGCAAGCTAAAGCGCTTTGCCTTGCGGCAACTGGCGCAGACCGCGGTGACGTCCTCCGGCGTCGCGGCGGGATGAGAGAAGGATAGAGAATTGTCCGTGACGACGCCGAAAGGCCCGCAGCTCGCGGTGCTGCCGACAGCAGCCGAGGACGAAGCCCGCTCCAGAGCGCAGGTGCTGCAGCCGTCCGGCTGGCCGGTGCCGAAAGGCTATGCCAACGGCATGGCCGCCGAGGGACGCATCGTCGTCACCGGCGGCGTCATCGGCTGGGATGCCGAGGAGCGTCTCGCGGAGGGGTTTGTCACGCAAGTGCGCCAGACCCTGAGCAACATCGCCGCGATCCTCGCGGAGGCCGGTGCGCAGCCCGAGCATCTGGTGCGCCTGACCTGGTACGTCGTCGACATGGACGAGTACCTGGCGAACCTGAAAGAGCTCGGCAAGGCCTATCGCGCCATCTTCGGCGCGCACTACCCGGCGATGGCGTTGGTTCAGGTCGTCCGGCTTGTCGAGAAGGCGGCGCGCGTCGAAATCGAAGCTACCGCCGTCATTCCGCGCTGAATTGCGATCGGCGCGCGCTCAGCTTGCCTTGGTCAGCTTGCTTTGGTCAGCTTGCTTTGGCGAGGTCATCGTCCTCGGGCGAGTTCAGATATATTCCTGACATGGTGTCGACCCAGCAGAGATGGTCATGCACCTTCTTCACGCCGATGACGTTCTCCGCTGCGACGACCGCGGCCTGTCGCACGCGCTCCTCGGTGATGACGCCGCTGAGATGAACGATGCCATCGCGGACGATGACGTTCAGCCCGAACGGGCACCAGTCGTTCTTCTCCATGGTATCGATGATGCGGCTGCGAATGTGATCGTCGTCCGCGGTCGGGTCGGGTACATCTCGGGCGAGGTCCGCCACCGCCTGGAGCAGGTTCGCCCGCGACACGATGCCGACGATCTTGTCGCCGCGGACCACCGGCAGACGCTTCACATTGTTCCGTTCCATGAGGTCAACGATCTCGGCAAGTGCCGCATCCTCGGTGGTGGTCACCGGTGAAGAGGTCATCACCTCCGAGACCTTGCGGCCGTGCTCGTGGACGAAGTCGCTGGCCGATTTGCCGGATCCGAGAATAAACCGCAGCCAGCGCCCGCGCTTGCGTCCCGTGCCGATTTCGCTGCGGCGGATGAAGTCGCCTTCCGAGACCACGCCGACCAGCTTGCCGGCATTGTCCACGACCGTGAGACCGCTGACATGCCGCTTCAGCATGATGTTTGCCGCCTCGACGATGCTGGTGTCCGGGGTAACCGAGATGACCGACCGGGTCATGATCTGATGGGCACGCATGGCAGTCTCCGCTGGCTTGTCGATGTCGATGCGCAAAACCTAGCTCCGGCGTGGTGCTGCGGCTTGATGCAGGTCAAGGGGTGAAGCGGGGCTCTTCCCGATGCCCGGACTTGATGCAGCTCAACGCGCATCCGAAGCCTCGCCATATCCTGCTGCCACGCAGCCAAGAAGCTGGCAGGAACATTCAGCCATGAGCGTCGTGCAGATATTTCCACGGGCCGAAGAGCCATCCGCGCAGGCTCTCTCCGTTAGCCCTGTCGTTGAGCCCGAAGCCTCTACGAGGGGCCCCGAAACGCCGGCTGGAATGCCGGTCGCCGCCGATCCCCTGCCTGTATCGGAGCCATACCCTCTCGACCGCGCGTTTCATGCGATGCTGGCGCGGTTGACGGGCGGGATTTCGCCGCTGGCCTTGTCGCTCGCCTGGCTCGATTGGAGCTCTCATCTGGCCGCGGCGCCCCAGCGTCAGGTGGAGATGTCGCGCAACGTGCTTCGCGACATGGGCCAGTTCGTGGAAGCCGCCGCGCATGCGACGTCGCAAAAGCCGTGGTCCGTGATTGCGCCGCAGGGGCGGGATCGTCGCTTCAGGGGTCCGCAGTGGGAAGCCGCACCGTTCAATCTGCTGGCGCAGGCGTTCCTGCTCGGAGAGCGCTGGTGGCACGATGCCACGACCGGCGTACGCGGCGTGTCGCACGCAAATGAAGCCGTCGTCGAATTCGCGATGCGTCAGATGCTCGACATGCTGGCGCCGTCGAATTTCGCGGCGACCAATCCGCAAGTGCTGGAGAAGGCGTTCCGGAGCGGCGGGGAGAATTTCGTATTCGGCTGGCAGAACTGGTGCAGCGACCTGATGCGCCTGCTCTCCGCCGCAACGCCGGCGGGTGACGAACAGTTTGTCGTCGGCAAGACGGTCGCGGCTTCGCCGGGCAAGGTCGTCTATCGCAACGCGTTGATCGAGCTGATCCAGTACCATCCGACGACCGCTCAAGTGCGACCCGAGCCAATCCTGATCGTGCCGGCCTGGATCATGAAGTACTACATCCTCGATCTATCGCCGCAGAATTCTCTGGTGAGGTATCTGACCGGCCAGGGCTTCACCGTATTCGCGATTTCCTGGCGAAATCCGGATGCCAAAGACCGGGATGTTGCCTTTGACGACTATCGCAAGCTGGGTGTCATGGCGGCGTTGGACATGATCGGCCGGATCGTGCCGGGCCAGAAGACCCATGCGCTCGGCTACTGCCTGGGCGGCACATTGCTGTCGATCGCTGTGGCTGCGATGGCGCGCGATGGCGACAAGCGACTGTGTACGACCACCCTGCTTGCCGCACAGACGGATTTCACCGAGGCCGGCGAGCTGACGCTCTTCGTCAACGAGAGCCAGGTCGCCTTTCTCGAGGACCTGATGTGGCAGCGGGGCTATCTGGACACGACGCAGATGGCCGGCGCGTTCCAGTTGTTGCGCTCCAACGAACTGATCTGGTCGCGGCTGTCGCACGACTATCTGATGGGCGAGGGTGCGCCACCGAGCGATCTGATGGCCTGGAACGCCGACGCCACGCGGCTGCCCTATCGCATGCACTCGGAGTATCTGCGAAAGCTATTCCTGGGCAACGATCTGGCCGAGGGCCGCTATCGTGTCGAGGACAAGAGCGTGTCGCTTTCCGACATCCATGCGCCGATGTTCGTGGTCGGTACGCTCGCCGATCACGTGGCGCCGTGGCGATCCGTCTACAAGATCCACTATCAGGTCGATGCCGACGTGACCTTTGTGTTGACCAGCGGCGGCCATAATGCCGGCGTCGTCGCGCCGCCGGACGAGTCCGGCCACAGCTATCAGGTGCTGATCAAGGCCGCCGATGCGCGCTATGTCGGCCCGGACGAATGGCTGAAGCTGGCACCGCAAGTCGAGGGATCGTGGTGGCCGGAATGGGCAGAATGGCTGGCCGCACACTCCGGGGCGCCCTGCGATCCGCCGCAGACCGGAGGCGGAGACCTTGACGGTTTGCCCGACGCGCCGGGAGACTATGTCCACACCTAATCCTCAGGCTGCGCATTCGGCGCAAGGTCGGCGGAGCGGAACGGCTTGGCCTTGTCCAGTTTCCGGTAGGCGTCCGAAGCGATCCGCAACAGTTTCTTTTCGCGCTTGCGGTTGAGGAAGCGAATGCCCGCTTCGGGGATGGCTACGTTCAATGACGCGGCCAGCGACTGCCCTCGCGCGTCGTCGTTCAATCGCCCAAGGGACTTTTGCGCCTTGCGCAATTGCTTGAGGATCGACTTCTGCCTGGTCAGCGACTCGTCGGCGAACAGGTCCTCGAGCGACTCGATCGAATAAGTCAGCCGCTTGTTGAGAAGCCGCAGCTTGTGCCGTTTCTCGACACCGAGCTTGCGGAGCTTACGCGCTTTCTTGAGCAGCGCCTTTTCCCATTCCGCGAGTTTCGCTGTTGCGTGGTCGGCGAGCGCGCAGCGGCGCAGCCTGATGGCCTCCTTGCTGCGGCGGGTCGACCAGGGGCCGCTCTCGATCCAGGCTGACGTCTGCTCGACGAGCCGGCGATACCGCGCGGATTGCAGCGCGCGCGCCAGCAGGCGGTGGCTCTCGGCGCGCTTCTCGTCCCAGTGCTGGAGCTCGGCAATCACGGTCAACTCGCCTCCACTCTCGGCGATGACCCGCTCGATCGCCACGTCGAGGTCCCGCACCATGCCGAGCTGGCTGTTCAGCCATTTCAGTTCGGTCCAGACCTCCGGCCGTACGGCGTCATCCACCATCGGCGAGAAGAAGCGGATGGCGGTGCGCAGATGCGTCAGTGCAATCCGGATCTGGTGCAGCGCCTCGGGATCGCCGCGGCAGGTGCCGTCATGCTGGGCGAGAACGGCGGCGAGGTGACGGCGGGCGATGATCCGGAACGCCGTATCGCAGACCATGCCGGGGCTGAGGCGGCCGGGCAGGACATTGTGCCTCGCCGCAGGCTTGACGCGCGCGGCCGTCGAATTCGTGCTGGGTCGCGCCATTTGCAGACTGCCTTACTTGCTCTCGGCGATCGCGTCCCGGCAGTTCTGGAGCGTCTGCTCTTGCGTCCCGGATGCATCGATGGTCGCCCAACCGACATGGCCGATATTATAGTGCTCTTGCAGCGCGGCAACCTCTTGCGTGGCGTCGGATGCGTCGCCCCGGCGGCCTCCGATCCGCGCCTGCCTGGTCGCGAGGTCCGCAACCAGAAAGAGGCCGCTCAGCGGCACGTTACGCTCGCGAGCCAGTGCTGCAACCGCGTCCCGTTCGTCCTCACGGGCGAACACACCGTCGATGATCGCTGAATGGCCTTGCGCCAGCACCCGCCCGGCGTGCTGAGCCAATATCTCGTAAACGCGGGCCGTGACCTCCGGTGTGTATGCGGATGCCGGCAGCCGGTCCGTGTCCTCGATCCCGAACATCTGCTTGCGGACGAGGTCGCTGCGCAGCACGACGGCGCCCGGCTGCGGCGAAACGTCCGGCGCGAGCGTGCGTGCCAAGATCGTCTTTCCGGTGCCTGACAGTCCGCCGACTGCAATCAGCCGGGGAGCGGGAGGATGGATCAGCGCGCGGGCGAGGCCAAAATAGCGTCGCGCCCCGTCGAGAAGGCTGGGATCATCGGAATGCGGCGGCTTCAGCCGTGCCAGCGCGACCTGGGCGCGGATTGCCGCCCGGATAGACATGAACAGCGGCAGTGCGGAGAGCGCGTCGAGATTTTCGACTGGAGTCGCGGCGAGATAGCGGTTCAGCACGATGTTGGCTGCGCGTGCCTGATCGTGGTGCAACAGATCCATCAATCCGAATGCGAGATCGTAGACCACGTCGGTGGTTGCCATCTGCGCATCGAATTCGATGGCGTCGAACAGCACCGGCTTCTCGTCGATCGACACGATGTTCGCAAGATGCAGGTCGCCATGGCAGCGGCGCACGAAGCCTTGACGGCCGCGCTCTTCGAGCAAAGGCCGGAGGCGGAGGAACATTGCGTGTGAGTCTCTGCCGAGTTCTGCGATCTCTTCGGTTTCGAAATGATTGCCGGTCCGCAGGCCATTGCTGTTGCCATCGATCAGGCCGGGGATGGAGGAAACCCATGCGCTGCCGTCGGCGCGAACAGCCTGCGCATGCGAAGCCACGATCGCGTCGGCGACAGCTGAGGCAAAAGTGTCATCCAGCGCCCCGGCGTTGGCCCGATGATCCAGCGTCCGGCTATCGTCGAAGCGCAACATCTCGACCGCATACTCGATCGGCCGGCCGCTTCCGTCGACCTTCACCGATCCATCGGGCTCTTCCGTGATCGCCACGACGCGGTGATAGATCTGCGGCGCCAGCGGCCGGTTGATCCTGATCTCCTCCTCGCACGCCGCCTTGCGCTTCTCGAGCGTCGAATAATCGAGGAATGGAAATTTCACGGCGCGCTTGATTTTCAGAGCACGCTTGCCTTCGAGAAAGACCGAAGCTGCGTGCGTATCGATCCGCCTCACGTTCGGATGATCCGCGGAATTGGTGAGCGCCGCAAAGATCCGGTCCTGGGTCGCAGAATCGTCTGTCATTCCAGCTGGTACGTCCAGATGCGTTAAGGCTGCTTGCCCCGCGATCAGGGTAATCCATAGAAGCAGATCGCGGCCAGTCCTTGACTTCGGTCAACGCCTGTTTCCTTCCGGCCGGTCGAAGTTCCCGGGCTTGACGAGGATCAAGCGTCCCGACCAAAGCCAGCCTATTCTGGTGCCTGAGGAGAATCCCGATGCCGATCAAGGACGTCTTTCTGCCGCTCGTCGGCCAGCCACGCGACCCGGCCCTTGCTGCGATCGAGAAATGCGTGGCCGTTGCTGCCGACCTCGGCGCCAGGATCACCGCGCTTGCACTCGAGGAGGATGTCTTCGTGCGGCCGAAGGTGATGCTCCCCGATGCGGCCGAGGCAAACGGCTCGCTTGGGGTGGGCGACAGTCAGCATCTCCTGGATGCGTTCACCCGCGCAACTTCCCGCACCGGCATTCGCGCTCAAAGCCGGTCGGCCAAGGTGCCGCCAGACCAGATCGCGTCAGTCCTGGCCGAGCACGGACGCTTCAGCGATCTCACGCTGGCCCCCGTGAAGCCGCACGACAGTCGCATCGAGCACATCATCGAGACGCTTCTGTTCGAATCCGGGCGGCCCGTGCTGCTTTGCCCGGAGCAGCATGTGGACAAACTGCGACCGGAATTCGAGAACGTCATGATCGCCTGGGATCACTCCGCGCGTGCGGCGCGTGCGGTCGGCGACGCGCTGCCTATCCTTCAGGCAGCAGCCCTGGTCCGCGTGGTGACCGTGGCGGACGACAAGTCAGACGCGATCGTGCAATCCGGGACGGCTCTGGTCGATCACTTGAGGGAACATGGGGTCTACGCCTCGTTCGAAACCACGACGGGCAGCGGCAGCTCGATTGGCAAGGTGCTCGGAAGCTGGGCGAATTCCCATGCCATCGATGCGATCGTGATGGGCGCCTACCATCATTCGCGCCTGAACGAGATCGTTTGGGGCGGTGTGACAAAGACCGTCATTGGCGAGCCACCGTGCTGGGTTATGCTCTCGTACTAGGCGGGTCGTCAGTTTATCGGCTTGATCGTCAACCATCGGAACCGCCACCGACCGGGCGCATTTGCTTTCATGTCAACCTATCGTCTGAAGAACCTGCTGTCGCCGCGTTCGGTCGCGCTCGTCGGTGCGAGCGCCCGCCCGGTGTCCGTTGGACGCGCCGTTCTGGAGAACATCCAGAAGGCTGGATTCTCGGGACAATTCGGCCTCGTCAATCCGCGCCATGCCGAGATCGGCGGCGTCGCGGCCGTGGACAGCCTCGACAAATTGCCGTTCGTGCCCGAGCTCGTGATCATCACCGTGCCGGCGCGCGCGGTTCCCGGCATCGTCGATCAAGCCGGGCGACGCGGCTCGGCGGGCGCCCTGATCGTCTCGGCCGGGCTCGGCCATGGACCGGGGTCCCTGCACGAGGCCGCCATCGCTGCGGCCCGCAAATACGGCATGCGGCTGATCGGGCCGAACTGCTTGGGCATCATGATGCCCGGCGTGAGCCTCAATGCCAGTTTTGCTGCGCACATGCCGGGGCCGGGGAATCTCGCGCTGATCTCGCAATCAGGCGCGATCGCGGCCGGCATGGTCGATTGGGCCGCGCAGCGCGGCGTCGGCTTCTCCGGCATCGTCTCGATCGGCGATCAAATCGACGTCGATGTTGCCGATCTGCTCGACCATTTCGCGATGGATCACAAAACCAGGGCGATTCTGCTCTACATCGAAGCCATCAAGGACGCGCGCAAGTTCATGTCGGCCGCGCGTGGCGCGGCGCGCGTGAAGCCGGTCGTCGTGGTGAAGTCCGGCCGAATGGCGCAGGGCGCGAAGGCGGCTGCCACCCATACCGGTGCGCTTGCGGGCGCCGACGCCGTCTATGACGCGGCGTTCCGGCGCGCGGGCGTCCTGCGGGTCTCTGATCTGCGCGAGCTGTTCGATTGCGCCGAGACACTCGGCCGCGTCGAGTCGCCGGCGGGAAAGCGCCTCGCCATCCTGACCAATGGCGGCGGCATCGGCGTCCTCGCTATTGACCGATTGGTCGAGCTCGGCGGCATTCCGGCGACCATCTCGGCCGACGCCCGCAAGAAACTCGATGACGCGCTGCCGCCGACCTGGTCCGGCGCAAATCCAGTCGACATCGTGGGCGACGCCGATGCGTCGCGCTATGCGGCAGCGCTTGAGGTGTTGCTTGCCGATCCCGACAATGATGCGGTCCTCGTCCTCAATGTGCAGACCGCGATCGCCTCGGCTGCCGATATCGCAACGATGGTGACCGAACGGGTCAAGGCATATCGCGAGAAGCACCGCAGTTGGGCCAAGCCCGTGCTCGCCTCGTGGATCGGAGCAGACCAGAACATCATCGAAACACTGTCCGGTGCGGGCATCCCGAACTATCCGACCGAGGATGACGCCGTGCGCGGCTTCATGTACCTCGTGAGGCACCGCGAAGTCGTGGAGGAGCTGAGCCAGGTTCCACCGGCGATGCCTGAGACGTTCGTGCCGGACGCACGTGCTGCAAAACAGATCGTAGCTGCTGCCATCGCCGATGGGCGCCAATGGCTCGAACCTGTCGAGATCAAGCACCTGCTCGAAGCCTACGATATCGCGATGGTGCCCACATACGCCGCGGCCGATATCGAGCAGGCGGTGGCCTACGCGAGCGACATCTTTGCGCAAGGCGCCACGGTCGTGCTGAAGATCATGTCGCGTGACATCGTCCACAAATCCGACGTCGGCGGCGTCGTGCTCAATCTGACGACGGTCGAGGCGGTGCGCGCCGCCGCCACCGACATTCTCGCTCGGGCAAGAAAGCTGCGTCCGCAAGCCCGCATTGAGGGCGTCATCGTGCAGGCGATGGTCGTCAAGGCGAAGGCGCGCGAGTTGATTTTGGGTCTCGCCGACGATCCCACCTTCGGCACCGTCGTGGTGTTCGGCCGCGGCGGGACCGCGGTCGAGATCATCAACGACAAGGCGCTTGCGCTGCCGCCGCTCGATCTGCAACTGGCCCGCGATCTGATCGACCGCACCCGCGTGTCCCGGCTGCTTCGCGCTTACCGGGACGTGCCGGCGGTGAAGCCTGACGCCGTCGCCATGGTCCTGGTCAAGCTGGCGCAGATGGCCGCCGACATTCCCGGGATCCGTGAATTCGACATCAATCCGCTGCTGGCGGACGAAACCGGCGCGACCGCGGTCGATGCCCGCGTCGCAGTCGGGTCGCCGCAACGGAAATTTGCGGGCTCCGGCGCTGCCAATTTCGCCGTTCGGGCCTATCCGTCGCAATGGGAGCGCCGCCTCAAGCTCAAGGAGGGCTGGCGGATCTTCGCGCGGCCCCTGCGTCCGGAGGACGAGCCGACCATCCACGCATTCCTGAAGCATGTCACGGCGCACGACCTTCGTCTGCGCTTCTTCGCGCCGATGAAGGAGTTCACCCACGAGTTCATCGCGCGCCTGACCCAGCTCGACTATGCGCGGGCGATGGCCTTTATCGCGTTCGACGAGGCGAACGGCGAGATGGTCGGCGTGGTCCGACTCCATTCGGACTCGATCTACGAGAGCGGTGAATATGCGATCCTGCTGCGCTCCGATCTCAAGGGCAAGGGGCTGGGATGGGCCCTGATGCAGCTGATCATCGACTACGCGAGATCGGAGGGGCTCAAAGCGATCTCCGGTGATGTTCTCAGGGAGAACACCACGATGCTCGAAATGTGCCGGCAGCTCGGCTTTGAGGTGAAGCCGGATCCCACTGAACCGGATATTTGCGACGTCAGGCTGAAACTCTGAGCTCGACCGCTATGAGCGGGCTTCAGCCGGATTTGCGGCGGGGGCCTCCTTGGCCGTTCTCCGCAAAGTCTTTACCAGGACCGCAATCAGCGGCACCAGCACGGGCAACATCGTGCTGAGCGGATGATGCACGGCGCCCGACATTTGGGCCTTGAATGTGCGTGCCTCGAGCTGAAGCGCTTCGATGGATGCGCCGTGAATCTCGTTGGCGAGTTCGATGTCGCGACCTGAAGGCGGCCGGCCGGCAATCACAAAGAGAATTGCGGCGATGGCAAAATTGACGGCGCCGAGAATGGCGGCCGCGCCAATGGCACTCCATATCTGCACCAGTGCGAAATAGGCGGACAGCTCCAGCATCAGGAGCCCGAACGCGGCGATCAGCGCCGCAAAGGCACGCAGGCCTAGGCCGATCAGCAGGTGGCGCAGCCTGATGTCCGCGATGATCCTGTCGGTACGCCAGAGCACACGCAGATGTTTGACGACATTTTCCGTGTTCACCTAGTGCCTCCGCAGCGCAAATCCGACGACCACGCCGAGCGCGAAGGCCGAGGCCAGTGATGTGAGCGGGCGGTCCGCAATGAGGCCCTGAAGCTGGTCCTGCTCCTCGTCGACGGTCTCGCCGAGCTCGGCGAGCGCGGCCTTGATCTGATCGGCAAGTGCCTCCGCGCGGTCTTTCGAACTGTCGAACATCTCCTCGCCGGCCGTGCTCAGCAAGCGTGTGACGTCAACCTTCAGCGTGCGCAGTTCTTCGCTCATCCTGTCGCGGTCGAACATGGATCTGATTTCCCCGTTAATGGAAACAAACCTAGGACTCGCCGGCCCGACCGCGCTTGATTTGCGTCAAGGAGGCAGACGCGTCGTGGTCTTGAGACAGGTCAAACCGGCTGCCACATGCTGGCCTAGAATGACCGGCTGAATGGGGACCCGGTTGTCCCGATGAGGTGGAAGCGTGAACTCCGAACCGCTGTTGCTGGCAACGCCCTCCGGCGAAGAGCTGAAATTGTGCCCGGAAGGGCCGTGGATTGCCGCGAACGTGTCGATGCTGGAGACATTGTCCCGGTCGGTCGGGGCGGATGTCGATCGATCCAGAGCCGTGACCTTGGACATGTCGGGCGTCAGCGCACTCGACACGCTCGGCGCCTGGGTCCTGGAAAAGCTGTCGCGCAGGGCTTCATCATCCGGCAGGTCGGCCGAGTTTATCGGTGTCGCCGACCATTTCAGTGGCCTGATGGACGAGGTGCGCCAGGTCAACCGCCACACCCCACCGCCGGCGCCCGCACCCAACCCTGTTCTGCTCAGGTTGAACGATCTCGGCAAGTCCACGGTCGGCGCGCGCGAAGACATCACGATCTTTCTTCAAATGCTGGGCGCCTTGTTCATGGCCGTGATCGGCGTGCTGCGCCGGCCGCGCTCGCTGCGGCTGACATCGCGGATCTACCAGCTCTACCGCATCGGCTGGCAGGCCATCCCCATCGTCGTGCTGATCACCTTCCTGATCGGCGCCATCATCGCCCAGCAGGGATTTTTTCATTTCCGCAGGTTCGGCGCGGAGTCCTACACCGTCGACATGGTCGGCATCCTGGTGCTGCGCGAGCTTGGTGTGCTGATCGTCGCCATCATGGTCGCCGGCCGCTCGGGAAGCGCCTACACCGCCGAGCTCGGCTCGATGAAGATGCGCGAGGAGATCGACGCGCTCTCGACCATGGGCCTCGATCCCGTCCACGTCCTGATCCTGCCGCGGGTTGCTGCCCTGGTGATTGCGCTGCCGATCCTTGCCTTCATCGGATCGATCGCCGCACTCTATGGCGGCGGCCTGGTCGCGCAGTTCTACGGCGGCATGGCGCCGGCGATCTACATCGCGCGGCTGCACGAGGCGATCTCGGTCACCCATTTCGAGGTGGGCATCCTGAAGGCGCCGTTCATGGCGCTGGTGATCGGAGTCGTCGCCTGCAGCGAGGGCTTGCGCGTGAAGGGCAGCGCCGAGTCGCTGGGACGACAGACCACGACGTCGGTGGTCAAGTCGATCTTCCTGGTGATCGTGCTCGACGGCCTGTTCGCGATCTTCTTCGCCTCGATCGGAATGTGATCATGGGCGAATCGCAAGAGCAGTTCGCGATCCGCGTCCGCGACCTCGTGGTCGGCTTCGGCCGGCAGACCGTGCTCGATCATCTGTCGCTCGACGTGCGCCGGGGTGAGATCCTCGGACTCGTGGGGGCGTCCGGTGGCGGCAAGTCGGTCCTGATGCGAACCATCATCGGCCTCATCCCGCGCCAAAGCGGGACCATCGAGGTGACGGGACGGCCAATCGGCGGCCGCACCGAAGGCGCGGCCACGACATGGGGCATCCTGTTCCAGCAGGGCGCGCTGTTCTCCTCGCTGACGGTCCGGCAGAACATCCAGTTTCCGCTCCGTGAAAATCTCGTGCTGTCGCAGGAGCTGATGGACGAGATCGCGATCGCCAAGCTCGAAATGGTCGGGCTGCGGGCGCAGGACGCCGATAAATATCCGGCGGAGCTGTCCGGCGGCATGACCAAGCGAGTGGCGCTGGCGCGCGCGCTCGCACTTGATCCGCTGATCCTGTTCCTGGACGAGCCGACATCAGGCCTCGATCCAATCGCGGCGGGCGATTTCGACGCGCTGATCGGGACCCTGCAAAAGACCCTCGGCCTCACCGTGTTCATGGTCACCCATGATCTGGCGAGCCTGACCACGGTCTGCGACCGGGTCGCCGCGCTCGCCGACGGCAAGATCGTGGCGATCGGTCCGATGCGCGAATTGCTGCAATCCGAGCATCCCTGGGTGCGGGCCTATTTCCACGGCAAGCGCTCGCAGATGCTGCAACACGAGATGAGATGAGACATGGAAACACGCGCTCCCTACGTGCTGATCGGCAGTTTCGTCCTGGCCGCGATCCTCGCGGTGTTCGGCTTCGTCTATTGGCTGAACAACACCGGCGGCATCGGACCGCGCACCAGCTATCACGTGCAATTCCAGGGCCCGGTGCCCGGTCTTCTGGTCGGCGCCGGCGTGCTGTTCAACGGCATCCGCGTCGGCGAGGTCACCCAGCTAGGCCTTGCGCCGGACAATCCACGCTTCGTCAATGCGACGATCTCGGTTGCTTCAACCACGCCGGTGCGCGCCGACAGCAAGGTCGGGCTTGATTTCCAGGGGCTGACCGGCGTGCCGGTGGTGACGCTGGAGGGGGGCGTCATCGTCACCAAATCCGGCGAGCCCCCGACCTTGATTGCCGAGGCCGGTGCGGGCCAGAGCATGACGCAGGCCGCGCGGGATGCATTGCGGCGGGTTGACACCGTGCTGGAGGACAATTCGGGCCCGCTGAAGGACACCATCGCCAATCTCAAGACCTTCTCCGACGGGCTTGCGCGCAACACCGGCAAGATTGACGGCATTTTGGCGGGCCTGGAGAAGATGACCGGCGGCGGAACGCCGGCGCAGAAAGTCACCTATGACCTGCGCACGCCGCAGAACCTCGGTCCGGCCGGCAAGACGCTCGCGGCGTCACTGGCCATTCCAGAGCCGACAGCGGTCGCCATGCTCCAGACCCAGCGCATGCTGTTTGCGCCCGGCGGCGACAATCCGGGCTTTGCGGACTTCCTCTGGGCCGACAGCATTCCCAAGCTGGTGCAGGCGCGGTTGATCGACAGTTTCGAGAACTACGACATCGCCCACGCGCCGCTGCGCACGGCCGATCTCGGGCAGGCGGACTATCAGCTGCTGATCGACATCAGGCGCTTCCGCATCGCCACGGAGGGGGAGGCACGGGTCGAAATCGGACTGTCGGCACGGATCGTCGACAAGAACGGCAAGGTGATCGCCTCGCGTCTCGTCGAGACCAGCGAAAAGCTCGACAAGGTCGAACCGGCCGCGGCGGTCGCAGCGTTTGATACGGCCTTCACGCGCATCGCGAAGGAGCTGATCGGCTGGACGGTGCAGGCGGTGTGAGGGCGGCTATTCCAGGGTCTTGAGGTAGGACAGGAGATCGTGGATCTGGTCCGGAGTGAGCTCGAAGGCCGGCATGTCGGCGTGGCCTGTGTTGATGCCCTCGGCCAGCGCCTCCCCAAGACTCTCGATGGGATAGCGCTGGTGCAGGGCTCGCAGCGGCGGTGCAATCTTGAGCGGACTGTTCGACGCACGGTCGATCGCGTGGCAGCGCACGCAATTGGCGCGCGCAAAGGCCTTGCCGCGTTGTTCGGCGGTCGGGGCCGCCAGGGCAGGTGTGATCAGAAGCAACCCGACCAGCCCGTGACGCAGCATTCCTTGCAGCATGTAAAGTGACCCCGTTTAAGTCTGGGAGAGAATAGGGCGGGGATTCCCTCCAAAATTGATCTGGGTCAACCGGCTTTGGCGCAGTGCAGTAAAATGCAGCCGCGCGACGGAATGGGCCTGATGGGCACCCGGCGCTTGGAGCGGTCGATGAAGCCCGTAGTCACGATTGAGCCGAACTGGCAGCTCTGCAGCGATTGCGCCGTCCGCGCATCGGCGGTTTGCTCGTCGTTGGATGCGGTCGAGCTTCGGGAATTCGAACATCTCGGCCGGCGCGTCCATTTTGCCTCAGGCGAGACCGTGTTCTCCGAGGAGGACATCACCACCTCGTTTTACAATCTCATCGAGGGCGTCATGCGGCTGTACAAGCTGCTGCCCGACGGCCGCCGGCAGATCGTGGGCTTTGCCTTGCCCGGCGATTTCCTGGGGATGAATATTTCCGGCAGGCACAATTTTTCGGCCGATGCGATCGGCACGGTGACCGTATGCCAGTTCGCGAAGGCACCCTTCGGCCGTTTCATCGAGGACCGGCTGCACCTCCTCAGGCGGATCAATGAGCTGGCAATTCGCGAGCTGAACCAGGCCCGGGACCACATGGTCCTGCTCGGCCGCCGTTCGGCGGGCGAAAAGGTGGCGGCCTTTCTGCTCGGCTGGCGCGAGCGGCTGGTCTCGCTGAAGGGGGCATCGGACACGGTCCCGCTTCCGATGAGCCGCCAGGACATCGCCGACTACCTCGGCCTGACCATCGAGACCGTCAGCCGCACCTTCACCAAGCTGGAGCGCCACGGCGTGATCGAGATCATTCATGGCGGGATCAGCCTGCTCGATCCGGCGAAGGTCGAGGCCCTGGCCGCAGCCTGATTCCGACGCAGCGCGGCTCGATTTTGATCGGGATCAATGCGTTCCGCCGCGTGTCCCGAATAATGCCTGAATTCACAGGGGAGGGCATCATGCCGGCCGACGCGTTGCTGATGAGCATCATTGTCGTGGCAATCTTTGTCACATTCGCCGGGGCACTGGTCTGGGCAGGCCGGCAAACCAGTCCAGGCCGGCTCAAGTCAGACGTCAAGCATCGAAGCGCCTGAGATCACGGTCGCATTTGCGGCGCCCGCGGCGCGGCTATGCCGTGCGAGTTCGGGCGGGTTGGCAGCGCCTCAACGCAAGGCGGCGTGCGGCGCTTGCAACTCTGCATCGACCGGGACGCATTGGCTCATCCTTCGGCTGCCGGCTTCGCGCCCGACCGCGGCATTTTCGCCGCGTTTGCCTCAAATCGAGACCATGCTTTCCGGTTGAAAAACTGGGCTACACTGACTACGCAGGGACCCCAGTGCCTCGCAGTCTTAGGAGCCCAGTGGCGTGCCTCAGGACAAGACCGGCGACGACCCCCGACAAGCGGCGGGGAATAAATTATCGGTCCTGCGCAAGCACCCGATCTTTGCGGATCTGGAGCCGGAGGCGCTGGATCAGCTCTGCCGTTACGCCAAGCACACCACGGTGAAGCGCGGCGCGACGATCGCTGCCAAGGGCGATCCCGGCAACAACCTGTTTGCGGTGATCACAGGGACGGTGAAGATTTCCTCTTCGTCGCCCGACGGCCGTAACGCCATTCTCAATCTGATCGGTCCCGGAGAGATCTTCGGCGAAATCGCGGTGCTCGACGGCGCCCCCAGGTCGGCCGATGCGACCGCCAACACCAATTGCGAGCTTTACATCATCGATCGCCGGGATTTCCTGCCGTTCGTGAAGAGCCAGCCGGCGCTCGCAATGAAATTCATCGAGCTGCTGTGCGCGCGCCTGCGCTGGACCAGCCAGCAGGTCGAGCAGGTGATCCTGCAAAATCTGCCGGGCCGGCTCGCGAGCGCGCTGCTCGGCCTCACCGAAGAGCGCAAGTTCGACTCCGGCAGCGGCACGCTCGCCATCACGCAGCAGGAGATCAGCGAGATGGTGGGCATGACGCGCGAGAGCATCAACAAGCAATTGCGCGCCTGGGCGGGCCGCAACTGGGTTCGCCTCGAGCACGGCGCCATCGTCGTGCTCGACATGGATGCCTTGCGCGAACTCGCCGAGAGCGGGCTCGACAGCTAGCTGTCGATGATCGCGACGGCGCGGGTCCAGCCCGCGGAGGCCCGCTCGATCTTCACCGGAAAGCACGAGACCGTGAACCCGGTCGAAGGCAGCTGGTCGAGATTGTGCAGCTTCTCGAGATGACAATAGCCGATGTGCCGTCCCGCCTTGTGGCCTTCCCAGATCAGGCCGGCATCTTTCGTTTCGGCATATTTCTTCGCGGTGTGGACGAACGGCGCGTCCCAGCTCCAGCCGTCGGTGCCGGTCAGCCGCACGCCGCGTTCGAGCAGGTACATGGTGGCCTCATAGCCCATGCCGCAGCCTGAGCTGACATAGTCGACTTGGCCGAACCTGGCGCCGGCGCCGGTGTTGACGACGACGATCTCCAGCGGCGACAGCGAATGCCCGATCCGCCTCAACTCCTTCTCGACGTCGTCGGCGCTCGCCACGTAGCCGTCGGGGAGATGCCGGAAGTCGAGCTTCACGCCGGGCTGAAAGCACCATTCCAGCGGCACCTCGTCGATCGTCCATGACCGCTCGCCGCGATTCATGGTCGGATGGAAGTGCCAGGGCGCATCGAGATGCGTGCCGTTATGGGTCGACAGCGAGACCTGCTCGACGGCCCAGCCCTGGCCGTCCGGCAGGTCCTGTGCCGTGAGGCCGTCGAAGAACTGCAGCATCCGCGGCAGGCCCTGCTGGTGATCGATGTACTGGATCGTCGGGTGATTGCCCGGCGGATCCGCCGTCACGTCGTTTCTGAGCGGCACGGAGATGTCGATCAGCTTCCGCGGCATGGGCATTCCTCGGGATGGTCCGTTTTGTTTCGCAGCATCTTGAGGGGGCCGCACCGGCGGCGTCAAGCAACGCGCATAAACGCTTTCCGCGGCAGACGGACAGATGATTTCGGAAAAAGCGGGCTACGAGCCGGTTGTCCGCCCAAAGCCGGTCTGATCCATCGATGCAACTCTAGCATTGATCGATGCCGGATTTGGCTTGGACAGAGAATGCCGCGCGCCCTAGGGACGACAATGGCGCTTGACTTCACACCGGAAGTGGAGCGACCCAAAGGCGGCCCGCAGCATCTGCCCAACGATATAATCAACTCAGGAGGAAGCCCAGATGAAGATACTTACCGGCGTCATCACAGCCGCTCTGCTGGCGGTCTCAGCCCCCTTGGCGACCGCACGCGATTTCCGTTCCGCCGACATCCACCCCGCCGATTATCCGACCGTCGAGGCCGTCAAGTTCATGGGCAAGCAGCTCGCCGCGGCGAGCGGCGGCAAGCTTGGCGTGAAGGTGTTCCCCAACGGTGCGCTGGGCTCCGAGAAGGACACCATCGAGCAGCTGAAGATCGGCGCACTCGACATGATGCGGATCAACGCATCGCCCTTGAACAACTTCGTGCCGGAAACCATCGCGTTGTGCCTGCCCTTCATCTTCCGGGACACGCAGCACATGCGCACCGTCCTTGACGGGCCGATCGGCGACGAGATCCTGGCGGCCATGGCGCCCGCAGGCCTGGTTGGCCTCGCCTATTACGACAGCGGCGCCCGGTCCATCTACACCGTCAAGGCACCGATCAAGTCGCTCGCGGACGTCAAGGGTCTGAAAATTCGCGTCCAGCAATCCGATCTGTGGGTCGGCATGATCCAGAGCCTCGGGGCCAATCCGACCCCGATGCCGTATGGCGAAGTCTATACCGCTCTGAAGACGGGTCTGGTGGACGCTGCCGAGAACAACTGGCCGTCTTACGAGTCCTCGCGCCATTTCGAGGCCGCCAAGTTCTACAACGTCACCGAGCACTCCCTGGCGCCCGAAGTTCTCGTGATGTCCAAGACGGTCTGGGACACGCTGAGCAAGGAAGACCAGGCGATGGTCCGCAAGGCGGCGAAGGAATCGGTTCCTGTCATGCGCAAGCTCTGGGACGAGCGTGAGCAGGCGTCCCGCAAGACCGTCGAAGCGGCCGGTGTTCAGGTCGTGACGATCGCCAACAAAGCGGAATTCGTCGACGCGATGAAGCCGGTGTACGACAAGTTCGCCGGTGACGAGAAGCTGAAGGGCCTCGTCAAGCGTATCCAGGACACGAAGTAAGACCATAGCGTCGGTCCGGCGCGCCGACTGGCGACGCCGGACCGACGCGTTGGAGGCGCGCAAGGAGACTTGCAAGGAGATTTGGATGACAGATCCTCACGTCGCAGACCACGAACTGGACGTAGCCGGACGCCCGTCCACCGGCTTGCTGTCCCGGATCAATGCTCCCGTCGCTCGGCTGGGCATGTATCTGTCGGTGACCGGGCTGCTCGTCATCGTCACCATCGTCTTCTACCAGGTGTTCGGACGCTACGTGCTCAATTCCAGCCCGACCTGGACGGAGAACCTTGCGTTGGTTCTGATCCTGTATGTCACATTGATCGGCGCCGCTGTCGGGCGTGCGCGATGCCGGGCATATCGGCATGGACAGCTTGCTGGT
This sequence comes from Bradyrhizobium sp. USDA 3650, assembly GCF_054057395.1. NCBI lineage: Bacteria > Pseudomonadati > Pseudomonadota > Alphaproteobacteria > Hyphomicrobiales > Nitrobacteraceae > Bradyrhizobium > Bradyrhizobium sp. USDA 3650. The sequence goes on from NZ_JBSRZG010000001.1 coordinate 7,230,833, forward strand.
GATGCTGCCGGATCACGCGCGCGAGAAAATCGAGCTTGTGATCCACGTCCTGGTCGCCGGGTTCGGCGTCGCCATGGCCTATAACGGCTGGATCCTCGGGGCGTCGGTCGGAACCGTGAAGATCCCCAATCTCGGGCTGCCCGAAGTCATCCGCTACGTACCGCTGATCGCCTCCGGTGTCCTGATCGTCTCCTTTTCAATCGAGCACATCATCGCTCTCCTGCGCGGCGAAGAGGTCGTCCCCTCATGGAACTGATCATTCTCGGCGCCACTTTCTTCGGCTTCCTCGTCCTCGGCGTCCCCGTCGCCTTCGCGATCGGCCTCTCGGCGATTTGCACCATCCTCTACGAAGGTCTGCCGGTCGCCGTCATCTTCCAGCAGATGATGTCGGGGATGAACATCTTCTCCTTCCTCGCCATCCCGTTCTTCGTCTTCAGCGGTGAGTTGATGCTGCATGGCGGCGTCGCCGACAAGATCGTGCAGCTCGCCAAGAATCTCGTCGGACACATCCGCGGCGGGCTCGGCATGTCGAACGTGGTCGCCTGCACGCTGTTCGGCGGCGTGTCCGGCTCGCCCGTGGCCGACGTGTCGGCGATGGGGGCCGTGATGATCCCCATGATGAAGAAGGAAGGTTTCGACACCGACTACGCCGTTAACGTCACGACCCATGCTTCGCTCGTCGGAGCACTGATGCCGACCAGTCACAACATGATCATCTATGCGCTCGCCGCCGGCGGCAAGGTCTCGATCGGCGCGCTGATCGCCGCCGGCCTCCTGCCGGCACTGGTGCTGATGGTGTGCATGCTGGTCGCCGCTTACGCGGTTGCGGTGAAGCGCGGCTATCCGGCCGGCAAGTTCCCGGGCTGGCCCGCAGTTTTTCGCTCGTTCGCGGCCGCTCTGCCCGGCCTTCTGATCGTGGGCATCATCCTGTCGGGCATCCTGTCCGGCGTGTTCACGGCAACCGAATCCGCGGCCGTCGCGGTCACCTATACGATCCTGCTGACGTTCTTCATCTACCGCACCATGACCTTGCCGAACTTCCTGCGCGCTGCGGCCAAGGCGGTGAAGACGACGGGCGTGGTGCTGCTGCTGATCGGCGTCTCCACCATGTTCCAGTATTTGATGGGGCTTTACGAGGTCGCCGACTTCGCCGGCGAGATGATGGGCAAGGTCTCGACGCAGCCCTGGGTCATCTTCCTGCTCATCAACGTCATCCTGTTCGTGCTGGGCACGTTCATGGACATGGCCGCGACTATCCTGATCTGCACGCCGATCTTCCTGCCGATCGCGATGAAGGCGGGCATGGATCCGGTGCAGTTCGGTATGCTGATGCTGATCAACTGCGCGCTGGGACTGAACACCCCGCCGGTCGGAACCACGCAGTTCGTCGGTTGCGCCATCGGCGGCATCTCGGTGGGCGCGGTGATGCGCACCATCCTGCCGTTCTACGCCGCCCTGATCGCAGCTCTGATGTTCGTAACCTACGTCCCCGCCTTCTCGCTGTGGCTGCCCCGTCTGCTGATGGGCTACAAGGGCTAGCAGCAACGCAGGGAGAATCTATCCGTGACTGACTATCGCAAGCTCTTCGATCTCACCGGCAAGACGGCCGTGGTGCTGGGCGCCGCGTCGGGCATCGGCAAGTCGGCGGCCGAGGCGCTGGCTGGGCTCGGCGCCCGTGTCGTCTGCGCCGATCGTGCGCTTGACGGTGCCGAAGCAACCGCCGCCGGCATTCGTGAAAAGGGCGGCTGGGCCGAGGAGGCTGCCTGTGACGCGGCGAGCGCTGCGGACGTCAATGCGCTGGCCAAGACCGTGATGCAGAAATTCTCGCGGCTCGACATCGCGGTGACGACGCCCGGGCTCAACATCCGCAAGACCATCCTCGACTACACCGAGGAGGATCTCGACCGCGTCCTCAATCTCAATATCAAGGGCACGGTCTGGTTCTTCCAGGCGTTCGGCCGCATCATGGTCGAGCAGAAGGGCGGCAGCATCATTGCCTGCTCCTCGGTGCGGGCGGTGACCATCGAGCCGGGCCTCGGCGTCTACGGCTCGACCAAGGCCGCGATCGGCCTGCTGGTGAAAGGCTTTGCCTCCGAAGTTGGACGCTCCGGCGTGCGCGTCAACGCGATCGCGCCGAGTATCGCCGAGACCGCGCTGACCGGCCCGTTCAAGCAGCGTCCCGATATCTACAATCTCTACGCCGGCCATACCGTGTTCAACCGCTGGAGCAGCGCCGACGAGGTCGCCACCGCCGTCGCCTATCTCGCCTCGGACGCCGCGAGCTATGTCAGCGGCAGCACGCTGTTCGTCGATGGCGGCTGGACCGCCGTTGACGGGCCGCCGACCGGCCTCACCCAGTTGCACACATAGGGTGGTTATCTAGCCGGTAAAACCGGCGCGCTGGCGCAGATCCCGGCGGTCTGCGCTGGTCAGCAACGCGATCAGCGCGGCCGCCTCTTGTGGATGTGCCGCCCGCGTGGTCACGCCGGCCGTGTACATCGTCACGAGCTCGCAGCCCGGCGGCAGCGCTCCTGACAGCGCGATGCCGTCGGTTGCGATGATCTCGGTCGCTTGCGTGCAGCCAATCGGATGCTTGGCGGTGGACGCCGCAAGCTCCCGCATCGCAGTCGCGCCGTTGGGAAAGATCTTGAGGCGCCAAGCGACCTCGTAGGCGATGCCGAGCTGATCAAGCACCTTTGCAACGTGCTGTCCCGCCGTCGAGGCTTTCGTATCAGGCACGTAGATCGCATCGGCGCTGCGCAGCACCTCGCGCAAATCGGCCTCGGTCTTCACGGTCACCTTCGGATCGCGGCCCCGGACTGCCAGCGCGGTCTCGACCCGCCCGACATCCGAGATCGAGGAGGGGACGACGAGCTTCTCTTCGACAAGCTTTGCAAGCAGCGCCTGCGTCAGGATCACCAGATCGGCGGCCGTTCCCGCCCGCAGCCTGTCGGCCATGATGCCGACCGCGCCGAACTCGCCGTCGATGCCGAAGCCGGTCTGTGCCTTGAAGGGATCGCTGAGGCCGCGCACCAGGCCTTGCGCCGCGCCTCCACTCAAAATGCTCACTGTCGTCACGATGCCAGCTCCATGGCTGCAATGATCTTGTCGCGGGTGATCGGCAGGTCGCGCACGCGCACGCCGAGGCAATCGTAAACGGCATTCGCGATCGCCGCCGTCACCGGGCCGTGGGCGGCCTCGCCGGCGCCGACCGGCTCGATCTCCGGTCGCTGGACGATCTCGACATCCACCATTGGCACCTCGCTGAAGGTGAGGATCGGATAGTCGGTCCAGGACGTCGACGTAATGCGCGTGCGGTCGAAGCGGACACGTTCCCTCAGTACCCAGCTCGTCGCCTGGATCGCGCCGCCCTCGATCTGGTTGATGACGCCGTCGGGATTGATGGCCTCGCCGACATCGACCGCAAGCGTCAGCCGCTTGACGCGGATGTCATCAGTGCCTTCGATCTCCGCAATCGCGGCGCAATAGGCCCCCGTGTTCTTGTAGCGGGCGAAGCCGACGCCATGACCGATGCCCGCCTGCTTCTGCGGTTTCCACTGCGCGCGTCGTGCCACCGCGCGAATGACCTCCTTTGCCCGTTCGTCGCGCAGATGGCGCAGGCGGAACGCGATCGGGTCTTCGCCGCGCAGGGCGGCGATCTCGTCGAGCAGGGACTCGATGGCGAACACATTGCCTTGTCCGCCAAGGGTCCGCAGCGCCGAGGTCCGCACCGGCATCGTCAGCAGCCGGTGGCTCGTGATCGTCCAGGCCTTGAGGTCGTAGAGCGGAACGGAGTTGCGGTCGCCGCCGCCGCCATTGGCCGCGGGCGGATTGGTCGAGACCATCCGCGGGTAGGGGTTGGTAATCTCGGTTGCGGCAAGCAGCGCGGGCTGTGCTGCGCGCCCCGGCCGCGCCGCGTGGCCGTTGCTCCAGATCGCGTGGCGCCAACCGACGATCTCGTTGTCCGCATCGAGATCGGCCTCGATCTCGATCGCCATCGCCGCGCCGAACGGCGCGTGAGACAGCTCGTCGTGGCGCGACCATTGCACCCGCACCGGACGGCCGCCGGCCCCTTTCGCCAGCAGCACGGCATCGAGCGCGACGTCGTCGGCCGCGTTGTGTCCGTAGCAGCCCGCGCCTTCCATGTGCTCGACGACGATGTTCTCTGCCGGGAGCTTGAGCACGATCGCGAGGTCGGCGCGCAGCAAATAGACGCCCTGGCTGTGGGTCCAGACATGGACACGATCGCCGTCCCATCGCGCCATCGCACAGGACGGTGCGATCGAGGCATGCGCGATGTAGGGACGGATGTATTGCCGACGGAGGGTGCGAGCAGCCTTCTTTATCGTTGCCGCCGTGGTCCTGGTGTCGATGACAGTGGTCTCGACCGGTTGGCTCTTCAGGAATCCGGCCAGATCAGCTTCATCGGGCAGCGGCTCACCAGCCGACCATGTCGCGCCCCTGCGCAAGGCTTTCAGCGCGGCCTCCGCCGCTGCCTCGCTGTCGGCAACCACGCCGGCAAAGCCGCCGTCGCGGACGATCGCGACGAGGCCGGGAACGGTTTGCGTCGCCGTTTCGTCGAGCGCGATCAGCCTGGCGCCCGAGATGTCCGGCCGCAGCACGCGTCCGTGCAGCAAGTCCGGCAGCGGACAGTCATGAATGAAGCGCGGCCGTGCGAACACCTTATCGGGAATGTCGACGCGCTGGACCGAATGTCCGGCCACAGTGCGTTTGGCGACAATTTTCGCCGTTGCGCCCGCTTTGGCGTCGCGCTCGAGCGAGACGTCACCAGCCAACTCCCAATAGCTGGTCCTGACATTGCCGGGGCCCGAGATCGTGCCGTCATCGATCCCGAGCAGCGACGCATCGACACCCAGACGCTCCGATGCCGCGGTGAGGAAGCGCTGGCGGACCTCGGCACAGGCGTGGCGCAGCGCGCGGCCGGATTGCTGGACCGAAAGGCTGCCCGAGGTGACGCCCTCGTTCGGACTTGCCGCCGTGGAGGCGCGGATCATCTCGATGCGGCCAATATCGACGTCGAGCTCGTCGGCTGCGATCTGCGCCAGGGCCGTGACGATGCCCTGGCCGATCTCGACCTTGCCGGGCGAGATCGCGACACGGCCATCGCCGACGATCTTCACCCAGGATGACAGCTTGGGATTGGCCGCAAGGCTGACCGGCAGTGTCGGGGCAGGGGACAGCGCACTCATGATCCCGCCATCTCCGACGCCGCCCGCAGCACGGCGCGGACCATGCGGTTGTGCGATCCGCAGCGGCACAGATTGCGATCAAGCGCCGCTTTCACCTCGGCCTCCGTCGGCGACGGATTGCGCTTCAGCAGCGCCGCCGCGCTGATCAGGATTCCCGAGACGCAATAGCCGCACTGCATCGCCTGCTCGGAGATGAAGGCGCGTTGCAGCGGATGCGGTGCGTCCACTGTGCCGAGGCCTTCCACCGTGACGACGTCCTTGTCCGCGACCGACCACATCGGCATGTCGCAGGAAGCCATTGCGCGGTCGCCGACCATGACATGGCAGGCGCCGCACTCGCCGGCCCCGCAGCCGAAATGCGGACTTGTGACGCCGAGCCGGCCGCGCAGCAGATCGAGCAGCGTCTGATCCGGATCGGCATCCACGGCCGCGGCCGTGCCGTTGAGCTGGAATTGAATGGTAGGCATTGTCGCTCTACAGCCTCAGGACTTGTCGAACTTCTTGACCACGTCGGCCCATTTCTCGATGTCGCCCCGCAGGAACTTGTCGAATTCCTCCGGCGTCATTGACATCGGCACCGCGCCCTGCGCAGTCCAGAGCTTGATGATGTCGGGCCGCTTCACCATTGCGTTCACGGCGGCATTGAGCTTGTCGATCACGGGTTTCGGCGTGCCGGCTGGCGCCATCAGGCCGAGCCAGATCGTGGCTTCGTAGCCTGCGACCCCCGCCTCGATCGCGGTCGGCACGCTCTGTAGCACCGCTGAGCGCTGCTTGCCGGTGGTCGCGAGCGCGCGGACCTGGTTCTCGCCGATGTTCGGCGCCATCGCCGGCACGGCGTCGATCATCATCTGCACCTGCCCGCCGATCACGCCGCTGCGCGCCTCGCCGCTGTTGCGATAGGGGACGTGGACAAGGTCGATGCCGGCCATGGCTTTGAACAGCTCGCCGGCCATGTGATAGGGCGTGCCCTGGCCGGAGGAGGCGTAGTTCAGTTTGCCCGGCTGCGACTTGGCGAGCGCGACGAACTCCTGCAGCGTCTTCGCTGCGACTTGCGGGTTCACCACGATGACGAGATCGGAAGAGTTCACCGGTGCGATCGGCGCGAGGTCGCGCATCAGCTCGTATTTGCGTTTATCCGGCGTCAGCAGGGATTCGTTCGCGGTCTGGGTGTTGGACATCATCAGCAGCGTGTAGCCGTCGGCGGGCGACTTCGCCGCTTCGACCGTGCCGATGACGCCGCCCGCGCCGGTGCGATTCTCGATCACGAAGGGCTGGCCAAAACTCTCCTGGAGCGCATTGCCGATCTGCCGGGCTGCGACATCGGCCGGACCGCCGGCGCCAAAGGGCACGACGATCCGGACCGCATGGTTGGGATAGTCCTGCGCCAGGGACGGGGCTGCGGAGCATGCGCTGAGCAGGCCGGCGGCCAGCGCCAGCATGAATTGTCGGGCCGTCACACCCACCTCCCTGATGTCGTTCTTGTTGGCCGGCACTGTAGCGGCAGGGGAGGCGGACTGTCGACGCCTCACAAGGCCCATGGCGCCTGGAATATCGGGCGGTTGTCGGTGTGGCGGCGCCGCTCTTCGCGGTCGCGGCAGGAACCGGCGGCGCACGCGGTCTGAGCAAATCGCATGGGCGTTGCCGGATAAATACCCTCGGCTGACAGGTATTTTGGTGTTACCAAATTGGACATGAACCAGCACGCCAAGATCGAAATCCGCCATTCGACCTGTCCGCATGATTGCCCGTCGGCCTGTGCCCTCGACATCGAGGTGGTCGAAGGACGCAGCATCGGCCGTGTCCGCGGTTCAAAAAAGCAGACTTATACGGCCGGCGTGGTCTGCGCCAAGGTTGCCCGTTATGCCGAGCGCATCCATCATCCTGAAAGGCTGATGTATCCGCTGCGCCGCACGGGTGCGAAGGGCTCCGGCCAATTTGCGCGGATCACCTGGGACGAGGCGCTGGACGAGATCGCGGATCGCTTCAGCCAAGCCGAGCGCGAATTCGGCGCGGACTCAATCTGGCCCTATTATTACGCCGGCACGATGGGGCTGGTGATGCGCGACGGCCTCAACCGCCTCACGCATGTGAAGAAATATTCGCGGTTCTATCAGACCATCTGCGCCAACGTCGGCCGCATCGGATTCGCGATCGGCACCGGCAAGATCGCCGGCGTCGATCCGCGCGAGATGGCGTTGTCCGATCTCGTGGTGATCTGGGGCACCAACCCCGTCAACACGCAGGTCAACGTGATGACGCACGCCGCCCGTGCGCGCAAGGAGCGTGGCGCCAAGATCGCAGCCGTCGACGTCTACGACAACGAGACCATGAAGCAGGCGGATATCAAGATTATCCTGCGGCCCGGTACCGACGGCGCGTTCGCCTGCGGCGTGATGCATGTCCTGTTCCGCGACGGCCATGCCGATCGCGCCTATATGGACAAATACACCGATTGCCCTGATGAGCTCGAGGCGCATCTGAAGACGCGCACGCCCGAATGGGCATCCGCGATCTCAGGCGTGCCGGTGGCGGAGATCGAGGCTTTTGCCAAATTGGTCGGCGAGACCAAGCGGACCTTCTTTCGGCTCGGCTACGGCTTCACCCGCTCGCGCAACGGTGCGGCGCAGATGCATGCCGCGAACTGCATTCCCGCGGTAACAGGCGCCTGGCAATATGAAGGCGGCGGCGCCTTCTTCAACAATTACGCGCTGTGGCACTTCAACGAATCCATCATCGAGGGCCACGACGCGCCATCGACCCAACCATCCGCGCGCTCGACCAGTCGCAGATCGGCCGCATCCTCACCGGCGATTCCAAGGCCCTGCTCGGCAAGGGGCCGGTCAAGGCGCTGCTGATCCAGAACACCAATCCGATGACGGTGGCGCCGGAGCAGGCGCTGGTCCGTCAGGGCTTTGCCCGCGAGGATCTGTTCGTCGCGGTGCACGAGCAGTTCATGACCGAGACGGCCGAGATGGCCGACATCGTGCTGCCGGCGACGATGTTCATGGAGCATGACGATCTCTATTACGGCGGCGGCCACCAGCACATCTCGGTCGGGCCGAAGCTGATCGACCCGCCCGGAGAATGCCGCTCCAATCACGAGGTGTTGCAGGCGCTGGCGCCGCGGCTTGGCGCCAGGCACCCGGGGTTCGAGCTGACGCCGCGCGAGTTGATCGACGCGACGCTGAAGCTGAGCGACCACGGCGACATTGCCGGCCTCGAAGCCGACCTCTGGCGCGACCTGCAGCCGGACTTCCGCACGTCGCATTATCTGGACGGCTTCGCCCATCCCGACAAGAAATTCCATTTCAAAGCCGATTGGGCGCATCCGCCGTTCGGCCAGAAGATGGGTGACTTCGACAAGATGCCGTCGCTGCCGGACCATTGGGCGGTGATCGAGCATTCCGACCAGGCCCATCCGTTCCGGCTTGCCACCAGCCCCTCGCGCAGCTTCCTCAACACCACCTTCAACGAGACGCCGTCCTCTCAGGCGCGCGAGGGCAAGGCCAGCGTGATGATCCATCCCCTGGATGCGGCCGCGCTCGACATCGCCGATGGCGATGCCGTGACGCTCGGCAATACCCGCGGCGAGACCACGCTGATCGCCAAACTGTTCGAAGGCGTGCGCCGCGGCGTGCTGATCGCGGAATCCGTGCATCCCAACAAGAACCATATCGGTGAGCGCGGCATCAACATGTTGACCGGCGCGGACACCATCGCGCCGATCGGCGGCGCCGCTTTCCACGACAACAAGGTCTGGGTCAGGAAAGCGGTCGCGGCCTGAGCCGCACAGGCGCTTCGATCCCCTGCAGGTTTGTGTCGAGGCGCTAAAGCGGCGCCGCGCCGCAGTTTGCCCTTGCACCTTCCGCCCGAGCTGCCGCAAATGGCCGCTAAACGGGAGCCAAGGAAGCGAGCGTGCCATGACCGACACCATAGCCGTGATCACCGAGAAGCGCGGGCAGGCGCTCTGGATCACCATCAACCGGCCCGAGAAACGCAACGCGCTGAATGACGAGGTCATCGCCGGAATCGCACGGGGCTATCGCGACGCCCATGACGACAAGGACGTCCGAGTCATCGTTCTGACCGGTGCGGGCGACAAGGCGTTCTGCGCCGGTGCGGATCTGCAGAACTCCGGCGCGGCTTTCGCGATGGATCATTCCAGACCGAATGTCGACTATGCCGATCTGTTGCGCTTGTCGCAGAACGCCACCAAGCCCGCGATTGCGCGCGTTGGCGGCGTCTGCATGGCCGGCGGCATGGGCCTGCTCTGCATGACCGACATGGCCGTCGCCGCCGATCATGTCATCTTCGGTCTTCCGGAGGTCAAGGTCGGCGTGTTCCCGATGCAGGTGTTGAGCCTGTTGCAGTCCATCGCTTTACCGCGACTCGTCAACGAATGGGCGCTGACCGGCGAGCCGTTCGACGCGAGGGCAGCGCTGGGAGCGGGCCTGCTGAACTACGTCGTGCCCGCGGCGGAGCTGGACGCCAAGGTCGACTGGCTGATCGGCCGCATCGTCGATAAATCCCCGACCGCGATCCGCCGCGGCAAATACGCGATGCGCGCCATCGCCTCGATGTCGTTCGACGAGAGCATCGCCTACACCGAAAGCCAGATCGCGCTGCTTGCCATGACCGAGGATGCCAAGGAAGGCCTGAAAGCGTTCAGCGAGAAGCGCAAGCCGGTATGGACGGGAAAATAGGCGATCCTTTCAGCGCATTCGTCGGCGCTGCCGTCGGCCGACGTGCCTTTATTCCGAGGAGAGATTGGCGTTGAGCCGAATAAGCAGAGATCTTGCCCGCTCCTCGCGACGCTTTTTTGTGGCAATGATCAACTGCCTGCCAGTCCGCTTAGCATAGGTTGGCAGTTGGCGACTTGATCTATGACGGCCAGCCGCGCGCAACTCTGCATCCGTGAGATCGCTGTCGGCGCCTTCAGTAAATCCTCCGTGTCGGAAGGACCGAAAAGAAAGCTCCTGACGTAGGCCAGCCTCTGTGATAATTGTTTTTACCACGCTACGTAGATAGCGGAGATCCTTGCGCGGGGTAATCCATGGTAGCGGGATTGCCGACTGACGATGCGCATGGTCACGCCGGAATACCAGGCCGGAGAGGGTGGTCCTTTTGATCTCGTCAAGTTCCTCCATAAGTTCAGGGAAGAGAGGGGCGCCAGTTTCGTCCGTTAGGGGCCACCAGGCCTCCTCTCCATTCTTCGGATGCACGATTCTGACGCTATTTGGCCGCTCGCTGGGGCGATAGTGCGAAATGTCGAAGGCGCCAAAAACGTGCTGCTCTCGTTGCAGCCACTCCCACGACAGTAGAGCAGCTGTTGCGATCGAGCGGTAATCAAGTCTTCTCGCGGCAGCTCTGAAGGCGACGAGTTCATCCCAAGTTGCGGTCGGTGTGGGCTCTATCGGCCGCCCGGGCGGATGAGATTTTAATCCCATCCGGGAAAACGGATTGGTCGCCGGTACAATCCTTTCTTGAGCACGCTGACCAACGAACCAAGCCCGGCGGCAGGACGCCATAGCCATATTTACATAGCGACGGCGCTCGCGAACGACGACCTCTCCACTGTTTCCGACTTTCGTCACGAACAATAATTTTCGATAAACTGCGTCGACGAACGCTTTGGTGAAATCGGACAGCTGCTTAGACCCAACGCGACTTCCATCTTTCAGCTCGTGATTGGCGAACAGCGCGAGACTTTTTGTGTAGTGCCGCTGTGTAGCGCTTTCGATTTCTGTCCACTTCTGGTGAGCTTGGAAGACGCCGACGAGCCAATCGAACGTGCCGGGTTCGATAGTCGCCGGCACGATGTCGCTTAGACCCCGTGAGTGCCAACTGTCGAACGCCGGCAAGAGAACTTTCTCTACCCGCTCGACGGCACTTGCGTAATCGCAGCCCAGAGCTTCAGGGTTTAAATCGCAGCCCTGTCGACGGGCCCAAGTTGGGGGTTCGAAATAGTAGGCTATTCTATTCTTCGTCAATATTTTGCGGCGACAATACCGAGGCAGACGCGGTGCCTTCCCAAGCGATATCACACCAGGCATAAGAGATCTTCCCCCTGCTTAAGATCTCCTTTTCCGATCGACGCTGCGAAGTGATCCATAGTCGCCTTCGACCAAACTGGCTGGCGCTGGCGCCCTGTTCCGCGAAAGCCGATTGGTGGGGGTGCGTCTCCTCGACTGATCGCGCGCATGAGTTCGCTCGTGTCTACAAAGTCAAGGTAGGCGGCGGCCATGTCCGCCCTCATCATCGTGGGCCAGGTTCTAGCGAGAGGGTAGCGGGCAGGTCGTGCGGTGCGCGGCGAGCCTAAGCGGTTTGATCTCACTGCTGAATGCCCGTGGTGTAACATGTGCTGATTTCACTGACGAGCGAGACGGGATCTGGTCGATCCAGATTGCTCTTCGCCCCTGATCGGGGGAGCGAGAGTTCGGATCGCGGATTAAGCGGAGTGTTACGGCCAAAGAGTTTGCACCTCTACTGCGAAGTGTCATTCGGCCTGCAATATTGCCCCCCTAAGCCGGGGGATCGGCGTCCAAAATTGACCCCCTACAGGTTGGTCTGTTGCGCTGCCTGCTTCGTCATGAAGCAGGTGGTTGGGGATGCTGATCGTGGAGACGATTGCCCGGATAAGGCGCGAGCACTTCATCAAGGGCAAGACGATCAAGGAGATCGCCCGTGACCTGAAGGTGTCGCGGAACACGGTCCGTAAAGTGCTGAGGTCGGGAGAGACCTCGTTCGAGTACGAGCGTGTCATCCAGCCGCGACCGAAGCTGGGACGGTGGGCTGCAGAACTCGACGGATTGTTGGCAGGGAACGCAGGCAAGTCGGCTCGCGAGCAGCTGACGTTGATCCGGATCTTCGAGGAGCTCCGCGGCCGCGGCTATGACGGCGGTTACGACGCCGTGCGACGTTACGCCAGGCGATGGGGCAAGGAACGCGGACAATCGACGGCTGCGGCCTACGTCCCGCTGAGCTTTGCGCCGGGAGAAGCCTATCAGTTCGACTGGAGCCATGAGGTCGTTTTGCTCAATGGCGTGACGGTGATGGTAAAGGCCGCCCACGTCCGGCTCTGCCACAGCCGGATGCTGTTCGTGCGGTGCTATCCGCGCGAGACGCAGGAGATGGTGTTCGACGCCCACGATCGGGCGTTCGCCCTGTTCAAAGGCACCTGCGTGCGCGGCATCTACGACAACATGAAGACCGCCGTGGAGACGATCTTCGTCGGCAAAGGGCGTCTCTACAATCGCCGCTTCATGCAGATGTGCAGTCACTACCTGGTCGATCCGGTGGCCTGCACGCCAGCGTCGGGCTGGGAGAAAGGCCAGGTCGAGAACCAGGTTGGGCTTGTCCGGGAACGCTTCTTCACGCCACGGCTGCGGTTCAAGAACCTCGACGAGTTGAACGCCTGGCTGCTGGACAAGTGCATCGCCTACACCAAAGCGCACCGGCATCCGGAACTGACCGAGCAAACGGTCTGGCAGGTGTTCGAAGCCGAGCGACCAATGCTCGTTCCCTATGCCGGCCGGTTCGACGGATTCCACGCGGTGCTGGCATCGGTCTCGAAGACCTGCCTGGTGCGCTTCGATAACAACAAATACTCGGTCACGGCCAGTGCCGTTGGGCGGCCTGTCGAGGTTCACGCCTACGCCGATCGCATTGTGATCCGCCAGGACGGACGCATCGTTGCCGAGCATGCTCGCTCGTTCGGCCGCGGTGATACCGTCTACGATCCCTGGCATTACGTGCCGGTGCTGGCTCGCAAACCCGGTGCCTTGCGCAACGGCGCTCCCTTCAAGGACTGGGTGCTGCCGGCTGCGATCGAACGTGTGCGGCGCAAGCTCGCCGGTGCCGACGACGGCAACCGGCAGATGGTCGACATCCTCAACGCGGTTCTGACCGACGGCTTGCCGGCCGTCGAAGCAGCCTGCGCCGAGGCGACCGCTCACGGCGTTCATTCCGCCGATGTCGTGCTCAACATCCTGGCCCGCCAGCGTGATCCTGCCCCGCCGGCCAACATCCTCACCCCGGCTGCGCTGACATTGCGCCATGCCCCGATCGCCGACTGTGCCCGCTACGACAACCTCAGGAGAACCATCTGATGGAGCGTACTCAACTGTTCGACCTCATGGGTGAGCTCAAGCTCTACGGCATGAAGGCCGCCTTCGACGAGATCATGGCGACCGCCATCAAGCGCCAGCACGAACCCCAACGCATTGTCGGCGACCTGCTCAATGCCGAGATCAACGAGAAGCAGGCCCGCTCGATCAAGTACCAGCTCACCATCGCCAAGCTGCCGCTTGCCAAGGACCTTGAGGACTTCCAGTTCGAAGGCACCCCCATCAACCAGAGCCTGGTCAATGATCTCGCCGGCGGCGGCTTTATCGCCCAGCAACGTAACGCCGTTCTGGTCGGCGGTACCGGCACCGGCAAAACACATATGGCCATCGCCATCGCCAGAAGCTGCATCCGATCTGGTGCCCGCGGTCGCTTCTACAACGTGGTCGACCTCGTCAACCGCCTGGAGATCGAGACCCGCAACGGACGGCAGGGCCGCATCGCCGAGCATCTGACCCGGCTCGACTTCATCGTCCTCGACGAACTTGGCTACCTGCCGTTCGCCCAGTCCGGCGGCCAGCTGCTGTTCCATCTCGTCAGCCGGCTCTACGAGCGCACCTCGATTGTCGTCACCACCAACCTTGCCTTCGGTGAATGGCCCAGCGTGTTCGGCGACGCCAAAATGACTACCGCGCTGCTCGACCGCCTGACCCACCATTGCGACATCGTCGAGAGTGGCAACGACAGTTGGCGCTTCAAAAGCCGCGACGACGATCACACAACCCGCGCTCGCCTCGTCTCCGCAACCCCGGCCAGCTCCGACGAGGCGAGCGCTACCGTCAAGACTCGTCGCTCAAAGGGGTCAAAATTGGACGCCGATACGGGGTCAAATTTGAACGCCGATTGACAACGGTCGCTGCGTCGGCCTCTCCGGAGGCCGTCCTGCTCGGCTCCGCGATGCTTGGATCAGTTGCCTCGGGCGACCATGCCGACCTCAGTGAGGCGATGCAGGCGATGTCGGTTTTGGGAGACATCCATCGGCCTCAGGCCAGTTTGGCAGGCTGGGCCGATCGGCGCTTTGCAGCCTTTGAGGCCCTGCAAAAGGTCGGTCGGGCGATTAGAGGCGCTTCTTAGCCTCAATGTCGGCACCCTGAGGAGCCGAGGAGCGTATCTGTTACTTTGAAGAAGCCTCCACAGCTTGCGCTTCGAGCTGACCGCTTAGTTGCTGGAGCTATATCAAAATTGCTGATAGCGGCTATCGAGGCGGTGCGGCTGCTGCGCCCCGGTGGCCGGATCCGCCATATCCTCACGACCGGGGACCATACAGTGATCTATCTTGGTGAAGCTACCTATCGGGGTGATCCGAAAGAAGGTGAAACGGATTTCCGATAATATCCGTGCCCGACCTCAAGGCAGTTACCGGGAAAACAGCTCCACCACCGCTCGAGCTCGCCCGTAGGTGTGCGGCACGTGGGACTGGCTCAGTGCCGATTGCGGCGCGGATTGTCGGCCGTGCGTTGAAGTCCGCGATCGATCTGCGTAAGGGGTCTATGTTGTCCGCTAGGTGTGGCCAAGGCGTTCGAAATCTGCGCGGGCGTCGGGGGCCGTATGGATCAGACCGCCATACCTGTCCGCGATTGGCTTAAACGATCCAGGCAATCGATCATCGATGACGAAATGGTGGCAGTCGTCGAGATGGCCGCCCCGGACCGTCGCATTGCGGCCGAACTTGGTGATGTCGGCCACTAGCACGGACGTTCGCGAATTGGCCGCAATGGATTGACGTGCCTTGACTTCATCGGCATGGAAATCGAGCAGCGTGCCGTCCTCATCAATCCCCCCGACGCCGAATATACCAAAGTCGGCGCGGAAACCCGCGAAGAAGCGCGCAGCCGCCTCGCCAATGATATCGCGATCGAGTTGCCGCAGCGTGCCGCCCGCGATGCTGATCTCAACGTCCGGATTGTGCGTGAATGCTGCGGCCACGTTCAAGCTGTTGGTGATCACCCGCAGATCGCGGCGGCGGGATAGCGCCTGCGCGACATATTCAGGTGTTGTACCCAGCCCGATCATAAGCGACGCCCCGTCGGGAATGAAGCTCGCAGTCGCGTGTGCGATGCGCCGTTTGGCGTCGGCGTTCAATCCCTGTCTGCTTCCATAAGCGAGATTCTGGTTTTGAACGGGCAGGCTGACGCCGCCGTGCATTCGCCGGAGTAGCCCTTGATCGCAGAGCCCGTTCACGACGCGGCGAATGGTCTGCTGGGTGACGTCAAAACGCGTTGCAAGCTGCTCGATCGAAGCGAAGCCTTCGTCGCGCACGATCTCCAGTATGTAGGCCTGACGTGACGAGACTGTCTTGAGCATAGGGCTGTCCGTTCAAAGCAAACTATCATCCGAACGTTTAAGGCGCAATTTTCTGTTTCATATGCTGCTCCAATATGTTCATATGAACAAAATAGCTCGCCGCGCCGGCGAGCGTTGCGTGGCCATCGGGAGGGACGGCATGGATCGGTCTGCTCATGGCGACCAGCTTTGGGCTGCTCCGCGCGAGCAGGATGCTGCGAGCATGCCAAACTATGTCTGCGCGCGGCGCAGAGCTCTGCAACTGAGAGCGAACGGGCCATGTCAGCGATCACGCTGAGTCATGTCTCCAAGTTCTGGGGCGCGATGCGCGCCGTCGATGACGTCAGTCTGACGGCGGACGAGGGCTCGCTGCTGGTGCTGCTGGGACCGTCCGGCTGCGGCAAGTCGACCACGCTGCGGCTAATCGCCGGCCTTGAGGATGCTGACGCCGGCGCGATCGCCATCGGCGGCGTCGACGTGACCCATCTGACTCCGGCGCAACGGAAGATCTCCATGGTCTTCCAGTCGTACGCGCTGTTTCCGCATTTGAGTGTAGCCGAGAACATCGTCTTCGGCCTGCGTGTGCGGCGCGTGTCGCGCGCCGAACGAGACGAACGGCTCCGGCGTGTGGCCGAGATCGTTGGCCTTGCGCAGCTGCTTGAACGAAAGCCGTCGCAGCTGTCCGGCGGCCAGCGCCAGCGGGTTGCACTGGGGCGAGCCATCATTGCGGAAGCGCGGGTCTGCCTCATGGACGAGCCGCTTTCAAATTTAGATGCCAAGCTGCGGCATGAGATGCGGACGGAGATCCGCGCCCTGCAACAGCGGCTCGGAATGACGATGGTCTACGTGACCCACGACCAGACCGAAGCCATGACGATGGCGGATCGCGTCGTGCTGATGCGCGATGGTCGTATCGAGCAGAATGGCACACCGGAGGAGCTATACAATCGGCCAGCGACGGCGTTCACGGCGAGGTTCATCGGCACGCCGCCGATGAATCTGTTGCGCCACGGCGATCATCTCATCGGCATCCGGCCGGAGCATGTCCGCATCGTGTCGAGCGGAGATCATTTAGCGCGCGTAAGGGCGATCGAGCATCTTGGGGCCGACAGCATCGTTCTGTGCGAGGTCGATGGTCAGCCGATCTCTGTGCGGCTCGAAGGTTTCTGCAAGGTTCGGCCGGGCGAGGATGTCCGGATCGCGTGGGAACCCGGGCTCGAGCATCGGTTCGATTCGAATTCGGAAGCTCGCTTGGAGACCATCGTCACAGAGGGCCAGCGGGCGATAACCGGTCGATAGCAGCGGCTGTTTCAAACGCAGTAACGAAGGAGATTGTCACATGTTTGCGCGACGAACGATGTTGATGGCAGCGGCACTTGCCGTACTCTCGATGGCTGCACGCCCGGCCGCTGCGGTGGATCTGACCATGTACTATCCGGTCGCGGTCGGTGGTCCCGTCACCAAGATTATCGACGACATGGTCTCGCGCTTCGAGAAGGACAATCCCGACATCAAGGTGACGGCGGTCTATGCCGGCAACTACACCGATACGATGACCAAGGCGATGACCGCGATGAAGGGCGGGCAGCCGCCGCAACTGTCGGTGTTGCTGTCGACCGACGTGTTCACGCTGGTGGACGAGAACGCGATCGTGCCGTTTGACGGCCTCGTCGGCGACAAGGCCTGGTTCAGGGAGTTCTATCCGGCGTTCATGGCGAACGGGCAGATCGACGGCAAGACCTGGAGCGTGCCGTTCCAGCGTTCGACCATCGTGCTGTACTGGAACAAGGACGCCTTCAAGGAGGCGGGCCTCGATCCCGAGAAGGCGCCGGCGTCATGGGACGAATTGGTCGAGATGTCGAAGAAGCTGGTCAAGAAGGATGGCGGCAACACGACACGCTGGGGCATCGAAATTCCCTCGACCGGTTATGCCTACTGGATGCTGCAGGCGCTGGCGATCGAGAACGGCCAGAAGATGATGAACGAGCCCGGCAACGAGGTCTATCTGACCGCTCCGAAGACGGTCGCCGCCCTCGAGTACTGGGTCGACCTGTCGCGCAAGCACAACGTCGCCCCGGCCGGCAGCATCGATTGGGCGACGCTGCGCAACGATTTCCTCGAAGGCAAGACGGCGATGATGTGGCACACCACCGGCAATCTGACGGCGGTCAAGGACGCCGCGAAATTCCAGTTCGGTGTGGCCATGCTGCCGGCCAGGGAGCGGCGCGGATCACCGACCGGCGGCGGCAATTTCTACATCTTCAAGAGTGCGTCTCCCGACCAGCAGAAGGCGGCCGTCAAGTTCATTCAATGGATGACGGCTCCGGAACGCGCGGCGGAATGGAGCATGAAGACCGGCTACGTGGCGGTGTTGCCGGCCGCCTACAAGACGCCGGGGATGGAGGCCTACGCAAAGGGCTTCCCGCAGGCCACAGTTGCGCGCGATCAGTTGGAACATGCGGTGCCGGAGCTCTCCGTCCATGAGAACGGCCGCATCTACAAGTTTGTCGGCGATGCCGTGCAGGCTGCGATCACGGGCGCGCAGAAGCCGCAGGAGGCGTTGGCTGCCGCGCAGCAGCAGTCTGACCGCGTCTTGCGCGCCTACAAATAAGGACGTGGCGGGATGGCGCGCCGCTGCCATCCCCGCCGGCTCACAGATGTCCGACCAGGTCGCCTCATCGCCAATCGCCCCGCCCCGCGCCCGATCGCAGGCGTGGTGGAACA
Source organism: Bradyrhizobium sp. USDA 3650 (assembly GCF_054057395.1). Taxonomy (NCBI): domain Bacteria; kingdom Pseudomonadati; phylum Pseudomonadota; class Alphaproteobacteria; order Hyphomicrobiales; family Nitrobacteraceae; genus Bradyrhizobium; species Bradyrhizobium sp. USDA 3650. Next base: position 7,249,174 of record NZ_JBSRZG010000001.1, read on the forward strand.
CCGTGAACGCCTGGCTGCTGCTGTTGCCGGCGGCCGTCCTGCTGATCGCATTCACGCACTTTCCGATTCTGGCGACGATCCGGCATTCGCTGTTCGTCACGCGCCGGAATGGCACGGAGGCCTTCGTCGGGCTTGACAGCTATCGGTCCATGGCGGCCGATCCGATCTTCTGGAAGGCGCTGGTCAATAATTTCTGGTTCGCGCTCGGCACGATCCCGACCTCGATCGCCTTGGCTCTGGTGATGGCGATCTGGGTCAATCGCAACATGCGCGGCCGCGGCTGTCTGCGACTGGCCTACTTCACGCCGACCGTGCTGCCGATGATCGCCGTCGCCAACATTTGGCTGTTCTTCTACACGCCGGACTATGGGCTGCTCGATCAGTTGCGCGGCCTTTTCGGTCTCGGTGGCTGGAACTGGCTGGGCGATCCCTCGACGGTGATGAGCTGTCTGGTCGTGATGGTGATCTGGAAGGAGGCCGGCTTCTTCATGATCTTCTACCTGGCGGCGCTGCAGCAGCTCTCGCCGGACCTCGAGGAGGCCGCTTCCATCGAAGGCGCGAGCCGGTGGTACACGTTTCGCCGGATCACGTTCCCGCTGCTGATGCCGACCACGCTGTTCGTGGCGATCAACGCAGTCATCAACTCCTTCAAGTTGGTGGATCATCTGGTCATCATGACCAAAGGAGGTCCCAATAACGCCAGCACGCTGCTGCTCTACTACATTTATGAAGTTGCCTTCACCTTCCAGGATTCCTCTTACGCGGCAACACTGACGGTTGTGCTTCTGATGCTGCTGAGCTCGGTTGCGCTGATCAAGTTCGGTTATCTCGATCGCAGGATCCACTATCAATGAAAGGCCGGACACGCCCCATTGAAGCCGTCGCAGCATGGCTCCTGGCTTTGATCTGGCTCGCCCCATTGGCCTATGCCTTTTGGAGCGCGCTGCATCCGGCCGCTTACGCCACGTCGTTCAGCCTGTCCGCGCCCTGGACGCTGGAGAATTTTGCTCGGGCCTGGAACCAGGCGCCGTTCGCGCGGTACTATCTCAACACGGTCGTGCTGGTGACACTGATCCTGGTCGGTCAGCTCATCCTGTCGACGCTGGCGGCCTACGCCTTTGCGCGCTTCAGGTTCAGGGGCAGCGGCATCGCTTTCGCCCTCGTTCTGCTCCAGCTGATGATCATGCCCGACGTCCTGATCGTCGAGAACTACCGCGCGATCGCAAGGTTGGGATTGCTCGATACGATCCCTGCGATCGCGCTGCCCTATCTCGCGAGCGCCTTCGGCATCTTCCTGCTGCGGCAGACTTTCAAGGGTGTGCCCCAGGAGTTGGTGGAAGCCGCCCGGGTCGAGGGAGCGGGTCCGCTCGGAATCCTGTGGCGGGTCTATGTCCCGCTGGCTCGCCCGACCTACGTCGCCTTTGGCCTCGTCTCCGTCAGCTATCACTGGAACAATTTCCTGTGGCCGTTGATCGTCACGAATTCGGTGGAAGCGCGGCCGCTCACGGTGGGGCTTGCCGTGTTCGGCGCGCCTGAGACCGGTGTGGATTGGTCGGTGATCACGGCGGCAACCGTGATGACGATGGCGCCGCTGCTGATCGCGTTTCTGCTGTTCCAGCGTCAGTTCGTCCAGTCGTTCATGCGTGCAGGCATCCGGTAATGAGACTTCTCACCTGGAACATACAGTGCGGAAAAGGCTGCGACGGCGTGACCGATCTGGCTAGGATCGTTGCCGTCGCCCGGCAGACGCTCGACGCGGACGTGTTCTGTTTCCAGGAGGTGAGCGCGAATTTCCCGAGATTTGGTGATGGAGCGGATCAGAGCGTACAGCTTGCAGCCCTGTTGCCCGGCTACTCCGCAATATTCCGACCTGCAGTCGAAACTGTCGATCGTCATGGCAACCTCCATCGTTTCGGCAACATGACGCTGTCGCGGTTGCCAGTGCTGCAGATTGCCAACCACCTGCTGCCGTGGCCGGGTGCAGCCACGGTGCGCAGCATGCGCCGTCACGCCCTGGAGGTGACGGTTCAGGCCTCGTTTGGCGCGATCCGCGTCGTCAACACGCATCTCGAGTTTCATTCGGCCGGCCAGCGCGAGGCACAAATCGCGCGGCTGCTGGATTTGCAGGAGGAGGCGTCGATGAGCCCGAAACAGGCCGGCTCCCGGCACCATGAGCCGTATGGAAGTCAGACCGTCGCTGCATCGAGCCTGCTGTGTGGCGATTTCAATTTTGACGTTGCCGACCCTCTGCACGCATTGATTGCTCGATCCGGCCGGCCTGGCCTGACGTATCGGGATGCATGGACCGCCAATCGTCCCGGCCGAGCGCGTGCGCCGACTTGCGGAATCTACGACCGCGCGCAGTGGGCCGACGGGCCCGACTGCCGCGACTTCATTTTTGTAACGGAAAATTTGACCCGCTACCTTCGCAGCATCGAGGTCAACGAAGCGACCGATGCTTCCGATCACCAACCCATTGCAATCGAACTTTCGGAATAGAGGAATGGTGAAGCTACTAAAGAGTTGTCGTTGCAAGGGGCTGGCTTCCTAGATCTAGAGGTCCACTACGTGGCGATACGTCCGAACTCGGTCAAACAAAAAGAATGGCACGCCACGATGAACGCGGCGGCGGCTGACGCCGCCGCCGAATTAATTTGCTCTGGCAGGTGGGCCGACAACACGTGATTGATTCAGAAGGCGTCCAATGCCTTTTACGTTTGGCCGAGGTTAGAAATTGCGAAGGCGGCAAGCAAACCGACAACAACAAGCACGCCGGCCAGCTTCTGTTCGCCTTCGACAGCTTCCGGCACCATGGTGTTCACCACCATCGTGAGAAGAGCGCCCGCAGCTACGGCACTCACGGTAGCAACGACCTGAGGGGCAGCACCGCCCAAGAAGGCTGCTCCTAAGGAGGCGGCAAGTCCCGAAAGGACGGTGATCGCGGTCCAAAGGCCAAAGATATAGGTCGCGGAACGGCCAGCCGCTCGCATGCCGAGCGCACTCGAAAGGCCTTCTGGGAAATTGGATAGAAAGATAGCGGCGAGCATCGCGATGCTAATGCCCTTGCCGCTCAACAGCCCCAGACCCAGGACAACGCTTTCCGGAATACCGTCGAGAAGTGAGCCGACGGCAATCGCCAGGCCTCCGCCTTCGCTGGCGTTGACCTGCTGGTCCCCTGACCGCTTGCGGGAGTGCGCTCCTTCTCGGGAGATCGCCCAATCGGCAAGAGCATAGGTGGCAGAGCCTGCCATCGCACCCGCAACGATGGGCCAGATGCCGCCTTCCTGGTATCCGTCCTCCAGAAGGTCATAGGCCACGGCCGAAATCAGCACGCCGCAGCCGAAAGACATGACCCCTGCAGTAACGTACCGAGGCAGCCTGAAGACGAATGCGACGGCGGCTCCCAGGAGCAACGATGAGGCCCCAAGCAGCCCCCAAAGACCCGCAGCAAGCCAGACGGGCATGGGGGCCTCCGCTACTTTTCGGGACGTAGCGAGGACGAGGTCTGGCGAGGTGCTTTTTCCTCTTTTCCATGGCCCTTCTTCGGAGAGGTGACGGAATGGCGCTTCAGAGCGGACGCCAATGCTCTCGCTACCTCGTGGGCGACCTTGCCTGCGGCCACTGCCCGTGCGCCATTTGGCAATGTTCATTCCTCCTTTTTGCCGGAAGACCCCATGCCGCAACACCCGCATGCTTTGGCCGTTCCGATTTAAGCCCCTTACACTTGGTTGAGAATGGTGGTGTGCGGCTGTGACTATCCCCCGCTCGCAAAGCCCGGGAAAAGCATCATGCCGCCGTCGATGAACAAGGTGGTGCCAACCACGTAGTCGGCCGCATCTGAAACCAGCCACGCGACCGCCTGCGCGATATCGTTTGGCTCACCGATGCGCCGATAGGGGACCAGTGTCATCAGGCTGTCGTAGGCTTCCTTGGTTTCCCAGGCGGGTCGGTTGATCGGTGTACGGATCGCTCCAGGCGCGACGCCATTGACCCGGATCCCCAGCGGAGCAACCTCTTGCGCCAAGCTTCGCATCATCTGCATGACGCCTCCCTTTGAGGCCGCATAGTTCGCATGACCCGCCCAGGGGATCTCCTGATGGACGGAGCTCATGCAGAGGAGTTTGCCCGCTGCGGCGGAGATGTTCTTCACTACACCTCGTCTCTTGAACTCACGGATCGCTTCTCTGGCGCAGAGGAACTGGCCGGTGAGATTGACGCCGATGACTGTGTTCCACTGTTCGAACGTCATCTCGTGAAACGGCGCATCACGCTGCAATCCGGCATTGTTCACTACGATGTGCAGAGTTCCAAAGTGATCTATCGCCTTGCCGAACATCGCCCGGACGTCTTCTTCGTCGCTGACGTCGGCCTTGATCGTGATCGCCTTCCGGCCAAGCGCCTCGACTTGATGCGCCACGTCGTCCGCTGCTTGCGGGTCAGCGACGTAGTTGACCACCACATCAGCGCCAGAGGCCGCGAGCCCAAGGGCCACTGCGCGCCCGATTCCCGAGTTTGCCCCCGTCACTAGCGCGGGCTGTCCTTCCAGCGCGATCGGAAAGCGAACCGGCCCTTGAGGTCGCGCCTCCGGAGCCGGTGAGGCAGCAGGATCGATCGGCCTCTCTGTCATACGGGTCTCCTCGTGGTGCCCATACTTTCTTGTCCCTTGCTCGGGAGCGCTTTCTTGCTACCGCGGTGCTCCGAAGGCTTTTGGCGGTGAGTGAGATTGTGCGCTGTGTTCACCAGAGCGATATGAGAAAAGGCCTGGGGAAAGTTGCCGACCAACCGATTCCGCCCGGTGTCGTACTCTTCCGACAGCAGCCCGACGTCATTGCGCAGAGCAAGAAGACGCTCGAACATTGCTTTGGCGTCAGCATCGCGGCCGATCAGGTGATAGGCATCGGCCAACCAGAAGCTGCAGGCCAGAAACATCCCTTCGCCAGGCGGCAGGCCGTCCTTGGTCGCCTTCGTATCGTATCGCTGCACAAAGCCGTCCTTGAGCAACTCGCGTTCGACAGCTTCAATGGTCGATATCACCCGCGGATCTTCGGGCGGCAAGAAACCTACCGCCGGGATCAGCAGCAGGGATGCGTCGAGTTGGGACTCTCCGTAGACCTGAACAAAGGTCTTTCGCTGTTCATCGTAGCCGCGCTGACAGACATCTTTCTGAATGGCGGCGCGTTGCGCTTTCCAATCGTCCACGGGACCGCGCATCCCGAACTCGTCGGTCGATTTGATGGCTCGGTCGAAAGCCACCCACGCCATGATCTTCGAATAGGTGAAATGCTTGGCTCCACCTCGCACTTCCCAAATACCTTCATCAGGCTCTGTCCAAATTCCTTTGAGATGATCGAGGAGGGCACATTGGATCGCCCATGCTCGCTTGTTCTCGGGGAGGCCGCCTCGACGGGCCTGGTATAATGCGTCCATCAGCTCGCCATAGACATCAAGCTGGAGCTGGTTGTGCGCCGCGTTGCCGATACGCACCGGTTTTGAGTTTTCGTATCCCGACAGCCAGGGCACCTCCCACTCGGTCAGCCTGCGCTCACCCGTGACGGCGTACATGATCTGCAACTGGTTCGGACTTCCTGCCACGGCGCGGATGAGCCAGTCTCGCCAGGCCCGCGCCTCGTCGTAGTAGCCAGCCCCCATAAGAGCCAACAGCGTCAGGGTGGCATCCCGGACCCAGCAGAAGCGATAATCCCAATTGCGAGACCCGCCAATTTGCTCCGGAAGGGAGGTTGTCGCCGCAGCGACAATGCCGCCGCTTGGGGCGAACGTCAGTGCCTTGAGAGTAATGAGAGATCTCAGAACCTGGTCTGAATATGGCCCCGCCGCTTCACAGCGGGCTGACCAAGCGCGCCAGAAACTTTCTGTACGATCGAGGAGAAGCGACGGATCGTCAGGGGAGGCTGGATCTTCATACGATGTTTGGTAGGAGAGAACAAAGGCAGCGCGTTGGCCCGGTTCGACGGAGAACGCGCCGACTGTCTTCATCGATTTGCCGTGCAGCGGCACCGCCGTTCTTAGCACCAGCATGGACGCTCCCGCGACCAAGCTGACCGCACCATCCTTTAGGCGGCTCACCCAGGGTACACTGACCCCATAGTCGAACCGCGCGACCAGCTCGGTTCGCATCTCGACGGATCCTTCCAGGCCCTCAACGATCCTGACGAGGTTCGACACGCCCGTCTTGGGCGGCATGAAGTCCACGAGACGTGCACGGCCGGTCTCCGTCGCGAAGACGGTCTCCAGGATCAACGTGCCTGGCAGGTAGCGACGCTCGGTCGTATATCGGCCGATCGGGCGAAGACTCCAATATCCGTTCTTCTCGTCCCCCAGCAGCCGCCCGAAGCAGCTGTCGGAATCGAACCGCGGGAAACAGAGCCAATCGATTGAGCCGTCGCGCCCGACTAGTGCGCCGGTCTCGCAATCACCAATAAGCGCGTAGTCTTCGATCCGAGCCATCAGGACACCCTTAATGGTCAATGGAAAGCCGCGCTTCCGGTTCCGCACTCAGCTCGTCCCCAGCATGTACTTTCGTTTAGAGCGCTGGCAACGTGGAACAGAGACCGGACGCCGCGCGTCCTCATTGACCCCTTCCTTGAAAGCTGTTCGATGATCGCGGGCTCTTGCGGTGCTTTTTCGCCCAGCGAGGGACCGAGGCTGGGGTGTTGCACCTACAACGCCGAAGGGGAGCAAGTCGTTGGTTGAACTGTACGCTGCAGCAGGGATTCTGCCGGTGAGCCTGAATTTTCTCGTCATGGGCGCATGTCTGTAACCGGAACATCGGCGGCACGCACATTGAGAGTTTATGGCTTGTGCGGGAGCGTACCAAAATGCGAGCCACTGAACCTCTGCCGCGCGAATCTGCAGCTATGATGTTCTAACGACCTGACGACGGGGACAGCATGGTGCCGCGATACTTCTTCCACATCCACAATCACAAATGCTTTAGGGACTACGATGGAGAAGATCTGCCGGACGATAGCGCTGCATGGCGCGAGGCGCTGCGGACTCTAAAGACACTCGAGAGCAACCTCGACCCTGGGCAGCATTGGCGCCTTTCGGTGCGCGGTCCTCGTGGTCCGCTTTTTGAGATCAGTATCGAGACCGCACGCTTGAGCTGACCGGGAATTGTCTCAGTGCTTGCAGTGCGCGCGGGTCGGTCAACTAGCGAAAGCAGCGCGCCAGTTTCCTGGAGCTTGCCTGACTAGGTCGGAAGAGAGCCCGTCCGGACGTGCATGCGCTAGTCAGCATAGCGCATCAGCACTTCTCCCGCACGCGCCACTTGTTGAACTCTCGACCGGCTCTCTGGTCATATTGGCCGTATGTCGGGTCTAACTAGTTCTGATGGTTGGCCAACTTCCTGCGATTTCTCACCGCGCGATCAAGGGTTGCGAACATCTGAATAACGGCGTCTCGTGCGGCCGCATGGTATGGAAGTCCGCTGTACGCAACGGCGCGCGCGATCTCCAGCTTGATTTCGTCGGTCCTATAGATGTGAGGCAGAGATCGAAACGTCCCATCAATTGCCTCCTCCATCCGATTGGCCATTTGGGTGTCGATCAACATCGTAGCCTCGCTCTGGACCTTGGACCCGTCACGCCTTCAGCTCAGGTGTGACGCCACCGCTGGTCCCCATTCCCCTGAACTACAATATAGTTCTGAACGGGGCTAATTCTTGCCCTTTTGCTGCGAATTGGTACGACACCGTGCATGCAACGGTCATGCTGGAGATATGCCAGGGGCTCGCTCGAGAGGGGGCGGTTTCTTAGATTCCGAGGGGCAGCACTTGTGGGTCGGTGGAGATGCTCGAGCACGTCCGAACCTTCGCCGGCCTTACGGTCAACTCCACCGGATGTGCCAAGTAGTAGTAAGAGATTGATATCGCGATGCCGAAACAGGCCGGGGAGAGTGGGCGAAATGGGACGCTTGCCTGGACACAGGTTAGTGCAGCTACCACGTTAACAGCAGAGTCGGAGCCAATATGCCCGGCAGTTGACAAAACGTAACTTGCGCCCCGATACAATGTGGGGAATCATCGGCAGAGTTCTTTCAATTGTGCGTCGGAGCCGCGGCCTTGAACGAAGTCGCAATGTGCGTCCAGGTAACCGCGCCCGTGAGGCAGAACCGATTGCTCCGGTTACTGCCCGAAGAGGAGCTCGTATCGATCACGTCCATGGGCGAGCAGGTGCAGCTTCGCCCTCGCCAAATCCTTCACCACTGGCGCTCCCCTCTGGAGCACGTCTATTTCCTTACAGACGGTCTGGTATCTGTGGGTGGGAAGGTCGGGGAGAACGAATACGTAGAGGCTTGGCTCATCGGCAGTGAAGGCGCGGTCGGCGCCCTACTTCTGCTGACAGGCCAAGCGCACGCACCACCGCACCGGCGGGTGGTACAGGTTGGCGGTTCGGCATTGCGGCTATCCTCTTCCGATTTCCTTGAACTCGCGGATCGCCTTCCGACGTTCCGTCAAACTCTACATCGCTATCTCGCGGTGGTCTTGGTGCAGACGTCCCAGGCCAGCGTTTGCAATGCAGTTCATTCGCTTAAGCAGCGGTTGGCGCGCTGGCTACTGGTAGCCTGCCAAGGCTTAGACGACCATAATGTGCCGCTCACACACGATGTCCTCAGCAGGTTACTTGGAGTGAGGCGCGCAAGTGTAACTGAATGCTTGAGCGATCTTGAGGACCAGGCCGTAATCAGCACCTGCCGCGGGCACATCGAAATCACGAACCCAGACCTTCTTCGACAAACTTCTTGCGGCTGCTTCCAGATGATCCATCGGGAGTACATCCGCCAGCTCGCCGGTGGACAATTTTCGTAGCTATTGCCCGATCTCCCACTTTTTTACGATCGTCTCGCCTGGGAGGTACCAGCTGCCTACCGGCGAGCAGGCTGGCTGGCTTTGTCGCGAATGGTCGGGTGTCCCAGATCCGAGAACTGCTGTTGGCAGGATGACCGGCAGCGCAGCCGCAGCAATTCGCACGACCTGAAGCCTGCCGGATGCTCGATGCGGCCCCAGGGCGGACCGGTGTGTGAGGAGAGTTGGTCGTGATCGCAGGGATCCGTTTCAGCGAGTACCGCTATCACTGGAGCAGCCGAATACCAGATCGGCGAGATGTGAACTGATATTCGGCACGAAGTGAGCCGTACAGGCGCAGTGTTAAGGCCGCGCGAGTACGTCAGCGAGCGTTAATGCAAACATCGCGATCAGGAAAACCAGACCTGACATCGCCGTGATCCGAAGCAGCGGCTTCCATGCGACGAGTTCCATGAATAGCAGGACGACAAGGCCAGATTTCACCGCTGCGATGATGATGCCGGCAGCTGTCGTGATCCTTCCCATCGGGACGTAAGCAAGGGCGAGGCTAAGCAGGAGAAGCGCGAGCAGCGCAACCCAGATCACAAGATTTTTTTGCCATAACCGGCGAGCAGTGACAGGTTGTCTTTCTGCGCCCCTCATGATGCGCGTCCCGGCAGGTAGATCAGCGGGTAGAGGAAAATCCAGATGATATCGACGAGGTGCCAGTACAACGCTGTGACCTCGAGCTCGGGATTGTCCCGCGTGGGAAGCTCGCGCCGGTACAGCACCCAGAACAAGCGGCTGACCAGTGCAATACCGATCGACAGGTGAATCGCGTGCACACCCGTGATCAGCCAATAAATCCCATAGAACAGTTGCGCTCCCGGCTGAGGCAGCGCGAAGTCGGCACCAGGCACGAGGTGCTTATCAATGTCCTCCTTGTACTCAAATCCTTTGATGACAATGAAGGCGACACCGAGCAAGGCGGTGGTCAACAGGCAAGCAAGCACGAGCCTGCGCAGCTGCGCTGGCGCTTCCGCCGCCTGCGACGCCATGGCCATTGTCAGGCTGCTGGTCAACAAGACCGCGGTGTTGACCGTGCCATACCAGATGTTCGTCTCGCGCCCAGCCGCGGCGAATGCGCCCGGATGCTCGATCCGGCAGATCGTGTAGGTGAGCAGCAGGGCGCCGAAGAACAGCATCTCGCTGGCAAGGAAGACCCAGATGCCGAACTTGCCGGCCTCGCGCTGCCGAGCGAAGTCGAACCAGGGCTCTCGCAACAGTGCACTGTCGTCGCTCATTGCGTTTCCCTCGCGTTCTGCACTTCGGGAGGATCGGTCCCGGCGGACATGCCTTCGGCGTGGTAGTCGTAGGGCGCGCGATCGACGCGGGGTTGCCGGTCGAAGTTCTTCGGCGGAGGTGGAGACGTGGTGGTCCACTCCAGGCCCGTGGCTCCCCACGGATTCTTGGTGGCCTTTCCGCCGTAGAACAGCGACCAAGTCAAATAGCCGAGCGGCAGCAGATAGGCCGCGGCCAGCACCGCTGCGCCGGCCGATGACATGACATTGTAGATCTGAAACTCTGCCGGATAGGTGTGATAGCGGCGCGGCATCCCGAGATAGCCCGCGAAGAACTGCGGCAGGAACGTCATGTTGAAGCCTGAATACATCACGATGGCGGCAAACTTTGCCCAAGCCTCCGGGTAGAGCTTGCCCGTGACCTTCGGCCACCAGAAATGCAAGCCGGCGAAGAACGCGGAGACCGAGCCGCCCACCATGATGTAGTGGAAGTGCGCGACGACAAAGTAGGTGTCGGTGACATGAATGTCCACGGGGATGGAGGCCAGGAACAGCCCTGAGAGACCGCCGGTCGTGAACAGCCCGACGAAGCCGAGCGCATAGAGCATCGGGGATTCGAAGCTGATCTGGCCCCGATACAGCGACGCGGTCCAGTTGAAGACTTTGATGGCGGAAGGGACCGCGATGATGAAGGAGAGGAAGGAGAACACCAAGCTCGCCAGTGCCGATTGTCCGGACACGAACATGTGGTGCCCCCACACGAAGAAGCCGATGCCAGCGATCGCTAGCATCGCGTACACCATGAAATCGTATCCAAAAATGCGCCTCCGCGCGAAGCAGGGAATGATCTCGGAAACGACCCCCATGGCCGGCAGAACCATAATGTAGACGGCGGGATGCGAGTAGAACCAGAACAAGTGCTGGAACAGGATCGGATCTCCGCCACGAGCGGGATCAAAGATCGGCAATCCCAGCACGCGCTCGGCGATCACGAGCAGAAGGGAGATCGCCAACACCGGAGTGGCGAGCACCATGATCAGCGCGGTTGCATAGATCGCCCATACGAATAATGGCAGCCGAAACCATGTCATGCCGGGAGCGCGAAGCATGTGTGTGGTAGCGATGAAATTCACACCAGTCGCGATGCTGGCAAACCCGACGACGAAGACGCCGGCCGCTGCCGCGAAGACGTGGCTGTTTGAGAACATCGACGAATAGGGCGTGTAGAACGTCCAGCCGGTGTCGACGCCACCGGCGACCAGCGCATAGACCGTGAACGCGCCAGCCGCGACCGTCAGGTACCAGCTGAACAGATTGAGTCGCGGAAAGGCCACGTCCGGAGCGCCGATCATCAGCGGCAGCAGAAAGTTACCAAAAGTATTCGGTATGGACGGCACCAGGAAGAACCAGACCATGATGATGCCGTGGAACGAGAACAGCTTGTTGTAGGTGTCCGACGTCAACAGCCAGCCGTTTGGCTCGAACAGTTCAAGCCGGACAAGGGTGATGGCGGCCCCCGCCCAGGAAGAAGAAGAACGTGATGGTGATGGCGTAGAGAATTGCGATGCGCTTGTGGTCGGTAGTGGTGAGCCAGGACGAAATCGTCGAGCCATGGCGCAGATAATCGGGGCGCGGCGGCAGTGGCAGGTTTCCGGCGAGCAAGGCATCAGTCATTTTGCTCCTCCCCGAGTGTGCGGATATAGGCGGTCAGGCTCTGGATCTCACCGTCGTCGAGCAGTCCCTTGAAGCTCGGCATGATGGGCTCATAGCCGGCGACGATGTCGCGCTTCGGCTGCAAGATCGAGTCGCGGATGTAGGCCTCGTCGGCAGTGACGGTACGCCCGTCGGCAAGCTGCACTGCGCGGCCATAGATGCCTGCGAGGCGCGGTGCGTGGACGTTTGAGGAGCCGGCGTGACAGCCCGAGCAGCCTTGCGACACGAACAGCTTGGCTCCATCATGAGCAAGATCGTCGCCTTCGGGCTGCTGGACCAGCCATTTGGCATACTCGTCTTGGCGCATGACGACGATCTTGCCGCGCATCATGGAGTGATCGGTGCCGCAATATTCGGCGCACAGCAGCGGGAAGGTGCCGGTCTTGCTGGCCTGAAACCAGATGTCGGTGTCGCGGCCAGGCAGCACGTCCTTCTTGACCCGAAACGCGGGGACGAAGAAGGAATGGATGACGTCCTGCGAACTCATCAGAAGATGGACCGGCTGGCCCAGCGGCACATGCAAGGCGTTGATTTCGCGCGCGCCATTCGCGTGCTGTGTCTTCCACATCCATTGCTTGGCAACGACGTGGATCTCGAGTGAGCCGGAGGGCGCGGCGAGGCTGCTGAGGTCGGCAGAGGAGGCCCACCAGAACAGAAAAGCGAAGGTGAGCAGTGTGGCAAGAGTCCAGCCGATCTCGAACTCGCGGCTGAGGACGTCCGGCATCGGGCCGCGTTTGGCGGATGACCCGCGGCGATAGCGGACGGCAAACAGCAGGATGAGCCCGAACACCAGCACGACGGTGGCGCCGGACAGGAACAGCAAGAGATAGAAGATATGGTCCACCGTGACGGCGTGGGTACTCGCTTCCGGGAGCCTGAACGGCGAGTTCATACTGAGGCTCCGCGTCGCCTGCTGCGCACCAGCATCCCGCCGATGAAGCCGGCGAGTATGGTCACCGTCGAGGCACCGGCGATCTGCAGGATGGCGGTGATCCGGCGGGTATAGATGCCGTGCACCGCGTCAAAGCCGTAGCAGAGCAGCGCAATCCGCCCGGAAAGGCCGCCGATGCGACCGTTGCCCGCTTCTAGCAACGCCAGGCGGAGGTCACGCGGCTGCAAAGCCAGGCTCGACAGCGTTCGGACCACATGTCCGTCCGCCGCGAGGGTGACGAAAGCGGCCGGATGCGCAATCGCATCATGGCTGCTGTCGGACTCGGTATGATACCCGATCGCACCGAGCAAGGCGCCGACGCTGTCGCTCGACCCCGTCAAGACCGACATTCCCGCTCCCTCGATCTGACCCTGAGTGAACTGGCGTGCGTCATCGATCGCGTCGCGCGGATCAATCCCGACCACCACCACACTATAGTCGCGTCCCGCGGCAAGCCCCGTCTGCTGCAGGGCGGAGCTTGCGATGGTTAGCGCCGGGCCGCAAATCTGCTTGCAGGTAAAGTCCGCCGGAATCAGCAGCGTCGGCCGTTCGCCAATCGCGTTGGCGAGGGAGACGGTGTCGCCCCTGAGCTCCTTGAACTGCAAGGCCATGGGCACGCGTGCGCCTGGAGGAGGATCGAACGCGACCCGTCCGATCTGTTGTTCCGTCAAACCCGCGCAGGCCAGTTCGGGCCAAAGTGCCAGTGCGATGATGACGAAGAGTGCCTGCCTCATTGGCTGCCTCCACCCTCATTGGAGCGGGAGCTTGCACTGGCCTCAGGGGGGTCATAGGCGTGCTCGCCGCGCCCGGCGATCAGCCGCATCGCCTGCTCGATCGGGATACGGGCGATGCCATGATCGCGATCGACCCAGCCATAAGAGGAAAGCGCATCGTGCTGCGCGGCCTCGAACCGGCTGAGATCGTTCTGCGGTGCCTTCTGCAGCTCAGGCTGGGGAAACCGCTGCTCTGTTCTCGGCGCGAGCGCGGCCGGCGCCTGGGCCTTCAGGAACAGCAGCAGTCCCGCAATCGCGACGGCGACGAACAGTAGGAATCCGCCGACAGCGATTAGGACGATGCGGTTATTGATCTCGGCGGGCTGCGGCAGTGCGCGGCTGCCCATCTCTTCATTCGGCATGGGGCGGCTCCGTGGGGACGAAGCGATCAGAAAAAAGCATCGAAGCGACGATCAAGACGATGAGCGCGCCAGCGCCTGTCGCGGCAACGGAAGCTTGCGCCGCAAAGGCCGGAACGATCAACCAAGCCAGGTGCAGGGCCGTCCCGATCAGCAGCAGCAGGCCGACAATGCGTAGGCCTGCGCGGCTGCGTCGGATGGCCTGGAACAGCAGCATCGTCAGCGGGAGCACCGCGCCGAACCCAAAGCTTGCGACCAGCATCATTTTCCATGCGCCGGTGCCACGCTTGAGGAACCAGCCGGCTTTGTCGGGCAGATCGCCGTACCATGCGACGACGAACGTCATGTATTCGAGATAGACCACGCCCAGCAATGTTGCGATGAGCAGGCCGCCGATATCGCCTGCGACCTTGCCCTCGAGCTCCGGTGTTCCAATGACGGCGACCACGGCTAGCGCAACCAGCAACTGCTGCATCGCGATCATCGATGCGAACGCGGTGGCGACGTAATGCGGTTCGATGGAGAGGAACCAGTCGACCGCAACCATACTGATCATGAACCCAAAGAACGCGAGGCCGAGCGCGGCCAACAGTCGCGCGCCGGCGCCGGCAGCAAAGGTCACGCCGAGCACGGACCATCCGATCAATGCGATAACGGCGCGCGCAAGGAACGAGGGCTGGGTCAGATACCAGCGTGCGACATCCGGCCTGATCTGCCCGGGATCCGCCGCCCATGGATAGATGTAAGGCAGCGCGGCCAGTATCGGGACGAAGGCGATTGCGACGAGGGGCATCATGACTGCTAGGGGTCGTAGCACCGGTCCGGCCGCGAAGCCCCAGCGGCCGCCGGTCAAGCGATGAATGAGCAGCAGCGTCATGCTGCCGATCGGCGCGCAGCTCCAGATCGCAAATCCCACGAGCCAGCCCTGGAGCAGGCTCGGATAAGGGCCGAGTCTCCCGGCCGCGAGCACGAGCCCAGATGCGAGCAAGACCAATACGAGGCCCGCGGCTGTTCGCGGCGTCCTGATTGCTCTCAGGGCAGGTCTGCGGAGCACGGCGGTCACGGCAGCTTGCTCCTCAGCTCCGGGACGTTGGCGACGTCTGTGTGCTGGGACTGCTGCAGCGCGCGGATATAGGCAACGATGGCCCAGCGGTCACGTGGCTCGATGCGCGCGGCGTAGGAATACATCGCGCCGTAGCCGTTGGTGATCACGTCGAAGAAGTACTGAGTATCGGCCGAGCGGAGGCGGGCGGAATGGTAGGAGGGCGGTGCGGGAAAGCCGCGCTGCACGATCATGCCGTCGCCGTGGCCGGAGAACCCGTGACACGGTGAGCAATAGATGTCGTAGCGCTCGCGGCCGCGGGACAGCAGCACCATGTCGACCGCCGGTGGCTTGGTGGCCTGCTGCAAGCGGTCGAGATCGCCCTGTGCAACGACCCCTTGCGGCAAGGCCTGCGCTTCGGTGCCATCCTTGAACAGCCCTGCCTTCGAGAACGTCCGATAGCGATTCTGCTGAGACATGGAATAGTCGCCGCAGCCGGCGAGCGCCGATGACAGCAACAGCAGCCATGGCAGCGCGCGGGCGGTCATGGCGTGCGCAGCTCCGTGACCGCCACGGCGCCGGCCTCCCAGAGGACCCTCCTCAGCTCGTTCGGGTCGCCGTCCGAGGCGGTTAGCAGGAAGTAGCGATCTTGCGTCGCGCGTTCGAAGCCCGGAATCTCGAACAGAGCGTCGTGCAGGCGCGGCAGGCGGCACGACCAAAGAAAGGCGATGACGCCGGCGAGCGCGGCGGCGAAGACTCCGACCTCAAACGGCACCAGCAGGAACACCTGCCAGGAGTTCAGTGGACGTCCGCCGCTGTTGATGGGATAGTTGATCACCGCGCTGTACCATTGCAGTCCGAAGGCGAATGCTGCAGTTCCGAGGCCCCCGGCGAGCATCACACCTCGAATTGCGGATCGGCTCTGCCCAAGCTGTTCGGCTAGGCCTTCGATCGGATACGGCGCGAACGTTTCGAGGGCGGCGTGTCCGACGGTACGCACGCGCTGCAGGGCCGCCTTCAGCGCCTCACCGTCGAGGAATTCCGCCACAAGCTTGGCCGTCATGCCGCGGCCTCCTCATGAGCGAGCTCGCGCACGTCGAACATTGATATGCTCGGGACCAGCCTCACGAAGATCAGGAACAGGAAGGCGAAAAAGCCGAGCGGCGCGACAAGAAAGCTCCAGTCCCAGAACGTGAAGTGAAACGTGCGCCACAGGGACGGCATGTAACCGTGCGAAAGCGTATTCCAGACGATGAGGATCCGCTCCAGCCACATTCCGATGTTGATCGCAATCGCGATCGGAATCAGAATGAGCAGCGATCGGCGCGCGAACGGCCACCAGAGTAGCTGCGGGATCAGGCAATTGCAGGCCAGCAACGCCCAGAACAGGGGCGCGTAGGTGCCGGTGAACTCAAACCGCACCAGTTCGCGCTCACTGTGCTCGCCGCCATACCAGCCCATGAACCATTCCGTCGCGTAGGAATAGAACATGATGATCGAGGCCATCAGCAGGATGCGGGCAATCGCGTCGAAATGGCGTCGCGTGATGATCGCCTGAAGGCTGAGGCCCCAGCGGATCGCCGCCGCCAGCACCACGACCATCGCGAATCCGGAATACATCGCGCCGACCACGAAATAGGGTGGGAAGATGCTCTCCTGCCAACCGGGCATCAGGCTCGCCGCGAAGTCGAGACCGACGATCGAGTGCACCGAGCAGACCAGAGGCACGCCGAGGGCGGCCATCGTGGTATGCAGCGTCTGCAGGCGCGACCACTCGCGCGACGAGCCGCGCCATCCCAGCGCAAATGCGCCGTAGAGCAGCTGGCCGGCACGGTATGGCGTGCGGTCGCGCATGGTCGCAAGGTCCGGGATCAGGCTGACATACCAGAACAGAATGGAGAACAGCAGGTAGCTGACGATGGCCCAGAAGTCCCACACCAGGGCACTGCGCCATTGCGGCCAAAGCGCCATGGTGTTCGGATAAGGTGCGAGCCAATAAGCGTAGATCGGTCGTCCGAGGTGAACGATAGGCATCAGCCCGGCGATCGCAACCGCAAACAGCGTCATGGCTTCCGCGAAGCGGTTGATCGAGGCGCGCCATCTTTGCCGAGTTAACAGCAGCATCGCCGAAATCAGCGTGCCGGCATTGCCGATGCCAATCCACCAGACATAGTTGGCGATCGCGACCCCCCAGACCACAGTGGAGTTGATGCCCCAAATGCCGATGCCCCGGTAGAACAGCCAGGCGATTGCCACGAACAGCCAGAGCACGAAGGGCACGGTGATAAGCAGCGCCAGCCACCATGTTTTACCGAACCCGGTGAAGAGCGGATCAGCTACGGCCTGGGTGACTGCGGGGTCTCCTGCCCGCGCGGCCGAGATCCAGCGGTGCGCCGGAGGATGCTGCGGAAGGAGAACTTCGCTCATGTCCGCCCCTCCGGCTCGGAAGGTGCGGGATTGCGCACATCGGCAAGGTAGGTGGTGCGCGGCCGCGTGCCGAGGTGGCCGAGCAAGGCATAGTGGCGCGGGTCGGCTTTCCTGTGGTTGATCTCTGCGTTAGCCTGGTTCAGGTCTCCGAAGCTGATGGCACGGGTCGGGCATGCGTTCTGGCAGGCTGTCTGCACCTCGTCTGGACCGAGCGGCCGGTCCTCACGTTCCGAGGCGCGACGTGCGCCGCTGATGCGCTGGACACAGTATGTGCATTTTTCCATGACGCCGCGGGCGCGGACGGTCACCTCCGGGTTCTTCTGGCCGCGATAGGATTCCGCGCCGAGATTACCGTATTCATCGCCGTCGGCATAACCGAAGAAGTTGAAGCGACGAACCTTGTAAGGGCAGTTCGCCTCGCAGAAGCGGGTGCCGATGCAACGATTATAGACCTGCGCGTTTAGGCCCTCACTGTCGTGGACGGATGCGGCGACAGGGCAGACGGGCTCGCACGGGGCGTGCTCGCAATGCATGCAGGGTACCGGCTGAAAGCCGATCTGGGGACTGTTCGCCGAGCCATGATCGTAGCCATCGACGCGCATCCAGTGCATGTCGCGCCCCATCGCAACCTGCTCGGGACCCACCACAGGGACGTTGTTCTCGGCCTGGCAGGAGACCACGCAGGCATTGCAGCCGATGCAGACTGAAGTATCGATCACCATCGCCCAGGCATGCCCGTCGCCGGGCTTCACGCTCGGCGGCATCAGGCTGGGTGGATCCGGGTCGACTGGCCGTGGCAGCGGCTGGCCGAGCTGATACAGCGGATAGAGTTCGCGCACATCTTCCGGCGTCCGGACGATGTTCTGAGTCGTAAGGACCGGCTCATGGCGCCCCGTCGGCTTAATCGAAACCTGCGGCAAATGCCATCGGTTTGCGGATGTCCGGATGGCATAGGCGTTGGCACCGACTCCGTTGCCGATCGCGCCCGCCTTCTGCCGGCCTCCGCCCAGCGTGAGCGCGCAGACGCCGACGGCCATTCCGGGTTCGGCCAGCACCGGTACCTCCACGGATCGGCCGTTCGCACCAAGCGTGACCACATCCCCCGGCGATAGCCCAAGGCGGGCCGCCGCGTCCGGATGCAGCGCAAGCGCATTGCCCCAGACCTGCTTCGTCAGTGGTTTCGGGCACTCCTGTAGCCAGGCATTGTTGGCGAATGAGCCGTCCCAGACGCTAGGATCAGGGCGCAAAACCAGCCTGATCTCATTGTCGTGGTTGTTGTCAGATTTCAAATCCGGGAGAGACGGCAGTAACGGTGCAGACGGCACGGCCGGCGCTGGAGCGCTTCCGGCGATGACGCCGTCGTGCAGCACACGCCGCCACCACGCCTCGAAATCGCCGGACGCGGCGCTCCGCCATGTCGCCCGTACGAGATTATGAGCGCTTGCATCCCATTCTCCGGCGAGCCAGGCGGCAAGCTCGTGATCGCCAAAGCTGTCGTAGAGCGGCTTGATCAGCGGCTGGACGATGCTTGCCGTCCCGTCGATGGCGCGCAAGTCCGACCAGGCCTCCAGGGGGTGACGTTGGGGCACGTGCCAGGTCGCGACCGCCGCGGTCTCGTCGGCGTAACCGCCCATATGGAGCCGGAAGGTCGCCTTCTGCGCCCGCGCTTCGAACTGCAGGTCGGCCGGCGCGTCATAAACCGGATTGGCACCGATCATGATGAGCTGGCGCACACGTCCGGCCCCAAGGTCGTCCGCGAGTTGCTCCAGCGTTCCGGCCTGCCTGCCGGACGGGGTTTGATCGAGCGGGCTGATCAGTTGAACGGGCGCATTCACCTGAGCGTTGATCCAATGCACCAGCGCGTGCCCCTCTTTCGATAGTGTTGGGCCCGCAACGAGGAGCGCCTCGCCTTTGTGGCCAGTCAGGTCCGCCGTGATCTTCCGCAGCAGCACGCGCTCGGGCTCCGGGAGTTCGGCTGCGCCGGCTGGAACTCCTAGCTGCCGGGCGAGTGCAGCCGCGAACCGCTCGATTGCCTCGGGACGGAGCGCAAGACGTTCGTCCGCCTTCGCGCCCGTGACGGTAAGGGCGCTCTCGATACAATAGAGACGCGAGAACCCGTTCGCGTCGCCGCGCCGCGTGGCGAACCCGCGGCCGATCCGTATCTGGTCCGGCCCATGGCCCAGCGGATCGGCATCGAGCGCAACGATCACACGCGCCTTTGCGAAGTCAGGCACGCTGCACAGCGGCTGACCGTAGGCAAGTTGCGCACCTTTTCGCGTGCGTTCGCGTCATCGGTCGGGTCGTAGGCGTGCCAATTCGCAGCGGGCAATGCCTGAAGCAAGCCGTCGATCTGGCGCAGCAGCGTGGGCGAGGTGGTACGGCCCGTCAATAACCGCAGGCCGTCGCCCTTGCGGCTGCGCGCGTCGGTAAGCTCGGCCATTAGGGCCCGATGCAAGGTTTCACGCGGAGCGATGGCGCCATTGTGAAGGATGGTGCGCGAACGGTCCGGATCGTAAAGCGACAGCACGGCCGCCTCGGCGAAGACGTCGGTGGCGCCGAGGCTGCCGGGGTGACGGGGGTTGCCCTCCACCTTGGTCGGGCGGCCGTCGATCGATGTCACGATCACGCCGCGCCCGATCCCTGCCAGGGCGAGCGTCGTCGCGAATTTCAGCGGTTCGCCCGGGACGATCCGTTCCGGCATCTCGACATAGGGAATGATCTGCTCGCTCGGTTTGCTGCAGGCCGCGAGCCCGCTGGCCATGCCGGTCGCGAGCAGGCCAAGCGCCTGTCGGCGGTTGAGCTTGCTGCGCCCGGCCGGGGCCGGGCGCGTGGGCAATTCCTTTAGCGATGGCATACGGTGCAGTCCGTCAGGTGAGCGGTTTTGATGTGATAGCTCGCTGCGAGCTTGTGTCCGATGTCGGCCTGGTTCTGCGGCGGCTGCCACTTCGGATCGAATACGGCCTCTTGGGAACGCAGGTAAGGTTCGGGCGCGCGATGGCAGTCCAGGCACCATTGCATGGTGAGGGGTGCGGCCTGCCGCATCAGCCGCATCTGCCCGACGTCGCCGTGGCAGGTTGTGCAGCCGACGCCATTGGCGATATGGACCGAATGATCGAAATACACGTAATCGGGAAGCCGGTGGACGCGCTGCCACGCAATCGGCTGGTTCTTGGCGAGGCTCTCCCGTACCGGGGCGAGCATCTGCGCGTTGGTCCAGATCTGCGAATGGCAGGTCATGCAGGTTTCCGTCGGGGGAACGCCGGCGAAGCGCGCCTTCTCGACCGAGGTGTGGCAATAGCGGCAGTCGAGGCCGAGCCCGGACACATGATGCTCATGACTGAAGGGCACCGGTTGATTGCGAGTAACGTTCTGGTCCGTGACATAGGGCGAGCGCATTAGCTCGTAGGACAAACCGACGGCGAGAACGGGCGCGGCACCGATCGCAGCGATAACGAGCGTCGCGATCGTATTTGCGCCCGGGCGGAACAGCTGCATTCATCCGCCCCCCTTCAAGACACTTTGCTCCTTTGTCGCTCAGCTACGAATGCGGACCGGCACTGATTTGGCAGCCGGCGTCTTGGACTTGACGTCGTGGTGCGACAGCGGGATCAGTGGATTCATTTCCGGATAGTAGGCACCGACGCATCCGTCGGGCAGCCCGAACGGCGTCACCTTCAGCGGTCCGACCTCGCGGTGAATGCCGTCCCCGGCATCGCTGACGAGCGACACCATCTGGCCTTCCTTCAGACCGGCGCGCGCGATTTCCTCGGGACTTATCAGCAGCACGTCCCTCGTTCCCTCGATGCCGCGTAGACGATCGCTGTAGCCGTAGATGGTCGTGTTGAACTGGTCGTTGCTGCGCATTGTGAGGAGCCGGTAACGTCCGGGTGCATCGTCGAAGCCGGTCGAGCTCAGAGTATCCGGCACGGTGAACTCGGCCTTTCCGCTTTCGGTCTTCCAGATCCGCTCTCGGGCGGAATTGCCCCGATAGAAGCCACCTGGAGTGAACATCCGCGCATTGAAATCGTAGAACTCGTCAGGGTAAGTCTCCGCGATCTGATCGCGGATCAGCCCGTAGTCGGCGACCCATTCGTCCCATTTCAGTTTCGGGTTGGGCGACAGGGTCGCCTTTGCGAGGCCCGCAACGATGGCCACCTCCGATCTGAGGTGCTCGCTCGCCGGCTTGCGGAGTCCTATCGAACCCTGGATGCAGCTGAATGTGTCTTCCATGCTGACGGCCTGCGGGCCGCTTGCCTGGACGTCGTGTTCGGTGCGCCCGAGACAGGGCAGCAGATAAGCTGTCTTGCCCTGGATGAGATGACTTCGATTGAGCTTGGTGGCGATCTGCACCGTGAGTTCGAGCCCGCGCCACGCCTCTTCCATCTTGGCGCGCTCGGGGATCGCGCGCACGAAGTTGCCTCCAAGTCCGAAGAAGGCTTTGACCTTGCCTGAAAGTACGCCTTCGCAGGTCTCGACCGTATTC
Organism: Bradyrhizobium sp. USDA 3650; assembly: GCF_054057395.1. Lineage (NCBI taxonomy): Bacteria > Pseudomonadati > Pseudomonadota > Alphaproteobacteria > Hyphomicrobiales > Nitrobacteraceae > Bradyrhizobium > Bradyrhizobium sp. USDA 3650. The sequence goes on from NZ_JBSRZG010000001.1 coordinate 7,271,006, forward strand.
ATCCCCTTCTCGCGCGGCGGCTCGAATCCGAACTGCTTTGCAAGCTTGTCCAGCGGGACGAGTTCGGGCTTTTCCGAGATGCCGACCGTCCGCTGGCCCTGAACGTTGGAATGCCCTCGCACCGGGGAGATGCCGGTGCCGTCGCGGCCAATATTGCCCTTGAGAAGGAGCATGTTGAGGAGCATGCCGACGTTTTGGAATCCGTGAACGTGCTGCGTGAGGCCCATGCCGTAGATGCCGATGACGCGGCCCGCATCGACATAGACTTGGGCAGCGCCTTCAATCGTCGCCCTGCCGAGGCCTGATGCAGCCTCGATGTCCTCCCACGAAGTTGCTCGGACTTCGGCTTCGAAGGCATCGAAGCCAGTCGTGTGCTGCTCGATGAAATCCGCATCGATCACGCGCTTGCCTGTTTGCTTAGCCTCGTCGTCAGCGGCGAAGACATGTTTGCAGATGCCGACGATGACGGCGATGTCGCCGCCGACTTTCACCTGATGATACTGGCTACTGATCTGGGTGGCCTTGCCAGTCAGCATCTCCATCGGGTTCTGCGGATTAACGAAGGTCTCAAGTCCCTTCTCGCGGACCGGATTGAAGGTAATGATCTGCACGCCGCGTTTTGCGGCGTCTTGCAAGGGATGCAGAAAGCGCGGGCTGTTCGAGCCGGTGTTCTGTCCGAAGAAGAACATCGCGTCACAATTGGCGAGGTCGTCAAACACCACAGTCCCGACGCCTGCACCGATCAATTTCTTTAAGGCAACGGAGGTCGTTTCGTGGCACATGTTCGAGCTATCAGGCAGATTATTGTTGCCGTACACGCGCGCAAAGAGGGCGTATAAATAAGAGGTTTCCAGGCTGGCGCGGCCTGAGGAATAGAAGATGACGGATTTCGGATCGAGCGTTTTCAGCTGCGAGCCGATCGCCGCGAACGCTTCCTCCCAACTGCATGGTACGTAACGGTCAGTCACGTTGTCATAACGAAGCGGCTCCGTCAGGCGACCCTGCTGTTCGAGATCGTAGTCCCTCCAGGAGCGGAGTTCGGTCAACGTGTGCTGGGCGAAGAAATCCGGCGTGCACCGGCGCGAGGTCAACTCCCAGAGAGTAGCCTTGGCGCCGTTCTCGCAGAATTCGAAGGTGTGATAGTCGGCTGGCTTCGCCCATGAGCAGGAGACGCACATGAAGCCCTTCGGCTTGTTCTGCCGGCGCAGCGTCTCAAGCGCCGCAGGCGAGTCCCACTCCTTGCCGAAGATGTGCGCGATACCCTTGAGTGAGCCCCAGCCGCCTGCCGGGCCGTCATATTCAACGGTTTCGTGTGTTTCGTGCTCGCCATTGCTTGCTTGCGCCATGTTGCGCTTCCGGAACTGCCAGCCCTCGGGATCCCCAACGTACATTGATGCTCACGGTTCCTGAGGAGATCACGGTACAGCAGCCTGATCCGGCCGACGTGGCGGGCGGAAAAAGCTGCAACAACAATGGCATCTAACATCTGCAGCAAATGGGTGCAGCGCACGCAAGCAATTGTGCACGCTGCCGTACAAAGGATTCGGCGTCGGAGCTCAATCCGGCGGCCATGGTGAAAATCGTACCGAGCCGTTCGGGGAACGTGCCTCAGTCGCGGAGGTTTGCTCAAGTCGCAAACATCCAGGAGCAGCAGATGCAAGACCGTTGCGCACTCGGCAAACCGGATCTGGTCTGGCGAGGGGCGGAGCCCATCCCGTCCTCGCGCATTGTGGCAGAGGAACGGCGGGTTGCGCTCACCTACAACGGCTCGACCTACGCGGTCATGATGGCTTCGCCCGTCGACCTCCACGACTTCGGCGTCGGTTTCAGCCTGAACGAAGGCGCCGTGGAGCACAGCGGCGAGATCAGCAGCATCGAGGTGATCGAGCTGGAGCAGGGCTGCGAGGTCCGGATGTGGCTCGATAGGGCGAGCGCCGATCTCATTTCCAAGAGGCGGCGGGCGATGGTCGGTCCGGTCGGCTGTGGCCTTTGCGGCATCGAAAGTTTGGAGCAGGCCTGTCGCCCTTTGCGCCGTGTTGTCAGTGAGGCCCGATTTCCCGCCTTGGACCTTTTGAACGCGATGCGAGCGCTGCGGCCGCTCCAGCGCCACAACGAGACGACGCGGGCGATGCATGCGGCGGCGTTTTGGGACGACCAAGGTATCCGGCTGGTGAGGGAGGATGTCGGGCGGCATAACGCGCTGGACAAATTGGCCGGTGCTATCGCCCGCTCGGGTCTACATACTGCAGCAGGAGCCGTGCTCCTCACCAGCCGAGTTTCGGTTGAATTGGTACAGAAGACCGCGAGAATGGGAGTGCCGCTCCTGGTGGCCGTCTCGGCGCCGACCTCGCTCGCAATCGAAACAGCCGAACAAGCCGGTATCACGCTAGTGGCTGTCGCGCGTGACGACGGCTACGAGATATTCAGCCATGCGGATCGTCTGATCTTCGGAGTAGAACTTCACTCCGCTACACCTCGCCAGCATGGTCCTGCAGGGTTGCCGCGCTAAGTTCTGCGACACGCGCGCAAAGTGATGCGACGAGTGGGCATTCGTAGCTGAGGGTCCGTTCGCTTTCGTACCGACTGCAAGGGAGCGCGAGTTCTTTCAACCGGAACGCTTGTGGCTGGCGTCAGTATTATCCTGATCCAGCGTTCCACACGAAAGGACAGACGATGAAGACCACACTTCTGGCAGCCCTCTTGCTCGCAGCGACTGCTTCGAGCCCAGCTCTTGCTCAAACCGGATCCAATTCTCCGAAGGCGCCGCAGTCTGCCGACACTTCTAGGCAGAACTCCGCTGTGCAAAAAATTCAAGATGATCTGAAGAATGCCGGCTTCAGCGACGTAAAGGTCGTCGCCGAATCCTTCGTCGTGCAGGCCAAGAGCAAGGACGGCGATCCGGTGGTAATGACGATCGGTCCCCATGGAATGTCCCTGTTTGAAGCCGTGAATGTGAATCCTTCCGGTTCGAATTCAGGCAGCTCCTCTCAAGGCACGACTGGCTCCAACTCGTCGCGGCAGGGCACCTCCAAATAGAGGCACGGACCGGAGTGCTCGTTCCGATGGGACACGATATGAAGCCATTGGCGTGGCGAACTGCCAAGAAGGCCAGACGGAAGAGCCGGCGTCGCGGCAGTGATGAACAAGTCGTGCCGCTTCTAGAAAGGCTGAAGCAACTGTCGGATCGAGCCAAGCGGGCTGCTGTTGAGCTCCCACCCGGAAAAGAGCGGGAAAGCTGTCTCCTAAAAGAAGTTCAAGCAGAGAACGTCCTCGAGCTTGTTCGTTTGCTGCAGCGGTAACCGCGACCTTGTCAGATGGCGCGGGACCGTACCAGCTTTCCAAGACCGCGCCCTGCCGGGCGAACCCGCGATTATTGTAAGTTGTTGTTGCCTTCACAAGCAGAAGGGGCCGGCGATGGCGAAGACCGAACGATCCGCGACTCCTGGCGTCAGCCGCCGCGAGCTACTCACTGCCGGAATTGTCGCCGGATCCTCCCTGGCGATTTCTTCCGGCAGCGCGGCGGCTGACACGATCTCGCAGCAGGTCCCCTGGGGGCCGGGCGAAGCCAACAAGCCGGGGGCGGTTTTCAAGGGCGGCTACGAGTTTTTCGCCCCGGACGAAGTTGCCTGGGTGGATGCAGTTGTTTCCCGATTGATACCCAAGGACGAGCTAGGGCCCGGCGCGCGCGAGCTTGGCGTCACGGTCTTTATCGACCGGCAGCTTGCAGGAGCGTACGGGCGAGCCGAGCGCTGGTATATGGGGGGTCCGTGGGCAAAGGGCACGGAAACTCAGGGTTATCAATCACGGATGGCGCCAGCCCAATTGTATCGAGCGGCAATCAAAGCAGTCGATGGCTATTGTCGAACCGAGTTCGGTGGAAAAGCTTTCGTGGACCTCGGCGCGGAGCAGCAGGACAAAGTGCTCGGAGACCTTGAGGAGGGAAAAGCAAAGCTCGAGCAGGTCGACGGGAAGGCATTCTTCAAGCAGCTCCTCCTCAATACCCAGGAAGGATTCTTCGCAGATCCCTTGTACGGCGGAAACAGGGATATGGGAGCCTGGAAGATGATCGGCTTTCCGGGCGCACGATACGATTACCGTGACTTTGTCAGTAAGCACGGCCAGCGCTACCCATTACCGCCTGTGTCACTCTATGGCCGTCCCGATTGGACTCCGAAAGGATAGGGAGACCTCAAGATGGCTACCAAGCTCCCTCCCGTGGATGCGCTCCTCGTAGGGTTCGGCTGGACCGGTGCGCTGCTCGGTCAGGAACTGAGTGATGCCGGGCTGAACGTCTTGGCACTCGAGCGCGGTGGCTGGCGGGATACGACGACCGACTTCGCCACCACGTTCATTCAAGACGAGCTTCGCTATTACTATCGCCATACACTCTTCCAAGAGCCCGCGCGTGAGACGCTGAGCTTCCGAAACTCGACGAGCGAGACAGCTCTACCAATGCGCCAACTCGGCTCCTTTCTCCCAGGGACGGGCGTCGGCGGGGCCGGAATTCATTGGAATGGACAGAACTGGCGTTTCCTGCCGAGCGATTTCCTCGCCCGGAGCCACAACACGGATCGCTATGGCGCGGCAGCAATACCACAGGACATGACTGTCCAAGATTGGGGCGTCACGTACGGCGACCTGGAACCCTACTACGACAAGTGGGAGTACCTCTGCGGCATCTCGGGCAAGGCAGGGAATATCAAAGGTCAGATCCAGTCCGGCGGAAACCCGTTCGAAGGCCCACGCGCCAGAGACTATCCGAACCCGCCTATGGAGATGACTTACGGCCCGACACTCTTCGCGCAGGCCGCGAATGACATCGGGCTAAAGCCTTTCCCGGCTCCCTCCGCCAACATGTCTCGCGCTTATACCAATCCACTCGGGGTGCAACTCGGCCCATGCACCTATTGCGGGTTCTGCGAGAAGTTCGGCTGCGGGAATTACTCCAAGGCAAGCCCGCAAACCACGATTCTGCCGGTTCTGCTTCGCAAGAAGAACTTTGCGCTCAAGACGGAGTGCGAGGTCATCAAGATCAACCTCGACAGCGACAGGAAACGGGCGGTCAGCGTCACATATGTCGATACCCAAGGTGAAGAGTACGAGCAGCCAGCTGATTTGATCGTTCTCAGCGCGTTCGTTCTGCACAACGTACATCTGCTGCTGCTATCGGGGATCGGCACACCCTACGACCCGAGCACTGGAGCAGGTACGCTCGGGAAGAACTACGCCTACCAGATCGTGTCCAGTGTCGACGTATTCTACGACGACAAGATACTGAACCCGTTCATCGGCGCCGGCGCGCTGGGAATGGTGGTCGACGAATTCAACGGAGACAACTTCGATCATTCCAATCTCGGGTTCTTAGGAGGCGGCTATATCGCCTGCTGGAACACGAACGGGCGGCCGATCGAGACCCACTTGGTGCCTGATGGGACGCCGAAATGGGGCGCCAAATGGAAGAGGGCCGTCGTCAACGACTATCTCAGGTCGATGTCCGTCGCCACGCACGGCGCCGTCATGAGCCACCGAGGAAATCATCTCGATCTGGACCCGACCTACCGCGATTTCCTCGGCAGGCCGTTAATGCGGATGACCTTCGACTACACCGACAACGAGCACAGAATGTCGGATTTTTTGACCGGCAAGGCAGAGCAGATCGCGCAGGCCATGAAGCCGCGGGAGATCAGGAGCAATCCCCGGAAGGGTCACTACGACATCACGCCCTACCAGACGACGCACAACACTGGCGGCGCGATCATGGGCTTAAACCCGCGGGAGAGCGTTCTCAACCCGTATCTGCAGCATTGGGATGTCTCAAATCTGTTTGTGATGGGGTCGTCCGCTTTCCCCCAGAACCCGGGCTACAATCCGACAGGGACTGTTGCTGCGCTGGCGCTTTGGTCCGCGCAGGCCATCAGAACGCAGTATCTCAAGAATCCCGGCCCGTTGGTTCAGGCGTAAGGAGATCGGGAAGATGTCATCCAGTGCTCTGAGACTCGTATTGCTTGCTTCTTCCTGCGCCTTTGCTTTTTTCGCTTCGCCCGCTCGCTGCGAGCAGTTGTCATTCGGCCAAGTAGAGAGAGGACGCTATCTGGCCGCGGCCGGAGACTGCGAGGCTTGCCACACCGCACCCGGAGGCAAGCCATTTGCCGGCGGCCGCGCGATTCCGACCCCGTTCGGCACGATCTACTCGGCGAACATCACGCCGGACCGAAAGACCGGGATCGGCACTTGGTCCGATGATAAGTTCTATCGGGCGCTACATCAGGGGATTGCTGCGGACGGAAGCTATCTCTACCCCGCGTTCCCATATCCCTGGTACACCAAGGTGACGCGCCAGGATTCAGATGCGCTCCACGCCTTCTTGAGCTCGCTCGAGCCGGCATCAAAGTCCCCTCCGCCGAACGATCTTGTTTGGCCGCTGAATGACCGGTTCGTCATGAAGGGGTGGAACGAGCTGTTCTTCCGGGAAGGAACATTCAAGCCCAACGGCCAAAAGTCGCCCGAATGGAATCGCGGAGCTTATCTGGTCGAGGGCTTGGGACATTGCGGCGCCTGCCACACGCCCAGCAATGTTCTGGGCTCCGCCGAGAAGCAGTCCGCCTTACGCGGCGGCAAGCTGCATGATTGGTACGCGCCGAATTTGACGGCTGACGTTCGGTCGGGATTGGGGCAATGGAGCGTTGACGAGATCGTCACGTTTCTCAAGACAGGTCGGAACGACCGAACCGTCGCTTACGGTCCCATGTCGGAGGTGATCACCTTCTCCACCTCGAAGCTGAACGATGACGACCTCAAGGCTATGGCGACTTACCTCAAGGATATTCCAGCAGCTCCCGAGGACAACAAAGTTGCTGGGCCAGATCCGAAGGTTATGGCCGCCGGAGGGGCGCTCTACGTCGACAATTGTTCGGGATGCCACCAGGCTGATGGCCGGGGCGCGCCGGCTATGTTTCCGCGGCTTCAGGGAAGCAGCGCCGCGCAGGACCGTGACCCGACCACTATCATCAGGTTGATCCTGAATGGTGCGCACGCGGCGACGACTGATGCGCGGCCGACGCAGGTATCGATGCCGGCCTTCGACTGGAAGCTTTCGGACCAGCAGATTGCAGATCTCGCTACTTACGTCAGGAACGCTTGGGGCAATTCAGCAAGTCAAGTAGCCGCATCCCAGGTGGGAGAGTTGCGTCACTCAACTCCCCGGGAGCTCAGTGGCCGATAAGTGTTCTGCATCCCGAGGAGAGAACCAATGAGGTCTAAGAACTGGTTCGGCGCACTGATCTGCGCCGTCACGCTCGTGGCGGCAGGTCCGGCTTACGCTGGGCGAGACAAATCCAAGGAGACGCCGGGAATGGCCGCATACCACGCTACACAAGGCGCCTTCAGGCGTGATCGAAAGATTACCCGGCACATCCTCCACAGCGAGCGGGAAAAGCGGGCGCGTCTTGACCGGCACGCAACTTACGCCCGTTAGGAGGGCAAGGCTCTCGAGCGCTTCGGTCTGCGGTGCCTACGAGCAGCGCACACCATGCTGAAGGCCGCAAGGCACCGCCGGCCACGGCTTGGTTTCGAGGTCCGATAAGACCTGCATCGGCGAGGGCCGGTCACGCCGGACCGATGAAGAAGAAACCGAGCCCGAACAGCATATACACGCCCACCAGAAGCAGGCCCTCGAACCAGGTCGTCTCGCCGTCGCGTGCGATCGCGTTCACGACGAATGCCGTGCTCGCGATTGCAAAAGATATGGCGGATTGCCGAACACGAAGCTCATCGGTCTTTCCATGAACGCCGAGATAAGGACCAAAAGCGGCGCAACCACCAGCACGAGCTGGATGGCCGGATCCAACGCAGATATTCAACGCGGCGGTCATGTTGTTGCGGTGAGCGAACCAGCTCGCCGCGAAGATGTCGGCGCTTGTCCCCGACCAGGGCAAGTACGACCACGCCAAGAAAAGTCGGCGAGATCCTCAGAGCTGTGGCCGTCTGGGTCAGCACGTCAGAGAGGATTTCGGCTTCGATCGCGATGATCGCGGTGCAACCAATTACGATACCGATCGACAATGCCAAACCCCACGCAGGCTTGCCGTCAGCTTCGCCGTCGGCGAAGGCGTCTCGATGAGTGATCAACGTGTAAACGATGTTTCCTGCATAGAGCAGAAGCAAGATCAACGATGCACCTAGGCTCAGTTCCTCATCGGTGAGGCCGATGTTGTGCAAGTGGACCTGCCGACCCGTATAGTCGAACACCGCCGGCAGCAGCAGTGCGATAACCGATAGGATCAGTAGCGTCGATAGCAGCCCGGCCTTGGCGGGGTTAAACGTTTGACGCTGCCGTGAAAGACCGCCGATCAGGATCGCAATGCCCAAGCCAAAAAGGCTCGTGCCGATAATCGAGCCGGTGACCTGGGCCTGAACGACGGCCGTTTCGCCGCTCGCAAGTATGAATAGGGCCAAACGAGTTCCGCGACGCTGCCGAACGTCACCATAATCAGGCCGCCGATGGTAGGTCCTGCGTGCCGCGCGAGCTGCTCCGTCCCGCGGCGGATCCACTCCGCCAGAATAGCGCTCGCCGCGGCGCTGGTCGCAAAACGCAGCACCGGAGGCGCGTCCATGTAGGCGGCGCCGAGGGAGAGCGGGATCAGAGCGAGCAACAGCAGGAGCACCATTGACGGTCCGACATCCCTGTTCATGGTGTCTACCTCCCACAGCAGTGATCACGCCCTTGATGGTGGAGTCGTTTGCGTTCGCTCTGGCACTAGCGTTCGCAGTTTTCTGCTTCGGGCTATTGTCTCCAGCACTGCATAGATCATGACGCTGATCGGAGCCGCGAAAATGACTCCCGCCGCCCCGAAAAAGCTGCTGACAGCCAAGATGCTGAAAAGAATCATGGCTGGTGGAATGGCGATGAGCCGCCGTTGGATCATCGGGAGCAGCACATTCCCCTCGATTTGCTGAATCGCAACGTAGGCCAGCACGGTCCAAAGCAGGGGGGACCATCCTTGCGCTGTCGCGACGAGCAGCGCAGGGACCGCGGCGATGAAAGGCCCTGCGTACGGGATGAATTCGGCAAGCCCCGCGATGATGCCCAGAGCCAGCGGCGACGGCAAGCCGATCAGCCAGACTGCCGCTGTCGTGAGCGCTCCCACCAGCACCATCTGGATGGCCTGACCGATACTCCAGAGCTGGAGTGACTGGATGATGTGCTTGGTTACGGCTTCGAGCGGCTTGGCCCATCTACCAGGAAGCAGCTTGCGGACTTCCCTTCGATATACTCCTGGTTGAGCGGCCATATACGCTCCCATCGCGATCATGACGACCAACGACGCGAAAACGCTACTGCTCACGCTGACGATGTTGCCGGCCCAACTTGTGAGCGAGAGTTGGCTGGCGTCCATGTGCTGCAGGAGCGAGGGGCCCCACGCGGATTTCTGTAAGGCGTCTGCGATTGTTTTGGCTGCGATATCCGCGCGCTTCAGCACGTCTTCCATCTCGCTCGACAGCGTGGTGCCGAACAAATACGCGATCGCGCCGAGGGAACCGAACAGAAGAAGCATCGTAAGGCCAACTGAGCCCGCTCTCGGGACTCGGCACCACTGCAGGGGCTGGCATAGAAGGTCAAGGACGACCGACAAGAGGATAGCGCCGATCGCAACCAGCAGCACCGAGCGGAGATACCACAAAAGGAAAGGTACGGTCGCGATCGTGACCGCGATCGCGACGCGTTTCGTGAACTCGCCTATCTCCATTCAGCTAAGTCCCTCGACAAGCCGGCCAGCCGGTTTGAGAACGGAACGCCCGGCCGCAGTGGCAATCAGGGGCACGGATGCCGCGCGCTGTCATAACCGAGGTAGGTCCCGGATGCATACGATTTGTAGCGTTGCGCGCAGTAGGCGCTGCTGTCGGCTCTCGCCTCGCTGTTCGCAATTGCGCTCCCGATGAGAGCTCCGGCGGCGAGACCTCCAATCGCGGCAGCACCAGGCCCGTAGTGGCGATGCCAGTGCGGACGATCCCAGCCATGATGCCAATGCCGGTACTGCACCTGCTCAACGGATGCCAACGTTGGCGCGATCGACGCAGGCGTCATCGGTGCTGCGAGCAATGCGGAGCTAGAGCCAAGAGAAATCGCGACAGCGGTAGTGAGGACGGAAAAGGACTTCGCAAGCTCATGCATGTCTCCTTCGTTGAGGTTGAGTACGAGTGCAACGGCATCTCGTCAGGTTGCGTTCCGATGAGCCTTTTGGAGGGCAAGCGTCAGAGGGTCGCAGTTGCGCTGTCGACAGGTCTGGCAGGAGTCTCAGCCGACAATATCTGGTGCGCTACCGTACAAAAGGGGAGCACGCGCCAGCCTAGTCGCCGAGGCCCATAAGGACGAACGCTGAGGATTCGCGAACCTCGGCAAAAAGCCCAGTAAAGCCTACGAGAAGAAACTTCGAGATCACCTCGATTAACATTTGGGCCTGTGCTTGCTTCTGAGAAAGGTGCGGAGCACGGGTCCGGTGGTCCGCTCAGCGCTGATGTTGCGGTCGACCGGAGACAACAACCTGAATGGAAGTAGATCGCAGAATGGCCGGCCCGTTCACGACCGCGTCTGCGTCTTCTAGGCTGCCCGATGTATGATCACTCGGCGCCCTTGCGCCGGGATCGCTTGACAACGGCCCTTCAGTTGGGCCCAGGGGCCATTTGCGATAGGAAAGTCTGCCGTGAGACTTGCGATTGAGGCGGCTGCACTTGGTGGCGTTGACTGCCAGAGACAACCCGGTCCTAATGCCAACGAATTTAGTGCTCTCCCCCGACACCACTACCGCTTTCGACATGGGCAGGCACTGCCTACTGGCGTTCGGCTTCCATCCGGAGGGTTATCACCATTGCACTCCAGACCCTTCCGACACTCCTATCATGCCGTGTTCGCAACCTACCGGCCTGCATACCGTCCGCAGTATCCGTGGCGTTGGTATGACTGCTATCATCCAGCCTACTATGGGTTGCCGTACTACTATCCTTATTACCCACCGCGAACTCCCATCTCCATCCCCGTTCGAGTTCGGCCTCGGCACTGTGTTCTGAAAGCGCTTTGACCTGTTGACCATCCAGCAGGCGTGCAGGGCCTGACCGGCGCGGACACTTCGACTTCGGCTGAGCTGTCCGCTGGCCGCCTCTAGTGGCCAGCCCCACTCTGTTTTTCCGTATCGAAAAGGGCGGTCCCACGAGTGTTCAAGTGTGGCTGGACTTCCGGAACGAGCTCAGCAGACGACTGAGCGCCGGGCTTGCGGCGCGGCGGAGCTCCTCGAGGTTCTTGCGCGAGAGCGCCTGGAGCTTCTGCTCACCCTTTTTCGTCAGCTTGAGATGAACGCGTCTGGCGTCTTCAGGGTCGGCAATGCGGCTGACCAGCTCAAGCTTCGAGAGGCGATTGATCAGTTCCACAGCGGAGTGATGCCGGATCAGCAGAAATCGCGCGACATCACCGACTGTAGCGGGACCCGGCCGCACAAAGCCCTTGATCCCAAGCAGCGCCTGATGCTGCGTCGGCGTCAATCCCTGCTGTGCTGCGGCTGCCTCGCTGAACGCCAGAAAGCTTCGGATCTGAAAGCGGAACTGCGCCAGCCCAGCATAGTCGGAGTCGCGCATCGTGCGGCGGCGTGAAGCCCGCTCAGCTACCGCCGCCGTCGACCGTTGCGCCTTCTTCGCCTGAACCATGCCGTGCCCCTCCCTCCTTGCCACTCGGCAACACCGGCAGCGCAGCCAAAAGTAGCAAGCAGCAGCGCCGGGACCAACCAGCAGGAATTCCGGATGCACAGCTATCCGTCGCTCTATTCGAAGCTGGACAGCAGGATCTTCACCAGGATGACCTGGAGGGCGATCGGAATGCGGACGCTCTTCCGCCGGATCGAGCGCTGCAGCGCGCCGGCGATCTCGGCGCCGGTCAGGTTGCCTGCCGAGGCATTGGCGATCAGCTCGCTCCACATCTGCGACAGCGAACCGCCGGGCGGGATTACCGGCTTGATGGTCACGCCGCAGGCCTGCGCCCAGTCCACGATTTCCCGCATCGTATGCGGCCCGCAATTGCGCGCGGTCGAGAGGCGCTCGGCCGTGAGCGCCCGCAGCAATTCGCGCGACGGCGACCAATTCCCCTTCGGCGGTCGCTCGCCGTTGAGCTCGACTGCAAGCTCCTTCAGGACGTTCTGGGCACGCACGCTCAGCCGCTTCATCGGCCCGGGCACATGCTTCCCCTGAACAGAGCCGACTGCCGGTCCCCGCCCACCGGTCGGTCGATTTCGAAGCTCGGGCATGCGCGAGGCGTCGCCGGACTGCGGTGTGGCCCGCTGCCCGTTCACCTCTTCCACCGACCGCGCGGGGTCCGGCCGCTCCGCACCTTGCGGCCATGACCGTCGCTTCCGGGTACCCGCCACTCTCGTTCGCCGCGCCATTTCTCTCGCCGAACCCGCCAGTCTCGTACTCACAAAGGCTAATATATATCGTGATCCGATATGTTTTCACGAGATAATTTTCGGCGTTCGACCAAAGACGAAATTGACAGAAGGCGTTCACAAGCAATGCTTACGCCCAAGAGCTACACGCGGATGTGACGTGCCCGGCGCGGGCAGGCCCTGGAGACCGGCTGCCGCCGGACAGGTCGTGCCTTCCCTGCAAACAAGAACGATGTTCGGAGGAAACGATGACTGACAATCTCATCCGCCGCGGCCTCTCGCGCCGTGGCTTGCTTCAGACCACCGCGGGCCTCATCGGCGGCTCGATGCTGCCCGCGATGCCGGCGTTTGCCGAGGAGCCGGCGATCGGCACCTATCCCGCGGGCGTGTCGGGTTCCACCGCCTTCATCGGCATCTCCGTGCCGCGCACCGGCACCTATGCCGTACAAGGTGAAGACGAGCTCAAGGGCTACCAGCTCGCGATCGAGCACATCAATGAAGGCCACGAGCTGATCAAGAAGATCTCGCCCAAGACCAGCAAGGGCGTGCTCGGCAAGGAGCTGAAGTTCGGCGTCGCCGATTCCGCGGCCAAGCCGAACGAGGCGGTGCAGGCGCAGCAGCGCTTCATCAGCGAGAACAAGGCGATCATGATCACCGGCGGCACGTCGAGCGCCGTTGCGGTGGCGCTGAACAAACTCGCCCAGCGCGAACACGTCATTTTCGTGTGCGGCATTTCCGGCTCGAACGATACTACCGGAAAGGATTGCGTCCGCTACGGCTTTCGCCAGAACTTCTACGGCCAGACTGCGGCTGCAGCGATAGGCCCGGTGATGGTACGTGAGTTCGGCAAGGGCAAGAAGGCGGCGTATCTCACGCCTGATTACACCTACGGCCACACCGTCACCAAATCCATGCAGGATTTCCTCGCAACAGCGGGCTGGACGACGACCACCAACCAGGTGGCGCCCCTCGGCGCACCCGACTACTCCTCCTATTTGCTGAACGTCGCGAATTCAGGCGCCGACGTGCTCATCAACGTCAACTGGGGGCACGACGCCGTGCTGTCGACACAACAGGCCAAGCAGTTCGGCGTGCTCGACAAGATGAAGCTGGTCGTCCCCTACCAGGTGCCTTTTATCGCGCGCGAGACCGGCGGCCTGATGCAGGGCGTCTACGCCGCCACCGATTATTGGTGGACCATCGAAGACAAATTCCCGCTCGCCAAGATGTTCAACGAAGCCTTCGAGAAGAAGTACGGCTACAAGCCCGAATGGGGCGCCGAGAACGCCTATGTCAGCTTCGCCCATTGGGCGCACATGTGCGAGCAGGCCGGCAGCTTCAATCCGCCCGACGTGATCAAGGCCTACGAGAAAGGCGAGACGATCCCCTCCCTGGTGGGCGACGTGCATTACCGTCCCGAGGACCATCAGTGCGTTCGCCCGGTGATCATCGTCAAGGGCAAGCAGCAGAAGGACATGAAGAACAAGGAAGACTGGTACGACGTCGTCGAGATCGTCCCGGGCGACGGCCTGATGCAGAAGCCGGACGCCTTCGGCTGCCATCTCGGCGACTACAGCTGATGCCGAACTAACCCCTGTGGCGCCGTAGGCCTTACTCAGGACCTGCGGCGTCACCTTTTTTGGACGCGCACGATCGCGCGCCGCAACAGCGATTGTCGCATGATAAGTTGGCCCAACCTCGTTTCACAGCTTTTCAACGGGCTCGCGCTCGGGGCCTTGCTCGCGCTGATCAGCTCCGGCCTGACCATCATCTACGGCACGCTCGGCGTGCTGAACCTCGCGCACGGCGCGATGTTCATGATCGGCGGCTATGCCGGCTTTGTCGCCTACCAGTACACGGAGTCGTTCATCCTCGCCGTGATCGCGGGCTCCCTGTTCGTGATGCTGCTCGGCGTTCTCATCGAACGCGTCATCATCCGCCATTTCTATCATCGGCCCCACGAGGATCAGCTGCTGGTAACCTTCGGGCTCGGCATCTGTTTCGTCGAGCTCGTGCGCCTGATCTTCTCGAGCCAGTCGCAGCTGGTGCCGCCGCCGGCGCTATTCCAGGGCATCACCAATCTGGGGTTCATGTTCTATCCGACCTATCGCCTCGCCGTGGTCGGGATCGTCGCTGTCGCGCTCGGCGCGTTGTTCATCGTCCTCTACCGGACCCGGCTGGGCATGATTGTGCGCGCCGGCATCGAGGATTCGGTGATGGTCGATTCGCTCGGCATCAACGTCTACCGCGTCTTCATGATCGTGTTCGGCATCGGCGCAATGGCAGCCGGCTTTGCCGGCATCGTCAACGCGCCGGTGGTGTCGCTGACACCGGGCATCGGTGACGACATCCTGGTCCAGACCTTCGTGGTGGTGGTGATCGGCGGCGTCGGTTCGTTCCCGGGCGCAATTCTCGGCGGCCTGATCGCCGGCGAGATCATCAGCGTCACCTCCATGTTCAACCCCGGCTATGCCTATGTGATGCTGTTTGCAGCGATGACGCTCGTACTCGTGGTACGACCGCATGGCCTGCTCGGCGTCCAGGGCCGCGAGTAAGCGATCTCCTGATGCTCAAGCAACGCCCCTACCTGATCGAAGCCCTGACTGCGATCGGCTTGATCGCAGCTCCTTTCGTGCTTCCTCGTCTCGGCTTCGCGCCGAACACCGTGAACAGGATCCTGGTCTGGGGCCTTTTCGGGCTCGGCTTCGACATCCTGTTCGGCTTCACCGGCCTGCTCTCGTTCGGCCAGTCCGCCTTCTACGGCACCGGCGGCTTCGTCGCCGCCTACCTGCTGACCCGCGCGGGCTTCGGCAACGTGCTGGGCGCGCTGATCATCGGCATGATCGCGGCCGCCGCGACCGGCTACCTGATCGGCCTGATCGCATTGCGCCGCACCGGCATCTATTTCGCGATGATCACCGTGGCGATCGCGGAGGTGTTCTTCTTCGTCGAGTTCAATCCACTTTCCGATTTCACCGGCGGCGAGAATGGACTGCCGGGGGTACCGACGCCGAGCTTCGATCTCGGCTTCACCTCCATCCACTTCACCAATGGCTGGTCGCTCTATCAGTTCATCGCGCTGTGCTACTTCGTCGGCGTCGTCATCGCCCTCAGGATCGTGCGCTCGCCGGTCGGCGCGATTCTGAGTGCGATCCGCGACAATCCGCTGCGCGCCACGGCCGTCGGCCACAACATCCACGGCTACAAGCTGACGGCTTTCGTGATCGCGGCGGCTTACGCCGGTCTCGCCGGCGGCCTGCTCGGCGTGCTCCAGGCCTTCATGCCGCCCGACGCCTTCACCTTCGACACCTCGGGCCAGCTCGTGATGCAGACGGCCATCGGCGGCAGGGGCACGTTGTTCGGGCCGCTGGTCGGCGCGACCGTCTGGCTGTTCCTGCAGGATTTCCTCCAATCCGCGCTGGGCCTCGGCGCGGCCTGGAAGCTGGTGCTGGGTGTCGTATTCGTGCTGCTGGTCTGCTTCCTGCGCGGCGGCATCATCGGCGGTCTTGCCGATCTATATCGCCTTGTCTCGGACGGGCGGAAGCGGGGGGAAGCGGAAGTGGGGCAAGAGGCCGCTGACAGCGAGGCCGCGCAGCAACTCCCGCCCGCGCCGATGCAGGCGAAGAGGGTCGCGCATCCCGTCTATTCCGGGCCGATCCTCAAAGCCAGCGGCCTCACCAAGCGCTATGGCGGCCTGGTCGCCAACAGCGACATCGATTTCAGCGTCAATCAGGGCGAGCTGCGCGGGATCATCGGCCCCAACGGCGCCGGCAAATCGACCTTCTTCAAGATGCTGACCTGCGAGATCGCGCCGAGCTCTGGTCAGATCGTGTTCGAGGGGCGCGACATCACCGGATTGAAGGTCACCGAGGTCTGCCAGCTCGGCCTCACCAAGAGCTATCAGGTCAACCAGCTCTTCACCGGATTGACGGTGCGTCAGAACCTGACGATCGCCGCGCTGGCCGAGCTGCGCGGGAAATTTCGGCTCGACCTGTTCCGTAAGCTCTCCAGCGTCAAGGGCCTGACCGAGCAAGTGGAGCACACGCTTGCCCTCGTCAATTTGAGCCGCCGGGCCGATACGCCGGTATCCGAGCTCGCCTATGGCGAGAAGCGGAGACTGGAAATCGGGCTCGCGCTCGCCACCTCGCCACGCCTGCTGCTGCTCGACGAGCCGCTTGCGGGCATGAGCCCACGCGAGCGGGTCGAGACCGTCAAGCTGCTCAAATCGATCGCGCGCGGGCGCACCATGATCATCATCGACCACGACATGGATTCGCTGTTCGAGCTGGTCGAGCGCGTGACGGTGCTACAGGAAGGCAAGGTTCTGCTCGACGGCACGCCGGAGGAAATCAAGTCCAACGCCGCCGTGCAGGAAGCCTATCTCGGCGGAGTTCACGGAGAGATCGCCGCATGAGCCTGATCGAGGTCAACGGCCTGAACAGCTACTACGGGGACTCCCACATCCTGTTCGACGTCGCCATGCATGTCGAGCGTCACGAGGTGGTGGCACTGCTCGGCCGAAACGGCGCCGGCAAGAGCACCACGCTGAAGAGCCTGATGGGTGTCGTGACTCCGCGTAGCGGCAGCGTGAAGTTCGACGGCATCGATATCGCCGGCCGAAAAAGCCACAGAATCGCGCAGGCGGGCATGCAGCTCGTGCACGAGGAGCGCCGCATTTTCGGCAGCCTGTCGGTGGAAGAGAATATCCTGCTCGCCGGGATCACGGCGCCCAAACGCTGGCCTCTCGACCGCATCTACGAGATGTTTCCGCGACTGAAGGAGCGGCGTAGCAACCGCGGCACCGAGCTGTCGGGCGGCGAACAGCAGATGCTCGCTATCGCGCGGGCGCTGGTGCGCGATCCCAAGATCGTGCTGCTGGACGAGCCGTTCGAGGGGCTCGCGCCCGTCATCGTCCACGATCTCGTCAAGGCCTGCCGCGAGCTCGCCGCCGCCGGCCAGACCATCGTGCTGGTCGAGCAGAATTTGGCGGCGACGCTGGCCCTGGCGAGCCGGATCTACATCATCAACAACGGACACATCGTGCACGACGGGCCAGCTCGGGAGCTCAAGGCACAACCGGAGCTGCTCCAGCGCTATCTCGGCGTCTAGTTGATTTGACCCAGCGCGACGTGACGACGCGAAGTCCTGACGACCTCGCGCTGAAATCGAAAAGGAGGAACACGTCAAATGAAATACATTGCGGTAAGAACGGTTCAACTGCTGCTCACAGCGTCAATGGCGGTGACGACTGCACACGCGGCCGAAAACAAGGTCGTGATCGGCGATATCGACGACATGTCCGGCCTCTATGCCGACGTTATCGGCCCCGGCGGTGTCGAGGCGGCCAAGATGGCAATTGAGGATTTTGGCGGCAGCGTTCTGGGTAACAAGATCGAGTTCATGGTCTCCGATCACCAGAACAAGCCCGATGTTGGAGCGCAAAAATTCCGGGAATGGGCTGACCGGGACGGCATTACGATGATTCTCGGCGGATCGAACACGGGAGTTAGCCTGGCGATGAACAATGTCGCCAAGGAGAAGAAAATTCCGTTCATCGCTATCGGCGCAGCCGGCGCATCACTGACCGGCAAGGACTGCACGCCGTATACGGTCCACTACGTCTACGACACGACTGCGCTCGGCAACGGTACCGCCAAGACCATGGTGAAGCAGGGCGGTAAAACCTGGTTCTTCCTCACGGCCGACTACGCCTTCGGCACCCAGTTGCAGGAGTCGGCGTCGAAGGTGGTCGAGGCCAATGGCGGCAAGGTCACTGGCGCCGTGCGCGTCCCGCTCTCCACGTCGGACTTCTCGAGCTATCTGCTCCAGGCGCAAAACGCGGGTGCGCAGGTGCTTGGACTCGCCAATGCCGGCAACGACTTCACTAACTCGATCAAGGCTGCCGACGAGTTCGGCATCGCCAGGACAATGAAGCCGGCCGCATTGCTCGCCTTCATCAGCGACATTCACAGCCTCGGCCTCAAGACCGCACAGGGCCTGTACCTCACCACCGGCTGGTATTGGGATCTCAACGAGAAGACCCGCGCCTTCGCCAAACGCTATTATGAGAAGACGAAGCGCGAGCCCACCATGAATCAGGCGGGCTACTATTCGGCGACCATGAGCTACCTCAACGCGGTCAAGGCTGCCGGCTCCACAAATTCAGAGAAGGTCATGGCGGAGCTCAAGAAGATGAAGATCGACGACATGTTCACCAGCAATGGCAAGATCCGTGCCGATGGCTTGATGGAGCATGAGATGTACATCATGCAGGTCAAGAAACCCGATGAGTCCAAACAACCTTGGGACTACTACAAGCTGGTTCACACTATGTCGGGCGAAGAAGCATTCGGGAAATTATCCGACTCGGCGTGTCCGCTGGTTACACACTGATAGTCGTGTTCCGACAGCGTCGTCGCATAAGAGGAGCGCACCAGCAAGTGCGCTTCTATTTGTAGTGCGGAATGGGCGCGCGTGCGTGGCGGCACATCCGTGTCGCTTGCTCTCACTGCCGGACAGCCCGACCAAAACGCCGGACTTGGCTCCAACCTATGCTGTCGTGCTGTTCAGCACGATTTGCTGCGAGGTTATAGGTTGTCATACGCGCGCAAACTGACGTCGCGACGGCGAATGCAGCGCCGTTAAGCAGATCGAAATTCGGTACAAATACGTACCGACGGATCGATCATTTTGCATTCGAACGTGTTTTGCATACGTGGGGACGAATTGAGAAGCCGCGAGCTTCAGAAGTTTAGCCCGGTAGGAGATTGCAGATGCAGAAAGCGATTATCGCGGCGGCATTGCTGATCGCCGCGTTAGCCACGAGTGCCGGAACTTCGAACGCCGTCGAATTCGGTGTCGGTCCAAACGGCCTGCGTGTCGGGCCAAATCATCATCGCCGTCACCTCTACGATTCCTATAACCGAGATCGCGATTGCCGAATTGTTGTCCGTCACCGAATGAATCGATATGGCGAGCGTGTTACGGTCCGCAAGCGGATTTGCGAATAGTTTCCGACCCTTTGGGATATAGCCGCTTTATCGAGCTGGGTACGGTTGCGCGCCATCCCCGGCTTCCATCGGTACTGCTGGACAAGCACACATGTCACCCTTTTAAGGGAAAGCGGGTCGGCCCCAGTCGCCGGCTGGGGTTGGCTATTGCTCTCTTTAAATGAAGGAAGGCGAACATGAAGATCCTAGTCGGAGCTGCCTTGCTCGGGGCTGCGGGCGTCCTCATCTTCATCGGGATACCCAATCCTAGGGACGGGCGGCGCAAGATGTTGCGCCTCGAAGTTGTGCTGGCCTCAATTCTGTCGTTCATTGGACTTGGCGCCGCACTTCTATTTTCAGGGCTGCTGACCGGTTAGTACACAACCGAAGATGAGGGGCCTCCCGGGCATCAGCTCTTATTACAAGCCTATGCCTGCAGCCCGAGGCTTGCCGGCATCTACACGCGAAGTTTCTCGGCTCTACGGCCGGGTAGTTTCTAATGCTGCGCAAAAAGTTGCCGGTTCGGCCCCTCGAAAACCTACGTTTTCACGGGAGTCTCCACGAACGATCACTTCAGGCGCAACCGAATACAGTGATTGCAGCTCGCCAGGCAGTCTGGAGATTGCTTTTCGACTGTCGGGAAAATCCTGACTATCAACACACCCATTCGGGCGGAAAGGTTTGGTCGTGAATGTGGCTCTGTGTCAAAACCTCGACTGGCCGCGGGCATCTGCATTACTCTACTTGCCTATGCCGCAACCATGGCTTGGCACATTCGTAGTGTCCGTCGGTGATCAGACTAGGGAAGCACACAGTCTCCGCGAGCCTAGTGCAACACTGCCGGTGGATGTGCGGCAGCACGAAGCGCCTGGTGCGCTGCACGATGGGAATCGTGCGAGGAGTGGGAGCATGCTTCAGCGTGTGCCAAAGACGGGCGCTTGAACGCCGCACAAAATTACATCAGCATGGAGAGGCCGCTCTTCAGGGCGGCCTTTCCAGGAGGTTAGGAGGAAAGGCAAATGCATCTAACGGCTTGTATCGATCGTGACGCGGAAAGGTCGCGCAAGAGGGCGCTGTGGTTGCATCAACTAGCCGAAGGGACGGCTCACCCGCAGTTCGCTGAAAAGCTCAAGGATCTCACTGAAGAATATGACGGACTTGCCGAAAAATTAGAGCAAGAGGACCAGTAGGGCCGTCTCGCGACCGACTTCTGGGAATACTGGCTACCGAGTCGATGCGGCGGCCGCGAATACCTCTACTTCGCGTCTTTCATCCATCACGCCGCGCAGGTGATGACGTTCCTGCTGCACTAGGTCAGGACCTGACGGATCAGGTCGGGTCTTGAGCAGGACGTGGCGGTGGACATCGCCCAGCATCTTACCATTCGTGCTATTGACGAAGTGGAGCCACGTGCAGCCCCGAACCGCCGACGCAATGAATCAGTTGAGACGGGTCAACCCGAACCGCGGAGCCCAGTCTAGGATTGATCCGCAGCGGCCGCTACGGCGCCGGTGTGTGGCGAGGTGAGCCTTGGACACCTAGACAGTTCGGCTCCCGCGTCTCGCTCGCTCACTCGGCACTGCTAGAGAACCCAACAGCGAGTTCTAACATTCGAAAACCGGCATGGCGGCACTGCCATGGCGCCCAAGCTTACAAGCGTCACCGTTCCTGACGTTTCAAAAAAGATAAGAACAAAAACCGCCTCACGAGGTTAGAGAGCAAACTCGCGAGGTGAGATCATGCGTCGATCAGACATGGCCGCAATCCTTTTTGTAGTCTCCAGTTTCATTCCCGTTGCGGCCTTCGCTCAGCAAACAGGGCCAGATGCTAATCAAGCCTCTCCCCAAGCTCGGCCGGAGGTAACCCCGCAACAGCCGGACCAAGTCCAATTGCAAAAGGCTCCAGTCCAGCCGGAGCGATCACCGCAGCAATCAGATCAAGCGCGCGACCGAGATCGTCAGAGCGCCGAGGGCACGCGCATTAATCGCGATTGGACTACCCGGCAGGATCGTGGAGACGACCGCATGGATATGGATCGCATGCGTCAGATGCATCGGCAGATGGGCCGTATGATGGACCAAGATGAGGATCATCGAACCACGGGACGAAACTGGCGTCGCGACGATGATGATATGGATCGCGGTTCTGGATACCGGTCGCCGGGCCGCGGCGAAGGCCGGTATGAAGGCGGGTTTAGTAGGGAAATGCGGTCTTACGCTCGGGTTAAGACCTGCATCGAGTATGAAAACGGCGACGAGTTCTGCCGGTATCGAGATTAGCCGGTAAGCATTACCGTGCCCGACATGGCACGGCGACTGGCGGGTGACGTGATTGCGGATGTGATCCTCGAGCAGTTCGGACGTCAGCCCGGTGACGGCGCCCCGGACCGAAGCTACCAGCATCAGCACGTCGGAATCGTGATTGTGGTTGCAGGGAGTGGTCCTAAGATCAGGGCAAGGAAAGCGCCTCGCCGGCCGTCGGCGAGGGGCGCCCGCAGGGTCCAGGAGGACGCAGGGTCTGGAGACCGCGTACGCAAGGCTAGACGAGCACCCTCAGAGCATCGAGACGCCTGCGCAGAAATGCCAGCACCATGATCTCGTCGGAAGTGAGCTTGGCGTGCTGGCGCTTGAACTTTTGCGCGATCTTGGCTTCAATCATCTTCACGAGGTCACCTGACATGTAGGCGTTCAGGACTTCCGGGTGCACGTAGCACTTTCGGCAGATGGCCGGTGTGTTGCCGAGCTGCTTCGAGACGCTTTCGATCGCGGCGACGACGTTGCGCTTCGCCTCGGCCTGGCTGTCGTGCTTCTTGAATTCGGCCAGCGCCAACGCCGCCAGAACCGTTCCCGCCCAAGTCCGAAAATCCTTGGCACTGAAGTCCTCGCCCGTGATGTCCTTGATGTAGGCGTTGACGTCGCCGGAATCGACCGTGCGGGGCTGTCCGTCGTCGTCGAGGTACTTGAAGAGCTCATGTCCGGGGATCTCCGCGCAACGCTTCACGATCGCGGCTATCCGCTTGTCCTCGACGCGAAGCTTCCATTGTTTGCCGGACTTGCCCGTGAAGTCGAACCGAAGGACGCCGCGCCCGACCGCGATGTGCTTGCGGCGCATGGTCGTGAGCCCGTAGGACTTGTTTTTCTCGGCATACTCGGCATTGCCGACCCGGATCAAAGTCTTCTCCAGAAGACTAACGATCGTGGCCAGCACCTTGTCGCGGGGCAGTCCGTCCCGCTTCATGTCGGCGGCGACCCGCTCCCGCAGCGCGGGCAGCGTGGCAGCGAACAGGATGATATGCTCATACTTGTTCTGGTCTCGGAGTTCGCGCCACTTCGGATGGTAGCGATACTGCTTGCGACCCCGCGCATCGAGCCCGGTTGCTTGGATGTGCCCGTTCGAGGACGGGCAGATCCACACGGACTCGTAGGCCGGCGGGATGCCGATTGATTTGATGCGTCGGATGACGGCGGCATCGGTGATGCGCTCGCCGTCCTTGTTGTAGTAGCTGAAAGTGGTTCCTGTCCGCTTGCGCGTGTACCCCGGCGCGGAGTCGCTGACGTACCGGAGGCCTTCGTCCGCGATGGTGGCCGCGACCTGGGCGGTGCGGTCCAGAGCCTGTTCTTCGTTGCCGGTCTCTCGGAGCATGGGCCTGTCCCTTGGGATGCCCCCTGGGATCGAGGCTCCACTCTTTCTCAAGGGATGAAGACACCTGTTGGTTCCGCTCTGAGGTCGTCGGCGCGAGGTCTGGATCAGTGGCTCTCCGAAATAGCGGGACCTCAGATGGCGAGCCGGTCCGGTTCCTTTCGACAAACCGCTGCGCAGTTGATGACGGCATGGTCTAGCTTCAGACAATCGCCACAAATTTCACCAACACGCTCCCCACATTCAGTCTTCACGAAGGCCGCTATGACCCAGTATTCACTCGATGTATTGCGTCGGCGCTATGTCGTCGAGAAAAGACCGCTCGAGGCCGACGTCGAGCAGATCTTGCGGGCCGACGCCCGCGCGGGAGCCCGTGCCATCCTGGCCTCAATCGATAAACGGCGCTTCGAAAACAGGTCCGAGGGGCAGCGCCTGCGAAAGATGCTGCGCTTCGAGAGCTCTCTCTGGGAAAGCGGCCATCATGCCGGGCAGGCGTGGACGAGGCGGGAATGAGCCCTCTCGCCGGGCCAGTCTCCGCTGGCGCCGTGATCCTGAAGCCCGGCACACGGATAATTGGAATTGACGACTCGAAAAAACTCGACGCCGCGGCTCGCGAAGAACTCGCGAAGGAAATCAAGGAAAAGGCAGAGAGTTGGTGTGTAGCATTCGTCGAGGTCGAGGAGATCGACGAAATCAACATCTATTGGGCAGGCATCCAGGCGATGCAACGTGCGGTCCGGGGCCTAGGGTTGACGCCGCAGCACTTGCTGATCGATGCGAAGCGTTTGAAGGAAATCGACATCCCTCAGCAGTCGATCATTAAAGGGGACGCCAAGTCCGCCAGCATTGCCGCCGCCTCCATCCTCGCCAAAGTCGAGCGCGATACGGTCATGCGGACACTCGACGTGCGTCACCCCGGCTACGGTTTCGCGGATCACAAGGGCTACCCGGTGCCGGCTCATTATGAGGCGCTCGCCAGGCTTGGTGCATGCGCAGCTCACCGGAGGTCGTTTGGACCTGTACGCAAGGCCCTCGGATTGCCGCCCCTGCCGCCGTGGCCTTCGGCATCCGAGCGCGCCGCGAGCTGAACTCCAGATCGAGCGCTTCGTCTCGGCTGCATTATTTTCGCGACCACTTCTTTTCGCGAACAACGTCCTTGGCGTTTTTGTCGGACCTCAGGCCGAGATAGACCGGCTGGCGCAGCTCGCCCTTGCTGGTCCACTCCGCGAATTTCACTTCCGCGACCAAGGAAGGACGCACCCAGGTCGTAACCCGCTCATTTTTCACCTTGCCAGGGAAGGGCGACTTGGCTGTCTTCAGCCTCACGAGCTTGCGGTGAAGCTCTTCGAGAACTTGGTGGCTGAAGCCGGTGCCGACGTGGCCAATGTACCGCCATGCATCGGCGTCGCGTACCGCCAGCACGAGGGCGCCAAAGAAGGGCCGGGTTCGCCTCGGCGCGGTGAAGCCGGCGATCACTACCTCCTGACGCTGCGCGGTCTTCACCTTCAGCCAATCGGCGGTCCGGCGTCCGGACGCGTACGGGCTGTCGGCGCGCTTGGCCATGATGCCTTCGAGATGTCTCAGCTCGGCTTGTGCAAAGAACTTTGTGCCGCTGCCTTTGCGGTGGTTGCTGAACGCGATCAGCTTGTGGCGCGGCAGGAGGGCCTTGAGCCGCTTCTTGCGCTCGAGAAGCGGCAGCGCGCGCAGGTCCTCGCCCGCTGCGAACATGAGGTCGAACGCGCAGTACAAAAGCTTGGCCTCGTGACGCAGGGCGTTTTGAAGCAACTGGAAATGGGATACGCCGTCCTTCCCGATCGCAACGAGCTCGCCATCGATCACGGCGTCCGCCTTCACTCCCTCAAGTGCTTTCGCGACCTCGACATAGGAGTGGCTGATGATCTTCCCGTTGCGGCTGTAGAGCGCGACCCGACCACGCCGGATTTCCGCGACCATGCGGAAACCATCGAATTTGTCCTCGAAAACCCAATCGGGATCGTCGAACGGCGCATCCGTGAGCGTGGCCAACATGGGCTGCAGGCGATAAGGCAGGGTCGATTTGCGGGCCATGTAGGCTCTTTCTACACGGCCGGCAGAGGCCGAAACGAGGAGGACGGAGGGCGAGCCCGCGCACCAGCCGCGACCATCCCGCCGGCCCGTACCACGCCCAGCACCCCAGATTTGAACGGAGGGCCCGTTTCCGCCGACGAGAGCACCTGTTGCTTAAGGCCGGGCTGGAAGCGGTCGATCAGAACGCAAGGCGTCCGGAGGCCGGTCATCTCCACGATCGCCGTTGGTCCAAGCTCGATGAGCGTCCGGAGAGGCATCCTCTCAAGGTCCAGACCGGCAGTGGTGATATTCTCGCCCAGGTCCCCCGCTGCGACCGTGAAGCCGGCATCCGAAAGGGATGCCGGAGATTGGGTAGGCGCGGCTGCCGGCGGGCGAGATACCGGTGCTTGACGAACGCGCCGGCGTGGGCGTCGCCTTCGACGCCATGGCCTTCCACCAGCATGATCCGGTCCTGCGGCGGTTTGCTGAAGTGGTGATCGCGATCGGCGGCAACTGCGACCGCGGTGCCCTCCAGCGAGAAGCCGTGCCCTTGCTGCATCAGGCCGCCCGGGCGAACGAGCGCCGCTTCTGGCGGAGGTAGCGCGTGATCTCCGGAAGAGCCATCGCGTTCAGGACCCGGTCGGCGGGGACACCGCCCTTCCGAGCCATCTCGACGCCCCAGTGCATGTGGTCGAGCTCGGGGATCGAGTGCGCGTCCGGATTGATGCTCATCAAGCAGCCGAACTCAAGGGCGGCCTGGTGCCAGCGCCAATCCAGGTCGAGGCGCCATGGATGGGCGTTGATCTCCACCACGACGTCATGCTTGGCACAGGCGCGCAGCACCTTGTCGACATCGATTTCGTAGCCTGGCCGCCTCTGGAGCTGGCGCCCGGTCATGTGGCCGATGATGGTGGTGTGGGGATCGGAGATGGCGCGCAGCAGCCGCTGCGTCTGCGCCTTGCGGTCGAGTTTGAAGCGGCCGTGGATGCTGGCGACCACGAAGTCGAAGCGCTGCAGCACGTCCTCCGCATAGTCCAGCGAGCCGTCGGCCAGAATGTCGGACTCGATGCCTTTGAGGATTCGGAAATCCTTGCCGAAGCGCTTGTTCAACCGGTCGGCGTCCCGGTGCTGCTGCGCGATCTCGTCCTCCGAGAGACCGCCCGCATAGTGCGCGGACTTGGAGTGATCGGCGACCCCGAAATACTCGAAACCACGCTGGCGCGTCGCCTTGGCCATCGTCTCCAGGGTCTCGGTGCCGTCGGAGGCATCGGTGTGGCAGTGAAGGATACCGCGCAGATCCTCGTCGGTGATTAGCTGGGGCAACTTGCCCTTCAGGGCCAGCTCGATTTCGCCGCGGCCCTCCCGGAGCTCCGGATCGATGAACGGCAGGTCGAGGGCGCTATAGATCTGGGTTTCGTCGCCGGCGATCAGGGTGCGACCCTTGTGCAAGCCGTCCGTGTCCAGCCGCATTCCTTTCTCCGCCGCCAACGCCTGGAGCCTCTTGATGTGAGCGGCTGAACCGGTGCCGAAAAGAAGGGCGGCGCCGAAGTGCTTGCGGTCGGACAGGCGGATCTGCAGTCCTTCCGCCGCCGAAGCATTCGCTGCCTTCTCGATCTTGGCAGCCTCCGCGACGATCGTGAGGTCGCCGACGAGTTCGCAGCCGCGGCGGAAGTCGCCTGCGATCGTCACGCGTTTAAGCTCCGGCCGAACCATCCGCAGCGCATCCTTGGCGTGCGCGAGCAGGGCGGCGGCACGGTGCAGATGGAGGCGACCTTCTCCGCTTTTCGCGATGGCCAGGTTCTGCAGGATCTTGGTCTGCAGCGCCGCGCCGAGGCCTTTGGCCTTCTTGATGCGGTCGTCCTTGGCGGCGGCCTCCAACTCGGCGAGCGAAGTGATGCCGAGATCCCTGTAGAGCCGCAGCACCTTCTCGGGGCGGAGGCCGGGAACGGCGAGCATCTCGAGCACGCCCTCCGGGATCTCCTTCCGCAGCTTCTCAAGGCTCGGATGAGAGCCCGTCTTGTGAAGCTTGGCGATGATGTCGGCGATCGCATCGCCGACGCCGGGAATCTCGGTGAGCCGGTCTTCGGCGATGAGCACGTCGAGAGGGACTGCGAGGGCTGCCAGGCTGTCGGCGGCCCGAGCATAGGCTTTCGCCCTATAAGGATTGCCGCCACGCAATGCGGTCCGCTGCGCGTATTCTCGCAGGAGACTTGCTACGGTGCGAACCTCGACGGAAGCCACTCAACGAGCCTCCTGTTCCGCGCCCGGCCTCACCGGAGCAAAGGGTCGGTCGTCGCGCCGGCGATCGAGAGATGCCTCAAGTCTCTGCGCTGCCGGGAAGTCCTCAAGGTGCTGTACGTCCGGGCTGTAAGCGGCCTCCTTCTTGACGAGATTGTACATTCGGCCCGCCACCCGTTGCAGATGCTTCATCCTGCCCCGCGGCATCGATCGGGGCTTGCAAAGAGCCCGGACGGCGTAGGCGCGGAAGTAATCAAAAGCGTCCGACATGATGACGGTAAACGCGGACAATTGCGTATGGTTCGGTCGGCATCGGTCAGGAAGGCGTGCTGGGTGCGTCTCTTTAGGAACCTTGGGGGTCCACGCCGAGAGGCGGAGAAAGGACCCTAGTCGGAACACCCCACGCTCTCGAGGTTACAGACTGAGTGAGGTAGGTAGCCCGCCGTCGGCAAAAACCCCGGCGGTGGGCTTTTTTGTGAGTTGCGTAGCGTGGCGAGGCGTACCCAGACAGCGGCCGCGAAGCCGGAAGCCGCTCAGATGCCGGGGTTCATCAGCCTCCAATTGGCCACCCTAAAGGTGAAGGCGCCTTCGGGAGCGCAGTGGATTCACGAAATCAACTACGATGGCTACCGCATCTAGCTTCGCATCGACGGGGATGACCGGCGAGCACACACGCGCAACCGCTACAATTGGATCAGCAAGTTCTCAAGGATTGCCGCCGCCTTCGATATCGAAGGACAGGCCCGTCGACAGCGAGGTTTTGGTCATGAATGAGGGACGTACGAATTCCTCCGAGTTGCAGGCGGACCTAGGCAGGGGCGACCAGGACCGCCTGATCTACTTCGCGTTCGAGTTGCAAACCATAAATCAGCTGCTTGACGTGCTCGACGACGAAGCCGTCGTGCAGGCGGTCGAGGAATCGAAAATGAAAAGCCCACCGCAGAACAACTTGGCGAACTCAGAAGGCTCAGCGCGATAGCGCGGGTGCCCGATGAATCCGAGATCGTGCCCTCGAAGAACGGGGCCGAGATCCGGATCCGCGACCTGAAGGACAAGGCAAGGATGGAATGATGCCTGACCAACCGATGAATGGCGTTGAGCCCGAAGCGCGCCGAAGATGACATCCAGCGCGACGAGCTCGGTCCCCGCGGTCTCCCCGGAAAGGAAAGTCCGGCGAAGATGACGCCTCAGTGAGAGAAGAAGACGCCGAAGGACGTCGACCCTGAACATGCTGCATGAACTCGATGGATACGTTCAATCCCGATACGCCCTGTCGCGTCCACGACCAGGTCAATGACCAGATCTTCGAATAGAATTCTCAATGGGCATCGACGTTTCGCGAGTACGTGGCGACAAGGGGCCGTTGGGGTCGTGGCTTGGGACGGCCTGTTGCTCGACGGATGGGCTCCCATCGTGCATGAGCACCCAAGCGCCCACTGACGACTAGTCAGTCTAGACCGTGCCATCCATCTCGCCTCTCGAAGATGAACCCGAGTTGCCGCACCATCGCGATCTGATCGCCGCCTGTTTCGGCTAGGGCCCGCAAAGAGTCTTTGAAGGAACCCCTCGAATCCTTGCAGCGTTGCACCACCATCAGATTCGCAGAAGGAGGAGCAGATGGCCGCGAAGAAGAAGAGCGCACGTGGACGCAAACAGGACCGCGCACGCGTGGCTAAAGGGCAGGACTACGAAGTGCAATACGAAGCCAAGAAGACTGGCCGCTCGGCGTCGGCGGTGAAGAAGGCCGTGAAGAAGGTCGGCAATAGCCGCAAGCGCGTCGAGAAGCGCCTCGCGCGCTGAGAGGAACGGTTAAACAGGCTCGTCAGACACGGTTTGAAAAACGTGTGAATGCCGTAAGCGTCTGCAGGCGCCCTCGACGTCGCGCAAGTAGATCTTCGCCTGTCAATCGGCGTTCAAATTTGACCCCGTATCGGCGTCCAATTTTGACCCCTTTGAGCGACGAGTCTTGACGGTAGCGCTCGCCTCGTCGGAGCTGGCCGGGGTTGCGGAGACGAGGCGAGCGCGGGTTGTGTGATCGTCGTCGCGGCTTTTGAAGCGCCAACTGTCGTTGCCACTCTCGACGATGTCGCAATGGTGGGTCAGGCGGTCGAGCAGCGCGGTAGTCATTTTGGCGTCGCCGAACACGCTGGGCCATTCACCGAAGGCAAGGTTGGTGGTGACGACAATCGAGGTGCGCTCGTAGAGCCGGCTGACGAGATGGAACAGCAGCTGGCCGCCGGACTGGGCGAACGGCAGGTAGCCAAGTTCGTCGAGGACGATGAAGTCGAGCCGGGTCAGATGCTCGGCGATGCGGCCCTGCCGTCCGTTGCGGGTCTCGATCTCCAGGCGGTTGACGAGGTCGACCACGTTGTAGAAGCGACCGCGGGCACCAGATCGGATGCAGCTTCTGGCGATGGCGATGGCCATATGTGTTTTGCCGGTGCCGGTACCGCCGACCAGAACGGCGTTACGTTGCTGGGCGATAAAGCCGCCGCCGGCGAGATCATTGACCAGGCTCTGGTTGATGGGGGTGCCTTCGAACTGGAAGTCCTCAAGGTCCTTGGCAAGCGGCAGCTTGGCGATGGTGAGCTGGTACTTGATCGAGCGGGCCTGCTTCTCGTTGATCTCGGCATTGAGCAGGTCGCCGACAATGCGTTGGGGTTCGTGCTGGCGCTTGATGGCGGTCGCCATGATCTCGTCGAAGGCGGCCTTCATGCCGTAGAGCTTGAGCTCACCCATGAGGTCGAACAGTTGAGTACGCTCCATCAGATGGTTCTCCTGAGGTTGTCGTAGCGGGCACAGTCGGCGATCGGGGCATGGCGCAATGTCAGCGCAGCCGGGGTGAGGATGTTGGCCGGCGGGGCAGGATCACGCTGGCGGGCCAGGATGTTGAGCACGACATCGGCGGAATGAACGCCGTGAGCGGTCGCCTCGGCGCAGGCTGCTTCGACGGCCGGCAAGCCGTCGGTCAGAACCGCGTTGAGGATGTCGACCATCTGCCGGTTGCCGTCGTCGGCACCGGCGAGCTTGCGCCGCACACGTTCGATCGCAGCCGGCAGCACCCAGTCCTTGAAGGGAGCGCCGTTGCGCAAGGCACCGGGTTTGCGAGCCAGCACCGGCACGTAATGCCAGGGATCGTAGACGGTATCACCGCGGCCGAACGAGCGAGCATGCTCGGCAACGATGCGTCCGTCCTGGCGGATCACAATGCGATCGGCGTAGGCGTGAACCTCGACAGGCCGCCCAACGGCACTGGCCGTGACCGAGTATTTGTTGTTATCGAAGCGCACCAGGCAGGTCTTCGAGACCGATGCCAGCACCGCGTGGAATCCGTCGAACCGGCCGGCATAGGGAACGAGCATTGGTCGCTCGGCTTCGAACACCTGCCAGACCGTTTGCTCGGTCAGTTCCGGATGCCGGTGCGCTTTGGTGTAGGCGATGCACTTGTCCAGCAGCCAGGCGTTCAACTCGTCGAGGTTCTTGAACCGCAGCCGTGGCGTGAAGAAGCGTTCCCGGACAAGCCCAACCTGGTTCTCGACCTGGCCTTTCTCCCAGCCCGACGCTGGCGTGCAGGCCACCGGATCGACCAGGTAGTGACTGCACATCTGCATGAAGCGGCGATTGTAGAGACGCCCTTTGCCGACGAAGATCGTCTCCACGGCGGTCTTCATGTTGTCGTAGATGCCGCGCACGCAGGTGCCTTTGAACAGGGCGAACGCCCGATCGTGGGCGTCGAACACCATCTCCTGCGTCTCGCGCGGATAGCACCGCACGAACAGCATCCGGCTGTGGCAGAGCCGGACGTGGGCGGCCTTTACCATCACCGTCACGCCATTGAGCAAAACGACCTCATGGCTCCAGTCGAACTGATAGGCTTCTCCCGGCGCAAAGCTCAGCGGGACGTAGGCCGCAGCCGTCGATTGTCCGCGTTCCTTGCCCCATCGCCTGGCGTAACGTCGCACGGCGTCGTAACCGCCGTCATAGCCGCGGCCGCGGAGCTCCTCGAAGATCCGGATCAACGTCAGCTGCTCGCGAGCCGACTTGCCTGCGTTCCCTGCCAACAATCCGTCGAGTTCTGCAGCCCACCGTCCCAGCTTCGGTCGCGGCTGGATGACACGCTCGTACTCGAACGAGGTCTCTCCCGACCTCAGCACTTTACGGACCGTGTTCCGCGACACCTTCAGGTCACGGGCGATCTCCTTGATCGTCTTGCCCTTGATGAAGTGCTCGCGCCTTATCCGGGCAATCGTCTCCACGATCAGCATCCCCAACCACCTGCTTCATGACGAAGCAGGCAGCGCAACAGACCAACCTGTAGGGGGTCAATTTTGGACGCCGATCCCCCGGCTTAGGGGGGCAATATTGCAGGCCGAATGACAGGCTGATCACCATCGCGTCAATTACGAGAAGTGATCGGCTCCGAATGACAACCAGCGCGCCCGCCCGTCTCATGGGTTCACCTAAGGTGCCGCAAACGAGAGACCTGAGTACACCGAGGACGGTAGTCGCGAGCTGGCAGCTCCTACAGGAACATGCGCGCGAATTGTGGCTCTATGGCTGCCTTGCTGAGCCTTTCTCGTGCTATGTCAGCTAGCCGACCGCCTAAGTCCCGACAGACCTCCGAACGAGCCTGCCATACATGCATTCGGCCCCAGGGGGGCCGGCATGAGCTCTGGCGCCTTGTTAAGAAGCCCTACCGCTAACCCCGGCGGCAAACCTTCACTATCACCCGAGCGGACCTGCGCGGTGCGTGCCGCGCTTCTCGGCCGCCGAGGGTTTCAGGTCTGCTGTGAGAGGCAAACCGGACGCCGATCAGGCTTGGTGTCTACCGCCGCTTTTGACCCCATAGCGGACCTGGGGCCAGCGCGTTAGATTTAGACCGAAGAGGGCGTCGATGATGCCCTGCGGCCCGGCCCACTCCTTGTAGAAGCGCGTCTTGAGGAATTCGTCCCTCGGGATGAGGTCGTCCGAGCAGTACACCACCCCCGCATCGACGAAAGTGGCGACCGGAAACGCGGATTCAGCGGCATGTATAAGTCGAAATACAGCAGCGTGTAGTGCGGGTCCTCATTGAACAGATTAAGCACAGAGCTTTCACTTGCGGCGTCGTGCCAGAACAGGGCGAGGAAATCCCTCCGACGAACCTGCAGGAATTTTCCAGCGCGCGTCCACAATGTCGGATCAAGCGCGGCGTCGTAGACGTCGCTGATCAGCCTTGAAAGTGCGAACTTCGGACGTCGTGTGGAATGCTCAAGGGTGTTGATCCCCAAGCTCGGATCAGGTGCCGGATCACAGATATCTTCGATCAGGTTCGACAGGGGCGGGGGATTCGGGCGTCACGACAATCTGGTATCCACTGCTGAGGCCTGCCGCGGCTCGAAGCCGGCGACCAATTTCACCAGTTCGCTTTGGCGGCTGGTGCCGGTCTTGCGAAAGACGTTATGGAGATGCGTCTTCACCGTCGCTTGCGACAGTCCCAGCAGATCAGCCAGCCCCCGCACGCCGCTGACCCTCATGACACCGTCGAGGACGCGGACCTCACTCGTCGTGAGCTTGTAGAACCTTGTCAGCGCTTCCAGCGGCAGCGGACTCGCGGGTGACGTCTTGCGAACGAATACGGCGGCGACGGCGGAATGGAGCGAGCCGACCTTCTTCTGGCGATCACCCGATGTCAGCGGCAGGACATGCGCGAACCAGCGTCCGCGCGGAGACGTCGAAAGCGGAATCGACATGCCTCTCCGGCCGGCCGGCGTGTCAGCATTTTCTGCGGCCAGGAATATGTCCCGCAGCATGCGCTGCGCCGCGGGTTCGACCGCCGCAAGCGCGTTTCGGCTCTCGCGCAGCAGCGTACCCTCGTCGAGCATGACTCGACCAGGTGCGTTGGCGAAGACGATATGGCCGTTCGGGCCAACCAGAAATATCCCAGCCTCGATGTTTTCGAGCGTTTCCGTAAGCACCGCCTGGGTTGCCCTCGTCTGATCAAACAGTCGGCCGATCGAGGCCGCACGCTGAAAATGAGGAACGATTAATGCGGCGCGGCGTCGCATCTCCTGATCGACGTTCCCTTGCTCCTCGTTTCTTCGGATCGTCAGCACCGTGGAACTCGCCGCACCTTTTTCAAGATTCGAGGCGACACAGCCAACGATCCCCTGAGGCCTCAGCCACTCCTTGTAAAACCGGGTCTCGGTGAGTTCGGCCTGCGGGATCATTTCGCTGGGCGTGTAGACGACGCCGCGCTCCACGAATGTCGCAGCCGGAAACACCGGATTCATCGACCAGTATTTCTCGACATAGAGCCGGGTGTAGTACGGGTCATCGTTGAAGGGATGCAGTGCGGCCGAATTTTCGCCGGCAACGTCATGCCAATGGAGCAACGCCGAAGAGGCGCCCAGGAACGCGCAGGAACGGCCGAGCGCCACCCTCCATAGTGCGGGCTCCAGTGCGGCGTCATAAATATCGCCGATCAGTTCTGAAAGCTCCGATGCTTCGAAGGTCATGGCCGGCTCGTACCGTATCGAACATGCATTGGGCATTCTGTATCACGCGAATGCATTGCGAATTTCGCAACGACCCATGCGGGAATAAAATCGATTACGCTCATGTGCTGCCTCCGCGGCAGCACGAATGCAATGCCTCGCGCATGGCGATATTTCGACGCTGACGATGTGACATGCGAGAACCAGCGTCGGGA
This sequence comes from Bradyrhizobium sp. USDA 3650, assembly GCF_054057395.1. Classification (NCBI taxonomy): domain Bacteria; kingdom Pseudomonadati; phylum Pseudomonadota; class Alphaproteobacteria; order Hyphomicrobiales; family Nitrobacteraceae; genus Bradyrhizobium; species Bradyrhizobium sp. USDA 3650. The sequence continues at coordinate 7,305,034 of NZ_JBSRZG010000001.1, forward strand.
CCATGTTCCAAGCCAGAGACAGATCGACTTCTCGCAGGGGATGTAATTCGGCAACAGCGAACGGGAAAACGGCGGCACGGGTGAAAGACCCTCCGACTTCAACCGAACGGTTGATGTGCGATCGGCGCTCTTGCTCCAGCTTCGCGCAACGTCGGACGAACGAGATGAGCAAGACGTTATTCGTCCGGCATGCCAACCGACGGGTCACTGCCGGCCAATGACCTTCTAAAGCTGTGAGCACAAATGCCTAGCCTCGTCACTCAAGCGACATTCAATCTGGTCAGACCTTGCGCACGCGCCGCCACGTCTCCGCGGTCAAGGCGATCATCCATCGTCATCGCGGTTGCGACTCTCTCCGCTGCTGTCTCGATGTCCATCCTGGCGCTCGCTCCGGCGCCGGTCGCTGCGCAGGCGGTCTGCGGCCAGGCCGGGACGGGAAGCCCCCTCGGTTCCGCGACAGGCGTGGCAAGCTTAGCCTGTGGAGGCACCGCAAATGGCCTCGGCAGCACGGCGGTGAGCGTGTTCAGCACTGCAAGTGGCGCGTCAAGCACGGCGGCCGGCTTCTCCAGCTCCGCGAGCGGAGACTATAGCAGCGCGTATGGGTCCCTCTCGGAGGCCACCGGCCTTGCCAGCACAGCTATTGGCGGGGGCGCGGCCCTTGCTGGGGGTCCTGGACCTCAGGCGTCCGGCGCTTATAGCGTAGCGATTGGAGGTGGCGGGAGCGGAACTGCTGGTGTTGGCGCCCACGCCAGCGGCGCTCAGTCCATCGCGATCGGTCTCAGCAGTTCAGCGGCGGGCGCGTCATCGACGGCCATCGGCAGCAGCGTGAACGCCAGCGGCACGAATTCCTTCGCGGCCGGCAACAACTCCAGCGCGACGGGGGCAAGCGGCGTCGCAATCGGCGACGGCGCGACCGCCGGCACTGGCGCGAATGCCATCGCCATCGGAACCGGCGCCGTCGCCACCGGTTCCACCGCGATCGGCGCGGGTTCAGCGGCGGGGCTCGGCAACACCGCGATCGGCGATGGCGCCACCGCGAGCGCGGCCGCCGGCAGCTCCGCCTTCGGCAACGGCGCGGTCGCGTCTTCGACAAACAGTACCGCCCTGGGCACGGGCGCCGTTGCATCGGGAACCAACTCGGTCGCACTTGGCGCCGGATCGGTCGCCACCGCCGCCAACACGGTTTCGGTCGGCTCGGCGGGAGCCGAGCGTCGTATCACCAATGTTGCCGCGGGAATCAACCCGACCGATGCCGTGAACGTCAGCCAGCTCTCCGGCATCACCACCGGCTTCCAGAGCCAGATCACCAACTTACAGAGTCAGGTCACGGACAATCTGCGCGAGGCGCGCGCGGGCATCGCCCTGGCGCTGGCGGCAGGCGCGCTGCAATTCGATCAGCGGCCCGGAAAAGTCTCGGTCGCGGGGTCGTACGGCTACTTCAAGGGTTCGTCAGGCCTTGCCGTCGGCGTCGGATACGCCGTCACGGACCGTTGGCGGTTCAATGCAACGTTCTCCGGCTCGCCCGATCAAAACGCCTACGGCGGTGTCGTATCCAGTTCGTTGACGTTGAACTAGCCGCGAGATCAAGGTTGGGAATAGTGCATCTTCATACTGCACGCCGGTGGCGGGGAGCCGTCGGAGTCCTGGTGTGCGTCGTCCATTGCGGCACACTGGCGCGGGTTGAGGCCAGGCCGATCGGGCGCACTCTGCTCGTGCAAGCGCCAACTCAGCCGGAACGGCCGCCAGGCCCGAACGGCCCATGGCCGCTCGCGGAAGCGGTACCGAAGCCGCAGTCAAAGGCGCCGCCGAAAGCGGCGTCGCACCCCGCGCCAGCGGCACCGCGTCCCGCAGCATCAATCCCGGTCAATCCCGATGTCGGGAGTCTCAGTCTGCCAGACAAGCCGGAGCCTGTGCTTCACGCCAGGAAGGCCGGTCTCGGTCCATGCGTCGGCGCCGTCGAGCGCGGATCGAGGTCTGCAATCGAGGCGCCACACCGCGCCTTTTCGAACTGGAATGCCGGCGCGCCCAACCTGCATGTCTTCGAATCCATCGCCATCCAAGCATATCCGAGCGCGGTTGCGCCGCGCGCGACATCGGTGATTTTGGCGAGCCCTTCCGCCAATGGTTGCGATGCGACCGCCGTTCAGGTGTTTCCGTCGGCGCGTACCTGCAGCGACGTGGAGAAGGACATCCTGAAATCGTCCGCTTTGATCGGCAAACTTTCAGGACTTCCCTTGTACCGGAGCGGCGCCAATGAACACCGGGTTCTGATGCCCACGGCAGGCAACGGATGCGTGATCATCGGCATCAGCATCCAGTATGTGGCGGGGGTGACCACAGAGCCGACGACGGCCCAACCGTTGCCTGCGCCGATACCTTCACCGCCGTCTTCAACGGGCGCGGTGAAATGACTCTACGTGGCGCCGACGTCCCGCCTAGTTCAAGTGCGATCTCCTGGCCCGCTAGTCTGCGACCACGGCTTCCGAGCCGACGGCGACGCCTGCGTCAAGATCACTTTCCACGCGGGCCTCCGCGTCAATGACGACAATGAGTGCGAGAAGGTGCACGACGAAAAGCTTGCTCCGCCGTTAGAATCTAAACGAGACGTCGAACGTAAAAAGGTCGAGTCTACGCCGCCAAAACCGCAATCGTCAGGTCAGATATTCTGCAGCAGCGTTGTGATCCCCAAACTGACGTCAGGCGGCGCGGCATGTCAGCATCCCTTTAGCTGGGTTCCTGTATAATGCTGTCAACGTCGGCCGGCTCCCCTCCCTGGTGCTGTCAATGCGAAGGCCTATAGCAGCCCCGCTGAGCCGTCTCCTCAGCTAGCTGGCCCGACACCACGGAGCAATCGGTAAAGTGTCTGCACGAAGCTGCCATAGCGGCGCAATGTGCCTCAACTCAACGCCGTCTTCCCATTTGGGGTACCGGGTCATGGAGTTTGACAAGCGCCCGCCAGTTAGTCCCGTCCCATTGCTGATATGCGACAAGCCGGTGAGTTGGACCAAGGCTGTCGCAAGTCCCTCGCCCAGCAATCTGCTTGCAATGGGAGGCGACGGTCTTGCGACAACACGCCTCAGAGATTTGGGCCGGTGCTAGTGAACAACGAGGCTGATCCACGTCTCCGATTTTCGAGGCAGTCAATTCGGGCTCTTCGCCTAATGTATCTCGCCAGCATTTAACGTAGTGAACGTGTCCACAAACCTCTAACGGTGGCGTACCGGTATCTTTCCCGAACCCTCCGCACCACCGCCCGCAATTGGCGGACTTTATCCCTCTCCCTGGGTTGACTGGGTAGTACCATTCCGGGTTGCTGGTCCAGGTGTACAGCGGGCTGCGCACGAACATCTGCCAGGCCCCGAGGAAGAGTGCGAGCCCGAACACGGCCAACGCTAGCCAGAAATGCGCGAGGACGAGCCTTCTATTCACCAACACAGCTCAGCCTCCCGCCGCTCTTCGCCTTGGCGGCGAATTCCTCTTTGCCGATCACCTTGACCTTGCCCTACGTGCCTTCGTGCCGAAGCTGCAGAATTCCCTGGGACGGCATCAGATAGTCGCCGGGTTTCTCGAAGCGCATCAATTGCTCGGAGACGTAGCCTGGCACCAGCATGGTGTTGACGTTGGTGCCCTGGACGATGATCCCATGGACCACGTCGGCGCTGGTTGCGCGCAACGTGATCGGCGTTTGGGCCGGCACCAGGATGCAGCCCGGCGTAAAGGAATACTGCTGGCCGATGGCACGGACCGTCAGCGCGCCGTTCGGCTCCAGCACGCTGCCGAGATTGGATTCGACGAACTCGCCTGAGAGGCGCAGCCGCGTCGGATCGATGGTCTCGACGCGCGGCTGCGGCACCGTGACCTGGTGGATGCCGGCGAAGGCCGCCAGTACAGCAAGCACCACGATGATGATCACCGAGATGGTCGCCCAGCGGCGCTCCGTGCGCGCGGCGACCTCGGCGCCGCGAGGGGCATCATGGATGGTCATTGCAGGGCCCCGCGAGGGAGAAAGACGAAGAGGTAAAACGCGAACCACATCCCGACGACCAGTGCCGTAGCTATCCCGGCCACCGTCAGTGCCCCGCCTGGTCCGGCCGCCACGATGCGATTGACCCGCTCATCAGCGGTAGTCTCGGTCTGCTCGGGGAGCTCCGTGTTGATCATCTGGGCCTCAGTTCAGGGCGCGGAGCGTAGTTCGTTGGCGTCGCGCACGCTGACCGGGCGCCGCGATTGCCCCATGCGGTGCGGATGTAGGAGACCACGCCGGCGACCTCGTTGTCCGAGAGAAGCCCGGCAAAATGGCGGCATGCCGTAGGGGCGAGGATTGCCTTCCGTGCCCGGCGGATATTTCAGCACCATCCGGATCGCGTTGACGGCGGACTCCATCTTGATCGACTGGTTGTTAGCGAGCGGTGCCAGTGTGGCGGCTTGCCCTCGCCTTGAGCGCCGTGACAGCTCGCGCAGCGCGCGTCGTAGACCGTCTTGCCGAGGCTGATCAGGAGACTGCTCTCGGTGGTCGGCAAAGTCGCAAACGCTGTCGGCGGCCGCGACGCTGGTTCGGCGATGCTCTTCAAGTACACCGCCATCGCGTTGGTATCTTCGTCGGTCGTGGGAGCTTCGGTTCGTGGATGATCGTTATCCCGCGTTAGCCTTCAACCCCGAGGCCTGGATGCCCGCTATCGCGCACGCCTCGTCATTGTCCGACGTGTCGCCGGAGACGCCGACAGCGCCAAACAGTGTCGTGCCGTCCATGATCAGCACGCCGCCGGGGACCGGCACCAGCGCGCCCTTGGCCATGGTGTTCACGGCGTCGATGAAATAGGCCTGCTCCTGCGCGCGCTGAAACAGGGCGCGTGAGCCCATGCCCAATGCGAGCGCGCCATAGGCCTTGCCGTGCGCGATCTCGGCGCGCATCAGGCTGGTGCCGTCCTGCGCCGCGGCGATCTTGAGCACGCCGCGGGCGTCGAGGACGGTGACGACGAGCGGCTTCAGCTTCAGCTCGGTGGATTTCGCGAAGGCGGCGTCGAGGATTTTGCGGGCGGTGTCGAGGGTGAGGTCAGCCATGGCTGGTTTCCTTTGCAAGGGGAGTGGTTGTGGATTGGGTCTTCGCACGATCAATGCTCATCGCCAGCACGCGCGCGACGTGAAGCGCCTCGCGCTGGGTGCCGTCGTGGATCTGGTGTCGGCAGGAGGTGCCATCGGCGACGAGCAGCGTATTCTGATCTGCGCGCCGCACCGCGGGTAGCAGCGAGAGCTCGGCCATTTCGATCGAGGCATCGTAGGTGTCCGCGCCATAACCGAAGGCGCCGGCCATGCCGCAGCAGCTCGACTCGATGGTCTCGACCTTCAGGCCGGGAACGAGGCGCAGCACCTGCTCGACCGGCTTGTGCGCGCCGAAGGATTTTTGATGGCAATGGCCGTGCACCAGGGCTTTGTCGGCGATCGCGCCGAGCGGCAGTTGCAGCCGGCCGGCCTCGGCCTCGCGCACCAGGAATTCCTCGAAGGTCAGCGCGTGGGCGCCGACGGCCTTGGCATCATCGTCCTTGCGCAGCGAGGCGAGCTCGTCGCGCAAGGTCAAAAGGCAGCTTGGCTCAAGCCCGACGATCGGCACGCCGCGCGCGGCGAACGGCGCGAAGGCAGCGACAAGACGATCGAGCTCGGACCTGGCTTCGTCGACGAGACCAGCGGACAGGAAGGTCCTGCCGCAACACAGCGGGCGGCCACCGCTTGCCGGCTTCGGCAGATGCACGCGATAGCCGCCGGCCGAAAGCACGCGCAGCGCGGCCTCGAGATTTTCGCGCTCATAGATGCGGTTGAAGGTGTCGGCGAACAGCACGACCTCGCGGCCGGTTTCCGGCCCAACGCTGTCCGCGGGCGGCACGAACACATCGCTGCGGAAGGCGGGCAGGGCCCGTCGCGCGCTGATGCCGGCAAAGCGCTCGAACAGCTTTCGCAGCAACGGGCTGCGGTTGCGCAAATTTGCCAGCGGCGCAAAGCGCGACGCGAGGTCGGCATAGCGTGGGAGGTAGCCGACCATGCGGTCACGCAAGGTCAGGCCGTGCGAGGCCGCGCGCGCGGCGAGCACCTCGATCTTCATCTTGGCCATGTCGACGCCGGTTGGGCATTCGTGGCGGCAGGCCTTGCAGGACACGCAAAGCTTTAGCGTCTCCATCATCTCGTCAGAGGAGAGCGCGCCCGCGCCAAGCTGGCCGGAGATCGCGAGGCGCAATGTGTTGGCGCGGCCTCGCGTCACGTCCTTCTCGTTGCGCGTCGCGCGGTAGGACGGACACATCACACCGCCCTCGAGCTTGCGGCAGGCGCCGTTGTTGTTGCACATCTCGATCGCGCCCTGAAAGCCGCCGCCGGCCCCGGGATAAGCCGACCAGTCGAGTTTGGTCTTGAGCTCAGCGACGCGATAGTCCGGTTTGAAGCGAAACAGCGAGCGGTCGTCCATCCTGGGAGCGTCGACGATCTTGCCGGGATTGAGCACGCCATCGGGATCGAAGCGTTGCTTCACCTCGCGGAAGTCGGCGACGAGGCGCTCGCCGAACATCGTTGCGTGGAATTCGGAGCGCACCAGGCCATCGCCGTGCTCGCCGGAATGCGAGCCCTTGTATTCGCGCACCAGTTCGAAGGCTTCCTCGGCGATGGCCCGCATCGCCTTGACGTCCTTCTCCAGCTTCAAATTCAGCACCGGCCGCACATGCAGGCAGCCTTCGGAGGCGTGAGCATACATCGTGCCGCTGGTGCCGTGCCTGGCAAACACCTCGCTCAGCCGCGCGGTGTAGTCGGCGAGATGCGGCAGCGGCACGGCGCAGTCCTCGACGAAGGAGACCGGCTTGCCCTCCTGCTTCATCGACATCATGACGTTGAGGCCGGCGGCGCGGAAATCGGCGATCCCGCTCTGCAGCGCGGGCTCGGTGATTTCCACCACGCCGCCCCATTTGCGCTTGTCATTGTTCCAGCCGAAGCCGAGATCGCCCATCAGCTCGCCGAGCTGCTTGAGGCGCAGAAGATTGTCCGCCTGGTTCTCTTCGGCGAATTCGACCACCAGCACGGCGTCGGGATCGCCCTTGATCGCGGTGGAGATGATGGGCCGGAACATCGCGATGTCGCGGCCGAGTGCGAGCATGGTGCGGTCAACCAGCTCGACCGCGATCGGCTTCAGCTTGACCAGATGCTGGGCCGCGTCCATCGCCTCGTAGAAACGGCCGAAATGGCAGATGCCGAGCACCTTGTTGCGGATCACAGGCCACAGCTTCAGCTCGACCTTGGTGGTGAAGGCGAGAGTGCCCTCGGAGCCGACGAGAAGGTGTGCCATGTTGTTGCGGGCATTGCGCGGCACCAGCGCATCGAGATTGTAGCCGCCGACACGGCGCTGCACCTTTGGGAAGCGCGCGGCGATCTCCCCGGCCTCGCGGGCGCCGAGATCGAGCATGTCGCGGAACAGGGCGCGGGCGCCGTCGTTCGCATCGAGGTCGGAGAGATCGCGCGACACCTCGCCGTAATGGCTCAGCCTGCCATCGGCGAGCGCGGCCTCCATCGACAGCGTGTTGTCGCGCATGGTGCCGTATCGCAGGCTACGGCCGCCGCAGGAATTATTGCCCGCCATGCCGCCGATGGTTGCGCGCGAGGCCGTGGAGACGTCGACCGGAAACCAGAGGCCGTGCTTTTTCAGCTGGCGGTTGAGGTCGTCGAGCACGATGCCCGGCTCGACCACGCAGGTGCGGTTTGCTACGTCGAGCGAGAGGATCCGGTTCAGGTGCTTCGAGAGATCGACCACGAGGCCGTCATTGACGGTCTGGCCGCATTGCGAGGTGCCGCCGCCGCGCGGGGTAACTTTCCGTCCGTCGTCCCGGGCGATCGCCAGCGCCCGCAAGGCCTCGTCCATGGTCCGGGGCACGACCACGCCCGCGGGCACGATCTGATAGAACGAGGCGTCGGTGGCGTAGCGGCCGCGGCTGAAGGGATCGAACAGGACGTCGCCGGTCATTTCCGCGCGCAGGCGCCGTTCGAGCGAGGAGGCGTTTGTCATCCTTGGTCCCGGACTGATCCAGCGAGGCGTGTGGCCGGACTGGAGTATTCATTCTTGTTTCTAGCCGATTATGTTATGAATTCAAAATGAGCAAGCCGGCTGCCCTCAAGGGGAGGCCGGAGCGTCCTCTTGGGGCTCGGTCAGGTGCTCGATCGCGGCCGTCCGCTTGTTGCGCAGGTGCTGGAACAGGATGTCGCTGAGCTCGCTTTCGGCACGGCGGCGCAGCGCATCGAGGATGGCCTCGTGCTCGCGCATCGCTTCCGCCCAGCGCTGCCGCTTGCGGGCGAAATTGGCGGAGTAGCGGACGCGGCGGATGCGGCCCGCAAAATTGGCGTAGGCGGTCTTCAGCGTCTCGTTGCGCGCGGCCGCCACGATGCTCTCGTGGATGCGCTGGTTGATCTGGAAATAGCCGTGCATGTCGCGATGCAGATAGTGGCCGTACATCTCGTAATGCAGCTGCTCGATCGCGGTGATTTCCGCATCCGTAATGGCTTCGCAGGCAAGCCGCCCGGCCAGGCTTTCCAGCCCCGCCATCACGTCGAACAGCTCCTCGAGGTCGCGCTGGCTGAGCTGGCGGACCCGCGCGCCGCGGTTGGGCAGGAGCTCGATCAGGCCCTCGGCGGCGAGCACTTTGAGTGCCTCGCGCAGCGGTGTGCGGGAGATGCCGAGCATCTCGCAGAGCTGCCGCTCGGGAACGCGCGCGCCGTCGGGAATGTTGCCCTCGACCACGTAGTCGCGCAGCCGCAGCAGAATCTCGCCATGAAGCGAGGCCTCCTGGCGCTCGCCGCCAGGGCCGGCGGGCGGGGCAATCGGAGCCCCGTTGTCGGGAATCGTGGACTTCATTTGCAGCACAGTAGTTTGCCCGTTTGGTTGCGTCGATCTCCACAATCGAATACCAAAAATCGATTGAAAGTACAAAAAATGAATGCAAAATAGACCGCACAGCTGGCCAGAATCGCGACCGGGAGGTTTTCATGCATCAGGGACGCCATTTCCTTCAGATTCCGGGCCCAAGCCCGGTCCCCGAGCGCGTCCTGCGCGCCATGGACATGCCTGTCATCGACCACCGGAGCGCGGAATTCGGCGAGCTCGGTCGGGCCGTGCTCGAGGGCAGCCAGAAAATCTTCCAGACCGCCGGCCCGGTGGTGATCTTCCCCTCGTCGGGGACCGGCGCCTGGGAGGCGGCGATCGTCAACACGCTGTCGCCGGGCGACAAGGTGCTGATGGTCGAGACCGGTCATTTCGCCACCCTGTGGCGGCAAATGGCGGGACGGTTCGGCATCGAGGTCGATTTCGTTCCCGGTGACTGGCGCCGCGGCGCCGATCCGGCCGTGATCGAAGCAAGACTGACCGATGACACCGCGCGCGCGATCAAGGCCGTGATGGTCGTGCACAACGAGACCTCCACCGGGGCGACCAGCCGCATCGCCGAGATCCGCGCTGCGATCGATCGCACGGGCCATCCGGCGCTGCTGATGGTCGACACCATCTCCTCGCTCGGCTCGGTCGACTACCGCCACGACGAATGGAAGGTCGATGTCAGTGTCAGCTGCTCGCAGAAGGGTTTCATGCTGCCGCCCGGCCTCGGCTTCAACGCGATCTCGGAGAAGGCGCGCACTGCTTCGAAGACCAACAGGATGCCGCGCTCCTATTTCGACTGGGAGGAGATGCTCAAGCCTAACGCAAACGGCTTCTTCCCCTACACGCCGGCGACCAACCTGCTCTACGGTCTGCGCGAGGCGATCGCGATGCTGCTCGAAGAGGGGCTCGACAACGTGTTCGCGCGGCATCAGCGGCTGGCGGCTGCGACCCGTGCCGCCGTCAATCATTGGGGCCTCGAGATCCTCTGCCAGGAGCCTGCCGAATTCTCTCCCGTGCTCACGGCAGTGCTGATGCCGCCGGGCCATGACGCCGACCAGTTCCGCAAGATCGCGCTCGACAATTACAACATGTCGCTCGGCTCGGGCCTGTCGAAGGTCGCCGGAAAAGTCTTCCGCATCGGCCATCTCGGCGAATGCAACGCGCTGACGTTGCTCGGCGCGCTCACCGGCGTGGAGATGGGCCTTTCGGTCGCGGGCGTGCCGCACCGTTCTGGCGGCGTCGATGCCGCGATGAAGCTGCTGGAGCAGCGCCCGCAGGGCAATACGTCGCCGCATCTGAAAGTGGTCGGCACTTAAACCGCGCGGGGACACGCGGTCGACGACCACAAAAGATAGTCAGGGAGGGGTGGAGATGAAAATTCGGTTCAAGGCCACGCATGTCGTGCTGGCGATGCTCTGCGCGATGTATTTCATCACCTATGTCGACCGGGTGAACATCGGCACCGCGGCGAGCGAGATCCAGAAGGAGCTGGGTCTGTCGAACACTCAGCTTGGCCTCGTGTTCTCCGCCTTCGCTTATCCCTATCTGCTGTTCCAGGTGATCGGGGGCTGGGTCGGCGATCGTTTCGGGCCGCGCAAGACGCTGTTCTGGTGCGGCATGATCTGGGCGGTGGCCACCATCTCGACCGGCTTCGTGCATGGCCTTGCCGCGCTGTTCGTCGCGCGTTTCGCGCTCGGCTTCGGTGAGGGCGCGACCTTTCCGACCGCGACGCGTGCGATGCAATATTGGACGCCTGCGAACCGCCGCGGTTTTGCGCAAGGGCTGACCCATTCCTTCGCGCGGCTCGGCAATGCCGTGACGCCGCCGGTGGTGGCGCTGCTGATCCTCTGGCTGACCTGGCGCGGCGCGTTCGTCGTGCTCGGCTTCGTCAGCCTGATCTGGGGCGTCATCTGGGTCTGGTATTTCCGCAACGAGCCGAAGGAGCACGCCTTCATTACCGAGGCCGAGCTCGCCGCACTGCCGCCGCGCCCGACCGGCGAGCGGCCGCAGGTGCCATGGGGCCCGCTACTGGGGCGGATGTGGCCGGTGACGCTGACCTATTTTTGCTACGGCTGGTGCTTGTGGCTCTATCTCAACTGGCTGCCGCTGTTCTTCAAGAACAACTACAATCTCGACATCAAGAATTCGGCGCTGTTCGCTTCCGGCGTGTTCTTTGCCGGCGTGATCGGCGACAGCGTCGGCGGCGTGCTGTCCGACAAGATCCTCGACCGCACCGGCAATGTCCGCCTGGCGCGGCTGAGCGTCACCGTTACGGGATTTGCGGGGGCGCTGCTCTCGCTGTTTCCGATCCTGTTCGTCCACGACATTACGATCGTCGCGCTGTGCCTGTCGGCCGGCTTCTTCTGCCGCCGAGCTGGTGATCGGCCCGATGTGGTCGATCCCGATGGACATCGCCCCGAAACATTCCGGTACCGCCTCGGGACTCATGAACACCGGCTCGGCCTTTGCCGCCATCGTATCCCCGCTGGTGGCGGGCTTCGTGATCGACGCGACCGGCAATTGGTACCTGCCGTTCCTGATGTCGATGGGCCTGTTGCTGCTCGGTGGCTTCTCCGCCTTCCTGATGCATCCGGAGCGCCCGTTCACGGAGGCCGAGGGGGGCCTGCCGTCCGGCAAGGTGCTGGCCGCGGAGTAGGGGGCGGCAGCCAGCCCGTTATGCATGTGAGGCGCCTTTAGGAGAGGGGACAAGCCGGTCAAATGGTGCTATTCGGCGGCCATCAAAATCAAGGCAAGACCGGGAAGGACGCCGATGACCGTGCATACTGGAAGGCATTTTCTCCAGATTCCAGGACCGACCAACGTCCCCGACCGCGTGCTGCGGGCGATGGACATGCCGACGCTGGACCATCGCGGTCCGGAGTTCGCCGAACTCGGTTTCGCCGTCCTCGCCGGCATGCAGCGGGTGTTCCGCACCAAGCAGCCCGTGATCATCTTCCCCTCGTCCGGCACCGGCGCCTGGGAAGCTGCGATGGTCAACGTGCTCGCGCCCGGCGACAAGGTCCTGATGTGCGAGACCGGCCAGTTCGCCGTGCTGTGGCGGGGCATCGCCGACAAGTTCAAGCTCGAGGTCGACTTCATCCCGAGCGATTGGCGCCACGGTGCCGACCTCGCGGAGATGGAGAAGCGCCTGGCGGCCGACAAGCAGCACACGATCAAGGCCGTCTGCGTCGTTCACAACGAGACCTCGACCGGCTGCGTGACGCCGCCGCTGGAGGTGCGCAAGCTGCTCGACCGGGTCAAGCATCCCGCGCTGCTGATGGTCGACACCATCTCCGGCCTCGGCTCGATGGAGTACGAACACGATGCATGGGGCATCGACGTCTCGGTCGCCGGTTCGCAGAAGGGCCTGATGCTGCCGCCGGGCCTCGGCTTCAATGCCGTCTCGGAGAAGGCGCTCGCGGTGGCCAAGGCCAACCCCGGCATGCGCTCCTATTGGGACTGGCAGGAGGTCATCTCCTTCAACAAGCTCGGCACCTTCCCCTATACGCCCGCGACCAATTTGCTCTACGGCCTTCGCGAGGCGATCAAGATGCTGGAAGAGGAGGGGCTCGAGAACGTCTGGACCCGCCACAAGCGCCACAGCGCGGCGACGCGTGCCGCGATCAAGGTCTGGGGCCTGGAGACGCAGTGCGCCGATCCTGCCGCGCATTCGCCGGCGCTGACCGGCGTGCGCGTGCCGGACGGACATGACGCCGACGCCTTCCGCAAGGTGGTGCTGGAAGCCTTCGACATGTCGCTCGGCACCGGCCTGAACAAGGTCAAGGGCAAGGTGTTCCGCATCGGCCACATCGGCCATTTCAACGACCTGATGCTGATGGGCACGCTCGCCGGCGTCGAGATGGGCCTCGATCTTGCAAAGATCCCGCACCGGAGCGGCGGCGTGTTGGCGGCCATGGACGTCCTGAAGGGACGCGACGTGGTGCCGATGACCAAAGCTCAGGTGGCTTGAACTAACTTAGAGAAAAGAGAGCGCGCGATGAACGCACCAACGACCGCCAACGAAGACCTGCTCTACTCCGTCACGGACGGCATCGCGCGGATCACTTTCAATCGCCCGCAGGCGCGCAACGCACTGACCTTCGCCATGTACGAGCGCATGGCGGAGATCTGCCAGGAGATCAACGTCGACCGCTCGATCAAGGCGCTGATCCTGACCGGCGCCGGCGACAAGGCGTTTGCCTCCGGCACCGACATTTCTCAATTCCGTGCGTTCAAAACCGCGCAGGACGCGCTCGACTATGAGGCCCGCATCGACCGCGTGCTCGGCACGCTGGAGCAGTGCCGCGTGCCCGTGATCGCGGCGATCGCGGGGGCATGCACCGGCGGCGGCGCCGGAATTGCGGCGTGCTGCGACCTCCGCATCGGGACTGAAACGACGCGCATCGGATTTCCGATCGCGCGCACGCTCGGCAACTGCCTCTCGATGTCGAACATCAGCCGCGTCGTCTCGCTGGTTGGCCCCGCCCGCACCAAGGATCTGATCTTCAAGGCGCGCCTCGTCGAGGCGCCGGAAGCTCTGGCGCTTGGCCTCCTCAACGAGATCGTTCCTGATGTCGAGACGCTGCAGCGCCGCGCCGACGAGACCGCCAGGCTCGTGGCGAGCCACGCTCCGCTGACACTTGAAGCGACTAAGGAGGCAGTGCGCCGCATCCGCCGCACGTTGTCGCGCGAAGAGGGCGAGGATCTGATCCTCAAGGCCTATATGAGCGAAGATTTCCGCGAGGGAATGGACGCCTTCCTCAACAAGCGCACGCCGAACTGGAAGGGCAAATAGCGCGTCAGATCGGTTTGCAGAACGGCTGCTTGCGCAGGCCGCTTTCGATAACCCCGGCACTTTGTCGAGAAACATGCACTTTGGCTCAGAGGCCAGCTCGAACGATGTGAGGCGGCGGTTCTTTCGCCGATTTCAATTGTTGGGTTTTGTCGCAGGTCACCGCGGCCGGTCGAATTGGAGCTACGCTTGGCGGTGGCGCTTCGGGCGAACAGGCTTGGGCGGCCCGACCATGAATCCAGCCTGAGTGATCAGGCGCTGCCATCATCGAAGGGGCGAAGGTCCATCTTCGACGTCTGCCAACCGAATGGTGCCTTCATGGGTTGCCTGCGGCAAGTGCTTCGCCCAACGGGCTTTGGCGGCTCTGCGAGCGATGTCCTTCCGCTTATCGTTTGATAGCGCAGCTGCCCTCGCAATGCCGCCGGCGGCTCGAGCGGGAACTCCCCATGGCACTCCCTTGCGCTTGGACCCGTGCTTTACTCTCATCTTCATTCTTCGTGCCTGCATCGGAAAATTTCAAGGGTGTGATCTGTCGCACGTCTAGCTAGAGAAGCTGACCCGACCTTCCCGGCGGAAGCGTGTCCGCGTGATGGAATTGCGCCGAGCCGCAACGTCATTCCTCAAGCTGCGTAAGCTCATTCAAAACAATCTCGACGCGCTCGGGTGAAGAGCAGTGCCAAACTGCTGTGCAGAACGCCTTCAGGATCACGTCCTTGCAGCCAATTTGCGGTACGGGCCGAAACGTTGCCGCAATAGTCTGACTGACACGAAGAGCTTGGTAGACATCCCGTTCCTGATAGAGCTTCGGTCCAAAGAAGCTTCCCAGCAATCCGCCCCAGAAGCTGTGCTTATGGGAGCGTACCAGGACGCCCTTCTTGCCCACGGAGATCCAACAGGCGTCTCCGCTGTCCAGGATTATCGTCGCGTCGTGGCCAAATCTCTCGTTGGTATAGAGAAGGCGCGGCATCTAAATTCACAAGCTCTTTCTTGACGCAGAATATGGGCCGCCCTTTTGGGTGGATCACGCGCATACAACTATTATGTGGTCACTCATAGCACGCGAATGCGATAGACGCGGGCCGCCTGGCTTCATCCTATCAGGACGAACCAGTCGCTCTTATCCCAAAGCCAGGATGAACGCGCAACCGGTTGCTCCATCCAAATCGATCCGCTCCTTGCTTCTAGGAGGCACGAATCCGAACTATGAGGGCGAAGCCTGTCATCAATTCTGCGCATCCTAGGCCTAATGGTTGGCTGCTCGCCCGTAGCGACCGTCGTCCTCGCCCCCTCGGACGTCGACACTCCGCAGATCGGGCGACGGTCGCAGGTCTCGCTGGACCCTTTTCTGTTGTATAGTGGTACGGCGCGCTAGAGCCTCTCCAAGTTCGACGCTTGGAACGCTGTCGCGGGCCGCCTCATTCCAAAGTCTAAAGCAGAACGCATGGCGCGGCTTGAACTCGGCCGCATTCGCCAGCACAATGGGTGGTGAATTCGCCTCTGAATTTCTAATCCGAACAAGAACATAGGCAAAACCCTGGGGGAAGACGCGCGTGGGACATGGAATGAGGGCCGCGGTGACGCTTGCGGCGGCACTTTGCGGCACGCCGGCCTTTGCCGGTTGGGAACCGACCAAGCCGGTCGAGATCGTGGTCGCGGCGGGCGCGGGCGGCGCCTCCGACCAGATGGCGCGGATGATGCAGGCCGCGATCCAGAAGAACAATCTGATGAAGCAGCCGATCGTGGTCTCGCTCAAGGGCGGCGCTTCGGGGGCGGAAGCGCTGATGTACATGAAATCCAGCGAGGGCGACCCCAACAAGGTGCTGATCGCCTATTCACTGATCTACATGCTGCCGCTGTCGGCCAAGATTCCGTTCAACTGGCGTGAGCTGACTCCGGTTTCGGTGATCGCGCTCGACCAGTTCGTGCTGTGGGACAACAGCGCCGGTCCGAAGACGGTGAAGGAGTTCGTTGCAGCCGCGAAGGCCGCAAGTGCCCCGTTCAAGATGGGCGGCACCGGCTCGAAGCGCGAGGATCACGTGCTGACCGTCTTCCTCGAGCAGAAGACCGGCGCGAAATTCTCCTATCTGCCCTACAAGTCCGGCGGCGAGGCGGCGACCCAGCTGGTCGGCAACCACACCGAATCCAACGTCAACAATCCATCCGAAAATCTCGAAGTCTGGCGCGCGGGCCAGGTGCGTCCGCTCTGCGTGTTCGACAAGGAGCGAATCTCCTACACCGGCAAGGTGACGGAGACGCAGTCCTGGGCCGACATCCCCACCTGCAAGGAGGAGGGCGTCGACGTCCAGTACCTGATGCTGCGCGCGATGTTCCTGCCCGGCAAGGTCACGGCGGAACAGCAGGCGTTCTATGTCGATCTGTTCCACAAGGTAACGCAGACCGCGGAATACAAGGACTACATGGAAAAGCAGGCGCTCAAGCCGATCTTCCTGACCGGCAAGGACATGGTGCAATTCCTCGAGGAGGACGATGCAGTCAACAAGTCGCTGATGACGGAAGCCGGATTCGTCGCGAAGTAGCCGTCTTCACCTCGCCCCGCTTGCGGAGGTCGCATCGCATCGAAGAAGCGATGCGGGTGAGGGGGACTCTCCGCGAGTCCGTCTATCACCGTCCTCGTGGAGACTCCCCTCACCCTAACCCTCTCCCCGCAGACGGGAGAGCGGATTGGCCACAGCGATTGTTGTTCGTTCATGCCCCAAACCGATCTTGAAATCGTCGTCGACGATCCGACCGCGCCCGAAGACGACTCGCCTTCCGTCGTCTCCTCCGGCACGATCGAGATATTCGTCTGCCTCCTGCTGCTCGCGCTGGCCGCTACGCTCGGCTACGACAATTGGCGCACCGGCGCCTCCTGGGATTCGACCGGGCCAGAGCCCGGCTATTTCCCGTTCTATCTCTCCGTCATTCTCGGTGGTGCCAGCCTCTACGGCCTGATCATGGCGCTGGTCGCGCACCGCGCGGCGCCCGAGACCTTCGTCACCCGTGCGCAAGCCCGTCGCGTGATGGCGGTGTTCGGGCCGACGCTGCTGTTCTGCCTGGCGACGCAGTTTCTCGGCCTCTATGTCGCGAGCTTCCTGCTGATCGCGAGCTTCATGCGCCTGGTCGGCAAGATCGCGCTGTGGAAGTCGCTGCTCACCGCTGTCGTATTCACGGCGATCATGTTCGTTACCTTCGACATCGCCTTCGACGTCATCATGCCGAAAGGGCCGCTCGAAGCGGCCTTCGGCCACTAAGGCGAGCCCGCGATGGAAGCTCTCGGCCTGTTGCTTCACGGTTTCGCCGTCCTGCTGACGTGGAAGACGCTCGCGCTGATGATGGTCGGGCTGGTGCTCGGCATCTTCGTCGGCGTCCTGCCCGGGCTCGGCGGACCCAACGGCGTCGCGATCCTGCTGCCGCTCACCTTCACGATGGATCCGACCTCGGCGATCGTGATGCTGTCCTGCATCTACTGGGGCGCGCTGTTCGGCGGCGCGATCACCTCGATCCTGTTCAACATCCCCGGCGAAGCCTGGTCAGTCGCGACCACTTTCGACGGCTATCCGATGGCGCAGCAGGGCAGGGCGGCGGAGGCGCTGACGGCGGCGTTCACGTCCTCTTTCATCGGCTCGCTGGTCGCGGTGCTGCTGATCACCTTCCTTGCCCCGATGATCTCGTCCTTTGCGCTGAAGTTCGGCCCGCCCGAGTTCTTCGCGGTGTATCTTTTGACCTTCTGCTCCTTCGTCGGTCTCGGGCGCGAGGCCAAGCACAAGACCGTCATCTCGATGTCGCTGGGGCTGTTGCTCGCCGGCATCGGCATGGACACAGTGTCAGGCAATCTGCGCATGACCTTCGGCTCGTCCGAGCTTTTGCGCGGCATCAACTTCCTCGTCGCCGTCATCGGCCTGTTCGGCATCAGCGAGATCCTGCTGACGATGGAGGAGCGCCTGGCGCTGCGCGGACACGCGGCAAGCATTTCGTTGCGCGTCGTGATGAGTGTGTGGAAGGACCTGCCGAAATACTGGGTGACGCTGCTGCGCTCCTCCTTCATCGGCTGCTGGCTCGGCATTACCCCGGGCGGCGCGATCGCGGCCTCCTTCATGGGCTACAACCTGGCAAAGCGTTTCTCCAAGGACCCCGAGAGCTTCGGCAAGGGCCGCATCGAGGGCGTGTTCGCGCCGGAGACGGCGGCGCATGCCTCCGGCACCGCGGCGCTGCTGCCGATGCTGGCGCTCGGCATTCCCGGCTCCGGCACCGCCGCGATCCTGCTCGGCGGATTGATGGTGTGGGGGCTCAATCCCGGACCGCTGCTGTTCGTCGAGCACAAGGATTTCGTCTGGGGCCTGATCGCCTCGATGTATCTCGGCAATGTCGTCGGCCTCGTGCTGGTGCTGACGACGGTGCCGATCTTCGCCTCGATCCTGCGCGTGCCGTTCGCCGCAGTGGCGCCGATGATCGTGGTGTCCTGCGCGATCGGCGCCTATGCGATCCAGAACGCGATGTTCGACATCTGGCTGATGCTGGGCTTCGGAGTCGTCGGCTACGTCTTCAAGAAGATCGGCATTCCGCTGGCGCCGTTCACGCTGGCGCTCGTGCTCGGCAACCGCGCCGAGGATGCCTTCCGCCTGTCGATGATCGGCGCCGGCGGCGACCTCAAGGTGTTCTGGTCGAATGGCCTGGTCGGCTCGATCACGACCTTGGCGATCGTGCTGCTGTTTTGGCCGGTACTCGATCGTCTCCTCGGACAGCTAAAATCGAGGAGGCGATAGAAAACCGCATGGTATTCTATTCGCTTATTGCTTTGCGACTAGCGCGGTTGCCGCAACGAGTGCGGCGAAGGCGGCCTGCGACACGATACCAATCTGCCAGTTCAGCCTACGTTTAGTGTGTATCCAGACATGGAAGCGTTGAAGCGTCGCGAGCGGTTCTCGCTTGTAGAGGCTATGCACGAACTGGAGCGGGTCGGGCAGCATGCCGGCGGCTGCCCCCAGTGCGATCACCCAAATCGGCGCGCCTGGGTAAAATAGAAGGATCGCCAGGGCGAATCCAGTCGACGCATCGGTAGCAATCGTGAGCAGGTCCATCCACAACCGATAATCCACCTTCAACAGTCGGTTATCGGCATTCTTCCGAACTGAGATTGCTTGAAGGGGGTAGTCCCAATGTGGAATTGCATCGATCACAAAATGGCTCGCAAATCCTGCGACAGCGAGCACGATTGGATGGGAGGGCAACATAAAAGCGATGGCGCCGCCAACAATCGCGTGTGTACTTAGAATCATACCGGACCGTACCGCTCGAGCATCCGCCCCACAAAAGCACGGCCTCACCCATAAGCACAAGGCCGTCCCCAGGGTGCGCCCGGCAGACACAATTGTGAACTCGCGACCTTTAACGAGGAGCTGGTTAGTAAACGCAGGCTGAACGAGCGTCTTCCGTTCGCTGACCACCTTGTTCCAAGGCGACACGCGCCGGGTACCGGACTGTGCGCGAGCGCGTACACTAGGCGACCTGAGACGAGCGTGCTTTCGCGTGCTTTTTCATGTCGCTTTCTGCGCGCTCACTTTGAATCTACACGACCCTCGCCGCCCTGAGAGCTACGATTTCGTCTTGATCAAAACCGAATTCTGCGAGCACTTCGTCGGTCTGCTCGCCGAATTCCGGCGGCCGCGCCACCATCCTGCTCGGCGTGCGCGACAGCGTCACGGGCTGGCCGACCAGACGGATGTCGCGACCCTCGTCATTCGGCACCTCCTGCGCAATGCCGAGATGTTTGACCTGCTCGTCTTCGAACATCTGGTCGATGGCGTAGATCGGCCCGCAGGGCACGCCGGCCTCGTTGAGTTCACGGACCCAGGTCTCGGTGGACTTCGTCAAGGTACGCTTCTCGATCTCGGCATTGAGCGCGTCGCGGTTCTTGGAGCGGGTCGGCGCGGTCAGATAGTCGGGATGGCTGTAGAGTTCCGGCGCGCCGATCGCCTGGGCGCAGCGCTCCCAGATCCGGCCGCCCGTGGTGGCGATGTTGATGTAGCCGTCCGAGGTCTTGAACACGCCGGTCGGAATGCTGGTCGGGTGATTGTTGCCGGCCTGCTTGGCCACTTCGTTCTCCATCAGCCAGCGCGCGGCCTGGAAGTCGAGCATGAAGATCTGGGCCTGCAGCAGCGAGGTCTGCACCCACTGGCCCTTGCCCGAGACCTCGCGCTCCAGCAGTGCGGTGAGGATGCCCATGGCACAGAACAGACCGGCGGTGAGGTCGGCGACCGGAATGCCGACCCGCATCGGGCCTTCGCCCGGCGCGCCCGTGATCGACATCAATCCGCCCATGCCTTGCGCGATCTGATCGAAGCCCGGCCGCTTGTGGTAAGGCCCGTCCTGGCCGAAGCCGGAGATGCTGCCGTAGACGATGCGCGGATTGATCCTGGCGAGGCCCTCGTAGTCGATGCCCAGCTTCTTTTTCACGTCGGGACGGAAATTCTCCACCACGACGTCGGCTTTGGCGGCGAGGCGCTTGAATACGGCGAGCCCGCGCTCGTCCTTCAGGTTAAGCGTCATCGCCCGCTTGTTGCGATGCAAATTCTGGAAGTCGGAGCCCCGCCGCGGCCCGCCCGGCTGCTCGCCGCCGGCATCCGCGGTGAGCGCGTCGATCTTGATTACGTTGGCGCCCCAGTCCGCGAGCTGCCGCACGCAGGTGGGCCCGGACCGGACGCGGGTCAGATCGAGCACGGTGAAGCGTGACAGGGCTTCCGAGGCATGCGGAAAGGGCATCTTGGTGGGCTCCGGGACAAATTGCGGGCCTACCATAGTGCCGAATGACCATGCGGCAAGACATCACGCGGCAGGTCAGGGCCGCGGGGATGCCGCCTGTCAAAGTGCGATGCCTGAGGGGCGCCCGCGAAGGATCAGCGCGCCAGCTGTTTCAGCTCGGCGCGCGCCTGCTCGGCCAGCGGGTCATCGCCGTGGCGCGCAATGAACAGCTCGAACGCCTCCCGCGTCCCCTTGCGACGGGCGGAATCGTACTCCTCCGCGACCGCAGCCGAGGGATCGCGGGCCATTGGAACGGAGGGGGCGCGCCCGGCTGTGCCGCCTTGCTTGCCGTCCTCATCCGCATTGGCTTTTCCGACCATGACAGGTAGTCCTCCGAAGGGCAGATGGCCCGGCCCGGCGAGCGCCATCAGGGCGCCGAACAGACCGGCCGACAGGGAACGTGGTTTCATGATTTCACTCGCAACACGGCAGCTAGCCGGAACCGGCATCCTCGTCCTGGCCCGTATGACTACGGGAATTGATGGCTAACACGGTCTTAGGGAAGGACTCCGGACCGGCTCGCCAAAATTAAACCAAACGTTTAACTCTCAAGCTAGAATCACCTGACGCGCCCCGAATCGAACGGGGTTTGCTGCTTCGGAGATTCCCTTGGCTACCGCCGTCAACGTCAGTGCGACCAATAACGCCGAAATCGACGGCCTGCTGTCGGGCTACAAATGGTCCGGCACGATCACCTACAGCTTTCCGGACGCTGCAAGCGACTACGCCAGTCCCTACAGCGGCGGCAGCAGTGAGCCGACGACCTCGGGTTTTGCCTCGGCGCCGAGTCAGATGCAGGCGGCGATCAATTACGCGATCGGACTGATCCTCGGCTACACCAACGCCAGCATCCAGTACGCCGGGACGAACGGCGCCGACATCATGGTCGCGCAGTCGCCAGCGGCCAATCCGACCTCCTACGCCTATTACCCCGGTAACTACGCGCCTGGCGGCGACGTGTGGTTCGGAACCGCCTACAACTATTCGCTGGCTGCGCTCGGCAACTACTATTTTACGACTGCGTTGCACGAGCTCGGACACGCGTTGGGCCTCAAGCACAGTCAGGAGGCAGGCGGCCCCGCCAATGTCGCAGTGCCGAGCGCGCATGACGACAGCGAATACACCGTCATGAGCTATCGCAGCTATGTCGGCGCTTCGACCACGAGCGGCTACACCAATGAAGCCTTTGGATATCCGCAGACCTATATGGCCAACGATATCCTCGCGCTGCAGACGATGTACGGCGCAGACTACGCCACCCAGGGCGGGACCACCGTCTATACATGGAGCCCGACCACCGGGCAGGAGTTCATCAACGGCGCTGGCCAGCCGGCCGACAACGGCGGTGCCGGTGGCTCGGCCAATCGCATCTACGAGACCATCTGGGATGGTGGCGGCGTCGATACCTATGACCTTTCGAACTACACGACGAACCTGAGCATCAATCTCAATCCAGGTGCGTCGTCCGTGTTCTCGTCGGTTCAACTCGCCAATCTCGGAAACGGCCATTACGCGTCGGGTAACGTCTACAATTCCTATCTCTACAACAACGACGCGCGGTCCTACATCGACAACGCCACGGGCGGGTCAGGCAACGACACGATCCTGGGCAACGCCATCGCCAACACGCTGAAGGGCGGTGGCGGAAATGACACGATCACCGGCGGGGGAGGGAACGACACAATCGATGGAGGCTCGGGCACCGACACGGCAGTCTATTCGGGCAACGAAGCCAACTACGCCATCTCCTACAATTCGATGACGCAGACTTTCACCATTGTGGACCAGCGTTCCGGCTCGCCCGATGGGACAGATACGGTGACGGGCGTGGAGAATTTTCAGTTCGGTGATGGCACCAGTACCCTTTCTGTGACTTCGTTTGACCCGGATAACATGTTCATTGCTGACTTTAACGGCGACCAAAGAGCGGACCTTCTTCATCTTGTTGGCCAGACTGGCTTCATAGCACTGTCGACAGGGTCGGCTTTTTCCGCTGAAAGTCCATGGGGAACGGGGCTAACTTCTTCGGATGTTCGGGCTGATGCCAACGGAGACGGCAAGGCAGATCTCATACAGTTCTATAATGGTCGAGAAGTGGTTGCGTTGTCCGAAGGCAGCAAGTTCGGTCCCTGGGTGGACTGGGCCACAGGGGCGACTGCGACCGATAAGTTCGTGGACGTCAACGGCGATGGTAAGGTTGACCTCGTGCAGTTCTACGGCGGCCGAGAGGTCGTCGCCTTGTCCGACGGAACTAAGTTCGGACCTTGGCAGGGGTGGACAGGTGGCGCAACTGCGGCCGACAAGCTGGTCGACGTTAATGGGGACGGAAAAGCGGATCTCGTGCAGTTCTACAACGGTCAGGAGACCGTCGCTCTCTCGGACGGTACCAAGTTTCTTTCCTGGGCGAATTGGGCGAGTGGGACGACGGAAGCCGACAAGTTCGCGGACGTCAATGGTGATGGCAAGGCCGACCTCGTGCAGTGCTATAATGGGCGAGAGGTAGTTGCACTATCGGACGGCACGAAGTTTGGGCCGTGGCGTGACTGGACCGGCGGAGCAACCTCTAGTGACAAGTTCGTCGACGTCAATGGAGATGGCAAGGCGGACCTAGTACAATTTTATAATGGGCGAGAGGTTGTGGCGACGTCAGACGGTACAAAATTCGGCCCTTGGAAAGACTGGGCCATCGGTGCCACTTCTGGCGATAAGTTCTCAGACCTTAATGGGGATGGCAAATTTGATCTACTTCAATTCAACAGAGGGACCGCGTATGTGGCGCTTTCGACAGGCTCTAATTTCTCCCCATGGGAAGATTGGGGAGCTCCGCCTCTCAACAACAGTCGCTCACCTGAATTAGCGGTATATCCACCGGCGGCTCCATACGATCACTCGAACCAGGACATCCATGATAGTCCACAAACAACAATAGTTTTTCGTTCGGATGCCCGACCTGATACGACGGTGCACCACCAGGCTGATAGTCACGTCGATCATCTCGTATCGAGCGACGGCTTCTTCCTTAGCTGAACGCCGAGCGCGGTGATAAACGGGCGGGCGATAATGAACGGAGTTCTTGTCGACTTTCCATCTTAAGTCAGAGTAAGTGTCGTTCTCGGGCGACGGGTTTTGAGGGCTTCAGGCGTAGGTGCCAGGTAGTAGCTGGCGGATGTGATTTGGATAGTCGTGGAGTCCCGGTCAGGATCTCGGCCAGATGGGCGAGCGGATCGACCTCGTGGAGTCTGCAGCTCACATCAGCGACGAGATTAGAGCCAGTGTTCAGCGTCGCCGTAGGATCGCGCAAACAGCGCGTGCGGGCCGAGATTGACAACACGGATTGATCGTTCGACCTCAGCGTTGTCGAGTCCGATGCCGCCATCTTCGCTGAAGTGCGTTCCAGGCCATTCGCGCGAACATCAACGGGAGGGTTACTATGAGGTGCCGGGACAACGCCAGTCAGCCTCGCTTAGGAAGAGAGCGCAGCTAGGAAGACCTAAAAATGAGTTCGCGGATGCTCCTGCCGGTGCTGCATTGGCGGCAGGTGGCGATCGGAGAGGCACAACTTCGATAGTTCAAGGGGTAACTGGAGGAGCAAGATGTTGTGGAGACGAGAACCAGATTCTCTTTCACGCGAAACATGCCACGCATATACAAGCATAACCAAGGATGATGGTCATGGTTTTCCATAGTTGCGGCGCGGATCTCGCCGAGAACATAGGTAAATTTCGGCGCGAGCTCGGCACAGGCCGGTGATGACCTTCGAACGGCTTGCGGCCGGTTGTCCTTAGGGCGATTGATCGATGGGATTGGAGTTACTGATCATCCATCACTTGGCGGAAACGGCATCCGGGTGTGGTTTGCTGAGCTTCGAAATCATACCACCGGCAGTGCCCACTCCAAGCACGTAGATCCAGCCCTCCACGTAGTCCGAAATGTGCGAATTGAAGAGCGAGTCGAAGATATTTTGGCTCACCACGATCATTCCGAGCCAGGAGATCCAGCGCGCTCCTGTGAACGTCATAAAGTGCACGATCCACATCCAGTACAGCAGGACCACTCCAATCAGGCCCCACTCGATGCCGAAATAGAGACTCTGGTTATGCGGATTCGCGACGATCTGCTCGTCGACTACCGTCTTTCCAGCTGCATCGCGCTCGAACATCGTGCGTATAGAGCCCGTGCCGTGACCAGCCAGTGGGGCAGTGCGGATGAACGTCAGCGCCTTGGACCAATACAGCAATCGTATACCTACGGAGGTCGGTTGGCCGTTTGTTGATGTGTATTGCTGCTGGAGACTTTCGATGCGCAACCGAAGATTCGAGGCAAGGCACCAGGTGAGTATCGCAACGGCAAAAGCCGCTAGGTACAGGAGGAGGGCGCGACGCCAGTCCAAATATCTGACGGTCGAAATCAACAGCAAGATAGGAAGCGAAATCAGCGAAGTTCGGGATGATGCCACAAAAGCGAGATTAAGCAGAAACGCGAGCGCCAAAGCGAGGAAGCCAAGCGCGAGATACGGTCGACGATCCCTCCACATCGTCGCGGCCAGAGCGGTGGCACCGAAAATGCAAAGCGTGAATTCGACGCCCTGCGTGATCCAGTTCTTGACGGGAACACCAACCGTTCTAACCGACAGGAGGATGGTCCGTGGCTCGAACCAGTTAAGCCATGACAGCGCAAGCAGAACTGTACACGAGGCGAGAAAGGCGAGGAGCACTTTCATTCCGCCTTCCGAGCGCTCGAAGTGATAAATAAGGAGCGGAATAGCCACTAGCTTCGTCATTGATCCTGTAGCATGAAACCGCGCCTCCCACGGAGCGTCGGCCCATGACATCCCGACCACTGCAAGGCTACACAATGAGATTGGGAGCCAGCAGGCGGGACGGCGGAGGTGCTTCAAAAAATGAGACATGTCGATTACGGTGGCGACCGCGATCAGCCAAAGTGTCGTAAAGATGCCAAAGATCGTTGTCGACCAAGGCAGGGACGCCGCCATCAAGATTGTAAGATAATCTACGATCCTAGATCGGTTTGAAATGCAGTTCCAATCGCGCCCTAGTCGATTCAAAGACTGCGTTTTTTGTGTCAGGCTCAACAAATTAAGGTCCAAGTAGGTGTTGAAGAGTTTGAGACGCTTAAGGCAGTGTTATGAGGTGAGTCCACCCTGGAGACGGTCGATGAGCTGCGCGATTTCGAGATCAATCAATGCGAGGGCATTCACTGGTTCGCTGAGATCTACATCGTGAATGTTCCAGTAGTTGACGCGACTCTCCCACTCCGGAAACCGTGCATGAACCAACTCGCGATGTTCGGTCTCATCCAGCGCCACAACCATGTGCGCACGATGCAGGTCGTCTATTGTGCATGCTTTGGGGAGGCGATCCTTACCCCGAGGAAGGATGCCGCGGTCCTTGAGCGCACCTTGGGTATGCGGGGACAGGGGACCTACGTTCGAGGCGCCCCTTTCCAGTGCTAGGCCGCGCGAGTATGCGATCCAATCCAAGCCATTTAGCTTGGCGCAGTGATTGAACACCTCTTCCGCAAAGCGGCTTCGATAATAGTTCCCAGTGCATAAAAACAGAACGTGCCGCTTCATCGACTTGCCCAATCTAAGTTCAGAACCTCACAATCTTAGGACTATTGCAACTGGAACGAAAAGAGAACGTACCCATCAAGCCCGACGGATATCTGAACGCGACAGTTGTATTTGGTTGACCGGGCTTAGCGAACTTGGCATTTGAAGGCCGAAGAAGGAGCGGTCGCTTGCCCATTGCTGCCAATGTTCAACTGGGAGAAAGGACGCGGATTCCTTTACCAGATCTAGTAAATCTCTATGGATGTTGCATAGGAGACGACACGTTCATTGGTCCCTTCGTCGAAATTCAAGCGGGGGCGGTGATCGGCCGTCTCTGCAAGATTCAGTCTCATTCTTTCGTTTGTGAAGGCGTCGACATCGGGCATGAGGTTTTCGTCGGTCATGGCGTTGTGTTCACCAATGATCTTCTGCCCCGTGCTACAGACGAGTGCGGGCGGCGAATAACGGACGAGTGGGTGATGTCACGCACCTCGGTGGAGCTCCGCGCGTCAATCGGCAGCGGGGCTGTCATCCTGCCTGTCAGAATCGGGGCCTCTTCATTGATCGGCGCCGGCTCCGTCGTGACGAATGATGTCCCGCCATTCGCCATCGTGGCTGGAAACCCTGCGCGGGTGATCGGCGATATCCGCGATAAGCGCAATATACGCTAGCCATACTGGATAACTTGTGAAAGTACCTTTCAACGATTTGACATGGCAGTGGCGTCATATCGAAGAGGGCGTCAGGTCTGATTTTGACCGGGTGTTTGCCAGCAGCCAGTTCTCGTCGGGCCCGTTCGTCGAAGCCTTCGAGCGTCAGATCGCGGAATGGCTGGGGGTTCCGCACGCGATCGGCGTCAATTCCGGAACGTCGGCGCTTCATCTCGCGCTTCTCTCCGCCGGCGTAAGGAGCGGCGATGAGGTCCTGCTGCCTGCTCACACGTTTATCGGCAGCGCCTGGGGTATCCTGTACATTGGCGCAATCCCCGTCTTCTGCGATGTCGATGACGAGACCGGAACAATCGACGTCGAGGTCGCCCGTCGACTTGTAACTCCGCGGACGCGCGCCGTTGTTCCTGTCCATCTATACGGTCAGCCGGCGAACATGGATGCGGTTCTCAGCTTCGCCCTTGACTACGACCTGAAGGTAATCGAAGACGCCGCGCAGTCGATCGGAGCAACCTGGAACGGGCGTTCGACTGGCTCGCTGGGGGAATTGGGTTGCATCAGCTTCTATCCGGGCAAGAATCTCGGGGCCGCGGGCGAAGCCGGATTGATCGTGACCTCAGATGATAGATACGCGGGCCGCTTACGCTCCTTGCGCAATCATGCGCAGACCGATCGATATGTACATGCGGAACTCGGGTTCAACTATCGGATGGACGGGCTGCAAGCCGTCGTTCTGACGCACAAGCTGCCGCTGTTGTCCGCCTGGACGAAGCGGCGGACCGAACTCGCCAATCAGTATATTGCAAAGCTTGAGGGGCTCCCGCTCGAAATCCCGTTTGTTCGGCATCAGACGCACTGCTGGCATCTTTTCGTCGTGCGCACGCCGTCGCGAAGTTTGCTCCGTGACGCGCTGTCGAAATCCGGGATCGAGACGGGCCTGCATTATCCGGTGCCATTGCACCGACAGCCCGCTATGTCGGCCTATGTGAAACCCGGTACAGCCTATCCCGTGTCCGACAGGTGGGCAGACGAAGGTCTTTCGTTGCCGTTGTTTGTCGGAATGACGGATGAGCAGCTTGATTACGTCGTCAAGACCGTCGCGACGTTCTATCGTTGATCCGGAACGCGGGCGGCCGCGATCCGCAGGAGATGATTTTATATGCCGATTTTGCCCGACGTCGTCATTGGCGGAGCGCCGCGTTCGGGCACGACGTTCCTGTGCGAAGTCCTCGACAAGCATCCCCGGGTGCATCTGGCGAAGCCGATCGCCCCGGAGCCGAAAGTTCTGCTGACGGGGCATCTGGATGGCGATGCCGGGATTCTAAAAAGGTACGATAACTATTTCGCCAATTCCGCGCCGAACTCGGTGAAGATCGAGAAGACCACCAACTATTTTGAGAATGAAGATGCGCGGGTGCGGTTCGCGCGATTGTTGCCAAAAACCAAGCTGATCATCTTGCTGCGTAATCCCGTCGATCGTGCTTATTCCAACTGGCTCTGGTCGCGAAAGAATGGTCTTGAGACGCTGGACTTCGAGGAAGCATTGAATCTCGAGGGCAAGCGGCCCAGTCCGCTGCCACCAGGAAGGGAAGCCGCACGGCCGTTCGACTACACCACGCGCGGGCGATATGGGCGCTTTGCGAGAGCCTGGATCGACGCCTTGGGCCGCGAGCGCATCGGGTTTTTCATTTTTGAAGATATCCTCAGCAGTCCGGAGCGCTTCGTTGCTGGTATCCAGGCATTTGCAGGGTTGGAACAACTGCCGTGGTCCGTTCTGCAGACAGGTCGCGTCAACGCGACGGAAGCCGATAAGCCCATCGATCCCCGAACCGCGGAGCGGCTTCGTGAGCATTTCGCTCCTGAAATCCGGGATTTTCACGATCTGACCGGCGTTGATGTCTCCGGTTGGGGAGTTTAGCTAGCTAACCTGACAGCCCTGTGGCCGCCGGCAGGCCCGTAGCGAACAGTTTGTCTGATATATATGCGGGATCTGCGCATCGCGCGCTGAGGTGGATGGCGGCACAATGACTATCGGAATTGGATTGGTGGGCTATGGCTACTGGGGACCAAACCTGCTTCGAAATTTTCGCAGCAATACGGATTGCCGCGTCATCGGAGTTGCCGATAAAAAGCTCGAGACCCGCGATCGCATCTCGGCCTCATCTCCCGATATCCGCACATTCCACGACCCTGAAACGCTCATCGCCCTTCCTGAGGTTGATGCAGTGGTCATAGCGACTCCTGTCGCAAGTCACTACGACATCGCGCGCCGTGCGCTCGATGCTGGAAAACATGTGCTGGTTGAGAAGCCGATGTGTGCAACGTCGGATGAGGCTCGCGATCTCGTCGAGCGGGCCAAGCGGAATTCTCTCGTTCTGATGGTCGACCACACGTTTCTGTTCACCGGCGCAGTCCAGATGATCAAGGAACTGGTTGCGCGTTCAGCGCTCGGTAAAGTCTGCTACTTCGATTCGTTGCGCGTGAACCTCGGTCTGTTCCAGCCGGACGTGAACTGCCTCTGGGATCTGGCGCCGCACGATCTTTCGATCATTAATCATCTAATCGATGACGAACTGATTGACGTCGAGGCCTCGGGCTATTGCCACGTGAATCAGGATGCGCCGGATATGGCGTATCTCACATTGCATTTCCGGAAGAACTGCATTGCGCATCTGAATCTGAGCTGGATGTCCCCGGTCAAGATCCGCCGCTTCACGATTGGCGGAACCGACAAGATGCTCGTGTGGGACGATCTTGACGAAGACCAGAAGATCAAGATCTACAGTTCCGGCATCCATTTTCAGCCTGAAGAGCAGCGCTCGATGATCATTCCGCAATACCGGATCGGCGATATCCATTCACCGCGGCTGCGGAAGATGGAGGCGCTCATTGGCGTCACCCAGCACTTTGCCGACGTCATTAAGGGCAAGGCATCGTCCATCATGGATGGGAGCGAAGGATTGAAGATCGTGCGGACCCTGGAATTGGCCCAGGCGCGCCTGGACAGCAATTTGAAGCGCGTGCGGTCGCAGCGGGAAGAGCCGCGATGACGGCGCGAATTCTCGTAACCGGCGGCGCCGGATTCATTGGTAGTCACCTGGTCGATCAGCTTATCGAACAGGGAAGACCAGTAACCGTTCTGGACGATTTCTCTGTCGGCTCTGAAAGCAACCTCGTTGAGGCGAACGGAAATGGTGACGTTCGCATCCTGAGCGGGTCGGTGACAGATCCCCGGGCGGTGGCGGATGCGTTCGAGAACTGCGAGATAGTCTATCATCTTGCGACTCAATGTGTGCGCCGGTCTCTCACGCGCCCAATGGAATCTCACGATGTGAATGCGACCGGAACGATCACCCTTTTGGAGGAAGCGCGACGCCGCCGCATCGGTCGCTTCGTGTATTGCTCCAGCTCGGAGGTGTATGGCAATGCGTCACGCGCGGAGCTGCACGAAGACCTCACAGTCTGCTGCCCGATGACGGCTTACGGCGCGTCGAAGCTGGCGGGCGAGTTGTACACCGAAGCTTACCTGAGAACCTACGGGCTGCCTACGACCGTTGTGCGGCCCTTCAATGCATATGGCCCCCGGGCGTACCAGACTGGGGTTCGTGCCGAGGTATTGCCGCGCTTCGTCGGACGAGTTCTGAACGGGCTTCGCCCGGTTGTATTCGGCGATGGCACCAACGCGCGCGACTTTACCTATGTGACCGAAATCGCCCGTGGGATCAGGCTTGCTGGCGAAACGGATGCCGTCATCGGCCACCGCGTCAACATCGCCCGCGGGATGCCGGTCACGGTGAGTGACCTAGCCCGGGAAGTCCTGACGGCTCTCTCGCGAAATGATCTAACGATTGAATATCGTGGCGACCGCCCGGGCGATGTAGCTTATCTGCACGCCGACACCGTAAAGGCAAAGACCTTGCTCGGCTATCGTGCCGAAATCGAGCTTCGCGAGGGGGTGCGCGATTACATCGATTGGGTTCGCGGAACGATCGATCCGAAGGATCTGTTGGAAGAAAAGATCGAAAACTGGGTGATGGAAGGCGATGTCGATGTCGTCGTCTCCTGACGTTGCATTCAGCCAGCCTTGCTTCGGCCTCGAGGAAGAAGAGGCTGCGGCGCAGGCGATCCGTAGCCGATGGGTGGTTGGCGGACCCAGGCTGGCCGAGTTCGAGAACCGGTTTGCCGAAGCCTGCGGCGCCGAAGCTGCTGTCGGGGTTTCGTCGTGGACGACAGGAGCATTTCTGTTGCTGAAGGCGCTGGGAGTCGGTCCAGGCGATGAGGTCATCGTACCTTCTCTGACGTTTATCGCCTCCGTCAACGTCATCGTGCACGCGGGCGCCACGCCCGTTTTCGCGGATATTGATCCGGTGACATTCAATATCGATCCGGATGACGCTGAGCGGAAGATCACGCCAAAGACGCATGCCATTCTGCCGGTCGATCAGCTAGGTTTGCCTTGCGATATCGACCGCTTCCAGGCGCTCGCGGCGGCCAACAACCTTATCCTTATTCAGGACGCCGCCTGTTCGTTCGGGAGCAAATTCCGCGGGGCACCGGTCGGCTCGCAGGCGCCGCATTCGGTTTTCAGCCTTCATGCCCGAAAAGTGATTACGACTGGCGAGGGTGGCATGATTGTCACCAAAGATGGCGAGCTCTCGGCGAAATTGCGCCGCTTGCGCCATCAGGGGATGTCGCTCAGCGATTATCAGCGGCATGCGAGTTCGCCGACCACGTTCGAATCCTATCCGGAGATCGGCTATAATTTTCGCATTACGGACATTCAGGCTGCGGTCGGAGTCGCGCAGATCGGGAAACTCGATGCCTTTCTTGCGCGCCGCCGTGCGATTGCACAGGCGTACCTCGATGGTTTGAAGAATCACGCGGTCGTCGTCGCGCCGACCGTACCGCAGCATGTCACGCCCAACTGGCAATCGTTCCAGGTCAGGGTGCGCGACGGCCAGTTATCGACGAGAAATGCGCTAATGGAGCACTTCTATCGGCATGGCGTGGCGACGCGTCGTGGTGTAATGGCCTCGCACCTTGAAGAACCCTATCGTCATATGAATGCCAAGCTGCCCCATACAGAAGCCGTGGCTTCGTCGTCGCTGCAGTTGCCGATTTTCCCCGGCATGACGAATGCGGACGTGGAACGGGTTCTCGAAGTCCTCTCGTTTTTCGCCGATTGAGGTCGCGATCGCGGCGCGTGTGTTCGGTGCCGACGGTTTAGTTTTCACCTGCCGACATCTGTCGCTTGAAAACCAGCAGGCGATGGATTGGCTTGAGGATTGTTGCCCGCGGCCAGTTTGAATCTTCCACCAGATCGAGGCCTGCCATTTGCATTTGCCTAATCCATTGCGGTCCGTGCAGACGTTCAGGGATGATCCGCAGATAACGAACGCGTTCCGCGATGATATGCGCGGGCTCAGTCGGATGGATTGTCCGAGCGATTTTGACGGCAAGGGAGTCGGCGGCCGGCGGCATCGCCCGCCACAGACGTCGCTGACCGATCAGTATCCGGTTCGTCAAATTATCCTGCGGCATTGTTGCGATAAGGAGGCCGCCCGGAGCCAGATCCGCCGCAAGCTTGGCGGCAAGCCCATCATGATCATCGGCGATGAGGTGGAGCACACTTTCCGCCAGGATGACGCCGAACGTTTCGAACTGAGCTCGTAAATAATCAGCAGCCTCGAATGTTACACTCTCAAGGCCGTAGGGGTCGGCTTTGGCGCGCGCAACAGCGGCCTGGATGTTGAGAGGCGAGATATCGACGCCGGTCAGGGATGCGCGGGGTCTGTATCGGCGAACCGCGAGAAGGAGATCGCCGGCCCCGCACCCGAGATCCAGAACGCGAAGCGCGTCGCTCTCAGGCATGCGCGCAAGCGCGGCATCGAGGAACAGGCGAATGCTATCCTTGCGCCCGGAGAAGGCCGCCTTTTCAAACGGTCGGCCCGCTTCGCCGGTCACGCGGATTGCCGATCCAGGCGTTCGACGAGATCGATCGGCCGCAGGAATTCGAAGCTGTCATCGGCCGCGACTGTCTCGATGAAGTCCCGATACATCTTGAGCATCGGCGAATTTCCGGAAAAGCCGCGCTCGCAGTGCGTCAGGAGGCATACGATGCCGCCGCTGCTGGCGATCAGGTGAGCGGCTCTGATCCATGTCGACAGGATCCGGGCAGGGCTATAGCCAAGGAATTGCAAGCTGCCGTCGCGCGGCATCGAGAGCGGAAGCTCCCACATAGTGCCGATCTTCCAGGGACGGGCGCTGGCGCACCCGTTGTTGGGAACCGGAAACAGCCCGCCGGACGTCGGAATGCTGCTGTCATAGCGATAGTGCGACGCAAGCTCCTCGATCATGACCTTCGTGCGCACCAGCGATGGGGCGCGATACCCGGCTGTTTTGAATTCAGCTCCGACCTGTGCACCGGCTGCGAGGCGCGCGTGCCGTTCTGCCGCAGGCGCGAAGGGCGTCCGGTTCGAATGATCGTAGCCATGAATGCCGATTTCATGACCGCGACTGTCAATCTCCGAGGTTAGGCGTCTGTCGATCGGCCAGGCGCAGGGCACGATATAGTTAGCCGAGTGTGCGCCGCTGGCTTCTTCGATCGGCAGGAACCATTTGACCAGATTGGTCAGTCCTTCCGCGCTATCGATGTCGTGGGTGAGCAGAACCGGCGTTCGCGCCGGCCTTGGAAACGGCACGCCACCGAGATCTGCCGCGGCATCCGCCGAAAGGTCCACCGGCCAGCCCGGGAAACTGGCCCACCGGGATTGCCGATAGCGCTGCATCCGTCCGATGCCGCGCCCGATGGCGCGGCGGAGTGGCCCCGGAATAGTTCGATAGTTCACCGGCAGCCGTGCCGATGCCGGCGGCCTCGACAGGTAGGCATTACGTTCCCGGAGGTGCACCGCGCTGGCCTGCGCTTGCGCCTGCACGGTGAAGTCGCTCCAGTCGACGTGGCCATGGCCGATCAGCGCGGCCATCTGGGCCGGCAACATGATATCGAGCCCGTCGGCCCAGGACGCCGCCGCCGGTAGGTCCTGGCCGCTTAGCCGTACCTTGGTCAGCGAGGTCTCAGACATCGCCTGCCGGCCTTATCGGTGACGGCTTGGTTCGCTTCGAAACGAAATAGAGCGGGCGCTTCTTTGTCTCGATGAAGATGCGATAGAGATATTCGGCAAGCATGCCGACCATCATGAACAGCAATCCGAACAGCACGGTCATCATGGTCATGATTCCGGTCCAGCCGGGTTCCACGTCGGTGATCGACCAGCTTATCAAGAGATAGAGCAGGAACAGTATGCTGCCAGTGAAGACGCTGAAGCCGAGCATCGCGACGAACTTCGCAGGAACTGGCGAGAAGCCGATAAAGACGTCGTAGGCCGTGTTCAGCATCTGACCGAACGACCATCGCGTGGTGCCGTGGACGCGCGCTTTCCGATCGTAAGGAACTGTCGCCTGATTGAAACCCGTCCAGGCGACGAGCGCGAACGTGACGCGGTTATGTTCACGATATAGCAGAAAGCAGTCGAACGCGGTGCGATCCAACAGGAGGAAGCTGCCGGTTCTGAACCTCGAGTTCTTCGGCATCGCATAGCGCTTTAGCACGTAGTTCAGGATATGCGACGCGGTTTTGCGCGGCCAGCTATCGGCCCGTTCGCGGCGTGCGCCCCAGACGATGTCGGCGCCGTTGCGCCATTCCCGGATGAAATCGAGAACTGTTTCGGGGGAATCCTGCAGGTCGCAAGCCAGCGTGGCCACAATGTCCTGATCCGGCTCGACATGATCGAAGCCAGCCGTCAGTGCGTAATGGGCGCCGAAATTCCGCGACAGTCGAACCCCGGAAAAACGAGGTGATGTCCGGGCCAGCGCTTCGATCCTGGCCCAACTGTCGTCGGATGATCCATCGTCGACGAAAATCACGCGGCCGTCGATGTCGCGATCGGCGAAGATCACCCGGTTGACCGCCTCGGCGCACGCTTCGATATTCGGCGATTCATTGAATACCGGAGTAATCAAGGTCAGCCGCGCTGGACGTGGTCTCTCGCTGGTCATCTCGAACCGTACGGAATGTGCCTGCTGGCCTCTGGAATGAACCTCTGCTTAACTTTCATCCCGGACCAAGTCCATGGCCGGAAGGGCATAGTTGTGGACTAGACGCTCTTGATCCGGGGGAGCAGCCATGCTGCGACGCGAGAGGCGGCATCGGTCGCTTCCTCAGTATCCCTGATGTGAATGTCCGGCTTTTCCGGAGGTTCGTAGGGCGAATCGACACCCGTAAAGTTCTTGATCTTGCCGGCAAGGGCCGCCGCGTAGAGCCCTTTCGGGTCGCGCCGGATGCATTCCTCGAGCGGCGTATCGACGAATATCTCAAGGAATTCGTCTGCGCCGACCAACTCGCGCAAGCTGTCCCGCTCGGCCCGGAACGGTGAAATGAAGCAGCAAATGACGATCAGCCCGGCGTTCAGCAGAAGCTTGGCGACCTCTCCGACGCGTCGGATGTTTTCAACGCGGTCGGCGTCGGTGAACCCGAGGTCG
Organism: Bradyrhizobium sp. USDA 3650; assembly: GCF_054057395.1. Taxonomy (NCBI): domain Bacteria; kingdom Pseudomonadati; phylum Pseudomonadota; class Alphaproteobacteria; order Hyphomicrobiales; family Nitrobacteraceae; genus Bradyrhizobium; species Bradyrhizobium sp. USDA 3650. Next base: position 7,340,295 of record NZ_JBSRZG010000001.1, read on the forward strand.
CGGTTGAGGCCGTGACGGATGTTGTCGCCGTCGAGAAGGAACGTGTGATAGCCGCGATCGTGAAGCGTCTTCTCGAGCTGATTGGCGATCGTGGATTTGCCGGAACCCGACAATCCCGTGAACCAAAGGATGGTGGGTTTTTGCTGTTTCAGCGCCGCATGTTGCGTCTTGCTGATCAGGTGATCATGATGGTGAATGTTGGTGGCGCGGCGAAGCGGAAAAGATATCATGCCGGCGCCGGCCGTGGTGTTGGTGAACCGGTCGATCAGGATGAATGATCCCGTGCGCCGGTTGTCCGCGTAGGGATCAAAGACCAGCGGCGCCGATGTCGCGATATTGCAGATTCCGATTTCGTTGAGGCTCAACGTCCGGGCGGCCCTCTGGTCGAGCGTGTTGACATCGACCTGATGCTTCAGCGTCGTGATCCGCGCCGGAATCTTTTGGGTGCCGGATTTCAGGAGATAGGATCGTCCCGGCAGCATCGGATTGTCATCCATCCAGATCAGCTTGCACGCGAATTGATCAGCGACTGCTGGCCTGTTCTGAGGGTCGACCAAAACGTCCCCGCGCGCGATATCGATTTCGTCGCCAAGCACGAGCGTGACCGAGTCGCCTGCCTTGGCCTGCTCACGTTCGCCGTCGAACGTGACGATCTTTGAGACGACGGTTTTGCGTCCCGATCTCGCCACGACGACGTCGTCGCCACGGCTCACCGATCCGCTCGCCACGGTGCCGGCATAGCCGCGGAAATCCGAATGCGGGCGGCTTACAAGCTGGACCGGAAACCGGAACGGCTGGACGTCGGCATGCGCGGAGACATCGACATGTTCAAGATGGTCCACGAGGGTGGGACCTTCATACCATCGGGTCAACGGCGAACGGCTGACGACATTCACGCCGAAACGGCCGGATATCGGAATCGCCGCGACCGAGCGAAACTCCAGGGGCTGGGCGAACGTACGATAGGCTTCGACGATCCGGTCGAATGCCTCTTGCGAATAGCCGACGAGGTCCATCTTGTTGACGGCGAGAACGACGTGCCGGATGCCGAGCAGTGCGCAGATGAAACTGTGCCGTTTTGTCTGGGTGAGGAGGCCTTTGCGGGCATCGACCAAAATGATCGCAAGATCGGCGGTCGAGGCGCCGGTCGCCATATTGCGCGTATATTGTTCGTGCCCCGGCGTATCCGCGACAATGAAGCTGCGGTTTCGGGTCGTGAAAAACCGGTAGGCGACGTCGATCGTGATGCCCTGTTCACGCTCCGCTTCGAGGCCATCGAGAAGCAGCGCGAGATCGACGTCCTCTCCATTCGTTCCATGGCGGGCCGAGTCTCGCTCGACGGCGGACAACTGATCCTGAAAGATCGATTGCGAATCGAGAAGAAGGCGGCCGATCAGGGTCGATTTGCCGTCATCGACCGATCCGCAGGTCAGAAGGCGGAGCAGTCCGCCTTCGCGCGTCGGTTCGCGATCGAATGTCTCGTTGGAAGGCCCGGTAATCAGAAGTACCCCTCTCGCTTCTTCCGTTCCATCGATGCTGCCTCATCATAGTCGATCAGGCGTCCTTGACGCTCCGACATCGCCGAGGTCTGCATTTCCAAAATGATCTCGTCGACGTTCACAGCTCGCGATTCCATTGCGCCAGTGAGCGGATAGCATCCAAGAGTCCGAAATCGAACGGGCATCATGTCAGGCGTTTCGCCTAAATTTAAGGGCATGCGTTCGTCGTCTCGCATGATGAGAGCGCCCGAGCGATGGAGTATGGGTCTTACGCGGGAGAAGTATAGCGGTACAACCGGGATTTTTTCCAGCTTGATGTAAGTCCAGACATCCAGCTCGGTCCAGTTTGACAAGGGAAAAATCCTGAGCGATTCCCCATCCTTAAGTCTCGTATTGTATAGATTCCAGAGTTCGGGACGTTGGTTGCGGGGATCCCACGCATGAGAAGTGTTGCGGAACGAAAATACCCGTTCCTTGGCGCGGCTTTTTTCTTCGTCGCGGCGGGCGCCGCCGAAGGCAGCGTCGAACTTCCACTTGTCAAAGGCTTGGCGCAAACCTTCCGTGCACATGACCTGCGCATGCGTGCTTGCACCGGAAGCGATGGGATTTATGCCGCGTCGCAAGCCATCTTCGTTGGTATGGACCCTCAGTTCGATACCAAGCGCGATCGCTATTAGATCGCGGAATGTAATCATGTCCTGAAAGTCCCAGGTCGTTGCGATATGAAGAAAGGGAAACGGCGGCTTGTCCGGGAAGAAGGCTTTTCGAGCGAGGTGAAGCATCACCGTCGAGTCCTTGCCGATGGAATACAGGAAGACAGGGTTGGCCATTTCGGCAATGACTTCGCGCATGATCTCGATCGACTCCGCTTCCAGCCGCCGGAGGTGCGAAGTGAGATTGCGACCGCGCGGTGCATCTGCATCTTGTCTCGCATAGTTGAAGATCAGATCCGCAAGCGGCGTCTCCGCGGTTTGAGTGTGCTCTCGCACCGTCGTCACAGGGGGCATGGCGTTTGACTTCTTGTCTTGCGTGTCACGGTGAAAATTGTCGGCGCAATTCCCAGCATGGACGGTCGTCCGACGAACGGAAAATCCAGAAACTTAATTGGAAAAAAGATCAAACAGAAAGTGAGGTAAAGAAAAGCCTTTGGGCGCTCGTTGCCGAGCGAGAAAATCACGGCAAAAAGTTCGGTCAATAGCAGAGTAAGTAGGGTAAAGGGTCCCGTTGCGTTACGTTGCTCAAGCAGCTCAAAACCTGGAAAGAGAGTGGCGGCGCCGATATGGGTGAGCCGCTGATAATCATGTGGGGATGCGTGAAACGGAAACATGAAAGGGATCAGGTGCGCGGCCAAACCGTTCTTGCGCGTCGCTCGCGCAAGATTCTTGCAAATCTGCGTCAGTCGGGGGACGTGCTCAAGAACGGACCTCGATATGAAAGCGTCGACGGATTCATCCCGGAACGGCAGGCTGCTCAGATCGCAGACAATGTCCGTCGCTACGTAATCGAACAGATCGATAGTAACGATCCGCTGATCTATACGGTGATTGCCGGCTCCGATATCGATGACGAGCTGTTTGTCCGGCTCTACGAACCGCAGAACGGCGGCCCGATAGTTGAACGGAAACGTCGGCGCGAACACTGCAATGCCCACAGAGTAGTAGGCCTTCCCAAGGGCCTTCTTGAGCCGGTACTTGACGCTGTCAAGTTCGTCGGTCGCATTGGGAACCTCGATGAAGTAAATTTTTCCGTCCCTGACGGGATACTCTGCGGAGCATGAAGAGCAGCGCAGGAAAGAAGGGAAGTCGAGGAGATCCGCGCGACATGCAGGACAGCAGAGTGCTCCACGCACCTTTGCTAGTCGGGCATTCCGTTGGCTGTCTGCCGTACCTATCAATCGCAACACGTTCAATTTCACTGTTTCGTAAGCTGCCGTCGCTTCGACTGATGCGTTCGGAGTAAGTTGCCCCGGATACCATAAAATCCTGCCGTGTGGAACATTTTGCAATTTGTTGCATTCCGGCCTAATCAGAGCCCAGATTGCTGTCGCCGGCCGTGGCGGAGCCAATTGCGACAAGGATGCTGCGTGGGTTCGAAGTCAGATATCATCAAAGTACAGCGGGCCTGGAACTGGTGGCGCATTGCTGGATGTATCTTTGCAGCACTGACTCTCGTCCTCTTTGCAGCATTGCTAATGCGGGGGCTTGATCTGACCGACGAAGGTTTTTACCTGAACTGGACCAAGCATCCCTGGGAATACACTTTTTTTCTCACTGCGACCGGGTTTTTCTTTCATCCTCTCGCGCTAATTTTTCCAGACGACATCGTCGCGTGGCGCTTAGTCGCGGGCGTGATGGTCTTGGGATCTGGCTTTGTTTTCGGTTGCGGCGTCGGATCTTATGCGTACAGGTTGCTACCCAAGGGCCCGAATCTGCCGGTGTCTGCTCTGTTTTTTCTGTCGATCGTCGCGCTTTTTTTTTACAGCTGGTGGCTGCCTTCGCCTGGATACAATCTCCTGAATTTTGCAGGATGCCTGTTGTTCGCGTCCGGTTTGTTGTTTAGCGTCGGCGCTGCTGGCCGCAGTTATAGCCCTCGCATGTTGTCGAGTGCTGCCTTAACCAGCTTCGGCGCGATTGCGATCTGGATGGCAAGGCCTTCGACTGTCTTCCCAATGGCGCTGTTCGCCATGATTTTTCTGGCTGTTCATAAGCGGCGCGAAGCTTTTGTGTCGGTGATGTGGGCGGCCTTCCTGACCTTCATTTTCAGCGCGGCGATCGCGCACGTGATTGGCGGGTCTTTCCAAGGTTTGATCGCGCGCTACGGCCTGGGTTTTGACCTAATTAGTCTGTTGAGGCCTCCGTTCTTGCCTTCGGTCAAGGATCAGTTTTGGTACACGTTTTCGTATTTCGACTGGGCTTTCTTTCTCGGTGCGACCGCAATTGCTGTTGTGGTCGTTCAATTGGGAGGCATGAACAAAGCGGGGCCATTCGTCCATCTGTTCGTCGCGCTTGCTCTCATTGCAGTCTCCATCTGCATCGGAGTAACAATTGCTGCTGACGAGGGTAATCGATCGGTCGCGCGCCTAATACCTTTGACTACGGTCATCGCGGTTCTGGCGGCCTACATCCTTCGAACATCGAAGGCTAATCTCGCTTTCATCACCGTTCTTTTTCTAATTTCGATGCTTGTCTGGCAGGGCTTATCGTCTGTTCTAGCGATGGTGATTTTGGCCAGTTCGCTGCTAGCTTTAATCGGCCGATCCCTCTATGATGACGCCAGAGCGGCAGCGTGCTGGACGGCGCTGCTGCTTTGTTGGATTCCGATCGCCTTCGGATTTGGAAGCGGAAACGCGATTGATCTAATGAGCGGGCTTGCTTCGGTGTTCTGGATCGGAGCTGCATTCCTAATAGCAATCGCTCTGTTTCCGACTACGTATGCTCGACTCGTCGAATGGATAGGGGTGGGATACGTTTTCGCCACGTTTGCGGCACTGGTCGGCGCGGCATCGCACCCCTATCGTTTGATGCATCCGCTGTGGGAGCAAAGTGAGTGCGTTTCTATCAGACATTCAAGTCTCCCGATCTGTCTCGACCCCGCCTCCGCTAGCTATTTCCAACGAATTGAAAAGGCAGCGATTGCGGCGGGCTTTGAAAGGTTGACACCGATCATCGACCTGACGGGAACCGCTCCCACTACAATATTCGTTTTAGACGGATTGCCGATCGGCTCCGCTTGGCTGTTGGGTGGTTATCCTAACAGTGAAGAATTCACGAGACGGGCGCTTGAAACTGTGCCGCGCGATCAACTCAGTGGCGCATGGGTATTAACAGCTCCAAAGGGCCATCGGTCGATTCCCGACACGGTCATGAGAGCCCTGGGCCTGAACTTTCCGTCCGCCTATACGGAGGTAGTGGAGAGCCACACAGAATACGAAGATGAAACTCATATTCTCTGGAAGCCGATCCTCAAATAGATTTGCATCGGCCGTCGAATTACGTTGATGGCCAAAACTTACATTAGGGTTCCTTGTAGCAACGATCTTCCGGTCGCGGCGACCGACACCGCGAATTTAGCAATCCTCCGTAGGTGATTTTACATGCGAATATGGTTAGTCAACACAGGAGAGGAAATACCCTCGGATGCCGGTAAGCCGCGTCTCCTGAGAACCGGTATTATGGCGGAACGATTGGCTCTCCGTGGGCACGAAGTGACATGGTGGAATTCCACGGTCAATCACCAGAGAAAGGAGCAACGCGCTTCGACAACGTCGATTGCGGACAGACCGGAAGGTTACAAGTTAGTGCTGCTGTACGGTCGACTCTACGCAAAGAATGTCTCATTCGGTCGTATCGTAAGTCAAATTCAGAATGCTCGCGAATTCGCTCGCCTTGCGCCGACGCTGCCGTGTCCTGACATCATTCTTTGCGGATATCCTCCAATCGAACTGGCCGAAGCCGCTGTTCGGTTTGCCGTATCGCAAAATATTCCTATCGCTATCGACTTCAGAGATATGTGGCCGGACATCATCGCCGATCACACGTCCGGCCTTACCCGCCTTGCGGCGATTCCGGCTTTGGCCTATTGGAACCGTTCGCTTCGCTATACCGTTCGGAATGCGACTGCGGTTCTCGGTGTGACTGATGGCTTCGTGGATTGGGCGTTGCAGCGAGGCAGTCGTCGGCGCGGCCCCCTCGATCGAGCCTTTCACCTAGCAATCAATCCAACTCCGCCGGCGAAGTCGGATATCCGCGATGCAGAACGGTTCTGGGATGAGATGGGCATTGCATCCAGCAGTGACCATATCATTGGATGTTTCGCCGGGACACTAAGTCATCGGCTGGACCTGAAAACTTTGGTACAGGGGGCGGTCCAGCTTCCGGTGGCCGAAAAGCAAAGGGCGAAACTCGTCATTTGCGGTAAGGGGGATCAGGACGAGGAATTGCGCAGATTGGGCCGGAACGAAAAGCACATCCTTTTCGCAGGCTGGAGAACAGCCGCCGAAATCCATGTCCTACTGCGGCGGTGCCACTATGGTATCGTACCCTATTTTTCGACGGCAGATTTTGTCGTGCATTATCCTAACAAGGTGGGTGAGTACCTCGGTGCAGGGCTGCCGATCATGACCGGTCTAACGGGGCTGGTCCGTTCGCTGTTGGAGATGCGCGGTTTGGGGTACTTCTACAGTGAGGGCGATGAGACTTCGGTCGCCAAGTGCTTGCAGCTTATATCGGCCGACCGTCTTTCCTTCGGGATGAAAAAACAGAAGGCGCTAGAGGTTTACAAAGAACTCTTCGATCCTGAAAGAATCTACGACAGCTTTTGCCTGCATCTTGAGCACATTGCCGCTACGGCGTCCCCTCAGAAGGATGTTGCGTCCCATCGTCCGATGGCTTTATAGGCTATTCCACAGACGATTTATGTTCTTGGCCAAGCCCTTAGTGTGTACCTAGCGGCACTTACATACGAAAGAAAGCTGAACATGTCAGTTGATAATCTCGTGGGCAGATTTCGCAGCCGGAAGGCCATTGTCGGCGTTATAGGGCTTGGTTACGTCGGCCTTCCGCTCTGCATCGCTATAGCCGAATCTGGTTCGCGCGTGATTGGCTTTGACATTGATCCTGAAAAGCCGGAGCTACTGGCAAATGGACAAAGCTATATCAAACACATCGAAGCCAGCAAGATCGCGTTGGCCAACCAGAGCGGCCGTTTCCAAGCAACATCAAACTTTTCCCGCCTACGCGAAGCCGACGCCATCCTCATCTGCGTTCCGACTCCTTTGACGGCGCATCTCGAGCCTGATCTGTCGTTTGTAGAGTCCACGGCGGCTGTGGTTTCCGCGAATTTGCGTGCAGGCCAGTTGGTAGTTCTGGAATCGACAACGTTTCCCGGGACAACTCGTGAGGTGTTGCAGCCCATCCTCGAAAAAAGCGGACTCCGCAACGGTGTCGATTTCTTTCTAGCATTTTCTCCCGAGCGCGAGGACCCCGGCAATCCGGATTTCAGCACCACTCGGATTCCAAAAGTCATTGGGAGCGATGATCTACTCGCACGCGAACTGGCGGTCGCCCTTTACGACGGCTTCATTGCGAAGACAGTTCCAGTATCGTCAGCTGCAACCGCTGAAGCGGTAAAGATTACCGAGAACATTTTCCGCGCCGTCAATATTGCCCTCGTAAATGAGCTGAAGATAATATACAAAAAAATGGGAATCGACATCTGGGAAGTGATCGAAGCGGCCAAGACCAAGCCGTTTGGCTTCATGCCATTCTATCCCGGCCCGGGTCTCGGCGGTCACTGCATCCCGATCGACCCTTTCTATCTCACCTGGAAAGCTCGAGAGTTCGGAATCGCGACGCGGTTTATCGAACTGGCCGGCGAAATCAATTCCAACATGCCTAGCCACGTTATCAGCGAGCTGGCGATCGCGCTCGATCGTGAGTTCCGGAAGGGGTTGAATGGCTCGCGCATTCTAGTGCTGGGGCTGGCTTACAAGAAGAATATCGATGACATCCGGGAGAGCCCATCTCTCGTCTTGATCGAGTTACTTGAAGCGCGCGGAGCAACTGTCGAGTTCTATGACCCCCATGTTCGGATTATTCCTCCGACGCGAGAACACGGAGACCTGGCCAACAGGAAATCTATCGCGTTCGGTCCGGAAATCGATTCATATGATGCGGTGCTGATCGCCACTGATCACGACGACGTCGATTATGCAGCGCTGGTCAAGTGGGCGCGTCTTGTGGTCGATACGCGCAACGCTTGCGGCAAGCGAGGATTGATTGGAACTCATATCGTCTCTGCCTAAAGCGGCTGTCTGGCGAGATGTTCTTTATTCGTAGCCTGCATCAGCAGTGCATCCTGACTCCAAGCGCCAGCGTATGTACTCCACATCAATGCAACCAACCAGAACAGCCGAAAATCGTAGAAATCGCCGCCTGCCAAGGCAGAAATGAACATAAACAATCCAAAACCCCCGATGGCAAGCAAGGCGGGCTCGCGCCCGACAAACCGAAAGAACCCTGCAAGCGCGAAAACTAGCGCAACGACAAGAAGACCGACACCCACGATTCCAGAATCGTAGAGTAGTTCAAGGATGATGTTGTGCGGGTAGTTGTACTGCTCAAGCCTGTACCCCGCGCCGGGATTCAGCGCTAGCACACGAAAGTTCGCGATTCCGTGACCGAACAGTGTGGGCTGCTCTAGGGCCTTAAATAGGAAGAACAGGCGCTGAGATTGGTCGATCAATGTCCTCTCATGGCAAGTCACTCTGGCTTTCTCGCCGCCGTTCTGATCGTCCAAGACACACCAGCGAAATTCAGTCGAGAAACTGAAACCAGGAGCAAGAAAGTGGCCTGCAGCGGCTCCTTTTTCGGATTCTGTGATCCCAGGCTCATGAAGGGCGCTCTTGGTCTTGTTTGAAGGAACTACCAATTGATAGCGCTTTTCTATTTGTGCGAGATCACTTTCGGTTGGAGCGGTTTGCTGGGAGGCGAACGCAGTATTGGCGCGCATGTAGAATTTGCTTGCCAGAAATTCATGCCAACCGAGAAAAACAAAAATGGAGATCGTCACAAGCATCGTGAGGGTGCGCCAATTACGTTGTGCGATCAGTCCTGCCGTCAGCACCAGAATAGCAATCGCGGCCGCTCCATAAGCAGCCTTCGACAGCGAGGCCAAAGTCGCAAACAGAAAAACGCCAAGGAGCATACTTCCGAAAGCTAGATGGCATTTGTTGTGCAAAATCATCCACAAAGCACAACTGAAACCCAGGAATTCGAGCCGGTAAAATGTCAAAGGACCTCCGACTGCGGCCCAACCCAACCCATTCAATTCCGGGTTCGCTGCGACGCCCGTCAGAGCAAGCAGAAAGAGGGCTCCGCTGACGATCAAAACCGTCGCGCCGCAAATCTTGTATCTGGCTGCATCCGAAGCGACGATTACAGCCAAGTAGCAGAGAATGATCAGATAGATCAGGTCGACAACTTTCCGGGCCGTGAGGTCGGCGGCGCCGAATGGTGCGCGTAGGATCAGATAGACAATCAGGACGAAAACACCGCAGAAAGAGAAGCTATTCCAGCGATTCCAGTCGATCAAGCGCGCGAACGGGAGCAGGAGAATTACGGCCACGATGGTGGTCCATAGCCGCACTTCAAGAAGCCACGGAGGGAATACCTCGCCCATGAACCTCGTTGCAGAAAGCTTGCCGGAGATTGCTGCGACCGCGAAGGCGAATGCCCCAAGGAGGTCTCGCCGTTCAAGCAGTTTAGGCAAGGAGATGTTGTGCAGCATTTCGGTCCCACCGAGGTGCGCCGGTGCAAACGGCCAACGTCAAAGAAGCTGGAGAAATCACTTCTGCAAGGGTGCTTTCAAATCGCACACAAAAGTTAGACGGGTCAACAGGAGTAGGTGAGACTAGCAATGGGTGGTTTTTGGAGACCCCGCTGGTGTTGAGAGGCCAAGTTTGGTTCGCAGGAGGTGAGCCAACAATGCCACGGTTCCCGCCAGAGCCATCAGAGCTGAGGCAGGAAGCCAGAATTGTTCCGGCAGAGTTGCGACAACGACAACCTGAACGCTCGCGATCACAACTTGCGCCAGCACAATTTGATAGTCGTACTGGCCGCGAGACCAAAAAAAGTAACGTAATTCTAGCAGACTAATCATTGCAGCGAAAAACAGAAGCGCCCAGCCGATCAAGTGCCAGTCGAAGCGGCGGATGGTGAACGGTATCGGGAGCAAGATGAACGCACATCCTAAAAGGACAAAACAGGTAAGGAGCAAACAGGCAGTCCTGACCGAATCTCTAAGAGTTCCCACCCCCTTGCAGTAGAGCGAATAATTTCGGTTCACAACGACCATGCCAAGCTGCCAAACAGCCTCCGCTAGCGTGAGGGCCATGGCCAGCGTGTCGGCGGGCACGGTGGCAAACAGGATCCCGGGCACCAAAATCAGAGCTCTAAAGTCAACGAGAAGGAGGATCGCCGACACGCTCTTGATGTTGCCCGTCTTCAGCAGGCGACGCGCGATCGAGATCGAGTAGATGCGTTGCCTATGGCTGCTTGGGGATAGAAGGCCGCCGCAGGCGCCAATCGCAATCACAACCGCCAGGTGTGCCAATGCAAACTGCAAAAGGAGTCGTTCGAGATCGGGAGCCAGAAGAAATGCGCAAAGTCCAACGAAAAGAGGAATGGGCAAGTTAATCAGCAGTTCATAGTAATGGGGCCGGCTTGAACGCAGGATGCCCGATAAGATCAAGTAGCTGAGATTGGCGGCCGCCACAGCAGCAGCGATCGACACGATGCCGCCTACAATCGCATAAGCCGCGAGACAAAGGCCTGCAGCGATCAGGACCATATGAAAGAGCGGGGCCAAGCTCCGCTCGATAGCCTTCCGGCCGCGCGTGAACACCGGAAGCGCATCGAGTGCCCCGAGGGACAACCCGACTGCCACAAGCATCGTAATAGTCGAGGCGAGGCTATATCCACCGAAAACGCCATCTGCTAACCGCGGAATGATTAGGAAGACGAATGCCGCCTTTGCCAGAAGCGCGAGAACTTTCCAGAACGCGCCATGCGCGTACCCAGGGAGCGAGTGAAGTGTCATGGAGCGCGTTCTGATTCCATCTCGGATCCGGAGATCAATCTGTGGGAGCCATATGGCACTCGCGGTGAAAGCGCAATGATCTCTGCATATTACCAAAAGTCGCCGGAATTGGGCTTGTTGCAAATCGGGGACAGTTGCTTTAAGACGCGTAGGGCGCTGGTGTCGTCGCTGCCCCGCACCCTGTAACCCATTCGAACAACAGTTGATTTGATAGTCGCATGCAAACGGCTGCGGATTTCAGCACGATCACGGAACTTGCTGGCGATGAGGTGACTCGACAGCAGGTTGCGAGCGCTTGTCATCGCTATTATTGGGCGGCAGCATATTGCGAAGAGAAGGATGTGTTGGAAGTCGCTTGCGGTAGCGGTTTCGGGCTGGGCTACCTGGCGCAGCGGGCCCGAACTATCTATGCTGGCGATATCAATCCCACATTGGTGGCACGGGTGACTGCCCATTATGGCCGCCGGGTTCCGACCCAAGTGATCGACGCACAGGCGCTGCCTTTCGGGGACAACTCGCTCGACGTGATCGTTATTTTCGAAGCGCTGTACTACTTGCCGGACCCTTCAGCGTTCGTTGCTGAATGCCGCCGCGTGCTTCGCTCAGGCGGCTATGTCCTGGTTACGAATTCTAATAAAGACATGCCGGATTTCAATCCGAGCCCCTATTCGCACACCTACCATGGCGTACAGGAACTCGGCCGCTTGTTCGATCCGGACGCGTTTACGACAACCTTTTTCGGCTACTGGACCTATGAAGCCGCGCCTCTATGGCAGCGGGCGCTGGTTCCAGTGAAGAGAGCGGTTGTGGGCTTGAATTTGATGCCGAAGACGATGAACGGGAAGAAGTTCTTGAAGCGGATCGTGTTCGGCTCCCTTGTACGCATGCCGATCGAAATTAGCGAAGGGATGATCGAATATGAGCGGGCGGTGCCAATTCCGGCTGGCGTTCCCGACCGGCGGCACAGGGTAGTCTACTGCGCAGCCCAGCGTCATTGAATGTCAGGAGTGTGCCTCGGCACGGATCACAAATGAAGAAGATACCGTTTTTTGACTATCCGGCACTGTTCCGTCTTTATGAGGCCGAGTTCGTCGAGGCATTTCGGAATGCGAGCGGGCGCGGCGCCTTCATTATGCAGAAGGATCTGGATGACTTCGAGAGGACGCTCGCCGAATATACCGGCGCGAAGCATGCGATCGGAGTCGCCGACGGAACGATGGCGCTCTTGATCGGGCTTAGGTCTGCCGGGATCCGGCCGGGGGATGAAGTTCTGGTGCCGTCGCATACCTTCGTGGCAAGCGCGGCTGCGGCACATCACGCGGGTGCGGTACCTGTTCTCGTCGACTGCGGCCCGGATCACCTGATGGACGTGGCCTCCGCAGAGAAGGCGATCACGAACCGAACTAGCGCGATCATGCCGGTCCAGCTGAATGGTCGCGTGGCCAACATGGACGCGATTTGCGAAGTTGCGGCGAAACATGGCCTCAAGGTTATTGAGGACAGTTGCCAGGCCTTGGGTGCGAAATTCCGAGGTAAACAGGCCGGCCGGTTCGGCGCAATGGGGGCTTTTTCGTTCTACCCGTCGAAGACGCTCGGCTGCTTCGGAGATGGCGGTGCCATCATCACGGACGACGATTCCATCGCAGATAACGCCCGTATGCTGCGCGATCATGGCCGCGGAAAATCCGGCAAGGTCGAGGCCTGGGGCTATAATTCGCGGCTCGACAACATTCAGGCTGCACTTCTCAACGTCAAATTCCGCTACTACGACAAGGAAGTCGAACGTCGCCGCTCGATTGCGCGGCAATATCACGAGCGTCTCAAGACTATCGAGAAACTCAGGCTGCCGCCGCCTCCTGATTCCGAGCCGGACCATTATGACATTTTCCAGAACTACGAGATCGAGGCGGAAGATCGCGACGAACTTAAGGCGTATCTTCAGGACCGGGGCGTCGGCACAATCATCCAGTGGGGCGGCTATACCATTCACCAGTTCGAGAAGCTGGGGCTCAGCGGCAATGTGCCGTACACCGAGAGCATGACACAACGGTATTTGCTTTTGCCCATGAATGTGTCAGTGGATGACGAGGCCGTGGCATATATCAGCAGCGCCATTGCAGAATTCTATCGGCGTGGAACGCCTGAACGCTGATCCTGTATTCGAGAGCTTAATATGACTCACAACGAGCCCGCGGTGGCCGGCGGCTTTCGTACCGAGGCGGAGCAGCACGAGGCTGCGGGCAACAAGCTGTTGTTCGAAGCCAATGCGCTGCCGTGGGAAAAGAAGATCGAGAACTTCCCGAAGTATGTCCGGCGGCAGAACCTGACTCGTTTCCTCGCACTTTACGAGATTTTCAAGCAAGTCGTTGAGGTCAAGGGCTCGATTATCGAATGTGGCGTGCATCAGGGGTTCGGAATCATGACCTGGGCCAAGCTTTCGGCCATCATGGAGCCGGTCAATCTGACGCGCAGAATCTACGGCTTCGATACTTTCGGCGGATTTCCCGATCTCGACTCGAAGGATATCGCGGATGCCAGCAAACATGTGAAGGCAGGTGATCTCGCCGCCGACAGCTACGACGAAATCATGCAACTCAGTGCGATTCACGATTCCACGCGCTTCATCGGACACATCCCAAAGGTCAAGCTGATCAAGGGCGATGGCGCCAAAACCATCCCGCAGTTCGTTAACGAGCATCCGCACCTTGTGGTATCGCTGCTGTTCCTCGACTTCGATCTATACGAGGGGACTAAGGTAGCGTTGGAAAGTTTCGTTCCACGAATGCCGAAGGGGGCCATCATAGCGTTCGACGAACTGGACAATCCACTGTGGCCAGGCGAGACGCTGGCCATGGTTGAATTCTGTCAGCGCCAGAAGCTGCAGTTGAGGCGTCTTTCCTTCGATCCCTATATTGCTTATGCGGTAATAGACTAGTCCGGCTGTCAAGGCTCGGCGGCGCGATACTGAGGACCTTCGGACCATGATCGCTAGCACACATCCCGAACAGGCTAATCGCTGGGAGTCCTCGGCTGAGCTTGCGTGGCGAATTCGCCGTCATGCCGTCGATATGGTCAATCGCGCAAAGACATCTCACATCGGCTCGATTTTTTCGATCTCCGATATCGTTGCGGTGCTGTACGATTCCATTCTGTCCGTCGATCCGCTCAATCCAAGTGACCCTGCACGCGACCGTTTTGTACTGAGCAAAGGCCACGCGGGTTGCGCTCTCTACGCAGCGCTGGCCGAGATGCAGTTCTTTTCGACCGAAGAGCTGAAGAAATACTGCATCAACGGTTCGCTTTTATCGGGCCACATCTCGCACAAAGGCATTCCGGGAATAGAACTCTCGACCGGTTCTCTGGGGCACGGGCTGTCGGTCGCAACCGGAATGGCGCTGAGCGCAAAGAAGCGCAAGGCATCGCATCGTGCCTTCGTTTTAATGAGCGACGGCGAATGCGATGAAGGTTCGAACTGGGAAGCGTTCCTGTTCGCGGCGCATCACAAGCTCGACAATCTCGTCGCGATCGTGGACTACAACAAGCTCCAGAGTCTGCGTTCAGTCGACGATACGCTGCGGCTCGAGCCGCTGCGAGACAAACTGGTGGCCTGCAACTGGGCCGTGGAGGAGATCGACGGTCACGATCACGCGGCACTGGTGCGCCAGCTTGCCCGTGTCCCGTTCGAGAGCGGCAAGCCGAGCCTTCTCATCGCCCACACAATCAAGGGACGCGGCGTTAGTTTTATGGAAAATTCCGTGCTTTGGCACTATCGCACCCCGCAGGGTGACGAGTATGTGGCCGCGGTAGCGGAGCTTGAAAGGGCGCGCCCCTAGCCATGAGAGACGGCTTTATTGATACGTTAGTTGAGCTTGCTGGAGAGGACGAGCGCGTCATGCTCGTGACTGCCGATCTCGGCTTTGGTATCTTCGACGAATTTATCGCGCGGTTTCCGGATCGTTTTATTAATGTCGGCGTTGCTGAGCAAAATATGATCGGGATCAGTACTGGTCTTGCGCTGGATGGTTGGAAGATATTCGCTTATTCCATTGGCAATTTCTCCACGCTTCGCTGTCTTGAGCAGATCCGGAACGATGCGGCTTATCACGGCGCAAACGTTAACGTTATATGCAGCGGTGGTGGATTCACCTATGGGAATCTCGGTATGTCGCACCACGCGACCGAGGATATCTCGATCATGCGCGCGCTTCCGGGGGTGACTGTAGTCGCGCCTTGCGACCGGTTCGAAACCCGCCACGCCGTGCGTGCCCTTGTTGCTGCGCCGGGCGTCGGCTATCTCCGTATCGAAAAGCAGGTTCCAATCGATACATCCGTCTCGGGCATTCCCTACAAGCTTGGGAAAGCGCGGCGTGTACGCGAGGGGCGAGACGTGACGATTATCGGCGCGGGCGGCGTTGTGGCCGATGCACTTGGCGCAGCCGATGAATTGTCGAAACAGAATATCTCTGCGAGGGTCGTGAGCATGCACACATTGACCCCTGTTGACGCTGAAGAAATTCGTGATGCTATCGCGACGACGAAGGCGATTGTCACCGTCGAGGAAAATCAAGTGAGTGGTGGACTGGGCGGTGCGGTGGCCGAAGTCTGCGTCGAGACTGGAATCGGTGTCAAATTCAGACGTCTGGGTTTGGCCGGTGTATATTCCGCAGTAGTCGGAGATCAGCAGTTTCTGCGCAATTACTACAAGGTCGATGCGTCGGCGATTTGTGAGGCAGTTCGCGAGTTATTTGGTTAGGGAGCGGCCAGAGAGGCCGGTTGGAGGTCATGTATTCCGTCTCGATGCGCGCATGCGACATCGTTCTCTCGCTGATCGGCCTGATCGTCTTTTCGCCTGTCATTCTGGCGGCGATGATAGCGGTTTGGTGGCAAGATGGCTCTTCTCCGTTCTACGTCGCCGAACGTGCCGGACGCGGCGGGCGGGCTTTCGAGATGGTCAAGCTGCGTTCGATGGTCAAGAATGCCGATCGCACCGGCGTTGCTTCGACCTCCAATACTGACATGCGGATCACGCGTGTCGGGCATTTAATCCGACGATATAAGCTTGACGAAATCACGCAGCTTTGGAACGTGCTGAAGGGAGACATGAGCCTCGTTGGCCCCCGTCCGAACGTTCTCCAAGCCGTTGGTGGTTACAGCTCGGACGAGAAAAAGCTGTTGACTGTGCGACCTGGAATTACCGATCTCGCTTCGATCGTATTCTCCGATGAAGGTGAGATCTTGCGCGGTTCTTCCGATCCTGACCTGCTTTACGAGCAGATCATTCGTCCATGGAAAAGTCGTCTTGGCCTTTTCTATGTTGAAAAGCGCAGCCTGGTCCTGAATCTAGAGCTGATCCTCCTGACCATCATCGCGATCGCTAACAAGCCGCTGGCGCTGGACGGCGTTCATCGAATCCTCGCGACGAACGGCGCGGATCCAAAGCTGATCGACGTGTCGCGCCGGGACAAGCCGCTGCCGGCCTTTCCGCCGCCGGGCATGAACGAAGTTGTCCAAACTCTCTACCCTCCCGTAAGCGTTTGAGGCATTCGAACGCGCTAAGGAAAAGGGCGCTCTGCCCTATCGAGCTTCTGCCGCCGCAGCGCTTTCAAAGGCGTACCAATGCTGATGTGATGTCGGCCCGGGTCGTAAGATCTCATTGGACCAAGACCACAAACAGGGTCGGATCAGCTCGATTTGGCGCGATCGAGTTGGCCTGTACCTACTCCTTGCATCGTCGATCGCGTCGAGCCGCTCAATAGTCGCGGGCTATCTATTTGCCAAGGCATCGACCTTTCCGTTACCGACAATCCCGTCAGTCTACCGGCGAGCTTCTTTATTCCGAAGGACGAACTTCCGGTGAGGCAATGCGACTATCTAGACGATTAAACTCCGGTACGGCTGCCGTGAGGACGGTCCGAAGCGTCAGCGAGTCATCCTGCTCAATCGCCCGCCTGAGCAACGTGATCCACTTGCGCAACTCATGCATAGGAGGTTGGTTCGGTTTAGCGGCCAAGACACCCGCTATCCCTATTTCGACCGCGGGTTCTTCGGAAGCAAACAAGATCTCGTTCAGGCGTTCCCCAGGACGCATACCAGTAAAGATAATCTCAATATCGCGGCCCGGCTGAAGGCCTGAGAGACTGATCATGCGTTCGGCAAGGTCCAAGATCCTAACCGGTCGGCCCATGTTCAGTACGTAAACCGAAACCTTCGATCGCTTTGTAAGGAGCGCATGTGCGGCCGCTGTGGCGACGAGATCGCAGGCCTCTCGAATCGTCATAAAATATCTTACCATGTCAGGATGCGTAACCGTGACGGGGCCGCCTGCCTCAATTTGCGCTTTGAATTTCGGCACAACTGATCCATTCGAGGCCAGAACATTACCGAATCTGACAGATATAAGCCGTGTAGGCAGTCTTCCGGGGTGTTCTTCTAGGGCCAGCTCATGATCGAGCGCCTGACAATACATTTCAGCGAAGCGCTTGGTCATGCCCAGCATTGAAACCGGCTCAATGGCTTTGTCGGTAGAAACCATCACCATTGCCTTGGCGCCGGCCGCAACAGCTGCATCAGCCACATTGATCGACCCAAAAATGTTGGTTTTAACGCCTTCACCAGGGTCGCGTTCGAGGATAGGGACATGTTTTAATGCCGCGGCATGAAAGACAAGATCAGGCTTGAACGCAGCCATCAGCTGCATCATGCGCTCGCGGTCACGGATATCAGCGACGCGTCCCTCGATAGTAGCACCGCTATGGAGAGCTTCCAGAGCTTCCGAAACCGCGTACAGAGCCGGTTCGGAATTTTCGACGATTAACAGCCGCGCGGCCCCGAATGCTAAAACCCGCTCGCATATCTGCGAACCAATCGAGCCTCCCCCGCCTGTAACAATAACAGAGGTGCCAGCTATTGTCTTCTCCAGAGAGGTGTAATCAACCTGCGCGCTAGAGCGGAGCAGTAAATCTTCGACAGCAACGTTCGTAAGACGCGGTACGTCTCCGCTCTCCAGCGAAGGCAGTCGGTTGACTATCAAGCCGAGGCGGCGAGCTCGCATAATAGTCGCCTCTGGCTGCGCCTCCGCTTCAAAGGCCGAAGGCGTCATGACAATGCGTCCGATCGGCTTCTTACGCAGCGCAAAATCGTTCGTGACCTCCTCGAGGTCTTCTGTATTGCCTAGGACTGGCAAACCGCGAACTAATTGTCCTTGATCGGTGTTTGAGGGCGAAAGGATGGCGGCCGGCCAGATGCCTTTTATTGCTCCGCTCTCGATCCCACGTAGGACAACTTCGGCATCCGCGGCACGGCCGATCAAAAGCGTTGGCGTGGCTTTGCCAATCCGTGCATGCCGACGAACTCGCGTATAGCGAAAATAACGGTAAGCGACTCGTAGAAAACTGAGAAAGAAAACTTCAAGAAACCAGAATAGTACCAGAGTTATCTTACCGATGAAGTATGTGCCTAGTACATTGGGGGCCACAAGTATGTAATCAACAGCGAGGAGAGCTACGGTGAGAACGGTAGATACTTGCACGACATTGATGGCGTCCGGTAGGGAAAAGAACCGCCACTTCGTTGCAGTTAGTCCGAAGCTGAGGCAAACAACCGCCGTCAAAGTCAGGAAGTAAGGAAGGATTTCAAGCAGCAGGGGCAGGCTTGCAGAAAAACCATCACGCCCTTCGAATCGAAGATAGACCGCGCCGAATAGTGCTAAGCCGGTGGCTAGCAGATCGTGCAGCGCAATAAAAATGTTGCGTCGAGTGAGTTGGGATATCCGTTGCATGACTCAGTTAACTGCCAGCGGGACAGCATTCATCCAGCATGGTTCAAAAGTTCGCATCGTACGCCTTCAATTTAGCCGCCTCCGCCGCTCTTGCCCGTCGCCATAATTGCAACAGAGGGGCAGCTCAAGATTGCGAGAATCTGCCGTTCTCGCCGCACGGACCATCGCAAGGTCGGGCCCCGAAAGCAAGTTGTGTGGGACCGCCAGGTTCCGTGGTCCACCTGTCTAGACACAGAGTGCCTTAGCTTATAGTTCCAAGCTGAGGCCGCGTTCGTCCTGCAGTGTTGCGAGGGACATTGCGTCCAGTGATGGGTTTATTGGTCGGGAATTGCATTATGACCATTCTTAATGGCGATGGATCGCTAGCGTGTATTTGCCACGAACATCGGCCTGTGTGCGACTGTGCTACCGGAGAGCGGAACGAGAATGACGGAGCTGTTCGTTCCGCAAGAGAACAACCGAGCGCCGCGCACCAGGTTGCAAAAAGCAGATTGGTACGGTTTTTCCTTGCTTTTTGCGCGCGTTAGCCGTGGGCTCCTCGAGATCGCGGTGCTCCCATCTTAGGCTGTCGGAGCGAGAACAGGAGCTAAGTCTCGGTTGACCAAGCAGCCTGAAATGTTGCGTCCGGTTAAGGCAGAATTGAGCCAGTGATTGAAGATCAGCGCAGACCTTAAGAGTGACCTTGCCCCTAGGTTTTATCCAGTTCTGAGTTCGTCCTTGCCGTTGGATTTGCCTGCTGGGCGGTGAGTGACAGGTCATCGCGAACTCGGACGGGGTTCTCCATCCGAGCTGCGAGTGGGGTCGCGTATCGTTGTAGTCGGCCCGCCAGCATCCAAGCGCGACGCGGGCTTGGGCCAATGACGTGAACAGCGTCTCGTTCAAAAACTCATCCCGCAGCCGACCTTTGAAGCTCTCGATGAAGGCGTTCTGTATGGGTTTGCCCGGCGCGATGTCGTGCCACGCGACACGGCCCTGGTCGGCCCATGCGAGAATCGCGTTGCTGGTGAGCTCGCTGCCGTTGTCGCTGACCACCATGCTGGGCGACGCACGTTAGCTTCTCTTCCGATAGAGCCGGAAGAGCTTCTTGTGGTTGACCAGATACCCCTCCGCCTGAGCAGAACATGCAGCCGGTAGCGAAGCGGCGGCGCTGCTGGGCGATCGCCCTCATGCGCTGGCGAAGACCGATATCGTCGGCACGGGTCATCCGGTATCTCATCGTCATACGGCAGCAGCCCATGACTTTACACGCCCGCCGTTCGGTCATCCTACGGGCATCCACCAGATGAGCGACAGCTTTCCGCTTCCTTGCGAGCGTCACCACTTCTTTCCCAGGAGATCCTTCAGCGCCGCATTGTCCAACGTGGCGTCAGCCAGAAGCCGCTTCAGCTTCGTGTTCTCGTCCTCCAGCGACCGCAGTCGCTTGGCCTCTGAGACGTCCATCCTCGCGCCGATTGGGAATGCTGACCAAGGTCGTTTACCTGATTAGTCTAAGGGGGAGCTGTAAGCAATTATTTAACCATGAGACTTTACCTTCTATCGCCTGGAGACCCGGAAATCTAGCAAACCGTTTCGAAGGTCACAGCACGCGGGTGATCCGGCTGGCCGATTTCAGGGAGTCGATATGAAAGAGCA
Organism: Bradyrhizobium sp. USDA 3650; assembly: GCF_054057395.1. NCBI lineage: Bacteria > Pseudomonadati > Pseudomonadota > Alphaproteobacteria > Hyphomicrobiales > Nitrobacteraceae > Bradyrhizobium > Bradyrhizobium sp. USDA 3650. Next base: position 7,360,800 of record NZ_JBSRZG010000001.1, read on the forward strand.
ATCTGCAATTGCTGCAGGTTTCATAACTGCAACTGCTGCCACGACTGTCGGTCTTTTTCTTCCGCTTTTGGCGGCGATGATCGGCACGATAGTTTCGCCTACGAAGGTAATTCAAGGCGGTGAAGCAAGTGCGTATTTCTGCCAATTTGCCGCCTCAGGCGTAAGGTGCCCGGGCGATACCGCCGCGCTCGGTAATGCTCAAAGCTTGTCAAGGTGAAACCGGGCGCGGAGGATGGCACCAGATCCGGCGTTAATGGTCGGGCATGTCGAAAAACGGCAGCAGCTTGCTGACAACGCCTCCACCGCGCCGGGTTATCAGCACACATCAGACGGTGCCTTGGCCATTCGCCTTGTTGCCGGGGTGGTGTCTTCTGCCCAACAACTCACTCGAGCCTGAGATCTATGGGTAGCCAACGGGCGCTCGAGGCCGCAAATTGAGGCGGCCTGCCACTGCTGAAATCCAGCCTGACGTCAGCCCTTCGATTGCCGCATCCGCCGCAAACGAAGCGTGGCTCGATATCAGACAAGCGAACATAAGAGTTGAAAGTATCGTTTTAGGCTGAGCGAAAGCGCGACCGCGGCTGGCGAAGCCGCGTTAGATCCCGCAAACTGCGGCGGATTGCCGGTGCTACAATCCGGTCTGACCTGAGCCCCTCGGTTGCCGCATTCGGCGCACACCAAGCGCGGCGGCTCGATATTAGAGGACGTGGGTAGGCGTGTGGCGTCGGACAGGGCGAGCCATAGGGACTGCCGGCGAGCCTCCGTCCTCAGGTCTCAGTTGGTCGCCGAATACGACTGCTGCTCGCACTTTTCTAGAATGACGGACATTCTAAAGTCCTTGTACCCGTCATCGAAGAACACGGAATACGTCGGGCGTGGCTGGTCAGGCAACGGGCTCGCCTCTCTCAGGCAGACAAAGTAATCTCCTGGTCCGTTGTCAGCCTTCCGTAGGGCTGAGACCTCAACCGGCGTAGATAGCTTTGCTGCTTTGGCGGCAATCTGAACGCCCTCTTTTATCGCTTCCTGGGTGGGTGCCTGCACTGGCTGTAACTCCGGCACGGGCCCCGACGTGTCGGCCCACATTGAAGAGCAGGCAGTCAGGAGCAAGCACAACAAAGGGTGTAACGCATCACTTATCGATTTCGCGCGGTGGGATATCGTCGCACGATATACGATCGGTTTCGGCGGACTACTAGCTGATTCAGTTCGGCACCGCTCATCAACCCAACATGCCCCGGGCGTCTCGAATCAGTGCTCCGCATCCCTCGGCGATCAAAATCCTGACCAAGCTCTCTGATCTGGAGGCCTCCATCAAGCGTGTCATCGCCGGATGGCTCCGGTTCTTGACCTTGACCCAATGTTTCTGTCGGCCGCCGCGGTACGGCCGATCGCAGTGTTTGGAGACCAGCCCCTCCAAGCCCATGCGGCAAGCGGCATCGTACAGGTCAGGACCGATCTCGCCCCGCGCAAACGGCGCCACGGTGATCCCGTCCGGCCGTCGCGCTAGCAGTCTCTGGAGGTTGGCCTTGCGCGGGTGGAGCGGCAGGTCGCGAAGATCGTCACCGGCCAGCGCCAGCACGTCGAAGGCGTAGAGCTGCGCCTCCTAGTCGTGCTTTCGGGAGTGCAGCGCGTTGAAGTCTGAGATGCCGTCAACGCCGAGAATAAAAGTGCATTAGAATCGTGAGATGCTGGCTTTCCGTTTTTCTCAGCTTCTGTCATGTTATGACGTTCATTTTTCAGGAGAGACGTCCGTGGCGACAGGTATTGTGAAATGGTTCAACGCGAGCAAAGGCTATGGCTTCATTCAGCCCGACGGCGGCGGTAAGGACGTCTTCGTGCACATTTCAGCGGTGGAGAAGGCCGGGTTCAGTAGTTTGGCGGAAGGTGCAAAGGTGAGCTACGAAATCGTGAGCGATCGCGGAAAGGAGTCAGCAGGTAATCTGAGACTATAGGCGAAGCTCCCACACACTGAGGCCGCCGGTTCACGCTGGCGGGCGATCATGATATGTCTGATTCCAAAGAGATCGGGTGCCCACCCATCTAATATCTTGCGACCCACTCCCGCTCGCTCACAAGGTCGGCGGGTTTTCTTTGCCCGACCCGGTGGGCTAAATCTTCTGGGAGCTAGCCGTGCCGCCGGAAGTAAGGCAGCAGCTTCTCGAAAATCTCGACCCGGTGCCGGTCGATTTCCCTACTTAACGCATCACTGAACCCGGGAGCTTGAGCGTGGATCGTTGCACGATCTGCCGAGACTTTCTTTGGCGTTCCATTGATGGCCATCCACCCAGTCAAGGTCTCGCCGTTCCATTCGACTGTCTGTTTGCGATCGATTGACATGCTCAACTCCGCGAATTGCCGGCGTGCTTTAGCAGCGCTCCGCGCTAAGTGCTGTTGCCGAACTGCTACACTGAATCGGGATTTGGCCCCGCAACAAACGCCCGCGCTCACACTGGCGCGGCGCCCCTGGGTAGCTTAGATATTGGATGTCGCGTCGCCCAAAGGAGCTAAGCTCATTCCCCGCACATGGATGATGTGGTGTGTCTACGTCTATTTCACGGCCGCAATCTTGGGCATTTACGCCGAACTATTGGCGCAGTACTAGCTGCGGCCTCTTTCGGCTCCCGGATATCCATCAAAGATCGATGTTCCAGCGGGCCAAAGCGTACCCGAGTGCGACGTCAATACCGACAATCCCCAATAGAACCAAAACAATCGTTGCAGTCATCACTGTATCCTCCGTGCGCGGGAATAAGATCAGAAGGTTCAATTTCGTTCCTGTTTCGGACTCGCTGCCGCTCGCACTCGCGCGACCTCCTCGGTCATTGCCTAACTAACTTGGACCGCATGCCGATCAGCATCGTGTAGGCAACGCGCCGCCAGATCAGGTTCATCAGGGCTGGCATGTTCGTACGCCGGGTTTCGATCCGGCCAGCATCGACCTAGTCTGTTTCAGTGGGATTTCGTTGGGAAGAAAAAGCAGTTTCTTGTAAAGGCCGGCTAGGCGACCGGCGATCCAGTGCCGCACGTGAGGTTTGGCGGTTTGAGATAACCTAATCTTTTGATTCAAAACGCGCGGATCTTTGAGCGAATCGCGCTCATGATGCCGTCTTTCACGGCCGCCACCCGTTAGCGAGCTGGGTGCGGCGCAAAGGGGCGCCGGCTTCAAGGTGGTCGGGGATCCTTCAGCGCCGCATTGTCCAAGATGGCGTGAGAACGCGCTTCAGCTTCGTGTTCTCGTCCTCCAGCGACCGCAGTCGCTTGGCCTCCGAGACGACCATCCTGCGAACCCGGCCTTCCATGTGTGTGTTTCGGCATGGAATAAGGACCCCGTTTTCGGGGTGATCGCATCCAATCGGGACCCCGGGATAAGGGTCCACAGTGGCTTCCATCGAGTCATGGAAGCCGAGGTTGGGATGCTGGTGGTGGAGACGATTGGTAAGATCCGTCGCGCCTACTTTGTTGATGGTCGTCCGATCAAGGCGATCTGCCGAGAACTTGGCGTATCGCGGAAGGTGGTTCGCAAGGTCATTCGTTCTCAAGCGACGGAGTTCCGGTATGAGCGCGAGACGCAGCCGCTCCCGAAGATGGGTCCCTGGAGTGCCGAGCTTGACCGGTTGCTGGCAGGGAATGAGAGCAAGGCGGCGCGGGAACGGCTGACGCTGATCCGGCTATTCGAAGAGCTTCGCGGCCTCGGTTATGCCGGCGGCTATGATGCGGTTCGTCGATACGCACGACGGTGGAGCAAGGAACGCGGCAGCTCGACAGCGTCGGCGTATGTGCCGCTGAGCTTTGCACCAGGCGAAGCCTACCAGTTCGACTGGAGCCACGAGGTCGTCCTGCTGAGCGGCACCACGGTGATGGTGAAGGCTGCCCATGTCCGGCTCTGTCACAGCCGCATGCTGTTCGTGCGGGCCTATCCGCGGGAGACGCAGGAGATGGTGTTCGACGCCCACGACCGGGCGTTCGCCCTGTTCAAGGGCACCTGCAGCCGCGGCATCTACGACAACATGAAGACCGCCGTAGAGACGATCTTCGTCGGTAAAGGCCGTCTCTACAATCGCCGCTTCCTGCAGATGTGCAGCCACTATCTGGTCGATCCGGTCGCCTGTACGCCAGCGTCGGGCTGGGAGAAGGGGCAGGTCGAGAACCAGGTTGGGCTGGTCCGGGAGCGCTTCTTCACGCCGCGGCTGCGGTTCAAAAACCTCGACGAGTTAAACGCCTGGCTGCTCGACAAGTGCATCGCCTACGCCAAGGCTCATCGCCATCCGGAGCTGGCCGATCAGACGATCTGGGACGTGTTCGAAGCCGAACGCCCCAAACTCGTTCCCTATGCCGGCCGCTTCGACGGCTTCCATGCGGTGACGGCATCGGTCTCGAAGACCTGCCTGGTGCGCTTCGATAACAACAAGTACTCGGTCGCAGCCAGTGCAGTCGGACGACCGGTCGAGGTTCAAGCCTATGCCGATCGCATCGTGATCCGTCAGGATGGACGTATTGTTGCCGAGCACCCGCGATCCTTTGGCCGCGGCGATACCGTCTACGACCCCTGGCATTATGTGCCGGTGCTCGCCCGCAAACCCGGCGCCTTGCGCAACGGTGCTCCCTTCAAAGACTGGGTGCTGCCGGCCGCGATCGAGCGGATCCGGCGCAAGCTGGCCAGCATCGACGATGGCAATCGGCAGATGGTCGACATCCTCAACGCGGTGCTGACTGACGGTCTGTCCGCGGTGGAAGCGGCTTGTGCCGAAGCGCTCAGTCACAGCGTCCATTCCGCCGATGTCGTTCTCAATATGGCCCGTCAACGTGAACCCGCCCCACCGGCCAACATCATGACGCCGGCCGCACTGACGCTCCGTCATGCACCGATCGCCGATTGTGCCCGCTACGACAACCTCCGGAGGACCATCTGATGGAACGAACCCAAATCTTCGACCTCATGGGCGAACTTAAGCTCTACGGCATGAAGGCTGCCTTCGACGAGATCATGGCAACTGCCGTCAAGCGCCAGCACGAGCCTCAACGCATTGTCGGCGACCTGCTCAACGCCGAGATCAACGAGAAGCAAGCCAGGTCGATCAAATACCAGCTCACCATTGCCAAGCTGCCGCTCGCCAAGGACATCGCCGACTTCCAGTTCGACGGCACGCCGATCAATCAGACTCTCGTCAATGATCTCGCTGGCGGCGGCTTCATCGCCCAACAACGCAACGTCGTGCTGGTTGGCGGCACCGGCACAGGCAAAACACACCTGGCCATTGCCATCGCCAGAAGTTGCATCCGCGATGGCGCCAGAGGACGCTTCTACAACGTCGTCGACCTCGTCAACCGGCTCGAGACCGAGACCCGCAACGGTCGGCAGGGACGGCTCGCCGAGCATCTGACCCGCATGGACTTCATCGTTCTCGACGAGCTGGGCTATCTGCCGTTCGCACAATCCGGCGGTCAGCTCCTGTTCCATCTCATCAGCCGGCTCTACGAGCGCACCTCCATCATTGTCACCACCAATCTTGCGTTCGGCGAATGGCCGAGCGTGTTCGGCGACGCCAAAATGACCACCGCGCTACTCGACCGATTGACCCATCACTGCGACATCGTCGAGACCGGCAACGACAGCTGGCGATTCAAAAGCCGCGACGATGTTCAAACAACCCGCGCTCGCGCCGTCTCCGCAACCCCGACCAGCTCCGACGACCCGAGCGCTACCAGCAGAGCACGCCGATCAAAGGGGTCCCTTTTGGATGCCGATAGGGGGTCCCAGTCGAACGCCGATTGACACCATGTGGATGTTGGCCTCTCTGACACCATGCTGCCGCAGAGATCGGCGACCGGAACCACCGCTTCGTGCTCCTTCAAAACCCCGATGATATGTTCTTCCGCAAACCGCTTGCGCTTCATGCTCTGGACCTCGTCTTGGGTCAGATCGAACTTCAAACTGGATTAAGGTCAGGCCTCATCTGCCTGGAGTTCGCGCCAACCCAGTAGATTTCGATCGGCGCTGGCGCTCGGCGGCAACCCTAACATCCACCCTAGTTCGGCGCAGATTGTTTAGCTCCTTCAACAACAGCAGGCGGCGAAGTTGTGCTCCGTTCAACAGAGAATCGAATAGGGGAAGGGTCTCACGTGCTTGAACGTAGACCTCCATGCTGATGGCGTATTGGTCGTAACCTTGAGTTCCGAGTCGGGCTTCGATGTCGAGCGCAGCGGATGGGTCGAGTCGCCAATCCAGGGCGTTCTTTATGGTGTAGATCTCGGCAAGGTCTTGCAGGGCGGGCGCGATGCCGGCTACGTCCACACGACGAAGCATTGTTTCGATCGCCTTTTGCCGGTAGGTGCTGAGAAGCCTGTTGCGCAAAACGCGATACCGCAGCATCTCCCAAGACAATTCGGCGATGTCGAAAGCCAGGAGCCACTCAATTGCTGATCGAGGATTGATATCGCGCAAGACCGCGGCCTGAAGGTTATGATAGTGGTCGATACTCTCTCCCGGAAGAAGCTGGGGCGGCGGGCGCATGGCCTCTATCTCGGTTGGCATCGCAGCCACAGTCTGCGTCTGAAGTTGTTCAAGTTCAGCGTTCATCGCCGAGGCGTCTCAGGAAATGGGGGCGGGCACAGGCAAGGTGATGTTTGCTGCGTCCGTCGGATGGACCGGACTGACAATCCATAGCTCCTTTGCAATTGATAGCGGTGCGATCTGTAGGTTCGCCCACCACGCCTTCTCGTCGCCGTGTCGGTGGAGGGCTTGGTGATGTGACCGGCAGAGTGGAACAGTGAATTCATCGCTGACCTTGCGTCCCAGCGTGCGTGATTGCGCGAACTTCAGGTGATGTGCATCCGAAGGACTCCTGTTACAGACCAGGCACCCCTGACTGCGAACGAACGCGAGGTGGCCTTTGCTTCTCTTCCGTGGCAACTCTTTCGGAAACGCGAGGCCGACTAATTGCGAGTTGTCGGTTTTAGCGTCGGTACCTTGGCGGTCGTCACTGTTGAGGATCTGTGGATGGTCCCTGTCGGTCCCGATACAGGATCCTGCATTCGCCTGCTGTTCGCGTTCGCTGACAACAGCTTGCTCGAACCTCATCTGGAAGGCAGCTTCTAGAACGTGAGCGTCCGCCTCTAGTAGGGTGTTCTTGAGAGGGAGGCTCGTCCTGGCCCATGCGAGTAGGCCGTCGCCGGCATCCAGAACGGCAAGCTCGTTCAAAAGCCGGTCCAATAACTCGGCCGAGCGTTCCGTTGATAGAACCGCAGGGCGGTTCAAAGTGCCCTTGGACGTCCTCCGCTGGGCAGCTGGAGCGGCTTGACGTTGGATGGCACTCTGAGGGCCAGCGACCGCATCGGGCGCATCCAGATCGTCCTCACCGGCAATTCCAACAAGAGCGAACAGGGCATATCGGCGGGCATAGGTCAACGAGGCGCCCATACGATGGGGGGCTTCAACCTCCTTTGCGGCGCAGACCGGCCAATCGGAGGAAATCCATTCGCCGGAGGCATGGGCCAACAGGGTCGTGAGATGCACCTGCCCGCTCGCGGGGTCGATCCGTGTAGTCTGGACGGTTGCAATCTCCTGCTGGCTTAGCGTCTTGCGGACGATGTCCAGGCCCGAGGCCAAGGAGGCGTAGCGGAAGGTCCGGTCGTCCTCTCGCGGGAAGGGGGAGCGGATGATCGCGGTGAGGGTCTTTTCCGGGTTGGTTAGCTCGGCCTGCGCCCGGGCGAGGGCACCCGCGATCGCCCCGATCCGCTCACTGGATTGATGCATCGGAAGCCTCCAAGGCGAGAGCGTCGAAGCTGATGGCGCCGGACTTGGAGCGCTTGGCCTTGATCCCGTGCCCGCTTGCCTCCTTGGCATCGTCGGGCACGAGCTTCTTCAACTCAGCTTTGGAGAGCTCGTGCTCCCCGTGGGCGTCCTTGGTGCGGAGATAGGTTGCTGCGAACTCGCCCCAGGCATTGGACGAAGACATATCGACGACCTTAACGGCCTCCAGCCTTGGTCGCGGCGTTTTCGATGTTGAAGAGCAGAGGCGGTTCGCCACTCTGAACGCAGCGCCAAAACTTCTTCTCGGCCGTGAGGAGCAAATGCTGATAGAGCGGATCGGCGTGGATTTTGATCTCAACCCATTTGCCACCGCCGGTGATGATCGAGAGTACGGACGAGCGAGCGGCGACCACCCACATATTATGCTGCAGTTGGGCCATGTGCTTTTCGGCGGCGGCCTCCTCCGTGAACGCCCAGGGCAGCATGAACTTGGCCTCGAACACCGCTCCAGTCTGCTCGACCATGCCATCGAGTGTTGCCGCCATCCATTTGTGCACGGGATGCCGAACGCGCTTCTGGATGTCCGAAATGGTTTGTCCGGTCGAGCGCTGGTACCAGGCGCGGTTGAGGACTTCTGTTATCGTGCCGAGCTGGACGATGAGATTATCCGAGAGATCTTCTGGTGCGACCTCTCCACTTTTCTCGTGCCACAGGCGAATGAGCTTGTCCTGATCGTCGCCCATGATGACACGCGCATCCGAGCCGCCGATGAAGTGGCGGCGGTCATTGGGGTTAAATCTGATAATGTGATTGGGCGCATCAGCGCCGTTTGATTGAACTGTTGTCACCGGTATCTCCTACGCAAAAACAAGCGGCTTTACATGCCGCACTGCCTGAAGCCCCGCTTCCGCGAGGCGAGATACCGGCGCTACGATCGAAGGTGGCGCCCAGTCGAATCAGTAACGCTCCAATCGCGGATGAAGGCCAGTCCTTTCTGCAGCAACAATCTTGCTCGTTTTAGCGGCAGGAATGGCTCTTGTTCTCACGCGCTTAGGGCGGGGACGGGACGAGGCTGACCGGTATAATCCCGACAAAACGAAGCCAATTCACGCATGAACAGCAAAGACGTGGATGCAAAAGGGCGCGCTCGCAGCGAACGATGTTGTCCGGTCGCATGACATGTTGAAATGAAGCCGTGATTGTCGGAAGATCGGAGGGTGTCCCCTCCGACTTGGGCCTACGAGATTTGAAGCGTCCGGCGGTATTTTTCGATCGTGATGGCGTCCTCAATGAGGACGACGGCTACGCTTTCGATCCCGGCCAGATCCGGTGGGTGGAAGGAGCCCAGCAGGCGGTCAAAGCAGTCAATGACGCCGGGTATCTTGCGTTTGTCGTGACGAACCAATCAGGAATCGCGAGGGGGTTTTACGAGGAGCGGCATGTTCGCAATCTGCACGAATGGATGTTGCGTGAACTTGCTATGGTTGGTGCCCGTATCGATGCGTTCGAATTCTGCCCCCATCACCCCGATGGTCTGGTTGAGCGTTACCGTGTCCTCTGTAGCTGTCGTAAGCCGCAGCCGGGGATGATCAGAGCCCTCCTTGAGCGGTATTCGGTGGATATCGATGCTAGCTTCATGGTCGGCGACAAGCAGAGCGATCTTGCTGCGGCACAAGCGGCCGGAATAGCCGCCTATCTGTTTGATGGATCAAACCTACATACGTTCATTGCGCCGTTGTTGCCGGATCCGTCGTATCCTCCGTCGCATCGCCGAGGCGCGGTAACCGAGGATTGAGGCCGTGGTCTTCGCGATACAGCGGATCGCTCGATTGCGAGATAGTGAAATCAAGGAGGCAAGTTGGCGTCAAAGCGACAAATCGAAGCCAATCGCGCAAACGCAGCGAGGAGTACCGGGCCGCAAACAAGCGTCGGCAAAGCAGCATCGAGCCGCAACGCCTATCGGCATGGCTTATCTCGTTGGGACGAACCCGCTGGTTCTGATTTCGCTGGCTTCGATGCAGTCCTTGCGGAAGACTTCAAAGGTACGGACATGGATGTCGCAGTCCAAGATTTGGCTCAAGCTAGGAGTCGCCAGGATCGCCTGCGAGCTCTTAGGCTAATTCTGATCTTGGCGGTGATCGAGGGCGCGGAACCGAAGCAAATGAGATATTTGTCGAGCTTGGAACGGTATGAGAAGGCCGCTCTCTCGCGGCAAAGGCGGGGGCTCAAACATTTGAAGCGGAATGCCGGATGAGAACCACGAGCTGAGTAGGACATTGGCAGTGTAGGATCTCAGGCCGGGGAGCGTCGCGCCGAGTGGACGGGCTGTAGTATTTCAAAGTCTTGGAGGCTGCATGAACTTCGTTTTCCCACTGCTGGCTGTCGCGATCAGCATCGGCCTGTTTGTGCTCTACGCAATGGTGCGGCAGAACTTGCGTCGATCCCGCCGCGCCAATGAGGTTTGTCACTGGCCGGATTCGAGCCTGAGATAGCGATCGGCCGTAGAAGCGTCCATTCGACATACGCAGGCGCATCGAAAAACGGAAACTGAGCTTGCGCCGTCGGGCAAAGCAACAGATGGAGCCTCCTTGGAAGTAGCCGTTTTCGGTCGAGGAAGAGATGAGACGAGCGCTTGCCATAGTGATGATGCTACTCTTGCCGACGTCGCTGAATGCCGGATCAACGATCGTGGGGGCGGGCTCGCAATCTTGTACCGCTTGGTTGAATAGGAAGAAGAACTTAGTCGTAAAGGCAGCCTTTGAATCCTGGGTGGTGGGTTTCGTCAGCGGACTAAACGTTAGTGCCGAGAGGGACATTGTCGGCGGCGGCGATTTCTCCGCGATCGTTGCTTGGATGGACCGGCGCTGCAAATCTAATTCTTCAGATCAAATTGGAGTTGCAGCTCTGGACTTAGCGATGGAATTGGCTGGTAACGCGGCGAAGCGCTAACTGCTAGCCACGCAAGTTGACGCTGAGGCCGCTAACGTCCTTAGCCCGGCGGAGCCGGCCGTGAATCACGGAGACACATGTGCGCATCAAGCTACCCGAGACAGACCTCAAGTCGGTGCAAAGCCTTGGTAGCATTGAGCTCAAAGACGAAGGCGGCGGACACGTCGGCCAATACTTTTTTGGAAAGGGTCACGGCCGGACCGTCTTCCTATTCGGGAAGTACAAGGGCACTTTCAAGACCCACGCTGAGTGTCAAGCGTTCATCGATGGCGTGACGGCTGTGATTGATGACAAACGCAGCTCCCGCCGCAAGGAAACTGAAGCGTGATGGCAATAGCTTCGATAGCTTGAGTTTTGAGGCAGTTCGCGCATTCTTCTGGCGCGCCAATGGCAGCGCAGACCGGAGCAGTGTTTGAGCTTGGCAAAGACCTGTTCGATCGGGTTCAGTCGCGGTGAGTATTTTGGCCGACACGCAATCCTCGCGCCAGCCATTCCGGATTATGAGAAAGGGCCAGCCCGTATGGCTGACCCTTTAGGCAGCGGCCGGGCCGCGCGAGGGGAGCTGCTTCCCGATTGGCTTCGATCAGAACAGTACAAATTGCCACATATTACCCGCACGCGGTTCGCATGAACCGAGATAAGCCGCTCCCCCGGTCTACCGGTTCTTTCTCGACCCTTCGGAGATTTATGGTCGACCGCGCACGCAATTCGTCGGCTTGGCCCTGTGTTGCGCGATGATGGCCGCATCAGTTCCGCTCCGAAGATTGAAAGCTAGTTAGCAAAGGTTTTTTGCAGCGTCCCTTTGACGGTCGACCAAGTTTGGGTCGCGGCAGCCCTGATCTAATTGGAAGGGCGACGATGAGGAGCCGAAGCTGCATCGCCGCGAGGACTTTCAAGATTCGGCTGAGATGCGGATCCACGGCGCCGCCGAATGTCTTGTACATTGTTCTTCGCGAATGTTCTCGACCCTTCGGAGATTTATGGTCGACCGCGCACGCAATTCGTCGGCTTGGCCCTGTGTTGCGCGATGATGGCCGCATCAGTTCCGCTCCGAAGATTGAAAGCTAGTTAGCAAAGGTTTTTTGCAGCCTTTGACGGTCGACCAAGTTTGGGTCGCGGCAGCCCTGATCTAATTGGAAGGGCGACGATGAGGAGCCGAAGCTGCATCGCCGCGAGGACTTTCAAGATTCGGCTGAGATGCGGATCCACGGCGCCGCCGAATGTCTTGTACATTGTTCTTCGCTCGATCCCGGCCTCCCGCGCCAGGGCGGAGACATTCTGGGACAGCACGGCTTCTTTCAATGCGAGGACGGCCTCCTCGAAGCGATTGTTGGCGAAGCCTCGCGTTAGTCGCTTTGCGAACCCTTCGGATGCAGCGGGGGCCGTCCAGCTCGGTGCATTCTGCACCTCAGACGGATCCGCTCGCACCACGCAGGCCCGCACGTTGAGCGCATCAAAAAGTCTCAAGATTCGGCTGAGCTGAGGGTCGATTCGCCCCCCGAATGTCCTGTACAGGGCATCCCGTCTTAGACCAGCGTCCCGCGCCAGCATCTGCACATTTTGGGCTTGCATAACCAGGCTGAGACCCGTCCGCGCGGCATCAAAGTCGTTTTCCTTCATCTTTTCAGTGAGATAATTGGCTATGGCCGCTGGATTGTCGCGGAAAAAGTCGGCCAGGATTGCCTTGTTGCTAGCCAGCATCGCCCATCGATTGCCCGTCACTGTGGCCCTCGGGTTACAGCATTTTGGGCCGCTTGGGATAGATTATCCAAGACATCGACGCACACCGCTTGGGGATTTTTGTGATGAAGAAGATTTTGTTTGCTCTCACCGCGATCGCGGCGATGACGGGTTCAGCTTCGGCAGCTGATCTTGGCGCCCGTCCCTACGTGAAGGCCCCCATGGCGGCCCCGGTTGCAAACTGGACCGGGTTCTACATCTTCGGCGGCGGTGGCGGCGGTCTCTCCGCTTCCGACCAGCACGTGCAGGGTACGGTCAGTGGCCTCCCGCTGACAATCGACCAGCGCCAGGGCGGCTCGGGTTGGTTCGGCACCGTCGGTCTCGGCTATGACTGGCAGTTCAGCGGCACTTGGGTCGCCGGCGTATTCGCTGACGGTCAGTTCGGCAGCATTCGCGCCACCATTCAGGATCCGATCGTCGGTATCACCGGCACCCAGAAGCTGGAAGATTCCTGGGCCGCAGGTTTGCGTCTCGGCTATCTCGTTGCGCCAAACGTTCTCTCCTACGTCAACGGCGGTTACTCAGGCGCCCACTTCGGTCAGACCAACTTCATGACGCTGGGCGGCGTTCCCGCTGGTGTCCACCTCAACAGCTACAACCGCAACGGCTGGTTCGTCGGCGGCGGCGTCGAGAACAACCTGAACATCTTCGGCATTCAGTCGCCCGGATGGTTCATGAAGACCGAATACCGCTCGGCGTTCTACGATACCAAGACTTCGAACGAGCTGTTCGATGCGACCAACACTCTTGTCGGTCGCGACATCCGGGCCAACACCTGGAACCAGACGATCTCGACCTCGCTGGTCTACCGCTTCAACTGGACCGGTCCGGTTGTGGCGAAGTACTGATCCGAACGCCAAGCTCAGACGGCAAAGCCCCGGCATGGTCCGGGGCTTTTTTGTCGTTTGAAGCGTGTGCTCTGGATCTGAGGGAAGTATGTAACCGTACTGCTAACCTTTGCGGCAAGCAGGGCGGCGGTAGCTCAACCTGAGTGAGGCAGACGACGGGTTCTTGGCGCTGGCACATAGAGAGCGTCCAAGTCAAAGCGAGGTTTCGTTAGGTTAGTCGCCTGTTGTAGATCTGAGCAATGATGAAATGAGCGCTGGCCGCCATTGCCATGTTGATCTGCGATAACGTCCCCGGAGGCCGGATCAACGATAGTCGGCGCTAGCTCTCAGTCTGCACCGCCTGGACGAGCAGCAACAAAATCCTGTCCAGAAGGAGCTTTCGAATTTTGGGTGATGGGCTTTGTTAGCGGCGCCCTCCAGGTCTGATTCCTAAGCGACCGAGCCGCCGGTCTAAAGTCTCCAGCTCCACTCCCGCTAGCTAACAAAGGTTGGCGGGTCTGTGTCGCCACTTGGAAACCCACCAATGGGCCCGCGCCCGCGATAAGGGTCGAAAGCACTCTGGCGAGCTTATAATTCCGCCCAACCACCACCGAGCATTAGGAAATTCCGCCTCCTTTCTGGACCAGTGTTGCGGGCCTGCTACAGCAACGTACGTGCGAACCAAGTATGTTTATGCATGGGCGGGCGATAGTCCCGATTTAATCGAAGTCGTTTTTCTGGGGAGACACTCATGAACAAAATTTTTGTTTGCAACAGCCGGAATGCTTGCCTTGGGGCTGTCGGTGCCAGCCAGTGCAGCAGATCTGGCCGCACGTCCCTACACTAAGGCTCCGCCGATGGTCGCAGCGGTCTATGACTGGACCGGCTTCTACATCGGTGCAAATGGCGGCGGTGGTTGGGCGCGCGACTGCCGTAACAACGTCACCACGGTGACCTTCCTTGGCTGCTACGACCCGAGCGGTGCAGTAGCTGGTGGTCAGATTGGCTATCGCTGGCAGTCGGCGCAGTGGGTGTTCGGCCTTGAGGCCCAGGGTGATTGGGCTGACATTCACGCCACGACTCAAAATCTGGGCAATCCCGCGAACTCGCTCTCCACCAAGATTGATGCCTTCGGTCTCTTCACCGGACAAGTCGGTTATGCTTGGAACAATGTGTTGTTTTACGCAAAGGGTGGCGCCGCCGTTGTCGATCGGCGCTTTGACTTTATCTCGAACGCTACCGGCCTTGCAGTGGCATCGGCCAATTACAACACGCGCTGGGGCGGCACTGTGGGGGCAGGTCTTGAGTACGGCTTCGCTCCTAATTGGTCGGTCGGCGTTGAGTACGATCATATCTTCCTCAACCGCCATGACATGACCTTCGTTTCTACGGCGACTGGCTTGCCTCTCGCGGCGACGTACAATTCTGGCGGCGACGTTGATCTTGCGACTGTCCGCGTAAATTACCGCTTTGGTGGTGCGGCCATCCCGAGGTACTAAGCAGAGTTGTTCGAGAAATAGAGGCCGGCTCTTGGAGCCGGCCTTTATCGTTGGTGCGGTGGATGACCAAACCCTACATACCCGTCACACCTGCTCAGCTGCCGATGAGCTGAACACCGCGTTCAGTGCAGCAGCAAACGTATCCCTCCGGCGGCGGCCGCCTTGTTTAGTTTGGGAGGCGGCCCGAGGATTTGACCTTAAGTCTAGCTTTAAGGTCACGTGGCGAATGCAGGTCAATGTGTTGGGCGCCGAACGTCGGCGGCGATGGAGTTACGACGAGAAGGTCCGCCTTGTCGAAGAGACCTTGCAGGCTGGTGAGACAGTCTGCGGCGTCGCGCGCCGGCACGGGATGGCTCACAGCCTGCTGTTCACGTGGCGTCGACAAGCGCGCCAGGGTCGGCTGGGCGGAGATTCCGTGCCAGCTCTCGTTCCCGTCGAGATCACGCCGGTGGCGTCTCCGATCTCGAGTGACGCGCCACAACCGGCCTCTTCCCCGCCGGCGCAGCGCGCAAGGACTGGAATCATCGAGATCGAGTTTGGCGGCGGCTGTCGCGTGCGCGTTGACCGGGACGTAGACACCGAGACGCTGCAGCGGGTTCTTGAAGTTTTGAGACGACGATGATCCCGATCCCAAGCGGCGTCAGGGTCTGGATCGCCACTGGCCACACCGACATGCGTCGTGGCATGCAAAGCTTGGCTCTCACGGTTCAGGAGAGCTTGAAGCGCGATCCTCATGCCGGCGATCTCTACATCTTCCGGGGCCGCCGCGGTGATCTGGTGAAGATTCTTTGGCATGACGGGTTGGGCATGTCGCTGTATGCCGAGCGCCTGGACCGTGGCAAGTTCATCTGGCCCTCGGCGTCCGACGGTGCGGTGTCGATCTCGGCGGCCCAGATGGCTTACATGCTAGAAGGCATCGACTGGCGGAATCCGCAACTGAGCTGGCGGCCACAAAGCGCGGGCTGAGCGCCGAATCTGTAGCTTTTTGCATTTTGGGGAATCCCTACGGCTTGTGAATGCTGCGGCAGCAATCGTCTTCGCAAGCTCGGCGAGGACGTGACCCGCACGCTAGAAGTGGTGCCGCGCCAGTGGAAGGTGATCGAGACGGTCCGCGAGAAGTTCTCCTGCCGCGACTGCGAGAAGATCAGCCAGGCGCCAGCGCCGTTCCATGCCGTTGCTCGGGGGTGGGCTGGTCCGAGCCTCTTGGCCATGATTATGTTTGAGAAGTTCGGCCAGCATCAGCCGCTCAACCGCCAGGCGGAGCGCTACGCTCTGGAAGGCGTGCCGATCGCACTGTCGACCATGGCAGATGCCGTTGGGGCGGTCTGTGCCTCGCTGGATCCTCTGCTGCGCTTGGTGGAAGCCCACGTCATGGCGGCCGAGCGCCTTCATGCTGACGATACGACGGTACCGGTCCTGGCCAAGGGCAAGACCGACACCGGACGGTGCTGGATCTACATCCGCGACGATCGGCCATTTGGGGGCACGGACCCGCCGGCGGCGATGTTCTACTACTCGCGCGACCGCAAGGGCGAGCATCCCCAAGCGCATCTGGCCCGGTATGCCGGCATCCTGCAGGCCGACGCCTATGACGGGTACAACCAGCTCTATCTGCCGGGACGCCAGGCCGGGCCAATCCGGGAGGCTGCCTGCTGGTCGCATGGCCGGCGCCCGTTCTTCGCGATGGCCGACATCGAAGAGAATGCCCGGCGCAGGGCCACCGGCAAAAAGGAAATCCCGCTCTCGCCGATCGCGATCGAGGTCGTGCGGCGGATCGATGCGCTGTTCGAGATCGAACGGTCCATCAACGGCAAGAGTGCCGAGGAGCGCCTTCGGGTTCGGCAGACGCTGAGCCGGCCTCTGGTCGAGGACCTCCAGGTCTATATGCGGGAGCAGCTTGCCAAACTGTCTCGGGGGCACGACCTGGCTAAGGCGTTCAACTATATCCTGAAGCGCTGGGCGAGCTTCACCCTATTACTCGAGGACGGCCGCGTGTGTCTCTCCAACAATGCCGCCGAACGGGGCTTGCGAGGCATCGCTCTTGGGCGGAAGTCCTGGCTGTTCTGCGGATCTGATCGCGGAGGGCGGCGCGCCGCAGCTATGTACAGCCTGATCGTCACAGCCAAAATCAACGGCATCGATCCGCAGGCGTGGCTCACGAATGTCCTCGCCCGCATCGCCGCTCATCCGGCTCATCGGCTGGACGAACTTCTGCCCTGGAATTGGACGTCAGCGTCTGCGCTCTCCGCTCGAGCGGCGGCATGACCACCCAGGTCAACAAGGTCCATCACGTCACCACCATCACCAAGGTCGCCAAAGACCTCGGCGAAGACGAAGATTGGCTGTGGGACATCGCCAACGAGATGGAGATCGAGGATGGCGTCATCTGGGTCTATGGCGTCGGAGAAGACGGCGTTCAGGCGTTCACCGACTTCGGCATCGACAACCTGATCGAGCTCATCAAGTTCTATAAAGAGAACCCTGGACTACTCAGGCGGTAGCCCTGCGGCCTACGCCGAATGGATACCAGCAAACGCGCCCCGATGGCGTAGATCGTAAGAACGGACTACCAGTGTATAGATTTGTGGCTTGAGCCCGGGCCGGACGTCGTGAGCATCTAGTCGCCGCGATGTCTATCAGCTCTGCAGAATTGTATGCTCTCAGCCAGCGTCGACTATCTTGTCTTGGCTTGCACGAACCGGCGGAGCAGCTTGATTGGATCGGCGCCCAATGCTTGGGCAATGGCGATGAATTCGACCACATCCAGACGTCGCTCTTGGCCCTCATATTTGGCGACAAAAGACTGCGGCTTGCCGAGCTTTTTAGCCAAGGCTTGCTGACGCATACCGGCCTTATGTCGCGTTGCGACAAGCACGCCGACGAAGCGGGCATATTCGGCGGATTTGAGGGATTTTTCCATTTACCGCCGGACGCATTGATTCGACGGCGATGAATTTGATCCCGAGTCAGGATTATCCCAAAATAGGATTAGATTAACTCTGTTCTGCTATCCGTCCTCGAGGCCGCTCGACTTCCGGCGCGGATGGAGCGAAGTCCGCACAGCTTGTTAACGTGAGCGGAGGTGTCCACGATGAACAAACGAGATAAGGTGGATCACACCGTAGAGGAGCGGGGGCTTGAGCTGAACGTTGCATCTCTAGAGGTGGAGGCGGTGCGCTACATCAAGCTGGGTCCCGGCCGCAAATGGGCCGGTGACGCTATCAGGCGCGGTATCGTTCCCCTTGACTTCCGCGGTGTGGGCCACGACGCCTGCGCCAACGGAGATTGGGACGACGTCCGTAGACAATTGATTGCGATCGGCCGAAAAGAGCGCGCGTTGAAAGACGATGTGCGCGAACTGAAGGACTTTTATTGCCTCGGGGCGAACACGCTCTGGTTCACCATCGCCCATGGGTATGTTTGGTGGACCTTCGCGCAAAATAGAATATTTGGACGCGATAGCGACGATGTCGATGCGCCCCCGAGGTTTCGTCCCGTGCGAACACCTTGGCGGAATACAAGCCTGACAGGGAGTTTACTAACGGAGCGCAGTTTCAGCTCTGCACTGAGCAGCATTGCGAGCTATCAGCGAACGATTTGCGAGGTACGAGAAGCCGATTATTTGCTGCGGCGGATTCGAGGCGAGGATGAGCCGCTTCGTGTCAAGGCCAATGGGTTGATCGGCGAGGTGACGACGATCGCTGCGGATCTGGTTCGTCGCCTGGATTGGCGGGACTTCGAGACCCTGGTCGATCTGATCTTCGCCCACAGCGGGTATAAGCGGCAAACCGCGCTCGGAGGAGCCCAGCCGGATGTAGATTTTGTCGCCCGGCAGCCGCTCACGGGGGACAGTGCCTGGGTACAGATCAAGTCACACGCGACGCAGGCAATCTTCGAGGACTATCTTGGGCGCTTTCGTCGGGAGGCCGGCGCCAGCGCCTTCTTCTTCGTCTATCACTCCGCGAATCGGCCGATCCGGATGAGGACCGAGATGCCTAACGTCTACATTTGGTCGGCGGACAAGATCGCGGACGCTGCGGTCGAAGCCGGCCTGTTCCGCTGGGTCAGCGAGCGCATTCTCTAGGCGAGATCTAGCGAGCACGTCGCGCGCCTCGGCCAGCCCGCGGGCGGGACCAGCCGAGCGCATTGCGCCGATTATTCGGCAGCCTCCCTCATGAAAGCCTCTCCGCATTGGCGCCGTGCGGCGACCGCCCCGAAGGGCTCTCCGGTCGCCTCGAAGACCGCATCAAGTCCGCAGACGGTCTGAAGACGCCGCAAGGTGACGTCGCAATAGCGCGGATCAATCTCGATGCCGTATCCGATGCGGCCGGCGCGCTCTGCCGCTATCAAGGTCGTACCCGAGCCGAGGAAGGGATCAAGGACCAGGCCCTTCCTGCGTGAACAGTCGCGGATCGCATCCTCGACCATGGCGACGGGCTTCACGGTTGGATGAAGTTGAAGGTCCGCGCGGTCGTTCCCGAAGGCGTTCACGCCCGCGTAATTCCATACATTGGTGCGGTTACGTCCGAACTTGCCGAGCTCGATATTGTTGATGTGCGGCGCCGAGCCGGACTTGAACACGCAGACGAGTTCGTGTTGCGACCGGTAAAACGAGCCCATGCCGGCGTTGTTTTTGGTCCAGACGCAGAGGTTCTTCAACTCACTGTAGACGCCCTCGGCGGCTGCCAGCATGTCCTGGATGTGTCGCCAGTCGATGCACTGGAAGTGAATCGCGCCGTTCACCGTGTGGGCGACCAGGTGACGGAACACCGCGTTGAGAAAAGCGGTGAACTCGCCTTTCGACATCTCTCCCGAGGCCATGGCGAACTCGGGGTGAATGATCTGGCCATGACAGGAAACGTTGCCGGCGATCGGCACGTTGTAAGGCGGATCGGAAAAGACCATCTGAGGCCGCTTGGTCCCGAGCAGGGCTTGATAGGTCTTCGCTTCAGTTGAATCGCCGCAAATCAGGCGGTGCTCTCCTATGCGCCATAGATCTCCGGTTTGGCTGATAGGCGGTCCTGCAGCAGGTTCAACAACTTCGTCGGGAGCGTCATCGCTCGCGTGCTCGGCTTCTGCGACCTCGCCGATGAGGATGTCGATTTCGGTGATGTCGAATCCTGTTACGGTGACGTCAAGGTCGATTTCGATCTCGGATAGATATTGCAGTTCGAGCCCTAACAGGCGCTTGTCCCAGCCCGCGTTCTCCGCAAGCTTGTTGTCCGCGATCACGTAAGCACGGATTTCCGCCTCGCTCATATCGGTGAGACGAACGGTCGCGACTTCGGGGAGACCGAGCAACTTTGCCGCGGCAAGACGGCCGTGGCCGGCGATGACGCCATTGTCCTGATCAATCAAGATTGGATTGGTAAAGCCGAACTGCCGGATGGCGCTGGCGATTTGCTCGATCTGCTTCTTCGAGTGGGTGCGGGGGTTTGTGGCGCGAGGGTTGAGCGAGGCCGGATCCTGATAGTGGATAGACAATTGCTCTCGTTTTAGTCGGTCTTGCATGTGGGCAGCTCCTTGTTTTGGGGGGCAACAAGGAGGGTTTATCGGCCCGCTAATGCAGGCTCATTCAGAATAAACCGCCGCTATTTTTCTGAATGAACCTCATTCAGGAATGAACGCCAGTCCATCGCAAGGTGCCATTCTCGGACGATTTGCTCAGCAGCCATTTGGTGTGCCGGCTTATGATCCGCGCCCTTCTTGCTTCCTTTCGGCCGTGCTTGGCGTTCCTCTTTTTGTTCTTCTGCGAGGCGGGGAAAGAACGTCTCGGTATTCGCCAATGGCCGCCAATAAACACAACTGCGCGAAGGCGCTTTTTGGCGGGCGCCCGCGCCTGCCCGTCAGCCGGCCGCGCACGCCCATGATCACCAGTGGTCTGAGCCAAGCAGGCAGGGGTTCCTCCAGGTTCGCCTCTAGCAGACATGCAAGCTGCTCCGGCGTTGGCAAAACGCCATCTTGAATTTGCCGCCTCCAATACTCGAACCTGGTTTCGTCAAAAAGATCGTATAGCGTAGGGTCCTGGTTACTCATGTCGGTTGCTGTATTTCCTATGGTACGCCAGCAAGGCCTGACCGTAGATCGTCGGCTCGCCGCGCGCGGCCTTGATGAATTCCTCCGCATCGAGGTTGATTGCGCTGCTGGGCTCAACCTTGTCTCTGTTTCGCTCCTCCTCTCGCGCGATGAATTCCTCCATCGATATCGGCTCCGGAACGACGAGGTAAGCCCTGGCTTGGTCGGTTGCGTTCGGTGTGATGCGCGCCCGGAGCTTGCTCAACTCTTCGGCTGCTGTGGCGGAGCCGTCGGCGGCAAGCGCTTTAAGTTTAAGGAAAGCGACGTCAAGCCGCGTCATCAGCTGCCGTTTGCTCCTGATTGTGACGGGGACCTTTTTGAGTGCGAATTTTCGGGTGATGACGGTCGGACTGACGGCTCCTTTTGGCCGGCCGGCCGGATTGCCCGATTGGCCTTTCTTGAATTGTGAGGCCTGAGGCGGCAGCCTGCGCCGACCTGCCGCGCCGTTTCGGTTCGGCTCGTCAGTAGACATTCTCGCCTCCAGCGCGGGCCTGACGGAGCGCGTCCTCTTTGAGCGTTTTCAGACGAGCAAGATCGCGCTCATATTCGGCCAAATACGGCCTTAACGTCTCCTTGCTCCACGGAGGCGGGCCCTCGCGTATCAGAACGTAACATGCAAGATCGAATGGTATGTCTTTCGGGGCATGAATCACGGCCGAATGCTGCAGGACCTCGGGGTCGAGCAGCCCGGCGCGTTCGCACTCGCGCAGGAATTGCTTGATCGGCCGAAGTTGCCCCTTGATCGTTCTGGCAAATAGGCCGTGAAGAGTGGCCTCGTGCGGGTGCAGCTTGGTCGTCCGCCCGTTGAGTTTGACCTCGATGGGCTGGTCTAGAAACCTTGCGAGATCTGACGTTCGTCCTGAACGAGCGCCGGTTGCCTCGCTATGCCGCGAGGGCTGCGGGCGTACTCCGAATTGAGTGGCCTTCGGCGGCTTGCCGTAACCGACATCGTACGGACGCCGCTCGGCTTGCACGGGTGGGGTGCCGCGCTTGCCGCCATCGTTTTCATCGAATCCCATCGTCTCAACTCCACTCTGGCATCGGAGCCGCGGAGTGAGACCTCTCGTGCAGCAGAAAGCTACGCAAAGACGCAACACACCGCGGCGCTGTTTGCGCGCATCTGGTTCATGTCGAATTTCTCTGGTGTTTCTGAGCGGCGACTTCAGGTCCGTTGAACCCTATCGCTACCGCTTATCTAGTCATCAAAATCTCAGTCGTCAAACATATTTGGCCGTATGCGAACCTGCATTGATGCAGAGGAGATGAGCAGGTCGGAGTGGCGCTTCTTCGCGTGACAGCCGTAGCGTTCCCGCAAACGAAAAAGCGAATTCCCGCGATCGTTTTGACGGGAATTCTGCGCCCAAAGCTTTGTTTCCATTGCTTCTTTCGCGAATTCACATCGATCAAGCACGTCTTTCGTGAAATCTGCCCTGTTAATTCCCGATGGTGTCCCAATCAATCTACCGCTCGTCCGCGATCACCTTGCCGTCGTTCGGCAGCGCGCCGGGCCTCACCAATTCAACCTCGCCTCCGAGCTTCGTCACTGCGCGCAACGTGCCTGCAATCTCCTCGCGCAACGCATCGTTCGCGGTCGCCGTCTCTGCTTTCAGCGTCATTGCATCGGTCTCGCCCCGGCGCGCGACGACGAGGCGTAGTCTTCCGAGCGCGGAATGTCGCTTGCCGATCTCGGCGACCTGCTCGGGGCGGACGAACATGCCCTTGACCTTGGTGGTTTGGTCGGCGCGGCCCATCCAACCCTTGATGCGCATGTTGGTACGCCCGCAGGGGCTGGTCCCGGGCAGTGCCGCGGTGAGATCGCCGAGAGCGAGCCGGATCCAGGGATGGTGCGGGTCGAGCGAGGTCACGACGATCTCGCCGACGTCGCCGGGTGCCACGGGATCGCCGGTGCCGGGCTTGACGATCTCCATGATCAGATCCTCGTTCACGACCATGCCGTCGCGCGCAACGGTCTCGAAGGCGATGAGGCCGAGATCGGCGGTGCCGAAGGCCTGGTAGGCGTCGATGCCGCGCGCCTTGATCTCCGCCTGGAGCGAGGGCGGGAAGGCCGCGCCCGAGACCAGCGCGCGCTTGATCGAGGAGACGTCGCGTCCTGAGCTTGCGGCAGCATCGAGCAAGATCTTCAGGAAGTCCGGCGTGCCGCTGTAGCCGACGGGACGGTAGGCCTCGATCAGCTCGAATTGCTGCTCGGTATTCCCTGGACCGGCCGGGATCACGGCGCAACCGAGCGCGCGGGCCGACGCATCGAAGATGAAGCCGCCAGGAGTGAGATGATAGCTGAAGGTGTTGAGCACGATGTCGTCGGGCCGGAACCCGGCCGCGAACAGCGCCCGTGCGCCGCGCCACGGATCGGCCTGCCGCCCCTCCGGCTCGAAAATCGGCCCGGGGGAGGTGAAGAGGCGGGCGAACGAGCCGGGCGCCGCCGCGACGAACCCTCCGAAAGGCGTGGAGGCCTTGTGCAGGGCCGGCAGTTCCGACTTGCGCAGCACTGGGAGGCCCGCCAGGGCCGCCCTGGAGGTCACGGCGGCCGGATCCAGGCCTTTCAGCCGATCGGCATAGGCGGGCGCGGTCATCGCAGAGCGCAGCACGCCGGGCAGGCGGGCGAACAGATCGGCCTCGCGCGCGGCTTGCTCGCGCGTCTCGAGGGCGTCGTAATGGGCGGTCATGGCTGATCTTTCCGTGTTGGCATCCGTTGCGTGCCGCCGCCGGCATGGGTATCAGACGGCCATGGACGAGGTTTAAAGAGGACGCGATGGCGGACGAGGGAATCAGTGCGGCGGACGAGGCGTCGGACGTCGTGCCGCGCCTGAAGCGCCGCATGATCGACGAGGCGCTGCCGTTGTGGTCGACGGTCGGCTGGGACCATGGCGCGGGTGGTTTCATCGATCGGCTGCATCGTGACGGCACGGCGGACAGCGCCGCGCCGCGCCGGGTGTTCGTGCAGGCACGTCAGATCTGGTGCTACGCCAAGGCCGCGCAGATGGGCTGGTACCGTGAGGGGCGCGCCATCGCACTGAAGGGCCTCGAGCATCTGCTCGCCAAGGCAAAGACGCCCGACGGCCGGCCCGGCTACGTGCACCGGCTGACGCCGGAGGGCGCGGTGCTGGACGGCCGGCGCGACGCCTACGACCACGCCTTCATCCTGTTTGCGCTCGCGGCCGTCTATGCGCTCGACCAGGACGCACAAATTCGCACCGAGATCGACGCGCTGCTCGCCTTCCTCGATGGCCATCTGCGCTCGCCGCACGGCGGCGTCCACGAAGGCCTTCCGGTCTCGCTGCCGCGCCGGCAGAACCCGCATATGCATCTGTTCGAGGCGATGATCGCGTGCTTCGACGCGACCCACGATTTGTCGTTCCAGAACCGCGCCGGCGAGTTCTTCGCGCTGTTCCTCGCCAATCTCTACGACAAGCGGACGCGCGCGCTCGGCGAATATTTCGAAGAGGACTGGTCGAAGATCGCGCCGGTCAGCGTCGAGCCCGGCCACCAGGCGGAATGGGTCTGGTTGCTGAAGGGATTCGAACGCATCACGGGCTGCCCGACCGGACAGCGGCGCGCCGAGCTGCTGGAAACCGCGCTGCGCTATCGCGACGAGGCCACCGGCTGCCTGATCGACGAGGGTGACGACGCTGGCAAGATTCGCCGCACTACGCGCCGGCTGTGGCCACAGACCGAGATCGCGAAGGCGTGGATCGCGCAGGCCGAATCCGGCGAGGCGGGTGCGGCGGACGAGGCGCGCATGGCGCTGGCGCGGCTCGAACGGCATTATCTCAACCATCCCGTGCGGGGCGGCTGGTACGACCAGTTCGAGCGCGACGGCAAATCGCTGATCGACACCATTCCTGCGTCGTCGTTCTATCATGTTCTCTGCGCAGTCACGGAAGCGGAACAGGTATTGGAAGGTTAAAGCCAGCGCTTGCGCCGCTTGAAGCTTTTAAGGTTCTTGAAGCTCTTGCGCTGGTCGCCGGCGCCGCCGAGGTAGAATTCCTTGACGTCCTCGTTGTCGCGCAATTCGTCCGCGGTGCCGTCGAGCACGACCTTGCCCTGCTCCATGATGTAGCCGTGGCTTGCTACCGACAGCGCGGCGCGGGCGTTCTGCTCGACCAGGAGAATGGTGACGCCGAGGTCACGGTTGATCTTCTGGATGATCGAGAACACCTCTTTCACCAGCAGCGGCGACAGGCCCATCGAGGGCTCGTCCATCAGGATCATCTTCGGGCGCGCCATCAGCGCGCGGCCGATCGCGAGCATCTGCTGTTCGCCGCCGGAGAGATAACCGGCAAGTCCGGTGCGCTCTTTCAGACGCGGGAAATAATTGAAGACCATATCGAGATCGGCGCCGACCTCGCGGTCCCTGCGGGTGAAGGCGCCGAGCTTGAGGTTTTCCAGCGAGGTCATGTCGGCGACGATGCGCCGGCCCTCCATCACCTGGAAGATGCCGCGGCGGACGATCTTGTCGGGGTCGATGCCATTGATCCGCTCGCCTTCGAACAAGATTTCGCCACGCGTGACTTCGCCGTCCTCGGTTTTGAGTAGTCCTGAGATCGCCTTCAGCGTCGTCGACTTGCCGGCGCCGTTGGCGCCGAGCAGCGCCACGATCGCGCCCTTGGGCACGTCGAGGCTGAGACCGCGCAGCACCAGGATGACGTCGTCATAGACGACCTCGATGTTGCGCACGGCAAGCAGAGGCGGCGCGGGTACGATGCCGGGGGAGGGACGATCTGCTGCTTCGTGAATTTCGGTCATACCTCATACTCCGCTGTCGTCGCCCGGCTTGACCGGGCGACCCAGTATTCCAGAGACGCCTGAGACTCACGGCGAGGCCCCGGCGTACTGGATCCCCCGCTCCAGTGCGCGCTGCGCACAAGGCGGGGGATGACCTTTGTGTGTGAGGTGAGCGCCAAGCTCACCAGCCCAGCAATTCCGGCTTGCGCGGCAGCTCGACGGTCTTAACCTTCTCGAGCTTGATCGCGCCCTTGGCCATGAGGTCGTTGAGGTCGCCGTCGGTCGCGCCCGCAATCTTGGTGCGGTAGAGGTCGACCTTCAGCGTGCCGCGGTGGTCCTTGTCGGTCCAGGTCGAGGGATTGCAGACACCTTCCATCCCGGCCGGCACCCAGTCCTTCTTCTGGTAGAAGCCCTTGGCGACGTTCTCGCCGGTGGCGCCGCCGTTCTTGGCGGCCCAATCGATCGCCTCCTTCATGTAGAGCGCCGAGCAGACCGCCGCGATGTAGTGCACGGGCCGATAGACCTTGCCGGTCGGGTCGGACATCTTCGAGATCTCCATCACCGTCTTCATGCCGAGCGCATCGCCGCCCCAGCTCACCGCGGTGCGCAGCGGGAAGATCACGCCGTCGGCGGCATCGCCTGCGGTCTTGGCGGCGTTCTCGTCCATGCCCCAGACATTGCCCATGAACTGGATGTCGACGCCGGCGGTCTTGCAGGCCTTCATCACCGAGATGTTGGACGCGGCGGTGTTGCCGAGATAGGCGTAGTTGGCGCCCGAGGATTTCAGGCTCAGGCACTGCGCGCTGTAATCGCCCGGCGCGAGCGCGAACACCAGCGGCGGCAGCACCTCGAAGCCGAGCTCCTGCGCCATGGCTTCGCCGGCGGCCTTCGGCGCGTTCGGATAGGGGTGGTTGGCGCCCATGTGGACGAATTTCGGCTTGCCGGACTTGCCCTTGGCCTTCCAGTCTTCGGCCGCCCACATCAGCATCGCGCGCAGCGAGTCCGAATAGCTCGGACCATAGAAGAAATTATAGGGCGCGGGCTTGGCCTTGCCGCTGACGCCTTCGGGATCGGTGAGGGCGGCGGCGTAGGAGCCGGAGAGATCGGGGATCTTGTCTTGTGCGAGGAAGCCGGTCAGCGCCTCGGTGTCTGCCGTGCCCCAGCCCATGATCGCCGCGACCTTGGAGTCCGGCGCTGACCACTTCTTGTAGAGCGCGATCGCGCGCGGCACCTGGTAGCCATAGTCATTGGTGTCGACGTTGAGCTGCTTGCCGCCGACGCCGCCGTTCTTGTTGACCCAGGCGAAGGTGTCGGCGACGGCCTGGCCGTAGGGCGTGCCGACGTCGGACGTGCCGCCGGAATAATCGGCGAGATGCCCGATCGCGATCTGCGCCTGCGCGCCTGACGAGAATGCGGCGATCGCCAGCGCAAGTGACGCGGTGCTCAAAAAGGATTTTGTCTTCATTGGTTGCCTCCTCCTGTTTATTTGTTGGTTTGCGAGTTGCCCGCACTCAATGGGAGAACGGGTAGAGTTTCCAGTATGCCTTGATCTGTCGCCAGCGATGCGCGAGCCCGTCGGGCTCGAACATCAGGAACGCGATGATGATCACCCCGATCGCGATCTCGCGCAGGAAGGTGATGTTGTTGTTGAGCGACAGCGCCTTGTCGATCGCGCCGCCCTTCAGCGTCAAGCTGAGGAACTCCATCGTCTCGGGCAGCAGCACCACGAACGCAGTACCCATCAGCGTGCCCATGATCGAACCGGTACCGCCGATGATGATCATGGCGAGGAACAGGATCGAACGTTCGATGCCGAAACCCTCTTGCGATACCACGAGCTGGTAGTGCGCATAGAGCGCGCCGGCGATGCCGGCGAAGAAGGCGGCGAGCCCAAATGACAACGTGCGATACTTGGTGAGATTGATCCCCATGATCTCCGCGGAGAGATAATGGTCGCGGATTGCCACCAGCGCACGGCCATCGCGGGTGCGCATCAGATTGGTGACGAGGACGTAGCTCGCGATCACATAGGCGAGCACGACATAGAAATATTGCCTGTCGCCGCGCAGGGTGTAGCCGAAGATCGAGAACGGATTGGCGCTGGCCGGCACCGAGCCGCCGGTGAACCACTCCGCGCGTGAGAAGAAGTCGAGCAGGATGTATTGTGCCGCGAGTGTCGCGATCACGAGATAAAGCCCCTTCAGTCGTGCCGCCGGGATGCCGAAGATCAGCCCGACCAGCGCAGTGACGACGCCCGCGAGGGGGATCGCGAAGAACACCGGGATCGATGCGCTGTTGGAGATGTAGGCAGAGGTGAAGGCGCCGAGCAGGAAGAAGGCGGCGTGGCCGATCGAAATCTGGCCTGTGAAGCCGACTAGGATGTTGAGGCCAAGCGCCGCGATCGAGAAGATGCCGATTTGGATCAGGATGCTGAGCCAATAGCCGCCGAGGAATTGCGGCACGAGACACAGCGCCAGCACGCCGGCGATCGCAAAATTGCGGCTGGTCGTGGTCGGGAAGATCGTGGTGTCGGCCGCGTAAGAGGTGCGGAAATCACCAGCAGGGATGAGGGCGGGGCCGGCCATAGATCAGATCCGTTCGATGTCGTGGGTGCCGAACAGGCCGTAGGGCTTGATCATCAGCACGATGATGAGGACGTAGAACGGCGCGATCTCGTAGAGATTGCCCCAATGAAGGTATTCGCTGTCGACATATTGCGCGATGTTTTCGAGCAGCCCGATGATGATGCCGCCGAGCACGGCGCCGCCGACGGAATCGAGCCCGCCGAGGATCGCGGCCGGAAACACTTTAATCCCATAGGCGGCAAGGCCCGAGGATACGCCGTTCACGACCGCGACCACGACGCCTGCAACCGCCGACACCGTTGCGGAGATCGCCCAGGCCATCGCAAACACGCTTTTCACGGAAATGCCGAGCGATTGCGCGACCTGCTGGTTGAACGCGGTGGCGCGCATCGCAAGGCCGTACTTTGACGCGCGGAAGAACCAGGCCATGCCGATCATCATCGCGATCGAGACGACGAGGCTCATGACATAGACGGTCTGGATCTGCAGCCCGAGCAGGCTGACCGACTGGCTCTCGAACACGCGCGGGAACGGCTGCGGATTGACGCCGAACATCCATTTCAGCGTCGCCTGCAGCACGGTGGACAGGCCGATCGTCACCATGATGACCGAGATGATGGGTTCGCCGATCATCGGTCGCAGGATCAGGACCTGCACCGCGATGCCGAACACGAACATGAACACCAGCGTCATCGGCATGCCGATCCAGAACGGCACCTGGTATTTCGCGAGCAAGGTCCAGCACACCCAGGCGCCGACCAGCAAGAGCTCGCCCTGCGCGAAGTTGACGACCTGGCTAGCCTTGTAGATCAGCACGAACGACATCGCGACCACGCCATAGAGCGTGCCGACCACGAGGCCGTTGACCAGGAGTTGAATGAGGAAGGCGGTGTTCATGAAGTGGTGCTCGCTGACAAATCCGGCGCGCTCTTCCCCTCTCCCCTTGTGGGAGAGGGTGGCTTCGCGAAGCGAAGACGGGTGAGGGGTTGTCTCCGCAATGAACGCGCGGAGAGAGGACCCCTCACCGAAGTGAGGGTGGAGCGGGCTGCGGAGGTGCCCTCTCCCGCAAGGGGAGAGGGCGCAGCAATACGCATTGCACCTGTGATTGCCACGAAGCTCACTCCGCGGCCTCCGCCAAATGCCCCGGTCCGCCGAGATCCACCACTCGCAGCGTTGTCCGCACCCTTTGCGTGGTGCCGTCCTGGAAGCGGATCACGGTGTCGACAGGGATGTCGGCTTCGCCGCGGTAGATCGCGTCGATGATGCCTGCGTACTTCTCGTTGATGACGCTGCGGCGCACTTTCCGCGTGCGGGTGAGCTCGCCGTCGTCGGCGTCGAGCTCCTTGTAGAGCAATAGGAAGCGGGAGATGCGCTGTGCCGGCGGCAGCGTCGCGTTGACGGTCTCGACTTCCTTCTTGAGCAGCGCATAAACCTCGGGCCGCGAGGCCAGGTCGCTGTAAGTCGTGAACGAGAGCCGGTTCTTCTCCGCCCATTTGGAGATGATGGAGTAGCGGATGCAGATCATTGCCGTGAGCGCGTCGCGCCCCGAGCCCAGCACCACGGCTTCCGCGATATAGGGTGAGAACTTCAACTTGTTCTCGATGAATTGCGGCGAGAAGCGCTCGCCGCGCGAGGTCGCGGCGAGATCCTTGATGCGGTCGATCACCACGAGCTGCTTGTCGTCGTTGAAATAGCCGGCATCGCCCGACAGCATCCAGCCGTCCTTGATGTCGGCGACGCTCGCCTCCGGGTTCTTGTAGTAGCCGAGGAACATGTTGGGATGCCGCACCACGATCTCGCCGACGCCGTGGACGTCGGCATTGTCGATGCGGATCTCGACGCTGTCGGCCATCGGCACGCCTGTCGTGTCGGGGTCGACCTTGCCCTCGGGATGCAGCGTGTAGGCCCCCAGCAGCTCGGTCTGGCCGTAGAGGGTGCGCAGCGGGACGCCCATGGCCTGGAAGAACTTGAAGGTCTCGGGCCCGAGTGCCGCGCCGCCGGTTGCAGCTGAACGCAGGCGGGTGAAGCCGAGGCGGTCGCGCAATGCACGGAACAGGATCGCGTCGGCAAAGCCGGAACGCTCGCCCTGTTCGAGCGCGGCAAGCCCGCTCTTCATGCCGATGTCGAACAGGCGCTGCTTGAACGGCGTTGCGTCCATCACCCTGGCGCGAACGTCGGCGGCGATCGATTCCCAAACGCGCGGCGCAAACAGGACAAACGTCGGTGCGATCTCGCGCAGATCGTTCATCATGGTCTCGGGCTCTTCGACGAAGTTGATCTTCATCCGGCACAAGAGGCCTTTGCCGAGTACATAGACCTGTTCCATGATCCAGGGCAGCGGCAGCACTGACACGTATTCGTCGTCCGGCCCTTTCGGATCGAAAGCGAGATATGTCGCGCAGTGGCCGAGCACGCGGCCGGCGGCGAGCATCGCGAGCTTTGGATGCGAGGTGGTGCCAGACGTCGTGCAGAGGATCGCGACGTCCTCGCCCTTGGTCGCGTCCACCAGCCGGTCGTAAAGTTCCGGCTCGCGCGTAGCCCGCGCCCGGCCGAGTTCGGCAAACGTCTCCGCCGACATCAAGCGCGGATCGTCGTATTTCCGCATGCCGCGCGGATCGGAATAGATGATGTGCTTCAGCTTTGGGACGCGGTCGGCCAGGGTGAGCAGCTTGTCGACCTGCTCCTCGTCCTCGGCGAAAACGAGCTGCGCCTCGCCATAATTGAGGAGATAGGAAGCTTCTTCGTCGAGCACGTCGCGGTAGAGCCCGAGGCTCAAGCCTCCAACCGCATGAGTGGCGATTTCCGCCGCGACCCAGTCCGGCCGGTTGTCGCCGATGATGCCGATGACGTCTTGGCGTCCAAGGCCCAGTTCGACGAGGCCGAGCGCGAAGTCGCGCACCCGTGCCTGGTAGGCGTTCCAGGTGAACGGGCGCCACAGCCCGAGATCCTTCTCGCGCAACGCGATCTCGTTGCCGTACTCCTTCGCATTGAGCCGGAGCATCTTCGGATAGGTGTCGGCCTGCGCGACGCGGCCTGCGTAATCCATCATGCCGCGCTCTCCTGCGCCGGCGGAGCATCGTCAGGGTCGACCAGCACCTCGTCCTCTTCGCCGAGATAGGCGCGCCTGACGTGGGGATCAGCGAGCACGGCGGCCGGATCGCCCTCGGCGATCTTGCGGCCGAAATCCAGCACCATGACGCGGTGGGAGATGTCCATTACCACGCCCATGTCGTGCTCGATCATCACCACGGTCATGCCGAACTCCTCGTTGAGATCGACGATGTAGCGGGCCATATCCTCCTTCTCCTCGAAGTTCATGCCGGCCATCGGCTCGTCGAGGAGAATGAGGCGCGGCTCCAGCGCCATGGCGCGGGCGAGCTCGACGCGCTTGCGCAAGCCGTAGGAGAGAGTGCCGGCCGGCGCCTTTCGTACCGACTGGAGATCGAGGAAATCGATGATTTCTTCGACCTTGCGGCGGTGCTCGAGCTCTTCCTTGCGCGCGCCGGTGAGCCAGTACAGCGAGCCCGTGAGAAAATTGTTCTTCAGGAGGTGATGGCGGCCGACCATGACGTTGTCGAGCACGCTCATGTGGTGGAACAGCGCCAGGTTCTGGAAGGTGCGGCCGATGCCGAGCGACGCGCGCGCGTTGGGCGTCAGGCCGGTGATGTCGCGGCCCTGGTAGAACAGCTGGCCTTCGGTCGGCTTGTAGCGGCCGGAAATACAGTTCACGATCGAGGTCTTGCCGGCGCCGTTGGGGCCGATGATCGAGAACAGCTCGCCTTCCCTGATGGCGAAGCCGACATCGGTCAGCGCACGAACGCCGCCGAATCGCAAGGACACGCCGCGCACTTCAAGACTGGTAGCCACCAAACAGATCCCTCCCGGTGATGGCGCATTCAGTGGCGCTCTTCGTCCGTTCTGTCGGGCGATCCTAGTACGGCCGTGCCGGTGAGGCCATGCAGCAGATGGTCTCGACCGGAGCCGCGCCACTCTCGTTCCCGTTTGGGATCAAAAGCCGCATCGCCCGAGGTGGTCCTCAATAGGGGAAAGCGCTATTTTGAAATGTCTCCCGCCTGACAATTCTGCGACAAAGTTTTCGGATGGGAGCAATCTCCATCTTTGGTCGGATGGTGATCGAAACGGTCATGCTGCATTGCAGCAGAACAGGAGTGACGAACGGTGCGGCGGGCTTCGGGTTCATGATTTCAGAGGATCAACTGAAGCGCGTCGCTGCCTGGTCGCGCGAGCTCACGCCAGCGGAGATCGAGGTCGCTCGCGCCGGGATCACGGAGCGGTCCTACGGCACCGGCGAGACCGTCTTCATGCGCGGCGACACGTTCGACTATTGGGCCGGCATGGTCTTTGGGCTTGCCCGGATGGGCGGGGTCTCGCGCGACGGCAAGGAGACGAGCCTGGCGGGGTTGACGGCAGGAGCCTGGTTCGGCGAAGGCAGCGTGCTCAAGAACGAGCCGCGCCGCTATGACGTCGTCGCGCTGCGCAACAGCCGCGTCGCGCTGATGGAACGCAGCGCCTTCATGTGGCTGTTCGAGAACAGCGTCGGCTTCAACCGCTTCCTGGTGCGCCAGCTCAACGAACGGCTCGGCCAGTTCATCGGCATGCTCGAGGTCAACCGCACGCTGGATGCCACCGCGCGGCTTGCCCGCAGCATCGCCTCGCTGTTCAATCCGATCCTCTATCCGGAATCGACCGCGCATCTGGAGATCACCCAGGAGGAGATCGGCGCTCTTTCCGGCATGTCCCGCCAGAACGCCAACCGCGCGCTGAACCGGCTGGAGAAAGAGGGGCTGCTGCGGCTCGAATATGGCGGCGTCACCATTCTCGATATCGAGCGGTTGCGCGGTTACGGAGACTAAAGTTCCTCGTTCGTCATCGCGTATTGGCGGGGGCGTGCACCGGCCAGAGGTCGGCGCGCCAGCGCACGGCGATTGCCATCATTGCGATGAACCCCGAGACGGCATAGAGCGACCCCGTCGCGGAATAGCCGATGACGTCGATCAGGCTGCCGGCCGCGAGGAGCCCAATCGGCAGGCCGTAGATCACCATCATGCGCACGCCCATGACGCGGCCGCGAAGGTGTGCGCTGGCCGTCCGCATCAGGATCACGGCAGCTGATATCATCGACATGCTCTGGGCGATGCCGGCGAGAACGAGGCAGGCCATGGCGACGGGCATGGTCCTGATCTCGACGAACACCAGCAGCATCGTGTACCAGGCCAGCGTCGCGCCGATCAGGAGCCGGGCAATGCGCAGTCCGCCGACCAGGCTGAGCGTGATGGAGCCGATCAGCGAGCCGACGGCGAAGCTCGCCGAAAGATAACCGAGACCGGTCTGATCGGTGTGAAAGATGTCCCGCGCGATGTAGGGCAGCAATCCGCCGGTGAAAGGAAAGGCGGTCAGGTTGGCCAGGAAGGCGACGCACAGCGCCGCGCGCATCCCCGCGCCATTCCAGGCGTAGACGATCCCTTCCTTCAGATCGCCCAGCAATCTCGAAACGGCGCGGCTGTCTGCCGGAAGATGAGTTGTGGCAATGGTCCGTTCCGGCCGGGTCAGGCAGAGCATGAGCAGGGCGGCCGCGAGATAGAGGCAGACGATCACCACGTAGACGAGGCCAATGCCGAGGACCGCGAACAGTCCGGCGCCTGTCAACGCGCCGGCGATGCGCGCGCTGTCCTGGGTCGTGCGCGCAACGCTGATGGCGCCCACCAGTTGCTCGGCCGGCATGATCTCGGCAAGCAGCGCGCCGCGAACGCCGAGGTCCGAGGGGCGAATCAGGCCCATGATTGCGACGATGATCATGACGCCTGGCGGGGTCAGGTGACCGGTCAGCGCCAGAGTCATGATGGTCGACGCGAGCACCATATAGGCAAGACGCATCGCGACCAGGAGATCGCGATGACCCATGCGGTCGCCGATCATGCCGAACACCGGCGCCACCAATGTCCCGACGAACTGGAGCGATGCAAGCACGGTGAGCAGCAGCACCGAGCCGGTCTCGACCATGATGTACCAGCCGAGCACCAGCGTCTCGATCTCGAACGCCCAGGAGGTGAGCAGATCGGAGGGCCACTGGAAACGATAATTGCGGATGCGAAATGGCGCGAGCGCGGAGGGGCGTGCGGGTGTGCTCAAGGCGCGATGGCGCGTATCACGGCGATTCCCTTGCCTCGTTGTTTCTTCTTGCTGTGCGGCAACCTAGCGCTGACGGTGCTCGTGTCAATCGCAGCCGCCGCAGGCCGCCCCCGCGCTCGGCTCTTACCTCGCCGCAGGCCTTGGCTTCCGCTCCGCCAGCGCCGTCGCCATGGCCGAGATCAGGGGCCGCATGAAATAGGCTTCGTCGGCCGGCGAGACGTCCGTGCGCAGACCAAGCGCGGTAAGCTCGCCCGAGACCGCCGGCCCTACCGACGCGATCAGCGTCCGCTCGAGGCCGGCGCGCAGCTTCGCTTCGCTGCCATGCGCCTTTGCGGCCTCAATCAGGCGGCGCACCTGGCCAAGATTGGTCAGCGCGATCGAATCGATCCGCCCTTCGGCCATGTCGTCGATGGCGGCGACGATGTTGGCATCCGCCGCCTTGGAATCGTAGACATAGGGCAGCACTCTATCGACATCGGCACCTTGTGCGGCAAGCGCACAGGTCAGCGCGCTGTGATCCTTGTCGGGATAGAGCTGGAGGCCGAGGCGGTGCCCCTTCAAATCGAGCTTGCCGAGCATCTCGATCACGCCCTCGGTGGTCGGCTTCTCCGTGGTCTGCTGCGCCTCGAGCCCGACTTCGCGCAATGCCTTGCCGGGCTTTGGGCCGCGGGTGAATTTTCGTGATCTGGCAAGCGCCGCCACGAGAGCCTGGTCGAGCCCTCGCGCGATGGCGAGCTTCATGATCCGCCGCAGCCCTTCGCCGGTCATCAGCACGAGATCGTCGAAGGGCTTGTCGATGGCGCGGCGGATCCAGGCGTCGACCGGGGCGGGGTCCGGTGCATCCTGGATGGTGAACATCGGGCATTGCACGACCTCGGCGCCTTGCTCGGCCAGCAGCTTCGAAAACTGCGCCTCCTCGCGCGTTTCCAGGATCAGGATGCGGGTGCCGTTCAAGCGGTCGGCCATGAGCCTACTCCGGTCAGTCAAAGCAATGGTGCGTTCATCCTGACTCCACGGTCGGGATTGGCGCAAGGTGGGGTCGGTGATAGAGCAGGCGCAAATCGCGGGGCGTTCCGCAGCCGTTGCCCAAACCTTCATCAAGGCCCATTGTTTCAAACACCATGCCAGATCATCAATATGTCCTGACCCTGTCCTGTCCGGATCGTCCCGGCATCGTCTCGGCGGTGTCGACCTTCCTGGCGAATTCCGGACAGAACATCCTCGACGCCCAACAGTTCGACGACACCGAGACCAACAAGTTCTTCATGCGGGTGGTGTTCACCGCCGCCGATCTCGCGGTGGAGCTGTCGGCGCTCCAGACCGGCTTTACGGCGATCGCCGAGCGTTTCGGCATGGAATGGCAGATGCGCGATCGGGCCGCGCATCGCAAGGTGATGCTGCTGGTGTCGAAGTCCGACCATTGCCTGGTCGACATCCTCTATCGCTGGCGCACCGGCGAGCTGCCGATGACTTTGGCCGCAATCGTCTCCAACCATCCGCGCGAGGTCTATGACGGGCTCGATTTCGGCGGGGTTCCGTTCCACTATCTGCCTGTTACGAGAGAGACCAAGCGCGAGCAGGAGGCGCAGATCCTCGATCTCGTCGCCAAGACCGGGACCGATCTCGTCGTGCTCGCCCGCTATATGCAGATATTGTCCGACGATCTCTCGGCAAATCTGTCGGGACGCTGCATCAACATCCACCACTCGTTCCTGCCGGGTTTCAAGGGCGCAAAACCCTATCACCAGGCTCATGAGCGTGGCGTCAAGCTGATCGGCGCCACCGCGCATTACGTCACGCGCGACCTCGACGAGGGCCCGATCATCGACCAGGACGTCGAGCGCATCAGCCATCGCGACACGCCTGAGGATCTCGTCCGCAAGGGCCGCGACATCGAGCGCCGCGTGCTGGCGCGCGCGATCCGCTACCATCTCAACGACCGCGTCATCCTCAACGGCCGCAAGACCGTGGTGTTCGTGGATTGATTTGTCCCCACCTCTCGCCGCAAGCGGCGAGGGGGCGCGACTTAACGCACCGCAGCGCCGGACGCTGAGCCCGTTGCGCCCTTTTGCGCCTGCTCTTCCTTTTCGCGATCCGCTGCAGGCATCAGCCGCTTGCGCTCGCGCTCCTTCATGAAGGCATCGTATTGCGGCGTGCCCGCCCGCGGCGGGGCGTCCGCCGGCAAGCCGCCGGCCCATTGCGGGACGTAGTCGCCCATGCCGGACGAGAGCTTTTCGTTGACGGTGCCGCAGCCGGACAGACCCGCGGAGAGCGCGAGGAGGATCAGGAGGGAACAACAGGATCTGGGCATTGTACGGGGGCGCGAGGTCAGTCGTGTTGGACGCCAGGTCAGGCTGTCGCCGGAAGAGTAGCCTTCAACAGGTAAAATAGACTTATTCGAGGTGGGTAATTTAATACCGGAGTGCGCGGACCCAAGCCTTGCCGATGTTCAAATTCTGCAAACAAAAGACGAAATCCTCCATCCACCCGGCTGACAGCGTTTCTAGACTGCGGCAAGAGCTCGCGACAAAGTGGCTTGATCAGCAAAGAGGCTTTTTCGTTGACAGGTCCATTTTGTTTGTACAATCGTACAAATGATGGCGGCCACAGTCACGATGCCGGGGTTACCCGGACGTGACCCGATATCGCTTCTGCCGTCGGCAATCGGAAGGCTCGGCTTGCGCCGAATGGTCGCCAAACGTCCGATTGACAATAAGGGCGCGAAAGACGCCATGTGGCGCGCGACATCACGCGTGCGTGAGCTCGACTTAAGGCAAGGACCGGGCACTCGGTCCGGCGCACAAGAGATCAGGAATGAAGGGGAGGGACATCTGATGTTCGAACGCAAACAACTGTCTCGTACGACTGTTTGGGCCGCAGCAGCTACCGCCATCGCGGGCCTGGTGGCCATCGCTCCGGCCAAGGCCGAGGACAGCGTCAAGGTCGGCCTGATCCTGCCGATGACCGGCGGCCAGGCCTCGACCGGCAAGCAGATCGAGAACGCGATCAAGCTCTACATGCAGCAGAAGGGCGACACCGTCGCCGGCAAGAAAATCGAGATCATCCTCAAGGACGATGCTGCGATTCCCGACAAGACCAAGACTGCCGCGCAGGAGCTGATCGTCAACGACAAGGTCCATTTCATTGCCGGTTTCGGCGTGACGCCGGCCGCGCTCGCGGCGGCGCCGCTGGCCACGCAAGCCAAGATCCCGGAGGTCGTGATGGCGGCGGGCACCTCCATCATCACCGAGCGCTCGCCCTATATCGTGCGCACCAGCTTCACGCTGGCGCAGTCCTCCACCATCATCGCCGACTGGGCGGTGAAAAACGGCATCAAGAAGGTGGCGACGCTGACCTCGGACTACGCGCCGGGCAATGACGCGCTCAACTTCTTCAAGCAGAACTTCACCGCCGGTGGCGGCGAGGTGGTCGAAGAGGTGAAGACGCCGCTTGCCAATCCGGATTTCGCACCGTTCCTCCAGCGTATGAAGGATGCCAAGCCCGACGCGATCTTCGTGTTCGTGCCGGCCGGTCAGGGCGGCAACTTCATGAAGCAGTATGCCGAACGCGGGCTCGACAAAGCCGGCATCAAGGTGATCGGACCGGGTGACGTGACCGACGACGACCTCCTCAACAACATGGGCGACGCCGTGCTGGGCACGGTCACCGCGCACCTCTATTCCGCGGCGCATCCCTCGCAGATGAACAAGGATTTCGTCGCGGCCTACAAGAAGGCGTACGGAAACCGGCCGGGCTTCATGGCGGTGAGCGGCTATGACGGCATTCACCTGATCTACGAAGCGCTGAAGAAGACCAATGGCGACACCGACGGCACCAAGCTGGTCGAAGCCATGAAGGGCCAGAAGTGGGAGAGCCCGCGCGGCCCGATCTCGATCGACCCCGAGACCCGCGACATCGTGCAGAACATCTACATCCGGAAGGTCGAGAAGGTCGACGGCGAGCTCTACAACGTCGAGTTCGCGACCTTCGAGGCCGTCAAGGATCTCGGCAAGACCAAGAAGTGACGCGCGAAAGCGCGTCATCCCCGCGCGCATTAGCGCGCATCGGGGATCTCGCCCACCACTCTCGTCATGCCCGGGCTTGACCCGGGCATCCACGCGAGAGCCGAACCAAGAACGTGGATGGCCGGGACAAGCCCGGCCATGACGCCCAACTCCAAGCTGAGACGATGACCTCAATCCTCACCAACCTGTTCGATGGCGTTGCCTACGGCATGCTGCTGTTCGTGCTGGCTTGCGGGCTCGCGGTCACGCTCGGCTTGATGAACTTCGTCAATCTCGCCCATGGCGCCTTCGCCATGGCCGGCGGCTATGTCTGCATGGTGCTGGTCAACCGGATGGGCTGGCCATTCTTCGCTGCATTGCCGCTTGCCTTCGTCTCCTCTGCTGCGATCGGCATCGTGCTCGAGCGCACGCTGTACCGACACCTCTATGCGCGCAGCCATCTCGACCAGGTGCTGTTCACGATCGGCCTCACGTTCATGTCGGTCGCAGCCGTCGACTACATCCAGGGCTCGTCGCGGGTCTTCATCAATTTGCCGGCGGCGCTCCAGGGCCAGTTCGACGTGTTCGGCGTCGGCGTCGGCCGCTACCGGCTGATGATCATCGTGATCTGCGGGCTGCTCACCATTGCTCTCCAGATGGTGCTCGCGAAGACGCGGTTCGGCAGCCGTCTGCGCGCCGCGGTCGATGATCCCCGCGCCGCGAGCGGCCTCGGCATCAACGTGCCGCAGGTGTTCGCCTTCACATTTGCTTTTGGTTGCGGCCTGGCCGGTCTCGGCGGCGCGCTGAGCGCCGAGATCCTCGGCCTCGACCCGTATTTTCCGCTGAAGTTCATGATCTACTTCCTGATCGTGGTCACCGTCGGCGGCTCGTCCTCGATCACCGGCCCGTTTCTGGCCTCGCTGCTGCTCGGCATCGGCGACGTCGCCGGCAAATATTACGTCCCGAAGATGGGACCTTTCGTGATCTACACCATGATGATCGTGATCCTGATCTGGCGCCCGAACGGCCTGTTCGGCCGCACGGCCGCGCGTTGAGTTCGCCGATGAGCGCCTCCTCCGACGTCGGCTATCACGCCCAGCGCCAGGCACGCTGGCATTATGGCGAGGCTGCTTTCTGGCTGATCGTGCTGGGCTGCGGCTTCGTATTTCCCACGCGCTACCTGATCATGACCGACATCCTGCGGCTCGCGCTGTTCGCGATGTCGCTGGATCTCGTCCTCGGCTATGCCGGCATCGTCTCGCTGGGCCATGCCGCCTTCTTCGGCGCCGGTGCTTACGCGGCGGGGCTTCTCGCGCTGCATGGGATCATCAACGAGCCCGTGCTTGCGCTCGTCGTCGCAGGCCTTGTCGCGATGGTGCTCGGCTTCGCCACCAGCTTCCTGGTGATCCGCGGCGTCGACCTGACGCGGCTGATGGTGACACTCGGCATCGCGTTGTTGCTCGAGGCGCTGGCCGAACGCTTCTCCAACATCACCGGCGGCACCGACGGACTGCAGGGTATCGAGATGCAGCCGATCTTCGGTGAGATCCCGTTCGATATGTTCGGCAAGACCGGCTTTTTCTATTCGCTCGCCGTTCTGTTCCTGTTGTTCCTGTTCGCCCGCCGCGTCGTGCATTCGCCGTTCGGGCTGTCATTGCGCGCGATCAAGAACAATCCGCTGCGCGCGGCCGCGATCGGCATTCCCGTCAACCGCCGCCTGATTGCGATCTACACGCTTGCGGCGTTCTATGCCGGCATCGCAGGCGCGCTGTTCACCCAGACCACCGCGATCGCCTCGCTCGACGTGTTCGCCTTCGAGCGCTCGGCGGACCTGATGCTGGTGCTCGTGATCGGCGGCACCGGCTATCTCTATGGCGGGCTGATCGGCGCGGTGCTGTTCCGCATGCTGCAGGAATTGTTCTCCACCATCACCCCGCAATACTGGCAGTTCTGGATCGGCCTCGTGCTGGTCGTGATCGTCCTGGTCGGTCGGCAGCGCCTGCATCGCTGGATGCTGTATGTGCCCAATCTGGTCATCAAGCAGATAGCCGGGCGCAAGGCCGTCGTCGCCGTGCCGGAGAGCGACGCATGACCATCGCGCTCGAAACCCAGAATCTCGAGAAGCAGTTCGGCGGCCTGCGCGTCACCCGCGACTTGTCGCTAAAAATCGAACAAGGCGCCCGCCACGCGCTGATCGGCCCGAACGGCGCCGGCAAGACCACGGTCATCAACCAGCTCACCGGCGTGCTCAAACCGAACTCGGGCCGCATCCTGCTCGAAGGCCAGGACATCACCGATCTGCCCGTGCACAAGCGCGTGTTGCGCGGCTTGTCGCGTACCTTCCAGATCAACCAGCTCTATCCCGACCTGACCCCGCTCGAGACCATCGGTCTCGCTGTCTCCGAGCGCCTCGGCCATGGCGGTGACTGGTGGCGGCGGATGGGTACGCGCAGCGACGTCAACGGCGAGATCGCCGACCTCCTGACACGCTTCCACCTGCTCGACGTCATGAACGAGCAGACCGTGACGCTGCCTTACGGCAAGCAGCGCCTGCTCGAGATCGCGGTCGCGATCGCCGCCAAGCCGCGCGTGCTGCTGCTCGACGAGCCCGCCGCCGGCGTGCCCGAGAGCGAGCGCCATGACATTCTCGCGGTCGTCGGCAGCCTGCCGCGCGACGTCACCGTGCTGCTGATCGAGCACGACATGGACCTCGTGTTCTCCTTCGCCGACCGCATCTCTGTCCTGGTCTCCGGCGCGCTGCTCACCGAAGGCCCGCCAGAGCAGGTCGCGCGCGACCCGCAGGTCAAGGCGGTCTATCTCGGCGAGGAGGCGGTCAATGTCTGACCTGCTTGCGATCGACTCGCTCCGCGCCGGCTACGGCGAGGCCGTGGTGCTGCCGAACATGTCCCTGCGTCTCGCCGAAGGCCAGGTGCTGGCGCTGTTGGGGCGCAACGGCACCGGCAAGACCACGCTGATCAACTCGATCGTCGGCGTCACCCGTCGCTTCTCCGGCACCGTCGGGCTCGCCGGTACCGACGTCACGACCTTGCGGCCGGACCAGCGGGCGCGCGCCGGGATCGGCTGGGTGCCGCAGGAGCGCAACATCTTCCGCTCGCTCACGGTGGAGGAGAACATGTCCGCAGTGGCCCAGCCCGGCCCCTGGACGGTCGAGAGGGTCTACGAGATGTTCCCGCGGCTGAAGGAGCGGCGGAGCAATTTTGGCAACCAGCTCTCCGGTGGTGAGCAGCAGATGCTGGCGATCGGCCGCGCGCTGACCATTAATCCGAAGGTGCTTCTCTTGGACGAGCCGACCGAGGGCCTTGCCCCCATCATCGTCGAGGAGCTTTTGAAGGCGATCGGGACCATCACGCGGGCGGGCGGCATCTGCTCGATTATCGTCGAGCAGAATGCCCAAAAGATTCTGGGGCTGGCCGACCGTGTTGTGATATTGGAGCGCGGAACGATCGTCCACGACGCCCCGAGCGCCGCGCTGAAGGCCGACCCGTCGGTCCTCGAGCGCCACCTCGGCGTCGCAGGGGCGGC
The DNA here is from genome assembly GCF_054057395.1 of Bradyrhizobium sp. USDA 3650. Lineage (NCBI taxonomy): Bacteria > Pseudomonadati > Pseudomonadota > Alphaproteobacteria > Hyphomicrobiales > Nitrobacteraceae > Bradyrhizobium > Bradyrhizobium sp. USDA 3650. Next base: position 7,402,665 of record NZ_JBSRZG010000001.1, read on the forward strand.
GGCCCACTAAAATAACTGGGAGTAAGAAATGCAGCGAACCAAAGCCCCCTTCCGCGCCGACGAGGTCGGCAGCCTCCTGCGCCCCGCCAAGATCAAGGAAGCCCGCGCCAGGCTGGAGAAGGGCGAGATCTCGGCCGACGATCTGCGCAAGATCGAGGACATGGAGATCGAGAAGGTCGTGCATAAGCAGGCCTCGCTCGGCCTGAAGCTCGCAACCGACGGCGAATTCCGCCGCTCCTGGTGGCATTTCGATTTCCTGGCCAAGCTCACCGGCTGCGAAATGTTCCACCCCGACACCGGCATCCAGTTCGCGGGCGTCGAGACCCGGCACGACGCAGTGCGCGTGATCGGCAAGCTCGATTTCCCCGATGACCACCCGATGCTGGATCACTTCCGCTTCCTTAAGAAGGTCGCCGACCAGGCCCACGTCACCGCGAAGATGACGATCCCGTCGCCGGCGGTGTTGCACTTCCGTGGCGGCCGCAAGGCGATCTCCAAGGACGTCTATCCCGATCTCGACGCCTTCTACGAGGACCTCGGCAAGACCTACCGCAAGGCCGTGAAGGCGTTCTATGACGCCGGCTGCCGCTATCTCCAGTTCGACGACACCGTGTGGGCCTATCTCTGCTCGCCGGACGAATTGCAGAAGGCGCGCGAGCGCGGCGACAATCCGGAAGGCCTCCAGCAGATCTATGCGCGCGTCATCAACTACGCGCTGGCCGAGAAGCCCGCTGACATGGTGGTGACGACGCATGTCTGCCGCGGCAATTTCCGTTCGACCTGGATTTCCTCAGGCGGCTACGAGCCGGTTGCCGAGACCATGCTCGCCGGCACCAATTACGACGGTTATTTCCTCGAATACGACAGCGACCGCGCCGGTGGCTTCGAGCCGCTGCGCTTCCTGCCCAAGGGCAACAAGGTCGTCGTGGTCGGCGTCATCACCTCGAAGTTCGGTGAGCTCGAGAACAAGGACGCCATCAAGCGCCGTCTCGAGGAAGCCGCCAAGTTTGCCCCGCTGGAGCAGCTCGCACTCTCCCCGCAGTGCGGTTTTGCCTCGACGGAGGAGGGCAACGTCCTCTCCGAAGAGGAGCAGTGGGCCAAGCTCAGTCTCGCCGTGGAGATCGCGAAGGAAGTGTGGGGCCAATAAGGCTCCACTCGCTCATTGTCATTCCCCGCGAAAGCGGGGAATCCAGTACGCTGCAGCTTTTCCGTATCTCTCGCTATCTCGGACTACTGGATCGCACGGTCAAGCCGGGCGATGACACCGAGCGAGTGGCGGGTGGCATCGCGCTCCTGACAAGCGGGGCGCAAACGCGCCCTTCACTTCTCGGCCAGATAAACTTCGCCCAGCAGCGACGAGTTCGACCACGGCACCTGCTTGCTCTTCGTGGTCGACACCACCTCGGCCCGCACGCGCGTCAGCATCTGCTGCACTTCCAGACCGGGCGTGCCGAGATGGCGGGAGAGCGCAGCGGAGAACGGCGAGTTGGCGCCTTCACCGTCGAGCGCCACCTGGCCCGGCGCAGTGGCGAAAGCGATCAGCGTGCCGGCGCCGAGCGTCGCACCGGCTCCGAGACTCGTTGGCGCCGCGAGGCCCGAGGCAGCTTCGATGGCGCGGCTGGTGCCGGCCGATGCGACCTGCTGTGCCATCGGATTGTTGCGGCAGGCATCGAAGATCAAAATGTTGGTGCGGACCTGGTCGTCGAGGCCGGCCATGATCGTGTCCATGTCGATCATCGCGTCCGTCATCCTCGCGCCCGGCTTGAGCTCGACGTCGACGGGAATGAGATAGTTGCGGCCGTCGACCTGCACGCCGTGGCCGGCATAGTAGACCACCACGACCTGCGCCCGCGCCGCCTCCCGCAAGAAGTCACGCGTCATCTTCTGCATCGCCGCGCGGTCGAGATCGACGCCTTCCGACACGGTGAAGCCGATATCGCGCAAGGCCCTGGCAACGGCGCGCGCGTCATTGGGCGGATTGGGCAGCGCCTTGACATGCGCATAGGCGCCGTTGCCGATGATCAGCGCCATGCGCGTGCCGCGCGCGGCCGGAGCAGGCGAGGGGGGCGGCGCGGCACCCGTCTGCTGGGGAGCCGGTGCCTGTGCCGGCTCGGTCGTCGGTGACGGCGCATCGCGCGGGATCGGTGCGCTTGCGTCGGTGATCAGCGACAGCCGCACCTTTGCGGTGGCTTGATTGGCCTTGCTGCCGGCATCTGAAGCCGTGATCGCCAGCGTCGCCTTGTAGTCGTCCCTCGCGTGCGCGTAATCGCCTTTCGCCTCATAGGCCAGCGCGCGATGGGTGTAGCCCGAGACCAGAACGCTGTTCGGCGGCGTCATGATGTTGACGGGCGGCTTGTCCTTCGCGAGCCGAATCGCTTCGCTGCCGTCGGCAATCGCGCGATCGTAGTCGCCTCTGACACGCCAGATCGCGGTCCGGTTGATCAGCGGCTGCGGCAGCGTCGGGTCGAGCCGGATCGCCTGGTTGATATCGGCCAACGCGCCGTCGAGATCGCCAAGGGCCTCCTTCGCGATGCCGCGGTTCTGGAACGAGAATGCCGATCTGGGATCGGCCTTGATCGACATATCGTAATCGGCAATGGCCTTGGCGTAGTCGCCCTTGCCGCGCCAGGCATTGCCGCGATTATGGAAGATGGTACCGCTCGGCGGGCCCAGATTCAGCGCATCGTCGAAATCGGCGATCGCGATCTCGTACTCGCCTCTGTCGTAATAGGCCGATCCCCTGAGATTATAGACTGCCTGGTTCGGCTGGAGCCTGATCGCTTCCGTGGCGTCGGTGATGACCTTGGCGTAATCGCCCTTTTTGTTCCAACCCACCGCGCGCCAGAAGTAGACCGTTGCGAGCTGCTCGCCTTTGAACACCTTCAGCGTGATGATCTTGCTGCATGCGTCGATCATCTGGTCCGCCGGCGTGGTGTCGGTGGTGCAGAGCGGCCCAAGCTGGTTGCGCGCCTGCGCAAAAGCGGGCGCCGACCACAGCGTTGCGGCGAGCAGGCAAAGCGCGACGAGCAGGCGACGCATCGGTGGTGGTCCCGTTGAGGAGAGGCGTCTGTTTGTTGCCCGGCAGGGCATGGTGGTTCACGGCCTGGCTGTTGTGCACACGGCGACGGGGGCGGCTCTATCCCTATTCCCTTAGTGGGCAGATTTTGCTAGGAGGCGCTACCCAACCCTCCTGCCCACCGCGTCCCACTTCATGAAGAATGACGAAATCCTGAGCCAAATCACCGAGTTCTGCCGTAAGGCGGACATGGCGGAGTCGACGTTTGGCCGGCGCGCGGTGAACGATGGGAAGCTCGTGCACCGCCTGCGCGAGGGCAAGCGCATCACGATCGACACGCTGGACCGAATCCAGGCCTACATGGCCGCATCGATGGCCGGCGGCGTGCCTCCCCCGCGGGGACTTCAGGTGCCCCCGGAAAAGCGCGATCCGCGCGGCAATTTCCGCTTTTTTGAGAACCGGCAGAAATACCTGCTGTTCGTCCACACTTGCAGTGAGAAGCGGGTGGTCGCTGAGCGCGTGGCGCTGGAGCTTGCCAGCATCCATCCCCGGCCCCCGGCGCTGCGCGTGTTCGATGCCGGCGTTGGCGACGGCACGGTGCTGGCCCGCGTGCTGCGCGCGATGCATCAGCGCTTTCCGCACATGCCGTTCTATGTCGCCGGCAAGGAGCTCAGTCTCGAGGACCTCCGCCTGACGCTGGACAAGGTGCCGGATCGCATTTTCGAGCATCCGGCCTCGGTGTTCGTTTTTACCAACATGCTTTACGCGGAGGCGCCCTGGCTCACGCCCGCATCGCCTGCGGCGGCAGCCGCGACAGTCTGGCACGAGGTTCCCCTGCGAGGGGCTTCCTCGGGCGAGTTCGAGACGCAAATCGCGGAGCTGAAGCCGTTTTTGGAGCAGAACTGGCGCGCAGCGGTCAGCCCGCGCACGGGGATGCCGCTCTATGAGCGGCCTGTCGTGCTGGTGCTCTACCGTGAAGATCAGCGTTTTTTGCTCGATTCGACCATTCCGCGGCCGGGCCAGGCCGAGGCCAATTTCGACCTGGTTATCGCATCCCAGCCATACCGCGCGCTCTCCTCGGTCAATTTCCGGGCAAAACGGATCATTGCCCCCTTGGCGCGGGCCTTGAGGGCAGGCGGCCGCCTGATCGGTATCCACTCCCATGGCCAGGATCCGGGCATGGAGATGATCCAGGCGATCTGGCCCGGAGAAAACCCTTTCTCTGTGAGCCGTCATGAGCTATTGCGCGCGGTGAAGTACGAGCTCGGCTCGGTGGGCCGCGACTTAAATTTTAATGCTTATGCGGATAACCGCTCGATCTTCAGGTATGATATGGAAGCTCTGCCCAACGAGGTGACAGGCTCTATCGGCACCTCGACGGCCTTTGCAGCGTGGAATGCGGCGGTGTACGTCGCTCAGATTGAGGACGACCGGTTGACGGAAATGACTCAAAACGGCCGCACTCTGGATGCCGCCAGGGACGTGCTGCGAAAGTACAATGGGCTCTGGTTTCTCGACGAATCCTACGTCATCTCGCGCCGGCGTGATTGACATCATTCAAAGCTAAATATCGCAACGCCCGCCAGCTAGCGGCGGAACAAGGGGTTACTGATGCGCGCGTCCTATCTCTTCACCAGCGAGTCCGTGTCCGAAGGCCATCCGGACAAGGTGTGCGACCGGATCTCCGACGAGATCGTCGATCTGTTCTACCGCGAAGGACCGAAAGCCGGCATCGATCCCTGGCAAATTCGCGCCGCCTGCGAAACGCTCGCGACCACCAACAAGGTCGTGATCGCCGGTGAGACCCGCGGTCCTGCATCCGTCACCAACGAGCAGATCGAAGGCGTCGTGCGCGCCGCGATCAAGGACATCGGCTACGAGCAGGAAGGTTTCCACTGGCAGAAGGCCGACATCGAGATCCTGCTGCATCCGCAGTCCGCCGACATCGCGCAGGGCGTGGATGCGCTGCAGCCGGGCGAAGTCAAGGAAGAGGGCGCGGGCGACCAGGGCATCATGTTCGGCTACGCCACCAACGAGACGCCGGATCTGATGCCGGCGCCGATCTTCTACGCCCATAAGATCCTGCGCCTCATCTCGGAAGCGCGCCACTCCGGCCGCGAGAAGGTGTTGGGCCCGGACTCCAAGAGCCAGGTCACCGTGCAGTACGAGAACGGCAAGCCGGTCGGCGTGCGCGAGATCGTGGTGTCGCATCAGCATCTCGTCGAGGACATCTCGTCCAAGCAAATTCGCGACATCGTCGAGCCCTACGTGCGCGAGGCGCTGCCGAAGGAATGGATCACTGCGAAGACCATCTGGCACATCAACCCGACCGGCAAGTTCTACATCGGCGGTCCCGACGGCGATTCCGGCCTGACCGGCCGCAAGATCATCGTCGACACCTATGGTGGCGCGGCCCCGCACGGCGGCGGCGCGTTCTCCGGCAAGGATCCGACCAAGGTCGACCGCTCCGCGGCTTACGCTGCCCGCTACGTCGCCAAGAACATCGTCGCGGCCGGTCTTGCGGATCGCTGCACATTACAGCTCGCCTACGCCATCGGTGTGGCGCGTCCGCTGTCGATCTACATCGACACCCACGGCACCGGTAAGGTGTCGGAGGAACAGCTCGAGAAGGCCGCCGCCAAGGCGATGGATCTCACCCCGCGTGGCATCCGCAGCCATCTCGATCTCAACCGCCCGATCTACGCGCGCACCTCCGCCTACGGTCATTTCGGCCGTACCCCCGACAACGAGGGCGGCTTCTCCTGGGAGAAGACCGATCTCGTCGAAGCGCTCAAGCGCGCCGTCTAAACGCTCTTACCTCGCCCCGCTTGCGGGGAGAGGTCGCCGCGAAGCGGCGGGTGAGGGGGACTCTCCACTGGCTCAGTGCGCGGATGGAGCCCCTCACCCCAGCCCTCTCCCCGTAAAAACGGGAAGAGGGAGAAGACTGTGCCGCAAGGCGCTTCGTTTGCTTCGTTACTGACACGCCAGACCCACCACTAGGAAACAGACATGAACGCGAAGCCCGGCTTCACCGATTACATCGTCAAGGACATTTCGCTCGCCGATTTCGGCCGCAAGGAGCTCTCCCTCGCCGAGACCGAGATGCCCGGCCTGATGGCCACCCGCGAAGAGTATGGCCCGAAGCAGCCGCTGAAGGGCGCGCGCATCGCCGGCTCGCTGCACATGACAATCCAGACCGGCGTGCTGATCGAGACGCTGGCCGCGCTCGGCGCCGACATCCGCTGGGTCTCCTGCAACATCTATTCGACGCAGGACCACGCCGCGGCGGCGATCGCAGCCGCCGGCATTCCGGTGTTCGCCGTCAAGGGTGAGAGCCTTACCGAGTACTGGGACTACACCGCCAAGCTGTTCGACTGGCACGGCGGCGGTCACCCGAACATGATCCTCGACGATGGCGGCGACGCCACCATGTACGTCCATCTCGGTCTGCGCGCCGAGAACGGCGACACCAAATTCCTGGACAAGCCGGGCTCGGAAGAAGAGGAGGTCTTCTTCGCGCTTCTGAAGAAGCAGCTCAAGGAGAAGCCGAAGGGCTACTTCGCCGAGATCGCCAAGAGCATCAAGGGCGTTTCCGAAGAGACCACCACGGGCGTGCATCGTCTCTATGACATGCAGAAGGCCGGCACGCTGCTATGGCCGGCCATCAACGTCAACGACAGCGTCACCAAGTCGAAGTTCGACAACCTCTATGGCTGCCGTGAATCGCTGGTCGATGGCATCCGCCGCGGCACCGACGTGATGATGTCGGGCAAGGTCGCGATGGTCGCGGGCTTCGGCGACGTCGGCAAGGGTTCGGCCGCCTCGCTGCGCCAGGCCGGCTGCCGCGTCTTGGTCTCCGAAGTCGATCCGATCTGCGCGCTGCAGGCGGCGATGGAAGGTTATGAAGTCGTGACCATGGAAGACGCCGCGCCCCGCGCAGACATCTTCGTCACCGCGACCGGCAACAAGGACATCATCACGATCGAGCACATGCGCGCGATGAAGGATCGCGCCATCGTCTGCAACATCGGTCACTTCGACAACGAGATCCAGATCGCGGGTCTGCGTAACCTGAAGTGGACCAACATCAAGCCGCAGGTCGACGAGATCGAATTCCCCGACAAGCATCGCATCATCATGCTGTCGGAAGGCCGCCTCGTGAACCTCGGCAATGCGATGGGCCATCCGTCCTTCGTGATGTCGGCCTCCTTCACCAACCAGACGCTGGCGCAGATCGAGCTTTTCGCCAACAACAAGGACGGCAAGTACAAGAAGGAAGTGTACGTGCTGCCGAAGTCGCTCGACGAAAAGGTCGCGCGCCTGCACCTCGCCAAGATCGGCGTCAAGCTCACCGAGCTGCGCAAGGACCAGGCCGATTACATCGGCGTCAAGCAGGAAGGTCCGTACAAGTCGGACCATTACCGCTACTGATCGCTGATCGTATCTATTTTCGATGCAAAGCCCCGGAGCGATCCGGGGCTTTGTTGTCTTAAGCGCGACGCACGTGTTTCCTCGCGGTTGTGTCAGGCCGATTGCCAGTTGACGAGCGACGATCCCGGTCAGACAATCTTCGGCTGCGGAGGAAACAATGGCTCAAGACCATTTCGACGTGCTGATCGTCGGTGCCGGCCTGTCCGGCATCGGCGCGGGCTTCCACCTGAAGACCAAATGTCCGGGCAAGAGCTACGTCATCCTCGAGGGCCGCGACTGCATCGGCGGCACCTGGGACCTGTTCCGCTATCCCGGCGTCCGCTCCGACAGCGACATGTTCACGCTCGGCTATTCCTTCAAGCCGTGGACCGATCCGAAGGCGATCGCCGACGGCGCGCAAATCCTCAACTACGTTCGCGAAACCGCGGCTGAGAACGGCATCGAGAAGCACATCCGCTTCCGCCATCACGTCAAACGTGCGGCGTGGTCGACGAGTGAGGCGCGCTGGACTGTCGAGGCCGAGCGCATCACTGGCGAGGGCGCTATCGAAACCGTGCGCTTCACCTGCAATTTCCTGTTCATGTGTTCGGGCTATTACAAATACGAGGCAGGGTACACGCCGGAGTTTCCGGGCGTCGCGGATTTCGCCGGCCGCATCGTGCATCCGCAGAAATGGACCGCCGACATCGACTGCGCGGGCAAGCGCGTCGTCGTGATCGGCTCGGGCGCGACCGCGGTGACGCTGGTGCCGGAGCTCGCCAAGACGGCCGCGCAGGTCACCATGCTGCAGCGCTCGCCGACCTATGTGGTGTCACGGCCGGCGCAGGATCCCGTCGCCAACAAATTGCGGCGCAATCTGCCGACGCGGCTTGCCTATCATTTGATCCGCTGGCGCAACGTGATGTGGGGGATGTTCTTCTTCCAGCTCAGTCGGCGCCGCCCTGCGAAAGTCAAGGAGCTGGTTCTCAAGGGCGTGCAGATGGCGCTCGGCCCCGACTACGACGTCGCGACTCATTTCACGCCGCGCTACAATCCGTGGGACCAGCGGCTCTGCCTCGTGCCGGATGGCGACCTGTTCAAGGCGATCCGCGAGCAGCGCGCCTCCGTGGTCACCAAAGAGATCGACACGTTTACGCACGGCGGTATCCGCCTGAAGGACGGCAGCGAGCTTGCGGCGGACATCATCGTGACCGCGACGGGACTGGTGCTCCAGGTCGTCGGCGGGTTGGAGGTGAGCGTCGACGGCCGCACCGTCGATTTCGCCAATACGCTGACCTACAAAGGCATGATGTATGCCGACGTGCCCAACATGGCCTCCGCCTTCGGCTACACCAACGCATCATGGACGCTGAAATGCGACCTCACCTGCGAGTATGTCTGCCGCCTCATCAACTATATGGACCGGCACAATTTCCGGCAGTGCATGCCGCATAATGACGATCCCACGATCACGGCGCAGCCATCGCTCGATTTCACCTCGGGTTATGTGCAGCGCTCGGTCGCAAAGATGCCGAAGCAAGGCTCGAAGCAGCCGTGGCGGCTCTACCAGAACTACGCGCTCGACATCGTCTCCTTGCGGTTCGGCCGGATCGACGACGGCGTGATGCAATATTCCTGATCGCGACGACCTAAGCCTTGCGGGTGGCAAGCGGCAGCGCAAGATCAATCGCGAGTGCGAGAACGATGGCGCCGCCGCCCAGCGCGAACAGCACGAGATAATCACCGCCGGTCTGCGCGTAGATCCAGGAGAAGCCGTAGGCCGCGGCCGCCTGGAACAGCGCAAAGCTGGTGGTGGCATGGCTCCACGTCCTGCGCTGCTGCTCGGCAGAATGGGGGACCACCTCATGGATACGTCCGAGCACGAGCGGTACGATGCCGGGTGTGAACCCGCCGACCACCACGCTCGACACGATCAGCGAGAGAGGCGCGGTACTGACGGTCGGGAGCAACACGGCGGCCGCTTCGATCAGGAAGGCGGCGCGTAGCGCGGGTCCAAACCCGGCGCGATCGCCGAGATGACCGGTGACCAGGGGGCCGACGATTGCGCCAAGGCCGTAGAGCACCCAGTAGTGCGATCCCGCGGCAATACCTTGGCCGAGGCCGCGCGCGACGAAATCGACGATGAAGACCATGTGCGGCACCAGCGCCACCGCGTTGAGGCCGTATTGGACGAGCAAGCCGCGAACGGCGGGCGAAGCGTGCTTCGCCCGCTGCGATGACACGGTATCGGTCTTGGCCTGGGCAGGCCAGTTCCACCAGCTCACCAGCGTGAGAGTGCCCGAGACCACGCCAAGACCATACCAACTCTGTTGCAAGCCTTGCTGCAGCAATAGCGGCACCAGCGTGCCCGATGCGGCGACACCGAGCCCGACACCGGCAAAGATCACACCGCCGACCACGCCGCGCTTCGCTGCCGAGGTATGGGGCAGAATGACGGAGGCCGCCAGCACCATGATGATTCCGCCGGTGAGCCCCGATAGGAAGCGCCAGGCGAAAAACCAGGTGAACGACACCGGGGTTGAGTTGGCAAAAAAAGAGAGGCTCGCGAGCAACATCATCGCCCGCAGAGCGCGAACGGTGCCGATGCGCGCGGCCACGGTCCGCGCCGCGAGCGCGCCGGCGAGATAGCCGGCCAGGTTCGCTGCACCGAGATAGACGACGTCGGACGGGTCGAACCATTTTGCGGCGATCAGGGCCGGGATCAGCGGCGTGTAGGAAAAGCGCGCGAGGCCAAGTCCGACCAGCGATGCTGACAATCCGGCTACCGCATATCGCCAGGTTTGCTGTGAAGGAATCTCTGATGTCGAACCCGACCGCTGATGCGGTCGGGGATGAACTTGCTGCTTGGCATCTGCGTCTGTCATGTCATCCTCGTGCGCGCGAAGGCGCTAGCGTTCAGTGCCCCGCGCTCTGGCCGCCGTCGACATGCAGGATTTCGCCGGTGACGAAGGAGGCGCCCTCGAGATAGAGCACGGCGTCGACGATGTCGGACATCTCGCCCATATGGCCGACGGGATGCAGCGCATTGAGCTGGGCGTGCGTTGCGACGGGATGCATCGGCGACTTGATGATGCCGGGCGACACCGCGTTCACGCGGATACCGCGCTTGGCATATTCGATCGCGAGCGACTTGGTCGCGGCGCTCAACCCGCCCTTGCTCAGCGAGGCCAGCACCGAGGGCACGTTCGAATTGGCCTGGTCGACCAGCGTGGTTGTGATCTGGACAACGTGGCCGGACCCCTGCTTCTCCATCTCGGCGATAGCGAGCTGCGTGACGTGGAAGAAGCCCGCGACGTTGGTACCCATCACCGCCGCATAGTCCTCCGCCGTGTACTGCGTGAACGGCTTTGCGACGAAAATGCCGGCGTTGTTGACCAGCGTGTCGACGCGGCCGAAGCGGGCGACGGCTTGCGAGACCACCCGCTCGGCGGTGTTCCGGTCGGCGATGTCGCCGGCAATGGCGAGGACATCGTCATCGCCCGACGGCTTGATGGAGCGCGCTGTCGCGACAACGCGATAGTTTCGATCGCGAAAACCCTGGACCAGGGTGGCACCGATGCCCTGCGAAGCACCGGTGATAATGGCAACCTTCTGTTCGATACCCATGATGGGCTCCTGTTGTTGGCTTTCAGAACCTGTGCCAGCGACGGCTGGCTTCGCGGATGAGGTACGCCGCAGCGGGCCGGTTGCGAATATGCGCTGTCCGGCAGACACTCTTTCGCCGCGCGAACGAATGCCGGACCGGCGCCCGGCGGTGGTTGTCGCAACGGGAGCGAACGCCTAGCTTGCATTCGGAGCTCGATGGGCTGGCGGGAAACGTATGGATCGTCTGGATGCGATGAAGGTCTTTGTCCTTGCGGTCGACGAGGGCAGCCTTGCGGCTGCGGGCCGCAAGCTTGGCCGTTCGCCGGCGGCGGTCAGCCGCGCCATTGCTTTCCTGGAGCAGCGGGTCGGTGCCGAGCTGCTGCACCGGACCACACGTTCCATCAAGCTGAGCGAGGAGGGCGAGCGCTATGTCGCGGTCTGCAGGCGCGTGCTGACCGAGTTGGAGGAGGCCGACGACATCGCGGCCGGACCGCGCACGGCGCCCCGGGGCTTGCTCACGATCACTGCCCCGGTGGTGTCGGGTGAGATGGTGCTGCGGCCGATCCTCGATGCGTTTCTCGATGCCTATCCGACTGTGTCGGCAAAACTCCTGCTGTTCGATCGCGCGGTCAATCTGATCGAGGAGGGGGTCGACGTCGCGCTCCGCATCGGTCATCTCGCGGATTCAGCGATGGTCGCGATGCGGGTCGGCGAGATCAGCCGCGTCGTGGTGGCATCACCGCGCTATCTGAAGCAGCACCCGCGCATCACCGAGCCCGGCGATCTCGCCAAGCACCAGATCGTCGCGATGGCCCATCTTCCCAATTCGTGGACCTTTGCACCGCAGGCCGGGTCGTCGGCAGCCCGCACGGTACAGTTCACGCCGCGCCTTGTCGTCAACAGCACCTATGCGGCGGTGGCCTCGGCCGTCGCCGGCCGCGGTGTGGCGCGAATGTATTCGTACCAGGTGGGTGAGCAGGTCGCGCGCGGCGAGCTCGAGATCGTGCTGCCCGGCGACGAGGATCCCGAGATGCCCGCGCATTTGATCTGTCCTCAGGGCCGGCTCTCGGTGCCGAAGGTCCGGACCTTCACGGACTTCGCGGTGCCGCGGCTGAAGAAGCAGTTTGCTCAGCTCAAGAAGGGCATCAGTGCCCGGTGAGCCGCTGCGTGCACGGGCAATGCGTTGTTTTGCGTATACGGCCGCTCGGGTGAATCGGCCATGTTGCCCGAACGGTTAACGCCGGATTAACCGCGGAGTCCTAGCCTGTCTCGGCCGGGGTTACTTGCAAGGCCGAGGTGAGCCCAATGGAAGCCCAGAGAATCGCGGTCGACGCCGTCGTCGCGTTGACCGATTGCGACCGCGACGCCGTCATCGCGTTTATCCGCCGCCTGTATCTCGCCGGCGTCACCGACCCCAAGCGCCTGACCTTCAAGGGTCTCCAGGCCCTGTCACGGGCGTGACCAGGGCCCCGTACAATCTATTACTGGACGGTCGGATCGCTGATCCGGATTGACGTGACACGGTCCGCCTGCACTTCGAATGAGAAGGGCCATGGGTGATAGGTCCAGAGCTCGGTCTTCTCCAGCCCGCTCGGCCCGACATGGAAGGGGCCGCCGAACTGCGCCATCAGCTTCTCGGTGCTGTCGCCGAGATTGATGTGGTTGCAACGCAGAACATCGACGGAGAGAGCGTCGGCCTGCTCAACAAGCTATTCGGCAAGCTCTACGAGATCAATCTTGCGAGCCGCAAGGTCAAGGAATGGAATTGCGACGTCTACTACACGCTGAAATATTCGCTGACGGCGCTGATCCTCGGCCTCATCGTGCTGTCGGCGCTGCGATGACCGCGTCTAATGATGGTGCTTGTGTGCTTCGGAGCTATCGGGGCGTTGGTAACCTCGCAGCTCCGCGTATCGCTGCATCTGGCTCTGGTCGAGCAAGGCGGTTGTCGACAGATGATATTTGAGGTGGCTTTCGCGGAGCAATGCCTGGGTTTCCGAAATGGCAACGAGGGTCGCCTTGAGTGACTCCGATGTCACGACGCGGGCAGAGAAGAGCCGGTCCAACTCCGTTTCCTGCTCGACCAGCTTGTTACCCAGCGGGACCGCCTCTTGCTTCATGGCCTCGAACAGGCGCTGAACCCGGATGCGCTGATCCGCGGTCAAGTCAAGCCGGTCACCGAACTCAAGAACATGGCTCGGACCGGGATATCCATTGAGTTCGGCGGCAAGCGCCAGGCCCATGCCACGTCCGGCTCGAAGATCGTCGATCTGCTGGTGCGACAGCGCCTTGATGGGGCGCTGCTCAAGGCCGGCATAGGGCTGACCGGACTGCGCGCTGGCTGCATTGCACGAAACGACAAGTGCGGCCGCAAGCAGGAGAAGGCGTCTCATGAGTCTGGCTCCATGAAATCGGCCCGGCTCGTCGATCGATCTCCACCGGTGCTCTCCACATATCTTGCTGGACGGTTCGCCTCATGGCAACAAAGATTGCCGCGATTGAGTTGCCGAACATGGAGCAGGCGATGGCCTCCTTGCCGACCGCGAATGCCGAGATCACGCAGTTCTTTCGCCAATGGCTGGAGACCTTCGCAAGTTATGTCCGCGAGGTCGACTACGCTTCGGCGCGGCCGCTCTTCCATCCGGATGTGCTGGCCTTCGGAACACACAACGACGTCATTCCCGGCCTCGACCAATGGGTCACCACGCAATGGGACAACGTCTGGCCCAAGACGGCCGACTTCCGTTTCGTCATCGACCAGGCCTCGATCCTGGCATCGTCCGATGGCACGATGGCGACCGTGATCGTGCCGTGGACGAGCACGGGCTATCATCCCGACGGCAGCGCGTTTCCGCGCCCCGGCCGGGCCACGATGGTGTTTTCAAGACATGGCGATGGTTGGCTGTGCGTGCATTCCCACATGTCGCTCAATCGCGGTGTGCCGCAGACAAGCCACGCCGATCGGCCGGTGAAGGCCTGGTAGATCGGCATCGTCCGCCAGCGAAATGAAAAAGGCCCCGGACATGCCCGAGGCCTTCTTAGGTAGAGCCGCCGTGAGCCTTACTCGGGCTGGCCGATCGAGACCTTCAGCGTGCCGACGCCGTCGACGCCGCATTCGAGCTTGTCGCCGGGCTGGAGCTGCGACACGCCGGCCGGCGTGCCCGTCATGATGATGTCGCCGGCGGCGAGCTTCACCTGCTGCGAGAGCTGCCAGATGATCTCGGGCACGTTCCAGATCAGCTCGGTGAGGTCGCCTTTCTGCGCTTCCTTGCCGTTGACCGTGAGCCAGATCTTGCCCTTGGCGGGATGGCCGATCTTCGATGCCGGCTGCACCGCGGAACAAGGCGCCGAATAGTCGAACGACTTGCCGACCTCCCACGGACGCTCCTTCTTGCGCGAGGCGATCTGCAGGTCGCGGCGGGTCAGGTCGATGCCGACGGCATAGCCGTAGACATGGTCGAGCGCCTTGTCGGCGGGAATGTTGAGGCCGCCGCTCTTCATTGCGACGATCAGCTCGACCTCGTGATGCAAATCCTTGGTCAGGGGCGGATAGGGAATGGTGGCGCCGTCGGGCACCAACATGTCGGCGTGCTTGGCGAAGAAGAACGGCGGGGCGCGCTCGTCATTGCCCATCTCGCGGATGTGCTCGAGATAGTTGCGGCCGACGCACCAGATGCGGCGCACGGGATAACGGCCGCTTTCCCCGACGACGGGAAGCGAGGCCTGGGTCGGAAGCGGGATGACGTAGGAGGCGGCGTTCATGGTGCGATCTCGCTGCTCTTGAGGTGAAGGGAACTCTATGCGGTTGCGCTGATCGGCGCCAGAGCGCCGGCGTCGTGATGTTGCAGGCGGAAGAACGAGGCGTAGCGCCCGCCGCGGCGGAACAGCTCGTCATGCCGGCCCTGCTCGACGATCTCGCCGCCCTCGACCACCAGGATCGCATCGGCGTGCATGATGGTGTGCAGGCGATGCGCGATCACGATGGTGGTGCGGTTCCGGCAGAGATGCTCGATCGCCTCCTGCACCTGCCGCTCGGATTCCGAATCGAGCGCGGCGGTGGCTTCGTCGAGCAGGATGATCGGCGCGTTCTTGATCAGCGCGCGCGCGACCGCGATGCGCTGGCGCTGGCCGCCGGACAATTGCGTACCGTGCTCGCCGACGGGCGTGTCGTAGCCGAGCGGGAAGCCCATGATGAAATCATGCGCGCAGGCTGCTTTCGCAGCATCGATGATGTGTTCTTCGGTCGCGCCCGCCCGGCCGAAGGCGATGTTGTTGCGGATGGTGTCGCGGAACAGATAGACGTCCTGGCCGACATAGGCGGTCTGAGCCCGCAGCGATTTTCGCGAGACGGCGCCGATCGACTGGCCGTCGATCACGATGTCGCCTTGCGTCACCTCGTAGAAGCGCAGCAGCAACCCCAGCACGGTCGATTTGCCGCCGCCGGAGGGGCCGACCAGCGCGGTGACCTTGCCGGGCTCGGCAACAAAGCTCATGCGGTTGAGGACGGTCTCACCGTTGCGATAGGAGAAGCTGACGTCGCGCAGCTCGATGCGTCCGTTCGAGAGTTTCAGCGCCGGCTTGTCATCGTCGGAATGCTCGCTCGCGGGGCTGTCGACGACTTCGAGCAGCATGCGGGCGCCGACCAACTGGCTGTTGAGGTCGATGTTGAGCCGCGCCAGCCGCTTGGCCGGCTCGGTCGCCATCAGGAACGCGGTCATGAAGGAAAAGAACGCGCCGGGCGTGGCGTTGAGCGCGACCACGCTATAGCCGCCGTAAAGCAAACAGCCGGCGACTGCGAAGCCGCCGAGCATCTCCATCAGCGGATTGGAGCGATTGGCGACGCGGGCCATCTTGTTGGCGTTGCGCTCGACGATCGCGATGTTCTCGTCGATGCGGTTCTGCATGGTGTCTTCGAGCGTGAATGCTTTCACGGTGCGGATGCCCTGCAGCGATTCCTGCATCGTCTCCAGGATGTCGGCGGTGCCGGTGAACTGGTTGTAGGCGAGGCCCTTGATGCGCTTGACCAGCTTGCGCAGCACCAGCATCGCCGGCGGCACGGCGACGAGGCCGATGAACGACATCACCGGATCCTGCCACACCATCACGCCGATCATGGCGAGCAGCATCATGAGGTCGCGCCCGACCGCATTGACCAGCATGTTGAGGACATCGGTGATGGACTTTGCGCCGGCCGTCAGCCGCGCCAGGAATTCCGACGAATGCCGCTCGGAGAAGAATCCGACGCTCTCGCGCATCAGCTTGGCGAACAGCTGGCGCTGGTTGGTGGCGAGGATCGCGTTGGAGATCTTGGTCAGGATCACCATGTGGCCGTAGGTCGCCACGCCCTTGATGAAGAGCAGGATCACGGTGATGCCCGAGAACATCGCGATGCCCGGGATGTTCTTGTCGACATAGGCCTGGTTGATGACCTGGCCGAGCACGTAGGTCGCGCCCGCGGTCGATCCGGCGGCAAGCGCCATCAGCGCGAAGGCGACGAGGTAGCGCCGCCAGTAGAGGATCCCCTGTTCCGTGACCAGGCGGCGAATCAGGACCGCTGCCGCATAGGGATCGTCGGTGATTTTCTTTGGAAACTGAGCCATCCGCAGTCCATTGACGGCACAGGAAAAAAGCCTGCCCGCGCGTCAGGGATCGAATGGCCTCTGTGCCCGCTAAGCCAGCGCTTTTCAAGCCCAATTAAGGGCTTGCGCTGGAATGGAATCTAGGCCGAGGCGGCGTGGCGGAGCTCGCCGTGACGCTCGCGGAACAGCTTGTCCTCCCAGGCCAGCGCATGGGCTGCGATGGTCTCGAGGTCGTCGTATTGCGGCTTCCAGTCGAGCAGGCCGCGGATGCGGCTGGTGTCGGCGACCATGGTCATGATGTCGCCGGGCCGGCGCGGGGCGTATTGCACGGCGAAGCTGCGGCCCGACACACGGCGTACCGCGTCGATGGTCTCCAGCACCGA
Source organism: Bradyrhizobium sp. USDA 3650 (assembly GCF_054057395.1). Classification (NCBI taxonomy): domain Bacteria; kingdom Pseudomonadati; phylum Pseudomonadota; class Alphaproteobacteria; order Hyphomicrobiales; family Nitrobacteraceae; genus Bradyrhizobium; species Bradyrhizobium sp. USDA 3650. The sequence continues at coordinate 7,419,659 of NZ_JBSRZG010000001.1, forward strand.
GTAGCCGCGGCCATAGCCGCAATTGAGCGTCGTCGAGGCGCCGCCGTTGCGCAAATAGGCGAGCGCCGAGCGATGCGCCTGCGACAGGTCCGTGACATGGATGAAGTCGCGGATGCAGCTGCCGTCCTGGGTCGGATAGTCGGTGCCGAACACGTCGATCTTGGCGCGCTGGCCGGTGGCCGCTTCCACCGCGATCTTGAGCAGGTGCGTGGCGCCGACGGTGGCAAGGCCGATGCGGGCCTGCGGATCGGCACCCGCAACGTTGAAATAGCGCAGGGTCACGTACTGCATGCCGTAGGCGGCAGCGACGTCGTGCAGCATGATCTCGGTCATCAGCTTCGACGAACCGTAGGGTGACAGCGGCCGTGTCGGCGCATGCTCGGGCACCGGCACCTGGTCCGGATCGCCGTAGACCGCCGCGGTCGAGGAGAAGATGAAGCGGTCGATGCCGCGCTTGACCGCGACATTGAGCAGGTTGCGCGCGGTCGTGAAATTATTGCGGTAATAGCCGAGCGGATCGCGCATCGAATCCGGCACGACCACCGAGCCCGCGAAATGGATGATGCTCTCGATGTTGTGCTGGGCGATCACGCCTTCGAGCAGGTTCTCGTCGCCGGCATCGCCAATGAACAGCGGCACGCCTTCGGGCAGATAGGCGGAGAAACCGGTCGAGAGATCGTCGATCACGACGACGTCCTCGCCGGCTTCCGCCAGCGCCAGAACCGTGTGGCTTCCGATATAGCCGGCACCGCCGGTGACAAGCACAGTCATGATCTCACCCGTCTTCGATCAACGCTCCAAGCTAACGTTTACGTGGTGAAGAGTGGGTATCGGCGCGGCTGAACTGGTCACTATGCTTAATGTTGCGTATAGGGACTTTCGAAACGGAGCGTGGCGTGGCGAATTCCCCAAGCGATCTCGAAGTGATCGTGCCAAATCTGCACAGGCGCTATTCCGGGGTCACCGCGACCAACCGGATGGTGGCGCCGCGGCTGGCAAAGCTCTATCGCGCCGCGTGGTTCGGCTCCGACGCGCCGGAGGGCATCGCGCGCCTGGGCGGTGCCGATCTGCTGAGATTGTGGCGCCGCAAGGCGCCGGTGATCTGGCACGCGCGCCGCAACAACGAGATGATCGCGGGCGTGCTGTTGCGCGCGCTCGGTTGGCCGCTCAAGCTCGTCTTCACCTCGGCGGCACAGCGCCATCATAGCTGGATCACGCGCTGGCTGATCCGGCGCATGGACGCGATAATCGCGACGTCAGATCTTTCGGCCTCGTTCCTGAAAGTGCAGGCGACCGTGATTCCGCACGGGGTCGACACTGCCGTCTATGCGCCGCCGCTCGACCGCACTGCCGCCTTCGCGGAAACTGCGCTGCCGGGCCGCTACGCGATCGGTTGCTTCGGCCGGGTGCGCGCGCAGAAGGGCACTGATGTGTTCGTCGATGCGATGTGCCGCCTGCTGCCGCGCTATCCGGATTTCACCGCAATCATCGTCGGCCAGGTCACACCCGAGCAAACCGCTTTTGCAAACGACCTGAAGAAACGGATCGAGGCCGCCGGCCTGCAATCGCGCATCGTCATCACTGGCGAGCTGCCGATCGAAGACGTGCAGCGCTGGTATCAGCGGCTGACGATCTACGCCTTCACCTCGCGCAACGAAGGTTTTGGCCTGACCTTGATCGAGGCGATGGCGGCCGGCAGCGCGCTGGTCGCCGCGCGCGCCGGCGCGGCCGAGCTCGTGGTGGAGGATGGCGTGACCGGCGTGCTGGTCCCGACCGGTGACGCGGATGCGCTGGCCGCAGCGGTCGAACCGCTGATGCGTGACGTGGCCGCCGCGATCGCTATGGGCGAGCGCGGGCGGGCACGGGTGCTCGCGCAGTTCAGCCTCGATGCCGAGGCGGCACGGATCGGCGAGCTGTATCGGCCGCTGCTTTGAGCCGCTGCCCTCGCATCCCCAAAAACAAAACCGCGAAAACAACCCCATGCACAGTAGCCGGGCCAACGAAATCAATGGCTTGGCGGGGGGCGATGTTCTGCTGATTTTACGAAGTCGATTTGACTCGTCGGGCAAAACACCGGTATGCTGTCATTATCGGCGCAGCCTCGACGGCCTTCAGGTCGAAGCCCGCATCCCCGCCTCACCCAGCACCCGCTGCGCAATCTCGACCACCTCGCTCGCCGCGATATCTCGCATGCAGCGGTGGTCGTTCATCTTGCAGATCGTGCTCTGGCAGGGCTGGCAGGACAGCACGCTTTTGTCCTGCACCACGGTCGCGGCGAGGCCGTTGAGGGGGGCCCAGAGATAGGGGCTGGTCGGACCGAAGATCCCCATGGTCGGCGTGCCCAAGGCGGCTGCGATGTGCATCAGGCCGGAATCGTTGGAGATCGCGACGCCGGCCGCGGCCATGGCCAGCACGCCGTTGCGCAGATCATTGCTGGTAAGGTCCTGCACCCCAGCGCCGCCGGCCGCGACGATCTCCTGGGCCAGGCCCTTTTCCCCGGGGCCCCCGATCACCCAGACCTCGAGGCCGCGCTCGGCGAGCAGGCGGGCAGCCTCGGGATAGTAGGTCCAGCGTTTTGACACTCCGACCGAGCCGGGGGCGAGGGCTACGGCAGCGCCCGCGCTGAGGCCATTGGCCTGCCGCCAGCGGACGATGTCCTCGGCCGGGACCCGCAACTGCGGCACCGGCCATTCCGGCGGCAGCGGGGCGCCATCGGGCTGGGCGAGGGCGGCGTTCTTGTCGATGAAGCGGGGCAGTTTCTTTTCACCCCAGCGCCAGCGGTTGAGCAGGCCGAACCGGAATTCGCCGACGAAGCCGACCCTTTCCGGAATCCCGGCCAAAGCGGGCGCGATGGCGGCCTTCCAGGTCCGGGGCAGCACCAGGGCGGTGCCGTAGTTTCGCTCGCGCAGGAGCTTCGCCAGGCCGAGCTGGCGGCCCACGGCGAGCCGGCCGCGCGGCAGGTCCCAGACAATCCCATCGCGCACGCCGGGCATGTAATCGACCAGGGGCGCACACAGGGAGGTCGTGAGCAAATCGACCGGCCGGTTCGGCCAGCGCTCATTCAGGACCCGCACGACGGTGTGATTCCGGACGAAATCGCCGATCCACATGTAGGGGACGATCAGGATCGGGCGCGTGTCGCCCCGATCTGTCTCGCCACTAAGTTGCGAATCTAGGTTCATTCGTTAATAGAGCCGGGGTGCGCTGATGTGGCGGTTCGGTTAGCCGCTCCGGGCCGGCAGGTAAAGCCGGCTGAGCGGCTATCCCAAAACCGCTTACACTTTGGAGGATCATGCGCTAGGGCAAGATCGGGTCGCAAAACATCGGGCAGGCTAGGTGAAATGTTGCTGGTGACCGGCGGGGCCGGTTTTATCGGATCGAATGTCGTCGCCGCGCTGAACGAGGCTGGCCGCAGCGACGTCGTGGTCTGCGATCTCCTTGGCAACGAGGGCAAATGGCGCAACCTCGCCAAGCGGCAGCTTGTGGATATCGTGCCGCCGGCTGAGCTGCCGGACTGGCTGAAGGGCCGCAAGCTCGATGCCGTGATCCATCTCGGGGCGATATCAGCGACCACGGCGACCGACGGCGACCTGGTGTTCGAGACCAATTTCCGCCTGTCGATGCGCCTCCTGGACTGGTGCACGGCAAATGCGGTGCCGTTGATTTACGCCTCCTCGGCGGCGACCTATGGCGACGGCGAGGCAGGATTTGACGACGATGCTTCGATCGCTGCGTTGAAGAAATTGCGGCCGATGAACCTCTACGGCTGGAGCAAGCACCTGTTCGATCTCGCCGTCGCCGAGCGCGCAGCGAAGGGCGAGAAGCTGCCGCCGCAATGGGCCGGACTGAAATTCTTCAACGTGTTCGGCCCCAACGAATACCACAAGGGCTCGATGATGAGCGTGCTGGCGCGGCGCTTCGACGACGTCAAAGCGGGCCGCGTCGTGCAATTGTTCAAGTCGCATCGCGAGGGCATCGCGGACGGCGACCAGCGCCGCGATTTCATCTATGTCGACGACGTCGTGCGCGTGATCATGTGGCTGCTGGCAACGCCCTCGGTGTCCGGCATCTTCAACGTCGGCACCGGCAAGGCGCGCAGCTTCAGGGATCTGATGCTGGCAGCTTATGCCGCGCTCGGCGCCAGCCCCAACATCGAATACATCGACATGCCCGAGCAGATCCGCGGCAGCTACCAGTACTTCACCCAGAGCGAGGTCGATCGCCTCCACCGCGCCGGCTATAGTGGCGGCTTCACGACGCTCGAGGACGCGGTGAAGGCCTATGTCGGGGATTATCTCGACCGGCCCGACCGCTTCCGCTGAGGCCCATCACCATGCCGACGCCCATTCTCGATTTCGATGCTCTCGCGCAAGCCATCTCGGGCCGCACGGTCCTGTGCATCGGCGACATCATGCTGGACGAGTTCGTCTATGGCGAGGTGTCGCGGATATCGCCGGAAGCGCCGGCGCCGGTCATCGCGGCACAGCGCAGCGAGATCCATATCGGCGGTGCCGGCAACGTCGCGCGCAACGTCGCCGCGCTCGGCGCGCGCTGCATCTTCGTCGGCCTCGTCGGCGAGGACGATGCGGGCAGGCAGCTCGCCTCGACGCTTGCGGAGCAGGGCGCAATCGAAAGCCTGCTGGTGTGCGATCCCTCGCGTCCGACCACGCGAAAAGTCCGTTTCGTCTCCGAGCATTTTTCCACGCACATGCTGCGTGCGGATTGGGAGCAGGCACAGCCTGCTTCCGATACGATCGAGACCAAGCTGATCGAAGCGATCCTGCCGCAGATCGTGCGCGCCGACGTCGTGCTGCTGTCCGACTACGCCAAGGGCGTGCTGACCGCCCGCGTCATCCGCCACACCATCGACGCCGCGCGAAAACTCGGCAAGCCCGTGATCGTCGATCCCAAAAGCCTGAACTGGGCGATCTATCGCGGCGCGACGCTGCTCACGCCCAATCGCAAGGAATTTTCGGAAGCGACCCGAAGCCGCGCCGACACGCCGCAGAGCATCGTCGACGCCAGCGAGGACGTGATGCGGCTCGCCGATTGCGAAGCGATCCTGGTCACCCAAGGCGAGCACGGCATGACGCTGGTGCCGCGCAACGGCGAAGCCGTTCACGTTCCGGCGTTTCCCGTCAAGGTGCGCGACGTCTCCGGTGCGGGCGACACCGTTGCGGCGGCGCTCGCGGTCTCGCTCGCCACCGGCGCGGACTGGGACACGGCGCTTCGCATGGCCAGTGCCGCGGCCGCCGTCGCCGTCGGCAAGCAGGGCACCGCCAGCGTGAGTGCGGCCGAGCTGAAGCGAAAGATATTGCCGCATGCCTATCTCGCGGCCGAGGAGAAGATCGTGCTCGAGCCCGGTGCGCTCGACGCGCAGCTCGCGGAATGGAAAAAGCAAGGCCAACGCGTCGGCTTCACCAATGGCTGCTTTGACATCCTGCATCCCGGCCACGTCAAGGTGCTGACAGCGGCGCGCTCCGCCTGCGACCGCCTGATCGTGGGCCTCAACAGCGACGCCTCGGTGCGGCGGCTGAAGGGCGCCGACCGCCCCGTTCAGGACGAGCGAGCGCGTGCGGAGGTGCTGGCGGCGCTCGAAGCCGTCGATCTCGTGGTTATTTTCGACGAGGACACGCCGATCGACCTGATCAGCCGCATCAAGCCGAGCGCGCTGATCAAAGGGGGCGATTACACCCGCGAGCAGGTGGTCGGCCACGAGGTCGTCGAGGCCGCCGGCGGGACGGTGGTGCTGGTCGACATTCTCCAGGGCTTCAGCACGACGGCGCTGGTTCATCGCGCGCGGGGAGAGGGCAAGTGACGACACTCGCCGGGGAGACGACCGGCCAGGTGCTGTGGCGGCGTCTGCGCAGTCCGGCGGCCTGGTCCGAGACGGTCGATCTGTTCGCGATCCTGACCGCGGCTTCGCTGCCATGGTCCACGTCGCTTGCGGCGATCTTCAATGTTCTGATGCTGCTCTGCATGGTGCCGTTCCTCGATGTCCGCGAGTTCCTGCAATCGCTCAGGCGTCCGATCTGCGCGGCGCCGATTGCTCTGGTCGTGCTCGCGCTGGTCGGGACGCTGTGGTCGGACGCGGCCTGGGGGGCGCGCTTCTATGCGGTCAATCCGACCGTCAAGCTGCTGGTGCTGCCGGTCCTGCTCTATCATTTTGCGCGCTCGCCGCGCGGACATTGGGTGTTCGTCGCCTTCCTGGTGTCCTGCGCGCTGCTGTCGGTGATGTCCTGGGTCGTCGCCTTCTACCCCGACCTCGCGCTCAAATCCGACCGCGTCGAGCGCGGGATTTTCGTCAAGAACTACATCGACCAGAGCCAGGAGTTTGCGCTCTGCGCGGTCGCGCTCGCCTATCCGATCGTGCAGTTGCTGCGTCAGAAGCGCTACTCGATCGCCGGGCTGCTCACGGCGCTTGCGCTCGCCTTCTTCCTCAACATGGTGTTCGTGGTGGTGTCGCGCACCGCGCTCCTCACCATTCCGATCCTGTTCGGTGTGTTTGCCTTGCTTCATCTGAGATGGCGCAGCATCGCGATCATCTCCGCGGCCCTGCTCGTGGGCGCGGTTCTCGCCTGGCAGGCCTCGCCGCAATTGCGCAAGACCGCCGACAGCTTTGCCAGCGACTATACCCGCTATGTGGAAACAGGCGCGCCGACCTCGGCCGGCTTGCGGCTCGAATTCTGGCGGAAATCACTCGGCTTCTTCGCGGAGGCGCCGATCAAGGGGCACGGTACCGGCTCGACGCGTGGATTGTTCGAGCGGACCGCGACGCCCGGCAATCAGAACCTGGCGTCCGCCGAGGTGATCGGCAACCCGCATAACCAGACGCTGAACGTGGCCGTGCAATGGGGCATCATCGGCGTCGCCGTTCTCTACGCCATCTGGATCCTGCATCTGCTGTTGTTTCGCGGCGACGGGCTCGCAAACTGGGTCGGCCTTCTGGTCGTGGTTCAGAACGTCTTCACCTCGCTGTTCAACTCCCACCTGTTCGACTTCCACGAGGGCTGGATGTACGTCATCGGTGTCGGCGTAGCCGGCGGCATGGTGATCCGGGCCCAGCAGGCCGAGGCGAAGGCGACAGTAGCCGGTTCCTGAACGGCCGCCTGGATCGCAAAGCTTGACCGGCAAACCTTGACTGGCAAACCTTGACTGGAAAGCCTTGACTGGCATGTCCCGCCGAGATGGGTTATCAGCGCGATCAGGTTGCATTTAACTGGATTTTCGGTCAGCGGATGACGCGTCTTTCGCATCTCACCTTGCGCAATTTCATGATCGCGCTCCACGACCTGCTCGCGACCACGGCGGCGCTGTTCGCCGCCTTCTATCTGCGCTTCGAGGGCGGCGACGGCTTCTTCGATCGCCTGCCGCTGCTGATACAGATCCTGCCCTATTTCCTCGCCTTCAGCGTGGTCGTGTTCTTCGTCTTCAACCTGACCACGACGAAATGGCGCTTCATCTCGCTGCCCGACGCGCTGAACATCATCCGCGTCGCGACCGTGCTGACGGTTGCACTCCTGGCGCTCGACTACATCTTCGTCGCCCCCAACGTCCGCGGCGCCTTCTTCCTCGGCAAGGTGACCATCGTCCTCTATTGGTTCCTCGAGATCTCCTTCCTCAGCGCGTTGCGCATGGCCTACCGCTATTTCCGCTATACGCGGGTGCGGCGTCACGCCCGCACCGGAGATGCCGCGCCGACGCTGCTGATCGGCCGCGCCGCGGACGCCGAGGTGCTGTTGCGCGGAATCGAGAGCGGGGCGATCAAGCACATCTGGCCGGTCGGTGTGCTCTCGCCGTCGAGTTCCGATCGCGGCCAGTCCATCCGCAACGTCCCTGTCCTGGGCGGCGTCGACGATATCGAGGATGTCGTCGCCGACTTCACCAAGCGCGGCAAGGGGATCGCGCGCGTCGTGATGACGCCGACGGCATTCGAGCCGGAGGCCCATCCCGAATCGATCCTGATGCGGGCGCGCAAGCTCGGCGTGATCGTGAGCCGCATGCCCTCGCTCGAGAGCGGCGATACGCCACGACTCACGGCCGTCGCCGTCGAGGACCTGCTGCTGCGGCCGAGCGAAAAGATCGACTATGCGCGGCTCGAGGCCCTGATCGAGGGCAAGGCGGTGATCGTCACCGGCGGGGGCGGCTCGATCGGTTCCGAGATCTGCGAGCGTGTCGTCGCGTTCGGCGCCGCGCGTCTTCTGATCGTGGAAAATTCCGAACCGGCGCTCTACGCGATCACGGAAACACTCGCTGCGCTCGGCACCGCTGCTTCGATCGAAGGGCGGATCGCCGACATCCGCGACCGTGAGCGCATCATGCGCCTGATGGCCGAGTTCAAGCCGGACATCGTGTTCCATGCCGCCGCGCTCAAGCACGTGCCGATCCTCGAGCGCGACTGGAGCGAGGGCGTCAAGACCAACATCTTCGGCTCGATCAACGTTGCCGATGCCGCGCACAGTGCCGGCGCCGAAGCCATGGTGATGATCTCGACCGACAAGGCGATCGAGCCGGTGTCGATGCTCGGCCTGACCAAGCGCTTCGCCGAGATGTATTGCCAGGCGCTCGACCATGATCTTGCGGCGGGTCACGGCGGCGCCAGGCGGTCGATGCGGCTGATCTCGGTTCGGTTCGGCAACGTGCTGGCGTCGAACGGCTCGGTGGTGCCGAAGTTCAAGGCCCAGATCGATGCCGGCGGTCCCGTGACCGTCACGCATCCCGACATGGTCCGCTACTTCATGACCATCCGCGAAGCCTGCGATCTCGTCATCACGGCGGCAACGCATGCGCTCGGAACGCAGCGTTCGGACGTGTCGGTCTACGTACTCAACATGGGCCAGCCGGTGAAGATCGTCGATCTCGCCGAGCGCATGATCCGTCTCTCGGGCCTGCAACCCGGCTACGACATCGAAATCGTGTTCACGGGCATGAGGCCCGGTGAACGCCTGCACGAAATCCTGTTCGCCTCCGAGGAGCCGACCCGCGAGATCGGCGTCGCCGGCATCATGGCCGCGCAGCCGAACGAGCCGCCGATGCAGACGCTGCGCAAATGGATTGCGGCGCTGGAGCAGGCGATCGCCCGCGACGATCGGGCCACCATCAGGACCATCCTGAAGGACGCGATTCCGGAATTCGGGTCCACCGCGGCCTGATCATGCAGCCTCGAGGCAAGATCGTCGTGGCGAGCCAGCACTACCCGCCTGATCCGAGCACGACGGCGGCGATCATGGCCGAGATCGCCTGCCGCATCGCCGGGGATCACGAGGTCGTGGTGCTGTCGGGCTCATCAGGCGCGTTGCCGGCCTCGCAGACCGGCCCGGGCAAGCCGCGGGTCGTCGCCGTCAAGAACCGCATGGCGGGCAAGGCGGCGCTGGTGCGGCGCGGCGCCTCCGAGCTGCTGTTCGCGGCGCGCACGTTCCTGGCGTTGACACGGGAGTTGAGGCGAGGCGACGTCGTGCTCACCGTTACCGCACCGTTCATGCTGCCTTACGCAGTCGCGGCGGCGGCGAGGCTGAAGGGCGCGCGCTCGGCGCTGATCATGCACGACCTCTTCCCGGACGTGCTGGTGATGGCGGGCCTGCTGAAGCCCGGTTCGATTATCACCATGACGATGCGCGCCGCCAACGGCCTGATGTTCCGCACGCTCAATGCCGTCATCACCATCGGCCGCGATGCGGAACGGCCGCTGCTGAGCTATTCCGGCATGACGCGAAACAAGATCCGCTTCATCCCGAACTGGGCGACGCTCGTGGCCGCACCCCGGCCGGTGACGGCGGATAATCCGTTCCGCAAAGCGCTCTCGGCGGGTTTCGTTGTCGGCCTGTCGGGCAATCTCGGCTTCACCCATGATCCGGAGATCGTGTTCGAGGCGGCGCGTCTTTTGAGGGACGAGCCTGACATCCACTTCCTGCTCTCAGGCTGGGGCATCGGCTTCGAGCGGTTGAAGCAGTTGCAGACTGACGCGAACTTGCCCAATGTCTCCTTTGTGGGGCGGGTCGAGGATGCCGAGCTCGAACCGTTCCTGGCGGCTGCCAATCTCTGGATCATTCCGTACCGGAAGGACGTTGCGGGGGTGTCGGTGCCGAGCCGGTTCTACAATCTGCTGGCGGTCGGCCGTCCCGTGGTGCTGGTCTCCGAACCGGAGGCCGAGGCCGCGTTGACCGTGGTGGAGAACGGGCTGGGCTGGGTCGTGACGCCCGGCCGCGCCGATCAATTGGCCGAGGCGATCCGCGCGGCGTCTCGCTCCGACGGTGTCGCCATTGCGGAGCGCGCGGTGAAGGCGGCGGCGAAATTCGATCGCGTCACCGCGATGAACGCCTATGCGGCCCTGGCCGACGAATTGTTGCGCAACCCCGAACTGCCGGAGCAACGATGAACGAACGCAAGCCAGTCGTGCTGGTGACGGGGGCGAGCGGTTTCGTCGGCCGTCATGTCGTGCCCGCACTGGCGCGCGAGGGATGGTCGATCCGCCGCGCGGTCCGCAAACCGGAAGGCATGGACGACGAGGTCGTGATCGAAACGATCGGCCCCGAAACCGCCTGGCAGGCCGCGCTTCAAGGCGTCGACGCCGTCGTTCATCTCGCCGCACGGGTGCATCACAAGCACGAAGAGCATGCGGTCCAGCTCTACCGCAACGTCAACATTGCCGGCACGCTGCACCTGGCGCGCAGCGCGGCGACGGCCGGCGTGCGGCAGTTCATTTTCATCAGCACTGTTCTCGTGCACGGTCGCAGCAATGAGGGCCGCGGGCCGTTCAGCGAGGACGATGTCCTGACGCCGCGCGGTCTCTACGGCATGTCCAAGGCCGCGGCCGAAGCGGGCTTGAAGACGCTGGCGCGCGACAGCGCCATGAAGGTCTCGGTGATCAGGCCGCCGCTGGTCTATGGTGCGGGCGCCAAGGGCAATTTCGCGCTGCTGACGCGTGCAGTGAACCTCGGGCTGCCGCTGCCCTTTGCCGCGATCCGCAATCACCGCGCCTTCCTTGCCGTGCAGAACCTGTCGTCGTTCATCCTGCGCCGGCTCTCTCATCCAGATCCCGCGAGCAATTTCGAGATCTTCCTGGTGGCCGACAGGGAGCAGGTCTCGACGCCCGAGTTCATCGAGCGGCTGGCCAAGGCCGCCGGCAAGAGCTCGCGGCTGTTCGGCATGCCCCAGGACCTGCTCGGGACGTTGCTGAGCGTGTTGGGCCGGCAGGATACGCATGACAGCCTGATCGGCTCGCTCGAGCTCAACCTCGCCAAGGCGACCGCGACCGGGTGGCAGCCACCGGTGTCTCTCGACGAGGGGCTGCGGCTGGCGCTGGTGGCTCAGGACGCCTGAGGGCGGGAGAACCGCCGCAGCACGATGCCGATCGCGATTGCGCCCGCCGACAGCGCGGTCAGCGTGATCAGCATCGAGCCGGCGCGAGCGGTGACGATGGCAAGCCCCGCGAGCACGAGATTGAGCGCGAACACCTCCCCGATCACGCGGGAGACCGTGAAACCATGGTCGGTGGCACGCTGGTAGAAATGCGAGCGATGCGCCGACCAGAATTGCTCGCGCCTTGCGATGCGCCGGAACAGCGTGATGGTGGAATCGACGAGGTAATAGGCCGGCAGCAACAGCGCCGCGGCGGGCTGCCCGCGCCAGGCGAGCTCGAGCAGGCACCAGCCGAGCAAAAGGCCGATCGGCAGGCTGCCGACATCGCCCAGGAAGAGTTTCGCGACCGGCTTGTTGAACGGCGCAAAGCCGAGCATGGCGCCGCACAGCGCCGCGGCGATCAGCGCGGCCGGCCACGACACATCGCCGAGCAGTCCCAGCAGCAGCAGCGCGGCGGTGACGGGCACCACTTCCGCCACCGTCATCAGGTCGAGCCCGTCCATGAAGTTGACGAGGTTCACGAACCACACGCCCGCCAGCAGGATGAGTCCGCGCTCCAGCGCGAGCGGCAACGCCGGCACGATGCGCGCGGTCTCGGGCGTGGTGAACACCACGGCGCCGACAGCTGCGGCCTGCAGCACGAGGCGAACGAGCACCGGCAGCGACTTGATGTCGTCGGCAAATCCGACCACGGCGATCAAGACCGTTGCAGCGATCAGCGCCGGCGGAATCGCGATGTTCGCCCAGGCTGCCCAGGCTGATGCGACCAGCAGCGTCGCTGATATCACGGCGATGCCCGCACCCTGCGGGGTCGGGATGCGATGAGAGGACCGCGCGTTGGGCCGCGCCAATGCGTAACGCTGGAGCAGGGGACGGCTGGTCCAGGTGATGACACCCGACACCAGCGCGGCAATCGCAACGGCAAGCAGCGAGGGTACGGCGCCGAGCGCGTCGACGGCCGCGTTCACTCCGGCACCCCGAGCGGCGCCGATCCCTGCGCGGCTTTCTCCGCGCTGAGGATCCAGACCAGGCCGCCGATCGCGCCGACGATGAAGTACACGGCGCCGAACAGCAGCGAGACGTTGACCCCCTCGTTGGCGGCCAGCCCCGCGAAGCCGAACGCGAGGCTCATGGTGGCTTCACGCACGCCCCAACCGGCGATCGAGATCGGCATCATCGTGATCAGCATCACCGGCGGCACGAGCATAAAGACGTCGCTGAAGCCGACCGGCGCCGCGATCGACTGCACGACGCACCAGGCGACCACGACGGCCAGCACATGCACGGCGAGCGACAGGATCACGACGGCTGGTCCGCGCGAGCGGCTGAAGATCACGCGGTTGGCGATCACGGCACAGGCGTGGATGTGATGCGTGGCCCACCAGGTTCTCAGCCAGTGCCATTTCAGTGCGCCGAAGACCAGGAAACCGAGACCACCCGCGAGCGCCGCGAGGTCGACGAGCAGCAGCGCCGAGCGCCCGTGTGGATCGGCGATGAGGCTGTAGCTCCAGGGCAGGCTCGCGACGATGACGATCGCGAGCGCGATCAAACCGATCGCGCGATCGACGAAGATCGAGTAGGTCGCAGCGCGCCAGCCGGCGCCGGCGCGCGCGACGAGCCACAACCGGACCGCATCGCCGCCGATCGCCGAGGGCAGGGTCTGGTTGAAGAACGATCCGATCACGTTGTAGCGCATGGCCCGGGCGAGCTCGAGCGGGGCGCCGCATGCGGCGCTGACCTCGCGCCAGCGCAACACGCCGACGAAGATTTGCAGGAATGTGACCGCGATCGCCAAGCCGATCCAGAACAGGCTGGTCACGGTGAAGCGCGAAAACAGTTCGGACAGATCGACCTTGCGCAGCGCCAGGTAGAGCAGCGCTCCGGAAATCAGGATCTTGGCCGTCGACAGCAGGATTCGGCGCATTTCGTCCGCATGAACAAGGGTTGAAGCAACCCGACGCAAGGCGCCGAATTCGGCCGCTTTGGTATGGTTTTGGCGTCGATCTTGCAATAGCGGTGATCGAGAGCCCTCATGCAGGGCAGCGGAGCTATTGCGACCCCGTCGATGCGGAGGCTAAAGAGGCGCCGCGGCGAAAGATCGAGCGCGGATCGGGTGAAGCAGACCTTGGGAACAGGATGAGGGATCAGGCGATTTTGGGCACGGGCGCCGCCGATTTCATCGGCTTGATGCCCGCCGATGACCCGGCTGCCGCAAATGCGCCGTCTAAGGTCTACAATGTCGGCAACCACCATCCGGAAGAGCTGATGCATGTCGTCGGATTCTGGAGCAGGGGCTGGGTCGGACGGCGATCAAAGAATTGCTGCCGAGAGACCTTTTGGAAACGTTCGCGGATGTCGAGGATCTGATGCGCGATACCGGCTTTGCACCGTCAACGCCGATCGCACACGGAATTCGTAATTTTGTCACCTGGTATCGGAACGACTTCAAGGTTTGAGATGACGATGGACAAACGCATTATCCCCCTGATCATGTGCGGCGGTGCCGGAACGCGGCTGTGGCCGGCTTCGCGCGAGGTGCGCCCCAAGCAATTCCTGCCGCTGTTCGGCACCCGCTCGACCTTCCAGGACACGCTGCTCCGCGTCTCGGAGGCCTCGCTGTTCGATCGCCCGATCGTCATCACCAATGCGTCCTACCGCTTCATGGTGCTGGAGCAGCTCGCCGAGATCGGCATCGAGGCCGACGTAATCCTCGAGCCGATGCGGCGCGATTCCGGCCCCGCGATCGCAGCCGGTGCGGTGTTCGCGCAGAACCGTTCGAGTGAGGCGATCGTGCTCGCGCTCGCCGCCGACCACGTCGTGCAGGACAATGCCGCCTTCGTCGCGGCCTGCCGCCAGGGCCTCACCGCCGCGAGCGCCGGGCGCATCGTCACCTTCGGCGTCAAGCCGGAGCGGCCGGCGACCGAATACGGCTATATCAGCCCGGGCGAGGTCATCTCCGGCGAGGTGCACGCGGTCGCGCGCTTCGTCGAGAAGCCCGATGCGGTGAAGGCCGCCGACTACGTCAATTCCGGCTATCTCTGGAACAGCGGCAACTTCATGTTTCCGGCCAGCGTCCTGCTCGACGAATACCGCAAGGTCGATGCGGCGAGCGTGGAGGCGATCTCCAATGCGGTCGCCAATGCCGGCCGCGATCTCGGCTTCGTGACGCTGGAGCCGGAGGCGTTCGGCGCGGCCAAGGCGATCTCGATCGATTATGCGGTGATGGAGAAGACCGCGCGCGCCGCGGTCGTGCCGGTGTCCTGCGGCTGGTCCGACGTCGGCTCCTGGCACGCGGTGTGGGAATTGTCGGACAAGGACGCGCAAGGCAATGCGTCGCACGGCGCCGCCGTGTTCGAGGATAGCCGCAATTGCAACGTCACCACCGATGCTGCGCTGGTCGCACTCGAAGGCGTCGACGATCTCATCGTGGTTGCGACTGCCGATGCGGTTCTGGTCTCGCGCCAGAAAGATGCCAACGGGCTCAAGCGGCTGGTCACAAAACTCAAGGCGGTCGCACCGAAGGTCACCGAGGAGCACCTCAAGGTGCATCGGCCCTGGGGCAGCTACCAATCGGTCGACAATGGCGAGCGTCACCAGGTCAAGCGCATCGTGGTCAAGCCCGGCGGGCGGCTGTCGCTGCAGAAGCACCATCATCGCGCGGAGCACTGGATCGTGGTCCGCGGCACAGCCCGCGTCACCGTCAACGAGACCGTCAAAAGCGTGCACGAGAACGAGTCCATCTACATCCCGATGGGCGCGGTGCACCGGATGGAGAACCCCGGTAAAATCATGCTGGAGCTGATCGAGGTCCAGACGGGAAGCTATCTCGGGGAAGACGACATCATCCGGATTGAAGACGACTATCAAAGGTCGTAACCAGCACACTCCGAATCACGCGACCCGGGCCAAAAGAGTGGTCTCTTTCAGAGGCTTAAGGCCCGGGAAACGTGTAACTTTTTGAATCAAATCGTGTCCGGACCGCTAGCTCCGCATTCGCCACAAATGTGGCGTCCGTGCTAGAAGCGCCCCGGGGATTTGCGTTGAATCGGGGTTTGCTCAAATGAGTTCCACAGGATCGGCACCGGCAAAGGCCGGCTTGCGCGTCGGCGTCATTGGCGCCGGCGTGATGGGCAGCAACCACGCGCGCGTGCTCGCGGGTCTTCCCGGCGTCAACCTCGTCGGCGTCGTCGATCCTTCGCCGGCACATCGCACCCGGGCGATGGAGCTTGCCAATTGCGCGAGCTTCGAGACGCTCGACCAGCTGCTGGCCGAAGGCGTCGATGCCGTCACCATCGCGGCGCCGACCCATCTGCATCACGAGGTCTCGCTTGCCTGCATCGCCAAGAACATCCACGTGATGGTCGAGAAGCCGATTGCGTCCACGGTCGCGGAAGGCCGCGAGATCGTCACGGCTGCGCAAAAAGCCGGCGTGACGCTGATGGTCGGCCATGTCGAGCGCTTCAATCCGGCGGTCGCCGCCGTCAAGCAGGCGATCGCGGGCGAGGATATTCTGTCGATCGCGATCACGCGCGTCGGCCCGTTCCCGCCGCGCATGTCCAATGTCGGCGTCGTCATCGATCTCGCCGTGCACGACATCGATCTGATCCGCTGGTTCACCGAATCCGACATCGTCGAGGTGCAGCCGCAATTGTCGAGTGCGGTCGCCGAGCGCGAGGACATCGCGCTGTTGCAGTTCCGCACCGCCAACGGCGTGCTCGCGCACATCAACACCAACTGGCTGACGCCATTCAAGGCGCGCAGCGTCACGGTCGCGACCCGCGGCAAATACGTGATGGGCGATCTCCTGACGCGCCAGGTCACCGAATGCTTCGGCTTCAAGCCTGACGGCAGCTATTCGATGCGCCATCTGCCGGTTGGGCATGACGAGCCGCTCCGCGCCGAGCTGATCGCCTTCCTCAAGGCCGTGCGCAACGGCGAGACGCCGGCGGTCACCGGCGACGAAGGCGTCGCCAGCCTCGAGATCGCGACGCAGTGTCTGGAAACGCCGTCGCGGCCCGCGGCCACGTCGTCGGCCCGCAAGGGTCCGCGCCGCGTCGCGGGCTGAACTCTTTCCATGTCGACTAGCCAAGAAGGCGCCATGAACCAGCATCTGCGTTCCGAACCCATTCCCTTCATCGACGTCGCCTCGCAGCGCCGCCGGCTCGGCGATTCGCTCGATGCCGCCGTGAAGCGCGTTCTCGATCATTGTCAGTTCGTCAACGGGCCTGAAGTCGCCGAGCTCGAGAAGCAGCTTGCGGCCTATAGCGGCGCCAAGCACGTCATCGGCTGCGCTAGCGGCACCGATGCGATCCTGATGGTGATGATGGCGAAGAATGTCGGGCCGGGCGACGCCGTGCTGTGTCCGTCATTCACCTTCATCGCGACCGCGTCGCCGGTGGCGCGGACCGGTGCGACGCCGGTGTATGTCGACGTCGACGAAGCCACTTTCAACATGAGCCCGGAATCGCTCAAGCGCGGCATCGCGACCGCCCGCAAGGCCGGTCTCAAGCCGGTCGCGATCATTCCGGTCGATTTGTTCGGCCAGCCCGCCGATCACGACGCCATCGCCGAGATCGCCAAGGCCGAAGGCCTGTTCGTGCTCGACGACGCAGCGCAAGGCTTTGGCGCAAGCTACAAGGGCCGCAAGCTCGGCACCCTGGCGCTCGCCACCGCGACCAGCTTCTTCCCCGCAAAACCGCTCGGCTGCTTCGGCGACGGCGGCGCGATCTTCACCGATGACGACGAACTCGCGGTGACGCTGCGCAGCATCCGCGTGCACGGGCAGGGCGTCGACAAATACGACAACGTCCGCCTCGGCCTGACCGGCCGGCTCGACACCATGCAGGCTGCAATCCTGATCGAGAAGCTGAAGATCTTCGACGACGAGATCGCCGCCCGCAACAAGGTCGCTGAGCGCTACGCGCGCGGTCTCAGCAATGTGGTCACCGTGCCGCGCGTGGCTCCCGGCAATACGTCGGTCTGGGCGCAGTACACGATCCGCCTTCCTGAGGGCACCGACCGCGATGGTTTTGCCGCCGCGCTGAAGGCCCAGGGCGTGCCGACGGCGATCTACTACGGCAAGTCGATGCATCAGCAGACGGCCTACAAGCAGTACCCGGTTGCCGAGGGCGGCCTGCCGGGCTGCGAGAGCCTGTCGCAGGACGTCATCAGCCTGCCGATGCACGCCTACCTGACCGAAGCCGATCAGGAGCGAATCATCGCCGCCGTGCGCGGCGCAATCGCGGGCTGATCCCGCTGTTCTTACCCTCTCCCCCTGTGGGAGAGGGTGGCTCGCCGCAAAGCGGCGAGACGGGTGAGGGGTCTCTGTCCGCACGGAATGCGCGGAGAGAGACCCCTCACCCTATCGAGTTTGTGTCTACTTGCGGCGCTGCCCTCTCCCACAAGGGGAGAGGGCGCAGCAATGCGCATCGCAAGATGCAATCGACCTCTGTTCGATAAGTCTCTAAAACAGGCGCATGCTCGGACGTATCTTCACGGTTGGTGGCTACACGCTGCTCTCGCGGCTGACGGGGTTTGCCCGCGACATCATGCTCGCGGCGATCCTCGGCGCCGGCCCCGTGGCCGACGCCTTTTTCGTGGCGCTGCGGCTGCCCAACCATTTCCGTGCGATCTTCGCCGAGGGCGCCTTCAATGCTGCCTGGGTGCCGGCTTACGCGCACGTCCGTGGCGAGCGCGGGGAGGGGGCGGCAAGATTGTTCGCCGACCGCATCTTCACGCTGCTGCTGGCCTCGCAGGTGGTGTTGCTGATCGTCGCCTGGCTGTTCATGCCGCAGGCCATGAGCATTCTGGCGCCCGGCTTTTCCGAGGACGCCGAACAGCGCAAGCTCGCGATCGAGCTGACCCGGATCACCTTTCCCTATCTGCTGCTGATCACGCTGGTGACGCTCTATGGCGGCATGCTCAACGTAATGCAGCGCTTCGCCAGCGCTGCGGCGGCGTCGATCTTCCTCAACATCTCGATGATGATGACGCTGGCGCTCGCCGCCTGGTTTCCCAGCGCGGGCCACGCCGCCGCCTGGGGCGTCCTCATCTCTGGCTTCCTACAGTATTTCCTGCTCGCAGGCGATCTCGCCCGCCATGGCGGCCTGCCGCGCTTTGCGCCGCTCAAGCTCGATGAAGACGTCCGCGCATTCTTTAGGGCACTTGGGCCTGCGACGCTGGGCTCGATGGGCACGCAACTCGCGCTGTTCGCCGACACCATCATCGCGACCTTCTTGCCCGCCGGCGCGTTGTCAGCGCTCTATTATGCCGACCGCCTCAACCAGCTCCCGATCGGCGTGATCGGCATTGCCATCGGCACGGTGCTGCTGCCGGAGATGTCGCGGCGGATCACGGCCAACGACCATGACGGCGCGATGAAGGCGCAGCGCCGTGCCTTCGATTTCACGCTGCTGTTCTCGGTCCCGTTCGTCGCCGCCTTCCTCACCGTGCCCGACGCGATCATGCGCGCGCTGTTCGCCCGCGGTGCGTTCTCGAAAGCCGATGCCGCCGCTGCCGGCGCCACGCTCGCGGCCTATGCCATCGGCCTCATTCCTTTCGTGCTGATCCGCAGCGCGGTCGCAACCTTCTATGCGCGCAAGGATACGGCGACGCCGGTACGCGCCTCCCTGACCGGCATCGCGGTCAACGTCGCCCTCAAGGTCGCCTTGATGGGATCGCTGGCTCAGATCGGGCTTGCGCTGGCCACTGCCGTCGGCGTCTGGACCAACCTTCTGCTGGTGCTGTTCTTCGCGGTGCGGCGGGGCTTTCTCGTGCTGGACCGCGCCTGGCTGTTGTCGCTCGCCAAATTCCTGCTGACCGGGATCATCCTGGCCGCCGCCTTCTGGCTCATCGCGCGCTTTGGCGGTCCTTCGTTGAGCGCGATGCACTTCCGGGACGAATTGACGCTGCTTCTGCTGGCCGTCGGGGGCACGATCGTCTATGCGCTCGCCATCCTTGCGCTGTTCGGCCGCCGCTGGTTGGTCTCGCTGGTGCGGGGCTAGCTTTTTCATATTTTCAACGCATTGACGGCTCGACCGTGTCGGCACGGGCCAGTCTCGATCGTCCTTGGATGGACACATCTCGGAAGTGCGGCGGATG
Organism: Bradyrhizobium sp. USDA 3650; assembly: GCF_054057395.1. Taxonomy (NCBI): domain Bacteria; kingdom Pseudomonadati; phylum Pseudomonadota; class Alphaproteobacteria; order Hyphomicrobiales; family Nitrobacteraceae; genus Bradyrhizobium; species Bradyrhizobium sp. USDA 3650. The sequence continues at coordinate 7,439,117 of NZ_JBSRZG010000001.1, forward strand.
GACCCTGCACAATTGACGTGATGCCGTCACCTCGAGCCGGCAAAAACCGAACCAGGAGCACTGTTTATGAGGATCACCGTCGAAACCAACGTAGCAGCCCCCATCGATCAGGTCTGGCGCGCTTATACGACGCCGGCCGACATCATGAAGTGGAACGCCGCGTCCGACGACTGGCATACGACCAAGGCGACCGTCGACCTGCGAGAAGGCGGTGTCTTCTCATCTCGCATGGAGGCCAAGGACGGCAGCATGGGTTTTGACTTCGCCGGTACCTACACGAAAATCATCGAGCACAAGCGGATCGAATACGCGTTCGGCGAGCGAAAAGCCGAAGTCGAGTTTGTGCCTGGCCCGAAGGGCGTTCTGGTCCGGGTTGTCTTCGATGGCGAGTCGACGCACTCGGTCGAGCAGCAGCAAGGCGGTTGGCAGGCCATCCTCGACAGCTTCGCACGATACGTGGAAGCGAAGCAGACGAAGTCGTGAAGGGCTTTGACGGGCGTCGTCGGCTTCGGCGCCCGGCACCCTCAGGTGGGGACTCGCCTCCAGGACGCAGCGAACCTCCACACATCTCTTGATTTTGCGCGATTGCTGTGGTAATCGCAGCGCATGATCAAATCAGTGCGCAAACTCAACTGCATTCACATGACCCGCTTCGGCTGGGCCGTGGAAGGAGTCGCGCGCTAAGAATTCGACGACGACATCTTTTCCACCAGGCCCCGCCGGCATCGGACGGGGCCTTTTTGTTTGGCCACGCTCCCTGCCGGCACAACAGCAGGAGCATGCGATGCCACCCCAACAGACGAACATCACATCCGAGGCCGAGGGGCTCCCCCTCGAACTTGCATCGACGCGCAGCATTCTAGGCTTGCTCGCGCGATACTGGCGTGCGCTCCAGGACTGGCGCTGGCGGCAGGGCCCACAAATCGCCTTGCGGGACCTGAGTGACCGGGAGCTGATGGATATCGGCCTGACGCGCGGCGAGATCGACTACTTCACGCCGGAACGGGCTATCGATGCGCTGAGAGATCGCGCGTCGCAGCCGTGGAGCCGTGGTGTGATGTAAATGACGATAAATCCTAGCTGAGGCACTAGAAGGACGGCGATCATGACGCCACATTCGGCCGCTGCCCAAGTGGACGCGGACATCCGACGATTGACTGTCGACGACCTGGAGATCTTTCGCGACATTCGCGCGGAGGCGCTTCGGACGCACCCTCAAACGTTTGGTTCTGCTGAAGAGGACGAGGGCGGAGAGGCGATGCTGACTGCCTATCGGCACTGGCTCAGCGGAGCGATCCTTGGTGCCTTCTGGCGGGGAAATCTGATCGGAGTCGCGGGCTTCTACGTGTCGCCAGCTCTTCGGTCGCAGCACAGGGGTCACATCTTCACGGTTTACGTGAGGGAAGATGGCCGAGGTAAAGGAATCGGAGATCGACTCATCAAGGAGCTTCTTGACCATGCCGAGGCACGCGTCGAGCAGGTACATCTTGAGGTCCTGCTCGAAGCAACCGCTGCAATCAGGACCTACAAGCGCAACGGATTCGAGGTCTACGGCACGGATCCCGCTGCGGTCCGCATAGGTCATATCACGTATGACAAATATCTTATGGTCAGGAAATTCAGCAATTGAGGGGCGGGGTCGCCCGAAGCCCCCGAGGGCGGCTTCGAATCATCGGCCTTGACAGGCGCGGCCCGCCTAAACCCGTTTGCCTTGCCAGTTTTTCCACGGCAATATGCCGGCAAAACAACCATGAGAAACGGGACGAGAAAATGGCGGCTCCCATCAAGTTCGGCGTTGGCCAAAGCGTGTTGCGCAAGGAGGATGACGCGCTCATCCGCGGCAAGGGCCGCTATACCGACGATTATGCGCCGCAGGCCGCTTTGCGCTGCCTGATGCTGCGCTCGCCGCATGCGCATGCCAAATACACCATCGACGCAAGTCGCGCCCGCACCCTTCCCGGCGTCGCGCTGATCCTCACCGCCGATGACGTTGGGGATCTCGGCAATCTGCCCTGCCTGTTCAATCTCGAGACAGATCCCTTCACCGGGCCGCCTTACCCGATTCTCGCCAAGGACGAGGTGCGCCATGTCGGCGATTCCATCGCCTTCGTCGTCGCCGAGACCATCGACCAGGCCCGCGACGCGATCGAGGCGATCGAGGTCAAATGGAGCCCGCTGCCGGCAGTGACCGGCGTCGTCAACGCCGTGAAGAAGGGCGCAGCCTTGGTCTGGCCGGACAAGCCCGGCAACGTGCTGTTCGACGTCTCGATCGGTGACAAGAAAGCGACCGAGGCTGCCTTTGCCAAAGCGCACGCGGTGGCCGAGATCTCGATCGTCAATCCGCGCGTGGTCGCGAACTTCATGGAGACGCGCGCGGCAGTGTGCGAATACGACGCCAAGCGCGACCATCTGACGCTGACGGTCGGCAGCCAAGGCAGCCATCGCCTGCGCGATATCCTCTGCCAGAACGTGCTCAACATCCCGACCGACAAGATGCGGGTGATCTGCCCCGACGTCGGCGGCGGCTTCGGCACCAAACTGTTTCCCTATCGGGAATACGCCCTCCTGGCAGTCGCCGCGCGAAAGCTGAAGAAGGCGGTGAAATGGGCGGCCGATCGCACCGAGCATTTCGTGGGTGACGCGCAGGGCCGGGACAACGTCACCACCGCGAAGATGGCGCTGGCCGAGGACGGCAAGTTCCTCGCGATGGATTGCGACCTGATGGGCGACATGGGCGCGTATCTGTCGACCTTCGGGCCTTACATTCCGCATGGCGGCGCCGGCATGCTGCCGGGCCTCTACGACATCCAGGCGTTTCACTGCCGGGTGCGCACCATCTTCACCAACAGCGTGCCGGTGGATGCCTATCGCGGCGCCGGGCGGCCCGAGGCTGCTTACGTCATCGAACGTCTCGTGGACGCCTGCGCGCGAAAACTCGACATGACGGTGGATGCCATCCGCCGCAAGAATTTCATCCAGCCGAAGGCGCTGCCTTACAAGACCGCGACCGGCAAGGTCTACGATTCGGGCGACTTCGCCGCGCATCTGAAGCGCGCGATGGAGATCGCCGAGTGGAAGGAGTTTGGCAAGCGCGCCAAGGCGGCCAAGAAGAACGGCCTGATCCGCGGCATCGGACTTGCGAGCTATGTCGAGGTCTGCGGCACCATGGGCGAGGAGACCGCCAATGTGCGGATGGATCCCAATGGCGATATCACTGTCCTGATCGGCACCCAGTCGAGCGGGCAGGGCCACCAGACCGCCTATGCACAGATCGTTGCCGAGCAGTTCGGCGTGGCGCCCGAGCGCGTGCACGTCCACCAGGGCGACACCGACATGATCGCCACCGGACTCGGCACCGGCGGCTCGGCTTCGATCCCGTCGGGCGGTGTCAGCGTCGAGCGTGCGACCCGCGAACTCGGCGCGCGGCTCAAGGAGATCGCAGCGCAGGCGCTGGAAGCCAGTGCCGGCGACCTCGAAATCACCGATGGCCTGGTGCGCATCGCCGGCACCGACCGTTCGATCTCGTTCGCCGACCTCGCCAAGCGTCCTGGCGTCGATCCATCGAAGTTCAACGCGAGCGCGACCTTTGCCAGCGCCGACGGCACCTATCCGAACGGCACCCATGTCGCGGAGGTCGAGATCGATCCGGCCACCGGCATCATCAAAATCGTCAACTACGTGATCGTCGACGATTTCGGCATGACGCTCAATCCGCTGCTGCTGGCCGGGCAGGTCCATGGCGGCGCCATGCAGGGCATCGGCCAGGCGCTGATGGAGCAGGTGGTCTATGGCGCGGGCGACGGCCAGCTCGTCACCGCGACCTTCATGGACTACGCGCTGCCGCGCGCGGCGGACGGGCCGGACTTCGTGTTCGAGACCGCCAACGTTCCCTGCAAGACCAATCCGCTGGGGGTGAAGGGCGCGGGCGAGGCCGGCGCGATCGGGTCCTGCCCGGCCGTCGTCAACGCCATCGTCGACGGGCTCTGGCGCGAGTACAAGATCGACCACATCGACATGCCGGCGACCCCGGAGCGGGTGTGGATCGCCGTCAACGAGCACCATCGCCGTCACAGCCTGTGACAATCTTCCACTGGAATGAAATCTGCCGAGCGGTGTTGGCCCCATTGAGGGGTCAGCACGATCGTGCAGCACTGCGATCCTGCATCAAGGCAATCCTGCATCAAGGAAAGGGACTTTGCGAATGAAGCGAATGTTGGTGGTTGGGGGCGCGCTCCTGCTCGGCATGGGCGCGGTTTGGGCACAACAGGACTCCGTCAAGGAGGTCCAGACCCTGATGAAGGGCAACGGCAAGAACGCCGGCGCCGTGGCGGCGATGGTCAAGGGCGAAAAGCCCTACGACCAGGCCACGGTGGACAGCGCGCTGGCGCAGTTCGAGGACACCGCCAAGAAGCTTCCGAACCTGTTTCCGGCGAGCGCCAAGGGCATGAAGCCCGAGGGCGACTACAGCGCCTCGCCGAAAGTGTGGGAGGACAAGGCCGGCTTCGATGCCAAGGTCGCGAGCTTCGCCAAGGTCGTTGGCGAGGCTAAGGGCAAGATCAAGGATCTCGACTCGCTCAAGGCGAATTTCCCCGCGGTCGGCAAGGAATGCGGCGGCTGCCACGAGACGTTTCGCGTGAAGAACGGCTGAGGCAAGAAAAAGATTCGTAGCCCGGATGGAGCGCAGCGCAATCCGGGAATCCATCCGAGCTGACTGACTGCCCCGGATTGCGCTGCGCTCCATCCGGGCTACTGGGAATGAAGAAGGGCGGCCTGCGAAAGCAGCCGCCCTTTTTATTGCGTCGCGTGTCGCCGCTGGAAATTCTGTCCGCAAGGCCTGACGGATCGCTGCCGGAGCGGTTATCTTTGCTCCAGCCGCCGCGGCATTGGCGTGAGCTTTTGACGCTGACGCATCTTGCTCCTGACTGCGTCATGACATCAGGAGTTCCAACCCGCGGCGAGCAGCTCAATCAGCAACAGCGAGACAAGCCATGGTCAAACCGTTCCCGTCGAAGACGCACATCGGCAACCATATGCTGCATCCGGAAACGCTGATGCTGACCTATGGCTATGATCCGCAATTGTCGGAAGGCGCGGTCAAGCCGCCGGTGTTCCTGACCTCGACCTTCGTGTTCAAGACCGCCGAGGACGGGCAGGACTTCTTCGATTTCGTCTCCGGCCGGCGCGAGCCGCCGGAAGGGATGGGCGCGGGCCTGGTCTATTCACGCTTCAATCACCCCAACAGCGAAATCGTCGAGGACAGGCTCGCGATCTACGAGCGCACCGAGAGCTGCGCGCTGTTCTCGTCCGGCATGGCGGCCATCGCAACCACGATCCTGGCCTTCGTCCGCCCCGGCGATGTCATTCTGCACTCCCAGCCGCTCTATGGCGGGACGGAAACCCTGCTGACGAATACGCTTGCGCGTCTGTCGATCGGCGCCGTCGGCTTCGCCGATGGCGTTGACGAAGCCGTGGTCAGCCAGGCCGCGGAGGAGGCCATGCGCAAGGGAAGGGTCTCGATGATCCTGATCGAAACTCCGGCCAACCCCACCAACGGGCTGGTCGACATCGCGATGATGCGGCGTGTCGCCGAGACCATCGGAAAGACCCAAGGCCACGTTCCGATCATCGCCTGCGACAATACCTTGCTCGGGCCGGTGTTTCAGCGGCCGATCGAGCACGGCGCGGATATTTCGCTGTACTCGCTCACGAAATATGTCGGCGGTCATTCAGACCTGATCGCGGGCGCCGCGCTCGGTGCGAAGGCGGTGGTGAAAGGCATCAAGGCGCTGCGGGGCGCCATCGGCACCCAGCTCGATCCGCATTCCTGCTGGATGATCAACCGCTCGCTCGAGACGCTGAGCCTGCGCATGGAAAAAGCCGATGCGAATGCGCGCCTCGTGGCGGACTATCTGCGCGATCATCCCAAGGTGGCCAAGGTGCACTATCTCGGTCATCACGAGGCGGCGTCGCCGGACGGACTTGTGTTCGCGCGGCAATGCACGGGGGCGGGGTCCACGTTCTCGTTCGACATCGTCGGCGGCAAGGCCGCGGCCATGAAATTCCTCAACGCGCTGCAGATCCTCAAGCTGGCGGTGAGCCTTGGTGGGACGGAGTCGCTTGCGAGCCTGCCCGCCACCATGACTCATTCCGGCGTTCCCGCCGACATCCGCCGCAAGATCGGCGTGCTCGATTCCACGATCCGGCTGTCGATCGGCATCGAACACCCGTCGGATTTGATCGCCGACCTCGCACAGGCGCTGAACGCAGCCGAACCTGAGGTGTGACGCCTGCGCCAGCGCTACGGGAATCGAAAAGGGCGGCTGCGATGGCAGCCGCCCTTTTTTGCTGGTCTGTGCGAAGTTTACTTCGTCACCTGACCGCGGATCTCGCCGCCCGGATTGGCCGCGGTGTGGATGTTGACGTAGAGCTTGCCGCCGAGCAGATCGGCGGCCTGCGCGTCGGTCAGGGTCGCCGAGCCCTCGGCCGGGCTGGTGGCGGCGCCTGGAATCGCGACCGCGACGCCAGCGTTCTTGCCGGCCTCGGCGGGTCCGTGGAAATGCGCGGCGGTGGCGGGGCCGGACAGGCCGGAATAGGTGAGCTTCCAGGACAGCTTCTTGCTGGCGGCGTCGTAATCCAGATCGGCCGTTCCGGTGCCGCTGCTGGTCGTTGCGGGGACCTCGGACTTGGCGTCGAGCGTTGCTTTCAGCTTTTCGGCGCTGGCCGAACCCGCAAAAGCAACGGCGCCAAGCACTGACATGGCAATGACGATCTTGTTCATGTTTTTCTCCCTGCTGAACCCGTTTGGGCTGCCAAACTTCCAACAGCCGGCATTTCAGTTTATTCCCGTTTCTGGCCGCGGTGGGCTAAATTCTTCGTGGCTGGAGCCGCGAGGACATCGGTCATAAGCTTCGCCGCGACGACGAAAGGACCGTATGTTGCGACGAACAATCTCCGTGGCGTTGCTCGCCGTGCTCGCTGCAGTGGGCGTCTATTGGTGGCTCAGCGCGCCGGAGGTGGCGGCCGCCGGCACCGCGCCCGCCCGCGCCCCTGATCTTGCCAATGGCGAGGTGATGTTCAACGCCGGCGGCTGCGCCTCATGCCATGCCGTCCCCGACCAGCCGGATCGTCTCAGGCTCGGCGGCGGCGTCGCGATCAAGTCGCCGTTCGGAACATTCTACGCGCCGAACATCTCCTCCGATCCGACCGACGGCATCGGCAAATGGAACGAGGCCGAATTCGTCAATGCGGTGATGCACGGGGTCTCGCCGGACGGCCGGCATTATTTTCCGGCCTTTCCCTACACGTCCTATCAGCACGCCAGGCGCGAGGACGTGCTCGATCTCTTTGCGTACCTGAAAACGCTGCCGGCCGTTGCAGGCAAGGTGCGCGACCACGACGTGCGCTTTCCGTTCAATATCCGGCGCAACGTCGGCATCTGGAAATTTTTATTTCTGGACGGCAAGCCCTTCGTCGCCGACAGCGCGAAGTCGCCGCAGTGGAATCGCGGCGCCTATCTCGTCAACAGCTTTGGCCATTGCGCGGAATGTCACAGCCCGCGCAACGCGCTTGGCGGCATCATCGCCGGGCAACGCTTCGCCGGCGGTCCCAATCCGGAAGGCGAGGGGTGGGTGCCCAACATCACCCAGAAGGGCCTTGGCGAGTGGAGCGCGAAGGATATTGCGTATTTCCTGAAGACCGGCGAATTGCCGGACGGCGACAGCGTCGGCGGCGCGATGACGCGGGTGATCAAGAACACCTCGCAATTGCCGGACGACGATCTCGCGGCGATGGCGGACTATCTCAAATCGCTGCCGCCGGTGGACGGTCCGCCCCGCCCCAAGCGCAAGGAGGGCGGCGCCTGATCAGGCCCGCCCCCTTTTCCGGACCGTCAACTCGCGCCAAATGCCTTGAAGGTGATGATGGTGAGGGTGTCCTGGATGCCGGGTAGCACCTGCACCTTCTCGTTGACGAAGTGGCCGATATCGGTGTCGTTGTCGACGTAGAACTTCACCAGCAGGTCGTATTGCCCGGCCGTGGAATAGATCTCGGAGGCGATCTCGGCTTCGGCAAGCGCATTGGCGACCACATAGGATTGGCCGAGCTTGCATTTGATCTGGACGAAAAAGGGAACCATCGCGGTCACTCCGAAAGCATATCTGGCGGCTAATAGGCCAAACCCGGCCGGATTTAGCAAGCGAACTTGCTGGGCTGGGAAAGGCGCGCTAGGACGGGCCATGGCTTCGAAAACGCTGAAGATCGCCCCATGACGACGCCCGTCGCGCTGACCATTGCCGGCTCCGATTCGAGCGGCGGCGCCGGCATCCAGGCCGACCTGAAGACCTTTGCCGCGCTGGGCGTTTTTGGCGCGTCCGCCATCACGGCGCTGACGGCGCAGAATACGCGCGGCGTCACCGGCATTCATGCAGTGCCCGCCGAATTCGTCACCGCGCAGATCGACGCGGTGTTTTCCGATCTCGAGGTCGGCGCGGTCAAGATCGGCATGGTGGCGCAAGCCGCCAGCATCGATGCGATCGCGGCCGCGCTGTCGCGCTGGGCGCCCCGGCATATTGTGCTCGATCCCGTAATGGTGGCGACATCGGGTGATCGCCTGCTCGCCTCCGAAGCCGTCGACGCCCTGCGGATCAAACTGATGCCGCTGGCCTCGGTGATCACACCCAATCTGCCCGAGGCCGCGGCTCTGCTCGGCGAACCGGTCGCGGCCAGCGAGGCCGAGATCGAGAGCCAGGGGCGCCGATTGCTGGTGCTCGGTTGCCGGGCGGTCCTGATCAAGGGCGGGCACGGCGAGGGCGCCGAGAGCATCGACTATCTCGTCGATGCCAGCACCACGATCGCGCTCGCCGCGCCGCGCGTTGCCACTCGCAACACCCATGGCACCGGCTGCTCGCTGTCCTCGGCGGTCGCCGCGGGGCTCGCCAGAGGCGAGGATCTCGAGCGCGCCGTGCGCAACGCCAAGGCCTGGATCAGCGCCGCGATCGCGGCCGCCGACCGCTTCAGCGTCGGCCACGGCCACGGCCCGATCCATCATTTTCACAAGTTCTACTGACGCCGGTCGCGAGCGCGCCGCGGTTCACCCATCGAACCCATGCAGTTCCGGGTTCTTGCGGAGGCCGCTGCGACGCCATGTCGCCTGATTGTCGCATGCGACTGATATTCGCGGGGTTGGGCGAGGCAAGCGCGATTCGTATCCGAAGGTGCCTCAAAGGTTCAATTGGTCATCCCCCTGTCACGGGACATTGTTACAGGCTGGCGCATGGGAAGTTACGATGTGAGTGACGAGAGCCCGGAGCGGCGCTTTCGCACGTTGTTCATCTCCGACGTTCATCTCGGAGCCCGCGGTTCACAAGCCGACCTTCTGCTCGACTTCCTGCGTTTCCATGATGCCGACACGATCTATCTCGTCGGCGATATCGTCGACGGCTGGGCGCTGAAATCGAGCTGGCATTGGCCGCAATCGCATAACGACCTCGTCCAGAAGCTTTTGCGCAAGGCGCGCAAGGGCGCCAAGGTCATCTACATCCCCGGTAATCACGACGAGTTCCTGCGCAACTATTACGGCACGCATTTCGGCGGCATCGACGTGGTCGAGAACACCGTCCACACCGGCGCGGACGGCAAGCGCTATCTCGTCATCCATGGCGACATCTTCGACCTCGTGGTGCAGAACGCACGCTGGCTCGCTCATCTCGGCGACAAGGCCTACGACTTCGCGATCCAGCTCAATCGCTTCGTCAACTTCTTCCGGCGCATGTTCAAGGTGCCCTATTGGTCGCTGTCGCAATGGGCCAAGCAGAAGGTCAAGAACGCGGTGAACTATATCGGCGCGTTCGAGCAGGCGCTCGCCGCCGAAGCGCGGCGCCACGACGCCGACGGCGTGATCTGCGGCCACATCCATTACGCGGTGATCCGCGACGAGGGCGGCATCCGCTACATGAATTGCGGCGACTGGGTCGAGAGCTGCACGGCGCTGGTCGAGCACGACGACGGCCATTTCGAGATCATCACCTGGGCGGACCAGGCCGAGAAGCCGGCACAGGTCCCGCAGGTCGCAGCCAGAGCTGCATGACAAGGCTAGCCTGATGCGCATCCTGGTCGCGACCGACGCCTGGCACCCGCAAGTCAACGGTGTGGTTCGGACGCTGACCAAACTTGCTGACGGTGCCAAAAGCCTCGACGTCGAATTCTCGTTCCTGACGCCGCAATCGTTCCGCACCTTTGCGATGCCGAGCTATCGCGACGTGCGGCTGGCCATGCCGCGGCCGGGCAGAATCGCGAAGCTGATCGAAGAGGCACACCCTGATAGCATCCACATCGCGACGGAGGGGCCGATCGGCCTGATGGTCCGCCGCTATTGCCGCCAGCGCAAGCTGCCCTTCACGACCAGCTTCCACACCCGCTTTCCCGAATATGTCCGCGCACGCGTGCCGGTGCCGGGCTCGCTGATCTGGCGGGCGCTGCGCCGATTCCACAGCCCCAGCCGCGCTGTGATGGCGGCAACCCCGGCGCTCGCCAGCGAGCTGACCGAGCGCGGCTTCGACAATGTCGTGCTGTGGCCGCGCGGCGTCGACACCCATCTGTTCCATCCCCGCGCGATTGATCTCTGCCTGCCGACGCCGGTGTTCCTCTCGGTCGGCCGAGTCGCGGTGGAGAAGAATCTCGAGGCGTTCCTCGATCTCGACCTGCCCGGCACCAAGGTGATCGTCGGCGACGGTCCGGCGCGTGTCGCGCTGGAGCAGGCCTATCCGGACGCGATCTTCCTTGGCGAGAAGCACGGCGAGGAACTGGCGGACATCTATGCTGCCGCTGACGTCTTCGTGTTTCCGAGCAAGACCGACACGTTCGGCCTGGTCCTGCTCGAAGCGCTGGCGAGCGGCCTGCCGGTCGCGGCGTTTCCGGTGAAGGGGCCCCGCGACGTGATCGGCGATGCCCCGGTCGGCGCGCTCGATCACGATCTGCGCAGCGCCTGCTTCGCCGCGCTGGACATCTCCCGGCAGGATTGCGTCGAATTCGCCGCCAATTACACCTGGGAGGCCTCGGCCCGGGCTTTTGTCGACAGCATTTTGGCGGTCGGCGCGGTGCTGCCGGGCCGGAACGGGGCGGAGCCGGCGCGATTCGTCGCCTGAGAGCCCAGAATGCTCCCGCGGAGATGCCTTGCCCGCGCCTCATCCGCCGCGATAACATCAGGCATGACAGAACAGCTCCTTCCGATCGGCCCTGCCGATATCGATGCCGCAGCGCGCGTGATCGCACCCTTCGCCGTCCGCACCCCGCTGTTGTCCTTTCCCGTGCTCAACGAACGTGTCGGCGCAAAGGTCTATCTCAAGCCGGAGATGCTCCAGCGCACCGGTTCGTTCAAGTTCCGCGGTGCCTTCAACAAGGTCGCCTCGATCCCGCAGCACAAGCGCGCCGGTGGCGTGGTCGCGTTCTCCTCCGGCAACCACGCCCAGGGCGTGGCGGCGGCGGCCAAGATCCTCGACATGCAGGCGACCATCGTGATGCCCGCGGATGCGCCGTTGTCGAAGCGCGAGCGCACCAAATCCTACGGTGCCGAGGTCGTGCTGTACGACCGCGACCGCGACGACCGCGAGGCGATCTCGCGCGGCATCGCCGAGAAGCGCGGTGCGACGCTGGTCAGGCCCTATGACGATCCCTTCGTCATCGCCGGCCAAGGCACCGCCGGCCGCGAGATCGCCGAGGACATGGCGGCGCTCGGCCTCAGCCCCGACATCGTGGTGGCGCCGGCCTCCGGCGGAGGCCTGATCGCGGGCGTCGCGACGGCTGTGAAGGCGCGCTATCCGCTGGCGCAAATCGTCGTCGCAGAGCCCGAGGCGTTCGACGATCACGGCCTGTCGCTGACCGCAGGTCATCGCGAGCCGCACGGCCCGGCAGGCCGCACCATCTGTGACGCGCTGATGGCCCTGATCCCCGGCGAGATGACGTTTGCGATCAACAGCAAGCTGCTCGCGCGCGGCGTGACCGCATCGGACAAGGAAGTCGGCGCGGCCGTCGCGTTTGCCTATCGCGAGCTGAAGCTCGTGGTGGAGCCGGGCGGAGCGGTGGGCCTGGCCGCGCTGCTTGCGGGACGACTTGATGTTGCCGGCAAGAATGTCGTCATCGTGCTCTCCGGCGGCAATGTCGACGCCGATCTGTTTGCCGAGCTGGTGGCCTGATCATCTAATCTTCTGACATGAAGAAGGGCAGAGCGTCACCGCTCTGCCCTTTATCGTGTGTGGCCGACCGCGATCAGTGCATGAAGCCGCGGTGGTTGTTGCCGCCGTTGCCACTCTGGCTCTGGTTCATCGACTGGCGGAAGTTGTTGCCGCCATTGTTGACCATGCGATTGGTCTCATTGAACTGCGGGCGGGTGTTGTTCTGCACCTGCACCTTGTTCACCGGGTTGTTGTTGATCTTCGCGCCGTTGTTGATGCGGATCGGGTTGTTCTGGGTCTGAACGTTGATGGGCTTCGTCTCGATGGTCGTGCCGCCCTTGCCGACATTCACCGGCATGCTCACGATCTTGCCAGGATTGCCGCTGGTGGTGCCGTTGGCAATGCCGCCATTGTTGCCGCCGTTCGGCGTCTTGTTGGTCGCAGGCAGCGTCACGATCTTGCCGATGCCGCCATTGTTGTTGGTGGTGTTGGTCGGCGCGGGCAGGGTGACGATCTTGCCCGGGGTCTGCGACGGCGTGCCGGTCTGCTGGTTGGGCTGGTTGTTGCCCGCCGGCAGGTTGACGATCTGGCCGCCATTGCCGAGCTTGCCGATGCCGTTGTTGTCGCCCGACTTCTGCATGATCGGCAGGTTGCCATTTATCTGCGATCCGCCACTGCCCTGCTGCAGCGGCATGTATTTGGGCTGGCCGAGATTGCCGATCTTGAAGGTCGGGGCGATATTCTGCGGCGCCAGGAACTTGGTCGCCTGCATCAAGGGGATCTGCTTCGGCTGCATCTGGAGCTTCAGCGCGACCTGCGCATAGGGCGTGTTGCCGTAGCTGTCGTAGAAGGACTTGTAGGCGACCGGCGAGTTCGCGAGCACCGTCTTGTGCCAGGCCTGCGTGAGCAGCAGGTTGTTGAGCAGCCAGCGGACGTGATCGCACAGCGGGTCGTGCGGATACATCGTGATGAACTCCTGATAGTACTCCGGCCTCGCTTCGGACACCACGTAGTCATAGGCCTGGCGGGTCGAGCGGCTCGGCAGGTTGGAGGCCATCTGCACCACAGGCGCATTCACCGGCGCGCGGTTGGCGGCAACAGCGGTGTCGCCGAAGAAGGTGAAGTCGGACGTCAGCGACGAGCTCTCCCACGGGATCTGCGCGCCGCTGGTGGTCTGGTTCACTTCGAGGCGCACGCGCTTGAACAGCTGCTCGATCGGGACGTTGGGCTCGCGCGCGACGTTCAGGAAGGCCTGCGTGTAGGGGCTGTGGCCGCCGGTGCCGTCCTGCGCTTCCGCGCCCGGTGCGGTCGAGTAACCGACGATCGAACCGTTCGGGGCATCGACGATGGCCAAGCCGCGACCGGCATCATTCACGTTCGGGAACGGGTTGTTGCGGCAGGCATCGAGGATGACGATGCGCATGCGGCTCGGGATCGTCTCCAGCGTCGACATCACGTCGACCAGGCGGACGGAGTTGTTGACGAGCTCGGTCTGGCTCGAGACCTTGGCGTCCACGGGAACGAGGTAGTTCTCGCCGGCGAGCTGCACGCCGTGACCGGCGTAGTAGACCATCGCCACCGTGTTCGGACCGCGCGCTGACACTTTGGCCGAGAAGTCCTGCACCACCCGAAGCATGTCGTTCTGGGTCAGGTCGGTCGCGGCGACCACTTCGAACCCGGCGGAGTTCAGGAACTTCGCCATCGACTCCGCGTCATTGTCGGGGTTGGCGAGCTGCGGCGCGTTCTGGTAGTTCGAATTGCCGATCACCAGCGCGACGCGCTGCTCCGGGCCTTGCAGCGCGGTGGGGGCGGGCTCCACCGGGGCGACTTGCGCGGAAACTGGGCCGCAGGCGAAGCCGAACAGGCTTCCCAGCAGGCTGGCCGTCATCAGGAAGGGTTTTAGGCGGAACATGGCGTGCTCCTTTGGCACTGATCTCGATACGAGATTGGTTGCCGGGGAGCTTGGCCGCGTTCGAGTTTGAGGTCCGTGATCGCCATCACCATGGTAGGCTGCGTGATCTGAATCACGTTTGGAACCTGCCAAGGTGGGTGCACAATGGGAGGACAGTCCCTCACATGCTGAAATCGATCGATCCGATCCTCACGCCCGACCTGCTCTGGCTGCTGGCGTGCATGGGCCATGGCGACGACCTCGTTTTCGTCGATGCCAACCACCCTGCGGCACGCATCGCGCAGAGCACGCATTCGCGGCGCCTGATCCAGTTGCCGGGCATGAGCATGGAGACCGCGATCCGCGCCATCATGTCGGTCTATCCGCTCGACGATTTCGATCCCGATCCGGTGCGCGTGATGATGCCGGTCGATGATCCCGATCGCGTCCCCGACGTGCAGCGCGCGGTTCTCGCCGAGATCGAACGCGCCGTCGGCGGCCCCGTCACGCCCGGAAAACTCTCCAGGCCTGATTTTTACCGCGCGGCGGCGGCGAGTTTTGGCGTCGTGCAGGTCGGCGACAGCCGGGGGTACGGATGCTTCCTGATCAGGAAGGGTGTGATCAACTAGAACCGCACGATCGAATGATGCGGGACTGCGTCACGCGTGCTCGAACGGTCCGACCTCGCGGATCACCTTGCAGATCTGCAGGAAGCCGCTGGCGTAGAACTCGGCATGTCCCCGCTTCATCGTCTCGACATGTTCGGGGTGGGTCCGCCAGGCTTCGAGCGCTTCCTCCGAGGCAAAACGGAACACGGTGAGCTCCTCGCCGTCGTCGGCTTTGAACGACTTGACCGACACAAAGCCGGGAAGACGGCTGACGATGTCGTACATGCGCTCGCCGAGTCGGTCGTGTTCGTCGACAGAGGCGCCGTCACGCAATTGCAGATCGCCAATGACAATCACTTCACCAATCATGTTTCCTTGCCCCTCGGTGATGGATTTCCGTTCCCGATCTCTTCGGTTTCGCGATGGGCTTTGTTACATCGCCCACCCGAATTTGAATGGCCTGCCGGCATCCGACTGTTTATGGTCGGTCCATGTCCCGCCTTATGTGTCTATCTGTCGCTATCGTCCTATCGCTGCTGCCGGCTGTCGCGCCGGCTGCTTCAATCCAAAAGCGTCCCAAGCAAGCCTGGCATGGCTACGGCTTCCTGCCGGGCTATCGCCAGCCGCTGAGCAACAGCATTCCGCTCTACAAGCAGAAGGAAGCGATGCGGCGGATGTCGCCTAGCGACCGGCGCCATTGGTACATCGATCCGGTCCCGCAATATTACGGCTGGGATGGTGAGTGGCGCTATTTCGGCCGGCCCGGCTTCGGCGGCGGCCGCTACAATGGCGGCAGTTTTGGGCCATGCTGGACCCGGACGCCGATCGGTGCGGTCTGGAATTGCGGATGATCGGCTGAGCCTCCGTCATTGCGAGCGTAGCGAAGCAATCCAGAGTGCCTCCGCGGACAAATTCTGGATTGCTTCGCTGCGCTCGCAATGACGTCGAGGAGAGAGTGTTTTCCTCACCCGCTCTTGTGCCCTGGACGCAGCGCAGCGTCTCTTCGACAGTGCGCTGCAGAGCCGGGGCCCATGTTGCGACGGAGGGCTGTGGCTCCTGGGTCCCGGATCTGCGCTTCGCTCGGCCGGGATACTCGAGCAGGCGTCCCCCTTACGAGAAGAATGCGATCTTCTCGGCCTGGGTCATGCGGCGAATTGGCGCCATGGGGTCGTTGGCGGCGGCGCGGGGCTTTTGCAGGATGCCGCTGGCGAGGATGGTGGCGCCGAGTGAAGCTTCCGGGACCGGCGAGGGCATCGGCAATGTCGCGGCCTGCGCCGCGCCGAAGGTCGCGGTCGCGGCCATCACCGGCGCTGGCTGCTCCATCACTTCGGCGGCGGCTTCCGCAATGGCGTTGGTGAGGCGCGCCAGCGATTCCATCGCGATCGGCGCTTCCTCTATGGGCTCATCCACGACCGCTGCGGCGGCGACTGGCTCGGGTCTGAGCGGCTCTGGTGCGATCGGCTCCGGTATCTCGGCTGCGATGGGCGCTGCGGCCTCCGCAACCACCGGCTCCGGAACCGTCGCTTCCATCTCGACCGGTTCGATGATCTCGTCGAATTCCGGATCGGGCGCGGCCATCTCCAGGGCGATGGCCTCGAGGATGGCTTCGTCCTCGGCTTCGGCGGCGGCATCGAACGAAAATTCGTCCGTCACTTCGGCGAAAGCGGCGGGCTCAGCGGCCGGCTCTTCAAAAGCGGCGGCTTCAGGCGCGGCCCGGCTCTCCGCGAGGGGCTCCGGCTCCAGGACGGCGTCCATCGCCTGTTCCGCAACGGAGAAGGCCTCGGCGACAACGTCGGCCGCTTCCATGGTGGTTTCGGGCTCGATCGCCTCTGCGACATCCTGCGGCTCCGTAAAAGCCACGGCTGCTTCGCTGGCCATCGCAGGTGCGGCCTCCGCCAGCGGAGCTTCCGCAACGGGCGAGGGTGCCTCCTGCACCGGAGCCGGCGAGGGGCGCGCGGCCTGCAGGGTTGCGTCAGCGTCGGTCTGGTCGATCCGCTCCTTGAGCAGATCGAATGCGGCCTTGAGGTCGGCGCGGGGATCGACGGTCGCAACCTGCGCGCAGGCCGCCTCGATGGAGGCGAGCTGCGAATCAATCAGGTCGCAGATTCGCCCGTCGGCGCCGATCTCGCGCCAGCGCCAGGAGATCTCCTTGATGATGCGCAGGCCGCGCGGGATCGGTGCGAGGCTCGCCTCGATCGCCCCGGGATCGAACGCGGCGATCGCAATCGTCTCGGCTTCGCGGATCGCGTGCCGGATCGCGACCAGCGCCTCGGGCAGGCGGTCCTCGACCACGGGTTGGCGCTGTGCCGCAAGGGTTTCTTCGATTTTAGCGACCGCGTCGAGCACCATGCGGGTATCGGCATTGCGGTTGCGCTTGGCATATTCGCCGAGGAACCAGCGGCCGCGCGCGGTCTCCAGGAAGGCTTCGCGGATCGCGTCGTAATCCTGCTCGTTCGGCTCGGCCGCGCGGGCAGACATAGGCGAGAGGGCGAATGCTTCGTTGGCCATGTCAATCTCGTCGCGCAAATCACCGCGCGTTACAGTAACGATCATCACGATATCGACCGAATCGCAATTGGTTTGATGGCGCCCGAATCACAAATCCCCATCGCAGCAGCTCGGAAGCGGCGATTCGCCGTGAGCCTCGCGCTGTTCTATTCGGCCGTGTTCGCGGTGTCGGGAACGCATCTGCCGTTCTTTCCGGTCTGGCTGAAGGCGATCGGCATCGACGCGGCCTGGATCGGCCTCATCAACGCGCTGCCGGCGATCACACGTTTCACCACGCTGCCGCAGATCACCGCCTTTGCCGAAAAGCGACATGCGATTCGCGCCGGCATGATGGTGTCCGTGCTGGCGACGGCGGTCGGGTTCACGGCGGTCGGCTTGCAGCAGCAGCCGCTGGCGCTGTTCCTGATCTATGCGCTGACCTGCATGATGTGGACGCCGACCATGCCGCTGACCGACGCCTATGCGCTGCGCGGCGTCGCCCGCTACGGCCTCGATTACGGGCCGGTGCGGCTGTGGGGCTCGGCAGCCTTCGCGGCCGGCTCGCTCGCCTGCGGCTATCTCGTGGACCACATCGCGGCGCGCGATCTGATCTGGATCATCGTCGCCTGGGCTGTTGTTGCGGTCGCCGCCGGCATGCTGCTGCAGC
Source organism: Bradyrhizobium sp. USDA 3650 (assembly GCF_054057395.1). NCBI lineage: Bacteria > Pseudomonadati > Pseudomonadota > Alphaproteobacteria > Hyphomicrobiales > Nitrobacteraceae > Bradyrhizobium > Bradyrhizobium sp. USDA 3650. The sequence goes on from NZ_JBSRZG010000001.1 coordinate 7,456,937, forward strand.
CGCTCGACGATGTCAGGCGAAGGACGACGGCGGTGCGCGCCAGCAAGGCGCTGCTGCGCGATGCCGGCTTCTGGGCCATCATCGTTTCGGCCGCGCTGATCCAGGGCAGTCACGTCGCGTATTATACATTCTCGGCCATTAACTGGCAGGCCCAGGGCCTCGGCGGGCTGACGATCGCGGGCCTCTGGACGTTGGGGGTGATCGCCGAGATCGTCGTGTTCGCGCTGTCGCCGCGCTTCTCGCTGCATCCGTCCGCGCTCATGGCGATCGGAGGCGCGAGCGCGGTCGTGCGGTGGGTCGTCATCGCATACGATCCGCCGCTCGCGCTGCTCGCGGTCGTGCAGCTCGGCCACGGCCTGACCTTCGGGATGACCATTCTCGGCACGATGAGTCTGCTGGTGCAGCGCGTGCCGTCGCATCAGATCGCGCGGGGGCAGGGCTATTACGCCGCGTGCAACGGGCTGCTGGGTGCGACCACCTCGATCGCGTCAGGCGCGATCTACGCCCGCATCGGCGACGGCCTCTATTACGTCATGGCCGCGATGGCCGGTGTGGGTGCGCTTCTGATCTGGTCGGCGCGGCACCGGCTGAAAGCTCAGCCCCAGAGCGACGAGTCCGGCGGATAGACCAGGCTGTCGTCGTAGCGAAGCCCATGATCGCGGTCGTGCGCCAGCAGCAGCGGGCCGTCGAGATCGACGAAGCGCGCCTGCGGCGTCACCAGCATCGCCGGCGCCATCGACAGCGAGGTTGCGACCATGCAGCCGATCATGATCTCGAAGCCGAGCGCCTGAGCGGCATCGGCCATCGCCAGCGCCTCGGTGAGGCCGCCGGTCTTGTCGAGCTTGATGTTCACGGCATCGTAGCGCTCGCGGAGCGACGCCAGCGAAGAGCGGTCGTGCACGCTTTCGTCGGCGCAGACCACCAGTGGCCGCTTGATCCGGGCCAGCGCGTCGTCCTTTCCGGCCGGCAGCGGCTGCTCGACCAGGGTGACGCCGACCGCCTCGCAGGCCGCAAGATTGTGCTCCAGATTGGCCTCGGTCCAGGCCTCGTTGGCATCCACGATCAACTCGGATTCGGGCGCCGCCTCGCGCACCGCCGTGATCCGCTCCGGATCGCCGTCGCCGCCGAGCTTGATCTTGAGCAGCGGCCGGTACGCCGCTTTGGCGGTCGCCGCCGCCATGGCCTCGGGCGTGCCCAGCGAGATGGTGTAGGCCGTGGTGCGCTCGCCCGGCGCGGGGCGGTCGAGCAGGCTCCAGGCCCGCAAGCCGGCCGTCTTGGCTTCCAGATCGATCAGGGCGCAATCCAGCGCGTTGCGGGCCGCCCCGGGCTGCATGGCCGCTTGCAGGGCCTGACGGGTGAGGCCGCGGGCCACGGCCTCCCGCATGGCCTCGATGGCGGCAAGGGTCGCCTCGGGCGTCTCGCCATAACGGGGATAGGGCACGCATTCGCCGCGGCCGGTCAGGCCCTCCCGGCTGACCTCGGCCACGACGGTCACGGCTTCGGTCTTGGCGCCCCGGCTGATCGTGAAACTGCCCGCGATAGGAAAGCGCTCGATTCGCGCGGCGAGGGCAGGAACTTTGCTGGAAGTCATTTTGAACTCTGGCGAAATCTGAACCTGCTGGTTACCTCTAGCAACTAAGGTTAACCAGTTGGGGATACCTTCTCCGGGTAAGGGCGCGTGCGCAACCATCTGATTTCAACCGTTTCTCGCGCCCCGGCACGGGAGCGGACATCTTGAACGGCGATCCGAAGCTGGAACGGATTGCAAAGGGCAATGCGCTGGCACTCTGCGCCACCGGAACCTGGACCGCGAGCTTCGCGCCGGTCCTGGAGCGGATGGTGGCTGACGCCGAGAAGCTCGCCGGCGGCCCGCAAAGCATCTTCATCGACGTTTCCGAGGTCTCCAAGCTCGACACCTTCGGCGCCTGGCTGATCGAGCGGCTGCGCCGCAGCCTGACGCAGGGCGCCGTCGAGGCGCAGATCGCGGGCCTGTCCGCCAATTATTCGAGCCTCGTGGACGAGGTGCGACGGGTCAGGGCGACGCCCGTCATCGACACCAGCACGATCACCATCACCGGCATGCTGGAGCAGATCGGCCGGACCGTGGCCGGGGTTGCCGGCACCGTGGCAGGCCTGATCGACATGCTCGGCGCGGTGCTCGCAGCGGGCGCGCGCACCCTGATTCACCCGCGCTCGTTCCGTTTGACCTCGACCGTGCATCATCTCGAGCAGGTCTGCTGGCGCGCGGTGCCGATCGTCGTGCTGATCACCTTTCTGATCGGCTGCATCATCGCCCAGCAGGGCATCTTCCATTTCCGCAGGTTCGGCGCCGACATCTTCGTCGTCGACATGCTCGGCGTGCTGGTGTTGCGCGAGATCGGCGTGCTGCTGGTCGCGATCATGGTCGCCGGCCGCTCGGGCAGCGCCTACACGGCCGAGCTCGGCTCGATGAAGATGCGCGAAGAGATCGACGCGCTGCGCACCATGGGGTTCGATCCCATCGAGGTGCTGGTGCTGCCGCGCATGCTGGCGCTGGTGCTGGCGTTGCCGATCCTGGCCTTCCTCGGCGCGATGGCCGCGCTCTATGGCGGCGGTCTCGTCGCCTGGCTCTATGGCGGCGTCGATCCCGAAGCCTTCCTCTTGCGCCTGCGCGACGCCATCTCGATCGACCATTTCATCGTCGGCATCGTCAAGGCACCGGTGATGGCTGCGGTGATCGGCATCGTCGCCTGCGTCGAGGGCCTCGCCGTGCAGGGCAGCGCGGAATCGCTCGGCCAGCACACGACGGCGTCGGTGGTGAAGGGCATCTTTTTCGTCATCGTCATGGACGGCGTATTCGCCATCTTCTTCGCCTCGATCGGGATGTGACGATGGCTCCCGAGATCCAGAACCCCATCATCCGCGTCCGCGACATCACCGTGCAGTTCGGCGCGACGCGCGTGCTCGACGGGCTGGACCTCGACGTCAAGCGCGGCGAGATTCTTGGCTTCGTCGGGCCTTCCGGCGCGGGCAAGTCCGTGCTGACACGCACGATCATCGGCCTCGTGCCGAAGGTCGCAGGCAGCATCGAGGTGTTCGGCGTCGATCTCGATGCCTCCAATACGTCGCAGCGTCGCAATGTGGAGCGGCGCTGGGGCGTGCTGTTTCAGCAGGGGGCGCTGTTCTCCTCGCTCACGGTGCGGCAGAACATCCAGTTTCCCATGCGCGAATATCTGCGGGTGTCGCAGCGGCTGATGGACGAGATCACCATCGCCAAGCTCACCATGGTGGGTCTCAAGCCCGAAGTCGCCGATCGCTTTCCCTCGGAACTGTCGGGCGGCATGATCAAGCGCGTGGCGCTGGCGCGCGCGCTGTCGCTCGACCCGGATCTCGTCTTCCTGGACGAGCCGACATCGGGCCTGGACCCGATCGGCGCCGGCGACTTCGACGAGCTGGTCAGGACGCTGCAGCGTACTTTGGGGCTGACCGTTTTCATGGTAACCCACGACCTCGATAGCCTTTACACAGCATGTGACCGCATCGCCGTTTTAGGGAACGGTAAGATCATTGCGGCAGGGTCGATCGCCGACATGCAGGCCTCGCAGCATCCCTGGCTGAGGCAATATTTCCATGGCAAGCGCGCTCGCGCGGTGATGGGCTGAGGTGCCGGAGTAGCTGATGGAAACGCGCGCAAATTACGTGCTGATCGGGTCGTTCACGCTGGCGGTGATCGCCGCCGCGATCGGCTTCGTGCTGTGGTTTCAGTCGTTGCATACGACCAAGCAGCGCAGCCCCCTGCGCGTCGTGTTCGAGGGCCCGGCCGCGGGCCTGCGCAACGGCGGCAGTGTCAATTTCAACGGTATCCGGGTGGGCGAGGTGGTCTCGGTGAAGCTCGACAATCCGCGGCGGGTTGTCGCACTCGCCATGGTCGAGAACAACGCCCCGATCCGCAAGGACACCCTGGTCGGCCTCGAATTCCAGGGCCTGACCGGCGTCGCCGCGATCTCGCTCAAGGGCGGCGAGGAGGCCGCGCCGTCGCCGCCGCTCGACGAGGACGGCATCCCCACGCTGACGGCCGATCCCAACAAGCTGCAGGACGTCACCGAGGCGATCCGGGGCACGCTGCAGAACATCAACAAGATCGTCGCCGACAATCAGGAGTCGGTGAAGAACTCGCTGAAGAATCTCGAGACCTTCACCAACTCGCTCGCGCGCAACTCGGAGAAGATCGACGGCGTGATGGCCAAGGTCGACGGCGTCATGCTCAAGGCTGATAGCCTCATGCTCGGCCTCAACACGCTCGCCGGCGGCAAGGACGGCGGCGAGCTGTTTCTGGCGGTGAAGTCGATCCGCGAACTGGCCGACGATTTCGACAAGCGCTCCGGCGCATTGATGACCGACGGCCGCCGCACGCTCGGCGACATCAGCCGCGCCGTCAACAATTTCGACCGCAACCCGACCCGCGTCCTGTTCGGCGCCAGCAACAACGCGCCGCCGGCCGCGCCGCCACCACCGCCCGAGCCGCCGAAGCCCGCCGTGCCGGAGCGCCGGCGGCAGTAGGGGTCCCCGATGTCGTCCTGGCGAAAGCCAGGACCCATTACCCCAGGGAGGAGTTTGGCGAAGAGCAGTCGTTCGGTACTTCCACCGGCGGCAATCGACAGACCTCGCGGTATGGGTCCTGGCTTTCGCCAGGACGACGCTGAGTGCTTGGTCGAACGCTTCGTTCCTAATGACGCCCAAAACAAAACGGAGGCCGTGAGGCCTCCGTTTTCTTTCGTCATGCGTCTTGGCGACTGACCGCCTACCCCAGCCGGCCCGCTGCGTGCGCAAGCAGCGTGTACACCAGGCCCGTCTCCGAGGTCAGGTGGTTGCGCAGCTCCTGCGGGCCGCGGCCGTCGCGGGCGACTTCGTCGAGCAGGCGTTCGAACTCGGCGACATAGCGGTCGACCGTGGCCTTGAAGTTGCGGTCGGAGCGATACTTGCGGGCGACCTCGTCGAAGGCCTTCTGGCCGGCGGGCGTGTAGAGGCGCTTGGTGAAGGCCTTGTTCTCGCCGCGCTGGTAGCGGTCCCACATCTCGGACGCGAGGTTGCGGTCCATCAGCCGGCCGATGTCGAGCGACAAGGATTCCAGCGGATTGCCGCCACCTTGCGGAGCCTGCGGCTGCGGCGCCGGTGCAGCCTGGCGGCCGCGCTGGGGCTCACGTCCGGTGGGCGCACCCTGGTTGGCGTCCGTGCGGCTCAAGAGGTCCGACAGCCAGCCGTCGCGGCCCTGGTCGTTGCCCGCGGGTGCCACCGGCGGCGCTTCGGTGCGGCGCGAGGAGGCCGGCATGCCGAGATCCGGCGGCGGCAGGGTCGAGGCGCTGGCGCTCTCGCGCATGCGCGTCTCGGTGCTGCGCGCGCCGACGGCCGCCAGCATCGGCTCTTCCTGGCGCTGCACGCTGGCACGGCCCGTCGTAGAGACGTCGAGACCACGGCCATGCTGGGCCACGATGCGGTTGAGCTCGGCGAGCGCCTCGATCTGGTCGACGATCACCTTGCGCATCTGCGCAGTGCTCTCGGCGGCCTCCTGGGGCATCTCGAGCACGCCGCGGCGCAACTCGTTCCGGGTGGCTTCGAGCTCGTTGTGCATCTCGAACGCCATCTGCTTCATGCTGGAGACGAGGTTGGTGAACTTCTCGGTCGACTGCTTGAACATCGCATCCGCCTCGTCGGTGGTCTGGCGGTAGATGTCGTGCATGGCCTCGACGGTCTGCCGGTGCTCCTCTTCGGAGGCCGACCGCACCGCCTCGAACTGGCGGGTGATCGCGGCGGAACCGGCGCCGGCGGTCTCCGCGACGACGCGGGCGATGTCGCGGGCACGCTCTTCGGCGGCCGCCAGCGATTCATCGAGCAGGCCGGTGAAGCGCGACAGGCGCTGGTCGAGATCGGCGGTGCGCAGGTCGATCGTGGTGACGAGCGATTCCAGCGCCTCCTTGCGTTCGGCGAGCGAGGCGGTGGTGTTCTTGTTGCTCTGCTCGACGACCTGCGCGGCCTCGACCAGTGCCTTGCCGTGCGCGTCGAACTGGGTCGACAGCTCGCCGAGATCCTGGAGCGCCCGCGTGGTCTTGCTGTTGAAGACGTTGAGCTGGTCTTCCAGGTTCTGCGTCGCAGCGCCGTTGCGCGAGGTGACGTCGTTCATCGCCGAGACGAAGTCGGCGACGCGCGTCACCAGCGCCCGCTCGAGCGAGTTGAGGTTGTCGTGCGCACCGGTCAGCACCTCCTGGAGCAGGATGTTGCCTTCGCGCAGGCGCTCGAACAGGGCGACGGTGTCGGTGCGCAGGATCTTGCTGGTCTCCTGCATCTCGGTGACGGCCGCGATCGAGACCTGGCGCGACTGGTCGATCGCCGCGCGCGAGGCCTGCTCGAGGTCCTTGAGCGATTTGTTGACGGCACCCGTCGCCATCTCGCTCGCCGAGTTGATGGTCCGCGCCACCTCGGAGCCGTTGCCCATCATGGTCTGGGAGAACGCGTGGCCGCGCGTCTCGATCGACTTCAGCGCGTCGGACGTGACGCGGTCGATGTCGAGCGTGAGCTGGCTGGTCTTGGAGCCGATCGCGTCCACGAGCGAGCCGCGCTTGGCGTCGATCATGTTGGCGAGACGGTCGGACTGCTGCTGCACGTAGGTGACGATCTCGTCGGTCTTGCCGGTCATGGCCTGGCCGAAGCTGCTGCTGGCGGCGAGCACCGAGCGCTCGACGTCCGCCGAGCTCGACTTCACCCGCGAGCTCGCCTCGTTGGAGGCGTTGATCAACGCGTTCTGGGCGTTGAGCGCGCTGGTCTGGATGTCGTTGGTCGCGTTCGCTGTGGCCGTGCTCAGCGTACGCTCGATCTCGCTCGAGATCGTGCGGATCTGGCTTGCGGCATCCGCCGAGGTCGAGGTCAGCGAGGTCTGCGCCTCACGCGCGCTGTTGAGGATGGTCGAGGCGGTGTCGGCGCCGACCGAGGTCAGCGTGCGCTCGATGTCGATGGTCAGCGACTTGATCTGGCCTGCTGCGTCCGTCGAGGCGGAGATCAGCGTGCCCTGGGCTTCGCGTACGCCGCTGGTGAGCGCCTCGATGGTGGCGCCGCCGGCGGTCGCCAGCGCGCGCTGCATCTCGGCCGCCAGCGAACGGACCTGGCCGGTCTGTTCGGCGGAGACCGCCAGCAGGGTGCTCTGGGCATCGCGGGCGCTGGTCGTGATCGTCTCGGCCGTCGACTGGCCGACCTGCGAGAGCGACCGATGCACTTCGGCTGCGAGGGACTTGACCTGGCTCGCCGCATCCGAGGACGCGTTGACGAGCGTGCTCTGAGCTTCGCGGGCGCCGGTCATGATGGTCTCTGCCGTCGCGGTTCCCGCCATCGAGAGCGAGCGCTGCACGTCCGAGGACAGCGCCTTGATCTGGTTGGCGGTCTCGCTCGAGGCCGCGATCAGCGCGCTCTGCGCATCGCGGGCGCCGGCGGTGATCGATTCCGCCGTGGTGGTGCCGGCCATGGACAGCGAGCGCTGCACGTCGGCGGTGAGGGTCTTGACGTGGTTGGCCGCGTCCGAGGACGCCGTGACGAGCGTGGTCTGCACCTCGCGGGCACCGGCCAGGATCGAGGCGGCGGTCGCCGAGCCCGCCGATGACAGCGTGCGTTCGACGTCGGCCGCGAGCCCCTTGATCTGGTTAGAGGCATCGCCCGACGCGGCGACCAGCGTCGACTGCGCTTCGCGGGCGCTGGTCAGGATCGAGTTCGCGGCACCGGTGCCGACCGCGGTCAGCGCGCGCTCGACCTCGGCGGAGGTCATCTTGAGCTGGGCGTTGACGTCGGAGGAGACCGTCATCAGCGACTGCTGCGCGGTGCGCGCACCGGTCTGGATGGTCTCGCTGGTGTTGACCACGAGGTTGGTGAGCGAGCGCTCGGCGTCTTCGACATGCGAGCGGATCGCGGTCGAGATCATCTCGGCGCGGGACATCATGTCCTCGCTGGCCTGGCGTCCGCTGCTCTCGATGCGGCCGGCGACGGCCTCGACACGCGAGCCGAGCAGGTCCTCGAACTGCGCCACGCGCACGTCGATGTCGCTGGCGACCGAGCCGACCTTGGTCTCGATGGCCTGCTGGATGTCCTGGAAGCGCGCCGTGACCGTGTCGGTCAGGTGCATGCTGCGGCCGTCGATGATCTCGGTGACGCCGGTGATGCGGCGGTCGACCGCCTCGATTGCCTGCGCGGTGCCGTCCGTGAGCGTCGAGGTCAGGAGGGTGAGGCGGGTGTCGATCGACTGCACGGCCTGCGAGGCGCCGTTCGTCACCGCGGTGGTCAGGTAGGTGAGGCGCGTGTCGATGGATTCGAGCGCCTGCGACGCGCCGCCGGTGAGCGTCGTCGTCAGATGCGTGAGGCGCGTGTCGATCGACTGGATGGTCTGCGATGCGCCATCGGTCAGCGACGTCGTGAGGTGGGTGAGGCGGGAGTCGATCGACTGGATCGCCTGCGCGGCACCGTCGGTCAGCGACGAGGCGAGCGTGTTGAGCCGTCCGTCGATGGTCTCGGTGACCGACTTCGCACGGGTATCGAACGACTGTTCGAGCGCGGCAACGCGGCCGACGAGCTGCTCGTCGAAGGTCTTGATGTGACCGTCGATCGTCGAGTCGAGGCCCGAGATCTTGCCGTTCAGCGAGGCATCGAGGTTGCTGACACGTTCGCCGATCGTGGTCTCGAACTGGACCAGGCGCTGGTCGAGCACCGCCGTGATCGCGCCGCCGTTGGAGGTGAAGCGGGTGTCGAAATTGTCGACATAGGTCTTCAGCGACTCATGGATGTCCTGCGTGCGCTGGCCCATACGATCGACGATCTCGCCGCCGAAGGTCTTCACGGTGCGGTCGAACTCGGAAATGTGGCGGGTGATCAGCGCGCCCAGCGTGCCGGAGTCGCGGGCGAATTTCTCGACCAGCTCGGTGCCCTGGTTCTTCACCAGCTCGTCGAAGGCGCTCATCTGGAGCGAGAGCGAGTCGTGCGCGGTCTCGGTCTGGCTGACGACCTTGGCGACCAGCGTGTTGACGGTGGCGTCGAGCGCTTCGCTCGCCTTGTCGCCGGAGGTCATGATGTGGCCGGCGAGGCGGTTGCCGGCGTCGTCGATCTTGGCGGAGAGGTCGTTGGAGCGCAGCTCGAGCTCGAGCAGCAGCGAGTCCGACGAATTCTTCAGGCTGTCGTGCACCTGCTCGGTGCGCTCGGAGATGCCGTCGACGATCGCGGCGGAGCGCTGCTCGAACTCGCCGGTGATGCGGTCGATGCGCTCGTTGAGCATTTCGTGGACGCGGTCGGCGAGATCGACGAACTCGTCGTGAACGTGGCCGGTCTTGAAATTCAGGCTGGTGGTCAGCCGCTCGCTGGCATCGAGCACGGCGCGCGTGGTCTCGTTGCTGGCCTCCTCGAGGCGGTCGAGCAGGTCGCCGCCGCGCTCGCCGAGCGCGAGGATCATGTTGTCGCCGGCGTTGCTGAGCGCACCGGTGATGTGGGCGCCGCGCTCTTCGAGCGCGCCCGTGATGGACTTGGCGACCTCGTCGACGCGCGAGGCGATCGCGTCCGAGATCAGCGCGATGTCATGGCGCAAATCGATCTGCACGCCGGAGATGGCGCTGCGGACCTGCTCGGCCTGGCCGACCAGATTGTCGCGCTGATGCGCGATGTCCTGGAGCAGGGCGCGGATGCGCACTTCGTTGTCGGAATAGGCGCGTTCGAGCGCCGCGACCTCGTTGGCGACCAGCGTCTCGAGCTCGCCGGCGCGCGCGATGGCGCGCTCGATGCCGTCGCCCATTGCCGCGACCTCGCGGCGGATGGCCTGGCCGACGGTCACCATCGAATCCGAAGCCGAGCCTTCCGGCTCGGAGAAGCGGATCGCAACCTGGGCCATAGCCTGCGCGACCGAGCTCATTTGCTGGCCGCGCCAGACGAGGCTCGCCAGGAAGAAGAACAGCATGATCGGCGCGAAGAACATCGTGACGAGGCCGGCAATGGCCAACACGCCGCCGCTCTGGCCCATCGCCGCCTGGATCGAAGGCAGGAAGCCGACCGTCAGCGCGGCGCAGGCCGCCAGCCAGATGACGGTGAAGATTGTCGCGCCGGTGTAGATGTTGCGGGTCGGGCGTCCCGTCTGCAACGTCTGCAAGAGCTGGCCGATGGTCGCACGGTCGTCATTGGCGGCGCGGCGCGAGGAGCGCGGCTCCTCGATCTGGTCGAACATCGCGCGTTCGTTCGCAGCAGGACGCGGGTCGAAGCTCGGTTCGTCGAACATCGGGGGAGCCGGTGGCGCGACCGGAGGCGGCGTTTCGCTGCGCATCGCGGCGTTGCGGCTGGTGTCCGCCGCCGTGTCGCTGATGTTCAGGGCTTCCTGGATTGCAGAAAGCGCATCTTCTGTGGGGTCTTTGACCTTTTTCGGAGTGTTTGCCATGTTCAGTCCGAGCCCTCGTTACTTGTACGCGTCCCCCCGCGAGCTCTGCGCGCTACGCAAGCCCACAGTCCGGATCATGCCGCTTGCGCGGATCTCCGAGCCATCCCCACCCGGACGGCTTGTCCGCCAATTTCTCCAACATCCTATTGGCAGAGCGTCGCGAATGAAATGCCCGCGATTAAGACATTCTTAATCATCGTTAACAGGATCGCGCCGTAAGGCCTTAGCAATAAATGCAATTCTCCACCGGACTCGCCGGATTGCGGCAACTTTTCGTCAATAAATCGGCAGATTTGCGCCAAACGGCCGGAACATTTCGTTAACCATTTCCGTGCTTGGGTGGAGGGAACTTGACCGCCGGACCGGCGGACATCGCGCGATGCCGGGGCCTGCGCCATGATACCTGAACTGCAACGGATGGACTGGATGCCCTCGCCCCCGCTTGCACCCATCGACAGCCCGCTAGACCTCGATCATCTCTCCCGCATGACGCTCGGTGATTCCGAGCTGGAACAGGAAGTGCTGGCGATGTTTGCCGAGCAGGCGGTGCGCCTGATGGCGGCGATGGCCGCGCTGCCGGCCGAGGCCGGCGCACTCGCCCACAAGCTCAAGGGCTCGGCGCGCGGGATCGGCGCCTTTGCGGTGGCGGATGCCGCAGCCAGCCTGGAGACCGCGATTCAGACCGGCCAGGGCCGGCCTCACGCCTTTGCCGCGCTGAAAGAGGCGGTGACCGAGGCGCGCGCCGCCATCGAGGCGATCCTCAACACTTAGGGCGACAACACCAGACCCGTGCTCTAGTCTTTGTTTTGACGGGTTTTCTTCCCGCGCAACGGTATTCGCGACTGAATCAAAACGCTATGGCGCCGGGCTGATCGACCCGTTATAGGACAGCCCGGACCCTCCTTCATTCCCTAGATCGCGGCAGCACGAGCACACATGGCCAAAATTCACTTTGTCGATCACAAGGGCGAAACCCGTACGGTGGACGTCGAGAACGGCGCGACTGTGATGGAAGCCGCCATCCGCAACAGCATTCCTGGCATCGAGGCCGAATGCGGCGGCGCCTGCGCCTGCGCCACCTGTCATGTCTATGTCGACGAAGCGTGGCGCGAGAAGGTCGGCAGCCCGACGCCGATGGAAGAGGACATGCTCGACTTCGGCTTCGACGTGCGCCCGAACTCGCGCCTGTCCTGCCAGATCAAGGTCTCCGACGATCTCGACGGCCTGGTGGTGGCAACGCCGGAACGGCAGGCCTAACGCTCTTAGCTATCATGTGCTGGGCGGCGCGACCTCGATGCCGCGCTTGTGCCAGGGCCTGAGCTTCTCGAGCACTTCCGCGATCAGCGGCGTTGGCCGGCGCGACGCTTCGTCGATCATCACGGCGACCGATGTCGCCGATGCAATGTACTTCCCTTCCGAAAACACCACCTGCTCGAACGTCACCGACGTTCGTCCCAGCTTCACGACGCCGAGGCCGAGCTCGATCGTGTTCGGCCAGTGCAGCTCCGCGCGAAAATGGATGTCGAGCCGCACCATGATCCAGGCAAGTCCGGGCGGCGTCAGGCCGTATTCCGGGAGCTTCATCAGCGTGACACGGCCGGTCTCGAAATAGGTGGCGTAGACCGCGTTGTTGACGTGCTGGTTGGGGTCGAGATCGCCGAAGCGGACATTGTCGCCAAGGCGAAAAGGATAGTCCTCCAGGCGCGGCGTCGTATCGAGGCGGCTTGGTGCGTTCACCGATTGATCTCCGTCATATCGTTGCTCGTTACAGCCCAGTTATCCTGACCCGGCAAGTGGGGCCGGCTGCGGGGCGCTCCCGCTTTTATGCCTTCCCTGATCCATCCCCGTTGGCTAGACAGGCAGGGTCACCTCGGCCCAAAGGGCGCCGTCCCACCGAACGACCGACAAAGAGACGACATGAGCGACGCGATCAAAACCGATGTGCTGATTATTGGCGCCGGCCCCTGCGGTCTGTTCGCCGCCTTCGAGCTGGGCCTTCTCGACATGAAGACGCATTTCGTCGACATCCTCGACAAGGTCGGCGGCCAGTGCGCAGAACTCTATCCGGAAAAGCCGATCTACGACATTCCCGGCATTCCGCAGGTTTCGGGGCAGGGCCTCACCGATGCGCTGATGGAGCAGATCAAGCCGTTCCATCCGACCTTCCATCTCGGCGAGATGATCGAGACTGTGGAGAAGATCGGCGATCCTCTGTTCCGCTGCACGACGGACGCCGGCAAGGTGTTCGAATGCAAGGTGCTGGTGATCGCTGCTGGGGGCGGCTCGTTTCAGCCCAAGCGTCCACCGGTGCCGGGGATCGAAGCCTATGAAGGAAGCTCGGTGCACTACGCCGTGCGCAAGATGGAGACGTTCCGCGACAAGAACGTGCTGATCGTGGGCGGCGGCGATTCCGCGCTCGACTGGACGCTCAATCTGCATCCGATCGCCAAGCGCATCACGCTCTTGCACCGTCGCGACGATTTTCGCGCCGCCCCCCACAGCGTCGAGCAGATGCGCGCGCTGGTCGCGGCCGGCAAGATGGATCTGCGCCTCGGCCAGGTCACCGCGCTGTCAGGCAACGAGGGCAAGCTGAGCGGCGCCACCGTGAAGGGCAACGACAACAGCGTCAGCGAAATCACCTGCGACACCATGCTGCCGTTCTTCGGCTTGACCATGAAGCTCGGGCCGGTCGCGAACTGGGGCATCGCGCTGGAGAACAATCTGGTGCCGGTCGAGACGTCCGCGTTCGAGACCAACGTGCCAGGCATCTTCGCGATCGGCGACATCAACACCTATCCCGGCAAGATCAAGCTGATCCTGTGCGGCTTCCACGAGGGTGCGCTGATGTCGCAAAAAGCCCATCGCTACGTTTATCCGGAGAAGCGGCTCGTGTTCCAGTATACGACCTCGTCCTCCAGCCTGCAAAAGAAGCTCGGCGTCAACTGACGGCGGCGGGCGATGCCCCATGTTTCTGGTGCTGGAACAGTTCGCGAAATCGCCGTAGTCTGCGGCCATTGCGGTAGGCGGCTTAGCAAGGCGATTGGCTCAGCAAGGTGATGATAATGCGGACTCTCTTTTCCAGCTTTCGGCTGTTCTCATTCCTCGCGCTCGCGATGGCGCTCGGTGCGGTGAGCCCCGTTGTGGCGCAAGTGCAGCAGCCGACCGCCGCGGGCCTGTGGCAGAAGGTCGAAGACGGCAAGACGGTGGGCTGGTTTCTCTTCATCGACCACAACGGCATCTTCGAAGGCGTCATCGCGAAAACCTTTCCGCGGCCCGGCGACGACCCGAACGAGATCTGCGCGAAATGCACGGACGATCGCAAGAACGCGCCGGTGCTCGGGCTTTCTTTCATCCGCGACATGAAGCGCGACGGCCTGAAGTATGACGGCGGCAACGTGGTCAATCCGCGCGACGGCAACATCTGGAAGGCCAAGATGACGGTCAGTCCGGATGGGCAGACGCTGACGATGCGCGGCTTCCTCGGCATTTCCCTGTTCGGCAAGGACGAAACCTGGACGCGTCTTCCCGACGCCAACATCGCGCAGGTCGATCCCGCCATCGTCGCGAAATATCTCCCGGCGCCAACGACCGCCGCGACCAAGCCCGTGCCTGTGCCCGCGGCGAAGAAGGGCGGCGCGATGATGGCGCCGGCGCCGAAGCAGTAGGGTCTACGTCGCGCGCCATGGCGCCCGTACTTCCGTAGCTCCACTCCACACATTGCCGTCATTGCCCGCCAAGGCGGGGGACTCCAGTACGCCGCAGCCTCTCCGCGTTGTTGCCGGTCTCCCCCCGTGCGCAATCGCGCATGCGGCCGGCTGAGACAGCGGAGATCTTGGCGCGCGCGTAGCGGTCAATACCCCTCGAAAGACGAACGGGTGCCGGACGCGCGCCAGTAGTTCCCCGGAATGCGCGCTGGCGCCGGATTTGCATAGCTATCCGCAAAGCTGTTGGGGGATGAGTCGCCGTCCTTGACGCCTTCGCCGAGTCGCGGAGGCGGACGGCAATTATCGCCCCGCGGCGGTGACCTCGATCCGCGGAGACGACATGAGACGTGCAATATCGCGTGCCGCCATGCTGCTGGTCCCGACGGTGCTGCTGACCGCCCCGACCTTGGCGCGTGATGACGGCCGCTACGCCAACTCGCCGTTAAAACCCTGGTTCGAGAGCCTGCACAGCGAATACGGCCAATGCTGCTCGGATGCCGACGGCTATGTGGTCGCCGATGTCGACTGGGAATCCGACAAGGGCCGCTATCGCGTGCAGCTCGAGGGCGAATGGGTCATCGTGCCCGACGGCGCCGTCATTACCGTGCCGAACAAGATCGGCCGCACCATGGTGTGGAAGCACTACATCGACGGTCATCCGCGCGTGCGCTGCTTCATGCCGGGCAGCATGACGTAGACTGCAGCGTGATCACGGGCGATGCGTCGCGCCGAAACGAGACTCTCGCACCAACGCATCCACGCGGCGAGGCAGCATCCGCGCGCAGCCCTCAGGTCACCGGCGCCGGATTGAACAGCGTCAAATCGTTGTGGATGCCCCAGCGATCCGACCAGGGTTGCGTGCGGCCGCTGGCGACGTCGAGGATCAGGCGGAACAGGTCCCAGCCGGTCTCCTCGATGGTCTTCTCGCCGGTGGCGATGCCGCCCGCGTCGAAATCGATCAGGTCCTTCCAGCGTCGCGCGAGCTCGCTGCGGGTCGCGACCTTGATCACGGGCGCAGCCGCAAGGCCATAGGGCGTGCCGCGGCCGGTGGTGAACACCTGCAGCGTCATGCCGGAGGCGAGCTGGAGCGTGCCGCAGATGAAGTCGGACGCCGGCGTTGCCGCAAACAGCATGCCCTTCTGCGTCGCCTTCTCGCCGGGCGAGAGGACGCCGGTGATCGCGCTTGATCCGGACTTGACGATCGAGCCGAGCGATTTCTCGACGATATTCGCCAAGCCGCCCTTCTTGTTGCCCGGCGTGGTGTTGGCGCTGCGGTCCGCGCCGCCGCGGGCCAGATAGGAATCGTACCAGGCCATCTCGCGAACGAGCGCGCGGCCGACGTCCTCGTTGATGGCGCGCCGCGTGAGCAGCTGGATCGCGTCGCGCACTTCGGTGACTTCCGAGAACATCACGGTGGCGCCGGCACGCACGAGCAGGTCGGCGGCGAAGCCGACCGCAGGGTTCGCGGTGACGCCGGAGAAGGCGTCGCTGCCACCGCATTGCAGGCCGATGACGAGATCGGCGGCCGGGCAGGTCTCGCGGGTGCGCTTGTTGAGGATCTTCAGGCGGGCCTCTGCCTGGGTCATGATCGCGTCGACGATGGCGCCAAAACCGTCGAAGGCTTCGTCCTGCATGCGCACGATGGCATTGCTGACGCCTTCCGGCACCAGACGCTCGGGCGCGAGCTTCTCGCAACCGAGGCTGATGACCAGGATCTCGCCGCCGAAATTCGGGTTCTGCGCGATGTTTTGCAGCGTGCGGATCGGAATCACAGCATCAGGCGCGTTGATGGCGACGCCACAGCCATAGGCATGCGTCAGCGGCACCACGTCGTCGACATTCGGATATTTCGGCAGCAGCTCGGCGCGGATGCGCTTCACCGCATATTCCATCGTGCCCTTGACGCATTGCACGGAGGAGGAGATGCCGAGGATGTTCTTGGTGCCGACCGAGCCGTCGGAATTGCGAAAGCCTTCGAACGTGAAACCATCGAGCGGCGGCAGCGGCGCGGGCACGGCGGTCGAGATTTCCAGCTTGTCGAGGGCAGGGGCCTCCGGCATGCGGATGCGCGCTTCGTCCACCCATTCGCCGGCCAGGATCGGCGCGAGCGCATGGCCGATCACCTCGCCGTAGCGGATGATCGGGGCGTCCTGCGGGATGTCGACCAGCGCCGTCTTGTGGCCTTGCGGCACGAAGGCGCGCAGCGTCAGGCCGCTGGCGAAGCGGGAGCCGGCGGGTAGCCCGAAATCATTGACAACGATCGCGACGTTGTCGCGCTCGTTGAGCTTGATGTAGCGGGGCTGCTCTTTCGCTGCGACTGACTGGTCCATGGAAGGACTCCGAAGTGTAGGGTGGGTTAGCGCAGCGTAACCCACCACCGTCTGCATCCGTCGAACCACAAGAGGTGGGTTACGCTGCGCTAATCCACCCTACGACACCTACGATCCATCAGCCGGGAAAGGTATAGGCAGTCTTCACCGTCGTGTAGAACTCGCGGGCATAGGAGCCCTGCTCGCGGGCGCCGTAGCTCGAACCCTTCCGGCCGCCGAACGGCACGTGATAGTCGACGCCGGCGGTCGGCAGATTGACCATCACCATGCCGGACTCGCTGTTGCGCTTGTAGTGCGAGGCGTATTTCAGGCTGGTGGTGCAGATGCCGGAAGCGAGGCCGAACTCGGTGTCGTTGGAGATCGCCAGCGCCTCCTCGTAGTTCTTGGCGCGAATGACGGTCGCGACCGGCCCGAAGATTTCTTCGCGCGCGATCCGCATGTTGTTGTTGGCTTCCGTGAACAGCGCCGGCTGCAAGTAGTGGCCGGGCGTTTCGCGCTTGAGCAACTCGCCGCCCCAGGCGAGCTTGGCACCCTCGTCCTGGCCGATCTTGATGTAGCGCAGGTCCTGGTCGAGCTGGCTCTGGTCAACCACCGGGCCGATATGCACGCCGGCCTTGAGCGCGTCGTCGACCGTCAGGCCTTTCAGGCGCTCGGTCATCGCCGCAACGAAACGGTCGTGAATACCTTCGGTGACGATCAGGCGCGAGGAGGCGGTGCAGCGCTGGCCGGTGGAGAAATAGGCGCCGTTGACGGCGACTTCGACGGCGGTCTTGAGATCGGCGTCGTCGAGCACCACCAGCGGGTTCTTGCCGCCCATCTCGAGCTGGAATTTCTTCATGTTGCTCGAGGTCACGCAGGCCTGCGCGATCTTGCGGCCGGTCTGCACCGAGCCGGTGAAGGTGATCGCGGCGACGTCGGGATGCTCGATCACGGTCTGGCCGACCACGGAGCCCGAGCCGACCACGAGGTTGAACACGCCGGACGGGATGCCGGAGCGGGTGATGATCTCGGACAGCGCATGCGCCGAGCCCGGCACCAGCTCGGCAGGCTTGAACACCACGGTGTTGCCATAGCAGAGCGCCGGGGCGATCTTCCAGGCGGGGATCGCGATCGGGAAATTCCAGGGCGTGATCATGCCGACGACGCCCATCGGCTCACGGGTGAGTTCGACGTCGATGCCGGGACGGACGGAAGCACCCTTCTCGCCGATCATGCGCAGCGCCTCGCCGGCAAAGAATGCGAAGATCTGGCCGGCGCGCGCGACCTCGCCGATGCCCTCGGGCAGCGTCTTGCCTTCCTCGCGGGCGAGCAGGCGGCCGAGCTCTTCCTTGCGGGCGATGATCTCGAGGGAAATCTTGTTCAGCGCGTCGTAGCGCGCCTGCGGCGTCGACTGCGCCCAGCCGGGGAAGGCGGCCTTGGCGGCGGCGATGGCCTTCTCGGTCTGCGCCTTGTCGGCCTTGGCGTATTCGCCGACGAGATCATTGGTGTTGGAGGGATTGATGTTCTTGGTGACGCCGGAGCCGTCGACCCATTCGCCGCCGATGAAGTTCTTCAGGATCGCAGTCATATCTCTTCCTCCGAATTTTCTAACGCACGAGGCAGGGACGCTTGTCGTCGAAGGTCCAGCCGGGGATCAGGTCCTGCATGGCAATAGCGTCATCGCGGGCGCCGAGTCCATGCTGCTTGTAAAGGTCATGCGCGGCGTCGATGGCGGCCCTGTCGATTTCGATACCCAGGCCCGGCCTCTCAGGCACGGCGATCTTGCCGCCCTTGATCTGGAGTGGCTCCTTGGTCAGGGCCTGGCCGTCCTGCCAGATCCAATGCGTGTCGATCGCGGTGACCTTGCCGGGGGCAGCGGCGCCGACATGGGTGAACATGGCGAGCGAGATGTCGAAATGGTTGTTGGAGTGCGAACCCCAGGTCAGGCCGTTGTCGCGGCAGGTCTGGGCCACGCGCACCGAGCCTTGCATGGTCCAGAAATGGGGATCGGCCAGCGGAATGTCCACCGCGCCGAGGCGCAATGCATGGGACAATTGCCGCCAGTCGATCGCGATCATGTTGGTCGCGGTCGGCAGGCCCGTCGCACGGCGGAACTCGGCCATGATCTCACGGCCGGAGAAGCCGCCTTCGGCGCCGCAGGGATCCTCGGCATAGGCGAGGATCCCGTGCATGTCCTTGCAGAGGCTGACGGCCTCGTCGAGCGACCATGCGCCGTTCGGATCCAGGGTCACCCGCGCATTCGGAAAGCGCCTGGCGATCGCGGTGACGGCCTCGATCTCCTGCTCGCCGCGCAGCACGCCGCCTTTGAGCTTGAAATCGGCGAAGCCGTAATGGTCGTGGGTCGATTCCGCGAGCCGCACCACGGTTTCCGGCGTCATCGCCTGCTGATGACGGAGGTTGAACCATTCGCTCTTGCCGGTCTCGCCGCTGACGTAGTCCAGCTTGGATTTGCGCCGGTCGCCGACGAAGAAGAGATAGCCCAGCGTCTCGACGCTGTTGCGCTGCTGGCCCTCGCCGAGCAGGGCTGCGACCGGCAGGTTGAGATGTTGACCGAGCAGATCGAGCAGCGCCGACTCCACGGCCGTGACGGCGTGGATCATGACGCGGAGATCAAAAGTCTGCTTGCCGCGGCCGCCAGCATCGCGATCGGCGAATGCGGTCCTGATATCGGCGAGGATGTTGTTCATCGCACCGACGGTCTTGCCGATCACGAGATCACGGGCGTCCTGCAGCGTCTGCCAGATCTTCTGCCCGCCGGGCACCTCGCCGACGCCGGTGTGACCGGCATTGTCGGTGAGGATGACGATGTTGCGGGTGAAGAACGGCGCATGCGCGCCGCTCAGATTGAGGAGCATGCTGTCACGGCCTGCGACCGGGATCACCTGCATCGCGGTGACGACCGGTGCGCCAGTGATCTCGGTCTTGGCCATCGCAGGCTCCTCCCTGTGTCGTTTGTTATTCTGCAGCCTGTTGTGACGATCGGATGGCGGGCAGATTCTTCACGAGCGCCGTGACTTCCGCGATCTCCTGCTCGGTGAGGTCGGTCAGCGGCGGGCGAACCGGGCCGGAATCGCGTCCGATCACCTTCATGCCGGCCTTGATGATCGAGACCGCATAGCCCTTCTTGCGGTTGCGGATCGCGATCAGCGGCAGGATGAAGTCCTTCAGCCCGGCGTGGATCGTCGCGTGATCGCGCTTGCGCACGGCGGCATAGAAATTGGTGGCGAATTCCGGAACGAAGTTGAACACCGCCGAGGAGTAGGTGGTCACGCCCATGTCGAGATAGGGCAGCGCGAAGGTCTCCGCGGTCGGCAGGCCGCCGATATAGGTCAGGCGGTCGCCGAGCTTGGTGTAGACGCGGGTCATCAGCTCGATGTCGCCGATGCCGTCCTTGTAGCCGACGAGGTTCGGGCAGCGCTCCGCGAGGCGGGCGAGCGTATCGGGCTGGAGGATGGCGTTGTCGCGGTTGTAGACGATGACGCCGATCTTCACGGAGGCGCAGATCGCTTCCACGTGGGCAGCAAGGCCGTCCTGCTCGGCATGGGTGAGATAAGGCGGCAGCAGCAACAAGCCGTCGGCGCCGGCCTTCTCAGCACCGATCGCGATCTCGCGCGCGGTGGCGGTGCCGTAGCCGGTGCCGGCGAGCACGGGCACGCGGCCCTTGGTCTCGTCCACGGCGATCTTGACGACCTGCGGAACCTCGGCCGCCGTCAGCGAGAAGAACTCGCCGGTGCCGCCGGCGGCGAACAGGCCTGCGACGTCATAGCCGCAGAGCCAGTCCATGTTGGCGCGGTAGGTCGTCTCGTCGAAGGAGTAGTCCGCCTTGAACGGGGTGACGGGGAAAGACAGGAGGCCGGATCCGATCTTCTGGGCCATTTCCTGCGGGGTCATCTTGCTCATGGGCGCTGCTCCCTGGTCTCGTGTTGTGGAGGACGCAAAGGCTGCGCGTCCATGCGCCGTGGTTTAGGAGACCGTTCGATGCGGGTCCAAGCCAAAGCCTATATCGACCGATGCGAAATCAGCATCAATCTTCCATCACCTCCGTCGAGGACAATTCGCTCGCGATTTTTACGAGCGCCGACAGCAGCGGATTCTCGTCGTCGCGGCGCCAGACCATGAACAGCTCGACCGGGACGCGGGTGCGCAGCTTCAGCGGCCGCAGGCGGACGTCCGCGATCTTCAGGCTCGCCGCCGCCGCCGGCACGATGGCAAGGCCAAGGCCGGCGCGCACCATGGCGAGGATCGAGTGGATCTGGCTCAGGTGCTGGACATAGCGCGGCAGGATGTCGGCGCGGGTGAACAGCGCCACCAGCACGTCGTGAAAGTAGCGGCTCTCGTAGGGCGAATACATCACGAAGGGCTGGTTGTCGAAATCCTTGATCGTGATGGTCTCGGCATTCGCCAGCGGATGCTTTTTCGGGATCGCGGCGAGCAGGGGCTCGGCCACGACGCGGCGGCTGGCGATTTCGGGGCGCGCGATCGGGGGCCTGAGCAGGCCGGCATCGATCTGGCCCGAGGTCAGCGCCTCGAACTGGTCGCCCGACACCATCTCTTTCAGCGAGAAGTCCACCTCGGGCAGCTTGGCGCGGCAGGCGGCGACGAGCTCGGGGAGGAAGCCGTAGGCCGCGGCCGCGGTGAAGCCGATTTTGAGCGAGCCGGACTTGCCGAGCGCGATACGGCGTGCCACCTGCGAGGCGCTTTCCGCAAGCTTCAGGATACGCCGCGCTTCCGGCAGGAAGCTGCGTCCGGCCGGCGTCAGGCGTACCGAGCGGCTGGTACGCTCTAGCAGCGGCGCATCGATGATGTGCTCGAGCACCTGGATCTGCCGGGACAGCGGCGGCTGGGTCATGTTCAGTCGCGCGGCGGCGCGGCCGAAATGCAGTTCCTCCGCCACCGTGACGAAACAGCGGAGCTGGTTGAGGTCGAACATCGATACATGCCTTAGATGGATAAGGCGTTTCCCCGGCGCTTCTAGCATCGATTACTCCCAAAACAAAGACGGCGGCCGTGAAGCCGCCGTTAAGTTGCCTGGTCAAGCTCCCATGGGAGCCCTCAGGAGGAACGTTTGAGCACCACGCGCTCGATCTTGCCGACGACCACGAGATAGGCGAATGCGGCCACCAGCGCATTGGCACCGACGAATATCAGCGCCCCGTTGAACGAGCCGGTCGCGGCCAGGATGTAGCCGATCACGATCGGGGTGCTGATCGAGGAGAGGTTGCCGAAGGTGTTGAACAGGCCGCCCGAGACGCCGCCGGCTTCCTTCGGCGAGGTGTCGGAGACGACAGCCCAGCCGAGCGCGCCGATGCCCTTGCCGAAGAAGGCGAGCGCCATGAAGCCGACCACCAGCGCCTGGCCGTCGACATAGTTGCAGGCGATGATCGACATCGACAGCAGCATGCCGCCGACGATCGGGATCTTGCGCGCCATCGTCAACGAGCCGGTCTTGCGCAGGATCGCGTCGGAGATGACGCCGCCGAGCACGCCGCCGATGAAGCCGCACAGCGCCGGCAGCGTCGCGACGAAGCCGGCTTGCAGGATCGAGAGGCCGCGCTCCTTGACCAGGTAGACCGGGAACCAGGTCAGGAAGAAATAGGTCAGCGTGTTGATGCAGTACTGGCCGAGATAGACGCCGAGCATCATGCGGTTGGAAAGCAGCTGGCGGATATGGTCCCACCCGGAGCCGGCCTCGGGCGCGCGCTCTTGCTTCAGATCGTCCTTGGGAGCGTCGAGATCGACCAGCGCGCCCCCGTCCTTGATGTAGTCGAATTCAGCCTCGTTGATGCCGGGGTGCTCCTTCGGGCCATAGATCGTCTTGATCCAGACCAGGCCCATGATGATTCCGAGTGCGCCCATCACGAAGAACACGTAGCGCCAGCCGTAGTCGTGCGCGATCCAACCCATCAGCGGCGCGAAGATCACGGTCGCGAAATACTGTCCGGAATTGAAGAAGGCAGAGGCGGTGCCGCGCTCGTTGCTCGGAAACCAGGCCGCGACGATGCGAGCATTGGCGGGGAAAGACGGCGCTTCGGCGATACCGACAAGGAAGCGCAGGCCGAACAGCACGGTGATCGCGGTGCCGGCGCTGAAGAAGCCGACCCAGCCCTGCAGCGTCGTGAACAGCGACCAGACGATGATGCTGAAGGCATAGACGAGGCGGGAGCCGTAGCGGTCGAGCAGCCAGCCGCCCGGCACCTGCGCGATCACATAGGACCATCCGAACGCCGAGAAGATGTAGCCCATCGCAACCGGATCGAGATGCAGCTCCTTGGAGAGCGCGGGGCCCGCGATCGACAGCGTGGCGCGATCGGCATAATTGACGGTCGTGACCAGGAACAACATGGTCACGATGAACAGCCTGACGCGAGACCTTCTCACGTCCGCTGCGGACATCACTGCGCTCATTGCGCGCCTCCTTAGAACTCGAAACGTTTCCCCCTTCGACTCCTAGAGGTGCGCGCGGCAGAGTGTCCAAGTTCAAGGCAGTATCGATCGATGCCGATTTTGGATTGATGGAACGGCTGGTGGGAGGAACGATTGTGAGAGACTGCCGAGACGTGAGCCCCAATCTCGTCATTGCGAGCGCAGCGAAGCAATCCAGAATTCCACCGTGGAAAGACTCTGGATTGCTTCGCTGCGCTCGCAATGACGATGTGGAGAGAGCCCGCTTTGCGCCTACTGCCGCGCGCCCGGCAGCAGCGGCGCGAGCAGCCCGCGTGTCACGCCCGGCGGTGCCGCATCCAGACCGAGCACGGCGCTTGCGGCCGGTAGTGCCGCGTCCGCCATCGCGGCGTGGCCTTCGGCGCTCGGATGCACGGCGCCGCCATAGACGGCGGAGAGCACGCCCCAGGTGGCGTCGTGGATGTCGGTCGGCTGGCTGGCTGCCGGCAGGCCTTGCGGATAGGTCATCGCGGCGAAATAGCTGTCATTGGCGTCGCGGATCCAGCGCGCGCGCGGCAGATAGGCGCGGAATTCGGAGGCGCCGCGGCCGCACAGCATCGGCTGGCTCGCCGCGCTCACGATGTCGGGATTGAAGCTCTGGCCGTTCTCGGCAAAGCAGGTGCGGTCGAATTCGGGGTCGTTGCCCGAATGCGCGCAGAAGCCGTGATCGGCGAACGCCGCCTGATGCGAATCCACGAAGGTCATGCGGTCGGCCTCTGGATCGCGGCACAGCGCGCCGCGGGTGCAGGTGGCGAGCCCCTTCAGTTGCGGCAGGAATTCGGTGTCGACGAAGGTCGAAACGCGGGCGAGGCGCTGCGGATCGGCGTTGAAGGACGGATGGATGTCGAAGCCGGCGCGGCCGCCGCGGCAGGGCACGCCGCCATCGGCGAGCGCCGGGTTGGCGTAGGAAACGTAGACCACATGCGAGAGGTCGCCGCCGACCAGCGGCTTCAGGGCCTCGCGCAGCTTGACGAAATTCTGCGGCAGCTCGCGCGCCAGCGCATCGCGGGAATCATCGACGCTCGCCATCACGCCGGAGCGCCGGAATATCGCGCGCTCGGTTGCCGTCTCGACGATAACGTCGGCGACGAGGCCGGAGAAATAGACGTCGTTGGCGCCGACCGAGAGCAGCACGAGGTCGAGCGTGCGCTCTGGCTGCCGTTTCTTAGCGGCGGTCAGCGCCTCGCGCAGCTCGGCGACCTGCGCGTTCACGCTGATGTTGCAGACGCCGGTCTTGCCGGGCGGGCATTCACGGGCACGCTGCGAGCCGAGCAGCCCGTCGCTGATGCTGGCGCCAGTGCAGGCGAGCGGCAGAAAGGTTACCGCGACGTGGGTGTAGCGTACCGCGAGCGCCAGCGCGGTGCGGGCCTGGTAGCTGTAGAGCGATCGGTGGCAGGGCGAGTTGAACCAGAGCGCGCTGTAGCGCTGCCAGTTGGCAAGCGTATCCGGAGCTTCGCAGGCGCGGCCGCCCTTGAAGCCGGCGCGGCTCGGCCGGTAATACTGCGCGCCGGCGGTGCCGAGATAGGAGCGGAAGCAAAAACCTTCGTCGGACAGCGCCAGCGGCCGGTCCGGATTGCCTTCGCCCGAGGCGATGCTGTCTCCGAGGCCAGCGACGAAGATGTCGCGGACCTGGATCTCGGTCTGGACCCGCTGGGTCGGATCGGAGCCGGAGGAGACGTCGACGCTCGCGACCGTCTGCTTGCCGTAGCGGACCCGCAGATTGATCGGCTCGGCGCAGTCGAAGGTGGATTGTTGTGGCCCGTCGCCGTCGTCGAACGACCAGGCGCAGGTGGCGCCAACCGGCACCGCGCCGGCGAGGCGCACAGTGACGGGATGGTCGAGGGGGGTGAGGTAGTTTTCCTTCGTGTTGTCGCGGGTGCAGGGCTGGTTGACCCGGCCCTGGAGGTCGATGCAGAGCCGGTTGACCATGTTGCGGGCCCAGCCGCGGCCCTCGCTCTGGAGCTCCAGCGATTGCTCGGCGGCGAGGATGCTGCGGTTACGCGCGTTCTCGACGTGGAGCAGGAAGTCGCGCTCCTCGCGGAACAGCCGGAAGCGGTTGCGCACCTCCCAGCTGATCTGCATGGCGCCCGCGTCCTGCGCGGCCGCCTGTTTCAGCGGCAAGGCGGTGAGGAGCCCGGCGAGCAGCAGGGTACCGGCGAGGAAACGGCGAAGGGATACAGGGATCATGGCCCGCATTTTCAACGGCAAAGTTGAGGCGGAAATAAGAGAGCTGCTCTCCGCCTGCAACATTGGTCTGACGGTTTTGCTGCCCGTCGTCTAGCGGACCATCGTTAGAGCATGACCTTTCCGGAAAACCGCTTCGCACTTTTCCGGATCATGCTCAGCGTTTGCTGGCCTGCCGCAGCGACCGCTCGCGCTCCATCGCTGCCACCTGCTTGGGCAGGTTGGCCTGCGCGCAGGCCTCTGCCAGCCTTCGGCGCTCCTGCCAGGGCTCCACCACATTCATCCAGAGCTCGCGTGTGCCCATGATGGAGATGGCCAGTCCGAACGGGATCACGAAATAGAGGATGCGGAAGACAAGGAGCGTGGCCAGAAGCTGCTCGCGGCCGAACTCCGGCAGCGCCACCAGCATGGCGGCGTCGAACACGCCGAGCGAACCGGGGGCGTGGCTGGCAAAGCCGAGCAATGTCGCCAAAATGAACACCACGGAGAGCGACAGGAAGTCGATCTGCGGCGTGGCCGGCACCAGAAGGTACATCGCGAGCGCGCAGAATCCGAGATCGACGACGCCGATCAGGATCTGCACCAGCGTCAGCGGCGCTGACGGCAGCACCACCTTCCAGCCCTTCTGGCCAAGCTCGCGGCGCTTCTCGCCCATGCACAGCCAGACCAGATACGCGCCGATCGAGGCGAGGCCGCCGAGCGCAATCAGCCGGTTGATCGACGACGGCAGCTGATCCATGTAGGAGGCGGCATCCGGATGGATGGCCATGCCGATCGAGAGCACGAAGATGTTACCGAGCCAGAAGGTCAGGCCCGACAGGAAGCAGATCTTTGCGACGTCGATCGCATTCAGCCCGTAATCCGAATAGATCCGGAAGCGGATCGCGCCGCCGGTGAAGACGGTGGCGCCGATATTGTGGCCAATCGAATAGGACGTGAAGCTGGAGAGCGCTGCGATGCGATAGGGCACGTGCTTCTTGCCGATCGTTCGCAGTGCAAAAAAATCGTAGAAGGTCAGCGTACAGAACGCGAAGCATACGCAGATCGCCGCCAGCCCGATGTTACCGCGGGGAATCTCGGTCAACGCCGTCAGGATGACCCCGGTGTCGATGCCCTTGAGCGTACGTACCAGCGTGGTGATCGCGAACGTGATGATGAAGACGCTCGCCGCAACGCCGAGTCGCCGCCAGCCGATCCATCTCTTGAAGCCGCGCTTCAGCGCGGTCAGCAGTCCGTGCATTCATCCTCCCGGCGGGGGGCAAGACCGACCAGGCCAGACATTGGCCGGTCGGATGCGATCAGTGCCCGATGTGGGCTTGGATCGCTAGGCATGATGTAGCTCATTTAAGGCAAAAACAGTGACTTGTGCAGCCCTTGACAAGGATAGGTTCTGCCTTGGACCAGCTTGGACCAGCCACTTTGTCATACGCGGTTCACATCGGGCGCGCGTTAAGCATATGAGTCGTGGGATCGGTCGCGTCCGTCCGTGACATGGTCTCAGATCCTGCACGGGCAGCATTGTTCCAGCGCAAGGGATGCGGGCTTTTTTGGAACGACGATGCCCTGCGCTGGTTAGTGCCGCATCAGCAATCGAACATGGCGGAATAACCGGCTTCTCCTGCAAGCCGGTGCCTCCGTGTTCCCACAACCCGAGAGGATCGGACCGATGGGATTGTTCACAAAAGACATCAAAACCATGAACGACCTGTTCGTGCATCAGCTCCAGGACATCTATTACGCCGAGCAGCAGCTCACCAAGGCTCTGCCGAAAATGGCGGATAAGGCGACCGATCCGCAGCTGAAGCAGGGCTTTTTGACGCACCTCGAAGAAACCAGGGAGCACGTCAAGCGCCTCGAGGAAGTGTTCAAGATGCACGGTGCGCAGGTGAAGGCCGTCGATTGCCCGGCGATCGATGGCATCATCGAGGAGGCCGACGAGACCGCCGGCGAAGTCGCCGACAAGGCGGTGCTCGACGCCGCGCTGATCAACGCGGCACAGGCGGCGGAGCACTACGAGATCGTCCGCTACGGCAGCCTGATCGCCTGGGCCAAGCAGCTCGGCCGCAACGACTGCGCCAGCGTGCTCGCCAAGACGCTGGAAGAAGAGAAGGCGACCGACAAAAAGCTGACCACGCTCGCCGAGAGCAAGGTGAACCTGCGCGCAGCGAGCTAGGGCCAGGCCCAGCCAGGATCAGGATAGAGCGTCGCGCGGCCGTTCGCGCGACGCTCGCGCATATCCATCACGTCCATCATTCGATCGTTGTCGTAACATGACAGCGAATTGGAAGCGTATCGTTCGCATGGGGCTGCAACCGAGATGGCAGCATGCGAGTAAGCACCGTCAAATACGAAGCCTTCGGAGCCGGCGCGCCGCATACCGGCTCCCGCCTTGCAACATCCCTCACCCTTGCCGCGATGAGCCTTGGTTATGGCGTGGTGCAGCTTGACGTCACCATCGTCAACACCGCGCTCGATGCGATGGGCAGGACGCTCGGAGGCGGCGTCGCCGAGCTGCAATGGGTGGTCAGCGCCTACACCATCGCGTTTGCCGCATTCATCCTGACGGCCGGCGCGCTCGGCGACCGCATCGGGGCCAAGCGCGTCTTCATGGCGGGATTCGCCATCTTCACCGCGGCCTCGCTTGCCTGCGCGTTGTCGCCCAATGCGACCGTGTTGATCGCAGCGCGGCTGGTCCAGGGGCTGGCGGCGGCGATCCTGGTGCCGAATTCTCTTGCGCTGCTCAATCATGCCTATCCGGACGACCGCGAGCGCGGCCGCGCCGTTGCAATCTGGGCCGCCGGTGCGAGCCCCGCACTCACTGCCGGCCCCTTCGTCGGCGGCGCGCTGATCACGCTGGTCGGCTGGCGTGCGATCTTCCTGGTCAATCTGCCGGTCGGGCTCGTCGGCCTGTGGTTAAGCTGGCGTTACGCCGGCGAAACCACGCGGGCGCGCTCGCGCGAGATCGATCTGCCCGGCCAGCTTACCGCGATCGGCGCGCTGGGAGCACTCGCCGGCGCGATCATCGAAGGCGGCGCGCTTGGCTGGGACCACCCAGCCGTGGTCGCGGCCTTTGTCGCAGCCGCAATTCTCGCCGTGCTCTTCGTCTGGCGCGAGAGCCGTGCGGCGCAGCCGATGTTGCCGCTGTCGCTGTTCGGCCACCGGCTGTTCGCGCTGACTTCGCTCGTCGGCCTGCTCGTCAACATCGCGATCTACGGCCTGATCTTCGTGCTCAGCCTGTATTTCCAGAGGATCAACGGGCTGTCGGCATGGTGGACCGGTCTCGCCTTCGTGCCGATGATGGGGGTTGGTGCTGCCGGTCAATCTGCTGGCGCCGCGCCTCGCCGAGCGTATCGGCCCGTGCCCGACCATCGTCGTCGGCGCCTGCGTCTCGGCGCTCGGTTGCGTCGGCCTGCTGTGGATCGAAGCCGGCACGAGCTATTGGGCGATCTTTGCGCAGATGATCGCGATCAGCAGCGGACTTGGGCTGCTGGTGCCGCCGCTGACCTCGACCTTGCTGGGCAGCGTCGAGAAGGCACGCTCCGGCATCGCGGCGGGCGTCCTGAACGCGACGCGACAAACCGGGAGCGTCCTCGGCGTCGCGCTGTTCGGCTCGCTGGTAGCCTCGGAGGGCGCGTTCATGACGGGCCTGCACCTGTCGCTGGTCGTGTCGGCGGCCGTGCTGCTGCTCGCCGCCGCCGTGATCGGCCTCGGCGCACCTTCGCGCGGATGAACAATCCGAGCGATTGAACATAGCTTCCGTTCACCATCCCCGAAACAGGCACGTAGCCGGTTACCGACTGTCCATCTCTGTCGGTTCAAGTGTGGGTCGATAGGGGCCCGCAATGCATCAAGTTCTCTACTGTCTCACCGAGGAGCACGACTGGCGGCTCGTCGCGCTTGGCGGCGCGGTGTGCCTGCTCGCAAGCGCGGCGGCGATCAGCCTGTTTCACCGGGCGCGCGCGACGCACGGCTCGGGGCGCCTGGTCTGGATCGCCCTGGATGCCGCCGTCAGCGGATGCGGCATCTGGGCGACGCATTTCATCGCGATGCTCGCCTATGGGCCGGGGGGCGCCGGCGCCTACAACATCCCGGTGACGATCCTTTCCCTGATCTTCGCGATCTCCTTAACGTTCGTGGGGTTGAGTCTTGCGGCATCCTCCGCGCGCGCGCCGTGGATCGTGCTCGGCGGCGCCATCGTCGGCACCGCGGTCGCGACGATGCATTATACCGGAATGGCGGCGCTGGAGATGCCGGCCCGGGTCGACTGGATCGGGAGCACGGTTGCCGCCTCGGTGCTGTTCGGAATTTTTTTCGCGGCGCTCGCGCTGTTCGTCGCTGCGCGGCGCGACGACCTCTTCCATGCGCTGACCGCGAGCACACTGCTGACGGTCGCCATCGTCGCACATCATTTCACCGCAATGGGCGCTGTCGTTCTGACGCCGGATCCGACGCTCGCGATCAGCGGGTTATCGATCCCGCCGGCCTCGTTGTCCTTCTTCACCGCGGGTGCCGCAGTTGCGATCATCGCGATTGCGCTGGTGGCCGCGCTGCTCGATCGCCGCGCCAAGGGCGAATTGGGCCGCCAGCAGGTCGTGCTGGATACCGCGCTCGAGAACATGTCGCAGGGACTGTGCATGTTCGATGCGGACGGCAAGATCATCCTGTTCAACGAGCGTTATGCCGCGATGCTTGGCCGCACCGACATCCTGCTCACCGGCCGACTGCTGGTCGACGTGCTGCGGGAGGAGCAGGCGAAGGGTCAGTGGCAGGGCGATGCCGGCGAATTCTTCGCCCGCCTCGTCGCCGACGCGCGCGAGAGCCGCACCACGACGGACGTCGTGACCAGGTTCGGCCGCTCCATCCGGGTCGTCAACCAGCCGATGCAGGGTGGCGGCTGGGTCGCGACCTTCGAGGATATTACCGAATGGCTGGAGGCCCAGGCCAAGATCTCGCACATGGCCCGCCATGACGCGCTGACCAGCCTGCCGAACCGCGTGCTGTTCCACGAGCAGCTCGTGCAGGGACTGCGCCGGACCAGATCGGGCGACCAGCTCGCGGTGCTTTGTCTCGATCTCGATCACTTCAAGGACATCAACGACTCGCTCGGCCATCCCATCGGCGACGCGCTGCTCAAGGAGGTCGGGCGCAGGCTGAAGGCCACCGTCGGCGAAAGCGACACGGTGGCGCGGCTCGGTGGCGACGAGTTCGCCGTGGTCCAGATCGGACGTTCGGAGGAAACCGCGGCAAGGTCCCTTGCCGGCCGCCTGGTCGAGGTGATCTCGGCGCCCTACGAGATCGACGACCATCAGATCATCATCGGCGTCTCGATCGGCATCTCGCTGTCGCCGCAGGACGGCAGCAATCCCGACGAGCTGTTGAAGAACGCCGACCTCGCGCTGTATCGTGCCAAGGCTGACGGCCGCGGCACCTATCGGTTCTTCGAGACCGGCATGGATGCGCGCGCGCAGGCGCGGCGTCTGCTGGAGATGGACCTGCGCGCCGCCCTGCAACGCGACGAGTTCGAGGCTTACTATCAGCCGATCCGCGACGTCGTCAGCGGTCGCGTCGTCGCGTTCGAGGCGCTGCTGCGCTGGAACCATCCGGAGCGTGGCCTGATCGCGCCGATGAACTTCATTCCGCTGGCCGAAGAGACCGGACTGATCATCCAGCTCGGCGAGTTCGTGCTGCGCTCCGCCTGCACCGACGCGGCCACCTGGCCCGACGACGTCGACGTCGCCGTCAACCTGTCGCCGGTGCAGTTCAAGAATCCGAACCTGATCGCATCCGTGACCGAGGCGCTGGTCGCGTCCGGACTCGACGCGCGCCGTCTCGAGCTCGAGATCACCGAATCCGTGCTGCTCCAGAACAGCGAGGCGACGCTGGCCACGCTGCATGACCTCCGCGCCATGGGCGTACGCATCTCGCTCGACGATTTCGGCACCGGCTATTCATCGCTGAGTTATCTGCGCAGCTTCCCCTTCGACAAGATCAAGATCGACCGCTCCTTCGTGTCGGAACTCGCGACGCGTGAGGATTCCATGGCGATCATCCGCGCCGTGACTGGCCTCGGCCGCAGCCTCGGCATCGTCACCACGGCAGAGGGGGTCGAGAACGACGCGCAGCTCGAGCTGCTCCGGCGCGAAGGCTGCACCCAGGCGCAGGGCTATCTGTTCAGCAAGCCGCGGCCCGCTTCCGATGTCGCGATCATGCTGGACCGACCGCCGTTGCGCGCGACCGCCTGAGGTTAGCCGCGGCGCAGCGCGAAATGCGCGCCGCAGAACGCCATCACGGCGCCGAGGCCCAGCGCGGCGATCCCCGCCAGCACGCCCGAGACCGTCGGCACCGGGCTCGGCGCCGAGGCCACCTGGCCCGCGCCGGCAAGCAGCAGCACGCCGACCGCGATCAGGAATTGCCGCATCCGTTGCGGGATCTGGCCCGAGACGGCGCTCTGCATCAATGTCGCCGTGAAATAGCCGCCCGAGAAGCCGACGGAGGCGATCAGCCACCAGGCGATCGCCGCGCCCGCCGGTATGAACTCGTGCGTGTCCGAGTGCCAGAGGCCGCCGAGGTCGAGCCCGTAGCGCGCGCCCAGCATGTGCACGGCGAGCGCAAGCAGCACGCCGGAGATCACGGCGGCGCCGAGAATCAGGCGGCGCGGAAAAAAAATCGTCTCAGCCATGTCTCGCTTGTAGGATGGGGCAGGGCGCTCGCGCAAGCGGATCGCAGATGGGCTCGCCCGGATTGGACTGATCGTGAAGATGCAGGATTCGGGAGCTGAGGCGGCTGCGGGTGCGAGCTACGCCTACAAGGCGTCGCTGATCGGCTCGGCGCATCGCTTCGAGCTGACGGAGGAGGGGCTGTGCTGGCACATCGGCGGCCGTTCGGGCCTGTGGCGTTACGACGAGATCAGTGCAATCCGGCTGTCGTTCCGCCCGGTGTCGATGCAGCAGCACCGCTTTCGCGCCGATATCAGCCACACCGGCGGCGGCCGTATCGCGATCCTGTCGACGAGCTGGCAGACCGCGGCCCTGATGGCGCCGCAGGACAATGGTTTTCGCAATTTCATCGTCGCGTTGCACGCGCGCATGGCGCAGGCCGGCAGCCACGCTGAGTTGACCGCGGGCCTCGGCCGAAGGACCTACGCGATAATGCTGGCTTTTCTTGCGGTGCTTGCAGTGGCGATGACGGGGCTCCTGATCCGCGCGCTGCTGATCGGCGAGTTCGCCGGGGCGCTGTTCATCGTCGGCTTTGCCGCGCTGTTCGCCTGGCAGGTCGGCGGCTTCGTCCGGCGTAACCAGCCCCGGAGCTACAGCTTCGATCACGTGCCGAGAGCTTTGCTGCCCTAAATGGCCTTGCTGCCTTGGGTGCAAAGGGCCGCAATCAAACGTGACTTCGCGCCCTTGGGCGAGTGTCGCATCGTGCTGCCATGTCAACCAAGGATCGCAGTACGCATAGGCCTTCGACTGATGAGATCGCCAGGATCAACCGCGCGCACCTGATCGATACGCCGCTGCGGCCGGCCGACCTGTTGTTCATGTTCGGCACCCGCGAGGACGTCACGCTGCGGGCCGACACGGCGGCCCGGCTGTGGCGCGAGGGTTTGTTCCGCTGGTCGATTGTCAGCGGCGGTGTGACGCCCGGCTCGGAGCAATCCGAGTGCACGATCATCAAGGCGGCGATGGTCAAAGCGGGCATTCCGGCTGACCGAATCCTCGAGGAACATTGTGCCTTGAACACTGGCGAGAACGTGATTCTCTCGCTGCCGATTATTGACGCGACACTCGGGCTGCACAATGTCCGCAGCGTGATATGCCTCGGCAACACCTGGACCGCGCGGCGTTATCCGATGACGCTGCACCGGCACCGGCCGGAGGTCGAGAAAATGCTGCTCACGGTCGACAGCTTTGCGACGCCGCGCGTGCTCTGGCACACCGACCCCGAATTTCGCCGCCGCATGCTGCATGAATGGGACAAGATCGAGCCTTACAAGGCGAAGGGCTTCATCGCGGAATGGCCGGAGGTCTGAGCGGGGCAAAAGGCATCAGATGCTTGACGCGTTTTCTTGACGCGAACCGGTATCCGCTTCGCTCGAAAACGCTTGGTTACTCCGTCGAGTCGAAATCCTCTTCCTTGGTGCCGAGCAGCGATGCGATCGTGCGCAGGCCGGAATCGAGCTGCTCGAACGAGGGCGGGGCGAGCGCGAGCCGCACTGCGTTCGGTGCGTGGCCATGGGCGATCGCGAAGGTCGAGGACGGTGTCAGTGCGATGCCGCGCCGGGCTGCTGCGGCGACGAAGGTCTGCGAGCGCCAGTGTGCCGGCAGCGTGAGCCAGAGGTGATAGGAGCGTGGATCGGCGGAGAGCTGGTAGCCGGCGAGCAGCCTTGCCGCGGCCTGCTGGCGGCGCGCGGCGTCGACGCGTTTCAGCCGCGTCAGCTCGGCGACGGTGCCGTCTGCCATCAGCCGCTGCCCGGACGCCAGCGCGTGGCCGGACGCGATCCAGCCGCCGGTGCGGACCGCGCTCATCACGCTCTCACGCAATCGCGGCGGCGCGACGAGGATGCCGAGCGCGAGGCCCGGCGCGACCTTCTTGGACAGGCTGTCGATCACGATGCAGCGGTCGGGGTCGAGCGCGGCCAGCGGCGTGTCGTCGGCCAGGAAGCCGTAGACGGCGTCCTCGATGATGGTGAGATCGAGCTTCTCGGCGACGCGCATGATGTCCGCGCGCCGCGTCGCGTTCATGGTCACGCCGAGCGGGTTCTGGATGATGGGCTGGAGATACAGCGCCGACAGATGCGCCTCGCGATGCGCCTTCTGGATGGCGTCGGGGCGCGCGCCAAATTCGTCGATCGGAATCGGGACCAGCGTCACGCCGAGCCGCGCGGCGATGCTCTTGACGTAAGGATAGGTCAGCGCCTCGACGCCGCAGCGGCCGCCGGTGGGAACGAGGGCTGCGAGGGCGGCCGCGAGCGACTGCTTGCCGTTGGCGGTGAAGACGATCTGCTCGGCCTGCGGCGCGAAATCTTTGCGTGCGAGATAGGCGGCGGCTGCATTGCGCGCGCTCTTGGTGCCGGTGCTGGTGGAGACGCGCAGCGCGGATTCGAGCGCGTCGACGCGCTCGAGGCCTGCAAGGCTCTTGGCGATCATCGCCCATTGCTGCGGCAGCAGCGGGTAATTGACCTCGAAATCGATCCGCGCGTCGCGCGGCTCGCTCAGCGCCTCGACCTCGCGCCTGATGGCGCCGGAGATGAAGGTGCCGCGGCCGACCTCGCCGACGACGAGGCCGCGGCGGAGCAACTCCGTATAAACCCGGCTCGCGGTCGAGACCGCAATGCCACGGTCATAGGCAAAATTGCGCTGCGGCGGCAGCCGGTCGCCGGGCCTTAACGTGCCGTTAGAGATATCGAGAGCAATGGCATCGGCAAGCTTCACGTATTCGAACTTGGACATTATTGCACCGAGAGCAATGTTTCACTTGCTCCGAGTAGTGTACTGGAGCATTTAAGTTCCATCAAGCTTCACGATTGAGCCGAGGAGAGCGAGAGCAATCCGACGCAAATGAGGTGCAGGCGCTCGGGCGCTTGCGCCAACGGCATCCGCTTCGCCGCGTGGACAACAGGCCGGAGAAGGACAATGACCACGATCTCGCAGACCGCCGGGCGGAGTTTACGCTCATCCTCGTCAGACGGATTTTTCCGCAAGCTGGCCAACGGCGCCTATGCGCTGTTCGACCGCCTGGAGCAACGCTCCGCCGTCAAGACGCTGAACGACCTCGATGACCGCGCCTTGCGCGACATCGGCATCACGCGCAGCCAGATCGAGGACGCGGTCTACGGTCAGGCCAAAGCAGAGCTGACTCGGTTTCTGTAAAGCGCTTCGCTCTTGTCCCGGACGCGCTGCAACGCCTCTTCGCGTTGCTGCGCAGAGCCGGGACTGGAGCTTCGGGCACACCTGCTTCGACATCGTCATTGCGAGTGCAGCGAAGCAATCCAGAATCCCACCCCGGAAAGACTCAGGATTGCTTCCGCCTTCGCTAAAGCTTCGGCGGACAAGTCGCTGCGCTCGCAATGACGGCGTTTGTGGGTAGCACTGTCGCTCCTTGAGCTCGCATCTCGCTCGCAGACACACCTTCGCATCCTCGCGGCGCATTTCGCCCGAGCTTTGCTTCGCCGTCTCACCCTCAAATGAAAGAGGGCGCAGGGAAGACCGGGCGCCGGCTGGCACCCGCGGTCCACTGTGCGAAATTGCAGTAGGAAAATCTGCACAGCGGCATACAGGTGAAGCCAAAACGTCCGGCCTTCCCTGCGCAGCGGTTTTACGGCTTATGCCGTGCTCTCCCCGGGGAGCGATGCACTATTGCCCCCGTCGCCTTGCGGATGGCTGATGCGCGAACCCGGTCGGGCCGCCACATCACCACAAGACTTGACGCACAGACCCCGGGCGTCAGGACGACACGGTTTTGCCGTACGCTGATCACACCGGTCGTATGCGCGACGCCTTCGCTCACGGTTGCCCGCCCTGCGAAACCATTCGCGCCGGTGTGACTAGCGTCCGCCGCTGTCCGGCCCGCGTTCGTGACGATCGCGATACGCCCCTCTTTCTTGGGCCGGGTTGCCGCGACAGATACGCCGTTTCCGAATTTCGGTAAAGTGGAATATTTTCAGCGGCGGGCGTTGACCTGCAGTTTGGGTATTTTGCCCGACGGGCAACGCAAGGGCTTGTAGCCCGGATGAGCGAAGCGATATCCGGGAATCGTGACATGAGCTATCCCGGGTATCGCTTCGCTCACCCCGGCTACGAGCTGGCTGCTTGCAATGCTGAGTTTCGCCGCAACCCTCAGTGCCTCACCACCAGCACGGAGCATTTGGCGTAGCGCACGACATGCCCGGCATTGGAGCCGAGGAAATAGGTGCGCATCGCCGGCCGGTGCGAGGTCATCACGATCAGCTCGGCCTTCATGTGCACCGCTTCCTCCAGGATCTCGTGATAGATGCCGCCCTGGCGCACCACGCTGGAGATGCGGGACGGCTCGATGCCGGACTCGCGTGCGACGATGGCGAGGGCTTCTTCCGAGGTCTGGCGCTGCTGTTCGTCGAAATCGGCCGGCACGTATTCGGCCAGCATCACCGGCGTCATCGGCAGCACGTTGAGCAGGCGCACCACGCCGCTCCAGGTCTGTGACAGCGTTGCCGCGGTCGCGATCGCCGGCTTGGCCAGGTCGGTGTCGGCGAGGTCGATGGGCACGAGGATGGACTTGAACATCTGCGCCTCCAAATTTCCAGTCGGGACGTCTTGCCGGCACGTCGCGCGATCAACCCGCTCGAAGCAGCCTTAGCTTCGAAGCAACCTCGGACTGACGAACAGCACCAGCTTGCCGCGACGGTAGGCTACGTCGCCCCAATCCTTGACGTCAAAGTCGAAGATCGCAAGCCCCGACGTGGGCAGGTTGTCGGCGAGCGCCTTGGCGCCGGCCGGATCGCCGCTACCCATCAGCATCAAGGCGATCTCATGCATGCCCGGATTGTGGCCGACCAGCAGCAACTGCTTCGGGTCGGCCGGGACGGTTGCAGTGCGAATGGATTCCAGGATCTGGCCGGGATCGGCGCCGTAGAGTTCCGGCAGGACCTCCACCTGCGGCGCGGCGACGCGGTCCTTCATGGTCTCCCAGGCGATGTCCCAGGTCTGCCGGGCCCGGACAGCATGCGACACCAGCACGGCCTCGGGAAAGGGGGGATGGGAGGCCATCCAGTCGCCGATCTCGGCGGCATCCTTGTGGCCGCGGTCGTCGAGCCTGCGGTCCTGGTCGCGGCCGCTCGGCGCGTCGGTCTCGGTCTTGGCGTGACGCAGCAGCAGCAAACGGCGCATGGCATTCTCGAATCGTTACACGACCAGGATAATCTACAGGCGCTGGTCGAGGACAAGGTGACAAGCGGCCGCTCAGTCCTTTAAGAAACGACATGAGCGAGACTTTCACAAGCGTGTCCCAGGAAGAAGCCGGCTTTCGCGACCGGGCGCGGCTGTCGTTCGACCTCGATGCGGACATTTGCGTCATCGGGGCCGGGCTTGCCGGACTGTCCATCGCGCTCGAGGCGGCCCGGCTGGGGGCCAGCGTCGCGGTGCTCGAGGGCCGCCACATCGGCTGGAACGCTTCCGGCAATCAACTCGGCACCGTCATGCCGGGCTTCGCGCTGCCGCTCGCCGAGCTGATCGAGCGCATCGGCTTCGAGGACGCGCGGGAATTGTGGACGCTGTCGAAAGCGGGCGCCGAGTTCGTCCGGGCCAACGCCACGGAAGAGAACATGCCCGGGATCGGCCCGACCGACGGCGTGCTCGAGGTCTCCAACGTCGATGCCGGCGACCGGCTGATCAGCCGCTTGCAGATGCTGAACGAGGATTTCGACACCGAGGCCGAGGGCTGGCAGGTCGATCGCGTCCGCGAGGTGCTCAAGACCGATCACTACTTTCATGGCGTGTATTATCCGAAGGCGTTCCAGGTCGACGGCCGCAAATATGTGCACGGCCTCGCAGCGCTGGCGCGGCGGGCGGGGGCGCGCATCTTCGAGGATACGCCGGTCGTCAGCATCGATCATTCCGGCATCCGCAAGCGGATCGTCACACCCTCGGCGCGGCTGCGCGCCACCCATATCGTGCTCGCCGGCAACATCCATCTCGGCGCGCCGTTGCGGCGCCTGTCGGAAACGCTGCTGCCGGTCTGGCGCTATGCCGGCATCACCGCGCCGCTCGGCGAGCGCGTGCACGAGATCATCGCCTTCAAAGGATCGGTGATGGATTCCGACGGCGTCGATCATTTCCGGATCGTCGATGGCGACCGCCTGATGTGGGAGAGCCCGGAGACCACCTGGGCGGCGCGCCCGCAACGCTTTGCGGGCGCCGTCAGGCGGCGGATCCGGTCGATCTTTCCCCAACTCGGCAATGTCGAGATCACCGAGACCTTCGGCGGCGCCACCGGCCAGACCGTGCATGGCATGCCGCAGATCGGCCAGTTGCGCAAAGGCCTGTGGGTGGCCAGCGGGTTCGGCCGCCAGGGCATGAACACCTCGGCCATGGCCGGGCAGATGATCGCGCGCAGCATCCTGTGGGGCGACGAGCGCTGGAAGCTGTTCTCACCGTTCGAGCTGGTCTGGGCGGGGGGAACGACGGGGCGGGTTGCCGGCCAACTGGTCGGAATCTGGGGCAGGGCGAGTTCCGCTGCCGCAGGCTCGCTTGCCCGCTATCGGGAGCGCGCCAGGGTCAAGGACCGGGAACGCGAGACACGCCTCGCCGAAGCCAACCGGGCCGCCGGCACCGGACCGCGCCGTCCGGCGCCCGGGGTTCGGCCCCGGCCGGCCCCACCGCCGAAGCCTGTGGCAGAAGCCGTGGAACCGGTCCCGCAGGACGAGAGCGCCTCGCGATAAGGTGAGAAAAACTCGGCCCGGAAGTGTAACGTCGCCGGTTAGAGCCCGTATCTCAGGGCGTAGACCTCCCGCATGGAGAATGAGATGTTTGATCGCC
Source organism: Bradyrhizobium sp. USDA 3650 (assembly GCF_054057395.1). Classification (NCBI taxonomy): domain Bacteria; kingdom Pseudomonadati; phylum Pseudomonadota; class Alphaproteobacteria; order Hyphomicrobiales; family Nitrobacteraceae; genus Bradyrhizobium; species Bradyrhizobium sp. USDA 3650. Next base: position 7,495,527 of record NZ_JBSRZG010000001.1, read on the forward strand.
GCATCCTATTGACGACCGTCGCCGGCCTGTTCGGCCTTGCGGCCTTCCGCTGGCTCAGAGCATCGCCCGCGGAGGCTGGAGAGAAAGCCGCGCAGAAATTCGAGATCGAGAAGACGGACGCCGAATGGCGTGCCCAGCTCACGCCGCAGCAATATGAGATCCTGCGCAAGGAAGGCACCGAGCGGCCGGGCTCCAGCCCGCTGCTCAAGGAGCACCGCAAGGGCTTCTTCGCCTGCGCCGGCTGCGACCTGCCGCTGTTCGCCTCCGACACCAAATTCGAGAGCGGCACGGGCTGGCCGAGCTTCTACCAGCCGATCGAGGGCAATGTCGGCAAGACCGAGGATCGCACCTTTGGCATGCTCCGCACCGAGGTGCATTGCCGGCGCTGCGGCGGCCATCTCGGCCACGTCTTCGACGACGGTCCCAAGCCGACCGGATTGCGCTACTGCATCGACGGTTTCGGGCTGGTCTTCCATCCCGCGGCGGCGTCCGCAACCTAGGTTTCGTCCCGGCAAATGTTGCCGGTCCCGGCAAATGTGCCCCGGTCATCAGACCGGGGCTTTTTCGTTAAACGATTGATTTCATGAGAAAACCCGCATTGGCATAGCCCTTGCGACAGTCTCCTCCGACTGCGGCCATGGTCGACCGGCCGCCGAGATCGGATCTGGAGACAAAGTTATGGGTATCTTCGATGCAATGAACACCTCGGTGGGTGGCCTGCAGGCGCAGTCCTACGCGCTGCAGAACATTTCCGGCAACATCGCGAACTCATCCACCACCGCGTACAAGGGCATCGGCACCAGCTTCGTCGATCTCATTCCCGACTCGTCGGTCCCGAGCAAGCAGGTCGCGGGCGGCGTAACCGCCAACGCCAAGGCCACCATCACCACGCAGGGCACAATCTCGGGCTCCAGCGTCGCCACCAACATGGCGATCACCGGTGATGGCTTCTTCTCGATCCAGAAGGCCACGGGCGTCGTCGACAACGCGCCGGTGTTCAGCGGCGTCACTTATTACACGCGGCGTGGCGACTTCCAGCTCAATGCCAACGGCAATCTGGTCAACGGCGCCGGCTACTATTTGATGGGTGTCACGGTCGACCCGAAGACCGGCAACCCGCAAGGCAACGTCGCGACAGTCCTGAAATTCCAGAACAACTTCATTCCGGCGCAGGCGACCACATCGATCCAGTACGCGGCCAACCTGCCGACCCAGCCGAACACCGTGGCGAGCACGACGGCGGCGACCAAGACGCTGCTGGCGGCCGGCGGACTGAACCCGTCGGACTTTGCGGCCAACCCGCTGCCGGTCGGCACGCCGCCTCCACCGTATGCAAACGCCACAACGTCCGGCGCTGCCGCAACCGGCAATATCCGCTCGCCGTACTCGTCGACCACTACGACCGGCACAACGGCGCTCCAGAATAACTCTGCAGCGGTGGCATCGACCACAACTTCGCTCGACAACGCCCTGGGTACGCATCTCGCCTCCACCACCCTCACCGCGCTCAGCGGCCAGGTGCTGACCATCAACGGCAACACGATCACGTTCAACGGCGGCACCACCGTCGTGACGGCCGGCAGCAACACCACGATCGGTCTCGGCGCGGGCACGACGGCCACGGTGGCCAGCATTATCTCCGCCATCCAGTTGGCCGGCGGCGCCGGCGTTACCGCATCGCTCAATCCCAGCGGCAACATCGTGATCTCCAGCGGCACCAGCACCGACGTACCGGTTGGTAGCGGCCAGGCGGCCACGGCGCTCGGCATCAGCAGCGTAACGCGCGGCGGCAACGTGCTGTCCTCCCCAGCGATCTCGGGCGCCACGGTGCTGAGCGGCGCGGCGGCGGCCGGCGGCGCCGAGGTGATCACATCGGGCTTCTCCGCCGGCGACGTCATCACGGTCAATGGTCAGCCGCTGACCTTCATGGCCGCCGGCGCGTCAGGCCCGAACCAAATCAACGTCACCGACAACATCACGATGCTGCTCGGCAAGATCGACGCGCTCTCCGGTGCAACGGGGTCGTCGGTCAGCAGTGGCGGCGTGATCACGCTGAACACCGGCACATCTTCCAACCTGTCGGTGGCGAGCTCCAACAGCGCGGCCTTCGCCGCGCTCGGCTTCACCTCGACCATCACCAAGAATCGTGACGGTGGTGGCGTTGCCGGTACCGGCGGCGTGATCGGCAATGACATCGCCACCTTCACCAAGGAATCGATCAGCGGTGGCGCGGTGACCGCCTACAACGCGGCCGGCACGCCGGTGAACCTGCAACTGCGCTGGGCCAAGACCGACAGCGCCTCGCTGGGCGCGGGCCATGCCGATAGCTGGAACATGTTCTACCAGACCGACCCGAATGCGACCGGCACGACGGTCGGCTGGGTCAATACCGGCCAGGCCTTCACCTTTGCCGCCGACGGCTCGCTGACCTCGCCGAGCGGTTCGGGGATCACCATCAACAACGTCAGCGTCAGCGGCCAATCGCTGGGCTCGGTCTCTTTCAACATCTCCTCGGGCGGGCTGACGCAATATGCCAGCACCAGCGGCGCGGTCACCATCAACACCATCACCCAGAACGGCTATGCCGCCGGTCAGCTTCGCTCGGTCGCCGTCAACAACAACGGCCTCGTGGTTGGGACCTTCTCGAACGGCCAGAACCTCGATCTCGCACAGGTCTCGTTGTCGCACTTCAACGGCACCAACTACCTGAAGGCGCAGGACGGCGGCGCTTACTCAGCGACCGAACAGTCGGGCGCCGCGATCGATGGCGCTTCCGGTTCGATCAGCGGCTCGTCGCTGGAAGGCTCGAACACCGACATCGCCGACGAATTCACCAAGCTGATCGTGACCCAGCAGGCCTATTCGGCCAACACCAAGGTGATCACGACGGCGAATACGATGGTGCAGGACCTCTTGAACGTGTTGCGCTGATTGGGGCGTGACGTAACCAAAGGCGGCAAGTCAACATGGGTTTGAGTTCAGCCCTCGCCAGTGCGATGAGCGGTCTGCGTGCCAATCAGGCTGCGCTCTCGATCGTTTCCTCGAACGTCGCCAACTCGCAGACGCCGGGTTACGTCGTCCAGACGCCGAACCAGATCGAGGTCACCACCGGCGACTTCGGCTCGACGGTGACGACGACCGGCGTCAGCCGCGAGCTCGACACCTATGTGCAGAAGCAGCTGCGCACCGAGACCGGTGGCGGCGGCTACGCCGACCAGATGGCCAACATTCTGAAGCAGCTTCAGAATGTCTATGGCACGCCCGGCAACAGCGGTACGCTCGAAACCGCGCTGAACAGTTTCACCACGGCGCTGCAGGCGTTGTCGACCAACGCGGGCTCGTCGTCGGCACAAACGGTTGCGCTCGGCGCCGCGCAGACGCTGGCGCAGCAGCTCAACCTCACCACCAAGGGCATCCAGTCGCTGCGCTCCAACGTCGAGCAGGATCTCAGCACCTCGGCGCAGCAGGCCAACGCGGCGATGCAGCAGGTCGCCGACATCAACGGAAGGCTGCAGGGCCTGTCGGAACACGACCCCTCGGCTGCGACACTGATGGACCAGCGCGACCAGGCCATCAACACGCTGTCGAAATATGTCGACGTCCACGTCACCACCGACGGGTCCAATCAGGCCAACATCTACACCACCACCGGTATCCAGCTGGTCGGCGCCGGGCTGGCCTCGCAATTCACCTTTGCGTCCGCCGGTGCGCTGTCGGCGACTTCGCTCTACAACATCGATCCGGCCAAATCCGGCGTCGGCGCGTTCAACATCAAGCTCCCGAACGGATCCTCGGTCGACGTCATCGCCAACAACGTGGTGTCTTCAGGCCAGATCGCGGCCGATCTGAAGCTGCGCGACCAGACGCTGGTGCAGGCGCAGAACCAGATCGACCAGTTCGCCGCAACGATGTCGAGCGCATTGTCGGACAAGACCACGGCCGGCAGCACGGTCACCGGCCCGCCGGCCGGCTTCGATCTCGACCTTGCCGGGGCAGCGCCGGGCAACAGCGTCAACTTCAGCTACACCGACACGACCACCAACACGAAGCGACAGGTCACGCTGGTCAACGTGACCGATCCGGCGGCGCTGCCGCTGCAGAACCCCACCAACGCCAATCCGATGCAGATCGGGGTGAACTTCTCCGGCGGCATGAGCGCGATCGCCTCGGCGCTCAACACCGCACTTTCCGGCTCGCATCTGTCGTTCGCCGCCGCCCCGTCGCCGGCGACGGCCACCACATTGCGGGTGACCGACGACAACAGCGGCCTCGCCAAGGTCAATTCGGCCTCGATCACCAAGACGATCTCGTCGCTGACCTCGGGCAATCCGCAACTGCCGCTGTTCACCGATGGCGGGCAGGCGCTCTACACCGGCGCGATTACGGCATCGGGTTTGCAGATGACCGGTCTTGCCGGACGCATCGCCGTGAACACGCAGCTCGCGACCGACCCGACCAGGCTGTCGATCTACAACACCTCGCCGGTGACGCCCACCGGCGACACCGCGCGCTCGGACTATCTCTATTCGCAGCTCACCTCGGCGGTGTTCTCCTATTCGCCGCAATCCGGTCTGGGCTCGGCGAGCCAGCCCTTCACCGGCAGCGTCTCGAACTACCTCCAGCAGTTCCTGAGCGTTCAGGGCAATGCCGCGACCCAGGCGACCCAGCTCCAGCAGGGCCAGAGCGTCGTGGTCTCGACGCTGCAGGCCAAGTTCAACTCGACCGCCAGCGTCAACCTGGACTCGGAGATGTCGAACCTGATCCAGCTCCAGAATGCCTATGCCGCCAACGCTCATGTCATGTCGGTGGTGCAGAGCATGATGAATACGCTGCTCCAGGCTCAAGTGTAACAAGTAACAGGGCTCTGAAACATGTCGATCAGCAGCATCAACTATTCCTCGTCGGTTCTCGGCTCGCAGATCCGCAACATCAACCAGCAGCTCACCGACCTGTCGACGCAGCTCTCGACCGGCAAGCTGTCGCAGAACTATTCCGGGATGGGCACCAACGAGGGCTTTGCGATCGCCGGGCGCGCGCAGCTCTCCAACATTGCCGCCTATACGGACACGATGACCAACGTCAACGTCAGCATCAACCTCGCCAATACCGCGTTGCAGTCGCTGACCACGATCCGCAACACGGTGCAGACGGGTTCGGCCAACACCGCGCAGGATCTCAACGTCAACGGCCAGACGGTTGCGCAGAACACTGCGGCTGCGCAATTCGGCTCGATGGTCGGCGTTCTCAATACGCAATCCGGCAACCGCTATCTGTTCTCCGGCACCGCCTTCGACACGCCGTCCGTCGCGAATGCCGGCGACATCATCAACGGCACCACGACGCAGGCGGGCTTCAAGACCGTCATGGCGGAGCGCCAGGCCGCCGACCTCGGCGCCAACGGCATGGGCCGGCTGGTGCTGGCGACGCCACAACCGACGCCGAGCTCGGTGATGGTATCGGAAGACGCGGCCTCATCGCCATTCGGCCTGAAGATCGCCGCAGTCTCCTCGACGCTGACCGGCGCGACGGTCAGCGGCCCGAGCGGCTCGCCGGTGTCGTTCTCGGTCGACCTCAACGGCGTCAACCCGAAAAATGGCGACAAGCTCAGCGTGCAGTTCACGCTGCCCGATGGCTCGACCGAGCAGATCGACCTGACGGCGTCCACCGCGACACCGACGCCCGTCGGCAGCTTTGCGATCGATGCAAGCGTCCCGGTCAACCCGAACAACACGGCGACGAACCTCAACACCGCGCTGAACACCGCGATCAAGAAGCTTGCCGGCACCTCGCTGGTGGCGGCGTCCGCTGTCACCGCCGGTGACAATTTCTTCAACACGGCGGGATCCGCCACCGCGAATGTGGCGGCCACCGGCAATCTGCGCTCCTATACCTCGACGACCGGGACGGGCTCGGTCGCGTTGCAGGACAGCGCATTGGCGTTTGCGTCTACGACCACGTCGCTCGATTCTTCGGCGACACCCCATCTCAACGGGACCATTCTCACCGCGCTCGCCAACTCTCCGACCGGTACCACCCTGACCATCACCGGCGCGAGCGGCGCCCACACGATCACCTTCGACCCTACCGTCACCACCGTCACGACGGCCAGCGGGAATACCACGATCGGATTGGCTTCGGGCAGCGCCGCGAAGGTGTCTGATATCTTGAATGCAATCGCGACGGCCGCCGGCATCCCCGCCGCCAACGTGACTCTGAGCGCCGGCGGCAATATCCAGATCGCGACCGGCACCGGCACCGACGTGGCGGTCACCGGCGGCGCGGCGGCCACGGCGCTCGGTCTCAGCAACGTGACGCGCGGCAGCGTGGCGTCGACGCCTCAGATCACCGGTTCAACTGTGCTGAGCGGCACTGCGACCACGGGCGGCCCGGAAGTCCTCTCAGCGGCGTTCCAGGCGCCCGATACGATCACGGTGAACGGTCAGACGCTGACTTTTGTCGCCTCGGGTGCCGCCGGCCCAAACCAGATCAACATTACCGACGACATCACAACTCTCCTTGGCAAGATCGATCAGATCACCGGCACCACGAAGCCGTCGACCATCCATGGCGGCGTGATCACGATCAACACGGACGATCCCGGGAGCCTCAACATCACGAGCTCGAACAGCACGGCGTTCGCGGCGCTCGGCTTCACGACCTCCCCGGTCACGGCGGCAAAGGCTCCGCTGCGCGTCGGCTCTTCGCCCCTCGGCTCAGCGACGACGCTGGTGAACGGCTCGGCCACCACCGTGCAATGGTACCTGGGCAATGACGGGCCCGGCTCGCCGCGCTCCACCGCGATGGCCCGGGTCGACGATTCCGTCACGGTGCAGTATGGCGCGCAGGCCAACGAGGACGCGATCCGCAAGGAGCTGCAGGCAGTCGCCGTGTTCGGGACGTTCTCGACCTCGCCGACCGGGCAGTATGCGGGCGGGCAGGTCGCTGCACTGAGCCTGCGGGTGACGCAGGCCCTGACCAAGCAGCCCGGCCAGCAGCGCATTGAGGACATCCAGACCGACATCGCGATGGCCCAGAACACCATGAAGGACGCGGGCACGCGCCAGACCCAGGCCAAGGCGCAGCTCCAGACCATCATCGACCAGGCGGAATCGGCGCCGCCGGACCAGGTCGCGAGCGAGATCCTGTCGCTCCAGAACGCGCTCCAGGCGTCCTACCAGGTGACCTCGAACCTCGCGCAGCTCTCGCTCGTCAAGTTCCTGTAAGCGGGCGTTAAGGCGCCGTTAACCATGCCTCTTTACCTCTTGGTGAGGATTGCAGCGGGGCGGAGCTGACGATGTCGGAGAAGATGAAACTGGTGGTGGCCACGCCATGTTTCGGCGGGCAGGTGACGAGCATCTATGCGAGCTCGATCTTCGCGCTCCAGCGCGCCGTGCACGGCATGGCCAATCTCGAGCTCAAGGTGCTGCTGCGCGACGGCGATGCGCTGATCACGCGCGCGCGGGCCAATCTGGCCGCGATGTTCCTGGACGATCCCGAAGCGACGCATTTCCTGTTCATCGATGCCGACATCGGCTTCAAGCCGGAGCAGGTGTTCCGGCTGATCGAGTGCGGCGCGGACGTCGTCGCCGGCTGCTATCCGATCAAGCGGATCAACTGGGACAAGGCCGCGCGGGCGATCCAGTCCGGCCGCGCCGACGTGCCGGCCGCATCGCTCGACTACGTGCTCGAGATCGAGGACCCCGACCGCATCGTGGTGGTGAACGGATTCACCCGTGTGCGCTACGCCGGCACCGGCTTCCTGATGATCCGGCGCTCCGTGCTCGAGGCGATGTGCCGCCATCCGGACTACGCGGCCTTGCAATTCTTCCACGAGCATTCGCACGATACGCTCGTGGCGAGCCAGAACCGGTTTGCCTTGTTCGAATGCATGATCGACCCGGCGACCGGCACCTATCTGTCCGAGGATTTCGCGTTCTGCAAGCGCTGGACCGACATCGGCGGCGAGATCTGGGCCGACATCGAAAGCTCGCTCGATCACGTCGGACCGTCGGTGTTCCACGGCGACATTACCTCGCAATTCGCACCGGCGCCCGCGGCGGCGGCCGATGCGGCGTGAGCCTTTCGGGATGAGCGCCGGCGCATCCCCTCTCTCAGCCAGCGAGCGCGCGTCCGACGGCGGTTCGCGCTATCGCCTGCGCGATCTCTTCACACCGCTGGATACGCTGCTCGCCTCCGGCGGAGATCCGCGGCTGGCGCTCGATCCGAACGACCGTGTCAACGCCTATGGCTGCGCGGCGTCGCCGGAGCCGGAGCTCTGGAATTTCGCTTCCGCGACCGCGTCGACGATCTCGCAGATGGCCTATGACCGTGCCGCGTTGGCGCGCGAAGAGCTGATGCACAAGTGCCTGTTCGACGAGGTCGAAATCGCCTTCGATGCCCGCTGCGAGGACATGCGCGAGGAGCTGCGCGGTCACCTTGCGCTCTCGTCGCGCATCGACGTCGTGTTCTCACCGTCCGGCACGGACTCCCAGCTTCACGCCCTGTTCGTGGCGCGTGCCGTGCTCGGCGCGGCGCCGGTGACGATCGTGGTCGGCGCCGACCAGACCGGAAGCGGGACGCCGCATACTGCACGTGGCCACCATTTCAGCACGATGACCGCAGGCGGCATGGCCGTGCGCAAGGACGGCGCCGTGACGGGGCTCGCCGGCGACAGCATTGCTGTGCCGCTGATCGACATGGCGGCCGGCATTGCGATGCGCACCGATGCCGATGCCGCGGTGCTGCGCGCGGTCGAGACCAGCCTCGCGCAAGGCCGCCGCGTTTTGTTGCAGATCATGGATTCGTCAAAACTCGGTTGGCGCGCCCCAAGCGAGGCCTGTCTCGATGAGATCGCGCGGCGCTGGCCGCGCAAGGTTCAAATCGTCGTCGATGCCTGTCAGGCGCGGCTCGGCCGCCGGCGGCTGCGCGCCTATCTCGACCGCGGTTATATGGTGCTGATCACCGGCTCGAAATTCTTCGGTGGACCGGCCTTCAGCGGTGCGCTGCTGCTGCCGAAAGGCCTGTCGCGGTCGATCGACCGGATGAGCGCGATCGCGCCGGGCATCTTCGATTATGCCGGCCGCTGCGATTGGCCGGTGGCGTGGACGACGCTACGCTCGCGCTTCGAGCGCCGGCCGAATTTCGGTCAATGGCTGCGTTGGGAGGCCGCGCTGGTCGAGATCGGCAGCTACTACGCCGTGCCCGGGGCTTTCCGCGCCAGGATGCTGGCCGAGCTTGCAGCCGGCATCGACAGCATGATCGCGTTGTCGCCGTCGCTTCGCGCCGTTCCCAGCGCGATCGAGAAGTCAGGCGCGGACGACGAGGAATTCGCACAAGCCACGATCTTTCCGTTCACGCTGCTGCGCGGCGGCAAGCCGGTCTCGATCGCTGAGACCAGCGCCGTGCATCGGGCGCTGGCGCGCGACATGGCCGAGGAGATCAGCGGCAGCGCGGCGGACCGGCAAGTGGCCGCGCAGCGCTGTCTCGTCGGCCAGCCGGTCCGACTGGAGCGGCAGGACGGCGCGCCGCAGGCCGTGTTGCGCCTCTGCGTCGGCGCACGATTGGTGACCGAGGCGTGGTCGCCGGATACAATGCAGGCGCAACGCAATGTGCAGCAGGTTCTCGATCGCATCGCCCATGTGCTGGTGAAGATCGAGCTGCTGCTTGACCGTGGCGCGGTTGCGGCCGTGCCGGCAAAGTCCGCGTTCGAGGTGTGAGATGCAACATCCAGTTTCCGCGACGAGCGGTGTGACCGTGCCGAACCATGCCGACCGCATCGGCTTTGCGCAGTTGACGCGCCGCGCCTTCGAGGGCGGCGACCTGCATCCGTTGCGCGAGCGGCTGCTGGCGCGGATCGAGGAGGGGACGGCCGAAGCCGGCGAAGGCCTCGATCTCTCGCTGATTGCCCAGCTTCTCGGCGAGAAGGAGGCCGGGCTGGTAATCCAGACCGAGGTGCTCTCCTTCCACCAATTGTTTCGGACGCCTTGCGCTGCTGCAAAACCCCGGCTGCGCGTGCTCGCGCTCGCCGCCGATATCGACATGGGCGGCAACACGCCGATCGACTTCCTGCTTGAAGACTCCGACATCGAGCTGTTGACGCTCTACGTGGTCAAGGGCATCGGCCTGCCGGAGACTCTGCCCGAGCACGACGTCGCCATCGTGATCGCGTCGGATTCCGAGGAGTGCCGGGAGGCGCTCGCGCTGATCGAGAAGGCCGCACCGCACTGGCCGAGGCCGCTGCTCAATCGTCCCGATCTCATCGGCAATCTCGATCGCGACAAGCTGTATCGTCTGCTGGCGGGCGTCCCCGGTCTCGACATTCCAGTGACCGCCCCCACGACGCGCGCGCAATTGTCGGAGCTTTCGCAAGGCAAGATCGTCTGCGAGGCGATCACGGGCGAACTGCGCTTTCCGATGATCGTCCGGCCGCGCGGCACGCATGCCGGCGTCGGACTTGCCAAGCTCGACGACGCGGTGGCGCTCGCGGCTTATCTTGCCGAGCGGCAAGAGCAGGACTTCTTCGTCGCGCGCTTCGTCGACTATGCGAGTTCCGACGGACTCTACCGCAAATATCGTCTCGCCATGGTCGACGGCAAACCCTATGCCTGTCACATGGCGATCGCCGATCGCTGGGACATCTGGTATCTCAACGCCTTCATGGCGTTCAGCGAGGAGAAGCGGGCCGAGGAAGCCGTCTTCATGCTCGACTTCGACCATGCGTTCGCGGCGCGCCACAAAATCGCGCTGGACGAAATGAGCAGGCGCGTCGGTCTCGATTACTTCATCGTCGATTGCGCCGAGAACCAGAACCGCGAGCTGCTGGTCTTCGAAGCGGACAACACCGCCGTCGTGCACAACATGGATCCGCCGGCCGTGTTTCCGTACAAGCCGCCGCAGATGCGCAAGATATTCGCGGCGTTCACGGCGATGCTGTCGCGGCATGCAAGAGCGGACGAGGAGAGTGCAGCATGAACGAGATCATCCGCAACCCGCAAAGTTCCGTCACGCACACCTCACTCGATCCGCAGGACTGGAGCGAGTTTCGCGCGCTAGCCCATCGCATGCTCGACGAGACGATCGACGGCATCGCCAACATTCGCGCGCGTCCGGTGTGGCAGCCGATCCCCGACGGCGTCCGTGCGGCATTCAAGGCCGACGTGCCGCGCGAGGCGAGCGATCTCGCCGATGTCTATCGCGACTTCTCCGAACATGTCGCGCCCTATGCGACCGGGAATGTCCATCCCGGTTTCATGGGCTGGGTGCATGGCGGCGGCACCGCGGTCGGCATGGTCGCGGAAATGCTAGCGGCAGGCCTCAACGCCAATCTCGGCGGCCGCGACCATATGCCGATCGAAGTCGAGCGCCAGATCGTCGACTGGATGCGCAGCCTGTTCGCCTTCCCGGAAAGCGCGAGCGGCATCTTCGTCACGGGTACTTCGATGGCCAATCTGATGGCGGTGCTGGTGGCACGTACGAGCGCGCTCGGCACGCTGGCGCGGCAGTACGGCATCGGCAATGACGGTGCGCTTCTCACCGCCTATACGTCGCAGGCCGCGCATGGCTGCGTCTCGAGGGCGATGGACATCGCCGGGCTCGGCACCGACGCGCTGCGCAAGATCGGCGTCGATGCCGATCATCGCATGGACGTTGCCGCGCTACGTGCGCAGATCGCGATCGATCGCGAGGTCGGCTTCAAACCGTTCCTGGTCGTCGCATCCGCCGGTACGGTCGATATCGGCGCGGTCGACGATCTCAAGGCGATCGCGCAGCTGTGCCGCGAGGAGGGAATCTGGTTTCACGTCGATGGCGCCTTCGGTGCGCTCGCGATCCTGTCGCCCGAACTTGCGCCGCTGCTGGGCGGCATCGAGCTTGCGGATTCCATTGCGCTGGATTTCCACAAATGGGGACAAGTGCCTTATGACGCCGGCTTCCTGCTGGTGCGCGACGGCGAGCAGCATCGGCAGGCCTTTGCGCAGCCCGCGGCCTATCTGCGTCGCGAGGCGAGGGGACTTGCGGCCGGCGCGATCTGGCCCTGCGATCTCGGCCCCGATCTGTCGCGCGGCTTCCGTGCGCTGAAGACGTGGTTCACGCTGAAGACGTTCGGCACAAATCGGCTCGGTGCGGTGATCGCGCGAAGCTGTGCGCTGGCGAAATATCTGGAGACGCGCGTTCTTGCCGAGCCGCGGCTGGAATTGCTGGCACCGGTCAATCTCAACATCGTCTGCTTCCGTTACCGCGCTGCCGACGAGGTCAATCGCGAGATCGTTGCCGACATCCAGGAGTCCGGTATCGCGGCGCCGTCGAGCACGACGCTCGACGGCAGGTTTGCGATCCGCGCCGCGATCGTCAATCACCGTACCGACGAGAGCGACATCGACGCGCTAGTCGCGGCCGTGCTGGAATTCGGCGGACGACGGAGCGGGGGAGTGATCGAGGTCGAGGCGCCGCCGCTCGCGGCACAGTAGCCTTGATTCAGGCCGGTCGTTCGCGCGGCGTGGGCCCGCGAACGCGTGGGATCAGGCGGCGGTGCTGACGTCGTCCTTGTCCGCTTCGGCCTTGGGATGGGTGGCCTCGAACTGGCCGCGCAGCTTCTCCTCATAGGCGATCAGCTTGCGAGCATCCTTCAGGGCGCGATAGAGGTCGCCGTTGAGGATGTTGTTGTTGATGCCCTCGATGATCGGCCAGGAGCTCGGCACCGCGGTGACGATGTCGCGCACCAGGTTGAAATAAGTGCCGTGCTGGGTCTGCGGATCCGGCGAGATGTACATGAGCTGGACCGCCAGATAGACGAGCTTGGCAGGCGAGTCGGCGGTCTCCGGTGTGAGGATGTCGCGCTCGCGCAGGATCGGCACGTTGTCGCCGTCGATCAGAAGGCGGGCGCGCTGGTCGGTGTTGGTTATTACGCAGTTACCGACGATGATGCGTTCGTGCGGTCTGAGCTCGACCTTGAGGGCCATGCCTGTTCTCCATCAACGCTTTCGTAACCGAGCGTGTGTTGCGGCGGATCAGGGCGCAATACTCCATCAAGACTAGTTAACGAGTTGTAAATCCCGGCCGATGCCGCGGAAAAGCTCAATCATATCAAGGCCGAAATCGCCCAGCTGCGTGGCGTCGCGAGTGTGCGAATGGGCCGAATCGCGCGCCGACTCAGCAAAAGTGCCGATTTCATTTCATGTTTCGTTAGAGGACTCCGCCCCACGGTCCGCCGGTCGCTGGGTCACTCGATCCATGCAGACGCGTAACAGTAAGCGTCGTTTACCAGAAAGGTAACACCCAATGTCCGGTATCGTTCTCTCCTCCTCGGTTCGTCAGAACCTCCTCTCCCTCCAGTCCACCGCTGATCTTCTCGCCACCACGCAGAACCGTCTGTCGACCGGCAAGAGCGTCAACTCGGCCCTGGACAATCCCACCAACTTCTTCACCGCGCAGTCGCTCGACAACCGCGCCAGCGACATCAACAATCTGCTCGACGGCATCGCCAACGGCGTGCAGGTGCTGCAGGCCGCCAACACCGGCATCACCTCGCTGCAGAAGCTGATCGACTCTGCCAAGTCGATCGCCAACCAGGCGCTGCAGACCACTGTCGGCTACTCCACCAAGTCCAACGTCTCCGCCACGATCGCGGGTGCGACGGCGGCCGATTTGCGCGGCACCACGAGCTTCGCCAGCGCGACGGCAAGCAGCAACGTCGTGTTTAGCGGCGCAGCGGGCGGCACCACGGCGGCGACCGGCACCACGACGCTCGGCGCCACCATCGGCTCCTTTGCAAGCACGGGCGCGACGGCTGGTGACGGCACCACGGCCCTGACCGGCGCCATCACCCTGATCGCCACCAACGGCACGACCGCGACCGGCCTGGCCGGCAACGCCCAGCCTGCCGATGGCGACACGGTGACCGTGAACGGCAAGACCATCACGTTCCGCAGCGGTGCGGCTCCGGCGTCGACCGCCGTTCCGAGCGGTTCGGGCGTCAGCGGCAATCTCGTCACCGACGGCAGCGGCAACACCACCGTTTATCTCGCCACCGCGACCGTCAACGATCTCTTGTCCGCGATCGATCTGGCCAGCGGCGTCAAGACGGTGTCCATCAGCTCCGGCGCTGCGACGATCTCCACGAGCGCCAGCCAGCCAGGTGCTGCCGTCTCGACCGCTGCAGGCGGCGCCGTCACGCTGAAGAGCTCGACGGGTGCGGATCTGAGCGTCACCGGCAAGGCCGACCTGCTCAAAGCTCTCGGCCTGACGACGGCCGTGGGTGGCGGCAACGCCACCGTCAACGTCAACCGGACCACGAGCTCGGGCTCGCTGGGGGCGACGATCGCCGACGGTTCGACGCTGAATGTCGACGGTCACGTCATTACCTTCAAGAACGCGCCGATCCCGGGCTCGACCGGTGCTCCGAGCGTTCCCAGCGGTTATGGTACGAGCGGTAACGTCCTCACCGACGGCGCCGGCAACTCGACGGTCTATCTGCAGGCCGGCACGGTCAACGACGTGCTCAAGGCGATCGACCTTGCCACCGGCGTGCAGACCGCGACGGTCAACGCCAACGGCACCGCGACGCTTGCGACCGCCACGGGCCAGACCAACTCGTCGATCAACGCCTCGGGCCAGCTCAAGCTCTCGACCGGCGTCAATGCCGACCTCTCGATCACCGGCACCGGCAATGCGCTGAATGCGCTTGGCTTCGCCGGCAACACCGGGACTTCGACGGCGTTCACCGCGGCCCGCACCTCCGGCGTCGGCGGCCTCAGCGGCAAGACCTTGACCTTCTCCTCCTTCAACGGCGGCACGGCGGTCAACGTCACCTTCGGCGACGGCACCAGCGGCACGGTCAAGACGCTCGATCAGCTCAACACGAAGCTTCAGGCCAACAACCTGACGGCGACGATCGACGCCAACGGCCTGCTGACGGTCTCGACCACCAACGACTACGCGTCCTCGACCATCGGTTCGAGCGCCGCGGGTGGTGCGATCGGCGGCACGCTGACTTCGGCGCTGACGTTCTCGACGGCTTCCAGCCCCGTCCAGGACACGGTTGCCCAGACCTCGCGTTCGAACCTGGTGTCTCAGTACAACAACATCCTGAACCAGATCGACACGACCTCGCAGGACTCCTCGTTCAACGGCGTCAACCTCTTGAACGGCGACCAGCTCAAGCTGGTGTTCGACGAGACCGGCAAGTCGAACCTCAGCATCACCGGCGTGACCTACAACTCCAAGGGCCTCGGCCTTGCTGCGCTGACCAGCGGTGTCGACTTCATCGACAACTCCGCGACCAACAAGGTGCTGTCGAACCTGAACGCCGCGTCGAGCACGCTGCGCTCGGAAGCGTCGAGCCTCGGTTCGAACCTCTCGGTGGTGCAGGTGCGTCAGGACTTCAACAAGAGCCTGATCAACGTGCTGCAGACCGGTTCGTCCAACCTGACCCTGGCCGACACCAACACCGAAGCGGCCAACAGCCAGGCGCTGTCGACCCGTCAGTCGATCGCGGTCTCCGCGCTGTCGCTGGCCAATCAGTCGCAGCAGAGCGTGCTGCAGCTGCTCCGTTAACAAGCGGACGACATCATAAGACGACTACGGCGGCGGGGCTTCGGCTCCGCCGCTTTCTTTTTACGGCGGCATCAGAGTGCCGCTTGACGAAGTGCAACTGCATTCGGATGCAGCCGATTGCTTACTCTGAGTTATGGTTGACAAGTCGCAAACGCCGGGTCGTTGCGCGAAAAAGCATCATGCTATCATGACGATATGGATGAGCCTGATATGGCTCCGATCGTTCGTATGGTGAATCCGCGCAAGGACTGGCGCGACACGCTTCATGCTTTGTTAGCCGTCTGCATTCACCGTCCCGGCATCGATTAATCCTAATCGAAGTTTGTTGCGTTGCGTACCAGAAGGGTAACACTCAATGTCCGGTATCGTTCTCTCCTCGTCGGTTCGTCAGAACCTGCTCTCCCTCCAGTCCACCGCTGATCTTCTCGCCACCACACAGAGCCGTCTGTCGACCGGCAAGAGCGTCAACTCGGCCCTGGACAATCCCACCAACTTCTTCACCGCACAGTCGCTCGACAACCGCGCCAGCGACATCAACAATCTGCTCGACGGCATCGCCAACGGCGTGCAGGTGCTGCAGGCCGCCAACACCGGCATCACCTCGCTGCAGAAGCTGATCGACTCTGCCAAGTCGATCGCCAACCAGGCGCTGCAGACCACGGTCGGCTACTCCACCAAGTCCAACGTCTCCACCACGATCGCCGGTGCGACATCGGCCGATCTGCGCGGCACCACGAGCTTCGCCAGCGCGACCGCAAGCAGCAACGTCGTGTATAACGGCACGGCCGGCGGCATCACGGCGGCGACCGGCACCACGACGCTCGGCGCCACCATCGGCTCCTTTGCAAGCACGGGCGCGACGGCTGGTGACGGCACCACGGCCCTGACCGGCGCCATCACCCTGATCGCCACCAACGGCACGACCGCGACCGGCCTGGCCGGCAACGCCCAGCCTGCCGATGGCGACACGGTGACCGTGAACGGCAAGACCATCACGTTCCGCAGCGGTGCGGCTCCGGCGTCGACCGCCGTTCCGAGCGGTTCGGGCGTCAGCGGCAATCTCGTCACCGACGGCAGCGGCAACACCACCGTTTATCTCGCCACCGCGACCGTCAACGATCTCTTGTCCGCGATCGATCTGGCCAGCGGCGTCAAGACGGTGTCCATCAGCTCCGGCGCTGCGACGATCTCCACGAGCGCCAGCCAGCCAGGTGCTGCCGTCTCGACCGCTGCAGGCGGCGCCGTCACGCTGAAGAGCTCGACGGGTGCGGATCTGAGCGTCACCGGCAAGGCCGACCTGCTCAAGGCTCTCGGCCTGACGACGGCCGTGGGTGGCGGCAACGCCACCGTCAACGTCAACCGGACCACGAGCTCGGGCTCGCTGGGGGCGACGATCGCCGACGGTTCGACGCTGAATGTCGACGGTCACGTCATTACCTTCAAGAACGCGCCGATCCCGGGCTCGACCGGTGCTCCGAGCGTTCCCAGCGGTTATGGTACGAGCGGTAACGTCCTCACCGACGGCGCCGGCAACTCGACGGTCTATCTGCAGGCTGGCACGATCAACGACGTGCTCAAGGCGATCGACCTTGCCAGTGGCGTGCAGACCGCGACGGTCAATGCCAACGGCACCGCGACGGTTGCGACTGCGGCCGGCCAGACCAACTCGTCGATCAATGCCTCGGGTCAGCTCAAGATCTCGACCGGCGTCAATGCCGACCTCTCGATCACCGGCACCGGCAACGCGCTGAACGCGCTTGGCTTCGCCGGCAACACCGGGACCTCGAGCGCCTTCACCGCCGCGCGCACCTCCGGCGTCGGCGGCCTCACCGGCAAGACCTTGACCTTCTCCTCCTTCAACGGCGGCACGGCGGTCAACGTCACCTTCGGCGACGGCACCAACGGCACGGTCAAGACGCTCGATCAGCTCAACACGAAGCTTCAGGCCAACAACCTGACGGCGACGATCGACGCCAACGGCCTGCTGACGGTCTCGACCACCAACGACTACGCGTCCTCGACCATCGGTTCGAGCGCCGCGGGTGGTGCGATCGGCGGCACGCTGACCTCATCTCTGACGTTCTCGACGGCTTCCAGCCCCGTCCAGGACACGGTTGCCCAGACCTCGCGTTCGAACCTGGTCGGCCAGTACAACAACATCCTTGCGCAGATCGACTCGACCTCGCAGGACTCCTCGTTCAACGGCGTCAACCTGCTGAACGGCGACCAGCTCAAGCTGGTGTTCGACGAGACCGGCAAGTCGAACCTTAGCATCACCGGCGTGACCTATAACTCCAAGGGCCTCGGCCTGGCCTCGCTGACCAGCGGTGTCGACTTCATCGACAACGCTGCCACCAACAAGGTGCTGACCAACCTGAACTCGGCGTCGAGCACGCTGCGCTCGGAAGCATCGAGCCTTGGTTCGAACCTCACGATCGTGCAGGTTCGTCAGGACTTCAACAAGAACCTGATCAACGTGCTGCAGACCGGTTCGTCCAACCTGACCCTGGCCGACACCAACGTCGAGGCGGCCAACAGCCAGGCGCTGTCGACCCGCCAGTCGATCGCGGTCTCCGCGCTGTCGCTGGCCAACCAGTCGCAGCAGAGCGTGCTGCAGCTGCTCCGCTAACAAGCGGACGACATCGCAAGCAATATCTGGCGGCGGGGCTTCGGCCCCGCCGCTTTTTTTGCGCGTCAGCCGTCATTCGAACAGCCGTGCGACGCTCTGAAAAGTAACCAGCGGTTATGGTTAATGGAGAGTAAGCGCGGATAAATGCCAATGATTTCAGCCGGATTGCCGGCCGCGACCACGCCTTCCGCGCGCTTATGGTGAACCCGCGCTTAATGCGGGCGCGTGTTGTTTCACCCTTTGTTAGCCATGTCGCGGCACGCTGTCCCCGTCACTCGATCCGAAGCGATCGAACGAAGACGCGTAAACCAGAAGGGTAAGAGTCATGTCCGGTATTGTTCTCTCTGCGTCGGTTCGTCAGAACCTGCTGTCTCTCCAGTCCACCGCTGATCTTCTCGCCACCACACAGAACCGTCTGTCGACCGGCAAGAGCGTCAACTCGGCCCTGGACAATCCCACCAACTTCTTCACCGCACAGTCGCTCGACAACCGCGCCAGCGACATCAACAATCTGCTCGACGGCATCGCCAACGGCGTGCAGGTGCTGCAGGCTGCCAACACCGGCCTGACCTCGCTGCAGAAGCTGATCGACTCTGCGAAGTCGATCGCCAACCAGGCGCTGCAGACCACGGTCGGCTACTCCACCAAGTCCAACGTCTCCACCACGATCTCTGGTGCGACCGCGGCTGACCTGCGTGGCACCACGAGCTTCGCCAGCGCGACCGCGAGCAGCAATGTGCTGTATAACGGCACGGCCGGCGGCACCACGGCGGCGACCGGCACCACGACGCTCGGCGCCACCATCGGCTCCTTTGCAAGCACGGGCGCGACGGCTGGTGACGGCACCACGGCCCTGACCGGCGCCATCACCCTGATCGCCACCAACGGCACGACCGCGACCGGCCTGGCCGGCAACGCCCAGCCTGCCGATGGCGACACGGTGACCGTGAACGGCAAGACCATCACGTTCCGCAGCGGTGCGGCTCCGGCGTCGACCGCCGTTCCGAGCGGTTCGGGCGTCAGCGGCAATCTCGTCACCGACGGCAGCGGCAACACCACCGTCTATCTCGCCACCGCGACCGTCAATGATCTCTTGTCCGCGATCGATCTGGCCAGCGGCGTCAAGACGGTGTCCATCAGCTCCGGCGCTGCGACGATCTCCACGAGCGCCAGCCAGCCAGGTGCTGCCGTCTCGACCGCTGCAGGCGGCGCCGTCACGCTGAAGAGCTCGACGGGTGCGGATCTGAGCGTCACCGGCAAGGCCGACCTGCTCAAAGCTCTCGGCCTGACCACGTCGACTGGTGCTGGGAATGCCACCATCAATGTCCAGCGGACCACCAGCGCGGCCTCACTGGGTGCGACCCTTACGGACGGTTCGTCGCTCAACGTCGATGGTCACACCATCACCTTCAAGAACGCGCCGATCCCGGGATCGACCGGTGCTCCGAGCGTTCCGAGCGGCTTCGGTACCAGCGGTAACATCCTTACCGACGGCAATGGCAACTCGACGGTCTATCTGCAAGCTGGCACGGTCAACGACGTGCTCAAGGCAATCGACCTTGCCACCGGCGTGCAGACCGCGACGATCAACGCCAACGGCACCGCGACGCTTGCGACCGCCACAGGCCAGTCGAACTCGACGATCAATACGTCCGGTCAGCTCAAGCTCTCGACCGGCATCAATGCCGATCTGACGATCACGGGCTCAGGCAACGCGCTGAATGTGTTCGGGCTGGCCGGCAACACCGGCAGCGCGTCGGCATTCACTGCGGCGCGCACCTCCGGTGTCGGCGGCATTGCCGGCAAGACCTTGACCTTCTCCGCTTTCAACGGCGGCACGGCGGTCAACGTCACCTTCGGCGACGGCACCAACGGCACGGTCAAGACGCTCGATCAGCTCAACACGCAGCTTCTGGCCAACAACCTGGCTGCGACGATCGACGCCAACGGCCGGCTGACCATCACTGCGTCCAACGACTACGCGTCCTCGACGATCGGTTCGACCGTCGCAGGCGGTGGCATCGGCGGCACGCTGACTTCGGCGCTGACCTTCTCGACGGCGTCCAGCCCCGTCCAGGATGCGGTTGCACAGACGGCCCGTGCGAACCTGGTGTCTCAGTACAACAACATCCTGAACCAGATCGACACGACCTCGCAGGACTCCTCGTTCAACGGCGTCAATTTGCTGAACGGTGATCAGCTCAAGCTGGTGTTCGACGAGACCGGCAAGTCGAGCCTCAACATCACCGGCGTGACCTACAACTCCAAGGGTCTGGGCCTCGCTGCCTTGACCGTCGGTGTCGACTTCATCGACAACGCCGCGTCCAACCGCGTGCTGACCAACCTGAACGCCGCGTCGAGCACGCTGCGCTCGGAAGCCTCGGCGCTCGGTTCGAACCTCTCGGTGGTGCAGGTGCGTCAGGACTTCAACAAGAACCTGATCAACGTGCTGCAGACCGGTTCGTCCAACCTGACCCTGTCCGACACCAACGTCGAGGCGGCCAACAGCCAGGCGCTGTCGACCCGCCAGTCGATCGCGGTCTCCGCGCTGTCGCTGGCCAACACTTCGCAGCAGAGCGTGCTCCAGCTGCTCCGCTAAGTATCTAATATCGCTAAATAAAATCAGGGCGGCGGGGCCATTTGCCCCGCCGCATTTTTGCGTCCGGAGGCGGGCAGGGACGTTCACCGCGCATTAACCCTATCCCTTAAACCGGCGTTAACCATACTTTAAAGGACAGCCTCTAAGACTGGACAAAAGCCCGCTTTCAAGACCGCGCGGCCGATTCGTACCCGGTTCAAGAGGAAGACTCGCCAATGTCCAACATCGTTCTCTCGGCGTCCGTTCGCCAGAACCTGTTGTCGCTGCAGTCGACGGCCGACTTGCTGGCCACGACGCAGGAGCGGCTGTCGACCGGTAAGAAGGTCAACACGGCGCTCGACAATCCCACCAACTTCTTCACGGCCCAGGGGTTGGACAACCGGGCGAGCGACATCGGCAACTTGCTGGATGGCATCAACAACGGTGTGCAGGTGCTCCAGGCCGCCAACACCGGCATCACCTCGCTGCAGAAGCTGATCGACAGCGCCAAGTCGATCGCCAACCAGGCGCTCCAGACCACGGTCGGCTACTCCACCAAATCGAACGTCTCCACCACGATTCCGGGTGCGACACCCGCCGACCTCCGCGGCACGACCTCCTATGCGAGCGCGACCGCCAAGAGCAACGTGCTCTATACCGGCGCAGCCGGTGGCGTAACCCCGGTCACGGGAACCGCCGCGCTCGGCGCCTCGCTGGGCTCGAACGCCGGCACGAATGTCGGGTTTGCCGCGACCGCGGCCGACGGCACGACGGCACTGTCCGGTACCACCACGCTGGTCGGCACCACGACATCCACCACCTTCGGCGCGCCGCCCGCGGACGGCGACACCATCACGGTCAACGGCAAGACCATCACCTTCCGCACTGGTATCGCCCCGACGACGCAGCCGACCGGCTGGGGCCTCAACCCCAGCGGGCACATCGCAACGGATGGTAACGGCAATTCGATCGTCTACGAGGGAACGCCGGCTGCGCCCGGCGCAACTATCAACGACGTCCTCAGCGCGATCGACCTCGCCAGCGGCGTCAAGACCGCGGCAATCAGTGCAGGCGCGGCAACCATTACGGTCAGCGGCTCGAGCGGTCCGATCGGCACGCTGCAGGTGGCATCGTCCGTCACGGGTGGCCAAGTCACGCTGAAGAGTTCGACCGGCGCCGATCTGAGCCTGACCGGCAAGGCCGACTTCCTCAACAAGCTCGGTCTGACCGCGGCGACTGGCGCGGGCAATGCGAGCGTGACCGCGGACCGATCGACCACCGCGGGCTCGCTCGGTTCGCTCGTTCAGGACGGCTCGACGCTGAACATCGACGGCCACACCATCACTTTCAAGAACGCCCAGTCGCCCCAATCGGCATTGAGCGTGACCTCCGGCGGCGTCAACGGCAACATCGTCACCGACGGCAATGGTAATTCGACCGTCTACCTCCAGAGCGCGACGCTCTCCGATCTGCTCAACTCGATCGACCTTGCCACCGGCGTCAAGACCGCCAGCATCTTCAACGGCTCGGCGACGCTGTCGACCACCGCGGGCCAGATCCCCTCGTCGGTCAACAGCAGCGGTCAGCTTGCGCTCTCCACCGGCATCAACGCCGACCTGTCGATCACCGGCACAGGCAATGCGCTCAACGCGTTCGGTCTCAGCGGCAATACCGGAACGGCGACCGCTTTCGCCGCGGCGCGCAACTCCGGTGTTGGTGGCGTCGCCGGCAAGACGCTGACCTTCACCTCCTTCAACGGCGGCACGCCGGTCAACGTCACCTTCGGCGACGGCACCAACGGCACCGTCAAGACGCTCGACCAGCTCAATGTGCAGCTTCAGGCCAACCACCTGACGGCGACGATCGACGCCAATGGCGTGCTGACAGTCACCACCGTCAACGAGTACGCATCCTCGACCCTCGGCTCGAGTACCGCCGGCGGTACGGTCGGCGGTACGCTCACCGGCGTGCTGGCCTTTACCACCGCGCAGCCACCGATTCAGGATCCCGTCGCGCAGACCGCGCGCTCCGGCCTGGTCAGTCAGTTCAACAACATCCTGGCGCAGATCGACACGACCTCGCAGGACTCGTCCTTCAACGGCGTCAACCTGCTCAACGGCGACACGCTGAAGCTGGTCTTCAACGAGAACGGCAGCTCGACGCTCGGCATCAACGGCGTCGTGTTCAACGCGGCCGGCCTCGGTCTCAGCAATCTCGTTCCAGGCACGGACTTCATCGACAACGGTGCCACCAACAAGGTGCTGGCCAGCCTGAATGCCGCCTCGAGCACGTTGCGCTCCGAGGGTTCTTCGCTCGGTTCGAATCTGTCGATCGTGCAGGTGCGTCAGGACTTCTCCAAGAACCTGATCAACGTTCTGCAGACCGGCTCGGCTAACCTGACGCTGGCCGACACCAACGAGGAAGCGGCGAACAGCCAGGCGCTGTCGACCCGCCAGTCGATCGCGGTGTCCGCGCTGTCGCTGGCCAACCAGTCGCAACAGAGCGTGTTGCAGCTGCTCCGCTAATTTCGCGGCGCAAGATCACTCATCGATTTCGCGGCGGGGCTAACGCTCCGCCGTTCATTTTACGGAGATCGCTAAGGCAGGATTAGCTGAGATCGACGCGCACCACGCGTGACGTGTTTACAGCGTGCACATGCGCGTCTAGCTTCACGATGACGAAGAACTCCCGAGACCCGTAATAATCCGGAGTGCTTCCAAGCACACATGTAAGCAAATCTTAAGCGGTGCTGCCTAGGGTCAGGAAAGAATTCCTTAAGCGCGTTCAACGCGCTAGGTAACCTCCAGGGTGTGATTGATGTCGAATTCCGCTGCCTCGGCCTACGCGCGTGTTGCAACGACCACCGCTTCTCCTCGCGACATCGAAGCGCAGACCCTGCTCAAGGCCGCGAACAAGCTTCAGGATGCGATCAACAGCGCCGAGCCGTTCAGCGAGCAGACCACGCAGGCCCTGATGTTCAATCGCAAGCTCTGGACGATTTTCCTGAGCGAGGCCATGCGCGAGAACAATCCGCAGCCGATCGACGTCCGGCAGAAGATCGCCAACATCAGCGTGTTCGTGCTGAGCCAGACCGCCGCGCTGCAGATGAGCCCGCAGTTCGATCATTTCCGTCCGCTGATCGAAATCAACCGCAATATCGCCGCTGGTCTGTCCGGCCGTCCGTGATCGAGCACGGCTCGTTCCGCTTCGGCAACACCAAATTCATGCTGACGGATAACGGCAAGACGCAGATCAGGAACGTCGTCACCGGTCCCGCGACCGGTTCGAGCGATCTCGATGTTGCCGTTGCGAGGCTCGGCGCCTGATTATCAGGCGCTGCGGTCCGTGCTGGCCGGACGCGAGGGCTCGGATTTCAAATCCTGCGCATGGAAATAGGCCCGCCGGCGCAGCATTGCTTCGTCGGGGAACTGGTTGACCACCGCGTCGGTCCTGTCGTTGACGACCTGGAAGACGAACGACGCCGCCGCCTGGTCGAACACGACCTGGCGTGAGACGTTCTCGTTGCTTCGCAAATCATTGCGTGCAGGCGCGCTCGCCTCGCCAGCGGCCACTGTCTGGCTCACGGGCAGATCGGTTTGCACGGCCTCGTTCGCCGCCGCATTGGACGTCGTTACGATTTGCACGGCGACCGGTATCCCCACCGGCCTGATGCTGAAATCTGTACTCATGGCAGCCTCCTGGTTGCCTCACGTGAGTCAAATCCCAACCCCTCTCAATACGCAACCATGGAACACCAGGATTGAACACCCGGTAAGGAAACGTGCCTAACCGCGCGACGATGTTGCCGCGCGGCTTTTCGTAAAATTGTCGTTTGTTATTGCGCGCGCTCAGAGCGAGCGGCTGACCGCGAGCGGCGTGATGTGGCGTGGGCCCGGCGTGGCGCGGCGTCCCGCGGCCGTGTAGGTGTTCGGCACGTTGCGCTTCTGGATCTCGGCGTTGACGCCGCGCACGACGCTCTCCGACACCGCGTGAGCGGTTGCGAGAACGGTGAGATTGACCTGGAGCATCGCGCGGAATGCATCATGGTGCCGATGCAGCGTCGAGAGCAGCTCGGGCGCGGATTTGGCGAGCTGGGCCTGGTTCGCCTTCAACTGGGTGACGGCGCCGACATAGTTTCGCGACAGCTCCTGCTTCTTGCTCTCGAGGGTCATCGCCTCGCGGACCTGGCCGGCACGTACCAGCTCGGTCTCGCGCTCGATCAGGCCGAGCAGCGCACTCATCGCATCCATCAATTGCTCGGCGATCTTGCGCGCCTCGGCGCTGCCGGGTGCGGTGTTCGGGCGCTGCGCTTGCACCGGCTGACGCGAGGCGTTGAAGTGGTTCATCTCGTTTGACCTTATGCCGTGCGGATCGTTTTTGCCTGCTGCATGATCAGGGTGCGATAGACGTCGGTGGCGATGCCGACGCCGCCGGCGTTGGCGAAATTCTTGGAATATTGCTCGGTCAGCATCGAGCGCCACACGCCGGTGCCAGGGGTGTCGCCGAACGGGCCTTCGCCCTTCAGGCCCGAGGTCATCTGCGAGAACATGCTGTTGAGGAACATCGCCTCGAAGTCGGTGGCGATCTTCTGCGCCTTGGCCTGCTGCTTCGGCGAGACCTTTTGCAGTGCCGCCGCGAGATCGAAGTCCGGCCGGCCGTTGCGGCTCTCCACCGAGAAGGCGGAGCTGGCGACCCGTGCGGTGTTGACCATGCCGGTCTGCATCACATCACCTCGATGTCGGCTTCGATCGCACCGGCGGCCTTGATCGCCTGCAGGATGCTGATGAGATCGCGCGGGCCGATGCCGAGACCGTTGAGGCCGTCGACGAGCTGCTGAAGCGAGACGCCGTCCTTGACGACGGCGAACTTCTTGCCGTCCTCGGTGACGCTGACGCTGCTGCGGGGTGCGACCACGGTCCGGCCCCGCGACAGCGGGTTGGGCTGGCTGACCTGCGGGCTCTCGGAGATCGTGACGGTGAGGTTGCCCTGTGCGACCGCAACGGTGGCGACGCGAACGTCGCGGCCCATCACGATGATGCCGCTGCGTTCGTCGATGATGATCTTGGCGGCGAGATCCGGATCGACCTGGAGCTGCTCGATCTCGGTGAGAAAGGCGACGACGTTGCCCTTGAACTCCGGCGGGATCGCAAGCTGCACGGTCGATGGGTCGATCGGCTCGGCGGTCTTGACGCCGAGATAGTCGTTGATCGCGGCCGCGATCCGCTTGGCCGTGGTGAAGTCGGCATTGCGCAGCGCAAGGCGGACGTTCGGCAGGCGATTGAGCGCGAACTCGATCTCGCGCTCGATGATGGCACCGTTGACAATGCGTCCGACGGTCGGCACGCCACGCACGATTTTCGCCGCCTCACCCTCGGCCTGGAAGCCGGAGATCGCGAGCGAGCCCTGTGCGACCGAATAGACGTTGCCGTCGGCGCCGAGGAGTGGGGTGACGAGCAGGGTGCCGCCCTGGAGATTCTTGGCGTCGCCGAGCGCGGAGACGGTGACGTCCATGCGCGTGCCCTGGGTGGCGAAGGCCGGCAGATTGCCCGTCACCATCACGGCGGCGACGTTGCCGGTGCGGATGGTGGCGCCGCGGATGTTGACGCCCATGCGCTCGAGCATCGCTTGCAGCGACTGCTTGGTGAAGGGGATGTTGTTGAGGGTGTCGCCGGTGCCGTTGAGGCCGACGACGAGGCCGTAGCCGATGAGCTGGTTCTGCCGCACGCCTTCGATGTTGGCGAGATCCTTGATGCGCGATGTCGCGCTTGCAGAATTGACCGAGAGCACCAGCGCTGACAGCGCGGCGCAGGCCACCCCCACAAGTCTCACCCAACGAACGCTTGGCATCCTCTGCTCCCCGAGGCTCCTCAAATCAAAGGACCATCACGACACTCCCATGACGAGCTGGTCCGACGCTGTCCTTGCGAGCGCTGTGCCAACTCGGGGCAGCGGGGGTAGGTCGCTGAATAGGTTGTATAAATCTGTTTCGAGCGACCCCAGCCTGTGTTGTCCCTGAGGAGCGAAACTGCCGCCTGTCGGCAGATTTTGCCGGGCTGTTTACGGGCCGTTAACCATAAAACGGCGAATGTGGCGCATCGATCACCCGGATTGCTTCCGATGCGCATCTACGGACCGAACGGCACCACGCTTGGAACGCCGGCCAGCCAGGCCAGGCGGACGAGCTCCGGCGGCTTCGTGCTGCCCGACGCCTCGTCGGCGCCGGAGACGCGGGGCGCCGCCGCACCGAAGGCGGCCGCCAACATCGACGGGCTGCTCGCGCTGCAAGGCATCGAGGAGGATCCCGTCGAGCGTCGCAAGCGCTCGGTCGTGCGCGGAAAGACCGCGCTCGACGTGCTCGACGATCTCAAGATGGGACTTCTCTCGGGCAAGCTCGACGCCTCGACCGTGATGCGGCTGCGTGACGCTGCGGCGAACCTCAAATCGTCCTCCGGCGACCCCGGCCTGGATTCGGTGCTGTCCGAGATCGAGCTGCGCGTCGAGGTCGAGCTCGCCAAGGCCGGGCAGGCATAGCGCCTTACGCCGCTTCATCCTTCAACTGCGAATCGTAGCGGCGCTGGGCGGCGAGCACGTCTTTCAGATTCTGCTCGGCCCAATCGCGCAGGGGATCGACGGCTGCAGCGAGCGTCACGCCGAGCTGCGTGATCGAGTATTCCACGGTCACCGGCACGGTTGCGATGGCGTGACGCTTGAGCAATCCGTCGCGCTCGAGCGACTTGAGAACCTGGCTCAACATCTTCTGCGAAATGCCTTCGATCGTCCGGCGCAACTGATTGAAGCGCATCGGCTCCTCGCGCAGGAGCAGCAGGATCAGCACCGCCCATTTGTCACCGACGCGGTCGAGGATCTGTCGCGTGGGGCAGTTCGCTGCATAGACGTCTGGCTTCATCGTCGGGTCCTCACGATCCATTCCGCTTATTTGGCGGCCGGCGCCGGTTACTCCTGTGTAATCAGGTAAGCACAAAGTGCTCTCTTAACACCAGCATTCTTTACGATATCTAGTCACTGTTAGTTACCACAAAAGCAAAGGAGCCTTCCATGAAAATCGCAGTTGCCGGCGCCTCGGGCCGGGCCGGGTCGGAGATCACCAAGGAACTGTCCCGCCGCGGCCACGCGGTCACGGCGATCGCCCGCAACCCCGAGAAGATCGCGGTCCTGCCGAACGTCACCCCCAGCAAGGGAGATGTGCTCGACCAGTCAGGCCTTGCCAAGCTGTGGGCCGGGCACGACGTCGCCGTGAGTTCCGTGCACTTCCTGGCCAGCGACGCGCTCAAGCTGATCGGTGCGGCCAGGGACTCCAAGGTCGGCCGTTACCTCGTCGTCGGCGGGGCCGGCAGCCTGGAGGTCGCTCCGGGCGTTAAGCTGGTGACAACTCCCGGTTTTCCGGCTCAGTACAAGGCTGAGGCGGAGGCCGGTTCGGCCTTTCTCGACCTGCTGCGGCAGGAAAAGGAGCTGAACTGGACCTTCATCTCGCCGTCGGCCCTGTTCATCGAGGGGGAGCGCACCGGCAAGTTCCGGCTTGGCAGCGATCAGCTTCTCGCAGATGCGAACGGCAAAAGCTGGATCACCTTCGCGGATTACGCCATCGCGCTCGCCGACGAGATCGAGCGGCCGGCCCATGAGAGGCAACGTTTCACGGTCGGCTACTAGGTCTACGGCCGCTCCCGGGCCCTTCAGGATAAACCTTTCCTGTGCAAGGGCTTGGGGGCGCCGGTCGGGCGATCAGGGAAACATTGTCTGTCACAGGAGGCCGCTATATAACGCCCCGCTCAGCGGACCCCGTTCCGCGTACGAGTCGTTGCTTAGACAGATAGGCCGCCCTTGGAAAAGTTGAAAAACTACCGACCGACCGAAAAAGAGCCTTTCATGAACGACAGGCAGAAGGAGTACTTCCGCTTGAAGCTCCTCGCCTGGAAGGATGAGATCCTCAAAGAGTCCAAGCTCACCCTGCAAGCGCTGCAGGAGGAGAACGTGAACCACCCCGATCTCGCCGATCGGGCATCGTCCGAAACCGACCGCGCCATCGAACTCCGTGCCCGCGACCGCCAGCGCAAGTTGATCGCCAAGATCGACGCCGCGCTCCAGCGTATCGAGGACAACACCTATGGCTATTGCGAGGACACCGGCGAGCCGATCTCGTTGAAGCGGCTCGAGGCCCGTCCCATCGCGACGCTCTCGGTGGAGGCGCAGGAGCGCCACGAGAAACGCGAGAAGGTCTATCGCGACGAATAGAGTCCGAGCCGCAGCGATGCGGCTCTTTGTTTTTGAACGCAAGGCGCGCCTTTTCGCGTCGTGATCAGCATTTTGCCTGTCGCTTGCAACCGTGCGTTCGGCGCGCGAGCGGAATCACGAAAAGTGAATCGCGATCAATGGGCTAGACTCAACTCCTCCGAGCTCACGTGAGTTCAGATGAGAAACAGCCTTCACTTCAAGTGCGGGAGGTTTTGCGAATCGCATCAAGGACATCGACTCGAATGCTGAGGCACTGGTCCAGCAGCTTCAGGCATTGCTGCAATCAGGCCTGGTGCGACGCTGCAAGGTGCGCATCCCCATATAGCCCGGACCAGCTCAATATTTCCTTAAACGCCGGCGCAGCCGATGAGGCTTGCCGTGATGTGGCCGATCAGCGCCCGCAGCTCATTCCAGCTCGGGCTGGCAATGACGTGCGGCCGCGCGGCCCCGCGCTTGTCACGCCCCGGCGGGGATGCTGAAGTACCGCCCTCGATTGTGGTGTGTAGGAGCGGGCGCCGATGGACACAATTCTCGCAGCCGCAAAGGCGATCGCGCTGGCGCGCCGCAACCATGCGCCGCTCGCGGCGCTCGAAGTTCCTCCTGCCGATGAAGCCGAGGGCTATCAGGTCCAGCGCGCGCTGCACGATCTGCTGCTGCCGCATGCCGGCCCGCTGGTCGGCTACAAGATCGGCTGCACCAGCCAGGTGATGCAGGATTACATCGGCATTCCACACCCTTGCGGCGGCGGCGTGTTCCAGAAAGGCGTGCACGACAGCGGCGTGCAGCTCGCGGCTGCCGACTATGTCCGCGTCGGCGTCGAATGCGAGATCGCGGTGCGGCTGAAGCGCAATCTCGCCGCCGGCGAGGCGCCGTTCACGGCCGAATGGGTCGGCGAAGCCGTCGAGGCCTATCATCCCGCGATCGAGATCGTCGACGACCGCTATGTGAAGTGGGAGACGATGGGCGCGCCGACGTTGATCGCCGACGATTTCTTCGCCGCCGGCTGCGTGCTGGGCGAGGTCGTGCCGCGCTCGTCGGTGCCGGACCTGAAGGCCATCAAAGGCCGCGCCATCGTCAACGGAGAAGAGGTCAGCCACGGCACCGGCGCCGACGTGCTCGGCCATCCCCACAACGCACTCGCCTGGCTCGCCAACCATCTCGCCGCCGAGGGCAAGGGTCTTCACGCGGGACAGCTGGTGCTGACGGGGAGCCTGGTCAAGACGCTGTGGCTGAAGGCCGGCGACAAGGTGCGGATGGAACTGGACGGGCTGGGGACGGTGGAGGCGGAGTTTACGTGATCTCTCCGCGTCCTTGCGAGCGAAGCAAAGCAATCAAGAGTCCCTCCGCGGAGAGGCTCTGGATTGCTTCGCTGCGCTCGCAATGACGGAGGTTGGGGCCGCGGCGTCGCTACGATCGTGCACCTGGCCGGCTGTACGCAGCGGCACCATCGCCAAAATACATGCGGCCCTCGCCAGGGGAGCTAGCGAGGGCCGCGTTGTACATCGTCGTCCGCGCCTAGGTTCGCGAACACGATGTGGGAGCTCGGGAGAAGGCTAGAAGGGCAGCAGCACGTCCATGACTTGCTGGCCGTAGCGCGGTTGCTGCACGTCCATGATCTGGCCGCGGCCGCCGTAGGCGATGCGGGCCTGCGCGATCTTGGTGGAATCGATGGTGTTGTCGCTCTGGATGTCTTCGGGACGGACGATGCCGGCGACGATGAGCTCGCGGATTTCGTAGTTGACGCGGATCTCCTGCTTGCCTTCGACCACGAGGTTGCCGTTGGGCAGGACCTGGGTGACGACGGCCGCGACGTTGGTCTGCAACGCTTCCTTGCGGTCCACGCTTCCTTTGCCCTCGCTGGACGCGGTCGAGTCGGCGGTGAGGATACGGCCGGGCAAGACCTTCTGTGCTTGGGCGCCCAATGTCTTGGCGCCGATGAAGTCGGTGATCCCGGAATCTTCCTTGTTGGTGCGGCTGCGCTGGGTGTCGTTTTCGATATTGGCCTTGTCGGTGATGTTCACGGCCACCGTCAGGAGATCGCCGACCTGATGGGCGCGTTGGTCCTTGAAGAAGGCGCGGCTGCCGTTCCGCCACAGCGAGTTCGGATTGTAGGAGGCGACTTCCGGCTTCGGCATCGGCATCTGCACTGGCTTGTAGCCGGGCTGCGTCGTCGGATTGTCGATCGCCGACAATTTCGGCTGCTCGCCGATCTGCGACAAACGGTCGATCGAGGAGCAGCCGCTCGCCAGCGTGCAAGTCGCCAGCAGCAGGGCAGAGATCGCGATGCGACGGGGCCGAAAAGCCGAACTGAACGTGGACATGACTTACTCTGACTTGGCTGGAGCTTGCGAGACGCGAACTTGCGGGATCTGGGCTTGCGCGATCTGGGCCGGCGATGCCGGGGCCTGGACCAGGTTCCGGACGAGGGCTGCGGTATCGACGGGGGCGGGCGCCTCGTCGCGCTTGAGCGACGAGGTCTGCTCGACCGCGGCCGGCATCGGCGCGGCCTGGCTGGCGCCCTGGACCGTCACCTGGCCGCGGCCGGTGACGACGCCGCTCAGCGTGCGCTTGGTCTGCAGGTTGAGCACGCTGATGGTGTCGCCCTCGGCGCCGCTCTCGATCGCCTTGCCGCGCGTGGTGAGATAGATTCCGGGGACCTGATAGATGACGGTGACGTTCTGGTCGCGCTGCACGAAGTCGGGCTTGACGATGTCGGCGACGCGGATCGGCGTCCCCGCCCGCATCGGCCGGCGGAGCTGCATGCCGAGCGTGCGATCGCGCGAGGCGGCCTCACCCGTGACCTCGGCCTTCGGCCGGCGTTCCATGGCGACGTCGGAGGCCTTCAGGAGATCGACGCGATCGATGTCGCGCGTCAGCACGGCTACTTCCACCGTCTCGATCGCGTTGCCGGTGAAACGCAGCTTGGTCGGCGCCGGATTGTTGTCGTTGTTGATCTCGAAGGCGATGTCGAAACGGCCGCTGCGGGCGTCGTAGCGGGTTGCGACTGGCTGCAGCACGCCGGTGTTGGAGGCATCCAACCGCATGTCGGCGATGCCGCGGTCGAACGTGACGGTGATGTTGGCGGCGTCGCCAAGTCCGAAGCGGCGCTCGAGCGCCGCGGCGACCGCGGTTTCGAGGTCCTTGTTCACGAGCGTGCGGGCGAGACGGGTGACCTGGACCTCCTTGAGGTCGCCGGTCATCACGCCGATCACCTGCTTTGCGCGCAACACCGCCAGCACTTGCGCGACCGGCAGCGCACCGGTGGTGCCGAGATCGGGCGAGCGGTAGACCGGGATCAGCGCGGCCGAGCCGGCATTGTCGATGAGATCGCCGACCCGCACCACGTCCGAGGTCACGGTGATGCTCGCGCGCAGCGTCGGCGTCGCGATGAAATCGTCGGCGGCCCGTGCGGGCAGCGCCAGCACGAGGAGAGCGGAGATGGTGGCGAGGGCGGTGCGGATCATCGTCATCACCTCAGCGGAACAGCGCCGTGGTCGACTGCATCATCTGGTCGGCGGCGCTGATCACCTTGGCGTTCATCTCGTAGGCGCGCTGGGCGGCGATCAGGTCGCTCATTTCCGAGACGACGTCGACATTGGCCTGCTCGAGGCTGCTCTGGGTGATGTTGCCGAAACCTTCGGAGCTCGCGGTGCCGTCCTGCGGCGGGCCGGAGGAGGGCGTCTCGGTGAACTGATTGTTGCCGACCGGCTGAAGGCCCGCCTTGTTGATGAATCGGGTCAGGCCGATCTGGCCCTGGACGGCCGAGGTCGATGAACCCGGCAGCGTCACCGAGACCTGGCCCTGCACGTTGATGGTGAGGCCCGAGGCGTTGTTCGGGATCGTGATCGTCGGTTGCACCGGGTTGCCCTGCGCCGTGACGATGCGCCCCTGATTGTCCATCTGGAAGGTGCCGTCGCGGGTGTACTGGTAGCTGCCGTCGGGCATCAGGATCTTGAAGAAGCCTTCGCCCGTGATGGCCATGTCGAGGTCGTTGCCGGTCTGCGACAGCGTGCCCTGGGTCATGCTGCGCGGCGTGCCGACGGTCTTGACGCCGCCGCCGATGTCGACGCCGACGGGCAGGATGGTGCCCTGGTCGGACGACTGGGCGCCGACCCGGCGGACGTGTTCGTAGATCAGGTCCTGGAACGCCGCGGTCTGCTTCTTGAAGCCGGTGGTGCGCAGGTTCGCGATGTTGTTGGAGATCACCTGAACGTTGAGTTCCTGTGCCGCCATTCCGGTTGCTGCGGTGTGAAGCGCCTGCATGTCAGTTCTCCCTCAATCAGGCCGGAACGTCGGCGAGCTTCTCGATCGCCGATTTGTGCATGTCACTCTGCTGCTGGAGCAGGGTGGCCATGGCGGTGTAGCTGCGCATGACCTCGACCATGCGGCTCATCTCGCCGACCGAGTTCACGTTCGACTTCTCGACATAGCCTTGCTGCACGGTCGACTTGGTGTCGGTCTGCGGGACCGCGGAGCCGATGTTGTAAAGGTTGGCGCCGAGCTTGGTCAGCTTGGCCGGATCGTCGAACGAGGCCATGCGGATCTTGCCGCGGATCGAGTCGTTCTTGGCCGTGCCCTCGAGCACCGTGACGGTGCCGTCCGGCGCGACGTTGATGTCGTGATCGGTCGGCTGGAAGGTGATCGGGCCGCTGGTGCCCAGCACGAGGTTGCCGTCGGAGGTGACGAGCTGGCCGGTGCTGTTGAGCGAGAATTTGCCGTCGCGGGTGTAGCGCTCGGCGCCATTGGCCTGCACGGCGAAATAGGCGTTACCGCTGATCGCCATGTCGAGCGGATTCTTGGTCGGCTCCATCGGCCCCTGGCCGACGTCGCGGAAGGTGCCGCGATCCTGCACATAGGAGACCCGGCGGTCGGAGCCGACGAAATTGTCCTCACGCGCGTTCGAGTTGAGGTACTCCTCGAACAGCGAATGGTCGGCCTTGAAGCCGTTGGTGTTGGCGTTGGCGACGTTGTTGGCGATGACATCCATCTGCCGTTCCAACGTCATCTGTCGTGACAAGCCGATCAGAAGCGCGTTCTGCATCGGAAATCTCCCCTGAGTGAGATCCGCCAGCTCGCTCTCCCAAGCGCAGTGGCCGATCCCGTGAACGAGACCTCGGGTTCTCCCAAACCCTGGGTCTCGATCCTTTCTCAGCGAAACTCGTGCCAAGCTGGAAAACTTTTCAATTTCAATGTGTTGACTGTTTTTCGAGGGCACGGGGAGGCGGCAGAAAGGGTCTGTTAGCCATGTTTGCCCGGCAGATTTTTCCTAGCGAAGGCCCGATCGAAAGGTTCCGTTAACCATTATTACCGTAGCGTTTGGGCGTAAGAGGAGCACTGCGCTGGGGCATTTGTATCGCGTCACTGTCTGCCAGGAGCTTCGCTCTTTCGACCCCTTTGAGAGATGAGCGAGCGCGGCGATCATGGCAGAGAATGAAGCGGATGGCGGCGCAGCCGCTGAGGGCGCGCAAGCCGCTCCGCCCAAGAACAAGTTCAAGCTGATGATCATGGCGGTGGGCCTGCTCGCCGTTCTCGGCGGCGGCGCCGCGACCTGGTTCTTCTTTTTCCGTCACGGCGACGACGAGCATCACGCCGAGGCGGCGCCTCCGCCGAAGCCGCCGTCTTTCGTCGAGGTTCCCGATATCATGGTCAACCTCGCCGGCGCGCCGGGCGAGCGCGTGCAATATCTGAAGCTCAAGATCGTGCTGGAGCTGAAGGAAGAGAAGCAGGTCGAGGCGATCAAGCCGACGATGCCGCGCATCACCGATATCTTCCAGACCTATGCGCGCGAGCTGCGCTCCTCCGACCTCAACGGTTCCGCCGGCATCTTCCGCCTCAAGGAAGAGCTGACCAAGCGCGTCAACGCCGCGGTCGCGCCGGTCCAGGTCAGCGCGGTGCTGTTCAAGGAAGTCGTGATCCAGTGAGCATGACGGGCTAGGGATCATGGCAGGCACCGACCAACCAGACCAGGATGCAATTGCCGCCCAATGGGAGGCCTCGCTCGATTCCGAGGATCCCGCCGAGGCCGCGAAGGCTGCTGCCGAAAACGAACTATCGGAGACCATGGCCCTGCAATGGGCGGCCATGGTCGAGGATGGCAGCCGCGATCTCGGCGCCGGCAAGAATTCCGGCGAACGGGTGCTGTCGCAGGAGGAGATCGACAACCTCCTGGGCTTCGCGGTCGGCGACGTCACGCTCGACGATCATTCCGGCATTCGCGCCATCATCGATTCGGCGATGGTTTCATACGAGCGTCTGCCGATGCTCGAAATCGTCTTCGACCGCCTGGTGCGATTGCTGACGACCTCCTTGCGCAATTTCACCTCCGACAACGTCGAAGTCTCGCTCGACCGCATCACCTCGGTGCGCTTCGGCGACTACATGAACTCGATCCCGCTGCCCGCCGTCCTCACCGTCTTCAAGGCCGAAGAGTGGGACAATTTCGGCATGGCCGTGGTCGATTCCAGCCTGATCTACTCGATGATCGACGTGCTGCTCGGCGGCCGCCGCGGCTCGAGCCAGCTGCGCATCGAGGGCCGGCCCTACACCACGATCGAGACTGAGCTTGTCAAGCGGCTCGTCGAAGTCGTCATGACCGATGCCGAACAGGCGTTCCGGCCGCTGTCGCCGGTGACCTTCACCATCGACCGGCTCGAGACCAACCCGCGTTTCGCCGCGATTAGCCGTCCTGCCAACGCCGCGATCCTGGTGCGCCTGCGCATCGACATGGAAGATCGCGGCGGCAACATCGAGCTCCTGCTGCCTTACGCGACCATCGAGCCGATCCGGGGCGTCCTGCTCCAGATGTTCATGGGCGAAAAGTTCGGCCGCGACCAGATCTGGGAAGGTCATTTCGCCACCGAGATCGTCCAGGCCGAGATCTCCGTCGACGCCGTGCTCTACGAAGCCGACATTCCGCTCAAGCAGTTGATGCGACTGAAGGTCGGTGACACGCTGCCGCTGGACATGCGCGCGGATGCCAACGTCACCGTTCGCTGCGGCGACGTCACCATCACCGAAGGACGCATGGGCCGGGTCGGCGACCGCGTCGCGATACGGGTGACGAAACCCTTGCGCAAGCCAAGTACGACACTTGCGATGTTCGAAAAGGTCGACGAGCAGAACAAGATGATGGAGGCCCCATGAACCACTCCCTAGGAATGGCGATCGAGACGCTGGTGGCTATCCTGCTGATGCTGACCATCGTCTACTGCGTCACGCTCAACAAGCGACTGACGCGGCTGAAGGCGGACGAGCATTCGCTGAAGGCGGTCATCGGCGAGCTGATCACCGCAACCGAGATCGCCGAGCGCGCGATCGGCGGGCTGAAGCTCGCCGTGCGAGACGTCAACGAGAACCTCGGCAGCCAGCTCGCGTCGGCGACCCAGATGTCCGAGCAGCTCTACAAGCAGCTCGGCGAAGCCGACAACGTGGTGCGGCGGCTGTCCAAGATCGCGATCGCCGCGCGCCCCGTCACGAACCCGGAAATGGTCGCCGCGCCCGCAGCCAAGCCCTCGTCGGCGAAGGCGGTGGCGGCTGCGGCCGAAGCCTTCTCCGAACGCCGACGATCCAACGGTCTTGCCGCATAAAGTCAGGGTATGAAGTCTTTTCGCAACATCCGCGTCATTCCGATCGTGCTGGTTGCCGTCGCTGGCCTCGCCACGCTGAAGGTCACGGGTCTTGTGATCAATGGCGGCTATGTCTTTGACTACAAGCCGAGCCCGACCAAGAAGTCCTGGGCGCAGGAGAATCTGAACTTCCCGGCGAGCCGCGAAGATCCCGATATCACCGGCTCGACCCATGGCGCGCCGAAGGAGGCGCCGAAGCCGGCCGCACCGGACACCAAGTCCGAAGGCGCGGCGGTCAAGGAGGAAGCCCAGCCGCAGATCTCCGCCTCGGAGCGCGCGATCCTGGAACGCCTGCAGTCGCGCCGTCAGGAGATCGAGGCCCGCCAGCGCGAGATCGACATCCGCGAGAGCCTGTTGAAATCCGCCGAGAAGCGCATCGAAAACAAGGTCGAGGAGATGAAGGCGGTAGAAACCCGTATCTCCGCGACGCAGGCCGAGCAGAAGGCCGCCGAAGCCCAGCGCATGAAGGGTCTCGTGACCATGTATGAGGGCATGAAGCCCAAGGACGCCGCGCGGGTCTTTGACCGGCTCGAAATGGGCGTGCTGATCGAGATCGCCTCGCAGATCGCGCCGCGAAAAATGTCGGACATCATGGGATTGATGTCGCCGGAGGCCGCCGAGCGGCTGACGGTCGAGATGGCCCGCCGGGCCAATGGCGGCGGCGATCAGTCCGCCTGGGCCGGCGAGCTGCCCAAGATCGACGGCAAGCCGACGCAAAAGCCGAATTGAGGGCTCATACTTAAGAAGTCCTTAATTGCCAAAATCTACAGTCTGGGGCAGGGGCCGGCACCAATGCCGGCGTAGACCGTCGAACCGGAAGAAATGCCGCCAATGGCGCGAGAGGCTGCCGCTGGATTTGTGTCGCGAGCCCGCGCCCTGGCGCGGCGACTGTCGCGTCATGTCCGCGCGGCGCCGCTGCTGGCAGCCGGCCTGCTGATCGGCTTCACGGCGCCTGTCCGGGCGGCCGATGCTGTCAGGGGCGAGGCGACTTTCTCGGCCGGCGGCGGCTTTGCCCGTCTCGTGATCAAGCTCGGAGAGGACGTCCCCTCCGAGGTGACGACGGCCGGCTCCATTCTCGTCATCCGCTTCGACCGGGCGGTCGACGTGCCCGTCGACCGCGTCCCGGAAGGCGCGCCCGACTACGTCAACTCCGCCCGCCGCGATCCCGACGGCGGCGCCATCCGGCTGTCGCTGGCGCGGCGCGTCACCGTCAACACCATGAATGCCGGCGAACGAACCTTCATCGACCTCTTGCCGGAGGGTTGGAAGGGGCCACCGCCGAGCCTGCCGATGGACGTGGTCAAGGAACTCGCCGAGCGTGCGCGCGTCGCCGAACGCGCGCTGCGCGCCCAGCGCGCCGCGGCGGAGAGCAAGAAGCGTCCACAGATCCGCGTACGCGCCTCGGTGCAGCCGACCTTCGTCCGCTTCGTGTTCGAGATGCCCGACGGCGTCGGTGTGTCCTCCGTGCTCAACGAGCAGAAGCTCACGCTCGCCTTCAACGCCAACCTCAATTTCGATCTGGCGGACGCGGTCGTCGCAGCGCCGCCGAACGTCGCGTCGATCAAGCAGAAGGCCGACATCGACCAGACCAGTGTCGAGATCGCGCTGATCGGCGATTCCGACGTGCATTCGTTCCGCGACGAGAAGAACTACGTCGTCGACATCTCCTTCCAGCCGGACAAGGGCAAGATGGCCAATTCGGCCGAGGCGGCGATCGCGCAGGCCAAGCCCGCCGCTCATGGACCTGCGCCTGCGCCTGAAAAGCCGGCGGTCGAGAAGCCGAAGGACGCGCATCGCGAGATCGCGCCGCCGACGTCCGAGACGATCGCGCGCGAAGCCAGGATCGACGTCAAGCCCGAGGTGAAGGTGGAAGCGCCCGCCGCCATGCCGCCCGCTGAAGCGCCGAAATCGCTGCCGGCTCCTGCGGTCGAAGCTGCGCACGCTGCGCAAGCGCCCAAGGAAGCGGTCAAGGAAGTTGCAAAGGCGGTCGCGCCAGTTGCAGAAATTGCGGTCGCGCCCGCCAAGCCGGTCATGGCCGAAGCGCCTCAAGAGGTCGTGAAGGAAGCTGCCAAGGAACCCGTCAAGGAGCCGCCCACGGAGGCCGTCAAGGCTGCTCCAGCAGAGGCGCTCGCAGCTCCGCAGCCGAGTGGTGCCAGCGTCGATGTCCGCCGCGACAGCGACGGCCTGCGCGTGACCTTCCCGCTTCAGGTCGCAACGCCTGCGGCGGCGTTCCGCCGTGGTGATACCGTCTGGCTGGTGTTCGATACGGCGAAGCCGATCGACGTCGAGGCGATCCGCACCAAAGGCGGTGCGATGATCGGGGAAGTCGGCCGGGTCCCGCTCGAGAAGGGACAGGCGGTGCGCATCCGTCTCACCCGGCCGCTGGTCTATTCGCTGACGAGCGAGGAGGTCGGCAAGCAGACCAACTGGCTCTTGACCCTCGCCGACAAGATCCAGGCGACGCCGCTGCCGCTGATGATCTCGCGCAACATCACCGACCCGGCGCTTGCCAACATCGCGATCCCCTTCGCCAATCCGGGGCTCCTGCACAAGCTCACCGATCCCGATGCCGGCGACACGCTCTATGTCATCACCGCACAGCGGCCGGTGCGCGGTTTCATCAAGCGGCAGGACCTCGTCGATCTCGCGCTGCTGGAATCCGCGCATGGCATCGCGATCCGGCCGAATTCCGACGAGGTCGGCGTCGAAGTCGGGGCCGACAAGGTCATCCTCGGCAAGAAGGGTGGGCTGACCCTGTCGCCGGTCGACATCTCGGCCGAGCGCGCGCCGACCGCGGTGCGGCCGGTCTTCAGCCCCGAAGGCTGGCGCAAGGGCCAGTCGGAAAATTTCATAGCGCGCCAGAACGAGCTGATCACGGCGATCTCCAACGTCGAACCGGCGATGCGTTCGCTGCCGCGGCTCGACCTCGCGCAATTCTACATGTCGCGCGCGATGTATCATGAGGCCAAGGCCGTCACCGAATTGATGCTGGCCGATCCTCTCAACAAGGAGGAGAGCGGTGCGCTGATCATGCATGCGATCGCGAGCATCCTGATCGGCCGGCCGGCACAGGGCCTGAAGGACCTCGCCAACCCCGTGATCGGCAACAGTCACGATTCCCAGCTCTGGAAGGCGCTTGCCTATGCGCGCCAGGGCAAATGGGCGGACGCACGCGAGAAGTTCAAGAACGTCGAGTTCGCCATCGCCTCGCTGCCGCTCGACATCCAGCGCATCGTGACGATGGAGGCGATGCGCGCTTCGCTCGAGGTGAAGGACTATGCCGGCGCCTCCAAGCGCCGCAGCGAGCTCGAGGTGGTCGGCGTCTCGCCCGAGGCCGCGCCCGGCTTTGCCGTGCTGCGCGGCCGGCTCGCCGAGGCGCTCGGCCACGACAAGGACGCGCTCGACGACTACAAGTTCGCGGTCGGCTCGTCGGACCGCCCGGCTGCGGCCGAGGCCAAGCAGCTCGAGGTCGCGCTGCGGCAGAAGCGCGACGAGATCGGCAAGGAAGACGCGCTGCGCGAGCTCGAAACGCTCTCGATGACCTGGCGCGGCGACTCGATCGAGGTCAAGACGCTCCAGATGCTGTCGCAGATGTTTGCCGAGAACGGGCGCTACCGGGACGCGCTCACCGCGGCGCGCACCGCGACAAAGCTGCAGCCGAACGCGGAAGCCTCGCGCCAGGCGCAGGACCTCGCCTCCGACCTATTCACGCAGATCTTCCTGGGGCCCAAGGGCGACGAGCTGCCGCCGATCGAAGCGCTGGGGATGTTCTACGAGTTCCGCGAGCTGACGCCGATCGGCCGCCGCGGCGACGAACTGATCCGACGCCTCTCCGACCGTCTCGCCTCGATCGATCTGCTCGACCAGGCCGCCGAGCTCCTGCAATACCAGGTGGACCACCGCCTTGAAGGCGCGGCGCGTGCACAAGTCGCCGCACGCCTGTCCATGATCTATCTCGCCAACCGCAGACCCGACATGGCGATCACGGCGTTGCGCGCGAGCCGTATCAGCGACCTCTCGGGCGAACTCAGGCAGCAACGGCTGCTGCTGGAGGCGCGTGCGCAAAGCGACGTCGGCCGCCACGATCTCGCGCTCGACATCGTCTCCAACGTTACAGGACGCGAGGTGCTGCGGCTACGCTCGGACATCTTCTGGGCGGCGCGGCGCTGGCGTGAATCGGCCGAGCAGATCGAGCTTTATTACGGCGAGCGTTTCCGCGACTTCAAGCCGCTCAACGCGGTGGAGAAAAGCGACATCATCCGCGCGGCCGTCGGTTATGCGCTCGCCGACGACTCGATCGGCATGTCGCGCTTCCGCGAGAAATATGCGCCCCTGATGAGCGAGAGCGCCGATCGGCTCGCGTTCGACATCGCGAGCAAACCGACCGGCGCCTCCAGCGCCGAATTTGCCGATATCGCCAAGCTGGCTGCCAGCGTCGACACGCTCGATGGCTTCCTGCGCGAGATGAAGCAGCGCTTCCCCGATGCCACCGCCCGCGCGCCGGCCTCGCCGCAGGCCAAGGACGAATCTGATCACACCGGCTCGCTGCCCACGATTCCCGTCGTGCGGCAGATCAAGATGACGCGGTAGGATCGCTGCTCCTTCTGGGCCTCGCGAGAGGTGTCCGTGAGCAAGCTCCTCGAAGTGACGGGCAGGGGCCGAAGACGATCGCCCAGGAGCGCGTACTCATCAACCTGATCAGCCCGCGTGGAGAAACAGCGAAGCAGCTAAGGCCAGCAAGCGACGTTAACGGGCTTAATGGAGCTTTACCCGCACCTGATAAATTGCCGAGCCCAAAGTCGACGCAAGCACAAGCACAAGACCAAGCCCGATCATAGGGTTCCTTGCGATCGCCGCCGCAAGCGATACGCCCAGCGCAGCGGCCAACATCTGCCAGAAACCCAACAGGGCCGAGGCAGCACCGGCGCGATCGCCGAACGGCGAAAGAGCTTGCGCGCTGCAGAGCGGATTGACCATGCCCATGCCTAGCAGGAATACGCATGCGCCGACAAGAAATGGCAGAAAGCGCCCGTCGAAAAGAGCGAATAGCAACACCATGCCGCCACCGACACAGGCCAGCGCGAGGCCGATGCAAATCGATCGGTCGAGACCAAGGTGCGGAACGATTTTTGTAGCGATAATGCCAGCGCTAAAGACGATCATGACAGTGCCTGCGAAGAACAGGCCGAGTTGCATGGGCGTGAAGTCGAGGCCTTCTATCAAGACACGCGGCAACGCCGAAAACATTGCAAACAGCGCACCTAAGATGAGGCTAACAGTTGCGGCAGGAACCACGAAACGGCGGTCAGTCGATAGCGACCAGTAATTCTTGGCGATCGTCGAGAAATCGAACTCGGCGCGTGGCGCGTGGTGCGTTTCTCCGAAAGCCGCAAGAAATGCCGAAGCGGCGACGACAGCGAAGATTCCGACGAACACAAATGCTGAACGCCAGCCAAAAAAATGATCCAGCGCGCCACCGACCAGTGGCGAGAATCCGGGCGCTGCTGCCATCGCAACCATAACAAAGGTGAGCACGCGCGCTAGCTTTTCGCCCTGAAAAAGATCTCTTGCGATAGCTCGCGAAAGGACAGACGTGGCACATGCGCCACCGGCCTGCACAACGCGACCAATCAATAGTGCCGCCAAATCATTGGCTAACGCGCACCATATGCTACCTGCGAAAAATACAGCAAATCCGATCATCACGGGTACGCGCCGGCCGAAACGATCCGACAACGGACCGACAACAAGTTGTCCGACCGCGAACATGGCGAGGAATATGGTGATAGCTGACGTTACCTGAGCGCTGGAGACGCCTACCGCGACGGCGATACTCGGTAGCGAAGGCAACAGAATGTTGGTGGCCAACGTGCCACTCGCAGACAACGCAGCAAGAACGGCGACCTGAAGACCAAGCGGCACGTCTCGAGCGAGCGGACGGTCTTCGACGTTGCTGGTCATAAGCCGCTTCGGATCAATGAATGATAACCATCATATCAACGACCCATTGAATGCGCAACCTGAGCATATTCCGGTATGTCACGAACCGCCGAACGCGCTCACGGTCCGCCTTGCGCTGGTAAGCTCAAGTGCACGCCTACAAGCCTTGGGTCACAGAGGATGGGGGCGGTGGCCGGTCCCCGGGCCCGCTAGCCCCCGTAACTCTGCACCAGGCTCCCTGCCACCAGCGACCAGCCGTCGACGA
Organism: Bradyrhizobium sp. USDA 3650; assembly: GCF_054057395.1. Taxonomy (NCBI): domain Bacteria; kingdom Pseudomonadati; phylum Pseudomonadota; class Alphaproteobacteria; order Hyphomicrobiales; family Nitrobacteraceae; genus Bradyrhizobium; species Bradyrhizobium sp. USDA 3650. Next base: position 7,538,363 of record NZ_JBSRZG010000001.1, read on the forward strand.
GCACGAAGAAGATCAGCTTGAACGGCAGCGAGATGGTTGCCGGCGGCAGCATCATCATGCCCATCGACATCAGCACGGAGGCGACGACGAGATCGATGATCAGGAACGGAAGGAAGAGCAGAAAGCCGATCTCGAAGGCGCGCTTCAGCTCCGAGATCATGAAGGCGGGGACAAGGATGCGTAAGCCGAGGTCGTCGGGAGTGGCGGGCGGCGGCTCGCCGGAGAGATCCAGGAACAGCTTGAGGTCCTTCTCGCGCACGTTCTTCTGCATGAAGCCGCGCAGGGGGACGGAGGCGCGCTGAAGCGCGTCCTCGACGCCGAGCTGATTGGCGACCAGCGGACGGATGCCTTCGTCGTAGGATTTTTGCAGGACGGGTCCCATCACGAAGAAGGTGAGGAACATCGCCAACGCGATGATCACCGAGTTCGGCGGGGCGGTCGCGGTGCCCATCGCGGTGCGCAGCAGCGACAGCACGACCACGATGCGCGTGAACGACGTCATCATGATCAGGATCGACGGGGCGATCGACAGCACCGTCAGCAGCGCGATCAGCTGGATCGCACGCTCGGTGACGCCGCCGCCGCCAGCGCCTCCGCCGCCGAGATTGATGCTGATGTCCTGCGCATGCGCCGGCATCGCGAGCGAAGCCGCGCCGATCAGGACAGAAAGAAGAAAAACTCTACGCGGGAGGGCCGGCAGCCTCACGAAGACGGCTTCGGACGGCCGAGCAACGAGGCCATCTCGTCTTCGAGATTTTCAAAGCTGGTCTTTTCCGGGGCCGGCTTTGCGGCAGGGGCCGGTGGTGCCGGCGGCTCGCTGCGGGCCACACGCGGGGGAGCGGCCGGGGGCTCCGGGGCGACCGGAGGGGCAAGCGTCTCGCCGGCGGGGCGGCGCAGCGCAGCTTCGAGCCGCTGCGCCATCTCGGCGAGATTCTGCTCGGCGCTCGATGGCGCCGCGGGAGCGGGCGCCGGCGGCGGAACGGGCGGAGCCTGCGGCACAGGCGGAGGAGGCGCGGCGACGCGCTCGGCGCGCACCGGAGGCGCCTTCACCGGCTCGCTCTGGCGCGGCGGACGCGGCATCAGAGGGGGTTCGTTGCGCGCAACGCGCGGCGGAACAGGTTCGGGACGCAGTTCGCGCTCGGGGCGCGGCGCGATCGGCTCGGAGGTGAAGCCGCCCAATGGCGGCTCGTTGCGGCGTTCGGCCATCGCGGGAGTCGGCCGGCGCACTTCGTCGGCGAAGGAGGGGCGCGTGGGCCGCGGTGGCGGCTCGGGCATGTGCGGCTCGGGATGATCGAGCAGCTCGGGCCGCGGTGCTTCGTCGGCCCAGCTGCTGGTATCATGCATCGGCGCAAGACGCGGCGGCTCGGCGGCATTGGGACGCTGCGGGAGCTGGTCGCGGCCGGGCGCCGCGCGCACGATGTTGGGTTCGACGACGATGTCGGTGGGGCCGCCGATCATCAGCAGATGCTCGACATTGTCGCGCCGGACCAGCACCAGGCGGCGGCGGCCGTCGACCGCGGCGGCATCGATCACGGCGAGCCGGGGCATCCGGCCGCGCTGGGTGTTGGCGCCGAGCCGGCTGGTGGCGAATCGGCGAACCAGCCATGCAGCGACGCCGATCAACGCCAGAACGACGATGAACGCGACGATGAAGGTGATAGGGCTGCCTTGCATACTTGTCCCCGACAAATGGCGCTCGTCTCGGGCCCGTGGTCAGATGCGCCAACCACCGGCTTACGTTGCCCCAAACTGCGATTTCTTAACGTCCCACGGCAAGTTTTGCCGTCCCCAACTCTTAATAACCCATGAATCGCTCGATCCAAAACGACTTCTTGGCCTGTGCACGCGCCGCCAAACGGTTGGGTTAATGCCGCTTTTGGAGGCGTAGAATCACGGGGCGCGCGCATCCATGTCCCGGCGGGGGACAACTGCCTGCGACCTCCTTAACCAGCTGTTAACCATACAGGCGGCAAATTCTGCCTAGCTTCGGATCTGGTCCGAGGGGCGGAAGGAGCCGCAACGATGTCCATCAACGATCTTCCGGTGCTCTCGGCGCTTCGCACCAAGATGCAATGGCACCAGGAGCGCCAGCGCGTCCTGTCCGAGAACGTCTCCAATTCCGATACGCCCAAATTCCGGCCGCGCGACCTGGTCGAGCCAAAACTGGACAAGGCTGGCGCCGTCACGGGTTCGATGGGCCCCTTGGCGCTTACCCGCACCAGCGGTTCCCACATGGCGCCCTCAGGCGCGGCCTCCGGATTCGACCAGAACAAGAATGCGGGTTTTGAGACCCGCCCCGCCGGCAACGCCGTCAATCTCGAAGAGGAGATGATGAAGGCCGCCAGCAACCAGATGGATTATGCGGCGGCGACCTCGCTCTATTCGAAGAGCCTGCACCTGCTCAAGACCGCGATCGGCAAAGGCTAGGGCTGGAGATAGATCATGGCGAATGACAGCAGCGACTTTGCCCGTTCGATGGCGATCGCGACCTCCGGTCTGCGGGCGCAGGCCGGGCGCATGCGGGTGATCTCGGAAAACATCGCGAATGCGGATTCGACGTCGCAGAGCGCCGGCGGCGATCCTTACCGGCGCAAGGTGCCGACCTTCTCCTCCGCGCTCGACCGCACGCTCGACGCGCAGGTCGTCACCCTCGGCAGGATCAAGCCCGACCAGTCCAATTTCCGCACCAAATACGAGCCGAACAATCCGGCAGCGGATGCGACCGGCAACGTCAAATATCCCAACGTGAACTCGGTGGTCGAGATGACCGACATGCGCGACGCGCAGCGGTCGTACGAGGCCAATCTCAACATCATCAGCGCGACGCGCCGGATGATCCAGCGCACCCTCGACATCCTCAAGAGCTGAACAGGACATTTGAACCATGGCAACACCGACAATTGCCGCCAACGCCTATGCAAACCTTGCCCGCGTGCTGGAGAACAGCGGTGCCGGCAAGGGCAGCGAGCCGAGCGGGCAGTCCTTCGCCTCTCTTCTGAAAGACACTGTCGGCAGCGTCCTGGAGTCCGGCCGCAAATCCGATGCGCAGACGGTGGCGATGGCCGCCGGCAAGGCCAACGTGATGGACGTGGTGACGGCGGTCGCAGACACCGACGTCGCCGTGTCCACGCTGGTCTCGGTCCGCGACCGCGTGATCGCTGCCTATGAAGACATCATGAAGATGCCGATCTGATTTTTGGCGCTCGCGCCTGCCCCAACCGTCATTGCGAGCGCAGCGAAGCAATCCAGAATCTTTCCGCGGTGGCAATCTGGATTGCTTCGCTACGCTCGCAATGACGGGGGATAGGCCTTCGCATCGCTCGCAAGAGCGGTGGGAGGCGAGGAATAAGACAAAGGAACTGCGAAATGACCGGACCGGAAACCCTCGACGTCGCGCGTGATGCGATCTGGACCATCGTGATCGTGTCGTCGCCCCTGATGGTGGTCGGCCTCGTGGTCGGCGTCGTCGTGTCGCTGTTCCAGGCGCTGACGCAGATCCAGGAGCAGACGCTGATCTACGTGCCGAAGATCCTGGCGATCTTTGCCACAATGCTGTTGGCCTTGCCGTTCATGGCCGACGCGCTGCATTCCCACATGCTGCGGATATCGTCGCGAATCATCGGCGGCTGAGGCACTATGCGCCCGTCATGCGCATCGACGTCTCGCTGCTGCCGGCGCTTGCCGCCTCCTTCATGCTCGCCTTTGCCCGGGTCGGCGCGATGGTGATGCTGTTGCCGGGCCTGGGCGAGACCAATATCCCGACACGGATCAAACTGTCGATCGCGCTGCTGCTCACGCTGATCATCCTGCCGCTGCATCGCAACGCCTATCAGGTCGACATGGGCTCGATCGCGCCGCTGCTGGTCCTGATGCTGCATGAGATCGTGATCGGCATCGTGCTGGGAGCGACCGCGCGGGTGACGTTGTCGGCGCTGCAGGTTGCCGGTTCCGTGATCGCGCAGCAGATGGGGCTCGGCTTCGTCACCTCGGTCGATCCGACGCAGGGACAGCAGGGCGTGCTGGTCGGCAACTTCCTGACGATACTGGGGGTCACGCTGCTGTTCGCCACCGACAGTCATCATCTGGTGATCGCGGCACTGAACGACAGCTATACGATCTTCGCGCCGGGCGAGACCGTGTCGAGCGCCGATGTCGCCGCGCTGGCGACGCGCGCCTTTGCCGCAGCGTTCCGCCTGGGCTTGCAACTTTCCGGCCCGTTCCTGGTGTTCGGCCTCGTCTTCAACATCGGGCTCGGTGTGCTGGCGCGGCTGATGCCGCAGATGCAGGTCTATTTCGTCGGCGTGCCGCTCTCGATCTTCGCCGGCTTCCTGGTGCTCGCCGTGGTGCTCACGGCGATGATGGGCACCTATCTCGACTATTTCATCGGTGTCATGCACCAGATGATGCCACTCAAGTGACCGGGTGATCGATGGCGGAAGACAACGATCCAGAGAGTCAAACAGAAGACCCGACGCAAAAACGTCTCGAAGAGGCGCTCGAACGCGGTGACGTCGCCAAGAGCCAGGAGATCAACACCTGGTTCATGATCGCGGGCGCCACGCTCGTGGTCTCAAGCTTCTCGGGATCGGTCGGCAGCGGGCTGTTGGCGTCGATGCGCAACCTGCTCGCCAATTCCTGGATGATCAAGACCGACGGCAGGGCTCTGCTCGCCCTGATGCAGCAGATCGAAGTCGCGGTGCTCGCGGCGGTGGGCGTGCCGCTGCTGATGCTGGTACTCGCGGCAATTGCCGGCAACGTGCTGCAGCACCGCCTGGTCTGGTCGGCTGAATCCCTCAAGCCCAAGTTCAGCAAGCTGTCGCCTGCCGAAGGCCTCAAGCGCATCTTCGGCAAGCAAGCGGCGGCGAACTTCCTCAAGGGTCTCGGCAAGCTGATCGTGCTCGGCGCGGTCATGACCGTGATCCTGTGGCCGGAGCGGCATCGCATGGAGGCGATGGTCAGGCTCGATCCGGCCGCCCTGCTCGGCGCCTCCACCAGCCTGACCATTCATCTGCTCGCCGCGGTGGTCGCAGCGCTCGCCATCATCGCCATCGGCGACTATTTCTTCCAGTATCGCAGCTGGTTCCAGCGGCAGAAGATGTCGCTCCAGGAGATCAAGGAAGAGTACAAGCAGTCCGAAGGCGACCCGCACATCAAGGGCAAGCTGAGGCAGTTGCGCCAGCAGCGCTCCAAGAAGCGCATGATGGCGGCGGTTCCCAAGGCCTCCGTGATCATCACCAACCCGACCCACTATTCGATCGCGCTGTCCTACGAGCGCGGCATGTCGGCGCCGATCTGCGTCGCCAAGGGCGTCGACAACCTCGCTTTCAAGATCCGGGAGATCGCGCGCGAGCACGATATCCCGATCGTCGAGAACGTGCCGCTCGCCCGCGCGCTCTACGCCACCGTCGAGATCGACGAGGAAATCCCGACCGAGCACTACCATGCGGTCGCCGAAGTCATCGGCTACGTCATGCGTCTGAAGAGCGGATTCGGTGCCGGCCGGCAATAAAACCCCTGAAAAGTACTGGAAATGGCCGTAATCTGGGAATCCGCGTACCTTTCGCCCCTGCTGCCCTTGCGCCTGCGGGTCCGATTCAGGCAGGGAGGACCCTGCGCGCCCTGTAGCGCGTTGATTCTCTGCCGACAGGCTGTGCCAGCTTGAGATGACTGCCGAGACCGACCACGACCTCACACGCGAGCCCGTTGCGGCGCAAGAGCCGTCGCCGCGCTCGGGCAGCATTGCCCTGGTGTTGCTGGTGGCCGCCGGGCTCGTCGCCGTTGCCGTCGGCTTGATGACGCTCGGGCGCGCGCAAGCCCAGCCCTATATTCTCGGCATCCTCGCCGTGCTGGCGATGGTCGGCCTGTTCAACCTGTTCGCCTTTGCCGCCGGCATCATCCGCTTCGTCGATCGCAATCTCGACGATCCCGTGATGGGGCGTATCGCCGACCACGCCTTCGACGGCCTCGCCGTGACCGACCCGCGCGGCCATGTGGTCTATTCCAATGCGGCCTATCTGACGCTGACCGGCGCCGCCGGCCCGCAGGACGTGCGCCCCGTGGAGCGCGTCTTCATCGGCAACCCCGACGTCTCCGAAGCGGTGTTCCGCCTGTTGAAAGCCGCGCGCGAAGGCAAGCGGCAGCAGGAAGAGGTGCGCATCTCCGGCCATGACGGAAGCCAGGGCCGCTGGCTGCGTATGCGGGTGCGGCCCCTCGGCACCGGCAAGCGCGAGACGAGATATGCGGTGTGGTCGATCGCCGACATCACCCGCGATCGCGAGCGCCAGGAAGACGTGTTCCAGGAACTCCAGCACGCGATCGAATATCTCGATCACGCGCCCTGTGGTTTCTTCTCGGTCAATCCAGCCGGCGAGCTCGCTTACGTCAACGCGACGCTGGCGAACTGGCTCGACTACGACCTTGCCGAGATCGGCTCGGGCGGGCTGAAGCTCACCGACATCGTCTCCGGCGACGGCGCTTCGCTTCTGACCGCGATCGTGGCGGTCCCGGGCGAGGTCAAGACGGAAGTCTTCGACATCGACCTGCGCATGCGTACCGGCAAGACCATGCCGGTACGGCTCTATCACAAGCTCGCCTTCGGCGCCGACGGTGCGCCAGGCCCGTCGCGCACGCTGGTGATCAGCCGCGCCCGCGACGAGCGCAGCGATCCGGACCGCGCCGCCGAAGTGCGCTTCATGCGCTTCTTCGACCATACGCCGATGGCGATCGCCACCGTCGACCGCGGGGGCAACGTCGTGCGCGCCAATGCGCGCTACGCCAAGCTCGGGCAGGCGCTGGGGCTCGACAGCGCCAGCAAGTCGATCTTCCGCGCGGTCAATTCGCGCGACCGTCATTTGCTGATCGCGGCCATCAACCAGGCCGCCGAGAATCAGGCCGACATCGCGCCGGTCGAGGTCGCGCTGGAAGGAACCAAGGAGCGCTGGGGCCAGTTCTTCGTCACGCCGGTCGACGGGGGTGAGAACGACGCGGAAGCCGCCATCGTGCACATGCTCGAGACCACCGAGCGGCGCGCGCTGGAGAACCAGATCAACCAGTCGCAGAAGATGGAGACCGTCGGCCAGCTCGCCGGCGGCATCGCCCACGACTTCAACAACGTGCTCTCCGCCATCATGATGGCGAACGACTTCCTGCTGAACGCGCACAAGCCGACCGACCCGTCGTTCCAGGACATCATGCAGATCAAGCAGAACGCGACGCGGGCCGCGACGCTGGTGCGGCAGTTGCTGGCGTTCTCGCGGCGGCAGACGCTGCGGCCGCAGGTGCTCGACCTCGGCGATGCGCTCTCCGACCTCGCCATGCTGCTGCGCCGCCTGATCGGCGAGAAGGTCAAGCACGAGACCATCCACGGCCGCGATCTCTGGCCGGTCAAGGTCGACGTCTCCCAGTTCGAGCAGGTCATCGTCAATCTCGCGGTCAACGCGCGCGATGCCATGCCCGACGGCGGCAAGCTGATCATCCGGACCGCCAACGTCACCGCCGAGGAGGCGGCCAGGCTGGCCTACAAGGGCATGCCGGCAGCGGACTACGTGCGGATCGAGGTCGCCGACACCGGTACCGGCATCCCCGCCGATATCCGCGACAAGATCTTCGAACCGTTCTTCTCGACCAAGGAAGTCGGCAAGGGCACCGGTCTCGGGCTCTCCACCGTCTACGGCATCGTCAAGCAGACCGGTGGCTTCATTTACGTGGACTCCGAGCCGGGGCAGGGCACCTCGTTCCAGATCTTCCTGCCGCGCCATCATGCCGAGCCGGAGGTGCAGGTCGAGCAGCCGGCGCCGGTCGTTGGCGCCAGCAATGGTGCCGCGAAGGAAGCCGGGTCCACGGCGGACGCCAAGCCCCGCACCGATCTCACCGGACAGGGCACTATCCTGCTGGTCGAGGACGAAGAGGGCCTGCGCGCGCTCAACGCACGCGGTCTGCGCTCGCGCGGCTACACCGTGGTCGAGGCCGAGAATGGCGTCGAGGCGCTGGAGGTGCTGGAAGAGCAGAGCGGCGGAATCGATCTCGTCGTGTCCGATGTCGTGATGCCGGAGATGGACGGCCCGACGCTGCTCAAGGCGATGCGCGAGAAGAACCCCGACATCAAGTTCATCTTCGTCTCCGGCTACGCGGAAGACGCCTTCGAGAAGAGCCTGCCCGAAGGCCAGCAGTTCGACTTCCTGCCCAAGCCGTTCACGCTGAGCCAGCTCGTGGCGGCCGTGAAGGAGACGATGGCGAAGGCGGGGTGAGGGCGCGGGCTCCACGTTCTCCGTCATTGCGAGGAGCGAAGCGACGAAGCAATCCAGTTGCCTCCGCGGAAACAGCCTGGATTGCTTCGCTTCGCTCGCAATGACGGGAAAAAAGCTCTCAACAGCCACCGGTAGCCCGCGACCGCGGCTCCTTGGCTCACCCGGCCAAGCTGCCGCCAAATATGGGCTTTTGCCACATCCCCGCGACTGAGGGCCGCAGCCATAAGTTCCGATAGTGGCTTCCTTTTTACGGAAGGCTGCCCATCTTAGGGGCACGTCCCCATGCCGGGGATCTGGGAAACCAACATGAATTTCTCGCAACGCTCCCGCAGCATCTTCAAGACGATTGCCGTCGTGCTGGCGCTTGCGCTGCCGACTGCGCTGGCGATCTCGTCCGCCGACGCGCGCGTCGGTGGCGGCATGTCGTCGGGTTCGCGCGGTTCGCGCACCTATTCGGCCCCGCCGTCGACCACGACCGCGCCGGGCTCGACCTCGCAGTTCAATCGGACCTATACCCAGCCGGGCGCAGGCATGAATTCGGCTGCCGCCGCACCCGCGCGCGGCGGCCTGTTCGGCCGGGCCGGCGGCTTCATGGGCGGCCTTGCGGCCGGCTTCCTCGGCGCAGGTCTGCTCGGCATGCTGTTCGGCGGTGGCCTGTTCGGCGGGCTCGGCGGCCTATCGTCGATCATCGGTCTGATCATCCAGATCGTGCTCGTGGTGCTCGTGGTTCGGCTGGCGATGTCCTGGTGGCAGCGCCGCCACACCCCGCAGGCGGCCTATGCCAACGCTGACGCCGGTGCCGGTCCGGGACCGCAGGCGAACAATCGTAGTGGTCTTGGTGGCGGTCTTGGCGGTGGCTTCGGATTCGGCGCCAACAACGCACCGCTCGAGATCAAGCCGGACGACTATGAAGCGTTCGAGCGCCTGCTCGGCGACGTCCAGTCCGCCTGGTCCAACGAGGACGTGGCCAAGCTGCACACGCTGGCTACGCCGGAAATGGTCTCCTATTTCGAGCAGGACCTCGGCCAGAACCGCGCCCGCAACGTCGTCAACAAGGTCAGCGGCGTGAAGCTGTTGCAGGGCGATCTCGCGGAATCCTGGCGCGAAGGCGAGACCGATTACGCGACTGTGGCGCTGCGCTTCGCGCTCACCGACAAGACGCTCGACCGCAACACCGGCGCAATTGTCGCCGGCAGCGAGCAGCCGGGCGAGGCCACCGAAGTCTGGACCTTTGCCCGACGTCCGGGCGGCGCCTGGGAATTGTCGGCGATCCAGCAGACCAACTGATCTGATCGCGCGTATCGCGACAAACAAGGGCGTCGTGCTTCGGCACGGCGCCCTTTTTGTTTGAGCGGCAGGTTTCCGGTCAGGCGGCCATTTGGCGAAGCACTTAATTGCTTGTTGGCCGCGCAGAGCTGCCGCAATTTCGCGCCTGCCGGTTGGATGAGGAGATATTCCGTGAGCCAGTGTGTCGCGCGCCTCAGGGCAAACTACGAAGGCGTTGCCAGGAGTTCGTCCCTGCTGCTGGAGGCGATCGGAACGGCGTATGACCGGATCGAGGCCGAGCGCGACCGCAATTGCTGGATCTATCTTCGCCCACGGCAGGAGGCACTCGAAGAATGCCATAAGCTGGTGGCGCGCGCGCGGACGGGCGAAAATCTTCCGCTGCTCGGCATTCCCTTTGGTGTGAAGGACAACATCGACGTTGCGGGCATGCCGACCACTGCCGCATATCCGGCCTTCAGCTACACGCCCTGGCATTCCGCGCATAGCGTCGAACGCCTCACCGCAGCCGGCGCAATTTGCCTCGGAAAGACCAATCTCGATCAGTTCGCCACAGGCCTGTCGGGCGTGCGCTCGCCCCATGGCCCCTGCGCGTCGGTTGCTGATGCGCGCTATGTTGCGGGCGGCTCCAGTTCCGGGTCCGCGGTCGCCGTGGCGGCCGGGCACGTCGCATTTGCGCTGGGCACCGATACCGGCGGCTCGGGGCGCATACCTGCCGGGTTCAATAACATTGTCGGAATCAAGCCGACCGTTGGGCTGGTATCATCACGTGGCTTGGTGCCGAATTGTCCGACGATCGATTGCGTGTCCGTATTCTGCAATACTGTCAGCGACGGCGAGGCAATCCTCGACATCATCGAAGGGTTTGATTTCGAAGATCCCTACAGCCGCCTACCCAGAACCTCTTTCACCGCCAACGGGGCGGCGCCATCATTCCGGTTCGGCCGCGTTCCGCCAGCAGATCTCGAATGCTTCGGCATGTCGGAATGCGGCGAACTCTACGAGAGCACCTGCGAACGTCTTGCTCATATCGGAGGAACGGCGATCGAGGTGGACTTCTCCCCATTCCGCCAGGCCGGGGAGTTGATGTTCAGCGGTCCCTGGGTCGCGGAGCGGCACTCTGCCATCGCTTCTCTCATCGACGTCGAATCCGGCTCCTTGCTTGATGTCACGAGAACCGTGCTGGGCTCAGCCGCCGGCTATTCGGCGATCGACACGTTTGGCGCCATTCACCGGCTGCACCGGCTTCGCCGCGACGCCGAAGCAATCTTTGCCGGCATCGATGCCCTGGTGGTTCCGACTGCACCGCGGCCGTTCACACTGGAGGAGATGCATCGTGATCCGATCACCCTCAACAATCGTCTGGGCTACTACTCGTACTTTGCCAATCTACTCGATCTCTGCGGCGTCGCCGTTCCGAATGCGAAATTGCCGAACGGCATGCCCATGGGCGTGACCCTGCTGGCGCCGGCCTGGCACGATCGCGCGCTGATCGGACTGGCGCGGCGGTTCGAGGCCGGCCCAGACGGATCGGCGTTCGAGTTGAAGTCTGGCGGCTAAAGGGCGGACATTATCCGATCGCCTGCCCGAGCGTAGAAATATCCAGGATCGAAATCACGGATCTTTCGTATCTGATCACGCCTTCGTCCTGGAGCCGCGCGAGTTGCACGGTCACCCATTGGCGGGTGGATCCGATGAGATTGGCGAGATCACCGTGGGTGAACGGCATGCCGACGACGACCTCGTTGTCGCGCTTCACGCCGTAGACGTGCGACAGGAAGATCAGCAGGCTGTGCAGCCGCTCGGTGACCGAGCGCGTCCCCAGCATCTGGGCCATCGCCGAATAGCATCGCGCCTTGAATGCGAGGGCATCCAGCAAGGCGACGGCAATCGTCGGCGATTCCAGCGCAAGCCGCCGCAGCGCCGGTCCGGGCATGAACGTCAACCGGCTGTGCTCGGCCGCAACCGATGTCCACATGTGCGGGCCCGTCCCGAATATGTCGGGCCCGCCGACGAAGTTGCCGGGAAACCAATAGGCGAGCGTGACTTCGCGCCCCGACGGTGCGGCATAGTAGCTGCGTATGCGCCCCTCGCTGATCAGGTAGATCCCGGCCTGTGCGTCGCCCTGAGACCAAACCAGTTGGCCGGCTTCCAGGATCTTTTCGCGTCCGATCGCACGCAAGCGATTGCAATCAGCCCGGTTGAGACCATCCAGCAAGCCGGGCAGCGGTCTGACGAGATCGTCAGACTCCGCGAGCATCACACCTGCCGCTATCGCGCTGTTCGCCCTGTGCATGGCCGGCTCCGCAGGTGAGACCCGGCATCGACTATTCAAGAACCATGCCAGCCCGCTGCGTCGCCTCAGACCCGCGGGCTCCGCGTCGTCAGTCCGCGTCCGACTGATTGAACGCCCGCAACCCTTCCGCGCGGATGACGTCGAGACAATCCTTCTTGAGCGACAGATAAGCTGGCTCGACCATGACAGAACTCGACCGTGGGCGCGGCAGCTTGACCGCGACTTCGCGCAGGATGCGGCCGGGTCCCGCGCTCATGATGAGAACGCGGTCGGCCAGCACGATGGCTTCATCGATGTCATGCGTCACGAATACGATTGTCGCCTTGATCCGGTCGCGCAGCGCCAGCAGATTGTCCTGCATCACCGCACGGGTCTGCGCGTCGAGCGCCCCGAAGGGCTCGTCCATCAGCAGCACACGGGGCTGATTGGCCAGCGCTCGTGCGATCGCCACGCGCTGTTGCATGCCGCCGGACAGCGTGTTCGGATAAGCGTCGGCGAAACGCTTGAGGCCAACCATCGCGATCAGATCGTCGGCGATGGCATACGCTTCCGTCCTGGACTTCCCGAGCATCCTGGGACCGTGGGCGATGTTGCTGCGGACCGACTTCCAGGGGAAGAGATGCGGCTGCTGGAACACCATGCCGACATCGGGACGCGGACTGTAGACGGGCGCGCCCTCGACCAGGATCTCGCCTTCGAACGGCACTTCCAGCCCGGCGATCGTATTGAGCACCGTCGATTTGCCGCAGCCGGAGGGCCCGGCGATGCAAACGAACTCGCCAGGCGCCACGTCAAAGGAAACGCGATCGACTGCGATCATCTGCCCGCGCTTGGTGTCGAAAACGATGCTCAGGTTCGAGACTTGAATGGCCGGTTGTTTCCGCGCCGATTCGACGGAGGCCGACGAACTTGCCAGAGCCAGTTTCATGCTCGATCGAGGTCCCGACATTAGCGCCACCAGACGATACGTTCGGCAAGAGCCGCAAACAGCCGGTCGGCTATGAACGACATCAACCCGAGCGCTGCGAGTCCACCCATGACCTGGCCCGTTTGCAAATTCTGCTGCGCAATCTCGATCCTGTAGACAATGCCGGCGAAAGCGCCGGCCAGTTCAGCCGCGACGAGCGTGTAGAAGGAGATGCTGACGGCGGTGCGCAACCCGACCACGATGTAGGGAAGCGCGCCCAGCAGTACGATCTCCTGCAGCATCTGCCGTTGGGGCGTGCCGAGCATCAACGCCGCCCGTATCAGGCCACGGTCGACCTTCTGCACGCCGATGTGAGTCGAAAGCCATACCGTGAAGAACACGCCCCATACGACGAGGAATAATTTTCCCGCCTCCGACAGGCCGAACCAGAGGATGACGATCGGCACGAACGCAATCGGCGGAATCGGCCGCAAGATATGGAATAGCGGGGACAGCAAGCTCGAGATAACGGGGAATTGGCCGGTGAGAACACCGAGCAGGATGCCGAGCGCGCCGCCTATGATGAATCCCGTGGTGACGCGAAAGAGGCTGGCCAACAGATCGCTAAAGAACTGTCCACTTCGTATCCACTCAAGCACGGCCGCAGCAACCACCGTCGGCGGTGGAAACAGCACCATGTTGACGGTCCCGGAACGGGAGATCAGTTCCCAGAGTCCAATGAACAAGGGGAGCGAAAGCGCCCCGACCAGAATATTGATGCGGCGAAGCCGAACTGAATTCGGCCGAGCGCGACCGCCAGTGCGGATGGCAATATCGCGTCCTGCTGACGTGGCTTCCTGCATGGCCGCGCGGGTGCCTATTTCCACGACAGGGTGACGCGTGCGGGATCGACCTTTTTCAGTGGCTCGGTGACAACGACCTTGCTGAAGTCGGGCATCGCCGCTCCCGGAGGATGGTTGCCGCTCTCGAGGCGCCATGCGGAATGGGTCTTCAGAATCTCGATCAGCCGGTCATCGAGACGCACCCGGTAAACATAGTCGGCCCAGATCGGGGCGAGTTCGTCCCGCTTCATTCCGACTGCGTCCGCCACTGTCGTAATTGCTTCATCCGGGTGTGCCTTCATCCAGATCTCGGCATCGATCAGTGCGGCGATGAATTTCTCGACCAGCACGGGGTTGGCGTCCAGATAGGACTTCATGACGACGATATTGAACGTCTCGGAGTAGGTGCCCTTTGTATCGACCTCAGTAACGGCTTCGCCCAGGGCCTTCTTCGCGTTGGCGACGTGGGGCTCCCAGGTGTCGAACGCGTCGATGCTTCCGGCTGCAAGTGCCGGCAGCATCTCCTGCGGCCGCAGATTGACGAGGGTGACATCCTTGGGCGTCAATCCCACCGACTTCAGCAAGGTCGCCGTGTAAACCTCGCTGCCGGTGCCGGCAGTGAAGGCTATTCGCTTGCCGCGAAGATCTTCCTTGGTCTTGATGCCGGCCTTGGCCGCGACCAGCGTCTTGAGATCGGAATATTCCATGCCGGCGACGAAGGCGATGGGCTGGTTTGCCATCGCCGAAGCGGTGACCGGCGCCTCGGCCGTCGTCGCGATGTCGGCGCCGCCCCCGATCACGGTGTCCAGGCACTGCTTGCCGGACGTGAAGTTCGAGACCGTGATGTCCAGTCCGTTCTTTTCGAAAATTCCCTTCGATTTGGCGACGATCGCAAGGCCGGAGATCGGCCCGAGGTTTTGCGCAAGCCGGGCCTTGAGCAATTCCGCGGCCGAGGCGCAGTTCGGACCGATGGCAAGACCGACGGCAAGGCAGCAAAGCATGGCACGGCCGGCAATTGCCGTGATTGGGCGGATGGTGGTCCGGTGCATGACGATCTCCCCTTCGCCGCGCCCTGCGCAGCCCCGATGTGATCGCGGATACCGCCCTGAACGGTCCCGCCACAGTCCCCCCGCGTCCTCCCCTGGACGATCACTTGCGGACCGGCCCATTTGGTATGCTCGCCCGGCACCATTGTTCCGGGAAGCAATTAATCGACATGGCAGTCGGGAAGCGGCTGGGAATCGTCGGCGATCCCGCCGACCAACTGATCGCAGGCGACATGAAATAACCAGGGCATCGTGCTTCTTGCACGGAGCCTTTTTCTTTTGGGGGTCTCGCATCGCGGCATCGGAATAAGCGGGGCTGCGTCGGGTTGAAATCTGGCGGCCAACGACAACACAAAGGGAGGACAGGATGATCCGCATTGAGAGAACCGTGACGATTTCAGGGCTCGCGCTCGCCGCGGCCTTGCTGGCAGCGCCATCGGCGCAGGCGCAGTCGGCCGACATGACGTTCTTCGTGACGTCCAACGGTCCTGGCAAGGGCGCCGATCTCGGCGGCCTGGAGGGGGCCGATGCGCAGTGCCAGAAGCTGGCCCAGGCCGGCGGCGCCGGCAGTAAGACCTGGCGCGCTTATCTTTCGACCCAGGCCGCCGACGGCAAGCCGGCCGTCAACGCGCGCGACCGCATCGGCAAGGGACCGTGGCAGAACGCCAAGGGCGCTGCAATCGCCAAGGACGTTGCCGACTTGCACGGCGCGGCCAACAACCTCACCAAGCAGACCGCGCTGAGCGAGAAGGGCGAGGTCATCAACGGCCGCGGCGACACGCCGAACCGGCACGACATCCTCACCGGTTCGCAAGCCGACGGCACCGCATTCCCTGCGGGTGACGACAAAACCTGCAAGAACTGGACGTCGAGCACGCAAGGCGCGGCGGTTGTCGGCCACGCCGACCGTCAAGGCCTGCGCGATGACGAGCCGTCGAAATCGTGGAACAGCTCGCATCCCTCGCGCGGTCCCGACGGCGGCTGCTCGCAGGCCGATCTGAAGAGCACCGGCGGCGACGGGCTGCTATATTGCTTCGCGTCGAATTGAGACGCGGAACTCGCTCCGCCGTCATGGCGTTCGTGGTTGCGTGCTACACTTGCCACCACGCAATCACGGACAGTTTCCATGAAATACGAGCTCTATTATTGGCCCGAGATCCAGGGCCGCGGTGAATATGTGCGGCTGGCGCTGGAGGAGGCGGGCGCGGCATACGTCGACGTGGCGCGTGGCCCACGCGGCACAGCTGCGATGATGAAGATGATGGACGCGCACAAGGGCACGCCGCCCTTTGCGCCGCCGTTCCTCAAAGCCGGCAAGCTCGTTGTCGGCCAGACCGCGAACATCCTGCTCTATCTCGGCGCCCGCCACGCCCTCGCCCCGAAGTCGGAAGCGGGTCAACTCTGGGTGCATCAGCTCCAGCTGACGATCACCGATTTCGTGGTCGAGATTCACGACACCCATCACCCGCTCGGGCCCTCGCTCTACTACGAAGATCAGAAACCGCCGGCAAAGAAGCGCACCGCCGACTTCTGGGGCGAGCGCGTGCCGAAATATCTCGGCTATTTCGAGCAGCTCCTTGAAGACAATGGCGGCGCCTATGCCACCGGCCGCAAGCTGACCTATGTCGATCTCTCGCTGTTCCAGCTCGTCGCGGGGTTGCGCTATGCGTTTCCGAAGCGGATGAAGGCGTTCGAGGCCGATATCCCGGGCCTCGTCGGCTTGCACGACCGCGTCGCGGCGCGGCCGAACATCAAGGCTTATCTCGAAAGCCGCCGCCGCATTGCCTTCAACGAGCAGGGCATCTTCCGCCGCTACCGCGAATTGGATGGTTAGCCGGTCCGGCGGGACGTGCACAGCAGAGTGACGCGCGCGCTCACCACACGCCAGGCAGCAGCCGATAGCGCACGCGCGTCACATAGTCGGCATAGCCCGGCAGGCCCTCGCGCAGCGTGCGCTCCTCGATGCGAATGCGGATGGCAAACAATAGGAGGAACAGCGGCACCATCATAAGTCCCCACCATGAGCCCAGAAGCAGCGGCACGCCGGCGAAGAACAGGATCATGCCGCTGTACATGGGATGGCGCACATGGGCATAAGGCCCCGTCGAGATCACGCGCTGCGCGCGCTCGGCTTGCAGCTTCACCACGGGCGCCGCGAACGAGTTCTCGCGGAAGACCCAGAGGATGAACAGCGTCGAGAGCAGGAACAGGAAGAGGCCGAGCATCTGCAGCGCCATCGGCATGTCGGAGGACAGCGTACGCCGGTCGAGCCCCATCGCCGCCAGCCAGACCAGCATCGCGACGACGAAGACGGTCATGAACACCTTGTCGGCAGCGGGCTGGTCCTTTTGCAGGACCGGCCGCAGGCGTTCGGCGAGCAGGGCCGGGTCGACCCGGTAAAGCCACCAGCCGCAGAGCGGGCCGAGCAGGGCGGAGGTCGCGAGGAACACCCAGGCCGACGGCCAATGCAGGGTGCTCGCGGACGCGAACAGCAGCGCGCCCATGGCGGCGGTGGTGATCGTGCTCTGCAACAGCAGTCTTGCGATCATGCGCAGGTCTCAGGGTAGCCGCGCACGTATTGGTCCTGCTATCCGGCGAAGATGCGGCCGGACACGCGAAAAGCCCGATCGACAGGATCGGGCATTTCATCTTCGACGCGGCTGATCAGGCGAGCTGATCGATCCGCGTACCCTGACCCGGCGGCAGCGGCGCAGGCGGCGGCGGCTTATAGGTCGGGTCGTTGTCCTTGGTCTTGATCTGATCGTCCTGCTGCTTGGTCGTGTCGTAGCTCGGCACCACGATCGCGATCGGCGGCGGCGAAACGGTGGAAACGCTCATCCAGAAATCCTCGCACATGGAAACATTGACACTGCGCCGCGAGGAGCGAAATTTCCTTCAAGCCAATCGTTAAAATGCGAGGGATTCGGTGCGGTGGGATGCGCTCTCGGACCTCTCCTCGTCATTGCGAGCGCAGCGAAGCAATCCAGTCTGTCTCCGCGGAGGGATTCTGGATTGCTTCGCTGCGCTCGCAATGACGGAGTCTGTAGTGGGCGGTGTGCTGTCAGACGCACACCGCGCGGGAGCCGCCTATTCGTCTTTGCCGCGCGTGATCGCGATGGACGCATCCGTCTTGGTGCGGGTGCATTCCATGTTGAGACGCCGATAACGCATGCTGATCTTGTCGCCGCGCAACAGCCCCATCCGCTTCAGGCAGCGTGTCGCGCCCGTCGTCGTATCGTCCTTGGTCACGGTGAAGACGATCGCCGCCATCGACCCCACCAGCGCAAAGAACTCCGGTTTCGGTTTGCGATCGCCCTTGGCATAGAGCTCGATCGAATATTTGTCGCCACGGCAAGCCACGGACAATTCCTTGGCCGCGGGGTGCGTCAGGTAGACGACATTCGCGGCGCGGAAATTCACCTTGAGGCGATCGACCTGGTTCGCCAGCTCCTTGGCGCTGTCATCGCAGCGGTCCGCGCGCGCGGGTGCGGCGAAGGTCACAAGGCCGGTGATGGCGGCGGCGACCAGGATCGCTCCGCGGACGTGCAAGTTCAATGTCATGATGAAAAGCCCCTTAGCGGGCGCATTCAACCGTCGTCGGGCGCGTAGCGCAAGGGGTGCATCCAGGGTCTTCACTGGCGTCATGAGGGCCTCGTGTCCGCCGACAGCCGCCGAAAATAGCTCGCCATGCGCCGAATCGGGATGCCCCGACCGCATCAGAGCGCCTTCCCTTTGCGACAAAAAAGCTTAGAACGCTTCTATGAAAGGGGCCCATGCGAGGGCTCCAAAACCCCGAGATTCCAGCCCATGAACGCTCCCACCGCCTTCCCCGACCCCGCAAAGCCCGTTCCGCCTTATAAGCACACGCCGCTGTTTCCGCTGGGCAAGGACGAGACGCCCTACAAGAAGATCACAGCCGAGGGCGTGCGGGTCGAGAAGGTGCTGGGGAAAGACATGCTGGTGGTGTCGCGCGAGGCGCTGCGGGACCTGTCGGAAGCCGCCTTTGGCGACATCAACCATTATCTGCGGCCGGGTCATCTGAAGCAGCTCCGCGCGATCCTGGAGGACGGCGAGGCGAGCCCGAACGACAAGTTCGTCGCGCTGGACTTTCTCAAGAACGCCAACATCGCCGCCGGCGGCGTGCTGCCGATGTGCCAGGACACCGGCACCGCGATCATCATGGGCAAAAAGGGCTGCAACGTCATCACCGACGGTGACGACGAGGCGGCACTGTCGGAAGGCGCGCGCGATGCTTACCTGCGCCGCAATCTGCGCTACTCGCAGGTCGCGCCCTTGTCGATGTACGAGGAGAAGAACACCGCCAACAACATGCCGGCGCAGTGCGAGATCTATGCCGAAGGTGATGACGCCTACAAGTTCATGTTCATGGCGAAGGGCGGCGGCAGCGCCAACAAGAGTTTTCTGTTCCAGGCGACGCCTTCGGTGCTGACCAAGGACCGGCTGCTCGCCTTCCTCAAGGAGAAAGTGTTGACGCTGGGCACCGCGGCGTGCCCGCCTTATCACCTCGCCATCGTGATCGGCGGTACCTCGGCCGAGCTCTGCATGAAGACGGTGAAGCTGGCGTCGGCTCGCTATCTCGACGCGCTGCCGACCCACGGCTCGCCCGACGGCAACGCGTTTCGCGATCTCGAGATGGAGCAGGAAATCCTGAAGATGACGCAGTCGCTCGGCGTCGGCGCGCAGTTCGGCGGAAAATATTTCTGCCACGACGTGCGCGTGATCCGCATGCCGCGTCACGGTGCCTCGCTCCCGATCGGGCTCGGCGTGTCATGCTCGGCCGACCGCCAGGTGCTCGGCAAGATCACCAAGGACGGCGTCTATCTCGAAGAGCTCGAGCACAACCCGGCGCAGTATCTGCCTGAGGTCGAGCAGTCGCTGGGCGGCGAGGTCGTCAAGATCGACCTCAACCAGCCGATGAAGGATATCCTTGCCACGTTCTCGAAGTACCCGACCAAGACGCGGGTCTCGATGAGCGGCACTATGATCGTTGCGCGGGATTCCGCGCATGCCAAGCTGCGCGAGCGGCTCGACAAGGGCGAGCCGCTGCCGGACTATTTCAAGAACCATCCGGTCTATTATGCCGGCCCCGCCAAGACGCCGGAGGGCTATGCCTCCGGTGCGTTCGGCCCGACCACCGCTGGCCGCATGGATTCCTTTGTCGATCAGTTCCAGGCCGCCGGCGGCTCGATGGTGATGGTCGCCAAGGGCAACCGGGCGCCGGCCGTGCGTGAGGCCTGCAAGAAATATGGCGGCTTCTATCTCGGCTCGATCGGCGGCGCCGCGGCGAATCTCGCCGAGCACTGCATCAAGAAGGTCGAGGTGCTCGAATATCCCGAGCTCGGCATGGAAGCGATTTGGCGCATCGAGGTCGTCGACTTCCCGGCGTTCATCATCATCGACGACAAGGGCAACGACTTCTTCAAGGAGTTGAACCTGGGTTGAGGCCGCGTTCCCCGGACGCTGCGCAGCATGAAATGCGCTGCTGATCTGGGGTCCACGTGGCGGCATGGGTCTCCGGCTCTGCGACGCACCGCTTCGCGCTGCATCGCGTCCGGGACACAAGACTCACTCAGCTACAATTCGTGACCTGGTTGGAGCACAGTCCGCGCCACCAGCCGCGAACGCCGTCCTGGCTCTCGACAAGGCCCCAGAGGCCGCTGCAAGCAAAGATGTGCTTCGGCCCACCGTCGGTGTCGATCGGACCGCCGAGCTCGCGCTGGGCCGGCATCCATCTCGCATCGACGAAGGGCGCCTGGAACAGGCCGCCCATGCGTGTCGCGCCATTGGCGTAGGACGCGCCGACCTTGTTGGAGGCGACCCAGCCGCGTCCGGCATAGGGCTTTGGCGCGCTGCGCGGATATTTCTTGTCGTCCTCGTAGTCCTTGCCCGGCGGCTTGGCGCCTTCGATCAGAAACCAGCCGCTCTTGAAGCCGATGATGCGGAATTCGGTGAGCCAGCCGCCATCGGGCGTGTTCTCGCTGCCGCCGAGCTTGAGCCGGTAGGGCGGCGGAAGCGTTCCGAGCACACGCGCCTTGATCGATGGCTCGGCACGCACGTTGAGGCCATCGGGATCCTTGTCGACGGACCAGGCGCCGAAATCGCAGGGCTCGGTGCCGTCGGGAAGCGTTGAGCGCTTGGCGGCGAGATCGGCGTGCAGCTTTGCGAAATCAGTGTCGTCGTTGTCAGGATCCGGCCCGCTACGTGGCTTCAATTCGGCCGAGACTGCGCGCGCTGCATCCGGCGTCAGCGCGACCACGAGAGCCTGGCGCGCGACGAACACGCTTGCAGGTGACTTCGGATCGTTCGAGGAGGCCGGATAGACGGCGATGTAGCCCGTCGAACCTTCGGTTCGATAGGCCGTGCCGGCGACATAGCCTGCCGGTAGCATGGCGAGCGCGCTTGCGCGCCACGCCGGTTCGGCATCGTCCGCGCGCGCCGCTTGGGTCGCGACACACAGGATCGTCGCCGCGATGAGAGCGAGCGCGCGCACGGTTGCCGCGCGGCTTAGGCGCGCGTGCCGGTGAACGGGAAGCTGCCCATCGGGCCGATGCCCATCTCCCCGCTCATGCTGTCGCCGGAGACGGTTCCGATGAATTCGAGCGTCAACGGCATCGGATTGGTGATCGAGACCTTCCAGTTGACCGCATCGCCGCTGACGGTGCCGTCGAAGATCTCGGTGGTTTGACCTTCGGCGCCCTGCGTGCCCGTCAGCGTTCCGCCGGAGCTCAGGAGCGTAAGCGTTGCCTGACGCTCGCCCATCGGCGTCGTCATGGTCAGATTCCAGTTGCCGTCTACCGCCATTCCCGTCTCCCGAACAGATCCAGGCAGGCCGCGACGATCCGCAGCCAGTCCTGGGGCGAGCGTATAGCGCAACTCATGGCGGCTGACCAACGTCGCGTGAGCGGCAATCAGGCGCGGGCGGCGGCGCGCCGGCGGCTGGTGACGATGAGCCGCAGAACGACATATTGCACGGCGAAGGCGAGGATCTTGGCACCGCCCGCGACGACGGAGATATAGAACGCCCACAGCTTCAGATCGCCGGTCGAGGCGACTGCGATCGTGCCCGCCCCGATCACGAACATCAACACGGCCCAGGCATAACCCGCGGCAGTTACATATTCAGGAACGGTCTCGGTGACGATCGGCGGCATATAGCGCAGCATCCAGCCGCGCTTGAGCATGATGACGCCGATCGCGAAATGCGCGATCGCCGGCTTTGCCAGCATGAAGCGGGGATCATGTGTGAGCAGCGTGACCGCGCCGAGCACGATGACGAGTCCCAGACTCGCATAGGTCATGAAGCTCAGCTGCTGCCCCTTGACCCGCGCGTAGATCACTTGTGCGATCGCGCCGGCGATCGCCAACGACGTTGCCAGCACGACGTTGTCGGTGATGAGATAGATGACCAGGAAGACGATGGCGGAGAGGAAGTCGGAGGCGAGGCGGGCGAATACGTCCTTCATCGTCGATCCTGTTCAGCGAGCGTTGGACAGTGCGTCGGGCGGTGTACCGTACTTGATCTGGCGATATTCGGGATACCATTTTGTGAAATAGATCGCGCTGTTGCGGGCGGCGAAGGCGACCGCAAGGCTCGACCAGAGCGGCAGGCCGGGGACATAGAGCAGCAGGAGATTGGCGGCCGCCATCAGCAGTGCAGCCGCGGTCCATGCGCCGGTGATGACGTAGTTGGCATAGTGGAAGCCGGGCATTGCCGCGATCTCGGCCGGCACGGATTCGAGCGCGTATTGCAGCGTGAAGGGACGGCGGACCAGCATCGAGCCGAGCGAGATGACGAAGATGCCGATGTCGACCGACAGCTTGACACCGAGTGTGCCGAGCGCTGGGTCGAACAGCGCGAGGTGGAGGCCGATTGCGGCGAACAGCAACGCCGAGCCCATAGCCAGGATCTTCACCGAGCGGCCGCGCATGACATCGATCGCGACGGTCGCGAGACAGATTGCCGAGGCTACGAAGACGCTGATCGTGGCCGAGGTTATCAGCATCAGGAAAGTGAAGGCGCCGTAGGGCGCGAGGATCAGGAAAATCGCCATGGTTCGCCTCGATCAGGTCATATCTTTACGATGTAAAGATCAATAGGTCAGGAGCGAGCCGGGGTCAAGCAAAATCTTTACAGTGTCAAAATGACGTAAGCGACTTCCAAAACTTGAATTGCTGCAACGGCTTGGTCTGCCATTTCGTCGATGAAGCCGGCCCAGGGCAGGTGCGACAGCACAGGTAACGCACAGGCGGTCGAGAGGACGAAGGCGAGCAGGATACCGCCGTTGAAGACGGTTAGGCCGCTCCGCCGCGGCCGAATCATCTGGAGCGTGATCCCGGCGCAGATCAGGAACAAGATCAGGACGGCGAGGCGGTCCGCGGCGATCGAGGGCATATGCATGAGAGACCTTTTGGTGACATCAGCGATGTCGAGAGGAGCTAGCGCGCGCCGACCCAATTGCCGTGAAAACCGTCGGGCACGCGATGGCCGAGCTGCACCAGCGCGACGGGGCCGGCCTCGACATCTCCGGCGTTGAACACGGCGAGGTCGCTGCGGTTCTCCCGCGCGCGCCAGACCACCGCCAGCAGCCAGCCATCGCCTTCCGCCGCATCTTTCGACCGCTCGACGAAGACCGGTTCGGAAATGGTGTCGCCGGCCGGCAGCAGATACTGGCCGAGGCGCTTTCCATTGCCGTCGACATGGACGACGCCGGAGAGCGCGCCGAACATCGGCAGCTTCGGATTGGCGCAGGCGTACCAGCCGTGACGGCTCCTCAATCCGGCGCGGCGGTCGTCGATGCGCGGGAATTCGCCGGTGAGATCATCGAGATAGGTCTGCTGGAAGCGGTCTGTATTTCCCGAGAGATCGAAGGTCCAGCGGCAATGACGCGCAAACGATTTCTCGGGATTGGTGGGCGTGCCGTCGGGATGCGTAAATAGTGGTGCTTCCTCGAATTGCATGACGTCGGCGATGATCTGATTGCCGTCCTCCCACGCATTCATGACGTGGAAGACATAGCAGGCTTCAGCGCGAAACCAGACGATGTCCTTCGCGCTGCCCTTGCGCTTGATCACGCCGACATAGGCGCCCTTGTCCGGCTCCCAGGCGTAGGGAGGCCGTCCGGTCATCGCCCGCTCCATGCTGCCGGTGAGGGGCAGGATCGGAAACAGCACGTGGTTCTCGGTGACGATGAAGTCGTGCACCATGCTGGCATAGGGCGCCTCGAAGCGTTCGAAGCGCGTCGCCTTGCCGGACGCATCGATCGAGCCGTAGGAGAGGGTGGGCGTCAGCGGTCCCGCGGCGTTGTAGCCGAAGAACACCAGCTCGCCCGTGACGGGATCGATCTTGGGATGCGCCGTGAAGCTGCCGGCGACGCGGCCGTGATAATTGTGATAGCCGCGCGTTGCGAGCGTGCCCGGTTCGATCTCGGTCGGGAGATGCGCTTCCTCCAGCGCAAGCAGCTTACCGGCATGGAAGATGATGTTGGTATTCGCAACGCCGCCATCAGTCAGGTTCGCCGGCGCATCCGGCAGCTTGCGGCCGAAGCCGCCGAACTGCGCGCGGCCGGCATCGTGCTCGGCCAGCCATTTCGGCGTACGAATCCAGCGGTTGCGATAGCTGGCGCGCCCGTTCTCGAGGTGAAAGGCGTGCAGCATGCCGTCGCCGACGAACCAGTGCGCGCCGGGCGACTCGAATTGCGGATTGGGGCCGTTGCGATAGAGCGTGCCGTTCAGGTCGCGCGGCAATTCACCGATGATTTTCAGGAAGGGCGCGTCGGCCTCGAACGGGATCGGGCCGAGGTTGTGGCGGCGTTCGGCAACGGCGTCCTGCTGCACGGGGCATCTCTCCTAATCTTTACATCGTAAAGATTAAATAGCCGTGCGAGGAGGCTTGGTCAAGGGAAATCTTTACACTGTCAATATGGCGTCCTATAGCTGGCCGATGGGCAAGAGCGAAATCAGGACAGAAACCGCGCGCGGCGCGCGCGCCCCAAAGAAGGCGAGTGCGCTGGCGCGTTCCGCGCGACGCCCGGCGAGCGTCAAGTCCGAGGCGCCCTATCATCACGGCGCCCTGCGCGAGGCGCTGCTCCAGGCCGCCGAACGGGTGCTGGAGCGTGACGGGCTCGCCGGCCTGACTTTGCGTGCGGTGGCGCGCGAGGCGGGGGTCTCGCATGCCGCGCCCACCCATCATTTCGGCGACCTCACCGGGCTTCTCAGTGAGCTCGCGGCGGTCGGCTTCCGCCAGTTCAATGCGGCGATGGCCTCGTCCTCTGACAGCGCCACCACCCCGCTCGAGCGCGCGCTGGCGCGGCCGAAAGCCTATGTCGCCTACGCCCAGGCTCATCCCGGCATGTACGGCATCATGTTCCGCACCGAGCGCCTGGACTATTCCAGGCCGTCGCTGCACGAGGCCGCCGAGGCGTCCTTCGCCGGGCTCGCCAATGCCGTCGGCATGATGCGGCAGGAGCAGATCAGCGGCGACGCGCTGACGCTCAATCAGGGCGCCGCGATCGCGCGTGCCTGGTCGATGGTGCACGGTTTTACCATGCTGCTGCTCGATGGGCGGCTGGAGGATATTCTGGGGCGCCTGCCTGAGGGCACGACTCCCGAACGCCTGCTCGAGGCGATGCTGATGTCGCCGGTGACGGGGAAGTTGCCGGGTCCCTGATTGATTGCCAGCGAGCGCCTACCGCATCGTCGCGAGTTCGACGGCGCGGCCGCGCGCGCCGATGATCTTCACCTCGTCCTTGCCGCAGGTAAAGCTGCGGGCGAACTCGTCTGCCGCCTTGCGCGCCAGCTCATTGGCGTTCCGGTTGGCGATCGCATCGACATAGGCGACGTGGCAGACGGGGCCGGGTGGCAGCCGCGTCACGATGAGCATGGCCTTGGTGTTCGGCCGCCCCTGCTTGTCGGGATCGGTGCCATCGGCGATGTGCCAGCGCTGGATCATCGCAAACGGCTTGGCCCCCGCGGTCCGCCATTCGACGGTGGTGTCGGACGAGTTGAACGGAGCGAACCAGACTTTTGCCGCCGGTTCCTCGGCCGCGGCCTTGCGATTGCGGCCGACGGAGACGACCTCACGAAGATCATCCTCGGCGATCAGGACCACGAGGCCATCCTTGCCCTTGCAGACCCGCGTGGTGCTGCCGTCGAGCTCGCTGGGCTTGCCGATCTGGCGGCAATCCTTCGAGGCCGTCGAGCTATATTGGCTGCCCACGGATTGGGCGTCGGCGCGGTCGAGACCGCTGCAGATCAGCAACATGGCCAGGAGCAATATGGCCAAGGTTGCGGTGGTGATGCGGAACATGACGATGCCTTTGATCGAGCGGGAACTCCGTACCGTCAGACGTCTTGATTGTGGGCAAGGTTCAAACAGGCTCGACAGACACCTGACAGCGGCGCGGAATCGTTCTAGAAGAGCGGCTTCGCTTGGGCTCTTTCAGCCTCGTTCGCGTCCTCGTTTTTCGTGATCATGCCAGCCACCTCGTCCAACAAACCTTATCGCGTCGGCCGCTCGAAAACCGGGCTCGGCCTCTTCGCCACCAAGCCCATCAAGAAGGGCACCCGGATCATCCGTTATTACGGACCGATCCTGGACTCCCGGATTCCCGCGCACGACGACATCGAGAACAAATACCTGTTCGAGCTCAACGGCCGCTGGACCATCGACGGCTCGGTGCGCAAGAACCTCGCGCGCTACATCAACCATTCGTGCCGGCCCAACGCCGAATCCGACGTCCGGCCGCGCGAGCGCAAGGTCTTCATCCGCGCCATCAAGAACATCGAGCCGGGCGACGAGATCAATTACGACTACGGCACCGATTATTTCAAAGCCTACCTGAAGCCGATCGGCTGCAAGTGCGAATCTTGCGAGAGGAAGCGCAAGAAACTGCGCGCCGAGGCGCGGGCCGAACGCGCCAAGGTGAAGGCGCGCACGGAGGGCAAAGCGCAGAAGGCGGGGGCGAAGGCCGCCAAAAAGAAGAAGCTCAACGGCGTCGCTGTTGGCAAGGCGAACGGCCGCGCGCGGGCGTAGCCTAAGTTCGAGCTTCCGGCACAACTGTCATGCCCCGCGAAAGCGGGGCATCCAGTACGCCGGGGCCTTTCCGTATGCGACGACTGCCTCTGGAATACTGGGTCGCTCGGTCAAGCCGGGCGACGACAGCGAGTGATGTGGCCTCAGGCAGCCAGCACACTCCCGCTCCTGCGCAATCCCACATATTGCAGTTCGGCAAACACGCCGGTCGCGATCGCCTGTGCCACGACCATGAGCTCGCCGGCAAGGTTCGGCGACACCGCGCCCGAGAGCAGCAGCGCAATGCTGCCGACCGTCCAGGCCGCGTTGCCGACGACGACCAGCAGCACGAGCGGCTTTGCCACGGAGGCGCGTGAGGCGAGCCAGCCGACGAGCGCCGTGTAGGCGATCAGGAACAGGCCGGTCTCGCGCAGCAGCGCTTCGGGCAGGTTGAACAGCGAGGCGAACGCGCTGGCGCCGAACGTGAAGCCGAGAGCGGCGACGCCGCTGAAGATCGCGTCGGCAAGAAGCGCGCGGCGAAGGAAGGTGGATGCGTCGATCATCGTGGGTCTCCATGGTTGGGGTGGGCTCGAGGTGAAACTCAGTGCAATCCGCGCCACCAGGCCCGAAGCAGGCGGGCGAGGCGGAACGGGCAGAGGCTCCTGCCGACGCTGTGCTCGAAGGCCGTGACCTGCGCGACGACGTAGTCGCCGGTCGAATGCACCAGCGGCTCGGGCATGTTGAGGCTGCGCGCCAGCATCCGGGTTGCGAGCGCCATGGCCCAGGGAACTAGCTGGTCTGTGACGGTCCGGTAGAGCAGCAGTGCGATCATGGTCGTCTCCTGTTGCGACCCAAGATGCGCCGGCCCGAGGACCAATTCGATTACCTCCGACGTAATGGAAGGGCCGAAATCTGCGTGGTAGGTTCTCGACCATGAACGCACATGCAGCCACGGCACAGGCCGAACGCAGCCAACCGATTCATATCGGCGACCATTTGCGCGAATGGCGGCAGCGCCGCCGCATGAGCCAGCTCGATCTTGCCGGCGAGGCCGAAATCTCGGCGCGGCATTTGAGCTTCGTCGAGACCGGCCGTGCCGCACCCTCTCGCGACATGGTGCTCAGACTCGCCGAGCGGCTCGACGTGCCCTTGCGCGAACGCAACGTGCTGCTGGTCGCCGCCGGCTATGCCCCCGCCTTTCCGCAGCGCCCGCTGGAGGATCCCGCATTGAAATCAGCTCGCCAGGCGATCGACCTCGTCCTCAGGGCGCACGAGCCCAATCCGGCGCTGGCCTATGACCGGCACTGGAATCTGGTCTCGGCCAATCGCATGCTGGCGCCGCTGCTCGCCGGCATTCCGCAGCGACTGCTCGGCCAGCCCTTCAACGTGCTGCGGCTCGCCTTCCATCCGGAGGCGCTGGCGCCGCGCACGGTCAATCTCGCGGAATGGTGCGGGCATCTTTTGGAGCGGCTGCACAGGCAATGCGAGGCGACCGCTGATCCCGAGCTGATCAAGCTGTACAACGACCTGAAGAGCTATCCGATCCCGGCGCGCGCGGCGCCGCTGTCGAGCGACAATGTCGCGATCCCCTTCAAGCTGCGCCACGACGGGGAGATACTCAGTTTCTTCTCCACCACCATGGTGTTTGGCACGCCCGTCGACATCACGCTGTCGGAGCTGGCTCTGGAAACCTTCTTCCCGGCCGACGAGCGCACTGCCGAGCGGCTCCGACAAATGGCAGCAGCCATGGGCTAGCGGCCTTGCCTCGGCATGGGTTCGGCTTATCTTTGACCACGAACCCGCAACGCCCGAAGGAGGCGCTCATGAGCACCCTAAAGCCGCTCCAGATCGACGTCGTTTCCGACGTGGTATGCCCCTGGTGCTATATCGGCAAGCACCGGATCGAGAGTGCGCTGGCGCTGGTGCCCGACGTTCCGGTCAAGCTCAATTTCCGTCCCTTCTTCCTTAACCCGTGGGTGCCGTCCGAGGGCATCAGCCGGGAGGAGTATCTCACCAAGAAGTTCGGCTCGGTCGAGGCCTATAAGGGCATTGCGGGACGCGTCGTTGCGGCCGCGGGCGAAGAGGGGCTCGTCTATCGGCCCGAGCTTGTCGCGCGTCAGCCCAACACCACCGACTGCCACCGCCTGATCCTCTGGGCCGAGGCGATCGGCAAGGCGCCCGAGATGAAGCAGCGCCTGATGGAGCTCTACTTCCGCGACGGCGGCGACCTCACCGATTTGAACGTGCTGGTGCAGGCGGCTGCCGATGTCGGCCTCGATGCCGCCGACATGCGCAAGCGCCTCGCGACCGACGAGGACGTCGCCCGCGTATCGGCGGACGCGCAGGAAGCCGCCGAGAAGGGCATCTCCGGCGTGCCGACCTACGTGTTCGCGCAAAAATACGCCGTCTCCGGCGCGCAGGATCCCAACATGCTCGCGCGCGCCATCCGCGAGGTCTCGGCGGAGATCAACGCCCAGGCGGCGGAGTAATCTGTTGAGGTTGAATATGTCTTCGGCTTGGGCGACTATCGAGGTTGTGAGGTCGCCATGAAGATCAAGATAGTTGTTCACGAAGCTGAAGAGGGGGGCTTTTGGGCTGAGGTCCCGGCGATTCCTGGTTGTGCCACCGAAGGCGATACAATGGATGAGCTGATGGCCAACCTCCGAGATGCGATCGAGGGCTGCTTATCCGTGGAAGTCGCGCCACCCGAACCGGGCGGCGTTGAGCAGATTCTGGAATTGCCTGCGTGAAGTCAATTTCTGGTCGGGAGTTCGCACGAATTGTCGAGCGTCACGGCTGGAGTTTGCTTCGGATCAGCGGCAGTCACCACATCTACGGTAAACCCGGCAGCATCGTGCGGCTCTCGGTCCCCATTCACGGCAACAAGCCGCTGAAGGCCGGATTACTGCGTCATCTCATCAAAATAGCTGAGCTGTCTGACGCGGATTTGTAGCCCGTCACCTCCTGATCAAGTGCACCGCGGTTCGCATCGCTTTGCGCGCGGCATAACACGCCGCGAGCGCTCCATGAACGAGCGCGACGATGGGATCGTTCCGCCGCAACGGTATCAGCACGTCGCCGACGGCGAAGCGCCCGCGCCAGATCGGGTTGATCATGGGGTGATCGGCGCTCGCCGTGGAATCCGCGCTGGCGATGGCCGGATCGGCGCAAAGGCGGCGGGTGAGCTCGATCGTGAGCTGCACGCCCGGCGAATATCTGGCAAAGCGCTCGTCGATACCGAGCTTGAAGAAGAAAGCGCGATCCTGATGGCGCAGTACGATGCCGGCGGCCACCGGCGTTGCGCCGGCGCGAAGGGTGACGATCTCGCATTGCGCGGTTTCTGCCAGCGCGCGAACGGCGCGGCGGATGAAGGTTGCATCGCCGGCATGCTGGACCAGCGCGGTTCCGCGCTTGCCCTTCCAGCCACTGGCTTCGAGCTGCAGGAATGTTTCGAGCGCCGGTCCGATCTCGTCGGAGCTGTGCGCGACGTCGAATACGACGGCGCCGTGGTCTTCGAGACGATGGCGCTGGCGGCGCAGCTCCTTGAGCTTTTTGGTGCCGAGCGCGTCGCGTAGCAGCGTCTCAGCGTTCTGGGTCGCGTCGAGGCTGGCGCGGATGTAGGAGCTCAGGAGGCGCGGCTTCAGGCCGTCGCGATTCAGAATCTGGTTGAGGGCGGTCATTGCCGCCCCATCGAGCGCCACATCGTTCAGCACGAGCGCATGCGCTCCGGTTGCGCGGGCCTGCTGCAACAGGCGCGTCGCTGCCTCGATCGGGGCATCGCGGTCGATCAGCGGGCTGCACAGCGTGCCGTAGGGATGGGCGCTCACCAGCGCGGGCAGGGGGATCTTCCATGCCCGCCAGAGCGAGATCACCGGCATAAGCCCGATCAGCCGCGATCCATCGTATGCGGTAAGCGCCGAGGCATCGGTGCGGCCGCGCGCGGTTGCACTGACAGCGAGCTCCCAGCCCGGCAGGTAATATCCGTTCGGCTCGATCGCGCGCTGCGCGAGTGCGCGCCACTGGCCGGGTTCGATCGCCGTAAGCGGGACACGCGCGCGCGCCGCCGCGGCAGGCTTTGCCGATGCCGGATTGATCGCAGCCTGGTGCGCGATATCGACCACGTCCCGTCGTCCCCGTTCAGGAGGCCATGCTTAGCGCAAAGATTGGAAAATACCGTTGGGACGCCGCTTCAATTCGAGTGGTAATATTAACGTCTCGTTGAGCATCCGCCGGATGTGCCGATGGATACGACAGAATTGCTCTCGACCCGGAGGATCATCATGGTCGTCACACCTTTTACGCCGATTGCGTCGCTCTTTGGCGGCGCGTTGATCGGCCTGTCCGCCGTGCTGCTGATGTGGATGACGGGGCGAATCGCGGGAGTCAGCGGAATCGCGGCGCGGCTGTTTCCGCCTTACGAGGATCGGCAATTCGCCGGCCGGCTCGCCTTCGTCGCGGGCCTCGTCATCGCGCCCGTCCTGGTGCGCCTTGTCACCGGAAGCCTGCCGGCGCAAACGATCGCCGCCGGAACGCCGCTTCTGATTGTCGCGGGACTGCTCACCGGCTTTGGCGCGGTGTGGGGTAGCGGTTGCACCTCCGGCCACGGCGTCTGTGGCTTGTCGCGGTTGTCGGTGCGATCGCTGGTCGCGACCATGACCTTCATGGCGGCCGGCATGGCGACCGTGTTCGTGATGCGGCACTGGAGCTGACCGCGATGACAATCCTCATTCAATTCGGGATCGGTGTGGTCTTTGGCCTTGGCCTCATCGTCTCAGGTATGTCGAACCCGGCAAAGGTCCTGAATTTCCTGGACGTTGGCGGCATCCCGGCAGGAACGTGGGATGCAAGCCTCGCTTTCGTGATGGCTGGCGCGGTCGCGGTGACCTTCATCGGCTTCAGCCGCGTCTTGAAACTGGCGCGGCCTGTCTTCGCCGATCGCTTCTATGTCCCAACGCGAAAGGATATCGATCCGAGAATTATCGCCGGTCCCGCCATCTTCGGTATCGGCTGGGGCCTTGTAGGCTTTTGTCCAGGCCCGGCGTTGACCGCGCTCGGATTTGGTTCCGCCTCCGCATTCATCTTCGTCGCCGCGATGTGTGCTGGCATGGTGCTCGCCCGCTTCATCGCGCAGCTTCCGTCGGCAACGCGTGTCGTCACGCCGGCAGATCCGCTCGAAACCTGACATGGACAGGACCGGGCGAGTTGTCTCGTCCGGTCCTGCCTGTCATGTCCTGCCTGTCATGGCTTCATCGACTACCAGCGATCGCCGACACCGACGCCAACACTGACGCCGGGCGCGCGGATGCCGACCGCCGCCGCGCGGACCATCGTCCCAGTCACGATAGGTGCGGCGCTCGTAGTAACGGTCGCGCGGCATGGTCGCGTAGGAGTCGCGCACGATCACGCGCGAACCGCCGCGGGTCCGATAGCAATTGCCGGAATCGTCGCAGACCAGCCGCACTTGCTGGACGAGATCGGGGCTGGTGTATTCGCTGGTCGTGTAGACGTCGGCGGCCTTCGCGCCGCTCACCGCTGCCAAGGCTCCGACGCCAGCCAGCAATGCGATCGTGAATGTCCTCATCATGTCCTCCTCGAAACTGCCCTCGGCGGTAACAAGAAGGGGAGGCGGCGATCGTTCCGGCAGAACTACAGGTTTTTCCCGGAACCGGACCGCTTGTCGACTTGATCCGTTCCCTAGATCGGCTCGTAGCTTTCCGATCCGCAGATATCGTCCGCCTCGGCGCGGCGGCGATCGACCACCTTTCCGCCTGATATGGTCACGATGTAAGTCTGTGGGCCGAGCGGCGATCCGGTCGCCGAGGTGAGCTGGGCGCGGACGCAAGCTGTCCAGCCTGGTCCCCGCACCTCACGATGGGGCGTGGCGACATGCACCTCACGCGGATAGGACGTGCTGAGGAAGACGAATTCGATCTGCTCGCGCACGACGCGTTTGACGTCGGGGGGCGCTTCGGGCGGCGGCTGCTCGGCCTCCTTCATGCGCATGAACTCGGGCACCGGTGCGCGGCTGTCGGCAAAGCCGCAGGCCCCGAGCGCGAGCGCGCTGGCCAGCAGCGCGGCATGAACAATGATCCGCAACATCCGTGAAGGTCCCCTGCGGGCCAAAATAGGCACGAATGCGATCCGACGAAGACCCGGCCGATCAAGATTTGCTGAAGCCAGCATTTCCCGAAGCCAAGATTTCCTCAGGCCCTGGAGCCCGCAGCATTGGCTATTCCATAATTGCCGGCTAGTTTGTGCCCCAGACGAGGGGGATTGCGCCCATGAGGATTTTGGTCATAGCGGCCGCGGTGCTGGCGCTGGCGGTTGCCTCCGCGCAGGCGCAGATGGGCGGCGGCAGGCGTCAGCCTAACGAGGGCGGCCAGAAGGCGGACAACAAGCCCAAGGTCGACGAGAAGGCCTACAAGGCCGCGCTCGAGCGCATTCCGGAATCCAAGGAGAAGTACGATCCGTGGAGCGGGGCGCGTCCGCCTGAACCTGCCAAGAAGCCGAAATAGGTGAGGCGGGCGCTGGCGACCTGCCCCCGGTATTTGGCAGCTCTCATCACGTTCCTCTTGTTTTCGTCGCGGCCAGGCATCGCCTGGGAGAGCTGGGGTGGCGATCCCGGCGGCTCGCGCTTCTCGCCATTGCGAGAGATCACGCCCGACAATGTCGGCAACCTGGTTCGGGCCTTCGAATTCCACACGGGCGATCTCGCGGCGCGGCCGCCCGGGGTGATGCGGCGAACCAAATTCCAGGCGACGCCGCTGTTCGTCGAGGACAGTCTGATCTTCTGCTCGCCTTTCAACGAGGTGATCGCGCTCGATCCCGGCACGGGCGCGCAGAAATGGCGCTACGATCCGAAGATCGCGATCAACCAGCGTCCCGCCAACCGCTACGTCTGCCGCGGCGTCACCTACTGGCTCGACGACGAGGCGCCTGTAGATGCCTCATGTCGATCGCGCATCTTCATGGGCACCAACGATGTCCGCCTGATCGCGCTCGATGCGAAGACGGGAATCCCCTGTGCCGACTTCGGCAAGGGCGGTGAGGTCAGGCCCGATATAGGCATGAAGCTGGAATGGCCCGGCGAATTCCAGATCACCTCGCCGCCGGCAGTCGGCCGGGGTGTGATCGTGGTCGGCTCCGCGATCGGCGACAACCGCCGCGTCGACGCACCGAGCGGAATCGTGCGCGCGTTCGACGCGCGCAGCGGTCAGCCACGCTGGACCTTCGAGCCGCTCAAGCGCGATGGCATCGAAGCCGGTCACGCCAATGTCTGGGCGCCGATGTCGGTCGACGCGGCGCGCGGACTGGTATTCCTGCCGACGTCCTCGCCGTCGCCGGATTTCTGGGGCGGCATGCGGCCTGGCGATAACGAGCATGCCAATTCGGTGGTCGCGTTGCGCATCGAGACCGGCGCGCTCGTATGGGCATTCCAGACCGTGCATCACGACGTCTGGGATTACGATCTGCCGGCGCAGCCGACGCTCACGCGCATCGACACCGGCGAAGGTCAGCGCGATGTCGTGATCCAGCCGACCAAGCAGGGCTTTGTCTTCGTGCTCGATCGCGACACCGGCAAGCCGGTGTGGCCGGTCGAGGAGCGCAGCGTTCCGCAGGGGGCCGCGAAAGGTGAACGGCTGTCGCCCACGCAGCCATTCCCGACGCATGTGCCACCGCTGATGTCGCAAAAAATCTCGGCTGAGGATGCGCTCTCGCTCGTTCCGGGCCTGCGTCGCTCAGCTTGCGAGAAGCAGTTCGCAGAGGCGCGCAACGAGGGCCTGTACACGCCACCCTCAACGCAAGGCACGCTGGAGTTTCCCTTCACCGGCGGCGGCGTCAACTGGGGTAGTGCGGCCTTCGATCCCGTCAACCAGATCCTTTATGCCAACACCAGCCGGGCCGTTCATCTCATCAAGCTGATTCCGCGGGCGGAGGCGGCCGGATTCGAGCCTCCGCCCGGTCATGATTTCGGCCAGCAGAATGGTGCGCCGTTTGCGATGTCACGTGCGGTGGCAATGTCGCCGCTCGGGCTTCTTTGCAACAAGCCGCCCTGGGGCGAGATGGTCGCGGTCGATCTGAAGGCCGGCAAGATCCTCTGGCGTTCGACGGTGGGCACCACCGAGGATCTCGCCCCGCTCGGCGTGCCGCTGCCATGGGGTGCGCCGCTCGTCAACGGGCTCGCGGTCACGGCAGGCGGGCTCGTTTTCACCGGCGCGATGGACGCCTATTTGCGCGCCTTCGATGCGCGAAGCGGAAGGGAGCTGTGGCAAGGCCGGCTGCCGGTGCCCGGAGTCGCCAATCCGATGACCTATCTCTGGAAGGGCGAGCAGTATGTTGCCATCGGCGCCGGCGGCCACTCCGAGGCAGGCACCTCGATTGGCGACAGCGTCGTTGCGTTTCGCCTGGCGCGGCCGGGCGAGGGGCCGTCGTTATGGTCGCGTACCATCGATCGTCCCGGTGGACGATTTTTTGCAGCATCATCGGCGATCGCGCTCGCGATTGTCGCGCTCGTGGTTGTAAGCCTGCGCTGGCGTCGCCGACGTCGTATCGCGCGAACATGACGCAGCATCGCGCGCGCGATGCGAACGATCGTTCACATCATGCGCACTACTGTTCGAAAGCGACGCCGATGCGCCTCTCGCTGCGCCAGACGGGGCGGCATTTGCGCACGAAATTGTCGCGCGCGATTGCGAGCGTGAACGATTGCGGCACTGTGACGAGGGCATCGAGGTCGATTGCGGCGCCGTTCGCCGACATGTTTCGCACCGTGCACGTGATGCCGCAATTTTCAAAGGTGATCGTTCCACCCTTGAAAACACGGTAACGCTGCGCTGCACGCTTCTCGATCATCCGCGTTAATCCATAATGATATTTGTGAAGTAGTGCATAGAAATTACGTTGAACTAAATTCAATACTGGCGCTACTTGCACAGCGCTTCAGATTTCGTTTACGACGTCGAAGCGGAAGTCACTCCGCGGATTTTCCCCCAAGCCGTTCCTTTGTGGCGCTACGCGCCGATGGAGATATTGATGAAGACCACGTTCTCGCTTCTGTTCGCCGTAGCGCTCTCGCTGTCGTCCATGCCCGCCCACGCCACCAAGCTCGATCTCGCGACCATGAGCTGCAAGCAGTTCCTGGAGAGCGGCGACGACACCATCAAGATGGTGCTGACCTGGATGGATGGCTGGTACAAGGGCGATGAAGAGAACGCGATCATCGACACCGACGTGTTCGTCGAGAACGCCAAGCAGTTCGGCAGCTATTGCGGAAAAAATCCGAACGTCAGCATCGTCACGGCGGCTGACGAAGTGCTCGGCAAGTAACTTCTCCCGCGTGACGGCGCGAAGCGCGATCGCGCTTCCTGTCTCGACATGACGCCATCGAGAGCCGCGGTGCGCTGTGCGCTCACGCGGCTTTCTTCTTTGATGCTCACCCCGGCAGCATCGCGAACGCGCTCGACACCATCGCCACCGGCTTGTTGTCGGTGGCCGAGAGCAGCGTGACCCGGCCAAAGCTCATGGTGCGCCCGAGTCGCACCACGCGGGCGTCGGCCAGCACGTCCGACGAGGAGACCGCGCGCATGAAATGCGTGGTCTGGTCGACCGTCGTCATCGGACGATAGCCGCGGTTGGCGGCGAGGTTCGCAATCACCATGGCGGTATCGGCGAGCGCCATCAGCGCCTGGCCGCAGACCACGCCGCCGTTGCGGCACAGGCGCTCCGAGAACGGCATGCGCAGGAGCGCTGCCGGCTGCCAGTCCGGCACGTCCGGCGGCGGCAGGTGCTCGATGCGCTCGACCGACAGGTTGAGATCCTGGACCCAGGGCGCAAAGACCTCGCCGAGGATGCGTCTGGCTTCAGTGATGCCGAACTCGGCTTCTGGCTGCGATGGCATTGCTGTCGTTTCCTCCGTGTTGCCGGATGTTCGGCATTCCGAGCGGACCGGCGCGGCAAAGTCACCCGGACTGCCGCGGGTCCCGTCGGCTTGAAAATGCCTGACTTCGCCCGGTATGATGCCACGGAGTGGGTATGGGTGGGTGATGTTGCGTCGGTATGTCCTCGTGTTTTGTCTGGCCGGTCTCGGCCTGTTGCTGAACGGGTGCACCAAGTGCGGCCCGATCTGGGACGACTGGCTCCACGCGCCGAAATCGTGCAAATCGGACCGGCTCTAGCGGGCCGAGCGGCCCCTGCGGTTGTGCCAGGGGTGACAAGGCGCGGGCGACCCGCGCCGCCATGGATGATCAAGGAGTCGATGATGAAGCTTTTCCGTATGGCCGCGGTGCTGGCTGTTCTGGCGGGACCGACCGTGCTGGCGGGACCGGCCTATGCGCAGATGCCCAATCTCAATTTGCTGCAGGAGGGGCCTGGCAAGACACCCGAGGAGAAGGCTGCGGAAGCGGAGCGTGACAGGGCCTACAAGGAAACGCTGAAGAAGATTCCGGATTCCAAGGCCTCCAACGATCCCTGGGGCGGCATGCGCTCCGACCCGCCGAAGCCGTCGGCGGCGCCAAAGGCGTCGGCCGCGACCGGTGCGCCGAAGAAGAAATCCGGCACGACTGCCAATTGACCTTCCGCCCGATCGGAGGCGGCCGGCCTCCGGCCGGGACTCCACTTCGGCCGGCCTGCTTCCTACATTGCGCGAGAGCGTATTGCGTAACGGAGGCGGGACATGGCCGATCGTCCGCGAGATCTCGCCGAGCGGATGGCGCGCCGGCGCAAGATGGGCGGCACACCCGGCGCGACGGCCGGCGACGGTTATCTGCGCGAGACCTTCACGCTGCCACGCGCGGCGGCACGGGAGAGGGCGCAGGCTTTCTTCGCCCGCTACCCCAAGGCCGGCTATATGAGCGCGGTCGAGACCTGGCGCGAGCTGCCCGGCGGGGACATCGAATTCACGATGCGGCGGCTGCCCAGCGCGGATTAGGGCCGGCCCCTATTCGAAGGTTTCCGATGTGATGCGGATCCGGAACACGGGCTCCTTGGCCTCGTCCAGCAGCTCCATGTGCCATTCGGAATTTTCCTGGAGCTTGCGGGCGATGCCGGCGGCCATGTCGGCGCAGACGCTGGTCATCTCCTTCCAGGCCAGATCGCGATCGGCAAATTCCGACGCCTGGTCGGCACAGCCGGAATAGCGGCCGTTCCGGATTCGAAAGAAGTAGAGCGGCATGGTTCGCACCGATCGCGCCTGATGGCTCCGTCCCCACGGCCATAATCGCGGGCAGTCCAATCCCAAACCGTCGGCAGATCAATTCCGGTCGGCTACGGAATAGCCCCATGGGCGCCGCTGCGTCCTATAGGCCATGACGGCTGCGGCGCGCCGGGGCGCGCCAGCCGCCGCCGATCTCGGTCCTGCCGTTTAGGCTTGCCGCTCAGGCCGTGTCGCGCCCGATCGCCTTCAGCTCGCGATCGATGCGCAGCTGCACCCGCCGGATCGCCAACAGATCGATCTTGGTCTCGGTCCGGCCGGTCTTGATCTGCTCGCCGATCCGGAACTGCCACTGCCAGATGCCGGGAAGTGCCGTCTTGGCGACGGTGAACTCGACGCCCCTGTGATTCATGGCCTTCTCCCACGATTCACTTCCATCACTGAGAACATGCTGGGCGGCATAATATTCCTGGGAAAGCTAATCTGTCGGTAAGCCCCGGATAGCGCACGGCTATCCCGCAAACGCACGCGCTACCGCCGCCGGCGGCGGCGCGAGACCTCTCCGTGGTTCTCCGGCCATGAACAGAGTTCCTGGGATGGGTAAGGGCGCCTTCCGGAACGCGGCGGCATGTGCCTTGCTTGGTCCGATGACGGTCAGCAACATGGGCGCGTCATGCTGGGCATTCCCCGCCGCTATTCTCATTTCGTGTTCGGAATCATCCAGTCCGGACTGACCTCGCTGGTCGCCGCGGGCATCGCCAGCTTTCCCGCAGGGAACGCGCTGGACTTCCTCGCGCACTGGATGGTGTCGTGGCTGATCGCATGGGCGGCGATGCTGCCGATCGTGCTGCTCGCGGCGCCGGCGATCCGCGCCTTCTCGCTGCGTCTGACGCAGGAGGAGGCCGGCTCGCAAACCGGCCGGCCGGCATGAAAATCGGCATGAAAATCGGCAAAGAAATCGGCAAGGAAATCAGCATGAAAAAACCCCGCTTGGAAGAACCAAGCGGGGAGAAGGTTATTGGAGGCTGAGGTGCTGGGCTGCAACACCATAGCCAGGCGACCCTAGCCGGCTCAGCTTACGACAGCCTGACAAGGCCCGACGGTGGCAGCGAAAGCCAGGGCGCGGGGGCCGCAGACTGGCCCCGCACCGGTCCCAATTTCGACATCCGTTCGCACAACTCAGGACACAACCGCAGGCGAGATTCCGCAGCGACGGTGGTGCCATGGGGGAAACGTGGCGCACCGGCAACGGGGTGGCATCATGGACAACGTAGAGCGGTCATTCGCCGCCGCGACGGCGGCTGGCTTCGTAGTGCTGGTGATCGGCATCGGGTTGCTGGTTCTGCTGTAGGCGATGTTGGGTGCCGGGACGGCTCCGGGGGTGGAAAGGCCCGTGCGCGCCTTTTTAAAAAACACGAAAACAACCCCATGCACAGTAGCCTGCCGGAAAATTCCGTCGTTCAATCAATGAGTTAGTGGTAGTATTCAGGTACCTTATCGCCTCGGATTTCACCTCCAAGGCCCTGCGAATCCCCATTCCCGTGTCGATCTCCGTGAGATCAATGGCGGTCGCTCGGGCACCGTCGCCAGCGCGGTCCCGGCGCCAAACACCGCCGCCTGCCGAGTCGGTAGGCCTGCTCGGTCAGCTCCTAAGCCCTCGTCGTGGCCGCTTTAGTGAACCTTGATCGCGTCCAGCGGCAAACGGAGCTCGGCGGCACGCTCTTCGCGGTCCTTCTTGCGGAACTCGTTTTCCTTGCGCTCGAACTTGCGCATCTCCTCCTGCGCCGCCTCCAGCAGTGGATTGCGCCGGCTCGTATCGTGATGCGTGTTGTTCGTCATGACTGAGGTCCCCAGAGTTGCGGTCCCGTCCAAGACTCCCATGCAAGAGAAGGCCGCAGACCGCGAAAAGGTTCGGTGCCGCAGGATTACGGAATTCTGACGGCGCGCGGGGCATCCGTCTTTGATGCGCGTCATTTAACGCGCAAATCCGCAAAAGAACATATTGCGAACCTAGAACAAATGGGGTACATTGATTTTATCGCCGCGCCGCCTCGCCAGCCGTTTGTCCCTCTAGCGAATCCTCGCCATAAGGAGCACGACCCAATGTCCACCACTGCCCTGCGTATCGTCGAAGGATCTTCCATGGAC
Source organism: Bradyrhizobium sp. USDA 3650 (assembly GCF_054057395.1). Classification (NCBI taxonomy): domain Bacteria; kingdom Pseudomonadati; phylum Pseudomonadota; class Alphaproteobacteria; order Hyphomicrobiales; family Nitrobacteraceae; genus Bradyrhizobium; species Bradyrhizobium sp. USDA 3650. Next base: position 7,578,312 of record NZ_JBSRZG010000001.1, read on the forward strand.
AAGAGTAAAGCTCTGGCCGCCGCGCTCTCCCAGATCGAGCGGCAGTTCGGCAAGGGCTCGGTGATGAAGCTCGGCAAGAACGACCGTTCGATGGACGTCGAGGCGGTCTCCTCGGGCTCGCTCGGGCTCGACATCGCGCTCGGGATCGGCGGCCTGCCGAAGGGGCGCGTCGTGGAGATCTACGGGCCGGAATCCTCGGGCAAGACCACGCTGGCGCTGCACACGGTGGCGGAAGGGCAGAAGAAGGGCGGCATCTGCGCCTTCATCGACGCCGAGCACGCGCTCGACCCGGTCTATGCGCGCAAGCTGGGCGTCAACATCGACGAGCTCCTGATCTCGCAGCCGGACACCGGCGAGCAGGCGCTGGAAATCTGCGACACGCTGGTGCGCTCCGGCGCGGTCGACGTGCTGGTGATCGATTCGGTCGCGGCCCTGGTGCCGAAGGCCGAGCTCGAGGGCGAGATGGGCGATGCACTGCCGGGTCTGCAGGCCCGCCTGATGAGCCAGGCGCTGCGCAAGCTGACGGCGTCCATCAACAAGTCCAATACCATGGTGATCTTCATCAACCAGATCCGCATGAAGATCGGTGTGATGTACGGCTCGCCGGAAACCACCACCGGCGGCAACGCGCTGAAATTCTATGCCTCCGTCCGCCTCGATATCCGCCGCATCGGCGCGATCAAGGAGCGCGACGAAGTGGTCGGCAACACCACGCGCGTCAAGGTCGTCAAGAACAAGCTGGCGCCGCCGTTCAAGCAGGTTGAATTCGACATCATGTACGGCGAGGGCGTCTCCAAGATGGGCGAGATCCTCGATCTCGGCGTCAAGGCCGGCATCGTCGAGAAATCCGGCGCATGGTTCTCCTATGACAGCCAGCGTCTTGGCCAGGGCCGCGAGAATTCGAAAGCATTCCTGAAGGCCAACCCGGACATCACCGCCAAGATCGAGACCTCGATCCGTCAGAACTCCGGTCTGATCGCCGAGCAGATTCTCGCCGGCAGCCCCGAGCGTGACGCCGACGGCGAAGAGCCGGGCGACGAGTAAGCTTCAACAGTAGAGTTTTTCGCGAGGAGCGGGCGCTGAGGACGTTGAGTTGCCGACGTCTTCGGCGCCTGTTTCGTTTTGCGTGGGGGCACCGGGTGGTGCGATGAAGCGTCTGATCTTGACCAGTTCGTCCGGAGGCCAGCTCGCACGATCCGGGTTGGCGGAGCTTGTCATCTCGTCCTCGTTTCACTTTGAGTGGGGACCGCTGCCCTCGCCCGAGAAGCTCGCAGCCTATTTCGCGCCGCGTTCGGCGAATCTCGGGCCGGGTGATCATTGGTCTGATTGGGGCATCCGGTGGCCCAAGAGCATCAAGGATCGCAAAGACTTGTCGCTTGCGGACTTCTGCGAGCAATATGACGTGGTTGAACTTTGGTTCGACCCAGCTCCCCGGGATCAATTGCAGCTCGTCTGCCTGCTGGACCACCTCAGCTCCTGCTCCTCGCTGGTGGGAAAGCTTAAACTTCGACTTGTGGCATCCGAGCTGACGACAGCACACGGTGAGGATCTCGCTGCATCCGAGCCGCACATTCATGTCGTGCCTGTTAGGGCCCAGGAGTTCGAGACTGCCCGGTTGGCGTGGTCGGCCTACCGCGCAATGACCCCTGAGGCGTGCGTCGATCTCCTTTACCAGGATCTCAGTGCATTGCTGATGCTGCGCCCGGCCTTGCTCGATCTCTTGGCAGAACTCCCGTCGCCTTCGACGGGACTCGGTGCGACCGAGATGCGGTTCTTGGAGATGCTTGCCAGAGGGTTTGCGAACACGGGTTCGTTGTTTCACCTGCGCTCGCATCGGCGAACATATGTGTTCGGAGAATTTGAGTTGGGTTCGTTGCTCGAGGGGCTCGCGCTCGGCCCCAGGCCCGTAGTGGCCGGGCTGGGCGACGAACTGCGCACAATCGATCGCGAAAATTTAAGAGCTCGGCACGAGGTCTATCTCCGCAGCCGGTTGTCACTGACCGAGTTCGGGGAGGCTGTTCTGGCTCACCAGGAGGATTTCAGTCGCCACAATCCGATCGACCGCTGGTGGGGTGGCACGCATCTGACCAATGATCGGCTGTGGCGTTACGGGTCTGTTTTGACGACGCCATCGTGAAGTCATTGGCATGACACACCTTGTTTCGACGACAGATTTGACCGTTGCCGGCGCCACACAGCGCGCCGGACTCCTTTGAGAGCTGATCGTGTCACATCTGATTTTGACCACGAACCATCTTGCGGCAGACACGCTTCGCCAGTCCAAACTGGCGAATATCGCGCTCGGCTTCTACACGCGCTTCGTCTGGAGGAAATTGCCTTCCGCAGAGCAGCTTTTAATGGGGCTGGAGCGGCGGTCGGCAAAGCACTGCAATCCAGGCGATCATTGGCTCGACGACGTTTGTCGAGACTGGCTGGAAGGTTTCGGCACGCGCGATATCGGTTTCTTCGAACTCTGCACGAAGTTTGACTCAATCGAATTGTGGGTTGATCCTCGACCAAACGATCAGCTCGTACTCGTCTGGCTGCTCGACCTGCTTCGCCCTTACAAGGAGATCACGACGAAGCTCAGCCTGGTGCATACGGATGACAAGGTCGCCAACTATGCTCCAGAGTCTGTCGCAAAATGGAAGCTGCCGGCCTTCAAGGTGACCGACAACCATTTGGTTACGGCCAGCCGCGCCTGGCAGGCCTATCGGGCTGAAACGCCAAAGCCCTGTTTCGATCTTCTGATGACGGATATGACGATGCTGCCGAGACTTCGACCAGCGCTCATTGCGTTGCTTGAAGAGCTTCCGGACAGCGTCACGGGCCTAGGTGCCAGCGAAATGGATATTCTGGATTTTGTGAACGACGGGCACACGGACCCGAGGCGTGTCACCGAAGCGTGGTGGATGCGAGATGTGTTCGACGAAAACGACGCGCGCGATGCTTTGCTCGAATTGGGGGCACATTCGGCGCCGGCGGTCCTCTTGGGCGATCCGGCGTTCGACAATGAGGCCCGCTACTTCGGCAAGAGCGAGTGGAAGGTCACGCTGACCGCACTCGGGCGTTCAATTTTTGCGCGCGAAGACGACATGTGGCGCCACAACCGGATCTATCGCTGGTGGGGTGGCACGGAGCTGACCAACGAACGGCTTTGGCGATGGGATCGCGAAAGCCGATTGCTGGTTGCGCCTTAGATAAATAAAATCGTGTGCCGTAGGCTGTAAGATGGGTGGAGCGAAGCGAAACCCATCGCACTTCCATCCTTAGACCGGAATGCAGGGATGGGTTTCGCTACGCTCTACCAATCCTACGCATCGTGTTACTCCGCCGCCTCCGCATAATCGCTCACCGGCGGACACGAGCACACCAGGTTGCGGTCGCCATAGACGTTGTCGACGCGGCCGACCGGGCTCCAGTATTTGTCGGTGCGCGAGGTGCCTGCGGGGAAGCAGCCCTCGGCGCGGGTGTAAGCGCGCTTCCAATCGTCGTCCGCGATGTCGTGCACGGTTGTGCGGGGCGTGCCGGAGCGGCGACGCCTCGATCTTGAAGCGACCCGCTTCAACCTCGGCGATCTCCTTCCGAATCGCGATCATGGCATCGCAGAAACGATCGAGCTCCGCCTTGGATTCCGATTCGGTCGGCTCGATCATCAGCGTGCCCGGCACCGGGAAGCTCATGGTCGGCGCGTGGAAGCCGTAGTCGATCAGGCGCTTTGCGATGTCGTCGACGGTGACGCCTGAGGTCGTCTTCAGCGCGCGGGGATCGACGATGCACTCATGCGCGACGCGGCCCTTTTCGTTCTTGTAGAGCACCGGGAAATGCGCATCGAGCCTGGCTGCGACGTAGTTGGCGTTGAGGATCGCGATCTCGGTGGCGCGCTTGAGGCCTTCGCCGCCCATCATCAGGATGTAGATGTAGGAGATGGTCAGGATCGAGGCTGAGCCGAACGGCGCGGCCGAGACTGGGCCGACCGGCGCATTCCCATCCGTCGCGGGATGACCCGGCAGGAACGGCTTAAGGTGCGCCTTGACGCCGATCGGGCCCATGCCCGGGCCGCCGCCGCCATGCGGGATGCAGAAGGTCTTGTGCAGGTTGAGATGGCTGACATCGGCGCCGTAATCGCCGGGCCTGCTAAGGCCGACCTGCGCGTTGAGGTTGGCGCCGTCGAGATAGACCTGGCCGCCATGGCCATGCACGATGTCGCAGATCTCGCGGATATGCTCCTCGAACACGCCATGGGTCGAGGGATAGGTGATCATGACGGCGGCGAGGTCGTTCGAATGCTTCTCGGCCTTGGCGCGGAGATCGTTGACGTCGACGTCGCCGTTCTTCTCGCAGGCGACCACCACCACGTCCATGCCGACCATCGCGGCCGAGGCCGGATTTGTGCCGTGGGCGGAGGAGGGGATCAGGCAGATCTTGCGGTGGGTCTCGCCACGCGCCGCGTGATAGCCGCGGATGGCCAAAAGCCCGGCATATTCGCCTTGCGCGCCCGAATTCGGCTGCAACGAGATCGCGTCATAACCGGTGATGTCGCACAGCCACTTCTCCAGGCGCGCGAACAGCGCGTGATAGCCGCGGGCCTGCTCGCGCGGGGCGAAGGGATGCAACGAGCCGAATTCCGGCCAGGTCAGCGGCATCATCTCGGTGGTCGCGTTCAGCTTCATGGTGCATGAGCCGAGCGGGATCATCGCGCGGTCGAGCGCAAGGTCGCGATCACTGAGCTTGCGCATGTAACGCAGCATCTCGGTCTCCGAGCGATGCGCGTGGTACACGGGATGAGTGAGGAAGGAGGTCGCGCGCTTGAGCGCCTCCGGCAGCGCCTCGCGTGTGGTCGCGTCGATCTCGGCGTAGGCAAGCTGGCCGCCGAAAGCGCGCCAGACCGCTTCCACCGTCGCGGGCGTCGTGGTCTCGTCGAGCGCGATGCGCAAGCTGTCGTCGCCAACGCCGAGATTGATCTTCTCGGCGGCCGCGCGCGCGACGATCTCGGCACGCTTCGCGCCTGTAACCCACGCTGAGCGTGTCGAAGAAGCTGTCGGATTGTAGAACAAAGCCGAGCTTGCGCAGGCCGGCGGCCAGCACCGCCGTGCGGCGATGCACGTTGCGTGCGATCTGGGTCAAGCCTTCGGGGCCGTGATAGACCGCATACATCGAGGCGATCACTGCGAGCAGCACCTGCGCGGTGCAGATGTTGGAGGTCGCCTTTTCGCGACGGATGTGCTGCTCGCGGGTCTGCAGCGCGAGGCGATAGGCCGGCATCCCGCGCGAATCCACGGACAGGCCGACGATGCGGCCGGGCAGCGAACGCTTCAGTGCATCGCGCACCGCCATATAGGCCGCGTGCGGTCCGCCATAACCCATCGGCACGCCAAAACGTTGTGCCGAGCCGATGGCGATGTCCGCGCCGAGCTCGCCGGGCGAGGCGAGCAGTGTCAGCGCCAGCAGGTCGGCCGCGACGATCGCGAGCGCGCCCCTGGCCTTCAGGCTGGCGATCGCGGGCCTGAGGTCGCGCACGGCGCCTGAACTGCCCGGATATTGCAGCAGCGCACCAAGCACGTCGGTCTTGTCGAGATCGGTAAGGGGATCGCCGACGACCAGGGTCCAGCCCAGGGGCTCCGCGCGCGTGCGCATCACCGCAAGCGTCTGCGGATGCACGTCCTTGTCGACGAAGAAGGCCTTTGCTTCAACTTTCGAGTGCCGCTCCGCGAGCGCCATCGCTTCGGCGGCCGCGGTTGCTTCGTCGAGCAGCGAGGCGTTGGCGACGTCGAGCCCGGTGAGATCGCAGATCATGGTCTGGAAGTTGAGCAGCGCCTCGAGCCGGCCCTGGCTGATCTCGGGCTGGTAGGGCGTGTACGCCGTGTACCAGGCCGGGCTCTCCAAGATGTTGCGCTGGATCACCGCCGGCAGGATCGTGCCGGAATAGCCTTGACCGATCAGCGAGGTGAAGACCTGGTTCTGGGCGGCGAGCTCGGCCATATGCGCGATCGCCTCGGTCTCGCTGAGCGGCTTGCCGAGATCGAGTGGAGTCGTCTGCCGGATCGAAGCGGGCAGCGTCTGCGCCATCAGCGCATCGACGCTGTTTGCGCCGACTGCCTCGAGCATCGCGGTGACATCGCGTGCCGAGGGGCCGATGTGGCGGCGTACGAAGCCGGTGGTGTCGCCATTGGATTTGCGGTGCGCGGTCATCATGGGTCCTCGCTTTAGATGTTCTTGTCGCCGTCATGCCCGCAGGCGCAGGGGCAATCGCATAAGGGGATCAGATCACATTGCTTCTGCACGTCCGTGCCACAAACTCGTCATGCCCGGGCTTGTCCCGGGCATCCACGTTCTTGGTGCCGCGCGAAGGCCGTGGATGGCCGGGACAAGCCCGGCCATGACGTTGTGGGAACATCGCGTACACTCTCATGCGATAGTCCTGAGCCTTCGCGGGGCATGACGATCGGTTGGGTCTGCTTCATCTCACGCCGTGTGGGCCTTGTACGCCTCTTCGTCCATGAGACCGCCGAGCTCGCTCTTGTCGGCCATCTTGATCTTGAAGAACCACGCCTTGCCTTGCGCGTCCGAGTTTACGAGCGCCGGCTCGCTCGCGAGCTCGGGGTTGGTCTCGAGCACTTCGCCCGTAACAGGCGCGTAGACGTCTGATGCGGCCTTGACCGATTCCACGACGGCGGCGGCTTCCGCCTTCTTCAGCGTGCGGCCGAGCTTGGGCAATTCGACGAACACGACGTCGCCGAGCTGCGACTGCGCGTAGTCGGTGATCCCGACGGTGGCGACATCGCCGTCGATCGCGAGCCATTCGTGGTCGGAGGTGTAGAGCGTCGTGGTCATTTTCTCAGTCCTCAGCGTTTGTAGGTGTTTTTCACGAAGGGCATGGCGGCGATTTGCACGGCCAGGCGTTGGCCGCGCACCTCGGCGAAGAGTTTTGTGTCGATCGCGCTTGATCCGGTGGGCACATAGCCCATTGCGACCGGTGCATTCAGGCTCGGGCCGAAACCGCCCGAGGTGACCTTTCCGATCGGCTCGCCGGAGGTTGCGTCCGCAAACAGCAGCGCGCCCTCGCGCACCGGCGCGCGGCCCTCGGTGCGCAGGCCGACGCGGCGGCGGGATGCGCCGTGGTCGAAATGGGCCAGAATCTTTGCCGCGCCGGGGAAGCCGCCGGCACGCGCGCCGCCGGTGCGGCGGCTCTTCTGCACCGACCATTCCAGTGCGGCCTCGACCGGCGTGGTCGCGGTATCGATGTCGTGGCCGTAAAGACAAAGCCCGCCCTCGAGCCGCAGGCTGTCACGGGCGCCGAGCCCGATCGGCATGACGTCGGCGTTGTCCAGCAGCGCCTTGGCGAGCCGTTCGGCATCGCCGGCGGGGACCGAAATCTCGAAGCCGTCCTCGCCGGTATAGCCGGAGCGCGAGACGAAGCAGTCGAGGCCGGCAACCCGGTGCGGGCCGGAATCCATGAACTTCATGGCGGGCGCCTCTGCACATAATTTCGCCAGCGCCGATTCCGCCTTCGGCCCCTGCAGCGCGATCAGCGCGCGGTCGGCAAGCTGCTCGATGATGCAGTCGTCCGAGAGATTCGCGCGCAGATGCGCCTCGTCCTCGGCCTTGCAGGCGGCATTGACGACCAGGAAGAGGTGATCGCCGAAATTGGCGACCATCAGATCGTCCAGAATCCCGCCCTCGGCATTGGTGAACTGGGCGTAGCGCTGCCGGCCCGGCGCAATCGCCAAAATATCCTGCGGCACCAGCCGTTCCAGCGCGCGGGCGGCGTCCTCGACCTTGCCCGACTTCGGCCGGAGTGCGATCTGGCCCATGTGGGAGACGTCGAACAGGCCGGCTGCGTTGCGGGTATGAAGGTGCTCCTTCAGGACTCCGGCCGGATATTGCACCGGCATGTCATAGCCCGCGAACGGCACCATCTTGCCGCCGAGCGAGACATGCAGATCGTAAAGGGGGGTACGTTTCAGGGAGTCTTTGTCGTCACGCGCAAGCATCGGGGGGCCCTCGGCGGTTCCCCGGGAACGATTTCCCGTGGACACCAGTCGAAGCCCCATCTGTCGCTGTGCCTGAGAGTATTATCCCGTCGGCGGACGCTGTCCGGGCCTAAACCCGTCGGCGCCTCTTTCCAGATGCTGTCAAAGCCACGCGGTCCTTTTGCCTGAGAGTTTCCGGGGCGGTTGCTCCTTCGGCGCCGGCACCAGTGCCGGTCTCTCCCGACGTGGCCGTACGATACAGATGGGTAAAGACCACAGGCCGGCCAAGCCTGTCAACGCGGCTCAAGCAGCTTTCCAACGGATTACGCGACTGCGGCAACGCCTTGATCTGGCTGCACAGTTTCTGGACAGCGAAGCTGGCCTTGTCTAAAAGCGCTTTGACCCGCAGATATCAGCCCAAACTTGCGGTTTGGATGGCTGGAAGGCGGGTGCAAGCACACCCGATTGGATGAACATGAGCGGCGTCAACGAGATCAGGTCGACCTTTCTGAACTTCTTTGCCGAGAACGGCCACGAGATCGTGTCGTCCTCGCCATTGGTGCCGCGCAACGATCCGACGTTGATGTTCACCAATGCCGGCATGGTGCAGTTCAAGAACGTTTTCACCGGCGTCGAGAAGCGGCCTTATCAGCGCGCCACCACGTCGCAGAAATGCGTGCGCGCCGGCGGCAAGCACAATGATCTCGACAATGTCGGCTACACCGCGCGCCATCTCACTTTCTTCGAGATGCTCGGCAACTTCTCGTTCGGCGACTATTTCAAGGAGCGCGCGATCGAGCTGGCGTGGAAGCTGATCACCAAGGAATACGGGCTCAAGAAGGACAAGCTGCTCGTCACCGTCTACCACACCGACGACGAGGCGGCGGACCTCTGGAAGAAGATCGCGGGCTTCTCCGAGGATCGCATCATCCGCATTCCGACCTCGGACAATTTCTGGGCGATGGGCGACACCGGTCCGTGCGGGCCGTGCTCGGAGATCTTCATCGATCGCGGCGAGCACATCTGGGGCGGGCCGCCGGGCTCCCCGGAGGAGGACGGCGATCGCTTCCTCGAATTCTGGAATTTGGTGTTCATGCAGTACGAGCAGGTGACGAAGGAGGAGCGCGTGGCGCTGCCGCGTCCCTCGATCGACACCGGCATGGGGCTGGAGCGCATGGCCTCCATCATGCAGGGCGTCGACAGCGTGTTCGAGACCGACCTGTTCCGTCATTTGATCGATGCGACGGCGTCTGCTCTGGGAAGCGGACCGGACGAGAAGACCGTGGCCTCGTTCCGCGTCATCGCCGACCATCTGCGTTCCTCGGCCTTCCTCGTCGCCGACGGCGTGCTGCCCTCGAACGAGGGCCGCGGCTATGTGCTGCGCCGGATCATGCGCCGCGCGATGCGCCATGCGCAGCTGTTAGGTGCGCAAGAGCCGCTGATGCATCGCCTGGTCTGGGCGCTGGTGCGCGAGATGGGCCAGGCCTATCCGGATTTGATGCGCGCGGAAAATTTGATCGAGGAAACGCTGCGGCTGGAAGAGACCCGATTCCGCAAGACGCTGACGCGCGGCCTCGCCATTCTCGACGAGAAGAGCGCATCCTTGAAGAAGGGCGACATGTTCGACGGCGACGTCGCCTTCACGCTGTACGACACCTACGGCTTCCCGCTCGATTTGACGCAGGACGCGCTGAAGTCGCGCGGCATCAGCGTCGACCAGGCTTCCTTCACCGATGCGATGGAGCGCCAGAAGGCCAAGGCGCGCGAATCCTGGAAGGGGTCTGGCGAAGCTGCTTCCGAGGCGATCTGGTTCCCGCTGCGTGAGAAGCTGGGGGCAACCGAATTTCTGGGTTACGAGACCGAGAGCGCCGAAGGCGTTGTGACTGCGCTGGTCAAGGACGGCAAGGAAGCCACCAGCCTCAAGGCCGGCGACACCGGCGCGATCGTGCTGAACCAGACGCCGTTCTACGCGGAGTCCGGCGGCCAGGTCGGGGACACCGGCATATTGACCGGCGAGGGCGGCATCAAGTTCCGCGTCACCGATACGCAGAAAAAGCTCGGCGATTTCTTCGTTCATGTCGGCACGGTCGAGAGCGGCGAGCTGAAGCTCGGCACCGCGCTGCAGCTCGAAGTGGATCACGGCAGGCGCTTTTCGATCCGCGCGCACCATTCGGCCACGCATCTCATCCACGAGGCGCTGCGCCAGGTGCTCGGCGACCACATCGCCCAGCGCGGCTCGATGGTTGCGCCGGATCGACTGCGTTTCGACTTCGTGCATCCGAAGCCGATCACGGCAGAAGAACTTGCGCGCGTCGAGGACATCGCCAACGACGTGGTGCTGGAGAATGACGAAGTCTCGACCCGCGTCATGGGCGTGGAGGAGGCTCGCGAGGCCGGAGCGCGTGCGCTGTTCGGCGAGAAATATGGCGACGAGGTTCGCGTCGTCTCGATGGGCCGGACCGCGCGCGAGCGCGGCACCAACGCACTCGGCTGGTCGGTCGAGCTGTGCGGTGGCACGCATGTCAGGCGCACCGGCGACATCGGGCTGATCACGCTGACGGGCGAGAGCGCGGTTGCCTCCGGCGTGCGCCGCATCGAGGCTTTAACCGGCAACTACGCGCGAAAACACGCCAACGACACCATGGCGCTGGCAAAGACCGCGGCCCACGAGCTGCGCACCTCGATCGACGACGTTCCGGCGCGCATTGCCGCGCTGATGGAGGAGCGCAAGAAGCTCGAGCGCGAGCTCTCCGACGCCCGCAAGAAGCTGGCGATGGGCGGCGGTGCAGCTTCGAGCAACGGCGCGGCCTCCGGCGTGCGCGAGGTCGGCGACGTCAAGCTGATGGCGCGCGCGGTCGAGGGCGTCGAGATGAAGGATCTCAAGAGCCTTGCCGACGACGGCAAGAAGCAGATCGGCTCCGGCGTCGTCGCCATCGTCGGCGTCACCGAGGACGGCAAGGCCGGCGTGGTCGTCGGCGTCACCGCCGACCTCACCTCGCGCTTCAATGCGGTGAATCTGGTGAAGGTCGCCTCCGAAGCGCTTGGCGGCAAGGGCGGCGGCGGGCGACCCGACATGGCCCAGGCCGGCGGTCCCGATGGCGCGAATGCGGCCGCGGCGCTCACGGCGATCGAAAAAGCCATGATCGAACAAAAATCGGCCGGCGCGTAAGCAGGTGCGCCCCGTTCCGCGAGGACGTGGGCTTCGCGATCCCGATCTGAGGGATCGCCTCTACGAATTGCTGGAGCACGATCCGCTGGCCTACTCGGTCGGATCGCGCTTCATCCAGCTGGTCATCGGCGTCATCGTACTCGACGTCGCCGCGATGATCCTTGCCTCGGTGCCGGAGCTGGATGCGCAATTCGGCGCGCTGTTCGCGGGCATCTCCATCCTGTCCGTGATCGTGTTCGCGCTGGAATATGCCGCGCGGCTGTGGACGGTGGCGGGCCATACCCAGCGCCCGGCGTCCGCGCTGTCGGATCGGCTCAGTTATGTCTTCTCCGCACTCGGCATCATCGATCTCCTCGCGTTCCTGCCGGCTGCGATCGTGCTGGCCACGGGCCGGCATGCGACGCTGGCGGCGCTCGGCGTGCTGCCGTTCTTCAAGCTGGTGCGCTACTCGCCGGCGATGCGCTCGCTGCTCGCCGCCGTGCACGCCGAGCGGCGGGCGCTGATCGGCTGCATCGTCATCCTGATCGGCGCGGTTCTGACGTTTGCCTCGCTACTCTACGCCATCGAGCGCGACGTGCAGCCGGACAAGCTCGGCACCATTCCGCAGGCGATGTGGTGGGCGATCGTGACGCTCGGCACCGTCGGCTACGGCGACGTCGTGCCGGTGACGGCGCTCGGCAAGTTCATCTCCGTCTTCACCATCATCAGCGGATTCGCCATGATTGCGCTGCCGGTCGCGATCATCTCGACGGCCTTTGCGGAAGAGGTGAAGCGGCGGGACTTTGTGGTCACCTGGGGCATGCTGGCGCGGGTGCCCCTGTTCTCGCACCTCAGCGCATCCGAAATCGCCGACATCATGCGGCTGCTGCGGGCGCGCACGATCGAGCAGGGCGAGATCCTGGTGCGGCGAGGCGATGCGGCTTCATCGATGTATTTCATCACCGCCGGCGAGGTCGAGATCGCGCTGCCGAACCAGCAGGTGCGGCTCGCGGACGGCACCTTCTTCGGCGAGATCGCGCTGCTGCATAAGACAAAACGCAGCGGCACGGTGACGGCGACACGCAAGACCCGGCTGCTGGTGCTCGACGCCCAGGATTTTCACGCCCTGATCGAACGCATGCCGACGCTTGCCGCGCACGTCCACAAGACCGCAAAGGCGCGGCTGGAGGGGAGCGGCGATCTTGCGGTGGCGGAGCTGGCGCAGGCGGAGCGCGACGGCACCGACCGCTGAGGGCTCAGCCCTTCTTCAGGAAGACATACTCGGCCGAGTAGGGCGCACTCTTGAAGTCGCCGGCCTTGTCGCAAGAACCCTCGAGCTTGCCGCCATGGGTGTTGATGCGCTGAACCGTGGTGACGGGCGTGAGGACGCCGCTGCCCCGGTGGGTCGTCACTTCCAGTTTCAGCCAGGGAATGTCGGCCGCGGTCGCGCCCGGCGCGTTGCCGGCGACCTTGGCGGCCACGGCGCTGCCGTCGGCGTGCTCCCAGTTCGGCCCGGCATAATGCCGGCCGACCGTCTTGCCCTCGGACAGCAGCGTCGCGATCGGTTCGCGAAAAGCCCAGGCGAGCTTGCCGTCGGTGCCGGTCTTGCACTCATAGACCTGCGCGCCCTCGGCGTGGACGCTGAGCACGACGCTCTCGCCGGGCGCTGCGATGGCGTCGGGGAGCGGGTCAGCGGCCACAGCCGGTCCAGCGAGCAGCAACAGGCAGGGGACGGCAAGCTTGATCGACATGGTCGCATCTCCACGAAAGGTCTCAAAAAGAACGGGCCGCGCTTGCGGCGCGGCCCGTGATGATGTCCGGCCCAGTCCGGCGAAATTGCGGTCGGCTTACGCCGCCAGCGCCTTCCCGAGGTTCTCGGCGACCTTGTCGAGGAAGCCGGTGGTCGAGAGCCAGCGCTGGTCGGCGCCGACCAGGAGCGCGAGGTCCTTGGTCATGTAGCCTTCCTCGACGGTGTCGACGCAGACCTTCTCCAGGGTGTTCGCGAACTTGGCGAGCTCGGCATTGTTGTCGAGCTTGGCGCGGTGCGACAGGCCGCGGGTCCAGGCGAAGATCGACGCGATCGAGTTGGTCGAGGTCTCCTTGCCCTTCTGGTGCTCGCGGTAGTGGCGGGTCACCGTGCCGTGGGCGGCTTCGGCTTCCACCGTCTTGCCGTCGGGTGTGAGGAGGACCGAGGTCATCAGGCCGAGCGAGCCGTAGCCCTGTGCCACCGTGTCGGACTGCACGTCGCCGTCGTAGTTCTTGCAGGCCCAGACATAGCCGCCGGACCATTTCAGCGCCGAGGCGACCATGTCGTCGATCAGGCGGTGCTCGTAGGTCAGGCCCTTCGCGTCGAATTCCTTCTTGAACTCGCGCTCGTAGATGTCCTGGAAGATGTCCTTGAAGCGGCCGTCATAGACCTTCATGATCGTGTTCTTGGTCGAGAGATAGACCGGGTAGTTGCGCAGCAGGCCGTAGTTCAACGAAGCGCGGGCGAAGTCGATGATGGAATCGTCGAGATTGTACATCTGCATCGCGACGCCGGCGCCCGGGGTCTTGAACACTTCCTTCTCGATGACGGTGCCGTCCTCGCCGACGAACTTCATCGTCAGCGTGCCCTTGCCGGGGAACTTGATGTCGGTGGCGCGGTACTGGTCGCCATAGGCGTGGCGGCCGATGATGATCGGCTTGGTCCAGCCGGGAACCAGGCGCGGCACGTTCTTGCAGATGATCGGCTCGCGGAAGATCACGCCGCCGAGGATGTTGCGGATGGTGCCGTTCGGCGACTTCCACATTTGCTTGAGGTTGAACTCCTTCACCCGCGCTTCGTCCGGGGTGATGGTGGCGCACTTGACGCCGACGCCGACCTTCTTGATCGCCTCGGCGGCGTCGATGGTGACCTGATCGTTGGTGTGGTCGCGGTACTCCATTCCCAGGTCGAAATATTGCAGCTCGACATCCAGGAACGGGTTGATCAGCTTGTCCTTGATGTACTGCCAGATGATCCGGGTCATCTCGTCGCCATCGAGTTCGACGACGGGGTTGGACACCTTGATTTTTGCCATGATCGGGGAAGCCTCTTGGGAACGGCGCTTTGGCGCGCCACGGGAATATCCGCCGCCTCTTAGCACCTGATAGCAGCGGGCGAAAGCCAAGGGATTATGCACTTTTAGCTCATCCAGCCTCCGCAGATGGGGGGCGGGAGCAGCCCTGCCGCGGGGACCGGGCTGAGGTTTCAGGCGAGATTCAAAAGTCGAATCCAACCCATTATTTCCCTTGAGAATTTCGTCAGGACAGGCAAACGACAGGCGGACGGGCAGCCGGCCCAAGACTGGGTCAAATCCGGGTCGAGACCAGGTCAGGACCGGCCTTGAATCAATTCATCAGAGCGCCTGTCCAAGACCTTGAGAACCAGTGTGAAAGCGAAGCGAGATGTCCGGGACTGACAAAAGCAAAGCGGGCCTTTCCCTCGACGGTCCCATCGTCATCCTGGTCGAGCCGCAGCTTGGCGAAAACATCGGCATGGCCGCGCGCGCCATGGGCAACTTCGCACTGAGCCGATTGCGCATCGTCAATCCTCGCGACGGCTGGCCCAACATCGCCGCCCAGCGCGCCGCAGCCGGGGCCGACTATATTCTGGACAAGGTCGAATTGTTCGACACGGTCGGGGAGGCCGTCGCCGACCTCGACCTGCTGTTCGCCACCACCGCGCGCCCTCACGACCAGGCCAAGCCGGTGGTGGGACCGGAAGCCGCAGCTAGCGAGATTTCCGGGCACGTCGCGGCGGGCGGCAAGGCCGGTATCCTGTTCGGCCGCGAGCGCTGGGGCCTGACCAACGAGGAGGTCGGGCTCGCCAACCGCATCATCACCTTCCCGGTCAATCCAGGCTTTGCCTCGCTCAACCTCGCCCAGGCCGTGCTCTTGGTCGGCTACGAATGGTTCAAGCGGGCGACCTCCGGCGAGCTGCCGCACGCCATGCCGGAGCGCTCCGAGCGCGCCTCGCAGCACCAGATGCAGGCATTCTTCGACAATCTCATCCGCGAGCTCGACCGGGTCGAATTTCTGCGCCCGGCCGAGAAGCGCGACACCATGCTGGTGAACCTGCGCAACATCTTCACCCGGATGGAGCCGACCAAGCAGGACATGCACACCCTGCACGGGGTGGTGATGGCCATCGCTGAAGGGCGCAAAGGCCCGGCCAAGGGCGGCGTGCTCGACGGCGAGCAGGCCACGCGGCTGCGCGCGCTGCTGGCCGAGCACGGGCAGGGCGGCGGTGTGCCCGACAGCGGCTCGACCGTGCGCGGCCTCGCCCGCCTGCTCCGCCGCAACCCGACCGATGCCGAGCGCCTGCTCTGGCAGGCGCTCACCCGTGACCGCCGTTTCGCAGGAGGGTTCAAGCGCCAGACCCCTGTGGGGCGGCACATCCCGGACTTCGTCTCGTTCCCGCACCGGATCGCGATCGAGCTGGTGAACGCGGGTGAGAACGAGGCGATCGTCGCGGATCGGGCATCGCGGCGGACGTGGCTCGAGGCGCGGGATTATCGGGTGATCGAGATGCGGGCTGCGGATGTGGAGCGGGATATCGAGGCGGAGCTGGCGCGGCTGCAGGGGATGATCGAGCAGAGCATGTAGGTCTCGTAGGGTGGATTAGCGAAGCGTAATCCACCTCTTCTCGTGCCGCGGCCAAAGTGGTGGATTACGCTTCGCTAATCCACCCTACGAAGTGCGCCCGAGCTGTACGTCGCGGTCGACCGCAATCCATGTCGTGCGCGCCACCGCCAGCAACTTTCCGGCTCCATCATGCACCGCCGCCTCGGCCGTGCGTTTGCGGCCGTCGCGGCCGATGGGCCAGGCGGTGATGATGCAACGCTCTCTGCGGCGCGGGCGGGCCTCGATCCGCGCTGACATCCGCCCCAGCAGCAGCGGTGCCTTGTCGAAGCTGCCGCTCTGCTGATCGCAGTTGCAGGCGAAGCCGGTCGGACAATCGAGCGCCGACCAGAGAAATTCGGGGGCGATCAGGCCGTCCTCGGCGGCGAGATTCTGATCCGGCGTCCAGCTTGCCGCGAGAACGGCGTTGTGACCACGGAGCGAGCCGGCAAAAATGCGCAGGCCGTCGCCTTTTGCCCTTGAAGGACCGCACACGAAACATGTCGGCAGGGGGTGTTCGTGCGGTTTGACCGGCGTCAGCAATTCGGCGGCGCGGGCCTCCTCGAAGCTGGCTGTTTCCACGCGCGCAAGCTCGACGCTTGCCGGCCGCCCGGTCGCGACGATCTTGTCGCCGTCGCGAAGCTCCCATGTGCCGTCGTTCGTCGCGACCGCATCAAGCGGCGTGTCCAGCGGCGGCGGTGCGCGCAGCGTTATCTCCGCGGCGCCGGGAATGTGGCGGGCCAGCCGGCCGCAGACATAGCCGCCGTTGCCGGAGTTCGGAGGACCGCAAAAGCGTTTGTCGATGATGATCTGTGTCATCGGTTTTGTTCTCTCTTCCCCGTGCACTTTACCTGATCTTGAGGACAATTCGCCCCTGAACCGTTCGGTTGGCCACGGCACGCATGGCTTCGCCGGCCTCCTCCAAAGGGAGGACGCGATCGATATGCGGGCGGATTTTTCCGCCGGCCAGCAATTGCATCAGCGTGGCATTCATACGCGCAGCGTCCGCGGGAAATTTCTCCGCCCAGGCGCCGAGGAAGACCCCGAGGATGGAATAGTTCTTCAGCAGCGGAAGGTTCATCGGGAGCTGGGGAATTTCGCCGCTGGTGAAGCCGATCGGCATCAGCCGTCCGCCCCATTTCATCGACCGGGCCATCTGCTGGAATATCGCGCCGCCGAGATTGTCGAAGCCGATATCGATGCCTTCGCCGCCGGTGATCGCCTTGATCCGGTCGCGCAGATCCTCGCTGCGATAGTTGACGATTTCGCCAGCCCCATAATTGCGGACGAGGGCACCCTTGTCATCGGAGCCGATACCGGCGACGACGCGCAGGCCCAGATGGCGGCCGAGATCGACGGCGGCAAGGCCAACTCCGCCGGCCGCACCGGTGACGAACAGCGTTTCGCCGCGCTGCGCCCTGGCCCGCTCGACCAGCGCATAATAGGCCGTGCCGTAATTGTGCAGGACCGTCGCCGCGGCCTCGAACGCGACGCCTTCCGGCAGAAGCACGCACTTTGAGTCCTTCGCTATCATCCGTTCGGCGTAGCTGCCGGTCCAGGCGCTGCATGCCACGCGGTCGCCGGGCGCGAATGCCGTGACCTCGTCGCCGACCGCGACGACGATGCCGGATGCTTCCGTGCCGGGCACGAAGGGCGTCGGCGGCCGCATCTGGTAGAGGCCCGAGACCATCAACTGGTCCATGAAGCTGACGGAGGCCGCATGGACGTCGATCAGGATCTCGTCGCCGGAGGGCTTCGGCTCGTCGATTTCACTAAGGCGCAAATCGGCGGGGCCAGTGAATGAGCTGCATAGAACTGCTCTCATCGCGTCACTCCAGCGCATTGTCCATATTTGGCAGGTTCTCTTAACGGCGTCGCATATCCCGCGACGAGTTTGACGAAATCTGCCTGTCGCGCTGCACCGGTTTTTTCAAACAGGCGCCGGACATGCGTCTTGATTGTCGTGTTGGCGACGCCGAGCGCCGCCGCCACTTCGGGAACGCCGCCGAGTTCGACAATCGCGAGCATCACACGCAACTCGGTCGGCGTCAGTTTGAATGCCCTGCCGATCACTTCGGAACGAGACGGTAGCATCAGCGCCGCCCTGCGGACGAACAGCGCTGCGACGGCGCTGTAGGCGACACCCCCACGTCGGCGTGCGCCGGAAGTCAACGGCAGAGCATGGGCGACGTGGCGCTTCCCATCCCGCCCGATCATCGGCACCGCGATCCCGTCGGCGCCGAGGAACGCGTTTTCCTGCCCGGCGGCTGCGAAAAAATGCTGCAGGGTCCGGTTGATCGTCGGATCGCAAGCCGCGAGATGCCCGCGGATCTCAAACAGGATGTCGCGCGCTTCGATCATGTCCTGCCCGGCAGTATTGGCGTGGATGAGACGGGCATCCGCGTCAACGAGATAAAGGCCGACGTCAAGCCCATCCAGCGTATCGGCAAACGTGGCGGCTTCCGCCGACATCCGGGGAATAGCTGATATTGCATTCATTGCGACGCTCCGGCAGGCCGAGGCGGCTGGCGATCTTCCGTGCGGCGGCCGAAAAGCCGTGGCAGCAGCATGGGAACACGTCGGCGATAGTCCTGGTAGGTCGCGCCGAACTCGGCGATCAGGTCGCGCTCCTCGAACTGAAGCGCGGCCAGGATGTAGGCGGTGTTTGCGAGCGCAAACAGAAGGTGGCCAACGGTCATCTCGGGCGTGGCCCAGAACGCGAGCAGGAAGCCGAGCATGATGGGATGGCGCACGATCTTGTAGAGCAGCGGTGTTCTGAACGATTGACCTGGTATCTCGCTCCCGCGGAACGCGACGAAAGCCTGGCGCAGGCCGAACAGATCGAAATGATCGATCATGTGGGTCGAGGCGAACGCGATCAGCCAGCCGAGCCAATGCACCCCGATCAGCAACCAGGCCGCTATGCCAGTGGTCTGCCAGATCGGTGCCGGGATCGGACGCCACTGCCAGAACAGCAGCAGCAGGATCAGGCTGGAGAGCAGCACATAGGTGCTGCGCTGGCAGGCGAGGGGCAGGAATTTGGCCGACCATCGTTTGAAAGCCGGCCGTGCCATCACGCTGTGCTGGATCGCAAACAGGCTCATCAGCAGCAGGTTGACGACGACGGCCACGCTTAGGTCGGTGGAGGTGCCGAGATCGATCGACTTACCGATCGACATGTCGATCGACTTGGGCACGACATAATTGCCGACGAAACCGAGCGCATAGAGAAATGAGACCGTGAAGATCACGTAGCTCACGATGGCGTAGAGCAGGATCAGGAGGCGCGAGATCATGTTTTTTCCTATTGTGCCTGATGCAGCCGTGCCGCATGGATGAGCCTGAATTGCTCGCCCGCGAGCAGGCTCGATCTGCCCCGACTGCTATTGCTGGACCGTCCCCTGTGCGTCCCCCGGGGGCGCCGCAAGGGGAGGGAGGACTTTCATGACGGCTTTCTCGCTGGGGACGTTCGGGTTCCCGGAGGTCCACGCCGACGGCCGCCCGATCAAATTGGCCCTGCGCAAGGGCCTCGCGCTGCTGGTCTATCTGGCGGAAGCCAAGGGCGCTGTGGCCCGCGAAATCGTGGCCACGCTGCTGTGGCCTGAAACTGACCGCGAGACCGGGCTTGCGCGATTGCGGCGCCTGCTTCACCGCATCGAGCTGACACTCGGTCAGCAGGTGTTCGAGACCGACCGGACCAGTCTGCGATGGTCTCCGGCAGTCGCGTTGCAGGTCGATGCACATCTGTTCGAGAGCGCCTGCGATCGCGGTGACTTTGACGAAGCCTGCCAGATCTATCGGGGAGATTTCCTCGCAGGCTTCTCGCCGGAGGACTGTCCGGAATTCGACGACTGGGCGTTCTTCCGCCGCGAGGCGCTGCGGGGACGGTTGATGCACGCGCTGGAGCGCCTGGTGCAGGACAAGACCGCCGCCAGCGACTACTTTTCCGCGGCCACCCATGCGACCCGTCTGGTCGAGCTCGATCCTTTGAGCGAGGTCTACGGTCGGCATCTGCTCCGCAGCCTGCTGCTGGCGGGTGACCGCAGCGCGGCAGAACGGCACCACGCGGCACTGACGCAGCGGCTCAAGGACGAGCTTGGCGTTGCGCCCGAGGCCGAGACCGAGTCGTTGATGAGTCCTGCGGCGGCATACGCCGTTCCAGCGACGCGCTACGTCAAGGGCGCCGGCGTGCATCTGGCATATCAGACCTATGGCAGCGGTCCGCTCGATATCCTGGTCATGCCCGGCTTCGTGTCGCATGTGGAACGCGCCTGGGAGCATCCCGCGAGCCGGACGTTTCTGGCGTCATTGATGAAGTTGGGGCGACTGATCGTGTTCGATCGTCGCGGCATCGGGTTGTCCGACCGGGTCGGATCGGCGCCCGATATCGACGGCACCGCGGAGGATATCGGCACGGTGCTCCGCGCGACCGGCTCGCGCCGCGTCGTGCTGTTCGGCGCATCCGAGTGTGGACCAGCCTGCATCAAATTTGCGGTCGATGAACCGCGTCTCGTGGCCGGACTCATCCTGTTCGGTGCACTGGCCAAGGGCTGCTGGTCGCAGGACTATCCGCACGCGTTGCGGGCCAGCCAGTACGACGCCTGGAGCAAGCACCTCATCGCGCAATGGGGAGGTCCGGTGGAGATTGAGACCTTTGCGCCCAGCCTTGCCGGCGATCCCCAGGCCCGCGCCTGGTGGGCCGGGCTATTGCGCGCGGCGTCCAGTCCCGGCGGCATCTCGGCGGTGCTCGAGGCGTTTCGCGACGCCGACGTGCGGCAGCTTTTGCCGCAGATTGCCATGCCGACACTGGTGCTGCATCGTCGGGACGACAAGGCCGTACGGATCGCGGCCGGCCGCGATGTGGCGAGCCGGATCAAAGGTGCGCAATTCGTCGAGCTCGACGGCAATGATCATTGGTTCTTTGCGGGTGATCAGGGGCCGGTGCTGGAGGCGATCAGGCGGTTCATTGCTGCGTTACCGAGGGAGCGGCTGCGAGTGCTGTAGCCCGGATGAGCGCAGCGACGTCCGGGGACGGTGGTCCCGCATGTCGCTGCGCTCATGCGGGCTACGGGATGGGAGCGATCACACCGCCTCTAACTGATCCGCCGCGCGCTTCTTCTTCGCCTTCGACTGGCTGAGCAGGGGGCCTGCCGTCAGCGCCGCCGTATCGGCCACGCCCGGATCGCGCGACACCATCGCCGCGACGATGGCGCCGTCGATCAACAGCCCGAGCTGATGTGCGAGCACGAGGGGCTCGTTCGAACCGAGCTCGCCGGCGAGCTTCTCGATGTGGCCGAGCACGATCTTCTTGTGCTTCATCGCGATGTTGCGGAACTGCTTGGCGTCCTTGTCGTGCTCGCCGACCGCATTGATGAAGGGGCAGCCGTAGAAGCGCTCTTCGGCGAACCAGCTCTTCAGGGCCGGGAAGATGCGCGTGAGTTTGGCTTGCGCATCGCCGCCGCCTTCTTCCATGGCGCCGATGAACCATTCGCGCCACTGCTTGCCTTCGCTCTCCAGCACCGCGTTGACCAGATTGGTCTTGGAGCCGAACAATTTATAGAGCGTGGTCTTCGCGGTGCCGGCTTCCGCGATGATCGCGTCGATACCGGTGGCGTTGATCCCGTTCTTGCAGAACAGATGCGTCGCGGCGCTGAGCAGGCGTCCGCGCGCGGACTCGTCGTCACTGGCGCCGCCGTGCGGCGAATGAGACTTCTTCTTTGACGTCTTGTTCGGTGAGGGCTTGGCCATGAGTCCAAACTTACCCGCAGCCGCGCCGCATCAGCAAGCCGCATCTGTCCGCGCTGAAAAGATTCGCACGGGAAAGCCCGTCTGCATCGCCTTTGAGCAAACGGCGGCTGATCAATCCGCAGGCAGTGTTCGCTAAGCGGCTCCAATGCTTCGCCTTTTGATTTTGGCTGGCTCTGGCACGCTCCATGCAAGGAAACAGACCGTTCGGTATCCTACCGATTTCCACTTCTGCCAGGGAGAAGATGATGACTGCCGTCGTTCAGAAGACAGTGCTGACGGGTTGCCTCGCGCCCATCGACAAGAATGGCCTCGAGCAACTGATCGCCAACGGTAAGGCCAATCCGAAGGTCATCAAGACCTTGAAGTGCAAGACGGTCGCGGAAGGCAAATTCCGCCACGCCAACTACATCCGCAATTTGCAGCCCTACATCGTCGACGAGCCGCCCGGTCTGCTCGGCGACGACACTGCGCCCAATCCGTCCGAGGCCTCGCTCGCCGCGCTGGGCTCCTGCCTCGCCGTCGGCCTGCACGCCAACGCCGTGCATCGCGGCTGGATCGTCAACAAGCTCGAGCTCGAGCTCGAGGGCGATCTCAACATCACCGCCGTCTGGGGCACCGGCGATGTCTCCGACAAGCCGGTCGGCTTCACCGACGTCCGCGTCAAGGTCGACATGGAATGTGAGGGGATCTCGCCGGACGAGATCAATGCGCTGGTCGCCCATGTGAAGCAATGGTCGCCGGTCGCCAACACCTTCACCCGCCCGGTCAATCTCGAGGTCGGCATCTCGTAGACGGCAACAGGACAAGGTGCGGGAGACGATCATGGGTTCACTGGCTTTATCACGGGCCGAGATTTTGGATCAGCCCGCACCGTCCATTGCAGGAGAGGTGGCGCGGATCGCGCGGGAGCAGCTCGCGCCGCTCGCCGCCGGCATCGACGACGGCACCGTCTATCCCGCCGATGTGCTGCGCAAGTTCGGCGAGGTCGGCGCCTGGGGCAGTCACGTGCCGCACGAAGGGCCTGCCGATCTGCGCTGTGCCATTCAGGCGATGGCGGCGATCGGTGAGGTCTGCGGCAGTACCGCCTTCATGGCATGGTGCCAGAACACACTGGTCTGGTACGCCGCCAACTCGACCAACATGAAGCTGGCAAAGCGCTTCGGCGATGCGTTCTCCACCGGCCGCGTGCTCGGCGGCACCGGGCTGTCCAATCCGATGAAGAGCTTTTTCGGCATCGAAAAGCTCAAGCTGAAGGGGCGCAAGGTCGAGGGCGGCTACATCGTGCGCGGCGCGCTGCCCTGGGTCTCCAATCTCGGCCCCGACCATTATTTCGGCACCATCTTCGAGCGCGAGGACGAGCCGGGCACTGTCATGTTCCTGGCCGACTGCTCGGACCCCGCGATCACGCTGACGCCGTGCAAGCCGTTCCTCGCCATGGACGGCACCGGGACCTATGGCGTGCAGTTCCGTGACGCCTTCGTGCCCGACGAGCTGATCCTGGCCGATCCCGCCGGCCCCTTCGTGAAGAGGATCCGCGCCGGTTTCATCCTGCTTCAGGCCGGCATGGCGCTGGGGCTCATCAAGGACTGCATCAACATCATGGACGAGGTCGACAATCCTCTCGGTCACATCAACCGCTATTTGCCGCAACAGCCGGTGCACTTCCGCGATCTCGCCGCCGAGCTCGAGGCCGAGACCATGGCGCTGGCGCGCGATCCCTACAATGAAGAGGAGACCTACTGGCGCAAGGTGATTGCGCTCAGGCTTCGCGCCGGCGAGGCCAGCGTCGCGGCGGCGCATGCGGCGATGCTGCATTGTGGCGCGCGCGGCTACCTCAAGTCCCACCGCGCGCAGCGCCGCCTGCGCGAGGCCTATTTCGTCGCGATCGTCACGCCTGCCACCAAGCAGCTGCGCAAGATGCTCGCCGATTCCTGAGTTTTACGAGCCCACCCACCATCTAACCTCAACGGAGAGGCTGCCAATGACGGACGTTCTGATCTCTGCCAGCGAACTTGCCGATCTCTTGAAAACCGAGCCCTGTGTCGTGATCGACACCCGCAACCCCGACGCCTATGGCGCCGGGCACCTTCCCAACGCCGTGAACGTGCATGAGATATTCACGTTTCTTGCGACCTCGACGCCGGAAGGCATGAGCGAGCTGAAGACCAAGTTCGCCGATGCCTTTGGCGGAGCCGGCCTGTCCGGCAAGGAGACGGCCGTGATCTACGAGCAGTCGATGAACTCCGGCTTCGGCCAATCCTGCCGCGGCTACTACCTGCTCACCATGCTCGGTTATCCCAAGATCAAGGTGCTGCATGGCGGCTTCGATGCCTGGGCGGCCGCAGGTCTTCCGGTGACGAAGGATGTGCCGGCGCCGGCGAAGGCGTCGTTCGGAATCGTGCCCGAAGCGGGCGATATCCTGATCGACGCCAAGACCATGCTGGGGGCGGTCGGCAAGCCGGGCGTCGCCATTCTCGACGTGCGCGACGTCGACGAATGGATCGGCGACAGCTCTTCTCCGTATGGGAAGGATTTCTGCCCGCGCAAAGGCCGCATCCCCGGCGCGGTGTGGCTGGAATGGTATCGCATGATGAAGCCGACCGCCGAGGGCCCGCGCTTCAAGTCCAAGGACGAGATTTTGGCGGAATGCGCCACTGTCGGCATCTCGCCGTCCACGCCGGTCTATCTCTACTGCTTCAAGGGCGCGCGCGCCTCGAACACGTTCCTGGCGCTGAAGAACGCCGGCGTGAAGGACGTGCGGATGTATTTCGGCTCCTGGAACGAATGGTCGCGCGATCCGTCGCTGCCGATCGAGCAGGGACTGCCGATCGCATCGGAGGTGACGACCAAGGCGGCGTGATCGCCGCTAGCCGCCAGCCCGCGGACGGGGCGCGATTCCCAGCGCCTTGATCCGCGAGGCCAGCGTGGTCGGCTTGATATCCAGCATCTCGGCCGCGCCGCCGGGGCCGAACACTTTTCCGGCGCAGCCCTCGAGCGCGGCCAGGATGTTGGCGCGCTCGTGGTCGCGCATTTCAGATGACGTCATCACAGCGGGCCGTGCGTCAGCCTTCTGCCGCGCGGCGCCGGCTGGGGCCTGTGTGCCGGAGGGATCGGGCAGATCGATCCGCAAACGGCCGTTCTGCGACAGGATCGCAGCGCGCTCGATCACGTTCTGTAGTTCGCGGACATTGCCCGGCCAGTCATAGCGCGTCAGCCGACGCGCGTCGCCTTCCGACAAGCGCAGATTCGATTTCAGCGCCTTGCTCTCGCGCGTCAGAAAATGCTGCGCGAGCAGCGCAATGTCCTCGCGCCGTTCGCGCAGGGGCACCGTCTCGATCGGAAACACGTTGAGGCGGAAATAGAGGTCCTCGCGAAAACGCCCGCGCTGCACTTCCTGCTTGAGGTCGCGGTTGGTCGCGGCGATGACGCGGACGTCGACCGCGCGGGTGCGCTCCTGGCCGACGCGCTCGAAATTGCCCTCCTGCAATACGCGCAGCAGCTTGCCCTGTAATTCGAGTGGAATCTCGCCGACCTCGTCGAGGAACAGCGTGCCGCCATCAGCAAGCTCGAACCGGCCGATGCGGTCGCGCGTCGCGCCGGTGAAGGCGCCGCGGACATGGCCGAAGAACTCGCTCTCGAACAATTCGCGCGGGATCGCGGCGCAATTGACGCGGATCAGCGGCCGGTCGCTGCGGGTGGAATCCTCGTGAATGGCGCGCGCGATCAACTCCTTGCCGGTGCCGGACTCGCCGGTGATCATCACCGCCGCGCTGGTCGGCGCCACCAGCTTGACTTGGCGCAGCGTCGTCTGGATCGCCTCGCTGCCACCGATGATGCCGCGCGGATTGGTCTCGATGCGGATTTCTTCCTGGAGGTAGGCGTTTTCGAGCTCGAGCCGTTCGCGGAGGCGATCGACCTCGGCGAGCGCGGCGTGCAGCTTCTCGTCGGCCTCGCGCCGCTGGCTGACGTCGCGAAACACCACGACAGCGCCGACCACCACGCCGCGGTCGCGGATCGGGGTGGAGGTGTATTCGACCCAGGCCGGCGAGCCGTCCTTGCGCCAGAATACCTCGCCGTCGACCTGGTGCACCGCGCCGTCGCGGAACGCCGCGTAGATCGGGCAGTCATGGTTGTGATAGTGCCGCCCGTCATGGTGGGTGTGATGCATGATGGGATGGATTTCCTTGCCGACCAGCTCCTCGGCCGTCCAGCCCAGCATCCGCTCGGCGGCGGGGTTCACGAAGGTGGTCTTTCCTTCCGCGTTGACGCCGTAAATGCCTTCGCCGGCGGCGCGCAGGATCAGCTGGTTCTCGCGCTCGATGTCCTGGAACACGCGCTCGACCCGCTGCCAGGTCGAGATGCCGCTGCGCATGTGGTCTTCAGCCGCGGCATCGACATTGCGGCGGCGGCGCGCGTCGAGATCGGTCAGGGTGAGCTGGACCAGCGTGCGTCCGTCATGGGGCAGGGCGCAGCCGGCATATTCGAGCCGGAGATTTTGCCCGGTGGCATGGCGTGGGTTCAGCGCCGTGGTCCAATAGGCGCCTTTGTGCAGCACGGCCTGGGTGAACACGGTCAACGCCGGAAGCTCGCCGGCATGCAGCGTGCTCGGCCTGGTCTGGCGCAGCAGCGCGCGGTCGTAGCCGAGCAGGGCGCAGGCGGCAGGATTGGCATCGACGATCTGGTCGCCGAAGGGATCGACCAGCAGCGTCGCTTCGACCGAGGATTCGAAGGCCGCGACGCGCGGATCGATGGTCGGGGCCACATCGTCGTGGGCGAGTATTGGCGTCGTTGCCATTACGAAATCTCGTTATTCAACTACGAAATGTCGTTTATCACGAATTTTCGTAATGACCAAGTGCGAGCGAAAGTGCTGCGTCATCAAGGCACTGGCCGGCCTGGAGGTGATGGCATGCTCCTTGCGTAATTCTCCTCGCAAATGACGCGCAGGAGGTCCGATGTCCACTTTCGACAATCCGTTTGATCCCGATCGCAACCTGCGAGCCGGCTGTGCCTGTGGTCAGCATCAATCCGCGGCCGAGCATGAGCAGGCCACCGCGCTGCGCTGTGATCCCGTCGAGAGCGAGGAGAAGCGCTACGAGGGCGTGGTCGCCTCTGCCGTGATGCGCGCGATGTTTCCGCAGGATCTGGCGCGGCGCGCCTTTCTGAAATCGGTCGGTGCCTCCACCGCGCTGGCCGCGCTGTCGCAGTTCTTCCCGCTTCAGACCGCCACGGAAGTCTTTGCGCAGGCTGGCACGCCGGAAAAGAAGGATCTCAAGGTCGGCTTCATCCCGATCACCTGCGCCACGCCGATCATCATGGCGGCGCCGCTGGGCTTCTATGCCAAGCACGGCCTCAACGTCGACGTGGTCAAGACCGCCGGCTGGGCCGTGATCCGCGACAAGACCATCAACAAGGAATACGACGCCGCGCACATGCTGGCGCCGATGCCGCTCGCGATCTCGCTGGGCCTCGGTGCCAACGCCATTCCGTTCGCGGTGCCCGCGATCGAGAACATCAACGGCCAGGGCATCGTGCTAGCGAGCAAGCACAAGGACAAGCGCGACCCGAAGGACTGGAAGGGCATGAAATTCGCCATTCCGTTCGATTATTCCATGCACAATTATCTGCTGCGCTACTATCTCGCCGAACACGGGATCGACCCCGACACCGACGTGCAGCTGCGTTCGGTACCGCCGCCGGAAATGGTGGCAAACCTGCGCGCCGACAACATCGACGGTTTCCTCGCGCCCGACAACATCTGCCAGCGCGCGATCTATGACGGCGTCGGCTTCATGCATCTGTTGTCCAAGGAAATCTGGGACGGCCATCCCTGCTGCAGCTTCGCGGCCAGCCGCGAGTTCATCACCACGGCGCCGAACAGCTTTGCCGCGCTGACGCGCGCGATTGTCGATGCCACCGCCTATGCGTCGAAGGCGGAGAACCGCAAGCAGATCGCCGAGGCGATCGCGCCGGCGAACTACATCAATGCGCCGGTCACGGTGCTGGAGCAGGTCTTGACCGGCACCTATGCCGACGGCCTCGGCGGCGTGAAGACGGATGAAAAACGCGTCGATTTCGACCCGTTCCCCTGGCAGTCCTTTGCGGTGTGGATGCTGACGCAGATGAAGCGCTGGGGCCAGATCAAGGGCGATGTCGACTACAAGGCGGTCGCCGAGCAGGTGTATCTTGCCACCGACACCAGGAAGCTGATGACCGAGATGGGTCTCGCGCCGCCAGCCGGCAGCTACAAATCGTTCGCGGTGATGGGCAAGACTTTCGATCCGGCCAAGCCCGAGGATTATTTGGCGGGCTTCAAGATCAGGAAGGCGTCGTGAGCGGCCGCCCTCTCTTTCCACCTCGCCCCGCTTGCGGGGAGAGGTCGGATTGCATCGTTAGATGCGATCCGGGTGAGGGGGACTCTCCGCGAGTTCGTCTCTCACCGAATATGCGGAAGCATGCCCCTCACCCCAACCCTCTCCCCGTAAGAACGGGGAGAGGGAGATGACCACCAGCTCCCTCCGTCTCCGCGCTGGCCTCGTCTCGATCGTGCTGCTCGTCGCGTTCCTCGGCGTCTGGCACCTCGCCGTGCGCTCGACCGCACCGGTGGCTACGATGAGCCCGGAATATGCCAAGCTGATGGGCCTGACCGCGACGCAGGGCAAATCCGCCATGCCCGGGCCGCTCGACGTCGGCGCAAAGCTCTGGGAGCATGTGAGGAGGCCGTTCTACGACAACGGACCTAACGACAAGGGGCTCGGCATCCAGCTCGGCTACTCGATCGCGCGCGTCGGCACCGGCTATCTGCTCGCCGTGCTGGTCGCCATCCCGCTCGGTTTCCTGATCGGCATGTCGCCGCTGCTCAGTAAGGCGCTCGATCCCTTCATCCAGGTGCTGAAGCCGATCTCGCCGCTGGCGTGGATGCCGCTCGCGCTCTACACCATCAAGGATTCCTCGATCTCCGCGATCTTCG
Organism: Bradyrhizobium sp. USDA 3650; assembly: GCF_054057395.1. Lineage (NCBI taxonomy): Bacteria > Pseudomonadati > Pseudomonadota > Alphaproteobacteria > Hyphomicrobiales > Nitrobacteraceae > Bradyrhizobium > Bradyrhizobium sp. USDA 3650. The sequence continues at coordinate 7,606,795 of NZ_JBSRZG010000001.1, forward strand.
TCATCTTCATCTGCTCGATCTGGCCGATGCTGCTCAACACCGTGTTCGGGGTCGCGAGCGTACGCAAGGAATGGATCAACGTCGCGCGAACGCTCGAGGTCGGAACCATCAGGCGCGCCTTCACCATGATCCTGCCGGCGGCGGCGCCGACGATTTTGACCGGCATGCGCATCTCGATCGGCATCGCCTGGCTCGTGATCGTCGCCGCCGAAATGCTCGTCGGCGGCACCGGCATCGGCTATTTCGTCTGGAACGAGTGGAATAACTTGTCGATCACCAACGTGATCATCGCGATCCTGCTGATCGGGATCGTCGGCATGCTGCTCGACCAAATCCTCGCGCGTTTCACGCGCATGGTCACGTTTCCGGAGTAGGGGCTGTGACCGAAAAATTCATCTCCATCGAAGCCATCGCAAAGCGCTATCCGGGCGCGGACGGCGCGACGACGGCGGTCTTCGAGAATCTCTGGCTGTCGATGGCGCGTGGCGAGTTCTGCTGCGTGATCGGCCATTCCGGCTGCGGCAAGACCACGGTGCTCAACATCCTCGCCGGCCTCGATGCGCCGAGCGAGGGAGCGGTGATCGTTGACGGGCAGGCCATTTCAGGGACGAGCCTCGACCGCGCCGTGATCTTCCAGAGCCATGCGCTGCTGCCCTGGCGCACCGTGCTCGGCAACGTTGCCTACGCCGTGAGCTCGAAATGGCGGAGCTGGGATCGCGCCAAGGTGAAGGCGCATGCGCAGAAATTTATCGACCTCGTTGGCCTGACGGGTTCGGAACACAAGCGACCTTCCGAGCTCTCCGGCGGGATGAAGCAGCGCGTCGGCATCGCGCGTGCGCTCTCCATCACGCCAAAGATGATGCTGATGGACGAGCCGTTCTCGGCACTCGATGCGCTGACGCGCGGCACGCTGCAGGACGAGGTGCGGCGCATCTGTCTGGAGACCGGGCAGACCGCGTTCATGATCACCCATGACGTCGACGAGGCGATCTATCTCGCCGACAAGATATTCCTGATGACCAACGGTCCCGGCGCGGTGCTGGCCGAAGTGGTCGAGAACCCGTTGCCGCGGGACCGCGGCCGCACCGATTTGCACCGCCACCCGCTGTACTACGCGCTGCGCAACCACATCGTCGATTTCCTGGTGACGCGCAGCAAGACTTTCGCGGCCGAGACGCCCGGCCACGATCCGCGCAATGTGCCGGTGGTGCGTATCGGCAAGCCCGGACTGACCGTCGCGTCCGGTGGCGACGAGCAACGACAGACCTGGATACCTGGGACCAGTCCCGGGCTGACTGCTTGAAAAAGGAGACCCTGACATGAAACGCGAAGACCTCACCGAGAAGCTGCTCGACATCAAGCGCGAGAAGGGCTGGAGCTGGAAATATATCTGCGAGCAGATCGGTGGCTATTCCGAGGTGCTGATAACAGGCGCGATCCTCGGCCAGATGAAATTGACCAAGCCGCAGGCAGCAAACGCCGCTGAACTGTTCGGCCTGACGAAGGCCGAGACCACGATGCTGAACGAGACGCCGATGCGCGGCATGCCGATGCCGCCGACCGATCCCTTGATCTATCGTTTCTACGAGCTGGTCATGGTCAACGGTCCGGCGTGGAAGGCGCTGATCGAGGAGGAGTACGGCGACGGCATCATGTCGGCGATCGATTTCGACATGGTGATGGAGCGCCTGCCCAATCCGAAGGGCGACCGCGTCAAGATCACCATGAGCGGCAAATTCCTGCCGTACAAATATTACGGCGCCAGCGGCAACGTGCCGGAATATGGGTTCAAAGAGGGATAGCTGGTTGGCATTCCGGGGTGCGTCGCAGACGTGGCCCCGGAATGATGCTTCGCCTTATTTCCCGGCCTTCACCTCGGCCGCCGCCACCGCGATCAGCTCGTTCATCTTGGCGCGAATCACCTGTTCGGTGACGGCGACGTTCTTGGCGGCGAAATCGGCCATGACCTTGCGCAGGACGTCGGCGTCACCGGCTTCCTCGAAATCGGCCGCGACCACCTCCTTGGCATAGGCCGTGGCGGCATCGCCGGTAATGCCGAGCTTTTCGGCCGCCCACACCCCGAGCAGGCGGTTGCGGCGGGCTTCCGCCTTGAATTTCTGCTCCTCGTCGAGGGCGAACTTCTTCTCGAAGCCTTCCTCGCGCTTGTCCAACGTGCTCATGCCTTTTCCAATTCCCTGCTGACTGGACCCGGCTGGCCCTCGTTGCGAGAGCCCCGGTGCATGCCTAGATAGGGGGCACGAATCGGCAAAACAACGAGCCGTTAAGCCGCAGGCAAGACGGTATAAGTTTGATGCCGGACGGCCGGATCGATTGTGCTGGGACGGCCAATCGGATAGGTTGCCTAAGGCTGGGTTCCCGTTCTGTTTCCAGGGGTTCCGGGCCGTTCACGGCAGCTCCGCTGTGGGTCGTAGTCTCGTCAACCGGAGCACACCAAATACATGGATTTCAACAAAACACGGTACATCCCCATGAGCCGTCGGCGTCGCATTTATGAAGGCAAGGCAAAGGTTCTTTACGAAGGCCCGGAGCCCGGTACCCTGATCCAGCACTTCAAGGACGACGCCACCGCGTTCAATGCGAAAAAGCATCAGGTGATCGAGGGCAAGGGTGTCCTCAACAACCGGATCTCGGAGTACCTGTTTCAGCACCTCAACGACATCGGGGTGCCGACCCATTTCATCCGCCGTCTCAACATGCGCGAGCAGTTGATCCGCGAAGTCGAGATCGTGCCGCTGGAAGTGGTGGTGCGGAACGTTGCCGCCGGCTCGCTGTCGCAGCGCCTCGGCATCGAGGAGGGTACGCAGCTGCCCCGCTCGATCATCGAGTTCTATTACAAGAACGACCAGCTCAACGACCCCATGGTGTCGGAAGAGCACATCACCGCTTTCGGCTGGGCGACACCGCAGGAGATCGACGACATCATGGCGCTTGCCATCCGTGTCAACGACTTCCTCACCGGTCTCTTCCTCGGCATCGGCATCCGCCTCGTCGACTTCAAGATGGAGTGCGGGCCGACTGTTCGAGAACGACATGATGCGGATCATCGTCGCCGACGAGATCTCGCCGGATAGCTGCCGTCTGTGGGACATCAAGTCGAACGAGAAGCTCGACAAGGACCGTTTCCGCAGGGATCTCGGTGGGCTGCTCGAGGCCTATACCGAAGTCGCCAAGCGTCTCGGGATTCTCATGGAGAACGAGCGTCCGGCCGGTTCCGGCCCGGTGCTGGTGAAGAGCTAAGAGGAATCTGACGTGAAGGCACGTGTTACCGTGACGTTGAAAACGGGCATCCTCGATCCGCAGGGTAAGGCGATCGAGGGTGCGTTGAAGTCGCTCGGCGTCGACGGCGTCGCCAGCGTTCGCCAAGGCAAGGTGTTCGACATCGAGCTCGCCGGCGCGGACAAGGCGAAGGCGGAGGCGGCGTTGAAGGACGCCGCCGACAAGCTGCTGGCGAACACCGTGATCGAGAATTATCGGGTTGAGCTGATCGGGTGAACAGGATGGCTCACAGCCATCCAACCCGACGAAAACGCCAGTACAGCGCGCCGCACGCCGTCAGCATCACGCCCAGCAGCGTGTAATAGCCGTACTCCCAGTCCAGCTCCGGCATGTGCTTGAAGTTCATGCCGTAGATGCCGGCAAGCGCGGTCGGGATCGCGATGATCGCGAGCCAGGAGGCGAGTTTCTTGGAGACCGCCGTCTCCTGGGCCTGGCCGACCAGCAGGCTCGCTTCGAAGGCGAAGGCCAGCACCTCACGCATCGAATCGATCCGCTCCTGGATGTTGCGGACGTGGTCGGTGACGTCGCGGAACAGCGGCTGCATCGTCGCGCGCACCATCGCCAGTTCGTCATGCTCGAGCCGGCGGCAGACCTCCACCAGCGGTCCGATTGCAGTCCTGAGCCGCAGCAGGTCGCGGCGCAGCATGTAGAGCCGCTCGATCTGCGCCTTGCTGATCGCCTTGGAGAGCACGTCATCCTCGATGCTCTCGACCTCTTCGTGAATGCTCTCGAGCACGGGCGAGTAGTTGTCGACGATGAAATCGAGGATGGCGTAGAGGATGTAGTCCTCGCCGCGCGCGAGCGCGCGCGGGCAGCTTTCGCAGCGTTCGCGCACCGGCGTGTAGGACGTCGAAGCGCCGTGACGCACCGAGACCAGATAGCCTTCGCCGACGAAGATGTGCGTCTCGCCGAAGGCGATCCGGCCCTCGATCAGTTGCGCGGTGCGCGCCACGATGAACAGGGCCTCGCCATATTGCTCGATCTTCGGTCGCTGATGGGCGTGGTTGGCATCCTCGATGGCGAGCTCGTGTAGGTCGAACTGCTTCTGCACCGCGCTGAGCAGCGCCATGTCGGGCTCGTGCAGCCCGATCCAGACCACGTGGCCGGGTTTCGCCCGCCAGCTCGAAGCCTCGCTGATGGCGATATTGGCGACGCGCCGGCCATCGACATAGGCACCGGCGGCGATGACGCCCTCGGTGGACACCGGCTCGGAGGGGAATGGTGGGCAGCGACGGGACATTCATGGCTTTAATCCCGGGCGAATGGCGGGCTATGGCCTGTGCACAACGCTCGCGGGCAAGGCTAGCACTGGTAAAATCCCCGTCAAATGGATATGTCTGCTGGCGATTTGGCAGCCGTGCCAGCCCCATTCCAATCCTCGTTCGGAACCTCTGCCATGAAAGCCGCCATCCTCGTCTTTCCCGGAATCAACCGTGAGCGCGACATGGCGCGCGCCTTGAGGCTGATCTCGGGCAGCGAGCCCGCGATGGTCTGGCATGCCGAGACGTCGCTGCCCGACGGCACCGACCTCGTGGTGGTGCCCGGTGGGTTCTCCTATGGCGATTATCTGCGCTGCGGCGCGATTGCGGCGCGGGCACCGGTGATGGACGCGGTGCGCGACTATGCGGCCAAGGGCGGCCTCGTGCTCGGCGTCTGCAACGGCTTTCAGATCCTCTGCGAATCCGGCCTCTTGCCTGGCGTCCTGATGCGCAATGCGCGGCTGAAATTCATCTGTCACGACGTGCATCTCCGCGTCGAGCGCTCCGACACGCCGTTCACCCGCGGCTACAATGCCGGGCAGGTGATCCGCGTGCCCATCGCGCATGGCGAGGGCAATTATGCGGCGGACGCGGAGACCATCAAGCGGCTCGAAGGCGACGGTCGCGTGCTGTACCGCTATTGCTCGGCCGACGGCGCGATCGACGATATCAGCAACATCAATGGCGCCGCGCAATCCATCGCCGGCATCGTCAACGACAAGGGCAACGTGCTCGGGATGATGCCGCATCCGGAAAACCACGTCGAAGACATCATGGGCTGCACCGACGGCCGCGGCCTGTTCGCCGGCCTCACTGCGCATCTGGAAAAAGCCGCGTGATTGCGTTCGTGCTGAAGCGGCTGCCGACCGCTGTCGCCGTCGTTGCGTTCGCGACGGTCGCGTTCGCGCAGGATTTCCCCAAGCGTCCCGTCACCATGATCGTGCCGTTCGCGGCCGGCGGCACGTCCGACGTGATCGCGCGCACCGTTGCCGAGCAGATGGGCATCGCGCTCGGCCAGACCATCGTGATCGAGAACGTTGCCGGCGCCGGCGGCTCGACCGCGCTGGCGCGCGCCTCCCGCGCCGAGCCCGACGGCTACACCATTGCGATCGGCAATGCCGGCACCAATGCCGCGACCTATACCATCTATCCCAAACTGCCGTTCACGCCGGACTCCTTCGTGCCGATCGCCATGGTGGCGAAAACGTTCGGCATCATCGCCGTGCGCAAGGATTTTCCGGCGAAGGATCTGAAGGAGTTCATCGCCTACGCCAAGGCCAACCCCGGCAAAATCAATCTCGGCCATGCCGGCGTCGGCTCCTCGAACTACCTGATCTGCAAGAGCTTCGTTACGGCCGCGGGGATCGACGCGACGCTGGTCGGCTATCGCGGCGCCGCGCCCGCGCTCACCGATGCGATCGGCGGCCAGATCGACGGCGTCTGCGATGCGGCAGCCTCGGTCTCGCAGTCGATCAACGAGAAGCTGGCGCGCGGACTCGTGGTCGGCTCGACCGTCCGGCTCGCCACGGTACCCGACCTGCCGACGTCGGCCGAATCCGGCCTGCCCGAATTCGAAGCGCAGGGCTGGAACGGCCTGTTCGCGCCGAAAGGCACCCCGCCGGCAATCATCGCCAAGCTGAATGCCGCTGCACGCACGGCGGTCGAAACCGACGCGGTGAAGAAACGGTTCGCCGATCTCTCGACCGTGGCCCCCGATCCCGACGAGCACACGCCCGAGGTCCTGCAAAAGCTCGTGACGCGCGACGTCGAGAAGTATCGCAAGATGCTGGCCGACGACGCCAAGTAATAGCTAGCGTCGTTTCAGCCGCTCCGTCGGCACCGTCATCGCGGCGACGCCCGCCATGACCAGCACCAGTCCCAGCGCCAGGTTCGACGGTACGCTCTCGCCGAGCAGCAGCACGGAGAGGCCGACGCCGATCGGGATGCGCAAATAGCCTTGCGCGTTCGTCGTCAGCGTGCCGAGCCGTCCCAGGCACATGTAGAACAGCATCAGCCCCAGGGCGCTGGAGACGATGCCCATGACGATGGTGGCTATGATCGCCGTCGGCGTCGGGTGCAGCGTCCAGGGCTGGTCGATGATCAGCGAAGACGGCAGCAGCACCAGGCCGCCGAACAGCAGCGAACCGGCCGCCACCACCATCGGGTCGTATTCGGACAGCCGCAGGCCGAAGATCGTGGCACAGGCAAAGGAGATGGTGGCGAGCAGGATGGCGATCTCCGCCACGATCTCGCTCCCGAAGCCGCGCAGCGCATCAAGGCCGACGATGACGATTGTGCCGGCAAGGCCGAGGAGCGCGCCCAACAGCTTCAACAGCGTTGCCGGCTCGTGCCGCGTGATCAGCGAGGTGATCAGGAAGGCGAAGATCGGCGTGGTCGAAGCCAACACCACCGTGTTCGACGCCGGCACATATTGCTGCGACCAGGTGATGATCAGGAACGGAAAGGTCGAGTTGATCAATTGCTGGGTCGCGAACAGCTTCCAGGCCTTCGCATCGGTCGCGATCCTGACGCCGCGCATCCACAGGATCGCGAACAGGAAGGCGGCCGCGATCAGCGAGCGCGCCGAGATGAAGGTCACGGGCGGGATCGTATCCAGCGCGAGCTTGGCGAGCGGATAGGTTGAGCTCCAGCAGCAGGCGAGCGCGACCAGGAGCGCATAGTCACGCCAGTTGCGCGCGCCTGTGGCGTGCATGGACGGCAATTGCGAGGCCGTGGCGCGAGCCGTCGGCGGTGTGCTCTGCGGCACCTTGATATTGCTCCCCGGCGCGACAGCGCTCGACACAAGTCTGGGCGAGGGGGCGCCAAAAGGGAAGGCGGCGAGCTATGCGTTTGGCTGCGGTGCCGGCTTCCGCTTCACCCGCTTGATCGTGCCGGAGAAGGTGAACAGCGGGCGCCCGCCCGATGTCAGCTTGCCGCGCAGGAAGATCAGCGAGCCGCCGGCGCGGGAGACTTCGCCGACGCATTCGATCAGCTCGCCTTCGCGCGCCGCGTCGAGGAAGTCGCATGCGAAATTGGTGGTCACCGCCGGCCCATCCAGTTCGTGGGTGGCGATCGCGAACAGGCAATAGTCGGAAAACGCCATGAAGCAGCCGCCATGGACGTTTCCGGAGCCGTTGAGGTGCTTTTTCTCGACCCGGAACGCCGAGCGGATGCTGCCGTCGTCCTCGATCTTGTGCCAGAACGGGCCGATATGGCTCTCAAAACTGTCGCGAATCCAGGTTCGCCAGCCCTGGAATTCCCCATCGGTGGCGATGTGGAGGTCGGGACGGCGAGGCGGGGGCGCTTTGGTCAATTCGTGCAAGGAAATGGGCCTTCAATTGCGGGTCGTTTGCCCTTAAATCCGATCTGTCCGCGCTGTGCAATTCCTGTTCCCGCAGCCCCCGGCCGCAAAACGTGGGACAGCGGGAAAATGCGCCATAAAGGGCTTTTCCAAGCCGTCCGATGTTCCTAAGAACGGCCCACCGCCGTCGAAAGCCTCGAATCCATGAAGAATGAACCCAAGATCACCCCCGAGCTGATTGCCGCCCACGGGCTCAAGCCCGACGAGTATGAGCGCATTCTGAAGCTGATCGGGCGGGAGCCGACCTTCACCGAGCTCGGCATCTTCTCGGCGATGTGGAACGAGCACTGCTCGTACAAATCCTCGCGCCTCCATCTGAAGGGTCTGCCGACCAAGGCGCCCTGGGTGATCCAGGGTCCTGGCGAGAACGCCGGCGTGATCGACATCGGCGACGGCCAGGCCGTGGTCTTCAAGATGGAGAGCCACAACCACCCGAGCTACATCGAGCCGTACCAGGGCGCCACCACCGGCGTCGGCGGCATCTTGCGCGACGTCTTCACCATGGGCGCGCGTCCGATCGCCTGCCTCAACGCGCTGAGTTTTGGCGCGCCCGAACATGCCAGAACCAGGCATCTCGTCTCCGGCGTCGTCGCCGGGGTCGGCGGCTACGGCAATTCCTTCGGCGTTCCGACGGTCGGCGGCCAGGTCCGTTTCCACACCCGCTATGATGGCAACATTCTCGTCAACGCGATGGCGGTCGGCCTCGCCGATACCGACAAGATCTTCTATGCGGCCGCCTCCGGCGTGAACATGCCGATCGTCTATTTGGGGTCCAAGACCGGTCGCGACGGCATCCACGGCGCCTCGATGGCTTCGGCCGAGTTCGACGACAAGTCCGAAGAGAAGCGTCCGACCGTCCAGGTCGGCGATCCCTTCGCCGAGAAGCTGCTGCTAGAGGCTTGTCTCGAGATCATGGAGAAGGGCTGCGTCATCGCGATCCAGGACATGGGCGCGGCGGGGCTGACGTGTTCGGCGGTCGAGATGGGCGCCAAGGGCGACCTCGGCGTCGATCTCGATCTCGATGCGGTGCCGACGCGCGAGATCGGCATGAGCGCTTACGAGATGATGCTCTCGGAGAGCCAGGAGCGCATGCTCATGGTGCTCAAGCCCGAGAAGGAGAAAGAGGCCGAGGCGATCTTCAAAAAGTGGGGCCTCGATTTCGCCGTGGTCGGCTACACCACGCCAAGCAAGCGCTTTGTGGTCAAGCATGGCGGCGACGTCATGGCCGATTTGCCGATCAAGGAGCTCGGCGACGAGGCGCCGCTCTATGATCGCCCGCATGTCCCCTCCGCCGCTTTGCCGGTCGTGCATGCGCGCGAAGTGGCGGCCCCGATGGGGCTTGGTGCCGCGCTCGAAAAGCTGATCGGCACGCCCGATATGTGCAGCAAGCGCTGGGTCTGGGAGCAGTACGACCACGTCATTCTCGGCAATACCATGCAGCGTCCCGGCGGCGATGCCGCCGTGGTGCGCGTCCAGGACGGCCCGAAGGGCCTGGCGCTGACCGTCGACGTGACGCCGCGCTATTGCGAGGCCGATCCCTATCAGGGCGGCATGCAGGCCGTGGCGGAAGCCTGGCGCAACATCACTGCGGTCGGCGGCAAGCCGCTAGCGATCACCGACAATCTCAATTTCGGCAACCCCGAGCGGCCCGAGATCATGGGCCAGTTCGTCGGCTGCCTGAAGGGCATCTCGGAAGCCTGCCGCACGCTCGACTTCCCGGTCGTCTCAGGCAATGTCTCGCTCTACAACGAGACCAATGGTCGCGCGATCCTGCCGACGCCCTCGATCGGCGGCGTCGGTTTGCTCGATGACTTCACCAAATCGGCGTCGCTCGCCTTCAAGGCCGAAGGCGAGGCGATCCTCCTGATCGGCGACACTCATGGCTGGCTCGGCCAGTCGGTTTACCTGCGCGACATCTGCGGTCGCGAGGAGGGCGCGCCGCCGCCGGTTGACCTCGCAGCCGAGAAGCGCAACGGCGACTGCGTGCGCGGCATGATCCATGCGGGCACCGCGACCGCCGTGCACGATCTCTCCGACGGCGGCCTGCTGATCGCGCTTGCCGAGATGGCGATGGCGAGCGGCATCGGCGCAAAGCTGCTCGCGGCGCCGACCGCGCTGGTGCCTCAGGCCTATTGGTTCGGCGAGGACCAGGCGCGCTATCTCGTCACCGTGCCCGAAACCGAGGCAGGCCGTGTACTCGCCAAGATGCGCGGCTGCGAGGTGCCCTGCGTGCGGATCGGCACCACCGGCGGCGACGCCGTCGCGATCGCGGGCGAGGCGCCTGTAACGATCGAGGCGCTCAGGGCATCGTTCGAGCGCTGGCTGCCGGAGTATATGGGTGGCAAGGCGGCGTAAGGCGCTGAACCCGTAGCCCGGATGAGCGAAGCGATATCCGGGTCTTTGTCGAGAGGTTTCCCGGATGTCGCTGCGCTCATCCGGGCTACGAGCGTCGTGCCTCACAACACGTGCGAGGCCCCCGGAATCTTCCGCAAGCCCGCCGTCAGTCCCCAGCTCAACATCACCGTGAGCACGAAGCCGATCGTGGCTTTCACGATCGCAGGCCAGCTGTAATCGAACAGCGCGTACTGGATCCACAACGCGATCGGGTAGTGTACCAGGAAGATGCCGTAGGCATCCGCCTGCATGCGGTCGAGCAGGTTCGGTCCCGGCGACTTCTGGTGCAGGAAGAAGGCCAGGATCGCGAGCAGGATCGAGCCTGAGAACAGCACGAAGAACGTACCGTAGATGGCCTGGTACCAGTGCGGCTGCGGGTCGGGATTGCCGAGAACTTCGCGCTTGATGTAGATCATGACCCACATCAGGCAGTAGGGGATCAGCGTGGCGATCACCCAGAGCCAGCGCTGTTTCGGCAACTGGCCGCCGGCGCTGAGGATGCCGCGATCGAAATTCGCCGCTCCAACGCTGACGCCGATGAAGAAATACGCGAAGTAGAGCAGGATGCGGCTCGCCTGCACCGAGAACGGCCCGAGCTCGAACCATTTGCTGCCGCCGAAATAGAGCAGCGCCGGCACGTAGGCGATTGTCGTGACGACGACGAGCAGCAGCCAGAACGCGGTCGGCTGGTCGAATCCGCGCAGCGACACGCGGTTGCCCGGATCGACCAGATGCGCGGAGACCCGGTAGAGTAGGCTCGCGGTCAGGTCGAACGCCAGCAGCACCCACACGAACCAGATCGGGCCGCTCGGCCACGGGCCAACCGTGATCGTCTTCCACCAGAATGCCGTGAAGCTCAGCCCGGGATCGTGCCGCAGCGCGATTGCGTAATAGGCGAGGGGGATGACGGTGAACGCCGCGATCGCGAACGGCAGCCCGAGCCGCAACAGGCGATCGCGGAGAAAGACGGACGGCGCCTTGCGCGCGATGCCGGGCCAGGTGAACAGTCCCGACAGGAAGAAGAACATCGCCATGAAGAAGCTGTCGGTGGCCAGCACGACCACGTCGAAACCGGCCCAGGACGCCGGATCGGTGTGCCCGAAATAGGTGTAGGGAATGACGGCGTGGTGCAGCAGCACCACCAGCGTGAGGAAGGTGCGGGCGCGATCGAGCGACAGATTGCGCGCCCTTGCCTTCGGCGCCGCATGCGCCTCTGCTCCGATCGTCGCTGAATGTGACATCGTCATCGTGGCCGCCCCGGTCGCGCTTTCCGTCCCGGCCGGACTTTGCCGCCGGGAACCGGATTCAGCAAGGGTCGTTTGGGACGCCCGCAGGTCCCGCTGCCGCTAGGAACCAGTTCCCTGCGACAAAGTTAGCGTTCGCCAAAAGGGCTTGAGGGCCGCGACAGGCGGTACAATTTCGGAGCTGGCGATGACGATCCTGAAATGGGCGCTGATCTTCTTACTTGTCTCGATCGTGGCCGGCGTGCTCGGCTTCACCGGCATCTCGGCCGCCTCCGCCGACATCGCCCGCTTCCTGTTCTACGTGTTCGTCGCGATCTTCCTGGTGCTGCTGATCCTGGGGCTCACGATATTCAGGGCGTAGCGGGGCTCGCGTCGGCCATCGCTGCCGTCATGGCCGGGCTTGTCCCGGCCATCCACGCCTCGCCTCCCGCATGACCAAGAACGTGGATGCCCGGGACAAGCCCGGGCATGACGAACTCTCGGCAGCTACCCCACTTCCTCGATCTTCACCTTGTCGGGATAGAAGGCGAGATGGCCCGAAATCTCGGTCATCGCGGGGAAGGGCGCCTCATAGGTCCAGATCGCGTTGTCCAGCGTCTGGCCGTTGGCCTTGACGCTGTAATAGCTCGCATCCCCCTTATAGGGGCAGTGGGTGACGCGGTCGGTGCGCTCCAGCAGCGCCATGTTGGCGTTCTGTCGCGGTACATATTGCACCGCCGGATATTTCGCCTCTTTCAGCGTCAGCGCCTTGGTGGTCTCGGCGATCACGATATCGCCGGCCGTGACGCGGATGCGCCGGGGATTTGGGGTGATGGTGATGGGGTGGTCGGGCCCTGGAAGCTTCATGATTTCACGCCTTTTTCGATCACTCTGCCGTGCGCGGCACTTTGTCGTGGCTTTATCCAGATCGGATCACCGATATAGTGCCGGAAGGCGTGACGTAGAAGGCCGTTCACGCTAAGTTTGGCCCCGCTGGCATGCTTGGCTTTGCAGATCCGGACCCCGGCAGCGATTCGACGACAAAGGCTGATTGCAGCCGAGACAGGAGCACGACCCGAATGCCTATGGACGCCCACGATATCGAGGCGATGATCAAGGCGGCGATCCCCGATGCCGAGGTGACCATCCGTGACCTCGCGGGGGACGGCGATCACTATGCCGCGACCGTGATCTCGGAAACCTTCCGCGGCAAGTCCCGCGTCCAGCAGCACCAGATCGTCTATCAGTCCCTGCGCGGCCAAATGGGCGGCGTGCTGCATGCGCTGGCGCTGCAAACCGGGGTGCCGGGCGCCTGATCCGATCGTGACGGGGGCATGACGATGGCTGCGGACAATCCTCGCGGCGCGATGTTTCGCGTCATCCTGCCGAACCAGCACAGCCGCGTCACCAATGCCGAGCTGTTCTTCGACCTGGTCTTCGTTTTCGCGATCACGCAGGTCTCGCACACACTGCTGCACCATTTCACGCCGCTCGGTGCGGTGCACGTCGCAGTGCTGTTTCTCGCGGTATGGTGGGTGTGGGTCTACACCGCCTGGGTCACCAACTGGCTCGATCCGGAACTGACGCCGGTTCGGATCCTGATCTTCCTGATGATGCTGGGCGGCCTCGTGCTGTCCACGACTATCCCGACCGCGTTCGAGGGGCGGGGCCTGTGGTTCGCGATCGCCTACGCAACGATGCAGGTCGGGCGCACCGCCTTCTGGATGTTTGCAACGCCGCGGCATCGAACTGCGGTCCGGCACAATGCGGTCCGGATCCTGACGTGGCTCTCGGTGTCCGCGATCTTCTGGATCCTCGGCGGCCTCGCCCATGACGAGGCGCGGCTGTGGTTCTGGATCGTGGCACTGACGATCGAATACATCTCGCCGGCGGTGCGCTTCTGGGTCCCGAAGCTTGGCTTCTCGTCGGTCGAGGCCTGGGCCGTCGAGGGCGGCCACATGGCCGAGCGCTGCTCGCTCTTCGTCATCATCGCGCTTGGCGAGGCCGTCGTCGTCAACGGTGCGACGTTCGCCGAGCTGGACTGGACCGCGGACAACATGCTGGCCTTCGTCTCCGCGCTGGTCGGCAGCATCGCGATGTGGTGGGTCTATTTCCACAGGGGTGCCGAGGCCGGCGCCGAGCGCATCTCGAAATCCGCGGAATCCGGCCGATTGGCGCGGCTCGCCTACACCTATCTGCACATGCCGATCGTCGCCGGCATCATCCTGACCGCGGTCGCCGACGAGCTGGTGCTGAAGCATCCGGTCGGGCATTCAGATGTCAGGACCATTGTGAGCACGATCGGCGGTCCCTTGCTGTTCCTGGTCGGCACCATCCTGTTCAAGCACGCGATCCGCGGCTTCCTCCAGCTCTCGCACGGCATTGGCATCATCCTGCTTGTTGTGCTGTGGTGGTTCGCTGCCGAGCTGTCGCCGCTATGGCTGTCGGTCGCCGCGACGGTGATCATGATCGTTGTTGCGGTATGGGAGTCGGTCTCGCTGGGATCGGCGCCGGAAGAAGCCGAGGAGCATTGAACCGGCGCCATCGGCGCCGGAGCGCTTACTCCGCCGCCTCCAGCGCGTGCACCGAGAACATCTTCGCGGCATCCGTCCAGCTCTCGCGCACCCGCCAACCCGCGCCTTGCGCCAGCGTCGCGAAGCGCTCGATGCTGTATTTGTAGCTGCTCTCGGTATGGATGCTCTCGCCCGCGCGGAACGAGAAGCTGGTGCCGAGCAGGCGCACGGTCTGGCTCTTCTTGCTGATCAGGTGCATCTCGATGCGGTGCCGCTCGCGATTGTAGATCGCGCGATGGGTGAAGGCGGAGAGGTCGAAATTGCCGCCGAGCTCGCGGTTGATCCGCACCAGCACATTGAGGTTGAAGCGCGCGGTGACGCCGGCGGCATCGTTATAGGCGTCGTGGAGCAGGCGCTCCTCCTTCTCGAGATCGGCGCCGATGATCATCTGCGCGCCCCGGCCCAGAATAGCGCGTGCGCTCTTCAGGAAGGCCTGCGCTTCATGCGGCTCGAAATTGCCGATGGTCGAGCCCGGGAAGAACCCGACCTTGGGCATGGCCGCCACCGCCTTGGGAAGCTCGAACGGCGTGGTGAAGTCGGCCGCCACCGGGTAGATGCCGAGCGACGGAAAATCCCGCTTCAGGCCGTTTGCCTGCGCCGTCAGGAAGTCGCCGGAGATGTCGACGGGCACATAGGCCGCGAACTTGCAGTGGTTGAGCAGCAGGCGGACCTTTGTGGTCGCGCCTGCGCCGAATTCGACCAGCGCCGCGTGCTCCGGAATGATTTTCGCGATTTCGCTGCCGCGCTCCTTCAGGATCGCAAGCTCCGTGCGCGTCGGGTAATATTCCGGCAGCCGTGTGATCGCTTCGAACAATTCCGATCCGGCTGCATCATAGAAATACTTCGGCGACAGCTTTTTGGGCTGCTGCGAGAGGTCCTCGATGGCCTCGCGCGCAAAGGCGGTGGTTTGTTCGTCGGGAAGATGGGCTTCGGCCAAAGCGCTGGCGTGCACATTCATGATACTCTCCTGAACGCGCTGTCCGGCGCGCATTTGTCGTCGGATGAGAATTTTACTCGTAGTCGGCGAGCCGCAGTCCCGTGAATTGCCAGCGGTGGTGCGGATAAAAGAAGTTACGATAGGTGATACGGCTGTGCCCCTCCGGGGTTGCAAGCGAAGAGCCGCGCAGCACCAGCTGGTTGACCATGAACTTGCCGTTGTATTCGCCGAGCGCGCCTTCGATCGCACGATAGCCGGGGTACGGCGAGTAGGACGATCGCGTCCACTGCCAGACGATGCCGAACGCATCGTTGAGCTGGCCCGCGCGGGCCGCGACCTCCCATTCCATCTCGGTGGGCAGATGTTTTCCGGCCCAGCGCGCAAAGGCGTCAGCCTCGTAATAGCTGACGTGGCAGACGGGCGCGTCGGGATCGACCGGCTTGAGGCCGGCCAGCGTCATGACATGCCACTGGCCGTCGATCTCGCGCCAATGGCCGGGAGCGTCCCAGCCTTCGTTGTTGACGGCTGCAAAACCGTCCATCAGCCACAGCGTTGCGGTCCGGTAGCCACCGTCGCGCATGAAGGCGAGCCATTCGCCATTGGTGACGAGATTGCGTGCGAGCTTGACCGGGCCGACGAGGGCGCGATGCGCCGGCTTCTCGTTGTCGAAATGAAAACTCTCGTCGACGTGACCGACGGTGTGGATGCCTTCGTTCAGCGTCAGCCAATCCTCGCTGGCCGGCGTCGCAGTCGGGAAGCGCCAGTCCGGATCATAGGCCGGCGGGATCGGGTTCTGCGCGAAGGCGTGCAGGATGTCGGTGAACATCAATTCCTGATGCTGCTGCTCGTGGTTGAGGCCGACCTCGACCAGCGGCGCGATCTCGCGCAGCTTGTCCTCGCCAGCATCGCGGAAGAATGTCACGACGGCAGCGTCGACATGTTTTCGATAGGCGCCGACCTGATCGGCGCTCGGGCGGGTGATATCGCCGCGGTGATTGCGGGAATGGCGTGGGCCGGCGCTGACGTAATAGGAATTGAACAGGAAGGCGAAGTCAGGGTGAAAGGGCTGGTAGCCCGCACAGTGCTGGCCGAGCACGAACTGCTCCCAAAACCAGGTGGTGTGCGCCCGGTGCCATTTCGTCGGGCTCGCATCCGGCATGGACTGGATCTGCTGGTCCTCCGGCGACAGCGGCGCGGCCCGGCGCTCGGTCTCGTCGCGGACGGCGAGAAACGCGTCTTCCAGCCTCTGGGCAAGGCCGCCCAAATCGGCCGACGGTGACGGAGCGGGGGCCGTAGCGGAGGCTTGTTTCGTCACGTTTTTCTCCAGACAGGACAAGAGAACGTTGTTGGCGTTGTCGGGTTCCAAAACGCCGGGTTCGTCCTAGATAGGGGCTCCGTGACGGTATGAAAGTCCTCCCTGACGATGATATTCGTGGCATCATGCAATGGGCAGGTGCAGCCGAGAGCGGTCCACCCAGGGGCCGCTCGCCGCCATTTTACTTTGGATGCACAACGGTTTGGGCTACATATATGGGCAGGGATCGGGTTAAATCGGCTGAGCCAGCCCGAAGCGATTGGAGTGGGCTCCGCCCCAGAAGGACACGGATATGAGCATCGAGGAATTCATCGCCAACGAAGTGAAGTCGAACGACGTGGTTCTGTTCATGAAGGGCACACCGCAGTTTCCGCAGTGCGGGTTCTCAGGCCAGGTCGTCCAGATCCTCGACCACATCGGCGTCGGCTATAAGGGCCTCAACGTTCTCGAATCCGCCGAACTGCGCAACGGCATCAAGGACTTTTCGAACTGGCCGACCATCCCGCAGCTCTATGTGAAGGGCGAGTTCGTCGGCGGCTGCGACATTGTCCGCGAGATGTTCCAGGCTGGTGAATTGCAGCAGCTCTTCTCCGAAAAGGGCGTCGCTGTCGCGGCCTGATAGGTGACCCAGCTGACGCGCCGGATCGGCGGCGCGGAGCTCAAGGTTATCGTTGCTGACATCACCACGCTGAGCGTTGACGCCATCGTCAACGCGGCCAACACGTCGCTCCTGGGTGGGGGCGGCGTCGATGGCGCGATCCATGACGCTGCCGGGCCCGAGCTTTTGGCCGAGTGTCGGAAGCTCAGAGGATGCCCGACCGGCGATGCCAAGATCACCAAGGGCTACCTTCTCCCTGCGCGCCATGTGATCCATGCGGTCGGCCCGGTCTGGCACGGCGGCATTCGCGGCGAGGCAGAGGCGCTGGGCTCCTGTTATCGCCGTGCGCTCGAGCTCTGTGAGGCCAATCAGCTGACCTCCGTGGCGTTCTCCGCGATTTCGACCGGGGTTTACGGCTTTCCGGCCGACCAGGCCGCGAAGATTGCGGTCTATGCGACCATTGAAGCCCTGCCGGCCGCGCCGCTGGTCGTCGACGTCATATTTTGTTGTTTCTCGGAAAAGAGCGCGGCTCTGCACGCGGACGTTCTGGCGCGGTATGGCGGCCCTTGTGCCTGATGACGTGGTCGGTACACTCCGCCGGGCCATGTTCCGGGGAGGGGATATGATTTCACAGTCTGGACTGCGCGCGCTGGTCTGCGCCGCGCTTGTGTCGTTGGGTACGATGTCGCTCGCGCGGGCGGAGGGCACCTACGAGATTCCGGCCGGCGCGCATTTCAATCCGGACAAGCTCGCGAGGATCACCGAGTTCTTCAAGAACGAGGTCGCGACCGGCAAGATCGCCGGCGCAAACGTGCTCATCAAGCAACATGGCAAGCCGGTGTACCACGAAGTCTTCGGCGTGCAGGACGCGGTCAGCAAGGCACCGATCACCGACAAGACGATCTTCCGCCTGTTCTCGATGAGCAAGGCGATCACGTCCGTCGCCGCAGTGAAGCTGATCGAGGAAGGTACGATCAAGCTCGACGATCCCGTCTCGAAATACATTCCGTCCTTTGCCAATGTGAAGGTCGGCGTCGAGAAGAAGGCCGAGGACGGCACCAAGTCGCTCGAGCTCGTGCCGCCGAACCGGCCGATGACGGTGCACGATTTGATGACGCACACTTCGGGCGTCACCTACGGCTTCTATGGCGACAGCCTGGTCCGCAAGGCCTATCGCGACGCCAATATCTATGCCGGCGATTTCGACCTCGCGGAGTTCGCCGAGCGAATCGCGAAACTTCCGCTGCACAACCAGCCGGGCGCGCTGTGGCAATACGGCCATTCCACCGACATCCTGGCGCGGGTCATGGAAGTCGCTGCCGGCAAGCCGCTCATCGAGATCGAGCGGGAGAAGCTGCTCGACCCCCTCGGCATGGTCGACACCGGGTTCTTCGTCACCGATCCCGTAAAGCAGAAGCTGCTGGCGCAGCCGGTGCCGAACGACAGCGATTTCCGGGTCGGGAGGATCAACGATCCGACGGTCGTCAAGAAAATCCAGTTCGCCAGCGGCGGTATGGTCACGACCATGGCCGATTATGAGCGCTTTACGCAGATGCTGCTCAACGGCGGCAGCCTCGACGGCAAGACCATTCTCAAGCCCGAGACGTTCAAGCTGATGGTGACCGACCAGATCGGCCCCAAGTCGGGCGTCGATCGCGATTATTTCTACTTCCCCGGCGATGGTTTCGGCTTCGGTCTCGGACTTGCGGTGCGCACCGACCCCGGCAACGCAAAACCGCCGCCTCCCGGCGATCTCGGCGAATTGAAATGGGACGGCGCCTCCGGCTGCTATTTCGTGATCGATCCCAAGCAGGACATGTTCTTCGTGCTGCTCGAGCAGACCCCGACCGAGCGCCAGCGCGTGCAGCGGACATTGAAGCAGCTGGTCTATGAAGCGTTGGAGAATTGACATGTTCGGGCGCTGCGCATTGATCGCGGCGCTCGTTCTTCTCGCCGGCGGCATCGTTGCGAAGGCGGGTTCCGAGGGACGTGCGGTCCACACGCTCTCGCCCGCGGGGCTGGCGAAGGTTTCCGATTACATCCGCAATGAGGTCGCCACCGGCAAGATCCCCGGAGCCATCCTGCTGCTTCAGCAGCACGGCAAGCCGGTCTACTATCAGAATTTCGGCGTCCGCGACGTCGCGACTGAACTCTCGATGAGCGCGGACACGATCTTCCGCCTCTACTCGATGTCGAAGCCGGTTACCTCAGTCATGGCGATGATGCTGGTTGAGGAGGGCAAGCTGTCGCTCGACGATCCCGTCTCGAAATACATTCCGGCCTTCGCCGGCATGAAGGTCGGCATCGAAAAGAAGGCCGAGGACGGCAAGGTCGCCCTGGCGCTGGAGCCGCTGGAGCGACCCATCACGGTCAAGGATCTGCTGCGCCACACCTCCGGGCTGCCTTACGGCTACTACGGCGGCGGTATGGTGCGCGAGCTCTACGCGGACGCCAATCTCTTCAACAGCAATCTGACCAACGCCGAATTCGCCGCCAAGATCGCCACGCTGCCGCTGGTCGAGCAGCCCGGCACGGTGTGGGATTACGGCTATTCCACCGACGTGCTTGGCCGCGTCGTCGAAATCATCGCGGGAAAGACGCTGCTGCAGTTCGAGAAGGAGCGGCTGCTCGATCCGCTCGGCATGACCGAGACGGCTTTCTTCGTCGCCGATCCCGCCAAATTCCCACGCATCGCCGAGCCGATGCCGGACGATCGCAACATCAATCCGACGACGCAGGTCCGCGATATCAGGCGGTCCGCGACATGGGAATCGGGCGGCGGCGGCATGGTCGGCACGGTCGGCGACTACGCCCGCTTCGCCCAGATGCTGCTCAACGGCGGCACTTATGACGGCCGGCGCTATCTCAAACCGGAGACCATCGCGCTGATGGCCTCGGATCATATCGGGCCGGAGACGAAGATCGCGCGCGACCAGAACTATTATCCGGGCGGGTCTTCCGGCTTCGGCCTCGGCTTCGCCGTGCGCACCTCGGTGCCATCAGGCACAGCGTGGCCGCTCGGCGAATATCGCTGGGACGGCGTCGGCGGCACGTTCTTCTTCATCGATCCCGAGGACGATCTGTTCGGGATCTTCATGGTGCAGACCCCGACGCAGCGCGGCCGGATTCAACTGGCGCTGAAGACGCTGATCTACCAGGCGATGGGGCGGTGAACCGCCGTTGTTTTGCAGCCGGATAAGAGCAGTAGCCCGGATGAGCGCAGCGACATCCGGGATCCCTGCGAGTGAAGTCCCCGGGTATCGCTGCGCTCACCCGGGCTACGGGACTGCTCGGTTTACGCTCCGCGCACGATCTCGCGGATATATCCGATCGTCTCCTCGATCTGGCTCGCATTGACGTCGAGATGGGTGCAGGCGCGGATGCGGCCGTCCATCATCGCAAGCGTCACACCGCGCTGGCGCAGCGCCGCGACCATCTTGTCGCCGGGAATGCCGGCACCATCGGGCTTGAAGAACACCAGGTTGGTTTCGGGCTCCTGCACCTCGACGCCTGCGATCTGCGACAGTCCGCGGGCGAGCGCACGCGCATTGGCGTGATCGTCGGCGAGCCGATCGACATGATGGTCGAGCGCGTAGATGCAAGCCGCCGCGCAGATTCCGGCCTGTCGCATCGAGCCGCCGAGCCGCTGCTTCCACTGCCAGACCGCATCGATGAAGGCGCGCGAGCCCGCCAGCACGCCGCCGATCGGCGCGCCCAAGCCCTTCGAGAAGTCGATCCAGGCCGAATCCCACCCCGCGGTCATGTCACGCGGGGAGATGCCGCTCGCGACGGTGGCGTTGAGCAGGCGCGCGCCGTCCATGTGGGTGACGAGGCCATGTTGTTTCGCGATCGCGACGATCTCGTCGAGCGCGGCCTTCTTCCAGACCGTGCCGCCGCCGATATTGGCGGTCTGCTCGACGCTGACCACCGTCTGCGGCGGCTGGTAGCGGGTGCGCGGATGCAGCGCTCTGCGAAAGGTCTCCGGCGTGAACTGGCCGTCGGGTCCCTTCAATTGCGTGACTTGAAAGCCGCCGATCGCGGCATGCGCGCCGCCTTCGCGCGCGATGATGTGCGCGCTCTCGTGCGCCAGGATCTCGTCGCCGGGACGGCAATGCACCAGCGTCGCGGTGACGTTGCACATCGTGCCTGACGGCATGTACACGGCTGCCTCCTTGCCGAGCAGCTCGGCGACGCGCTCGCACAGGGCGTTCACGGTCGGATCGTCGCCGACCTGCTCGTCGCCGACCTCCGCCCGCGCCATCGCCTCGCGCATTGCGGGTGTCGGCTTTGTCTGCGTGTCCGACAGCAGGTTGATGCGAACCGGCGGCGCCTTGGGATCAATCGGGGGAGGGGTGTAGAGCATCACAAACCGTGTTTCTTCCACATGGCGCGAACTTCGTCGGCACTGGCTAACTCGCCACGGGCGATCTCAGCTTCTGCCTCTATGAGTTCGGCCTCTTCCATCAATGTTAGTCGTAGCGGAGGTCGATCATCAACCTTGTCGAAGGCTTCGTCGAGAGGACGCGTCATGATCAATCTCCATCGATGGCGACTGTAGCACGCGAGGATCGCGACATGGAGTAGCGGCCCAAACAAAAAGGCCCCGGAAAACCGGGGCCTTTGAGCGATTGATCTGCCTAGCTATCAGCGCGAATAGAATTCGACGACCAGATGCGGCTCCATCTGCACCGGGAACGGCACGTCGGAGAGGTGCGGGATGCGAATGTATTTCGCGGTCATCTTGCCGTGGTCGACTTCGAGATAGTCGGGGGTGTCACGCTCGGAGAGCTGGCTGGCTTCGAGGACGTGAGCGAGCTGCTTGGAGGATTCCTTGACCTCGATCACGTCGCCGAGCTTGACCAGATAGCTCGAGATGTTGACCTTGCGGCCGTTCACCTTGACGTGGCCGTGATTGATGAACTGGCGCGCGGCGAAGATCGTCGAGACGAACTTGGCACGGTACACGACCGCGTCGAGACGGCGCTCGAGCAGGCCGATCAGGTTCTCGCCGGTATCACCTTTGAGGCGGCTGGCCTCGACATAGATGCTGTGGAACTGACGCTCGGAGATGTTGGCGTAGTAACCCTTCAGCTTCTGCTTGGCGCGCAGCTGCACGCCGAAGTCGGAGAGCTTGCCCTTGCGGCGCTGGCCGTGCTGGCCGGGGCCGTACTCGCGGCGGTTCACGGGGCTCTTCGGGCGGCCCCAGATGTTCTGGCCCATACGGCGATCGAGTTTGTACTTCGCCTCACTGCGCTTAGTCATCGCGTCCTCTTCAGGTACATGGTTTGAGGAAACGCGCCCTCCTGTGTGACGGGCTAGCCCGGCACTGACAGGTCCAATCCCAAAGCTTAAGGGACAGGACCACGGGTCGCGAAACGCTTCGCGGGCCGAAATCGGCCCGCGAGCAAGCGGCTTTTAGGAGGATTTGGGGCTCGCTGTCAATGCGAATGGCCGGACTCACGTTCCGACCGCCCGGATCGGCTTTGACCCGGCCGCACGCAATTCGGCAGCGATTTCAGTGTTCAGGACCTGTTCCAGCCGGGTCAGGACCCGGGCGATTGGGGCGGCGTCGGTGACCCGGTGATCCCAGCGGATCACGACATGGATGGTCTGGTCAGGCCCGACCACCCCATAGCTGACGATGAAGGGGCCGGGCGTGATCGGGTGAAGCTCGCCGCCACCGTAGGCGGCCACCGAGCTCACCGCGAAGCTGCCGAACCAGTTGCCGCGCTGCCGGCCAAAATTCAGTCCTGTCGCCCAGGACAACCGCCGCAGCGGCAGCGGCAGACGGGTCACCCGCATGATCTTGCGAAACATGGGAATCTCGTCGATCGGGGCGGTCTTGGCGCGCCGGATCTCGGCGTCGACCGCAGCCAGGGTCATGGCCTCGGGAGCCACGATTCGCTGCGGGATCACGCATTCCTCGCCACCCTCGACCCGGGCGATGGCCACCGACGCCACGCTCTTCGGCAGCTCGTAAAGCGACGGCCAGGGCCATTTGGCATAGACGGTACGCAGGACCGGCTCGTCCTTGGCGACGAGGGCAAAAGCCTTGACGAACATGGCCGCCCAGCCGGCTGGCGCCATCGCGCCCGCGCGGGCCTCCAGCAGGGGGCCGATGCCGAGCGAACGGGACAGCGACACGAAGGGCACGCCCATCGAGGCGTGCATGAGGTCGATAATCAGGCGACGCGGCAGCGAAATGGTCTTGGACGTCCCGCGCATCGCTCTTAGGTTTCCCCTGATTAAAATTTGTGCAGCGAGCGGGTTCCCGCTCGCCGCCTGCTCTAGCACGAACCAACGAGCTCAGGGCCGGTCGGTTCGCCGCATCAGGGCGCCGGGGAGGCCAGCGGCTTGGTCTTGTCGACGATGTAAACTCCAAGCACTTTCATAGCCTTGTCGCCGTGGGCTTTGGCGTCATGCACGACGCCTGCCGGGATCTGGTAGGAATCGCCGGCTTTCAGCGTCTTTTCCGGCTGCCCGTCGATGAGGAGATTGAGCTCGCCTTCGAGCACATAGCCGGTCTCGATGCCCGGATGGGTATGGCGTCCGGCCGAGCCGCCCGCCGGGACTTCCGCGATGGCGGTGATGGTGTTGTAGCCATCCGGAAATTCGACCTTCTGGAGCGGGGTGCGCTTGATGCCGGGCTGCTGGGCGAAGGCGGCAACGGCGAGGCCGGTGAAGGCGAGAGCGAGCAAGGTCTTTTTGAGCATGGTTTTTTTCCTCCCTGGAACGACTGAGCCTAGCAGCGCAGCAGTTCCCGGCAAGGTGGCAATCGGCTTTGCCGTCAGCGCTTGATCCCCTCGAACGCCGCCATGATGCCGCGCTGGAATAGCGACCAGTCGAAGCCGAGCGCGATCGCGCGGTAGCCGCGGTCGACCAGGGCGTTGGCCTGGTCTGCGGTCCGCGCCACGCCGCCGATCGGCACGCCGCTTCTGAGGATGCCGGCCTCGGCCCGCGCCACCAGCTCCAGCAATTCCGGATCGTCCATCTGTCCGCGTTTGTTGATGGAGGTGGCGAGATCGCCGGGGCCGATTACGGCGACGTCGATTCCGGGCGTGGCCATGATCTCGTCGATTCGGTTGACGGCGTCGACGTGCTCGATGGTGATCATGCAGATCATCTCGTCGTCGGCGCTGGCCATGTAGTCCGGCATCGACTGGCCCCAGCGGAATGGTGCATGGAACGGACCCCAGAGCCGATCGCCGCGTGGTGGATAGCGCACGCTGCGCACCGCTTTCTCGGCCTCCGCGCGATTGGTGATCATCGGGAAATTGATGCCGAAGGCGCCGATGTCCATCGGTGCCTTCGCAAGCCATGGCTCGTTCGCCGCGATCCGCACCAGCGGTGTGCACGGTGTGCCGGTGGTGGCCGCGATCATTGCATGTGCTTCGGTCAGTCCAATCGGCCCATGCTCGAGATCGACGATGATCCAATCGAGTGAGCGCGCCATGATCTGGACGGTCTGCACGCTCGGGATCGTCGCGATCGCGCCGAAGGCGGGACGACCCTCGCGCCAGAGCTGGCGGAGACGGTTGAGCGGCGTTGCGGGGACCGACATGGGAAGAACCTGCAGGAAACGACGACGGCGGAGCCTAGCAGCGCGCCGTCGAGGCGCAAGGTCAGGCTGGAATGCGGCCGCCGAAGAACGGCATCAGCGTGGCCGAAAGGCGATGGACGCGGTTCGAGGTGAAGATCATCTCGGCGCCGGATTGCGCGATACCACCGGTGTGCGCGCCGAGCAGATCCGAGACGCGGCGGGCGATCGCGGGCGCCGGATCGATCCAGTCGACCGGCCAGGGGGCGAGCTTTTTCAGCCGGTCGAGCAGCAGCGGGTAATGCGTGCAGGCGAGCACCACGGTGTCGGTGCGTGCGCCTGCGTCTCCGACATCGCCGACGAAACACGGGGCGAGCTCGGCGAGAATGGCGTCGTCGCTGACGGGAGAGCCGCTGAGCTCGGCTTCAGCCAGCGCGGCCAGCTCGGGCGAACCCACCAGCGTCACCTCGCAGCCTTGTGCGAAATCGCGGATCAGCGCCTTGGTATATTCGCGCTTCACGGTGCCCTTGGTGCCGAGCACCGACACGCGCCGGCTCCTCGACTGCGCGCAGGCCGGCTTGATCGCCGGCACAGTGCCGACGAAGGGCAGGGAATATGCGGCGCGCAGATGCGATAGGACCAGGGTGGACGCCGTGTTGCAGGCGATGACGACGAGGTCAGGCTCGTGCGTGCCGATCAATTCCCCCATCAGCGGCACCACGCGGGCGATGATCTCGTCTTCGCTGTGGTGGCCGTAGGGGAAGAAGGCGTCGTCCGCGACGTAGACGTAATGCGCGTCGGAGCGCGCGGCCACGACCTCACGCAGGACCGTGAGCCCTCCAAGGCCGGAATCGAACACCAGAATCGTCGGGGAATTGGTCACGTGATCACTCTAGCCGGACATGGTTACCATTCGGTTTTTGGGGCGGTTTTGCGGCAGGGGCGTTGAGGGCTAATTTGGACCGATTCGATTTCGCGATTGCCGCATGGTCCGATATCAGCTGCCGGACTGCGGCGCGGATCGGGACAGGCCCGCAAAACTCCGGAGAGCCGACATGATCAGAAATACCAGTCACGGCTGGGGCAGCATTTCCCGATGGCTGCACTGGAGTCTGGCGCTGACCATCATCGGCATGATCGGCTTTGGGTGGTGGATGAACCACGTCCCGGCGCGTCCCGACCGCTTCTTCTATCGCTCGATCCACGCTGATATCGGCTATGTGATCCTGCTGCTCACGGTGCTGCGCCTGGTCTGGCGCCTCGTCAACCCGACGCCCGCCCTGCCGGCCGAGACCTCGCGCTGGCAGAAGGTCGCGGCCCATGTCAGCCACGGCGCGCTCTACCTCGCAATCATCGTCGTCACCATGCTCGGCTGGGCGCATTCCGGTGCGCACGCACCTGATTATTCGGACTTCTTCGGCTTGTTTCACGTGCCGCAATTCACCGCTCCCGACCGCGCGGCGGCGGGCGCCTATGAAGACCGCCACATCCTCTTTGCCTATGTACTGCTCGCCTTGATCGCGGTTCACGTGATCGCCGCCCTCTGGCACCACTTCATCCGCCGCGACCGCGTCGTGGCGCGGATGGTGGCGGACGAGGCGTAGTCGCAACCACACCTATGCGTTCTCGTGGCACATCCCACGTTCTGCTTCATGTCTTCAGGAGGCCTCATGCTCACCGTCCATCATCTCGGCAAGTCGCAGTCCGAGCGAATCGTCTGGCTGTGCGAGGAGCTGGCGATTCCCTACGAGCTGAAGCGCTATACGCGCGATCCCGTCACCATGCTGGCCCCGGCCGAGTACAAGGCGCTGCATCCGATCGGGGCGGCGCCGGTGATCACCGACGGCGAGCTGGTGCTCGCGGAATCCGGAGCGGTCGTCGACTACATCGTTGCAAAATATGGCAACGGCCGGCTCGTGCTCGGGCCCACTGATCCCGCCTTCGCGCAGTTTCTGTATTGGCTTCATTTCGCCAATGGCACCCTGCAACCCGGTATGGGGCGGATGATGATCCTGAGCCGGCTCGATCTCGCCAAGGACAATCCGACCCTGCTCGCGATGAAGGGGCGTCTCGATCGGGCCTACGATCTTCTCGACGCAAGGCTTCGCGAGGCGGAATATCTTGCAGGCAGCGCCTTCACGACCGCCGACATCATGACGGTGTTCTCGCTCACCACCATGCGCTACTTCCAGCCCTATGACGTGTCGCGCTGTCCCAACGTGGTCAAATATCTCGGCCGCATCGGCGCGCGGGCGGGCTATCGGCGTGCGATGGAGAACGGCGATCCGGGCATGGCGTTGCTCTTGAACTGAACGGCGGCGCGCACTCGATCACGCGATCCTGTTCGTGGTGGCCGCCCGTTCCGACGCCAGCTGCGCCTGGAGGCGCTCGATGTTCTGCAGTAGCCGCTGGCTGGTCAGCACCAGGAAGTAGTAGCCGAACTGCGGATCCTGGAAGTAGATCTCAAGCAACCGGTCATAGGTAATCGTCAGCACCTGCCCGTCTTCGATGCATTCGATCGTTCCGGTGCGCCGGTTGCCCGGCGTGAGGAAGCCGAGCTCGCCCATCAGCGCGCCCGGCATGATCTCGATATTGATCTCCTTGACCAGGAACTTGCCGGTGACCGTAAGGAGCATCTCCTTGGCTGGGTCGCCCAGTTTGAACAGCGTGTCGCCGCGGCGATATTTGCGTTCGGTCATGAACGGCTTGAGCCATTCGATCGACATGTCGCCTTCGGCGGCATGGCGCGCCTTCTTGACGAGCTTGAGCATCTGTCGCAGGCGCAAGGCGTTGATCGGTAGCAGCAGGAGATAGAGCAAGAAGGTCGAGACGTTGGCAGAGAGCGCGCCGAAGACGGCGAAGAACGCACAGCCGACCATATTGGCGACGCGCAACGGAACCATCGTCCGCATCAGGAGGGTGGCGACGAAGAAGCCGGCGCCGACCGCGGCAAACATATTGGCCAGCGTGATGTTCTGGACGAAGATCTCCAGCATCCGATTGAAGATCGAGTCATAGGTGACGTTGTTCGGATCGAGGCCCATCTGGACCAGGATCTTCGCGATCCTGAGGTTATCCGTCGCCGCCTCGAGAATGCGGTCGAGGATCGACGAAATGTCTGCGCTGCCGGACGGCATGGTACTATCCCCGCGTAAGGCCTTCAGTCACGGTCGGTCTTCTCGACACCTATAGCCGAAATCGAACGACGACCGCTTGAATGAGGCTTTCGGCCGCCGTGCCGCAAGAGGCAAATTTTAGCCTGATCGGGCGTTTCGGCAATTGCCTGTTTGGCGGTGCGTATGGCCGTGGCGCGCCCGCGATTCGGGGGCCGCCGGGTACGAGCCTCGGCGTGCTGGACCTCGGCGGCCGACGGGGCGGGGCGGGACCAGGGCGTGGGGTGATCCCCCGCCTCAGGGCTTGGCGGGCGGCACGACCTGCTGCTCGACCAGGCTGAGGTGCCCCGGCAGCGAACCGGCGCGCAGCAGCATGGCGACGCTGTTTGCTTCCTCCAGGGTGAAATTGCCGGAGATCTGGCCCGAGCCGCCGGTGATGGGCTCGCGGATCACGGGGGCGGAGATCACCTTGCCATCGAGCACGATGGCGAAGGGCTTTGCTATGTTCTCTTCGGTGATGTGGGCAAAGCGCCGCGTGCCGCGGCCATTGAAGCGGAACGAGGCGATCGGCTCTTTCGTGGCGCTTGCAAACCCCGGGCCCGCATAGCTGATGTCGTCGCCGTCGAGCACGCTGTCCTTGGCGACCAGATAAAGGCTCTTGTCCTTGAAGCCGGGCAGGACTTCCGTGCCTGTCGGCGGCGTGCCGGATTGCGCCTGCTCCGGCGGCATCGAGAGGTCGATCAGGCGGAAGCCGACCTTGACCCTTCGGGCGAAGACTGCGGTGACGCGCTCGGGCTCCATCACACCGGGCAGGAAGATTCGGATGCGGTCGGTGCCATCGGGCTGGACGCTGGCGAGCTGGACGCCAGCCTCCTTCAGACGCTGCTCGATCATGGCGATGGCATCTTCGACGAGTTCGTGCAACCGCGTGGCGGATGCCGCATTGGTCGGCGCGAGCCTGACCAGTCCGTCGCCGCCGTCGGTCACGGCCAGCGCATGCGACGGCAATCCTTCCGCGGCCGACGCGAGCTTGCGTGCGAGTTGCTCGCGGCCCTTGACGTCGGCAATCTTCAACTCGACGCCGCCGTCGCGGATCGCAAGACCGGAGAAGGCGATCTTGCCCTCGCGCAGGTTCTT
The DNA here is from genome assembly GCF_054057395.1 of Bradyrhizobium sp. USDA 3650. Classification (NCBI taxonomy): domain Bacteria; kingdom Pseudomonadati; phylum Pseudomonadota; class Alphaproteobacteria; order Hyphomicrobiales; family Nitrobacteraceae; genus Bradyrhizobium; species Bradyrhizobium sp. USDA 3650. The sequence continues at coordinate 7,635,539 of NZ_JBSRZG010000001.1, forward strand.
GTAGACGTCGTCGCGCAAATCCGTGACGACGCTCTCGCGCAGGCCATCGGTGTCCACCTTGTAGACGATGCGTGACCCACCGAGCTTCTCCATCTTGTCGCTGATGAAGGCCGAGATCTTGGCGCGCATCTTGTCGATCTGGCCGTCCTGGGCGTGTGCCGCGCGGGGCAGGGCGAGCATCGATGTCATGATCCCTGCTGTCACGGCGAGCGCGATGAACAGCCGGGTAGCGCAATCCCGCGGGAGCGTAGTCATGATCACCTCAAGTCTTGCGCCAGGGCGCTGGCAAGGACACCGGCATGTGAGTCCAATGCCAGTTCTTGGTCCCCGGATCTGGCGCGCAGGTTCAAAAGCCTCTCACCAGAGCCCGATTACGGCGGCCGCTAGGTCATGGACGAACGCCAAATCATCGATCATTCTGCCCGTGCTCGGCCGGCCATCGGTCGAGGTCTCGCCAACCCAAAAAGTCAAAAGACAGGGCGCGGGGACATGCATCTGAGGGAGGACGCAATTCCATGGCGGGCATCCACGCGCTCGATCGCTTCATCGGTAACGACTATCCGGACCTGGCAACGGACGCAGAGGTTCGAGCCTTCGAGCAGGTCCCTTACGTCGATCGCGTCGCGGCCGAGAGCACTTACGACGCCATCAGGCTGGGTGCGGCCCGTAACCCCGACGGGCCGGCGCTCCAGTTCCTGCAAAACGCCGATCCCGCCGACACGCCGGTCGTGGTGACGTACCGCGACTTCATCGCGCGCGTCACACAGGCCGCCAACATGTTTCACGCGCTCGGCGTCGAGAAGGGCGACGTCGTCAGCTTCATGCTGCCGCTGGTGCCGGACGCCTTCGTAACGCTGTTCGGGGCGGAGGCCGCCGGCATCGCCAATCCCGTCAATCCGCTCCTGGAGCCGCACCAGATCGCGGAAATTCTGGAGGCCGCGAATACAAAAGTCCTGGTGGCGCTCGGGCCGATGCCGGGCACCGACATCTGGCAGAAAGTCGAGCAGATCAGGCCGCAACTCAAGCACCTCAAGGCGATTGTGCAGGTGTTCGGTGCTGGCGATCCGGCCACGGGAATCCTTGCCTTCAACGACCTGATCAGGCAGCAGCCTTCGGACCGCCTTATCAGCGAGCGCAAGATTCTGGGCAGCGACATCGCCGCCTATTTCCACACCGGCGGCACCACCGGCACGCCAAAGCTGGTGCGGCACACGCATGCCAACCAAGTGTATCAAGCCTGGGCGCTCAATCTGCTGCTGGAGTCGAAGCCGGGCGCCAACATGCTGTTCGGCATGCCGCTGTTTCACGTCGGGGGCTCGTTGACGCAGGTGCTGACGACGTTGTCGGCCGGCGGCTCGCTGGTCGTGCTGTCGCCGAGCGGATGGCGCAATCCGAATGCGGTCAAGAACATCTGGCAATTGGTCGAGCGCTTCAGGCCCGAAGCGCTGTCGAGCGTGCCGACGGTGCTCGCCGCAACGCTCGCGGTGCCGCCTGGGAATGCCGACATCTCCAGCCTGAAATATGCAGCCGGTGGTGGCTCCGCGATCCCGGTCGCGGTGGGGTCTGCGATCCAGGACAAGCTCAAGCTGCCGGTTGTCGAGGTCTATGGCATGACCGAGACCTCGAGCGTTCACACGCTGGCCTATCCGTCGCGCCCGATCCGGCTCGGCTCGGTCGGCCTTCCGATGCCCTATGCGCGAGTCCGCATCGTCCAGCTCGATGGCGAGGGCAAGCTGATCCGCGACTGCGCGCCGGACGAGATCGGTGTCGTCATCATGGCCGGGCCCGGCGTGTTCGGCGGCTATCTCAACGACGAGCACAACAAGGGTGCCTTCGTCGACGAGGTCTGGGTCAATTCCGGCGATCTTGGCCGGCTCGATGCCGACGGCTATCTCTGGATCACCGGCCGCGCCAAGGATCTCGTGATCCGCGGCGGCCACAACATCGATCCGGCACCGATCGAGGAGATCATGTTCCGGCATCCCGCGGTCGGCTTTGCCGCGGTGGTCGGTCAGCCCGACGCCTATGCCGGCGAACTGCCGGTGGGGTATGTGCAGCTGAAGCCCGGCGCGACCGTCGAACCCGGCGAGCTGGAGACATGGGTGCGCGAGCGGACGCCGGAGCGCGCGGCTGTCCCGGTGCAGGTCATCCCGATCGATCCGATGCCGGTGACCGGCGTCGGCAAAGTGTTCAAGCCGCAGCTGCGCTGGGACGCAGCCCAGCGCGTGTTCACGAAGGTGCTGACGCCGCTCATTGAGCGTGGCATCGACTGCAAGGTCCGGGTCGGCGCTCACGGCAGCCACGGCTCGATCGCCACCGTAACGCTGGCGGGCCTGCCGGCGGATCAGCGCGAGGCGGTTGCAAGCGAGGTGCACGCACTGCTTGCGCCGTTCGTGATGCGCCACGAGGTGGTGCAAATGTAACGGACTCAACAGAGGCTTTGGCGTCAGCTCGAAGGCAGGGCGACGCTTCGCCGCATTATCCATACCCCTGAGAGAGCCTCTTATGTGACAAATATCACATAGGAAGAATTGGTAATTGAGCGATGGTCCGAATAGTCTCGTGGAATTGCATCCGGGGGGACGCAAGTGATTCCGTTTCGGCTATTTGCTTTGTTGATTTTGGCCATTGGCCTCGCCTGCGGACCGGCCCATGCGGACCGGCGGGTTGCGCTTGTCATCGGCAATTCCGCCTACAAGAGCGCGCCCAAGCTCGGCAACCCCGTCAACGATGCCACTCTGGTCGGTGGCATGTTCAAGAAGGCGGGATTTGATTCCGTCGACGTCAGGCTGGATCTCAGTGCGAGCGAGATGCGGCGCATGTTGCGTGAGTTCGCCGGCAGGACCCGCGATGCCGACATGGCGGTGATCTATTACGCCGGTCACGGCATCGAGCTGGAAGGCACCAACTATCTCATTCCGATTGACGCGACGCTGGAGACCGATGGCGACGTGCTGGACGAAACCATCCCGGTCGAGCGCGCGCTGTTCGCAGTCGAGCCGGCCAAGCAGCTGCGCCTGATCATCCTTGATGCCTGCCGCGACAACCCATTTTCCAAGACCATGAAGCGGACGCTGGCCTCGCGCGCGATCGGTCGCGGGCTTGCCAAGGTCGAGCCGACCAGCCCCAACACCATGATCGCCTTCGCCGCAAAGGCCGGTTCGACCGCGTCTGACGGTGACTCCAGGAACAGCCCGTTCGCCGTCGCTTTAGTCGAGCACTTGCCCAAGCCGGGCCTCGATTTGCGCAAGGCGTTCGGCTTCGTGCGCGACGACGTGCTCAAGAGCACGGGCTATAAGCAGGAGCCTTATGTCTATGGCTCGCTTGGCGGCGACGATGTGCCGCTGGTCGCGACCAAGCCGGCAGCGACCGGTCCGCAGGCCAATCCGCAGGATTCTATTCGCAGGGATTACGAGCTCGCGCTGCAGCTTGCCACGCGCGACGGTTGGGAAGCGTTCCTGGCGCAATATCCCGAGGGGTTCTACGCGAATCTCGCCAAGGGCCAGATGAACAAGATCGCCGCCGAAGAGACGCGCGCCTCGGCCGAGCAAAAAGCGAACGCGGCCGAGCAGCAGAAGGCAAGGCTCATTGCCGAACGCGCCCAGAAGGCCGAGCAGGACAAGGCGACCGCGGCGGCCAAGGCGGCCGAAGAGGCCCGGATCGCGGCGGAGAAACAGAAGCAGATCGAGCAGGCGAGGACGGAGGCAGCGGAGCACCAGCGCAAGCTGGCCGAAGCTGCCGCGGCGAAAGCACAGGCCGAGAAGCAGGCGGCGGAGAAAGCGAAGGCCGAGCTTGCCGCCAAGCAGGCCGTCGCGAAGGCGGAACAGGCGGCAAAGCCTGTGGCCGATCGGCAGATGCCTGAGGTCGAGCAAAAAGTCGCAGCCCTTTCACCGGCGCCGGCATCCACCTTGTCGGCGGCTGATCTGACAAAATCCGTGCAGAGTGAATTGCGCCGCGTCGGCTGCCTGTCCGCCACCGCCGACGGCGACTGGAGCGCAGCATCGCAGCGTTCGCTGACCCTGTTCAACAAATATGCCGGCACCCAATTCGACGCCAAGCTCGCAAGCGTCGACGCGCTCGATGCCCTGAAAGCGAAGCCCGGACGGGTTTGCCCGCTGGTTTGCAATTTCGGCTTCAAGGCGGATGGCGATCAATGCGTGAAGATCACCTGCCGCGCCGGCTACCGCGTCGGCGACGACAACGACTGCGAGAAGGTCCAGGAGAAGAAGCCGGTCGCGACGCGGGATGACGCGAAGAAGCGGGATGCTGAGCGTAAGCAGGGCGACTCCTCGCCGCCATCGCCTCAAGCCAAGTCATCGGGACAAATTTACTGCAACAGCGCTGGCTGCCGTCCCGTTCGACCGGGTTGTCGTCTGCAAGCTAGTACTTCCCTAGCTGGTTCGGCGGAGGCACGGATATCTGGTGCAGAGGTCTGCAACTGATCGCAAAGTCAATCCAAAACCCGCGGATGAATTGCGTGAACATCGCTCGATATCTCTTCCTATTCATATTTGTGACTCTTTGCACCTGCACGCCGGCGCAGGCCGAGAAGCGCGTTGCGCTCGTCATCGGCAATTCCGCCTACAAGAACGCGCCCCGGCTCGCGAACCCGGTGAACGACGCCGGGCTGGTCGGCGGCATGTTCAGGAATGCGGGCTTCGATACGGTCGAGATCAGGCTGGACCTCAATGCCAGCGAAATGCGGCGATCGCTACGCGAGTTCGCGGCCAGGACGCGCGATGCCGACATGGCGGTGATCTACTATGCGGGCCACGGCATCGAGCTGGACGGCAGCAACTATCTCGTTCCGACCGATGCCATGCTGGAAACCGACGGCGACGTCCTCGACGAGACGATCGCGCTGGACCGCGCGCTGTATGCGGTCGAACCGGCCAAACAACTCCGTCTCGTCATCCTCGATGCCTGTCGCGACAACCCTTTCGCCAAGACGATGAAGCGCACCATGGCCTCGCGCGCGATTGGTGGCGGGCTTGCCAAGGTCGAGCCGACCAGTCCGAACACGATGATCGCGTTTGCGGCCAAGGCGGGATCGACGGCGTCGGATGGCGACTCCCGGAATAGCCCGTTCGCGGTCGCGTTGACCGATCATCTGCCGAAGCCCGGGCTCGACCTGCGCAAGGCGTTCGGGTTTGTCCGTGACGACGTCTTGAGGAAGACAGGCAACAAGCAGGAGCCGTATGTCTATGGCTCCCTGGGTGGCAGCGACGTGCCGCTGGTGCCGGCAAGGCCGGCCGCCACAGCCGGTCCGCAGGCAAACCCACAGGACAGCGTGCGCAAAGACTACGAGCTTGCCCTCCAGGCCGGCCTGCGTGAAGCCTGGGAGGCATTCCTCCAGACCTATCCGGACGGCTTTTACGCCAACCTCGCTCGCGTGCAGTTGAAGAAGATCGCTGCCGAGGAAGATCGCACGCTGGCGACCGAGAAGGCGCGTCTGGCCGAACAGGAGAAGGCGAGGCTCGCGACCGAACGAGCTCAGAAGGCCGAGCTGGAGAAAGCGGCCGCCGCTGCGAAAGCCGCCGAAGAGGCAAGGATCGCGGCCGAGAAAGCCAAGCAGATCGAGCAGGCCAAGGCGGAGGCGGCCGAACGAGATCGCAAGGCGGCGGAAGCTGCCGCGGCCAATTCGCTCGCGGAGAAACGGGCGATGGAGAAGACGGCGGCTGAGGCGGCAGTGAAGCAGGCCACGGACAAGCAGGCGGCTGATGCCGAAAGCAGGAAGGTCGCCGCGCTGTCGCCGCCGCCAAGCTCCCTGTCGCCCGGCGACCTCGCGAAATCCTTGCAGAGCGAACTGCGCCGGGTCGGCTGTCTTTCGGCCGCCCCCGACGGCGACTGGAACGCCGCAACGCAGCGCTCGCTGACGCTGTTCAACAAATATGCCGGCACCCAGTTCGACGCGAAGCTTGCGAGCATCGACGCGCTCGATGCGCTGAAGGCGAAGCCGGGCCGCGTCTGCCCGCTGGTGTGTAATTTCGGCTTTAAGGCCGACGGCGATCAATGCGCGAAGATCACCTGCCGCGCCGGCTATCGCGTCGGCGACGACAACGAATGCGAGAAGGTGCCGGAGAAGAAGCCGGTGGCGACGCGCGATGACACGCGGAGGCGGGATACGGACCGGAAGCAAATCGAGGCCGCGCCATCCAAGCCGGAGGCCAGCGGCCAGATGGTTTGCAACAACGCTGGCTGTCGGCCGGTCGCGCGGGGATGCCGGCTCGTTCAGCATTCAGGTGCGATCGGCGCCGGGACCGGCTATGGGACATCTACGGTAGGCGTCAAGGAAGTTTGCAACTAGTAGAGGAGGAGCGTGACCAAGCTTGCATGCCTCCCCGCAAGCGAGCATCATCCCCCAAAAAAAATAGGGGAAACCGATGCCACAACTCTCTCGCCGCCGCCATCTTCAGCAATTGTCGGCCGTGGTCGGATCCGCCGCGTTGTCAGGATGGTCGAGGCCGGCAGAGGCTTCGGAGGCAGACATTCCCCCCGAGGGCATCGGCAAGGGCATCAAACACATCTCCTACAGCGACATCGGCGGACGGCCCGACAGTGTGCAGGTGATGTTTAACCGGCAGCACGTCTATGTCGGACACATGTTCAGCGACGGCGTGACGATCCTGGACGCCTCCGACCCGCGTGCGCTGAAGCCGGTCAACTTCTTCACCGCAGGACAATACACCCGCACGCACCATTTACAGGTGGCCGAAGATTTGCTGCTGCTTGCGAACGGCGCCAACATCGTCGCGATGCAGTCCTACGACAACATGCGCGGCTATTTCGAGAACACGCTGGTCGACAGCATCACCAAGGCCAAGAAATTCCGCTGCGGTCTCTCGATCCACGACATATCGAAACCGGGCGAGATGCGCGAGATCGCGTTCCTCGAAATGCCTGGCTTCGGCATCAACCGTCTGTGGTGGCCGGGCGGCCGCTATGCCTATGTGTCGGCGCATCTTGACGGGTTCACCGACCACATTCTTTGCGTGGTCGATCTCAAGACCATCACGAAGCCGGAGATCGTCGCGAAATGGTGGCTGCCGGGCATGAACCGCGCGGCCGGCGAGCCGGCAACGCCGAAGGGCAAGCGCTTTGCGCTCCATCACATGATCACGGCGGGTGATCGCGGCTATGCTGCCTGGCGCGATGGCGGCTTCACCATTCATGACATCAGCGATCCCGTGAATCCAAAGCTGCTGTCCCACATCAATTGGTCGCCGCCCTTCGCTGGGGGCACGCATACGCCGCTGCCGCTGCCCAAGCGACAGCTTGCGATCGTCGCGGACGAAGCCAATGCGGATCAGTGCGCCAAAGGCCTGTTCCATACGTTCGTTATCGACGTGCGCGCGCCTGGAAACCCGGTGCCGATCGCAACCCTGCCGACCCCGCGCGACCGCGACTTCTGCACGAACGGCACCTTCGGGCCGCATAATCTGCACGAGAACCGCCCGGGCTCGTTCCAGAGCGAGGAGACGATCTTCGCGACCTACAACAATGCCGGCGTCAGGGTATTCGACATCAGGGACGCCTTCGCACCGAAAGAGATCGCATATTGGGTGCCGCCGACACCGAAAAAGCTTATCGATCCGCGCCCGAACGTCGCGCTCGCGGCCAAGGCCTGTGACGCCTATGTCCGGCCGGAAGGGCTGATGTTCGTCTCCGACTGGAACGCCGGCATGCACGTGCTGCAGTATCAGGGATGAGCGATGGGCAGGAGGCTCTGTTCACGTCATGAGACGGGGAATCGTAGCCCGGATGAGCGCAGCGATATCCGGGACCTTGCTGCAAATCTGGTGAGAGCTGTCCCGGGTGTCGCTTCGCTCACCCGGGCTACGAGTGCGGCGATTGCAGCTTCACTCTGCCGGCATCCGCGTTTCGACGAGTCGCGCCCAATATGACGCGCCGTGGCCGAGGATGTTGTCGTTGAAGATGTAGCTGGGGTGATGGCACTCGTTGCCGTCGCCCATGCCGACCAGGATCATCGCGCCGGGGCGCGCTTCCAGCATGAAGGAAAAATCTTCGGCGCCCATCATCGGAATGAACTTATCGTTGACGCGCTCGGCGCCGACGATGCCGCGGGCGACGTCGGCGGCAAGGCCAGCCTCGCGCGCGTGGTTCATCGTCACCGGATACATCCGCGTGTACTTCGTCTCGGCCGAACCGCCATAGGCGCGCGCGACGCTGTCGGCGACTTCGCCGATGCGGCGCTCGACGAGATCGCGCACTTCAGGGTCGAGCGTGCGCACGGTGCCGCCGAGCTCGGCGATCTCCGGGATGATGTTGAAGGCGGTGCCGGAGTGGAATTGCGTGATCGAGATGACGGCGGACTTCAGCGGATCGACGTTGCGCGCGACGATCGATTGCAGCGCATTGACGATCTGCGCGCCGATCAGCACGCTGTCGATGGACTTGTGCGGACCCGCGCCGGCATGGCCGCCCTTGCCGTGGACCGTGATCTGGATGTTGTCGGAGGAGGCGAGCATCGCGCCGGGCGTGGTCGCGAAATGTCCTTCGGGCAAGCCCGGCATGTTGTGCATGCCATAGACCTCCTGGATGTTCCAGCGCGTCATCAGCCCGTCCTCGACCATCGCCTTGCCGCCGCCGCCGCCTTCCTCCGCGGGCTGGAAGATCACCACGGCCGTGCCGTCGAAATTGCGGGTCTCGGCGAGATATTTGGCGGCGCCGAGCAGCATGGCGGTGTGGCCGTCATGGCCGCAGGCGTGCATCTTGCCGGGGACCTTGGAGGCGTAGGCGACGCCCGACGTTTCCATGATCGGCAGCGCGTCCATGTCGGCGCGCAGGCCAATGGTCTTGCCGGAGGCCGACTTGCGGCCGCGGATCACACCGACGACGCCGGTGCGGCCGATGCCCGTCACCACCTCGTCGCAGCCGAACTCGCGCAAGCGGTCGGCGACGATGCCGGCGGTGCGGTGGACGTCGTATTGCAGCTCCGGGTTCTCGTGGAAGTCATGGCGCCAGGCGGCCATTTCGTCTGAGAGGGCGGCAACGCGATTGACGATGGGCATGAGGAAGGTCCGCCTTGATTTGTAGCCCGGATGAGCGAAGCGACATCCGGGATCTTTGTGAGGGAAGTCCCGGGTATCGCTGCGCTCACCCGGGCTACGAATGACGCTCAGCTTTCGCCGAACACGCGCTTGAAGATCGTGTCGACATGCTTGAAGTGATAGCCGAGGTCGAACTGCTCCTCGATCTCGGCGTCGGTGAGATACTTCTTCACTTCAGCGTCGTTCTTCAGGAGCTGGAGGAAGTCGCCTTCGCCGCGCCAGACCGGCATGGCGTTGCGCTGCACGAGCTTGTAGGCGTCCTCGCGGCTTGCGCCCTTCTGGGTCAGCGCCAGCAGCACGCGCTGCGAATGCACGAGGCCACCGAGGCGGTCGAGGTTCTTCTGCATGTTGGCGGGGTACACCAGCAGCTTGTCGATCAGGCCGGCGAGGCGCACCAGCGCGAAGTCGAGAGTCACGGTCGCGTCGGGACCCATCATGCGCTCGGCGGAAGAGTGCGAGATGTCGCGCTCGTGCCAGAGCACGACGTTCTCCAGCGCCGGCGTCACATAGGCGCGCACCATGCGCGACAGGCCGGTGAGGTTTTCCGACAGCACCGGGTTGCGCTTGTGCGGCATCGCCGACGAACCCTTCTGCCCTTCGGAGAAGAACTCCTCGGCTTCCAGCACTTCGGTGCGCTGCATGTGGCGGATCTCCACCGCGAAACGCTCGACCGAGGCGGCGATCACGCCGAGCGTTGAGAAATACATCGCGTGGCGGTCGCGGGGGATGACCTGCGTGGAGATCGGCTCGGGCACGAGGCCCATGGCCTTGGCAACATGCTGTTCGACGCGCGGATCGATCTGCGCAAAAGTGCCGACCGCGCCGGAGATGGCGCAAGTCGCGACTTCCTTCCGCGCCGCGATCAGGCGTTCCCTAGCGCGCGAGAATTCCGCATAGGCATAAGCGAGCTTGAGGCCGAAGGTCACGGGTTCGGCGTGGATGCCGTGGCTGCGGCCGATGGTCGGCGTCATCTTGTGCTCGAGGGCGCGCTTCTTCAGCGCTGCAAGCACCTTGTCGAGGTCGGCGAGCAGCAGGTCGGCGGCGCGGGTGAGCTGGACGTTGAGGCAAGTGTCGAGCACGTCGGAGGAGGTCATGCCCTGATGCACGAAGCGCGCTTCGGGGCCGACGATCTCGGCGAGGTGGGTGAGGAAGGCGATGACGTCGTGCTTGGTCTCGCGCTCGATCTCGTCGATGCGGGCGACGTCGAAAGTGGCGTCCTTGGCCTTGGCCCAGACCGTTTTAGCGGCCTCCTTGGGAATCGTGCCGAGCTCGGCAAGGGCGTCCGCCGCATGCGCCTCGATCTCGAACCAGATCTTGAACCGGGTCTGCGGCTCCCAGATCGAGGCCATTTCCGGGCGGGTATAGCGGGGGATCATTGGACTGCTCCAGGAAGGTGGGCGGGCGACCCGGAAGGGCGCGACCTGCCAAAATGTTTTTTACGCCGTGATCTAGCAGAGCGGGGAGGGCGAAACAAACGGCACCGGCAACGTAGCGGGGGATGATTGGGCTGGACAGGATCATCGGCCCGGCGGCGGTGGGGCGATGGGTGGCCGGTCTCAAGAGGGATGCCCGCAGATATTAACTGTCAATCACGGATCATTGACTGACAGATATTGAAATCTGTCAGCGAGACGTGTATATCCATTCTCGGACGCTCCGATTGGGCGTCTGGCGGCATCCCGGGAGCCCGACGTCCCAAGCAAATGGGGGATTGAGGGTCGCAATTGAACAACGGGGACCGCCAATTGATTGGAGACTTACGACAATGACGACCGAAATCATCAATTTGACCGGGACGATTGGGCACTGGCTCAATTTACTGGTGGCGCGCCAGATCGCGGCGCAGGCTGCAAAACTGCCTCATTAAGGCGAGAGCTTTCCGAAACGACCGGCACGGGCGCTTCGGAAGCAGCTCCGTCGGCGGGTAACTGAACCCTCAACGGGAACATGGTGCTGGCATGAACGAAGCCGTTATCTTGACGCCGGAGCGGATCCTCGAAGTCACCGAGGACGTGCTGCGGCGTTACGGACTCGCCAAGGCCACCGTGGTCGATGTGGCCCGTGCGCTCGATGTGAGCCACGGCAGCGTCTACCGCCATTTCCCGAGCAAGGCCTCGCTGCGCGAGGCGGTCGCCAAACGCTGGCTTGACCGCATCGACGCGCCCTTACGCCAGCTCGCTGAAGAGCAGGGCCCGGCTCCGGCGCGGCTCGACCGCTGGCTGCGCACGCTGTTCGCCGCCAAGCGTTCGCGCGTGCTCGACGACCCCGAGATGTTCGACACCTATCTGACCCTGGCGCGCGAGGCCTGTGCAGCCGTCAAGTGTCACAAGGACACCATGATCGACCAGATCGCGGCGATCCTGTCCGATGGCGTGACGCAGGGCGTATTCGAGGTGGACGATGTCAAGACCACCGCGCGTGCGATCTTCGATGCCACCGTCCGCTTCCACCATCCGGCTCATGCCGACGAATGGAAGGACGCCGATCTCTCGGCGCGCGTCGATGCGACGCTGGCGCTGGTATTGCGCGGGCTGAAGGCGTAGGCCAACTTCCTTCACGCGTTCCGAAGCCGTCACACCTGACGTGACCTGTCGCGGTTCTGTCTCAGACCTTATGGGCAACGCTGCCATTGCCGAGCGAGCGCTGATGATGGGTCTTTTTCCGCGCACGTAAGGCGGCGTTGGCCGATGGCACGACCGACGGGCTTTCCGGATAGGTATTGACTTCGATCTCGACCACGTCCTTTGACCGCTTTCGAAGGCGGTAGAACGCAAGTTCCTGTTCGAGAACAGGGCAGTGGAATTGGATCGTCGCTGTGTCTGGCAGACGGCAGAGCTCATCGATGAGCTCGCCGACAGTGATGATCGGGGGATGATGGATGGCTTCGCGGATAGCCTTACTCATGGCGCAACTCCCTCACTCCGCTACTAACCACGGCGCGACGGCGTCAGTTCCAATCCCACCCGGCCACACATGATCTAAAGGTGCGAGCCGCGCGCCAGCGCCCTAAAGCGCGGGTGCCAAATGCGAGCTGCGCAAGCGCAATATGCCGAACGGGTCTTCGCGCCCAGCGAGTTTGCGATAGGTCGCAAGGTCGTCAAGTGTCGGACCTTCCCCGCGTCTGACATTCACGCCCGCAACCGTTGCAACCGGAATCGACGTGCCGAGGCCTGCGTAGAGATAGTTGTCGCCGAAAGCTTTCTTGAGCGCGGTAAAAGTCGGCTCACCGGTGCAATGTCCCGGGGCTACGCTGTCGACCTTGAACCTGTCCTTCAGGGCGGTAACGACTTTTGCGATAGCTTCATCAGGTGCGACGACCAGATGAAATCCTCCCGCGATGAGATGAATCCTGGGATTGATACCCGTCGCCGCTTCGACGATGCGCTCGATCCCGGGGTGCGAGCAACCGACCAGAAGGACCATGCCGTCGGCCGTGTTGACGGCCAAGGACAGCTCCTTGAGTTCTCTCGTCCCCGGTGCGTCGGAAATCAGCGAGATGAGTGTGATACCAGGAGCGATCTCGGTGGTCTGATCGATCAGTTCGAAGTTCGCGTGGGCCCACGCGGTGCCGAACTTCATCACCGCGGGCGGCTTGCCTGCATAGTACCGCATCTCCGGCGGCAAGGCCTCGTCTTTCCGGTAGAAGGAGGAAGGCAGAGACGAGCCGTAGATGCCAAATCCTTCCTTCGGCGCGTAGATCTTGACGGTTGGATTGATGCTCAGGAGGTAGGACAAGCCCGCCATGTGATCGGAGTGGCGGTGCGAAAGAACGACAAAGTCGAGGTCCGAGAGATCAACTCCCTTGGCCTTCACGTTCGCCGCGAAGATTTCGGGATCGTTACCCGTATCGAACAGGATGCGTTTTCCCGCGATTTCGACAAGGGCGGAGAAACCCCAGTCCTTCGTCATCGCCTCATCTGTGCCGAAGGCGTCATAGAGAATCGTGATCTGGTTTTTCGCGTCAGCTGCCGCGCTTTCGGTGAGCCCGGCCGCGAAAGCGCTGAAGGCGATCAGTGCTGCAAGAAGACTGTCCCTGATGTTCATGAAAGCGTCTCCTGTTGTCGTGCAAGACATACAACGGGAACGAGGGCGGCTCTCGAGAGCCGTCCAAATTGGCTCTCGACAAAAGATCGGAGCCGGACACACATCCGCTGGCCGCTTGATGCGCGTGCCTGTGGTGGAGCCTAGCACAATCTAAGAGAGACTTGGAGACCTTCGTTGGGGGTGGCCAGTCGGGAACCAGATATTGTGGTCGCAGCAAACGGCACGCCGTCACCCTCTAGATCTTCGTCAGTCCACAATTGGCTGCCAACCGCACCAGCTGCGCGTCCGTGCGCGCGCCGGTCTTGGTCTTGATCAGATAGTGATAGTTCTGCACTGTCTTGACGCTGAGATTGAGATGCGCCGCGATCTGTTCGGTCGTGGCGCCGCCGGCGAACTGGCGCAGGATCTCGATCTCGCGTTCGCCCAGTTGATCGAGCGCCGAGCCCGCCGACAAGCTGTCCTCGGCCAGGATGTGCGCGATGTCGTCGCTCATGGCGCGTTCGCCGCGCGCCACGCTGCGGATCGCGGACACGACCGCGGACGGCTCGCTGCTCTTGGTGACGAAGCCGCTGGCGCCGGCACTGAAGGCTGCCTTCACCATCACGGCCTCGTTGTGCATGGTGAAAAACGAGGATTCGCGCCCGCGGGCTGCGCGCGCGGATGTTGCGGATGGCTTCCAGCCCGCTCGCGCCGGGCATCGAGATATCCAGCAAGACCACGTCGGGATCGCGCGCCTTGAAGGCGCTGTAGGCATCCGCGGCGTTGTCGGCTTCCGCCACGACATGCAGATCGCCCTGGCTTTCCAGCACGCGCCGGTAGCCTTGCCGCACGATCGGATGGTCGTCGACCAGCAGCACGGAGATGCCTGTTGTCGTAATCTCGTTCATGCCGGCCTCACGCGGCGAGCGGGATGGTGGCGGCGACGCTGAGTCCGCCTCGGGCGGGCAGGATCGAGAATGAGCCGCCGGCCGCTGCGACGCGCTCGCGGATGCCCGTGAGGCCGAAACCGGCCGACTGCTTGACGCGTGCCGCGTCGCCGCCACCATCGTCCTCGACACGGATCAGCAATGCATCGTCGTCGCCCGCGCGCCGTTCCACGCTGAGCGAAATCTCGCGTGCCGCGCCGTGGCGCAAGGCGTTGGTCAGGCATTCCTGCGCGACGCGATAGGCGGTGGTGGCGGCCGGGCCGCTGATGTCGGTGAGGTCGCCCTTGAGATCGAGCTGGATCGTGGGCCGCGCCGCGCTCTGCGAGCGCCAGCTATCCACCAAATTCACGAGGCTCGCCTCCAACCCAAGCTCGGCGGGCAGGGGATTGCGCAGACGCTTCAGCGCGTCGCGCAGCGAGGCCATCAGATGATGCGTGGCCTGCGAGATCATCCGCGCGTCCTGCACGATATCGTTGTGCTTGTCTGCCTTCGTGCTCGCCGTCTCGATGGTGTTGGCGAAGGCGAGGATGGCCGAGAGATTTTGTCCGAACTCGTCGTGCAGCTCGCGGGCGAGCGCGCGGCGTTCGTCGTCGCGGATCTCGATCAGGCGCCGCGTCAGCGCCGCGCGTTGCTCGGTCGCTTCCTCCAGTCGGCCGCCGAGCTCGCCGACGGCGCTGCCGATCATCGCCAGCTCCATCGAGCGGAAGCGCGGCAGTTTCGTGCGATACTGACCGCGGGCCATGCGCTGCAAGGCGATCACGATCGTGCGCGCCGGCGCCAGCGCATGCGCGATCGCGAGCGAAGCCAGTAGCGCGATCGCTGCCGCCATCAAAAGCGCGACGTCGATCACGTTGAGGATGTACTCCCAGGCGAGCGAGATGGCGGCCGTTTCATCCGGCGTCGCGACCACCGTTCCGGCGGTCGCCGCGCGGGGACTGACGGGCCGTATCACTTCGGCATGGCTGCCAAGGAAGGTCGGCACAATCGAGGCGAACCAGCGCGGCGGCGTCTTGCCGAGCCCCTCGCTCTGGCCGCAGAGCGGCTTTTCGAATGCAATGGCCGGTTGGAATTCGACGCAGACGCCGGGTGAGATCAGCTTCATCGTCTCCAGCGTGCGCCACTCCGGAACCGGCAGAAGCTGCTCGCGTGTTCTGCTGCTACGCAACAAGAATTCGTGCCAGTACAGGGCCTGAAGCGCCTGGGCGACCCGCTGCGCCGAGGCCGCAGTCGCCCGGTCGACGCTGCGATAGGCGTCGAACGTGGCCCAGATGGTCGCCGCGCCAAGGCAGAGCACGACGATGAGAAACAGACGGGCGACAAGCTGAAGCACAAGGCGCATGCGATCACCCCAAAGTTTGGTAAGGTCAGCCTAACAACGCCGCCGCGCCTTGCCAATTGCGGGGATCGGCAGGATGGCAGCTCGGGCAAATTTCCCAAGCCGGATTGGGCATGGCTCTTTGGACCGGGCGCGGCGGCTTTGATCTAATGGGCGGAATTCACGGCCAGGAGCGGTGCAGCATGAGTTCGATGACGATTGGGCCGATCGCGGGGTCTGCTGCCGACCCATCCGAGCGCAGTGCGCTCCTGTTCTGGATGATCTTCACCGGGCTTTCGATCTTCGCCGTGGTGCTGCTGTGGCGGTTCGGCCTGATCCGTCTCATGTTGACCTCGGATCGGACCTACATTTCCAGCGTGATCGCACTGCTCTATGTCCTCACTTGCGGTCACTGCTTCCTGCGTACGCGGGCCATTGCCCGTGAGGGGGCGGCGGCCCGGCGCTGCCGCGCGGTGCTCGCGGCGCCCGAGGGCGGCAAAGTGCTCGATGCGAGCGCGACCGCATTGCCGCGCGGCCTGGTTCGCGACCATATCGACAGCCTGGTGACAAAGGCGGCCGCGCAGGACTACCGCCCGATGGACCAGACGCTGCTGCTGCGGACGCTCGCCGACCGCCTGCGCGGCTCCAACGGCTTCGGCGCCTTCGTCTCGGACACGCTGATGAAGCTCGGCCTGCTCGGCACCATCGTCGGCTTCATCATCATGCTGGCGCCGATCGCGGGGCTGGATGCCGCCGACAAGGTCGCGATGCGATCCTCGATGGGGCTGATGAGCGACGGCATGGCGGTCGCGATGTACACGACGCTGGCGGGCCTGGTCGGTTCGATCCTGGTCCGCATCCAGTATTACATGCTGGATGCCGCGACCCAGAAGGTGTTCTCGGATGCGGTGGTGCTGACCGAGACTTATGTGACGCCGGTGCTGGAGCGCAAGGGCGCTGGAATCGCGACATGATGGATGATTTCGGTCTCTATCCGCGCGAGGAGCCGTTCGATCCCTTGGGCGTGATGCTGTTCAAGGCGCTCCAGGTGATCGCTTTTCTGTTCTTCCTTGCGTTGCTCGCGGTCTCGCCGGACGCCAAGGACGGCAAGATCGACTCCAAGGCCGAGTTCATGATCACGCTGGACTGGCCCGACAGCCATCCCGACGATCTCGACCTGTTCGTGCAGGATCCCGTGGGCAACATCGCCTGGTATCGCCACCGCGAGGCCGGTTTCCTCACGCTCGATCGCGACGACCGCGGCGGAGCCAACGATTTCATCGTGGTCAACGGCAAGAAGATCGCCTCGCCGATCCGCGAGGAGATCGTCACGGTGCGGGGCATCATTCCCGGCGAATACACCGTCAATGTCTCACATTTCGTGGCCACGACCGGCGAACCCGTCACAGCCAATGTGAAGGTGCAGAAGCTCAATCCCACGGCGCAGGTGGTCTTCGACAACAAGTTCACGGTCGATCACACCGGCGACGAGAAGACCGCGGTGCGGTTCCGGCTCGATGCCGAGGGCAAGGTCGTCAATGTGGATCAGCGGCCGAAATCGCTGCTGGAGACGTTCCGCAGCGGCTGGCGCAACGGCGCCGATCTCGACCCGAACACCGGCGTGAGCAAGAACGCTGTGAGGGTGCGCCGTGACTAGCCTGCAGACGGTCATCCTCACGCTATCGATAGCTTACGCCGTCATCGGCGCGCTGCTGCTGGTCGTGTTGGTCTATGCGCGGCTGCACTGGTCGATCAAGGCCGTTGCGGTGGTCGTGACCAGCGCCTTCTATGTCGTCAGCTTCACGGAAATGCGCGGGCTGCTCGGCTGGGCCAGCGCCGATCGGCTGCCGGCCTCCTTCAAGCTGCTGAAGGCCCGCATCGTCGAGCCGCATTCGTTGGAGGGCGATCCCGGCTCGATCTATCTGTGGGTCGAGCAGCTCGACGAGGACAATCGGCCGAGCGGCATCCCGCGCGCCTTTCGTGTGCCCTACAATGACAGGCTGGCCGACAAGACCCACGCGGCGGAGAACGAGATCGCGCTGGGACATCCGCAAGGCGGCCGTGCCGCCGATTTCGGCGGCGGCGATGGCAGCCTGATCGACATGGTGCGGGAATATGTGACGCCCAAGACCATCCTGGAGACGAGCGGAGGCGATTCCTCGACCGGCGAATTCCTGGCGCCACCGGCCGGCGCGCAGGGCGCCGTGTTCACCCCGATTCCGCCGCCCCGGATGCCACCGAAAGACGAGCAATAGGCTCTTCACCATCGCGACAGGGCAGCGCTGGCAAACCGCGCGCCGCTGGCGCATGTTCTTGACCTCCCTCAATTTGGCCTTATCGGCTCCCAATAAGGTTCGAGGGTGGAGGGTGCGTGCTTCTCGCGGTTTTCTCGGATATCCACGGCAACCGGCAGGCGTTCGAGGCGTGCCTGAAAGCCGCGCGGGCGCGTGGCGCCGAGCGGTTCATCCTGCTTGGCGACTTCGTGGGCTATGGCGCCGATCCGGAATGGGTGGTGGATACCGCGATGGAGCTGGTTGCCCAGGGCGCCGTCGCGGTGCGCGGCAATCATGACCAGGCGGTGAATTCCTCGGCCGAGACCATGAATGCCGAGGCGCAAGTCGCGATCGAATGGACCCGCGGCCGGCTCGACACCGCGCAGCGGCGGTTCCTGGCGGAATTGCCGATGCTGGTGGAGGACAGCGATCGCCTGTTCGTGCATTCGGAAGCCTCCAGCCCCCGAAGCTGGCACTATGTCCGATCGACCGCCGACGCCGCCAAAAGCCTGATCGCGACGCCCGCTCATGTCACGTTCTGCGGCCACATCCACCGCCCGGCGATCTATTCGATGTCGGTGACGGCGAAGATGTCGGGACTCGTGCCCAAGACCGACGTCTCCGTACCGCTGCTGCGCGGGCGGCAATGGCTTGCGGTGCTCGGCTCGGTCGGCCAGCCGCGCGATAGCGATCCATCCGCGGCTTTCGCGCTGTTCGACACGGTCTCATGCCTGATCACCTATTGCCGCGCGCCCTACGATGTCGAAACGGCCGCGAACCGGATCCGTGAGAACGGCCTGCCGCATTGGCTCGCCGACCGGCTGTCGCAGGGGCGCTAGAGGCCGATGCCGAAACCCCTCGTCAAATCGGGCGCAGAGATCGACGGCTACACGATCGGCGAATGCGTCCATGCCGGCGGAATGGCGACGCTGTGGACGGTCACCCATCCCGGCATCGAGGTGCCGCTGCTGATGAAGATTCCGCGGGTGTCGGAGGGCGAGGACCCCGCGGCGATCGTCTCCTTCGAAATGGAGATGATGATCCTGCCGCGGCTGGCCGGGCCGCATGTACCCTCAAGCTTCGGTACCGGCGATTTCGCCCACCAGGCCTATGTCGTCATCGAGCGCATCACCGGGACCACGCTCTACAAGCGGTTGCCCGACCTGCCGCTGCCGTATGACGAGGTGCGGCAGCTTGTCGCCAGGATTGCGACGGGGCTCGCGGATTTGCACCGGCAGAACGTGATCCATCACGACATCAAGCCGAGCAGCATCATGTTCCGCGAGAGCGGCGAGGCGGTGCTGATCGACTATGGCCTGTCGCATCACAACCATCTGCCGGACCTGTTGCAGGAGGAATTCCGCCTGCCTTACGGCACCGCGCCCTATATGGCGCCGGAACGGCTGTCAGGGGTGCGCGACGATCCGCGCAGCGATCTGTTCTCGCTTGGCGTCCTGCTCTATTTCTTCACGACCGGCGAGCGGCCGTTCGGCGAGGGCGAGACGCTGCGTGCGATGCGGCGCCGGCTGTGGCGCGATCCGCACCCGCCGCGCGGCTTGCGCGCCGATTATCCGCCCTGGCTCCAGGAGGTGGTGCTGCGGTGCCTCGAGATCGAGCCGGTGCGGCGCTATCCGACGGCGTCGCAGCTCGCCTTCGATCTGACCCATCCGGACCAGATCAGGCTCACGATGCGCTCGGAGCGAATGAAGCGCGATCCGCTCAGCGCCGCCTGGCGCCGCCGGTTCAACCAGGGTGTCATGGCGCCCCGCGCGAAATCGGATGTCGCAGCCCAGCTCGCATCGAGCCCGATCGTTGCGGTCGCGCTCGATACGGCGGAAGGCGAGCCGGAGTTGAACGAGGCTCTGCGCATGACGACGGAACGCATTCTCGCCACGCTGCCGTCGGCGCGGCTCGCATGTCTCAACGTGTTGAAGCTCAACCGCATCGCGATCGACAGGACGCTGGATGAGCAGGGCTCCAACAAGCATATCGACCGGTTGGTGGCGCTCAGGCACTGGGCCACTCCGCTCAAGCTCGATGAGAGCCGGCTGTCGGCTCACGTGCTGGAAGCCGTCGATCCCGCGGCGGCCATCCTGGAGTTTTGCGAGGTCAACCACGTCGACCACGTCATCATCGGCGCGCGGCAGGGCTCGTTCAGGCGCACGCTGCTCGGCAGCGTCTCGGCCAAGGTGGCCTCGGAAGCGGCCTGCACCGTCACCGTGGTACGGCCGCCGCGAATGGCTGCGGATGCGGGCGAGGAGGTGGGATAGAGCCGCGCTCTGGATCTGGAGGTTCAGGCCGCGTGAGCGGTGTGGACGGAGCGCTTGCGGCGGATCGGCCAGGAGAATTGCGGGCCAGGCTCGCCGTGATCCGCGCTGCCGCCGAAGAACTGGATGATCTCGCGGCAGGGCTCGCAGTTGAACAGGTTACGCGACGCGGACGCCTTGGTCATTTCCTTTAGGCAATTCGGGCAATGCGGCTTCATGAGCTTGGTCCAGAAAAGAATTCAATGCCGGCGCGGTGACCGGAGCGGGTGATCCAGGTCCGTCTCGGGCCCGGTGTCGTCGCGCATCTCGCCTTCAGTGCGTTCGAGCCGACCGAAGAAGAAATCGAGGTCAGGATGCGGGCGCCGCGGGATGCGGCACCGGCGCTTCGGCTGACGCTTTACGAGCGCGATCTGCATGGGGTCAGGCCCGATACCAGTCGCGACGAGCGATGCGGGTCGAGCGAGCCGAGACCTTCACCGGTCCAGCCGATGGACCAAACACAACAAACGCAGAAAAACCAAGCCACAACGCCACGCCAGTCCAAACCAGGGTCGTCGTCATGATGTGCTCCCGCGAAAACAGGCAAGAATCACTAGCGGTGATTTGCGCGAATCAGGGAAGCCCGGAGGAGTACGGATCAAGGTTGCAAATTTAGGCACTGCGCGCTGCAACACCCGTAGAAGCCGCACATCTGCGGAGCCGCGCGAGCCCTCAGATCGCCTCGCCGCGTGCAGCCGCGGCGGCGTTGCGGATTGCGGCGATGTTGGTCTTGTAGGCGTCCTGCGTGCCGCCCCTGAACACGGACGTGCCGGCGACGAAGGCGTTGGCGCCGGCTGCGGCCAGGGGACCTGCGACGTCGGAGCCGACGCCGCCATCGACTTCGATGTCGATCGGACGGCCCGCCGTCATCGCGCGGATATCGCGGATCTTGCCGATCGTGGAGGGGATGAAGGCCTGGCCGCCGAAGCCGGGATTGACCGACATCACCAGCACGAGGTCGACCAGGTCCAGAACGTATTCGAGCGCGCTGATCGGCGTGCCCGGATTGAGCGAAACGCCGGCCTTCTTGCCGAGAGCGCGGATCGCCTGAAGCGAGCGGTGCAGATGGGGACCGGCCTCAGCATGCACGGTGATGTGGTCGCAGCCGGCTTTCGCAAAGGCCTCGAGATAGGGGTCGCAGGGCGAGATCATCAGATGCGCGTCGAAGATCTTCCTGGTGTGCGGGCGCATCGCCTTGATGACGTCGGGGCCATACGAGATGTTGGGAACGAAGTGCCCGTCCATGACGTCGAGATGGATCCAGTCGGCTCCGGCGGCGTCCACGGCGCGCACCTCCTCGCCGAGCCTGGAGAAGTCCGAGGCCAGGATCGAGGGCGCGATTGCCAGGGGGCG
Source organism: Bradyrhizobium sp. USDA 3650 (assembly GCF_054057395.1). Classification (NCBI taxonomy): domain Bacteria; kingdom Pseudomonadati; phylum Pseudomonadota; class Alphaproteobacteria; order Hyphomicrobiales; family Nitrobacteraceae; genus Bradyrhizobium; species Bradyrhizobium sp. USDA 3650. The sequence goes on from NZ_JBSRZG010000001.1 coordinate 7,656,827, forward strand.
GGGAGCGAAGGCTTGGGTCATGGCGGTTTCCCGTGGCGGCCGTGAAAGATGGACTCGCCTAACATGGGCCTCTCAGCCGGGCAATGCAGGGGCGGCGTGCTTCCTGTGGGCGGAAATTTCTGCCGCGACCGGCATGAATTGCCGGTGTTCCCGGGCCATGCAACGTGCGGTGAGAGCGGATTTCATTGAGTTTTTTGCGCTGGCACGGCGCTTGCTGACTTCATCTCAACAGAACATTGGCCGCGGCATGCCGCATCGGTTGGAGTTGTGCAATGTTGTTCGCTCTTGGGGCCGTATCGAGTGCGCTCGACGCGATCCAGTCGCTGACGAATTCGAAATCGTCCTCGTCGACGCAGAAGACGGGGTCCTCGCAAAAGCCGGCGACCAATCCGTTCGCGATCGACAGCGGCAGCAACAGCACGACCGGCGCGACCTCGTCGGTCAATGCGGGCAAAACCCCGCAGATCTCGTCGGAGACGATGAACGCGCTGTTCGCAGCGCAGAGCCAGTCGACGGACAGCACCGGCAGCGCCAACTCGACCTCGTCGAGCTCGACATCCTCGTCCCCGACGCGCCGCGACGCCGCCCTGAAGGATCTGTTCTCGCAGATCGATGGCGATGGCGACGGCAAGATCACCAAGTCGGAATTCGAGAATGCGCTCGGTGCCGGCGGCACCAACCTCGCGCGGGCCGACGACGTTTTCTCAAAGCTGGACTCGAATACCGACGGCAGCGTCAGCCTCGATGAGATGTCGAAGGCGCTGAAGAGCGGCCACCGCGGCCACCATCACGCGCAGGGTGCGAGCGATGCCTCCGGCAGCGGCTCGGATTCCTCCTCGCAGGCCAAGGGCGGCTCGACCTCGACTTCGACGACCGGCGCCGACGGCTCGACCACCACCACCGTCACCTACGCCGACGGCTTCAAGATGTCGACGACGGTCCCGGGCGCCTCCAGCCCCCGTAATTCAGCGTACGATCTGTTCGCGCAGTTGATGCAGCGGCAGGGCGGGCAGGGACAAGGCGCCTCAGCGGCTGCCGGTTCATCGATGTCGATGAGCGTGTAACCTCGCTCACGGCTAGCCTGCATATTCGTGAGTGATGTCACGGTAGAGATAACGGTCGCGGATTTCGTGATTGAAGAATGTACCCTTTGAGCGCGCATTCCTGAACGCCGCGGCGACCTCGGGCGGAACGTCCTCGTAGACATAGAGGCGCCCGCTGACGAAAGTCACTTTCAGCTCGCGCGTCTCGGGCGCATAACGGAAAAACCGGATCACGGAAGACGGCATGGCGGTGCACCTTGGCCCGTCAGGGTAACGCCGTGCCCGCCGTTTCGTTTCTAGCCGAACCGATCCTTCCATGCCGGCATCGCGCCGGCAAATGGCAGGGCTGTCGCATTGTAGACGCCGCGTGCGATTGCGCGTGCGACCACGTTGGCGGCGACGGTTCCGAGCTCGGTGAGGCCGACCAGCGGCTCGATCGGCTTCTCGCCCGTTGCGGCGGCGAACAGCACGTCGCCATCGGTTGGGGCATGCACCGGATAAATCGCACGGGCGAACCCGGTATGCGCGATCATCGCAAGCCGCTTGGCCTGGGCCTTGGTCAGCGTGGCATCGGTGACGACGAGGCCGATCGTGGTGTTCTCACGCGCGCTCGCAGCGGGTCCGCCCTTGATGCGCATCGCCAGCATGTCCGGTGTGAAAGCGGACGGCAGGCCGCGCCCGCCGAACTCGCCGTTCTCCTCGAACGGCGCAGCCCAGAACCAAGGCCCATCGCCAACGGTTGTGCTGCCGACCGCGTTGACGACCATGATCGCGGCAACCTTGATACCATTGGCCAGGACCGCGGAGGCCGACCCCAGTCCGCCCTTGAAGGTTGCGGTGGTGGCTCCAAGGCCGGCCCCAACGCTGCCCAGTGCGAAATCGTCGCTGGCAGCCAACGCTGCGGCGTAGCCGAGATCGCGATAGGGCGCGAAGCGTCCCCAGGCCTTGTCGCCACCGTTGAGCAGGTCGAAAACGATCGCGCCCGGGACGATCGGAATCACCGCCTCGCGAATCCGCAAGCCGCGGCCTTGTTCGGCGAGCCAGGCCTGGATGCCGCCGCCGGCGTCGATTCCAAAGGCGGAGCCGCCGGACAGCGCAATCGCATCAACGCGATCGACGGTGCTGGCGAGGTCGAGCAACGCGTCTTCGCGCGTGCCGGGTCCGCCGCCGCGAACATCGATGGCCGCGACCGCGGGGGCGTCGAAGATGATCGCGGTCGTGCCGGTGGCGATTTTCGCATCCTCGGCGTGGCCGACGCGGACGCCGGCGATATCGGTGAGAAGGTTTTTCAAGGCGGCTCCGCAGGCTGAAAGGCGTTCGCTTCAGCGATATCGCAGGGATGCCGCAGGCTCAACCCGCGAGGGCGGTCCTCAGCATCTTGGCGAGCTCGGACTTGCGGTAGGGCTTCGCCAGCAGCAGCACGCCGGAATCGAGCCGCCCGTGATGGACGATGGCGTTCTCGGTGTAGCCCGAGGTGAACAGCGTCTTCAGGTCGGGGCGGCGGCGAGCCGCCTCGTCGGCGAGCTGGCGTCCGTTCATGTTGCCGGGCATGATGACGTCCGTGAACAGCAGGTCGATGTCCTTGTCGGCGTCGATAATGACGAGGGCCTCGGCCGCGTTAGCGGCTTCGAGGGCTGTATAGCCGAGGCTCTTGATCTGGGTCACGACATATTGGCGCACCAGCGCGTCGTCCTCGACGATCAGGATTTTTTCGTGGCCGCCGGTGACTGGCGCGTTCTGGAGCACCTCGAATTCGGTCTCCTGCACGCCGCTCGAGCGCGGCAGGTAGATCTTCACGCTCGTGCCGTGGCCTTCCTCGCTGTAGATCTTGATGTGTCCGCCGGACTGCTTGACGAAGCCGAACACCATGCTGAGCCCGAGGCCGGTGCCCTTGCCGACTTCCTTGGTGGTGAAGAAGGGATCGAACACCCGGTCGATCAACTCCGGCGGGATTCCGGAGCCGGTGTCGCTGACGGCGATCATGACGTAATTGCCGGCCACCACGTCGGGATTCATGCTGGCATAACCGTCGTCGAGGAAGATGTTGCGCGTCTCCAGCACCAGCGTGCCGCCGTTGGGCATGGCATCGCGCGCGTTGAGCGCGAGATTGAGGATCGCGGTGGAAAGCTGGCCCGGGTCGATCAGTGCCGGCCACGCATCCTCGGTGAGCTGCGGCATGATGGTGATCTGCTCGCCGAGCGTGGGATGCAGGAGCTTTGCGGCCTCGAGCGTCAATGCGTTGACGTCGATTTCGCGCGGTTGGAGCGGCTGCTTGCGGGCGAAGGCGAGCAGATGCTTGGTCAGTTGCGCGCCACGTTCGGCGGCGTCATCGATCAGCTTGGTGATGGCGGCGAGCTCGGGACGGTCAGCGACCGCGTCCGCCAGAATGCCGATCGTGCCGGTGATGACGGTCAGCACATTGTTGAAGTCGTGCGCGACACCGCCGGTCAATTGACCGATGGAATCCATCTTCTGGACGTGCCTGAACTGCGCCTCGGCGGCCTGCTTCTCGGTGAGGTCGCGACCGATGAAGAAATGGCGCTTGACCGGATCGGACCAGGTGCCCATCCAGTTCAGCGTGACCTCGTGACCATCGTAGTGGTAGTAGCGCGCCTCGAAGCTGCGCTTGACCGCGCCACGCCGCGCCGCGCGCATCTCGTCGCGCGTCTTCTGTAGGTCGTCGGGATGAATGAACTCGGTGGCGCTGTGCCCGATCATGTCGTCCGGACTCAAGCCCAGAATGGTCTTCACGCTGGGGCTGACCTGGATGAAATTGCCAAAACCGTCGGTGACCAGGATCAGGTCCTGCGAAGTCTCGAAGATCCGCTGCCGCTCCTCGACCTCGCGGCGCAGTTTTTCTCGTGCCTGCTTCTCTTCCGTGATGTCGTGGGCGATCTTGGAAGCGCCGATGATCTGTCCGGTGGCTGATTTGAGCGGAGAAACATTGAGAACGACGTCGAGCGGCCGGCCGTCCTTTCGGATCCGGACCGTTTCATGCTGGGCGATCGTTTCATTGCCGCCGACCCTGTTCAGGATACCCCTGACCTCGGCCTTGCGGTCCTCCGGCACGATGATGTCGATCGGTTGGCCGATGGCCTCCGCGGCGGCATAGCCGAACAGATGTTCGGCGGCCTTGTTCCAGCCCGTGATGACACCGTCGAGGGTCTTCGTAATGATGGCATCATTGGCGGATTCGACGACGGCCCCGTACAGCGCAAGGCGCTTGCCATAGTAGTCGCGATCCAATGCCGACTGCTGGCGCAACCTGCCGACGAGTCCCAGCGTGTGCGCCTGGAGGCGGACATTTTCGATCAAAAGCACTGCGAGCACGAAGGTCGCCGCGCAGAGGCCGTAGACGCGGCCGGCGTAGAAGCCGAGATCGAAGCGCGCGACGTTGACGATCGCCGACAGCGCGATGTCGAACAGCCACGCGCACATCACCACCATGAGCCAGACGTCGATGACCGAATGCGGACGGCGGAACCACAGCGAGACCAGCGCGGCAAAGCTCAAGGACCAGACAAAGGCCACCACGCCGATCATGATCTGCGTGTAACGGCCGTCGCGCAGCAGGACCGGAAGCAGGTCGTGCTGGGCAGTGACGATCCAGGTCAAGACGATCATGACCGCGGCGACGCCGACCACGCTGGCGTAGATCGCCTTGCTTGCCGAGCCCGCGATCCGGGCACCGCCGTCGGCCTCCTTCAGCCAGGCGTAGCCCAGCACGCAGAGCGGAAAGCCGCCGTGCCAGATCATGTAAAGCCAGACCGTGGTCTGCTGGTTGGCCCCCAGCAGCCCGGTCGGCGAAAAAAGTCCGGGGAAGGTAAGGGCATGGACCACGGCCGCGGCAGCGGTGAACAGGTAGCCCGTCGCGAGCACGAGCAGCGCGCGGGTCCTGAGCACCGCAAACTGCGACAACAGCAGGACCGCGGTGACGATGTCCGCGACGACGAGCGCGGATTGATAGCTCGCGACAAAGGCTGGCACCGGGAGCAGCGGGATACCTGCGAAGGGCACGGCCACTGCGAACAGAATCGACGAGACGCCCACGATCGCCAATGCTGCGGTGCGGTCTTTCGGGGTAGCCGGCAGCGTCGAAAGGAATGTGTTCCGATCGGTCGTTGCGGACACGTGCAGCTCTCGCAGATCGGTCTTGAGCATCTTCGCCAATCTCATTTGGCCTAATCAATTTTGGTCCATGGTAGCGGGTTCTGGGCACGCATCATGACAAAACCCACCGCGACTCAACCGAAGGTTACAGTTTACTTAATTTTGTGGGGAACGCGCACGGGGGATCGGGTAAGATGCGCTTTACTGGACGGTGCCATAATGCTCTCCCGCTGCTACGGGTTCCAGGTTTGAATCAGGCATTTTGATTTCACGATCCGGGAGTTGTTCCCAATGCCCCGTGTTCTCATCATCGACGACCAGAAGGACGTCCGTGCGATGGTCGCGATCGTGCTGCGCGTCAACCGTTACGACGTCGTTGAGGCCGATAGCGGCGCAGCCGGGGTGAAAGCCTTCACCGAGGCCTGCTTCGACGCGGCAATCGTGGACATTTTCCTTGGCGATACCAGCGGCGTCGAGGTCATCACGACGCTGCGCGAGCTTGCACCGAGCCTCCCGGTCGTTGCCGTGTCGGGGATGACGGCGCTGGACTTCATGGAACAATCGCCCCACCTCGCCAACGTGGTCTGCCTGCAAAAGCCGTTTCGACCGAACGATCTTCTTCAAGCACTAAGGAACGCCCAAGCCGCGGCGGACGGCGCGCTGCCTGCAGCCGTCTGACCCTGACGCGGGAAGAAACGCCCCGGGGCAAGCCGGGGCGCGACGATGATTGGATGAGGCCTCCAAGGCCCCCGGCAACCGTGCTTAGGTGCCGTTGCCGCTAATCGCGGCGTAGCCGCCCTTGGCGTCCCATTTGTAGACGACGTAGTCGAGCTGCTTGATGTCGCCCTTGGCGTCATACTCGATCGGCCCGATCACGGTGTCCCACTTGCCGGCCTTGATGGCCGCCATGACCTTCTTGGCATCGGTGGTGCCGGCCTTCTTGGCCGCCTGCGACCAGACCTGCATCGCCGCATAGGTGTAGAGCGTGTAGCCCTCGGGGTCGATGTTCTTGGCCTTGAAGGCCTCGACGATCTTCTTCGCGGTCGGCTTATTGCGCGGATCGGGGCCGAAGGTGAACAGCGTGCCTTCGCCGGCCGGGCCGGTGATGGAGGCATATTCCTTGTCGGCGAGCGCGTCGCCGGCCATCAGCACGGTCTTGAGGCCCTGGTCGCGCATCTGGCGCAGGATCAGGCCGCTCTCCTGATGGTAGCCCCCGACATAGACGAGATCGATGTTGTCGCGCTTTAGCCGCGAGACGATCGCGTTGAAGTCCTTGTCGCCCTTGTTGTAGGACTCGTACATCTTCTCGGTGACGCCGGCCTTGTTGAGCGCCTTCTTGGTCTCGTCCGCAAGACCCTTGCCGTAGGTGGTCTTGTCGTTGAGGATGGCGATGTTCTTGCCCTTGTAGTTCTTGGCGATGTACTGGGCGGCGACCAGGCCCTGCTGGTCGTCACGGCCGCAGACGCGCGCCACGTTCCACAGTCCGCTATCGGTGAACTTCGGATTGGTGGAGGCGGGAGTAATCTGGAGCACGTTGCCGTCGGCATAGGCTTCCGAAGCCGGGATCGACGACGACGAGCAATAATGCCCGGCCACGAAGGGAATCTTCGCGCCGGCGATCTTCTCGGCGATCGAGCGCGCCTGCTTCGGATCGCAAGCGTCGTCCTCGACGGACAGCGCGAGCTTCTTGCCGTTGAGGCCGCCGGCGGCGTTGATGTCGGCTACGGCCATCTCGGCGCCGTTCTTCATTTGGCGGCCGAAAGCGGACTCGCCGCCGGTCATCGGACCTGCGACTGCGACGGTGACATCCTGCGCGAATGCCGCGCTCGACAGCGCGATCGACGCGCCGAATGCCAGACCGATGAGCTTCAGTGATTTCATGAGATACCTCGAGGGTGGTCGCCTGTGGGAGTTACCGGGCATGCCCGGTTCAAACCGGCGCCATTCTTGAATGAATTCGAGGAGAAGTCACCGGCAAAATACGGGCATGGACAGAGATATCTCGCCACATTCGGCAGCACGGGTTCGCCTTGGGCGGCCTCAACCGTGCCGGCCGCCTTCCAGGTAGGCGGCGCGAATCTCGGGGCGCTGCAACAACTCGGCACCGGTCCCGGCCAGCGTGATCAGGCCATTGACCATGACATAGCCGCGATGGGCGAGCTTGAGCGCATGGTTGGCGTTCTGCTCGACGATCAGCACGGTCAGGCCGTCCTGGCGGTTCAGGGTGCGGATCGCATCAAAAATCTGGCGCGCGATCAGAGGCGCCAGACCAAGCGAGGGCTCGTCGAGCAGGAGCAGGCGAGGACGGCTCATCAAGGCGCGACCGATGGCCAGCATCTGCTGCTCGCCGCCGGACAGGGTTCCGCCACGCTGGGCGTAGCGTTCCTTCAGCCGCGGAAACAGCGTGAACACGCGTTGTAGCGTCGCCTCGCGTTCGGCGTCAGTGCACTCGGTGGCATCCGCCCCCATCTGGAGGTTTTCCGCCACGCTCATGCGCGGGAAGATGCGGCGGCCTTCCGGCGATTGCGCGATACGCAAATGCGCGATCTCGTGGGTAGGCACTTCGGTGATGTCGCGGCCTTCGTACAGGATCTGGCCGGCGCGGGCGCGGGGCTTGCCGAAGATCGTCATCATCAGCGTCGACTTGCCGGCACCGTTGGCGCCGATCAGCGCCACGATCTCGCCGGCATTGATCTCGAGGTCGACGCCCTTCAGCGCCTCGATCTTGCCGTAGGCGGCGCGAAGGCCGCGGATCGCGAGCAAGGCAGTGGGCGACGTCACGACCCGCCCTCCATCACGGCCGCCGCCTCTTCCTCATCGGTGCCGAGATAGGCGGCGATCACCTTTGGGTCGTCGCGAACCTCGCGCGGGGAGCCTTCAGAGATCTTCACGCCGTGGTCCATCACAACGATGTGGTCGGAGATCTCCATCACCACAGACATGTCGTGCTCGATCAGCAGGATCGAGGTGCCGAGCTCGTTGCGGATCGACAGCAGCAGCTCGCTCAGGGCGGCACTCTCGCGCGCATTGAGGCCGGCGGCGGGTTCGTCCAGGCACAAGAGCGCGGGCTCGGTGCACATCGCACGTGCGATCTCGAGCCGTCGCTGGTCGCCATAGGCAAAATTACCGGCGGCATCGTCGGCGCGATCGAGCAAATTGACCCGCTTGAGCCAGTCGGTGGCGAGATCGATCGCGCGCTTCTCGGCGTCGCGGTAGACAGGCGCGCCAATGAGCCCGAGCAAGGTGAAGCCGGAGGCGCGCATCAGCGCGTTGTGCTGCGCCACCATCAGGTTTTCCAGCGCGGTCATGCCGGGAAACAGACGGATGTTCTGGAAGGTGCGGGCGACCTTGGCCTGCTTGGCGATGCGGAAATCGTTCAGCCGCTCCAGCGCGATCACCTTGCCGTCGTCATGGCTGAGGCGGATGGCGCCGCCGCTCGGCTTGTAGAAGCCGGTGATGCAGTTGAACACCGTCGTCTTACCGGCGCCGTTGGGTCCGATCAGCGCGGTGATCTTGTTCCGCTCGGCAGCAAACGACAGGTCCTGCACCGCGACGATGCCGCCGAAGCGCATGGTGAGCCGGTCGACCTCGAGAATCTGGTCGCGGCTCATCCGTGTCCCTCCTTGACGAGGTCGGATGAGATCGCGTGGGCCTTGGTCAGATACACGGTCGGCGCGCGATGGCCGATCAGGCCGCGCGGCCGCCAGATCATGATCAGCACCATGGCCATGCCGAACACCAGCATGCGATAGCTCTCGAGGCTGCGGAACAGCTCGAATCCGCCGATCATGGCGAGCGCGGAGAGCGCCACGCCAAGCTGCGAGCCCATGCCGCCGAGCACGACGATGGCGAGCACCAGCGCCGATTCCTGGAAGGTGAAGGATTCCGGGCTGATGAAGCCTTGGCGGGTCGCGAAGAACGCGCCGGCAAAGCCGCCGAACATCGCACCGGTCGCGAATGCCGTGAGCTTGGTTGTCGTGGTGTTGATGCCGAGCGCGCGGCAGGCGACTTCATCCTCGCGCAAGGCTTCCCAGGCGCGGCCGATCGGCAGCCGGCGCAGCCGGATCGTCACCCAGTTGGTGAGCAGCGCGAGCGCCAGGATGAGGTAGAACAGGAAGACGATGCGGTGGGTCGGCGAATATTCGATGCCGAGCCTGGCGGCGAGCCCGTTGTCGCTGTTGTCGAGCGGGATGCCGAAGAAGGAGGGGCGGGGAATGCTGGAGACGCCGTTGGGACCGCCGGTCAGATCCTGCCAATTGATGATGACGAGGCGGATGATCTCGCCGAAGGCGAGCGTCACGATCGCGAGATAGTCGCCGCGCAGGCGCAGCACGGGAAAGCCGAGCAGCACGCCCCAGAATGCGGCGAGGACGCCCGCTAGCGGCAGGCAGATCCAGAATGACCAGCCGAAATTGGTCGCAAGCAAAGCGTAGGAATAGGCGCCGACCGCATAGAAGGCGACGTAGCCGAGATCGAGCAGGCCGGCGAGGCCAACCACGACGTTCAATCCCCAGCCCAGCATGACATAGGTGAGCACGAGGATTGCGAGGTCGAGGATGTAGCGCTGGTCATAGAAGATCACGGGCACCAGCAGCGTGAAGATCAGGAGCGCCGGTGCGAGATAGCGGCCGAGGAACGACATTCCGCTCTGCACCGCTGGCGGCACCAGCTTGTCGGCGCCGGTCGGACCGATCCATTGCTTGAGCAGCTCGAGCACGATCGAGCCGCCGAATACCGCGGCGACGAGGGAGGCAACCTCGCCGAAGCGCGTCCAATAGGTGAGCTGGCCGTCGGAACCAGCTTCGGTGCGGACGCCGACCATCAGCGAGAACAGCACCAGCGCGATCAGTGCGTTGACGCAGGCGGTCTTCAGGAGAGCGGGGATGCCCGATGCAGTTTTGGCCGTATTGCTCGATGGAGTTTTCACGCGCGCGACCGTCAGACTTTTTCGACTTCGGGGCGGCCGAGCAGGCCGGTCGGCATGAAGATCAGCACGACGATCAGGATCGAGAACGCGGCGACGTCCTTGTACTCGACCGAGAAATAGGCCGACCAGAACGTCTCAATCAGCCCGATCGCGAGCCCCCCGAGCATGGCGCCGGGCAGCGAGCCGATGCCGCCGAGCACGGCCGCCGTGAACGCCTTGATGCCGGCGACGAAGCCCATGAAGAAATCGACCAGTCCGTAATAGAGCAGGTACATCAGCCCGGCCACCGCGGCGAGCGCAGCGCCGATCACGAAGGTCATGGAGATGGTGCGGTCGACGTTGACGCCGAGCAGCGCCGCCATGGTCTGGTCCTGCTCGCAGGCGCGCATGTCGCGCCCGAGCCGGGTGCGCGACACCAGCCAGGTGAAGATCGCCAGCAGCACGATGGTGGTGATGACCACCACGATCTGGATGTTGGAGAGCTGGATGACGAAGCCATCGGCGCTCTCGTGCAGCGTATATCCGCCGGTGATCACTGGCGGCACTGGCTTCACCCGTGCGCCTTGCGCCACCTGCGAATAGTTGGTCAGCACGAACGACATGCCGATCGCCGACAGCATCGGCGCGAGGCGGAACGAGTGGCGCAGCGGACGGTAGGCGATGCGCTCGATGGTCCAGCCATACAAGGCGGTGACCGCCATCGAGACCAGGATCACGATCAAAAGGATCACCGGGACCGCAGTCAGGCCGGTCGAGACCAGGAGAAGGAACGTGATCAGGGCGATGAAGCCGCCGATCATGAAAACATCGCCATGGGCGAAGTTGATCATGCCGACGATGCCGTAGACCATCGTGTAGCCGATCGCGATCAGCCCGTAGATCGAGCCGAGCACGAGGCCGTTGATGAGCTGCTGGGCGAAATAATCCATAGGCTGCCGTACCCAAATCTGACGCGGCTCAAAGGGAGCTCTTCGAGAGAGAGTGCTGGTTTCTTCTCGGGCCCCGGCAGCCCTTAAGCATTCTCGTTTTGTAACAGGAGGGAACTGGCGGCTGCAACCGGCCCTGCCTCCGCATCAAGGCTTTTACAGAGATCATTTGGGCGCTCCGGTTCCCCGCAATGGGCGGAACCGGCGCCGCCTGCGCCCAATTGGATGCCTGTCGGGAGGCAGTTAAGGTAAACAAAGGGTTTAAATTGCCGCCACAGTCTGATGCGAGTTAGCTCCCGGCAAAGCCTTCCATCGAAGGCGCGGACCAAACGAAGCGGGAAGCGGCATGTTCGGAAACTGGCGGATCGGTTCGGTCAACGGCGCACTTCTGGCGGCCTATTTCATCCCGGCCTGGACCCTCGTTGCCTTCAACATCATGGTGGCGCCGGTGCACGGCCTCTATGAGCGGCCGAGCGTCGCAGTGGCGCTTTTCCTCAGTGACCATCTCCAGATGGCGGGGATGGACACGGTGCGCGCCGCCTGGCTGCTGGCACTGGGCCGACTGACGGTGGTGGCGTTCTTTGCGATCTACCTTGCGCTGCTCTGCATCCCGCGCATCCGCAAGAACGGCGGCAGCGACGAAGCGCTCGGCATTGCGCTTGCGATCGGCAGCCTGATCTCGTTTGCGAGCATGATCATGGCCTCGAAGGTCGGCGAGATGGCCGCGCTGCGGCTGCACGCCACCGAACTGCTGCTTCTGCTCGGTGCCGCCATCGTGGTGGTGATCGAACGGCCCGAGGCGGCGCCCAAGATCGTTCAGAAGACCGTTGAGGCCGCCCCGCCGCTAGGTCTTGAGCAGGCCGAGCTCCTGCACAATCGCTGAGGCTTCCTTGACGGCGTGGTTCGCCGCCGGCACGCCGCAATAAATCGCCTGCTGCAGCAGGATTTCCTTGATGTCGTCGGGCGTGAAGCCGCCCTCGGCGAGGGCCGCGCGCACATGCAGGCGGAATTCGTCCCATTGGCCAAGCGCTACCATGGTGCCGATCACCAGCACCCGCCGCGTGCGCTCGTCGAAATGCGGCCGCGTCCAGATCTCGCCCCAGGCGTAGCGCGTGATCATGTCCTGGAAATCGGTGTTGAATGCATTGCGACCCGCGATCGACTTGTCGACCCAGGCATTGCCCAGCACTTTTCGGCGCACGTTCATGCCGGCATCGCGGCGTTTCTGATCGTCCATGCTGTTCTCCTCCTTCGTCATTGCCAGTCAGTCACCACGGAGGCATTTCTGGATTGCTTCGCTGCGCTCGCAATGACGGTTGCGACTAACGCTGCGTCAAGAAGCCCACGACCGCGTCGGTGAACGCGTGCGGCTGCTCGACATTGGAAATATGGGCGGCGTCGATGATGGTCATGCTCGCGCCGGGAATGCTTGAGCGGATCAATTCACCCGCCGAAATCGGCGTCGCCACGTCGTGGCGGCCAGCGATCACCAGCGTCGGGCTCTTGATCTTCGGCAGCAGCGCGCGCTCGTCGAGCGTCGACAGCGCCTCGCAGCAGGCGAGATAGCCTTCGACCGGCGAGGCCAGCAGCATCGCCTTCATCCTGGCGGCGATGTCGGGTGCGCGCTCGCGGAAATCCGGGGTGAGCCAGCCGGCAATAACGGCATCGGCGACGGCGGCGATGCCGCCCTTCTTCACGGCGTCGATGCGCTCGAGCCATTTGGTCGGCTCGGCATAGTAGCAGGAGGTGTTGGCGAGGATGAGCTTGCCGAAGCGCTCCGGCGCGTTCGCGCCCAGCCATTGCCCGACCATGCCGCCCATCGACAGGCCACACCAGTGCACTTTCTCGATATTGAGGTCGTCGAGGATCGCGAGCACGTCGCGGCCGAAACGCTCCATCGTATAGGGGCCGGGCGGAACGTTGGACTTGCCGTGGCCGCGGCGGTCGTAGCGGATGACGCGGAATATCTGCGTCAGCGCTTTCATCTGCGGCTCCCACATCTGCAGAGTGCAGCCGAGCGAGTTCGACAGCATCAGCGTCGGCCCGCCGTCGCGGCCCTCGACGGAGACGTTGATCAGGCAACCGTCGGCATCGATCATGGGCATGCTGGCGTCTCCGTTTTATGTCCGCTCAAGGCTGCTCTATTCGCGTTCGAGGCTGTCGAGCAGGCGGTCGATCAGGGCTTGGGAAGCGCCTTGATAGGCCATCGGCTCGAACAACGCCGCAATTTTTTCCGACGAAAGATGCGCAGTGACCTGCGAATCGGCTGCGAGCACCTCGCGCAGATGCTTCTTCTCAGCGACCGCGCGCTTGCTCGCGGCCTCGATCAGATGATGCGCATCGCTCTTGCCGATCGCCTCGGCCAGCGCAAAAGTGACCGCTTCCGCCATGATCAGCCCGTGGGTCGCATCGAGATTGCTGCGCATGCGCGCGGCATCGACATCGAGACCCTCGGCGATGTCGACGATGGCGGCAAGCGCGCCGGAGGTGACCAGCATCAATTGCGGCAGCGTCGGCCATTCCGCGTGCCAAGGACCGGCGCTGCGTTCGTGGTCCTGCACCTGTGCGGCAAAAATCGTCGCTGCGAGCTGAGGCGCCATGGTCGCACAGCCCAGCGCACTTGCGGCCGCGACCGGGTTGCGCTTGTGCGGCATGGTCGAGGAGCCGCCGCGGCCTTCGCCAGCAGGCTCGAACGCTTCGCCGACATCGGTCTGCATCAGCAGCGAGACGTCGCGGGCGATCTTGCCGCAGCTGCCGGCGAGAATCGCAAAGGCTGATGCGGCTTCCGCGATGCGGTCGCGATGGGTGTGCCAGGGCGCTTCGGGCAGCGGCAGGTTCAGCTCCCGCGCCAGCCGTTCGGAAACCACGAGCCCCTTATCGCCAAGGGCTGCAAGCGTGCCGGCCGCGCCGCCGAATTGCAGTGCGAGGCCCTCGCGGGAGAGCCGCCTCAGGCGGCAGCGGGCGCGGGCAAGGCTTGCGGCGTATTCGGCGGCCTTCAGGCCGAACGGCATCGGCAGCGCGTGCTGGAGCCAGGTCCGCGCCACCATCGCCGTGTTGCGATGATTGCGCGCCAGTGCGGCAAAGCCCTTGATGGCGCGGCTGAGATCGGCGTCCAACGCATCGATGCCGGCGCGAAGCGTGAGCATGGTCGCGGTGTCGATGACGTCCTGGCTGGTCGCGCCCCAATGCACGTAGCGGGCGGCCTCTGCGTCGGCCCTGCCGACATTGGCGGTCAGCGTCTTGACCAGGGGGATCGCGAGATTGCCGGATCGTGTCGCGGCCTCGGCCAGCGCAGCCATGTCAAAGGTATCGACCTTGCACGCGGCTTCGATCGGGCCCACCGCGGACGCGGGAATCACACCCGTGGCCGCCTCGGCTCGGGCCAGGGCTGCCTCGAAATCGAGCATGTTCTGGAGGGTCGACCGGTCGTCGCAGACCGCGCGCATGGCCACGCTCGACAGCATCGGCGCGAGCAGGGGGGAGAGGGATGTGCTCATATTGTGCGGGACCTAACCACCATGGCCCGCCTGTGCCAATCCCAAACCGGCGGCGCAAGCTTTTTGCAGTTGCGAATATGCAATGCACGTGACCGAGGGGCACCCTTTCTTTTGCCGCCTCCCTGCGGTACTTGAGCAGCCCTATAGTTGCGCGATCCAAGTTCGATATCCCGGGAGGCACCCAATGGCCATGACGATGAACGGCGAAGTCCAGCTTGCGGCGCCGCGCGAGGCCGTGTGGGCCAAGCTCAACGATGCCGAGGTGCTGAAAGCCTGCATCCCCGGCTGCGAGGAGCTGGAGAAGACCGAGGATGGCGGCTTTCGTGCGACGGCGAAAATGAAGGTCGGTCCGGTGTCGGCGCGCTTCAAGGGCAAGGTCACGCTGTCCGATCTCGACCCGCCGAACGGCTACAAGATCTCCGGCGAAGGCGAGGGCGGGGTGGCCGGCTTCGCCAAGGGTGGCGCCGTGGTCAAGCTTGCGGAGAAGGACGGCGGCACTCTTTTATCCTACGAGGTCGAGGCGCAGATCGGCGGCAAGTTGGCGCAGCTCGGCCAGCGCCTGATCAACGGCGCCGCCAAGAAACTGGCCGACGAATTTTTCGCGAACTTCGCCAAGGCGGTACAGGGCTGAACGCTATCGCCTTTCGGCATGGCGCCTTGCATTCCCGGTGATGTTGCCCCGGGGCATAATGGCCCATATGATGGCCTGGAATAATTATAAGAACCGCTTCGACGGGACCCGTCGGGGCGCTGATAGAGAGTGCTTATGGCAAAAATCTCCCTCATCGTGAACGGCAATCCTGTTACGGCCAATGTCGATCCCCGCACCCTGCTGGTGCAGTTCCTGCGCGAGAATCTGCGGCTCACCGGCACCCATGTCGGCTGCGACACCTCGCAATGCGGCGCCTGCGTTGTGCATCTGGACGGCAAGGCCGTGAAGTCCTGCACCACGCTCGCCGTCATGGCCGACGGGCACGAGGTCAAGACGATCGAGGGGTTGGCCGCCGACGGCGCCCCGCTACATCCGATGCAGGAGGCCTTCCGCGAACACCATGGCCTGCAGTGCGGCTTCTGCACGCCCGGCATGATCATGACCGCGATCGACATCGTCCATCGCAAGGGCAACGAGCTCGACGACCACACCATCCGCGAGGAGCTGGAAGGCAATCTCTGCCGCTGCACCGGCTATCAGAACATCGTCACCTCGATCTCCGCCGGCGCCAAGGCGATGGCGAAATCCGATCTCGCGTAAACCTCGCGCGCACTCCGCGATCAGGACATTCAGATGTACGACTTCAAATACCATCGCCCCGGGACCGTTAGGCAGGCCGCCAACATCCTGGTCAAGAACGAAGACGCCAAGGTGATCGCCGGCGGCCACACGCTGATTCCCGTCATGAAGCAGCGCCTCGCCAGCCCGCCGCATCTGGTCGACCTCTCCCATATCGATGGGCTCAATACGATCGAGATGAAGGGCCGCGCGCTCGTGATCGGTGCCACCGCCAGGCATGCCGAGGTCGCAAGCTCGGCCATCGTCGGCGAGGCGATCCCGGCGCTCGCGAACCTTGCCAGCCAGATCGGCGATCCCGCCGTGCGTCACAAGGGCACGATCGGCGGCTCGCTCGCCAACAACGACCCGACGGCGGACTATCCGGCTGCGGTGCTCGCGCTCGGCGCCACCATCGTCACCAACAAGCGCCGCCTCAAGGCGGAGGAGTTTTTCCAGGGCCTGTTCACGACGGCGCTCGAAGCCGACGAGATCATCACCAAGGTGATGTTCCCGCTGCCGAAGAAGGCGGCCTATATCAAATTCCGCAACCAGGCCTCGCGTTACGCGCTGGTCGGTGTGTTCGTGGCGCGGCGTCCTTCCGACGTGCGGGTCGCGGTCACCGGCGCCGGCTCCGAAGGCGTATTCCGCGTCACCGCGTTCGAGGAAGCCCTGAAGAAGCGCTTCGCCGCGAAAGCGCTTGACGGCATCGAGGTGCCGGCGGACGGCCTCAACAGCGATATCCATGGCAGCGCCGAATACCGCGCGCACCTCATCGGCGTGCTGACGCGGCGTGCCCTCGACGCCGCCAACGCCAAGGAGTGAGCGATCCTCACGCCTCGGCCCAAACTTGTCCCCGGTGAGGGCGTAGCGAGACTGGCTTTTTCATGACCTCAGCGGCCAATACGCCCGGTGCCAATACTTCAGTTGTATTGCCGGCATCGGTCGATTCGATGCTCGAACTCCTGACGTCGCGCGGCTATCTCGCCGAGCGATCGCTGGCTACGGTGACCTATCTGTCGCTGCGCATGGGCCGGCCGCTGTTTCTGGAAGGCGAGGCCGGCGTCGGCAAGACCGAGATCGCAAAAGTGCTGTCGGCGGCCCTGGGGCGGAAGCTGATCCGCCTGCAGTGTTACGAAGGCCTCGACGTCTCCTCGGCGGTCTACGAGTGGAATAGCGCGGCGCAGATGATCGCGATCCGGATGGCGGAAGCCGCCGGCGACACCGATCGCGATCAATTGTCGTCCGACATTTTCGCCGATCGTTACATGATCAAGCGACCGCTGCTCCAGGCGCTCGAGCCCGACGTCGCCGGGCCGCCGGTGCTGCTGATCGACGAGCTCGACCGCGCCGACGAGGCGTTCGAGGCGTATCTGCTCGAAATCCTCAGCGACTTCCAGGTGACGATTCCCGAATTCGGCACCGTGAAGGCGCCGAGCCCGCCGATCGTCATCATCACCTCCAACCGCACCCGCGAGATCCACGACGCGCTGAAGCGGCGCTGTCTCTATCACTGGGTCGATTATCCCGACGCCGATCGCGAGCTCGCGATCGTCAAGTCGCGCGTGCCCGGCATCTCCGCAAAATTGTCGCAGCAGGTCGTGCGTTTCGTCCAGGCGCTGCGCAATCAGGATTTCTACAAGTCGCCGGGCGTCGCCGAGACCATCGATTGGGCCACCGCGCTGTCGGAGCTCGACGCCCGCTCGCTGACCCCGCAAGTGGTCGGCGACACGCTGGGCGCGCTGCTCAAATACCAGGACGACATCACGCGGATGCAGGGCGACACCTTGCAGAAGGTACTGAAGGACGCGACGAGCGAGAATTGACGCGGGCGCGTCATAACTGAGCTCGTCATTCCGGGCCCGCGTAGCGCGAACCCGGAATCCATTGGTGCGCAGAGTGAGTAGATGAATGGATTCCGGGCTCGCGCCAAGAGGCGCGCCCCGGAATGACGGCTGAGAGTGATGAAGCATGGCCATCAACCACCTTGCGCCTGAGCAAACCGAGCAATTCGCCGATAACATCGTCGGCTTCGCCCGTGCGCTGCGTTCGACGGGCATGCCGGTCGGGCCGGGTGCGGTCATCGATGCCATGAGCGCGCTTGAGGTGATCGACATCGGCAAACGCGCCGACGTCTTCACCACCCTGGAGGCGATCTTCGTCAAGCGCCACGAGCATGCGCTGATCTTCAAGCAGGCCTTCAACCTGTTCTTCCGTGCATCGGAAGAGTGGAAGCACATGCTGGATTCGGTACCGTTGCCGGAGCAGGCCAAGAAGAAGCCGCAGGCCGGCTCCCGCCGCGTCCAGGAGGCGATGTCGCAGCCGCGCATGACGGAGACGCCGCAGCACCAGGAGCAGGATTTGCGCCTGTCGGTCTCCGACAAGGAAATCCTTCAGAAGAAGGATTTTGCGCAGATGAGCGCGGCCGAGATCACCGAAGCGCTCCGCGCCGTCGAGCGGATGCGATTGCCGCAGGCCGAGCTTCTGACGCGCCGGCACCGGCCCGATGCGCGCGGGCTTCGTCTCGATTTGCGCCGTACCTTACGCGCGTCCTTGCGCACCGGCGGCGACATCATCGACATCCATCGCCTCGGGCGGATCGAGAAACCGGCGCCGATCGTCGCGCTGCTCGACATCTCGGGTTCGATGAGCGAGTACACCCGCCTGTTCCTGCATTTCCTGCATGCCATAGGGGACGCGCGAAAACGTGTCTCGGTGTTCCTGTTCGGCACCCGCCTCACCAACGTGACCCGGGCGCTGCGCCAGCGCGATCCCGACGAGGCGCTGGCGAGCTGCTCGGCCTCGGTCGAGGACTGGGCCGGTGGCACGCGGATCTCGGCCTCCCTGCACAATTTCAACAAATTGTGGGCGCGGCGCGTGCTGAGCCAGGGCGCCATCGTGCTGCTGATCTCCGACGGGCTGGAGCGGGAAGCCGATTCCAAGCTCGCCTTCGAGATGGACCGGCTGCACCGTTCCTGCCGGCGGCTGATCTGGCTCAACCCGCTGCTGCGGTTTGGCGGCTTCGAGGCCAAGGCCCAGGGTATCAAAATGATGCTGCCGCACGTTGACGAATTCCGCCCCGTACATAATTTGAGCTCGATCCAGGAGCTGATCACCACGCTCTCCCGGCCGCTGCCGCCGCATCACCGCAGCCTGATCCGCTCCGCAGCCTGAGAGGTAGCCATGCTCGATCGCGACGAGGATATTCTGAAGGCGGCGGAGGACTGGCAGAAGGCCGGCCGTGGCGTCGCGCTCGCCACCGTGGTGGAGACCTGGGGCTCGGCACCGCGCCCGGCCGGCTCGAGCCTCGTCATCAACGACGAGGGCACGTTCCTGGGGTCCGTCTCCGGCGGCTGCGTCGAGGGCGCCGTGGTCACCGAGGCCATGGATGTGATCCAGAGCGGCAAGCCCAGGATGCTGGAGTTTGGCGTTGCCGACGAGACTGCCTGGAATGTCGGGCTGTCCTGCGGCGGCACCATCCGCGTCTTCGTCGAGAAAGTCGGCTAGCCGTGAAGCTCGCAATCCTGCACGAACTCAACGCTGAGCGCGCCGCGCGCCGCCCGGTGATCCTGGTGACCGACACCGAGAGCGGCGAGCAGCGCCTGGTGAAGGCCGAGGACTTCAGTAAGGATCCTTTGCGCGCCGAGCTGGACAAGCAGCTCCGCATGGGCAAAAGCGCCAGTGTCGAGGCCGGCGGCAAGAAGCTGTTCCTCAACGTCCATGCGCCGACCGCCAAGCTCGTCATCGTCGGCGCCGTCCATATCAGTCAGGCGCTGGCGCCGCTGGCGCGCTCGCTCGGCTACGACGTCACCGTGGTCGATCCGCGCACGGCCTTTGCCAGCCCCGAGCGCTTCCCCGACGTTCCCTTGGTCGCGGAATGGCCCGACACGGCGCTGCCGCCACTCAACGTCGATGCCTACACTGCTTTCGTCGCGGTGACGCACGATCCCAAGATCGACGATCCCGCGCTGCTGCACGCCTTCGAGCGCAACTGCTTCTATATCGGCGCGCTCGGCTCGCGGAAGACGCACGCCAAACGCGGCGACCGGCTGCGGGCGCAGGGCGCCAAGGAGGCTGATATCGCGCGCATCCATGCGCCGATCGGGCTTGCGATCGGTGCGGTCTCGCCGTCCGAGATCGCGGTGTCGATCATGGCCGAGATCACGGCGGTGCTTCGCCTGCCGCCCAAAGAAAAAGAAGAAGCCGCATGAAGTTCGGCCCGGCGAGCCCCAGGGATGCGATCGGCGGGGTGACCGTGCACACCCTGCGTCAGGGACCGCTGGTGCTGAAGAAGGGCACGACGATCGGCCCTGCCGAGGTCGAGGCGCTGGAGCGCGCCGGCATCAAGGACGTCGTGGTCGTGCGGATGGAGGCGGGCGATGTCTCCGAGGACATCGCCGCCGCCAGCATCGCGCTCGCCGTCGGCGGCGATGGCATTCATGTCGAGCGCGCCTTCACCGGTCGCGCCAATCTGTTCGCCGCGCGCCCGGGCGTGCTGGTGATCGATCGCGCCGCGGTGGACCGCATCAACAATATCGACGAGGCCATTACCTTTGCCACGCTCTCCGCCTTCAAGCCGGTGGTCGAGGGCGAGATGGTCGGCACGGTCAAGATCATCCCGTTCGGCGTCGAAGAAAACCTGCGTGATGCCGCGGTGAAGGCCGCGGGTCGCGACGTTCTGAAGATCGCGCCTTACGTCATCAAGCGCGTCGGCGTGGTCTCGACGCTGCTGCCCGGCCTGTCCTCCAAGGTGATCGACAAGACGTTGCGCGTCACCGCCGAGCGGCTGGCGCCAGCCGGCGCCGGCATCATCGCCGAGCGGCGGGTTCCGCATGAGGAGCAGGCGCTCTCGGCGGCGATCAAGGAATTGCTCGGGCTCGGCGCCGAGCTCGTGATCGTGTTCGGGGCATCCGCGATCGCCGATCGTCGCGACGTGATCCCTGCGGCCGTGACCGGCATCGGCGGCGAGATCGAGCATTTCGGCATGCCGGTCGATCCGGGCAATCTGCTGCTGATTGCCCGGGCCGGCACCGTGCCGGTGCTGGGCGCGCCCGGCTGCGCGCGCTCGCCGGTCGAGAACGGCTTTGACTGGGTGCTGATGCGGCTGCTGGCCGGCATCGAGGTGACGCGGTCCGAGCTGATGGGCATGGGCGTCGGCGGCCTCCTGATGGAGATCGTCACGCGTCCGCAGCCGCGCGCAAAACCGGAGATCGAGGGCAACAACCACGTCGCGGTCATCGTACTCGCGGCGGGCCGTTCGACCCGGATGGGTGGGCCGAACAAGCTTCTCGCCGAGCTCGACGGCAAGAAGCTGGTGCGGATTGCGACCGAGCAGGCGCTGGCCTCGAAAGCATCGGAGGTCATCGTCGTCACCGGCCATCAGACCGAGCTGATCGAGCAAGCCTTGCAGGGCCTGAAGGTGCGTTTCGTCAAAAATCCGGATTTTGCCGGCGGCATCGCAAGCTCGGTCAAGGCCGGTATCGCGGCCGTTCCAGAAGCTTGCGACGGCGCTGTGGTCTGCCTCGGCGACATGCCGCTGATCGATGCCGGCCTGATTGACCGTCTCATCGACGCGTTCGCACCGGACCGCGGCAATCTCATCGTCGTGCCCGTCAGCGAGGGCCGCCGCGGCAACCCAGTGCTGTGGTCGCGCCGCTTCTTCAAGGAGTTGATGACGCTCGACGGCGATGTCGGCGCGCGTCACCTGATCGCGAAGCACACCGAGGCGGTCGCCGAAGTGCCGGTCGACGGCGAGAGCGCCTTCCTCGACATCGACACGCCGCAGGCGTTGGAAGCTGCAAGACGCGGGTGAGGCTGCGGTAGGGTGGGCAAAGGCGCACGGCGCTGTGCCCACCATCTTGCTACGAGGTGATCTGCGTTTGGTGGGCACGCTCCCGCCTACGCTCTTCGAGCTACGGCGGACAAGTCGCCTTGGCCACTCGAGAAGCCGATGTCCGCGGCTCGCCTACTTCTTGGTGTTCGATAGCTTCTCGACCCCGGCCTTCAGCTCGACACCGCTCTTCGTCAACAGGGTCTTGTCGCCGCTGTTGAACGTAAACGTGTCGGCGCCCGCGCTGATGCCGTTCCACGCGACGGTTTCCCCGAGGGACAGATACCACAATCCCTGGAATCCCGTTGAATTGTTCAATTGTCCGGTCCACACGGTGGTCGATCCACAGCCGAGGAAATTCACCGAGAAGCTGATTGCGGTACCTGTGTTGCCGTAGGCCAGCCAACCCGTCACGCCTTGCGGCTTGCCCTCGTCGCAGCTGTTCGCCGCGTTGTTGGTATAGGTCCCCGTGATGGCACCTGTCGTCGTGTTGAAGTTGGTGATGGCCAGGGTCGAGCCATACTGGTTGGTCCAGGTCCAGTTCACCGCCTGCGCCTGCGCGGGCGAAAGCCCGATGAGACAGGCCGACGCGAGCATTCCGAACAGCATTGCATTGATGTGGCGCATGGTCGCTTCCTCCGGCTCTCTGCTTGGAGCTTCACGACCTTAAATGACGCGATTGAAAAACACAACTATAAAGTGTATGTTCATGCCGCGATTCCGATGCGGCTTTTCAATCACGCGTTCACCAAGTGGAAACGACCGACGCTTAGAGTCGCCTTCACCTGCCTTGGGGGGAGGGGTTTTTCCATGGCTTCGAACGTCGTCGCGCGCCGTTGCGCGATGTTTTTCTTTGCGCTGTCCGTCTGCGTCGCGGGCGCTCGCCATATCACGGATGCTCACGCCGCCGGCGCATTTGCGGTCGGCAAGTGCGGCGCCTATGGCCAGGCCTTTGATTATGGAGCCGAGCACGAAGCGCGTGCGGCGGCGCAGAAGCAGTGCAAGGGCGATTGCACGACCGTGACGATGAAGCGCGCCTGCGCCGCGATGTCGGTCGATCTGTCCAATCCCTGCGGCGCCTATGGCTATGCCGTCAAGCCGAAGATCTCGGCCACGCTCAATGCCGCGACGCGCGAATGCTACAAATACGGCGGCAAGGAATGCGTGATCCGCGCATGGGCCTGCGACGCTAAGGGTTGATTCCTCTTGCGGTCATTCCGATGGTGCGTAGCATCGAGTCCGGAATGACAGTTGGGGAATTCAATGCAATTCGACACTAAAATCGCCGTTGTGATCCGCTCTGATCTTCAGCCCTGGCAGAAGCTCAACGTTGCCTCGTTCCTGACCAGCGGCATCGCGGCTGCGTTTCCCGACTGCATCGGCGAGCCCTATGAGGATGCGTCAGGCACGAGATATCACGCGCTGATCGGCCAACCGATCCTGATCTATGGCGCCGACGGTCCCGCATTGACGCGCGCGCTCGATCGAGCCCTGACGCGCAGCGTCAAGCCGGCGGTCTATACCGAGGACATGTTCAAGACCACGCATGATGCCGCCAATCGCGAAGCGGTGAGGGCGGTTGCGCGGCCCGATCTCAACCTCGTCGGTCTTGCCGTGCGCGCCGAGCGCAAGGTGATCGACAAGATCGTTGATGGGCTGAAGTTTCATAGTTGACGTGAACGCGCGCGGTCTTGCGCGCGCTTCCACTTGCGATGCCTTACCCCGGCGGCATGCCAGCGAATTTCGGCAAGTCCGGGTCAAGACGATCCCAGGCATGTCCGCGCGCGGCGTAAGTCACCACTTGCGGCGCGTAGCGGGCGGGTTCGTCGAGGCTTGCGGCGCGGATGGTGAAGATGTCGGGCATGGCCGCGAAGGTCAGATAAACAGGCAAGCCGCACTGGGCGCAGAAACCGCGTGTTTTCACGTTGCCGCTGTCGCCGACCATGTCCCAATGCTTCGCCTCGCCGGTAAGCGTGACGCCGGCGCGCGCGAAGGTCATGTACGAGCCGTGGCCGCTGCCGCTTTCGCGCTGGCAGTCCCCGCATTGGCAGTGATTGCTGAATAGGGGCTCGCTGGCGATCGAATAGCGGATCGCGCCGCAGGCGCAGCCGCCGGTAAAGGGCTTGGTCATGCGATAACTCCTTACTTGTCTTCGCCGCTGATCTCGTCGAGCTGGCGGACGACCTTCTTCCAGCCGCCGCTCATGCCCGTGTAGGCCGACTCGTTCCTGGGTATGACGAAGCCCGCATGAACCAGACGGATCCGCGTGCCGGCCTCGACCGGGGTGAGGGACCACGTCACGACAGTGTCGAGCGGCGCGCCGTAGCCGGTGTTGCGCTCATCGCCGCCCTTCCAAGCGTAGACGAGGCGCCGGTTCGGCATGACTTCAAGGACGCGACAATGGATGACGCCATCCCAGGCGCCGCCCGGCGTGGTCTGGTAGGTGAAAGTGTTGCCTTCGACCGCCTCGAAACCGGTCGGCGGCATCAGCCAGCGCGCGATGAGCTGGGCACTGGTCAGCGCCTTCCAGATCGTCTCCGGCGCGTGAGGGAGCACCTCGTCGAGGACGATGTCTTTTGTCTCGGCTTTCAATTCAAGAGCACTCACGGATCGATCTCCTTCAAGAGGTCACGCAGGTTCTGGAAGCGCTCGCGCCAGAACACGCCGTAATGGTCCATCCAGGAGACCAACGGTTCGAGGCCTTGCGGCGCGGCACGGTAATAGACGTTGCGGCCCTCGGCACGCTCGGCGACGAGGCCGGCCTGCTTGAGGGACTTCAAGTGTTGCGAGATCGCGCCTTGCGTCACGCCGCTTCCGCGCGTGAGCTCGGCGACGCTGATCTCTTTGCTCTCGAAGACGCGCTCGAACACCGCGCGCCGGGTGGGATCGGCGAGAGCGCGCATCACGGTGGTGACGGGATTTGGGGCGGCTTCGATCATGGGGATTAGATTAGTATATACTAATGAATTAGTCAAGGCTAATTTATTGGTCTGATTGGGTCTGTAGTCCTGTCTTGACAGTGACTGACCGGTCAGTCATATCGTCAAAATGACCAGGAAGCCGACCAAACCCGCCGCTCCGTCCACAGATCGCGCCAACGCAAAGGCCTCTGCAAGCGCTGGCAACGACGCGGCGCCCGCGCCGAGCCGCGCCACCCGCGCGGCGGAGCGGCGCGCGGCGATCGTGGATGCCGCGATGGAGGAATTCATCGCGCGGGGCTTTGCCGCCACGCGGCTCGACGACATCGCGAAGCGCGCGGGTGTCGCCAAGGGCACCATCTACCTGCACTTCAAGGACAAGGAATCGATGTTCGAGGAGCTGGTGCGGACCGTGATCGTGCCTGTTGTGGCGCGGTTGACGGCATTGCCGCCGCCGGCGGGCTCGGTGCGTGATCTCGTCGAGACGTTTGCCAGCAACTTCCTCAAGGAGGTGATCGGCACCAGACGCGGCGATCTCGTGCGCCTGATCGTGGCCGAGGGACCGCGCTTTCCGTCCGTGGCCGATTTCTACTACCGCGAGGTCGTCTCGCGCGGGTTGGCCGCCATGCGCGCCCTGATCGAGCTCGGCATTGCCCGCGGCGAAATCCGCCAGAAGAACCTGGCGCATTACCCGCAGATCCTGGTCGCACCCGCGATGATCGCGGTGATCTGGCAGAGCCTGTTTGCGCGGCACGCGCCGCTCGACGCCCAGGACATGCTGCGCGTTCATCTCGATTTGATTTTTGGCGAACGGAGGACGACATGAGGTCGTCGCAAGCAATTTCTGTATTCACATTGATCGCGGTCCTCGCGACCGGTCTTGCCGGCTGCAAGGAGAAGCGCGAGCCCGGCTTCCAGGGCTGGGTTGAGGCTGACATGATCTTCGTCAGCCCGGACGAGGCGGGCCGCGTGACCAAGCTGAACATCCGCGAGGGCGACGAGGTCAAGGTCGGCGATCACCTCTATTCCGTCGACGACGATCTCCAGCTTGCCGATCTCAACCAGAACAAGGCGACGCTTGCCAACGCGCAGCAGACCTATGACCGCGCGGCCTCGCTGAGCAAGACCGGCTCGGGCACGCAGGCCAATCTCGACTCGGCCGTCTCCGCCTTGCGCGTCGCGGAGGCCCGGGTGGCGACGTCGGAGACGCGCTTGTCGCGGCGCAAGGGCTTTGCGCCCGTGGCTGGTACCATCCAGCAGATCTATTTTCGCGAGGGCGAGATGGTGGCAGCGCAGCGGCCGGTGCTCTCGATCATGCCGCCTGGCAATATGAAGCTGCGCTTCTTCGTGCCGGAGACCGAGCTGCCGAAGCTCGCGATCGGCGACACGGTGCGGATCGCGTGCGACAATTGCGCCGCCGATCTCACGGCAAAGATCTACTTCATCGCGACTTCTGCCGAATACACCCCGCCTGTCATCTACAGCCTCGAGGAGCGCAACAAGCTCGTCTACCTGATCCAGGCGCGGCCGTCGCGCCCCGATGCGCTGCGTGTCGGACAACCCATCGACGTCCATCTCAATCCAAAAACTCCCGTGGCGGACAAGCGATGAACGGCGGCAATGGCATTGCGATCGACGTCAAGGGCCTGACCAAGTCGTTCGGCGGCCGCGAGGTCGTGCACGATCTGTCGATGCAGGTGAAGCGCGGCTCGATCTACGGCTTCCTCGGCCCGAACGGCTCGGGCAAGACGACGACCATCCGCATCCTCTGCGGCCTGCTCACGCCCGACAGCGGTGAGGGCACCTGCCTCGGCTACGACATCCTGAAGGACGCGGAAAAGATCAAGCGCCAGGTCGGTTACATGACTCAGCGCTTCAGCCTTTATCAGGACCTGTCGGTGCGCGAGAATCTCGAATTCGTCGCGCGGCTTTATGGTCTTGCCGATGCGCGCGGCGCCGCGCGCGACATGATCAAGCGGATCGGGCTCTCGGGGCGCGAGGAACAGCTCGCCGGCGAACTCTCCGGCGGCTGGAAGCAGCGGCTGGCGTTGGGCGCCTGCACATTGCCCAGTCCTAAACTGCTGCTGCTGGACGAGCCGACCGCCGGCGTCGACCCGAAGGCGCGGCGCGATTTCTGGAACGAGATTCATGCACTGGCGGCAGACGGTCTCACCGTGCTGGTCTCGACACACTACATGGACGAGGCCGAGCGCTGCCACGAGATCGCCTACATCGCCTATGGCCATCTGCTCGTGCACGGCACCGTCGACGAGGTGATCGCGAAATCCGCGTTGACGACCTACACCGTGACGGGCGAGGACCTGAACGAACTCACCGCTGCGCTCACCGGCAAGCCGGGAATTGACATGGTGGCGCCGTTCGGCACGTCGCTGCACGTCTCCGGCCGCGACGTCGCCGCGCTCGAAGCCAGCATCGCGCCGTGGCGCGAGAAAAGCGGGCTGCACTGGCATCAATCATCGCCGTCACTGGAAGACGTGTTCATCGAATTGATGGGCCGTTCCAAGGATAATTTCCAATGACGGCCGTCGATCGTCCCGAGCCCCAGCACGCGATCCGGGAGCGCTTCGGCTTCTGGAGGCGCTCCTATGCGATGCTGATCAAGGAGTTCATTCAGCTCAGGCGCGACCGGGTGTCGTTTGCGATGATCGTAATGCTGCCGGTGATGCAGCTGCTCCTGTTCGGCTATGCCATCAACACCACGCCGCACAATCTGCCGAGCGCGGTGCTGCTCCAGGAGGACTCCGATCTCGCCCGCTCGATCCTGAAGGCGCTGGAGAACACCGCCTATTTTCGTTTCATCTACGAAGTGCACGACGTCGACGATTTCGACAATCTCCTGAAGTCAGGCAAGGTTCTGTTCGGCGTCGAGATCCCGCGCGGCTTCGAGCGGGCAGTGCGGCGCGGCGATAGACCGGCGCTGCTGGTCGCGGCCGACGCCACCGATCCAGTGGCGGCGAGCGCGGCGATCGGCTCGCTCGGCATGGTCGTGCAGACCGCGCTCAAGCACGATCTCTACATCGGAGATCCTCCGGAGATGCCGTTCGAGATCCGCGCGCACGCCCGCTACAACCCCGCCGCCGCATCGAGCCTCAACATCGTGCCGGGCCTCGTCGGCACCATCCTCACCATGACCATGCTGATCTTCACCGCGCTCTCGGTCACGCGCGAGGTCGAGCGCGGCACGATGGAGAGCCTGCTGTCGATGCCGATCAGGCCGGTCGAGGTGATGTTCGGCAAGATCATCCCTTACGTGCTGGTCGGGTTCGTGCAGGCGTTCCTCATCATCGGCATCGAGGTCGGCCTGTTCGGCGTGCCGGTGCTCGGTAATCTGTTCCTGCTGGCGCTGCTCTCGACGCTGTTCATCACGACCAATCTGGCGATCGGGTATACGATCTCGACGCTGGTGCAGAACCAGCTCCAGGCGATGCAGATGTCGATGATGTTCTTCCTGCCGAGCATCTTGCTGTCCGGCTTCATGTTCCCGTTTGCCGGGATGCCGGCCTGGGCGCAATATGTCGGCGAGTGCCTGCCATTGACGCATTATCTGCGCATCGTCCGCGCCATCATGCTGAAGGGCGCGAGCATGCAAAATTTGCGTTTCGACGCGTTGGCGCTGGCGGTCTTGATGCTGCTCGCCATGACCATCGCCGTGACGCGCTTCCGCCGCACGCTGGATTGAGGCAAGATGCCCCGGAATCAAGGGGGCGGAATGGTCAGTTTTGCGAGCAGGAAGGCCCGGCAGCATGCCGTGGTGTCCGAAGACTTCGAGCGCGAGCTGACGCGCGAAGTGCTGCGCACCGAGCTCGTGCGGGTGAGGGCGCTGATCACGACGGGCTGCGTCATCGTCGTGTTCCTCACCGCGATCTATCTGGTCGATTCCTCCGTGGTGCAGCGGGTCTGGCGCGGCACGGAGGGGCTTGCCGAGGTCTATGGTCTCCTGACCGGCTTCATCCTGTTCGAAGTCTGGGTTCACAGCCAGATCAGGCGAAACCTCAAGCTCGACCGCGATCTGCCGGTGATCCGGCGCTATATCGGCGCGCTGATCGAGACGTCGCTGCCGACCGTCATCCTGATCCTGCAGATCCGCAGCATGGGCGCGAGCCAGGCGCTCGGCTTCGTCGTGCCGCTGATCTATTTCATTTTCGTTATCCTTTCGACCCTGCGGCTGGACTTCTGGCTGTCCACCTTCACCGGCTTCGTCGCTGCGGGTGAGTTGCTCATTGTGGCGCTGATCTTCGATCCCGCCAGCGGGAGCGGCGAGCCGCAGATCTATTTCCACGCGGTGCGAAGCACCATCATCCTGATCTGCGGCGTGCTTGCAGGCGCGGTCGGTGCGCAGCTCCGCCGCCAGTTCGCCGCGAGCATTGCCGCAGCGACCGCGCGCGACCGGGTGACCAACCTGTTCGGTCAGCACGTTTCGCCGCAGGTGGTGGAGCGGCTGATGGCGGCGGGGACGAGCGCCGCCGGCGACCTCCGTCGCGTTGCCGTGATGTTCGTCGATTTTCGCGGCTTCACCGCGGGCGCGCAGTCGCGAACTCCGCAGGAGGTGGTCGACCGGCTCGACGGCGCCTTCGCCGTTCTGGTCGACATTCTCGACCGCGAGGGTGGCATCGTGAACAAGTTTTTGGGCGACGGCTTTCTCGCCCTGTTCGGTGCGCCGCTGGAGACTTCCGACGCCGCGCACCGTGCGGTCGCCGCGGGCCGCGAGATGCTGACCGCGATGGAGCGCATCAACGCGCAGACGAGCTGGCCGCTCAGAATCGGCATCGGCATCCATTTCGGCGAGGTCGTCGCCGGCAATATCGGCTCGCCTCGGCGCAAGGAATACACCGTCATCGGCGACACCGTGAACTTTGCCTCCCGCCTCGAAGCGCTGAACAAGGAGTTCGGCTCGCAGCTCCTGATCTCCGCGGCCGTCCGCGAGGTGCTGGGCGAGGACGGCAGCGATGCCGTCGCGCTCGGCGAGGTCGAGGTGCGCGGCTATGAGCAGAAGGTGGCGGTGTTTCAATTGGGGTAAGGGCCGCCTCCTGCGTCTTCAAATGTGAGTCGCGCTTCGTTGAAGCGGGTCGCGTTTCGTTGAAGGCGCGTGATGAAATATCTCCGCTCGCTTTCGGGCCTTGCATTGTGGAAGCCGCTTCTCGACTTCCGACGCGTCACCGCGATTGCTCCGATTGCACTCAATTTTGGGGCATGACGGACGATATCGCCGGCTTGTAGAGTGCCGGCGACGCGGCCGATTGCGGCTGCGATTGCGTAAGGGAATGAAGATGCAGCGCCGCTACATCACCGTCGACGTGTTCACCGACCGCGCCTTCGGCGGCAACCAGCTCGCCGTGGTGCTCGATGCCGGCGGGTTGTCGACCACGCAAATGCAGTCGATCGCGACCGAGTTCAACTATTCCGAGACGACCTTCGTGCTGCCGCCGCGTGACAAGGCGAATGATGCCGAGGTGCGCATCTTCACGCCGGTGCTGGAGATCGCCTTTGCCGGTCATCCCAATGTCGGCACAGCCTTCGTGCTGGCGTCGTTGACGAAGGAGCCGAAACCGCGCCTGCTGTTCGAGGAGAAGGCCGGGCTCGTGCCGGTGGAGATCGTGCGGGAGCAGGGCCGGGTGGTCAGAACCGAGCTGACCGCGCCGCAGCCGCTCGCACGGTATGCGCCGCTGTCACCTGCTGAAGCCGCGAGTTGCATCTCGCTCGGCGCGGATGATGTCAAGACCGACAACCACGCACCGCATGTCGTCACCGTCGGAAACGCGTTTCTGGTGATGGAGCTGCATTCGCGCGAGGCGCTGAAGCGGGCCCGGCCGGATGCTGCGGCCTATGGCAAGATGTTGCCGCGCGATGGCGCCCGCTCTGTATGGTTCTATACCCGCGACGTGCCCGCGGCGGAGGCGCCGTGCGAGCGGCAGGCGCGGATGTTCATGCGCGGCGCCAGCGGCCTCACCGAGGACCCCGCCACCGGCAGCGCAACGGTCGCGGCCGCCGCGCTGTTCGCCGATCTCGATCCTATCCGCGAGGGCGAGTTGAAGCTCACGGTCGGCCAGGGTTTTGACATGGGCCGGCCCAGTATCCTGCAGACGCGCGTGCGCAAGCAGGACGGCAAGATCGTCTCGGCCCATGTCGGCGGGCAATGCGTGCAGATGATGGAAGGGACGTTTAAGCTGGCGGGAGAAGGGTAGCTCTCTATTCCCGGCTAGGACGGAGAGAGTCGTTCAGGCCTGCCTTCCCGCCAGATTCTTCACTGCCACCCCATCGCGCTCCTCGATGATCTCAGCGATCATCTGGCGGTGGCAGTGGGTGTGATCGCGCTCGTAGCAAAGCAGACAGACGGGACCTGCTTTCTTCACCAGCGCCGAGAGCTCGTCCATCTGCTCCCTGGCCTCCGGCGTCTTCAGGTGCTTTGAGAAAACCTTCTCCAGCACATCGTATTGCCCGCTGCGGGCGGCGAGGCGGCCTTCCTTGGGCGTTCCGAGCGCGGCGAGGTGGACATAGGCGATGCCGCGTTCATCGAGGCCTGCGGCGAGCTGCCTCTTGGAAAAGCCGGGCCGGCGCGATGACGTCACCGCGCGCACGTCGACGACGAGCTTGACGCCGGATTGCTCCAACTCGTCGAGCACTGCCTTGGGCGGCGTCTGCTCATAGCCGATGGTGAAGAGCTTTTTGGCCTTTGCCATGAGACACCTTTAGTGAAATACGTCAGCTCACCCGCGCGATCAGTTCCATGGCGCCGGCCGGCGCGCGCACCTTGCCCTCGTGAATGACATAGGCGAACACGTCGCGCGGCTCCTTCTTCGGCTTGGCCTTGTCGACCTTCGGCAGGTCGTCGGGTTCGCTTCCCTCGGCCCAGTCCTGAAAGCGCTTGGCCCAGGCATCGAGCTGCTTCGGCGGATAGCAGGTCTTGATCTCGTCATTGCCTTTCTGCAGCCGAGCATAGACGAAATCGCCGGCGACGTCGGCGATCGCGGGATATTTGCCGTGCTCGGCGAACACGACGGGCGTCTCGAATTCGCGGATCAGCGCGACGAAGTCCGGCGTGCAGAAACTGTCGTGACGGACCTCGACGACATGGCGCAGCGCGCGTCCCTCGATCTTGCGCGGCAACAGCTCGAGGAATTCGCCGAAATCGGCGCCGTCGAATTTTTTGGTCGGCGCGAACTGCCACAGCACCGGCCCAAGATGATCGCCGAGTTCCAGCACGCCGGAATCATAGAAACGTTTGATCGAATCCCCAGCCTCGGCCAGCACGCGCCGGTTGGTGGCGAAGCGCGGCCCCTTGACCGAGAACACGAAACCATCAGGCACCTCGCTCGCCCATTTGCGAAAGCTCTCCGGTTTCTGCGAGCCGTAATAGGTGCCGTTGATCTCGATCGAGGTCAGTTTCGAGGCGGCGTAGGACAGCTCCTTGGCTTGCGTGAGCTTCTCCGGATAGAACACGCCGCGCCAGGGCTCGAAAGTCCAGCCGCCGATGCCGATGAAGATGTTGCCGGATTTTTTAGACGCGGTTTTTGCTTTGGCCACGGGAGGATCTCGGATGACGGGAGGAGGGCCTTCATCCTAATCAAACCACTTGTGATTGGCCAGTTGCGACGTCCCGTCTAAGCTCGCGACAGGATCTGCGAAAAAAGGAGAACAAGATGCGGATGCTGATGGTGGGAGCGGCGCTCGTCATGATGACATCTGCTGCCATGATATCTCAAGTCATGGCCGACGATGACGACGCCAAGGGTGCGCAGAAGCTCGCTATGCAGGGCCGCGACGATTATTGGCATTGCCTGGCGCGGGAATATTCGCGCGACGGCAATCAGGGCCTGTCGGAACAGGATTTTGGCCGCTCCGTCGCCGGAGCCTGTCCGTCGGAGCGACAATACTACCGGGTGGCACTGCTCGATTATCTCACTACGCAATATCCCGACATTGATGCCGGCGCCCATCTCGCGACCGCGAACAGGGCGGTGGAGGCGGCGCAAAAGGACATCGTGACGGCCTTCGTCAAGCACAAGCCGCCGCAGAAATAGCCCATGGACCGGTGCCTCCGGCAAGCCCTTCCGGCAGCGCGCTCATCCGTGGTATTATTGAGCGCATCTGGAACAAGGATGGGTTTCCATGTCGTCTGAGTCGGTGGGGGGCATTTTGGGCGCGATCGTCGCGGCGATCGTGCTTGCGGTGGCCGTCGTCTTCGGGCCGATCGGCCAATACGGCAAGCCGCCCAGGCCCGCGAAAGTCGACCCGGCCGCCGTTACGGCGCCGGCGGCCCCTGCAGCGCCCGTGCCGCGAGGGCCGGTGATCAAGGAAGTCCCGAACCAATAAGGGCGTGAAAAGGCCTCTTTCGCCCCTTGTAAAGCGGCGTTGCCGTTCCCATTTAGCTTATAACGGCGACGTTGAGCGAAAAACTCCGGCGCTGGAACGACCTTGGAATAGCACAGGCTGCGCCGGATGTACGCGCGGCCCGCCGTTCCGGGGTCGTTGGCATTTTTGGGCCCCTTTTGGGCCGCTCCCCAGAGAAACCCCGGCTTGCGAGCGCAAGTTCTTGGCAGGACAAGTTCTTGGCAGCACAAGTTCTTGGCAGCACAGGACGCGGCGGATATACGCTGCCGTCATGAATGAAGCGATCAGACCGGGCTCCGAGATCCAACAGGCGGCTTCGCCGGCGCCGGAATTGTCGGTCGTCGTCCCGACCTTCAACGAGCGCGACAATGTCACGGTGCTGTACCGGCGGCTGGAGGCAGCGCTCGCCGGCATCGCCTGGGAAGTCGTGTTCGTCGACGACAATTCGCCTGATGGCACCTGGGACGTCGTGCGCGCACTGGCCCAGCGCGACAGCCGCGTGCGCTGTGTCCGCCGCATCGGCCGCCGCGGCCTGTCGGGGGCCTGCATCGAGGGCATCCTGGCCTCCAGCGCGCCCTATGCGGCCGTGATCGACGCCGATCTTCAGCACGACGAGACGCAACTGCCGAAGATGCTGTCGCTGCTCGCGAGCGGGCAGGCCGAGCTCGTGGTCGGCAGCCGCTACATCGAGGGCTACAAGAGCGAAGGCTTCAACAAGCAGCGCGCCGGCGCCAGCGCGCTGGCAACGGAACTCGCCAGGAAAGCGCTGCGGGTCGAGATCGCCGACCCCATGAGCGGCTTCTTCATGGTTCGCCGCGACCGCTTCGAGCAGCTGGCGCCGAAACTTTCCGTGCACGGCTTCAAGATCCTGCTCGACCTCGTCGCAAGCGCCAACGGCAGCTTGCGCGCCATCGAAATTCCCTACACGTTCGGTGAGCGCCAGCACGGCGAAAGCAAGCTCGATTCCATGGTCGCGTTGGATTTTCTCGGCCTGGTGCTGGCGAAGTTCACCAACGATGCCGTCTCGTTGCGCTTCCTGCTGTTCGCGATGGTCGGCGGGATCGGCCTCGTGGTGCATCTTACCACCCTGTTCATATCGCTCGAGCTGTTCAAGGAGCCGTTCGCGGAAGCGCAGGCCTCCGGCGCCATCGTCGCGATGACCAGCAATTTCGTCCTCAACAACTTCCTCACCTATCGCGACCAGCGGCTGAAGGGCTTTGCGCTACTGCGCGGCCTGATCGCGTTCTACATCGTGTGCAGCGTCGGCCTGCTCGCCAATGTCGGCGTCGCCTTCTCGGTCTACGACCAGGAGCCGATCTGGTGGCTTGCGGGTGCGGCCGGGGCGCTGATGGGCGTGGTGTGGAACTACGCGATGTCCGGACTGTTCGTCTGGCGCAAGAAATAGCTCACGATGGGCGGGGCTGACGCGCGGATCGTCCGCAATACGGCGCTGGTGATCCTTGCGCTGGTCGGCTTGCGGCTCGTCGCAGCCGCCTTCACGCCGATCACCTTCGACGAAGCCTATTACTGGATGTGGTCGCAGAACCTCGCCGGGGGGTACTACGACCACCCGCCGATGGTTGCCTACGTCATCCGCGCCGGCACTCTGATCGCCGGCGACACCGAACTCGGCGTCCGCCTGGTCTCGATCCTGCTCGCGCTGCCGATGAGTTACGCGATCTATCGCTCCGCCTCCATCCTGTTCGGCGGCGCGCGGGTGGCGGCGACCAGCGCCATCCTGCTCAACGTGACGCTGCTGGCCTCGGTCGGCACGCTGATCGTCACGCCCGATGCGCCGCTTCTGGTTGCCTCGAGCTTCGTGCTGTTCTTTCTCGCCAAGGTGCTGGAGAGCGGCCGCGGCGTCTGGTGGCTCGCGGTCGGCGCAGCCGTCGGCGCGGCGCTCCTGTCGAAATACACCGCGATGTTCTTTGGGCTGGCGATCCTGATCTGGATCGCGGCCGTGCCGAAACTGCGGCACTGGTTTCTCTCGCCCTGGCCGTATCTCGGCGGTTTCGTTGCGCTCGCGCTGTTCTCGCCGGTGATCCTTTGGAATGCCGATCATCAATGGGTCTCGTTCGCAAAGCAGCTCGGGCGCGCCAGGATCGAGGATTTTCGTCCGGTGTTCATTGCCGAGCTGATCCCGACCCAAATCGCGTTCGCAACCCCGCTGGTGTTCATCCTCGGCGCGATGGGGCTGCACGCGCTGACCTGGCGTCGGGCCGGCGCGCTGGCCTCGCGCGTGCTGATCGAGACGATGTTCTGGACCATCGTCGCCTATTTCGTCTGGCATTCGCTGCATGCCCGCGTCGAGGCCAACTGGTTCGCGCCGGTCTACCCGCCTTTCGTCGTCGCGGCGGCGGCCGCCGCCAATCTCGTGCAGTGGAAGCCGCGCCAGCGCCGCCTGGTGGATTTCTGCCTGCGCTGGGCCGCACCCACCGGCATCGTGATGTTTGCCGCGCTGATCGTGCAGGCCAATACCGGCTGGCTGTCCGGCTATCGCCGCGATGCGACCGTGCGCAGCGTCGGCGTCGGCTGGCGCGAGCTCGCTGCCGAAATCGAAGCGGTGCGCGCCCACAATGGTGCGACCTGCGTACTTGCCCCGGACTACGGCACGACGGGCTGGCTCGCCTTCTATCTGCCGCGCGGCAGCTGCGTGGCGCAGCAGAACCAGCGCATCCGCTGGGCCAACATGCCCGAGCCGGATCCAAAGCTGCTTGCGGGTAAGCTGATCTATGTCGACGAGCTGCGCTCTGACGGCCATCCCGCCGTCCACGACTTCTTTGCCAAGGTGACGCAGGTTGCGCAATTGCAGCGCAAGCGCGGCCCGCTCGTGATCGAGACTTACAGCATCGATCTGCTCGAAGCCGCCAAGGGCGACGTGCTGGACCGCTCGCCACCGCCGGAAGCGCGGTAGTTCTTCCTCGGGACGACGGCGAAGGTTCAGTTGATCATCTCGGCCTTGGTCGCGGCCTGGTTCGGCCTGTCCTGGTCGCGCCAGAACCAGACGGTCACGACGCCGGAGCGGCCGCGGACCTGCGTGAGCAGGGGGCCCGACAATACGCCGTCGGGAGCGCCCTGGAAGTCGGCCGCATCCAGCAGCGTATCGCTGAGCGCGAGCCGCGCGCCGTTTTGGACAGCGACCTCCATCAACCGGCTCGCGACGTTGACGGTGTCGCCCGTCGCCGTGATGTGCTGATGATTTTCGCCGAGGCGGGAGGCGACGATCGGG
Source organism: Bradyrhizobium sp. USDA 3650 (assembly GCF_054057395.1). Classification (NCBI taxonomy): domain Bacteria; kingdom Pseudomonadati; phylum Pseudomonadota; class Alphaproteobacteria; order Hyphomicrobiales; family Nitrobacteraceae; genus Bradyrhizobium; species Bradyrhizobium sp. USDA 3650. The sequence goes on from NZ_JBSRZG010000001.1 coordinate 7,692,923, forward strand.
CCGAAATGCGCGCCGATCTTGAAGCCGAGCTGATCCCGCATCGCAGGCGGCAACGATGCGATCCAGCGTTCGACGCCACGGTGCAGGTCGATCGCGCATTTCAGCGCGCGTGCGGCGTCGTCGGGCATCGCGCCGGGCAGGCCGAACAGGATCATGGCGCCGTCGCCGAGAAAGCCGCTGATCATGCCGCCGCAATCGACCGCGGTCTTCTCGATCAGCGCGTGAAACGCCTTCAGAATGTCCTGGAGTTCGCCCGGATCGATCCGCTCGCTCAGCGCCGTGAAGCCGGAGAGATCGATGAAGACCACGGCCGCGTCCTGCCGGACGGGTGTCGACAGGAAATTCGGGTCGCGCGCCAGCCACTCCTGCACGGCCGGCGCCTGGAATTGCGCGAGCGACCGGCTCTTGGCCGCGAAATATTGCGTGCGGCGGCCTCCCGCCCACAATTGCACGCCGGCAAAGACCGCAACAGGCGGCACTGCCGCAGCGAGCGTGGTCGCGGCGTTCAGCCAGACGCCATGCGTGAACGCGAACAGATTGAAGCCGGCCCAGGCGATCATTACCGCGGCCGCGGCGACGATGCCAAGCGCGCTGCGCCGCCAGGCGAGCAGACCCACCAGCAGCATCGGCAACAGGATCGCGATGAGCGCGTCGGCGATGTGGACCTTGCGGTCGCGCACGATGCTGTCGCCGGCGACGAGATGGGTGATCGCGGTGGAGACCACTTCGACGCCGGGCATCAGAGAATCGAATGGCGTTGGGTAGAAATCACCGCCGCCGGCGACCGAGGCGCCGATCACGACGATCCGGTTCTCGATCGCCGCGCGATTGAGCGTGCCGTCGAAGATGCTCTGTGCGCTGATGGTGCGGATGGTCCGGCGCGGGCCGTAATAAGTGATCGGTAGCGCGAAGTCGGTATCGGTCGGCACCGCGCGGTCGCCGAGCATCAGATGGTCCGGCGCGATCGTCAGCGACTTGTCGAGCGCGCGCGTCGCGACCCGCAACGGGAAGGACAGCTCGACCTTGTCGCTGGTCCGGAACAGCATCGGCACCGAGAGCGGCGAGCCAGACTGGCCGGTCGCAACGTTGACGACGCCGACCTCGGCATGATCGGCGAACGCCGGCAAGGGCAGCAGGAAGCGCTCGGCCTGCGGCAGGGCGGCGAGGGGGCCTTGGCCGTTGGTCTCCACGGTCTCGCTGGCGGACGGGAAGATCGCCGCGGCGGCAAGGACCATGGGACCGGTCGCCAGCGTATTTGCCAGCGTGGCGTCGCCGATCGCAGCGCTGCGGTCGACCAGCAGCAGGTCGATCGCGACGACCTTCGGCTTGAACTGCACGATGGTGTCGACGACGCGCGCGAGATCGGCCCGTGGCAGCGGATAGCTGCCGCCGCGCTTCACGACGGTGTCGTCGATGGCGACGATGGTGACGAGATCGGGCGGAACCCGCACGCCGCGCACCTGCGTCCGCCAATCCGTCAGCGTCGCCTCGAGGCGATCGAGAAAACGCAGATGACCGTTGGCGTGGCCGGCATAGATGCCCGCGCCCCACAGCGCGGTGAGGACGAGTGCCACCAGGATCTGAATGCGTCGGCTACTCATGTGGTCGTTTTGCAATTCTCTCTATCGTCCAAATACTGTTGGCCGAGCCCCGGTGACCCGAACTTATCGGCCTAGTCTATTGACCTAGTCTTGTCATCAAGGCGTCGACGCGCGGCTGACCCCATGTCTTCACCGTCAACGGGCCTGTCGCTTCCACGTCGACGCCTTGGCCGCGGGCTAATACCACGCCGCGCCCGCCGCTCCTGCGGTTCACGCCGACACGGCCGTCGGCGACGAAGACGGAGGTCTTGGCCTCTGCGACATCAACTGCCCATTTCGTGCCGCGCACCGCGGCGATCGCCTGCGGCGTCAGCACCTTGAAGGGATTGCCGCCGGGTTTCTTGGGCACCTCGACCAGCAGCGCTTTGCTGCTCAACTCCACGGAGTCTATATGTCCGTCGCGGTTAGCGTCCTTAAGTTCAAATCTGGCGCCGTTTTCCGCAACGATGGTGATGCCGTTGTCGCAACGCCAGGTCTGCGTGCCGGCAGCGGATGGCGATGCCGTGCAGCCCGCATTGGCGGCAGGCTGTGCACTCGCAGACCCGATCAACAGAAACGACCCCGCCAGAGCGAAAAACCCTGCGCGCACGAACTCTCTCATGCCAGCCTCCGTTTGCGTGCTCGGCACAGTTCAAGGCGATCTTGATACGGTACCGTATCACACGCAGAGGCTGCTGAAAAGTGCCGGTTGCCGTAGCTATTTTGTCGCTGCGGCCATTTCCAGTGCGGTGCGATCAACTTTCGGTCAGGGCACCGGCTCGCGCGCGGTGTGTGATGTGGCTGCTGATAACCGCGCTGCGGCTGCGGACGAGAGGGGGCTGTGCGCACCAGCCTCGCGCAACGTTTCCCCGCTATCTTCCGGGTATTGAAGACCACGAAAACGACTTGGTTGGATGGCCTTAGAGATGCGGCCGGAGACGGTCGCCGGCAACGCCAAATCCCGCCGAGAATCATGGTTAACAGACGCGCTTAAGTCCGTAATTCTGCGGGTTTTTTTCTCGAAATGGGACACCCGAACGGGTTGCCCCACATCCGCCCGAACTTAATCCGCATTTAACTAAAAGTGGCCTTAATGACGCTCCGACCCTCTGCGAGATGCTGTTCCCGGATCGTGACCAGCGGCGCTTCGAAGGGGGACTGAGTGACACCGTTCTGGACGCAAGGCGAATGAGTACGAGTATCGCTGCGCAAAGCATCGCGGCACGAAAGTCCAAAGGATTCTCGAGCACTTCTTATCGGAAGCCTTCCCGGAAAATGACCACGCAAAACGTGCTTGGCGCCGCCGTGATCGGCTGCGTCGTGCTTGGCGCCGGCTGGACCATCTACAGCAACATCTTTGCCGCCAGCGTCTATCCGACCGTCGGCAGCAGCGGCTACGACGAGCCCGTGATCAAGCGGGCGCCCAAGGTCGCGTTGCGCGAGGCCGGTGAGGCCGTCAAGGAAGCCTTTGCGCTCTTGCCCGACCGGTTGCAGGTGGCAGCGCCGATCTCGCGCGAGATGTTCAACGATCGCTTTGCCGCGGCTGCGACCCAGGGCGTGACATCGAATGCGGCCAGCGCCGCGCCCGCAACCAAGGTCGCCGAAGCCAAGGACGCGCCGAAGCCGAGCGTGATCGCGAGGGTCGCGGAAGTCCTGAAGCCAGGTCCCGCCAAGATCGCTGACGCTGCGAAGTCCAAGCGCGGCGCTGACGCGCCGGTGCAGCTTGCCTCGGCAGATCCGGCCGAGATCGTGCCGGCGCCTGAGGCGAAGCCGAAATCGATTGCCGATCGCGCCAAGGCTGCGGTGATGTCGATCACCGGACCGCGTCAGTCGATGGTGGAAAAGCTCTGGGGCAAGCGCGAGCCGTCCGGCGGGCTGCTCGCCTATGCCTCGGCCGACGCCAGCGTGACCGCATCCATCGCGCCGAGGGAGCAGAATCCCATGCTCGGTGGTTCGGCGCCCTACGACCGCTCCACCGCGGTTTACGACATCAGCGCGAAGACGGTGTATCTGCCTGACGGCACCAAGCTTGAGGCACATTCCGGCCTCGGCTCCAATCTCGACGATCCCCGTTCCTCGCGCATCCGCATGCGTGGCGTGACGCCGCCGCACATCTACGACCTGAAGCCGCGCGAAGCGCTGTTCCACGGCGTGCCGGCGCTGCGCCTGACCCCGATCGGCGGCGAGAGCGCGATCTACGGCCGCGACGGCCTGCTCGCGCACACCTTCATGCTCGGGCCGAATGGCGATTCCAACGGCTGCGTGTCGTTCAAGGATTATTACGCGTTCCTCGACGCCTACCGCAACAAAGGCATCCGCAAGCTCGCGGTGCTGGCGCGGGTGGACTAGGCTCAGCCAATTCGAGATCACGCAAAAGGGCCGCTTGCAGCGGCCCTTTTCTGTTTCGCTTCGCGCGTGCGTTTTAGCCCGGCCAGCACTGCCCGCCGCCGTCGATCCGCAGCACCTGACCGGAAACGAAGGCGCCCATGGGCCCTGCGAAGAATTCGACAACGCGCGCGACCTCGTCGACGGTTGCGATCCGGTCGAGCGTGCCGGTCTCGACCATTCTGTCGGGATCGACTGCGCGCGTTCCGAGGAAGCGGCCGGTGCGGGTATCTCCGGGCGCGATGCAGTTGACGGCGACATCGTAGGGGCGGAGCTGGTCGGCCAGGCATCGCGTGTAGTGGGTCACGCCGGCCTTCGAGACCGCATAGATCGAGCCCTGGGTACGTCCCTTGAAAGCGGCGACGGAGCCAAGCGTGACGATGCGGCCGCATCGGCGCTCCATCATGCCGCGCGCGACCGCCTGGCACGTCAGGATGGTGGAGAGCAGATTGCGCTCCAGCACCGCGCGCACATCGGCCTCCTTGATATTCACCGCATCGTTCGGATCGGGCTTGCCGCCGCCGGCCGCGATATCGCCGCCGGCATTGTGCACGAGAATGTCGATCGGGCCGAGTGCCGCTTCGGTCTCCGCGATGACGCGTGCGATGTCCTCGCCCTTGGTGAGATCGCCGAGCACGCGCTGGCTGCGAACGCCGAATTCGCGGCCGATCTCGGCGGCGACCGCGGTGAGGGTGGTGCCCTCGCCATATTCGGCCGGCCCGTTCTCGCGCATGCCGTGGATGGCGACGTCAGCGCCAAGCGCGGCAAGCTTCTCTGCAAAAGCGCGGCCGAGCCCGCGCCCCGCGCCGGTCACCAGCGCAACTTTGCCCGCCAGAAGCTTGTTGGTGTCATGCGATGTCATGATCTTGTTCCTGTTGTGAATGTCAGTCTGCTGCGAGATCGAGGCCGATCGCCAACGCCTGCACGAGGCACATCGGTGCGACAAGCGTACGCAGCGCAGGCTCAGGCATATCCTGGATCTCGAACACGACGCTCGCGCCCTCGACGATCGGGCTCAAAAGACTGTCGGTGATGGAAATCGTGGGCACGCCCCGCGCGACGAGTTCAGGAAACAACCGCGCCGTATCCGGATAGTAATTTCGGAAGCTGATCGCGACCAGCGCGTCGTCTGATGTCGCCGCGTGCGACTGCTCGTGGATGCTGCCGCCAAGACCGTCGAGCAGGACGACACGCCGTCCGAGCTTGCGCAGCACGTAGGCGAGGTGGATCGCAACCGGGAACGAGCCGCCCAGGCCGAGCAGATAGATGTCACGTGCCTTGGCAAGGATCGCGGTTGCGGCGTCGAGTTCGCGCGCATGGACCGATTGGCTGAGCGCGACCAGCGATGATTGCGCTTCGGACACGAAACGCGACAATACCGCGGCCGGCTGGCGGCCGAGCACTGACTTCTCCTGGCTCTTCATGCGGGCGAGGCGCGCCTTGTAGCTTGGCGCGACGCCGGCAACGAGGCGTGAGCGGAACACCTGCTGCATCTCGGTGAAGCCGCCGAACCCGAGCGCATGCGCGAAGCGAACGATCGCCGACGGCGGCACCCCTGAGCGCTGCGCCACCTCCGCCACGGTGCCGAGCGCGACATCGGTCGGATGGTCGAGCACGAACTCCGCGATCTGCTGCAGCCGACCGGACAGCGCCCGGTGCCGCTGCGCAATCGCGCCGCGCAGCTCGTCATAACTCATGGCGGCAGCCGCCTTGTTCATCGAGTCGGATCTCCGGATCGGTCGCCTGTTTAACGGCATTTCATCGTTTGGATCAAATATTCTACTTTACATAACATATGGAATGAATATTCTAATCTCACAAAAAAGCAAAAGACTTCGAAAACGGGAGGACACGATGAGAGGGCGTCAGATCTCACGGCGAAGCGTTCTGAAGGGCAGCTTGATGGCGAGCGTCATCGGCGGCACCGGCAGCTTCTTTGGGCCGTGGCGGGAGAATCATGCCTGGGCGCAAGGCGCGAAACCGATCAAGCTTGGCCTGACCTGCGATGCCAGCGGTCAATACGGCAACAGCGGCCAGGATGACTTCCGCGGCATCAAGATGGCGATCGACGAGATCAACGCCAAAGGTGGCGTACTCGGGCGCCAGGTCACTTTCATCACGGCGGACACCGAGACGACGCCAGCCACCGGCAGCCGCGTCGCCGAACGCTTCATCACCCGCGAGGACTGCACCATCCTGATCGGCGCGCTGCATTCGGGCGTCGCCAACGCCATCACGCAGGTCGCCAGCAAATACGGTGTGATCTACATGAACACCAATTCCTCGGCGCCGAGCGAAGCCGGGGAGAACTGCTCACGCGTGAAATTCGTCTGGGACGGCAACGGCACCAATTTTTCCAAGGCGTCGGTCAAGAACGCGGTGGACTCCATCGGCAAGAACTGGATGCTGCTGACCAACGATTATGTCTGGGGTCACACGACGTCTGCCGCGACCAGGACGCAGGTCGAGGCTGCCGGCGGCAAGATCATCGACAATCTGCTGGTGCCGCAGAACACCCGCGACTTCACCGCCTATCTCTTGAAGATCCAGCAAGCAAAACCCGACGTGGTGGCGACCGCGGTTGGCGGCGACGATATCAAGGCATTGCGCGAGCAAGTGGCGCAGCTCAAGCTCGACGGCAAGCCGGCCTGGATCAACAACCAACAGGACTGGCCCGATGTGTGGGGCGCGCCCGACAGCCTGTTTGGCGTGTTCGGCACGACCTGGTATCACAAGCTGCCGCTGCCCGGTGTCGCCGAATTCGTCAAGAAGTGGCAAGCCGCCAACAAGGACGGCCCGATCCCGGTGCCGGGCAATGTTTCCTACAACGGCTACATGTCCACGCGCGAACTGCTTCGTGCGATCGAGCGGGCAGGGTCGACCAACAACGTCAAGATCATCAAGGAGCTCGAGAGCCTGAAGGTCTCGGCGACCGACCGCATGCAGCATTTCGACGCCTACATGGATCCGATGACGCACCAGATGCAGCAGACGATCTACCTGGCGCGACGCAACGCCAAGCCGGCCGATAATACCGATCTGTTCGAGATCATCAGCTGGACGGAGCCGAAATCCGCCGCCGACGATGCGGCACCCGGCAAGTGCAAGCTCACGCCCTACGAGCAGGTGCCGACCGTCGACTCCTAGAGACGGCGCGTCACGTCGCAGAACGAGCGGCGCGCGATCTCGTGCGCCGCGCACCGGGACCATCGGCGTCCTGGGTGAGACATGCCAGTTGCGAGAGCCCAAACTTTGTTCGACCTTCTTCCGCATCTCCTCAACGGCCTGACGCTCGGCCTGTTGTTCGCGCTGATCGCGCTCGGCTTCATGCTCATCGTCGGGCTGATGGAGCAGATCAACCTCGCGCACGGCTCCCTGTTCGCGCTCGGGGCTTATGTCGCCATGCAGCTTACGGGGCCGCGCCCGCCATTGCCGGCGGAGCTTGCGAAAGCGTGGCTGGCGCTGCCGCTCGGTTGGCGCTACGCGGCCACATTGATCATCGCGCCCGTGGTCGTGAGTCTGGTCGGCATGCTGATCGAGCTCTGCATGCGGCGGACTTACGGCAAGGATCCGTTGTACGGGCTGCTCCTGACCTTCGGCGCCGCGATGGTGATCGAGGAGATGATCCGCCTGGTCTGGGGCACGCGCGACTACGTGCTGCAGGTGCCGTCCGCCATCAATGGCGGCTTCCTGTTCGGCGATTTGATCTGGTCGACCTATCGCTTCTATGCAGCGGGTATCGCCGCCGGAATCATCGGCCTGGTCTGGCTGTTGATCGAAAAGACCTCCTTCGGCGCGACGGTCAAGGCCGGCGCGCATGACAGCGAGATCGTCCGTGCGCTCGGCATCAACCTGTCACGATTGCGGCTGCTGGTGTTCGTGTTCGGCACGATGCTGGCCGCGATCGCGGGCATCATCGTCGCGCCGATCTGGGGCATTCGCCCGCATATGGGCGTCGATGCGGTCATTCCTGCGTTCCTGGTGATCGTGCTCGGGGGTGTCGGCAGCTTTTGGGGTGCGGTCGTGGCGGGTCTTTTGGTCGGACTGTGTGTCGGCCTCGCCGGTGCCTACGCGTCCGAATGGTCGCTGTTGTCGATGTACATCTTGCTCGTTGCCGTCGTGACGTTCCGCGCGCGTGGCCTCTGGGGCAAGAAGAGCGTGCTCGAAGCCTAAAGGGAATGATTGTGGAATCAAAATCTTCACCGGACGCCGCGCGCCTCGTGACGCCGACGATGCTGGTGCTCTGGCTCGTGCTCGCAACGGTGCCGCTCTGGATCACGCGGATCGGGCTCTATCCTTATCTGGGGATCGAGATCCTGATCTGGTCGCTCTATGCGCTCGCGTTCAACCTGGTGCTGGGCACTGCCGGACTTCCGTCGTTCGGTCATGGCGCCTATTTCGGCATCGGCGCTTATGCGTTCGGTCTCTGCCAGCTCGAAATCGTTGCAAATCTCTGGATATGTCTGCTTGCCGCGGCCGCGGTGGCGGGCCTCGCCGGCGTGCTGGTGGCGCTGTTCATCTCGCACAGGCGCGGCATCTATTATGCCTTCATGACGATTGCCTTCGGCCAGATCTTCTGGACGCTGGCGATCAAATCGCACCGGATCACCGGCGGCGAGGACGGCCTACTCAAGATCAAACGGCTGCCGGCCGATTTCGGGCTGGTGTCTTTCGATCTCACCGACAATGTTGCGTTCTACTATTTCGTGCTCGCCGTCTTTGCGGTCGGCACCGCTGCATTGTGGCGGCTGGTGCACTCTCCGTACGGCCGCGTGGTCGCTGCGATCAGGCAGAGCGAAGTTCGTGCAAGCCATCTCGGCTATAATGTCTGGCTCTACAAGGTCGCGGTCTTTGCGCTGTCGGCCGCCGTCTCGGGCTTTGCCGGCGGATTGTTCGCCATGGCTCAGCTCGCCGCATTCCCCGACGTCATGAGCCTGCATCAATCCGGCTACGTCGTGATGATGACGCTCGTCGGCGGTGGGCTTGTCAGCTTCTGGGGACCGGTGATCGGCGTGTTTCTCTTCCTCACCGCCCGCGACGTGATCGGCGCGCTGACCAATGCCTGGATGCTCTATTTTGGTCTGCTGTTCATCGCGATCGTGCTGTTTCGCCCCGAAGGCATTGCCGGCGCGATATCGGCTGCCGTGCAGCAGCACTCACTCGGCGCGTTACGGCAGCGCGGGACCTCGGCGATGCGGCTGCTGTTCGGGAGCGGGCGATGAACATGATCGAGGCCGCGGCCGTTCATGTTCGCTTCGGCGATCGCGTCGTGCTGGAAAGCGTCGATCTCGCGGTCGCGGAGGGCGAGTTTCACGGCGTGATGGGTCCGAACGGCGCCGGCAAGACCACGTTCTTCAACGTCCTTACCGGCCGGGTGAAACCGAACCGGGGCCGAGTCCTGCTCGGCGGCGAGGATGTCACGGGCCTCAGCCCGCACCGCATCGCCGCCAAGGGCATCGCGCGCTCGTTTCAGATCATGACATTGTTCGACGAATTCTCCGCGCGTGACAACGTCATGATGGGATTGCCCGAGTTTCGCGCCCGTGGCCACGATGTCGCGCACGCCGCCGCGGGCGACAGTCGGTTTGCCGCGAAGTCTTCCGAAGCGCTGGCGGCAGTCGGGCTTGCCGACAAGGGCGACATCCGCGCCAAGGACCTGTCCTACGGCGACCGGCGCGCGCTGGAGATCGCGGTCGCCCTGGCGCAGGCGCCCCGGGTGTTGTGCCTGGACGAGCCGACCTCCGGCCTCGGCTCCGACGGGGTGCAGCGGCTCGCAGCCCTGATTGCTCGCCTGAAGGGGCGGCTGACCATCGTCGCCATCGAGCACGATATGGAGTTCCTGTTCTCGTTGGCTGACCGCATCTCGGTCATCCATTGGGGCCAGGTGGTGGCGCGCGGAACCCCACACGAACTGCAGCAGAACGAATGGGTGCGGCGCTCCAATCTCGGGAAGTTCGCATGATCCTCGAAGTGGACGCGGTCGATACCTTCTACGGCGAGACCCAGGCGCTGTTCGGCGCCTCGCTCGCGATCGAGCACGCCAAGGTGTTTGCGCTGCTCGGCCCCAACGGCGCGGGCAAGACGACAATGCTCCGGTCGATTCTCGGGCTGACGCGTCCGCGCCGCGGCTCCGTTTGTTTCGACGGTCACGACGTCACGCGCGATCCGACCCACGAGATTGCGCGCGCCGGCATCGGCTGGGTGCCCGACGACCGCCGGCTGTGTCCGACATTGACGGTCGCGCGCAATCTGTCGATCGCGCAGAAGCGCACGCGCTTTCGCCACTGGAGCCTCAAGGAGGCCGCTGCGATCTTCTCGCCGCTCGAATATCTCATGGAGCGCGACTGCGAAAATCTGTCGGGTGGCGAAATGCAGATGGTGGCGATCGCCCGCGCGCTGGTCGGCTCGCCGGGACTGGTGCTGTTCGACGAGCCGAGCCAGGGACTGGCGCCGAAAATCGTCGGCGACGTGCTTGCGACGATCCTGCGCATGAAGGACGAGGGCATCGCCTCGCTGGTTGTGGAGCAGAACGCCGAGATCGCACTATCGGTCGCAGATCATGCCGCGGTGATCGATCGCGGCCGGATCGTCTGGACCGGGGAGGCCGCGGCCTTGCGGGATGATCGCGGGCTTCGTCAGCGCTTGCTGGGAGTACAATAAGTGGCCGCACCGCTGCTCGTTCTCGACGACGTTCGGAAGGTCTATACGCGGGGCCGCGTGATCCGCCGACCGTCATTCACGCTGCAGGCAAACCTGTCGCTGGACGAACCTGACATCGTCGGTGTCGTCGGCCCGAATGGGGCCGGCAAGACGACCTTGTTCGAGATGATGACGGGCTCGAATGCGCCGACCTCGGGGCGCGTGCTGGTCGCGGGCACCGATATCCATGGCGTCAAATATCGTGAGCGCGACCGGCTCGCGATCCACTATCACCAGTCGTATCAGGTCAGGCGCTTTCGCAAGCGCATTCCGTCCGCCTTCCTGGCGCCGTCGCCGACCCGGACGCCACTGGTTCACCTGTTCGACGAACCGCAGTTCAACCTGCAGGATGGTTATATCGGCTTCATGCTCGATTTCTTCCGCAAGCTGCGCGACGAGGGCCGGCTGGTCGTGCTCTGCATGCATCCGACGGCCGCCTGGCACCTCGACATCCTCGCCGAGATCGCCGGGCGATTCCTGTTCGTGGCGGGCGGCGGCGTAACACCCATGGCGAATTTCGGCGCTCTCGTCGCAGATCCGCGCTGTCGCGCTTATCTCGGGCCGGAAATGACAAAGGCGGCGGACGCGATTTGTCACGGCGCCGTTCATAGCTCGACCTAAAAGGAGAATCCGTTGGCCTATTCGAACACCCAGCTTTTCATTGGCGGCAAATGGCGACCGGCCCATTCGGGCAAGGTGATCGAGGTGCGCAATCCCGCGACCGAAGAGGTGATCGGCACCGTCGCCCATGCCGGACGGTCCGACCTCGACGAGGCACTCGCCGCAGCCAGCGCCGGCTTCAAGATCTGGCGAAACATTGCCCCCTTCGAGCGCTGCCGGATTATGCGCAAGGCCGCCGCGATCATGCGCGAGCGCAATGACGAGATCGCGCCGCTGCTCACGATGGAGCAGGGCAAGACTCTCGGTGAGGCCAAAATGGAGGCGATGGCCGCCGCCGATGTGATCGAGTGGTTTGCGGAAGAATCCAAGCGCGCCTATGGCCGGTTGATCCCCGCGCGGGGGGCGGGCATCTACCAGCTCGCGATCAAGGAGCCGGTTGGCCCGGTCGCTGCGTTCACGCCCTGGAATTTTCCGATCAATCAGGTCGTGCGCAAGCTCTCCGCCGCACTCGGCGCCGGCTGCTCGATCATCGTCAAGGCCCCGGAGGAGACGCCGGCCTCGCCCGCACAGCTGATCCGCGCCTTTGCGGATGCCGGCGTGCCCGATGGCGTCATCAACTTGGTCTACGGTGTTCCTGCCGAGATCTCCGAATATCTCATTCCGCATCCGGTGATCCGCAAGATTTCGTTCACGGGCTCGACTCATGTCGGCAAGCAGCTCAATGCGCTCGCCGGCCTGCACATGAAGCGCGCCACCATGGAGCTCGGCGGTCATGCGCCGGCGATCGTTTTCAAGGACGCCGACGTCGCATCGGCGGCCAAGATTCTGGCGGCAGCAAAATATCGCAATGCCGGGCAGGTTTGCATCTCGCCGACGCGGATGCTGGTGCAGGATGACGTGTTCCGTGAATTCGTCGACACATTTGTCGACAGCGCCAAGACCTTCAAGGTCGGCAACGGCCTCGATCCCGACTCCAAAATGGGTTCGCTCGCCAACCCTCGCCGCGTCACCGCCATCGAAGGTATGGTGCAGGATGCCGTCGGCAAGGGTGCAAAACTCGAGACCGGCGGCAAACGCGTCGGCAACAAGGGGCATTTCTTCGAGCCGACCGTGGTGAGCGACGTGCCGAAGGATGCGCGCGCCATGAACGAGGAGCCGTTCGGCCCGCTCGCACTGATTTCGCGCTTCTCGTCGTTCGACGAGGTGGTCGAGGAGGCCAACCGGCTGCCTTTTGGGCTGGCGTCCTACGCCTTCACCAGCTCGGCCAAGACGGCGGCCGCGATCGGCTCGGCGATCGAAGCCGGCATGATGTCGATCAACAGTTTTGGTCTCGCGCTGCCCGAAGTGCCGTTCGGCGGCATCAAGGATTCCGGCTACGGCTCGGAAGGCGGCACCGAGGCGATGGAGGGCTATTTCAACACCAAGTTCATCAGTCAGACCGGCGTCTGAACGCTGGACGATGCACGATCAGCGTTTGACGAAGACCAGGCCGCAGGCGCGTGCCTCGTTGCGCTTGCCGGTGCCGCGGGCGCGATCGAACTGCGCATCCACCGTAAAGGCGTAGGGCGAGCCGGGCGCGAGATTGTTGAGGGTATAGGTGCTCGCCCCCGTCGTTCCGCGCGCGCTCAAAGTCGTCTTGCCGTCCGCGGGGATCTGGCCATCGATCTCCAGGCGGTTGACGGCGCCCTGGCTCTGGGCGTCGGCATGAAAGACGCCGTTCGCAACCGTGGCAGACAGGGCCCGGGTGAAGCCCTGCGCCTTACCGGTCGGCGGGCAGTTCAACGTCACGTCCCAATTGCCGTCGAAGTCCTTCGCGCTACGGGCGTTGCCGCTTGCCGGCGCGAGCGCCACCTTCTGCTTCAGACCTTCAATTCGGGCCTTGGCAAGCGTGGCGAAGATGCAATTCGGGAATCTCGTGAGATGGTCCTCGTAGGCGCCAAGCGTGCCGATGCCGTCCGCGGCCTTCCAGTGCGCCTCTGCTGCCGCGCAGGGATCAGCCCGGGGGGCGGCTTGCGGCGCCGCCGGCGCCACCGTGATCGACACCGGCCCGTTCAGGTAGAACTTGCCGATGATCGACAGCGACAGCTCCGGGAGCTGGGTCTTGCCGCTGGAATCGTAGACGTCGCTGCTGATGTCGCGAAAGACCTCGCCGATCTCCTGGGGCTCCTCGATGTGCTTCAGGAACGCCGTCGTATAGGGGCTGTTGCGGCCGCTGCCGTCGGCCGCGGTCTGCCCGGACTGGGTTGAGAACGATACGATCGTGCCGCGTGGTGCCTCGACTTTCGACAAGCCCCGCCCGATCGAGGCGGCGCGCGTCATGCCGGCGGAGCGTTTCAAGCTTTCGGCCAGCGGATTGTCGCGGCAGGAATCAAGGATGAGGATGCGCAGGTTCTTGGCCTGCTGCAGATCGTTCACGATATCGTCGACCCGCACGAAGCGCTTCAGATCCGCTTCGTCGCTCAGCACGGCGTCGACAGGCATCAGATAGTTCACGCCGTTGTACTGCATCGCATGGCCGCTGTAGTAGAACATGGCGACGTCGGCTTTGCTCGCGGCGCGCGCGAAGCGGATGGTCAGGTCCTGCATGTCGGCCTGGCGCAGGTCGATGCCCTGGAGCACCTCGAAGCCGCTGCGCTTGAGCGAGGCGGCGACGTCTTCGGCATCGTGCGACGGATTGGGAAGCTTCGCCGTACTGGCATAGGCGCCATTGCCGATCACCAGCGCGACGCGGGTTTCCGCCGATGCCGGCGCAAGGGAAAGCCAGCAGGCGAGGAGGGCGAGGCAAAGTCCGGCCGGGCAAAATCTGGCGAGGCAAAATCTGGCGAGGCGAAATCTGGAAAGAGCACGCATGAATGCCTTCCAATGAAATGTCGAAAAATATCCCTCCAGATTAGCGCATGCCGCTCCGACATCAATGCCCCGCCAGAGAAAACGCTGGGATTTCCCGGCCGTGACATCCTGTCACGTAGGGCTCGCCGCCATCGTCTTGCGCACGGCCATTTCGGTCGCAATCGCGTCCCGCACGGCTGGCCGGGCCTGCATGCGCGCCAGATAGGCCGACAAGGATGGCCATTGCGCGATGTCGACGCCTGCCGGACGGAGCAGCAGCAAAGCCCAGGTGAGGTGGGCATCCGCGATTGTAAAACTGTTGCCGACGAGGAATTCGCGGCCCTCAAGGTGCGCGGATGGCACCGATAATGTCTGCGCTATCCGTGCCCGCGGCTTGGCGAGCGAGGCGTCGTCCTTGTACCAGAAGGTCGGAAACAGGAACGCCTTGTGGATCTCGGCCCCGACGAAGCTGAGCCATTCCTGGAGCCGATACCGGTCGGGATCTCCGAACGCGGGTGCAAGGCCCGCCTGCGGCTTCAAATCGGCGATGTATTGCAGCACCGCCGCGCTTTCGGTCAGCCGTTCGCCATTCTCCAGCACCAGGACCGGCACCGCGCCCTTCGGCGAAACGCCGAAGAAGTCGCTGCTGTTTTCCACGACCTGCTTGGTCTCGAGATGGACGAGATGATAGCGCGCATCGAGGCCCGCTTCCATCAGCGCGATGCGGCTCGCAAGCGAGCAGGCCATCGGGGAGAAATAGAGTTGCAGCATCGCCCACGTTCCTTCAGGTCAGCGCCTCGGTTTGCGCGATGATCGCAAACCGATCCGACAATTCGGCCAGGGCGACCTCGTGGATGGTCCTTGCGGAGAGCGCTCCGCCGCGGCCGTCGGGAAGATCGCGTGTGGCGCAGGCATCGGCTGCGATCGTCGTGCGCAGGCCGAGGTCGAGCGCGGCGCGGGCGGTCGAACTGATGCACATATGGGTCATGAAACCGGCCAGCACGATGTTCGTGCGTCCGGTTGCGGCCAGCCGGGCCTGAAGGTCGGTGTCGGCAAAAGCATTCGGCAGCGCCTTTTCGATCACGGCTTCGCTGGCGAGCGGCGCCACGTTCCTGACGATCGCGCCGCGCGCGACCTCGCGGTCGAACAGGCTGCCGGCACGTCCCTTGTGCGCGATATGGAAGATCGCAGCGCCGCTCGCCCTCGCGCGGGCGAGCAGGCGCGCGGCGGCGGCGATCGCGGGCTCCGCATCCGGCAAGGCGAGCGGGCCGGCGCAATATTCGTTCTGGATGTCGATCAGCACGAGGCAGGAATCGGCGAGTCTGGGCGGATTGAGATCTGCGCCGGATAATTCAAGCAGGGTTTTTGGGGCGGTCATGCGGGTCGGGCTTTCCTGGCGGTATCGGATGGCGCGACACTAGCGCGGCGGCAGCCTGCCAATGTGCAGGACTATTGCAGCATATGGCTGCAAATTTGCAGGAGCCGGTGGCACCTGCTAGGCTCATCGCATGAACTGGGACGATCTGCGCATCATCGCCGCGGTCAGGGACGAGGGCACCTATGCCGGCGCCAGCGCGCGGCTGCGCATCGACGAGACCACGGTCGGCCGCAGGCTTGCACGCATCCAGCGCGATCTCGGCGTGCCTCTGTTCGATGCGGTGGACGGCCAGCGCCGGCCGACGCGCCATTGCGAGGCGGTGCTGGCGCATGTCGAGGCGATGGCCGCTCATGCCGCCGAGATCGGTCGCGTCGGCGAGAGTCTGGCGGGCCCGGTGGGACGCCTGCGTATCGCCTCCACCAATACGGTCGCCGAGGAGGTTCTGTCGCCGCGGGCGAGCGACTTCCTGCGCGCCAATCCCGGCCTGACGCTGCAATTCCTCACCTCGAGCGAGAACGTCAAGTTCTCGCGCTGGGAAGCCGATCTCGCTATCCGTCTGCGCAAACCCGACAAGGGAGACTTCGCGATCTCCAGGCTCGGTGACGTCAAGCTCTATTATTTCGAGCCTGTTGCGACCGAGGGCGAGCCGGTGCTGTGCGCCTATCCGGACGAACTCGGTGCCATTCCCGAGATGCAATTCCTGCGTATGAAGCAAGCCCACGCGCGCTGCGTCACCGACAACGTTCGCGTCATCCGTAACCTGATCCGCGCGCATCAGGCCGCCGGCGTGTTGCCGGAGCATGTCTGCGCGGACTTGCTCGGCGATCGCCGCCTGCGCGCCACACTGCTGCCCGGGCGCCGCGACGTCTGGCTGCTGGTGCAGAACCATCTCAAGCGCGATCCGGCGACGCGGCTCACCATCGAATGGATCCGCCGCTGCTTTAGCGATCTCGCGCGCGGCTGATTGCGGGCGTGAACGCGATCCGTGCGCGGCGCGACCAAGTTATGGGATTGCGTGCGCGCGAAGGTTGCGTAATCTCGTGACGGGCTTGATCAGGGCAGCGCATGACCACTCTTCAGGAAACCATCCACCCGCAGGCCAAAGTGCGGGAATGGAAGGCGATCGTCATCCTGATCCTCCTGATTCCGGTGCTGTGGTCGCCGCCGTTTCTGTTTCGCATCTTCCTGTTCCAGCCGTTCAACATCCCGTCCGGCTCGATGACGCCGACGCTGGTCGTCGGCGATTACGTCTTTGCCGCAAAATATGCCTATGGCTACGGCCGCTATTCGTTTCCCTTCGCGCCGTCGTGGATCTCCGGGCGTGTCCGGGCCGCCGAGCCCGAGCATGGCGACGTCGTCGTATTCCGGACGCCAAAGGACACCTCGGTCGACTATGTCAAGCGCGTGGTCGGGCTGCCCGGTGATCGGATCCAGATGCGGCAGGGCCAACTCATCCTCAACGACCGCCCGGTGACGCGCGTCGCCCTGAAGGCGGTGGTTGCCGGCTCCACCTGCGGCGCGGATGACAGTGCGAAGGCCAAGCGCTGGCGCGAGACGCTGCCGAACGGCGCCTCCTACGTGACGCAGGACTGCGTCGACAACGGCTACTACGACAACACCGACGTCTACACCGTGCCGCCGGGCCATTTCTTCGTGCTCGGTGATAACAGAGACAACTCGAGCGACAGCCGCGTGATGTCGTCGATTGGATTCGTGCCGATGGACAATCTGGTCGGCAAGGTGACGCGGATATTCTGGTCGCTCGACCAACACGGCGAGCCGCACATGGAGCGGCTGGGGAAGGTGTGGTGAGGCCCACCGTCATTCCGGGAGCAGTGCGCGGCGCCTGCATGAACTGAGTTCGTAGCCTGGATGGAGCGCAGCGCAATCCAGGAGAACTGCTCGCGTCGGATACGGGGCCCCGGATTTCGCTTCCGCTCCATCCGAGCTACGGGCTGTGATCATGGGGTGCGCGAAGCGATCCTCCAAAAACAAAAACCCCGGCATCGCTGCCGGGGTTTCGCATTTTGTCGTTTGCCGAAATGGCTGGATCAGAAATCCATGCCGCCCATGCCGCCGCCCGGGGGCATCGCCGGACCGGCGCCGCCCTTCTTGGGCAGCTCGGCGACCATGGCTTCCGTGGTGATCAAGAGAGCCGCAACCGAGGCTGCGTTCTGGATCGCGGTACGGACCACCTTGGTCGGGTCGATGATGCCCTTCTTGACGAGATCGACATATTCGCCGGTCTGGGAGTCGAAGCCGTAGGCGTACGACTTGTTCTCGAGGACCTTGCCGACGATCACGGAGCCGTCTTCACCGGCGTTGATCGCGATCTGGCGAGCGGGCGCGGAGAGCGCCTTGCGCACGATCTCGACGCCGGTCTTCTGGTCGTCGTTCTTGGTGCGCAGGCCCTTGAGCTGCTCGGAGGCACGGAGCAGGGCGACGCCGCCGCCCGGAACGATGCCTTCCTCGACCGCGGCGCGGGTCGCATGCATCGCGTCATCAACGCGATCCTTGCGCTCCTTCACCTCGACCTCGGTCGCGCCGCCGACGCGGATCACCGCGACGCCGCCTGCGAGCTTGGCAAGACGCTCCTGGAGCTTCTCACGGTCGTAGTCCGAGGTGGTTTCCTCGATCTGCGCCTTGATCTGAGCCACGCGCGCTTCGATGTCGGCCTTCTTGCCGGCGCCGTTGACGATCGTGGTGTTCTCCTTGTCGATCATCACCTTCTTGGCGCGACCGAGCATGTTGAGCGTCACGTTCTCGAGCTTGATGCCGAGATCTTCCGAGATCGCCTGGCCGCCGGTCAGGATCGCGATGTCCTGCAGCATGGCCTTACGGCGATCGCCGAAGCCCGGAGCCTTGACGGCCGCAACCTTCAGGCCGCCACGCAGACGGTTCACGACCAGAGTCGCAAGCGCTTCGCCTTCGACGTCCTCGGCGACGATGACCAGCGGCTTGCCGGTCTGCACCACGGCCTCGAGCAGCGGAAGCAGCTCGTTCAGCGAGGAGAGCTTCTTCTCGTTGATCAGGATGTAGGCGTCGTCCATCTCAACGCGCATCTTGTCGGCGTTGGTGACGAAGTAGGGCGAGATGTAGCCGCGGTCGAACTGCATGCCCTCGACGACGTCGAGCTCGGTCTCGAGCGACTTGGCTTCCTCGACGGTGATGACACCCTCGTTGCCGACCTTCTTCATGGCGTCGGCGAGGAACTTGCCGATCTCCGCGTCACCGTTGGCCGAGATGGTGCCGACCTGGGCGATCTCGTCGTTCGAGGTGACCTTCTTGGAGTTCTTGACGAGGTCCGCAACGACGGCTTCGACCGCGAGGTCGATACCGCGCTTGAGGTCCATCGGGTTCATGCCGGCGGCAACCGACTTGGCGCCTTCGCGCACGATCGCTTGGGCCAGCACGGTGGCGGTGGTGGTGCCGTCGCCGGCCGCGTCAGCGGACTTGGAGGCGACTTCGCGCACCATCTGCGCGCCCATGTTCTCGAACTTGTCCTCGAGCTCGATCTCCTTGGCGACGGTGACGCCGTCCTTGGTGATGCGGGGAGCGCCGAACGACTTGTCGAGCACGACGTTGCGGCCCTTCGGACCGAGCGTGACCTTCACCGCGTTGGCGAGAATGTCGACGCCGCGAAGCATCTTGTCGCGCGCATCGACCGAGAATTTAACTTCTTTTGCTGCCATCTGGATTTTTTCCTTAGGTGTTTAGCTGGATAAGAGAGGGGCGCTTAGGCCGCCTTCTTCTTGGAAGCGGGGACGTCGAGGACGCCCATGATGTCGCTTTCCTTCATGATCAGCAGATCGACGTTGTCGATCTTGACCTCAGTGCCGGACCACTTGCCGAACAGCACGCGGTCGCCGACCTTCAGGTCGATCGGGATCAGCTTGCCTGCTTCGTCGCGGCCACCCGGGCCCACGGCGACGATTTCGCCCTGCGAGGGCTTTTCCTTGGCCGTGTCGGGAATGATGATGCCGCCAGCGGTCTTCTCTTCTGCGTCGATGCGCTTGACCACGACGCGGTCGTGAAGCGGACGGAATTTCATGCAGTTCTCCTAAGCTTTTGCACGAGTTGGGAATTTTGGATTGTTAGCAGTCTGCGCCCGCGAGTGCTAGCACAGGCACAGCTCAGATAAGGCAGGATTTTGGCGGGAGCAAGGGCTTGTAGCAGATAAATAGCACTCGGAAGCGCCGCCTGCCAAAATCTCTTTCCATCGTTAATCGCGCTCGGCGCCCGTATTAGCACGGAGCGACATCTGCTGCTAACGCATTGAATTTCAACAGCTTGTTAAACTTTTGGGCTTGAGATGGATTGTCAGTTTGCGTCACATTTCACTCATGTGAGCGCATCTCCACCGGGTGGCTCGTAGGGCGCGTACCGGAAAGCCACCCCTTGAATATGCGCTCCTGCAAAGGAGGTTGGCATGGTCTCGCGAGTTGGGGTTGTTTCCGACGACTTCCGGAAACAGGTGCTGGGTTACGGGCTGACGACGGCCGAAATTCTTTACCGGATGCCGGATCATCGCTCGCTGCTCCAGACCTATGTCTGGCAGAACTACGACATGTTTCCGAAATTTCCCGCGCTGACGGATTTCCTGGCGTTCTGGCAGAAGAAGCTCGACGGTCCGCTGTTCTCGGTCACGGTCGCGCATTCCAAGCTGATTAAGCCGGCCGAGCTGCGCGCGGTCGACGGCGTATTCCGGCTGCATTGAAGGCGAGCGCGGTGCTGTAGGGTGGGTTAGCGTCAGCGTAACCCGCCATGCTTCCACGCTGGCGGAGCGAAGTGGTGGGTTACACTGACGCTAACCCATCCTACGATTTCGCATTCCGTGCTAACCTCTCCCCCATAACAACAGGGGAGATCGCCATGGCCAAGAAAGCAAAATCGCGTAGCGCATCGCAGGCGGCGGCGAAGAAGCGAAGCGGGGCCAAACCCGCAGCACGACCCACGGCGCGCAAGGCGGTGAAGGCGAAAGCTCGCGCGACACCGGCCAAGTCATCCGTCAAGAAACCGGCGCGGCCCAAGCAGCGCATCGCGATCAGCCATCACCGTGAGGAAGACTTCAAGGCCGACGGTCTGCGCACCTACGCGAAATATCGCGATCTCGGCATCGCCGCTGCGAGCCACGGGCTGGCGCAAGCGCACGTGA
Source organism: Bradyrhizobium sp. USDA 3650 (assembly GCF_054057395.1). NCBI lineage: Bacteria > Pseudomonadati > Pseudomonadota > Alphaproteobacteria > Hyphomicrobiales > Nitrobacteraceae > Bradyrhizobium > Bradyrhizobium sp. USDA 3650. Next base: position 7,713,570 of record NZ_JBSRZG010000001.1, read on the forward strand.
TCCGGCTGCAAGGCCCCTGCAACCCGGACGAGGTGTCGAAGCTGCACTTCCACGACGTCGAATTCCAGATGGTGTACGTGCTCAAGGGCTGGGTGAAGACCTATATGGACGGAGAGGGCGAGACGCTGATGAAAGAAGGCAGCGCCTGGACCCAGCCGCCGAAGATCAAGCACATGATCCTGGACTATTCGGACGACGTCGAGCTGCTGGAGGTGATCCTGCCGGCGGAGTTCAGGACGGTGGAATTGAAGGCGTAGGCGAAGCGGAGATCAGCCGCCGTCGTTGCAATAGCGTTTCCACATCGCGCGATAGGCATCGTCCACCGCTTGCGCGTATGAGACGGGGTTGCCGGCGGCCGCAGCCCTGATCTGTCCGGGCAGTTCGCGGCGCAACTTATCGAGGTCGCCGATCTGTGCCCCACGGCTCGCTGCGATCTCGACATAGGCCTCATCGCTTTCCGCGACCCAGTCCGGCAGGCCCAGTGCGGCGAGGATGGAGCCGGCAGCACGGCTCGGCAGGCTGTGACCGAGCTTCGCCACCACCGGCACGCCCATCTGCAAGGCTTCCCACGTGCTGACGCCGCCATTCTGCGGGAATGGGTCGAGGCCAATATCGACGCGATTGAACGCTGCCAGATGCTCGTCTCGCGACGTGGCTCCGAGCAGATCGACGCGTTCGGCCGGCAACCGGCCAGCTGCAAACCGCGCCAGCAGATTGTCGCGGACCAGCTGAGCGTCCAGCGCAGTATCCTTGATCAGCAGTCGCGACCCCGGCACCCGCTCGAGAATCCTGGACCAGACGCCCACCGCCTCGTTCGAAATCTTGCTGATGCGGTTGAAGACACCGAATGTGATGAAGCCGTTCGCGATCGCCGGCGTCGGCGCCCGCGCAATCCCGTCCGGCAGCGGCGCCAGCGTCACAAAGCACGGCAGGTCAACGACGGTCTCCGCAAACAGATGCCGAACCGCAACCGGAATCGCGACCGGGTCCGAGAACAGATAATCGATCGTTGGCAGCCCGGTGCCGGTGCCGTGGCCCCAGCCATGCACCTGAACTGGTGCCGGCTTGCGCGCAAACACACCGAGGCGGTTTCCGCTGGTATGGCCGGACAGATCGATCAGGATATCGACGCCATCGGCGCGAATCTGGGCGGCGAGGCGATCGTCGGACCATTGCGAGGCGTCCCGCCAGCGATCGGCGATGCCCTGAAATTCGCGGGTCGTCGCATCCGTTTTCGGTGAACAAGCGTAGCACACGATCTCGAACTGTGCCCGATCATGGTGCTGCAGGACCGGCTTGAAAATGAACGCCGCCGAATGTGCATGAAAATCCGACGAGACATAACCCAGCACCAGACGGCGATCCGGATCGCGGCTGTTGTCATGTGGTCCCGCCGCTGCCGAGGCGATCTTCGCACCGATCTGCTCCCACCATACACGTCGCGCTTGCTGATGCTGCGCAACGCTGGCGTCGGCCATAAAGTCGAGGGTGAATATCTTGCTGGAGATCGTGCTCTGATCCGGCTCGATGTCGAGAGCTCTGTCGAAACTGGCGAGCGCTTCGTCGACCCGGCCAAGTGCTGCGAGACATTGGCCGAGCAGGCTGTGGGCCTGAGAGAAGCCGGGATCGGCCGCGAGAGCCTTCTCGCAATCGGACAATGCTTCGGCAACTTGCCGGGTCAGGAGCAAGATGCTGGCCCGCCAGAGCCACCCATTCGCGTCGTCGGGTGCCAGGGCGATTGCGCGATTGCAATCCGCCATGGCTTCGTCGAATCGCTGAAGCTCCCGCAATGCAACGGCGCGGCTCGACAGCGCCGAGGCATAGTCAGGCTTGATCGATAACGCGCGGTTTAAGCTTGCGACAGCCTCGTCATAGGCGCGCAGACGGCAGAGCGCCCAACCCCGGCCGTTATGGGCTTCGGAAAGTCTTCCGTCGATTGCGAGCGCCTTGTCGTAGCTCTCGAGCGCTTCCTGATAGAGTTCAAGGGCCGCGCTTGCGTTCCCGAGATTAGACAGGGCCAAGGCGTAGTTAGGTCGGAGGGCGAGGGCCTTTCGATAGCTCTCGCGGGCCTCATTGTGACGTTTTAGCCCGTTGAGCGCGACACCCAGGCTCATATGAGCTTCGGCAGATCGCGGATCCACGGCCACCGCTCGGCTCAGCAGAACTTGCGCCTGCTGATAGTTTTTGGCTTCAGCCTCCAAAGCGCCCAGCAAATGAAGCGCGATGAAATGGTTGGGCGCGAGCTCCAGGAGTTCGCGATAGGCCGTCTTTGCCTCGCGGAGAAGTCCCGCTTTGTGGAGCTGGAGGGCGCGCGCGAGCAACGGCCCGACCTCGGCTTTTTGCCGTTTCTGAAGCCGGGAATTTTGAAATGCACGCTGGCCGACGCTGTCGCTCATGAATCAATTCCACCCGAATCTCCTGACGAGATTAACATGGAAGGATTGTCGCGATTGCGCTGCGCTCCATCGGAGCTACCAGGGCGCCAGCCTCACGCAAGCCTCGCCGCGGATCGACCCGTTACCGCTCGAGATAGCCCAATTCCGTGCTCATGACCTTGCGAGCATATTCGCTGAAGGCATCGATCAACCGGGCGCGCGCGGCATAAGGTGGATAGAGCAGTGCGATCGTAACGGGGACGGCCGGGTTGAAGGGGCGCGTGATCAGGGCCGCACCGGAGCTTTCGTCATGCGCGGCAATCGGGTTGATAATGCTGATGCCGAGGCCCGCGGCGACCAGGGCGCAGACCGATGCGCCCAGATCGGTCTCCGCAACAATGCGGCGCGTGACGCCGGCCTGCGCGAAGATCGTATCGATGCGATCGTAGAGTGGACTCCCCGTGGCGAACGAAATGAAGGCCTCGTCGGCGAAATCGGCAGGGCGCAGCGTCTTCTTCTGCGCAAGACGATGCGCCTTCGGCATGATCGCGACGCAACGGGTCTTGAGCACCGGCTCGACATGCACCCCCGCAGCCTCGCCGTAGAGCATTGCCAATCCGGTGTCGCAAAGCCCGGAACTGACCCAGTCGTGCACGGCGCTCGCCGTGCCGGATCGGATCGAGATCATCACATGCGGATAGTCCACCTTGAAGCGTGCCGCGATGCGCGTCAGCAGGCCGCCAGCCAGGCGCGGCATCGCCGCAACACTTAACCGACCCATACCGAACGAGCGGATGCTGGCTGCGCTGGCCTCCAGTCCCGCCAGGCCGATGAAAGTCTTCTCGACCTCCTGGAAAAAGCGCGATCCATCCACCGTCGGGCGGAGGCGGCCGCCACTGCGGTCGAACAGCGGGAATTGTGTGATCGCCTCCAGCTGTCCGATCAGGCGGCTGATCTGGGGCTGCGAGGTATGCATGCGCTGAGCCGCCTGCGTCATCGATCCCGTCACGAAGACCGCCCGAAAAGCCTCCACATGCTTCAGGCCCATGCGTCTGGTCGCCATATCAAATCCGTATAGGAGAGTATGAAACTGGAATTTCATCAGATCGGGCTTTTGGACGATAGTCCAGGGCACGGAGCTGTTCGCACGGAGCTGTCTTGGGGTTGCTCACCCACCGTGGACGGCGTCACCGAGATTCGCGACAAGAGGGACATATGAAAGCGACGATGATCAAGGCACTGGCCGCGGCGACCGTCGCTGGTGTTCTTCTTTCCAGCGAGGCCATGGCCCAGGGCGCGGGCAGGCTGGACAAGATCCGTGAGAGCGGCTCGATCACATTGGGGTACCCCGAGACCTCGGTGCCCTTCGCCTATCTCGACGGCAACCAGAAGCCGATCGGTTACACCGTGGAAATCTGTGAACAGGTGGTGCAGGCGATCAAGACGGCCCTCAAGCTTCCCAAGCTCGAGGTTCGCTACAACCCCATCACCTCGGCGACACGCATTCAGCTGCTCGCCAACGGCACGATCGATCTCGAATGCGGCAACACGACCAATAACATCGAGCGGCATAAACTCGTTGCCTTTGCTCCCACCACCTTCGTTGCGCAGGTCGTCCTCGTCGCGCGCAAGGATGGCGGGGTCGATGTCAACGACCCGGCTTCGTTTCGCGGCAAGGCCATCGCCGCCCAGGCCGGCGGCCAGACGTTCAAGGTGATTACGCTGATCAATGCCAGGGACAATCTCAGCAACGGTGGTGCCGGCCAAGGACACCGCCGAGACCTTCTTGTTGGTGTCGACGGGCCGGGTAGCCGGCACCGCCAACGATGACGGTCTTGCCTATGCCACGGTCGCCTCGTCCAGAACGCCGGATGACTTCCTGATCGGTAGCAAGAGCCTCGAGACGGCGCCCTATGGCATCGTCCAACCCAAGGACGATCCTGCTTTCAAGAAGATGGTCGACGATGCCGTGATCGACCTGATGAAGAGCGGACAGATTGCGGCGCTCTACGATAAATATTTCAATTCACCAATTCCACCGCATGGCCTCAACCTGAAATTCCCGATGAGCGCCGCCCTCAAGCGGGCGCTCGCCAACCCGACCGATTCCGGCGACCCGGCAGTCTACGAATGACGCGACAAGCGCTCTAGAGGTCTCGCAATGGCACATCAAAACGACACGAGTCCGGCAGGCGCCGGGTTGCCACCCATCGATCTGCGCAGCGATACCGTCACCAAGCCGACCGAGGCGATGTATGCCCGCATGGCCTCTGCGCCGCTCGGCGATGACGGGTTGGACGGTGACCCCACGGTGCAGGAGCTGGAGGCCGTCGCGGCTGCGGCGTTGGGCAAGGACGCCGGCCTGTTTGTGCCGAGCTGCACCATGGCCAATTTGCTGGCGACGCTGGCGCAGTCGCAGCGCAGCGAACAGATCGTGCTGGAATCGAATGCCCATATGTACACCTCGGAACGAGGGGCGGCGACGTTTACGGGGCAGTTCTACCTCGCCATTGCCGGCACCGCCGGCGCAATGGATCTGAATTTGCTGGAGGACGCCCTGCAGGGCGAAGGGCTCAAGCTCGGGACCGCTCTTGTCGCAATGGAAACCTCGCACAACAACGCGAGCGGCGCCGTATTGCCGCTGGATCATATGCAGGCCGTGCACGCCATGGCCTCGGCCCGGGGTGTCCCGGTGCATCTCGACGGCGCGCGGCTGTTCAACGCCGCCGTCGCCCTTGAAACGGCGCCGGCCGAAATTGCGAGACATTGCGACACGGTTTCTCTGTGTTTGTCGAAGGGCCTGAGCGCACCCGCCGGTGCCGTGCTCGCGGGGCCACGCGCAGTGATCGACAGCAGCCGCAGGTTTCGCCGCATGCTGGGAGGCACGCAGCGTCAGATCGGCGTCCTGGCCGCGGCCGGCCTGGAGGCGGTTCAGGTCATGGGGACGCGTCTGGCGGAGGATCACCGGCGTGCGCGAGCGCTGAGTGATGCGTTGAACGGGATGCATCCAAAGATCAGCGCGACAATCCCGCAGACGAATATCGTGCAGGTTGATGTCTCTCTCTCCGGACGCGACAGCGCCACGTGGTCCGGGGCTCTCGAAAGGGCGGGCCTGAGGGCGAGGCCCTGGGGCAGGCGTCGCTTGCGCTGCGTGACCCATCGCCATATCGATGATGCGGATATTGATCGCGCGGTCATGGCATTTCGCACCGTGGCTGGAGCTTTGGCTTAGAGAGGGCTTACTCAGCACTCCCACGATCAGCCGATCGTTAGAAGGCGCCCGATCCGTGAAACCGGGCAGTTACCAATCGGATGGTTTCAGCCGTCCGCAGGGCGGGCGGTAACCAGTCGAAAATACCTCTCGCGTCAACTCAAGGCTGTGAAAATGCGGGACATGTTTTCATGGCGACCAACACTTTTGGCCGACGCGGCGTCGTAGCGCCTTCTCCAAGAGGATCATTTCAACCCGCGCCGCTTCAACCCGTCGCCGCACCGATCGCTCCCCGGCCCCTGCCCAGTGAGGGGACGCTTTTGGGCGACAACAAGCTTCTGGTCGATATCCCTTTCCTCACCATCGGCCTGATTTTCTGTCTGCTCCTGATCTACGCTCTGCAACGCAGTCTCGCCATGGACATTGGGCCGGACGGCTCGCTCGATGTCCGTTCGCTGATCGCTCAGGGCGCGTCTGGCTACGATCTGGTTGTCGGAAGGAACGAGTGGTGGCGGATCGGCCTTGCGCCGCTTCTGCATGGCAGCAATGGGCACCTCATAGGCAACTGCGTTGCGCTGTTCATCGTCGGCGTCAGGCTGGAGAGCCTGATCGGTCGTGGCTGGTTTTCGCTGATCTTCGTCGCCAGTGCCCTGGCTGGGGAGGCCGGCTCGCTTCTGGGCAATGGCCCCGGCACGGTGAGCGTCGGTGCGTCCGGTGCCATTACCGGGCTCATCGCGGCGCTGTTCATCGCGAGCTTCGAGCCAGAAGCGGACGCCGAGCAAACAATGTCGAGACTGAAGACGTCGCTCTTCTTTGGTGTTCCCGCTCTGCTGCCGCTTGCCTTTGGAGCCTCCGGCAATGTCAACTATTTTGCCCATGCAGGTGGTGCGCTGGCCGGCGGTGCGCTTGCCATCGTGCCGTGGCTCGCCTTCTGGTCCTATGACAGCCTGCCGCGGAGCACCGGCATGGTGTTGCTCGGAGGATTCGTCGGATCTCTGATCTGCGCCGGCTTCGCCGCCGCTCATTATTCGTCCTACATGGCTGATGCCGTGCAGTATATCCGCGCATCGGAAGTGCCGCCGAACGCTGGCGAGATGACGAGCCGGTCTTCAGATCTCGTCACCCGCTATCCGAAAGACCCGCGGGCTCATCTGTTCCGTGCGGTCTTCTTCCTTGAAAAAGCGAACCTCAGTGCCGCTGAAACAGAAGCGCGAACTGCCATGTCGCTCGCCGCTTCGGATGTAGCGGGTGGACCGGTGCGCATCGGGGCGCAGGGCTTGATGGCGGTGTTGCTATGGGCGCAGGGACGAAACAGTGAGGCGAAGGCCATGGCGGTCGAGCCGTGCCGTGCCAAGCTGCCTGAGGTGCGGCGTATATTGCAGAAGTCGAAGTTGTGCGGTCGACCGGAGTGACGAGCGGAGAGAGCTAGCTCAACACCCCCACCACTGCTCCCATCAGACACGTCGTCAGCGTTCCCGACACGATCGACTTCAGCCCGAGCGCGTTGATTTCCTCGCGCCGTTCCGGCGCCATCACGCCGAGACCGCCGATCATGATGCCAAGGCTGGCGAAATTGGCGAAGCCGCACATCGCATAGAGCATGATCAGGCGCGAGCGCGGATCGAGCGTGCCGGGCGGCAGCTTGGAGAAGTCGACATAGGCGATCAATTCGTTCAGCACGGTTTTCGTGCCCATCAGGCTGCCGGCGGTGATGGCCTGGTCCCACGGCAATCCCATCAGCCAGCACACCGGCGCCATCACGAGGCCGAGCAGGCGCTGCAACGAGATCGCAGCGCCGCCGATATCAGGCAGCAGGCCGAGAATGGCATTGACGAGATAGACCAGCGCCACCAGCACCAGCAGCATTGCGACGATGTTGATCAGCAGCTCGATCCCCGCGCCGGTCCCTTTCACGATCGCGTCCATGGTGCCGGAGACCTCCATCTCGGGAGCCTCCAGCGCGCCGCCGGTGTGCTTGGCGGATGTCTCCGGCACCATGATGAGGCTGACCAGGATCGCGGCCGGCGCGCCCAGCACCGAGGCGATGACGAAATGCGCGGCTGCGTCGGGAATGAGGGGAGCAAGGAGCGTCGCGTACAGCACCAGCACCGTGCCGGCGATGCCGGCCATGCCGCCGGTCATCACCAGGAACAACTCGCTGCGGGTCATCTGCGTCAGATAAGGCCGCACGAACAGCGGCGCCTCGACCATGCCGAGAAAGATGTTGGCTGCGGTCGAGAGCCCGACCGCGCCGCCGACGCCGAGCGTGCGCTCCAGCAGCCAGGCCATGCCGCGCACGACCGGCGGCAGCACGCGCCAATAGAACAAGAGCGTCGTCAGCACGCTCATGACCAGCACGATCGGCAGCGCCTGGAACGCCAGGACGAAATCGGCACCCGGTGCTTTCAGGTCGAAGGGCAGGGGACCGCCGCCGACATAGCCGAACACGAAGGAGGAGCCGGCGCGCGAGGCCGCCGAGATCGCGCCCACGGCGTCGTTGATGGCACCGAAGGCGCGCGCGACGACAGGCACCTTCAGGAGAACGATCGCGGTGACGAAGGTGGCGACGAGGCCGATCGCCGCCTGGCGCAGCGAGGCCGCGCGGCGGTTCTCGCTCAGGACCAAGGCGATCAACAGCAATGCGAAAACGCCGAGTGCCGATTGCAGCCGCAGCATGATGTCCCCAAACCCCGATGATTATGGCCACCCCTGCGTTGCAAACGCAATGCCGGGAGATTGTCGGAGCGTCCCGCTGTTGACAAGCAGGTCCGCGTCAGCCACGCGGAGCACGTCGACATCAGGAGCCGGATAGTCCGAGCGTGACCGAACAGGCGATGCCAGACCAGCCAATATCGGGAAACCCGCCGGTCAGTGCCCGCGCGCTCCTCTCCCACCGCGCCTTCCTGTTCTTTCTGCTCTCGCGCAGCCTGTCGCGTTTCTCCAGCCAGATTGCGGCGGTCGCGATCGGCTGGCAGATCTACGATCTCACCGGCTCGGCCTTCGACCTCGGCATGGTCGGCCTCGTGCAATTCCTGCCCACCGCGCTGCTGGTGTTCGTCGCCGGCCATGCCGCCGACCGCTACGAGCGCAAGCGCGTGGTCCAGCTCTGCCAGTTCGTGGAAGCGGCGACGGCGCTCTATCTCGGAATCATCACCTATCTCGGCTCGGTCAGCGAAGTTCAGATTTTCGTGGCGACCTTCGTGCTGGGCATTGCCGGGGCCTTCGAAAGTCCGACCACTGCCGCGCTACTGCCCGCGATCGCGCCGCAGGGCTCGCTCCAGCGTGCCACCGCCGTCTCCAGCGGCGCGGCGCAGGTCGCGACCATTACAGGTCCGGCGCTCGGCGGTTTTGCCTACGCGGTCGCACCGCATCTCGCCTACACCGTGATGGTGCTGTTCTGGATCTTCGGGATGATCCTGACCGGCTTCATCCGGCCGCGCCCACAAGCGATCGCCAAGGACATGGCGGGCGCCGACAATATCTTCGCCGGCGTCCGCTTCATCCGCAGCAATCCCGCGATCCTCGGCACCATCTCGCTCGATCTGTTCGCGGTGCTGTTCGGCGGCGTCACCGCGCTTCTGCCAATCTATGCCCGCGACATCCTCCAGACTGGTCCGATGGGGCTCGGGATCCTGCGCGCCGCGCCCGCGGTCGGCGCGCTGCTGATGACAATGGTGCTGGCCCGTCACGCCATTTCGCGGCACGTGGGCCTGCGCATGTTTCAGGCCGTGATCGTCTTCGGCGTCGCAACGATCGTGTTCGCACTGTCGTCCTGGATGTGGCTGTCGGTGCTCGCGCTCGCCGTTCTCGGCGCGGCCGACACGATCAGCGTCGTGATCCGCTTCTCGCTGGTGCAGCTCGCGACCCCTGACGAGATGCGCGGCCGGGTCGGTGCGGTGAACTTCCTCTTCATCAACGCCTCGAACCAGCTCGGCCAGTTCGAGAGCGGAGTGGCTGCCGCATTATTCGGTGCCATGCCAGCTGCCGTGCTGGGCGGCGTCTGCACGGTCGCGGTGGCGCTGTTGTGGATGAAGCTGTTCCCGAGCCTGCGGCAGGTGGAGAGGCTGGAATAGGGACTCTTCGCCTCTCCCCGCTTGCGGGGAGAGGCCGGAATTCGCGCGTAGCGCGGATTCCGGGTGAGGGGGACTCTCCGCGATTCGATTGCTACCGTGATTTGCTGAAACAGCCCCTCACCCCAACCCTCTCCCCGTAAGAACGGGGAGAGGGAGAAGGAGAGAGCTTCGCGCGCAATGACGACTGCGGAAATACCGTAGACGAATCAATGGGCCGCCTACTGTGCATGGGGTTGTTTTCGCGTTTTTTATTCAGCCCCGTCCCACGAACGGCATCTTGGTTGCCATGACGGTCATGGTCAGCACGTTGGCGTCGAGCGGCAGGCCGGCCATGTAGGCAACGGCATCGCCGACCGCCTTCGCGTCCATGCGCGGCTCCTGCTTCGAGGTGCCGTCGGGCTGCAGCACGCCGGGGCCGTTGACCATGCGGTCGGTCATGGGCGTTGCGGCGTTGCCGATGTCGACCTGGCCGACCGCGATGTCGTACATGCGGCCATCGAGGTTGGAGGCCTTGGTGAGGCCGGTGATAGCGTGCTTGGTCGAGGTATAGGCGGCAGAGAACGGCCGCGGCGCATGCGCCGAGATCGAGCCGTTGTTGATGATGCGGCCGCCGCGGGGGCTCTGGTCCTTCATGATGCGGAAGGCGTGCTGGGTGCACAGGAACGGGCCGGTGAGGTTGGTGTTCACCACCGCCTGCCACTGCTCGAGGCTGAGATCCTCGAAGTTCACCGGCGGTGCGCCCATGCCGGCATTGTTGAAGAGCACGTCGAGCCGGCCGTAGGTGGCCTTGACCTTGTCGAACAGCGCGGCGATCGAGTCCGGCTTGGTCATGTCGGCGGTGACGCAGAGGCTCTTTCCGGCGGGGCCGAGCTTGGCCGTCTCCTCGAGCATGTCGGGCCGGCGCCCGACCAGCACCACGGTGAAGCCTGTGTTCATCAGCGCCAGTGACGCCGCGCGCCCGACTCCAGTGCCGGCGCCCGTCACCACTGCGATCTTTTTCGCTTCACTCATTGTTTCCTGCCTTTTCTCTTGAGCTGTCAGGTTTTGGATTCTTTTTCGTTCTTGTAGGGCGGCCGCGGAATGTTCTGATGCGCGGCTCGCAAGGCCGCCGACCAGCGCGAGCGCAAATCGTGGAAATAGGGTTCGCCCGCCTCGATGCGGTGGTTGAGATCGGCCTCGCAGGCGTCGGCGCGCACCACCAGCACGTCGATCGGCAGGCCGACGCCGAGATTCGAGCGCATGGTCGAATCCATCGAGATCAGCCCGGTCTTCAGCGCCTCGTAGAGCTCGACGTCGTAATGCATGGCGCGGTCGAGCACCGGCTTGCCGTATTTGTGCTCGCCGATCTGCAAATAGGGTGTGTCGGTGGTGCATTCGATGAAATTGCCGGCGGTGTAGACCATGAACAGACGCATGCGCGCGCCGTTGATCTGGCCGCCGAACAGGAAGGACACGTCGAATGACACGTCCTCTGATTTGAGCGCCGGCCCTTCGGTCGTGTGCACGGCCCGGATCGCCCGGCCGATGCGCTGGGCGGCCTGGAACATGGTCGGCGCGTTCATCAGCGTCTCGATCTCACCCGTGTTGGGGTCTTCGAGGCCCTCGGTCAGCGTCGAGAGCACCGACTGGCTGATCGCGAGGTTGCCGGCGCTGGCGATCGCCATGATGCGGTCGCCGGGCTTGGAGAAGATGTGAAGCTTGCGGAAGGTCGAGACGTTGTCGAGGCCGGCATTGGTGCGGGTGTCGGCGATCATCACCAGACCGTCCCGAACCAGAATTCCGCAACAATAGGTCATTTCCAGTCCCCGAACGCGTTTGCGCGGAATTACTAGCCAATTTCAACGGCCGCTCCAACCCCCGATTGCCGCGGGGCGGCAGGGTGAAGCTGTGCGCGGGCGGGGGGCGTGCGTGGCGCGGTTCAGCTCTGCCGCTGGGATTGCGATTGCGACTGGCCGCCGCGGCCGGCCTGCTCGACCTTGACCGCCACTGACAGCGTCTCCGCGCCGCCGCCATAGCGGGTGCCGCGCACGGGGGCGGCGCCGAGATAATCGAGCCCGATCGCGACGCGGACATGGGCGTCGGTGGCGCAGATGCTGTTGGCGGGATCGAAGCCGACCCAGCCGAGACCGTCGACATAGGCCTCCGCCCAGGCATGGCCCGCGTCCTGATGCACCGTGCCGTCGGAGCGCAGGAAGTGGCCGGAGACGAATCGCGCCGGCACGCCGCCGCTGCGGGCGCAGGCGATGAAGATGTGCGCGTAGTCCTGGCAGACGCCGCGCTTGAGCGTGAACGCTTCCGCCGCCGATGTGCCGCTGTTGGTCGGGTCCTCGTCGAAGGTCATGTGATCGCTGATTTGCGTCATCAGCGTGTGCAGGAAGCCGAGCGTGTCGCTTTCGGCCTCGCTGCGCAGCTGGCGCGCGACCGCATTCATCGCCGGATTGACCGTGGTGAGGTCGGTGGCGCGCAAGAACATGCCGGCCGGAAAGCGCTCGTCGGCGCCGCGCAGAACGCCGCCGGTGTCGTGGGTCTCGATCAGGCCCTCGGCGGTGATCTTGATGTCGCCGACGGGTCCGCAGGACAGGACATGGGTGACGTTGCCGAACGCGTCCTCGTGGGTGTCGAGCTTGGTGTCGGTCGACACGTCGATCTGCCACTCCGCCACATATTGCCCGTCATGGCTGCCGGGCGTCATGCGCAGGATCTGGATCACGCTCGTGGCCTGCGGCTCGTAGCGATAGGTCGTGGTGTGCAGGATTCGCAGGCGCATGGGGGACCGTGATTTCTAAGTGGTCATTCCGGGGCGATGCGTCAGCATCGAACCCGGAATCTCGAGATTCCGGGTCTGGTCCTACGGACCATCCCGGAATGACAGAAGATCAGATCAAATACTGCTTCGTGATGATTTCGCCCAGCCTGGAATTGTCGGAGATGAATTCCTGAATGAATTCATGCACGCCATGCTGGAAAATGTCGTTCATATTGCTGTGTTCCAGCCGGTTGCGGATGCCGCGGGCATGGCGCTGGGCCGGACCCTGGCGGCCATAGGCGACCCCGATCTGATCGAGATTGCGCACGAGGTTGCCGTAGCAGCTCGCCAGTGAACGCGGCAGCGTGTCGTTGAGGATCAAGAGGTCCGCGATCAGCCAGGGTTTCAGCGTCTCGCGATAGACCCAGTGATAGGCCGTCAGCGCCGAGACCGAGCGCAGGATCGAGGTCCACTGGTAGAAATCGAGCGGGCCGCCGACGTGCTCCTCCTCGGGCAGCAGCACATGGTATTTCACGTCGAGAATGCGCGCGGTGTTGTCGGCGCGTTCGAGATGCAGGCCCATCCGCGAGAACCAATAAGCGTCGTTGCGCAACATGGTCCGGTAGGCCGAGCCGTCGAAGCGCAGCGAGGTCTCCTGCACGAAGCGCAGGAATTTTGCGAGGTCCTCGCGCGTGGAGGTCCCTCTGCTCCAGACTTCCTGCAATTCGATCCAGGCTGAGTTGATGGTGTCCCACATCTCGCTCGTCAGCGCTGTGCGCACCGAGCGCGAATTCAGCCGCGCCGCCTCGATGCAATTCCTGATCGAGGACGGGTTGTTCGGCGAGAACGAGAGGTACTCGACGACGTTGTGCTCGTTGGCTTCCTCGTAGGTCTGATAGAAGCTTGCGGCAACGCCGGCGGTCAAAAGTGCCGAGTCCCATTCGTTGGTCTTGCCGATATAGGCGGCGGGAAGCGCGGTGACGCGCAGCGTCGCATCGATGGTGCGCGCGAGATACTCGGCCCGTTCGACGTAACGGGCGAGCCAATAGAGGTTTTCGGCGGTACGCGACAGCATCTCTCTACTCGTCCAGGATCCAGGTATCTTTGGTGCCGCCGCCCTGGCTCGAATTCACCACCAGGGAGCCTTCCTTCAGGGCAACGCGTGTCAACCCGCCGGGCACGATCGTGGTGCTCTTGCTGCCGGTGAGCACGAACGGCCTCAGGTCCACGTGGCGCGGCGCAAGGCCGGATGCCGTGCAGGTCGGGCAGGTCGAGAGCGCCAGCGTGGGCTGCGCAATGAAGCCTTCGGGCTCGCGCTTGAGCTTTTCGCGGAAGGCTTCAATCGTCGCTTTGGTCGCGGCAGGTCCGATCAGCATGCCGTAGCCGCCGGAGCCGTGCACCTCCTTCACGACGAGTTCGCTCAGATGGTCCAGCACATAGGCGAGGTCCTTCGGCTCGCGGCAGCGCCAGGTCTGCACGTTCTTCAGAATCGGCTCCTCGCCGAGATAGAATTTTACGATGTCCGGCATGTAGGAGTAGATCGCCTTGTCGTCGGCGATGCCGGTGCCGACGGCGTTGGCGAGCGTGATGTTACCGGCCGCATAGGCCGACATCAGCCCGGGCACGCCGAGCGCGGAGTCGGGCCGGAAGGTGAGGGGATCGAGGTAGTCGTCGTCGACGCGGCGGTAGATCACGTCGACCCGTTTCACGCCCTCGGTCGTCCGCATGAACACTTCGTTGTTCTTGACGATGAGGTCGCGGCCCTCGACCAGCTCGATACCGAGCTTGTCGGCGAGGAAGGAGTGCTCGTAATAGGCCGAGTTGTAGACGCCCGGCGTGAGCAATGCGACGGTCGGCTCGCCGGAGGCGCTTTGCGGCGCCACCGAGCGCAGGGCGGACAGCAGCTCGTCCGGATAGCGTTCGACCGGGGCCACCCTGTGGCGGGCGAACAGGTCCGGAAACAGCCGCATCATGATCTCGCGGTTTTCCAGCATGTAGGACACGCCCGAAGGCGTACGCGCATTGTCCTCCAGCACGATGAAGTCCTCGGAATCGACCCGGACGATGTCGATTCCGGCGATGTGCACGTAGACGTCGTGCGGCACCTGCTGTCCGTTCATCTCGGGACGGAAGACCGGGTTCTGAAAGATGAGGTCGTCGGGCACGATCTCGGCGCGGAGGATGTCGCGGCCGTGATAGATGTCGCGCAGGAACATGTTGAGCGCGCGCACGCGCTGCTTCAGGCCCTTCTCCAGCAGCGACCATTCCTTGCCGGACATGATCCGCGGGATCACGTCGAAGGGGATCAGGCGCTCCGTGGACTCGGTGTCCCCATAGACCGCGAAGGTAATGCCGATGCGGCGGAAGAGGAGCTCGGCCTCCTGGCGGCGATATTCGAGCGCCTCGGGAGGCGTCTCCTTGAGCCAGCGCGCCAGCTCCTGATAGGCGGGGCGAAGGTCCCCACCGGGAATGTTCATTTCATCAAACGCGACTGCCATAGATCCCGACTTGTCTCCGCAAGGCGTTGCGCCATTCGACAGGCCGCGAGGCCTTGGGGAAGACCGCAACGTCCTGGCCATGCGGCAAGAGTGCATGACTTTCATGCGGTAGCAAGGGCCGGGCCAGCGCGATAAGCATGGGGAGAGGACATTTGCCGGGGATGGCCGGCGGCTTGCCTGAAAAAATGGCTGAGGAGTGCTTATTTCGGCAGCAAAAGCGCGTGACTTCAACGCGTTACCTCGGCAAAGTCGGGCCGATAGGTGAGGGACTTGAGGTATGAGCGAGATCGTCACGGCGGGTATTCTGGTCATTGGGGACGAAATCCTGTCCGGCCGGACCAAGGACAAGAACATCGGCTTCATCGCCGAATACCTGACCAATATCGGCATCGACCTGAAGGAGGTCCGGGTCGTCTCCGACGACGAGCCCGACATCATTGCCGCGCTGGATGCGCTGCGGCATCGCTACACCTATGTCTTCACCACCGGCGGCATCGGGCCGACCCATGACGACATCACTGCTGATAGCGTCGCCAAGGCGTTCGGCGTCGGCATCGACCATCATCCGGAGGTGGTCGCCCGTTTCCGCGAGCGCTGGAGCGAGCAGGATCTCAACGAGGCCCGCCTGCGCATGGCCCGCATCCCTGATGGTGCCGAGCTGATCCAGAGCGCGACCATCCTCGCCCCCGGCTTCAAGATCGGCAATGTCATCGTGATGGCGGGCGTGCCCTCGATCATGCAGGCGATGATGGACATCGTCTCGCCCAAGCTGAAATCGGGCGTGCGCATGCTCTCCGAATCGGTCCGCGCCAATGCGCGGGAAGGCGACATCGGCAGCCCGCTGCGGGCGATTGCCGCCCAACATCCCGACACCATCATCGGCAGCTATCCCTTCATGGATGAAGAGCAGAAGCCGAACACCAATCTGGTGGTGCGCTCGCGCGATGCGGACAAGCTCGCAGCCGCAATGGCGGCGGTGAAGGAAATGCTGGCGGGATTGAACATCACCCGCTAGCAACCTAGCTGCCGGCAGACGAAAGCAGGAGACGACGATGGCTGGTGAAGCACCGGAACTGAGTGCGGAAGAACGGGCGGGCCGCCCCTTTCCGGTGTCGTGGGACCAGTTCCACCGGGATTGCCGGGCACTGACCTGGCGGCTCAACGAGGTTGGTCCGTTTCATGCGGTGATCGCGATCACCCGCGGCGGCCTTGTGCCGGCGGCGATCGTGGCGCGCGAGTTGGGCGTGCGCGTGATCGATACGGTCTGCATCGCCAGCTACGACCACGACAAGCAGGGCGACCTCAAAGTGCTGAAGGGCATTTCCGAAGACGTGATGAAGCTCGGCGGCGGCACCGGCAAGGGGCTTTTGATCGTCGACGATCTCGTCGATACCGGCAAGACCGGCAAGCTGGTGCGCGCGATGCTGCCCGATGCGCATTTCGCCACCGTCTACGCCAAGCCGAAGGGACGTCCACTGGTCGATACCTTCATCACCGAAGTCTCGCAGGACACCTGGATCTTCTTCCCCTGGGACACCGCGCTGTCCTATCACCCGCCGCTGCGCGACGGGGCGGCGTGATCATCGCCGTCATTGCGAGCGCAGCGAAGCAATCCAGAAATGTGCCCGCGGAAATAGTCTGGATTGCTTCGTCGCTTCGCTCCTCGCAATGACGGGCGGAGGCGACCATGCCCCTGCAAAACCGCGTCACGCCGACTGGCGAGATCATCGCGACGCCGCACCGCGGCCTGTTCACCGGCAATCGCGGCATCATCCATGATCCCGCGACGAAGACGCTGCTGAAGAAGCGTTGGTCGTCGCCGGCCTGGATCGTTTGCCTGTGTGAATTCCGCGGCTGGCGGCGGCCGGTGATGGCGCGGCGGAGCTGGACCGAGCTGTTCTTTCTTGACGAAGCCACGGCCTTTGCCGCAGGCCACCGTCCCTGCTTCTTCTGCCGCCGCGATGATGCCAAACGCTTTCGCGTTGCATGGGAAGCAGGGAATGGTGCAAGCGGCATCAGCGCCAAGGCGATGGATGCCGTACTGCATCGGGAACGGCTCGATCGCGGCAAGAAACGGCTGCATGCGCTGCCGAGGCCGCTCGCGGAATTGCCGGATGGCGCGATGGTCCAACAGGGCGAGAAGAGCTTTTTGATAATGCAGGGGAGGGCCCTGCTGTGGTCGCCGGCGGGCTATGCCAAGGACGCGCGTCAGCTCGACGACATGAAGTTGCTGACGCCGCCCTCAACGCTGCGCGCGCTCGAGGCCGGCTACCGGCCCGTGCTGCATCCGACGGCGCTGGACTAAGACACGCGCGTCGTGATCATCCCAGCTTCTCGCGTGCCAGCGCGGCACCGGCGCCGAGCGCCATCAGCTTGGCTTCGGCGATCTCGCGCCGCATCGGCGCCATGCCGCAATTGGTGGTGGCGATGATGTTGCTCTTGGGCACGAATTTCGACACCGCGTCGATCACCTGCACGACATCCTCGGCGGTCTCGACCGTGTCGCTGGCGACGTCGATCACGCCGGCCTGCACGATCTTGGACTTGAGCAGGGCAAGCAGGTCGAGCGGCACCTTCGAGTTGCGGCACTCGATCGCGACCTGCTGGATCGGGCTGGCGTCGATCGCGGGAAAGATCTGCTCGTACTGCCGCCATTGCGTGCCGAGCGTTTCCTTCCAGTCGGTGTTGGCCTTGATACCGTAGCCGTAGCAAATATGCACGGCGGTGGCGCAGGTCAGGCCCTGCGCGGCGCGCTCCAGCGCCTTGATGCCCCAGTCGTTGACCTCGTCCATGTAGACGTTGAACGCGGGCTCGTCGAACTGCACGAGATCGACGCCGTCGGCCTGCAGCGCCTTGGCTTCCTCGTTCAGGAGTTCGGCGAACGCAAAGGCCATCTTGACGCGGTCGCCATAGTAGCGATCGGCAATGGTGTCGATGATCGTCATCGGGCCCGGCAGGGTGAATTTCAGCTTCTTCCTCGTGTGCGCGCGAGCGACGCGCGCCTCGTCGGCGTGGACGCGGCTCTTCAGCCGAAGTGGGGCGACGACCTGCGGCACCATCGCCTTGTAGCGATCCTTGCGGATGCCCATCTCGACCTTGTGGGCGAAGTCGATGCCCTCGATCTTCTCCAGGAAACCGTGGACGAAATGCTGCCGGGCCTGCTCGCCCTCGGTGACGATGTCGATGCCGGCATCCTCCTGGACCTTGACGGCAAGCATCGTCGCATCGCGCTTGGCGCGGACGAGCTCGTCGCCTTGCGACTTCCAGGGCGCCCAGAGCATGTTGGGTTCGGCGAGCCACTCCGGCTTCGGCAAGGAGCCGGCGATCGTGGTTGGAAACAGCATGGCGGCCCTCTCGGCGGGTTGTGATTGCGCCCCTTCCTGCCATGTCTTAACGTCGAGGTACAGAACAACAAAAGTCGCCTCGAAACCGGCGGCGCCGGACCGGAAACGCCATGATCGAATTCTTCTTCGACTGTTCCAGCCCCTGGACCTATCTCGCCTTCCACAACATCCAGCCGCTGGCCAGGGAGGTTGGCGCGGAGATCATCTGGCGGCCGATCCTGGTGGGCGGCATCTTCAATACGGTCAACCCAAGTGTCTATGCGCAACGTGAGACACCGGTGCCGCTGAAGGCGCGCTACATGAAAAAGGACCTCGCCGACTGGTCGCGCTCGGCCGGTCTCGCGATCAAGATGCCGCCGACGGTATTTCCGGTCAACAGCGTGAAAGCGATGCGCGGCTGCATCTGGCTCGGGCAGGACTCGGTGCCTTTCGCCACGGCGGTGTTCGAGACCTATTGGGGGCGAGGACAAGGACATCTCGCAGGATTCAGTGCTCGCCGAGATCTGCAGGAAGGTCGGCGTCGACGAGCAGAAATTCTTCGCGGGCATTTCCGGGCAGGAGGTCAAGGATCAGCTCAAGGCCAACACCGAAGAGGTCGTCGCCCGCGGCGGCTTCGGCTCGCCGACGATCTTCGTCGGCAAGACCGACATGTATTTCGGCAACGATCGCCTGCCGCTGATCCGCGAGGCGCTGCTGCGCGGCAAGGCGAGCGCGGCCTGATGGTGCGGGCTGTCGTTTGCCGCACACTCGGCGCGCCTGAAAAATTGCAGCTCGAAGAGTTTCCGTCGCGCGAGCTGAAGCCGGGCGAAGTGCGCGTCGCGATCCGTGCCGCTGGCTTGAATTTTCCGGACGTGCTGATGGCGGCCGGCGAGTACCAGCTCAAGCCGGAGCTGCCGTTTACGCCGGGGATGGAGGCGGCCGGCGACGTGACCGAGGTCGGCGCAGAGGCCAGCGGCGTCGCCGTCGGCGACAAGGTCATCGTCAAGATGCGACACGGCGCTTTCACGGACGAAGCAGTGGTGATCCCGTCGCAGCTCACGCCGATGCCATCGACGTTCGACTATGCGGAAGCTGCGACCTATCTCGCCGGGCACGGCACCGCCTATCACGCCCTGATCGACCGCGGCCGGCTCGAGCCGGGCGAGGTGCTGCTGGTGCATGGCGCCGGCGGCGGCGTGGGCCTTGCCGCGGTCGAGATCGGCAAGATGCTGGGTGCGACCGTGATCGCGACCGCGTCCAGCGACGAAAAGCTCGCGATCGCCAGGGCGCGGGGCGCCGATCATCTCGTGCGCTACGACCGCGAGCCGTTTCGTGATGCCGTCAAACGGATCACCGACGGTCGCGGTGCCGACGTCGTGTTCGATCCCGTCGGCGGCGAAGTGTTCGAGAATTCGATGCGTTGCATCGCCTGGGGCGCACGGCTGCTGGTGATCGGCTTCACCGGCGGCATCGGCTCGGCGAAAACCAATCTCCTGCTGATCAAGGGTGCGAGCGTGCTCGGCGTGCGAGCGGGCGAAGCGGTACGGAAAAATCCCGCGCTCGGCGAGATCAGGCTGAAGGCGTTGCTCCAATGGGCCGAGCAGGGCAAGCTGCGCCCGAACGTCTCGCACCGCCTGCCGCTGGAGGATTTTGCGAAGGCGATGCGGCTGTTGCTCGACCGTAAGGCGATCGGGCGCGTGGCGTTGTTGATGGAGTGACGGTGCCGTTGGATCGTAGGGTGGGTTAGCGAAGCGTAACCCACCCCTTCTGTGTCCGCGGATACGAAAGAGGTGGGTTACGCCTTCGGCTAACCCACCCTACGATGCCTCACTTATACTCCCGCTCCGTCCACCACGGGAAATAATCCGGCATGTCGCTCGATACCTTGTTCTTGAACTGCGCAGGGCGCTTTTCCAGGAACGACGTTACGCCTTCCTTCACGTCGTCGGAGCGCCCGCGGGCGTAGATGCCACGGCTGTCGACCTTGTGGGCCTCCATCGGATCGTCGGCGCCCATCATGCGCCACATCATCTGGCGGATCAGCGCCACCGACACCGGTGCGGTCTTGGCCGCAAATTCCTTGGCGAGCGCACGGGCGGTCGGCAGCAGATCATCGGGGGCCACGACCTTGCTGACGAGGCGACCGGCGAGGGCTTCCTGCGCCGGGAAGACGCGGCCCGAATAGCACCATTCCAGCGCCTGCGAAATGCCGACGATGCGCGGCAGGAACCAGCTCGAGGCGGCCTCGGGCACGATGCCGCGCTGGGAGAACACGAAGCCGAAGCGCGCGGCCTCGGACGCGATGCGGATGTCCATCGCGAGCTGCATGGTGACGCCAATGCCGACCGCGGGACCGTTCACCGCCGCGATGACAGGCTTGAGGCATTTGAAGATACGCAACGTCACCTGGCCACCACCGTCGCGCACCTGGGAATCGCTGTAGTCGACCTTGCCATCGGCAAAGCGCTTTACCGGCCCGCGCCGGGCGTCGCGATCGAAGGTGTCGGCGCCCGACGACAGATCTGCGCCCGCGCAAAAACCGCGGCCGGCGCCTGTCACGATGATGGCGCGGACGTCGTCGTCCTTGTCGGCGGCGTCGAACGCGTCGATCAGCTCTCCTTGCATCTGCGCGTTGAAGGCGTTGAGCTTGTCGGGCCGGTTCAGCGTGATGGTGAGGATCTGCTCGGCGACCTCGTATTTGATCGTCTCATACGCCATGGTGGTTTCCTTCCTTTTCTTTGTTATTGGTGTTTCTACGCAGCCTGCCGTCATGCCCGGGCTTCCACGTACTTGCTTCAGTGCAAGCGTATAGACGTGGATGGCCGGGACAAGCCCGGCCATGACGGAGTATGTAGATTACTTCGCCGGCGGGCTGGGCCAGGGCTTCTGCGGCCCGCGCAGGCTCTCGAACGCCTTGGCCATGCCGAGCACGCCGATATCGTCGAAGCGGCGGCCGACGATCTGCACGCCGATGGGAAAACCCTTGGCGTCGAAGCCGCCATTGATGGAGACGGCAGGGTTCTCCGACATATTCCACGGCACGGTATAGGCGATATGCTCGAACGGCTTCATGGGATCGTTGGTCGGCGAGGCCCACTCCGCTGGATAGTTCACGTTCGGCGCAGTCGGCGAGATCACATAGTCGAGCTCGCAGAACAGCTTTGATGCCGCCAACCGGATTGCCATGGTCTGGTTGAAGCCCCTGATGACGTCGACACCCGAGAGCTTCGCGCCGGACTCGCCCCACTTGAAAATGTAGGGCAGCACCTTTGCCTGTTCGGCGGGCGTCAGCTTCGACAGATCATCCCACATCCGTGCGCGCCAAAAGTTGTCGAGGCCGTCGAGCATCTCGCGCGTGAGGATGCCGTCGACTTCGGTGACGACGGCCCCTGCGGATTCGAACGCTTTCGCCGCCTTCACAGCGACCTCGCGCACCGGTTTCTCCAGCGCTAGGCCAACGCCGGGATCGAGCATCAATCCGATGCGGAGTTTGCGCGGGGATTTCTCCAGCCCCTTCCAGTTGAGGGGCTCCGCGGGCAGGCTCGTGCCATCGCGCCGGTCGGGTTTCGCGATCGCGCTCATCATCAGCGCGCAATCGTCGACGGTGCGGGTCATGGGACCGGCGACGCGGCCGACATAGGCGGGATCGATCGGCACGCGGCCAAAGCTCGGCTTCAGTCCGACGAGGCCGCACCAGCCCGCGGGCAGGCGGACCGAGCCGCCGATATCGGTCCCGAGATGCAGCGGGCCATAGCCGGCCGCCGCAGCGGCGCCCGCGCCAGCACTGGAGCCGCCGGGATTTTTGGAGAGGTCCCAGGGATTGCGCGCGAGCGCATGGAAAGAGGACAGCCCCGAAGACAGCATGCCGTAATCGGGCATGGTGGTCTTGGCGAAGATGATCGCACCGGCTTCGCGCAGGCGCGCGGCGGGTGGTGCGTCCTTCTCCGCCGGCACGAGCTTGACGCTGGCAGCCCCCAGCGGCACCGGCACGCCTTTGGTCGCGATGTTGTCCTTCACCGTCACCGGCACGCCGTCGAGCGCCCCGGAGGGCTCGCCTCCGGACCAGCGCGCGGTCGAGGCCTTCGCGGCCTCGCGCGCGCCGTCTGGATCGCATGCATAAAGCGCCTTGAGGTGCGGCTCCCACGCGGCGACGTGCGCGAGCACGTCTTCCAGCACCTCGCTCGGCGAGAACTGCTTGGCGCGATAGCCCGCGATCAGGTCGACCGCGGAGAGATCGTGCAGCGAGGTGACTTCCTCTTCGACACCCTTTTTATGCATGGGCACCGACCGGCATACGGGTCTCGATGATCCGGGCGAACATGCTGGCACCGATCGGCAGGATCTTGTCGTCGAGCACGAAGCCGGGATTGTGCACGGGCACCGAGCCGTCGTGGCCGACCCAGAAATAGGCGCCGGGAATGGTTTGCAGCATGTCGGCAAAATCCTCGCTGCCCATCTTCGGCTGGGCGCGGGTGATCACGTTGGCGGGGTCGACGATGGTGCGCGCGACCTCCTCGACCACCTTGGACTGCTCGACCTGGTTGACCAGCACATCGAACGTGTCGCGGATGTCGACGTCGATCGCGCACTGATAGGCGCTCGCGATGCCGGCGCAGATCGTGCGGATGCGTTCGCTGATCAGGGTGCGGACTTCTTTCGAGAAAGTGCGGATGGTGCCGCAAAGATGCGCTTCGCCGGGGATGACGTTGTACGCCGAGCCAGCGTGGATCTGCGTAATCGAGACGACTGCGGCCTGCAGCGGCTCGACATTGCGGCTGACGATGGTCTGGATCGCCTGCGCCAGCGTGGTCGCGATGATCACCGCGTCCTTGGAGCGCTCCGGCATCGCGCCATGGGCGCCGTAGCCGGTGATGCGGAGATCGAAGAAGTCGGCGCTAGCCATCGCGGGGCCGGGCAGGATCGCGATCTCGCCATGGTTCAGGTCGGGCGCGTTGTGCAGGCCGTAGAGCTCGTCGCAGGGAAACTTCTCGAACAGGCCATCCTTGATCATCGCGCGGGCGCCGCCGAGGCCTTCCTCTGCCGGCTGGAAGATCAGGTGCACTGTGCCGTCGAAGTTCTTGGTTTCGGCGAGGTAGCGCGCGGTGCCGAGCAGCATGGTGGTGTGGCCGTCATGGCCACAGCCGTGGAAGCGGCCGGGGATTTTCGAGCTCCATTTCAGATTGGTGTTCTCCTCCATGGGCAGCGCGTCCATGTCGGCGCGAAGCCCGATACGCTTGCCGCCCGAGCCCTTGCCTTTGATGACGCCGATCACGCCGGTGCCGCCGAGACCGCGATGCACCTCGATGCCCCAGCTCTTCAGCTTGTCCGCGACGATGCCGGAGGTGCGCACTTCCTCGAAGCCGATTTCCGGATGGGCGTGGAGGTCGCGCCTGATGGCTGTGAGTTGGTCGGCATAGCCGTCGATGCGGTCGATCGTGGGCATGTGTTCTGTCCAGTTAGCGTGAGGAGGGAGTGAAAACCGGGCCGTTCGGCTTGATGCGGATCCCCGGCCGGAGGCGCGTCCACGGCAGCGTGGCTGTGTCAGCGGGCATCGCGCCGGGGGCAGCGCAGATCATCAGCTTTTCCGCGATCGGTTCGAAATCGGCGCGGAAGTGCACCGAGCTCTTGTTGACCAAAATCTTCTGTTCAGTCGGCTCGATGCCGACATAGCGGTACATGGCCTGATCGGCGAGCTGCGCCTTGTGCGAGCTCACGACGATTCGGACGTCGCCGATCCGAAGGCAGGCCGACGGGCCCATCTCCATCTCGCGGCCGCCGTAGTAGGGACCGGGCGCGATGAAGCGGCCGTCGGAGAGTTTTTCGACGACGAAGGCCTCACGATAGGGCTCGTCGCCGGGAATGCCGGATTTGCCGCCGAGCGACAGCGTCACGGTGGCGCCGACGCCGGCTTCATGCGCGGCTTTCGCCGATGCCGGATCGTAGATCGCGCCGGTCGCGGCACTCGCCTTGTTGCGGACCAGCGCGCGCAGCATGCCGGTGGTGTCGGAATCGCCGCCGGCGCCGGGATTGTCCTGGGTGTCGGCGATGATGATCGGCTTGTTCGCGCCCTTCGAGAGTTCCATCGCGTGGCGCACGCCGTCATCGGGTGACCAGATCTTGCCGTCGAAATCGTCCTCATGGCTTTCGATCAGCTTCACGATCGCATCCGCCGCGCGGTCGGCATCGGCTTGGGTCTTGCCATAGGCAAACACGCTCGGCCCGCAATCGCGGAAATCGGCGGCGGGGAAGCCGGGGGCGAAGGACAGCGTCGGAACCGCGTCGCTCTCGAGCGCCGCAAGCTTTTCGTAGATGCCCTTGGTCGGCTGGTCGTTGGTGCACTGCCAGCTGATCGGGATCAGGAACGGCAATTGCCGAAAGGATTTTGCGAAACGCTGCTTTGTCTTCAAGAGCAATGCGAGGTGTCGCGCGCAGGCACGGCCGGTCTCGGCCATGTCGATATGGGGGTAGGTGCGGTAGGCGATCAGCGCGTCCGCATGCTCCATCATCTCGGGCGTGACGTTGGCGTGCAGGTCGAGGCTCGCGACCAGCGGAATGTCCTTGCCGATGACGCGGCGCACGCGGGCCAGAATCTCGCCTTCGCCGTCGTCGAGATGTTCCGTGACCATCGCGCCGTGCAGATCGAGATAGACGGCGTCGATCGGGCCGGCGGCTGCGATGCCGTCGACCATGACACTGACGATGCGCTCGAAGGCGTCCCTGGTGACATGCGCCGAGGGGCTGGCGCCGCAAGCAATGGTCGGGATGAGTTCCCAGCCGAGGGCCTCGGCGCTGTCGACGAAACCGGCGAGGCCGACATTGATGCGGCGCATCACCTTCAGCACGTCGGGTCCTTGCGTCATCGCCGGCCAGCCGCCGCCGTGCTGGAAGTCCGCGAACGTCGCCTTCGTCGGAGCGAAGGTGTTGGTCTCGTGCAGGAAGCCGCCGACGGCGATACGTGTCATCAACTCAAGTCCAGCAATTGAAAGTGCGCGACGTTAGCCCTGTGCTTGCGGCGAGAGCAAGCCGGGAAGCAATCGCGCCGCGCATGGCGTCAGATCGTTTTAGGAATGCTTGTCGCAACCGCCGTCATTGCGAACGCGGCGAAGCAATCCAGGTTGTCCCCGCGGAGGGATTCTGGATTGCTTCGCTGCGCTCGCAATGACGAGGAGAGAAACTAGGCGCTGGCCGCCACGCCCTCCGACACCGGCCGGAAGTTCGCAAAATCCCAGCCGCGGCCCGGCGCTGCCTCGAGCAGGGCTCTGGTGTACGCTTCCTTCGGATGCGTCAGCACTTCGGCGGCCGGGCCCTGCTCGACGACGCGGCCGTGTTGCATCACCACGACCTCGTCGCAGATCTGCGCGGCGACGCGCAGATCGTGAGTGATGAACAGGATGGCGATGCCGAGCCGCTTCTGGATCTCGTCGAACAGTTCCAGCACCTGCGCCTGCACGGAGACGTCGAGCGCGGAGACCGCCTCGTCCGCAACCAGCACGTCGGGGTCGAGCGCGAGCGCGCGGGCGATCGCAATGCGCTGACGCTGGCCGCCGGAGAATTGGTGCGGATAGCGCGCGACCGCATCGGCGGGCAGGCCGACCAGCTCGAGCAATTCGCGCGCACGCTTCATTGCGTCGGCATGCGACACGCCATAATTGATCGGGCCTTCCGCAATGCTTTCGCCGACGGTGACGCGCGGGTTGAGCGAGCGGTAGGGGTCCTGGAATACGATCTGGATCTTCTTGCGATGCGGCTGCAACAGCCGCCGCGAGATGTCCGAGATCTCGCGGCCGGAGAGGCGGACGCCGCCGGAGGTCGGGTCGATCAGGCGGACGATGCAGCGCGCCACGGTCGATTTGCCCGAACCGCTCTCGCCGACGATGCCGAGCGTGCGGCCCTTGCGCAGCGTCAGCGTGACCTTGTCGGCGGCGACGACTTCGCGGCCTTTACCGAAGAACGCGCGCTCGCGATAGACCTTGCCGAGCTCGTTGGCCTCCAGCACCACCGGTTCCTTGGTCTCAGGCCGTGCCGCGCGCGGCACCAGGCTCGGCACTGCCGAGAGCAGGTTGCGGGTGTACTCCATGGTCGGATTGCGCAGGATGGAATCCAGCGTTCCGGTCTCGACCAGTCGGCCCTGCCGCATCACCGCGACGCGGTCGGCGATCTCGGCGACCACGCCCATGTCATGGGTAATGAACAGCACGGCGGTGCCGTGATCGCGCTGGAGGTCGCGGATCAGGGTCAAAATCTGCTTCTGCGTGGTGACGTCGAGCGCGGTGGTCGGCTCGTCGGCGATGAGAAGCTTCGGTTCGAGCACGAGCGCCATCGCGATCATGATGCGCTGGCGTTGACCGCCGGAGAGTCGGTGAGGGTAGGAGGCAAAGATACGCTCGACCTGGGGCAGGCGCACCTGCTCCATCATGTCGAGGATGCGCTTCTTGCGCGCCTTCGCATCGAGTTTGGTGTGCGCGCGGAGAACCTCGTCGATCTGGCGGCCAACTGGCATCACCGGATTGAGTGCCGTCATCGGCTCCTGGAAGATCATCGCCATCCGGGTCGCGCGGAGCTGCCGCAGGCGGCGGTCGGTCGCGGTGAGAATCTCCTCGCCGACCAGCTTGACGCTGCCGCCGGTCGGAATCAGCGTGCCCTTCGGCAGCAGACCCATCGTGGTCAGCGAGGTCACCGACTTGCCCGAGCCGCTTTCGCCGACGAGGCACAGCGTCTCGCGCTCGTGCACCTGGATCGAGATGCCGTCGATGATGTTTGCAGCATTCGGCTTCTTGCCGATGGAGACGACGAGGTTGTTGATGTCGAGGATCGGGCTGGTCATCACTTGATCGGTCATCATTTGCCTTCCCGCTGCTTCATGCGCGGATCGAGTGCGTCGCGGGCGGCGTCGCCGATCAAATTGATGCTGAGGATGGCGATCGAGAGCAGCAGGCCCGGCCAGAAGATCAGCGTCGGCTTGAGCTGGAAGTACTGACGGCCCTCGGCCATGATGTTGCCCCAGGTCGGCGTTTCCGGCGAGATGCCTGCGCCGAGGAAGGAGAGGATGGCCTCGGTGAGGATCGCGGACGCGCAGACGTAACTGCCCTGCACGATCAGAGGTGCGATCGTGTTCGGCATCAAATGCCGCCACATGATCTTTGGCAGGGATGTGCCGACCGAGATCGCCGCTTCAACATAGGGCTCTTCGCGCGCCGATAGCACGACCGAGCGCACCAGGCGTGCCACCCGCGGAACTTCGGGGATCGTGATCGCGATCAGCACGGTCCAGAGGCTGGCGCCGGACAGCGACACCACGGCGATTGCCAGCAGGATGCTCGGCATTGCCATCAGGCCGTCCATGATCCGCATCATGACGGAATCGACCAGCTTGAAGAAGCCGGAGACGAGGCCGATCGCCAACCCAATGACGATCGACATGATCGCTGAGCCGATGCCGATCAGAAGCGAAATGCGTCCGCCATACATGACGCGCGACAGCAGGTCGCGGCCATAGGCGTCGGTGCCGAGCAGGAATTGCGCCGAAGAGGGCTTCAGCCGCTGCGAGGGCGCAAGCTGGATCGGATCATACGGCGCGATCAACGGCGCCAGGATCGAGATCAGCACGACCAACGCCAAACAGATGGTCGCTGCCGCGATGATCGGCGTCGAAGTCAGGAATCCGAAGCGCGGCCGCAGCGGCGACGTGATCGGGATGGAGGACTGGGGAAGGGTATCTACAGACATTCTTGTTGTTATCCTTAGCCCTAGTACCGGATCCGGGGATCGAGCAGCGTGTAGGCGACGTCGATCAGGAGATTGACGACGACATAGATCAACGACGTCAGCAAGATCATCGCCTGGATCACCGGATAGTCGCGCGCCAGCACCGCATCCACCGTGAGGCGGCCGATGCCGGGGATGTTGAACACGCTCTCGGTGACGACGACCCCGGAGATCAGAAGCGCAAAGCCGGTCCCGATCACGGTGATCACGGGAACGGCGGCGTTGCGCAGCGCATGGCGCATCATCACGGCGACTTCGTTGATGCCTTTTGCGCGCGCGGTGCGGACGTAGTCCTCGCCGAGCACGTCGAGCATCGCCGCGCGCGTCATGCGCGCGATCAACGCGATGTAGATGAAGGACAGCGCGCAGGTGGGCAGGATGATGCGCTCGAAGAACGGCCCAAAACCGTTCGAGATGCTGCGGAAGCCCTGCACCGGCACCCAGCGCAGATCGATCGCGAAGACCTCGATCAGGATGTAGCCGACCACGAAAACCGGCACCGAGAAGCCGAGCACGGACAGGCCCATCACGAAGCGGTCGATCCAGGTGCCGTGCTTCCAGGCCGCGATCACGCCCAGGGGAACAGCGACGATGACGGCGAGGATGATGGTCGACAGCGCAATCGAGATCGACGGCTCGACCCGCTGGCCGATCATCTTCATCACTGGAAGGTTGGAGATGAGTGAAGTTCCGAGATCGCCATGCAGCAGCTTGTTCAGCCAGGTGATGAACTGCACGATCAGCGGCTCGTTGAGGCCGAGCGAGGTCCGGATGCGCTCGAGCCGCTCCGGCGTGGCGTTGTCGCCGGCAAGAATCGCGGCGGGATCGCCCGGGGTGAGGCGGAGCAGGAGGAAGACGAACAGCGCCACCACGCCCATCACGGGCACGGCGGCGAGAATTCGGCGAAGGAGATATCCGAGCAAATTGGATCCCGTCAGATTAGAGTCAAATCAGAGACAGCGGCTGCCTGGGGTTCTGCCACCAGCCTAACATTTCAGCAATTCCCATGCCATCCGGGCCACCGTTTTTGCAGTGCGGTCAACTTGTTTCGGTGATCTGGCCCGGTTTTGGCGATGTGGCTCGCACCGTTACTCCAGAGTCGCGAGCAGCCCCGCCATCAGCCGGCCGCGTTCGACCAGACTTTCAACCTCGATATACTCTTCGAGCGTGTGGCCGTTGCCGCCACGCACGCCCAGGCCGTCGAGAGTCGGGATGCCCATTGCGCCGGTAAAATTGCCGTCGGAGCCGCCGCCGGCGCTCGCATGCGGCAGTTCTGCGCCGAGTGACTTGGCGATCCCGCGCGCCTTTTCATAAAGCGCGATGGTGCCGGCATCGGGCTCCCAGACCGGACGTGTCACGCCGCGCGTCACCTTGAAGGTGACATCATTGGTTGTACCGGAGAGCGCCAGCATCCTCTCAACGCCGCGATCGAGGTCGGCCTGGCGCTTGGCCATCGAAAGCGCTTCGCCGGTGGCGGTCGTGGCAACGCAATTGACCCATTGACCCCCGTGCACGACGCCGACGGAGAACGTGCAGTCCTCGCCCGTCATCGCGTCGATGGTGAGGATTTGCCGCGCCATCTCGCGGATAGCAGAGCGGCCCGCCGACAAGGTCGCGCCGGCGTGGCTGGGCCGGCCGGTCGCCTCGAGATTGAAACGCGCGATGGCGTAACGTCCGGTAGTGACGCCGTTGTCGGCGCGGCCGGGCTCCGGCACCAGCACGTATTTGTTGCGCGCGGCCTCCGCCTCGATGATATCGCGCGTGGATGGTGTGCCGACTTCCTCGTCGGGCGTGAACAGCACGGTGATCGGCAGAGGCGTCGTGAACGAGGCGCGGGCCAGTTGGCGGATCGCTTCCAGCGAAAGATAATTGCCGCCCTTCATGTCGTAGATGCCGGGTCCGTAGCACTTGCTGCCGTCGCGGCGCCATTTCAGCTTCTCAATGGTGCCCGTGGGGTGGACGGTATCCATGTGTCCGGCAATCAGGATACCGGGCTCGCCTTGCTTCGGATGCGGAAAGCGTGCGCGGATCACGCCGCCAAAGCCCTGACGACCGGCGATGCGCTCGATCGTCGCACCCATGATCGCCATCTCCCGCGCTGCGATATCGAGCATGCGGTTCACGGCGCTCGCGTCCCAGGTCGGGCTTTCGCATTCCACCCAGCCGCGCAGGCCCTGGAGCATCGCTTCGGAATCGAAGGGAAGATTGGCTGGATTCATCTCAATGTCTCTCGAATGTCTCTTGAATGTCTCTTGGGCTTCGGAACATGGAACGCGCATTGCATTGGCGCGGGCAGGACAGGCGGAGAGCGTTGTAGAGCCAAACCGATCCTTGTGGAGCCCGTGCGCGCGCCGCTTGGGCTTGCAGCGAAACCGGATTGACGCGCTCGGCACTGTCTGCAAGTCTCGAAAAGATAAAGGCATTGCATGAGGTTAGTTCGCCTAAAGAACGAACCGGATGCTCAATCAATAACCTGCCTTTGAACAGTTTCACGTCAGGAGAACTTTTTATGTTTAAGTTGATGCGCCGGGGGCCTCGCGCGTTCGCCTCCAAACTTGCGCTGTCGGTCGTCGCGCTTTCGACCGCACTGGCCTCGCCGGTGCTTGCGGCCGGCAAGACCATCACGGCGGTGATGCACTCGGATCTGCGCATCATCGATCCGATCTTCACCACGGCCTACATCACGCGCGACCATGGCTACATGATCTACGACACGCTCGTGGCGCCCGATTCGAACTTCAAGATCCAGCCGCAGATGGCGGACTGGAAGATCTCCGACGACAAGCTCACCTACACGTTCACGCTGCGCGACGGCCTGAAGTGGCATGACGGTGCGCCGGTGACAGCGGAGGACTGCGTTGCCTCGCTCAAGCGCTGGGCCGCAGTCGACGGCATGGGCCAGAAGCTGCTCGACTTCACCGCGAGCATCGAGGCGACCGATGCCAAGACCATCACGCTGAAGCTGAAGGAGCCCTACGGACTCGTGCTCGACTCGATCGGCAAGCCGTCCTCCCGCGTTGCCTTCATGATGCCGAAGCGCCTCGCCGAGACGCCGCCGGACAAGCAGATCCCCGAGCAGATCGGCTCGGGTCCTTTCAAGTTCGTGCAGTCGGAATTCCAGCCGGGCGTGAAGGCGGTCTATGTCAAGAACACCGACTACGTGCCGCGCAAGGAGCCGTCGAGCTGGACCTCCGGCGGCAAGGTGGTGAAGGTCGACCGCGTCGAGTGGATCACCATGCCGGACTCGCAGACCGCGGTGAACGCCTTGCAGTCGGGCGACATCGACTTCGTGGAAAACCTGCCTTACGACATGCTCCCGTTGCTGGAAGCGAACAAGGAGATCACGATCGAGGTCTCGAACAAGTTCGGTTTCCAGACGCTCGGCCGGATGAACTTCCTTTATCCGCCGTTCGATAATGTCAAAGTGCGCCGTGCTGCCTTTCTGGCGATAAACCAGAAGGACGTTCTCGACGCGCTCGTCGGCAACGCCAAATATCAGAAGGTCTGCGGCGCCTTCTTCGTGTGCGATACGCCGTTCGCGACCGAGGCTGGTGCCGAGACCCTGGTGAAGGGCAACGGCATGGCCGAAGCCAAGAAGGCGCTCGCCGAATCCGGCTATGATGGCACCCCGATCGTGATCATGGCCCCCGGCGATGTCACGACGCTGAAGGCGCAGCCGATCGTTGCGGCTCAGTTGCTGCGCGAGGCCGGCTTCAAGGTCGACCTGCAAGCGACCGATTGGCAGACGGTGGTGAGCCGCCGCGCCAGCCAGAAGCCTCCGAAGGAGGGCGGCTGGAACATGTTCTTCACCAACTGGGTCGCGGCCGACGTCTCCAACCCGATCGCCAATCTCTCGATCGGCGGCCAGGGCAAGAAGGGCTGGTTCGGCTGGGCCGAGAACGCCAAGATCGAAAAGCTCAAGGACGACTTCGTTCGCGCCGCCTCGCTCGACGATCAGAAGAAGATCGCCGCTGACATCCAGAAGGAAGCCTATGAGCAGGTGATTTACATCCCGCTGGGACAGTATCTCCTGCCGAGCGGCTGGCGCAAATCGCTGACCGGCGTGCTCGACGGTCCCGCGACCCCGCTGTTCTGGAACGTCGACAAGTCGGAGTAGGGCGAAGGCTTTTCCTTTCGTCCGGATCATCATGCGGCGCCGCTGTCATCAGCGGCGCCGTTGTCGTTTGTCGATCTTGGACTTCTGTCGACCTTGTGCCGGCTGAGAAGGCGGTGAATTCAAACTTTTCCAGTTTCCAATCATTGCTATTTGTTTCCGTACTGAACTAGATGTGACGTCCTTGCGCATCATCTTCCTTCCTCCATTTGATTCCAGTGCCGATCGATTTTGCATTCCAGGCGATGGCCGAACGGTCCGATCGCGCGCCGGCGCGATGGCGCCGGCCATTCCTGCGTTGGCTCGATGGCGTCGAGACGGGCTGGGCCGTGCCGCTTCTCATCGCCTGCTTCGTCGCGATCTGGACACTGTATCTGGCGGTCGCCTATGCCGGCGGCGGTCTGCACCCCGATACGCTGGAGGCCTGGACGCTGGGGCGGCATTTCGCGTGGGGCTACCCCAAGCATCCGCCATTGACGGGCTGGGTTGCCGCGAGCTGGAGCGCCATCTTTCCGCTCAGCGAGTGGTCGCTGCAATTGATGGCGATGACCAATGCCGGGCTTGCGCTGGTCTTCGTCGACCGGATCGCGCGGCAATTCGTGACGGGGCACAAGCGCGTCCTGGTGCTGTTGCTCCTGATGCTGACGCCGGCCTATCAATTCCATGCCCAGCGCTTCAATGCCAATGCGGTGCTGCTAGCCGTCTGGCCGCTGGCGACGTGGTGCTTCCTGCGCGCATTCGAGACCCGCGCGGCGTCGTGGGCGATCGCGGTGGGAGTCACGACGGCGCTGGCCATGGCCGGCAAATATTATTCGATCTTCCTTATCGCGAGCTTCACGTTTGCCGCGCTGGCGCATCCGGCGCGACGCGCCTATTTCACGTCCGCCTCGCCCTGGATCTCGGTCGTCGTCGGGCTTGCGGCGCTGTCACCGCATGTTCATTGGCTCGCCACGACGGGGGCACCGACCTTCACCTACGCGCTGAACCATGCCAACGGCACTGCGGTGAGCTCGCTCGGTGAGGCCAGGAACTTCCTTCTGGGGCTGTTGGCGGCCATCAGTGTGTCAGCCGTCAGCTGGATGTTCATCGCTGGCACGCGGCTGAAGCAGTTTCCGGACGATTTCGCGGCGATGAATCCGGGCCTGCGGCTCCTCTTTTACGTTGCCGTCGGCACGATCGCGCTGCCGGTTCTGGTCTCGCTCGCGATAGGCACCGATCTCCCGTCGCTCTGGGCTTTGCAGGGATTGTTTCTGTTCGCCATTCTCGTGGTCTGCGGCACGAATTATCCGATCGAGCGCTTTTACACCGTCAACCTCACTTTGGTCGTGGCCGGCGTTGCGCTCACGGCCGTCCTCGTCGCCGCGCCGATCCATGCCGTCTATCGCAACGATCACGGCTACGAGGAGGGGCGTAATTTCTACGCGGAGGCGGCCAGAGAATTGACACGCGAGTGGCGCGAACTGACGGGCGAGCCGCTCGCCGCCGTCAGCGGCGACGATTCGCTGGCCTTCGCGTTGGCCTTCTACAGCCCGGACCACCCGCACTACGTGCTGCCGTTCGAGGATCAAGATCCCGGGGGCTTGCCGCGCAAGACGACGCTGGACCGCGGCTGGGCCGCGCTCTGTTTCCGCGATCAGGATGATTGCAGCCGGTGGATGGACGGGGTGGCCGGGCGCGCCGGGCACTTCGTCAAGCGGGAATTTATCGTCCAGGCGCAGCTATGGGGCCGGCCCGGTCTCACGCGGGAAGTGGTTGTGCTGATGGTGCCGCCCCGTGGAAGCGGCGCGGCACCCGAGGGCGTTGCGGACGATTTCAGCGCCAGCAGGCGCGCAACGGAATAGAGGTCTTGCTCAGCAATGGCTGTCGCGGACCCGCTCGAGCCCTTCACTCGCGAATGGCACGGTGAAGGCGGTCGTTTCGGTGCTCGACGGCGTGCGTTCCGTCTTTGCCCGCTCCGCCGCGTCGTGGTCTTTACGGTGTTTCGGTTCCATTGAAGCGCCTTTTCAAATTGTTGCAGTACAACATCGAGAGCGCCGCGAAGTTCCTCACCCGATGGCGCGATGATGCGGCTTGAACAGCCGTCCTCTCTCCACCACCAGCACGATCGCGAGCGCGGCGAGTGACGACACGAAGAAGCCGACCGAGAACGGCAGCAGCGTGCCGTCGAAGCTTTGTCCGATCGCCATGCCAACGGCGATGCCGATCAGCGTCGTGATCGAGCCGTAGAGCGAGGACGCCGTGCCGGCGATGTGGCCCTGCGGCTCCATGGCGAGTGCGGTGAAGTTGGCGACCATCATGCCGAACGAGAACATCATCAGCGCCGAGAGCACCATGAAGAGGGGAAGCGGCAACGCGCCCAGGCTTTCGGTCAGCAGCATCACACCCGCCACGGCGGTGTAAAGCGTCAGCGCGCCGTGCGAGATCACGCGCATGCCGAGGGTTCCGACGAATCTTGCATTGAGGAAGCCGGCAATGGCGGTGCCGGCCGCGATGGCGGCGAAGGCGAGCGGAAAATAATGGCCGAGGTGATAGATGCCGACAAAAACTTGCTGGGCCGAGAAGACGTAGGCAAACAATGCCCCCATGACGCTGCCGGCGGCGAGCGCGTAGCCGAGGGTTTGGCGATGGGTCACGGTCTGCCAGTAGGCCGTGAGCACGTCGGCCGGCGCGAGCGACCTGCGTTCGCTCTCAGGCAGGGTCTCCGGAAGCCGCAGCACGGACCATGCAAGCGCGAGCAGGCCGTAGAGCATCAGCACGACGAAGATGCCGCGCCACGCCGTCACCAGCAGCACCGCCTGTCCGAACGAGGGGGCGATGACGGGGACGGCGATGAAGATCATCATCGCAAGCGACATCACGCTCGCCATGCGGCGGCCGACGTAACAATCGCGCACGATCGAGGTCGCGATCACGCGCGTCGCCGAGGTACCGAAGCCCTGCAGTGCGCGCGCCAGCAGCAGTGTCTCGAACGACGGCGCGGCAATCGCCAGCACGCTCGCCACCGCATAGACCGCCATCCCGCCGAGCAGCACCGGGCGGCGGCCGAAGCGATCCGACAGCGGTCCCATGACGAACTGGCCCGCGCCAAAGCCGATCAGGAAGGTCGACAGCACCAGCTGAAGATGGTTGGCGACGGGGATGTTGAAGGCCGACCCAATGTTGGGAAGCGCCGGGAGCATCATGTCCATCGCAAGCGGATTCAGCGCCATGATCGACGCGATCACGATGACGAATTCGGGGAAACCCATGGGGCGGTGTCCCGAGGACACCCAATCGTCGGCATTGACGTCGGACAAGTAGCTCACCTCTGATTTGAGGCCCTTGTCTAACCCCGATGCTGCGTTGCACAAGCGATGATTCGGGATGGCTGGCAGGCGGTGCAGGAGCAGACAGGAATTGATGAGGTATCAGCGCTCGCGGCCGCGGCGGTCGGTGGGATCGTCCGCGGAGCTCTCGTGGTGCGGGCAGCCGGGGTCGAACCGGCACAGCGCTTGCGCGCCGAGGGATTTTAAGTCCCTTGCGTCTACCAATTCCGCCATGCCCGCTTGATCCAACGAGATCAATCACTTAAGTCCCTTGCCGGCGGTCTGGAATTGGCGTTTGCAGGCCGGAGGGGCGGTTCTTCCTTAGGCGAGCCGGCGGCACAAGGCAAAGCCTCAATCCGGACATGTGTTGTTGCTTTAGGCATTCTCAATCGACGGGGACTATTCATCCGACATGCCAGCTTTGATTCGATGTCTGCTTTGATCCAACATCGCCTGCGCACGTGCTGCGTGGCCGCTGCGCTGCTCGCGGCCGGCTTCGCGCAGTCCGGCTGCGCCGGCATGAGCGAGACGGTCGCTCCGGCGTTTGCCGATCCCGGCAGGTACGAATTGTACGATTGCAAGCAGCTCGAAGGCGAGCGCAAGTCGCTCGCCAGCCGCACCATGGAGTTGCAGCGGCTGATGGACAAGGCAGAGACCGGCGCGGGCGGCGCCGTCGTGTCGGAGCTTGCCTATCGCAACGACTACGTCGGGGTCCGCGGGCGGGCGCAGATGGCCGACGACGCTTGGCGCCGCAACAAGTGCCGGGAAACGCCGCCCGAAGCGAAGCCGGCCGCTGCGCCGGCGCCCGCAGCCGATCCTGGCCCGATCAGGCCTGGCGCGAAATCGACAAGAGCAGTGCGCTGAAACCAGCGCCTCGCATCAGGGTCGCCAGCCGTAAATCCAGTCCTGCCGTGCCAGCATACGCTCCGGGCCGAGGGCGCGGACCGCAAGATCGCGCGCGTAGGCGAGCGGCCCAGTGAAATGATAGATGCGGCCTTGCTGCCGCGCGGTCCGCTGCACCCGCCGCACGCGCGTCTGGCGCGTCCGGCCGTATTGTTTCAGCGCAGCCGTGATGCCCGCGGTGCTCTCGGCGACCTCAAGGCTCAAATGCTGCGCGAGCACCGCGGCGTCCTCGATCGCCATGCCGGCGCCCTGCGCCGCAAACGGCAGCATCGCATGCACGGCGTCGCCGAGCAGCGCGACCGGGCCTTTGCTCCAGGGGCAGTCGTCGGGCACGCCGAACAGCGCCCATTTCCGCCAGCTATCGACCGTGGCGAGCATCATGCGCGCCGCGGGCGGCCAGCGCGGCGCGGCGAAGGCGTCCATCACCTCGAGGGGATCGCCGGGCGTGCTCCAGCCGGGTCTGTTCCAGGTGCCTGGCAGCACCGCGACCACGTTGATCTGGCGTCCGCCCGCAATCGGGTAGGCGACGAGATGGGCATTCGGGCCCATCCAGAGCTGGACCCGGCGCGCGGTGTAGTCCTTCGGCAGCTGCGTGGCATCGAGCGTGCCGCGCCAGGCGATCAGCCCGGAGAAGCGCGGCTGCACCTCGGGAAACAGATGCTGGCGCACCGTCGACCAGATGCCGTCCGCGCCGATCAGCGCACTGGCGAGATCGCTGCGCCGGATCGTGCCGCTGCGATGGACGACCGTCAGCCCCTTGGCGTGAGGCGCGACGTCTTCGAAAGTCGCGCCGAGTTTCAGGTCGATATCGGGATGGTCGGAGACTGCGCCGGCGAGGGCGGATTGCAGGTCGGCGCGGTGCACCACCCAATAGGGGGCGCCGGCGCGCGCGGCGGCGGCTTCTCCGAGCGGCATGCGCAAGAGTTCGCCGCCGGCCCGCGCGCTCATGATCGAGACCGCCTCCGGGATCACGGCACGCAGCTTGAGGCGCTCGGTGAGGCCGAGCTCGACCAGCACGCGGCTGGCATTGGGAGAGAGTTGCAGACCGGCGCCGACTTCCTCGAGCCGCTCGGCCTTTTCCAGTACGACGATGCGGAAGCCGCGGGCCGCGAGCGCAAGCGCAGCCGTCAGTCCACCTATGCCGGCACCGGCGATGACAATCGTTCGGGAGAGCGCCACCCCTGACCGATGGCAGCGATCAGGCCACCTTGTCCTTCAGGACGCACTCCGGCGGACGGGCTTCGCCCGCCTTCAGGTCGGCGGCGAAACGGTACAGCGTCGAGCAGTAGGGGCAGATGATCTCGTTGTCGTTGCCGAGGTCGAGGAAGACGTGCGGATGATCGAACGGAGGGTTGGCGCCCACGCACATGAACTCTTGCGAGCCGATTTCGATGACGGGGACACCGGCATCGTTGTGGAAGTGCGGGACGACATGGTCGGACATCGTACTCATCCTGGAGTGGCAATGGCGGCAGACACAATCACGACTGACGCGGCATTATTAAGGCGCCGCGGACCATACTGGTGGGTGTGGATGATTGCTAGCCCAGCGGAACCGAAAGCCCCGCAATGCCCCATGCTCATTTGCTCATGCAAATTCGACACAATCTTACGGCCTGAGAGAAGCCCTTCTTTCGTCGGGGACGTTGTGTCGCAATTTTGGCATACTATGTCTGTGGACGAGCGTAATTGCGACGAAAGACGAACCGTTAGGCGTCAACGATCTCAGGACCGTCCAGGCTCTCCGCATGAAGTGGTTGCGAATCAGCACAGCGTTGACCGGTATCGTGGCTTGCGGCTTCATGCTCGCGCAGGTAGCACCCCATGCCCGCGAGGCCGGCGCGATTCTGGCCGCCCAGGACGATCCCGCCGCGCTCTCCGAGATCAAGCTTGACGCGCTGCTGCGGCACAACGACCGCCTGATTCAGGACAACATCGACATCGCGCTCGCATCGGGCGATGCCGATCTTGCCGACAGTTTTGTCGCGTTGGCGCGCGACCGCAACATCGCGCTGCCTGACGACCTCCTGAGCCGTGTCGGCGACGCGGTCAAAGCCGAAAATTCCACCTCGCATTTCGCAAAGCGGTTTGCCACCGGTCTGGTCACCGGCAACGCGGACGATGTTGCGAGCCTGTCCGGGACCGTGGCCGGCGATCTCTTCGTCATCGGCGATATCCGGGACGTCGTCCGGGAGGGCAAGCACCTCGCGATGGGCGAGGACACCGATCGCCTGGTGCTGGGCCTTGCGGCCGCGGGTCTCGCGGTCACGGCCGTGACCTACGTCTCCGTCGGCGGCGCCGCGCCGGTTCGCGCCGGGCTGACGCTGGTGAAGGACGCGCGCAAGGTGGGCCGGCTCGGCGAGGGACTGGCGGCATGGGCCGGCCGGTCCGCGCGCGAGGTCGTCGATACGCCGATGCTCCAGAACGCGGTTGCCTCCGGCTCGGTGCTGCGGCCGGGCCAGACCTTGAGCGCGATCAAGGCGGCGTTCCGCGCCGAGAAGGCCGGCGCGCTGGTTCGGCTCGGCAAGGATGTCACGCGCGTCGTCGAGAAGACCGGCACGCGCGGCGCGATGGATAGCTTGCGCATCGCCGAAGGCCCGAAGGACGTCGCACGCGCGGCGCGGCTCGCGGAAGCGCAGGGCGGCAAGACGCGCGCGATCCTGAAGCTGCTCGGCCGCGGCGCGCTGCTGCTGATCGGCGGGGCGTTCAATCTCGCGCTCTGGCTGTTCGGTGCGGCCTTGACGCTGTTCGGCCTGTTGTCCTCGATCAAGGCGACGACGGAGCGCCTGACCCAGGCCTGGTGCGATCGCAGACGGGCGCGGCGACTTCGGCAGGCCCGGATCGCCGCCGACGCCGTTCTGGCAAGCGCCGCCGTCACGGCCTAAGATACCTCTTCCCCTCAAGATTGCGGAACTGATGATGCCGAGCTTTCACAACGGCGCCGTTGAAATTGCCTATCTCGACGAAGGCGAGGGCGATCCGATCATCCTGGTGCACGGCTTTGCCTCCAGCAAGAACGTGAACTGGGTCTATCCGACCTGGGTCTCGGAGCTGCGCAAGAATGGCCGCCGCGTCATCGCGCTCGACAATCGCGGCCATGGCGAGAGTGCAAAGCTCTACGAGCCCGCGCAGTACTCGATCCCGACCATGGCCGGCGACGTGCTCGCGCTGATGGATCACCTCGCCATCCCGCAGGCCGATCTCATGGGCTATTCGATGGGCGGACGGATGACGGCCTGGCTCTCCCTCAACGAGCCGCAGCGCCTGCGTTCGGCAATCCTCGGCGGCATCGGCATAGGAGGCCTGATCGAGGGCACCGGGCCGGGCGAGAACGTCGCGAAGGCGCTGGAAGCGCCCTCGCTCGACGACGTCACCGATCCCGTCGGCCGCACGTTTCGTGCTTTTGCAGACCAGACCCGTTCCGACCGCAAGGCGCTGGCTGCCTGCCTGCGCGGCACGCGCGATCTCATGACCAAGGACGAAGCCGCGCGCATCGACGTGCCCGTGCTGATCGCGGTCGGCAGCACCGACGACGTCGCGGGTTCGGCCAGCGCACTCGGCGCCATCATCCCCGGTTCGGAAGTGCTCGACATTCCCGGCCGCGATCACATGCGTGCCGTCGGCGACAAGGTCTACAAGACGGGCGTGCTCGATTTTCTCTCACGTCGCGGCTAAAAGCGGCATATTCCTTGAGTCCGCTAACGCCGGTTATCGGACGTCAGAACCAGGTCGCCCAGCATGTCCGCTCAGGGCCGATTTTGTTGCAAAAGTTGGCTGCAATGGATTTGGCCGCTGGGCCTTTTGTTGAGCCGCGCTTTGAAGCGCTGGCCCTGACGCATTTTACGCAACTTTGACGCTACGCTACGCGATGCGCAGAACCTGAGCCGGCGGCGGTCGTGCGACCAGCGATGCAAACCGCCTCAGATTCTGAGCGATGGCGGCTAGAACAAACTCATCCTGGGCACCTTGCGGGCCTCGCAATCGGAGCCGACCAAGCTTCAGGATGCGCTTCAAGTGTGCGAACCTCATCTCGATCTTCTTGCGCTGACGCCGAGAGAGCTCGAAGCCCTCGGTGCCAGCGAACGACCGGGCAACGTCTCGGGCATGCTCATGGATATCGCGCGGGATCTTGCGTGATGGTTCCTTTGGGCAGCACTGCGGTTTGAGCGGGCATACATCGCAGTCGAGCTTGCTGGCACGATACAGAAGGGTCTTGCCCTCGTGCACGGTACCGCTCGTCCCAAGCCGCTTACCACCCGGGCAGTGGTAAACGTCCCCGGTTGGGTCATATCGAAAGTCGCTCCGCGAGAAGGTGCCATCATCCCGCTTCGACTTATCGAACACAGGGATATGCGGCGCGATGCCCTTCTCCTCGACCAGCCAGTTCAGCATCGGAGCCGCTCCGTAAGCGGTATCCCCGACAAGTCGCTCTGGCTTGAGACCAAAGCGCTCCTCGGTTCGTTCGATCATGGTTTTTGCTGCACCGACCTCGGCCTGGCGAATGGCGCGGGAGGCCTCGACATCCACGATGACGCCGAACTTCACGTCGATGAGATAGTTGTCGGAGTACGCGAAGAATGCCGGCCCCTTGTGAGCGCCGGTCCACTGCGCTGCCGGATCGGATGGCGAGACAAACTTCGGGATGACATCGCTGGCGGCGCCCCACGCCGGATCGTCGAGGGTTGCCAAATACTCCTTCACCGCGCGGCTGGACCTGGCCGGATCGCGATCCCTGCGCCAGTCCTGACCTGCGATCGAGCGCTGCTTGTTCGCGTCGGCCGCAATCAGGCTCGCATCGACTGCAAATCCTTCGCCACCAACCAGACCGGCGGCAATGCATGTCTCGACAATCCGTTCGAACACGCGGCGGAGAACATCTCCATCACGGAAGCGCTCGTTGCGGGCGCGCGAAAATGCCGAATGATCCGGGACAGCGTCCTCGATACCAAGCTTGCAGAACCAGCGATAGGCGAGGTTCACCTGCACTTCACGGCAGATCAGCCGTTCCGAGCGGATCGCAAAGACATACCCCACGACCAGCATCCGGATCATCAGTTCCGGATCAATCGACGGGCGCCCCATCGACGAATAGTGAGATGCTAGTTCACCGCGAAGCCAGGACAGATCGAGAGCAGCATCGATCTTCCGCACCAGATGATCTTCGGGTATCGCGTCGCCAAGACGAAACTCGTAGAACAGTTGACCTTGGTCACTCTTCAGACGGCCCATCATGGATCGACCTCGCCGAGATTCGCGTCAACACAACGGAATCACGGTTCGTGACTTGTCTCAACCGACTTTTGCAACAAAATCGGCCAATAGGCGACATGGCCGGCTTGTTTGATATAAAAGGGTAACCAACTGAGGCTGCCTGAACCGTGGTTTCAATATGCACACGATTGGCATCGCAATTTGGAT
This sequence comes from Bradyrhizobium sp. USDA 3650, assembly GCF_054057395.1. NCBI lineage: Bacteria > Pseudomonadati > Pseudomonadota > Alphaproteobacteria > Hyphomicrobiales > Nitrobacteraceae > Bradyrhizobium > Bradyrhizobium sp. USDA 3650. The sequence goes on from NZ_JBSRZG010000001.1 coordinate 7,755,301, forward strand.
AGCTTGCGCCATCGCGTTTGCGTATGGCGGGTACCACTACTGGGCTTTCCTCCAAAAGCTTGAGCAGGCCCGGATGGACGGAAGAATTCCGGTCAGTCTACAGGCGTCGCGCATGGATATTGTTTGGATGATTGCTAGCCCCGGCGTGGTGCCCGATGGGGCTGCCCACCGACGACGGGCAATGTATGGATTGGGGGCTTTTGTCGGCTTGTGGTTCGTATTCGCGCTCATGCCAATTTTGATACGCGCGTGAAAAAGTTACCTGTGACGCCGGCAGTCCCTGCTACTTGCCCCACGTCCGCATTGGGTCACTTGCGGACCTGACTGCCAGGCGGCGGGCGCGGTGCTGGAGCCCGCTAAGGGCTGTTATCAGACTGGCGACCAATGCAACCGACGGCGACCTCGAGCAGCTCCTGCTCACCGGCAAGCTGCTCCCTTTCTCGGCGCCGTCGGCAGGTGGTCGACCGCGAAGCGGCCGATCTCATCGCGCTCTAGTGTCCTCACCAAACCGTCGCGCCAGCGCCATCAACACCACGAAGGTGGCAACCCACACCATCCGCGCGCCGTAGCGATCATGGGGGCCGGAGATGACGCCGCAGACGAAGGCGTTGCCGAGCAGCGCCAGAGTCACCGTCGCCGCCAGCAGCGTCAGATCGTCCAGCTGGCGATGTATGAGCGCGTGGCCGAGCAGCACAACGAGCGCCAGCATCGAGGCCAGCGCGACGGGCACATGCAGCCAGTTGATGGTGTCGAAGTCGAGCGCCCAGTGCTGCTGGCGCGCCGCCCGCATAGGCGCGGCCTGTGAGGGGATATAGCGTTCGATGATGCCGCGGGTGTGCGGGATCCAGCCATTGGTGCCTTCGCCGGTCGCGACATGCAGCAATTGCTGACCCAGCGCCCGCAACGCCGCGCCGGCCTGCCAGGCCGGATAGTCGGCGAGCGAACCCACGACGATGGTGCCCATCTCCTCGTTCATGCCTTCGAAGCGGCCGAGCGTGTTGAACATGCTCTTGCCCCACAGGAATTCGTCGGCGGTCGCCGGCAATTGGTCGCGATAGGGGCAGAGCTTGAGTCTTTCGCGCGGGCAATGGTCGTTGAGATAACGCGCAACGATGCCGTCCTGCATCATGCGGCCGAAGGCGACGCCGGTGCCGCCGGGGGTCCAGGCCCATTTGCCTGACAAGGCATGGTTCGCCGACACCAGCATCAGGCCCCCGGCGACGACGGTGAGGCTCGCTTGGACCAATCCGGCGGTCGGAAGCCGGCGCCCCAGCCACGGCCGGATCACCCAGCCGGCGACGCAGAGACCGAGCAGCACGCCGAGCGTGGCGCTGTGGGTCGCGGCGGCAAAGGCGGTGAAGACGAACAGCGAGATTTTTTCGAGCACCGAGGTCCGCTGCCCACCGATGACCAGCAGGAATAGCGACAGCACCGACAGGCCTGCAAAAATGTCGGTGAGCAGCATGCTCGCAAGCCAGGGCAGCGCGGTCGACAGGATCAGGAGCAGGCTGATCGCGACGAAACGGACCGTCTGCATCATCGAGAGCACGCGCAAGGTGAGCTGCAACAGCCACAGCGTCGCCAGCGACTGGACCGCAAGGTTGACCCAGAAACCAGAACTCTCGCCATAGTGCAGGTAGATGCCGAACACGGTGGAGCGGCTCGGGACGAGATAGCCCTCGTACCAGCGCGCCAAATAGCCTCCGGTATCCCATTGCAACAGCGGATAGCCGTTCCAGAACGCCGGCGCGATCAACAGGAGCGGCAGGGCGACCGCGGCGAGCCGCAGCCAGAGGGTATCAGCGGCGCCCGCGCGCGCATGATCAGTGGTGATGGTCAAATCCGCTCCGTCCTCACTCGGACCATGCCCGCAATCACCGTTGAGGCGGAATTCACCAATAGTTTGACGCCGCCCGGCTTGAATTTGGCGAAACCCTGACCATTTTGAGCCGACCTTGTCGCCGGGGGCGTCGGAAGAAACTGTTGTGATTCAACGTGTTGGCTTGCCCGTGCGGGGCAACGCACTGTTCACTCTCAGGCAAGCCCGTCAGGACTTTGTCGCCTAGACTGTGTTATAGAACCACCCAAACGAGCCAATTCGAAAGAGCAGATCTCATGGCAGTGCATCAGGTCAATCCGGGAGGAAAGCTCGCAACGCTTGATCCGATCTGGGATCGGATCCGCGGCGAAGCGGAGGACATCGTCCATCGCGAGCCGGAGCTTGCGACCTTCATCTATTCGACGGTGCTGCATCACAGCCGCCTGGAAGATGCGGTGATCCATCGCGTCGCCGACCGGCTCGATCACTCCGCGCTGTCGGGCGATCTCGTGCGCCAGACCTATGACGAGGCGCTGCGCGACGATCCCGATCTCGGCAACGCCTTCCGCGCCGATCTCGTCGCCGTCTACGACCGTGACCCCGCGACCTCGCGCTTCATCGATCCCTTGCTCTATTTCAAGGGCTTTCACGCCATCCAGACCCACCGCCTCGCGCATTGGCTGTATCTGAAGGGCCGCAAGGATTTTGCGTATTATCTGCAGAGCCGGGCGTCTGCGGTATTCCAGACCGACATCAATCCCGCCGCGCGCATCGGCCGCGGCATCTTCCTCGACCACGCCACCGGCTTCGTCTGCGGTGAGACGGCGCTGATCGAGGACGACGTCTCGATCCTGCATGGCGTCACCCTCGGCGGCACCGGCAAGGAGAACGAGGACCGTCATCCGAAAATCCGTCACGGGGTCCTGATCGGCGCGGGCGCAAAGATCCTCGGCAATATCGAGATCGGTCATTGCGCGCGCATCGCGGCGGGCTCGGTCGTGGTCAAGCCCGTGCCGCACAACGTGACGGTCGCAGGCGTGCCCGCCAAGGTCGTCGGCGAAGCCGGCTGCGCCGAGCCGTCGCGCACCATGGATCAGATGATCAACGCCATGGGACTCTGAGGTGGGACTTTGAGATGTCTCTGAGAGGGGACATCGAGCTTGTTGGAAGGGGCGGATTTTCCGCCCCCTTCGCCCCAAAAATTCTTTGGCAATTCATGCTGGCGGTTGGTCGCGTCTCGTCCTAAAACCCGCGCCAACCCAGATTTCGATTGGAGACTTGCCGTGGACGTCAAGGAAGTTAGGAAGCTCGACGCGTATCTGAAGCGCGTATTCGGCAATCCCAAGATCCGCGTCGTGCCGCGGCCGAAGAAGGATGATTCCGCCGAAGTCTATATCGGCGAGGAATTCATCGGTGTGCTCTTCGTCGACGACGAGGATGATGATCGCTCGTTCCAGTTCCAGATGGCGATCCTCGAGGACGATCTGGTCGACCAGGAGTGATGCGACCCGATTGGTGAGGCGGAACTTCCCGCCCTCACCATTTAGTGTCTGACGCGGCGGTGCGATCGGCCGGCGCTCCTCCCACATTCCGTCCATGCGAACAGTGCTGATCTCCGGGGCGGGGATCGCCGGGCCTACGCTTGCGTATTGGCTGCGTGCCGGAGGCTACGAGCCGACGCTGGTGGAACGCGCGCCCGCGCTTCGTCATGGCGGCTACGTGATCGATTTCTGGGGACTGGGCTACGACATCGCCGAACGGACGGGGCTGTTGCCGGCGATCGAAAGCGCCGGTTATCACGTCAGGGAAATGCGGATCGTTGACGATCGCGGCCGGCGTGTCGCCGGATTTGGTACGAACGTCCTCGACGATCTCACAGGCGGGCGTTACGTCACTCTGGCACGAAGCGATCTGTCGCGCCTGCTGTACGGTACGGTCCGCGCTGGTGTTGAAACGATCTTCGATGAGGAGATCGTTGGCCTGCAGCAGCAGCCTGAATGGGTCGACGTCCAGTTGCGGCGCGGCGGGAGCCGACGTTTCGATCTCGTCGTCGGTGCTGACGGCCTGAATTCGCAAGTGCGCCGCCTTGCGTTCGGCTCCATCGGGACGTTCGAAAGAAATCTCGGCTATGGCGTCGCGGCATTCGAAACCCGCGGCTATCGTCGTCGCGACGAGAATGTGTATCTGATGCACAACCGGCCGGGCCTGATGATTGGCCGTTTCGCGCTGCGCGATGATCGCACCTTGTTCCTCTTCGTGTTTCGCGGCGATGCAGGCGGGCTTGCCGCAAAGGCACAGCTGCGTGATCTCTATCGCGACGCCGGCTGGGAATGCCCAGACATTCTGAACGAACTCGAGCGCGCAGACGATTTGTATTGCGACCGGGTCAGCCAGATCAGGATGGACGGCTGGTCGCGGGGCCGCGTCGTGCTGATTGGAGACGCTGCGTTCTGCGTCTCGCTCGTCGCCGGGCAGGGCTCGGCTCTGGCCATGATCTCTGCCTATGTGCTTGCGGGAGAGCTCGCGCGCGCCGAGGGGCGCCACGAGGAAGCATTCAGCGCCTATGAGACTCGCCTTCGCAGCTATATCGGCGCCAAGCAGCGCGGAGCGGAGCGCTTCGCCGCGGCATTTGCGCCGCGGACGTCATGGGGATTGTGGTTTCGCAATCAGGTCGTGAGGGCGTTCTCGTTGCCGGGCGCGGCGAGACTCGCCATTGGCCGAGACCTTGCCGACAAGCTGGATCTGCCGACTTATCGCTGGCGCGATCACAAGGAGATCGGCGCTTGAATAGCCCGCGGCATTGAATTTTTTCGAAAAGACGAGTTGTCGGAGGGGGCGAGTTTTCCCAAAGCCGGCTTCGAAAATACGAAGTCATGCCAGGCACTTGGCTACTGTGCATGGGGTTGTTTTCGCAGTTTTTGTTTTGGAGGCTCGGGGCCGCTTACCCCTTCGGGCCCCGCAACTGCGCCGTCAGCTTCTCCATCGCTTCCGCCGCATCGCGCCATTGCGATAGCCAGCTGCGCGGAAAGCGGAAGGTGAGGTCGGCGCCGCCGACGCGGCGTTCGGCGAGGCACATGCCGGGCGTGGCTCCATCGCGGGTGCAGCGCGCGGTCAGCGCGGGGCTTGCGGCAGAATAGAGATCCTCGCTGCCGTAAGGGGTATCGGCGCGGAACATCCGCATCGTCAGCCCGTCCTGGGGCATTGCCACGGCTTGGTCGAGATAGCGCGGATAGATCGTGGCGGTGCGCTGCTCGGGCGAGAGCGCATCGCGATGCGCGGCGATCGACAGGAAGATGCGGTCGATCGGCTGCATCGCCGCATCCACGCTATCGGCGGTGACGTGCTTCGGTGCGCCCGGCGGCTCCAGCGAAGGATAGAGGAAGTCGAGATCGATCCGCTCCTGCGGCCCGGAGTGGCGCTGGATCTTCATGCGGATCGCGTTGGTCGGCAGGTTGAACAGCGTGCCGCCGACGCTCACCGGCAGCTTGTCCGGGGCGCTCGCGCCGCTCGAGCCCCAGGTCGGCCACAACAAATAGGCGACGAGCGCGACGGCGCACACCGCGGCAATGCCGCCGAGCACGATCGGGATCACGTGGCCCCGGGTGCGCGCCCGGGGAGACTGAGGGGAAATTGCCGAAAACACCGTCATGAGCCGGCGCGAATGAGCCGGAAGTCGGCCGATGGCCGACGAATCAGCGGCGAATATGCCACGTGGTGGCGATTTCGCGGAGCGTTCACCGGCTGCAGGGAAGGGAGAGAGGCCTGCGTGGGACGGCCGGCGGCGTTAACCTTCCCTTAAGGATAATGTAGCGTTAACCGGCACTCTTTGTCACAGGAAGGCACCTCGCGTTGCGTAAGGGCGGACCTTCCGATGACACCTGAAGCTCTCAATACATTCTTCTCGATCGGCATCGGTTTCGCGCTCGCGGGCGCGCTCGTGAGCGGATACCAGACGGTCGCACAGCGGCCCGCCGGCTTCGGTCTGTTGCAGGACGGCGTGGCGCCGAAGACCTTCGCGGCGGTTCCGTTCCTGGTGTTCGCGGCGCCTTTCATCATCATGCGCAACACCCTGCGCGGCAGGCAGCTGGAGAGCCGTCGCGTCGAATTCGTGATGATGGCCACCGTCATCGCCGGCTTCTGGAGCATGATGAGCGGCACCTTCTTTCTGATGACGCTCCGCGCGGCCGGCGTTCTGGTCTGATGCGCGCGCTGTAGGGCTGCCTGCGCGGCGGCCCTTTGCGTCAAGGCTGCCGTTTCGCTATGGCTGGGGTTGACCCGACAGGAGACCCTCATGGCGATCTACGAGCTCGACGGGCAGGCGCCCGACCTTCCCGCCGACGGCAATTACTTCATCGCGGAGACCGCCACCGTGATCGGCCGCGTGCGCCTGAAGCCGGGCGCGAGCGTCTGGTTCGGCGCGGTGCTGCGCGGCGACAACGAGTGGATCGAGATTGGCGAGGGCGCCAACGTGCAGGACGGCTCGACCTGCCACACCGATCTCGGTTTTCCGCTTCACATCGGCAGGAACTGTACGGTCGGCCACAACGTCATCCTGCACGGCTGCACCATCGAGGAGGGCGCACTCGTCGGCATGGGCTCCATCGTGATGAACGGCGCCAGGATCGGCCGCAACAGCATCGTCGGCGCCGGCTCCGTCATCACCGAGGGCAAGGAATTCCCCGAACGGTCCCTGATCATCGGCTCGCCGGCGCGGGTGATCCGCACGCTCGACGACGCCCAGGTGCAGAAGATGGGCAGCGCGGCGAAGTTCTACGTCGCGAACGGCCCGCGCTTCACGAAGGGCCTCAAGCGGATCGGGTGAGCTCAGCTTCCTTCGGACTCGCGCGCTTCTATTGCGCTTGCGACCTTTTCGTGCCCCGCGGACCAAAGGGCATGCTCGTCGCTGCCGTCCTGGTACGGATTGGCTTCCGCCGGAATGTTCTTACGCGCCGCGCGTTCGCCTTCTGCAAAAGCATCGCGATCGTTCATCGTGACTGCGCCTTCCTGTTTCCGGAGCCGAAGATCAGCCTGAGCGTGATCGTGCCCGCCCTCCCGGTTTCAAGCTGATGCGACGGCATTTGTTCCGGAACCGGTCATTGCTGCGGCGGTTGACCGGCGAAGGAGAATTCAATGGCCAGATTGCCCACAACCCGTTCAATCAAGACCGTGATCGTGATCTTCGCCCTTGGCGCCATGCCCGCGGTATCGTTCGCGCAAGCCACCGGCGGCTCGGCGGGATCGGCCGGAGGTGTGGCCAATTCTCCGGCGACTGCGCCCGGCACCAACAGTCTGGGCACCGCCCAATCGTCCGGTGCGAATGCTGCATCCGGAGGCACCACCGGCGCAGGCGGGGGTAGGGGGACCGACGCCGCCGTCAACGCCGAGGACCGGCTGCTCGACAAGAAGCTCAAGAGCATCTGCCGCGGCTGCTGATGCTCGCGGGGAAGTGAGACAGTGAGGCTGTCAGGAACGCCGCAAGCCGATTAGCTTGATCCTGCTTTGAAGCGTGGAGCGTCTCCACGCGGAGGATCGAGTGATGTTACGCAAGATGATGATGGCGGCGCTCGCCGTCGCGGCAGTCGGGCTGTCGGCCCCACAGGCGGCCCAGGCGCGGGGCGGTTTCGGCCACGGTGGCGGCGGTTGGGGCCATGGCGGAGGCTGGGGCCACGGCGGCCACTGGCGCGGCGGCGGCTTCTGGCCGGGAATCGCCATCGGGGCGGGTATCGCCGGCGCGGGTTATTACGGCAGCTATTACGGCTATGGCCGACCGTATTACGGCGATCCCTATTACTATGGTACCGGCTACGACGATGGTGGCTATGGCGGCTGCTACGTCGTGCGCAAGCGCGTCATGACGCCGTCGGGCTGGCGCATCCGCCCCGTGGATGTCTGCGAATAGGCGGCGGTACCCGTTAAAAAACAAGGTCGCTGACGCAATATACCGTCAACGACCTTGCCAGCCCCGGACATTGAAATCGGCTCACGCCATCCGGTAACGGCGAGCATCGCTTGGAATCACACGGGCGAATGTGATCCAGTTCACAAGTCCAAAAATTTAGGCGGCGCCGGCTGCTCAGCCGCGCGAGCGCTTGCGTGCACTGGCATGGACACGATGCCGTGCAGGTTTCCTGCGGGTAACCGAGGGAGTCTCCGCCTCGCTCGCCCGGGCACTGGCGAAGGATTGCCGCAGGCCGTCGATGGATTCGTTCAGTGTCGTGACCTGCTCGGACAGACGCTTGGTGTCGGCCTGCTGGAATGCGAGCAAGCGCTTCACACTCTGAAGCTGGTCCTGCACGACCTGAAGCTGGTCAATCGATTCCTGCTGCGTTGCCTCCAGCCCCTTGGTCTTCTCGACCAGCTGCTCGGACGCCTGTGCGGTGCGAGCCTGAAGCTGCCGCGACGCCACCACCCGGTCGGTCTCAGGAGCTGAGCCGGTATAGGCGCGCCAGATCGCGATCGAGGTCACACCGGCGATCAGCAGGAGGAGGGCGGCGGCGGTCAGCGCGATAGGCTGGGCGCCGAGGCGAAGAAGCGGGTTGGACGGTGCGTCCTCTGCGAGATCGATCATCGCTGACAAAACCCAAATTGAAACTTGGTGAGTGGCGAAGACCGGCAACCCTGAGGCCGCCGGGTGTCCCGAAAGCGTTACGTTTCGGCAAGGAATGGGACCAAAAAGAGGCTAAGAGCAAAAAAACCAACAATCATGAGGCCTTGACGCCTCCGAACGCCCGTCAGGGGCAGAGATCAGGGCTGAAACGGCGAAAACGGACCTGAATAGGTCTTCGAGCGGGGCGCCGCGTAGGGTCCGAGCCGGGAGGTTTTCAGTCCCAGTCGCACCAGTGATTCCGCCAAGGTCACCGCGGCGGCGACGCCGTCGATCACGGGCAGGCCGTGCGCGGCGGCGAGTTCATTGGCGAGATCGGCCATGCCGGCGCAACCGAGCACGATGGCCTCCGCGCGGTCGTCGCGGATCGTGGCTGTGATTTCCATGGAGATTTTTGCGAGCGCGTCGGTGTTGCGCTCCTCCAACGCGAGCACCGGCACCTCGGCGGCGCGGACGCGGGCGCAGCGTTCGGCGAGGCCGTATTTTCGCAAATTATGCTCGATCGGCACGACGGAGACACCGAGCGTCGTCACCACGGCGAAGCGCGCGGCGATCAGGCTCGCCATGTGAAAGCCCGCCTCGCCAATGCCGATCACGGGTGCCTTTGCCGCGGCGCGCGCGGCGTCGAGGCCGGTGTCGTCGAAGCAGGCGATGATATGCGCGTCCGCGCCATCGCGATCGGCGTCACGGATGCAGCCGAGCATGCCGGGGACGGCGAAGGCCTCGTCGTAAAATCCCTCGATCGAAACCGGACCCATCGCCGGCTGGCGCGCGTCGATCAATGTGTCGGGCAGGGCGATGCTGCGCGCCGCGGCGGCGATCTTCGCCGTCATCGACGCCGTGGTGTTGGGATTGACGACGTGGAGTCGCATCAGATCAGACAAGCCCTTTGCCGGCGTCCGAGCCTTTGGCCGCCTGCCGCCTGTTCAACACGTGGATGGTGCCGAGCGCAAGGCTGATCACCGTGAACGAGACGGCGGAGATCACGGTGCCAAGCGCATAGATGTCGGGGTTCGTCACAGTGGTGGTGAGGCCCTGGAGATCCAGAGGCAGCGTGTTCACCGCACCGATCGCCTGACTGGAACGCGCGAGTTCGTCCCAGGACAGCGTGAAGCCGAACAGTCCAATGCCAATCACCGAAGGCAGGATGATCGGCAGCACGACATGACGGAAGGCCTGCCACGGCGTCGCGCCGAGATCGCGCGCGGCTTCCTCGAGGCGCGGGTCGAAGCGGTTGAAGATCGCGAACATGATGAGCAGGCCGAACGGCAGTGTCCAGGTCAAATGTGCACCGAGGCCCGAGGTGAGCAGGCCCATCGAGGTCTCGAAATTCTCGTTCCAATGCGCCTTGATCAGATCGTCGATGATGCGGAATTCGAGCGAGATGCCGAGCGATGTGATGATCGAGGGCACGATCAGGCTCGCGATCGCCGAATAAAACAAAATGCTCTGCGCCTTGAACTTGCGGCGAAACCCCATGCCCGCCGCGACCGACAGCACGACGGTGACGATCATCACGATAATGCCAAGCAGCAGCGAACGGCGAAAGGCCGCGCCGAGATCGACGATGCCGGTGCCCTGGAACAGTTTTGCGATCCAGAAAGTCGACACACCGTTCATCGGGAAGGTGAGGCCGCCCTGCGGCCCCTGGAACGACAGCACGTAGATCGCGATCATCGGGCCGTAGAGAAACAGCGTATAGGCTGCGAAGAAGATCGCGAGCACGTAGAAAGAGCGCGGGCGTCCTTCCTTCATGCTCTAGAGCTCCTTCTTGATGTCGACGATGCGCGACATCATGGTGATGATCAGGAACGTGATGACGAGCAGGATGACGGCGTTGGCCGCCGCTGCCGGGAATTGCAGTGCGTTCACCCGCGTCTCGATGATCTTGCCGGCGGCCGCGATCTGCTGCCCGCCCATCACGCCGATGGTGATGAAGTCGCCCATCACGATGGTGATGACGAAGATCGAGCCGATCACGATGCCGGGTTTTGACAGGGGAATGATGACGTTGACGAGCGTCTGGAAACCGGTCGCGCCGGCGTCATAGGCGGCCTCGATCAGCGATTTGTCGATGCGAACCATCGAGTTGAAGATCGGCACCACCATGAAGAAGGTGAAGAGGTGCACCAGCGCCAGCACCACGGAGAATTCGGAGAACAGCAGCCATTCAACGGGATGGTTGATCAGCCCCGTCTTCACCAAGCCTGAGTTGACAAGGCCGTTGCGCCCGAGCAGCGGAATCCAGGCGATCATGCGGATCACGTTGGAGGTCCAGAACGGGATCGTGCAAAGCAGAGACAGCCCCATCTGCCACGTTTTTGACTTGACGTGAAAGGCGAGGAAGTAGGCGACCCAGAAGCCGATGAAGAGGGTGATGACCCACACGAGGAAGCACAGCTTCAGCGTCTTCAGATAAGTCTTGGCGATGGTGCAGAGATCAGGGAACTGCGCGATGCAGCCTTCGAACGTGTCGGTGTAACCGCGGCCCGAGAAGGCCGGCAGCAACTGGTATTCGTTGTAGTCCCAGAACGAGACGATGACGACGAAGACGAGCGGGATCAGGAAGAAGGCGAGGAACACCAGCATCATCGGCCCGGCCTGGAGCCAGGAGATGAAGGAGGGCGACAGCCGCGCCGCTTTGCTGCGGCGCGCCGCCTCCGATCCCCGGACCAGGTCCGGGGATGCCTGTTGCAGGATGTCCTCCGACGTGTCCATCAGATTACGCCGCGATGAACTCGTTCCACTTGCGGACCATGTAGTCGTTCTCGTCCATCACGGCGTTCCAGCACGCGACGCCGCCCATGCGGTCCTCGTAGGAGCCGCCGTCGCGCACGGCGCCGGCCTTTTCGAGCAGCGAGCCGTCGGGCGCCTTGATGTCCTTTTCGGCCGCCTTGCCCTCCATCCAATAGGCCCACTCGTAAGGCTCCATATGCGCCTTCGCGGTGGAGAGCACCGCCGAGTAGTAGCCCTGGCGGTTGAGATAGGCGCCGGCATAGCCGGACAGGAACCAGTTGACGAACTCGTAGGCCCATTCGAGCTTCGCACCCGAGACGCCCTTGGAGACGCAGAAGCCGGAGGCCCAGGAGCGATAGCCCTCCTTGAGCGGCTGGAAGGTGCAGGCAATCCCCATCGAGCGGACCTTCGTCACCGCCGGCGACCACATCGACTGGATGACGGTCTCGCCCGAGGCCATCAGGTTGACGCTCTCGTTGAAGTCTTTCCAGAAGGCGCGGAACTGACCGGCCTTCTTGGCCTCTGTCATCACCTTCATGGTGAGATCGATCTCTTCCTTGGTCATGTTGCCCTTGTCGGCATATTTGTACTTGCCGGTGGCTTCCACGACCATCGCGGCATCCATGATGCCGATCGAAGGGATGTTGAGGATCGAGGCCTTGCCCTTGAACTCAGGATTGAGCAGCTCGGCCCACGAGCTGATCGGACGCTTGATGATATCAGGACGGATGCCGAGCGTGTCGGCGTTGTAGACGGTCGGGATCAGGGTGACGAATTCGGTCGCGGACGTCGCGAACTTCTTGGAGTCTTTGCCTTCGAGATAGAGCACCTTCCAGGGCGCGGTGCCCTGGCCGCCGATCTTCTTGCCGCCGGGCGTCTGGCCCTTGGTGAAGACGGGCGTGATGTTGTCGAATTCCTTGATCTTCCTGGCGTCGAGGGCAAGGATGTTGCCCGAGGGCACGATCTTCTTCAGCGCGAAATATTCGGTGTCCAGCACGTCGAAGGAGTTCGGCTGGGTCATCACGCGCTTGGTGACGTCGTCGGTGGTCGCGGTGATGTATTCGATCTTGATGCCGGTGTCCTTCAGGCACTGCTTGGAGATCTCGTCGCCCTCGTTCACGGCGGTGCCGAGATAGCGCAGCACCTTCGGCTCGGCCGAGTTCACATAGGGGAAGCCGGTGATGGCGCCGGAGCCGGCGGCAAGGCCGGCGAGACCCGCGGTGCTCTTCAGTAGCGTGCGGCGGCTAAGGCCCTTCTTCCTGGTCGTTTCGGTCATATCACTCACTCCTCTGTTGCGCATTCCGGTGATTGATCGGCGCTATTGCAGACGTTGCGCCTTGGCGGGATCCCAGGTGGCCAGCACGCGATCGCCTGGCCGGAACTGGTGGACGTCGAAGGCAGCCTCGGGAAGGTGGGAGAATAGGGCGGTCCCGTCTTCGAGCGTGAGCGAGACGGCGATGTAGGAGCCCTGGTACTCGGTCTGGGTCAGCAGCGCCGGCGCGCCGACCGCGCCGTCGGCGATCGGCACGATGCCGAGCTGATCGGCGCGCACGGCGATGAGTTTGCCTGCGTCGCTGAGGACGTTGTGACCGCCGATGAAGCGCGCCACGAATTCGGTGCGGGGATGATGGAAGATGTCGCGGGCACTTCCCTGCTGTTCGATCCTGCCCTGGTTCATCACCACGATGTGGTCGGCGAGCGCCATCGCCTCTTCCTGGCCGTGCGTGACCTGAACGAAGCTGATGCCGAGCTCGCGCTGCAGCCGCTTCAGTTCGCCCCGCATCTTCACCCGCAGGAACGGGTCGAGCGCAGAGAGCGGCTCGTCGAGCAACAGGATCTGCGGCTCGGTGATCAGCGCGCGAGCGAGCGCGACGCGCTGCTGCTGGCCGCCGGACAGCTGTGCGGGGAGGCGGGCCGCGTAGGGCGTCATCGCGACCAGCTCGAGCAACTCGCCGGCGCGCTTGTGCCGCGTCGCCCGGTCGATGCCGCGCATTTTCAGGGCAAACGCCACATTGTCGATCACGGTGAGGTGCGGAAACAGCGCGTAAGACTGGAACATCATCGCCGTGCCGCGCTTGGCGGGTTCGAGATCGGTGACGTTCTGCGGACCCAGGATGATGTCGCCTTCGCTGACCGCCTCGTGGCCGGCGATCATGCGCAAGGTCGAGGTTTTGCCGCAGCCGGATGGGCCGAGCAGGCAGCAATAGGTGCCGGCCGGGATCTTCAAATTGACGGTGTCGACCGCCAGCGTCGTGTCGTAGCGCTTGGTGACGGCGACCAGTTCGAGGGCGGCGGGAGTGGCCATGGCGTGTCCGGGGCGAGGGCGATGCTGCGCCTCTCTCCGCAAGGTCCATGCCAATCGTGCTTGAATCGTTCTCTGCCGGCCGAATTTCAAAACAGTGCAGCGGACTCAGATCGTTAGATCGAATTCCATGGGTCTGGCCGGCTAGTCGCCTTCGCAGTTGCGTGCACACAAAACAGGCGCGGATTGTATAAAGTTTCGCCTGTGATTGGATACAGCTGGTCGATTAGGATTCGACGCCATCTTCGGCGATCGAGTCCTCACCCCCATGGCCGCCAAGTCCCGACCGAAATCCGACGCGCCCGATGCGAGCGATCGCGTCAGCCGCATCCGGGAAGGCGTGACCGCGGCGATCCTCGAGCATCGCCTGCTGCCCGGCACGAAACTCGGTGAGGACGAGATCGGCGAGATCTACGGAGCAAGCCGAACGCTGGTTCGCACCGCGCTGCAACAGCTCGCGCATGAGGGCATCGTCAACATCGAGAAGAACCGCGGCGCCTTCGTCGCGAGGCCGACGCCTGCGGACGCCCGCGAAGTGTTCGAGGCGCGCCGCCTGATCGAGCCGACGATCGTCGATCACGCCGTTGACGCGGTGTCGCCCGTCTGGATCGGGCGTCTCCAGCGCCATCTTGCCGAGGAACGCGAGGCGGAGCTGCGTGGCGACGCGCGTGCTTCGGTCCGCCTCTCCGGCGACTTCCATCGGCTCGTCGCCGAGATGAGTGGCCACAGCATCTATCTCGGTTTTCTCAAGGAGCTGATTGCGCGCTCCTCGCTGATCATCCTGCTCTACCGCCGGCACGACACGCCGGCCTGCGGCACCGATCATCACGCCGGAATCGTCGCCGCGATCCGCAAATGCGACAGGGAGGCCGCGCGCGCGCAGATGTTGTCGCATCTGAACGAGATCGAGGCCGAGCTGTTCCTGAAGGATCCAGCCGACGAGTTGCGTCTCGCGGACGTGCTCGGGGACTGACCTCCAGGAGGTGTCCGCACCCGGGCGAGCGCGGCGGCGGCTATTGCGGCTCCAACCCGAGAGTTTTGATCGACTCGAGCCAGACCGGCCCTTCCTTTTCGTAGAGTGCAAGCGAGGATGCGCGGTCCATGGGCGGCTGGTCGACGCCGAAGGCATCGAGCAACTTCTGCACGCGCTCGGTCTTGCCGCCTTCGACCATCAGCTTGGCGAGCATGTCGATCCGGTCTGCCGGCATCGCAGCGGGCGCCACCAGCGCGGTAAAGCTGATGAGCTGGAAGACATTGCCGGTGACCCCTTGCTCGGCAAATGTCTTGGTCTCGGGCAGCTTCTTCATGCGCACCGGGGTCGGCACGGCAATCGGGCGGCCGATGCCGGTATCGAGCACCGGAAGCGCAGCCTGATAGCTGCCGACCGCCGCCTGGATGACCCCGGCTGCAAGATCCTGCCACATCGGCGCTTCGCCGCGGTAATGCACGATGGAAATGTCGAGGCCGAATTGCCGGTTGAGCTCGGCGATCGCAATGTGCGCGAACGAGCCGATCCCGTACGAGCCGGCCGTGACCTTGTTGCCACGCGCATAGGCGACGAACTCTTCGATCGTCTTGGCATTGGTAGCGGAATGGACCACCAACGGCAGATGCCCCGAAGGCGTCACCGCGACGATCGTGAAATCCTTGTCCGGATCATAGGCCAGCGATTTCAGCAGCAGCCGGTTACCGAGCAAGGTAGACGAGATCGTGTACATCAGCGTGTAACCGTCCGCCGGGGAATCCTTCACCGACTGTGCTGCCAGCGCACCGCTGGCTCCGGTTTTGTTTTCCACAATGACCGGCTGGCCGAGCTTCTGCGAGATGTAGTCGCCATAGGCGCGCGCGAAGGCATCGGTGATGCCGCCTGCCGGCGTGGAGACGACGATCTTGATTGCCCGGGTCGGCCAGGCTTCGGCCCAAGCCGTTTCAGAAGCGGCTATCGTCAGGCATGCAATCGCGGCAGCCCAAATTCTCGCGGATGTCCGCACTTCGGCCTCCCTCTTTTCCCTGTGTCATTGGGCAGCCGGCAGCCACCGCAACGAGGTGTCACACGGGCAAGGAGGAGGGTCAAGAAATCAAAATATCGTTTCACTGTGTGAAATGATCATCGCCGACCTGCAGGAGAACCCGGCGCGGCAAGCTTGGCGCCGAGCGCCTCGGCAAGTGCGGAAGCGACCTTCTTCATCGGAGGTACGAAGCGGCGTATGCCTTCCTCCGGACTGACCGCTTCGCGGAGCATCATCACGTTCATGCTGCCGAACAGCCGGTTCTGAAGCGCGACGGGAACGCCAAGCGCCCACACTGCGCCGCCGAAGATACTGCGGCTGTAGCTGTCGTCCATCACCGCGAACCCGGCTTTGCGGATCGTGCGCAGCGCCTTGGTGAGCTTGTCGGGATTGCGCGCCAGATCGTTCCAGGGCTCGGGACCGAGGGCAAGCCGTGCGGCAATGCGCTCCTGCTCGGCGGGCTCGCAGAAGGCGAGATAGGCACGCCCCATCGAGGTGCCGAGGACGGGAAAGCGAAAACCCGGCGGGCGGCTGAACAGCAGCGATCCGTCCACCCGCGTTGTGTGGGCGATGACCATGGACTCCTGATCGAGCACGGCAATGTCTGACGGCCAATGGATCTGCTTGCGGAATTTGTTGAGGATGGGTTCGGCGATGCCGCCAATCCAGGTCGGCTCGTCATAGCCTGCGCTGAGCAGCAGCGCCCGTCCCGTCGGCGCGTAGCTGGCCGGCTCGGTCCGGCGCATTACATAACCTTCATGCTCCAGCGTCTCGAGCATGCGGACGATCGTTGACTTGTTCAGCCCCGTCGCCTTGTGCAGCGAGCCGACGGTCGACTGCCGTTCCTGATTGATCACCCGCAGGACCTCGAGACCCCTGGACAACGCGATGACGGGACGGAACGACGTCATGGCAGCTCCTTGTGATTGCCTGTGCCGCTACCCGGTGGAGCAACCGCCGGAGGGACAGGGCAGCGCGCTCGACGCCATCGTCACCGATTGCGGGAAGGTTGGCATGAGTCAAGCTCGCTGACGCGTTCATCTCGGTTTCGAGAAGGGCGGGATTCGCAGACAATTCGATCGCATGCTGCGCCCGGCGGCAATTTAGTTCCTGTGGTCAAGTCGCTCGCAGTCTCGTGTGGAAGTCGGGCGCTGCGACGTCACGTGACTAGTGCTCGCGAGCCGCACCGGCTATACGATGACGCTCTGTCATTGAACTGTCATGTACCTGTAAATGCTGAAGTCAGACGCAACGCCGGTTCGCAAGCACCCGAGCGCGCGGGATGGCAATCCTGTTGCGAAGGACAAGAGAACGCAAGTCGTCGCCGGCTTCTTCAGGCAGCGTGAACCCGCCGAGCTCGTCACGGAACCTGTGATCGTCGAGGGCGCTGTGATCGATCAGACGCCATCGCAAGATGCGGAACCGGCAACGGAACCAATCCCGTCGAGCGCTGCCGCGCATGCCGGTGAGATCGAGCTCAAGCTTCTGGTCGATGCCGATCGCATGGCGTATTTCAACGCTGCGCCCGTGATCGCGGCGAACGCGCGCAACAAGGGCGCGCGCAAACATCTCAAGTCCGTCTATTACGACACGCCGGAGCGGACGTTGCGTCGCAACGGCTTGAGCCTGCGCGTTCGTCAGAGCGGTGCGCGCTTCGTGCAAACCGTGAAGACCGATGCGGCGGACGATCCGCTCCGCCGCGGCGAGTGGGAGGTGAGGGTACCGTCGCTTGCGCCTGATCTGGCTCTCGCGATGCCCTTCATTCCGGAGAAGCTTCGCGGCCGAGTGGAAGCGCGGCCGCTTGAGGCGGTCTTCACCGCCGATGTCCATCGTCATGCGCGGATGATTGACCTGCCGTCAGGCACGGTCGAAATCGCCTTCGACCGGGGCGAGTTGACGGCCGGCGACCGTTCACTGCCCGTGAGCGAGATCGAGCTGGAGCTCAAGAGCGGCAGCGCCAGCGCAATCTACGAGCTCGCGCTGCGGCTCGCGGAGCACGGCGACGTAAAGCCGTCGATCCGCACCAAATCGGCGCGCGGGTTCGATCTTGCCGCCGACAAGCCGCCCTCGGCGCGGCGTCCGCGAAAACTTCGTCTCGATCCGTCAGTGACATTGGACGAGGCGTTCGCGACAATCCTGCGCTCCTGCTTCCTCCATTTGCTTCAGTCGCTACCGGCTGCCGAGGATGGCCGCCATCCGGAAGGAATCCATCAGCTGCGCGTCTCGCTGCGCCGGCTGCGGTCGGTGCTGGATCTGATGCGTTCGGCGGGCGTGTCGAGCAACGTCGATACGCTGCGAACAGAAGCCAAATGGCTGGCGCAGGATTTGTCCGCCGCGCGCGACTGGGATGTGTTCCAGATCGAGACCTTGCCGACGATCGCAACAGCCTGTCCGTCGGTCGCGGGCTTCGATGCGCTGGGCCGGGTTGCGGCCGGGCGCCAGTCCGATGCCTATCGCAAGGCGCACGATGCGCTCGACGATCGCCGCTGCGCCATGTTCCTGATCAGCCTCGGCGGGTGGATCGAGGCGCGGGGTTGGCGCAACGACGTCGCCGCGCAGGATCTCGGCCAGCTCGCCGAACCCGCCGTCAACTTCGCGCAGCGCATTCTGTCGGCGCAATACGCCAAGGTGCTCAAGCGTGGCCGCCGCTTCAAGTCGCTTTCCGCCGAAGGTCTGCACCGCGTGCGGCTCGCGACCAAGCGGCTGCGTTATCTCAGCGAGTTTCTGCTGCCGCTGTTCGCAGATCGCAAATCCGCGCGAAAATTCGCGCGCAGGCTGGCCGGCCTGCAGGAGCAGCTTGGCGCCTTCAACGACATGGCGGTCACGGCATCATTGCTCGACGGGCTTGATGCCGAGCCCGACTGCGCCATCGCCGCGGCGGCGATCGCCGGCTGGCAGGCGCGCGCGTCGGTCGGGGTGCAGCCCGCCCTGCAAAGCACATGGCGCGATTTCACCGCCCCGCGCGTGCCTTGGTCGGGGCAGACACCGCCGGACTAAGCAAAGCACATCCCCCAAAAAAGTTGCGGCCAGCCATTGGGGGATGGCTGGCCGCGCGCGAACCGGTCTGGGACGGGGAGGGGTGGGGATGTGACCGGGTCGCGTATCTCTTTCGTTTGTCTCTACTGATCTCTCGCGCTGGCGGTGGAGACCGCCGGCTTGGTGTCGCCGAGCGAGACCCAGACGTTGGGATCGCTCTGCGACTGGCGCTTGACGAAGCGGTAGCCGGTCTCCGTCCAGGCAACGACGTTCTCGTTCTGATTGTCGAGAACGAACTCGCCCTTGTCGGTCTTCACCGTCAGGACCGCGTGTCCTTCGCCCTTCTTGTCGCGCACGACGGTGATGAGCAGGGCCTCGCGCGGCCATCCGGCATCGATCAGCATCTTGCGCTTCAACAGCACGTAGTCTTCACAGTCGCCGTAACCGTCCGACGGCAGCGACCACTTTTCGATCACGCCCCAGTGCTCCTGGTCGGTCAAAGGCTTGACGGTCTCGTTGACCCAGCGATTGACCTTGACGAGGTCGCGCCATGCAGCCTGCGACATCACGATGTCACGCGGTTGCGTCGGTGCGCCCTGGCACTGGGCGGCATTGTCCGCACAGAACTCGACCCAGCCGATCGGCGCACGCGTGGTGTCGCCGAGGCTTGCGTAGAGCAAACGGCCTTCGCCGGCCTGCGCTGCCGCGCTCATTCCGAAGAGCATGGCGGCCAGCGCCATTCCCTTCCCCTGTCCCCTGAAATCAAACATTGCGGCCCCCGTTTCTTGTTGGGACCACATTGCGCAGGCAGCTTTTGAGTTGCCGCTAAGTCAGTCAAGTCAAGTCGAGACGAATACAAGTAAAAGGCGCGGCGAATTCGATCTATACTTGAGTCAAACTTGAATAAAATGCGATATGACTGCAATTGATTCAAATTTTATCGATTAACGCGGAAACGCTGGCGGAACCGTTGTTTGCACGCACCCGCGGCTCCCGCATTAACCCGCGCGAGGCCCGTCACGACCCATCAAAAAGGCGGCGTCCGCATCGCGGAGGCCGCCTTCAGTGCTGGAATGCAGTGGTTTTGGTGCCTTCGCGCTTTACCGCGCGGTAACGCTCTCTTCGAGAGTTTCAATCGGCTGCGAATGCATGAACTCGAGCGCGAAGCCGTCTTCGAGGTTTCGGACCACACGGCCCTGCACCCGGCCGAGCAGAACCGTCGATTTCAGCGGGGGGCGGTTCTCGGCGGCGATGGCTGCGCCCGACAGCGAGAGGTCGATGATGCGGCAGGTCATCTTGGTGCCGTCCTCGAGCGTCAGCACCGCGATCGGATTGCGCGGCACGATACGATCGTGGCGGCGGTCTTCCGGCAAATTGAGGATGTCGCGGTTGGCGAGCCAGGTCAGCTGTGCCGCCAGCTTGTCACGCTTTCGCGGCGTCGCGCCGACCGTCATGGCGAAGCCATTGTCGATGATGCGGGTGATCTTGCCCTCGACGCGGCCGATATGGTCGAGATAGGCGACCACGCGGTCACCGACATTGCCGATGCCGGGGGCCAGCAGTGCCAGCCCACCCGGCGACATGTTGATCACCTGGCAGGGGAATTCACGGCGGTCCGGCAGCATGTAGCGGCCGAGCAGGTGAACCTTCACCCGCTGGAAACGCCGACGTTCCTCGGCGGCCGGAAGAAATTTTTTGTGCGCCAACGCCATTTTCACAACCCGACCCCCCGCCTGGCGGAGTCCGGGACGACCCTAAGGTGCACAGGGTTAATGCCGCGTTAGGATCGGCCGCGGCGATGACGAACAGACACAATGCGTTCGAAAAGCCACATCAGGGGCGGGCAGGCCAGCACCGTCAGCGCGCCGAGGTCGAGCGCGACGGCGGCCGTGCCGGCCGATTTGGCGAGCCGGCCCGCCACCGCCGGCCCCAGCATCATCGCGGCATAGAAGAGAGTGTAGAACACGCCCATCCCGATCGCCCTGGTTTCCGGCGCGAGTACGCGGGCGGCCAGGCTCATGATCGGGCCGGCGGGAAGGCCGCCGATCAAGCCGCCCAGGACGAGGATCGCGATCACAGCGTCGGACCGGGTCAGCCAGGCGAGCAGACCGGCCACCACGAGGCTCGCCGCGATCGCCACGACAAAGGGGCGCTTGGTGCGATCGGCGAGATATCCGCCTGATGGCACCGAGATCACCGACAGCCACATCACGAGGCTGATCGCCGAGCCTGCCGCCGCAATGCTCCAGCCGCGCTCGACGAGCAATGAGGGGCCGAACGAGAAAATCATGGCGAAGCCGATATTATAAAGGCCCCAGATCGCACCCGCGACGATCACCGCCAGAAGCGCGAGCGGATCAAGCCGCCCGGAGCCGGCCGCGCTGGCGGTTGCTCCCGGCGGCGCTTGGTAGAAAATGATCAACGCAATGCCGATCGCGGTCAGCGCGCCGGCCACGAGAAACACGGCGCCCGCGCCATACGCCGTGCCGATCGCCGGCAGCACCAGCAGCGAGATCGCAACGCCGGCCGGCCAGGAGTTGACGAAGATCGCCATCGCGGTGGCGATCTCCTTACCCGCAAACCAGTCGGTGCCCATCTTGGTGAGCTGTACGGTCAGCAGCACGCCGCCGGCGCCCGAGGCGAGCCGGCCCGCCATCTGCCAGCCCCAGACGTCGGTGGTGGCCATGACGAGACTGCCCGCCGTCATCAGCAGCAGCGCCACGATCGTGGTGGGCTTGTCGCCAAGCGTCCGGCCGATCGCGCCGCCCGGCAGCGCCAGCACGATGCCCGGTGTGAAATAGAGTCCGATCAGGATGCCGATATCGGCGAGTCCGACGCCGAAGCTCTGCTGCAGCAGCGGCGCGACCGCGGCCACGCTCTGGAACTGGAACGCGATGGTGAGGCGAACGACGAACAGGATCGCAAGTATGCCCCAGCGATTGCGCAACGCTTCATCTCCCCAAACCCTGTATCGAGCGTGCGGTGGGGAGACGCCGGAGTCAACCGCAAGCTCTGAGCTTACGACTTCCTCGTCGCGCGCCCATAGAGAAAACATAGCAGTGCCAGCAGCACCGCGGCCGAGAGCCCGAGCGACCAGTGAATGCCGATCGCCGCGCCGAACAGTCCGACCGTGATGCCGCTGAAGGCCCGCATCCCGAGCCCGGCCATGTTGTAGAGGCCGACGACGCGGCCGCGAATGTCTGACGGTGCGTTCAACTGCACCAGCGCCTGCGCCATGGTGTTGAACGACAGCTCGAAGAAGCCTGCAAAGAACAGCAGCACGATCGCGACCGGATAGATCCGCACCGAGGCGAAGCCGAGCAGCGCCACGCTCCACAGCATCGCGAGCATGATCGCGGTGCGCGGCGTGCCCTTGAGCCGTCCCCAGGATTCCAGCGCGATGCCGGCGAGCAGCGCGCCCGCCGCATCAGCCGCGAGCAGCACGCTGTACGAGATTCCGGGATCGCCATGGCCGAGATCGCCGGCAAAGCCCGGCATCTGGGCGTGATAGGCGTTGCCGATCATGAAGGAGGTGAGGCCGGCAAGCCAAGTCATCGCCGTCAGCACCGGCCGGGTGCCGATGGCGCGGATGGTCAGCATGATGTCGGCAAGGCCGCGCACGGCGAAGCGCCGCACCGCGACACTCTTGTCCCGCACCGGCGCCCAGAACAGCCACAGCAGCATCGGCAGATAGAACAGCGTGTTGAAGATGATGCCGTGCGAGGTGCCGAGCGTGAGCATGATAATGCCGCCGACGGCAGGTCCGACCAGAATGCCGAGATAGCGCGCCATCGCGTTCAGCCGCACCGCGCTCGGAAGGTCGGCGGGGCCGACGAGATCATAGAGCAGCAGCTGGTTGGGCGTCTGCCACAACACGCCGGCGCAGCCATGGATCACCAGCAGCAGCATGGCGTGCCACATCTCGATGGTATCGGTGATGAAGAAGAAACCCCATCCAGCCGAGGCCACGATGAACAGCAGCATGCCGCATTGAATGATGCGGCGCGGATCGACCCGGTCGGCCAGCCCGCCGACCGCGACCGAGAACAGCAGGAACGGCAGCCAGTGCGACAGCACGGCAAAACCCGCCAGCGCCGGCGAATGGAATTTCTGGAACACCACCCAATAGCTGATCACATGCTCGATATTGTCGGCCATCATTGCCAGCACGTAAGCGATGAACTGGAGCCGGTACGGCACCGACTTCATCGCCGCGAACGAGCCGGACGCGACCACGGGATTTTGGGGGAGGGGGTTCAAGCGGGCACCTGGGTGGGACTTTCGCGCCGTGCCTACACGTTCGCCGTCGAGCGCTCAAGACACTTGGGGGTGTGTGGACCACGATCCCGTAGCCCGGATGAGCGCAGCGATATCCGGGAACGCTGGTCCCGCATGTCGCTTCGCTCATGCGGGCTACGAGACCGCGGCTTGGCACCAGCGCGCATCTCACATACGCTTCACCTCAGCCCGCACCAATCAATCATAACAGACGGGCATCGAGGAAACTTCCATGGACCAGATCCGCGTCTGCACCCACGCAGGGCCGGGCAGCGAGCCCGTCATCCGCACCGTGCCGTGGCCGAAGGTCGGCAAGAAGGCTGCGCTGATCAAGGTCGGCGCGTGCGGCGTCTGCGGCACCGATCTGCACATTCTGAAGGGACATTGGCCAAAACCGCTGCCGTGGCCGTTCACGCTCGGCCACGAGCTCGGCGGAATCATCGTCGAATGCGGCGACGAGTTCACCGAGGACTTCATGAGCAAGCCGCTCAAGGTCGGATCAAAAGTGATGATCCCGCCGCTGATGCCCTGCGGCCGCTGCTATTACTGCATCCATTATCCGCAGACCGCCAACAAGTGCCTGACGCCGGTCTATTACGGCCGCTATCTCGGCTTCGACAAGGCACCTCACATGTGGGGCGGCTGGGCCGAATATGTCTATGTCGATCTCGACATGCTGCCGGGCACCAAGATCTACAAATTGCCTGACGACATGTCGCTGCGGCTGGGGGCGCTGTCGGAGCCGCTGACCTCCTGCATCCGCGCCTTCAATCGCGCCAGCCGCGCCGGCGGTTTTTCCTGGGGCGACACGGTGGTGATCCAGGGCTCGGGCCCGATCGGCATTCTCGCGGTCGCCGCCGCGCAGGAGATGGGGGCCGGGCGCGTCATCTGCGTCGGTGCGCCGGAGGAGCCGCGGCTCAAGCTCGCGCGCGAGTTCGGCGCCGAGGCGACGGTGAATATCGAGGAGATCAAATCGCCCGAGGCACGTATCGCGCGCGTGCGCGACATCGTCGGCGGCTTCGGCGCCGATCTGGTGATGGATTGTTCGGGTCATCCCTCAGCCGGCCCCGAAGGCATCGAGATGCTGCGTGACGGCGGCACCTATGTCGAGATGGGCCAGTTCACCGACGCCGGCTCGATCGAGACCTCCTGGCACCGCATCTGCACCAAGGACCTCAATGTGCTGGGCTCCTGGGGTTTTACCGGCAATGATCTGCCGCTCGGCGTCGACATGCTCTACCGCACGGCGGACAAATATCCCTGGCTGAAAATGCAGACGATCTATCCGTTCACGGAAGCGGGCGTCGCGCAGGCGGTGAGGGATGCGATGGCGATGAAGACGGTGAAGTCGACGATCGTGCCGTGGCCGGAATTGGTGGAGTAGGCGATGGCATCAATCCCGCACGACCTCGCAGCGTTTCTGGTCGAAGCCAAGCGCCGCACCTATGCGGGATGGACGACGACGCCACCGTGGCCGCTCCACTGCTCAGAGGCTCCAAGCAGCTCGAGCATCGCGCGGCACCCTATGCCTATCGCGATATCTATTTCGGGATGGGGTTCTTCGTTGGCCAAGAGACCGTGTCCCGGGATGACCGCGTCATCTGGTCGATGAGCTACAGCGGTGGCGTCCGCGCGGAGATCACGGGGCGAGACACCTTCCTTGCGATCTACAAATTCCTGCGCCAGGCACTACTGGCCGTATCCGTGGAGGAGCCGTACCGGGGGCCGCATCTGTTTGAGCAGCACGGCATGGTTTACCGCAACGAGGCCGAAGGCTCACTCGATCGCTTCCACGGCATCGAGACGATTGCGCAGGAGGATGGCGCGCTGCTTTACGAGCTGCGCTATGGTGGCGGGCTGCTGCGTTAGATGATCCGTAGCCCGGATGGAGCGTAGCGCAATCCGGGGCCGCCGGTCCCGTATTCCGCTACGCTCCATACGGGCTACGGGCCGGCGTTTGGAATGAAGGACGAGATGACAAACGAGCCGACCCAACCCACCCGCTCACCCTTCCGCGCCATCCGCGCGATCGACTACACCGTCGTCTTCGTGCGCGACATGGTGGCGATGCGCCGCTTCTATGAAGACGTCCTCGCGTTTCCGCTGCTGCGGGAGCTGTCGCCGAACTGGATCGAGTACGGCTTGGGCCCCAACACGCTGGCTCTCGCTACACCGGGCCGGACCGCGACTGACGCGCCGACGCCGCACGGGAGTGCCTCGCTGCAACTGGCCTTCAAGGTGTCCGCGGCCGAAGTCGATGCGTGTGCCGACGAACTGGTGCGGCATCGCGTTGCGTTGCTGTCGCCGCCGACCAACCAGTCGTTCGGGCATCGGACGTTGTTCTTCCGCGACCCCGACGGCAATCTTTTGGAGGTCTATGCGGAGATCTGACCGCGAAGCTCCGGGCCTGTGCACGAAAAGTTCCATCGGAAACCCGCGAGTTATTCAGGCCGGGGTGAAACCTAGACTGGGGTTTCGGCTTTCAGTTCACGGGAGAGTTCATCGTGAAGCGGATCCTGAAACCCGTCACTTACATCCTCGCCGCCATCTACTTCCTGGTGGATGCGGTCTTCATGGCCGTGGCGAGGCCGATCTCGCGCTGGATCGGGCGGCATCTCCAATTGAAGCGATTGCGCGGCTGGATCAGATCGCTGTCGCCTTATTGCTCGCTCGCCCTGTTCTCCGTACCCGTCATTATCTTGGAGCCGGTCAAGCCCGTGGCGGCCTATCTCGCCGCAACCGGCCAGGTCCTGAGCGGGGCCGTGACGTTCATCGTCGGCGAGCTGCTCAAGCTGGTGCTGGTCGAGCGCCTGTTTCATCTCACCCGTGACAAGCTGATGCGGATTCCGGCTTTTGCCTGGGTGTATGGGAAGTTCACCGAGGTAAGGGCATGGCTGCAGGCAACCGAAGCCTGGCGCGCGGTCCGCGCCCTGGGCCGCGCGGCGAGGGACACCGTTGCGCGGGCCAGAGCCAGGCTGGCCGGTGGATTCGGCAGGCTCGTGACCTCCAGGGATTAGGGCCCGCGCATCGCTCGCTATGCGAGCTTGCGGGCCGCGGCGGGGGCTTCGGCGCAAAATCCCGCTAGATGGAGCAAAACGGCCCGAAAACGCTGGATGTAGTGGGTCGAGCTGGCCGGTAAGCTTATTCTCGGCATCACCAAAGCCATGCGTCATAGGCATGGTGATTTGCCCGCACTTGGCGTAAAGAGCGTCCAAATCAAATCACCACGCGTGCGGCTGGACCATTTGCCGCCTACGCAGCTTCAGGTCGCGCGGCTCGACGTTCCGCGCCTGGACCAACCAAGGTTTATCCCGTGTCTTTTCCGACCATGAGTGCGCCGCTCGCCCGAGCTTTGGCTGAGCGCAATTACGACCGTCCGACCCCCGTTCAGCTCGCCGTGCTCACGGACGAGGCCGCTGACCGCGACCTCTTGGTTTCGGCCCAGACCGGCTCCGGCAAGACCCTGGCCTATGGGCTGGCGATGGCCAAGGACCTGTTGGGCGACGCCGAGCGGTTCGAGCGGGCGGGTGCACCGCTTGCCCTGATCGTGGCGCCGACCCGCGAGCTAGCCTTGCAGGTCCATCGCGAGCTGGCGTGGCTGTACGAGCATGCGAGCGGACGCGTCGTCTCCTGCGTCGGCGGCATGGACCCCAGGCGCGAGCAGCGCGAGCTTGCGGCTGGCGCTCACATCGTCGTCGGTACGCCCGGCCGGTTGTGCGATCATTTGCGCCGCGGCCGTCTCGATATTTCGGAGTTGAAGGTGGTCGTGCTCGACGAGGCCGACGAGATGCTCAATCTCGGCTTTCGCGAGGACATGGAGTTCATCCTCAAGACCACGCCGGACACGCGCCGCACCCTGATGTTCTCGGCGACGTTCCCGCGCGGCATCGTCGCGCTGGCCAAGCAGTATCAGCAGCGGGCGTTCCGGATCGAAGTCGCCGGCGACGAAGGCGGTCATGCCGATATCGAATACCGCGCGATCCGGATCGCGCCCGGCGATGCCGAGCACGCGGTCGTCAACGTGCTGCGATTCTACGAGGCGCCGAGCGCGCTGGTATTCTGCAGCACGCGCGATGGCGTCCGGCATTTGCAGGCGGCGCTGCTGGAGCGCGGCTTCTCCGTCGTCGCTCTGTCCGGTGAATTGACGCAGAACGAGCGGACCACGGCGCTGCAGTCGCTGCGGGACGGACGCTCGCGCGTCTGCGTGGCGACCGACGTCGCCGCACGCGGCATCGATCTGCCGAGCCTCGATCTCGTCATTCATGCGGACCTGCCCAACGACGCCGAGGTCATGCAGCATCGCTCCGGCCGCACCGGCCGCGCGGGCCGCAAGGGGACGAGCGTCATGCTGGTGCCGCCCGTGCGGCGGCGGCGTGCGGAAATGCTGCTGAACGTCTCGGGCATCGACGCGGTCTGGGGGACGGCGCCGCAGCCGGATGAGATCCGCAAACTCGATCACGAGCGCATGAAGGACGTGCTGTTCACGGAGGAGACGACCGTCGACGATCTGGCGCTGGCGCAGGCGCTATTGGCCGAGCGGTCGGCCGAGGAGATCGCCGCCTCACTCGCACGGCTCTATCGCGCGCGGCTGCCGTCGCCCGAAGACATCATGGATCCCGGCGAGCGAGCTGGCCGGCCGCGCGAGGATCGCGGCCGCAGCGATACGCGCGCTCCGCGTGACGATGTCCGCGCTTCGCGTGGCGATGATCGGCCCGAAAGGGCTCGTCCCAAAGCGGGCAAATCGTCGTCGAAACATGGCATGGCAGATGGCAGCGTCTGGTTCCGGGCCAACATCGGACGAAAAAAGAACGCGGAAGCGCGCTGGCTGTTGCCGATGATCTGCCGTCGTGGCGGCATCGACAAGAACGATATCGGCGCGATCAAGATCATGGACACCACGACCGAGTTCGAAATTTCCGAGCGGGTCGCGGAATCCTTCGCCATGAAGATCAAGCGCCCGGACAAGGAAGACAATATCCGCCTCGAGCCGCTGGCGGATGCGCCGCAGCGGCAAGCGGCTTCGGAGGAGCGGTCCCACGCGCCGCGGCGCGATAGCGGCGACAGCGATCATCGTGAACGCCAGGGCGAACGCGCGCGCGAGCCGAGCGGGTTCAAACCCCAAGGCAAACCTCAAGGCAAGCCACACGGCAAGCCGCACGAAAAGCCGTACGGCGAGCGCACACCGAAATTCGACGATGCGCCTTCCTTCGCAAAGAAGAAAAAGCACAAGAACAAGCCGGGCTACGCTGAGCCCTCGGTCACGTCGTGGTCTGAGAAGGGCGCCGCCGGAAAGAAGCCGAAACCGAAAAAGAAGCATCGCGCCTGACGGCCGCCTTCCGGCGTCGCCGGGGAGGGGCGTTACGTCGCAGCGAGGTCGCGCAGCATGTAGGTTGCGCTGTCGCCGTAGGTCGCAAGCTTTGGCCGCAGCTCCGCATCCCACGTGACGGGCCCAAAGCCGAGACGCTCCCACAGCGGCCGCGTGGCGTAGACCGACACCAATGCGAGCGTCGCGATTCCTGATGCGCGCGCGAGCTGTTCGATCGCGATGACATAGTCGCGCGCGACGCCGCCGCGAAAGTCGGGCAGCACCGCGACGTCATGCAAATAGAGGCAATCCGCATCGCCGGGCAATTGCTCGAGCAAGCCGTCGAGCGGCGGAATCCGGTGCTGCATCCAGGGATGCGCGAGACCGTAGCCGACGATCCCGTCGTCCGCGACGAGCACGCGGCAGCCATCGGGATAGAGCCGCATCTTTTCCGCGAACACCTCAGGCCGCTCAGGCAGATCAGGATGGATCCGCGCTGCGATCGTGCTGATCGCCGGCAGATCGGAGGCGTGCGCGGGACGCCAATGCGGCTTGCTCGTGTCCACCCGTCGTTCCGTCTCCATCATCCCAGTTTATTCCGATGTGACGATGCGTGCAGCGAAAAAAATCCTTGCCGCCATCTCAGGAATACGGCGGCTCGCGCGGCGTCCTATCCATGCAAGCCCATTGCATGACAGGAGAGACCATGACGACATCCTCGATCCGCCTCGCGCTCACGCTCGCAATATCGCTGGCGCTGATTCCCGCCGCTTTCGCGGCACCGCCGACCAAGACCGGCAAGACCGACAAAGGCAATGTGCTCACCGACGCCAAGGGCATGTCGCTCTATACGTTCGACAAGGATGCTGACGGCAAGTCGGCCTGCAATGGTCCGTGTGCGACCAACTGGCCGGTGCTGAAAGCCGAGGCCAGCGATGCCGCCGCCGACGGCTACACCGTCATCACGCGCGACGACGGCTCCAAGCAATGGGCCTACAAGGGCAAGCCGCTCTACACCTTCGCCAAGGACGCCAAGCCCGGCGACGTCACCGGCGACGGCTTTTTGAACGGCGCCTGGCATCTGGCGATGCCGTGAGCAGGGTGCACTGCTAGCGCAGCCCCTCATACACCATCAGCCCGCGTGCGATCTGCAGCTTGCGGATCGCGCGCGGCAGCAATTTTTCCGGCTGGTGCAGATAGCGCCAGGAGGTGAGGGCGAACGGGCCCAGCGCGCCGCATTCGTCGTCGAACGGCGCGAGCACGCCTGTCACGCTCACAGGTGTATGCGGGCGGGCGTTGAACGGCAGCAGCAGCAGCTCGAGATAGGCCTTGCTGCCGTCCTCGCGCGCGGCGGTGACGCCGGCGATTGCGCCGAGGCTCTCGTCGGCGACGATGGTCGTGATCTCCTCGATCTCGCGGCGGCTGGCCTCGTCGAACAGCGCCGCAAAGCGGGAATCCTTGAGGTCGCAGCCTGCGAGCGCGCAGACGCGCGTGCCGGCGACGCGGAACGGAAAGCCGAGATGGGGCTCGCAGGACAGCACGAAGATGTCTCCGAGTAGGCCGCGCACGGCGGCCGGATCGATATCGGCCCGGTCTGGCGCCCGCGCAGTGCCGCGCTTCTCGTTCCAATATGCGAAGAACTCGCGGCTCGACGGATGTTTCATGACTGAACGCTTACCCCGGGGCGCAACCTTGCGGGACAAACCTGTCCCGCTTCAGTGCAGCCGCGATCCCTGTGTTGTTGTGCAGGAGGGGCTTTGCAGCGTCCATGCCGCCGCGGCGTTTTCGGCGCCCTTGGCGCTGCCTTTGCGTCGTTAACGTTAAATTAACTATGCGCTTTCCGTGCGCCGCCCCGCTGCTATGGTGACCGCGGTCGTAAGCCTCGCCGCTTTTCTCCAGGTTCTCGGCGAGGCCTGTACACAGGCGTCAAACAGTTTGGTCACCGGCCGCGGGGAGGGGTGGGGATACTCCCGTCTCTCTGGGTACCGGAAGTCCGACACGGATAGGCAGGGCTTTCCCAGGGGCCCTGCCTT
Source organism: Bradyrhizobium sp. USDA 3650 (assembly GCF_054057395.1). Lineage (NCBI taxonomy): Bacteria > Pseudomonadati > Pseudomonadota > Alphaproteobacteria > Hyphomicrobiales > Nitrobacteraceae > Bradyrhizobium > Bradyrhizobium sp. USDA 3650. The sequence goes on from NZ_JBSRZG010000001.1 coordinate 7,785,363, forward strand.
TTCCTTTTGTGCACTTGCGCAGGGCGGGCAAAGGCGACTATCTCCAAGACTTGTGGTCAAGACTGTCGCTCCGATCGCGCCTGAAAGCGAAGCCGCCTTGGATTCCCCGCCAAATTCTCCGCCGCAAGATCCTCCGTCGCAAGATGCCTCGCTTGGGGTGCCGGCCGTCGTTGAGGAGGCTCCGCGCGAGCCGATCCTGACGCTGCCCGTGGCGCTGACTGCCTATATTCTCCTGCTCGCAGTGATCCATCTGCGGGTGCTGCTGCCGCCGGAGCTCGAGAACTGGACCATCGACGTCTTCGGCTTCATCCCCAAGCGCTACGATTCCTCGCTGCTCAATCTGGAGATTCCCGGCGGGGCCGGCGCCAAGGTCTGGACCTTCGTCACCTATTCGCTGCTGCACGCCAATCTCACCCATCTCGGCTTCAACGTGCTGTGGCTGTTGCCGTTCGGCAGCGCGCTGGCGCGGCGCTTTGGCACCATCAGGTTCTTCCTGTTCCTCGCGGTGACGGCGGCGGCCGGCGCGCTCGCCCATCTCGTCACCCATGAACACGCGGTGGCGCCGATGATCGGCGCCTCGGCCTCGGTGTCCGGCGCGATGGCGGCGGCGATCCGCTTCGCCTTCGTTCGCGGCAGCTTCCTGTCGTTCAGCCGATCGGATGCCGATACCGCCGCAAGAGTTCCGGCGCTGCCGCTGTCGCGCGCGTTGCGCGACGGGCGGGTGCTCGGTTTCCTCGCGGTGTGGTTTGGCGTCAACATCGTCTTCGGCGTCGGCGCGATCGGCGTCGACAGCGAGACCACGAGCGTTGCCTGGCAGGCGCATATCGGCGGCTTCCTTGCCGGCCTGTTGCTGTTCGCGCTGTTCGATCCCGTGCCGCGCGCGCGAAGCGATGCTGCGGATGCGTCATCACAGGACATTTCAGACCGTATTTGAAGCGGCGCTTGCGGCGCCGCCCGAATTCATCCATCATTCCCGAGAAGAATGTTCCGAAGCGACAGGCCGTTCGCGGCGATGCTTCGCAAAGCGCCTGAGCGTGAAACCGGCGCTGAAACTGTTAGTTGAAGACTCGAAGAACAAGTCCGGACCGCGAACAGCGGACGGTTTCGATTCAGGGAGGCGACAATGACGGTACGTTCGATTCTCAACACCAAGGGCCACCAGATCATGAGCGTCGAGCCTGACGCGAAGCTGGCGGTCGCGGTCAAACTGCTCGGTGAGAAGAAGATCGGCGCTGTGCTGGTGATGAACCAGAGCCGGCTGGAAGGCATCCTGTCGGAGCGCGACATCGTGCGGGTGATCGGCGAGCGCGGCGCCGGTGCGCTGGAGGAACCGGTCTCTCAGGTCATGACCCGCAAGGTGGTCACCTGCAAGGAGGCCGACACGGTCGCCGAACTGATGGAGATGATGACCACCGGCAAGTTCCGCCATCTGCCCGTGGTCGACAACGGCAAGGTGGTCGGCCTGATCTCGATCGGCGACATCGTCAAGCGCCGGGTGCAGGAATACGAATCCGAGCAGGAAGCTCTGCGCGACTACATCAAGACCGCCTGATCAGTAAGACCGCCTGATCAGGCCTGCTGGTCGGCCTCGGGCGCAGGCGCCAGCTCGTGGATGGCCTCCTGGATCGACTCCAGCGCACGCTCGGCCGCGCGGGTGCCCAGGGCGATGAGATCCTCGGAGCGGTGGAAATCGAACCAGCCGAACTGACCGATCCGCGGCGTGATCAGCATATCGGGCGGATCGCCGGCGAGGCGGGCACGGGTGATGCGGTCCTGCATGATGTTGAAGGCGTCGACCATCACCGAAGAAAGGCCGGGCCGGGCGCTGCCGCCGCCGAAGAACTCGCGCTTCACCGTCTTCTCGGGCGAGAAAAATCTCGGGAAGCGCCGCTTTGACGCCGGCTCTTCCGCAGCGGGGATCACCGGCTCGGGTATCGCGCCGTGCGAATAGACCGTCGTCGAATAGGTGAAGATGTCGCTGGAAAGATTTGCGGCGATGACGATTTCCGCGCCGAGCGCGCGCGCGGCCGAGACCGGCACCGGGTTCACCAATGCGCCGTCGACCAGCCAGCGATCGCCGATCAGGACCGGAGAGAAGATGCCGGGCAGCGCATAGGAGGCGCGCATCGCGTCGACCACGCGGCCGCGCGTCAGCCAGATCTCGTGGCCGGTGCGGACCTCGGTCGCGACGGCGGCGAACTTGACCGGGAGATCCTCGATCTGGCTCTGGCCGCAGGCGGCCTCGAGCCGGGTCGCCAGCTTCTCGCCGCCGATCAGGCCGGAGCCGTTGAGGCGGATGTCGAGGTAGCCGAGGATGTTGCGCATCCCTTGCAGGCTGCGGCCCCATTCTTCCAGCGTATCGAGCCGGCCGGCCGCATAGAGGCCGCCGACCACCGCGCCGATCGAGGTGCCGACCACGACGTCGGGCACGATTCCGTTGGCGAGCAGGGTCCGGATAATGCCGATATGGGCGAAGCCGCGCGCCGCGCCGCCGCCAAGCGCAAGGCCGATGACCGGCCGGCGGATGCTGCCCAGGCCGACTTTCTCGGCGACCTTATCGCTGTTCGCACCCCGACCCTTCAATATGTCCAGCACCGAAACTCTCCTACGCCGGGACCCGCCATCAGACTAGGCACCGCACTCGCGCTCCGCCAGAACCGGGCCGAAGCATGGTTTATGCCGGTTTGGGAAGCGCACGGGGCAGGAGTATGGCGAGGCGCGGCTGCCTCTCGAGTAATCACGCAGGCGTCAACCGGGTTCCAAAACCTGTCGGGCCGTATTTCTCAGGGGTCCAGAGGCTTGAATTTGCCGCGTTTTCGGTGAAAAGCAGGTGGCATGACTCTCGGGGGTGACGGCATCATCGGATGGCGGCGCAGCGCATCGCTGCTGCCGGCGCTGATCCTTGCTGCCTGCCTCTATACCCTTGGCCAAAATGCTGCGCAGGCGCAGCTTTTCTCCGATCGTCCACCGCCGGTGCCGCCCGCTTCGGTGCCGGATCCCGGCGGCGCGGTCAGTCTGGCGCCGCCCTCCGGCCCGGGGGCCGGACCGCCGAGCCTGCCGCCGACCCTGTTGCAGCCGACCACGCCCAGCATGCCGCCGCCCGCGGTCACGACCGTGCCGTCCGCCGCGCCGCTCAACGCAGCCGTGCCCGGACAGGGCGTGCTGTCGCTGACGGCGAAATACGGCAAGGACACCCCCCCGATCACCAGCGGCCTGGTCTGGCGCGTGTTTGCCGATCGTCCCGACGAGAACGGCACCTTCAAGCTGATCCGCGAGGACCGCAATGCCACGCCGAACATCGTGCTGCCGCCCGGCAATTACGTCGTGCACGTCGCCTTTGGCCTCGTCAGCGCGGTGCGCACCGTCAGCCTGAAGGCCGAGACCGACCGGGAGTCCTTCGTGCTGCCTGCCGGCGGCTTGCGCATCGAGGGCCGCGTCGGTACCAGCCGCATTCCGCAGAACCAGATCTCGTTCGCGATCTACAAGGGCAGCCAGTTCGAATCCGGCGAGCGCGCCTCCCTGGTGCCGAACGTCGCCGCCGGTGACGTCGTGCTGCTGCCGGAAGGCACCTACTACATCATCTCGAATTACGGCGATGCCAATTCGGTGGTGCGCTCGGACATCCGCGTCCAGGCCAGCAAGCTCACCGACGTCACCATCACCCACCGCGCCGCTGTCATCACGCTCAAGCTCGTCAGCGACAGGGGCGGCGAGGCGCTCGCCAACACCGCTTGGTCGGTGCTGACCCCCGGCGGCGACGTCATCAAGGAATCGATCGGCGCCTTCCCGCGCGTCGTGCTCTCCGAAGGCGAATACCGCGCCATCGCCAAGAACGAGGGCAAGGTCTACGAGCGCGGCTTCAACGTCGTCAACGGCGTCGACGGCGAAGTGGAAGTCGTCGCGCGGTAGTGCTTGAGCGGTGATGCCGCATGCGGCCCGACGCTGGTCTTCGTGTCTGGTGAACACTTCTCATTCAGCGCACAAATCTCCCATATCTTATTACCGCCAGTCTCGTGTGCGAACGCGGATGCTCTCCGCTGCTCCGTTTGATGTTGCGATTTGGTTGGTGTTTCGATTTGAACAGCTCTGGCAGCGCTACCAAGCAGGACCGATCGACACCGGCATCGCCGGCTTATTCCAGCGGCGCCGCGACTTCCTCACAGCCGGTGCAAGATACCTATTTCCGATAATCAATTTTATTCGCTTTCCATCCTGCTGCGTTATATGTCGGGCATCCCTCCAACGGAGGAGGCCGGAGCAGGCTTGTGCGTCTGCGAGACCGGCAAGGGCAGGGGACCAAGCTCGTCGGCATGTTTGAAGTGATCCTCACCAGGCGTAAGCGGTTCGGCTGGCGGTGGCAGGTGTGCGACCAATCCGGCAAGAAATTCGCCGATGGCTTCGAGCGCACCCGGCCGTCCGCCAAATATCATGGCGAGCGCGCATTGTTCTTTTTGTTGTCGCAGGCCCATTTGCGCAATCGCTTGGCGACGTCCAGCGAGGATTAGTCGCGACTGCGCGTGCAGCTCGGTAGGTCCCGTAGCCCGGGTGAGCGAAGCGATACCCGGGACAGCTCGTGGTCGGAATCCCGGATGTCGCTTCGCTCATCCGGGCTACAATCCCTTGCGTTGCCCGTCGGGCAAAACGCCCCAATTGTCGGTCAACCCGCGTCGTCCAAAATATTCCACTTTACCGAAATTCGGAAACGGCGTATCCATCGCCTCACTCCGGCCCAAGGAAGAGGGGCGTATCGCGATCGTCACGAACGCGGGCCGGATGGCGGTGGACGTTGGTCACATCGGCGCGAACGGCTTCGCAGGGCGGGCAACCGTGAGTGAAGGCCTCGCGCACACGACCGGTGTGATCGGCGTACGGCAAAATCGTGTGGTCCTGACGCCCGGGGTCTGTGCGTCAAGCGTTGCGGTGATGTGGGTTGCCCAACCGGGCACACGCATCAGCCATCCGCAACGCGACGGGGGCAATAGTGCATCGCTCCCCGGGGAGAGCACGACATAAGCCGTAAAGCCACTGCGCAGGGAAGGCCGGATGTTTTGGCTTCACCTGTATGCCGCTGTGCAATCTTGTTTACGACAACCTCGCACAGTGGACCGCGGGTGCCAGCCGGCACCCGGTCTTCCCTGCGCCCTCTTTCATTTTGAGGGTGAGACGACAAAGCAAAGCTCGGGCGAACAAGCCGCGAGATGGCGAAGGTGTGTCTGCGAGTGAGATGCGAATTTAAAGAGCGACGCTGCCACCCACAGATTCCGTCATTGCGAGCGCAGCGAAGCAATCCAGTCTGCCGCCGCGGAAAGATTCTGGATTGCTTCGCTGCGCTCGCAACGACACTGCTGATGCAGCGGTGCGCCAAAGCTTCGGTCTCACGCGCCGCCTCCGCAACGCCTTCGCACAACTGTCATAGTCTCTAACGCCCACTAACCAACGCCCGACTTTAAACTGTCATAATCGCCGAACGGAACCCGCGCTCGTGCGCTCTTTACACACCGTTAAGCGCGGCTGCATTGGATGCGCCGGGAAAGTGCGTTGGGGACTGCCATGAGTGCCGTGAAGAAAGTGTCGGGAAAACCGGCCGCCGAAATGTTCGACGACATCCCGGTGCTTCAGCGCAAATGGCGTGCCGCGTTGAAGCCGGGCGAACGGCTGCCGCGCTACGAGGACGTGATGCTCGGCAGCCTGGGACGGCTCGCCGACCACATCGCGCTGCTCAAGGGCGACGGCGCGCTCGAACTGTCGCGCAGCGGACGCTACGTGCAGAAATGGCTCGGCGAAGAGCGCTGGGACATCCCGCTCGCCGCGCTCTCGCCCGATTGCGCTACCGCGCTGTCGGAAGCCGCGGCGAGCGCGCTCGCCAACGGGCGGCCACACCTGGCCAGCGCCCATTGCGTGCGCGACGGCATGGTCAGGACATTTGATGTGCTGGCGCTGCCGACCGCATCGCGCTGGGGCGCGACGCTGGTCGGCGCCTACATCAACGAACGCGGCGCGCAATACAATCTCCTGGACGCGATCTTCGCGTCGACCGACGACGCGGTGGTCTCGCTGGCGACGCTGCGCGACGCGGGTGGCAAGCCGTTCGATCTCCAGATCGTGCACCACAACAAGAGTGCGGCGCTGCTGCTGAAGGCCGAAGGCGCGAGCCTGCTCTGGCGCCGGATCGGCGAGGGGGACACGCTGCTGGCCTCGGTTGAAGTCATGGAATTCTTGCTCAAAGCCGTCTCCGGCGGTCGCGGCGAGCAGCTCGAGATCGAGAGCGACGGACGGCATCTCCGGCTGAGCGCCACCGCGTTCGCCGACGTGGTCTCGCTGACGATCTCGGATGTCACTGTGTTGAAGCGGCGCGACGCCTCTTTCCGCCTGCTGTTCGACAACAACCCGATGCCGATGTGGGTGTTCGACGCCGCGAGCAAGCAGTTTCTCAGCGTCAACGACGCCGCGGTCCAGCATTACGGCTACAGCCGCGCCACCTTCCTGCGCATGAAGTTGCACGAGATCTGGCCGCAGGACGAGTGGGACAGCCATGCCGAGGCGCTCGAACGCATCGGCGACGCCTATCACTCCTCGCGCAACTGGCGGCATCTGCGCGCCGACGGCAGCGAGATCGAGGTGTTGACCTTCGGCCGCCGCGTCGCCTTCGACGATCGCGACGGCTATCTGGTCGCGGTGGTCGACATCACCGAACGGCGCAAGGCCGAGGCGCGGATCGCCCACATGGCGCACCATGACGGGCTCACCGATCTGCCGAACCGCGAATACTTCCAGGAGCGCTTGAAGCAGGCGCTCGACCAGGCCAGCGGAAAGCGGGTCGGGGTGCTCTACCTCGATCTCGACCTGTTCAAGAACGTCAACGATTCCTTCGGCCATCCGGTGGGCGACCGCCTGTTGAAGGAGGTTGCCGCCCGTCTGAGCACCGCGGTCCGCGGCGCCAATCTCGCGGCCCGGCTCGGCGGTGACGAGTTCGCGGTGATCCTGGCGGCCGACGTCAGGCCCAACGAGGCCAGCGCCTGCGCGGGCTTGCTGATCGACCTGCTGAAGGCGCCCTACGAGATCGACGGTCAGGAGATGGTGATCGGCGCCAGCATCGGCATCGCGCTATCGCCGGGCGACGGTACGACGTCGGAAGAGTTGATGCGCAACGCCGACATGGCGCTGTACCGGGCGAAGTCGGACGGCGGCGGCGTGCATCATTTCTTCGAGCGCGAGATGGATCTGCAGGCGCAGAAGCGCCGTGACATGGAGCTCGATCTGCGCCGCGCGTTTGCCAATGGCGAGTTCGAGCTGCACTACCAGCCGCTGGTCTCGATCGCCTCCGACCGCATCTCCGGCTTCGAGTCGCTGCTGCGCTGGCATCACCCCGACAAGGGCATGATCTCGCCGGCGGAGTTCATTCCGGTCGCCGAGGACATCGGCCTGATCACCCAGCTCGGCGAGTGGGTGCTGCGCGTGGCTTGCTCCGAGGCAGTGAAATGGCCCGCCGACGTCAAGGTCGCGGTTAATCTGTCGCCGGCGCAGTTCCGAAGCCGCAATCTGGTTCAGGTCGTGATCTCGGCACTGGCGCAGTCCGGCCTGTCGCCGAAGCGGCTCGAGCTCGAGATCACCGAGTCGATCTTCCTGGCCGAGACCGACGCCAATCTCGCCATCCTGCATCAGTTGCGCGAACTCGGCGTCAGCATCTCCATGGATGATTTCGGCACCGGTTATTCCAGCCTCAGCTATCTCCGCAGCTTCCCCTTCGACAAGATCAAGATCGACCGCTCCTTCGTCAAGGATTTGGCAGGGCGGCCCGATTGCGTCGCGATCGTTCGCGCGATCTCGGGGCTTGGCCGCAGCCTCAACATCACCACGACCGCGGAAGGCGTCGAGACCGAGGATCAGCTCGCGTGGTTGCGCGCCGAAGGCTGCAACGAAGTGCAGGGCTTCTTGTTCAGCGCGGCGCGGCCCGCCGCCGAGATCGCAAAGCTGCTCGCCGATTTCGGCCAGCGTGCTTCACGGGCGGCGTAACTCGGGCGGATAACAATCATAGACCAGCGCTTTGAAGGCGGGCGTGATGCGGCTGCGCTCGTTCTGGGTCTGCTGCATCAGCAGGTAGACCATGTCGAGCTTGGGATCGACGCCGAAATAGGTGCCGCTGCCACTGTCCCATTTCAACTCGCCGAGCGAGCCCGGCGGCGGCGGTCTGGCGTTGCCGGGATCGGTCCGCACCGCGAGGCCATACCCGTACCCGAAGCCGTCACCCGGAAAATAGAAGTAATCGCGTCCGACGCCCGAGCCCGGCCCGACGTGATCGGTCGTCATGGCCTTGAACGCGGCGGGGCTCAGATAGCGCTTGCCGTCGAACTCGCCGCCATTGAGCAGCATCTGCGAGAAGCGCTGATAGTCGGTGATGGTCGAGAGCAGTCCTCCGCCGCCGGACTGCCATTCGGGATGGTCCAGGCGCTCGCGCTCGGCGGCGAGCAGGATGTTGTCGTTCGGCAGCGGCCGTGCCATCCGCGCGAGCTCGTCCTCGGTCGTCAGCGCGAATTTGGTGCTGCTCATGCCGAGCGGATCGAAGATGCGCTGCTTGAGGAATGCGTACAGCGTCTGGCCCGAGATGATCTCGATGACGCTGCCGAGCACGTCGGTGGAATGACCGTAGCGCCACAGCGTTCCAGGTTGCCGCGCCAGCGGCAGCCTCGCGATGCGTTGGGCGAATTCCCTGTTGTTGAACTGACCTTCGAAGATATTGGCGGCCTTGTAGGCCTGCTCGACCCATTTGCCGCCGATATAGTCGTAGCTGATGCCGGAGGTGTGCCGCAGCAGATCCTCGATGTTGACGGGACGGATCGGGGCCACGAGATCCAGATGCAACGTGCCGTCGGGATTGGTGACCTCCAGTCCCACCTTGGTGTCGGCAAAGAGGGGAATGTATTTCGACACGGGATCGGCGAGCGCAAGCTTGCCGTCGTTGATCAGCATCATCGCGCCAAGACACGTGACCGGCTTGGTCATGGAGTGGATGGCGAAGATCGTGTCGGGCGTCATCGCGAGGCCCGTCCTGGTGTCGCGCACGCCAAAAGTCTTCAGATAGACCGGCTTGCCGTGCTGCTGGACCAGCACCACGGCGCCCGGCAGCCGGCCGCTCGTCACCTCGTTGTCGAAATACGCGGTGATACGGTCGAGCCCGTCGGACGACGGCGCGGGGATGTCGGCGGCGCGGCTTCGCGCCATCGTGCCGGCCAGCAGCGCGGCTCCGACCAGAAATTCACGACGCTTCATCCGGGCTTCCTCCCTTGCCGGGATCAAAGCCGCAAGACGTCGAAGGCGTCAACACGCCTTCGATTAAAATCGCGTCACGATTTCGGAAAGGACCGGTCGCGGACGGTCTTCGCTCGGCTTCGTCGGTTTGCCGATATGGACGAAGCCGGCGAGTTTCTCGTCCGGCTTGAGGCCGAGGCCGTCCAGCACGTCGCGATCGAACGAGAACCAGCCGGTCAGCCAGCAGGCGCCGTAGCCGAGCGCGGTCGCGGCCGTGACGATGTTCATGACGCTGGCGCCGGCCGACAATTCCTGCTCGAAGGCCGGCACCTTCGGATGCGGCTTGGTGAAGCTGACGATGCCGATCACCAGCGGCGCATCCGTGAGTCGTTTGCGCTCGGTCTCGACATCGGCCGCCGGCGCGCCGGGATTCTTCCGGGCAAACACCTTCGCGATCACCTCGCCGGCGCGCTGACGCGCATCGCCCTCGAAGATGATGAAGCGCCAGGGCGCGAGCTTGCCATGGTCGGGTACGCGCGCGCCGATGGTGAGGATGGTCTCGAGCTCGGCCGGGGAGGGGCCGGGTCCGGACATCTCGCGCGGCTTGACCGAGCGGCGGGTCTTCAGGAGTTCGATGGCGTCGGGCACTGCGGTTTCCTCTTCGGCTGGTCGTCGGGCGTGCAATCCCCACATAGGAATGCACGCCCGCAACCGAAAGCGAGTTTAGACCGATTTCAGATGTCAGACCGCGCCGCGCGCCCGCTTCACATCCGGCGGGGTTGCCTCGTCGACGAGGGCCGCGATCGCCTCCGCCGTCGTCATGACGTTCTGCCCGTCGCTGCCGAGCCGGCGGATCGAGACCGACTGCGTCTCGGCCTCTTTCTTGCCGACCACGAGCAGTGCCGGAATCTTGGCCAGCGAATGCTCGCGGACCTTGTAGTTGATTTTTTCGTTGCGCAGGTCGATCTCGGCCCGAAGTCCCGCACGCCGGACCTGCTCCAGCACCTGCTTGGCATACTCGTCGGCTTCCGACGTGATGGTGGTGACCACCACCTGCACCGGCGACAGCCAGAGCGGGAAGTTGCCGGCATAGTGCTCGATCAGGATGCCGATGAAGCGTTCCATCGAACCGCAGATCGCGCGGTGCACCATCACCGGCGGCTTCTTGCTGCTGTCGTGGTCGATGTAGAACGCACCGAACCGTTCCGGCAGGTTGAAGTCGACCTGCGTGGTGCCGCACTGCCAGTCGCGGCCGATAGCGTCGCGCAGCACATATTCGAACTTCGGCCCGTAGAAGGCGCCTTCGCCCGGATTGATCTCGGTCTTGATGTGATTGTTCTGCGACTGGATCTCACGCAGCACCGTCGCCATCACGCGCTCGGCGTGATCCCACATCGCGTCGGTGCCGACGCGTTTCTCCGGCCGGGTCGACAGCTTTACGGTGAGATCGCCGGTGAAGCCGAAATCGGCATAGGTCGACAGGATCAGCTCGTTGATCTTCAGGCACTCGTCGGCGAGCTGATCCTCCATGCAGAAGATGTGCGCGTCGTCCTGGGTGAAGCCGCGCACGCGCATCAATCCGTGCATCGCGCCGGATGGTTCGTAGCGGTGCACCACGCCGAATTCGGCAAGCCGCAGCGGCAGGTCGCGGTAGCTCTTCAGGCCATGCTTGAAGATCTGCACGTGGCCCGGGCAGTTCATCGGCTTCAGCGCGAACCAGCGCTTGTCCTCGGCCTCCTCGCCGGCCGACTGCGCCGCGAACATGTTCTCGCGGTACCAGCCCCAATGGCCGGAGGTCTCCCACAGCGACTTGTCGAGGATCTGCGGGGCGTTGACCTCGCTGTAGTCGCCGGCCAGGCGCCGCCGCATATAGGCGATCAGCTGCTGGAAGATGGTCCAGCCCTTGGCGTGCCAGAACACGACGCCCGGGCCTTCCTCCTGGAAGTGGAAGAGGTCGAGCTCGCGCCCGAGCTTGCGATGGTCGCGCTTTTCCGCTTCCTCGATCTGCTTCAGATAAGCGTCGAGGTCCTCCTGCTTGGCGAATGCCGTGCCGTAGATGCGGGTCAGCATCGGGTTGTTGCTGTCGCCGCGCCAGTACGCGCCGGCCACCTTCATCAGCTTGAAGGCGTTGCCAACCTTGCCGGTCGAAGTCATGTGCGGGCCACGGCAGAGATCGAACCAGTCGCCCTGGTAATAGATCTTGATCGGCTCGTTGCCGGGAATGGCGTCGACCAGCTCGACCTTGAACGCTTCGCCCTTGTCGCGGAACACCTGTTTGGTCTTTTCGCGATCCCAAACCTCTTTCGTGAAAGGTTTGTCGCGCGCGATGAGCTCGCGCATCTTTTTCTCGATCGCGGCAAAGTCTTCCGGCGTGAACGGCTCGTTGCGGAAGAAATCGTAATAGAAGCCGTTCTCGATCACGGGACCGATGGTGACCTGGGTGCCCGGCCACAGCGTCTGCACGGCTTCGGCAAGTACGTGGGCGCAGTCATGGCGGATCAGCTCGAGCGCGCGCGGATCGTCGCGGTTGATCAGCTCGATCCTGGCATCGGCTTCGATTGCGTCGTCGAGGTCGGAGACCACGCCGTCGAGCGCCATCGCGACCGTGCGCTTGGCCAGCGACGGCGAAATGCCCTTGGCGAGTTCGAGACCGGTGATGCTCTTGGCGTATTCGCGCCGGGCGCCGTCCGGGAAGGTGAGGGTGATTTTTTCCGGTGGGGTCACGGGTCTCAAATTGCTGAGGCTGTACTGAAAGCCGGATTCGGATTTGGGCTGTTCGGATTTGGATTGGTCCTTGGACTGGTCCTTGGATTGGTCGTTGGGCTGGTCGGTCATGGCGTGTCTCCTGAGGCTCACTCCTGCGAACGAGCGCAGGTAAGCGGGAACGAGCGATATATCAGGCGATTCGGCCTGCGCAATCCGGCATTTCCAAGAAACCGGCGCGCCAAAGCGGGGGCGCTGCACGAACTATTCCGGGCAACGCCCTTTAACTGGTCGCAAGGCGGCTCTACATGCGTTTGCATGGAAAATGCTTGCGCCGGCCGTTTCGCGCCAACCGCCCTGATGCTCGGCAATCTCGTCACCGGCTGCTCGGTCTTGGCACCGGCGGGCATGCTGCCGGAATTGGCGACGGGGCTCGACGTCAGCATCCATGCGGCCGCGCTCCTGATCACCTTCGGGGCTGTCATCCTGTGCATCGGCTCGCCGCTAACGGCCTGGCTCACCAGCCGGATCGAACGCCGGACGCTGCTCACCACGACGCTCGCGGTGCTCGCTTTTGGCAATCTCGCCTCTGCCGTTGCGCCCGACTATGTAAGCCTCCTCGTCATCCGCCTGGTGATGCTCGCGGTCGGCGCGCTCTACACGCCGCAGGCCGCCGGTACGGCGGCGTTGATCGTACCGGTGGAGCGTCGCGGCAGCACGATTGCCTACATCTTTCTCGGCTGGTCGCTCGCTGCCGCCGTCGGCCTGCCGCTGATCACCTTCATCGCCAGCCGCTATGGCTGGCGCGCGGCCTATGGCGGGATCGGCGCGCTCGGCTGCGTCAGCTTGCTGCTGTTGCTGATGCGGCTGCCCGCGGGCTTGAAGGGGTCGCCGGTGGATTTGAAGACCTGGAGCGCGGTCGGTCGCAACAGAACGATCCTGCTGCTGCTTGCGATCACGATGTTGCAGATGTCGGGGCAGTTCGTGGTGTTCACCTTCATGGGACCGCTGCTCAACAAGCTGACCGGCGCAGGGCCCGATGCGATCGGCCTGGTGTTCGCCCTCTATGGCGTTTGCGGCTTCCTCGGCGTTGTCATCGCGACCCGCATCGTCGACACATCAGGGCCCTATCGCACCTCGCTGTTGTTCACCTGCCTGTTGCTTGCAGGAATCACGGGCTGGGCGCTCGGCGCCGGCACGCTCGCGTTGATGGCGGGTGCGGTCGCGATCTGGGGCCTCGGCTTTGCCTCGACCAATTCGATGCAGCAGGTGCGGCTGGTCTCGGCCGCACCGTCGCTGGCATCGGCGACCGTCGCACTCAACACCTCCGTCCTCTATATCGGCCAGGCGGTCGGCTCTGCCGTCGGCGGACTGCTGTTTGCCCGCGAGCTCCTGCATACGCTCGGCTTCGTCGCGGTCGGTTTCGTCGTGCTGGCGCTGATCCTGGTGGTCCTGACCCGGCCCCGGCCGGCAACTGCCGCCCCGGCCTGAGCGGAAGCGTGTCCGTATGCGCAAGGTGCTTGGCAAACCGCGCGCCGGGAGGCTAGAAGGCCGGTCATGGGGACCAAAGAGGGTTGACTGAGATGAGGATGATTCTGGCGGTTGCCGCGGTGCTCTATTCAGCTTCCGCTTTCGCGCAAGCCGACAAGCCACCAATGATCGGGGACAAGCCGTTGGTGCAGGTCAAGCCCAAGGGCACCAAGGCAGGGACCAAGGAGGCTGCGGCCAAGCCGGCTGCGGCGCCGAAGGGCAAGCCGCAATCCATCGCAGCGCGGCTCCAGGCCTGCCTCGATCTCGACGACGGCACCAAGGACCGGCTCAATTGCTACGACGCCGTGATTGCGCCGACGCCGAAGCCGAAGCCGGCGAAGGCCAAGGGCTACGCCGATTGCCGTTTCTTCAAGGAGGAGGACGAGCGGCTGGCCTGCTTCAACGGCTTTGCCGAGAGCATTCCGAAGCTGCCAAAAACCTGACGCCCAAGACCTGAGGCCGATGGCCAGCAGCCGGGCGGCTAGTCGCTGATCCGGCTTAGCACGGCCCTGAAGGCAACGCCCGGCAGTTGCAGTGCGGTGCCTTCGAATTCCGCACTGTCGCCATCCTCCCGGCCAGCGAGCGTCAGCGTGATCCGGTCGAGACCGAACAGTGCCTTGAAGCACGGGTCGTCATTGTGGCGCTCGGTCGAGATCTTGACCCTGATGCTGTCGCCTTCGCCCGTGCAGGTGCCGATGAACGCGAAAGCGGAATTGCCGCCGCGCATCTTGCCCTCGGTCACATAGACGACACCACAACCCGTCCCGTGAACCGTGTGGAAGTTGACCTTGTAGAGTCCCTGACGCACTGCATGTCCCCGCAGAATCCCAAATACAACTTGGCCGGCAAAGTATGATTGTTGCCAGTGGAAGCAATCCGGTCGGCACCGGGACCGTCGGCCATCAACATCACATTTTGATCAAGGTTCGAGAGAATTGCGGGCCGTGCAGCCAGATGCCGACGGGCGCAATATCGCTACCGGCTCGATGCGGATGGATTGGTGGAGGCCACGCGCGTGAGCGCGAGTGATGGCGTCGCTGACATCTTCACCAGGACGTCCTTGAGCGGGTCCCGCGTCCAGGCGCGGGTCACATAGTCACGATGGGTGATGCCGTCCCCGGTTTCGACGAACACCACGCTGCCCGGACGTAAGGGGCCGTCCATGTCTTCGGAGACGGTGATGCCCTTCTGCCGCAGCGTGCTCATCAGCTCGCGGTCGCGCCGCGCGGTGTAGTGGGTGTAGGAGCTGACGAAGAAGCCGGAGCGGTGGCTCTCGATCCATGAGGCGAACTTGTCCATCTCGCCATAGACGGCGTCGAGCAGCACGACGCCGCGGACGCGGTCGCTGATCCCGCCGACCTCGAGGCTCCAGGCCGTCGGCAGGAAGCCGCCGCTATAGCCGACGATCACGATCGGCATATTGGCGAAGGCGCGGGCGCTGTTGGGATCGCCGGTGAGGCGAGCGAGATGGTTCGCCGACTCGTCGATGAAGCGCTTGAGGCCCCCGGCCTGCCAGAATTTTCCTGCGCTGGAATCGGCGGCATCGACTGCCATCTGCGGTGCGAGCAGGATGGCATTGGCGCCGGAATCGGTGATCTGTTGCGGCACCAGCTGGCGGTCGCGCACATCGCGCTCGAGTGTCGCGCCATTGCCGTGGAAGAACACCACGATCACGCCCGGCTTCCGCACGTCGAAATGCTCGGGCACGTGCATCAAGACGCGGTTATCGCTGTAGGTCTCGTCCTGCCAGAAGACGCGCCCGGAATAGCTACGGTGGCCGCGGCGGTCGCCCTTGGAGATGTTGAGGAACGGCGCGTCGGAGGCGGGGTTGTTGCCGAAATAAGGGAAAGCTGACGATTTCATGCTGACGAGCGTCGTCAGATCCTCGCGCGGCGGACGCTGGTAGGGGGCCTGCGGCGCGAGCGAAGCGACCTTGTAGGGCGCCTGCTCCGGCTGCTGCTGCGCGGCGCGCTTGGGTGAGAAGTCCGACATCTGCCGTTGCAGAAAACCCTCGCTCGCGGATGGGAAGCGCTCCCTGAACTGGGGGGCCGGGAAGCGATCCTCGAACGAGTCGCTGCTTGCGACTTGCTGGTTTGTCTTCGCAACGACCTGCACGTTGGCTGGGACGTTGCCTTGGACGTTGGCTTGCGAGTTCGCCGCGAGCGCTGCCGGATTGGGTGCCTTGCCGCATTGAACCAGGGTCAGCGACAACGGCACCAAGACTGAGATCAGAGCGATCCGAAGCGCACGACCGCTCACGCCGGACGTGGTCCGGTCGGCGCGGATGTCAGCTCTCGATTTCGGAACGGCCCCGACCATTCACCCATGACCCCAAGTCATGACCACAAGTCCATCGGCAATCATTAAGGCAATTGAGCCGATGGGCGTTTAGGCGACGTTAAGTGTCCGGAGAAACTTCCCCACATCCGGAACGCTCAAAGGGACCACGCAATCGTGTCGTGATTGTGGGGGAGGGAGGCGGGATGTCCCGGTGTTTACGAAGCTTTATTGCCCGGATCGTGGATTAATGGTGCTAGAGTACCGAAGTGGCCCCGCCTCATTTAACCCTTGTTAACCCTGCTTGAATTGACTGGACCGAGCTGCACGATGCTTCCCACGAGGCGTGACGCCTGAGGTTGAGGACGGCGATGACGGCATCAGACGCGGGTACTGCACCCTGGACCGGCCGGCTGACCGGAAGCGGGTCGGGGGTCTCCGTTCTGGTCGCAACCGCCATCGTCGTGGCCGACATGATCGGGGTCGGCGTCTTCACCAGCCTCGGCTTCCAGGTCAAGGACATTCCCTCGGGCTTCTCGATCCTCTTGCTTTGGACGGTCGGCGGGATCGTCGCGCTGTGCGGGGTGTTCTCCTACAGCGAGCTCGGCGCGATGTTTCCGCGCTCGAGCGGCGAATACAATTTCCTCAGCCGTGCCTATCATCCCGCCTTCGGCTTTCTCGCCGGCTGGGTGTCGGCGACGGTTGGCTTTGCAGCACCCGTTGCGCTGGCCGCAATGGCGTTCGGCGAATACGCTAAATCGGTCGTCCCCGGTGTGCCGCCGATCCCGCTTGCCATCGCCGTGGTGTGGCTGGTCTCGCTCGTGCAACTGACCGGCGTCAGGCACTCCTCGACCTTCCAGTTGATCTCGACCATCCTGAAGGTCGTGCTGATCGTGGCCTTCCTGGTTGCCGGCTTCATCGTCGGCGTGCCGCAGCCGATTGCCTTCTCGCCGCAGGCGGGCGATCTCGCGCATATCGTCAGCGCGCCCTTCGCGATCGGGCTCGTATTCGTGATGTATTCGTTCTCGGGCTGGAATGCCGCGACCTACATCATCGGCGAGATGAACATGCCCCAGCGGGACCTGCCGCGCGCGCTGCTCGCGGGCACGCTGGTCGTGCTCGTGCTGTACGTCGCGCTGAATGCGGTGTTTCTCCATTCGACCCCGGTCGGCGCGCTCGCGGGTCAGCTCGACGTCGCCAGCGTCGCCGGCAGCGCGATCTTCGGCAAGCTCGGGGGCCGGATCGTCGGCGCGATGATCTGCTTCGGCCTGATCTCATCGATCAGCGCGATGATGTGGATCGGCCCGCGCGTGATGATGACGATGGGGGAGGACATTCCGGCGCTGCGCGTGTTCTCGCGGAGATCGGTCCGCGGCGCGCCCGCCTATGCCATCCTGTTTCAGCTCGCCGTCGCCAATCTGCTGCTGTTCACGCGCAGCTTCGAGGCCGTGCTCGACTTCATCCAGTTCGCACTGCTGTTCTGCTCGTTCTTTACGGTCGCCGGCGTCATCAAGCTGCGCATCACGGATCCCGATTTGCCACGGCCCTATCGTGCCTGGGGATACCCGTTCACGCCGCTCGTTTTCCTGCTCGTGACAGGGTTCATGATGTACTATTTGTTGACCGAGCGGCCCGTGCAATCGCTGTCGGGGATGCTCGTCATGCTCTCGGGCCTGTTGATTTATGCTGTTTTCCGCAGGCGGCCGGTCGCCGCTGGCACGTCACACAATCGCGAATAGACATGTTTCGACCCATGAGAATTGCGGCCGTCGCTCTCGCCTTGCTGGCTGCGGCCGTCTCGTCCGCACGTGCCGCCGAGGCAACTTTCGACGACACCGCGCGCTTCCTCGCGGGCATGCAGCCTTCGGCGGATTCGCCGCTGGTGCCGCTTACAAAGGACCCGGCTTGGCAGCGCCACGCAAAGTTCTTCGACGGCGCCTTTGCCCAGCTCGAGCAGCGCCAGCTCTCGAAGATCCGCAACTGGGCCGACGTCAATCTGGCGGCGCCCAGGCCGACCATGTTTTATTTGTTCAGCGGCCCCGACTTCCTCTACGCCAACGCCTTCTATCCCAAGGCCAGCACTTACGTGCTCGGCGCGCTGGAGCCGGTCGGTGCGGTGGCTGATCTGACGCGCTTGCCGCGCGGCTCGGTCGGCGCCGCGCTCTACAATGTCGAGCGCTCGCTCGGCTCGATCCTGAGTTTTTCCTTCTTCATCACCAAGCAGATGAAGGTCGACCTGCACACCAACCAGGTCAACGGCACCTTGCCGATCCTCTACGTCTTCCTCGTCCGCTCCGGCAAGACCATCCGAAATGTCGAGATGGTCGCACTCGACGACAAGGGCGGGATGCATGTCGGAAACGACAATCCCGGACCGAATGCGACGCGCGGCGCCCGCATCACCTTTGCAGGCCCCGACGGCGAGGCGCGCACGCTGTACTATTTCTCGACCGATCTCTCCAATTCAGGCGCGCGCGCCGCCGGCTTCCTGAAATTCTGCGAGACGCTCGGCCCCGGCAACAGCCTGATCAAGAGTGCGTCCTATCTGCTGCACTCCGGCAACTTCACCGTCGCGCGCGATTGGTTGCTCGCCAACAGCGCGACCATCGTCCAGGACGATTCCGGCATTCCGCTTTCGAGCTACAATTCGCGGCAATGGCGGTTCTTCCCGTTCGGCCGCTATCTCGGACCGATCGGCGAATTTCCCGGTCGCTATCAGGAGCGCTACGCCGCATTGTTCACGCGGGCCCAACCGATCGATTTCGGCGTCGGTTACCGCTGGCGGATGCACGAGTCGAACTTGCTGCTGGCGGTGAAGGTGCCGGGAAGCGAGACAGCGCCGGGCGCGGAGACCACCTCGTCCGCCGAGCCGCCGCCGAGACCGCCGCGTCCGAAGCGGCCACGTCCGCCCGAGCCGGTCCCGCCGCCGCCCGCGCGCTTTTTCTGGTCCCGTTAAGCCTGGTGCCAGGGCCGGAGCTACGCCGCCGGGCTCTGGGCGACGACGACCAGGACCTCCGCCTTCTGCCGGCCGAGGCTCCTGACCTCGTGCGGTGTCTCGCCTGAAAAATACAGGCAATCGCCCTTGCCGAGGACGAGTTCTTCGCCGTCGAGCTTGATCGCGATCTTGCCGTTGATAACGAACAGCAACTCCTCGCCCGCATGCGAGGCGCGCGTCGCCGATTTGTGCGGCGGGCTCAGGAGGAACGGCTCCATCATCTTGCGGGTGCGGCCGGTTGCCAATGGCACCACGCCAAAGGTGTCCTGAAACAGCGGGACGTTGCCGCCTTCACGGCGGAACAGCGTGTAGCGCGGCGCCGGTTCGGCGTTCGGGTCGAAGAAAGTCGCGACGTTGACCTCGAGCGCGGCTGCCATCCGTAGCAGGGCGGCGAGCGAAGGGATCTTCAGGTCGCGTTCGACCAGCGAGATATAGCCGCGCGTGAGATCACTCTGCCTGGCAAGCTGGTCCAGTGTCAGGCCCTTGGCGATCCGCGCCTGGCGAATATTGGCCCCGACGGCTGCCGCTTTGCTGACGTCAAGCACGCATGAGTCTCCCGAACTGGTGACGTCTCTTTTGCAACAGATGTCGCCCGACTGCCAGTCCGGCGGGTGCGCGCTGTCCCTTCCGTGTACGCGCCGGGTGTATTCCAGCGGAAAACATATGCGCAGAAATTTAGAGCAAGGGCGCAGATATTGTAAGCAGAGACTCTGGTATATCGCTTGAATCAGCTCAATTACAGTGCAATTGGCGTGCTTTGCCGCTCCGGATGGCATTTGCCGCGTTCCGCGTCGTTGATTTCCAACAGTAAACATGATCGATTTTACCGTCCGGGATGCCGATGGCCTCCGCGGACAGAGCCAACTGCTTTCCCTGGCGCCGGTACCTTTTGGAGACATCGATGACCGTAGCAGACGACGTAACCCTGAACGTAGCCCCGGACGAGGCGGCGAGCTTGCGGCGGATCGTGTGGTCGAGCGTGATCGGCACCGCGGTCGAATGGTACGACTTCCTCATCTACGGCACGGCGACAGCGCTGGTCTTCAACAAGGTCTTCTTCGCTGCCGGCAATCCCACGCTCGCCACGATCGCGGCCTTCGGCACTTATGCGGTCGGCTTTCTGGCGCGACCGCTTGGCGCCGCGATCTTCGGTCACTACGGCGACCGGGTGGGCCGCAAGGCGATGCTCGCGATCACGATCATGGTGATGGGCATCGGCACCTTCCTGATCGGCCTGCTTCCGACCTATCAGCAGATCGGGATCGCCGCGCCGCTGCTCTTGATCGGCCTGCGATTCCTCCAGGGCATTGGCCTCGGCGGCGAATGGGGTGGTGCAGTGCTGATGGTGGTGGAGAATTGCCCGACCCACCGCCGCGGCCTGCTCGGCAGCATGGTGCAGGTCGGCAATCCCATCGGCAATCTCGCCGCGATCGGCATGTTTGCGCTGGTGGCGAGCCTGCCGGAAAGTGAGTTCATGTCCTATGGCTGGCGCATTCCGTTCCTGATCTCGATCCTCCTGGTCGGCGTCGGTCTCTACATCCGCCTTAACATGGAAGAGACTGTGGCCTTCCGTCAGGTCCAGGCCAAAAAGGAGGTCGCAACTCTGCCGCTGGTCGAGATCTTCAGGCACCACCGCCGGCCTTTCTTTACCGCGGTCGGGCTGAAGATCTCGGAGATCGCCTATGCCAGCATCGGCGGCGTGTTCGTGATGTCCTACGCCACGGCAAACCTTGGCTTGTCTCGTACGGTGGTGTTGAACGGCGCCTTCGCGGCATCGCTGGTCGCGCTGCTCGCTATTCCGCTGTTCGGCTGGCTGTCCGATATCGTCGGCCGCAAAAAGATGTTCTATGCAAGCTGTCTGTTTTCGGCGCTGTTTGCCTTTCCGCTGTTCTGGCTGCTCAACACCCGCGATCCCACCATCGTCATCTGCACCATCGTGGTCGCGATTACTTTCGGGCAGATGGTGATGTTCGGCATCGGCGCGCCCTGGTACTCCGAGCTGTTTTCTGCGCGGCTGCGCTATAGCGGCGCCTCGCTCGGGTTTCAGGTCGGTGCTGCCATCAGTGGCGGATTGACGCCGCTGATTGCGGCGGCTCTGATGGCCTGGAGTGGCGGCGCCACCTGGCCGGTTTCGCTGCTGCTGATTGGCTGCGCCGCCATCACGGCGACCGCGACCACGTTCGCGCCGGAAACGGCGAACAAGGAACTGACCTGATCCCGCGGCGCGCCGCTGCTGGCGGCGCGCCATCGCTTCTCACAAGGATTTTGTCATGCTCGATGAGATAGACGCCGGCTCGGCCGATAGCACAGCACGTCTTGGCTGGACTGGCGTGGTCCGCTTCCTCCATCTCGCCCCGCGCGCGTTCCTGCCAATGCGCGCGATGGAGCAACTCGCTCTCGTCGCCGGCCAAGGGATCGAGGGCGACCGCTACATGATCGGGCGCGAGGAGGGATTTTATTCGCACAAGCCCGAAGAGGGCCGGCAGGTCACCCTGTTCGAGCTCGAAACCTTGATCGCGCTCAAGCGCGACGCGGGAATCGAACTCGGTCCCGAGGAGCATCGCCGCAATGTGACGGTAGAGGGCGTGCCCTTGAATCATCTGGTCGGCCGCCGCTTCTGGTTAGGTGAGACCTTGCTGGAAGCAACCCGATTATCGATTCCATGCCGGCATATCGAGGAGATCACCGGCAAGGCAATCTTCGATCCGCTCATCAACCGCTCGGGCCTCAACTGCAGGATATTGCAAGGCGGCATCGTCAGGGTCGGCGACACCGTGCGGAACGCGCCATGAGTGCGCGGCCCATAACGACGATCAAGACGGTTGTCGTCGGCATCGAAGGGGCTGGTACGGGGATCAAGGTGTTCACGCTGGCCGATCCCGACCATTGGGACCTGCCGCCGTTCAAGCCTGGCGCCCACATCGACCTGCATCTGCCGAACGGTCTCGTGCGGACCTATTCGCTGTGCAATGAGCCCGCCGACAACTCGCGTTACGTCATCGCGGTCAAACGCGAGGTCGATGGGCGCGGCGGTTCGCGCGCGCTTCACGACGAGATTGGCATAGGCGATGTCATCGGCGTGTCACTGCCGCGCGGCGGGCTGGAGCCGGGTGGGGACATTGCGCGCCATGTGTTCGTCGCGGGTGGCATCGGCGTGACGCCGTTCCTGTCGATGGCACGTCACCTCCTGCAGATTGGCAATGCAGACTTTGTGCTGCACCTCATCGTGCGCGAGGAGGTGCCGCTTGCCGCCCGCCTCGCGCCGCTGATCGAAGCGGGGCGTGTCGTCGTGCACCGCACCTCCTCGGCCGGGCGTCCGGATCTGGCGTCGCTGGTCGGAGAGGTCGGGGTGCAGACGATGGTCGCCTGTTGCGGGCCGGAAGGCATGACCGACGAGTTCGAGCGCCTGACCGCAGCCTGGCCCGCAGCCAATGTTCACATCGAGCGTTTCGTCGCGCCGCCACCGGTGATCGACCCTGACGCAAAGGCCTTCACGCTGTCGCTGGCGTGTACGGGGACGGAAATCCAGGTTCGCGCCGGCCAGACCATGCTGGCCGCCTTGCAGGAAGGAGGCATCGATATATCGACGTCCTGCTGCGGCGGCATTTGCGGCGCCTGCAAGGTTGGCTGGATCGAGGGCAAGCCCGTGCACCGCGATCGCGTCCTGTCGCCGTATGAGCGCGAACGCTTTCTCATGATCTGTGTCGCCGGATCGGACGCCGACCGGCTGGTGCTGGACCTCTAAGTCCAGCCTACCAGTGCACGCTCTGGCTCGGCACGATGAACGCCGTCGTACTGGGCGGCGTGGCAGTGCTCGTCGCCAGATACCAGCCGGAGCCGACCGCGAGCGTCAGGAGGACGATGATGGCGAGCATGTCGAGGGTTCTGGGATCGTGGCCTCGCGAACCAACCCCCGAATCCGGTCCTGACCTGAAGTGAAAATGAGGGCTGATTTTCCAGCGCATTGTTTTTCCTCCCGCGGGAGCATCACATCAACGCGAGGGGAGAATTTCGGTTCCACTCAAGGTAGCGGCGCGTGAGGCGCCGCGTCGTGCTCAGGATGCGTTGACACCGCGCCAGCGGGCGTATCGCCAGGGCAGATACCAGCGCGAAGCTTGCGGCGCGGTGAGGGGCACGTTGTCGATGCCCGAGGTGCCGAAAGGGTTGCAACGGAGCAGGCGCGCCAGCGTCATCCAGCCGCCGGCCCACAGCCCGAATCTTTCAATCGCTTCGTCGCCATAGGCGGAGCAGGTCGGCAGGTGCCGGCAATTGTAGCCAACCAGCGGCGAGAGCGTGTGGCGATAGATCCAGATCAGCGCGCGGCCGAATCTGCGCGGAAGCCGGAGTGCGCCCGCGACGGGATTGGAACAGTGCTCGCAGGCTGATTGCTTCATGGGCGCTTTGCCGAGATCGTGGGCGAGGTTCTGCGCGGTTCCGGCGCAGGGAACTATAAGCTGTTGTTTGTACGTCATATTTTGCATGCTTTTTGGGAGCAGTGCAGCAAGTGCCTATGGACGAGCTGTATTCCCCCGGATACCATTTTTGTGACGTTCATGTGAGACTCATTGGAACGTCAGAACGGGGCTTGGCTGAGTCGGCTCGCCGTAAGGCTTGGGCTAAAGCTTGGGACTTGGGGAAGGGACCAGTTTGAAACTTCTGAAGGCGCTCAAACTTCGCGGCTGGTTGCTGGTGGGAACCGCTGCTTGTGGAGTCGTGTTGGCTGGCGCCGTCGCGACGCTCGGGTCGTCGGCCCGGGCCGGTGCCGCCCTCGAAGAGCGCAAGCTGCCGATGAAGTTCGGCTGGGTCGCCTGCGAGCCGAATTGCCGCGGGTGGGTCAGCGCGGTCGGCATCATCACCGCCGATACGCCCAAGGACTTCGAAGAGTTTTCCCGCGGACGCCAGCTCGGCGGCGCCACCGTAGTGCTGGATTCCAGCGGTGGTTCCGTCAACGACGCGATCACGCTCGGCCGGCGCTTCCGCAATCTCGGACTTCTGACCACGGTCGGCATCAGCCTTCAGAACCGCGGCGGGCAGTCGGTCCGTCCGGCGGTCGCGCCTGAGGCCTATTGCGAATCCATGTGCGTGTTCCTGCTGCTGGCCGGCAAGAAGCGCTACGTGCCGGAAGCGGCCCATGTGCGGGTCCACCAGATCTGGATGGGCGATCGCGCCGACGATGCCAAGGCTGCGAGCTACAGCGCGCAGGATTTGATGATCGTGGAGCGCGACATCGGCCGGCTCGCCAAATACACGTTCGACATGGGCGGTGCCGGCGATCTGCTATCGCTCGCGCTCAGCGTCCCGCCCTGGGAAGATCTGCACGAGCTCGATGCAGGCGAGCTCAAGCTCACCAATCTCGTGACGACGGATCTCGTGGCCGACGTGCTGCCGCATGTCGACATCTCCGCGCCGGCAATGGCGGAGCTTGCACCGAAGACCCAGGCGAGATTCGGTGCGGAGCCGGAGCAGCCCGCCAAGTCGACCAAGACGGCGGAAGCTCTGGTGCCGACGGGCGGCGTCGCCACGCCGGTTGCGGCGGCGCAGAAGTAGCCTCGAATTTCTGATCTTATTTCCGGGCCCAGCGAAGAGCCCGGGATCAGCCTCCGGACTCAGCCTTGCGCCGCAGCCGGCTGCTTCGCCTTCGCCTCGATCTGGCCAATGGCATCGACCACGGCATCGAAGGTCAGGAGCGTCGAGGCGTGGCGCGCCTTGTAGTCGCGGACCGGCTCGAGGAACTTGATCTCTTCCCATTTGCCTTCAGGAGGCGCGCCGTTCTCCTTCAGCATCTTGCGAACAGTTTCGCGTAACTCACGGAGTTCGCTCGCAGTCGATCCGACGATCTGACTTGCCATGATGGATGAGGAAGCCTGTCCCAGCGCGCAAGCCTTCACGTCGTGGGCGAAGTCGGTGACCTTGTCGCCCTCCATCTTGAGGTCGATCTTGACGGTGGAGCCGCACAGCTTGGAGTGGGCGGTCGCGGTGGCATCGGGATTCGACAGCCGTCCGAGCCGCGGAATATTCCCGGCCAGTTCGATGATCCGCTTGTTATAAATGTCGTTCAGCATGTGATGGAGTCCAGCAGGATCGGCCTTGGCGTGCGCCGTCCACGGCCCTATATAGGGTCGGAACTGGCGGAAAAACAGTCCAGCGCTGCAGCGATGGTGTGATCCAGAACCGTGCTGCCGGCGTTAATTTGAAGACCTTTTCGCCGAAACTGTTCTCTCAGGCGTCCGGCGGCTCGCCGCCCCGTCTGCCGGTGACACTCCGGCCGCAAGGCCGTCGAACGGAGTAGACATGGACGCTACCATCAAATCCATCCGCCCCAACAAGCCCTCCGACCGGCAGCCCGATGGCCGTCCGGCGGAGCTTGATCCTTCCGAATTCCTCGCCGCTGCCGTCCGCGCCGACCAGCCGCGCCCGGCGCGCGCCGAGGCCGAGCAGGCGGTGAAGACGCTGCTCGCCTATATCGGCGAGAATACCAACCGCGAGGGCTTGCTCGACACGCCGCGCCGCGTGGTCGAGGCTTTCGACGAACTCTACCAGGGCTACCACCAGTGCCCGGCCGAGGTGCTCGATCGCACCTTCGGCGAGACCGCCGGCTATGATGATTTCGTCCTTGTGCGGGACATCGAGTTCACCTCGCAATGCGAGCATCACATGATGCCGTTCTACGGCAAGGCGCACATCGCCTACACGCCGGTGGAACGCGTGGTCGGCCTGTCGAAGCTTGCGCGCCTCACCGACATCTTCGCGCGCCGGCTCCAGACCCAGGAGCACATGACCGCGCAGATCGCGGCGGCGATCGACGAGAGCCTCAAGCCGCGCGGCGTTGCCGTGCTGATCGAGGCCGAGCATACCTGCATGTCGGTGCGCGGCGTCGCCAAACATGGCGCCTCCACCTTCACCAGCCGCTTCACCGGCGTGTTCCGCGACAATCCGGCGGAACAGGCTCGTTTTCTGTCCCTGGTGCGAGGCCTGCAGCGCTGACCTCGCGAATAGACCGGCGAGGGCACTGTGTCCGCTCACTCCCATGAAACCGAGGAAGGTCTCGCCTTCCTTCCCAGGTTCGACGCGGCCGGTCTCGTGACGGTCGTCGCGACTGACGTCGCCACCGGCGACGTGCTGATGGTCGCGCACATGAATGACGAGGCGCTGCGCAAGACCGTCGCGACCGGCGAGGCCTGGTACTTCAGCCGCTCGCGCAATGCCTTGTGGCGAAAAGGTGAGACCTCAGGTCAGACCCAGCGCGTGGTCGAGATCCGCACCGATTGCGATCAGGATGCGGTCTGGATCCGCGTCGAGCAGATCGGCGCGGCGTGTCACACCGGCCGCCGGTCCTGCTTCTACCGCAAGGTCGAGGCCCAAGACGGCGGCGCCAGGCTCGTCTTCGTCGATGCGGATAGGCTGTTCGATCCGGCCGCGGTGTACAAGAAGTAGTCCTGCCGTCGCGCGTAGGGCGGAGCTGGCGATCCGAATTAACCCCGCATTAACCATACCTGTCCCACGGTGAGACGACAGGGCGCTGAATTGCCGGCGCCACTCAACGCCGTGCGGTGCGGGCACTTCATCATGTCGGTCGACAATTCCAGTGCCTCTCAGACGGCGGTTCTCGATCCGTCGCGGGCACGCGTCGCCGGTGCGATCAAGCAGGCCTCGAACGTCGCTGGCGTCAGCTTTCAGTACATGCTGACCACCGCCAAGATGGAATCGGATTTTGATCCCTCGGCGGGGGCGACTACGTCATCCGCGCACGGGCTCTACCAGTTCATCGACCAGACCTGGCTCGGCACGGTGAAGGAAGCGGGCACCCAGCTCGGCTATGGCAATTATTCCGACGCCATCACCAGGACGTCGTCGGGCACCTACACCGTCGATGATCCCGCGATGAAGCGGTCGATCATGAAGCTGCGCGACGATCCGGAGGCCGCCTCCAGCATGGCGGCTGCGCTGACGCAGTCGAACAGCTTCAAGCTCACCGGCCTGCTCGGCCGCAGGCCAAGCGACAGCGAACTCTACATGGCGCATTTCATGGGCGTCGGCGGCGCCGCGAAGCTGATCGCGAATGCCGAGGACAATCCGCAAGCGGTCGGCGCGCGGTTGTTTCCCAACGCGGCGTCCGCCAATCGCTCGATCTTCTACGCCAGGGACGGCCGCGCGCGCAGCGTCTCCGAGGTCTATTCCGTGCTGGATGCACGCTACGCCGGCGCGGCAAATTCGAAAACCACCCGCAGCGCGATGGCGATGTATGGCGGCACGCCGTCGACCACGCAGGTCGCGAGCGCCAACGGCGTACAGCCTGCCGCGCCGCTAATCGACAATGCCGCGTATCTCCAGTCCTTTCCGAACACTCGCGCGGTGACGCCCATTAGCGCGACGGCGCCGACGACGGTGGCGGACAATGCACCGAGCACGCCGGTGTTTCGCTCGATCTATCAGCCCGGCGACACCACCCAGCCGGTCTCGACGACCGTGCAGAAATTGTGGGGCAACAATGCCTCGCTCACTTCGGTCGCACCCGCGACCTCGGTCGCACCAGCGACCTCGGCCGCATCGGCGACGCCCGACGTCCGGCCGCCGCAGCCTCTTGATCTCTTCAGCGATCGCAGCGGCACGTTCTCAAGCTAATTCGCGCGCCGGTGTCTCGGACACGTCGCAGCGTGAACGCTGCGCGCAGGTCCCGGCGCGTGAACGGGTCGCCTTTGTTCCCTTAACAAAACGTCAATAAAACCAGCCAGTTATGGTGAACGCTTTGTTAAGCGTCGTGGTTTATTTTGTGTTGCAGGTGACAAGCCGTCACCGCTTCGTCTTCGTTGCGTAAGCCGGAAGCACCATGATTGTTCGGCAGTTCATCAATTGGATCAGGACGGCGCCCGCTGGCGAGCGGGCCGAGGCGACGCGGGCGCTGGCCCGGGCCTGGCTGATCTCAGACCTTTCTCCTGACGACCGTATTGCCGCTGAAGGCGCGCTTTTGATGCTGCTGGACGATCCCTCGCCGCTGGTGCGGCAGGCGATGGCCGAGGCGTTTGCGCGCAGCACCGAGGCGCCGGCGTCGATCGTGCGGGCGCTGTCGGCGGACCAGCCGACCGTCGCGTTGCCCGTGCTCGAACATTCTCCGCTGCTGATCGACGCCGATCTCGTCGACATCGTCGCGACCGGCAACGACGAGGTGCAGTGCGCGGTCGCGCGCCGCATCGCGCTGCCGGTATCGGTCTGCGCCGCCATTGCCGAAGTCGGCTGCGCGGCGGCAGCGCTCGAGCTGATCGAAAATTCTCATGCCGAGCTTGCGCCGTTCTCCTGGGATCGCATCGTCGAGCGTCACGGCCATCTCGCCGCGATCCGCGAGGCAATGCTGGTGCTGGAGGATCTGCCGTCCGCAACGCGCGCTGCGCTTGTGGCAAAACTCTCGGAGACGCTGGCTCAATTCGTCGTGGCCCGGAACTGGCTGAGTGCCGACCGCGCCGAGCGGATCGCGACCGAGGCGCGCGACCGCTCCACCATGAACATTGCGGCGCGCTCGCGCGGCGAAGACATGGAAGGTCTTGTTCGGCACCTGCGCATCACCGGCCAGCTCACCGCGGGTCTCATTCTGCGCGCGCTGCTGTCGAGCAATCTCGACCTGTTCGATGCGGCGCTGGCCGAGCTCGCCGAGCTGCCGCTGGCGCGCGTGTCCGCGCTGCTGCACGATCGCAGCGGCAACAGCCTGCACGCGCTGCTCCGCCGCGCCGGACTTCCCGAGGCGACGTTTGCGGCCTTCCAGGTCGCGCTCGATGCCTGCCACGAGCAAGGCTTCGTCGACAGCGACGACAATGCGGTGCGGCTGCGCCGCCGCATGGTCGAGCGCGTGCTCACCCATTGCGAGACCGACCGCGGCGCGACCGAGCCGCTGATGGTCCTGCTGCGCCGCTTCGCCACCGAATCCGCGCGCGAAGAGGCAAGACTGTTCTGCGACGAGCTGGTCGCGGAGGAGACAGTTGATCCGGTGTATGGCGATCTGATTGCAGCGTAACGAGACGCCGTAGGGTGGGCAAAGGCGCATTGCGCCGTGCCCACCGTCTCTCCGCACAATTCATGGCGACTGGTGGGCACGCTTCGCTTTGCCCACCCTACCACACCTCGCGAACGGCGCAGCTACCCCGCCGGCGCGATGCTCGGCGCCAGGATCACCTCGAGATGCTCGGGGCGATCGCGGTTGGCGTCGGCGAGATAGTCGTCGGCGACCTTGCGCAGGCGCCGGCTGAGCTCGGCGGAGACGCTGATGCTGTCGAGCTTGGTGTTCTCGTGCACGATGGCGAGGATGGCGTTGATGTGGTGCGTGAACAGCTCGGCCGGCACCTTTTCGAGGTCGGGCGCGTGCTCGATGACGCGGCACAGGCTCTCGGCTACGCCCGCCGCCGCCGGATAGCCGAAGGTCGCGGCATCGCCCTTGATGTCGTGCGCGGCGCGAAACAACTCGTCGCGCCTGTCCTTGGTGAAGCCGTCGTGCCGGATGGCAACGTAGGCGGCGGACAGCCGGTTGATCTCGGTCGCCATCCAGTCCTTGAACTCGCCGGCGAGGCCCGCGAGCGCCTGTTCAGCGCGGCCGATCGGATCGTCCATGTCCTTGTCTTCGACGCGGCGCAGGACCGACCGCAGCGGGTTGGGCTGCGTGATGATTTGATGCGTGGCGAAGGCCGTGATCTCGATGTCTCTTGCGCTGTTCTTCGCCATGATATCGGCCTCGATCGTGAGAGACGTTGCGCTAGATGGAGGAGCGGGCCTTGTCGAGCAGCGAGGGCTGCTGCAGCACCTCGTGCTTTTCGCCGACGCGGCGCTCGGGACCCATATAGGCGGAGTTGATGTTGCGGCGGCGATCCGGGCCGAAATAGGTCTTGGTCTTGATGAAGGGGCGGGGACTGGCGACCACGTTGAGGATGCGCTGGTAGAGCCCCTTGGCCGAGATCGGCTTGGCCAGGAATTCGGTGACGCCGGCATCGCGCGCCACCGTGACGCGGCGCTTCTCGGAATGGCCGGTCAGCATGATGATCGGCGCGTAGGGATTGCCCTTGGATTCCGGCTGCCGGATCATCTGCGCCAGTTCGAGCCCGTCGAAGATCGGCATCGCCCAGTCGGTGATGACGATATCGGGCACGTAATGGCTGTACATTTCCAGCGCTGTGGCGCCGTCCTCGGCCTCGTAGACTTCACGCGCGCCAAAGGAATGCAGCAGCGTCCGGAGGATGCGGCGCATGTGCGGATTGTCGTCGCAGACGAGGAAACGCAGCTTGTTGAAATCGATGCGGAACATGGAGCCCGGGCCGGAGCGGTCAACTTTCGTTAACCATATCTCGCCGGGGGTTAATGAAGGGTTGCGATCGGCAGTCCGGCGAGGCGGCTCAGGAGCCGAACTGCTCGCGCAGAATGCGCTCTTCCAGGCTGTGACCGGGGTCGAACAGCATGCGCATCGAGATGGTCCTGTCGGACAGCACCTCGACGCGGCGGACGTCGCGCACCTCGTCATGGTCGGCGACCGCCGCCACGGGGCGCTTGTCGCCCTCGAGCACCTCGATCACGACGTAAGCCGTGTTCGGCAGCAGCGCGCCGCGCCAGCGTCGCGGGCGGAAGGCGCTGATCGGCGTCAGCGCCAGCAGCGCGGCATTGATCGGCAGGATCGGTCCCTGGGCGGACAGATTGTAGGCGGTCGAGCCGGCCGGCGTTGCCACCATGATGCCGTCGGCGATCAGCTCGGACATGCGCTCGCGCTCATCGATCAGGATCCGCAGGCGCGCGGCCTGGTAGGTCTGCCGGAACAGGGCGACCTCGTTGATGGCGTGATGCAGGTGAACGCGGTCGTTGGCGTCGGTCGCGCGCATCAGGAGCGGATGGATCTCGGATTCCTGCGCGGCCTCGAGACGGGCCCGAAGATCGACCGTCGAGTACTCGTTCATCAGGAAGCCGACGGTGCCGCGGTGCATGCCGTAGATCGGCTTGCCCGTATGCATGTGCTGATGCAGCGTCTGGAGCATGAGCCCGTCGCCGCCGAGTGCGACCACGATGTCGGCGTCCTTCGGATCGCAATTGCCGAAGTCTCTGGTGAGCTGGCCAAAGGCGGCTTGCGCCTCACTGCTCGGGCTGGCGACGAAGGCGATCCGGTCGTATCGCGCTGGCTTGGTCATGGCTTCCGGGCAGGGCCGCTGGCTGGAGAAAGTTCCGCCGGGCTCGTCTAACGATCTCGACCCCGATTGTCGAGGATGACCGCCCTTCACACCAGACCGGCAACTGCCCATTTCGATTTGAGCACGAAACCGGCTCGATTTGTGCCCAACAGGGCTCTTCAGGCGCCGCTGGAGCCATGATCCCCCAAACCGTCGCAATTCCGCGCTAGCCTTGCGGTCCGCACCGGTGGGCGTCGCCGGGCAGGGAGAACGATCATGGCCACGAACATGCCGGCGCTCCGCCGTGCGACCCTGGTGCTGGCGGTGTCCGCATTCGCGCTCGCAGGATTTGCGCGCGCCGACGATCCGCCGCAGCCGCGCGCTGATGCGGCGGCAGCAGCCGGACAGAAGGGCAGTCGCGGCGGCGCACAAAGCGCGTCGCAGAATGCGTCGTCATCCGCCGAGCCGCACCGTCTTCCGTCGGATTCGACCACGAAGCAGACGCTCGATCTTCCCGGCCGTACCCTCAATTTCGCAGCGACCGCCGGATCGATCCGCGTGTTCGACGGCAAGGGCGAGCCGCTGGCCGACATCGCCTATACATCCTATGAGCTCGACGGCGCCGACCGTGCGACGCGCCCCGTGACGTTCCTGTTCAACGGCGGGCCCGGTGCGTCCTCGGCATGGCTCCAGTTCGGCGCGGCGGGGCCGTGGCGGCTGCCGCTCGATGGCGAAGCGCTGTCGCCGTCCGCCTCGCCCGAGGTGAAGCCGAACGCGGAGACCTGGCTCGATTTCACCGATCTCGTCTTCATCGATCCCGTCAGCACCGGCTACAGCCGCTTTGTCGCGAGCAGCGATGACGCGCGCAAATCGTTCTACTCCGTCGACGGCGACGTCAATTCGATCGCGTTGGTGATCCGCCGCTGGCTCGAGAAGCACGACCGGTTGACCTCGCCCAAATACGTCGCCGGCGAAAGCTATGGCGGCATTCGCGGGCCGAAGGTGGTGCGTCAGTTGCAGCTCCAGCACGGCGTCGGCGTCAGGGGATTGATCCTGGTGTCGCCGCTGCTGGATTTCCGCGAGTTCACCGGCACCAGCCTCCTGCAATATGTCGCGACGCTGCCGAGCTATGTCGCGGTGACGCGCGAGGCGAAAGGCCCGGTCAAGCGCGCCGATCTCGCCGACGTCGAGGCCTACGCGCGCGGCGAATTCCTGGCCGACCTCGTCAAGGGCGAGGCGGACAAGGAGGCGACCAATCGTCTTGCCGACAAGGTCGCTGAGCTCACCGGCATCGACCAGGCGGTGAGCCGCCGGCTTGCCGGCCGCTTCGACGTCGGCGAATTCCGCCGCGAATTCGACCGCAAGAACGGCAAGATCACGGGACGCTACGACGCCTCGGTGCGCGGCTTCGATCCCTATCCGGATTCGAGCAGCTCGCGGTTCGGTGATCCCTCCGGCAATGCGCTGCAGGCGCCGCTGACGAGTGCCGCGGTTGACCTGTTGACACACAAGCTCAACTGGCGGCCCGATGGCTCCTACGAGGTGTTGAACGGCGCCGTCGAGGGTCACTGGGATTTCGGCCGCGGCATCAACCCGCCGCAGTCGGTCTCCGAGCTGCGCCAGATCCTCGCCACGGATGCGAAGCTGAACGTGCTGGTCGCGCACGGCCTGTTCGATCTCGCCACGCCCTATTTTGGATCGAAGCGGGTGCTCGACCAGTTGCCGGCCTTCGCAGCACAGCGGGTCAAGTTCGTGGTCTATCCCGGCGGCCACATGTTCTATTCGCGCGACGGCTCGCGGCAGGCGCTTCGGAGCGAGGTCGAGGCGCTCATTCGGGAGTAGGCCGTCGCTTGCGCGGCTTGTATCTCCGCGCGATCTCACGCGCCACGACGGCCGCAGGCTTGATGTTGGCGCCCGCAATCCAGATGTCGCTGATCCTGCCGCGCTTGTCGCGGACGCGGCGCACCGGCTCGCCGTGGCTGGAGTAGCCAGCGGCCCAGGCGAGCTTGCCGGTGTCGCGACCGGTCACCTCGATCTCGGCGGCATCCATGAACGGGTTGTTGAACTGGGGATTGGCGACCAGCACGCGGTTGCCGACCGGCACGAGGTCGTTCGCGCCCCAGATCGTCCACCAGCGGCCGGTCCAGTCGCGCACGCGCCGGTCGGGTGCACCACGGGACTGGAAGACGCGCAGGATCTGCATCGCGCCGTCCATCCAGAACGGCGCCGCGCCGTCGATGGAGTTGCTGAGGATGCTGATCGCGAGCTCGCAAGCGGGGATGGTGCAGGTCCTGGAGATGTAACCTTGAAAGCCGCCGCCATGGCCGAACCAATCCCAGCCGTCGGTTTTGCCGGCGTTGACGCCGAGACCGTAATAGGCCTCGAAGCTTTGCGGCACGCGCCAATGGTTTCGCGTCATCTCGCGGCGGCTCGCAACCGATAGCACGCTCTTTTTCGCATTGGGCGCGAGCTGCGCGTAGAAGCGGGCGGTATCGGCGGCGGTCGCGATGAAGCCGGCGGCGGAGGCCATCGCGTGCGCGGGATTATCGCCGGGGATCACGCATCGCTCCCCGTACGGCAGCTTGCGGGTGTGGCCGCGCGCGAACGACGCGCCCTTGGGAAGCGGCGCGTCCGGCGCGGTCTCGCGCAGGCCCGCCGGTTCGATGATCTCGCGCTTCATCCAGACCGGGTAGGGCTCTTTCGTCACGGCCTCGATGACGAGACCGATCAGTCCAAAGCCGTGATTGGAATATTTGAAGCGTGTGCCTGGCTCGATCGCGGTCGGCAGCTTCAATTCCGCGAGCAGCTCGCTCGCGTCGAGATAGGGACGGCTGTCGATGAACTGGCCGGAATCGGCGCCGTCGCGCGTCAGTCCTGCGCTGTGCGAGAGCACTTGCCCAATCGTCGTCTCGGCGACGCGCGGATGCAGGCCGGCGACATATTGGCCAATGGGATCGTCGAGCCGGAGCTTGCGCTGCTCGCGCAGCTTCATGATGCCGGCCGAGGTGAAGCTCTTCGAGTGCGAGGCGATGCGGAAGCGGTGGCGCGGGGTGAGCTTCTCACCGGTGTCGAGATTGGCGAGGCCGAACGCGTGCTCGGCGACGATTTCGCCGCGATGGGCGAATGCGACGATCACGCCCGGCTGCTGGATTGTGGTGTGCTGGAATTCGATCCAGGAGCCGATGTAGTCGATCGCGGATCGCAGCCATTTGTCCATTGCGCACCGATTAGCGAGGAGAGGATTTGATCGTGAGGCTAGCCGAGAACGCAGAACGGGCACAGCCCTGAGGTTGTGCCCGTTCGCTTCGTTCAAAGATGCGATGTTCTTAATAAACGAGGGTTGCCCCGGTCGGCTTGTCGAGCGCGGTGGCGAGCGAACGATATTCGGAGCTGTCGGTGCCGGCGAGCGAGGCGAGCTTGTTCAGATGATACTGCGCCTGCTCGCGGTTGCCCTGCTCGAGCTGCCAGAGGCCGTAATACTGCCAGGTGCGGACGTGGTTCGGATCGTCCTTCAGCGCCAGCTCGTAATAGACCTTCGACGACTGGTAGTCGCCGAGTTTGCGATAGGAGTAGCCGATCAAATTGGCGACGTCGGCGACGTCGTCGCGCTTGAGCGACTTCAGCTGGCCGATCGCGCCGGTGTAGTCGTGATTGTCGTAGATCGTGGTGTAGGCGGTGCGATAGGCGGCGAGGAATTTGGGATCGTTGACGGAGGAGCTCTTCTTCTTGCCCTTCTTGGTCGAGGTGTCCGACGATGGCGGAGACGAGGGGGTGTCGCCACCTGCGGCATAGGCGCTGGTCAGAGCCGGTCCGGCCGCCAATGTCATGGCGACAAGTCCCGGCACAAGAAGCGTTGAGAGTTTTCGCATCTAAGTTCTCCCGTATGGAACGTGGCGATCCTACACGATTGCCCAAAGACCGGAACACCCATCAGGCGAAAACATTCCCGGCATCCCGGCCTATTCGCCCTGCGGGCAGATGACAAACTTGTCATCCAGATGAACGGGAGCCTGCTGCGGGCTTCAGATTGGGTTCAGTGCGTGCCCCCTAGGCTCCAACCTACGATCAAAGGGTTGGCGAGAGGGCGCCCGCCTCAAGATCCTTCCAAGAGGAGACCAACCATGTTGAAGACCATTTCCGCAGCCTTGCTTGCAGCTTCCGTGATCGCAGCCCCGGCCTTCGCAGCCGAGGCCGGCAAGACCACCACGACCACGCCGGTGATCAAGGCGGACCAGAGCCAGACCAAAGTGTCGACCACCGCCGCGAAACCCGACGCCGGCCTCAAGGCCGATGCCAAGACTTCGGATGTCAAGGCGTCCGGTGCCAAGGCTTCAGACGTCAAGGCTTCGGACGTCAAGGCCGACGCCAAGGTGGATACCAAGTCGAAGGCGATGAACGCCAACGCCGCGGTCACACCGGACGCGCACAAGACCGTGCGCACGCATCGCCACCACCACAAGCATCTGTCCGCGAAGAAGTCGCTGACGACGCCGCCGGACGTGACCAAGCCGGCGACGATGGAGAAGCGCAGCTAACGACTGATCCTGCGCGGCGGCGTTCTAGCATTGCCCAGCCGCCGCGTGAGGAATTCAGGCCGGCCCGTTCGTCACGCCTTGCGCGAAAGCTCGAGGTGCTGGCGACGGGCCGGTACGACCATGCTGAAGCCCGCGAGCAACGTCCCAGATTTGGCGGCCGCAAACAAAACCTCGAAAACAACCCCATGCACAGTAGCGGGTCGTAGATAAATCAATGGTTTAAGCGGTGGCTCATCTGCGGATTTTACGAATCCGTTTGACTCGTCGGGCAAAACACCTGTAGACATGCATCATTGCAACCTTGGGGCTGAACGTCTCCGAGACTGATCGAGCGGAGAGCGTAAGCGGTGCGGCGGCTAGCGGAACGCGCAGTGAGCTTGGCGTTGATGCTGGCACTGCCGCTGGCGCTCACGGGATGCTTCGGCAGCGACGGTGACCGTCCGACCCTGATGGACGGGACACAGGCCGGAGGTCCACAACCGTTCCCGGATAATTTCCGCGGCGATACGCTGGCCTTGATGCGCAGCTATCTGAACAACCCCGTCGGCGTGCGTGACGCCAGCATGGCCGAGCCGGTGCAGCGCGAGGTCGGCGGTCGGCAGTTCTTTGTCAGCTGCCTGCACTTCACCCCACGCGAGACCGACGGCACTTACAAGGCCATGAGGGAGCGCGCCGTGATTTTCGTCAACGGCCGGGCGGACCGCGTCGTCGATCGCGCCAGCGAGCTGTGCGCGGGCGCGGTTTACGTACCCTTTCCAGAACTTGAAAAGATGACGCGGTAGCGCAAAGCCCACCTTCATCGCTTGGTGATAGGACAGAGCCCGCCGGAGCTGCCGGATCACATTTCGGGGAGCTTTGAACGGCGGGGTTTTGCGTTGCGACTAATCGTTACGGCAGGTTCTGTTTCCGGCGGAAAAAAACCGTCGGTACGAGCCTGCGGGACGGAACAAAATCGCGCTGTTGCCGCTCCGTCACAGTCACGAACGATCAACGTTCCGGCATCGCCGCGAAGCAACCCAATTCACGCCACGTTGTTTCCTGAGTGTCGAATTTGAAAGAACGGGGATGACCATGAAAAGGATTTTGCTGGGTGCAGTTGCCCTGCTTGCGCTGGCCGCGCCGGCTGCCGCAGCCGACATGCAGGCGCGCACCTACACCAAGGCTCCGGCCTACACGCCGCCGCAGGTGATCTACAACTGGACCGGCTTCTACATCGGCGGCCATGTCGGCGGCGCCTTTGCCGGCGACAGCAGCTTCCAGTCGAGCGACGCGCGCTTCCTCGGCGGTGTCCAGGGCGGCTTCGACTACCAGTTCGCGCCCAATTGGGTCATGGGTGTCGAGGCCCAGTATTCCTGGCTGCCGACCAACAATGGCGGCGCTACGTTCCCGCTGGGCACGCAGGTGACTTCCAACACCGATCAGCTCGGCTCGGTGACCGGTCGCATCGGCTACACCTGGGGACCGGCGCTGCTTTACGCCAAGGGCGGTTATGCCTGGCGCAATGGCGGCCTTGGCGTGAATGTCGCCGGCGTGCCGCAGCCCTTCACCGCGACCGGCAACAGCAAGGACGGCTACACTGTCGGCGCTGGCCTCGAATACATGTTCGCGCCGAACTGGTCGGCCAAGGCCGAGTACCAGTACTACAATTTCGGCAGCACGACGATCACCTCCGGTCCGGCTGAGGTCGTGGGCGTTCGCGGCCGGGAGGACGAGCATACCGTCAAGGTCGGCGTGAACTATCGCTTCGGCTGGGGCGGTCCGGCAGCCTCGCGCTACTGACGCGCCACCAACGATCACGATCTGACAAAGGCCGGCTCCCGCCGGCCTTTCGTTTGCCGGCTCCGGTTGCCAGCCTTCTGTCGTTTGCATTGCGTCAACCATCTGGCGCGTCATTTGCAAGCAAACGTTTTGGCGCGCGCTTTCTCACGGGCGTCATGGAGCTCGGGTAAAGCAAAAATAATTTTTGCAGCTTAGGGAACTCGCGCGCCGGAACGCGTTATATGAGAATTACCGGGCTGGTGGGACGACGGACATGCGTATCTTGGTGTCGGCTGTGGTGCTCTCGTGCTTCGTCACTTTGCCGTGCGCTGCCCAAACAATCCTCAAATCCGAGCCTCTGATGCTGGCTCCCTATGAGGTGGCCTTCGTCAAGGACGCCTCGTGCTCCTCCGGCAAGGTGCTGAAGGTCACCGGCGCGATCCGTGGGCTGCATCGCCGGAAGGCCTGCGTGGCTCTGGCGGGCGAGCAGGCCTCGCTCGCGACCGCGACGCCCTGAGCTTTTCCTGAGCTCCGGCTTCCCACCTTTCATCCGTCTTTAGGAATTCAGCTCAAGCTCCATCCTCGCCTGGCGATCGGCCTCGGCCTTGTTTCGGGCCGGGTCCTCGCCCTGTGCGGCCCGGCACGGCTTGATCTGGTAATCATTGTCGAGCACCCGGCGTGGCCCGGGGCGGTTGTCATCCGCGGATACGTCCACGACAAGACCACTTCGCTGCGCAAGCCTCCAGACGTCGGACTCATCAGGATAGGCCTTGCTGATCTGGGCGTCGTTGCAGAACAGGGCGTAGGGCATTCTTCCCGCTCCCGGAAAGCGCGTTAACGACTTTGCGGGGGAGGGGTTCCGATTGCCGGTCGATCACGCGGCCGTGATCAGGGTCGCCGGGGCCTGAGTCCTTAACGAGTCCTGAATCCCGAAAAAAAGAATCCCTGGGACTCATTTGGCGGAATCAGGGGATGTTTTCGGCCATGACGACCGACCTGAAAACCTCTTGCGGGCACATGCTGCTGCCCCTCACGCTGGCCCTGTTCGGCGCCTGCGCGGCCAATCTCTGGCTGGTGTGGTCCTGGCTGTAGCCCGCGACGGGAGGCCCCGGCTTTACTTTTCAGCCGGTGGCCGGGGGGAGGCGTCGCGAATGGCGGCGCGCAGTTTGGTCAGGGTGGCCGCGCAATATTCCTCGCGCTCGCGCTCGAACCGCTCCTGATGCTTGCGGAAATTGGCGATGCGGGCCTGCATCTCGGTGCGGACGTCGTGGCTCGCCGCGCGCTGCGGCGGGAGAGGCAAGGACTGCGGCGGAAGTGGCTTGCTCTCGACGACGGTGTTGACGGGGACGATCTGCACCGACGCGGCCACTGTCGCCGTCGGGATCTCCGGTGGATGCAAGTCATCCTTTTTGCCGGTTACCGATTGGACGAAGGCCATTGTCTGCGCGATCAGCGCGTCGCGTTCCGTGATCCACTTCATGGTGCACCCCTGTCGGGGTCATTCCAGCAAAGCTGGCCGGCCGAATCAAGAAGGTGTTGGGTGGGGGATTGCATATTTTTCCCGGCCGCCCGACAGTGGGGAATGGATGCCAAAGCAGACCATTCAGCCGAAGCCGAGGGCTTGAGGCTCGTCCGCGCGTTCCTGTCGCTGCCGCCCGACAAACGGGCGGAGGTGATCGCGTTCGTTGAGGAGTTGGCCCGCGCCAAACGCCGTCCCGAGGAGGGCGCCGACGTCTCGCCGGGGTGAGGGCTAGCGCTCCCGCGGATTGAGGTTGGGCTCGAACGGAGCCCCGACCACCCGAACCGGCGTCGGAGCGGTCACATCGATCACTGCCCGTTGGGCCTGCTGCTTTGCCGGAGCCGTTTCGAACAGCGCAATTGCTCCTGCCAAGGCGCTACAGCACAGCGTCACCGTCGCCAGCAGAAACATGTTTCGGTTTTCTTCCCTGATCCGCATGGGCCGACAACGGACGACGCCGGCGACCGGTTCCGGTTTTCCAAGCCCGGCTCACACCCCAAGCCCGGCTCGCACCCCGGAATAGGCTGAAGCTTACACCAAGCTTACGGCGGAAGCCCAAATAGTTAGTTTTCCGTAAAACTACCCGGAACATTCGGCATCAAATCTTAACGTCGGCCGGTTCCAATGCACGGTGCTGGGAATATGCATCGGCAGAAAATCACTGGGGCGGCTGCAATGAGCGTTTTGAACAATCTGAAAATCGTGTGGAAGGTCGCGCTGATCGTCGCCGTGATGGGCTTTGCCATGGTCGCCGTCGCGGGCTTCGGCACGCGCGAGCTCTCGGCAACGGTCGACGGCTTCGCCGAGCTTTCCGCAGCACAATCCTCGGCGCTCAACCTGACGCGGGCCCAGCGCCGCGCAGAGACCTATCATGCAGCGCTCTATGCGGTCTTCACCGAGGCGACGGAGGCGGGCAACGCCAACCGTCTCAAGACCGCGACCCAGAACCGCGACGAGATCCGCCAATACCTCGATGCAGCCGAGCAGGACGATCCCGCGCGCGCGAGCCAGATCAAGAGCATCGGCGATCAGTTGAAGGCGGTGTTCGCCGGCTGCGATCCGGTGCTGAAGGCAGGCTCGCTCGCAAGCAGTCCGGAAGAGAACGCCAAGGCATCCGAACGCGCGCACAAGGAGTGCGACCCGGTGATGGATGCGGCCCTGGGGCGCATTGCAAAGTTCGTGGGCGAGACCGCAGAGGCGGTCGCCAAACGCAAGGACGCCATCAACCGCGACGCCAAATCCGCGACCTGGACTGTGATCGGCGTCAGCGCCGGCGGCCTGATCCTGGGGATCGCGATCGCACTGTTCATCGGCCTCAATGCGATGTCCCGGCCGATTGCCCGCCTCAAGCTCGCCATGGAGGGCCTTGCCCGCAACGATCTCAAGACCGAGGTGCCCGAGAAGGACCGCCGCGACGAGATCGGCGACATGGCGAAGACGGTCGAAATCTTCAAAACCAACGGGATCGAGGTCGAGCGCCTCAAGGCTTCGCAGGTCGAAGTGGAGAAGCAGGCCTCCGATCAGCGCAAGCGCGACATGGTCAACCTTGCCGACGGCTTTGAGCGCGCGGTCGGCGAGATCATCGAGACAGTAGGCTCGGCGTCCACCGAGCTCGAAGCGTCGTCCTCGACGCTGGCCACCACCGCGCAGCGTGCGCAGGAGCTGACCTCGGTCGTCGCAATCGCCTCTGGTGAAGCCACCAGCAACGTGCAGTCCGTTGCGACCGCCACGGAGGAGCTGTCTTCCTCGGTCAACGAGATCAGTCGCCAGGTGCAGGAATCGGCACGGATGGCGGGCGAGGCCGTCACCCAGGCCCGCACCACGACGGTGCGCGTCAGCGAGCTCTCGGTTGCGGCGACGCGCATCGGCGACGTCGTCGAGCTGATCAACACCATTGCCGGCCAGACCAACCTCCTGGCGCTCAACGCCACGATCGAGGCGGCACGCGCCGGCGAGGCCGGCCGCGGCTTCGCCGTCGTCGCCTCCGAGGTGAAGACGCTGGCCGAGCAGACCGCCAAGGCGACCGGCGAGATCAGCCAGCAGATTTCCGGCATCCAGACCGCGACGCAGGAATCCGTCAACGCGATCCGCGACATCTCCGCGACGATCGAGCGGCTCTCCGAAGTGTCGTCGACCATTGCCGCGGCCGTCGAGGAGCAGGGCGCTGCGACCCAGGAGATCTCGCGCAACGTGCAGCAGGCCGCCCACGGCACCCAGCAGGTCTCCACCAACATCGCCGACGTGCAGCGCGGTGCAGCCGAGACCGGCTCGGCCTCCTCGCAGGTGCTTTCCACCGCCAAGATGCTGGCGACCGATAGCAACCGGCTGAAGGACGAAGTCGGGAAGTTCTTGCAGACGGTGCGCGCCGCGTAGGTCTGCGCGGCGGCTTTCGTCGATCGCGCCGTTAGCGGTTACAGCGCCAGCAGAAATCCCATTGCGATCGCGAACAGAACGGCCGTCATGACGACGGCCGTCGCCGCACCGGCGGCGATCCTGGCCTTCTCTTTGGTTGTGGTGGAGCGCATGTGGGCCAGAGGCGACAGATGATGTAAGCAGGTTCGCTTGCGGACCGTTTCGGACCGCTCGCTTTGCCTGTATAGTGCGGCTGCGCCGGAATTCACATCCCGTCCATGATCTCCAACCGTCCACCCGTGCTCGCCCATGAGCGCTTCGCCGCCGACCGCGATAATTTCGCGGGCCTCGATCTCGCCGCGCGGTTCGAGCGGATCGAAAAGACCAACCTGTGGGGCGCGGCCACCTCGGTCTCGGGCCTCGGCTCCGAGGATCCCGCGACCGCCGCGGTCCGCAAGGCGCTTCCCCTCCTGTTGCAACGGCTCGGCGCGCGCTCGCTGCTCGACGCGCCCTGCGGGGACGCGGGCTGGATCGGCCGCATGAAGCTGCATCTCGACTACACCGGCATCGACGTCGTGCCGTCGCTGATCGCGGCCAATCGCCAGCGCGTCGCGGCCGGCGAGTTGTCCGACCGATTTCTCGTTACCGACATCACGCGCGATGCACTGCCGCGCGCGGATGTCGTTCTGTGCCGGGACTGCCTGGTGCATTTGAGCTTCGACAACATCGTTCGCGCCGTCGCGAACTTCCGCGCCAGCGGCGCGCATTTCCTGCTGGTCACGACATTTCCAGAATGGGACGGCAATCGCGATTGCGAGGACGGCGACTGGCGCGCGCTGAACATGGAGAAGGCGCCGTTCGATTGGCCGGCGCCGCGCGAGCTGATCAACGAGCATTGCGAAGAGGGCGGTGGCGGCTGGCGCGACAAGAGCCTCGGGCTGTGGGCAATGAATGAACTGCCCGATCGTGTCCTCACTGCCCCGGAGATGTGACGGACGCGAGCGGAACGTCCGTTGCGTCAGTGATTGCCGTCGCGCTATACTTTGGGTTGCATGATGCCGTCTCGTATTGCGGGGACGATGCCGGAGCACGCCATGAGACCGAGTGTTGTGGTCCTCGCCATCCTGGTCTGGTGCTGCGCGCCCGCGCTGGCGCAGCAGGACGGCGCTGTGCTCTACGCAAGCCACTGCGCGCAATGCCACGATGGCGGCGATGGCCAGAGCCGTGTGCCAGGCCGCGGCGCCATGCAGGGGATGTCGTTCGACCATGTGCTGGGAACGCTGACTTCCGGCAGCATGGCGGCGATGGCGAAGGACCGCAGCGAATCGGAACGGCGCGCGATTGCTGCCTTCGTCACCGGCAAGGCCGCGGTGGGCGACAAAGTAGTCGATGCGGAGGGACGCTGCACGCAGCAGGTCAACTTCTTTCCGCAACCACTCGATGGTCCGCGCTGGAATGGGTGGGGTGTCGACGCTGGCAACAGCCGCTTCCAGCCGGCCGACATGGCCGGCCTGACCGCGGAAGAGGTGCCGCGCCTGCGGCTGAAATGGGCTTATGCCTTTCCTGGCGCCTCGGTGTCGTTTGCGCCGCCGACGATCGTGGGCGGTCTGCTGTTCATCGGCGGCACTGACCGCAAGGTGCACGCGCTCGATGCGCGAAGCGGCTGCACGCTGTGGACGCTGCCGACTGATGCTGCCGTGCGCGCGGCGATCAGCTTCGGGCCGCTTCCCGGCACCGATCAGTTCGCGATCTTCTTCGGTGACTTGCGCGCCAATGCCTATGCGGTGAACGCACTGACTGGCGCGCTGATCTGGAAGACGAAGATCGAGGAGCATCCGGCAGCGCGCATCACCGGAGCGCCGACGCTACATTCCGGCGTGCTCTACGTCCCGGTCTCCTCGCTCGAGGAGGCCTCCGGTTCGCAGGCCAGTTACGAATGCTGTACTTTCCGCGGCAGCGTGGTCGCGCTCGAGGCTGTGACCGGCAAGCAGGTGTGGCAGGCCTACACGATTCCGGAGGTGCCGCACCCGACTGGCAAGAATGCAAGAGGCACGCAACTGTTCGGCCCGTCCGGCGCGGCGGTGTGGTCGGCACCGACGATTGATCCGAAACGCAACGCCGTCTACGTCGCGACCAGCAATTCCTATTCGAATCCGCCGGCCGCAACTGCCGATGCGGTCCTCGCTTTCGAGCTTGCGACCGGTAAGCTGCTCTGGAAGCAGCAGGCGACCCCGAGCGACGCCTTCATTGTCGCGTGCTTTGGCACGGATAAGACCAATTGTCCTGAAGATCACGGGCCTGACCACGATTTTGGCCAGTCGCCGATTCTCGTGACCTTGCGCGATGGCAGGCGCGTTCTTGCCATCGCGCAGAAGTCCGGCGTCGTGCACGCGCTCGATCCTGATGATGGCGGCAAGATTCTGTGGCAGACGCGGATCGGGAAGGGCGGTGCGCTCGGCGGCAGCGAGTGGGGCTCGGCCGCCGACCAGGATCGCATCTATGTCGCGAACTCCGACGTGCGGTTCCTGCGCGATGGCACGCGGCGGCTCGATTCCACCCAAGGCGGTGGTCTCTTCGGCCTCGACCTCGCCAGTGGAAAAATTGCGATGGAAGTACCTCCTGTCGCTTGTGGCGATCGCCTCCAATGCAGCCCTGCGCTGTCGGCTGCCGTGAGCCTGATCCCCGGTGTCGTGTTTTCCGGCGGCGTCAGCGGCTTCCTGCGCGCGTACGCGACAGCCGACGGAAAGCTGTTGTGGGAGTACGACACGGCGCGAGACTATACGACGGTGAACGGCGCCCCTGCTCACGGCGGCGCGATCGACGGCCCCGGGCCAATCATCGCCGGCGGCATGCTCTACACCAATTCCGGCTACGGCCAGTGGGGCGGCGTCGCCGGCAACGCATTGCTGGCGTTCGAGGTTGCGAAGGAGTGAGGGTCCGTCCTGGATCGCCCTGCGCCCCAGCCGAGCGACAGAACCCGTCAGCCAACTGAGGACGAAGGAGTTTCGATGATCGGCGCGAGATGTCGTTGCGGCGCTCTGGCGCTGTCGCTTCCAGGACCTTCCAGCCTCGTCGTCGCCTGCCACTGCTTTGACTGCCAGCGTCGAACCGGTGCGCCGTTCGGCGTCGGTGCGTTCTATCCGGCGGAGGGCGTCACGATCTCAGGGACGTCGAACGAATACGTCCGGACAGCCGCAAGCGGCGGCAAGGTCCGCAGCTATTTTTGCCCCGCGTGCGGTTCGACGGTCTATTGGAAGGCGGACAATCTGCCGGCGATGATCGGCGTTGCCGTCGGCGCCATCGCGGATCCGAATTTCCCGGCGCCCATCCGCTCGGTTTTCGAACAGTCGAAACATGCCTGGGTGGAAATATCAGGCGCTGAGCACTTCCAGCAGAGCAGCGCGCCGAAGCATTCGAAGTGAGCGTTGCGCGTCAAATTTCGCGCCAAGGCTTCGTGACGTGATGAATTGACGCC
This sequence comes from Bradyrhizobium sp. USDA 3650, assembly GCF_054057395.1. Lineage (NCBI taxonomy): Bacteria > Pseudomonadati > Pseudomonadota > Alphaproteobacteria > Hyphomicrobiales > Nitrobacteraceae > Bradyrhizobium > Bradyrhizobium sp. USDA 3650. The sequence continues at coordinate 7,829,881 of NZ_JBSRZG010000001.1, forward strand.
GTTCCCGTGGTTCCGCCGAGGGTTGGAATTTGCGGCAGTCCCTCTGCTTCGCGTGAGACAATAGCTAGCGGTCCGGGTTTGGAACGAACTTGACAAAAACTCGTTTGCCGACCGGAGCTAACGATGAATAACGCGGAAATTTTTGAACCTTTCTTGAAGCGGTTGCGGGTCAGCACCGAAATTGACGAAGAGGACGAGGTCGCTATCCGTGATCTGCCAATCACGGTGAAACGGATGGCTGGCGGTCAACCGGTCGTTTCTCTTGGAGATCGACCTTCGGCATGCTGCCTTGTCGTTGATGGCTTTATCCTGAGATCGAAGATCGTCGGCAATGGCCACCGCCAAATCATGGCCTTTCACCAACCCGGCGACATTCCCGATCTGCAGGGCCTCTTTCTACATGTGATGGACCATGACGTCAGCACGCTGGGCGATAGCGTTCTCGGCTTCATTCCGCATGCAGCGGTGCGCTCACTGATAAGAAAGCGGCCCAACGTGGCCGAAGCGCTTTGGCGCGATACACTGACCGACGCCGCGATCTTCCGGGAGTGGATTTGCAACGTCGGTCAACGCGAAGCCACAAGCCGCGTGGCGCATCTCGTGCTTGAGCTTTACACCAGATTGAAGGCAATCGGCCGAGCGGACGGCCTGTCCTTCGATTTTCCGGCCTCTCAGGCACTCCTCGCCGACGCCGTCGGCACGAGTGTGGTTCACATGAATCGCGTCGTTCAGCAGCTGCGTGCTCAGCGCGTGTTGGACCTGGAGCGGGGAAGAATATCGATCCTTGATGAAGCCAGATTGCGCGAAATAGCAGACTTCGACGTGCTTTACCTTCATCTCAATCCGTCGCTCTGAGCCATGAAGTTCTACTTCGACATCAAGGACGATTTTTTCGCTGCGGTCGACGAGGATGGGGTGGATTTGCCCGGCCCGGAAGCCGCCGAAAAAGAGGCGATCGCAATGGCGACCTCGATTGCCAGAGACGTCGCGTCGGCAAAGGGGGCGCAGGTCCTCATTACAGTCAGGAACGAGAAGCACCCGCTGCTCGAGTTGAGTGTAACGGTCGCTCGGAAATCTCTGACGTGATTTGCCTTGGAGATCGATTCTGGCCGTCGTCAGACGGAGGAGTGCCCCGATCTATAAGGCCGTGGTGTCGGCTAAATCGGTGGTGCCGGCTGAGGGGATTGAACCCCCGACCTTCGGTTTACAAAACCGCTGCTCTACCGCTGAGCTAAGCCGGCGACGCCTGGAGAAGCGGGGCGGGGCCGGCGTATGCCGGGGCTGTCCGCCCGTGCGCGCCGCAATACCAGACTTGATCGGAAAGTGCCAGAACCCGCGATCCCTGATGCAGACATGAATCAGGCGGCCCGAAAGCCGCCTGATCTGTCACGTCGGTTCAAACCGCTTTACTGGCAGATGTGCCGGCGGCCGTCTTCGCCCTTGAACCAGGTGCCGGGCGTGCAGACGAAACCGTTGCGCTGGGCGTAGGTGCGGGTGTCCCAGCCGCGGTTGTCCCAAGAATTATTCCACGAATTATCCCAACCATTGTCGTAGGCGTAGGCGTCGTGCGGGGCACGGAACGGGGCGGTTGCGATCGCGCCCGCAGTCCCGATGGCTGCGCCGGCTACGCCAGCGGCTGCTCCGACCGCGCCGGTGGCGACGTCGGTCGGCCAGAAGCCGGTGCGGCTCCTGTTCCAGTCGTTATCCCAGTCGCCGTTGGTGGTCTGGCGATAGGACACGCGACGATGCCGATAGCCGCTATCGGTATACGGATTTCCCGGTCCGACGTTCTGGCAGTTGGCGTTGGGGAATTGCGCCGCGCAGCGGCCTGGATTGGTGATCACGGCCTGCGCCATGGCAGAGCCCGTCACCAGGGTCGCCGCAATCGCCGTGGCTCCGAGAAGTTTGATATTCATGATTGTTTGGCTCCCGTTTTGTTGACGGGGGCTAAACGCCGAGGACGCCGGACGTTCCGCTGAAACCGGCGGATTTTCGTGTGCGACGGTCAAACGGAAGTGAGCACGCGCCACGGTTCCGGACTGCAGGGGCCGCCGGCGTTAATGCTTCACTAGTTCGCTTTAGAGGATTTGAGCGGCGCGCAATCCTTACACATTAGGCTTACCAGCAATTGGTGAGAGGGCCTTAACCCTCTCTGCAACGCTATCGGGTAGGTTTGTCGCCGGATAAATGGGATCCCCTCATGCGCGCATCTGCGCTCGCTGCCTTTCTGATCGGACTGCCCGCGACGGCGTTTGCCGGCGGCGGCTTCGATATCGTCGTTCCCGGTCGCCCCGGCGTGCCCATCATCATCAACAATATCGACGCGTCCTATAGCGTGATCGAGGGGACCTGGGGCCTGGGGAAGAACGTCCAGGTGCAGCCCACGATCTATGGCGGGCGCTATGTCGCCGAGCGCCAGCCCACCGATGTCGGCCACTACTATCCGACGCTGGGCCTGCGGCCCGGCTACGGCCGGCTCGAGGTCGAGCCGCCCGTGAACCGCAAATTGCCCAAGCCCGCCGAGGGCTATTACCAGAGCTGGGGCGCGCAATCGGCGCCGCTGCCGCCGCAGATGGACGTGCCCGTCAATCCGCCGCCGGTGATCCTCGCGCCTGAGATCAACGACCAGCCGCGGCGTCCTCGGCCGCGGCCGCGTGCCGAGATACCCGGCCGGCCGCCGGGTTAAGAAACGAAAACAACAAACGACAATCAACAGGAGAGAGTAATGCGTCAGATGATTTCGGGACTGGTCGCGGCGGCTGCCGTGATGTTCGCTGCCACCGCGCCCGCCGCGGCCTGCGGCTTCAATCCGTGCCAGCCGGTCGCGCCGGTCTATTCCGGCTGCAACACCGGTTGTGGCGGTTACGGGGCCGGCTACGGCTACGGCTACGGCGCCTATGAGCGTCTCGCCGAGCCCACCACGCAATATTATCACGTCAACCAGGGCCCGACCTACACCGGCCCAGGTGCCTTCGCGCCGTATCCGACCTACCGTGAGGACGCGGTGGTTGCGCCCGCCAATTACGGCTACGGCCGTGGCTATGGTTATGGGCACGGCTATGGCTATCGCGCCGCCGCGGTCGAAGCGCCGGCCGCCTATCCCTATCGCCGCCCGTATTACCGTCCGTATCGCTACGGCTACGGCCCGCGCGCCGGCTATCTGCCGCGCACGCATTACGGCTACGGTCCGCGCTACGGCTACGCTCCGCGCCATGCGCCGTACTATGGCGGCCACCGCGTGCTGCGCCGCTATTACTGATCGCTTGATCGGTTGAGTCAACGAGACGCCCGTCCGCGATGCGGACGGGCGTTTTGTTTTGTTAGAGCCAGTTCCGATGAAATCGGAACATGGCTCTAGATTCTATTTGACGCGTTTTCTTTACGCGAACCGGTATCCACTTCGCTCGAAAACGCTCTTAGCGCTTCATCAGCCCGAGCCGGCTGGCGCCGACATAGAGCGAGAGCACGGCGGCATTCGAGACGTTGAGGCTCTTGATCTCGCCGGGCATGTCGAGCCGCGCCACGACGCTGCAGGTCTCGCGCGTCAATTGCCGCAGGCCCTTGCCTTCCGCGCCCAGCACCAGCGCGAGCGGCTCGCGCAGGGTGACCTCTGAAAGATCCGCGCTGCCTTCACTGTCCAGCCCGACGGTCTGGAAGCCGAGCTCGTTCAGCGTGGTCAATGCGCGGGCGAGGTTTTGCACCGTCACCATCGGGACCAGCTCCAGCGCGCCGGAGGCGGCCTTGGCCAGCACGCCGGTCGCTTCCGGACTGTGGCGGGCGGTGGTGACGATCGCCTTCACCGCAAACGCCGCCGCCGAGCGCAGGATCGCGCCGACATTGTGCGGGTCGGTGATCTGGTCGAGCACCAGCACGATGCCGTCCTGCTCCAGATCCTCGATGTCTGGCGAGGGCAGGGGGTCGGCCTCGGCGAGCAGGCCCTGGTGCACGGCGTCGGGCGACAGCAGCCGGTCGATCTCCTGGGGCCGGACGATCTCGGGCGTGACCGGGATCGCGATGTTCTCGTCCGCCAGACGCCTTGCGGCGTTCTCGGTCAGCGTCAGCTTGCGGATCTGCCGCTGGGGGTTGGCGAGCGCCATGGTGACGGTGTGCCAGCCGTAGAGGATGACGGGACCGTCGGTGTCCGAATCGCGCTCGCGCCGAGGCGGGCGACCGGCCGATTTTCCGGGCCTGTTGAAGGGCTTAGACCCGCCACGGGGGCCCCTCGGGTTGAATTTTCGATCCTTCATGGGCTCGCTTGTGTCACGGGTCCCGGAATATGGCAATTTGGGTGGCTTCGGGGGCGATTTTAGCTGTTCGCCTCGGTTGACTTTACCCCATCGCTTCGCCGATAACCGCGCCCGGTCGCGCCCCCATCCGGGCTGTCGCGGCCTTCACGTTCCATGGCCGTCTTCGGTCGCCGGCAAGGTCCGGCCCGATTGTGCTGCCGTCGAGCGGGGGAGTGTCCCGAGTGGCAAAGGGAGCTGACTGTAAATCAGCCGCCTTATGGCTTCGCAGGTTCGAGTCCTGCCTCCCCCACCAGCCTTCGCTCGCTTCGCGAGCTACGGCTTGGCAAGCCGGCACCGATGGTCATGGCGCGAAGTGAGCGAAGGCTGTCGCGCCGTAGCCCGTAGGGCACAGGCGGGCTTTCGCAGCGCGCAAGTCACCCCATCATCTCCCGCACCATCGGCACCACCTTGCCCCCGTAGAGCTCGATGCTCTTCATCAGCTTCTCATGCGGCAACGGGCCCGCCGAATACTTCAGCTGAAACCGCGAAATGCCGAGTGCCTTTGCCGTCTTGGCGATCTTGCGCGCGACCGTCTCCGGCGAGCCGACATAGAGCGAGCCGTGCTCGGCCTCATTGACGAACTCGTCGCGGCCCATCGGTGGCCAGCCGCGTTCCTTGCCGATGCGGTCGCGCATCGCCTTGTAGTCGGGCCACAGCTCCTCGCGCGCCTGGTCGTCGGTCTCGGCGACATAGCCGGGCGAGTGCACGCCGATCGGCTGTGCCGGGCGGCCGAACTCCCTAAAGGCGCGGTGATAGAGATCGACGAAAGGCGCGAAGCGCGCGGGATCGCCGCCGATGATCGCGAGCATCAGGGGCAGGTCGTAATGTGCGGCGCGCACCACCGATTGCGGACTGCCGCCGACGCCGATCCAGGTCTTGAGCGTGCCGTTCTCGACCGGGGGATAGACCAGCTGATCCTTCAGCGGCGGACGCAGCTTGCCTTCCCAGGTCACCGGCTTCTGCGACAGCAGTGCGGCGAACAGATCGAGCTTCTCCTCGAACAGCTCTTCGTACTTGCGCAAATCAAAGCCGAACAGCGGGAAGGATTCGGTGAACGAGCCGCGGCCGAGGATCACCTCGGCGCGCCCGTTCGAGAGCGCGTCCAGGGTGGCAAAGCGCTGGAAGACGCGGATCGGATCGTCCGAGCTCAGCACCGTCACGGCCGAGCCGAGATGGATGCGGCTGGTCCGCGATGCGATTGCCGCCAGCACGGTCTCAGGGGAGGAGATCGCGAAGTCGGCGCGGTGATGCTCGCCGAGGCCGATGAAGTCGAGGCCGAGCTCGTCGGCCAGCACCGCTTCGTCGACGACGTTGCGGATCGCTTGCGCGTGCGGAAGCATCGCGCCGGCGGCGTCCTTGGTGACGTCGCCAAAGGTGTCCAGTCCGAATTCGAGCGGTGCGGTCATTGATGAGGTCTCTGCGGGCGCGGCTTTGCGCGCCTGTCACTGGGGGAGTGGATTTGCTTCGGTTGAAGCTAAGCAGCGGGGACTGGAACACAATGCTGCTTCGAGAAACCCATTGTTTCCCTTTTTCGGGTGTCGGGGGCCCGCGGCTTCAGTCGGACCTGGCGAACATCTCGACCAGGGTCTCGCGCAGCCAGCGCTGCGCCGGTACGGTGTCGTTGCGCTGGTGCCAGAACAGGCTGACGATGCGCGGCGGCGCCTTGAGCGGAAGCGGCATCGCGTGCAGGAACGGCGCGTGCCGGGATTGCGAGCGCAAATCGCTCGGCAGCACGGCGATCAGGTCGGACTGGCGCACGACCTCATAGGCGGCGCTGTAGTGATTGACGGTCGCGACCAGGTTGCGCGACAGCCCGCGCGAGGCGAGGAAGAGGTCGTAGGACGGCAGGGTCTTGCCGGCGAGACTCACATCGACATGCCCCGCGTTAAGGAAGCTGCGCGTGCTCAGCCGCTTCATCGCCGCGAGCGGATGGCCGCGCCGCATGAAGCAGGCGTAGTCGACGGTCCACAGCGAGCGCGAGCGGATGGCGGCCGGCTGCTGCGCCTCGTTGACATAGACGCTGAGCACGCAATCAACGCGATTGTCCTCGAGCTGGTCGGCGATCTCCACGACCGTGTTGGGGACGGTGTGGATGCGCGCCTTGGGCGCGACCTTGCCGAAATGGTTCAGCAGGTTCGGCATCACCAGCGAGGCGACATAATCCGACATCGACAGGCTGAACTCGGTCTGCGCACGGCGCGGATCGAACACCTGCTCGTCAAGCGCGCCGCGGACGGTTTCGAGCGCTTCGCCGATCGGCTCCCACAGCACCACGGCGCGCTGGGTCGGACGGATGCCGGTGCCGGACCTGACGAACAGGGGATCGCCGAGCGCGTCCCGCAGGCGTGCGAGCGCGTTGCTGACCGCCGGCTGCGTCATCAGAAGCGCGTTGGCGGCGCGCGTGACGCTGCCCTCGGTCATCAGGGCCTCGAACACTTTCAGCAGGTTGAGGTCGAGCTTTCGGAACGACAGAACATTCACCACAGTGATGTACTAGATCATGATTATAAATTATGACGATAATATATCCTTGTCTATGCTTCCCCCGGGAATGAGCGGAGTGCCGGGCCGCCAGACAGAGGGGACTTTCATGTCGATGATCTCGGCGCGCATCGAGCGCCTTCCATTCGCACGCTTCCACGGGCATCTGCTGCTGATGGGCGGGCTCGGCTACATGTTCGACGCGATGGACGCAGCCGTGCTGGCGTTCATCCTGCCGGTGCTGCGCACGACTTGGAATCTGTCGAGCGTGCAGATCGGCGTGCTCGGCAGCAGCACCTATATCGGCTTCCTGTTCGGCGCGCTGCTGGCGGGCACGCTGGGTGACCTGATCGGCCGTCGTGCGGTGATGATGTCGGCGCTGGCGCTCTATTGCGTCGCATCCATCGTCAGCGCGGCGGTGAACGATTGGTCGTCCTTCTTCGCCGCCCGGGTCGTCGCGGGCATGGGCACCGGCGCGGAGAGCGCTATCATTGCGCCCTATCTGGCGGAATTCGTCGCACGGCGTTACCGCGGCAGCTTTACCGGCGCGCTGGCCGGCTTCTTCTCCTTCGGCTTCGTCGCGGCGGCCTTGCTCGGCTATTTCATCGTGCCCGCCTATGAGAACGGCTGGCGCATCGTTCTGGTCATCACCGCCGTGCCGGTCGTCATGCTGCTGTGGTGGCGCAGGGCGCTGCCGGAATCGCCGCGCTGGCTGGAAAGCCGGGGCCGGGAGAAGGAAGCCGCAGCGGTGCTGGACAGGATCGAGGCCGGCTTTGCGAGCCAAGGCCATGTCCTGCCGCAACCGGTCGTCGAAATCACGGCGCCTGCCGTGACTGGTGGGACGCTGCTTGCCAATTTCGCCGCGCTGCTCGCCGGCCGCCAGGCGCGCATCACCATCATGACCTGGATCATGTGGCTGACGATCACGTTCAGCTACTATTCCTTCTTCGTCTGGATCCCCGGCCTTCTGGTCCAGAACGGCATGAGCATCACCAAGAGCTTCGCCTATTCGATCGCGATCTACTGCGCGCAGATTCCCGGCTATTTCAGCGCCGCGTACTTCAACGAGCGCATCGGCCGGCAGGCGACGATTGCCTCCTACATGGTGCTCGGCGGCGCCAGCGCGCTTGGACTTGCATTCGCGCAGAGCGACCAGCACATCATGGTGGCGGGAATTCTACTGTCCTTCTTCATGAACGGCACCTATGCCGGTGTCTATGCCTATACCGCCGAGGTCTTTCCGACGGCGGTCAGAACCACCGGCGCCGGGCTCGCCTCCGCAATCGGCCGCATCGGTGCGATCGTCTCGCCGATCCTGGTCGGATATCTCTATCCCAATTTCGGCTTCGCCGGCGTGTTCGGCCTCACCACGAGCGTCCTGCTGTTAGGCGCGCTCACCGTGGTGCTGATGGGCGTGCCGACGCGCGGCCGTTCGCTGGAAGAGATTGCGGCGGGCGAAGTCGCATGAGGGAGACGAAACATCGATCCGATCCGCTGCTCTGCGCCGTCGCGGCCGCGCAGGGCAGGCCGGATCAGCCGGATGCGCTGTACTCGGCGCTGGACGACGCCTTGAAGTCGGCGATCGGGCACAAGCTGTTCACGATCCTGACCTATGACGCCGACACGAGGGAAGCGGCGCGGGTGTATTCCAATCTTCCCGGACCTTACCCCGCGGGCGGACGCAAACGCCTGGCGGCGGGGCCGTGGACCGAGGCCGTGCTCGACCGCGGCGAGGCCTATATCGGCCGCAACCGGGACGATCTGCGCGAGGTGTTTTCCGATCACGAGCTGATCGCTTCGCTCGGCTGCGAAAGCGTGCTCAACATGCCCGTGCGCTGGCGCGGGCGCACGCTCGGCTCGCTCAATCTGCTCCATGAGGCAGGCTGGTACGGCGAGGACGATATCGCCGCGTGTCTCCCATTCGCCCAGCTCGCTCTGCCCGCGCTGCTCACCCAGTCCTGATCAGACAGGAAGTCGTCATGTCCCGTGTGCTCTTCAAGAACGCCGCTCTGCTCGATCCGCTTCAGCCGGACCTCCTCGAGGGACATCACGTGCTGGTCGAGGACAATCTGATCAAGGAGGTCTCCGATCGGCCGCTCCAGGTGGAAGCCGACCGTACCGTCGATCTGAAGGGCAAGACGCTGATGCCCGGCCTGATCGACCTGCATGTGCATGCGATCGCCGTCGAGCTCAACCTGGCGCAGCAGGTGCACATGCCGAACGTGCTGGTGACGCTGCGCTCGACGCTGCTGCTGCGCGGCATGCTGCGGCGGGGCTTCACCACCGTGCGCGACGCCGGCGGCGCCGGCCATGCGCTGAAGCAGGCGATCGAGACCGGTCTCACCGACGGTCCGCGGCTGTTCGTCTCGGGACGTGCGCTGAGCCAGACCGGCGGCCACGGCGACATGCGGGCCCGCTCCGATTACCTCGCCAGCGACGCACCGTGCCCCTGTTGCGTGCGTGTCGGCGCGCTGGCGCGCGTTGCCGATGGTGTCGACGGCGTACGCAGGGCCGCGCGCGAGGAGCTGCAGATGGGAGCCGACCAGATCAAGATCATGGCCTCCGGCGGCGTCGCTTCACCGACCGATCCGGTCGGCGCCTTCGGCTACTCCGAGGACGAGATCCGCGCCATCGTCGAGGAGGCGCGCGGGCGTCAGACTTATGTGCTCGCCCACGCCTACACCGCTGCCGCGATCGAGCGCGCGGTGCGCTGCGGCGTGCGCACCATCGAGCACGGCAATCTGGTCGATGCTCCGACCGCGCAACTGATGGCCGAGAAGGGCGCCTATGTGGTGCCGACGCTCGTCACCTACGAGGCGCTGGCTAACGAGGGCGCCCAGTACGGCCTGCCGCCGGAGAGCGTGGCCAAGATCGCCGATGTCCGCGACGCCGGCCTGCGTTCGCTCACGATCTACCGCGACGCCGGCGTGAAGATGGGGTTCGGCAGCGACCTGCTCGGACCGTCGCAGCGTCTGCAGAGCGACGAATTCCGCATCCGCGCCGAAATTCTCGGGCCGCGCGCCGTCATCGCCAGCGCGACATTGGTCGGCGCCGAGGTGCTCGGCATGGAAGGCAAGCTCGGGCGCATCATGCCCGAAGCCATCGCGGACCTGCTGGTGGTCGATGGCAATCCGCTGCGCGATGTGGCCTGCCTGCTCGGCCAGGGCGAGCACATCCCGATGGTGATGAAGGCAGGCAAGGTCCAGTTCGACCGGCTCAATGCTTAGCTGCCGCCACATCCCGCGCGCCGGTGCGTCCTATTTCGAGATACGCACGACCATCTTGCCGAGCGCCCCGCGCGTCTGCATGGTCCTGAACGCTTCCCGGAAATCATCCAGCGCGAAGACGCGACCGACCACAGGCTTCAGCTGGCCCTCGACCAACCAAGCCGTCAGCTCCGACATCAGGCGCTTCTGCACCTCGGGCTCGCGGATTGGAAGCTGCGCGAGGTCGACGCCGAGCAGGGCACCACCCTTCAGCAGTGGCAGGTTGAACGGCAATGCAGGGATCGCGCCGGCGGCAAAACCGACCACGAGATGACGGCCGCGCCAGGCGATGGAGCGAAAGGCCTGCACCGAGACTTCGCCGCCGACGGGGTCGAAGATCACGTCGGCGCCGTGTCCTCCCGTCAATTCCTTCAATGTGTCGCGCCAGTTGGTCTGCGTGTAGTCAACCACGGCATCGGCGCCGTGCTGTCGCGCGAACTCGCGCTTGTCTGGTGTCGATGCCGCTGCGATTACGCGGGCGCCGAGCAGCCTGCCAATCTGGACGGCCGCGATTCCCGTGCCGCCCGCTGCGCCCAACACCAGAAGCTGTTCGCCTGCGCCGAGCGACGCGCGCGCACTCAGCGCATAGAGGGCGGTCAGGTAATTGGCACGAAACGAGGCGGCGACCTCCGCCGCGACGCCGTCCGGCAGGGGATAGAGCGCTTCGGGGGTGACGACGATCTCTTCGGCAAGCGCGCCCGAGCGCGTCATCCCCATGACGCGCATCCCGGGTTGATAGCCGCCCGGTGCCCCGGGTGCTTCGTCCACGATCCCTGCGAATTCAGTTCCGGGAATGAACGGCAGGGGATCCTTGGTCTGATAGCGCCCCTCGATCTTCAAGCCGTCAACAAATCCGATTCCTGCGGCCTCTACCCGGATGCGCAGTTGTCCCGGCTCGATGCGCGGAGACGGAACGTCCTTCAGCGCGATTTGATCGATGGGCGCGTATTGCTCGACGACGACGGCTTTCATGTCGGATCCCCATTGGTCCCGTTATTCTAACAGGTCCCTGGACCGGCCTCTTGCGTCTACCGCCACATGCCGCGCATCTTTGCCCCGATGTCGACCTTTGGCCCTTGCGCGGCGGTGCGCGCTGCGCTTGCCCCGGCTTTCGGCCAGGCGGTGCGCTCGAACAGATAGACGAGCTGCTCCGGGATGAAGCGGGTGCGCGAGGCGTAGCGTGGCGGTCGCCCTTGGCGGCCTGGCCGTGGGTGAAGAAGCGTTGCGGCACCACGAGGTGCAGATCGTCCTTGGCGCGCGTCATCGCGACATAGAGCAGGCGGCGCTCCTCCTCGAGCTCGGCGCTGGTGCCGGCGCCGAGATCCGACGGCATGCAGCCGTCGACGACGTTGAGCACGAAGACCGATTTCCACTCCTGGCCCTTGGCGGAGTGGATGGTGGAGAGGATCAGGTAGTCCTCGTCGCGCAAGGGCGGCCCGGATTTGTCGCTGGTCGCATCCGGCGGGTCGAGCGTGAGCTCGGTCAGGAATTTCTCGCGCGAGGCGTAGCCGCTCGCGATCTGCTCGAGCTGCATCAGATCGGCGCGGCGGGTCTCGGAATCCTCGTGCAGGCGATCGAGATGCGGTTCGTACCAGAGCCGCACGCGTTCGAGATCGGCCGGCCATTCCGAATAGCGCAAATTTTCGATGGTGCGGACGAAGTCGGTCCAGTCCGCGCCGGTGCGCGGGGGCACCGGGAGCTGGCCGAGCGCGGCGAGCGGATCGGAGCTCTCCGCCATCTGGTCGAGCACGCGCTGGGCAGTCGCCGGACCGATGCCCGGCAACAGATGCAGGATGCGAAAGCCGGCGACGCGGTCGCGCGGATTCTCGGTGAAGCGCAGCAGCGCCAGCACGTCCTTGACATGCGCGGCATCGAGAAACTTGAGCCCGCCGAACTTGACGAAGGGAATGTTGCGGCGGGTGAGCTCGATCTCCAGCGGGCCCGAATGCGAGGAGGTCCGGAACAGCACGGCCTGGTGCTTCAAGAGCGCGCCTTGCTCGCGGTTGGCCAGCACTTCCTCGACGATGTAGCGGGCCTGGTCGGTCTCGTCGTGCACGGTGACGAGCTGCGGCTTTTGCGTGGAGCTGCGGTCGGTCCAGAGGTTTTTTGTGAAGCGCTCGCGCGCCAGGCCGATGACGCCGTTGGCCGCCGCCAGCACGGGTTGCGTCGAGCGGTAATTGCGGTCGAGCGTAATCATCTCGGCGCGGGGCGAGAAGCTCTGCGGAAAATCGAGGATGTTGCGGACAGTGGCGGCGCGGAACGAATAGATCGACTGCGCGTCGTCGCCGACGACGGTGAGACCGCGCCCGTCGGGCTTCAGCGCCAGCAGGATCGAGGATTGCAGGCGGTTGGTGTCCTGATATTCGTCGACCAAGACGTGATCGAAGCGGCCGCCGATTTCTTCCGCGATCAGCGCATCGCTCATCATCTGCGACCAGTAGAGCAGCAGGTCGTCGTAATCGAGCACGTGCTGGGCCTGCTTGGCCTCGACATAGGCCGCGAACAGGCCCTTCAGCTCGGCCGCCCAGCCTGCGCACCAGGGATAGTGCGCCCCCAACACCTTCTCGATCTCCATCTCGGCATTGACGCAGCGCGAGTAGATCGACAGGCAGGTGCCTTTGGCGGGAAAGCGGCTTTCCGTCTTCGACAATCCACGCTCGTGCCGGACCAGGTTCATCAGGTCGGCGGAATCCTCGCGGTCGTGGATGGTGAAGGCAGGATCGACACCGATCCGCTCGGCATATTCCCGCAGCAACCGTGCGCCGATGCCATGGAAGGTGCCGGCCCAGGCGAGCGCGTCGCGCATGATCGCGGCATTGTTCTCGCCGAGCACTTTTCGGGCGATGCGCTCGACCCGGCTGGCCATCTCGGCCGCGGCGCGGCGCGAAAACGTCATCAAGAGGATGCGGCGCGGATCGGCGCCGGCGACGATCAGATGGGCGACGCGGTGGGCCAGCGTGTTGGTCTTGCCGGAGCCTGCACCGGCGATGACGAGCAGGGGCGCTCCCACGGTCGCACCGTCGGCCACGCCATGCTCCACGGCGCGGCGCTGCTCCGCATTGAGCGTGTCCAGATATGTCGCCACGAATCGCCCCGGTGAAACGCCGAGAGTCGGCCATCCCGCTGCGAATCGCAATGCGGCTGGACGGAACCGATGTTAAGACCTAGGGACAAGGCGGCCCGAAGTTCCAGCCCGAAAGCGCGCACCTGGCATGACCGAGCTCAAGCCCGACCAGTTCGAGATGCGCCGGCTGGAATCGCTCAGCAACACCATCTTTGGCGTTGCCATGACGCTGCTCGCCTATGACCTGCCCAGGGCCGCGGTCTTCAGCACCGCGCCGGACTGGAACGATCTGGCCCGGGTCTATTCCGGCAAGCTTGCGGGTCTTGCGCTCAGCTTCATCATCGCCGGCGTGTTCTGGATCAGCCATCACCGGCGGCTGGCGCGCCAGCCCGTCGGCAGCCGCGGCGCGGTGATCCTCAATCTGTTCTTCCTGCTGTCGATCGTGCTGCTGCCGGTGACCAACGGCCTCTACACCAACCACCCCATGAGCAGTGCGGTCGCCGTGCTCTACGGCCTGCACCTGACTGCGATCGCCGGCCTCAATGCCTGGCTGTGGTGGCGGATCCTGGGCGGCTGGCGCCACGAGATCATGGCCTCGCTGTTTCCGCTGCTGGTGTTTATCCCGGGCACGGTCGTTGCGGCGTTCGCGCCGCAAGTCGCGCCGTTCGTGTGGTTCATCGCCTTCGGCGGCCTGCTGATCCAGCGCTTCTATGTCGGGCCGACCGGGACGGACAAATAGGCCTGCCGCTCATTCGCCGGAGGGCGTCGCGCCGAACCCGTCGGCCGGCACGTAAAGCTTGACCGGGCGGATTTCGTAGACCGCTGACGGATTGACCTGGCGCAGCGTCCGTGCGGCCGCAATCGCCTCCTCGTCCGTGTCGTATTCGACGAGGTGGAAGCCCAGAAGCTGCTCCTTGGTCTCGGCAAACGGGCCGTCCAGCACGATGCCCCCACCAGGGCCGCGCAAGGTGCGGGCCTTTCGGGTCTCATCCAGGCGGGCGGCCGGGCCGAGATGCCCGCTTGCCCGGAGGGGCGCCTGGACCTCGATGACTTTGGCCACGACCGCGGCGTCCTTCTCGGGCGTCCAGGACAAGATCTCGTCTTCCACGTGATAGGCCAGGATAGCGTAAAGCATCGTCACCTCGTTGTTTTCGCTGCGCGCGTCCGAAGGACGTATCACCACCGCCGCGGCCGACAATAGGGCTGTAGAAATTATTGCGTCGCGGGGTGCGGCGACGAAACCTTCCCGAAACCCGATTGCGGCCGAAAAGGTGTGAACGCCGCGCGAAATCGGCGCGACTGATTGCCACCAAGAACACTTCGGAGGCGGCCATGTCGACCATCAAGATCATCTGCAAGATCATCTGCGACGCGCGTCGGGCGGGAAAGTCGGAGCTTGCGGATCTGCACGACCAGAGCGGCCACCATCGCTATTACGGCAGCTCGGCCGAGAGCGGCGGCGAGCGCATCGTCGAAAGCCGGCGCGGCAAGCGCCCGCCCGCAATGAGCGTTTGCGGCTTCTAAGCCGCCGCGGCAGCGGTGCGGGAGCGGCCTCGCACGAACTGACTGCGTGTCACATCCCGCTCAGCACCTGCTCGATCAGGGTTTCCCGCAACCGGGCGAGGTCGCCGCTCGCCTCCATCTGCGCGATCATCCTTCCGACCTTCGGCACGAGATCGCGATGCCGTTCATGCAGATGGTGGTAGATGCTGATGCGCTCGAGTGGCGGTGAGAGCGGATGGATCCTGGCCTGGAGATTAAGTTTCTTTACCGCAGCCAACCCGCTGAAGAGGTCGGTGACCATCACGTCGAAGCGGTCGGCATCGAGCATCTTGACCATGTTGTCGAGGCTTGTGGTCGCCGTGACCCGGGTCATGCCGCGCGTGCCGGCTTCCGACGAGCCGACGCCGCGTACGATGCCGATGCTGTAGTCCCTGATTGAATTCCAGCCGGCGACGTTGAACTGCAGTTTTGTGGTGAAGACAGCAGGCTCGATGTAATTGATCGCAGGTGTCACCTGGATCAGCGTCGGGTAGTCGCGAGAGAGCGTTCCGATCCGCTGGACCTCGCCGTCGACCTCGCCGGTACTCGACAGCGTGAGCGCGCGCTTGCCGGGGACATCCTCGAATTCGAGCTTGATGTTCAGCCTGGCATAGACCGCACGGAGCATCTCGCCGCCGACATATTGATCGGGGATATCGGCGATGCGTGCCAGCCGGATGACCTCTTGCGCCTGCGACGGGCCTGCCGCGAGCAGCAACAGGCAGACCACGACTATCCGCCTCATGACGCATCTCCCTGGCCATGCCTTTTGGCGTGCTCTGCTACCATCGGATTCCGGTGCCGCGCGATCTACCGGAGATGGCAGCTGCGCCGGTCCGCAACGTTTGCAGCGCCTTCCCGCTGTGCGGGCGGCTCCGGACTTTCACTGATGTCATTCTAGCACGCGAGGTGGTAGTTTGCCCGGGAATCCTGCTGCTGGGCGCAAGATATGACCCCGTCGAACTCAGGCCGCCCATGGGCCGACAGGATCAAGGGCCGACAGGATCGCCACGTGTATCGCGTGACGCGGCAAAGCCTCACCGTTCGCTTTGCGCGCGGCTGCGGCCGGTAGGCTGAGCAGGTGCCGCCATTTCGGGGACGTGGTGCATGGGCAACGCAGGTGACGATGAGACCAAGCGTGGCCGCGCCATTGCGCCGGCGGCTGCGAAGCAGGATTTGACCGGCATCGGCGCCGCGCTCGCGCCTGCGATGTTCGCGGCGCTCCTGTCGCGGATCTTCAACTGGTCGCGCAGCGGCGTCGGGCCCCGGCTGCTGGCCGCCGTGCTGCTGTTCTCGTCGGTCGTGACGTTGACCCTGACCGCGCTTCAGCTCTATCTGGATTACAATCGTGAGGTCGGACTGATCGAGACGCGGCTGGACGAGATCGGCCGCAGCACCACGGGCAGCCTCGGAGAGAGCCTGTGGAATCTCGACCAGAACCAGCTCAAGCTGCAGCTCGATGGCATTCTGCGGCTGCCCGACATCCGTGCGGCGGAGGTCCGCGAGATCGCCGATCGACCCAATCCGATCCGGGTCGAAGTCGGCGAGCGAAACACCCGTTCGATCATGACCCGGGAATTTCCGCTGGGCACGATGGTGCAGGGGACCTCGCGTGCCATCGGCACGCTCCGGGTCGAGGCGACGCTGACCGACGTCTATCAGCAATTGCTGAACAGGGCCCTCGTCATTCTGGCAAGCCAGGCGGCAAAGACGTTCCTCGTCTCGTTGTTCATCATCTACATGTTTCATCTGCTGGTGACGCGGCATCTCGTCGCCATCGCCGAGTACGTCGGCAAGTACAGCCTCGGACGGCCGCCGCCGCCGCTGCGCCTGGAGCGCCGGCCGCCTTACGAGGCCGACGAGCTGGACAAGGTGGTCGTTGCTTTCAACGCCATGTGCGCCAACCTCGAACATGCCTATGGCGAGCTGCGCGAGGCCAATGGGAATCTCGAGCGCGACCTGAAGATCCGGCGGCATGCCGAGGAGAACGCCCGCGCGAGCGAGCAGCGCTTCCGTGACTATGCCGAGACCGCATCCGACTGGTTCTGGGAGACCGGCCCGGATCACGTGTTCACCTACATTTCAGATCGGGCCGATGCTTTCGGCATGGACCACACGGCGCTGATCGGCAGGCGCCGTTCAGATGCCGCCTTCGACCGCGATGCCGAGCCGCAGAAATGGCGCGGTCACCTGGCGACGCTGGATCGCCACGAGCCGTTCCGGAAGTTCGAGTATCGCGGCCGCGATGCGGCTGGGCGCGCGCGCCATTTCAGCGTCAACGGCCAGCCGGTGTTCGACGCCGACGGGCGCTTCATGGGGTATCGTGGTTCGGCCACCGACCTGACCAAGCAGCACGAGACGGAGGAGCGGCTTCGCCAGTCGCAGAAGATGGATGCGATCGGTCAGCTCACCGGCGGCGTCGCGCATGACTTCAACAACGTGCTCACCGTCATCATCGGCACCATCGAGATCATCCGGGAGGGGCTGGCGGACAAGCCCGACCTCGCCGCCATCGCCCAGCTCATCGACGATGCGTCGGCGCGAGGCGCGGAGATCACCTCGCAGCTCCTGACCTTTGCGCGTCGCCAGCCGCTGGAGCCGCGCGAGATTGACGTCAACGGCCTCGTGCTCGAGACGGCGAAGCTGTTGAAGCCGACCCTGGGCGGAAACGTCGAAATCGTGACCCGCCTCGCGGATGACGCCTGGCCGGCGATGGCCGATCCGTCGCAGCTGTCGTCGGCGATCATCAATCTCGCGGTCAATGCGCGCGATGCGATGCCTGGCGGCGGCACGCTGACGCTCGAGACCGCGAACCGCGAATTCGATGGCGCGAATGGTGCCGGTGACGGCGACGCCACGCGCGGCGCCTTCATCATGGTCGCGGTGGCCGACACCGGCCGTGGCATCCCCGCCGATCTCCGCGACCGCGTGTTCGAGCCGTTCTTTACCACCAAAGGGGTCGGTCGCGGCACCGGGCTCGGCCTCAGCATGGTCTACGGCTTCGCCAAGCAGAGCGGCGGCAGTGTTGCGATCGAGAGTGAGGAAGGCCGCGGCACCGTGATTCGGCTGTTTCTGCCGCGCTCTGCGGGCGGAGCGCGGGCCAGGACCGGGCCACTGCAGGCGCCCGCGGCGGCACGCGGGCACGAGACGATTCTCGTCGTCGAGGACGATCCGCTGGTGCAAGGCTATGTCATCGCCCAGCTCGGCAGCCTCGGCTATCGCACCCTCGCAGCCGGCGACGGCGCAACCGCGCTTGCGCTGGTGCAGCAGGGCGCCCAATTCGATCTGCTGTTCACCGACATCATCATGCCCGGCGGCATGAACGGGCAGGAACTGGCCGAGGCCGTGCGGCGCCTCCGCCCGGGGATGAGGGTGCTCTATACGTCCGGCTATACCGACAACGCCCTCGACCACGAGGGTCATCTCGGTCCCGGCGTTGCGTTGCTGAGGAAGCCGTACCGGAAGGCGGACCTGTCAGTGAGGATCCGCGAGGTGCTCGCCGGCGAGCCGCCCGCCTGAGCAGCCGGCGCGTGACCTACAAAAAAGGCGCGGCGGGGAGGCCCCGTCGCGCCCGATTTCTTGCTCGCTGGTCCAGGGCTGAGAGCGCCCCGATGCCAAGCCTTTATTCAAAGCTTAGCGGGCGATCCCAGCGAGGTGACAGCGCTTGGTAAGAGACACTGGATCACCTCCTTTCGTTGGTTGCGGAAGATTTCAATATAGGCGGCAATTCCGGTGTTGTTAAGGGGAGGCGGTGTCCGGAGGAACCAGCGGCGGTTCGCAAGCCGGGAAGGCGCTGGAAAGACTCTCTTGGGCAGTTGATCTTGTCTTGGGCAGTTGATCCTGGGCAGTTGAGACCGCCGCCCGGCCGTGTTAGGGAGCCCCTGTCGCGGGTGTAGCTCAATGGTAGAGCAGCAGCCTTCCAAGCTGAATACGAGGGTTCGATTCCCTTCACCCGCTCCAAGGCTTTCGATGCTAGCCCGAAGACATGGGTCACGGAACGTACCTGAGACGTGGGTGACAGTCTCGTGCCGAACGGGTTGTCGAGAGGTTGCAGGGTTTTCTGCTCGAGGTCGAAGTATCTCAGATCGTAATGCATGAAGCTGACGGGCCAAATGCCCTCGCTCAGCGCGAGGTCCTTGCAGCTGCGCTCGGAGGGGTGGCTCGTGTGTCGAATACCGGGAGCGGTAAGTTGAAGGCAAAGGCGAGCGCTCCCCGGAAAGGGCAGCGAGCTGCCTAAGCCCAGCGCCTCTTGGCCCGTAGCGTCCGGCGCCGAGCGAAGGAAACCACGCGCTCAATTGGTTCGGTCGCCGGACCTTGCCTTCTTGGGTGAAGCAACACCTCGCTCCCGGCGGGACTTCGCAGGAGCTTCAGGTTCGATCCCATTCTGCTGGTCGAACTTCCTGATCCACGATTGAATGTAGCCCGGATCGTCCGGACAAAGCTGCTCAAGTAAACGAAGGTTCTGCGCTCTGAATTCCACTAGGGTTTTCGGCAATTGTGCCTCCTCAAAACCCTGCCCATATCTAGGCTGCTGCATCGGGAAAAAGTGGTCAAGCCAAAAGGGCGCTTGAAAAGATCGGTGCGTTGATGCAGCGCCGACAGCAAAAACCCCGCCTGGGGGAAGCGGGGCTTTCTGGTGAAGCTTAGGGACGCTTCGACTGTATGACGCGCGATCGCGAAGAAGGTTCAAAGCTAAAAAGCGAACCACGCCAATACTGCAATGATCGGGATGATTGCCACGCCCACAAGCACCAAGGGTGCAGGTTCATTGCCCGTCCTGTCGCTCAATGCTGATCTCCTCAAAAAGTGCCGGGTTAGCGGCGGTGCCAAGGGGCTCTTAGGGGCTCAAACGTCACGTTTTCGGACTTGGCTGCGGCGCAGGTGTGGCTTGCGGGGAAGGTGTCGGATTGCTCAGTTGCTGAGGCGCTGCGGCCTCTCCCCCTGCGTGAGGAACGCACGTACCGATGTTGCTGAGCAGCCGTTTGGCCTGGAGGTCGCGCACCTTTGAGTATTCGCGTCGTCGCTCGATATTGGCCGCGGCCCATCGGTCCCAGGCCTCGAAAGCGTCCGTATAGTGCTTTCGCATCTGCTCCTCGGCGGCAAGGCAATCGGCAAACTTGTCGAAAACCAGGTCGGTGTTGACCGGGGTCATGCCTCCTACCAGGACAACGAGCATCCATTTCATCTTGCCGATCGCCTTTCGCGCCGGGCGAATTCGCTGCTAACGCGCGGAATTCCGTTCACTGTGGTTAGATGGCCCGACGGCTGCGACCGGCTACAAAACCGTACACGAAAAGCACGATGATGGCGCCTACCACTGCCCCCACCAGTCCTGCGCCTTCTCCTGGCCGGTACCAGCCGAGCGATTGGCCAAGATAGGTCGCAACGAACGCGCCCACTATTCCCAGGATCGTGGTCAGGATGAAACCCGAGGGCTCGTTGTCACCGGGCATGATGAACTTCGCGATGACGCCTGCGATGAAACCGATGATGATCGTCCAGATGATGCTCATAGCTTTTCTCGAGTCTTGAGGAGTGTTATCCCGCGGATTGCGCCGGAAGACGTCCGTCCGGCGTGTATTTGTCCACCGCTGCCGGAAGCTCGCGCGACAATCGGTCGAGGATCTCCTGCTGAGACAGGCCGGTCTGCTGCTCCAGTTTTTGAAGAACGTCCGGACCGATCGCCTGTTGGAGTTCGGGCGGGGTGACTTCGCGGTTTGGCCCCTGATTGATCCAGGATTGAGCCGCATCGCCTTGCCCGTTCTGCCTGAAGTGTTCGAGCAACTCGCCGATCCCGCCGTTCAGCAGCGAACCGACACCGCCGCCTCCCACAAGGCCGCCAAGATTGCCGAGCATGCCGCTCAGGGAATCCTTGGTACCCGACGGCTGACCGGAGGTAGCATTGCGAAACATGTCGGCGAGCTTGTCCCGATTTTGATAGCCGGCGATTGCGAGCATACCCAAGAGGGCGGTCATCGATGGCATTCCGCGGCTCATTTCGGGCTCCTGAGTTCGATGATGGGCAATCCTGTGCAAGAAATGGCGCCCCCGCCTTGTGCTGGCCGCCGCATCACTCACGCCCACAACATACGCGGGGGCTGAAAAGTTCCACGTTTACCCAGAACCACGTTTCCTCAGAACGATGGGCTGTCAGTCATTGCCAGTCCCGAACAAATTGATGCGTCTCGCTTGACCGACTTGGCGTTTCGGGTCGGCAGAGCGACTCTATTGCTGTTCGCTATCCTTCTCCTCGCGCTGCTTCCGGGCACGATCGACTGCGCCGCCCTCGGGCTGCCCGCTGACCTTCACGCCGGGGAGATGATCGACCTTATTGGCGGCATCTTCGGCACGCTGCAATTCGCGATCGATGATGTCGCGTGATCCTTCTGCCGGTTCCTTGTCGAATGGGCTCTTGATGTTGGTGCTCATGACTGATCCTGCTTGTCGCCGCACGTTGATTTGTTGAGGCAAGCGCGGCTCGCGCCCATCGTTCCTGTCGAGGCGGCAGCTCTTGTGCAGCCTCTTTATTCCCTGTGGTCGTCGATTTCGGGGGCGACCTGTCCGTAGTTCAGCAGGGCCACCAGTGTCGTTCCGCCCAGAATATTGCCGAGGAGTGTCGGTACGAAGAAGTCCGAGGCATATTGTGAGAGCGATGCCCGGCCGCTCTGGACCAGGAAGGCGCACTCGACCGAGCCCGCGATGATGTGCGCGAACTGGCCGAGCGCGACCACATAGGTCATCACGACGACGAGGTGCGGGCGCGATCCCTTCACGGCAGGCAGTAGCCACGCCATCAAGGCGATCAGCCAGCCGGCAAAGATCGCCCGGACAAGGGTCGTCGTGAACGTGCCCTCGATGGTGTGGCGGCTGAGATCCACGAAGGCGTCCACGATGCGTGGTTCGAAGATGCTGGTGTGCGCGAGCACGGATCCGACCGCCCAGGTTCCCGCGATGTTGGAGGCGAGCACCAGGCCCCACAGTTTGATCACGCTCCACAGCGTGGCGAGATCCCTGTTGTGCAACAGCGGCAGGATCGGTGTCAGCGTGTTCTCGGTGAAGAGCTGCTGCCGTCCCAGCACCACGACCAGGAAACCGACCGTGTAGCCGAGCGGAGCCACCAGGCGCCGGGTGGCCTCGTCGGAGATCAGCGCGTGAAACTCGCCCTGGACGATCAGGGACAATCCCATCGAAAGACCGGCGGCGAGGCCGGACAGCACGATGGCCCACCATCGCCGCTCCAGTTCCTGCTCACCCTCGGCGCGGATCGTCTCGTGGATGAGTGCGGCGTTCGGCCGGCTTTGGGATTCGATCTGCTCGGTCTGGCGCCGCGAAACGCCGTCGAGCTTCGAGGCTGGATTAAAGGAGGCGCCGTCGCCAGGCTGGTCCACTCCGCAGTCTCCTGAAGGGCAGGTTCATCTCAATGCCCGGGTCAAGGCCCGCACCGGCAAGGGGTTCCTCGTGAGTGCTTCGCCGCCGCAGCGCTGTTGAGGAGCGGCGGCGCTGAGGCCGACGATCAGGAACCTTCGCTGGAAGCGGGTGTTTTCCAACGGGGAGGGGTGGCGATCTGACAAGAGGTCAACCGTGCAAGACAATTTGCGTGTGCGCTCGACCGCGCAAATCGCGGGCCATCCGATTCATCCGATGCTGGTGCCGATCCCGATCGTTTGCTTCATCGGGGCGCTGCTGACCGACATCGCCTATGTCGTCAGTGCCGAGATCATGTGGGCGGATTTTTCCGCCTGGCTTCTGGTGGTCGGCGTCATCTTCGGCGTGCTGGCCGCGATCGCCGGCCTGACCGATTTTCTCGGCAACCGCTTGGTGCGGGCGCAGCCGCCGGCGTGGCCGCATCTGATCGGCAATGCGCTGGCGCTGGTCCTCGCCACCGTCAATGCGTTGATCCATACGCGCGATGCCTGGACCTCGGTGTGGCCGACTGGGCTCCTTCTTTCAGCCATCACCGTATTGATCCTGCCGGTCACCGGCTGGCTCGGCTGGGCCATGGTGTACCGCCACGGCGTAGGAGTTGCGCGATGAACTCCGCAATCGCTCGGGCGCTGTTGTGCGCCTCGCTGCTGTCTCTCGCCGGCTGCAATGACGGCAGCGGCGATCCGAAGGCGCAAACCGGCGCCAATCCGACGCTGCCCGACATCCAGCAATATCTGCTGCCGCCGATGCACATCGCCCGCATCGTCGGCTGGAAGAAGGACGAGACCCCGGCCGTTGCGCAGGGCTTGCAGGCCAAGGCCTTCGCGACCGGCTTGCAGCACCCCAGATTTCTCTACGTGCTTCCCAACGGCGACGTGCTGGTGGTGGAATCCAAGGCGCCGAAGGGCGCTCCGATCAAGCGGCCCAAGGAAATCGTGATGGGATACATCGAGTCCTGGGCGACATCAGGCGGCGACACCGGCGAGAGCAACCGCATCACGCTGCTGCGCGACAGCGACGGCGACGGCGTCCCGGACACGCAAAGCGTCTTTCTCGACCATCTCAACTCGCCGTTCGGCGTCGCGCTGGTCGGCAACGATCTCTATGTCGCCAACACCGATGCGATCGTCAAATATCCCTATACCGAAGGCGATACCAAGATCACCGCGCGGGGCACGGTGCTGACGCCGCTGCCGGGCGGACCGATCGACCATCACTGGACCAAGAGCCTGGTCGCGAGCCCCGACGGCTCGAAGCTCTATGCAGGCGTCGGCTCCAACAGCAACATCACCGAGAACGGCATGGAGGCCGAGCACAATCGCGCCGCCATCCTCGAGATCGACCGTGCCAGCGGCCGCTGGCGCATCTTCGCAAGCGGCTTGCGCAATCCCAACGGCCTCAGCTTCGAGCCGCAGACGGGGGCGCTGTGGACAGTGGTGAACGAGCGCGACGAGCTCGGCCCCGATCTCGTGCCGGACTACCTGACATCGGTGAAGGACGGCGGCTTCTATGGCTGGCCCTACAGCTATTACGGCCAGCACGTCGATCCTCGCGTCAAGCCGGAGCGTCCTGATCTCGTCGCCAAGGCGATCGTGCCTGACTACGCGCTGAGCTCGCATGTCGCGCCGCTCGGAATGGCCTTCAACACCAGCGCGAGTCTGCCGGCCGCTTATCGCGGCGGTGCCTTCGTCGGCGAGCACGGCAGTTGGAACAGGCAGGTCTTGAACGGCTACAAGGTGGTGTTCGTGCCGTTCACGGACGGTAAGCCGAGCGGCCCGCCGCAGGACGTCGTCACCGGCTTCCTCAACAGCGACAACCAGGCGCGCGGGCGGCCCGTCGGCGTTGCCATCGACAAGACCGGCGCGCTGCTGGTCGCCGATGACAGCGGCAACACGGTGTGGCGCGTGACGGCGGCGCACCCGCAGCTCACGCAGCGATAGATCTCGAGGAGTTACACCATGGGCCTTGCTCAATACACGATCGTGCCGGTGCAGGACGAATGGGGCGTGCTGCACGACGGCGACGTCAAGAACCGATACTCCACCAAGGAAGCGGCCTTCGAGTCGGCTGTTGCCGCAGCCTCGCTGGCGCTTCGCGAGGGACACGAAGTCCATGTCAGCGTACCCGGCCGCGAAGCCGGCGAGAACGCGCTGGGAATTTGACGGACACTCCGAGCGACACACTTCAGGAGGCTGCGATGACCAAGCCCCGCGAGCCGAACGGCGTTGAACCCTCCCGCTCCGAAGACGACATTCAGCGCGACCAGCTCGGGCCGCGCGGCGTGCCGAATGCGCCGGATCCGGCCAAGATGACACCCCAACGCGACAAGAAAACGCCGAAGCAGGTCGATCCCGGCCATACAGCCTGACGGCTGCCCCGCGGCTTTTCTGTTCGGCCGGTAAGTCGCCGCCCCCGACGGTGGTCGACTACGCCGCCGCAACGATATCCGTTTTGGCAAAGTCGTCGCCGACGTAAAGAAGGGCGCAGCCATGCTCCTTGGCGACATCGTAGGCGAAGCAGTCACCAAAGTTGAGACCGGCAGGACGAATGCCTTTGCCCCAACGCGAGTAGATCTGCGCCACGCGTTCGGCCGAAGCTTGGGTCACCGAGATCACGTTCAAACCGAGATCGCTAATCAGCTTGTTCATCTCTTCGTCGACGCCCCGCCGTGCCGCGACGATCAGGCTTTCTGCAACGGAGGCGGCCGAGATCAGGATTTCGTCGGCGGTCTCCAGCGCGGTGATGCAAGCATCGGCTTGCGGTTCGTCGAGCACGATCGCCATCAGCGCGGAAGTGTCGACTGCGATCATTCCGGCAGTCCGTCATCGCCGAAAAGAAAGTCCTGACTGCGCGCGGCGCTCGGTCCGGGAATAGCTTTGGCCCCGCCGGTCCTTCGTGCCGCCTCGAGCAGGGTCCGGCGGGCGGCGCGGTCCGGCGGAACCTTGACCGGAACGAGCCGCACCGCGGGATGTCCATGCCGCGTCAGGATCACCTCGTCGCCGGCCTCTGCGCGGCGGACAAGATCGGTCAATTGTCCTTTTGCGTCGGTAACGGAGACCCGCATCTCATTGTCCTTCCTCAAGTTTCATAAATTGGACCATGCAATGGTCCAATGTCAACTACCTCCCACCCGCCATCGTCGGACGCGATCTCGCGGCCGATCTCGGCATGAGCCTACCGGCGGTGTCGCCGGGACGCGGGTTCTCCCGCACAAAATAACATCACGTTAGGTTTGTCGCATAACAGGGTAATTGTGTTAGCCCGGCGAAAGCCTATCGTCGCCACCAAGCAGACACCCATCGGCAATGACAAGCGCTCGCGAAACTCCGCAGAGCGGCCGGAGAGTGCTGCCCAATTTTGAGCGAAGCCCGTCAACGGGACGTCAGTCAAAAACCCAAGGGAGGAATCTTGAGATGACCGCGACCAATCAGATGAGTCAGTCCAGGAAAGCCGCTGCCAGCGGCTGGATCGGGTCGGCTCTCGAATATTATGACTTCTTCATCTACGCGACCGCCGCGTCACTGATCTTCCCGCAAATCTTCTTCCCGTCGGAGAACCCCACCGTCGCGATCGTTGCGTCGCTGGCGACCTATGGCGTCGGGTATGTGGCCCGGCCGATCGGTGCCTTCGTGCTCGGGCACTGGGGCGACACCCATGGCCGCAAGACGGTTCTCATCATCTGCATGTTCCTGATGGGTATCTCGACGATGGCCGTGGGTATCCTGCCGACCTACCAGCAGGTTGGCATCTTGGCGCCAATTCTGCTCGTCATTCTGCGCCTCGTGCAGGGATTTGCCGTTGCCGGCGAAATCTCAGGCGCAAGCTCGATGATCCTGGAGCACGCGCCGTTCGGTCGGCGGGGCTTCTATGCCAGCTTCGCCCTTCAGGGGGTGCAGGCCGGACAGATCCTCGCCGCAGCAATCTTCCTGCCCTTGGCGGCCTATATGCCGACCGAGGCCTTCAACAGCTGGGGCTGGCGGATTCCCTTCCTGCTCAGCTTCTTCGTCATCGTCGCGGGCTACATCATCCGTCGCGAAGTCGACGAGACCCCTGCCTTTGCCCGCGAGGGCGAACGGGGAGAAACGCCGCGCGCGCCCATCGTTCAGGCCATCAAGCTGAGCTGGCGCGACATGCTCAGGGTCATCTGCATGGCGCTGATGAATGTCATTCCTGTCGTTGCGACCATCTTCGGCGCGGCCTATGCGGTGCAGCCGGCCTACGGGATCGGTTTTGCCAAGGACGTCTATCTCTGGATCCCCGTGCTCGGAAACATGCTGGCGGTGTTCGTCATTCCCTTCGTCGGCAATCTCTCCGACAAGGTCGGTCGCAAGCCTCCGATCATCGTAGGCGCGCTTCTCTCCGGCTTGCTCGCCTTTTGCTATCTCTATGCCATCAGCATCAGGAATGTGCCGCTGGCAATATTGGTGTCGCTGCTGATGTGGGGCGTCGTCTATCAGGGCTACAACGCGATCTTCCCGAGCTTTTACCCGGAGCTGTTTCCGACCCGCACCCGCGTCTCGGCGATGGCGATATCGCAGAACATTGGAACCACCATCACCGCATTGCTTCCCGCCCTGTTTGCGACCGTCGCGCCGCCCGGCTCGAACAACATTCCCTTGACGGTGGGGGCGATTGCCTTCGCGATCACGATCATCGCCGCGCTGGCGGCCCTGACCGCGCGGGAAACCTATCGGATCAGGATCGACGATCTCGGCAACCCCAATGCCGTTCCGATGCCGCGGGCAGATTATGACCGCCAGCGCGCCGGCGATGCGGTGAGCGGGGCTGCCACGGTTCGGACCTGACGGGTATAATAGAGGCAACTGCCGCCGCGATCGACGATGTTCGCGGCGGCAGGGCCTCACTGCAGAGTCAGGTTGCCGATTCAAACTTGGTGCGCGTGAGCGCAATCAATATGAGGTTGCAAGATGAACCCCGTCGTCGTCGCTGTCGCCATCACCGGCTCCGTTCCGCGCAAGAAGGACAATCCCGCGGTCCCGATCCTGCCGTCCGAGCAGATCGAGTCGACGCACCAGGCCTTCGAAGCCGGTGCCACGCTCGCCCACATCCATGTTCGCAACGACGACGAGACGCCGTCCTCCGATCCCGAGCGTTTCGCCGTGGTGCAGGCGGGGATCAGGAAGCACTGTCCTGACATGATCGTTCAGTTCTCGACCGGCGGGCGGGGCCGCGATCCCTCGGCGCGCGGATCGTCGCTCTATCTGAAGCCGGACATGGCCTCGCTGTCCACGGGATCGGTGAACTTTCCGACCATCGTCTACGAGAACAGCGCCGCCCTGGTCGAGACTCTCGCCACCGGGATGAAGGCGAATGGCATCCGGCCGGAAATCGAGATCTTCGATTTGTCGCATCTGCACGGGGCCCGCCGCTTGATCGAGGCTGGGCTGATCGACGCGCGTCCGCACGTGCAGTTCGTCATGGGCGTCAAGAACGCCATGCCCGCGGACGAGCATGTCCTCGACATTCTGCTGGGCGAACTCAGGCGGCTGATCCCGAAGGCGACGTGGACGGCCGCCGGGATCGGACGCCACCAGGCCGAGGTCATGGGCTGGGCGCTCGCGCGGGGCGCCGATGCGGTCCGCACCGGACTCGAGGACAATATCAGGATCGACAAGGCGCGCCTCGCGGCCAGCAACGCCGAACTGGTGACCATCGCTGGTGAGGCTGTCGCGCACCACGGCCGGCGCGTGGCGACTGCGGCCGAGGCGCGATCCCTGCTCGGGATCGCGGGGCAGGGAGCTCCTGCCGCCTCCTGACATGCTCCCGGCCGCCTGCTGCCATTCGACAGCCGGCGTTTCCGTGCGCCGAGTCTCCGGGTAAGACTGCCATCACAGGCGTGATCTGCGCCTGGCGGGCAGGCGACGGTTGGAATGCGGTTTCTGAAATCTGACAGCAGGCTCATCGGGGTCCTGCTGGTGCTCGCGGTCTCCCAGCTTGTCGGGTGGGGTACGATAGGTCTTCCCGCCATCGTCGGACGCGATCTCGCGGCCGATCTCGGCATGAGCTTGCCGGCGGTGTTCGCCGGGACGTCCGTGCTCTATGTGTCGATGGGGCTGTGCGCGCCCTGGCTCGCCAAGTCGTTTGCGCGGCACGGCGCACGAAAGGTGATGATCTCAGGCACGGTCCTCACCGTGCCAGGCTTCATCCTGCTGTCCCTCGCGCGCGAGCCGATGCTGTATTTCGCCGCCTGGATCGTCCTCGGCATCGCCGGCAGCGCCACGCTTTCGACCGGCGCCTATATCATGCTGAACGAGGTCGCCGGGCGGCAGGCCAAGAATGCGATCGGCGCGCTGATGCTGGTGACGGGCCTGTCGAGCAGCATCTTCTGGCCGACGACGTCGTTCCTCAGCGGTCTGCTCGGCTGGCGCGGGACGTGCCTCGTCTATGCGGCGATGATGATCGTCATCAACCTTCCGCTCTACGCGTTTCTCGCACCGCGCCGGAAAATCGCCGCGGGTCATGGCGGTGAGCCGGTGAAGTCGTCGCCGCCGCCGGCGATTCCCAGGAGCACCTTCAGCCTCGTCGTCGCCGCGATCACGCTCAATGCCTTCGTCAATTTCGGCATCGGCGCCATCATGATCGAATTGTTGAGAGCGGAGGGGCTTCCCCCGGCGCAGGCACTTGCGTTCGGCTCGATGCTGGGCGTGATCCAGGTCAGCGCGCGCGGGCTCGATTTTCTCGGCGGAGGGCGGTGGGATGGAATCACGACCGGGCTCGTCGCCGGCACGGCGCTGCCGATCGCCATGCTGCTGCTGATGACGAGCGAGGGCGCGACCTGGGCGGTTGCGGCCTTCATCCTGCTCTACGGCGCCGGCAGCGGCGCGATGGCGGTGGCGCGGGCGACGATCCCGCTCGTGTTCTACGATCAGACCGAATTCGCCAAGGCGATGTCGATGATCGCGCTGCCGCTCAATCTCGCCTCCGCGGTTTCGCCCCCGCTCCTTGTCGGCCTGCTCACCCAGTTCGGCAGCCGCGGCGCGCTCGGTCTCACCTTCGTCTGCTCCTGCGCCACGGTGCTGATCCTGGTCCTGCTCAGCCGGCGGCGGCCGCAGGTGGCCGCAGCGGCCGTGACCTGAGAATATTCGCGCTGCGGAAATTCACCGCGCGGATGACCTGCGCCGGGCGGGCAGGCGGATAGCCGTATGCCCACAGTGCAGTGCTCGGACCGCCAAAATGGTGTATCCGCAGGGAGCGCGGCCCGCGATCTCGCCGCCGCGCCAAGATCAGCTCTAAGATCCAGTTCCCGGAGGAATTCGACATGTCGGCCCTGCCGCTCTCAGGCATCAAGATCCTTGACCTCACCCGCGTGCTTGCCGGGCCTCTGTCGGCCCAGATGCTGGGCGATTTGGGCGCGGAGGTGATCAAGATCGAGCGGCCGGGCACCGGTGACGACGCGCGCGCCTTCGGCCCGCCCTATTTGACCGACCCCGAGGGCAAGGCCAACAACAACAATTCGTTTTACCTCTGCGCCAACCGCAACAAGAAGTCGGTCACGGTCAACATCGCCAAGCCCGAAGGGCAGGCGATCATCCGCGAGCTCGCCAAGGACGTCGACGTCTTCATGGAGAACTACAAGGTCGGCGATCTCAAGCGCTACGGCCTCGACTACGAGACCATCAAGGCGATCAATCCCGGCATTATCTATTGCTCGGTGACCGGCTTCGGTCAGACGGGGCCTTACGCGCCGCGCGCCGGCTATGACGCTATCCTGCAGGCGATGGGCGGCCTGATGAGCGTCACCGGCCATATCGACGGCGAGCCCGGTGAGGGCCCGATGAAGGTCGGCCCGTCGATCGTCGACTACATGACCGGCATGAACACCTCGATCGGGATTCTCTCGGCGCTCTACCATCGCGACGCCAACGATGGCGTGGGACAGCATATCGACGTCTGCCTGTTCGACACCGTCATCGCGTCGTTGTCGCACTGGCTGCAGATCTATCTCGTCAACGGCAAGACGCCGCCGCGCCGCGGCACCTGGGGCAATGGCGGCATGCCGGCCGGCGTGTTCCGCTGCACCGACGGCGAGCTGATGCTGGTGGTCGGCAATGACGGCCAGTTCCAGCGCACCTGCGCCGTGCTCGGCGCGCCCGAGCTCGCGAACGACAAGCGCTTCGTCAAGAACAACGACCGCGTCGTACATGGCAAGGAGATCATGGCGATCTTCGCCGGCCTGTTCCTGAAGCAGCCGGTGGCCTATTGGCTGGACAGACTGGAGGAGGCCGGCGTGCCCTCCGGCCCGATCAACAATTTCGAGCAGGTGTTTTCCGATCCCCACGTCCAGTCGCGCGGCATGCGGGTGAAGGTCGACCATCCCTTCCAGCCCGATCTCTCGCTGATCCGCAACGCGCTGACGCTCTCGGAAACGCCGATCAAGGATTACCGCGCCCCGCCGTTGCTCGGTGAGCACACCCGGGAGGTGCTCGCCGGCAAGCTCGGCTATGATGCCGGCAAGATCGAGGCACTGAAGCAGCAGGGTATCATCTGACTTTCCTCCCCTCGCCCCTTGCGGGAGAGGGTGGCTCGCCGCGTCGCGGCGAGACGGGTGAGGGGTTCTCTCCGCGAGTCGAACTCTTACTTGAGCGCGGGGACAGAACCCCTCATCCGGCGCTTCGCGCCACCTTCTCCCGCAAGGGGAGAAGGAAGAGGTCCGGTGCTCGTGGCGCGTTTTACGAAAAGGGACAGCACGCATGACCGCCACCAAAACCATCATCACCTGCGCCATCACCGGCAACCTGACAAAGCCCGAGCAATCGCCGCATCTGCCGATCACACCCGAGCAGATCGCGACATCGGCGCTGGAAGCGGCCGAAGCCGGCGCCGCGATTGCCCATATCCATGTCCGCGATCCCGCAACGGGGCGGCCTTCGATGGAGATCGATCTCTATCGCGATGTGGTGGATCGCATTCGCGCCCGCAACACGTCTCTCGTCATCAACCTCACGACCGGTCCCGGCGGGCGCTTTGTGCCTTCGGTCGAAGACCCTCGCGTCGCCGCTGCAGGTACCACGCTGCTGCAACCCGAAAAGCGCGTCGAGCATATCGAGCTGCTCAAGCCCGACATCTGCACGCTCGATCTCAACACCATGAACTCGGGTGGCGAGGTCGTGATCAACACCCCGCGCAACGTCCGCATCATGGCCGAGCGGATGAAGGCGGCCGGCGTGCTGCCGGAGATCGAGCTGTTCGATTCCGGCGACTGCCATCTGGCCCGCGATCTCCTTGCCGACGGCACGCTGAAGGGACCGGGCCTGTTTTCGCTCGTGCTCGGCGTCAAGTACGGCTTCTCCGCCACGCCCGAGACGATGTTCTATGCCCGCAGCCTGTTGCCGCCGGGCGCGATCTGGTCGGGCTTCGGTATCGGCCGCGCTGAATTCCCGATGGTCGCGCAAGCCTATTTGCTCGGCGGCCACGTCCGCGTCGGGATGGAGGACAATCTCTATATGTCCAAGGGCGTGCTGGCGAAGACCAATGCCGAGCTGGTTGCGCGTGCCGGCGGCATCCTGAAGAGCTTGGGTGCGAGCGTCGCGACCGCCGCCGAGGCGCGCGCGATGCTCGGGCTTGCCTGAGGCTTGCGGACAATCCCCAGATAATCCCGGTCCGTACTCACACAGGCTTCCGCTCCGCGCGCGACTCAGATTCGATCGGTCCACTCAGTCCGGGAGGGAACGCATGTCCTACACGATCGGGTTTCAGGCCAAGAACCAGAAGGCAATTCTGGCGACCGAGGCGGCAACGGCCAATCAGGCCGTCGCGATCGTTGCCGCGTTGCGGCAAAGCGCCGACGAAATAAAGTTCATCCGGTCGCCGCAGGAAGGCGACATGGGCATCGAGATGCTGCTGCTGCTTGCCAAGGAAGAGGCCGAGGAGATGCCGCAGCACGCCTAGGCGGCTCCGCGACACACTTCGATCGGAAGCGAAGCATGGCGGCTGCAAGATGATGTAGCAAGCCGTCATCTCGCTTGAACCGAAGGTGGCCGCCCATGCAACGTGAAGCGCTCCGCGTCGAACCGATCTCGACATTCCTCGATCGCCGGAACGCCCCGGTCTCGCCGGTCACGCGCGCCGGCAACATGATCTTCGTCGCCGGCCTGCCGCCGTTCGACCCCGAGACGGGCGAGATCGCGGACGTGCCGATCGAACGGCAGAGCGAGCTCGTCATGGAGCAGATGAAGCTGTGCCTTCAGACGGCGGGCGCGAGCCTCGACAACGTCATGAAGTGCAACGTCTACTGCACCTCGACAAAACACTTCGCCGCGTTCAACGCCGTCTATGCGCGCTATTTCCCGCACGATCCGCCGGCGCGGATCTTCGTCTGCACGCCGGAATGGTTCGGCCCCTTCGACGTCGAGATCGACTGCATCGCAATGATGTGAGCGCGCTTACTTACCTCGCCCCGCTTGCGGGGAGAGGTCGGATCGCCTCGGCGATGCGAAGCATCGTCCGGTGCGATCCGGGTGAGGGGGTAGAGGTCCCTCGACGATCTCATACGCGGAGAGAGGCCCTCACCCCAACCCTCTCCCCGTAAGAACGGGGCGAGGGAGCGCACCGTCAGTGCGGCAACGAGTTGTGCTAGCGCGCCGCCACCTTTGACGGCGCCTTCGCCTCTGTCCGTCCCGCCGTCAGCGCCATCGTCGCCACGGTGACGACGCGGGCGACTACGTCTTCGACGTCGTCGAGATCGCATTTGCCTTCCGATAATTTCGTCAGCCGTTCGCTCTCGCGGATGGTGTGGTGCGCCATGGCGAGCGCGAAATTCAGACCCCAATAAATATCGACGTCGCTGCGGTCGGGCAGGGCGCGGCGCATCGCGCCGGCGAATTTCCGCAAATGGTCGATCTCGCGGTTCTTGATGCGGCGGATCGGCGGCACGGATTCGATCGAGGCGCGGATCATGAAGCGCGCCGCGCTCGAGCGCTGGTTCTCCGGGCCAAGGCAGCCGCGCAGCGTTGGGCCGACCAGGGCATGCAGGATCACCTCGATCGGCGCGCGGCCGCCGCCTTGTTCTTCCGCCGCCTTCAGCTCGCGCAGACGCTCGCGGTTGGTGGCGATCGAGCGTGTCACGAACAGCTCCGCGATCAACTCGTCCTTCGAGCCGAAATGATAGTTCACCGCCGCGAGGTTGACATTGGCCTCCGCGACGATGTCGCGCAGCGTCACGTCGCCGAACCCCCGATCGGCATAGAGCCGTTCGGCGGCGGCGAGAATGGCAGTCCGGGTATGATCGCTGGCCATGGGAGCCCCTCGGGGAGGGAGTTGCAATTCAAACAGTTGTATGAAACTATCGTTTGAAGGCCGGGAAAGTCAATCCGCAATCAGGAGTCATTCGCAAACGCGCGAATGGGTTCCGGAGCCGCAAGCCGCGCATTCGCACTTGCGGGTCGCACAATGCGGGTGGACAGTCCGGCGCAAAACAAGTTCGCCAAAACAAATTCGCCAAAACGAGTTGGCAAAGACGAGGAGCGTCCCATGGATTTCGATCTGTCGCCGAAGCAGAAGGAATGGCTCGACCGCGTGCAGTCCTTCATGGCCAAGCACGTGCGCCCGGCGGTGCCGGTCTATGATGAGCAGGATCGCAGCGGCGAACGCTGGAAGGTGATCCCGGTGCTCGAGGATCTCAAAAAGAAGGCGAAGGCCGAAGGTCTCTGGAACATGTTCATGCCGCCCAACGAGCATGAGGATGACGAATTCCGCGGCGCGGGACTGACCAATCTCGAGTACGCGCTGCTTTCCGAGCAGATGGGCCACATCTCCTGGGCTTCGGAAGTCTTCAACTGTTCCGCGCCCGACACCGGCAACATGGAAGTGTTCATGCGCTACGGCTCCAAGGAGCAGAAGCGCAAATGGCTGCGTCCGCTGATGGATGGCGAGATCCGCTCCGCCTTCCTGATGACGGAGCCGGCGGTGGCCTCGTCTGACGCCACCAACATCGAGACCAGCATCGCGCGCGACGGCGATCATTACGTCATCAACGGCCGCAAATGGTGGTCGTCCGGCGTCGGCGATCCCCGCTGCAAGATCGCGATCTTGATGGGCAAGACCGATTTCAAGGCGGCCAAGCACCAGCAGCAGTCGCAGATCCTGGTTCCGCTCGACACCCCCGGCATCAAGGTCGAGAAGATGCTGCCGGTGTTCGGCTTCGACGACGCGCCGCATGGCCACGCCCAGGTGCTGCTCGAGAACGTGCGGGTGCCGAAGGAGAACATCCTGCTCGGCGAAGGCCGCGGCTTCGAGATCGCGCAGGGCCGTCTTGGTCCCGGCCGTATCCATCACTGCATGCGCACCATCGGCAAGGCCGAGGAGGCGCTGGAGAAAATGGTGAAGCGGCTCACCTCGCGCACAGCCTTCGGCAAGCGGATCGTCGAGCATTCGGTGTGGGAGCAGCGCATCGGCGAAGCCCGCACCAATATCGAGATGACGCGGCTGTTGTGCCTCAAGGCCGCCGACATGATGGACAAGGTCGGCAACAAGACCGCACAGGCCGAGATCGCCATGATCAAGGTCGCCGCTCCCAACATGGCGCTGAAGATCATCGACGAGGCGATCCAGGCTTTCGGCGGTGCAGGCGTCTCGGACGAAGCCGGCCTTGCCAAGGACTACGCCCACATCCGCACACTCCGTCTCGCCGACGGCCCGGACGAGGTGCACAATCGCGCCATTGCCAGGCTCGAGGTTCGGAAGTATGCAAACTCTTCCAGTCATTAAGCGGGAGAGCATGCTGGCGCTCCCGATTTGAAGAAACGACAGGGCATGATCCGTGATCGGATGACCGCTTGACGCAAGTGCGCCGGGGGTTACCGATTAGGATCATGTTCGGACTGAAGAGGGAGCGTCATCGTGGCTGACGGCGTCAGGAAAGACGAAGAATTCTCGGGCACCAAACCGGTCGAGGAGCGTCATCGTATCGACGAGATGCGGCTCGAAGCCTGGATGCGCGACAACGTCGAAGGCTATGAGGGCCCGCTGGTCGTGCTCCAGTTTAGGGGTGGCCAGTCCAACCCGACCTACCGGCTCGATACGCCGAACCGCTCCTACGTGATGCGCCGAAAGCCGTTCGGCAAATTGTTGCCGTCGGCGCACGCGGTCGATCGCGAATATCGGGTGATCGCGGCGCTGGGAAAGCAGGGTTTTCCGGTCGCGAAGGCCTATGCGCTGTGCCAGGACGACAGCATCATCGGTTCAGCCTTTTACATCATGTCGATGGAAGACGGCCGGGTGTTCTGGGATCCGACGCTGCCGAGCCAGACGCCGGATGATCGTCGAAAAATCTTCACCAGCAAGATCGAGACGCTGGCCAAGCTCCATATGTTCGATCCCATCGCGATCGGTCTTGGCGACTTCGGCAAGCCCGGCAATTATTTCGCGCGCCAGATCGACCGCTGGACCAAGCAGTACCGCGCGTCCGAGACCCAGACCATTCCGGAGTTCGAGAAGGTCGCGGAATGGTTGCCGAAGACCGTGCCGGAGCAGGCGCGCGTCTCCATCGTCCACGGCGACTATCGCCTCGACAACATGATTTTCCATGCGACGGAACCGCGCGTGCAAGCCGTGCTCGATTGGGAATTGTCGACGCTCGGCGATCCCATGGCCGACTTCACCTATCTGCTGATGCAGTGGGTGATGCCCGGCCTGGACGGTGCCGACCTCAAGGCGCTCAACATTCCGAGCGTGGAAGAGGCCGCGCAGATCTATTGCAACGTCACCAAGATGACGGTGCCTGACCTCAACTGGTATTTTGCCTACAACCTGTTCCGCCTCGCCGGCATCACGCAAGGCATCGCTGGCCGCGTCCGCGATGGCACCGCGGCGAATGCGAAGGCGCTCGAATCCGCCAAGCGCACCGTGCCGTTGTCGAAGGCGTCATGGGAATACGCGCAGAAGGCCGGCGCGGTTTAAGGACTCCGAAGGCGCGCTGACGGCCGCGCCTTTGCTTGCGTTCCTCTCGTGTCCCGGACACGGGACAGAATGACGAGAGAGATACCCGCATGATCGACCACACCACCCTCGTCACCTACATCCTCATCGTCCTCGGCTTCGTCTTCATTCCCGGACCGGCGACACTCCTCACTATGGCGCGCGCCGCGAGCTCGGGCACCAGGGTCGGCATCGCGACGGGCGCGGGAATTGCGGCTGGTGACGTGGTCCACACCACCCTGGCGATCGTCGGTCTCTCTGCGATCATCGCAACGTCGGCGCTGCTGTTCAGCGTCGTCAAATACGCGGGCGCAGGCTTTCTGATCTACCTCGGCATTCGCGCCATGCTCGACAAGACACCGCTCGAGGTGAACGGCGGCGCGCCCGCGATCAGCGCTGCGCGGGCATTCCGGCAGGCCGTGCTGACCGAGGTGCTCAATCCCAAGACCGCGCTGTTCTTCCTCGCGTTCCTGCCGCAGTTCGTGAAGCCGGAGCACGGCTCGATCGCACTTCAGCTCGCGACCCTCGGCATCGTTTTCGTGCTGCTCGGCCTGCTTAGTACCGTCATCTTCGCCATCGGCGCCGGCCGCCTCGGCAATTTGCTACGCCGCCATCCAGCCGTCGTGAAATGGCAGGGCCAGGTGGTCGGAACGATCTACTGCGCCGTCGGCGTGCGGCTGGCCTTGCAGGAGCGATGAGCGGTATCCGCCGCTCTCGTGTCCCGGACGCGGCGCAGCGCGCAGCGTTGCTCTGCAGTGCCGGGATCCAGTCACGTCGCGAAGGTGTTCAGTTCTAGGGAATGTAGTCTTCAAATTCCCACTTCCCGAGGCGGGCCATTTTTTCTGCCGCTTCCTTCCAGGACGTTCCCGAGCATTCAGCGCAATAAGCTTCGACAAAATCTCGCAGTCGAGCATAGTTAAATTGCCTTACGAACACATGATGCCGTCCGATCGTGATGTCCTGGTTCATATTGGAGCTGTACCAGTCGGGGGTGCAGAGCATGAAGTCGAAAGACTCTTGTCCTGGCCCATCAGCGGGGCCGACCATAGCCGTTACCAAAATCCCAAATGGCCCGCTTGGCGCAAACGCCTCGAGCGGATCCGCATCAGTGCTGTCTAGAGACCTCAGTTTTGCCGTAACCATGGGCGCTCCATTGTAGGTGGTTCGTAGCCCGGATGAGCGTAGCGATATCCGGGACACCGGTCCCGCATGTCGCTGCGCTCATGCGGGCTACGGGTGTCTCCAGACGCTCGTCATTGCGAGCGAAGCGAAGCAATCCAGAATCTTCGCACGGTGGCCGTCTGGATTGCTTCGTCGCAAGAGCTCCTCGCAATGACGCGGAAACACCTCACCCCTTCACGCAATGCGCGATCAGCTTCTCCACGAAGCCTGCGCATTTCTGCAGCTCCGCCATTTCCACGAACTCGTCCGGCGTGTGCGCCTGCGCGATCGAGCCGGGGCCGATCACGACGGACGGGATATCGGCCATGCTGGCGAACAGGCTTGCCTCCGTGCCGAACGCGACCTTGGCGTGGTCGTTGCGCCCCGCAAGGCTCTTGACCAGCGTGACGATAGGCGCATCGGCCGCCGTGTCGAGCGCGGGGTAGTCGAGGATCTCCTCGAAATCGATGCCGCACTCCGGATGCTGCTTCTTCATCGCCGGCTCGATCTCGGTCTTGGTCCAGGCGACGATCGCATCCGTCACCTCCCTGGACTCGGTGATGCCGATGCCGCGGCATTCGAAATCGACCGTGCAGGTGTCGGGCACGATGTTCAGCGCGGCGCCGCCATGGACGATGCTGGTGAGCAGCGTCGAGTGCGGGACGTCATAGAGGCTGTCGGCCGCTCGCACGGCTGCGAGCGCCACGGCGCGCCGTCGAATCTCGACGATCAGCTCGGCCGCATATTCGATCGCATTCACGCCGTCAGGCGCGATCGAGGAGTGGCGGGCGAGCCCCTTGAACGTCGCGCGCACGCCATGCTTGCCCTTGTGGCCGATGATGACCTTCATCTCGGTCGGCTCGCCGATGAAGGCGCCGAGCGGTTTGATCCGTTTCTTCGCGACCTCGCGCAGCATCGGCCGCACGCCGACGCAGCCGATCTCTTCGTCATAGGAGATGGCGAGATGGATCGGTGTTGCGAGCTTCGCTTCCAGCATCTCCGGCACCATGGCGAGGCACACCGCGACGAATCCCTTCATGTCGGTGGTGCCGCGGCCATAGAGCCTGCCGTCGCGCTCGACGAGTTTGAACGGATCGTGGCTCCAGTCCTGGCCGACGACGGGCACCACGTCGGTATGTCCCGACAGCACCAGGCCGGGGCGGTCCTCCGGCCCGATCGTAACCCAGAGCGAGGCCTTCTGCCCGGTCTCGTCGACGAAGCGTTCGCCCTTAATGCCGAGCGCGGCGAGATAGCTCTCGATATGCGCGATCAGGGGCAGGTTGGAGCGATTGCTGATCGTGTCGAAGCCGACGAGGTCGGCGAGCAGCTTGCGAATACGGTCGGGTCTTGAGCTTGGCATTGTCACGTTCTTGTCAGGGGGATGGAAGCTGAGATGCTTGCACGAACCATACCAATGTCGTGCTCCTGTGAGCAAATCAACATGTCGGTCCCGTAGCCCGGGTGAGCGAAGCGAGACCCGGGGCAGCGCGTGTAGGAATCCCGGATGTCGCTTCGCTCATCCGGGCTACAAGACCTTGAGTTGCCGTTGGGCAAAACACCCAAATGGTCGGTCAACGAGCCTCGTCAAATATATTTCGCGATCGTCCCGAACGCGGGCCGGACAGCGGTGGACGTGGGCCACATCGGCGCGAACAGCTTTTGCAGGGCGGGCAACCTGAGCGGACGCCTCGCGCCGCGGAAAGACTCTGGATTGCTTCGCTGCGCTCGCAATGACGGTATCGATGCAGCCGGGCTCGCGATCTCGCAGCCTTCGCCGGGACTACGCCCTCAGCTAAACCGGCTTCCCCGTATACGGCATCGACGCCGTGAGGCCACCGTCCACCGGGAAGGCCTGGCCATTGACATACGACGCCTCGTCGCTGGCCAGAAACAGTCCCATCGCGGCGAGCTCGTGCGGCTGGCCGGGGCGCTTGAGCGGATTGAGCTGGCCGATCTTGTCGGCGGTGCCGCGCTCCTTGGCGCGGTCGAAGATCGGCTTGGTCATGCCGGTCTCGATCAGGCCCGGGCACACCGCGTTGATGCGCACGCCGGTGCCGGTGAGCGAATAGGCGGTGGTCTGCACCAGGGAGATGACGCCGGCCTTGCTCGCGGCATAGGGATGTCCGCTGGCGCCGGCCTTGAGGCCCGCGACGGACGCGGTCAGCACGATCGCGCCGGACTGCTGCTTCACCATGTGCGGCATCGCATGCTTCACCGCGAGAAAGGGCCCGATCAGATTGATGCGCAAAACCTCCTGCCATTGCTCGACGGTCTGCTCGCCGAGCGGAACGAGTCCGCCGGAGACACCGGCATTGGCCCAGATCACGTCGAGCCGG
Source organism: Bradyrhizobium sp. USDA 3650 (assembly GCF_054057395.1). Classification (NCBI taxonomy): domain Bacteria; kingdom Pseudomonadati; phylum Pseudomonadota; class Alphaproteobacteria; order Hyphomicrobiales; family Nitrobacteraceae; genus Bradyrhizobium; species Bradyrhizobium sp. USDA 3650. Next base: position 7,869,377 of record NZ_JBSRZG010000001.1, read on the forward strand.
CCGTGCGTCTTCACCGCCTTGTCGATCACGGCGATGACGTCCTGTTCGGAGCCGGCGTCCGCCATCATGGCTTCCGCGACACCGCCGGCCTTCTTCACTTCCTCGACTGTCTCCTTCACTGCCTCGGTGCGATCGACCGCGATCAGCTTGGCGCCTTCTTTGGTGAACAGCAGCGCGGCCGCGCGGCCGATGCCGCTGCCGGCACCGGTGATGATGACGGATTTGCCTTGCAGACGGCCCATGCGGTTTCTCCCTTTGGTTCGCACGCGACGCTTGCCGCGCGACGGAATTTCAAACAAGATTTCAAACGGTAAAGTGTCTTGAGACACGTTCGCTACTGACGTACAGCGACATCAGACGGGATGGAAGGGTTTCGATGGCAGGTGCAGACAAGCCCAAAGTGGTCACGACACGCTGGTGGTGGGTCCGTCACGCGCCCGTGCGCAATGACGGCGGCAACATCTACGGTCAGTCCGATCTCGCCTGCGACACCAGCGATACCTACGTCTTCAATGCTGTTGCCAAGGTACTGCCACGCAAGGCGGTCTGGTATTCGAGCAATCTGATGCGCACGCATCAGACCGCCGAAGCGATCTGGGCGGCGGGCTTCCCGAGGCCTGCATCGATGACATGGGAATCCGACCTCGCCGAACAAAATCTCGGTCGCTGGCAGGGCATGAACCGCGCCGAGTTCATCGCCAGCCGTCCCGTCGGCTCGAGCTGGTTTGCCGACATCAACGAACCTGCGCCGGGCGGCGAAAGCTTCATGGACCTCTACAATCGCGCCCGCCGCATCATCGAGCGGATCAACAATGAGGCAGCCGGGCAGGACGTGATCGCAGTCGCACATGGCGGCACCATCAAGGCAGCGCTGGGGCTGGCGCTCGACAATCAGCCGGAGCGGGGGCTCGCGTTCGATATCGACAATTGCTCGGTGACGCGGCTCGACTATTTCGCAAGCCCCGAGCGCAGCGTCTGGCGGCTGCCAATGGTGAACCAGCAGCCGTGGATCGCGGACGACGCGCATGCGGCGATGCATCAACCCGCGGGACCGGAAGTCAAGAAGCTCGCCTGAGCAATTGCCCGGTCGCGCGGATGCGGCGTAAGCTTCAAGAAATCAAAACGTACTCTGGGAGAGAAACATGACCTTGTTCGACATGAAGGGGAAAGTCGCCGTCATCACCGGCTCGACACGCGGCATCGGGCTTGCGATCGCCGAGCGCATGGCCGAGCACGGCGCCAAGGTGGTGATCTCCTCGCGCAAGGCCGACGTTTGCGACCAGGTCGCGAAGAGCATCAACGACAAGTTCGGCAAGGGCACGGCGGTGGCGATCGCCGCCAACATCTCCTCGAAGGAAAACCTGCAAAACCTGATCGACGAGAGCAACCGCGCCTTCGGCAAGATCGACGTGCTGGTCTGCAACGCCGCGTCGAACCCGTATTACGGCCCGCTCGCCGGCATCTCCGACGATCAGTTCAGGAAAATTCTGGACAACAACATCGTCGCCAACAACTGGCTGATCTCGATGGTGGTGCCGCAGATGATCGAGCGCAAGGACGGCTCGATCATCATCGTCTCCTCGATCGGCGGCCTGAAGGGCTCGACCATCCTCGGCGCCTACGCGATCTCGAAAGCCGCAGACATGCAGCTCGCGCGCAATTTGGCCTGCGAATACGGCCCACACAACATCCGCGTGAACTGCATCGCGCCCGGCCTGATCAAGACCGATTTCGCGAAAGCGCTGTGGGACAATCCGGAGAATTTGAAAGCCTCGACCGCGCGTTCGCCGCTGCTGCGCATCGGCATCCCCGACGAGATCGCGGGCGCCGCGGTGTTCCTGGGCTCGAAGGCCGGCGACTTCATGACCGGCCAGACCATGGTGATCGACGGCGGCGCGACGATCAGTTGACGCCCCAGTAGGTGTCATCGTCCGCGAAGGCGGACGATCCAGTACTCCGCGGCCTTCGTTGGAGAGCTCGCTCTCACCACATCCGCCACGGAGTACTGGATGCCCCGGCAAGCCGGGGCATGACAGCAAGTGTGGAGGTGCGACGCTGCGACCAGGCGAAGCCCTTAATCGACCGCCGCGTACACCAGATCCCGCACCAGCGTTCGCGTAAAATCGCGCTGCCCCGGGCCCTGGCTCATGAACACGACGAACAGATCCTCCTTCGGATCGATCCAGAAGAACGTCCCCGCGATGCCGCTCCAGAAAAACTGGCCGACGCTGCCGGGGAAGGGCGCGATGCCGGCCTCGCGGCGCACCGCGAAGCCGAGCCCGAAACCATGGCCGGGCGACAGCAGCGTGCCGTTGGTCACGACGTGAGGTCCGAGATGATCGGAGGCCATCAGCTCCAGCGTCTTGCGGCCGATGATCCTGTTGCCGTCGAGCGTGCCGCCATTGCGCAGCATCAGCGCGAAACGGGCGTAGTCCATGGTGGTGGAGACGAGACCGCCGCCGCCGGACTCCATGATTGGCTGCTCGAGCATGTTGAACAGCGCGACCTTGTCGCCGGTCCAGGGATCGGCCGCGAACGGCTCGGCGAGCCGGCCGACATTGGCATCGGCTGTCGCAAAGCCAGTCTCGGCCATCTGCAAGGGGGTAAGAATGCGCTCAGTGAGGTAAGTGCCGAGCGACTTGCCACTGACGATTTCGATGATGCGCCCGAGGATGTCGGTGGAGCGGCTGTAGTTGAACTCGTCGCCGGGATGGCAGACCAGCGGGAAGCTCGCCACCAGGGCGGCGTGCTCGGCATTGGTGATCTTGCGGCTGCGCACCCGCGAGTCCTGGTAGATCTTGTGCACGGGGCCGTCGCCCTGGTGCTCGTAGGTCAGGCCGGAGGTGTGGCGGAGCAGGTCCTGCACCGTCATCGGGCGTTTTGGCGGAACCAGTTCCAGCTTGCCGCCGCTGACTACGCCGACCTTTTGGTCGGCGAACTCCGGAATGAATTTCGCGACGGGATCGGCAAGAATCAGGTGGCCGTCCTCGACCAGCGTCATGATGCCGACCGACACGATCGGCTTGGTCATCGAGAAGATGCGGAAGATCGAATCATGCGCCATCGGCGCTGCGCCCGTCGGGCTCTGTCTGCCGAGCGCCTCGAACCAGCCGACCTGGCCGTGCCGTGCCACCAGCACGGTGACGCCCGGCACGGTTCCCTTGTCGATCTCGCGCTTGAAGGCCTCAGACATGGCCTGGAGGCGAGGGCGCGACAGCCCGAGCGTCTCGGGGCGGGATTCCGGCAGAGGCGGGGTTTTCGGCGCGGTCGGGGGGCGGTGGGCGGTTGTCGCGGACGATTGGGCAGTCGCAGAGGCTTGGGCAGTCATGGGCACTCCCGGTGGCTTATTATTGTTCGGAGCAGACTGTGGCCCAGAAGGCGCGGCACAAACAAGCGAAGCCAGCGCGCTTCACCCTTGCAATCCGGCCTTGCAATCCGGCCGCCCCCTGTGCTTCAAAGCGGCCTGATCCGGGCGGCAACGCAGGGTCCGTAGGAGTGTAGCTCAATTGGTAGAGCACCGGTCTCCAAAACCGGGGGTCGCAGGTTCGAGCCCTGCCACTCCTGCCAGCGAAATCAATCACTTAACCCAGGACACGGGCGATCAGCCATCGGCCGGATATTGCTGGATGGCGTGAGCCCTAGGCGATGATCTGCCGTTGCCAGATCGCCTCCGCAAGGGCGATGTCGGCCACGGACTCTGCGCCGGACGCCAGCGGCGTCCTCTGTTCCACCATATCGGCGACGAATGCATCGGCTTGACGCCGAAACGCCCAGCTCGTGTCGCGCGGCAATTGCGTGCGTTGTCCTTGCTGATCGAGGATGACCTCCGCCTCTTGCTCGGCAAAAGGCGGGGGCAGTTCGATGGTCAGCTTGCCCCGCTCGAATTCGATGCTCAGCCCCTCGCGCCAGACGCCTTCGGATCCATTCGCGAGTTGCAGCGTGCAGGCGACGCCGTGGAAGTCGAGTGTCACGGTCGCCGCGCCCGAGGTCTCGACGGTGCTTTCCGCAACTGTCGGTGACGATCCGAGCACGTAGCGCGCGAGGTTGATGATATGGCTGAACACGTTCAGAAAATTGTCGTAGCCGGGTCGCATCGCGCCCGGCATCCAGTCGGGGCCGTCCTGCCAGAGCTCGAGCCCGTCCGGCCGCACTTCGCCGGTCATGACGAAATTGTCCTGCGACCGGCCAGTGTTGCCGCCGAAGCACCAGCCGCGCGCGCCGACAATGCGTCCAAGCGATTGATCCGCTCGCAGGCGCGCCAACTCGGCCATCGCGCGCGCCACCCCGGCGTCGTGACGCTTCATATAGCCGATGCTGTAGACGAGGTTGTGCCGTCGCGCCGCCTCGGCCAGTGAGACGGCCTGAGCCGTGGTGTAGGCCATCGGCTTTTCCGACAGCACATGGCGGCCGCTGTTCAACGCATCCAGCACGATCGGGCCGGTGGCGCGACGCTTCGTCACGACGACGACGGCCGACACCTCGCTATCCGCCAGCAGTTCCCGGTGCGTGCCGTAGACCCGCGCGATGTCGAATTTCTGCGCCGCTGCGGCGGCGAGATCAGGCCTGAGATCCGCGATCGCGACAACTTGGCAGGCGGGGTTGGCGGCGAAATTGGCGAGGTGGCACATCTGGCCGACCATGCCCGTTCCGATGATGCCAATGCCTGGCCTCACTTGCTAGGACCCCTCGAAGCGTTTCCGGAGAACGAGGAAATGCGCCGGCTGTCCCCAGGTGTTGATGAACGCCTGGTCGGACTGGGTGAGGGCGGTGACTGTGGACATGTCCCGTCGCCCGATCGCGACAAAGATACGATGGAAACTGTCGAGGGTCGCCATGATGGCGTCGATATCGGACGCATCGTCGGCGAGAACATCTGTCGCCGATATCGTCTCGCGCAGCGACGCAAGGCTCGCGATCGCACGGGGCAGGCTGTCGCCGAAGGGATCGTCGATCATCGCATCGACATCGAGAACCAGTTTCTCGATCGAAGCCGAAATCGCGTCGACCGCTTCGGTCTTGCCGGCCAGATAGAGCTTCCGTCCGCCGAGAAAGCTCAGACGGCTGCGGCCGAGGTGGCGCGTCGTGCGCCTCAGCTTCTCGTCATCGGACAGGACCTTCTTGTGCCAGTAGACGTCCAGGCTGTCGCGATAAGCGGGCCACGCCGAATGGATATCGAATCCCTGCTCGTGCGCCGCCGTGCACAAGGCGCCCGCGTCGAGGAAGTAGCGGTGCCGGACGAAAGGATTTTCGAGCACGTCCATCAGCCAGGATTCGAAGCTGCGCGTGTGCGGAATGCTGTTCCATTTCGCGTCGAACAGCAGCTTCGCCGTTTCGAGTCCGGGACGGCCCGTCAGCACCTTGCCGGCCGCATGAATCGCCTTGAGCGCGAGCTCGAAGAAGCCGCCGTAGCGCTCGTAGTAGGAAACGACGGCGTAACCGTCCGGATTGAGCAGCCGGTGAAAGATGCCGAGCCAATTTTCGGTCGGCTGCACCGTGTAGATGAATCCCTCGGCATCGATGATGTCGAAACGGTGATCGCTGCGAAATCCTTCGACATGGAACGACACGAGTTCACGCAGACGTTCCGCTTGGCTGAAATGCGCGAAGTAAGCCTGGATTTTTGCGTGCGCATGCCGGTTCGGCTCGGCGAGCGTCATGTTTGCGCCCCAGCTCGCAAACACGAGCGCGTTCTCGCCGGAATCAGGGCCGAATTCGAGCACGTCTGCGTCGCGGAACAACCGCGGCGGCAGCACCAGCTTGTCGGAAAACAACTCGCGCCGCAGGCCGGCATAGGCTTCGAGTTCGGCGACGGATTTGAAATTGCCGAACGTCGGCAGGACGTCCTGACGTTCGTAATAGTTGAAGAGCTTGTCCTCAGCCATGCCGCGACCCTGCGGCGGCCCCGAGGCGATCGAGCTCGCTCCAGATATCGGAGGGCGCGAAGATCGAAACGATGTGGAGCGGACGCTTCACGTTTTCGCGCAGCCGGCTGCCGACCTTGTCTTCGTTCTCCTGGTTCACCGCCAGAAGACAGACGAGCGGCTCCGACTTGCCGGCGAGGTCCTCCGGCGGGCGGATCGGAATGCCGCTGCCGGGCAGGAACAAGCCCTGGCGCTCCTTCTGGTCGTCGACCGAGAGGTCGACGAGATCCACGAGTTCATGGGCATTGGTGAAGGTGCAGGCGCGGCAGCCGGCGCCGTAGATGGCGATCTCGGCACCGTTGGCGCGGGCCTTGGCGAGGATCGGGCGAAGACGCGCGCCGTACTCCCTGGCGCGCCGACCGAATTTCTCGCCGACGCCGGACGGCGCGGGCGGGGCCGTCACGTCGTGCGCGGCGCGTCGCGCTGCGATCGCGAGGCTGCCGCCGCTGAAATTGTATTTCTTCACCGAGACCGCCTCGAAGCCGTGGCGCGCCAGCAGCGCGAGCAGCGTCGGCTCGGTGAAATAGCTGACGTGCTCCTCCCACAGGACCGAGAGGTCGCCCGCCGTCGAGCCGGGTGCGAAATCAGGCACGTCGATGAACAGCAGGCCGTCATCGCGCAGGGCGATTTTCACGCAGTCGAAAAAGTTCTCGAAATCGACGATGTGCTCCAGCACCTGGCGCGAGACGACGAGGTCGAACTTGCCGGCCTCCGCGACCGCATCGTGACACAGCGCCGGGCTGATCATGTCGGCATAGACCTTGATGCCGCGTTCGCGGGCGATCTTGCCGGACACCGGGTTGGGCTCGACGCCCACCAAAACCTTCGCACCGCGTTCGCGAAGCCTGTCCATGAACAGGCCATCGTTGCATCCGATCTCGAACACGGATTGGTGGGCCGAGAATTTGGCGATGGTATCGAGTTCGTCGACCTGGTGCGGCTCCGGCTTCCAGCTGCTGAAATTGTAGTTGAACTGCCGGTACAGGATGTCGGGATCGATCGGCTTGACGATCTGGGGCAGGCCGCATTCGCCGCAGGCGAACACCTCGAACGGATACCGTTCGTCCTGTTCGTCGCGGCTGTGCCGAAGCCGATGCGCAATCGGCATCTGTCCGAGGTCGATGACCGGGCGCAAATTGGTCGAATGGCAGAGGCGGCAATGATCAGTCATCGAATAGGAACCTCTGCTGGAATGGCTCGTGAAGCATGGCGATGGGCCAGATGCTCCGCGGCGAGCGCACCGGTCCTAGTGACATAGACCTGAACTTCCGCGGCATCGCCGCCATCCGGTGCCCAGTCGGGAAACGCCGTGCGGGAGGGATCGAACGGACCGGCGGTGGTTTCGTGAAACACCAGCCACTCCGAGGTGATCAGGATCGAGTGAAAAACCTGCTCGGGCATCCGGTAATAGCAAAGCGCGCCCCGGCCGTACGGCGCCATCTCGAGCACGTCGCGAATGCGGCCGTCGTCCTGGAAGATCACGACCTGTGCAGTGCCTTCGATCAGGTGAAACGATTCAGGTTTGCCAAAATGCTTGTGAGGCCGCACATAGGCCTCGCAGTGATGCACGATCAGCATCTCGTGCAGGCTGGACGAAGGATCGGGATGCGTGCACAGCCGGCTGCGCAGACGCGGATTGCCTGCGGCGATGCGCTTCAGCTCCGCGATCGTGGCGTCGTCTGCCGTGACGATGGCGTCGTCCGAATAATACACTTCGGGATTTTGCGCACGTAGCGAGGCCGGCCGGCGCAGGCCCGTTGCTTCATTCGAAGAAGATGAACCCATGGTCGCCCCGGTAGCCGCATTTGTCGTAGATCCAGGCCCACGTCTCCGGACCATGGAAACTCAGGCAGGTGAGCTGCCAGTAGAGCAGGTTCGCCTTCTCGCGCTCGTTGCGGAACGATTCCACCATCAGATATTTCGAGGCGCCGCGCCCCACGCGCTCGATCTCCGACACGGCGCGGAAGACGTCCTCGAGCGGAAGATTGTGGAGCACGCCGAGCGACACCACGAGATCGAAGCTGTGATCGGGGTAGGGGAGCTCGACGGCGCTGCCGACCTTCAATTGCGGCCGCACCTCCTCCTTGGCGTTGGCGATGCCATAGTCGGAGATGTCGATGCCGGCGACGGTGAGGCCGGGGACGAGCTGGGTGAATTCGTAGAGCAGATAGCCCTTGCCGCAGCCGACATCGAGCACGCTCATCCCGGATTTGATGCCATAGCGGTCGATCAGGGTCTGCGCGAGCGGGCGCCATCGTCCGTCGTAGCGGTAACCGCCATAGCCATAGCGGCGATCGCCGTCCCAGTAGTCGTGTCCCCATTGCCGCGCGACGGTGGCGGATTCCGCCTTGTCGTGCTCGACGACCCGCTGAACGTAGTTCCGCTTGGTCGATGCGTGCATCGGTTGGAGCAGGTTGATCTCGGCCATTGTCCTCAACCGGTCCGCGGCATCGTCACAGGATGGTGGCGAATTTGTTGACGAGCAGGATGTCCTCGACGGCCTGGATGTTGTCGCGCGAGGACAGCGTGATCTCCTCGACGGCCGCGTGCAGATCGCAGCCCTCGCTCAGCACGCGGTCATAGATCTCCCGCCGCCGTGCCTCGTCGGGCGGCAGCATGAAGATGCTGTAGAGAATCAGGCCGCGCAACCGCGGCAGCTCGTCCAGGATGTCCTCGAGCACCATGTAGCTGCCGGGCATGGTGTGCTCGGCGGCGCTGAGCAGATAATGCAGATTCTTCCGCCGCGCATAGTCGCGGATCACGATGTTCTGGACGTGCTGCGGGGTGCGGCTGCCGTTCAGCGGCCGGGCGCCGATATAGCCGCGATGGCCGGCTCGCTCAGCCATGGAAGCCTCCCGGGAGCTTGTATTGCATGCCGACGCGTGTCGCCGGACGCAGCAAGATCGGTTCGAAGAATTCGCCGAATCGCTTGTCCGCGTAGGGCGACATGATGCTCTTGAAGCGGCAGTTCATGCTCCAGCGCGAGCCGGCTTCCTCGTTGATGCGATTGCCGTGCATCAGGGTCTGGTTGAACAGCATCACGTGACCGTAGGGAATCTCGATGAAAGTCGCGTGCGGCTTGATGGTCTGGTAGAGTTCCTCGGCGCTGCGCAGGCTGGCCATCCGGTCCTGCATGTCGCCGTTCAGCGACGGCGGCAGCAGATACATCGATTTGGTGCGGTGGACGTCGACCAGCGGTACCCACACCACGACCTCGAACGGCGAGTCGCCCGACCAGACGTCGGAATGGGTGGCGAGGAGCGACGAATCGTCTCCGGGCAGCTGGATGCTGAGATTGACGCGGCGCTGCATGCAGAGCTCGTTGCCGACGATGGTCTCGATCGTCGAGCGCGCCAGACGGAAATAGGTCGGCCGGAACCAGGGCTCGGCGTTGAGACCGTTGAAGACGTGCAGCCGCAGGCCGTTGAGATCATCGACGCTCACCCGCGTGTGGATGGTGTCGAGCATCGCGTACGGGTCGTTGCCGTGTGGCAGCTTCAGATAGTCCGCCGCGAGCTCGGCGGCGCGCCGCTGGATCCGGTCGAGCCCGGCGCGATCGTCGGCCGGCGTGGTGACGAAGCCATCGTCGATGAAGCGTTGCGCCAGTGCCTGCTCATCGGCCTCGAGGAAAGCCGTGTCCGTCATGCAAAATACTCCCGGGCCGTCGCGCAAACATAGCTGATATCGGAGGCCGAGAGGAACTGGTTGATGGGGAGCGTGAGGATCTGATCCGCCTGCCGCTCGGTCACCGGGAACGCGCCGCGACCGTGACCCAGATGCGCTGCCGCCTCCTGGAGGTGGATCGGTACCGGGTAGTGGATCGCGGTCTCGATGCCCTTGTCGGCAAGATATTTCTGGAAGTCGTCGCGACGGTCCGTCTGCACGACGAAGGTGTGGAAGGTGTTGAACTCGATGTTGCGGCAAACCGGGATGAACAGGGGAAGGCCGGCGAGCTCGGCGCGGTATTGCGCGGCGTTGCGGCGCCGGCGTTCGATGACGGAGGGCAGGTGACGCAAGCGAATCCGGAGCACCTCGGCCTGGACCGTGTCGAGGCGTGACACGATGCCCCATTCCTGAACGTCACTGCGATTGATCAGGCCGTGATTGCGCAGGCGGCGAATTCTCGCGGCAAGCTCGGCGTCTGCAGTGACGACGAAGCCGGCGTCGCCCGCGGCATTGAGGTTCTTCAGCGGGTGGGCGGAGAAGCAGCCGAACGTACCGATGGTCCCGCTCATCCGTCCGTCATAGGTCGAGCCGACGGCCTGTGCGCTGTCCTCGATCACGGCGAGAGCGTGCTTGGCCGCAATCGCCATCAGCGGGTTCATGTCGGCCATACGCCCGGTCAGGTGCACCGGCATGATTGCCCTGGTCCGCGACGTGACGGCGGCCTCGACCGCGGCCGGATCGATATTCTGGTCCGGCAGCACGTCCGCAAATACTGGCGTGGCGCCGACGGCGATGATGGCGGCGGTCGACGCCACGAACGAATTCGGCGGGGTGATCACCTCGTCCCCGGGACCGATGTTGAGCACCCGCAACGACAGGATCAGCGCATCGGTGCCGGAATTCAGCGTCACCACATGCGGCGAGCCGAGATAGGTGGCGAGCTCCTCTTCGAGTTTCGCAACGGCCGCGCCGCCGATGAAATCGCCGCGCCGGAACACGCCCTCGACCGCCTGCATGATCTCAACGCGCTCTTCCTCGAATTGCGCGGGAAGATTGACGTAACCGATGCGCCGGCGGCCGGTGTCAGCGTCCATGGCAGAACTTCCGAACGATCTCGATGACGCGGTCCTGCTGGGCGCGCGTCAGATGCTGGTCGACGGGGAAGCTGATGACTTCCTGGGCATGGCGGTCGGTGACCGGGAAGGTGCCCGGCGCGTAGCCGAGGTGCTTGAGGCCTTCCTGCTGGTACAGCGGGATGGGATAGTGGATCTTCGCTTCGATGCCGTTGTCCAGGCAGTATTTGTAGAGCTCGTCGCGCCGCTCGGCGAACACCATGTAGAGATGGTAGACGTGCTTCACGTTGGGCCGGCGCGGCGGAATCCGCAGGCCGGGCAGGCCGGCAAGCCCCGAATCGTAATAGGCCGCGTTCTCGATCCGGCGGCGCGTGATCTCGCTGGTCTGGCCGATCAGCCAGTTGCCGACGACCGCCTGGAGGGAATCGAGCCGCGAATTGCAGCCGAGAATCGCGATCTCGTCGCGATTCTTCATGCCGTGGTTGCGGATCAGGCGAAGCCGCTCGTTCATCCCGTCGTCATTGGTGACGACGACACCGGCATCGCCCCAGACGTTGAGGTTCTTGAGCGGATGCAGGGAGAAGCCGGCAGCGATACCGTGGGTGCCGGACCGTTTTCCCGCGAACTCCGACAGGATGCCCTGGCAGGAATCCTCGACGACGGGGATGTTGTGACGCTGAGCGATCGCCATCAGCTTGCCCATGTCGGTGACCTCGCCGGTCAACTGAACCGGCATGATCGCCTTGGTCTTCTCGGTGATCGCGGCTTCGACGTAGTCGACGTTCATGCAGAAGGAGTCGTCGCAGTCGACCAGCACCGGCGTCGCGCCGGTCTCCGCGATGGCGCCGACGGTGGCGATGAAGGTGTTGGCGGCCGTGACGACCTCGTCGCCATGGCCGATGCCGAGCGCTTTGAGCGGCAGCTTGAGCGCATCGGTGCCCGATCCGACGCCGATGGCGTGACGCACGCCGATCAGCTCGGCAAAGCGCCGTTCGAATTCCGCGACTGGCTTGCCCAGGGTGAAGTCACCGGTCGCCACCAGTCGGCCGATCTCGGCCAGGATCGGTGCCGGGTCGGAGAATTGCTCGAGCAGATAGGAATATCGAACGTCGTGCATGGGGCCCGTCAGGTGGAATGAAGTTGCGGAGAGGAGGTGTGCGAGGCGGGGAGCGCGCGCGCGATCGAGGTCGCAATGGCGTCGGCGGAAAGTCCGTGCTTCTTCAGCAGCGAGTCCTGCGATCCGTAATTGTGCATGAACCGGTCCGGCAGCGACAACCGCAGCATCGCGGGCAGGCCAGAGCCGAGATTGTCGATCAGCGTCTCCGCGACCGCGCCGCCGAGGCCGCCGGATGGCACGTGCTCCTCCAGCGTCGCTACCAGCCTGGTGCCCCGGATCGCTTGCAGCAGCGCCTCGGTGTCGAGCGGCTTGACGGTGTGCATGTGCAGGATGCCGGCGCGAATGCCTTGCGCGGCCAGCAGGTCGGCCGCAGCGAGTGCGCGCTGGAGCATGACGCCTGTCGTGACCATGACGACGTCGCCGGGCGGGCGCATCAGGATGGCCTTGCCGATCTCAAAGCCGTGCTCGCCCTTCGAGACCACGGCGTCGCCACCCTTGCCGAGCCGGATGTAGATCGGCCCGGTCCAGTCGAGCGTTTGCTCCATCAGCCGCGCCGCCTCGTCGGCATCGCACGGGCAGACCACCGTCATGTTCGGCAGCGCCCGCATGATAGCGATGTCCTCGATCGCCTGGTGGGTGGGGCCGAGCGGCGCGTAGACCAGCCCGCCGCCATTGGCGATCAGCCGCACCGGCAGATTGTGCAGGCACAGATCGACGGCGACCTGCTCGTAACAGCGGCGGGTGAGGAATGTGGCGATGGTGTTGACGTAGGGCACGAAGCCTTCCATCGCGAGGCCGGCTGACATGCCGATAATGTGTGCTTCCGAAATGCCTTCGATCAGGTGGCGCTTGGGAAACTCCTTGCTCATCGCGCGCAGGGTACCTGCGCCGGGATCGGAGCCGATGTAGAGCACACGCTCGTCGCGCGCGGCGAGCTTGTGGACCATGTTCATCGCGGTGTTGCGCATGAGGACCCGATCAAAAATCCCCGACGGCGACGCGGATGGCGTGGAGCTCGCTGTCGGTGAGCTTGTTCTTGTGATGCCAATCGGCGTTGGATTCTGCGGCCGGCAGACCCTTGCCCTTGACGGTATGGCAGATGATCGCGGTGGGTTTTCCCGGAACGGCTGGGACCTGCTTCAGGACGTTGCGCAGGGCGCCGACGTCGTGGCCGTTGAGCTCCTGGACGGCAAAGCCGAAGCTGCGCCATTTGTCCGCGAGCGGCTCCAGCGGCAGGACGTAATCGGTGGGCCCGTAGCTCTGCAGCTTGTTGTAGTCGATCAGCGCGACAAGATTGTCGAGCCCGTGCTTGGCCGCGCCCATGGCGGCTTCCCACACCGATCCTTCGTTGATCTCGCCGTCGCCGAGCAGGACGAAGGTGCGGTAGCTGCGCTCGCGCATGCGCGCGGCGAGCGCGAGGCCGACACCGATCGACAGGCCGTGTCCGAGCGCGCCCGTCGAGGCCTCGACCCCCGGCACCATTCCGTATTCGGGATGTCCGCCCAGAATGCTGTCAGGGCCGCAGAAGCCGTCCAGCTCCGACAAGGGAAAGAAGCCGCGATCGGCCAAGAGCGCATAGAGTGCCAGACACCCGTGTCCCTTGCTGAGGATCGCGCGGTCGCGGGCCGGATCGCGCGGGTTGTTCGGATCGATCCGCAGCACGTCATCGTAGAGCACGCGGACCATCTCGATCAGCGACAATGCCGGACCGACATGTCCGCGTCCCGCGGAGCGGACAGAACCGAGCACCAGTCGGCGCAGATAAAGGCTACGCTCGTCCAGCGTGCAGGTGAGGGCGGCTTCAGCGTGGGGCGAGATTTGGGTCACTTCGGTAAATCGGTTGGGCGAATCGTCTGGTGAAGCCGGCGGGCTTTGTCGAGCTGACCGGCGAGGCGGATCCTAACATCGCCACCTTGCGCAGCGATTGCGCGCCGGGAGCGGCTGTCCGGCAAATAGGCGTTCAGGACAATCAGGCACCAGATTCCCTTGAACACAGGATACAGTACGTCACGTCGGATCGCAAACGCGTCATCGTTCGCCTCGAAGGCGCGCGACAGCCGTTCGATCAAGCGATTCGCGCTCGCTTCCGGCAGGTCGCTGCCGGGGTGAATGGCGGTGTCGGAGACGAGCTTGACCGGGTCGTCCCAGCCAAAATATTCGAAGTCGATGAATCGCAAGCGCCCGTCTTCGGCGCGCAACGCGTTGTGCAGTCCGAAATCGGACGGACTTAGCGCGCGATGGATGGGCGCAAGGTCCGCTGCGGGATCCCGGCCGAGTTCCGCGTAGCGCCGACGGAGCTGCCGAATCGCGACGTCAATGCTGGGAACCAGGCTGCCTTCCATGAACGCGCACAGATCGGGATGATCATCCGAGGCCCGTCTCAGTGCGTCCAGGCGCTGCTCGTACTGGGCGACGGCCGCCTCGGGCGAGAAGATGCTGGCTGAGGCGTTTCGCAGATTCTGCGCGCCTTCGGCGTCGCGCAGCTTCTGCAGCGCGATCAGGAAATCGGCGAGCTGATCGGCGTCGTCGCCTTGGGGGCGCAGCACCGCGGCCTCGCCGTCGAACCATTGATACAGCGCGCAGAACGCATCTGTGTCCTTCGCGACCGGCTGCGGTGTCGACGTGATGCCGTGGCGCGTCAGGAACGAGAGTGCATCATACTCCTGTCCCAGGCGATCGCGTCCGTCGGACGGATAATGCTTGAGGGCGAGGGGCGGTCCATCCGCCATCTCCAGCCGAAACACCCTGTTGTTGCCGCCGGATCGTGCCGGCTGGGCGGACGCAACACGCGCACCGGCCAGGCGGCTGCCGATCGCCATCGCCTCCGGCGCGGTGATGTCGGTCTCGCTCATGCCGCAAACACCTCGCGGCGGATATCGGCCCATGTCGCGATCGGCTTGCAGTGTTCGGGGTGGGGCGGCTGCGACTGCGTGAACAGGATCGATCGCGTGGCCTTCGGAAAATGCGGTTGCTCGAAGACGTCGACGAGGTCATCGATGAAGACGTCGAGCTTCAGGCTCACGAGCCTCTCGACCTTGGCGGGCAGTGTGTCCTCGAAATAGACATCGCCGATAGCCAGCGCCGCATCCGCAGCGTCGACCAGGTTGGCCCCCCGCAGCCAGCTGCGCGCGGCGTCACGCAGATCGGTGCGGTCGGGGTCCTGATGACCGAATCGGGTCTTGTGGCTGACGATGCAGACCTTCGAGCCGGCCTGCTTGCACGCCGCCA
Organism: Bradyrhizobium sp. USDA 3650; assembly: GCF_054057395.1. Taxonomy (NCBI): domain Bacteria; kingdom Pseudomonadati; phylum Pseudomonadota; class Alphaproteobacteria; order Hyphomicrobiales; family Nitrobacteraceae; genus Bradyrhizobium; species Bradyrhizobium sp. USDA 3650. The sequence continues at coordinate 7,884,382 of NZ_JBSRZG010000001.1, forward strand.
GGAATTCCCGCACTCCCGGATAGATTTCGGCGCCGCCAATTCCCTTGCCGTAGACGAAGCCTTGCAGTCCTTGCCAGGCGAGCTCGCCGCCCGCACGGGACCGGAGATCAGCCCGTAGGTCGGTCTTAAGCCCCTCCCACCCTTCCGGCACCAGCCCACGCTCACGTGCGACGGCGGCAAAGACCTTGTCGTAGCAGATGATCGTGTTGTCGAAATCGATGCCGATCCGCACGCCGCTCACTTCAGGCTGATGTTCTGCATCATCTTGATGTTGAAGTACCGGGGGTCGTTGAGCGAGTTCGGCAGGCGGCCGCCCTTGAAGGCGTTGACGAGGCCGGACACGGCCTGCTCGATCGTGTGGGTCGGCGCAAAGCCGAGCTCGCGGCGGATCTTCTCCGACGAGACGTGGTAGGAGCGGAGATCGTCGGTCGGCTCGACGACGACGTCGACATTGCTGCCGACCACCGACTTGACGATGTCGGCGATCTTCATCAGCGAGTGGTTCTCGTAACCGATATTGTAGGTCTTGCCGTCGATTTTTGCGTCATCCTGCTGAAGCAGGAACAGATAGGCCGCTGACATGTCCTCGATGTGCAAATTGGGCCGGCGCTGCGTTCCGCCGAACACGCGGATGCGGCCGGTGTTGACCGCGAGATTTGTCAGGATGTTGACGACGACGTCGAGCCGCTGCCGCGGTGCGTAGCCGCAGACGGTGGCGGGACGAACCGTGCAGGTGACGAAACCGGACGCGGCTTCGTCGGCAAGGTCGGTCTCGCACATCGCCTTGAACTTCGAGTAGTCCGTGAGCGGCTCGCAGGACAGGTCCTCGGTCACCTCGGCTTCGTCCTTGATGCCGTAGACGCTGGACGAGGAGGCATAGATGAAGCGCTTGATGCCCGCCTTCTTGGCGGCGCGCACCATCGGCCGGAAGCAGTCGTAATTGATCGACTTGCCGAGCCCCGGGTCCAGCTCGAACGACGGGTCGTTGGAGATGCAGGCGAGGTGAATCACGGCGTTGTTGCCGCGCAGGGCCTCGTTGATCGCGGCTTCATCACGGATGTCGCCCTTGATCAGGCGCAAATTGGGATTGCTGCGGACGGCATCGAACACGTCCTCGCCATACATGAACAGGTCGAGCACGGTGACCTTGTGGCCCGCAGCGAGCAACTGGGGAACCAGCACGCTACCGACATAGCCGGCACCACCGGTGACCATCACATTCCATTTTTGACCAATCACTGTCGTTCTCCAGTATCTGCCGTCGCGCTACTTCAGCAACGCGGTGACGAACTTGACCAGCGGCACCTTTTCGACCGAGCTGCGGTGGCCGACGATCCCGACCTTGATCGCGCCGGCCGCGTTGCCGATGAAGGCGACGTCCTCGATATTGCCGCCGGCGGCGACCAGCGGCGCGGTGATCGTCAGGAAGGCGTCCCCCGCGCCGACGGTGTCGACGACGGTCTTGGTAAAGGCGGGGACGCGCGTGACGCCGGTTTTCGCCGAGAAGGGGTAGCAGCCGAAGGAGCCGTGCGTGATGATCATGTTGTCGCAATCGATCTTGCCGTGCAGGCCGGCCTCGATCACGGACGCGATGTCGCTGAACTTGTCGGTTGCAGCCAGGCGCGCCTCCGGCGCGTCGATGCAGATGTAGTCGGCCCGCGGATACCTCGTGATCAAATTGTAGCCGTGATTGCCGCTGTTGCTCTGGGCATTGACCGCCAGGAATCTGGAGTTGGCGATCAGGGCGTCGATCGTGCTCGACGCGATCATCCCGTGACCGAAATCGGTGGCGATCACCACGTCCGCGCCACGCACACGCTCCGTCGTGATACGGTCGATTTCCTTCCGATCGGCCTCGTCGAGCGGCGTGTCGTCCATGGTGTAGACTTCGAAGAGCTTGTGCAGATATCCCAGCTCGACGTACCGCGATTTGCGGGTCGTCGGACGGCCCTGAAGGCGGATCGGCGTCAACGTGACGTTCGGGCGGACATGCGCCCGAATGAACTCCTCAGGGTAGTCGTTGCCACCCAGCGTCGTGACGACCTCCACCGACTTGCAGAAGCTCGCGACATGATTCGCCGCGGCGATGACGCCGCCGGCAAATTGCTCGCCGCTCTTGAACAGCGTGGCGACGATATTTTCCTTCGAGGCCTTTCCGAGCGCCGTGACGTACTGGTATTCGTCGATGATGGTGTCGCCGACCAGCACGACGTGCATGTCCTGCACCTTGTCGATCAGTTTCAGCAGGCGATCGGCGCCGCCACCTTCACGGACCTTTTGCAGGTAGTCGCGGAGCGGCGGATCGTAGATGTCGAAATACCGGTTCACCAGCGACGAGGAGCTGAATGTCACGTCGCGCGTGAACACGATGCGTCCGCCGTGACGCTCGACGACGTCGCGCTCGCTCCGGATCTTGCCGGTCACGTCGTCTTCGGGGTTTTCGTAGTCGGACCCCTTCACATAGATGTCCGGCCGAACCGTATCCAGGATCGGCTCGGCGCTGGAGGTGTGATTGATGCCGACCCAATCCACGGTCGCGAGCGAGGCTAGCATCTCGGCCCGCATGTTTTCGGGGAAGATCGGCCGACCGGGTCCCTTATTGACGTAACGGTCGGCGGTGATCGTCACCATGACGACGTCGCCCTCGTTGCGCGCCGCCTGGATGTGTCTGATATGGCCGAGATGCACGAGGTCGAAGACGCCGTGGCAGAGTGCAACCTTCCGGCCCCGCGCTTGCGCGGACCGCGCGATCTCGCCCAATTCCTCGACCGTCTTGATCTTTTCGTGCGCCGCCAGTTGGTCGTTCAACGCGGGAGTGTCGGTCGGAATATTGCCCATGAATAACCCAAAGCGCCGGCCGGCCTCAGCCGGGCGGCCCGGAATTGATCGATTCGCGGCAACGATACCCGGCTAACCTGTTCACTGGCTTGCCTTCTGCGGCGCGCCGGACGCCGCGTCGTTGTTGTCCCCGAGATATTTGAACCAGTCCTTCGTCGCGTCCGCGATCTTGTCCACCGTCCACAGGGGGGCGTCCTTGTACTGATCCATCGACTTCAGCATCGTCGCGACCCCGTCCTCAAATTTTACCTTCGGCGTCCATTTCAGGATCCGCTTGATCTTGGTGATGTCGGCATAGGTGCAGTCGGGCTCGCCGGGACGTTTGGGAATGTGGACCTTGTCGCCGCCGAGAAGCTCGACCAGCCGGTTGACACTGTAGGTGTTGTCGGAGCCGACGTTGAAAATCTCGTTCGAAACCTCGGAGCGCGCGGCGGTCACGAAAGCGTCGGCGACATCGCTGACGAAGGTGAAGTCGCGGGTCTGCTCGCCGTCGCCGACCACCGTGAAGGGCTTGCCGGCGAGCTTCTGCGCCATGAACACGCCGAACACCGCACCGTAGGTTCCCGTGGTGCGATGGCGCGGCCCGTACACGTTGAACAGGCGCAGCGCGACCGCGGGCAGCTTGTAGACCTGGCACCAGTGCATGACGCACTGCTCGCCGAGATTCTTGGTGAGGGCATAGGGATACATCGGCCGGATCTCGGCGCTCTCCGGCGTCGGGTAGACGTCGGGAATTCCGTAGCAGGAAGACGACGCGGCATAAACGAAGCGGCTGACGCCCGCCTGCCGTGCAGCCTCGAGAACGTTGACCGTGCCGTCGACATTGGCGCGGTGATACGGGATCGGGGACTCGATCGAGGGAACGATGTCTGCCAGCGCTGCGAGATGGAATACCCAGTCGATGCCGTCGAAATGCGGCTTGATCGATTCGAGCTCGGTGACGTCGGCCCGCACGATCTTCAGTCGATCAGAATCGATGCGCGAGGCCAGATTTTCGGGGCGTCCGATCACGAAATTGTCGAGCGCGACGACCTCGTGGCCGTCGTCGAGGAGGCGGTCGACGAGGTGACTGCCGATGAAGCCCGCGCCACCGGTAACGATGCATTTCATAGGAACATCCGTGATGCGAATGCCCAGCGAAACAGGCCCGCCAATGTTGAGTGAAGGTGGAAACCGAATCGGCTGCTGGTCAACTTCGAAGGTAATATACCTTTGCAATCGCTGGTGATAGCCGGTATCAGGGCGTCATGTCGCCGTCGAGCCGCGAGCCCATGCCTGCCGAGTCCGTCGATCCCGATCACAAGGCTTTCCTTGACGACTACGTAGGACGCCTCCATCGCGCGACGGCGATTGACGACGGGGTTTTCGCCAGGATTTCCGCCACCCGCACGGCTTGGTTGCGCGCGCGCGAGCAGGGCGGCCGCGTTATCTTCATCGGCAATGGAGGCTCGGCCGGCATCGCCTCGCATCTCGCAATCGATCTGGCGAAGAACGCATCAGTGCCCGCACTCTGCTTCAGCGATGCCAGCATGATGTCGTGCCTTGCCAATGATTATGGTTTCGAGGACTGGCTTGCGCACGCTGTGAGGCTGAGCGCCCGCGCCGGCGATTGCCTCGTCGCGATCAGCTCGTCGGGACGCTCGAAGAACATTCTCAATGCGGTCGCGCAGGCGCGGACGATGAAGCTCGATGTGATCACGCTGTCGGGCATGAACGCGGAGAATCCGCTGCGCAATCTCGGCGACGTCAATTATTACGTCGACAGCCGCAGCTACAACATCGTCGAGACCACGCATCAGTTCTGGATGATGGCCGCGATCGACCTCATCATTGGTCGCGCGGAGTATCCGGCGTCCTGAGGCGGTGCCGTCGATCTGATCACCACGGGGTGGGATTACCTCACCCGCTCGCATGTCTCCGTCTTACGGTCCTACGATGAAAAACCTGTTTTACGTCCGCCATACCTGCCGTCTCTGTCATTCGGACAAGCAAGAGCTTGTCGTCCCGATGGCAGGCATGCCCATCGGCACGCCGAACTTTCAGGTGCCGGACGCAAGCGTCGACGATCCCGTCTTTCGGGCCGCGGTGCCGATGGCGCTGCACCTGTGCGCGGACTGCGGCCATTTGCAGATTCTCCACGTCGGCAATCCAGAGATCCAATACCGAAACTACGTCTATACCACCTCGCTCTCGCTTGGCCTGCGGGAGCACTTCGCGGGCTATGCCAACGACGTCGTCAGCCGATTTGCCATCGCGCCGGGCTCGCTGGTCGTCGAGCTCGGCAGCAACGACGGATCGTTGCTCGGTTTCTTTAGGGAGCGCGGCATGCGGGTGCTGGGCGTCGATCCCGCCGTCGACATCGCGGGGCGTGCGACGGAAGCGGGAATCGAGACCATCGGCGATTTCTTCACCGATGCCATCGGTCGCCGCATCCTGCAAAGCCACGGCGCGGCCAGTGTCGTGATCGCCAACAACATGATCGCCAATGTCGACAATCTCGACCCGCTGGTGATCGGGGTTCGCGACGTGCTTGCGCCGGACGGGCTGTTCGTTTTCGAAACGCAGTATGGCGTCGACGTCACCGAGAAGAACCTTCTCGACACCGTCTATCACGAGCATCTGTCGTATTTTAACATCAAGCCGCTGACGCGCTTCTTCGCGCGGCTCGGCATGGAATTGATCGACGTCCAGCACATCGAGACCAAGGGCGGCTCGATCCGGGTGACCGTGCAGCGTGCCGGCGGCGCGAAGAAGCCGTCCGCGGAGGTCGCGCGCTTCATTGCCGAGGAAGACCGGCTCGGCGTCGACCGGCCGGCCTACTATGTGCCCTATGCGAAGAGAATCGCCGCCATCCGCGACGAGCTGGTCGCAATGGCCGATGCCGCCCATGCGCGCGGCCAGCTCGTGGCCGGCTACGGCGTCTCAGTCGGGACCACGACCCTGCTGCCGCAGTTCGGCCTGGAGACCAAGATCGACTTCCTGGTGGACGACGACCCCAAGAAGGGGAACGTGATGGCCGGCCCGGGGTACGACATCCCGATCCTGCCGCCCGCCGCCCTTTACGAGCGCAAGCCGGCGTTCGTCGTCGTCTTCGCTTGGCGCTATGTGGATCCGATCCGGGCCAAGCATGCAGGCTATTTCGCCGAGGGCGGAAAGTTCGTCGTGCCGTTGCCAGGCATTTCGACGATCGACCGGGCCGACTGACTTGAGGGGTCGCGAAAGGGGCTGCAGGTGAGGGGGGCCCCCGGTGGTCTCGTTCTGCGCGGAACCGGCTGAGGCCCTGGGGCGGCGCTTTGCAGGCGGCAGATAAGCCCTTGATCGGCCTGATCTCTAATCGGTCGCCCGCGGAGGTCGGTTTACCCGCGCGGGCCTCTCTATCTTGACCTTTGGTCCCATCCGCAGTAGATACCGCGCACTCGCAGCCGGCCCGTTAGACGCGGATTTCCGGCGCGGCTTTGAAATCCCCGAACAATCGAGCCCGATTTCCGGCTCATCCTTCGACAGAGGGCTGGGCCAACGGCGGCTGTTCGGATCCCTGAAATTCATTCGCGTCTGTCGACGGACGTTGGACATCAAACGATGGCAGTCAGCCCGTTCAAGTTCTTGCAGGAAGTGCGCTCGGAGACCGCCAAGGTCACCTGGCCGACCCGCCGCGAGACCACGATCACCACCATCATGGTGTTCGTCATGGTCGCCGTGGCCTCGATCTTCTTCTTCGCCGCCGACCAGATCATCCGCGTCCTCATCACCTTCCTTCTGGGCATTCACTGATGGCAACAGCAACGGCTCAATTGTCTGACAAGCGCTGGTACATCGTCCACGCCTATTCGAACTTCGAGAAGAAGGTCGCCGAATCGATCCGCGAGCAGGCCAAGCAGCGCGGGCTCGAGGAGCTGTTCGAGCTGGTGTTGGTCCCGACCGAGAAGGTCACGGAAGTGCGCCGCGGCCGCAAGATCGACGCCGAGCGCAAGTTCTTCCCGGGCTACGTGCTGGTTAAGATGAAGCTGACCGACGAGGCGTTTCATCTGATCAAGAATACGCCGAAGGTGACCGGCTTCCTCGGCGCGGAAAACAAGCCGATGCCGATCTCGGAAGCCGAGGCCATGCGCATTCTGCACCAGGTGCAGGAGGGCGTGGAACGGCCGAAGGCGTCGGTGTCGTTCGAGATCGGTGAGAACGTGCGCGTGGCCGACGGCCCGTTTGCCTCGTTCTCGGGTGTGGTCGAGGAAATCGACGAGGCGCGGTCGCGCGTGAAGGTCGCGGTGTCGATCTTCGGTCGTGCCACGCCGGTCGAACTGGAATTCGGTCAGGTCGAGAAGGTCTGATCGGGTAGGCGTGAGGCTTCGGTCTCGCGCAACAAGAGGCCGTGGGAGGGAGAGGGCGGTTGCCAGCCGCATCCGACCCAGACCACGAACCTGAAACCGCCGGCCCAGGCCGGCCCAACAGGAGTGATACATGGCAAAGAAAGTGACCGGATACCTGAAGCTTCAGGTCCCGGCCGGTGCGGCGAATCCTTCGCCCCCGATCGGTCCCGCGCTCGGTCAGCGCGGTCTCAACATCATGGAGTTCTGCAAAGCGTTCAACGCCCAGACCCAGAAGGAAGAGAAGAATACCCCGATTCCCGTCGTGATCACGATCTACGCCGATCGTTCGTTCACGTTCGAGATGAAGACGCCGCCGATGTCCTTCTTCCTCAAGCAGGCTGCCAAGATCCAGTCCGGCTCCAAGGCGCCGGGCCGTGACAAGGCGGGCGCGGTGACCAAAGCGCAGGTGCGCGAGATCGCCGAGAAGAAGATGAAGGATCTCAATTGCGACTCGATCGAGTCGGCCATGAAGATGGTCGAGGGCTCTGCCCGTTCGATGGGTCTGGAAGTGGCGGGGTAAGGGCTCATGGCAATCGGAAAGCGTTTGAACAAAGCCCGCGAAGGTATTGATCGCGAAAAGCTTTACCCGCTCGCGGACGCCATCAAGATGGTCAAGGAACGCGCGAAAGCGAAGTTCGACGAGACCATCGAGGTTGCGATCAATCTCGGCGTCGATCCGCGTCACGCCGACCAGATGGTCCGCGGTGTCGTGACCCTGCCGAACGGCACCGGCCGTACGCTCCGCGTCGGCGTGTTCGCCCGCGGCGCCAAGGCCGACGAAGCCAAGGCTGCCGGAGCCGATGTCGTCGGCGCCGAGGACCTGGTCGAGAAAGTGCAGAACGGTACGATCGATTTCGACCGCTGTATCGCAACCCCCGACATGATGCCGCTGGTCGGCCGCCTTGGTAAGGTGCTCGGCCCGCGCGGCCTGATGCCGAACCCGAAGATCGGCACCGTGACCATGGACGTCACCGGCGCCGTGAAGGGCGCCAAGGGCGGCTCGGTCGAGTTCCGCGTCGAAAAGGCCGGCATCCTGCAGGCTGGCGTCGGCAAGGCCTCGTTCACCGAGGAAAAACTGGTCGAGAACATCAAGGCTCTCGCTGACGCTGTCTCCAAGGCCAAGCCGGCCGGTTCCAAGGGCACCTACATCCAGCGCGTTGCGGTGTCCTCGTCGATGGGTCCCGGCGTGAAGGTCGAGCCGGGCACCATTCTCGGCTAAGGTTTGGAAACGACATGAGGCGAGGGGCGGAATTGGGCAACCGATTCCGCCCCTCGTCGTTTGTGACGGCGTTCACCGGAAACAAGAACAATGACTGACAAGGTCCTGATCTACTCGCGCTTTCCCAAGACGATGATGGCGCGCTTCGCCGAGCGGTTCGAGCTGCTCGACACCGGCGGCAAGCCGGCGCGGGAGATGTTTTCGGCCGATGAGCTCGGCGGCATCCGCGCGGTGCTCACCGCCGGCGGCACGCCGCTGGGCGCGGAGGCGATGGACCTGTTTCCGAAGCTCGGCGCCATCGTCTGCTACGGCACTGGCTATGACGGTGTTGACCTGAAGGCCGCGGCTGCCCGCAACATCGCGGTCGGACATAGCCCGGGCGCCAATGCGGCCTCGGTCGCCGACATCGCGATGACCCTGATGCTCGCGACGACGCGGCGAATCCTGGTTGCCGACCAGTACGTCCGCAGCGGCGATTGGGCCGCGTCAAAGCCCTCGCCGATGATGCGCCCGCAGGCCGGGATGCCGGGCCGCCGCATCGGCGTCTACGGCATGGGCGAGATCGGCCGCAAGATCGCAGCGCGCTGCGCCGCTTTCGAGTGCGAGATCGGCTATTTCAGCCGCAGCAAATCCGATCTGCCCTATCAATATTTCCCGACGCTGGAGGCGCTGGCCGACTGGTGCAGCGTGCTGATGATTGCGGTCCGGGCAGGAGCCGAGACCCAGCATGCCGTCAGCGCCGACATCCTCAAGCGCCTCGGGGCGGACGGCTATGTCGTCAACATCTCCCGCGGCTCGGTGATCGACGAGAAAGCTCTGGTGGCGGCGCTCACCGAGAGGACCATCGCCGGCGCGGGTCTCGACGTCTACGACAAGGAACCGCACGCCCCCGACGCGCTGACGGCGCTCCCAAATGTCGTGTTCGCCCCCCATATCGGCGGCCACACCCTCGAATCGCACGTCGCCATGCAGAGCTGCGTGCTGGCGAACCTGACCGCGTTTTTCGAAGGCAAGCCACTGCCTTACAGGGTCAAATGAGCCTGAATCGGCCCTTGTCGGCCCGGGTCAAGCGCCTGCGGCAACGGAGTGGAACTGGTGTGAATTTTGCTCTTGGCAAGCAGGCCCCGAGCGGTTAAAGAACCGCTTCCGGACGTGCCGGCCTCGGCTGGCGCGTTCGTGCACGCATTCCGAAAACAAGCGATGGAGATCATTCCTTTTCAGGGCGTCCGTGAGGATTTGCCGGAAAAGGAGGGAAACCCGTCGGGTGTGGGATGCGGGCAGAGGTCGGGCGGTTCGCCGGCTGACCTTGTCCTGTCCAAGACTGCAGGCGCCCGCGGGGAATTTCGATTTCTCAACGGCTTAATTGCATGGCCTGCATAGACGGGTGAAGACCGGATTTCACGTCGTGGCCGCCTTAAGGTCGGTTGCGGAATGGGTTTGGTTCGGACCTCGACACGCCGTGGGCTCCAACGAGCTCCCGGAGGGCAGGCTTTGAATTGTCGTCTTGCCCGGCGTGTCCGATGGGTTTGGCCCTGAGGTTCAGGTTTGGGCGGGACGATGGGTGCAACCCGGCGGTCCCGCTTTCGCGATGACCGCCAACCGGAAAGAGCTTGCTGTGGAACGAGCGGCAAAAAAGGAAGCGGTCGAACAGCTCAATGGGGTCTTCAAGACCACGAGCGTCGCGGTCGTTGCCCAATATTCCGGCCTGACCGTTGCCCAGATGCAGAAGCTGCGCTCGCAGATGAAGCAGGCTGGCGCCTCGGTGAAGGTCTCGAAGAACCGTCTCGCCAAAATTGCTCTTGAAGGCACTGACGTCGTTGCCATCGGCCCCATGCTGAAGGGACCGACCGTGATCGCCACTTCGGACGATCCGGTAGCGGCGCCAAAGGTCGCCGTCGAATTCGCCAAGGCGAACGAAAAGTTCGTCATCATTGGTGGCTCGATGGGAACGACCGTCCTGAATGTCGACGGCGTGAAGGCTCTTGCCTCGCTGCCGTCGCTTGACGAACTGCGCGCCAAGATCGTCGGCCTGCTTGTGGCCCCGGCGACCAAGATCGCTCAGCTCGCCAACGCGCCCGCGGGCAAGCTCGCGCGCGTCATCCAGGCTTATGCCTCAAAGGGCGAAGCGGCCTGACGCCCTTCGCAAAACTCAAACCCGAACCAGACTTACATTCAAGGAAACTGAACAATGGCTGACCTGCAGAAGATCGTTGACGACCTCTCGAGCCTCACCGTGCTCGAAGCTGCCGAACTCGCGAAGCTCCTCGAAGAGAAGTGGGGCGTTTCGGCTGCCGCGGCTGTCGCCGTGGCCGGCCCGGCTGGTGGTGGCGCCGCCGCCGCTCCGGCCGAAGAGAAGACCGAGTTCACGGTCGTTCTTGCCGCCGCCGGCGACAAGAAGATCGAGGTCATCAAGGAAGTCCGCGCCATCACCGGCCTGGGCCTGAAGGAAGCAAAGGACCTCGTCGAGGGCGCGCCGAAGCCTGTCAAGGAAGGCGTGAACAAGGACGAAGCCGAGAAGCTCAAGGCCCAGCTCGAGAAGGCTGGCGCGAAGGTCGAGCTCAAGTAAGCAGCGCTTACTGGCACGAGATCCCGGTCAGCATCATCGCAACCGGGATCTCGGTCCACTCCCTGAAGGGGTGGGCCAGATGCAAAAGGCGTGCGACGGAACGACCCGACGCAGGCCGAACACGAAAAAGTGTGGGGATTTGAGGGTTTGTCCCTCGAATCTGCACTAATGTCGCCCCATATCGGGTCGGCAGCACGAAAGCGCGGTGGGCAGGGATGCCGCATTCCCTGTAAGCCGTTGGGAGAGCAAGCTATTTCGGGCTTTTGCAGTCCGTGAAGAGGTTGGTTGTGACGGGCGGGCGCGCTCCTGCGCCCCGCGCGTCGTTTTGCGTTTTGAAGGTCTGAAGAACAGATTCAGGACATTCCTGCCTGAAACTGAGTCTCCGGCCCCCAAGACGGGTTCGAAAAATTCAACCCGGGGAGCGGCGGTCGCCGCGTTCCGGAGGGCGCGCCCAAATCGGGCGACGAAAATGAGAGGCCACGATGGCGCAGCAGACATTCACCGGTCGCAAACGCGTTCGCAAGTTCTTCGGACACATCAAGGAAGTGGCCGAGATGCCGAACCTCATCGAGGTTCAGAAGGCGTCCTATGACCAGTTCCTGATGGTCGACGAGCCCCAGGGCGGGCGGTCGGACGAGGGCTTGCAGGCGGTGTTCCGCTCGGTGTTCCCGATCTCGGACTTCTCGGGCACCTCGATGCTGGAATTCGTCCGCTACGAGTTCGAGCCGCCGAAATACGACGTCGACGAGTGCCGCCAGCGCGGCATGACCTTCGCGGCCCCCCTCAAGGTGACGCTGCGCCTCATCGTGTTCGATATCGACGAGGAAACCGGCGCGAAGTCGGTCAAGGACATCAAGGAGCAGGACGTCTACATGGGCGACATCCCGCTCATGACGATGAACGGCACCTTCATCGTCAACGGCACCGAGCGCGTCATCGTCTCGCAGATGCACCGTTCGCCGGGCGTGTTCTTCGATCACGACAAGGGCAAGACCCATTCGTCGGGCAAGCTGCTGTTCGCCGCCCGCGTGATCCCGTATCGCGGCTCCTGGCTCGACATCGAGTTCGACGCCAAGGACATCGTCTATGCGCGTATCGACCGTCGCCGCAAGCTTCCGGTGACGTCGCTGATGTTCGCGCTCGGTCTTGACGGCGAGGCGATCCTCAGCACCTTCTACAAGAAGATCCAGTACAAGCGGATCAAGGAGGGCTGGCGTGTTCCGTTCGACGCCAATCGTTTCCGCGGCTACTCGACCATCAACGACCTGATCGACGCCGATACCGGCAAGGTCGTGCTCGAAGCCGGCAAGAAGCTCACCGTGCGCGGTGCGCGTCAGATGCAGGAGAAGGGCCTGAAGGCGCTGCGCCTGTCGGATGCGGAGCTCGTCGGCAACTACATCGCCGAGGACCTCGTCAATCCCAAGACCGGCGAGATCCACGCGGAAGCCGGTGAAGAGATCACCGACAAGTCGATGAAGGCTCTCAACGAGCAGGGCTACAAGGAACTGCCGCTGCTCGACATCGACCACGTCAATGTCGGCGCCTACATCCGCAACACGCTCTCGGCCGACAAGAACATGACGCGTGAGGACGCGCTGTTCGACATCTACCGCGTGATGCGTCCGGGCGAGCCGCCGACGCTGGATTCGGCCCAGGCGATGTTCCAGTCGCTGTTCTTCGACGCCGAGCGCTACGACCTCTCTGCGGTCGGCCGCGTCAAGATGAACATGCGCCTCGACCTCGATGCGCCCGACACCCAGCGCACGCTGCGCAAGGAAGACATCCTCTCGGTCATCAAGACGCTGGTGGATTTGCGCGACGGCAAGGGCGAGATCGACGACATCGACCATCTCGGCAACCGCCGTGTGCGTTCGGTCGGCGAGCTCATGGAGAACCAGTACCGCATCGGCTTGCTCCGCATGGAGCGCGCGATCAAGGAGCGCATGTCTTCGGTCGACATCGACACGGTCATGCCGCAGGACCTGATCAACGCCAAGCCGGCGGCCGCCGCCGTGCGCGAGTTCTTCGGCTCCTCGCAGCTCTCGCAGTTCATGGACCAGACCAACCCGCTGTCGGAGATCACCCACAAGCGCCGCCTGTCGGCACTTGGACCGGGCGGTCTGACCCGCGAGCGCGCCGGCTTCGAGGTGCGCGACGTGCATCCGACGCATTACGGCCGCATCTGCCCGATCGAGACGCCGGAAGGCCCGAACATCGGCCTGATCAACTCGCTCGCGACCTTCGCGCGCGTGAACAAGTACGGCTTCGTCGAGACGCCTTACCGCAAGGTCAAGGACGGGCGTGTCACCGACGAGGTCGTGTACCTCTCGGCAATGGAAGAGGGCCGCTACACGGTCGCGCAGGCCAACGTGCCGCTCGACCCGAAGGGCCGCTTCACCGAAGATCTCGTGGTCTGCCGTCACGCCGGCGAAGTCTTGCCGGTGACCCCGGACAAGGTCGACTACATGGACGTGTCGCCGAAGCAGCTCGTTTCGGTCGCAGCCGCGCTGATCCCGTTCCTCGAGAACGACGACGCCAATCGCGCGCTGATGGGCTCGAACATGCAGCGCCAGGCGGTGCCGCTGGTTCGTGCCGAAGCGCCGTTCGTCGGCACCGGCATGGAAGGCGTGGTTGCGCGTGACTCGGGTGCTGCGATCGCGGCGCGCCGTTCGGGCGTGATCGACCAGATCGACGCAACCCGCGTCGTCATCCGCGCCACGGAAGATCTCGATCCGACCAAGTCGGGCGTCGATATCTACCGGCTGATGAAGTACCAGCGCTCCAACCAGTCGACCTGCATCAACCAGCGTCCGCTGGTGAAGGTCGGCGACATCGTCAAGAAGGGCGACATCATCGCCGACGGTCCGTCGACCGATCTCGGCGAGCTCGCGCTCGGTCGAAACGTGCTCGTCGCGTTCATGCCGTGGAACGGCTACAACTTCGAAGACTCGATCCTGCTCTCCGAGCGGATCGTGAAGGAAGACGTGTTTACCTCAATTCATATCGAAGAATTCGAGGTGATGGCCCGTGACACCAAGCTCGGACCCGAGGAAATCACCCGCGACATTCCGAACGTCTCGGAAGAAGCGCTGAAGAACCTCGACGAAGCCGGCATCGTGTACATCGGCGCGGAAGTGCGCGCTGGCGACATCCTGGTCGGCAAGATCACGCCGAAGGGCGAAAGCCCGATGACGCCGGAAGAAAAGCTCCTGCGCGCCATCTTCGGCGAGAAGGCTTCCGACGTCCGCGACACCTCGCTGCGCGTTCCTCCGGGCGTGCAGGGCACCATCGTCGAAGTGCGCGTGTTCAACCGGCACGGCGTCGACAAGGACGAGCGTGCGCTGGCGATCGAGCGGGAAGAGATCGAGCGTCTGGCCAAGGACCGCGACGACGAGCAGGCGATCCTGGACCGCAACGTCTACAACCGTCTTGCCGAGCTGCTCGAGGGACGGCAGGGCATCGCCGGTCCGAAGGGCTTCAAGAAGGACACCAAGATCACCCGTGCGGTGCTCGAGGAGTACCCGAAGTCGCAGTGGTGGCTGTTCGCTTCGCCGAACGACAAGCTGATGGCCGAGATCGAGGCCATGCGGAAGCAGTACGACGAGTCGAAGAAGGGGCTGGAACAGCGCTTCCTCGACAAGGTCGAAAAGCTTCAGCGCGGTGACGAATTGCCGCCCGGCGTGATGAAGATGGTCAAGGTCTTCGTCGCGGTGAAGCGCAAGATCCAGCCCGGCGACAAGATGGCCGGCCGCCACGGCAACAAGGGCGTGGTGTCGAAGATCGTGCCGATCGAGGACATGCCGTTCCTCGAAGACGGTACGCATGCCGACATCGTGCTCAATCCGCTCGGCGTGCCCTCGCGCATGAACGTCGGACAGATCCTCGAGACCCATCTCGGCTGGGCCTGTGCCGGCCTCGGCAAGCGTATCGGCCAGACGGTCGATGCCTATTTGTCGAAGCAGGACATCCGGCCGCTGAAGGAAACCTTGAAGAAGGTCTACGGCGAGGACGAGACGATCAAGTCGCTCAACGACAACGAGTTGATCGAGCTCGGCCACAATCTGAGCCGCGGCGTTCCGATCGCGACGCCGGTGTTCGACGGCGCCAAGGAAGCCGACATCGAGGAGATGCTGAAGCTTGCCGGTCTGGACGCTTCGGGCCAGTCGACCGTCTATGACGGTCGCACCGGCGACGCCTTCGACCGCAAGGTGACGGTGGGCTACATCTACATGCTCAAGCTGCACCATCTCGTCGACGACAAGATCCACGCGCGTTCGATCGGTCCGTACTCGCTCGTTACCCAGCAGCCGCTGGGCGGCAAGGCGCAGTTCGGTGGCCAGCGTTTCGGCGAAATGGAAGTGTGGGCGCTCGAGGCTTACGGCGCGGCGTACACGCTCCAGGAGATGCTGACCGTGAAGTCGGACGACGTCGCCGGCCGTACCAAGGTGTACGAGGCGATCGTGCGTGGCGACGACACCTTCGAGGCCGGTATTCCGGAATCGTTCAACGTGCTGGTCAAGGAAATGCGCTCGCTCGGCCTCAACGTCGACTTGCACAATTCCAAGGTCGGACCGGGGACGGCGGAAGCGGCCGAGTAATACGACCCTCATGCCCGGCCTGAATGGCCGGGCATCGGCGCCCAGTCCTCGAATCGCGAGGGCAGGGCGCCCCGCATAGTGATTTTCGAATTTGCTGCCGGAGGCGACCGGCACGCGAGGAGAAGACGATGAACCAAGAAATTATGAATCTCTTTAATCCGACGACGCCGGCTCAGGTCTTCGACCAGATCCGGATCTCGATCGCGAGCCCCGAGAAGATTCTGTCCTGGTCGTACGGCGAGATCAAGAAGCCGGAAACCATCAACTACCGTACCTTCAAGCCCGAGCGCGACGGCCTGTTCTGCGCCCGCATCTTCGGGCCGATCAAGGACTACGAGTGCTTGTGCGGCAAGTACAAGCGCATGAAGTACAAGGGCATCATCTGCGAGAAGTGCTCGGTCGAGGTCACGCTGTCGCGCGTCCGGCGCGAGCGCATGGGCCATATCGAGCTCGCAGCTCCCGTCGCCCACATCTGGTTCCTGAAGTCGCTGCCCTCGCGCATCGGCCTCCTGCTCGACATGACGTTGAAGGATCTCGAGCGGATCCTCTACTTCGAATATTACGTCGTGCTCGAGCCCGGCCTCACCGCGCTGAAGGACCGTCAGCTCTTGTCGGAAGACGAGTATCTGAAGGCGCAGGACGAGTATGGCCAGGATTCCTTTACCGCCATGATCGGCGCGGAAGCGATCCGCGAGCTGCTCAAGGGCATGGATCTCGAGAAGCTCGAGCTGACCTTGCGCGCGGAGATGCAGGAGACCGACTCCGACATCAAGCACAAGAAGCTCGCCAAGCGCCTGAAGATCGTGGAAGCGTTCCGCCACTCCGGCAACAAGCCGGAATGGATGATCATGACCGTGGTCCCGGTGATTCCGCCGGACCTGCGTCCGCTGGTGCCGCTGGACGGCGGCCGCTTCGCGACCTCGGACCTCAACGACCTCTACCGCCGCGTCATCAACCGCAACAACCGCTTGAAGCGGCTGATGGAGCTGCGCGCGCCGGACATCATCATCCGCAACGAGAAGCGCATGCTTCAGGAGGCCGTCGACGCGCTGTTCGACAACGGCCGCCGCGGCCGCGTCATCACCGGTGCCAACAAGCGTCCGCTGAAGTCGCTCGCCGACATGCTCAAGGGCAAGCAGGGCCGGTTCCGTCAGAACCTGCTCGGCAAGCGCGTCGACTATTCGGGCCGTTCGGTGATCGTGGTCGGTCCCGAGCTGCGCCTGCATCAGTGCGGCCTGCCGAAGAAGATGGCGCTCGAGCTGTTCAAGCCGTTCATCTACTCGCGGCTTGACGCCAAGGGCCTGTCCACCACCGTGAAGCAGGCGAAGAAGCTGGTCGAGAAGGAGCGGCCCGAGGTCTGGGACATCCTGGACGAGGTCATCCGCGAGCATCCGGTGCTGCTCAACCGCGCACCGACGCTGCATCGCCTCGGCATCCAGGCGTTCGAGCCCGTGCTGATCGAGGGCAAGGCGATCCAGCTCCACCCGCTGGTCTGCGCCGCGTTCAACGCCGACTTCGACGGCGACCAGATGGCCGTGCACGTCCCGCTGTCGCTGGAAGCGCAGCTGGAAGCGCGCGTCCTGATGATGTCGACCAACAACATCCTGCATCCGGCGAACGGCCAGCCGATCATCGTGCCGTCGCAGGACATCGTGCTCGGTCTCTATTACGTCTCCATCATGCGCGAAGGCCTGCCCGGCGAGGGCAAGATCTTCGGCGAGATGGCGGAGCTCGAGCACGCGCTGCACGCGAAGGTCATCCACCTCCACACCAAGATCAAGTACCGGTGGGAAGGCATCGACGATACCGGCAAGATCTCCAAGCGCTGGATCGAGACCACCGCTGGCCGCGTCATGCTGGGCAATTTGCTGCCGAAGAATCCGCGTGTTCCCTACGAGATCATCAACAAGCTGATGACCAAGCGCGAGATCTCCGGCGTCATCGACCAGGTCTACCGCCACTGCGGTCAGAAGGAGACGGTGATCTTCTGCGACCGCATCATGGCGCTCGGCTTCTACAACGCGTTCAAGGCCGGCATCTCGTTCGGCAAGGACGACATGGTCGTGCCGCACTCCAAGTGGAAGATCGTCGAGACCACCCGTACGCTGGCGAAGGATTTCGAGCAGCAGTACAACGACGGTCTGATCACCCATGGCGAGAAGTACAACAAGGTCGTCGACGCCTGGTCGAAGGCCACGGAAGAAATCGCCAAGGCGATGATGAAGGAGATCTCCTCGACCAAGAAGACGGCGAGCGGGGCGGATGCCGACATCAACTCGATCTACATGATGGCTCACTCCGGTGCCCGCGGTTCGCCGGCCCAGATGCGCCAGCTCGCCGGCATGCGCGGCCTGATGGCCAAGCCGTCGGGCGAGATCATCGAGACGCCGATCATCTCGAACTTCAAGGAAGGCCTCTCGGTGCTCGAGTACTTCAACTCGACCCACGGCGCCCGCAAGGGCCTCGCGGACACCGCGTTGAAGACCGCGAACTCCGGCTACCTGACCCGTCGTCTCGTCGACGTCGCGCAGGACTGCATCATCACGCAGGACGATTGCGGCACCAAGCTCGGCATCAAGATGCGCGCCATCGTCGATGCCGGCACCGTGGTCGCTTCGCTCGGCTCGCGCATCCTCGGACGCACGGCCTGCGAAGACGTGCGTGATAGCACGGGCAAGGTGATCTTCAAGCGCGGTACGCTGATGGAAGAGAGCCATCTGGATGCCATCCATCAGGGCGGCGTCCAGGAGGTGAAGATCCGCTCGGCGCTGACCTGCGAGCTCGTCAACGGCATCTGCGGCAAGTGCTACGGCCGCGATCTCGCTCGCGGCACGCCGGTCAACCACGGCGAAGCGGTCGGCGTCATCGCGGCGCAGTCGATCGGCGAGCCTGGTACCCAGCTCACCATGCGTACCTTCCACATCGGCGGTGCGGCGCAGCTGAACGAGCAATCTTTCGTCGAATCCAACTTCGACGGCAAGATCGTGATCAGGAACAAGGCCATCGCCCGCAACAGCGACGGCCACCTGGTCGCGATGGTTCGCAACATGGTGATCGCGATCGTCGATGCCGACGGCACCGAGCGTGCGACGCACCGTATTCAGTACGGTTCGCGCCTGCACGTCGACGAGGGCGATATGGTCAAGCGCGGCCAGCGTATCGTCGAATGGGATCCCTACACCCGTCCGCTCCTCACCGAGGTCGAAGGCACCATCGGCTTCGAGGATCTGGTCGAGGGACAGTCGATCTCGGAAACGCTCGACGAGGCCACCGGTATTGCCAAGCGCGTGGTCATCGACTGGCGCTCGATGCGCGGCGGCGGGGACCTGCGTCCCGCCATCGTGATCAAGGGCAAGGACGGCAAGGTGCTCAAGCTCGCCCGTGGCGGCGATGCTCGCTACATGCTGTCGGTCGACGGCATTCTGTCGGTCGATGTCGGAGCCAAGGTCCAGGCGGGCGACATTCTCGCCCGTGTCTCGACCGAAAGCGCGAAGACGCGCGACATCACCGGCGGTCTGCCGCGGGTGGCGGAATTGTTCGAGGCTCGGCGTCCGAAGGATGCGGCGATCATCGCCGAAATCGCGGGCACCATCCGGTTTGGGCGCGACTACAAGAACAAGCGTCGCATCTCGATCGAGCCGATGGACAAGACCGACGAAGCGCGCGAGTACCTGATCCCGAAGGGCAAGCACATCCACCTTCAGGACGGCGACGTCGTCGAAAAGGGCGACTTCATCGTGGAAGGCAACCCGGCGCCGCACGACATTCTGGCGGTCAAGGGCATCGAGGAACTCGCGGCCTATCTGGTCAACGAGATCCAGGAGGTCTACCGGCTCCAGGGCGTGCTCATCAACGACAAGCACATCGAGGTGATCGTCCGTCAGATGCTCCAGAAGGTGGAAGTCACCGACCAGGGCGACACGGACATGATCTCGGGCGAGCAGATCGACAAGATCGAGTTCGACCAGATCAACGCGAAGGCCAAGGAAGAGGGCAAGAAGATCGCCACGGGAACGCCGGTTCTGCTCGGCATCACCAAGGCGAGCCTTCAGACCCGCTCCTTCTTCTCGGCGGCCTCGTTCCAGGAGACCACCCGCGTCCTCACGGAAGCGGCGGTCAACGGCAAGGTCGATCCGCTCGAAGGCCTCAAGGAGAACGTCATCGTCGGCCGGCTGATTCCGGCAGGCACCGGCGCCTCCATGGCGAAGATCCGCGAAGTCGCCGTGAAGCGCGACAAGATGATCCTCGACGAGCGCGAGAAGCAGGCGGCCGTCGTGCCGCCGGCGCCGGAAGTGGAGCCGATGGCGCTGCCACCCGCGGAATGATCGTTCATCCGTAGGAATACCGAGGACACTGAAAAGGCCGGCGAAAGCCGGCCTTTTTGCTGCTTTGTTTCCCTGTTGCGGTGCAGGATCAACCTTTGTTCATCTTTCCTTCAGGCGCAAAAGCGCTTCTGCTAGGAGAGCTTAGACCGGTGGTCCCGTGAAGGGGGCGGGCCGGAGACCACGGAATTCTCATGCTTGATCTCGCAATCGTAGGCGGCGGCCCCGGCGGGCTGATGAGCGCTTGGTATCTGAAGCGCAAGCTCGGCGACCTCTGCCGCGTCACCATCTACGAGGCATCCGACCGGCTCGGCGGCAAGATCGTCACGCGCAAATTCGATTCCGCGCCCGCGATGTACGAGGCCGGCGTTGCCGAGATCTACGACTACTCGATGACCGGGCCGGATCCGTTGCGCGAGTTGATCCAGCATTTCGGCTTGCAGACCATTCCGATGGATGCCGAGCAAGTCCAGTTCGGCGGCGAGCTCCTCAACGACGTCGCGGGGATGCGCCGCAAATACGGCGCCAAGACCGCAGCCGCAATCGAGGCGTTCCGTAAGCGCTGCGCCGAGGCGATGACGCCGATCGAATATTACGAGGGCGTCGGCGCGCACGACAACGAGAATCCCTGGGCCTACAAGACCGCCGAACAGGTGCTCGACGAGGAGGTCGAGGACGAGACCGCAAAGCGATTCTTCAAGGTGATGGCACGCTCGGACCTCGCGACCGAGAGCCACAACACCAACGGGCTCAACGCGCTCAAGAACTACCTGATGGATGTCGACGGCTACATCGGCCTTTATTCCATCCAGAACGGCAACGAGCAGCTCATCGAGTGCCTCCAGTCGGAGGTCAATGCCGACATCCAGCTCAATCACCGCATCCTCACGGTCGGGAAGGCGCCGACCGGCCGCTATCAGCTCAAGATGATGAACGGCAAGGGGCCGGAGACGCGCGACTTCGACCTTGTGCTGGTCTGCTTGCCGCATTCCTGGCTCGGGACCGTCGGCTGGGAGGGCGAACAGCTCCGCAAGTCGATGGTCAAGCACGTCTCGTACTTCGATCGCCCCGCGCACTATTTGCGTGTCTCGATCCTGTTCGACACGCCCTTCTGGGGCGACAAGATCGCCGGCGCCTGGTTCATGTCGGAAGCCTTTGGCGGTTGCTGTGTCTACAACGAGGGTGCGCGCCATGATGTGGGCAAGCACGGCGTACTGAACTGGCTGATTCCGGGCTCCGACGCGCTGGCCTTTGCGAATCTCTCCGACCAGGAGCTGATCGATGCCGCGCTGAAATCGCTGCCGGCATCGCTCGGCGATGCGCGCGCCCATTTCTTGGAAGGCAAGATCCACCGCTGGCTGTCGTCGGTGAACGCGATTCCGGGCGGCTTGCCCGTGCGCGATGTCATGACCAATCACCGGCCGGAGCCGAAGGAACATCCCGGAATCGTGGTGGTCGGCGACTATCTGTTCGACTCGACGCTGAACGGCCTGCTCGATTCCTCGGACGCGGCGACCGACATCATCTTGACCGAGATGATGCGCCTGCGCCGCGAGCGTTCGCAGGACGACAAGCCGCTCTCGGACAAGATCGATCGCGACTATTTCGACAATTATCGCGGCCAGGGTCCCTACAGCGAAGTGTGGCAACACTTCACCGATCCCGACTATCTCACAAAACTGATCGGCATTGTCTGGGGCAAGGCCAAAGGCACGAAGCTCTTGATCGCGGGCTCGGCCAGCGGCGAACTTGTCGGCGCGCTGCGCGACCGCGGCATCGATGCCTTCGGCATCGAGAATAACCGCGCCATTCACGCCAGAACGCCGAAGGCGCTGAAGAAGTACAACAAGCTCGGTTCGATCACCGACATGCCGTTCAAGGACGGTGCGTTCGACTTCGTGTTCGAGACCAGCCTCTGCCACGTTTCCCCGAAGCAGGTGGTCCGTGCGATCAGGGAGCTGAACCGTGTGGTCAAGACCGGCCTCGTGTTCGGCTCGGTCACCTCGGACATGGCGCCGGCACTGATCGACCGCTACGACCTCCTGCGTGGGGTCAAGAAGCTCGGCACCTGGTGGGAATGGTCCGAACTGTTCTTCGGCAACGGCTTCGAGCTGTCGATGCACCGCAAGGACTGCACCGATGCGCTCTGGGAGGCGACGCTCGCCGCCAACAAGGGGCCGGGCCAGTGGTACGCCGACGCCGATTCCCTGCGCTATTCCTTTTTCGACAAGGTCGAGGACGAGGAAGACGACTAGCCGCCTGAAACGGGCGCCTTCGCCAATTGTTTTGCCGAATTCATCCTGATCGCATAGAATCGATGCAATAGCGGTTTCCGCTATTTCCTTCTTTCTCTACGGTCATGCCGGCCGTCAGCATCGGTTGGTTTCATGGCGTCCAAGCCCCTCCCGCCCGACAAACAGAAGCTCGCCGCGGAAGAGGCGGCCGAGCTCGACGACAAGCTCGCCCCTATCGCCAAGCCGGCCCTCGAAGACGACGAGGACGACGAGGACGACGAAGACGAGGAGGATGGCGGGCTGGAGCTCGATGACGACGATGAGGACGAGGACCTCGTCGTCTTTACCGCGCGCGAGGCCGCCGGCGCGCTCGCGACCATCCTGGGCTTCGTCAAACCCTTCCTGGTCAATTACAAGCAGATGCTGTCCTTCGTGGCGTTCGGCGTCTTCGTCGAGACGCTCTTCAACGTCATCATGCCGCTCAGCCTGAAGTACCTGATCGACGACGCGCTCGGCGAGGAGGATTTTCAGGCGCTGTACAAGATCCTCGGCGTGCTCGCGGTCGCGGGCATCTTCACCTCGATCGTCGCGGTCTGGTACGAGCGCTGGGATGCGCGGCTCGCGGCGTGCATCATCTCCGACGTCCGCAAACGGCTGTTCGAGCACGTCCAGGACCTGCCGGCGGCCTATTTCGGCCGCACCAAGCGCGGCGAGATCCTGTCGCGCTTCTCAGTCGACCTCGCGGCCTTCGAGGGGTCGGTCAAGACCTTCGCCAACAGTGCGGCACTGCCGTTCCTGGAGTTGATCGCCGGCATCATCCTGATGGTGTTCCTGAACTGGCAGCTCGCGGCGGTTGCGCTGCTGGTGTTCCCGATCACGCTGATCGGTCCCCGCATGCTTACGCCGAAGGCCGTTCAGGCGAATTACGAGCAGAAGCTCAATGAGTCCGCGCTGCTCGGCATGGTGCAGGAGAACGTGGCGGCGCAGGCCGTGATCAAGGCGTTCAGCCTGCAACGCCGGATGTTCGGGTTCTTCAAATTCCGCAACGACGAGACGCGAAACAAGATGGCCTCGGCGGCGTTCCTGTCGACCATGGTGGAGCGGACGGTCACCATCTCGGTGCTGCTCCTGCATCTCGTCGTGCTCGCGATCGGCGCGTATCTGGCGACCAAGGGTCAGATCACCATCGGCACCTTCGTCACCTTCGAGAGCGCGTTCTGGGAGGTGTCCTACAATATCGCCCATGTGATGCATTTCATCCCGGTGTCGATCTCCTCGGCAGCCGCGATTCGTCACATGCAGGAGTTGCTCGACGAGCCCACGCGCAGCGCCGATCGTGCCGGCGCGCCCGATCTGCCGCGCATCACCAACGACATCACCTTCGACCACGTGACCTTCCAGTACGAAGGCAGCCAGACGCCGGTGCTGGACAATCTCAGTCTCAAGCTCAGTGTCGGCAAGCGCATTGCCATCGTCGGTCCCTCGGGCTCCGGCAAGAGCACGCTGCTGAATCTGATCCTGCGGCTCTATGTGCCGGACGAGGGGCGCGTCGCCATCGACGGCGTCGACGTCCGCAAGGTGACGCTGGATTCGCTGCGCCGGAGCATGGCGGTGGTGTTCCAGGAGAACATGCTCTTCAACATGTCGATCCGGGAGAACATCCGGCTCGGCAAGGAGGGCGCGACCGACGAGGAGGTGGAGGAGGCGGCCAAGAAGGCCGAGATCCACCGTTACATCATGAGCCTGCCGCAAAGATACGACACGCCGGTGGGCGAGCGCGGCGATACCTTGTCGGGCGGCCAGCGCCAGCGTATCGCGATCGCGCGCGCGGTCATCCGTAATCCCTCCGTGCTGCTGCTGGACGAAGCCACTTCGGCGCTCGACCAGACCACGGAAGCCGCGATCAACCGCACGCTGCTGAAGGTTGCCAAGGGCCGCACCATGATCTGGTCGACCCACCGCCTGACCTCGGTGGTCGAGATGGACGAGATCATCGTGATTTCAGGGGGCAGGGCGATCGAGCGCGGCTCTCATGCGGAACTGCTCGCCAAGAACGGCACCTATCGCAAGCTGTGGAACGACCAGATCCACCAACCGCATGGCGCGCCGGCTCACGTCGACGAGGACAGCGACGATGACGACGAGGATGAAGCCGAGCTCGACGAGGGCGATGAGGAGGAATGACCGAGAAAGTTCGGCTCCAGATCGAAGGCTCCTCCAAGCGGCCGCAATAGCCCCTGAATCGACCAGGCAATGAAGCGTGCCCAGCGCTGCGCCGTCCAATAGGGGCTGGTCGCAATGGAGACTGAGCGGAAGTCGAATGCCTTCGCCGCCGACCAATCGTCGCACGCCCGCTTGACCGGATCTGCGTAGAAGGTGGCGATCTTGCTTGTATCCATCCCGTCGGAGGCCAGCCATCGCGGGATGTAGAGGTTGCAGAGCCGCTCGACGTCGGTGAAGACCTTGTCGCAGCCGGTGCCGGCGGCCGGGCAGGAGGTCGAGAAGGCGTCGCCCACTAGCACGAGGCCGGGTTGGCCACTTGGGTCGTTCACGTAGAGATCGACCGGGCGGATCTTCAGCTCACCGGGAATGTCGAATGGTCCGGTGATGCGCTTGAGCCGTGGCAGCGCGGCGTTCAACGTCTCGGCGGGCGCGCGGCGCAGCTCAAGCAGCCAGGGATCGTCGAAGCTGCGGTAGACGAACAGATTGGCGCGCATCCGCATCCCGATCGGAAAAAGTGTGAGGTAGGGAATGCGGTCGCTCGGCCGTTCCGAGAAATAGGTCAGCGCCGGGAAGTCGAACGAGTCCCGTCCCGCGGGCACCACGTCGAACCCGACCGAAATCGAATGGCAGGCACTGACGACTTTTCGCGAAATTCCCAGCTGGTGGCGCAGGCCGACGTTGAGGCCGTTGGCGAGCACGACCAGCCGGGCGGAGACCATCTCGTCGTTGGAGAGAGTGACCTTCTGCCGCTCCGCACTTGTCTCGACCAAGACGGCCTTGGCGCAGATGCGCTCGACGCCGGCAGGAATTTCGTCGCGGACAGCGTTGACGAGGGAATCGTAGAGGATGTTGAACTGCCGGCTTGGCGCCTTGTCGAGAAGGCGGCCGAAGCGCGCGATCCAGTTCTCGCCCACAAAGGTCGCGCGGCGCAGCACCGATTCGGCGATTCCCGTCTGCAGGAATCGCCCGACCTGCACGTGACCACTGAGTTTTTCGACTCGAAAGTCCGCCGAATAGCTCTCATGCGGATCGATCAGGATGGTCGAAATGCCGCTACGGCCGAGCATCGCGGCGGCGGTCGAGCCGGACAATCCCCCGCCGATAATGGCAATGTCGGTGTACCGCATGGTGCTAATCTCTGCCCAAGGCGGCACATTGGCGCTCCAACCGGAAAGAAAGCCTTAGCCAAAGGTTACAAAAGTATATTTAACCCGGGTATAAATTGGATTCGAGGTGGCGGAACGCGCTCTTCGTTTCCATATCGCGAACGTGCAGCGAGCGGCCCGTGAAGCGATTTCGGCAGGCGCGGGAAGCGCTTCTGACTGACGTTTCGCCTTGACTTGACCGACTCCCACTTATAGAACCCCCTCACTTAACGACAGGCGGTGAGCATCGCCAACGTCGGAACGGGCCACCTGTTTGATCCCCTGGGATCGCCAAGACAGGCACCAACCTCGACGAATGCCGCTCAAACGCTGTCGATCATAGCTAGGCAATGCCAGTGCGATTTTAGGTCTCGTGAGCATGTTCTCTCGAGATCGAATTCGGATGCATGACCTCGGTGCGCGGACCGCAGCTTCAAGCTGACCGGTTCAACTACTGCGGTCCTCTGTGGCGTCGAAGCGCTTTCCGCCCGTTGATGGGTGGTTGGCGCGATTTCGCTTTGTGCGGATTGTTCCGCGCAAGGCGGCCTCGTCGGGCGGGTAGCTCGAAAGAATTTGCGGACCCGGTGACGGGCCGCGGCAGAACACAAAGGGTAATGCCAGGATGCCGACGATCAACCAGCTGATCGCTCAACCGCGGGAAGTGCAGAAGTCGCGCAAGAAGGTGCCGGCACTGCAGCAGTCGCCGCAGAAGCGCGGTGTTTGCACGCGCGTTTACACCACGACCCCGAAGAAGCCGAACTCGGCGCTTCGTAAGGTTGCCAAGGTGCGCCTGACCAACGGCTTCGAGGTGATCGGCTACATCCCCGGTGAGGGCCATAACCTCCAGGAGCACTCGGTGGTCATGATCCGCGGCGGTCGCGTCAAGGACTTGCCCGGCGTGCGCTACCACATCCTCCGCGGCGTTCTGGATACCCAGGGCGTCAAGAACCGTAAGCAGCGCCGTTCGAAGTACGGCGCCAAGCGTCCGAAGTAAGCGGGAACCAGGTCCATGTCTCGTCGCCATTCTGCCGAAAAGCGCGAAGTCCTTCCCGATCCGAAGTTCGGGAACATCATCGTCACGAAGTTCATGAATTCGGTGATGTACGCCGGAAAGAAGTCGGTCGCCGAAGGCATCGTCTACGGCGCGTTCGGCCTCATCGAAAGCAAGACCAAGCAGAACCCGCTCGGCGTGTTCGAGCAGGCACTCGAGAACGTCATGCCGACGATCGAAGTGCGCTCCCGCCGCGTCGGCGGCGCGACCTATCAGGTTCCGGTCGAAGTTCGCTCGGTGCGCCGTCAGGCGCTGGGCATTCGCTGGCTGATCTCGGCTGCGCGCGATCGCAACGAGAAGACGATGACCGAGCGGCTCTCTGCGGAGCTCCTGGACGCGTCGAACAACCGGGGTAACGCCGTCAAGAAGCGCGAAGACGTGCACCGGATGGCGGAAGCCAACCGCGCCTTCTCGCACTATCGCTGGTAACGGCGACACACGGAATCTAAGGAACACTCCATGCCCCGCGTTCATGCCATAGAGAACTACCGTAACTTCGGTATCATGGCGCATATCGATGCCGGCAAGACCACGACCACCGAGCGCATCCTCTATTACACCGGCAAGAGCCACAAGATCGGCGAAGTGCACGAAGGTGCCGCGACGATGGACTGGATGGAGCAGGAGCAGGAGCGCGGCATTACGATTACCTCGGCCGCGACCACCGCGTTCTGGGAAGGCAAGCGTCTCAACATCATCGACACTCCCGGCCACGTCGACTTCACCATCGAGGTCGAGCGCAGCCTGCGCGTGCTCGACGGCGCCGTGTGCGTGCTCGACTCGAACCAGGGCGTCGAGCCCCAGACCGAGACGGTCTGGCGCCAGGGCGACAAGTACAAAGTTCCGCGCATCGTCTTCGCCAATAAGATGGATAAGACCGGCGCCGACTTCTACAAGTGCATGCAGGATATCGTCGACCGCCTCGGCGCGAAGCCGATCGCGATCCAGCTTCCGATCGGCTCCGAGAACAACTTCAAGGGTCTGGTCGATCTCGTTCGTATGAAGGGCGTGGTCTGGGAAGAAGAGAAGCTCGACGCCAAGTTCGTCGACATCGACATTCCCGAGGACATGGTCGAGAAGGCCAAGGAATATCGCGAGAAGCTGTTGGAAGCCGCCGTCGAGCTCGACGACGAAGTTCTCGCCGCTTACCTTGACGGCAAGGAGCCGGACGAGGCGACGTTGAAGCGCTTGATCCGCAAGGCCGTGCTGACTGGCGCGTTCTTCCCGGTATTGTGCGGTTCGGCGTTCAAGAACAAGGGCGTGCAGCCTTTGCTCGACGCGGTCGTGGATTATCTGCCGTCGCCGGTTGACGTGCCCGCCATCAAGGGCGTCGATGAAGACGGCAACGAGGTCGTTCGCCTGCCGGACGACAAGGAACCGCTGGCTCTGTTGGCCTTCAAGATCATGGACGACCCGTTCGTCGGCACCATCACCTTCTGCCGCATCTATTCCGGCACGCTGCTGTCGGGCACCGGCGTCATCAATTCGACGCGCGACCGCAAGGAGCGCATCGGGCGCATGTTGCTGATGCATGCGAACAACCGCGAAGACATCAAGGAAGCCTATGCCGGCGACATCGTCGCGCTGGCTGGCCTGAAGGAAGCGCGCACCGGTGACACGCTGTGCGATCCCGACAAGGCGGTGATCCTCGAAAAGATGGAATTCCCCGAGCCGGTCATCGAGATCGCGATCGAACCCAAGTCCAAGGCCGACCAGGAAAAGCTCGGCGTGGCGCTGGCGAAGCTCGCTGCGGAGGATCCGTCCTTCCGCGTGTCGACCGACCAGGAGTCCGGCCAGACCATCCTCAAGGGCATGGGCGAACTCCATCTCGACATCAAGGTCGACATTCTCCGCCGCACCTACAAGGTCGACGCCAACATCGGCGCGCCGCAGGTGGCGTTCCGTGAGCGCGTCACCAAGAGGGCCGAGGTCAAGTACACTCACAAGAAGCAGACCGGCGGTACCGGTCAGTTCGCGGAAGTGTCGATCGTGGTCGAGCCGAACGAGCCCGGCAAGGGCTACGAGTTCGAGTCCAAGATCGTCGGCGGTGCGGTTCCGAAGGAATACATCCCCGGCGTCGAAAAGGGCCTCAACAGCGTGATGGGCTCTGGTGTCGTCGCGGGCTTCCCCGTGGTCGACGTCAAGGTTCAGCTCGTCGACGGTAAGTATCACGACGTCGACTCGTCGGCGCTCGCCTTCGAAATCGCATCGCGTGCTGCATTCCGCGAAGCCTTGCAGAAGGGCAAGTCCGTCCTGCTCGAGCCGATCATGAAGGTCGAAGTGGTGACCCCGGAAGATTACACCGGCTCCGTCATCGGCGACCTGAATTCCCGGCGCGGTCAGATCCAGGGTCAGGACATGCGCGGCAACGCCAACGTCATCAACGCGATGGTGCCGCTCATGAACATGTTTGGTTACGTGAATAACCTGCGCTCGATGAGCCAGGGTCGCGCGACCTTTACCATGCAGTTCGACCACTACGCAGAAGCGCCGGCCAACGTGTCGGCAGAAGTCCAGAAGAAGTTTGCCTGATTGTCGTCGGTCTCGAACTGACGATTGAACGGAGAGTCAAATGGCCAAAGCAAAGTTTGAACGTAACAAGCCGCACTGCAACATCGGCACCATCGGTCACGTCGACCATGGCAAGACGTCGCTGACCGCGGCGATCACCAAGGTCCTCGCCGAAGCCGGCGGCGCGACGTTCACGGCGTACGACCAGATCGACAAGGCGCCGGAAGAGAAGGCGCGCGGCATCACGATCTCGACGGCGCACGTCGAATACGAGACCAAGAACCGCCACTACGCGCACGTCGACTGCCCCGGCCACGCCGACTACGTGAAGAACATGATCACCGGCGCCGCCCAGATGGACGGTGCGATCCTGGTCGTGTCGGCCGCTGACGGTCCGATGCCGCAGACCCGCGAGCACATCCTGCTCGCCCGCCAGGTCGGCGTTCCCGCGCTCGTCGTGTTCCTCAACAAGTGCGACATGGTCGACGATCCGGAACTGCTCGAGCTCGTCGAGCTCGAGGTTCGCGAGCTGCTCTCGAAGTACGAATTCCCGGGCGACACCATCCCGATCATCAAGGGCTCGGCGCTCGCCGCCCTCGAGGATTCCGACAAGACGCTCGGCCATGACGCGATCCTCGAGCTGATGAAGCAGGTCGACGCTTACATTCCGCAGCCGGAGCGTCCGGTCGACCTTCCGTTCCTGATGCCGGTTGAAGACGTGTTCTCGATCTCGGGCCGCGGCACCGTCGTGACCGGCCGTGTCGAGCGCGGTATCGTCAAGGTCGGCGAGGAAATCGAGATCGTCGGTCTGCGCGCCACGCAGAAGACCACGGTCACTGGCGTCGAAATGTTCCGCAAGCTGCTCGATCAGGGCCAGGCCGGCGACAACATCGGTGCGCTGCTTCGCGGTACCAAGCGCGAGGACGTCGAGCGCGGCCAGGTGCTGTGCAAGCCGGGTTCGGTCAAGCCGCACACCAAGTTCAAGGCTGAGGCTTACATCCTCACCAAGGAAGAGGGCGGTCGTCACACCCCGTTCTTCACCAACTACCGTCCGCAGTTCTACTTCCGCACCACCGACGTGACCGGTGTCGTGCATCTGCCGGAAGGCACCGAGATGGTGATGCCGGGCGACAACATCGCGATGGAAGTGCACCTGATCGTGCCGATCGCGATGGAAGAGAAGCTCCGCTTCGCGATCCGCGAAGGTGGCCGCACCGTCGGCGCCGGCGTCGTCGCCTCGATCATCGAGTAATTACGAGAATAGGGATCGGCGAATAGCGAATGTGACATTCGCTATTCGCTATTCGCCACCCCACTGAAGAAAGACCACGGCAATGAACGGCCAAAACATTCGTATCCGTCTCAAGGCGTTCGACCATCGTATCCTCGATACGTCGACCCGCGAGATCGTGAACACGGCGAAGCGCACCGGCGCGCAGGTCCGCGGACCCATTCCGCTGCCCACCCGCATCGAGAAGTTCACCGTCAACCGTTCGCCGCACGTCGACAAGAAGAGCCGCGAGCAGTTCGAGATGCGCACTCACAAGCGCCTGCTCGACATCGTCGATCCGACCCCGCAGACCGTCGATGCTTTGATGAAGCTCGACTTGGCCGCCGGTGTCGACGTCGAGATCAAGCTCTAAGATTTTTGGATCACGTTCGCCACTAGCGGACAGAAAGAACAGGAAGCACGCCGATGCGCTCCGGAGTGATCGCACAAAAGGTCGGGATGACGCGGGTCTTTACAGAGGCCGGCGAACATATCCCCGTGACCGTGCTGAAGCTCGGCAATTGCCAGGTCGTAGGCCACCGCACCGAAGAGAAAAACGGTTATGTCGCGCTCCAGCTTGGTTCTGGCAGCCGCAAGACCGTGTACATGCCCAAGGCGGAGCGCGGCCAGTTCGCGGTCGCCAAGGTCGAGCCGAAGCGGCAGGTCGAGGAATTCCGCGTCTCCGCGGATCAGATGATCCCCGTCGGTGCCGAGATCCTGGCCGACCACTTCGTCGTCGGTCAGTTCGTCGACGTCACCGGTACTTCGGTCGGTAAGGGTTTTGCCGGCGGTATGAAGCGCTGGAACTTCGGCGGTCTGCGCGCCACCCACGGCGTCTCAGTCTCGCACCGTTCGATCGGTTCGACCGGTGGCCGTCAGGATCCGGGCAAGACCTGGAAGAACAAGAAGATGCCCGGTCACATGGGCGTCGACCGCATCACCACGCTCAACCTTCGGGTCGTCCAGCTCGACGTCGAGCGCGGCCTGATCCTCGTCGAAGGCGCCGTTCCCGGTTCCAAGGGCGGCTGGATCCGCGTGCGCGACGCCGTCAAGAAGCCGCTGCCTAAGGAAGCTCCGAAGCCCGGCAAGTTCAAGGTTGCTGGCGAAGCGGACGCTGCTCCGGCTGCGCAGGAGGCGTGAGATGGAATTGAAGGTCACCACCCTCGAAGGTAAGGAAGCAGGCTCGGTCCAGCTTTCCGACACCATTTTCGGCCTCGAGCCGCGCCAGGACATCATTGCACGTTGCGTGCAGTGGCAGCTCAACAAGCGCCAGGCCGGTACGCACAAGGCCAAGGGCCGCGCCGAGATCTGGCGCACCGGCAAGAAGATGTACAAGCAGAAGGGCACCGGTGGTGCTCGTCACGGCTCGGCTCGCGTGCCCCAGTTCCGCGGCGGTGGCCGTGCCTTCGGTCCGGTGGTGCGTTCGCACGCCACCGACCTGCCGAAGAAGGTCCGTGCGCTCGCCCTCAAGCATGCGCTCTCGGCCAAGGCCAAGGACGGCGATCTCATCGTGATCGACAAGGCCGCGCTGGAAGCCGCAAAGACCAAGGCGCTGCTCGGTCATTTCTCCGGTCTGGGTTTGACCAACGCGCTGATCATCGACGGCGCCGAGCTCAACAACGGCTTCGCCGCTGCGGCCCGCAACATCCCGAACATGGACGTGCTGCCGATCCAGGGCATCAACGTCTATGACATCCTGCGCCGTCGGAAGCTTGTTCTGACCAAGGCCGCCATCGATGCGCTGGAGGCGCGCTTCAAATGACGAAGAACATCGAGCCTCGCCACTACGACGTGATCCTGTCGCCGGTCGTGACCGAAAAGGCCACGATCGCCTCGGAGCACAACAAGGTGCTGTTCAAGGTGGCCGCGAAGGCGACCAAGCCGCAGATCAAGGAAGCGATCGAGAAGTTGTTCGACGTCAAGGTCAAGAGCGTCAACACGCTGGTCCGCAAGGGCAAGACCAAGATCTTCCGCGGCAATCTCGGCTCGCAGTCGAACTCCAAGCGCGCGATCGTGACTCTCGAAGAGGGTCACCGGATCGACGTGACCACCGGTCTGTAAGGTCGTACGACGATGGCACTGAAGACATTCAATCCCACGACGCCGGGCCAGCGCCAGCTGGTCATGGTCGATCGTTCGGCCCTCTACAAGGGCAAGCCGGTCAAGGCGCTCACCGAAGGCAAGCACTCCTCTGGCGGCCGCAACAACACCGGTCGCATCACCGTGCGATTCCGCGGTGGTGGTCATAAGCGGACGTTGCGTACCGTCGATTTCAAGCGTGACAAGGTCGATGCGCCCGCGACGGTCGAGCGGCTGGAATACGATCCGAACCGCACCGCGTTCATCGCGCTGGTCAAGTACGAAGACGGCACCCAGGCCTATATCCTGGCGCCGCAGCGTTTGGCCGTCGGTGATTCCGTCGTCGCCGGCAACTACGTAGACGTGAAGCCGGGCAACGTCATGCCGCTCGGCAACATGCCGGTCGGCACGATCATCCACAACATCGAGGTCAAGATCGGGAAGGGCGGCCAGCTCGCCCGTTCCGCGGGCACCTACGCCCAGCTCGTCGGTCGCGACCAGGACTACGTGATCGTCCGCCTGAACTCGGGCGAACAACGCCTGGTGCACGGCCGTTGCCGCGCCACGATCGGCGCGGTGTCGAACCCGGATCACATGAACACGTCGATCGGCAAGGCCGGCCGCAACCGTTGGCTGGGCCGCAAGCCGCACAACCGCGGTGTTTCGATGAACCCGATCGACCATCCGCACGGCGGTGGTGAAGGTCGTACCTCGGGCGGTCGCCACCCGGTTACTCCGTGGGGCAAGCCGACCAAGGGCAAGAAGACCCGTTCCAACAAGTCGACCAACAAATTCATTCTCCTAAGCCGCCACAAGCGGAAGAAGTAAGGAACGCCGGACATGGTTCGTTCAGTCTGGAAAGGCCCGTTCGTCGAGGGTTCTCTGCTCAAGAAGGCAGATGCCGCGCGCTCGTCCGGCCGTCACGACGTCATCAAGATCTGGAGCCGTCGCTCGACGATCCTGCCGCAGTTCGTCGGTCTGACCTTCGGCGTCTACAACGGTCAGAAGCACGTGCCGGTGGCCGTCAACGAGGAAATGGTCGGTCACAAGTTCGGCGAGTTCTCGCCGACCCGGACCTTCCATGGCCACTCCGGGGACAAGAAAGCCAAGAAGGCTTGAGGATTAAACGATGAGCAAACCTAAGCGCGAACGGAGCCTCGCCGAGAACGAGGCCAAGGCGGTCGCCCGGATGCTGCGGGTGAGCCCGCAGAAGCTCAACCTGGTCGCCCAGCTCATTCGCGGCCGGAAGGCGGCTGCTGCGCTCGCCGACCTGCAGTTTTCGCGCAAGCGGATCGCGGTTGACGTGAAGAAGTGCCTGGAATCGGCTATTGCCAACGCCGAGAACAACCATGACCTCGACGTCGACGATCTCGTCGTGGCGCAGGCCTTCGTCGGCAACGGCCTCGTGATGAAGCGCTTTGCCGCCCGCGGCCGTGGCCGTTCGGGCCGTGTCTACAAACCATTTTCACAGCTGACGATCATCGTTCGTCAGGTCGAAGCCGCAGCAGCGGCTTAAGGGACGCAGGAGAACACGATGGGTCAAAAGATCAATCCGATCGGTCTGCGTCTCGGCATCAACCGGACCTGGGATTCCCGCTGGTACGCGGGCAAGCAGGAATACGGCAAGCTGCTGCACGAGGACGTCAAGATCCGCGAGATCCTGCACAAGGAGCTCAAGCAGGCGGCCGTCGCCCGCATCGTGATCGAGCGTCCGCACAAGAAGTGCCGCGTCACCATTCACTCGGCTCGTCCGGGCGTGGTGATCGGCAAGAAGGGCGCCGACATCGACAAGCTGCGCAAGAAGGTCGCGGACATCACCGCGTCCGACGTCGTCATCAACATCGTCGAAATCCGCAAGCCGGAGCTCGATGCGACGCTGGTGGCCGAATCGATCGCGCAGCAGCTGGAGCGCCGCGTGGCGTTCCGCCGAGCCATGAAGCGCGCCGTGCAGTCGGCGATGCGTCTCGGCGCGGAAGGCATCCGCATCAACTGCTCGGGACGTCTGGGCGGTGCGGAAATCGCGCGCATGGAGTGGTATCGCGAAGGTCGCGTGCCGCTGCACACGTTGCGCGCAGACATCGACTACGGCGTTGCGACCGCGTTCACGACCTTCGGCACCTGCGGTGTCAAGGTCTGGATCTTCAAGGGCGAGATCCTCGAGCACGATCCGATGGCCCAGGACAAGAGAATGGCCGAAGGTGAGACTGGTGGCGGCGGCGATCGCGGCGGCCGGCAGCGCCGTGACAACGCTGCGGCCTGACGCCAGCACAGAGAATTTGAGGGCTTGAAGCCATGATGCAACCTAAGAAAACGAAGTTCCGGAAGGCGCATAAGGGCCGTATCCACGGCGTTGCGTCTTCGGGCGCGACGTTGGCCTTCGGCCAGTTCGGTCTGAAGGCGACCGAGCCTGAGCGCGTCACCGCGCGCCAGATCGAAGCCGCTCGCCGTGCGCTGACCCGCCACATGAAGCGCGCGCCGGCCGCGTCTGGATCCGCATATTCCCCGACGTTCCCGTGTCGAAGAAGCCTGCCGAAGTCCGCATGGGTTCCGGCAAGGGTGCGCCGGAATTGTGGGTCGCGCGCGTCAAGCCGGGCCGGGTGCTGTTCGAGATCGACGGCGTCAACACCCAGACGGCGCGTGAAGCGCTGACCCTGGCGGCAGCCAAGCTGCCGATCAAGACGCGCTTCGTCGAGCGCATTGCGGAGTAATGGCCATGGCCCAGATGAAAATCGAAGACATCCGCGCATTGAGCCCCGATCAGCAGGATGACGCCATCCTGAACCTGAAGAAGGAGCGCTTCAACCTGCGCTTCCAGCGCGCCACCGGGCAGCTCGAGAACACCTCGCGCCTGCGCGAGGCCCGCCGTGACATCGCCCGGATCAAGACCGTCGCCGCGCAGACGCGCGCGAAGAAGAAGTAAGAGGCTTACGAAGATGCCGAAACGTACTTTGCAGGGCGTGGTCGTCAGCGACAAGCAAGCCAAGACCATCGTGGTGCGCGTCGATCGCCGCTTCACGCACCCGATCTACAAGAAGACGATCCGCCGTTCGAAAAACTACCACGCGCACGACGAGAGCAGCGAGTTCAAGCCGGGCGACATGGTGTGGATCGAGGAATCGAAGCCGATTTCGAAGTTGAAGCGCTGGGTCGTGATCCGGGGCGAACACAAGAAAAGCGCCTGATCTGTTGGCTTTAGCCGACTGACTTCAGGTAAATGTTGAGCGCCGGCTGGGCTGGCGCAAAGAGAAGAGGACGAGGTGCATCAATGATTCAGATGCAGACCAACCTCGACGTGGCCGATAATTCTGGCGCACGCCGTGTCATGTGTATCAAGGTGCTCGGGGGCTCCAAGCGCCGCTACGCCACGATCGGCGACATCATCGTTGTCTCGATCAAGGAAGCAATTCCGCGTGGCAAGGTGAAGAAGGGCGACGTGATGAAGGCCGTCGTGGTGCGCGTCCGCAAGGACATCCGCCGCGCCGACGGTTCGGTCATCCGCTTCGACCGCAACGCCGCCGTTCTGATCAACAATCAGTCCGAGCCGGTCGGTACCCGCATCTTCGGGCCCGTGCCGCGCGAGCTGCGCGCCAAGAACCACATGAAGATCATCTCGCTCGCGCCGGAGGTGCTGTGATGGCTGCGAAGATCCGCAAGGGCGACAAGGTCGTCGTGCTGACCGGCCGCGACAAGGGCCGCACCGGCGAGGTGTTCGAAGTGCGTCCCGACGCCGGTACGGCGCTGGTGCGCGGCATCAACATGGTCAAGCGTCACCAGAAGCAGACGCAGGCCCAGGAGGGCGGCATCATCTCGAAAGAGTCGCCGATCCAACTGTCCAACATCGCGTATGTCGGCAAGGACGGGAAGCCGACCCGCGTCGGATTCAAGATTCTGGCGGACGGCAAGAAGGTCCGCATCGCCAAGAGCTCGGGAGCTGAGATCGATGGCTGAGGCCGCTTACACGCCGCGCCTGCGCGCGGAATACGACGCGAAGATCCGGACGGAAATGACCGAGAAGTTCGGTTATGAGAACGTCATGCAGGTTCCGCGCCTGGACAAGGTCGTGCTGAACATGGGCGTTGGCGATTCCGTCAACGACCGCAAGAAGGCCGAGAACGCCGCTGCGGAATTGACCCAGATCGCCGGCCAGAAGGCGATCGTGACCTATTCGCGCGTCGCGATCGCGACCTTCAAGTTGCGTGAGAACCAGCCGATCGGCTGCAAGGTCACGCTGCGGAAGGCCCGCATGTACGAGTTCATCGATCGTCTGGTGACGGTCGCGCTGCCGCGCGTCCGCGACTTCCGCGGCTTGAACCCGAAGAGCTTCGACGGCCGCGGCAACTACTCGCTCGGCCTCAAGGAACACATCATTTTCCCCGAGATCGACTTCGACAAGGTCACGGAATCCCGCGGTATGGACATCACCGTCTGCACCACGGCCAAGACCGACGACGAGGCGAGGGCCTTGTTGACCGCTTTCAATTTCCCGTTCCGGCAGTGAGACGCTGACCTAAAGCCTCTCAAACGCGGATACCCAGGAGCCAAACATGGCAAAGAAGAGTTCAGTCGAGAAGAACAACCGGCGCAAGCGGATGACGAAGAACGCCGCCCCGAAGCGCGAGCGGTTGAAGGCGATCATCGCCGACAAGACGTTGCCGATGGAGGAGCGGTTCGCCGCGACCCTGAAGCTGGCGGAAATGCCGCGCAACTCGTCGGCGACCCGCATCCGTCTGCGTTGCGAGCTGTCGGGCCGTTCGCGCTCGAACTATCGCTTGACCAAACTGTCCCGCATCGCAATGCGGGACCTTGGCTCCAAGGGCATGGTCCCGGGCCTCGTGAAGTCCAGCTGGTAAGGAGGGTCGTTTAGATGTCTACGCACGATCCAATCAGCGATCTGATCACCCGCATCCGCAACGCGCAGATGCGCTCCAAGAACAAGGTCTCCACGCCTGGCTCGAAGATGCGCGAGAACGTGCTCGAGGTGCTGAAGAGCGAAGGCTACATCCGCGGTTACGCCACGCTCGAGCACTCCTCGGGCCGCAGCGAGATCGAGATCGAGCTGAAGTATTTCGACGGCGAGCCCGTCATCCGCGAGATCGAGCGTGTCTCCAAGCCCGGGCGTCGCGTTTACGCCTCGGTGAAGAACCTGCCGCGGGTCAATAACGGACTCGGCATTTCGGTGTTGTCGACGCCGAAGGGAATCATGGCTGACCACAGTGCGCGTGAAGCGAACGTGGGCGGCGAAGTTCTCTTCACGGTGTTCTGAGAAGGATTTTTGATCCATGTCACGTGTTGGCAAAAGGCCGGTAGCGGTGCCGTCGGGTGTGACCGCAACCGTCGACGGGCAGACCGTCAAGATGAAAGGGCCGAAGGGCCAGCTTCAGTTCGTCGTCCATAACGACGTCGAGGTGAAGCTCGACAACGGCCAAGTTAAGGTGAACCCGCGGGTCGAGACCAATCGCGCGCGGGCCCTGTAGCGGGACCGCTCGCGCCCAGGTCGCGAATCTGGTCGAAGGCGTCACCAAGGGTTTCGAGAAGAAGCTCGAAATCACCGGCGTCGGTTACCGCGCCGCGCTGCAGGGCAAGAACCTGCAGCTCGCGCTCGGCTACAGCCACGATGTGGTCTACGCGATCCCGGAAGGGATCACGATCACCGTGCCGAAGCCGACCGAGATCACGGTGACCGGCAGCGACATTCAGCGCGTCGGCCAGGTCGCCGCCGAGATTCGCTCCTATCGTCCGCCGGAGCCCTACAAGGGCAAGGGCGTGAAGTATGTTGGCGAATTCATCTTCCGCAAGGAAGGCAAGAAGAAGTAACGGAGCCGGTCATGTCGAAAGCCAAGGTTACGAATGCCCGGCGCAAGCGCAGTGTACGTCTGAAGCTGCGCCGCTCGGGTGGCGGCCGTCCGCGCCTGTCGGTGTTCCGCTCGTCCAAGCACATCTACGCCCAGGTCATCGACGACCTGAAGGGCGAGACGCTGGCCTCTGCCTCGTCGCTCGAGAAGTCGATGCGCGACGGCGGCAAGACCGGCGCCGACATCGATGCGGCGAAGGCGGTCGGCAAGCTGCTGGCCGAGCGCGCCGCGGAGAAGGGTGTCAAGGAAGTCGTGTTCGATCGCGGCAGCTATCTCTATCACGGGCGCGTCAAGGCTCTTGCCGACGCGGCGCGTGAGAGTGGGCTGAGCTTCTAACAGAATTTGAGGATTGAGGCGTAAGCCTCTGAAGGACTGGAAAAACCATGGCAGAACGCGAACAACGTGGTGGACGCGATCAACGCGGCGGCGGACGTGAACGCAGGGAAGAGCGCGACAGCGAGTTCGTCGACAAGCTCGTCCACATCAATCGCGTCGCCAAGGTCGTCAAGGGCGGCAAGCGCTTCGGTTTCGCAGCGCTGGTCGTGATCGGCGACCAGAAGGGCCGCGCCGGCTTCGGTCACGGCAAGGCGCGCGAAGTGCCCGAGGCGATCCGCAAGGCAACCGAATCCGCCAAGCGCAACCTGACCCGCGTGTCGTTGCGCGAGGGCCGCACGCTGCATCACGACATCGCCGGCCGTCATGGCGCGGGCCGTGTTTACCTGCGCGCAGCTCCGGCCGGTACCGGGATCATCGCCGGCGGTCCGATGCGCGCCGTGTTCGAGACGCTCGGCGTCCAGGACGTGGTTGCGAAGTCGATCGGCTCGTCGAACCCGTACAACATGGTTCGCGCGACCTTCGATGCGCTGAAGCATCAGGATTCGCCGCGCTCGGTCGCTGCCCGCCGCAACATCAAGGTGTCCACCCTCCAGTCCCGCCGTATCGGTGGCGACGCCGAGGCGGTTGCCGAATAACGGAAGCTTTTCGGAGTAGACGCCCATGGCCAAGAGTGCCGTTACGACCGCAAAGACGATCAAGATCGAGCAGACCGGCAGCGCGATCCGCCGCCATCACTCGCAGCGCTCGACGCTGATCGGGCTCAAGCTCAACAAGATCGGCCGCACCAGCGAACTGCCGGACACCCCGGCGGTGCGCGGCATGATCTTGAAGGTTCACCATCTCGTTCGCATCGTCGACGAGAAGTAAGCAAAGGCGCACGATCCCGAAGCGGGGACCCGTTTTCGGTGAAGGTCATGCGCAAGAAACAAGGAGCAGGGCGATGAAGCTCAGCGATATCGCCGACAATGCCGGCTCGCGCAAGAAGCGTATGCGCGTCGGCCGCGGCATTGGTTCGGGCAAGGGCAAGCAGGCCGGCCGCGGTGGCAAGGGCCAGACCGCGCGTTCGGGCGTGCGCATCAAGGGTTTCGAAGGCGGTCAGATGCCCTTGCATCGCCGTCTGCCCAAGCGTGGCTTCAACAACATCTTCCGCATCGAGTTCGCCGAGATCAATCTCGACCGGCTCCAGGACGCGGTCGATGCCAAGAAGATCGATGCCGGCAGCGTCGTGAACGTCGAATCCCTGGTCAAGGCCGGCGTGCTGCGCCGCGCCAAGGGTGGCCTGCGGCTGCTCGGCCGCGGCGAGTTCAAGGCCAAGCTCAACATCGAAGTGCACGGCGCCTCGAAGACCGCGATCGCGGCAGTCGAGAAGGCCGGCGGCTCGGTGAAGATCCTCGCGCCTGCCAAGGAAGAAGGCGAGGCGGCGTAACAACTGCGTCATCGGCCCGCAGCTCGCGGGCCTTTACGCATGCGGGACGATGGACTTATCGAAGCCGTAGCCCCAGATAATGTCCGGTGTCCGGTATAATGTAGCCCGGCCGCGGGCATGACGGCGCAATAAGCGGCGGGAGAAAGTCCAAGATGGCCTCTGCAGCGGAACAACTGGCAGCCAATCTCAATTTCGGTGCGTTTGCCAAGGCCGACGAACTGAAGAAGCGCATCTGGTTCACCCTGGGTGCGCTGCTCGTTTATCGGCTCGGGACCTACATCCCGCTGCCCGGCATCGATCCCAACATCTGGGAGCAGGTATTCCGCTCCCAGGCGGGCGGCATCCTCGGCATGTTCAACATGTTCGCCGGCGGCGGCATTCACCGCATGGCGATCTTTGCGCTGAACATCATGCCGTACATCTCGGCCTCCATCATCATCCAGCTCCTGACCACCGTCTCGCCGCAGCTCGAGGCGCTGAAGAAGGAAGGCGAGTCCGGCCGCAAGCTGCTGAACCAGTACACCCGTTATCTCACGGTGATCCTGGCCGCATTCCAATCCTACGGCATCGCGGTGGGTCTCGAAGGCGCCGGCAACGTCGTCAGCGACCCCGGCATGTTCTTCCGTCTGTCCACGGCGATCACGCTGACCGGCGGCACCATGTTCCTGATGTGGCTAGGGGAGCAGATCACCTCGCGCGGCATCGGCAACGGCATTTCCCTGATCATTCTCTCCGGCATCGTCGCCGAGCTGCCCGCGGCGCTCGCCAACATGCTCGAGCTCGGCCGTCAGGGTGCGATGTCGACCGGCCTGATTCTCGTCGTGATCGTGATGGCGGTGGCTGTGATCGCGTTCATCGTGTTCGTGGAGCGCGCCCAGCGCCGGCTCTTGATCCAGTATCCGAAGCGCCAGGTCGGCAACAAGATGTTCGAGGGGCAGTCCTCGCATCTGCCGCTCAAGCTCAACACC
The DNA here is from genome assembly GCF_054057395.1 of Bradyrhizobium sp. USDA 3650. Classification (NCBI taxonomy): domain Bacteria; kingdom Pseudomonadati; phylum Pseudomonadota; class Alphaproteobacteria; order Hyphomicrobiales; family Nitrobacteraceae; genus Bradyrhizobium; species Bradyrhizobium sp. USDA 3650. Next base: position 7,925,384 of record NZ_JBSRZG010000001.1, read on the forward strand.
TCGGGCGTGATCCCGCCGATCTTCGCGTCCTCGTTGCTGCTGCTGCCGACCACAGTTGCGAACTTCAACGCGGGCAGCGGGCCGGAATGGTTCCAGTGGATCAACACCCAGCTCGGCCACGGCCGCCCGCTGTTCCTGATCATGTATCTGGCACTGATCGTGTTCTTCGCCTTCTTCTACACCGCGATCGTGTTCAATCCGACCGAGACTGCGGACAATCTGAAGAAGCACGGCGGCTTCATTCCGGGTATCCGTCCGGGCGAGCGCACCGCGGAATATATCGACTACGTGCTGTCGCGCATTACCGTGCTCGGCGCGGTCTATCTGGCGATCGTCTGCTTGATTCCGGAAATCCTGATCTCCTACGCCTCGGTGCCGTTCTACTTTGGCGGCACGTCGCTGCTGATCGTCGTCAGCGTCACCATGGACACGGTGGCGCAGGTGCAGGGCTATCTGCTGGCGCATCAGTACGAAGGTCTGATCCGGAAGTCGAAGCTGCGCGGCCGGCGCCGCTAAGCGCGTTGTCCTCTCAGGCGGCGCAATTGCGCCGCCGATTCGCCGCGCGAGTAACGCGCGGCGCCTACGGGCGCGGCCGGCCAGCCATCCGGTGGCATCGGCAGAGCCACTCGCACTGAAGCGCGATCACTGATCTCAAAGGCTTCTTGGCGTCCGGCCATTTGCTCCCCTATGATATGGGTAGCGGTGCGGCGCTGATTATGATTTGCACTGTAACTGGACTTCAAAACACAGGTGCGCGTCGTATCGCGCACCAATCGGGGGGGCGTACGCCGATGAGAATTATACTTCTGGGGCCACCGGGATCGGGCAAGGGCACCCAGGCGCAGCTGCTGGTGCAGCGCTATGGCATCGTCCAGCTCTCGACCGGCGAGATGTTGCGTGCGGCGGTGGCGGCCGGAACGCCGGTCGGGCTCAAGGCCAAGGAGATCATGGCCAGCGGCGGTCTCGTGCCCGACGATGTCGTGGTCGGAATCATCTCCGATCGAATCGATCAGCCGGATGCCAAAAACGGTTTCATCCTCGACGGTTTCCCGCGCACCGTGCCGCAGGCCGAGGCGCTGGATGAGCTGCTCAAGCACAAGCACCTCAAGCTCGATGCCGTGATCGAGCTCCGCGTCAACGAGAGCGCGCTCCTGAACCGCGTCGAGACTCGCGTCGCGCAGATGCGCGAGCGCGGGGAGGAGGTCCGACTCGACGACACCCCGGAGGTCCTGACCAAGCGGTTAGCCAGCTACCGCAACCAGACGGAACCGCTGATTCACTACTATTCCGAGCGGCGGAAGCTCTCGACCATCGACGGCATGATGGCCATCGACGAGGTCACCCGCGCCATCCATCGCCTCCTCCTGGCGCTTGGGGCGGTAGAGCCCAAGACGCACGGCAAGAAGGCCCCCGCCCGGCGCGCGGCCAAGGCGGCCCCGTCCAAAAAAGCCAAAGCGGCGAAGAAATCGGCCAAAAAGCCGGCGAAGGCGGCCAAAAAGGCCGCCAAATCCAGGAAAGCGGCCAAGAAGGCCGTGAAGGGTCCCAAGAAGGCCGTCAAGAAAACCGTGAAGAAAAAGGCAGCCGAAAAGACCGCTAGGAAGGCTGTCAAGAAAGGTGCCAAAAAGGCCGCAAAAAAGGTCACGAAAAGGCGAGCTAAGCGCTAGCAGCGGTTGACGAAAGCCCCCTGAATCCCCTAATAAGCCCCGCATCCAAGTCGGATAGTTTCAAACGATGCCGGGCCCCAGGAAGACCAGGGGTGGGCGTCGTGTTCGCGTTTGTGAACACCTGCCCGAGAAACCAAGCACTTAAAGCGCGATTCCTGACGAGGGATCGGCGACAGGAGAGAAGGCCGTGGCCCGTATTGCCGGCGTGAACATCCCGACCAACAAGCGCGTGCTGATCGCGCTCCAGTACATCCATGGCATCGGCCAGAAGATCGCCGGTGAGATTCTGGACAAGGTGAAGATCCCGGTGGATCGTCGCGTCAATCAGCTCAGCGACGCCGAAGTGCTCCAGATCCGCGAAGTGATCGACCGCGACTATATGGTCGAGGGCGATCTGCGTCGTGAAGTCGGCATCAACATCAAGCGTCTGATGGACCTCGGCTGCTATCGCGGCCTGCGTCATCGTCGCGGTCTGCCGGTGCGCGGTCAGCGTACCCACACCAATGCGCGCACGCGCAAGGGTCCGGCCAAGGCCATCGCCGGCAAGAAGAAGTAAGCTTTCGCATCCAATCACGGCGTGTGGCGACCCGGGGATGACCCGTTCGCCACACGCCTTTCGTTCCACAGGTGTAGCCGCTGGCATTACGGCGGCGTTTGAGATCTTCAGGAAAGGTAGTCTATGGGCAAGGAAGCCACCCGCGTTCGTCGTCGTGAGCGCAAGAACATCGCCTCCGGCGTCGCGCACGTGAACTCGTCGTTCAATAACACGACCATCACCATCACCGACGCGCAGGGCAACACGATTGCCTGGTCCTCCGCCGGCACGATGGGCTTCAAGGGCTCGCGCAAGTCGACCCCGTATGCCGCACAGGTTGCCGCCGAGGACGTGTCGAAGAAGGCGCAGGAGCACGGCATGCGCACGCTCGAAGTCGAAGTCGCCGGTCCCGGTTCGGGCCGCGAATCGGCGCTCCGGGCGCTCCAGGCCGCGGGCTTCACCGTCACCTCGATCCGCGACGTGACCACGATCCCGCACAACGGTTGCCGTCCCCGCAAGCGTCGGCGCGTTTGATACCAGATTGCGGGCGCATCGGCGCCCGCAATGACTTTTTGCAAAGCCGCGGAAATGATCTGCGGCCTTTCTCCAACGCCAGTGCCTGCAACAGCAGTCTGACTGGCCTGTATGGGTGAAACAGTGACGATCCAGAAAAATTGGCAAGAACTGATTCGGCCGAACAAGCTGCAGGTACAGCCCGGCAGCGATCCGACCCGTTTCGCGACCATCGTCGCCGAGCCGCTCGAGCGCGGCTTCGGCCAGACGCTCGGCAACGCGCTGCGCCGCATCCTGCTGTCCTCGCTCCAGGGCGCGGCGGTGCAGTCGGTGCACATCGACGGCGTGCTGCACGAGTTCTCCTCGATCGCGGGCGTCCGTGAGGACGTCACCGACATCGTGCTCAACATCAAGGACATCTCGATCAAGATGCAGGGCGAAGGCCCCAAGCGCATGGTCGTCAAGAAGTCCGGCCCGGGCGTCGTCACCGCTGGCGACATCCAGACCGTGGGCGATGTCGTCGTGCTCAACCCGGACCTGCAGATCTGCACGCTCGACGAGGGCGCCGAGATCCGCATGGAGTTCACTGTCGCAACCGGCAAGGGCTACGTGCCCGCCGAGCGCAACCGTCCCGAGGACGCGCCGATCGGCCTGATCCCGGTCGACAGCCTGTACTCGCCGGTCCGCAAGGTCTCCTACAAGGTCGAGAACACCCGCGAGGGCCAGATCCTCGACTACGACAAGCTGACCATGACGATCGAGACCAACGGCGCGCTGACGCCTGATGATTCCGTCGCCTACGCTGCGCGCATCCTGCAGGATCAGCTCAACGTGTTCGTCAACTTCGAAGAGCCGCGCAAGGAAGTCGCCCAGGAGATCATCCCGGACCTCGCCTTCAACCCGGCCTTCCTCAAGAAGGTGGACGAGCTCGAGCTGTCGGTGCGTTCGGCCAACTGCTTGAAGAACGACAACATCGTCTACATCGGCGACCTCGTGCAGAAGAGCGAAGCGGAAATGCTCCGCACTCCGAACTTCGGCCGCAAGTCGCTGAACGAGATCAAGGAAGTGCTGGCCCAGATGGGTCTGCACCTCGGCATGGAAGTGCCGGGCTGGCCGCCGGAGAACATCGACGAGCTCGCCAAGCGCTTCGAGGATCACTACTGATCCGAACGACGACAGGCTGAGGCGCGAATTCATCGCGCCTTAGCGGGCGAACGCAGGCAGCCCACCTGAGCAACTGTCCGACGAACCGTCGCGACGAATGAAATTCAAGGAATAGATAAAATGCGTCACGGCAAGGTTCATCGCAAGCTCAACCGCACCGCCGAGCATCGCCGCGCGATGTTCGCCAACATGTGCGCCGCGCTGATCAAGCACGAGCAGATCGTCACCACGCTGCCGAAGGCGAAGGAATTGCGTCCGATCGTCGAGAAGCTGATCACCCTCGGCAAGAAGGGCGGCCTGTCCATGCGTCGCCAGGCCATCTCCGAGATGCGCGACAAGGATCAGGTCAGGAAGCTGTTCGACACGCTCGCGCCCCGCTACAAGGATCGCCAGGGTGGCTACACCCGCATCATCAAGGCCGGCTTCCGCTACGGCGACAACGCCCCGATGGCCGTGATCGAGTTCGTCGATCGTGATGTCGATGCCAAGGGCCAGGACTCCGGTCCGGTGCAGGAAAAGGAAGCCGAGGCGGCGTAAGCCGACCGGCAGAGAGTTTTCAGAAAGCGGCGCCTGCAGGCGCCGCTTTTTTGTATGGCGCGGCGGCATCTCATACCGCGCATCGTTTCGTTGAACGCGATTCCGACCGGGGGGCTCTCGATGAGGATTGTGTCAGGGATTGCGCTGGCGCTGCTGATGTCGCCGGCCTCTGGTGAGACGCTGGTGGAGCGCGGCGCCTATCTCGTCAACAGCGTGATGGTTTGCCACAACTGCCACACGCCGCGAGGGCCGCAAGGGCTCGATCTCTTGCGCGCGCTCTCCGGCGGCAGCCAGGTATTTGACGAGCCCGCCTTCAAGGTCTCTGGCTCCAACATCACACCGGATAAGGACACCGGCATCGGCAACTGGACCGACGCGGAGCTGAAGCGGTTTCTCGTCAGCGGCGTCAGGCCGGACGGAACCAGGGTCGCGCCGATCATGCCGACCGCGTTCTACACCGTGCTCACGGCCCGCGATCTCGACGCGCTTGCAGCTTATTTGCGCTCAGTGCCGGCCGTACGCCACGCGACGCCGCCGCCGGAATACAGAAGCGCGCCGAAGCCGGAGACGCCGATCTACGCCGGCAAGCAGGCGAACGAGGCTGAGCTTTCCGACAGGCTTGCGCGCGGCCGCTATCTCCTGACCATCGCCCATTGCTTGGAATGCCACACGCCGGACGGCCCGTCCGTCGTGCACGATTTCGCCGCAGCGAGCGGCAAGGGCGGCCGGACATTCAAGGGGCCGTGGGGCGAATCCGTCTCTCCCAACATCACCGCGGATTCAACCGCGGGCATCGGCGGGTGGAGCGACGACGAAATCAAACGTGCGATTACGCAAGGCATCGCGCGCGACGGCCATAAACTGAAGCCGCCGATGGCCTATGCTGCTTATGCCAGCATGACGGCTCAGGATCTCGATGCCATCGTCGCGTTTCTCAGGACGCTTCCGCCTCGCAACTAAATCCTCACGCGTCGGTGAGGGGCGATTGCACCCGCCCGCGCAGCGCACGATATTTCCGTCAGCTTCAATGGAGACATCGCATGAACATCGACCTTTCCGGAAAGACCGCCCTCGTCACCGGCTCGACCGCCGGCATCGGCCACGGCATCGCCAAGGGTCTTGCCGGCTCGGGTGCGAGCGTCGTGATCAACGGACGCGGCCAGGACAAGGTCGATGCGGCCGTGCGCAAGCTGGAAGGGGCGGGCGGAAAGGTCCGCGGCATCGCCGCCGACGTCTCGACCGCCGCCGGCTGCAAGGCATTGGCGGCGGCGCTGCCAGACGTCGACATCCTCATCAACAATGCCGGCATCTTCGAGCCGAAAGACTTCTTCGACATTCCGGACGAGGACTGGAGCCGCTTCTTCGAGGTCAACGTGATGAGCGGCGTGCGTCTCTCGCGCGCGTATATGAAGGGCATGCTCAAGCGCAACTGGGGCCGTGTCGTCTTCATCTCCTCGGAATCCGGGCTCAACATTCCCGTCGAGATGATCCACTACGGCATGAGCAAGACGGCGCAGCTCTCGGTTGCGCGAGGCCTGGCGCAGCTCACCCGCGGCACCGGCGTCACCGTCAATTCCGTGCTGCCAGGCCCGACCATGTCGGAAGGCGTCGAGACCTTCGTGAAGGATCTCGCCAAGCAGAACGGCCAGTCGCTGGATGAGGCCGCGGCCAATTTCGTCAAGCAGCATCGCCCAAGCTCGCTGCTCCAGCGCTTTGCCAGCGTCGACGAGATCGCCAACATGGTCGTCTATGTCGCCTCGAAGGAAGCGTCCGCGACCAACGGTGCGGCGCTGCGCGCGGAAGGCGGCATCGTCAACACGATTGCCTGAGGCCTGCGCATGTCGGCCTATGTGATCTCCGAGGTCGAGGTACGCGACAGAGCCGCGATGGAGGCCTATCGGACGCTGGCTGCCGCAACCATCGCGCAATATGGCGGCCGCTATCTCGTCCGCGGCGGCGCCACTGAGGTGGTGGAGGGCGGCCCGCCGCCCGAGACCATCATCATCGTGGAGTTCCCATCGATGGCGCGGGCGCACGAATGGTATGCCTCGGCCGAGTACGCCGAGGCGCTAAAGCTGCGGCAGACGGCACTGGAGCGACGGCTGATGTTCGTCGAGGGCGTGGTTCCAGTCTAGCTGGTCTGCTCGCTTGCCTCTTCAATTCGCGGCGGGACCGGCTAAACCTCGGCTTTATGCTCTGGCCCCTCTCGACCCGCCATAAACGCCTCTTCAGGCTGACATCCGCGCGATGGCAGCGGCGGGCGATCTTTGTGCTTGGTGGGATCGGGGTTGGCGCCGCGGCGGTGGCGCTGGCGCAGCTTGCCGATCTCGCCCAGCACGCCTTTGCGCTGCTGCTGGCCAAGTCGCGCTACGCCGTGCTCGCGGTGACACCTCTCGGCTTCATGCTCTCGGCCTATCTGACCACCCGGTTGTTCCCGAACGCACAGGGCAGCGGCATTCCCCAGGCGATCGCCGCGCGGCATCTGACCGACCAGACGGCGCGCGAGAGCCTGGTCTCGATCCGGATCGCGATCGGAAAGGTGATCCTCACCTTGTTCGGCCTCCTGTGCGGCGGCTCCGTCGGCCGGGAAGGACCGAGCGTTCAAGTCGGCGCTTCGATCATGTTCGCGCTCGGACGCGTCTCGCCACGCCGTCAGCCCGGATTGATCCTGGCCGGCGCGGCCGCCGGCGTCGCGGCCGCCTTCAACACGCCGCTGGCAGGGATCGTCTTCGGCATCGAGGAGATGAGCCGTGCTTTCGAGACACGTACCAGCAGTCTCATCATCGCGGCGGTGATCGCGGCCGGCCTGACCTCGCTCGCGCTGACGGGCAATTACGCCTATTTCGGCAGCAGTGCGACGGCGCTGGCTCCTGGTGCCGACTGGCTAGCGGTTCCGGTGTGCGGCGTGGTTGGTGGTTTGGCCGGCGGCGTCTTCAGCCGCATCGTCATCGTTATGGCGCGCGGCTTCGCCCACCCGCTCGGGCGCACGGTGAAGGGCCACCCTTTATGGTTCGCACTCGCGTGCGGATTGGCGGTCGCGATCTGCGGCCTTGTCTCCGGCGATACGATCTATGGCACAGGCTACCAGCAGGTAAAGACGGCCCTGGAGCAGGGCGCACCGCTGCCGCAGGACTTCGGCATCCTCAAGCTCCTTGCCACCACCTTCGCGGCGATCAGTGGCATACCCGGCGGAATTTTTTCGCCGTCACTCGCCGTTGGAGCCGGCCTAGGCAGCAATATCGCGTCCTTCTTCCACGAAGCTCCGCTCGGCGCGATCATGTTGCTCGGCATGGTGTCGTATTTTGCAGGTGTGGTGCAGGCGCCGATCACCGCCTTCGTCATCGTGACCGAGATGACCGACAACCACGCCATGGTGGTGCCGTTAATGGCCGCCGCCCTGATTGCACATGCCACCTCGCGGCTGATCTGCGAGGAAGGGATCTACCACGCGCTCGCCAAGGGCTTTATCGAGCGGGCGACGCGTCCGCCGGAGACGAAAGCGGCGCCCGCTTCGAGCTAAGACCTACCACCCCTCCAGCACGATCTTGCCGCGCGACTTGCCGCTCTCGAGCAGCGCGTGGGCGCGTTTGAGATTAGCCGCGTTGATCGTGCCAAAGGTCTGGTCCAGCGTGGTACGCAAGACACCCTTGTCGATGAGGTCGGCGACGTCGTTCAGCAGATGATGTTGCGCGATCATGTCGGCGGTCTGGAACGAGGAGCGCGTGAACATCGATTCCCAATGCACCGAGATGGCCTTGCCCTTGAACGCGGCAACCGTGAATTCCGGGGGATCGTCGATCAGGCCGAACTTCCCCTGCGGCGCCATCAAATCGGCGATCGCCTTGTAATGCTGGTCGGTGAAGGTGAGGCTCGCCACCAGCGCGACCGGCGGCAGCTTGAGCTTCTCGATCTGCTCCTTCATCGGTTGGCCGTGGTCGATCACCGCATGCCCGCCGAGATCGAGGCACCATTTTTGTGATTCCGGTCGCGTCGCGGTCGCAACCACGGTCAGCCCGGTGAGGCGGCGAGCGAGCTGGATCAGGATCGAGCCGACGCCGCCGGCGCCGCCCGTGATCAGCAGCGTACGTGGATCGACACTCTTGCCGGGCACCGCACCCAGCCGATCGAACAACAGCTCCCAGGCGGTGATGGAGGTGAGGGGAAGGGCGGCGGCCTGCGCAAACGACAGGCTCTTCGGCTTATTGCCGACGATACGCTCGTCAACGAGATGGAATTCGGAATTGGTGCCCTGGCGCAGGATCGAGCCGGCGTAAAACACCTCGTCGCCCGGCTTGAACAGCGTGACGTCGGGACCGACGGCGTCGACCACGCCGGCCGCGTCATAGCCTAGAATCTTGGTCTCGCCCTCGGGTGGAGCGGCGCGCTTGCGCACCTTGTAATCGACTGGATTGGCCGAGATCGCCTTCACGGCGACGCGGATGTCGCGCCCGCCGGGCTCGGGCTTTGCGGTCTCGAAATCGAACAGCGCGTCCTGATCCTCGATCGGAAGCGATTTCTTGTAGCCGACGGCCTTCATGGCTTGTCTCCTTCGGATAGCGTTGCAGATGCTGGGTCCCGGGTTCGCGTTTTCGCGCGCCCCGGGACGACAGGCGAGAGCTAGAACGCGAACTGCGTCCGCATCGCGACCGCATCGAACTTCGAGCCGACATCGGCGTTCGAGATCGGCGTGGCCTGCCTCGACACCGTGCCATGCAGATAGTCCAGCATGAAACGGACGTTGCCGTTGACATACCAGTTCAGCGCTGCCGTGTAGACGGTCTGCCGGCCGCCTGCGATGCCGGTGGCGGTCCCGAGCTGATCGTTGAGGTCGATCGTGGAGAAGCGTCCCGCGACTTCCCACGCGCCCCAGCCGCCGCCCTCGAGCGAGAACGGGTGCGCCGGCTTGACGCCGCCATAGGCCGCATTCGCCGCATTATAGCTGCGACCCTCGCCGGTCAGCACGTAACCGGCCTGGGCGTAGCCGCCCTGGAATTTGAGGCTCGGCGCACCCAGCGGTGGCAGGCCGGTATTGGCGCTGCGATCGATGTTGTACCAGAAATACTCGCCTTGCAGGATCAGTGGTCCATAGGTGGCGGCGGCTTCGACGCTGTAGACCTGCGCGCCGGAGGCATTGGCGATTGCGCCGGTCGTAGCCAGCGCCGTGGGATCGATGCGCAGTTCCGGACGATCGCTCAGCGTCACCGTCTGTGCGCCCGTCACCAGATTGCGCGTCGGCTGGATCAGCCATTCGGCATTGCCGCCGAGATGGACCGAGTAGTCTTTGCCGCTGACGACCTGGCCGGCGACACGCGCGACCGCGCCGTATTGTTCCGTGGTGCCGTTCGGCGCAACGCTCGACGCTGAGTGGATCGCACCGGTGGCGGGACCGGTGACATAGGCGCCAGCCCAGAACACGTCGTTGTACCAGCGCGTGCCGACCGCCGAACGGAAGTCGCCCGCAGCGATGCTGGTGGCGACGATGCCGGCCGAGGCGCGCTCCATGAACATGATGTCGTTGGAGCTCGTGGCCTCATCGAGGGTGTAGGGCAGGTCCATGATGCCGCCTTCGATGGCCATCTTGCCGCCGAACGGTTTCAGGCCGGTATAGCTGAGATAGGCGTTCTCGATGCCGGAGACGCCGCCGCCGGGCAGCGAACCCGGAGCTGCGCCGCCAAACCCGTCGGAGGAGCCGCCGAAGTCGTAGACCAGCGCGAAATTCCAGTCGTTGAAGAACTTGCCGGCGAGACCGATGCGCGCGCGGCGGACGTTCTCGCCGCTGTCGAGTTTTTGCGGCACGGTTGCCGCCGTGTTGGGCCGATAGTCGTAGCCGCCGACATCCCAATGCACGCGGCCTGTGATCCCGACGCAGTTTGCTCCATCGGCAGTGCAGATGGTCGGCCGGTTGTTCGGCATCGTCACGACGACGCCGGAGGCAGGCGCCGGTCCCTTGAGCGGGATCGCCGCGTTGGCGTTGGCGACGGCGGCCTTCGCTTCGGACCGGGCTTCGGCTTTCGCCTCCGCCTTCGCCTCAAGCCTGGCCTTCGCCGTGGCCGCAGTATTCGCGGCGGTCTGGCTCTGGAGCTTGTCGAGCTTCTGCTCCAGCATCTTCAGCTGCTGCTTCAGGAGCGCGATCTCCTGGTCGCTGCTGCTCGCCGATTGGGCCTGGGCCTGCGAGGCTGCCAGTGCGGCGGCGAGACCCATCGCCGTGGCTGCAATTCTTGTCCTGCTCACGTCATGACTCCATCGTTTGACGAACGTCCCCAAGTCGCTGGCGGAGAGCCTAGGTGTGATCGATGACTGCCCCGCGACGCTGCGCCCGGTTGCGCGGTTCCCACTGGTGTAAATTCGCCGCAACCGAATCCGCCTTGCACCACCATGCAAGATGACGCACATCATGCCAATCGGCAGGCTTGGCAAATTGCTATTTCGCACGCAGAGCTTGCAGGCCGGACACACCAAAAAGGGGGCCGAATAGGCCGCCCGGCGCTCTTCTATTGGGGGGCGAACGCGCCTATATTCCGGCGTCTTTTCCAAGAGGTAGGAATGTTTCGATCGACCTGGACCGCCGTCGTCACGGCACTGTGCATAGCCTTTTCGGCCAACTTCAATCCGGCCGCCGCGCAGGACCGCCGTGTGCCGTCCTCGCCCGCCGAACTGCGGCTGTCCTACGCGCCGATCGTGCAGCGGGTGCAGCCGGCGGTCGTCAACGTCTATGCCGCCAAGGTGGTGCAGAACCGCAACCCGCTGCTCGACGACCCGATCTTCCGCCGCTTCTTCGGCGTGCCCGGCCAGCAGCAGGAGCAGGTGCAGCGCTCGCTTGGTTCGGGCGTGATCGTCGATGCCTCCGGGCTCGTTGTCACCAACGTCCACGTCATCGAAGGCGCCGACCAGGTCAAGGTGTCGCTGTCGGACAAGCGTGAGTTCGAGGCCGAGATCGTGCTGAAGGACTCTCGCAGCGATCTGGCCGTGCTGCGGCTGAAGGACACCAAGGAGAAGTTTCCGGCTCTCGAATTCACCAATTCGGACGAGCTGCTGGTGGGGGACGTCGTGTTGGCGATCGGCAATCCCTTCGGCGTCGGCCAGACCGTGACTCACGGCATCATCTCGGCCCTGGCGCGCACGCAGGTCGGTATCACCGACTACCAGTTCTTCATCCAGACCGACGCGGCGATCAATCCTGGCAATTCCGGCGGCGCGTTGGTCGACATGAACGGCCGGCTCGCGGGCATCAACACCGCGATCTATTCGCGCTCCGGCGGCTCGCAGGGCATCGGCTTCGCGATCCCCGCCAACATGGTGCGCGTCGTCGTCGCCTCCGCCAAGGGTGGCGGCAAGGCGGTCAAGCGGCCCTGGCTCGGCGCGAAATTGCAGGCGGTGACGCCCGAGATCGCCGAGAGCCTCGGTCTGCGTTCGCCGACCGGTGCGCTGGTCGCAAGCGTCGTTCCGAACGGACCGGCGGCCAAGGCCGGGCTGAAATCCTCCGACCTGATCGTGTCGATCGACGGCCAGACCGTGGATGATCCCAACGCCTTCGACTATCGTTTCGCCACACGGCCGCTTGGCGGCACGGCGCAGATCGACGTGCAGCGCGGCGGCAAGCCGGTCAAGCTGACTGTGGCGCTGGACGCCGCGCCCGATGCCGGCCGCAACGAGCTCGTCATCACCGCGCGCTCGCCTCTCCAGGGCGCGAAGGTCTCGACCATCACCCCGGCGCTCGCCGATGAGCTGCATCTGGACGCCGATACAGAAGGCGTCGTGGTCACCGATCTCGGCGGCGACAGCGCGGCCGCGAATGTCGGCTTCCAGAAGGGCGATGTCATCCTGGCCGTCAACAACCAAAAGATCAGCAAGACCAGCGATCTCGAAAAGGCGGCGGCCGAGCGCCAGCGCATCTGGCGCATCACGCTGGTGCGCGGCGGCCAGCAGATCAACGTCACGCTGGGCGGATGAGTCCGAAGCGACCACAGGAGACGCCGACTCTCTTCGCCGCGGCGGGGCTCGAACACGAGGCTCCGCATCCGCTGCCGGATCGGCTGCGGCCGCGCGCGCTCTCGGAGGTCGTCGGCCAGGATCACATCCTGGGTCCCGACGGCGCGCTGACGCGCATGCTGGAGACGCGCACGCTGGGCTCGCTGGTGTTCTGGGGTCCGCCCGGCACCGGCAAGACCACGGTCGCGCGGCTGCTTGCGGACGCCACCGATCTGCATTTCGAGCAGATCTCCGCGGTGTTCTCCGGCGTCGCCGATTTGAAGAAGGCCTTTGAGGCCGCGCGCGCACGCCGCGAGATGGGCAAGGGCACGCTGCTGTTCGTCGACGAGGTGCATCGCTTCAACCGCGCCCAGCAGGATTCGTTTCTGCCCGTCATGGAAGACGGCACGGTGGTGATGGTCGGCGCCACCACGGAAAATCCGTCCTTCGAGCTCAACGCGGCGCTTCTGTCCCGGGCGCGCGTGCTGGTGTTTCGCTCGCTCGACGCGGCCGCGATCGAAAAGCTGTTTGCGCATGCCGAGGAGGTCGAGGGCCGCAAGCTGCCGCTTGACGAGGAAGCGCGCGCCGTGCTGGTGCGCATGGCCGATGGCGACGGCCGCGCGTCGCTGACGCTCGTCGAGGAAGTCTGGCGCGCCGCGCGCAAGGACGAAATTTTCGACGCCGCGCAGTTGCAGGAGATATTGCAGCGCCGCGCGCCCATCTACGACAAGTCGGCCGACGGCCATTACAATTTGATCTCGGCGCTGCATAAGTCGGTGCGGGGCTCCGATCCCGATGCCGCGCTGTATTATCTCGCGCGCATGCTCGACGCCGGCGAGGACCCGCTGTTTTTGGCCCGCCGCGTCGTGCGCATGGCGGTCGAGGATATCGGCCTTGCCGATCCGCAGGCGCTGGTCATTGCCAATGCCGCCAAGGACACCTTCGACTTCCTCGGTCATCCCGAGGGCGAGCTCGCGATCGCCCAAGCCGTGGTCTATCTCGCCACCGCGCCAAAATCGAACGCCGTCTACACCGCCTTCGGCAAGGCGATGCAGGTCGCAAAGCAGGCCGGCTCGCTGCTGCCGCCGAAACATATCCTGAACTCGCCGACCAAGCTGATGAAGTCGGAAGGCTACGGCGCATCTTACGAATACGACCATGACGCCCCCGACGCCTTCTCCGGACAGGATTACTTCCCGGAAGCGCTGGGCCGCCAGACCTTCTACGACCCGCCCGACCGCGGGTTCGAGCGGGAGATCAGGAAGCGACTGGATTATTGGGCGAAGTTGCGGAAGGAGCGGGGTGGGGCCTAACCCTTTCGGGCTTGCTGTAGGGTTCGATTTACGGTTTACGTAACGCGTAATTCACGCTAGTCCGGCCAAGAAATCGCCATGCCCCGCACGCCCATACATCCCGGTGAACATCTTGCCGAAGAACTGCGACAACTCGGCATCTCCGCCGCAGAACTCGCGCGTCAGGTCGATGTACCCGTGAACCGGATCACCGGCATCATCAATGGACAGCGCGGCATCACGGCCGATACGGCGTTGCGTCTTGGTCACTGGTTCGACACCAGCCCGCAGTTCTGGATGAACCTGCAGCAGCAATATGAGCTGCGCCTCGCGGAAAAAGAGGTGGGGGCGCAGGTTGCGTCGCTGCCGCGCCGCGCGACGGCGCAGTCGACACCAAAGTTTGGAAAAACCGCATGAGCCGCCGCATCAAGAGAATGAACCCGAAACCCCGCGAGCGCGACGAGCGCAAGGAGGCGCGCCCGTTCAAGGCGCGTAGCGCGAAGACGGCTGGGCCGCGGCCGGGCGGCAAGCCCGGCGCGAAGTCGCCGCGCTTCGCGAGCGAGCGCGTCGAGCGGCGTGTGGCCAAAGCCGAACCGGAAAAGGCTGCGCCGGCAAAGCCCCCCGTCGAGGCATTGCTGCCGACCAAGGTGCAGACCGTCAAGGTGACGGCCGACGAGAACAATATGCGCGTCGACCGCTTCCTTGAAGCGCACTTTCCCGGCCTGTCGTTCTCCCACATCCAGCGCGTCGTTCGTAAAGGCGAGCTGCGCGTCGACGGCAAGCGCGTCGACAGCAAGGACCGGCTGGAGGAGGGCCAGAGCGTGCGCATTCCGCCGCTGAAGCTCGACACGCCGAAGGCACCCAACCCGCAGTCGGAGGCGGCGCAAAAGACGCTTGCCGCGCTGAAGGAAATGACGATTTACGAGGACGACGACGTTCTCGTGCTGAACAAGCCGGCCGGACTTGCCGTGCAGGGCGGCTCGGGCATGACGCGACACATCGACCAGATGCTGGAGGTGATGCGCGATTCCAAGGGCCAGAAGCCGCGCCTCGTGCACCGCATCGACAGGGAGACTTCGGGCTGTCTCCTGGTCGCCAAGACCCGCTTTGCCGCCTCGCATCTCACCGGCGCATTCCGTTCGCGGTCGGCGCGAAAAACCTATTGGGCGCTGGTGCCGGGCCTACCGAAGCCGAAGCAGGGCCGCATCTCGACTTTCCTGGCGAAAGAGGAGAGCGAGGACGACACCATCATGCGCATCGCCCAGCATGGCGACGAGGGCGCAAGCCACGCTGTGACATACTATGCGGTTGTCGAAACCGCCGGCAACAAGCTGACCTGGGTGTCGCTGAAGCCGGTGACCGGGCGCACCCACCAGCTGCGCGCCCACATGGAACATATTGGCCACCCCATCGTCGGCGATCCCAAATATTTCAACATCGAGAACTGGCAATTGCCGGGCGGCCTGCAAAACCGGCTGCATCTGCTCGCGCGCCGTATCGTCATCCCGCATCCGCGCGGCGGCTTCATCGATGCCACCGCGCCGCTGCCGCAGCACATGCAGCAGTCATGGAACCTGCTCGGGCTCGATGCGAGCCGGTTTGATCCGATCGAGAACGCGCCTGAAGAGTAGTTGGTTTGCTATCGGCTTGCCACCTGGCGGGCCAGGTTCATTCTTATCAATTTACGAAACCGGTCAGACGCCACTGCGGGATTCTGACGACGAAACATCGCGACAATGTTGAATACTAGAAAGAACGGGGTTGTGAGAATTCCTCTTGGAGACCACCATCCCATCAAGAGGCAGCACAACAAATCTCCCCTTTGCCGCTGACGGGCACAGGTCTGGCAAGCAACAAAAGAACTTGTTTGCCATGATGAATATACGAAGAAGGACTTTATCTTGTGGGAGTCATGGATATCGACAGTACGGTTCTGACCGCAATTCGGGCACGGTCCCGCGTGCTCCTGCGCAATGATTGCATCCAACTTGTCGGAGGAAAACCCGTCGAGGCAGCTGAGCAATGCTTTCCCTCTTGAGTGACAAAGCCCGTTACAATAGCGATACGGCCCGTCCTTTATCGCCCAGCCTCTATAAGTCCCACTGCAATGGTCGCATGTAGCCATTGCTGCCTCCTGCAAATCCACGGCCGGCGAACGAAACGCCAGATCGGCTAGACTACCTCAATTCCGAAACTGCTCCAGAAACATCCGCAGGCTATCGTGCGGGCTCTCGACATCCGTGATCAACCACCCTTCGGGCCCGCTGATCAGGATAAAGTTCAGAGTCACCGGCCGGCCGCGGTTGTCGAAATTCGCCGCGACATAGGTCTTGTCGTATTGCCTCCGAATGACCGCGATCGCGACGGGGCCGAGCTTCCAGCTCGGGCTCTGCACCAGGAAATCGTAGGGCGCGACCCGCGGCGCGGACCACACCTTGCGCAAGGAGGGGTCGAAGAATTGCCGGGCGGTGGCGGCATCCCGCGGTAGGCCGTTGGAGAGCTCCGGCGCGCCCTGGCCGTAATGGGCGTAGACGTTCCGGACGACCGATTCCGGAGTCCGAAAGCCGGCCTGCGCAGCGGCCAGCCAAAACCCGGCGAACAGAGCCAAAATGCCCGCAAGTTCCCTCATACCTGCCGCTCGCTTTATCGGTCGCCGCTCTTACCTTACAAGCCTAGCATTGAGTGATCAGGGCCGAAAACCAGATGCGCGAATTGTTCGATGAAGCTGCGGGGCGATCCCCGCTTGATCCGCAGGAATTGGTGCGCCAGGCCGCGCGCGTGCCGTTGCGCAAGCGCTTCTACAAGGAGGTGGGGGTGGCCGAGGCTGAGGGCGGTTTTGCCATCATGCTCGACGGGAAGGCGATCCGCACGCCGTCCGGCCGCCAGGTGATCATCCCTTCGCGCGCGCTGGCCGACGCAGTGGCTGCGGAGTGGGCGGATCAGGACGAGACGATCAAGCCCATGACCATGCCGCTGACGCGGATCGCCAACAGTGTGGTCGAGGGCGTCGTCGACCGCGTCGATCTCGTCACGGACGACCTTGCAAAATACCTCCAGTCCGATCTGCTGTTCTATCGCGCCGGCCATCCCGAGGGACTTGTCGCCCGCGAGGCCGCGCATTGGGACCCCGTGCTGTTCTGGGCCGCGGAGACGCTGGGGGCGCATTTCATCCTGTCCGAAGGCATCATGCATGTGACGCAGCCGGATGAGGCTGTCCGAGCCGCGCGCGCCGCGCTGCCCCATGACGCCTGGTCGGTCGCCGCCCTCCACGTGATCACCACCCTGACCGGCTCGGCGCTGCTGGCGCTGGCGCTTGCCCATGGCGTGCGCGACGCCGCCCAGGTCTGGGCGGCAGCCTATGTCGATGAGGACTGGAACGCCGAGAAATGGGGCGTGGACGAGGAAGCGGCCGGCCGCCGCGCCGCCCGCCTGCGGGATTTCGAGGCTGCCGTGGCGGTTTTGACCGCGGTGAAGCCACCCGCGGTCGGAGGTCCTTAACGAGAGGTTTACGACGCAGGCGTTAGGGTGGCCCGCGCTCCTGGGCCCCTCGCGATGCCGACGCCGATAAGCTCGATCCTTCCCGTCAGTGCCGCCAGCCCTGTTGCTGACGCGGCGACGCCCGATCTTGTGCTACAGGCCGGCAGCGTCGTCGACGCAAGAGTCGTCAGCGTGCTCGCCGACAATCTGGTGCGGATCGCGATCGCCAGCCTCTCGATGGATGTGATGTCCGAGGTGGCGCTGACACCGGGCCAAAATCTCCAGCTTGCGGTGTCGCAGAACGGCGGCACCATCCGGCTGGCCGTCATGGGCGGCGCAGGCGAGGCGGCCGCCGATCAGGTCACGCTAACGCCGGCTGCGGCCTCGCTGGTGGACAGCCCGTCGCTAGTGCCGTCAGCGAGCGCGGCCCGCAATGCCCTCACACCGACCGAGCAGGTCGCCGTCACAGAAGCATCGGCCGAGGCTGTGACGAAGCAGGGCAGCCAGGCGCCGCTGTTCGCCAATCTGGCCGCGGTGGTCACCGGCAGCGATCTTCCGGCGGGGCTGAAGCAGGCGATGCTGGGCGTGCTGGCGCAGCAGACGCCGCTCAACACCGGACTCGAAGGCGGCGACATCGAGTCCGCTTTCCAGAAGTCCGGGCTGCTCCTCGAGGCCTCGCTCGCCGCAGGCGCGACTCCGTCCTCCGGCACGATGCCGGATTTGAAAGCCGCGCTGCTGGTGCTGCGGCAGACGCTGGCAACGCTCGATACGGCGCCACAGACGCAAGGTGCCACCCTTCCAGCCGGTACCGGGGCAACACCGCAGGTCACGACCGCGCAGACGCAGGCTGCACAGGCCGCATTGCCCGCAACCGAACCCGAGATCGCCCAATCACCGCAAATGCCGCGCAGCGCCAATCTCGCGGCCGCTGTGCTGGCGGACATCGCTGGCGGTGCGCCGCAACCTGCGATGCCGCGAACCATATCTGCGGGCCTTGCTGTGAGCCTCCTGCAAGAGATCACACAAAACCTGCCGCGCATGACGGGGAACGTACCGGGCTCGAACAAGGCCGTGCCCGACGGACATATTTTCGATGCCGCCGCGCGCGCGACGCCACCACCGGTTCGCGGCGCGCTGCCGTCGCCGCAATCCATCGCCTCGCCGTCACTCGCACCGGATACGCCGCTTGCCGCGACCGTGCATCGCCTGCTCGACGACACCGATGCCGCCCTCGCGCGCCAGACTTTGCTCCAGGTCGCTTCGCTCCCCGATCGCACTGACGCCAGCGGTCACAGGATCGATCCGACTGTGCCGCAGTGGAATTTCGAGATTCCATTCGCAACGCCGCAGGGTACGGCAATGGCGCATTTCGAGATCTCGCGCGACGGCGGCAATGAATCCGCCGATCCCGCCAGGCGCGCCTGGCGTGCGCGCTTCACACTCAATGTCGAGCCGACCGGCCCCGTGCACGCTTTGATTACGCTCAACGGTGACAAGACCTTCGTGCGGATGTGGGCGGAGCGGCCGGCGACCGCACAGCAGCTTCGCGCCGGAATCGGTGAGCTCAACCAGGCCCTGACCAGGGCCGAGCTCAAGCCCGGCGACATCCTGGTCCGCGATGGCACCCCGCCGCAGCCCACTCCGGCCCGCGCCGGCCACTTCCTGGATCGCGCCACATGAGCGACCCGTCGAAGCTTGCGATTGCGCTCCATTACGAGAAGGGCAGCAACGCGCCGGTCGTCGTCGCCAAGGGCAAGGGTACGATCGGCGAAAAAATCGTCGAGATCGCCAAGGCCAACGACATCCCGATCGAGGAGAACGAAATCCTGGCCGGTGCGCTCTCCAAGGTCGAACTCGGCGAGGAGATCCCACCCGACCTCTACAAGGCCGTCGCCGAAGTGCTGGTGTTCGTGCTGCGGCTGTCGGGCAGGCGGTAGCTGTCATCGTTTCACCACGATAACGGCTTCATGGTCGGATCCATTTTATCATTCAACGGACATCGCTCTTGCTCACCCGCCGTTCGACTCTCGGTCTTCTCGCCGCAACCGCGATCCTGCCGTCGCGCACACTCGCTCACGTCGCGCCACCGCGAAATGAAATCCGTGACAGCCTGGCAAAGCGCTTCACCGACCTCGGCACATCAGGCACCTTCGTCGGCTACAAGGTCGAGGATTATCTGATCGTCGCCAGCGACAAGGAACGTTCGGGCGAGGCCAAGCTGCCGGCTTCGACCTTCAAGATACCGAACTCGCTGATCGCGCTCGAAACTGGCGTCGTCACTGACCCCGACAAGGATGTATTTCCCTGGGATGGCGTGAAGCGTCCGATCGAGGCCTGGAACAAGGACCACACGCTGCGCAGCGCGATTCTCGTCAGCGCGGTGCCGGTCTATCAGGAGATTGCGCGTCGGATCGGGCAAGAGCGCATGCAGAAGTATGTCGATCTGTTCGACTATGGCAATCGCGACATCGGCGGCGGCATCGACCAGTTCTGGCTCACTGGCGCCTTGCGCATCGATCCGGTCGAGCAGGTCGATTTCGTCGACAGGCTGCGCCGCCGCGCGCTGCCGATTTCGAAGCGCAGTCAGGATCTCGTCGCTGACATCCTGCCGGTGACCAAGGTCGGCGATAGCGTCATTCGCGCCAAGTCCGGGCTGCTTGGCGCCGAGCGCGGCGAGCCGTCGCTGGGCTGGATGGTGGGCTGGGCCGAGAAGGGCGAAGCGCACACCGTGTTCGCGCTCAATATGGACTGCAAGGAGCCGCGTCTGGTCGGCGAGCGCATGCCCCTGACGCAAGCCTGCCTTGCCGAGATCGGCGCGATCTAGCGCTATCACGCTGGCGTTGCTCGACTAGCATCCTCCGGTCAAGAAAAACCGGAGGGACAACATGAACTCAACGCCACTCTGGCTGTCGTCGTTGACGCTCGCCGCCGCAGGCGGCTGGCTCGCCGCCACGATGTTTGCCGGCCCCGCCACCAGCAAGGAGCCGCGCTTTCCGCAGCTCACCATGGACCAGCTCGACGCCAAGCAGAAACCGCTCGGCGAGCAGATCATGAAGGTCTCGAGCGTCGGCATCGGCGGTCCCTACAATCCGATGATCCGCAGCCCGGTGCTCGGCCAGCGCCTGTTCGACCTGTTCCACTATCTGCGCTGGGAAACTTCGGTCCCGACAAAACTCAACGAGTTTGCGATCCTGATCATCGGGCGGCAATGGCGCTCGCAGGTCGAGTGGTACGCCCATGCGCCGCTGGCGGCGAAGGCGGGCCTGTCGCCCGACATCATCGCGGAGCTGAAGGCCAATAAGCGGCCTGCGAACATGGCCGAGGACGAGGCCGTCGTGTACGACTTCGTCACCGAGCTCACCACGACCAGGAAGGTCGGCGACGAAACCTATGCGCGCGCGAAGAAGGTGTTCAACGATCAGCAGATCGTGGACCTCACCGCGGTCGCCGGCAATTACGTGATGGTCGCGATGCTGCTGGCAATGGCGGAGGAGACCGTGCCGCCGGACAAGCAGGAGCCGTTCAAGCCGGGCGAGCCGTAGCCTCCGTCATTGCGAGGAGCCCTTGCGACGACGCAATCCAGACTGCCTCGGCCGAAAGATTCTGGATTGCTTCGCTGCGCTCGCAATGACGGAGTATGTCGCGCTGGCCTAAGCCAGCTTGAACAACACTTGCAAAAACTCCTCCACGGCCTTGCGCGACTGGGCGGCTGTCGTTGGATTGCCGCCGACATGCGGATTGAGCTCGACGCAGGCATCCTGGTAGGTGAACGGCGCTTTCGTATCGGCGTTCATCAGCACGCCGCCGTCGCCTTCGCGGATCTGGCAGTTGCGCACGGTCTGCGAACCCGTGGACACGGCGACGGTACTGACGCCGAGTAGCCCACTGTCAAAACCGTGCGCGCTGTCGGGGTATTCGGTCAGCACCACGTCGCGGCCGGCCGTCTTGAGTCGCTCGACGAAAGCCTTGCAGCTCTTGACGGGATTGTAGTCGTCGGGCGTGCCGTGGAAGATGCGGATCGGGCGCGCGGCGATGTCCGTGTCGTTCTGATAGGTCGTCGAGCAGTCGGGGTAGAAGGGAATGTAGGCGGCGAACTGGATGCCGGACTTGTTCCAAAGCTTGTGGAAGCGGTCGAGACTCGCATAGAGCGTCGCCTGTCCGCCGCGTGAAAAGCCCATCAGCACGATACGATCAGGATCGACGCGGGGATGTTTCGCGAGGATCTCCAGCGAACGGTAGATGTCGATGACGAGGTTGAGCCGGCCGAGCAGGGCCTGGTTCGGCCCCACCACCGTCAGCCCGCGGCCGGTAAAGCCGTCGATCACGAAGGTCGAGATGCCCATGGCGTTGAACGCGTGCACCCAGGCTTCGGTGGTGGCGCCGACGCCGCTCGAGCCGTGCATCAGCACCACGACGGGGAGTTTTCCGCTGCCTTGCGCCACGCGGAGTTCGCCGGCGACCGTCACCGGCTTTCCGGCCGCGGCGTCGCCGCTGAGGAATTGCTGGTCGGAGAGGGTGAGCGAGGGGATCGGGTAGATCTCGGCGCGGGTAGCGACTTCCCTGGGAAGCGATTGCGCGTTGGCGCAAATGCCGACGAACAGCGTTGAAATGCAGAGCGCCATGGCGACGCGGAATGCCGTCGGCATCGGATCCTCCCCCGTGATTTTCAGTGAGTAGAACAACAGGCCTGCGCGCTGTCAAATTGACGCAAGCCGGCGGTTCGCCTCAGGCGGGATCGGCCTTCTTCACCGTCAGCGCCTGGTCGATCGCAAAACCGCCAATCTCGCTCATCGCCTGCGAAATCACGTCGCCCTTGCGGGCAAAGCCGGCCGAGAGGAAATCGAACTGGGTGCGCGCCAGCCGCAGCACCTCGATCGGCACGGAGATGGCGGTCTCGTTGAAGCTGTCGACCGAGGCGTGCAGCGTCTCCAGCTCGCTTGTGAGCTGGCCGATATGGCTCTCGGCGTGCTGCATCAGGCCGAGCAGCTTGCCGCGCTCGGCATCGAACGCCGCGCGCTCGGCCGCCGCGGCCGCGGTGACCTCGGCAAGCTGGCTGCGCAGCGCGTCAATTTGCTTGACCATGGCGTCGGACGCCATCTCACCGGCCTCGCGCAGCTCGCTGTTGCGCGTGTTCTCTTCGTGCTCCCGGTGATAGAGGCGTTCCGCCGACATCGCCCGTTGCGCCAGCGACTCGATCAGCGCGGCGGCGCGCAGCAGCATTTCGCCGTTCCGCCCCGACACCATGCTGGCCATGCGCCGCAGGAAGTCGGTGGTTTCGGACGACGAGTTCGGCGGCAGGGGAACGACCGTCGCGGACATGGGGTGATGCTTGCAGCCGGAAATGATGACCGCCGCCGTACCGACTGAGCTCACGCAACATTCGGCGCCTGATCGCAAGCTTGGAGCAAGCCTGAATCGCCGCGCCCGGTCAACCGGGCAGGGCCAGATTTGCAACTGCGTCAGGTATCCTTCTGCCGGCCGATCCGGCCGAGATGGGTGAAGCCGAACCCGGCCGAATATTTCAAGCCATAGCCCAGCGCCCGGTCGACGCCGATATGGGCGAGCCAGATCAAGGCGATGGACAGGGTGAGCGGCGAGGCGAGGCCGAAGCCGAGCGTCAGCAGCGCGACCGGCGCCATGTAGCTGTGGGCGGCGTTGTAGACCATGGCGCCGAGTTTTGCGTCCGACAGGTATGCCAGGAAGCTCAGATCAGGGACGAGGAACAGCAGAGCAAAGACCACGCCACGAGCCGTCCCAGGTCCAGTAGAGCATCACCATCCCCACAAACAGGGTCAGGCCCTCCAGCCGCAGCAGGATGTTGACGCCGCCGGTCGCAGCGCCGGTCTCGGCCGTTCCTTCGGTCATGCTCGTCTCCCAGGCAAAACTTTGAAATTCCTTGCGCTTTCCCGCTGCGGCAAGGCAGCCCTGCGGCGCGGAAAGCCGCTTCCCGGCCCGCAAAATGCCGTGTTAGAACCCCGGCAATCGCATTTAGGCTAGGAACTGGCGGGAGCAAATGAAGAATATCCTGGACGCCCTTGAAGACCGTCGCGCCGGCGCAAAGCTCGGCGGCGGGGAGAAGCGCATCGAGGCGCAGCACGCTCGCGGCAAGCTGACCGCACGTGAACGCATCGAGCTCTTGCTCGACAAGGGATCGTTCGAGGAATTCGACATGTTCGTCGAGCACCGCTCCACCGAATTCAGCATGGAGAAGAACAAGGTGCCCGGCGACGGCGTCGTCACCGGCTGGGGCACCGTCAACGGCCGCAAGACGTTTGTCTTTGCCAAGGACTTCACCGTGTTCGGCGGCTCGCTGTCGGAAACACACGCGCTGAAGATCACAAAGCTTCAGGACATGGCGATGAAGGCGCGGGCGCCCATCATCGGCCTCTATGACGCGGGTGGTGCCCGCATCCAGGAAGGCGTCGCAGCGCTCGCCGGCTATTCCTACGTGTTCCGCCGCAACGTGCTCGCCTCGGGCGTGATCCCGCAGATCTCGGTGATCATGGGCCCCTGCGCCGGCGGCGACGTCTATTCGCCTGCGATGACCGACTTCATCTTCATGGTGAAGAACACCAGCTACATGTTCGTCACCGGCCCCGACGTGGTGAAGACCGTCACCAACGAGGTCGTCACGGCCGAAGAGCTCGGCGGCGCCTCGGTGCATGCCACGCGCTCCTCGATCGCCGACGGCGCCTTCGAGAACGACGTCGAGACGCTGTTGCAGATGCGGCGCCTGATCGACTTCCTGCCGTCCAACAACACCGACGGTGTGCCGGAATGGCCGAGCTTCGATGATATCGGCCGCGTCGACATGTCCTTGGACACACTGATCCCCGACAATCCGAACAAGCCTTATGACATGAAGGAGCTGATCCTGAAGGTCGTGGACGAGGGCGACTTCTTCGAGATCGCGGACGCTTTTGCCAAGAACATCGTCACCGGCTTCGGCCGCATCGCGGGCCGCACCGTCGGCTTCGTCGCCAACCAGCCGATGGTGCTCGCCGGCGTGCTCGACTCTGACGCTTCGCGCAAGGCGGCGCGCTTCGTGCGTTTCTGCGATGCCTTCAACATCCCGATCGTCACCTTCGTCGACGTGCCGGGCTTCCTGCCGGGCACCGCGCAGGAATATGGCGGGCTGATCAAGCACGGCGCCAAGCTGCTGTTTGCGTACTCGCAGTGCACCGTGCCGCTGGTCACCATCATCACCCGCAAGGCCTATGGCGGCGCCTTCGACGTCATGGCCTCCAAGGAGATCGGCGCCGACATGAACTACGCATGGCCGACCGCCCAGATCGCGGTGATGGGCGCCAAGGGCGCGGTCGAGATCATCTTCCGCGCCGACATCGGCGACCCCGACAAGATCGCCGCCCGCACCAAGGAATACGAAGACCGTTTCCTTTCCCCCTTCATCGCCGCCGAGCGCGGCTACATCGACGACGTCATCATGCCGCACTCGACGCGGAAGCGGATCGCGCGGGCGCTGTCGATGCTCAAGGACAAGAAGGTGGAAACACCGGCGAAGAAGCACGACAATTTGCCGTTGTAAGCGGACTTGTAGCCCGGATGAGCGTAGCGACATCCGGGTTTTCCATCCAACTCCCGCATGTCACTTCGCTCATGCGGGCTACAGATTCTGTTTCTGACTTGGCATCCTCGATCCAAATCGAATGACCGACAGCGATCCGACTGACGAGATTTCAGACATCGAAGCGCGTATCGAGGCTTTGGCCGAGATCGCCGAGCGATGTCGGAAGTACATCCTGGCATCCAAGCTCGCGATCGGCGGCGGGGCTGCGCTGTTGCTGATCACGATCCTCGGCTTGCTCGGGATGGGCCAGACCGCCGCGCTCGGATCGATCGCTCTGGTGCTCGGCGGGATCGTCTCGCTCGGTTCGAACGTCAGCACGCTGCGACAGACGGAGAGCGCGATCGGTGATGCGGAGGCGCTTCGGTCTCAAATGATCAGCCGCATCGACCTTCGTGTGGTCGCCGATACGCCGATGAAGCTCGTGTAACCGAGCAGCCTTACGCCGCAGCCCTGCGCGACAGCACCTGCAGCTCCTCGCGGCATTCGGCTGCGAACGCCTGAAGCTGCTCCGCGGTTTGCCGGTCGAGGATCGCTTTTGCCAGCCGTTCGGCGCGGGCAAGCTGGTCTCTGAGATATGCGATGCGGGCCATGTGTCACCTTCCGCAGGGTTGATTTGATGGCCGTGACCCTACGGCCATCGCCGGATTCATTATGTGAGGCACGTCACACCTCACGCGGGCGCGGCGTCAGCGGGCCGCGTCCGCCGCAGCGAAATGCGCCATCTGGTCGGCGTGGGCCTTGGCGAAGGCCGGGCGGGCGGTGGCGCGCGCGACGTAGGCGCGGCAGGCCGGATGCTCCGTGAGACCGTCAAAATGATCGACGAGGCGCAGCACGTCGGCCATCAGGATGTCGGCGACGGAGAAGGAGCCCGTGAGCCACTCGCGCGCCGCCAGCACCGGCTCGAGATGCTTGAGCCGAAGCTTGAGGAAGTCGTCCACGAATTTCCAGGCCGCCGTGTCGGTCGGATGTCCCATGAACTTCGACATTCCCCAAGGCAGGCTGGCCATCTCCACCGAATTGAGCGCCGCGAATACCCATTTCGTCGTCTCGGCGCGGCCGCGCGGGTCTTTGGGCATCAGCTTCGCGCTGCGGTCGCCAAGATGCAGCAGGATCGCGCCGGTCTCGAAGATGGAGATGTCGCCGTCGGTCAGCCATGGCACCTGGCCGAACGGCTGGTGCGCGAGATGCGCAGCGCCGCGATCGTCAAACGGCACGCTGGCGACGCGATAGGGCAAGGCGGCTTCTTCCAGGGCCCAGCGCACGCGAAGATCGCGCACCCAGCCTCGCGGTGGTTCGGGAACCCAATTGAAAGTGGTCAGGGTGAGGTCGGCCATTTGCTGTCTCCGTGTCCTGGTTCGAAGCAAAGGACGAGCGAAGGGCGCACATTCCGACACCAGTGCCACTCTTTTTTGTTGTCCGCGACGTCACCGGCTAGTCTCACCCCCAAACAACAGGAGGAAATCCGATGCCGTCAGCCTTCTTCGTCGTCCGCGCCATCGTCACCGATGCCGGCAGGCGCGCCGCCTTCGACAGGTGGTACGAGACGGAACATCTGCCCGACGCGATGAAGGCGTTCGGTGCGGCTAAGGCCTGGCGGTTCTGGAGCCTCGACGATCCGTCACTGCATCAGGCGATGTATCAGTTCGAGAGCGAGGCTGCGCTGCACGCCATGCTGAAGGGCGATGCGCTGACGCAGCTGGTGGCGGATTTCAAGCGCGATTGGCCCGACGTGACGCGCACGCGCGAGTTGCTGGTGCTGGCGCAGGAGTTCGGGAAATAGAGCACCGGGCTTACTGCGCTGCGAATTCTCCTGTCACCTGCGCAACGAAGCTGAACGCGCGATTCAGCTTCGGTTCATATCGTCACCGCGACACTCGCCTCTGCATCACTGGCACGACCATCCAAGAGGAAAGAAGTCATGGAGCGCCGGAACTTTTTGAAATTTGCAATCGGTGTCGCGGCCGGAGCTGCCGCGTTCACGACCGCCGCACAGGCCGCGCCGCTGGCGCCGCAGCCGCTCGGTGATCCCAGGAAGCCGCAAGGCAATCCCGACGCTCATCCCGCAGTCACGAGCAGCGATGAAGCCGCGCAGTTGAAGCCGGAGCAGGTGCACTGGCACGGCCATCACCGTCATTGGGGTTGGCGCCGCCGTCACTGGGGCTGGCATCGCCGGCGCTGGCACCGCCGCCATTGGTAAGCGTCGCGCTAAGCGAGGCTCAAACGGGGACCGCGATCACGGTCCCCGTTCTGATTCGAAACATCCCGGTGCGACGTCAGGCGCTCAAAAGAAAATGGCCGCGCAGGCTTTCGCCGCGCGGCCATTTCGCTATGCGAAAAACGAGATCAGAACGGGCGGCAGCGGCCGGCGTACCAGCGGAAGCCGTAGGGGCACACGCGCGCGCGCGGCACGACCACGACAGGGGCCGGCGCAACCACGATCGGACCCGGGCGGACAACGACCGGACCGCGCATCGGGCGGCAGCCGCCATAGGCGCCGCGATACCAGCCGGGACCGCAACCGCCGGCGGCGCTGGCCGCCTCGCTGAAACCAACGACCGCGCTGGCGAGCATCACGGCGGCGAACAGGTATTTCATTTGATCTTCCTTCTTGTCCTTGGGGGGTAGGCTTTGGGGCGGGTTCTAGGAGGGCTTGGCGCTTTCGGCGCACCATGAATCAAAAGACACGATTCGACACGTTAAAATCGCAACCTGCCGACACGACGCCAGCCAAATCTGCCAATCATGACCTGAATGCGGCATGAACATTCCCCGCACGCGGCTCGGAGCGACAGCAATGTCGCTAGCGGCCGAGAAAGCCCAGGACCAGCTCCTTGTACTTCTCAGGCGCCTCCAGGAAGACGAGATGGCCGGTGTCCGGGATCACCTCGGCGTGCGCATTCGGCATCTTTGCGGCCAGTGCTTTCGCGAGCTCGGCGTTCTGCCCCATTTTCGCGCGCAGCGCCTCCGGTGCGTTCGGCCGGCCCGGCGCGTTGTGGTCGTCGGCGCCCATGATGAACAGCGTCGGCTCGGTGATCAGTGCGATCTCGTGCGCCACCGGCTCGCGATAGATCATCTGGCCGGAACTGACGAAGGCGCGCAGCCAGCGCGAATAATCAGGGCTGCCCTTGATGTTGAAGCGGGCGTCGATGAACGGCGTGATCGCGTCCGGCGGCAGCTTGATGGCGTAATTGGTCTGGAGCTGCTTGCGATAGCCATCGGCCGTGAGCTTGTCCTCGGTCTCGATGATCCTCTCGGTGGGCGTCGGCGGCACATAGAGGCGGTAGTCTTCCAGCCCGATCGGGGCCGTCAGAACAAGGTGGGCGACGCGGTCGGGAAAGGTGCGGGCGATGCGGACGCCCAGCATGCCGCCGAGCGAATGGGCGACGATCTCGGCCTTGTCGATCTTGAGGTGATCGAGCAGAGCGATGGTGTTGCGCGCCAGATTGTCGAAATGCAATTCGCCGATCGGCTTGGAGGATTTGCCGAAGCCGATCTGGTCCGGCACCACGACGCGGAAGCCGGCCTCGCTCAGCATCTTGATAACAGGCGCCCAGTAGCTCGACGGGAAGTTGCGCCCGTGCAGCAGCACCACGGTGCGGCCGTTCGGCTGCGCAGGCGGCACGTCCATGTAGGCCATGCTGAGCTGCTCGCCGTCATTGGTCAGAGGCAGCAGGTGCACGGGATAGGGATAGGCAAAGCCTTCGAGTGCGATGCCGTAAGGCTCGCGCGGGGCGGCGTCGGCGGCGCGCGTGGAGGTGAGCGGAGAGGCGATGAGGACGGCGGCGAGCACGGTCGGGAGGAGGCGGATCATGGGGGTCTCTGTGTGTGACAACCGTGGCCATAAACGCGTGGACGGCCGGGTCAAGCGAGAGACGTCGTTCACACGGAGTTGTGTTTAGTCCCGCCCGTCACCGAACAACGCGGCGAACTGCTTCTCGCCGGTGCGGGTGAAATTCACCACGCGGCTGCCGGGCGTGGCGTCGCGGGCGGCCCATTTCAGCTCGGCGAAACGCTGCATCATCGCAGCGCCCAGCGTGCCGGCGAGATGGTGGCGCCGCTCGCTCCAGTCGAGGCAGGCCTTGCAGACCGGCCGGCGCGGATGGGCGAGCATGTCGGGCGAGATCTGCAAATGCTTGGCCAGGAAGCGCTCGCCCTCGGCCGTCAGCTCGATTTCCTGCTTCTTCTGCCTGATCAGGTTTTGCGCGCGCAGGGTGTCGAGCATCTGCACGCCGAGATCACCGGCGAGATGGTCGTAGCAGATCCGGGCACGCCGCAGCGCGGGATCCTTCGGCCCGGTGCGCACGCGCATATGGCCGGTCCGCGCGGCGAGGCCCGCAAGGCCCTCCAGCACCCCGGCGACATCGTCGTCGGTGAGGCGGTAGTAGCGGTGGCGGCCCTGCTTCTCCGGCTCGATCAGGCCACCGGCCTCGAGCTTGGAAAGATGCGAGCTCGCGGTCTGCGGTGTGATGCCGGCCTCCTGCGCCAGCTCGCTTGCGGTGAGCGCGCGGCCGTTCATCAGCGCCGTGAGCATGTTGGCGCGTGCGGGATCGCCGACGAGCGAGGCGATCATGGCGATGTCAGGACCTGATTTCATGCTTCGATGGTAGCCGAAGCATCGCGGTGGGGCAAGCGCGTACCGTGTCTCCCGTAAACACGTCATTGCGAGCGAAGCGAAGCAATCCAGTGCTTTAGCGGCGGCGGTGTCGCTCACGCGTTTCGCAACGATAAATCAGGAGCCCATCATGCCCATCACCGTCTTCATCCGCTACCAGCTCGATCCCTTCAAGCGCGCGCAGTTCGAGGAGTATTCAAAGCGCTGGCTCACCATCATCCCGAAATGCGGCGGCGATCTGATCGGCTATTTCATGCCGCACGAGGGCACCAACAATATCGCGTTTGCGTTGATCACCTTCGAGAGTCTGGCTGCGTATGAGGCCTATCGCGCCCGGCTGCGTCAGGATACGGAAGGCATGGCGAACTTCCACTTCGCCGAGGAGCACAAATTCATCCTCGCGGAAGAGCGCACGTTTCTGCGCCAAGTGGTTTTGTAAGTGGTATCGTAGCCATCAACGACAGGAGAGATGCCCATGATCGCCGTGATCTTCGAGGTCTGGCCGAAGCCGGAACACCGCCAGGATTATTTCGACCTCGCGGCCGACCTCAAGCCGATCCTGCAAACCATCGACGGCTTCATCTCGGTCGAGCGTTTCGAGAGCCTGACCGACAAGGGCAAGATCTTGTCGCTGTCGTTCTGGCGGGACGAGTTGGCCGTGCAAGCCTGGCGCAACACGATGGAGCACCGCCGCACCCAGGCCAAGGGCCGCGCAAAAATCTTCGCCGATTATCACTTGCGTATCGCCAGCGTCATCCGCGACTACAGCATGAATGATCGCGAGCAGGCGCCAAAGGACAGCCGCGCGGTGCACGACGCGCACTAGCGCGCGCGGCGGCACGTCCCCATCTCTGCGCGGCCAACAAGGGAGAGAAACATGCACGTGACAACTGCTGACAAGCGCGCGACCTTCAGGAAGCTGCACGAGAGCGGCTGCTTCATCCTGCCCAATCCGGTCGACGTCGGCAGCGCGAAAGCGTTGCAGCATCTCGGTTTCAAGGCACTCGCGTCGTCGAGTGCGGGCTTTGCCTGGACCATCGGCAAAGCCGACAACCACGTCACCGTCGAGGACGTCTGTCAGCATCTGGCGGCATTGAGCACGTCCGTCGACATCCCCGTGAACGCGGATTTCGAGGGCGGCTTTGCGGTCGAGCCGGACAAGGTCGCGGACAACGTCGAGCGCTGTGTGCGCACCGGCGTTGCGGGCCTGTCGATCGAGGATTCCACCGGCGACAAGGACAAGCCGATCTACGAGCGCGCGCTCGCAGTCGAGCGCATCCAGGCGTCGCGCAAGGCGATCGGCGATAGCGGCGTGCTCTTGGTCGGCCGCTGCGAGGCCTATCTGTGGGGCGTGACCGACCTCAAGCTCGTCATCGACCGGCTCGCCGCTTACGCCGATGCCGGCGCCGATTGCCTTTACGCGCCGGGCCTGAAGAGCCGCGAGGACATCGCCGCGGTGGTGAAGGCTGTCGCACCCAAACCGTTCAACCTGTTGATCGGCGGTTCCGGGCTGTCATTGCAGGAAGCTGCCGATCTCGGCGTGCGCCGGATCAGCGTCGGCGGTTCACTCGCTCGCGCCGCCTGGGGCGGCTTCATGCGGGCCGCGAAGGAAATGGCGGAGAAGGGCACCTTCGCGGAACTCGCAAGCGGCTATCCCGGCGGCGAGCTCAACAAGATGTTCAGCTAAGACAAACGAAAGCGGCGGGATGGGAGTCCCGCCGCTGTCGCATATTGTTGCAATTCGTTACTTCGCGCCGTCAGCAGGTGCCGGCGTGTCCGGTGCCGGCTTGCTCGGCGCGGCGCCCGTGGTCACGCCCGGTCCGGTGTTGGTGCGCGGCGTCACGTCGCGCATGCCGGGAGGTGCGGCCGGATTGGTAGCCGGTGCCTGCTGCGCGGTCTGCGTCGCCGGCGTAGTGCTGGCCTGGTTGCTGGTGCCGGTGTTGTTCAGGCCGTAGAATACGGCACCCAGCACCAAGGCAATGGCCACTGCGAACAGGGCTACTTTGCCGCTGGAGGCGGGGCCTTCGCCAAGCTCAGGGTCGACCTGAAGCTGGGCATCCCGTCGCGCCGCATTACGATACTCATCATCGGCGAGATTCGGGCGGTACGGATCGTTGGTAAAACGGTCGTCAGCCATCGATTGGTTCTCCTCGATTATTGCGGCTGGACAACCCATAGATGAGAGCTTCTGTTCCGCCCTCCTTACTGCTTTCGTCGTATGTTGCGCCCGCGGCGGGAATCGGGAACCTGTTCGCTGGGGAACCTGAAGCGTAAGCTCCGCTGACGGAAGGGAACAAAGCGATGTGGAGCTTGCCGCCGAGCGACAGCGTGCTGCATCTGTTGTCGCTGGTCGCAGTCGCGGCGCAAGGCATGACCGCGGCGCTCGCTGCCGGTCGCCGCAGCATGGATTGGCTCGGCGTCTGCTTCCTCGGCTGCATCACGGCGCTCGGCGGCGGCACCTTGCGCGATCTCTTCCTGGGGCACTATCCGCTGGCCTGGGTGCAAAACCCCATCTACCTCGCAATGGCCGGGGGCGCCGCCTTCCTCACCATTCTGATGGCGCGGCTGGTGCATCGGCTGAAACTGGCCTTCATCGTGCTCGACGCCATCGGCCTCGTCGTCTTCACCATGACCGGCTGCGACATCGCCTGGCAGATGGATGCCACGCTGCCGATCGTCATCGTCTCCGGCATGGTGACCGGTTGCGCCGGCGGCGTGTTGCGCGACGTGCTCTGCAACGACGTGCCGCTGCTGTTCCGCTCCGAACTCTACGCCAGCGTCTCGGTAATGACGGGACTGTTCTATGCGACCGCCTTTGGCCTCAAGCTGAACGCCGAGCTCTGGACCATTTTGACGTTCGTCCTCGGCATCAGCTTCCGTCTTCTCGCGGTGCGCTACAAATGGGAGATGCCGAAATTCGTCTTCACGGAAGAGGAGGAGCGGTAGATCTTCTTTCTTACCTCGCCCCGCTTGCGGGGAGAGGTCGACGCGCGAAGCGTGGCGGGTGAGGGGGGCTCTCCGCGAGTCCAACTCTCACGATTTTCGCCGAAGCAGCCCCTCACCCCAACCCTCTCCCCGTAAGAACGGAGCGAGGGAGCGTACCGTCGCCGCGGCGCTAGGTTCGTTCTTTACGGCGCCTGCTTCCGCGCCCTTGCCACCTGCGCCGGCGTCACCAGCGGCGCGGCATTGCCCCAGGAATTGCGGATGTAGTTCGTCACCGCCGCGACCTCTTGGTCGGAGAGCTGGTTGGAATAGGCCGGCATCTCGCCGGTGTTGGGCGCGCGCGGCGTCGTCATGGTGTGGGCGCCGTCGAGGATGATGCGCAAGGTCGAGGACGGATTGACCGATTGCAGCAGCGCGTTGGCCGGCAGCGGCGGATAGATGCGCGGTGCACCTGTGCCGTCGGCCTCATGGCAGGCGATACAGAGCTTGGCGTAGACGGCCTGGCCAGCCTTCATCTCGGCATCGTCAGGCGGCGTCACGATCGTCTCACGCCGCGCCGGCGGCAGGTTCTTCAGGTAAACTGCGATCGCGCGCACGTCGGCATCGCTCATCTTCGAGGTCGAGTTGACGACGACCTCCGCCATCAGCCCGCTGGCATGGCTCCTGGCGTTGCGTCCGCTCTGAAGATATTCCGTGACGTCCTCGACGCTCCACGATTTCAGCCCGGTGCGAGTGGCGCCATCGAGCCGTGGCGCGTACCAGCCGCCGACCTCGTTGCCCGCGAGGGCCTGCGCCTGCTTGTCCGCGCCAAAGTAGTTCTTCGGCGTATGGCAGGCGCCGCAATGACCGAGCCCGGTGACGAGGTAACCGCCCCGATTCCACGCCGCGCTCTGGCTCTGGTCCGGCTCGAACAGGCCGGGCTTGAAATACACCATGTTCCAGATCCGCATCAGGCCGCGATAGCTAAAGGGCCAGCGCAGTTCCGGCGGCTTGTTGCGGCTCGTGACGGCCGCGAGCGTTCCGAGATAAGCCCGGATCGCCAGCGTGTCGTCCTTCGTCATTCGCGTGAAGTAGGGATAGGGAAACGCCGGGTAATAATTGGAGCCGTCGGGCGCGACGCCGGTGCGCACGGCGCGGGTGAAGTCGGCATCGGTCCAGGCGCCGATGCCGGTGTCGCGGTCCGGCGTCAGGTTCGGCGCGTAGATCGCGCCGAACGGCGTGTCGATACGCTTTCCGCCCGCGAACGGTTTGGCGGGATCGGCGGTGTGGCAGCCGCCACAGTCGCCGGCCTCCACCAGCGACCTGCCGGTGGCGATCAGCTCCGGCGACGGCTCGGCAGCGACGGCCGCGTTCGCAACCGCACTGCACAACGCCAGACCCACGAGAGCCAGGCCAGCCAGAATCGTCCGCATCGAAAGCCTCTCCTGCGACCCATCGACGCCGTCCCGCATGACCAGGCGTCAATTCGTTGCGCGACGGCGGGGGTATGGTGACACAAAATGAAAATCGCGGATGCCAATGCAGCCACGAAATTGCGATTTTTACCCGGCGCTGGCTTTGGTCCAGAATTGTGATGCGGAGCGTGAAATATCCGACATAGAGTGGCGGAAATGGTCGGCGCGCCCTAGCTAAAAACAACGGGCAGGCAACGGCTTAAGCAGCCAAGCGCTCAAAAAGGGCGGAAGAGGACATAATGGGCATCAACCAGGGTCCGATCAGTCTCGATCAGAAATACACCCAGGACACCGGACATATTTTCACGACGGGCATTCAGGCCCTGGTCCGGCTGCCGATGGCCCAGATCCGGCGCGACCGTGCGGCGGGGTTGAACACCGCCGGCTTCATCTCCGGCTATCGCGGCTCGCCGCTCGGCGGCTACGACCAGCAGTTGTTCGCCGCGCGAAAACATCTCGAGCAGTACAATATCAAGTTCCAGCCCGGCGTGAACGAGGACCTGGCCGCGACCGCGGTCTGGGGCTCGCAGCAGCTCAACCTCTCGCCCGGCGCCAAGTATGACGGCGTGGTCGGCATCTGGTACGGCAAGGGCCCCGGCGTCGATCGCTGCGGCGACGTCTTCCGCCACGGCAATGCCGCCGGCTCCGCCAAAAACGGCGGCGTCTTGTGTCTCGCCGGCGACGACCACGGCGCAAAATCCTCGACGGTCCCGCATCAGTCCGACCACGCCTTCATGTCGGCGCTGATGCCCTATCTCTACCCCTCGAGCGTCCACGAAATGATCGAGATGGGCCTTCTCGGTATCGCGATGTCGCGCTACTCGGGCTGCTGGGTCGGCATGAAGGTGATCACCGAGACCGTGGAGACCACCGCCGAGATCGACCTCACCGACGAGATGACGCCGTTCGTGATCCCGACCGATTTCGAGATGCCCGAAGGCGGCCTCAATCTGCGCTGGCCCGACGACCGCTTCGCCCAGGACCGCCGCTTGCAGGACTACAAGGGCTTTGCCGCGATCGCCTTTGCGCGCGCCAACAAGGTCAATCGGATCACCATGGACTCGCCGAATGCCCGCTATGGCATCATGGCGTCCGGCAAGAGCTACGAGGATATCCGTCAGGCGCTGCGCGAGCTTGGTATCACGCCCGAGGTCGCCGCCAAGATCGGACTTCGATTGTACAAGATCGGCATGCCCTGGCCTCTGGAGCCGGAAGGCGTCAGGCAGTTCGCCGTGGGCCTCGAGGAAATCTTCATCATCGAAGAGCGCCGCGAGATCGTCGAAAATCAGGTGAAGCAGGAGCTGTTCAATTGGCGCGACGATGTCCGTCCCCGGATCATCGGCAAGATGGACGACCACGACAAGCGCTTCCTCCCCTTTGCCGAAGAGCTCAGCGTCGCCTCGCTGGCCAGTTCGCTCACCGAGCGCCTGCTTCGACTTGATCTCAATCCCGAAATTGCAACGATGCTGCGCGCCAAGGCCGATTGGTTCAACGGTCGCCAGGCGTCGCAAATGCAGGCGACCGCGCCTGTCGCCCGCACCCCGTATTTCTGCTCCGGCTGCCCGCACAACACATCGACCAAGGTGCCCGAAGGCAGTCGCGCCTTTGCCGGCATCGGTTGCCACTTCATGGCGCTGTGGATGGACCGCTCCACCGAGACCTTCACCCACATGGGCGGCGAGGGGGTGCCGTGGGTCGGCGTTGCCCCCTTCACCAAGGAAGAGCACGTGTTCGCCAATCTCGGCGACGGCACGTATTTCCACTCCGGCAGCCTCGCGATCCGCCAGGCGATCGCCTCCGGCGCCAACATCACCTACAAGATCCTCTATAACGACGCGACCGCGATGACCGGCGGTCAGCATGTCGACGGCGAATTGTCGCCGCAGCAGATCACCTTCCAGCTCCACAGCGAAGGCATCCGCGAGATCTATCTGGTCTCCGAAAATCCCGACGCCTATCCCGCGAACGAGATCGCGCCCGGCGTCAAGACAGCGCATCGTGACGAGCTCGACGCGGTCCAGAAAACGCTGCGCAAGGTCAAGGGCGCGTCCGCGATCGTGTTCGTGCAGACTTGCGCCGCCGAGAAGCGCCGCCGCCGCAAGCGTGGCACGATGGAGGATCCGGCGCGCCGTGTGCTCATCAATCCCGCGGTGTGTGAAGGCTGCGGCGATTGCTCGGTGCAATCGAACTGCATTTCGGTCGAGCCGCTGGAGACCGAGTTCGGCCGCAAGCGGGCCATCAACCAGTCGACCTGCAACAAGGATTATTCCTGCGTCAAAGGCTTTTGCCCGTCCTTCGTCACCGTGGACGGCGGCAAGATGCGCAAGCGCGCGCCGGCCGGCGTCGGCGATATTGGCGCGCTGCCCGAACCGGCGTCGCGCCCCAATTTGGACAAGCCCTACAACATCGCCGTCGGCGGCGTCGGCGGCACCGGCGTGCTGACCATCGGCGCGCTGCTCGGCATGGCCGCCCATATCGAAGGCAAGGCCTCGATGATCCTCGACATGTCGGGCCTGGCGCAAAAGGGTGGGGCGGTGCTGAGCCACGTCCGCCTGTCCGACCATCCGGCGGAGGTGACATGCTCGCGCATCGTCACCGGCACGGCCGATGTGGTGCTCGCAGCCGATGAGGTGGTCGCGGTTGCCAAGGACACCATCTCGCTCTGCGACAGCAGCCGCACCCACGGCATCATCAACAGCCACGTCATTCCCACCGCCGACTTCGTTCTCAACCGCGATTTCAACTTCCAGACCCGCAAGCTGAACGGGTTGCTGGAAACCGCGCTGCACAAGGACTCGGTGTTCTTCGACTTCACCAAGCCGGCCGAGCAGCTGCTCGGCGACAGCATCGCAACCAACATGATGATGATGGGCTACGCCTATCAGAAGGGCCTCTTGCCGTTGTCGGCGGAGTCGATCGAGCAGGCGATCGAGGTCAACGGCGTCTCGATCAAGATGAACAAGGAAGCCTTCCGTCTCGGCCGGCTCGCGGTCGCCGACCCCCAGCGCCTGGTAGACATGCTGAAGGGGACCGACGAGGTCGTCGCACCGAAGACGCTGGAGGCGATGACGCTCGACGAACTCATCGAGCACCGCGCCAAGCATCTTACGGCCTATCAGAACGGCCGGCTGGCCAAGCGCTACCGGAAGCTGGTGGACCAGGTCAGCGACGCCGCCAGGCAGGGCGGCTATGACGAGGCGCTGACGCGCGCCGTTGCGGTCAACTACGCAAAACTGCTGGCCTACAAGGACGAATACGAGGTTGCGCGCCTTTACACCGACGGCGGGTTCGAAAAGCAGCTCCGCGATCAGTTCGAGGGCGAGTTCAAGTTCAACTTCAACCTGGCACCGCCGATCCTCAGCAGGGGCGTTGATGCGCTCGGCCGCCCGAAGAAGCGCGCGTTCGGCCCGTGGATGCTTCCGGTATTTCGCGTGCTGGCAAAATTCAAATTCCTGCGCGGTACGCCGCTCGATATCTTCGGTCGCAGCGCCGACCGCAAGCTCGAACGCGATCTGATCGCCGGCTACGAGAAGGACGTCGCCACCGTGCTCGGCCTGCTGTCGCCGCTCACGATCGACACCGCGGTGGAGCTGCTGTCGTTGCCCGATCGCATCCGCGGCTACGGCCCGGTGAAGGAGAAGGCCGTCGCGGACGCCAAGGCCCGCTACGCCCAGTTCGCCGCCGATCTGGCCAACCCGCCGCCGGCACCAAGGCAGATCGCGGCGGAGTAGAATTTGTTGGGTGGGGTTCGCTAATCCACCCACCAAATTCCTGTTTGAAATCAACCATCGGTCTACTGTGCATGGGGTTGTTTTCGCAGAAAAGGGTTTTTCGATAAAACGAAACCGCTTGTGCCGTCGGGCAAAACACCTTTAGGGTTCTGCCCGTCGCCCCGGTCATTGCGAGCGCAGCGAAGCAATCCAGAAATGCGTCCGCGGAAAGATTCTTGGATTGCTTCGCTGCGCTCGCAATGACGATTCCGGAAGCAGAGGCACTCCCACCGCACCTCGGCGATTTGCGCGAACCCGCTGCCCTCTCGCCCGGCGGAATATTTCCGCGCTTGCCAACAGGGCGGCAGCGGTTCAGAAAAAACCGGAAGTGAGAAACGCCAGCGGAGACCTTATTTGACCATCAAGGGCAAGGCCTACATTGCCGGGATCTACGAACACCCGACCCGGCACGCGCCGGACAAATCCACCGCGCAGCTCCATGCCGAGGTCGCCAAGGGCGCGATCGAGGATGCCGGGCTCAGCAAGGACGATGTCGACGGCTATTTCTGCGCGGGCGACGCTCCGGGCGGCGCCTGGCCGATGGTCGATTATCTGGGCCTCAACACCAAGAAACTCCGCCATGTCGATTCCACCGAGACCGGCGGCTGCTCCTACATCATCCATCTCGGCCATGCCGCCGAAGCCATCGCCGCGGGCAAGTGCTCGATCGCGCTGATCACGCTGGCCGGCAAGCCGCGCACCGGGACGATGCCGCCGCGCGCGGCCGGCGCCGAGGCCGATTTCGAGACGGCTTACGGTGCGACCACGCACAATGCCTACGGCATGTGTGCCATGCGCCACATGCACGACTATGGCACCACCAGCGAGCAGCTCGCCTGGATCAAGGTCGCGGCCTCGCACCACGCGCAATACAATCCGCATGCGATGCTCAAGGACGTCGTTACCGTCGAGGACGTCCTGAACTCCCCGATGATCTCCGATCCCTTGCACCGCATGGATTGCTGCGTCGTCTCCGACGGCGGCGGTGCGCTGATCGTGACCACGCCCGAGATCGCCAGGAGCCTGAACAAGCCGCTGGTCAGACTGATCGGCCACGGCGAGGCGATGAAGGGTCCGCGCGGCGGCAAGGACCTCGACCTCACATACTCCGCCGGCATCTGGTCCGGCCCGCGTGCGTTCGAGGAAGCCGGCATCACGCCGAAGGACATCAAATACGCCTCGATCTACGACAGCTTCACCATCACCGTCCTGATGCAGCTCGAGGACCTCGGCTTCTGCAAGAAGGGCGAGGGCGGCAAGTTCGTCGCCGACGGCAATCTGATCTCGGGCGTCGGCAAGCTGCCGTTCAACACCGATGGCGGTGGTCTCTGCAGCAACCATCCCGTCAACCGCGGCGGCATGACCAAGATCCTCGAAGCCGTGCGGCAACTGCGCGGCGAGGCGCATCCGAAGGTGCAGGTGCAAAACTGCGATCTCGCCATCGCCCACGGCACCGGCGGGCTTTTGGGTGTTCGCCACGCCGCTTCGACTGCGATTCTGGAGCGCGTGTGATGAGCGAAGCGAAGAAATATCCGGCCCCGGTGACCAACCCTGAGACGGCCGCGTTCTGGGACGCGGCCAAGCAGGGCAAGTTCATGATCAAGCGCTGCACCGCCTGCGGCGAGGCGCATTACTTCCCGCGCGCGATCTGCCCGTTCTGCTACTCCGACAAGACGGTGTGGGAGGAGTCTTCGGGCGAGGGCACGATCTACACGTACAGCTTGATGCGGAAGTCGCCGACCGGCCCCTACGCGATCGGCTACGTCACGCTGAAGGAGGGGCCGTCGCTGCAGACCAATTTCGTCGATTGCGATTTGACGACGTTGAAGATCGGCCAGAAGGTGAAAGTGGTGTTCAAGCCAACCGATGGCGCGCCGCTGCCGTTTTTTACGCCGGCTTAGTGGGCACGGCGAGTTCTTCCCTTCCCCCCTTGTGGGGGAAGGTGGCGCGAAGCGCCGGATGAGGGGTATCGCTCCGCAGAGAGATTGTTCGATGCGGAGCGAACCCCTCACCCAAACGAGTGCATTGCGAGCACCTTGTAGCCCTCTCCCGCAAGGGGAGAGGGCGCATCAATGGGCGCCGCCATCCGCTGAAACTGCCGGGAGGAAACAACAAAAATGTCCGCCAGATACGACGAACTCAAAGGCCTCAAAAACCTCGGCCAGAAATATTCCTACACCGATCGCGAAGTGATGCTCTACGCCTACGGTATCGGCCTCGGCGCCGATCCGATGGACGAGAACGAGCTCGCTTTCGTCAACGAGGGCACGTTGACGCCGCGGCCGCTCAAGGTGGTGCCGACCTTCGCCTCCGTCGCGGCGTGGGGCGCGGGTCCGGGCGAGATGAACCTCAACCGGGTGATGGTGGTCGACGGCGAGCGCGACATCACCTTCCACCAGCCGCTGCCGGTGGCTGCGCACATCACCGCCGATTCCTCCGTTGTCGAAGTCTACGACAAGGGCAAGGACAAGGGCGTCGTCATCAGCCACCAGACCGTGCTCAAGAACGAGAAGGGCGAGAAGCTGGCAACACTGGTCGCCTCCCGCTTCGCCCGCGGCGATGGCGGCTTTGGCGGGCCGAACCTGACCCAGCCGGATCCCCACAAGATCCCTTCGCGCGCACCCGACACGACCATCGACATCGTCACGCGCCCCGACCAGGCGCTGGTCTATCGTCTCTGCGGCGACCGCAACCCGCTGCACTCCGATCCCGAGTTCGCGAAGAAAGCCGGCTTTCCGCGTCCGATCCTGCACGGCATGTGCACCTACGGCATCACCTGCCGCGGCGTACTGCAGACCTATGCCGACTACGACGCCTCGGCCTTCCGCCAGCACGTCGCGCGGTTTTCCTCGCCGGTCTATCCCGGCGAGACCGTGACCATGGACCTCTGGAAGGACGGCAACACGATCTCGTTCGAGGCCAAGGTGAAGTCGCGCGGCGTCACCGTGATCAAGAACGGCAAGACGGTGCTGGGTTAGCAACGCGCGACGGCCGTGGTCTCCCTCGCCCCGCACTTGCGGGGAGAGGGTGGGGTGAGGGGCTCTCACCACGAGCCGAGACGGTATAGGGACCTGTACCCCTCATCCGGATCGCAAGGGCGATCCGACCTCTCCCCGCAAGCGGGGCGAGTAAAAAACAAAACAGGGAGACGCCACCATGGGACTACTCGATGGCAAGGTTGCGCTGATCACCGGCGCGGGCGGGGGGCTTGGTGAGGCCTACGCAAAGCTGTTCGCGCGGGAAGGGGCGTCCGTCGTCGTCAACGACCTCGGCGGCCCCCGTGACGGCTCCGGCGCCGACACATCGATGGCGCAGCTCGTGGTGGATGCGATCAAGGCCGAAGGCGGCAAGGCGGTCGCCAACGGCGCCGACATCTCCACCATGGAAGGCGGCCAGTCGGTGTTCGACGACGCCATCAAGCATTTCGGCCGCGCCGACATCCTCGTCAACAATGCCGGCATTCTGCGCGACCAGACCTTCGCCAAGGCTAGCGAGTCGGACTGGGACAAGGTCATCAAGGTGCACCTGAAGGGCACCTTTTGTTGCACCATGCCGGTGTTTCGCTGGATGCGGGAAAATGGCGGCGGCGTCATCGTCAACACCTCCTCGACCTCGGGCCTGATCGGCAATTTCGGCCAGAGCAATTACGGCGCGGCCAAGGGCGGCATCTGGGGCCTGTCCAACGTGCTGGCGATCGAGGGCCGCAAATACAACATCCGGATCTGGACGCTTGCGCCGGGCGCGCTGACCCGCATGACCGCAGACCTGCCCCGCTATAAGGAGAACCCCGGTGCGGCGCTGGGGCCGGACGGCATCGCGCCGGCCGTGCTATACATGGTCAGCGACTTGTCCGGCGACCAGACCGGCAAGGTGCTGGGCGTGTCCGGGCCCCGCGGCGTGCGCGAGATGCGGATGATGGAAATGGACGGCTGGAAGCCGCCGCACACGGGCTGGAAGGCCCAGGACATCGCCGATCATGCCAAGGAGATCTTCTTCTCCGAAGAGCAGATCAAGATGGGAGCGCGGCGGTTTTAGCCATCGACAGAGAGAAACAAGGACAACGATGAAACTCACCGCCGACGCCAAGGGCACCTTCGCAATCGCGCCGACGCCGT
Source organism: Bradyrhizobium sp. USDA 3650 (assembly GCF_054057395.1). Classification (NCBI taxonomy): domain Bacteria; kingdom Pseudomonadati; phylum Pseudomonadota; class Alphaproteobacteria; order Hyphomicrobiales; family Nitrobacteraceae; genus Bradyrhizobium; species Bradyrhizobium sp. USDA 3650. The sequence continues at coordinate 7,967,016 of NZ_JBSRZG010000001.1, forward strand.
TCCACGACGACGGCCGGATCGACGAGCGCTCGATCGACCGCCTGACCGATTTCTACGAGGAGGTCGGCTGCGACGGCGTCACGGTGCTCGGCATTCTTGGCGAGGCGCCGAAGCTCGATGCCGCCGAGGCCGAGCAGGTGGCGGTACGCTTCGTCAAGCGCGCCAAGACAATGCAGGTGATCGTCGGCGTCTCCGCGCCCGGTTTCGCCACCATGCGCTCGCTGGCGAAGGCATCCATGGAGGCAGGCGCGGCCGGTGTGATGATCGCACCGCCGCCGTCGTTGCGGACCGACGACCAGATTATCGGCTATTACAAGCAAGCGGCCGAGGCGATTGGCCCCGACGTACCCTGGGTGCTCCAGGACTATCCGCTGACCTTGTCGGTGGTGTTCACTCCCGCCGTGATCCGCAAGATCGTCACCGACAATCCGAACTGCGTGATGCTCAAGCACGAGGACTGGCCGGGGCTGGAGAAGATCTCGACGCTGCGCAACTTCCAGAAGGACGGCTCGCTGCGGCCGCTCTCGATCCTCTGCGGCAATGGCGGGCTCTTTCTGGACTTCGAGATGGAGCGCGGCGCCGACGGCGCCATGACCGGCTATGCCTTCCCCGAGCTTCTGATCGACGTCGTGCGACTTTCGAAGGAAGGCAAGCGCGACGCCGCCCACGATCTGTTCGACGCGCATCTGCCGCTGATCCGCTACGAGCAGCAGCCCGGCGCTGGCCTTGCCGTGCGCAAATACGTGCTGCAGAAGCGCGGCATCATCGCCTCCAGCGCCCAGCGCAAGCCCGGCGCCACCATCACGCCGACGGCGAAGGCGGAGGTCGAGTACCTGCTGTCGCGCGTGGCCCGCGTCGACAAGCGCGCCAATCTCGGCCCGCAATCCAGCGCCGCAGGTTAGTTGAATGGCCGAGGCATCAGCATCACGCCCTGCGTCGACGATCCTTCTGCTGCGCGACGGCGCCGCAAAGGAAATCGAAGTCTTCATGATGGTGCGCCATCATCAGATCGAGTTCAACTCGGGCGCGCTGGTGTTTCCCGGCGGCAGCGTCGATGCCGGCGATCAGGAGATCGTCGCCCGCTCCGATCTGTATTCGGGCGGCGAGGGCTTGAGCGAAGCGGACCGCGGTTTTCGGATCGCTGCGATCCGCGAGACCTTTGAGGAAAGCGGCATCCTGCTGGCGCGGTCGAGGGATTCGGGCACGCCTGTTGATGCCAGGCGCGCCGGCGAGATCGCCGGTGCGCATCGCGTCGCGCTCAACGAGCACAAGATCAGCTTCCTGAGCATTCTGGCCGATAACGGCCTCCAGCTCGCGCTCGATACGCTGGTACCTTACGCGCACTGGATCACGCCCGAGGGCATGCCAAAACGTTTCGATACCTGGTTCTTCCTTGCGGCGGCACCGCCCGACCAGCTCGGCGCGCATGACGGCCGGGAATCCACCGATTCGATCTGGGTCTCACCGCGCGAGGCGGTGGAGGGCGGCGAGAACGGCCGCTTCAAGCTGCCGTTCCCGACCACGCGCAATCTGATCCGGCTCGCCAAGCAGTCGAGCGTGAGTGCCGCGCTGGAGCACGCCCGCGGCATGTCCGTCGTGACGGTGATGCCTGTCATGACCAAGACCGAAACCGGCCGTCAGCTCCGCATTCCCCGCGAGGCCGGCTATGACGGCGAAGTGTTCGAGGTCGGGGCGGTCGGCTAGGACACTTCGACACACAACGAAGTATCGGCGAGGGTAGACGCGCTAGGTTCCGTCCCTGACAACAGGACGAGGCGCGCGACATGGACAACCGGCAGGACAACAACGTCGCCGTCGAGCTGGCGCTGCTGCTCGCACTCGCAACGCTCTGGGGCGGCTCCTACACCTTCATCAAGCTCGGCGTCGCCACCATTCCGCCGATCACGCTGATCGCGGCGCGCACCACGATTGCGGGCCTGCTGCTGCTCGCGATCATGTGGGCGCGCGGCATCAGGATGCCGAATGATGCCGCGACCTGGCAACGCTTCGCATTCCAGGCCGTGCTCAACAGCGTGATCCCCTGGACATTGATCGCCTGGGGTGAGCGCCACGTCGATGCCGCGCTTGCGACCATCCTCAACTCGGCAGGCCCGATCTTCACCTTCCTGCTCACGGCGGTCGTGACGCGTCACGAGGCGACGACACCGCGCAAGCTGGTCGGCGTGGTTGCCGGCATGGCCGGCATCCTGCTGATCGTCGGCGTCGATGCCGTCCATGATGTCGGAAGCGGCCTCGTCGCGGAGGCCGCCATCGTTGCCGCCACCATCTGCTACGCCTGCGCCGCGATCTTCGGTCGCGGCTTCAAGGGCCTCGATCCCATGGCGCCCGCGGCCGGCTCGCTGCTGGCGGGGGCGGCGGCGCTGATCCCGGCCTCGCTCATCGTCGAGCAGCCCTGGACACTGTCGCCCTCGCTGAGTTCCGTGCTGGCGCTGCTCGCGCTGGCGACCTTCTCGACCGCCGCGGCCTTCGTGATCTATTTCCGCCTGATCCAGACCCTGGGCTCGGTCGGCACCACCGCGCAGGCCTATCTCCGCGTGCCGATCGGGGTTGCCATCAGCGTCGCCTTCCTCGGCGAGAGCCTGAGCCGGACCGCCTGGATCGGGCTTGCCTGCGTCGTCCTCGGCGTCGCCGCCATGACCATCCCGTCCCGGCGGCCGGCCGGCGTCAAAACGTCATAAAACCGGAGCCAAGGAGGGCAGATATTAAGGATATTCGGCGACCAGACGCATGTTCCCCCGGGACCGCAATACGTCGTATATTGGAGCTCCAATAGCCCGGTCCTCACATCACCAATGTCCGCCGAATTGACGCCGACCCCTGAGAAAAAGCGAACATTCTCGCTCTCCATCGGCCAGCTCACGTTCGGCAGCTTCCTTCTGGTGCTGGCGGTGATCATCGTCACCTCGACCGCGAGCGTGATCGCGATCCGGCACATCGACACGACCTTTGCCGAGCTGCAGCGGCTCCAGAGCGTCGGCGACCTCGCCGAGGACATCGACCGCCGTATGAACGAGCTGCGGCTCGCCGCGCGCGACTTCGTCACCGATCCCGGCGCCGGCATCCAGTTCAAGCAGGTGGGCGAGGCGGCCTCGACGCTCAGTGACATCCTGAAGAAGACCCGCATCGAGCTCGTGCCCGAGCAGCAGGACATGATCGACGGGGTCAGCGAGCGGCTTGCGACCTATCGCAGCGGCCTGGAGCGGATCTCGACCTTGATCGACCGCCGCGCCGAGCTGCTTGCCGGCCTGCCGCCGCTCCGCGACCAGTTCGACGCGGCTGTCTCCGGCACCGGGGACCGAGAGCTGGCGTCCCGCCTGTCGGAAGCGCAGAGCCGGATCGCGCTCGGTTTGCTTGCGCGCAACCCGTCCGCGGCCGAGCAGGCGGCGCAAAGCATGCGGGCGATGGGCGTCGCCGATCCCAATCTCAGATCGGCCGTCAACAATTACGCCGAGGCGATCATCGCGGTCGCGGTCCGTGAACGGCAGATCGCCGATATCGATCGCGAGGTGCTGGGAACCGAGGGCCGGCTGATTGGCCGCGTCACCGAATTGCTGCGCGAGGTCAGTGCCCGGCGCGGTCACGTGCTGTCGCGCGACTTTGCCCGCACGCTGACGGAGGCGCGTTGGCAGAGCATCGTGCTTGGCACCATCGGCGTACTGATCGGCATTCTCGCGGCTGGCTTCGTGGTGCGGCGGACAGTCCGTCCGCTCGCCCAGATCGCGCGATCGATCCGCGCGCTCGCAGCCGGCGAGAAGAACACCTCGATCCCGTCCGCCGACCTCGACAATGAGATCGGCGATATCGCACGCGCAGCCGAAGTGTTCCGCCGCGCGCTGGAGGAGGCCGACACGGCACGCGAGGCGGCGGTGCGCGCATTGACCGAGCAGCGCCTCGCCGAAGAGAGCTATCGGAAACTGTTCGAGGGCTCGGTCGACGGCATCTATGTCACGACGCCGGCCGGCGACCTCCTCAACGCCAATCCGGCGCTGGCGCGGATGATGGGCTATGACAGTCCGCAGCAGCTGATCGACAGCATCAACGACATCGCCCACACCATCTATCTCAATCCCGAGGCGCGCGTCGAATATCAGCGGCTGATGGCCCGCGACGGCATGGTGCGCGAGTTCGAATACCAGGTGCGCCAGCGCGGCGGCGACATCCTGTGGCTGTCCGACAGTGCCACCGGCGTCCGCGACGAGGCGGGCAACATCGTCCGCTACGAGGGCACGCTGCGCGACATCACCGACCAGAAGCGGGCGGAAGACGCCATCGCCGAAGGGCGGCGCCTGCTCCAGCAGGTCATCGACACCGTGCCCGCGGTCATCAACGTCAAGGACCGCGACCTGCGCTACGTGCTGATGAACCGCTACATGGCCGGCATCTTCGGCATCGAGCCCGGCGATGCGCTCGGCCGCACCACGGCCGACCTGATGTCGCGCTACGGCGCGGCCAAGTCCGACGAGAGCGACAAGCGCGTGCTGACGCTGCGAAAAGGTCTCGGCTTCTACGAAGAGGAGTACATTGATTCGTCCGGCCACATGCGGCAATGGCTCGTCAACAAGCTGCCGCTGCTCGATGCCGAAGGCGAGATCGAGCGGATCGTCACCGTGGCGCTCGACATCGGCGAGCGCAAGCGCGGCGAGCAGGAGATGCGGAAAGCCAAGGAATCCGCCGAGACCGCGCTGCGTAATCTGCGCGAGACCCAGGCCTCGCTGATCGAGGCGGAGAAGCTGGCGGCGCTCGGACGCCTCGTCGCCGGCGTCGCGCACGAAGTCAACAATCCTGTCGGCATCAGCCTCACGGTCGCCTCCGCACTGGAACGCAAGACCGCGATGTTCACCGCCGAGGTCGAGCGTGGCGAGCTGCGCCGCTCTGCGCTCAACGACTTTCTCCACACCAGTCGCGATGCGTCCTCGCAGCTCGTCTCCAATCTCAATCGCGCCGCCGAGCTGATCCAGTCGTTCAAGCAGGTCGCCGCCGACCGCAACTATTCGGACCAGCGCAGCTTTGATCTCGGTGACCTCACCGAGCAGGTGGTGATGAGTCTGCGGCCGGGCCTTCGCAAACACAATCTCACGCTCAATGTCGAGTGCCAGCCTGATCTGACCATGAACAGCTATCCCGGACCGTACGGCCAGGTGCTGACCAATCTGTTTCTCAACGCGGTGGCGCACGCCTTTCCGGACGGCCGCCCGGGGACCATCGACATCCAGGTGCGCGAGTCCGGCAAGGACAATGTCGAGATCATCTTCTCCGACAATGGCTGCGGCATGTCGCTCGATGTCCGCCGCCGTGCCTTCGATCCGTTCTTCACGACGCGGCGCGACCAGGGCGGCACCGGTCTCGGGCTGCACATCGTCTACAGCATCGTCACGAACAGGCTTGGCGGACGGCTCGATCTGGATTCCGAACCGGGCAGCGGCACACGTATCCAGATCATCCTGCCGCGCGTGGCGCCGCTCGAGCAGGCCGCGGAATAGCTCACGCGTTTTCGAGCGAAGTGGATGCCGGCTTCGCGTGAAGAAAATGCGTCGAAACAACAATTGAGAGCTTCAGTTCTGATTCAATCAGAACCGAAGCTCTAGTCGGCCTCTGCGAGCTTGTGCAGCGTCGCGCCGAAAATCTGGCTGGCCTTTCCAACCAGTGCGGTGCCCGTCATGTCGCCGCGCGTTTCCGTGAAGGTGCCGCTGAGGCCGATGCCGACCGCGGCAGGGCCGCCGAACAGCGGATTGTCGTCACCCCCGCGGCGAGGTGTGACGCTGGACCAGCACCTCGCCCTTGAAGGTGTTGTCCTTCACCGTGTAGCTGCCGGTGTAATAGAGGTAGGCATCGCCGCCAAGAATCTTGCCGTCGCGAAACAGAATCACGCCGCTGCCCTTGCCGACCCGACCATCGAGCAGGTTCACGTGAATCGAATAGAGGCCGTTCTTCATAACGTCCCGAGGCCGGCCGCCATCGCCCAATGGCGTAACCGGTAGGGCATTTATGCCAAAGCGCATGCGCCCACGCAACGCGGCAGTTTGGCCGCCGACCTTGCGAGCCTGCCCGTGAGCCGTAGTTGTCCCGGCTTGTCTGTGACACCGCCATGACGGTCTGATCATGAAGCGAGGCCAGTCGTTGCGAATCAAGTTGGCCCGCGAAATGCATAACCATTGTTGCACTGGCCGCGGGGTGCTGGAGCAAGACAAACGTGAGCAACTGGATCGATTCCGGCGGCGAGAAGCCGCGTCTGTACAGTGTGCGTCCCACGATTTGCGAAACACGACAACGGCGGATCGGCGGCGCAGCACGCTGGCGAACCGTGGCGAGCCTCGCATGCGTCCTGGCCCTGATCGCACTCGCGGCCCCCTTCGGCCACGCGCGCGACCGCGGCCAGTTCGTCAACACCAATGCCGAATTGAAGGCCTGGTTCGACGGACTGCGAAGCGGCAAGGGGCCTTGTTGCTCCGATGCCGACGGCTCGGCGCTCTCGGACACCGACTGGGACAGCAAGGACGGGCACTATCGGGTCCGCGTCCCGCGTTATGGCTACGTGATCGACGGCCGACCGCAGGAGCTCGTCTGGGTCGACGTGCCCGAGGAGGCCGTGATCTCGGAGCCGAACCGGGTGGGGCGCACCATGGTCTGGCCGATCTACGGCTACATGGGCGTCGCCGTCCGCTGCTTCATGCCCGGCAGCATGACTTAGGCACGCCGGGCGGCACGTCGCCCGGCGAACCAATGCGGCGCGTGCCGTGTCAGGTGTATTTCTTGTCGCGCTCGAGCAGCTCGATGGAGATGCCTTCGGGGCCGCGGATGAAGCAGATGCGCACGCCGGGGCGGATCGTGGTCGGCTCGCGCGTGAAGGTGACGCCCTTGGCCTTGATCTCGGCGGCGACGGCGTCGATGTCCTTCACCGTGAGACCGAAATGGTCGAGGCCTTGATGCGGGTGCGGCGGCGGCGGGTTGACCGCATTGTCGCCCTCGAGTGGCGCAATGAAGATCCTTGCGCCGCCGAGATTCACGTCGATCCGTCCGGGCGCTTGCACGATCTCGCCACCGAGGATGTCCCGCAGCCAGGCCGCCGTGGCCTCCGGATCGGGGCTGCGCAGATGGACGTGATCCCAAGTGACGACTGGCATTTCGTGTTCTCCCGACGGATCTTGATGTTGCAGCGCATGTTAGCGGCCTCGGCCCGTGACCGCCACCGCTCTTGCCGACTCGGCAGCTGCGCGGGAACCTTAGTTCGCCTTCCGGATTAAGGTAAGCAGTGGCCGAATCCGTTGTCGAACGTGCTTCCGCCGCGATCGGTGAGGCAACCATGAGCGCTGGGTTTGACCGCATCGGGATAGGGCGTCTCGCCGGAACCGGCGAGCGACTGGCGAGGGCGGTGACGATCGCGAGCGTTTCATTTGGGCGAGGCCTGCTGTGGCTGTTGGCGGCCATCATCGTCGGTTGCGGCATCTGGATGCTGCTCCCTCTTGCCAAAGGCAACAGCGCCGAACCGGTGAGATCTGACGTGGCAGCGGTGGAGACGGCGCCTTCGGCCGATGCGACCGCCGTGTCGCCGCCTTCCGAAGCTTCGATTCCGACAATGGCAGAACTCGGCCGGATCAGGATTTCATCTCAGACCTGGCGCCGCGGCGGCCTTGGCTCGAAGGCGCTGGTGACGCTCACGCTGCGCAACGACAACGACTATGCCGTAAAGGATGTCGAGATCGTCTGCGCTTTTGCGCGGCGCGATGGCAGTCATCTCACCGACCGCGCCCGCGTTCTGGCGGATCCGGTCAGCATGAAGAGCCGCAAGACTTTTGCGCGCATTCCTGTCGGCTTCGTCAACGTGAATGCCGATCAGGCAAAGTGCTCGCTTGTGGCAGCACATCGGACATAAGGCCGGCAGTGCCGGGTAGCGGAAAAGTTACTGTCCTGGGGGCTTGGCCGAAAAACTTGGCGTCGCCATTTGAACCGAACGGCTGGGCCAGGAACCAATTAAATGATCGCCTGTTAAGGCGGAGAGCCCACGCGGGGATGCGGCGGGCGGAGCGTGGCCAATGCCCATCTTTCGGTATTTCTTCTTTGTCGGTGGAGCTTTGCTCGCACTGCTGTTCGCGGCGAACTACGTTCTGCCGACTTCGCCTGTGACGCAGGCTATCGCAACCGCAAGCAACGAACAGCCGTTGATTCGGATCCGGTCCGATCGCCACCTGCCGGAGCGTGTCGTACTCGACACCAGTCAGCCGACGCTTGCCGCCCCTGCGGTGAAGGTCGCCGCCGTCGCGGCTCCCCAGCCGCCCGTGGAGGGCATGTCACCCGCTTTGGCCGAGATATCAGCCAAGGCGCGGGTCCGCGAGACGTTCGCCCAATTCACGCCGGCTGCGAAGGCCGATACCGCTGCGGTCAAGAAGACCGAAGCCAGGACGCAGATTCAGGTGCAAGCCCAGATTCTGCAGGCCCAGCCCGCTCAGACCCAATCCTCCCAGATCTCGGCGCAGCAGCCCAAGCGCAAGGTCGCCAGAACGCATCCGGTGCCGCAGCAGGGTCGCCCGATGATGGTGATGGCGCAGCAGCCGCATTTCGGCTTCTTCAACAGCACCTGGTGAGGGCGGGTCTGACCCGGCTCGAATTGGGGCGGGAAGGGCTTTTTATTGGACGGCCTCTCTGCTAATTCGAACCCATCCGAACGTCGTCCGGCCTGCTGGCCCGCCAGCAGCGATCGGGGGCGTCTCGGTTGCGGCCCATCGTCTGGGCCAGGGCGCTCGTAGCTCAGCTGGATAGAGCATCGGATTTCGATTCCGAGGGTCGGGAGTTCGAATCTCTCCGAGCGCGCCAATTCCGGAAATGTTCCGAAGAGGGCGCTGACAACAACGACCGCCGCAGCGGCCTGCCCCCGTCAGCTAGCCGTCGGACCGGCTTGCCGGCCTCGTGCCAGCGTGTCGGACGGCGCTTCGTGGAAGATCGCGCGGTAAGCTGCGGAAAACTCTCCCAAATGGTGAAAGCCTTGGGCGCGCGCGCATGTGGCGACGGTGGCGCCGCTGCCCTTGAGAAGGCGAGACCGGGTCTCCCACAATTTTTTCAGGCGAATGTACTGGTGCAGGCTCATGCCACGCACTTTGCTGACGGCGCCGCCGAGCGTCCGGATCGAGACGCCAAACTCGCCGGCGAGATCGGCGGTATAGATCGGAGCAGTCGGATGTGCTGCGACGTAATCGTCGATCCGTTGCACAAGTTTGATCGACCGCTCGCCCCGGACGGAGGCACTCCGGTCCGAGAGCGAATCGATACGAAACAGATCGTCGAGCGCGAGCAGCAGGCCTTCCTGGAGATGGGCGGCGACCTCGGTCGTTTCGAACAGGGCCGGCTGCACCGACGCGGTTCGCAGAATGTCGAGCAGGAGCTGCCGTATGTGGAGCAAAGCGGGGCGGTTCGCGCCATAGGCTCGCAAATCGTCCGCCCGATCGAACCAGCCCCGGTCGCTCATGCCGGGTGAGAAGATGATCATCGCATGATGATTGGTCCGGCGCTCGACGAAATGGCATTCATCGCTGCCGCGGAGCGCGATGAAGAAACGCGCGTCCAGATCCATGCCCTTGGAATTGACCTGAAGGTCGTCCGTCATGGGCAGGATCACCATCCCGCCCGGCATCCGATAGGCGCCGTCGAGGATGCGCGCGAACGAGCGCATCATGACGATGCGGCAGCCGGGCAGGGAGACGATAGCGCGAGCCGCCGCGAAATTCCGGACGTCGAGCGGAATGCTTCTCGCATCCTCCATCGACTCGATCGGCCGAAACGCATCGACGTCGGCAAAGCCGATCAATTGAAGCGCCGAGGAAGGGGCGAGGGCGTCGAACAACATACGTGTGGCCGGCTGTCGCAATGTGACAATCAAATGAACGTCAGTACATCGCCATCAATGGCGAAACATCGCGCTTCAGTAAACCGGATTCCGGGCCGTAGTATTGCGGACATCATGGCATCAAGCCGGCGGATCGATGTCGTCGTCAACGGTCTCGAGTCATCGGCTGGCCGGAGGCGAGATCGATGAAATGCAGCCGCGTGCAGGCGGGACAGGCGAAGGAGGCAAAGCTCTGTGCCTCCTGTCTCTGTTGCTTCTCCAAATGTGTCTGCACATTCATGCCCGTCTGGGGACATCGAAAAACGATCAAATCGACCATCATCGGAGAATGACGGCGTGGCGGATTTCGTCTTTGATCTAGATCAGTTTTGGAATGACTCCAGACCAACATCCTTGATCTCGCAAAAGCGAAGGGGCCCCGGAGGGCCCCTTTAGAATCACCAGCGGCGATAGCGTGGTCCGTAATAGCGAGGCCCGCCATAAAAGCGCGGTGCATACCGGGGACCGTAGTAGGGCCGCGGCGCGTAGTATCCATAGTAGTTCGGGCGCCAGAAACAGCGTCCCCAGGCGTCACAGACCATGCGGACCTGCTCGACGTCGGAAACCTGCGGCGTCGCAGGAGCAGGCGCGATGGGCATGGCGAACGCCGCCGGTGATGCGACCAACGCACCCAGCAGGGACGCGGCGACGAGGCCAATTCTAAGCTTCATGATGTCTTTCTCCGCTTACGCAATACAGGGATATCGAAGTTTGTTCTGATCAAATTGTGGCGGGGGCGAAATGTAATGCTGATGAACAGGTCTTCAGCCAGCCCGCCGCAGGCCTGACCTTTAGCTCCGCCAGACTATCCCAGGTTCGCGCTCTTGACTAATGCTGTGCTTGCGTTTGCGCCCCGCAGGACATCGCCGCCATCCTTGATCCCGCGCAATTCTCCGACGCGGCTTCGTCCCTAAGCTAGCCTTGTGGCCAGCCTTTCGAGCAATTCGAAGAGCAGGCTCGCGAGGTCGCTTTGGAGCTGTGCAAATGGACAAAATGAGAATCGAAAAGGGTGACTGGCTGGTCGTGTGCGACGGGCGCAAGGCGCTCATTCTGGAAAACCTCGGCGACGAGATGTTTCCGAACCTCCACACCAGGGAGGTGCACGAGCAGCCTAATCCGTCGACCAGCGCGCAAGGGAGCGACGCGCCGGGCAGGCTCCATGGCGCGGCCGGCACCGCGCGCAGCTCGGTGGAGCAGACTGATTGGCACGACGAGGCCGAGCGCGCCTTCCTGCGCAGCCTGGCCGGACGGCTCGATGCCGCCGTCAGCTCAGGCGAGACCTCGGCCTTGACCATGGTAGCCTCGCCGCGTGCGCTTGGGATGATCCGCGCCGACTATTCGGATGTGGTGCGCAAGGCACTCCAGGGCGAGGTCGGCAAGGACCTCGTCAAACTGCCAGTCTACGAAATCGAGAAGCAATTGCTGCTGTCGGGCGCCGCCAATTAGCGGCCCCCGGGACGCGCCTGCGCCACTCAGTAGCAGGGGTGCCGGCGGCGGTCCTGGCCGACATAGGCGGCTGCGCTCTGGTAGCAATGGTTGGTCGACGGGCCGTCGTAAAAGGCGAACGTCCCGGGAGTCATGCCGGGCCCGTAATTGTGGAGATAGCTGATCGGGTAGGGCAGCGGGTTCGTGGTATAGCGGTGGTACCGGTGATGTCCCCGTGCCTCCGCGAGGCCAGGGGCAAGGATTGCGGCCGACAGGGCAGCAATCGCGGCTACAAGCTTCAACTTGCTCATCTCGAATCTCCGGAACCCGCACGAATAGGTCAGCCGTTTATAGCCAGTTCGGGCGGCCGGAACACCCGTCTGCAGCCCGGAAATCGGGGCCAATCCCGCAGATTCCCGGGTGGGTGTGACAGAATTGCCGGTTCTGTGGTCCGGACTTGCCCATTTTTGGCCTTTTCGAGATGCTTAACGAATTCCCCACACAAGTGTGACCAAAGAGAATTAGCTCAAGACTCCTGTTGCCGGCTTCTTGGGGTCCATAGGCCGGTCCATTCCTGAAGGCTTTCGCCGTCACCTCGCCATGCGCATCACGCTTCTGAGCCTGCTGTTGCTCTCGGTCGTCGCCGCCATGCCGGCGCGGGCCGAGCTGCACATTACCCGCGACCACGGCGGCTATGTCGAGGAGTACAAGGCCAAGTACAAGCGCGTCCGCGAGAAGGGCGAGCGCGTCATCATCGACGGCATCTGCAACTCGGCCTGCACCCTGGTGCTCGGCATCGTGCCGATGAACAAGATCTGCGTGACGCCGCGCGCCAGCCTCGGCTTCCACCAAGCCTACTACGACAAGGCCTTCACCTTCGGCATTAAGGTCACCAGCGCGGAGGGGACGTCCGACCTGATGGCCTATTACCCCGACACGGTGAAGGACTGGATCCGCCGCAATGGCGGGCTCACCACCGACATGAAAAAGATCAAGAACGGCGTCGAGCTCTGGAAGATCATTGATCCCTGTCCGGACGAATGGTGAGCAGCTGAGCCGCCCGGTCCGTCGCAGCGCAACATCGCCCGGACGACATTGGCCGAAATTCGCATTGCCGCATTGGCCCCCGGTGGGGCAATGAGGCGGCAATGAACCATAATCAAGAAACCCTGACCGCCCGCGCCGCGCCGATCCTGTTCGTCCTGCTCTGGAGCACGGGCTTCATCGGCACCAAATACGTCGTCAACAATGCCGATCCCTTGACCTACCTCGCCATCCGCATGGCGTTCGTGGTCGGTCTGATGGCGATCATCGTCGCGATTGCGCGACCGAAATGGCCGGACCGTATCGGCATCGCGCACAGCGCGGTCGCGGGCATACTCGTCCATGGCTTCTATCTCGGCGGCACCGCAATCGCGATCGCACACTCGATTCCGGCCGGGCTCTCCGCGCTCATTCCGGGCCTTCAGCCGATCCTGACCTCGACCATCGCCAACCGCTGGCTCGGGGAGAAGGTGACGCCGGTGCAATGGGCGGGGCTCGTCCTTGGCCTCGGCGGCGTCGTGCTGATCCTGCACGGCCGTCCCATGACCGGCGAAGCCGGGCTCGGCTGGCTCGCCTCCGTGGTCTCGCTGATCAGCATCACGCTCGGCACGCTCTATCAGCGCCGCTACTGCAACCACATCGACTGGCGCGCCGGCAATCTCGTGCAGTACGTGTCCGTCACGATCTTCTTCGCGATCGGCGCCTTCCTGTTCGAGGACCGCGTGGTGCACTGGACGCGCGAGTTCATGCTCGCGCTGGCCTGGCTCGCCGTGGCCCTCTCGATCGGGTCGATCGGGCTGCTGTACTGGCTGATCCGCCATGCCGCCGCCACGTCTGTTGCAAGCCTGTTCTATCTGGTGCCCGCCGTGACGGCGCTGATGGCTTATCTGCTGTTTGGAGAAAAGCTCGATGCGCTGGCGATCGCCGGCATGGTGATGTGCGCGGCCGCGGTGTTCGTGGTCAACCGGCGCTTCTAGGACCGGCGAGCCGGGCCGCCGGAATACATCCCTGACGTGCGCGGCAAGATCGTGCTAGGGTCGGCGCATTTCAGTGGCCCTTTCACAGGTGATTTCCATGAAAAAGGCGAGACGCGCATTGCTTGGCAGGTCCTTGAAGCCGGTCCGGATTGCCTGCATCAACTACGCGGAGCCGACGATCAGCGGCCGCAAGATGGCCAGGCTCACAGCGGCGCTCCAGAAATGCTACGACAAGCACTTCCTGCCGGTGTGGGGCTATCCGGTCGACCTCTATGTCAGCGAAAAGCCGAAGCCGGGCGAGTGGCAGCTGGTCTATTTTGACGAGGCCTCCCACAAGAACATGCTCGGCCGCCATGAGCTGACGCATCGCCGCCAGCCGATCTCAAAGATCTTCGTCAAGGCGCTGGGCGACGAGCCGGTCAGCGTGGCGGCCTCGCACGAGCTGTTCGAGATGGTGCTCGATCCCATGGCCAATCTCTGGGCCGACCAAAACCGGAACACCCAATATGCCTATGAGGTCTGCGACGCCGTGGAAGAGGACACCTTCTTCGTGGCCGGCTTTGAGATGTCGAACTTCGTCTATCCGTCCTGGTTCGAACCGTTCAAGCACCGCCCGGGCACCAAGTTCGACCACAAGGGAACGCTGAAAGAGCCGTTCTCGATGACCGAGGGCGGCTACGTCATCAAGAAGGTCAACGGCAGGAAGGTGATCAAGGCGTTCGGCTCGGCCGAGAAACGGCGGCGCTTCGACGCCGAGGACCGGCGCGGCCATCGCAGCGAATTTCGCGATCCGCAGGGCGAGCATCACCCGGGCCGGCGCGCAGCCAAGCGGCGGGGGTAGGGCATCGCTGGAGGTCTCCGGGCGCGTCCGCCCCCGGAGATCTCGGCGTTCCGATCAGCGCTTGGCCTTCTTTTTCGACTTGGCAGCTTTCTTCGTCGCCTTCTTTGCGGTCTTCTTGGCCGCCTTCTTCGACGACTTCTTTGCAGCTTTCTTCGAAGTCTTCTTGGCGGCCTTCTTCGAAGTTTTCTTCGCAGCCTTCTTGGCTTTCTTCTTGGAAGCCTTCTTCGGCGCTACTTTCTTCGCGACCTTCTTGGCGGCTTTCCTGACCTTCTTCACCGCAGTGACAGCGGCGTCCTTGGTCGCTTCCACGGCGGTGGTGATCGTGTCCATCGCCTGTTCGGTGATCGGCTTGTCGTCGTCCATAGTGTCCCCCACGGTTTGCATGGAGCGATGACGATAGCGCGTTTCATAATTGTGTCAAAGCAACGCTCAACCTTTGCGGATCTTGGCGTAGGCGGCGAGCGCGCGCTCTCGTCCCTTGGCATGATCGACGATCGGCTGCGGATAGCTCTTGCCGAGCGTGACGCCGGCGCTCGCAAGCTCGATCGGCGTGGCCTCCCAGGGCTTGTGGATCAACTTGGCCGGCACGTCCTTTAGCTCGGGCACCCAGCGCCGCACATAGGCTCCATCCGGGTCGAACTTCTCGCCCTGGAGCACCGGATTGAACACGCGGAAATAGGGCGCCGCGTCGGCGCCGCAGCCGGCCACCCACTGCCAGTTGGCGGGATTGCTGCCGGCATCCGCATCGACCAGTGTGTCCCAGAACCAGCTCTCGCCGTCGCGCCAGTCGATCAGGAGGTGCTTGACCAGGAACGAGGCGACCACCATTCGCACCCGGTTGTGCATCACGCCGGTGTGCCAGAGCTCGCGGAGGCCGGCGTCGACGATGGGATAGCCGGTGCGCCCGCGCTGCCAGGCTGCGAGCGCCTTGACGTCGGGCTTCCATGGAAAGCCATCGAAGTTCGCTTGCAGGTTTTCGGTGGCGAGGTTGGGATGGTCGTGCAGCAGGTGCCGGCAGAACTCACGCCAGCCGAGCTCGCTCAGGAACTTGTCGATGCCGGATCCGATCGCGGGATTTTCCGCCGCGGCGAATCGCGCGGCGTGCCAGACTTGGCGCGGGCTGAGCTCGCCGAACCTCAAATGCGGTGACAAATGTGAGGTGCCCTCGCGTTCCGGGCGGTCGCGATCGCCGACATAGCCTTGTGCGCTGTGCTTGAGGAAGTCGCGCAGGCGGGTGCGGGCGGAGGCTTCGCCGGGCATCCATGTCTCGCGCAGGCCGCCGGCCCAATCGGGCTTGCCCGGCTCGAGCTTCCAGGTCTCCAGCGCCTCGCTGGCGACCGTCGGCGCAGGACGCAGCTCCTTCGGTACCGGCAGGGGCTTCGGCGGATCGCCGAGCGCCAGCACGCGCCGCCAAAACGGCGTGAACACGCGCAAGCCGCGGCCTTCCTTGTTGCGGATTGCCGCAGGCGGAACGAGCAAGTCGCCCGGGAAACTTTGCGAGTCCACGCCGCTCTTTGCCAGTGCCGCTTCGAGCTGCCGCTCGATCGCCTGATGCGGCGCCTGTGCGATCCCGTTCCAGTAGACCGAACGCGCTCCGCTCTCACGCGCCACCTCCGCGATCACCCTGGCCGCCGACCCCTTGCGCAGGATCAGCGATCCGCCGCGCGTGGCAATGTCGGCGCCGAGCGCCCGCAGCGACTGCGCCAGCCACCAGCGCGCCGCGGCGCCCGGCGCTCGCCCGGCCGCCTCGTCCAGCACATAGAGGCATATCACCGGCGCGCCGGTCTCCGCAGCGTTCTTGGCGGCAGCGTGGAGGGCGGGGTGGTCGGACAGGCGGAGGTCATCGCGAAACCAGACGATGATGGGCGGAGCGCTTGGCGTGGTCCTTGGCGTCGTTCTGGGCGTGGTCAGGGGTGTCCTCGTTAACGATTTGGAAAGCATGCCGCGATGGGAACCGCGTTAATGCGGCCGTAAGCCGATTGCACGAATATGCAGGAATTACAGGAGTCATTCCATTCATGTACGGACGAGCAACGGCGAAGTTTCTGCCGCAATTCAAACTTGGCACCAAGGCGCTCCTGTGCGCGGTGCTGCTGATCGCCATGAATACGGCGCTCGTGGTCGGCGCCGGCTATTGGTCGCTCAGCTCCGCTTTCAACGATCGTGCGCTGCGCGACATCGAGGTGAGCTTGCGCACGCTGGCGCTGGCCTTCGCCGAGATCGTTCCCGATGCGAAGATCACGATGCGGGATGGCGCGGTGGCGCGCGCCGACATTCCCAAGATGCCGGAGTTTAGGGATCACGCCATCGTCGATCGCGCGGTGTCCTATGTCGGCGGCAACGCCACCCTGTTCGTATTCGACGATGCGAGCGGGCAGTTCGTGCGGCGCTCGACCAATGTGAAAAAGGAAAATGGCGACCGCGCCGTCGGAACCCAGCTTGCCGCCGATCATCCGGCGCAGGCGCTGCTGCGTCGTGGCGAGGCCTACAAGGGCCCGGCCACCCTGTTCGGCAAGTCCTTCATGACCGCCTATTTCCCGGTCGCCGACGCCAGCGGCAAGGTCGCCGGCATCCTCTATGTCGGCATCCCGATGGCGCAGTTCGAGAGCATGCTGGCCCACACCATCGAAAGTATGGCGATCGCCGCCGGGCTCGCCGCGCTGCTGGTGCTGGTCCTGACCTTGCTGGTCGTCCGCCGTGTCACCAAACCGCTCACCTCGGTCACCCGCTCGCTGACGGCGCTCGCCGAAGGCCAGAGCGACGTCGAGATCGATTGCGAGGATCGCGCCGACGAGATCGGCGAGATCGCCCGCACGGTCGCTGTGTTCAGGAGCAATTCGCAGGAGCGGGCGCGGATGCGCAGCGAGCAGGCGGCGGCTTCGGCCGCAGCCGCCGAGCAGCGCAAATCCGACCTGCGCAATTTCGTCGAGGAGTTCCGCGGCGGTGTCGGCGGCATTCTCGACAAGGTGCTGACATCGTCAGGCGAATTCGAGCGCGCGGCGCGGCAGCTCACCGACACCGCGCGCTCGACCGCCGATCTGTCGGCGCGGTCGGCGGGAGCTTCCGAAAACGCCTCCGAGCACGTGCGTTCGGCGGCGTCGGCCTCGGACGAACTGTCTCAATCGATCTCCGAAATCACCCGGCGGGTTCAGGAATCGAACGTCATTTCCGCCGAGGCCGTGCGGCAGGCCGAGGCAACCGATCAGCGCATCGCCCAGCTCTCCGAGGCGGGCGCGCGCATCGGCGATGTCGTCAAGCTGATCACCTCGATCGCCGAGCAGACCAACCTGCTGGCACTGAACGCGACCATCGAGGCCGCGCGCGCGGGCGATGCCGGCCGCGGTTTTGCGGTGGTGGCTCAGGAGGTCAAGACGCTCGCCGGCCAGACCGCGAAGGCGACCGACGAGATATCGAACCAGATCGCCAGCATGCAGCTTGCGACCGAGGAATCGGTTGTCGCCATCAAGGCGATCAGCCAGACCATCGAGCGCATCAGCGGCATCGCGGGCTCGATCTCGGCGGCGGTCGAGCAGCAGAAGAGCGCGACCCAGAACATCGTCGCCAGCGTTCGCGCGGCGGTATCGGGCACGGCCGATGTCGCCGTCAACGTCCGTCAGGCCGCCGAGGGTGCGAACGAGACGGGTGAGACGTCCAGCCGGATGTTTGCCTCCGCCCAGGCGTTGTCGGGCGATAGCCTGCACCTGAAGGCCGAGGTCGAGGGCTTCCTCGAACGCGTGCGCGCGGCGTAAGAGCTAACATCGTCATCCCGGGCGGCGCTGACGCATCGCCCGGAATGACAGTTCCGTTATTTCGGCTGCGGCACAATCCGGATGTAGGGCTTCGGCTCCTTCCAGCCTTGCGGATAGATCGTCTTGGCCTCGTCGTTGGAGACCGAGCCCGCGATGATGACGTCGTCACCCTGCGACCAGTCGGCCGGGGTTGCGACGCGGTGCTTGGCGGTGAGCTGGAGCGAGTCGATCACGCGCAGGATCTCCTGGAAGTTCCGGCCCGTCGTCATCGGATAGACCAGCACCAGCTTGATCTTCTTGTCCGGCCCGATGACGAAGACGTTGCGGACGGTCTGGTTGTCGGCGGCGGTGCGGACAAGGGGATCGCCTGAGATGGCAGCCGGCAGCATGCCGTAAAGCTTGGAGACGTTGTAGTCGGTATCAGCAATCATCGGGAAGTTCGGCGCTGCGCCTTGCGTCTCCTTAATGTCCTCCGACCATTTCGAATGGCGATCGACCGGATCTACCGAGAGGCCCATCAGCTTGACGCCGCGCTTGTCGAATTCCGGCTTGAGCTTGGCGAGCGCACCGAGCTCGGTCGTGCAAACCGGCGTGAAGTCCTTCGGGTGCGAGAACAGCAGCGCCCAGCTATTGCCGATCCAATCGTGGAACTTGATCTTCCCTTCGGTGGTCTCGGCTTCGAAGTCGGGGGCGGTGGCGCCGATCGGAAGTGTCATGGTTCTACCTCATGTTATTGAATTTACTTGCGAATTCATCTTTGACCGTCGTGACCATTATAGGGTCTCCGCGATCCCAAGTGAACGCTAACTGAACCGCTTCAAGTAAAATGTGAATTCCTTCTTTGAAGGCCTGATTTCCTAGCACCTTTTTGTTACAGCCGCGCCTGCGGCGAAACATCTCCACCGGGGCTATACGGGCGCGATTGCCCCGAGAAAGCCTTTTATGACTTCCATCACGCTCGCCCGTCGCTTCCCAGAACCGAAATGGTCCTGACAGCGACCAATTGGCAACTATCTCAAAAAGTCGCGCTCCCCGTACCGAATCATTAACCACCCCTTTACGCCGGCATGAAAATGCTGGCCGATCAGAAGAAATCTGGAAGTGAACTATGTCTGCCGCTGCGCATAAGTCTGTTGAGTCGCCGTCCCTCGAACCGTCCTGCCGCGATACCTCGGCCCATGCACTGACCATCGTGCGCGACGGCGTCATCACGGGCGAAGGCCCGACCACCAAGGGAAGGGTGCATTTCTCCCGCTCGCTCGATGCCGATGACACCGCGTGGTGCGCCCGCATTCTCACCGCCACAGCCGTGAACGACCAGCCGGTCAGCCGTGCTGAAGCCGAAGTGCTGTTCGAGATCAACGAAGCCGCGACCGAACGCACCGATGGTGGCCGGTTCGACGATTTGCTGGCCAAGGCGGTCGCCCATTATGCGGCGAGCGCCTCCGGCCTGAAGGTGCCGCCGCGCAGCGTCGCGCTGTCGGCCGAGTCCGATATCGAGGGCTGGGCGCCGTCCTATGCCTCCAAGGTCAACAGCGAAATGCTGGAGTGGATCGCCGGCCAGATGCGCGGCAAGCGCCACAACAACCGTCGCCTGATGGCGATGGTGGCGACCTTCCTGGGCGCCACCGCGCTGCCTCTGGCGGGCCAATTGCCGAACGTGTTCGACATCGGCATGTAAGATTTTGGGCATGTAAGATTTTGGGCATGTAAAATTCTGCGCCTCTCACGAGGACGCATTTGAACGGCGGGGTTATTTCCCCGCCGTTTTTTGTTTGCCGGCATCCGGCGCCAGCCCGAGCGTGCGGCCCGGGAAACCGGCGGTGTCGAAATAGCGCTGGCTGCCGACGCGCTGGAAGTTCAGCACAGTCTGCAGGCCGTTCTCGGACTTCTTCGACTTCTCGACCCCCTTGTACGCCTTCGGCACGACGCCGTTGGGCAAGGCCTCCGACATCACGCGGCCGACGAGGCCGCCGTTCTGCGAACTGCGCAGGCCGAGGAGCTGGGCGGCCGTCATGCCGACGTCGGCATTGCTGACCGGAATATTGCTGACATAGCCGGCTTTGAAGTCCGGGCCGATCACCGCCATGAAGTTCATGGTGTCGCCGCGGCTGAAGCTGCCATGCATGCCCTGGCCCTGGCGCAGCACGGTGTCGGCGACCTGCACCGAGCAGTTGGTCGGCGCCTCGCCGCAATCGCTGGCATAGGAGCGGAAGTTGACGACGATCGCCGGTGTCGGCGTCGCCGCCTTGCCGCGCAGGTTGATGCTCGACAGCGGCAGGGTGCCGGGGAAGCGGCCGAGCGAGTCATCGACGAACAGGCCGGAGACGTAATCCTGCTCGAGCAGCAGCTTGACGGTCTTGGCCGCCAGCTTCTTGTCCTTGTTCGGCAGATAGATCAGATCGGAGCCGCCATTGGTGGCGACGACGAGATCGGGCTTTTCCGGATCCTTGCCGAGCACGCCGTTGCCGGCCTTGGGATGCTTGTTGCCCTCGACCTTGGCGTTCTTGTCGTTGGGATCGAACAGCGGCAGGTCGAGCGCCTTGGCGAGGTCGAGCGCCAGAAAGCCCATCGGCAAAAAGTCCTTCGGGGTGTCGTCATAGCTGAGCTTGGCCGAGGGGCTGGTCTTGCTTTCCTTGGAGATGGTCGAGAAGCCATGGTCGGCCTGAACCATGATGTTGGTGTTGGCGGCAAGGCCGAGCTCGTCCAGTGCCTTGCGGAGCTGGGCGAGGTTATTGTCGGCATTCTTGATGCCGGCCATCGAGGTCGGCCCGTTGATGCCGGGCATGATCTGGTTGAGGCTGTCGCCGGTGTTGTGCTGACTGCCGTCGGGGTCGCGCGACCAGAACACCAGCACGAACGGCTTGTTGCGCGCCTTGAACATCGGCAGCACGACCTTGGCGGCGACGTCGGCGAAATAGGCCTGCTGCGCGACGTTGGCCGCCGTGGTGCCGGGCGTCTTGGCATCGCCCGCCTTGGAGTTGTCGCCGCGCGGCGGCGTGGCGAGGGGCAGGCCGGCCTTGGTGAGAGCGGCCTTGATCTCGTCCGACAGCGCCACGCCGTTCTTGCCGCCGGTGGCGTCGTCGAACACGACCGAATGCAGGCCGGCCTTTTCGGGCTTGTCGGTGTGGTCGAACTGATAGGTCGGACCATGCTTGCCGAGCGCGGCGGTGCTGTAGCCCTTGTCGCGGGCCAGCCTCAGGATCGTGTCCTCAGTGAGATAGTTGCCCTTGAAATGCTCGTCGATGTCGCCGAGCACGGCGTCGTTCTCGATGAAGGGGACCACGGTGTCGCCTGCGGGCACCGAGGTGTAGTTGGTCCAGATCGTGTTGGAGAACACGCCGGTGTCACCGAGATAATGGCCGGTCGACATCGCCGAGCCGTTGGCCATGGTGAAGGTCGGGAACAGCGAGTGCGAATTCTTGAAATTGACGCCCTTGTCGCGGATTTCGGCCATTGCGGGAGCGGTCTCGGGGGTGACCTTCAGCGCCCGCAGACCGTCCGGAATGAACAGGATCAGGTTGCGGGGCGTGTTGTTCTCGGCGGAGGCAGGTCCGGTCGAGAGTCCGGCGGACAACACTGTCAGTCCGGCTGACAGCAACACTAGTGAACGGCGCATCAAAATCTCTCCCTGCGAGCGGCTTGGCCGCCAACCGCGGCCCCCGGCTCCGTTTAGTTTCGCTGCATGACGGTTTTGTTACAAGAGCGGAGCGCCATGCAAAGAAGGGCAGGGGCGGTCCGCGTGTCCCGGACGCGCTGCAGCGCACGGCCAAGAGTCGTTGCGCAGCGTCCGGGGCACGAGACAGGAGTTTTGGCGGGCAGCTGCTTCAGCATCGTCATTGCGAGCGCAGCGAAGCAATCCAAAATCTTTCCGCGGCGGCAGACTGGATTGCTTCGCTGCGCTCGCAATGACGGAGTGTAGGCAAGCGCGTCGCTCTTTAAATTCGCATCTCACTCGCAGACACACCTTCGCCATCTCGCGGCTTGTTCGCCCGAGCTTTGCTTCGTCGTCTCACCCTCAATTGAAAGAGGGCGCAGGGAAGACCGGGTGCCGGCTGGCACCCACGGTCCACTGTGCGAGATTGTCGTAAGAACAATGCACAGCGGCATACAGGTGAAGCCCAACACACGGCCTTCCCTGCGCAGTGGCTTTACGGCTTATGTCGCGCTCTCCCCGGGGAGCGATGCACTATTGCCCCCGTCGCCTTGCGGATGGCTGACGCGCGGGCCCGTTTGAGCCATCACATCACCGCAACGCTTGACGCACAGACCCCGGGCGTCAGGACCACACGATTTTGCCGTACGCCGATCACACCGGTCGTGTGCGCGACACTCTCGCTCACGGTTGCCCGCCCTGCGAAGCCTTCGCGCCGATGTGACTAACGTCCACCGCCGTCCGGCCCGCGTTCGTGACGATCGCGATACGCCTCTCTTCCTTGGGCCGGAGTGAGGAATTGCTAACAAAAATCCGAATTCTAATAAAGAGAAATATTTTGTCGCCGGTCCGTTGACCCCGGACTTGGGTGTTTCGCCCGAAATGACGCAAGGGATTGTGGCGGGCGCGGTCAATCCGGCGACGTCGGCACCGGCGTATTCTGCACGACTGCCTTGGCCGGCGCGGTCGTCGCGGGATTGCGGCCGCCATTGGCCAGGTTGCGGCGAAGCGATGGCGGCGCCGCCTGCAGCGCAAAGATGATCGCGATCTGGGTCCGGTTCTGGAGGCGGTATTTGCGCATGATGTTGCCGATATGCGCCCGCACCGTGTTCTCCGAGATCTTGAGCTCGTAGGCGATGTTCTTGTTCTGCATTCCGCGTGCGATCAGCATCATCAGGTCACGCTCGCGTGGCGTTGGTGTGATCGAATTTTTCGGATCCGGACTCATGACTGCTCCTCCGTGGCCTTTGGTCGATGCGAACACTCCAGCATGTTCTCACTCCGTCTTGAGTGCCTCGATCGGACTGAGCTTGGATGCCTTGTGTGCAGGATAAAAACCGAAGATCAGGCCGGTCGCGATCGAGAAGGCGAGGGCAAGGCCGATCGCCTGGCCGTCGATCGAGGTGATCCATCCTGCCATGCGAGCGACCGTCATCGAGAGCGTGACGCCGGCACCGACGCCGATCGCGCCGCCGAGCAGGCAGAGCACGAGCGCCTCGCAGAGAAACTGAAGACGGATGTCCCGCATCCGCCCGCCAAGCGCGCGGCGGATGCCGATTTCGCGCGTGCGCTCTGTGACCGACACGATCATGACGTTCATGATGCTGATGCCGCCAACGAGCAGCGAGACCGAGGCGATGGCGACGAGCAGGAGCGCGACGGTGCGGATCGCTCCTTGCTGCGCTTCCATGGCGGCGGCGGGATCCTGGACCTTGAAGTCGTCCTCCTGCCCAGCGGGGATACGGTGGCGCTGCCGCAGCAGGTTTTCGATCTCGGTTCGCGCCCCGGCCATCTGTCCGTCCGCAGCCACCTTGGCGATGATGTAGGCGACCGAATCCCGGTTGATGTTGCTTGCACTGCCGAGGAAGCGCAGCTTGGCGGTGGTGAGCGGCACGAAGGCGACGTCATCCTGCGCCGGTCCCTTGCGATCGAGAACGCCGACCACTTCGAGCGGCACCTTCATGATCCTGATCTGTGCGCCGATCGGGTCCTCGCCGGGCGCGAACAGCTCATGCGCCACCGTGCTGCCGAGGATCACGACCTTGCCGGCGCCGGCCTCCTCGGTGCCGGAAAAATAGCGCCCGGTCGCAAGCTGCCAGTCGCGCACCATGAAGTGCCCGGTCGTCGTCCCGTTGATCGTCGTGTTCCAGTTCTTGCTCTCGTGGATGATTTGGGCCGTTCCGGCAATCGAGCCGGCCGCGGCCTGGATCTCGGGGATCTGCTCGAGGATCGCCTGCACGTCGCTCTCGGTCATGGTCAGCTTGCTGCCATCCTTGAGACGCACGCCGCCCTGGTACACCGCGCCGGGGTTGATCATCAGCACATTGGCGCCGATCGAGCGGATCTGCTCCTGGAGGCGAAGCTGCGCGCCGGATCCGATCGCAAACACGGTCACGATGGAGGCGACGCCGATCACGATGCCGAGCATGGTGAGGATGCTGCGCAATGGATTGAGGCGCAAGGCGTGCAAAGCGATCTGAAAGCCCTGGAGCATCGTCATGGCGCAGCGCTCCGTTTCGGCAGGATCGGGGCCGGCGTTTCGTCAGCGACGAGCTCGCCGTCGTGCAGGCGAATCGTGCGCCGGCAGTGGGTCGCGATCCCAGGATCATGCGTGATCATCACGATGGTCTGGCCGGTCCGGTTGAGCGCGGCGAACAGGGCCAGGATCTCGGCGCCGGTACGGCTGTCGAGCGCGCCGGTCGGCTCGTCGGCGAGCACGATCAGCGGGGAGGCGATCAGTG
This sequence comes from Bradyrhizobium sp. USDA 3650, assembly GCF_054057395.1. Taxonomy (NCBI): domain Bacteria; kingdom Pseudomonadati; phylum Pseudomonadota; class Alphaproteobacteria; order Hyphomicrobiales; family Nitrobacteraceae; genus Bradyrhizobium; species Bradyrhizobium sp. USDA 3650. The sequence goes on from NZ_JBSRZG010000001.1 coordinate 7,991,343, forward strand.
CCCGCGCGATCGCGACGCGCTGCTGCTCGCCGCCCGAGAGCTGCCGCGGGAAGTGGTGGGCCCGGTGCACCATGCCGACGGCCTCCAGGCTCTGTTCGGCGCGGGCCAGACGTTCCTTGCGGCCGATGCCGCAATAGACCAGGGGCAGCGCGACGTTCTCAATCGCATTGTGGCGCGCGAGCAGATTGTAGGACTGGAATACGAAGCCGATGCTGCGGGCGCGCAGGGACGACCGGTGGTCTTCCGAGAGATCGGCGACGTCCGCTCCCTCGAGATAGAGCGCGCCCTCGCTCGGCAGGTCGAGCAGCCCGATCATGTTCATCAGCGTCGATTTTCCCGAGCCGGATGGTCCCATCACCGCGACGATCTCGCCTCGTTCGATGTCGAAGCTGACATTGCGCACCGCGGCCACCGCCACGCCGTCGGCGCGATAGGTCCTGGAGACCGACTGCAGGCTGATGAGGGGCGGGTGGGCTGTCATGATCCGAACCTGATGCCGAGAAATTCCATGCCGGCCGGCCGGATGGCCTGACCCACGGCGACCTGGCTGCCCTCGACGAGGTCTCCGCTCCTGAGAGCGACCTGTTCGGTGCCGGCTGCGCCGACGGTGACGGGAATACGCCGGAGTGAGCCGCTTGCGGTGCGTGCCCACACTCCGCTGCGCGCCGCGGCATCCGGCTGCGTGCCGGAGGGCTGGAAGCGCAAAGCGGCAAGCGGCACTTTCAGCACGTCGTCCTGCCGCTCGATCACGATCTTCACCAGGGCCGTCATGCCGGGCAGCAGCGCGCCGTCGAGATTGGAAGTCGCCAGGACAACGGTGTAGGTCACGACGTGCTGCTGGTTCTGCGGCGCCTTGCGCACCTGCCGCACCACCGCCTCGAAACGGCGGTCCGGGTAGGCGTCCACCGTGAAATGGGCGCGCTGGTCGGGGGCGATGCGCCCGATATCGGCTTCGTCGACCTGGGCGTGAATTTCCATGTCCTCGAGTCGGTGCGCGACCACGAACGTGGTGCGCGATTCCAGTCCGACCGCGAGCGTCTGGCCCTCGTTGACGAACCTGCCGACGACGACGCCGTCGATCGGCGAGCGGATCACGGTGCGGTCGAGATCGGCCTGGGCCGCAGCGAGAACGGCCGCCTTCTCCGGCACGGCCATTCGTGCCTGCTGCAATTCCGCCTCGATCCGGCGGATATCGGCCTGCGCGCCCTCGACTGAGTAGGCGTTCAGGGACATGAGGACTTCGGCCTCGCGCTCTTGGGCAAGCCTCGCGGTGAACTCCGTCTGGGCGTCATCCACCGCCGTTACCGCCACGACGTTTTGTGACTGGAGAGCCAGCTTTCGCTGCAAGGTCTTCTGCGCCGACGCCTTGACCGCCTGCGCGCTGTCGAGCTTGGCCACGAGGACGTCTTTGCTGCCCCTGGCGTTTTGCAGATCGATCCTGGCGCGATCGAGCTTGGCCCGCTCGATGTCGACAAAGGAGTTCGCCACCGCCACCGCCGCCCTGGCTTCGTCGACCTTGGCCGCAAAGCTGCGCGGATCGATCAGGGCGAGCGGTTGATCCTTGGTGACGGTGTCGTTGAAATCGACATAGACCCGGGCGAGCTGCCCGGACAGCTGGGAACCCACCTCGATCGTCTTGACCGGCTGCAGGGCGCCGGTGACGGTGATGGTCTGCTCGATGCTGCCGCGCTGAATCGAGGCATAGCGGAATACGGGGGCGTCCGATCCGAAGCTTCGTGCTTCCGGCCCGACAGGTTTGAGCAGCCGTTGGGTCGATTCGTAGGCGCGGGCCGCTTTCTGCGCCGCGGCCCCGGCCGTGTCGCCGATGACGGCCGGCCCCGCGGCGTAGACCGTGGCGAGGCCACATGCAGTTCCGAGCAAGGCAATAACTGGCACAAATCGCATATCAAAAACTCCGCCTCTTGAAATGGCATCGTTGGCGGCACGGAGAAAGATCGCGCTATGGTTGTAAATCTCAGAAAACGCAGTCGATCGTCAGTGTGTCGCTGTTGCCGGGGCGACGGTCGGGCGCGCTTGATGATCCAGAAGTAAAGTCTGCGGGGTGCTATCTTTCGTGACTTGCCGGAAATGCATACGAAGCGTATCGATATGATGCGCGCGGTATCGAACTCGACAAGCTGACTGAACGTCCCGTCTGCTCTGGCCGAAGCGGCCAGCGCCTGGCGTTCAAGTCGGCACGTGGGTGGCGACGCCATGACGCAGCCAGCGATACCGAAGTTCCGACGCCAGATCGTCGTATTCCCGGTCGTCGTATTCCCGATCGCCGCATTGTCGATATCGCGCCTCGCCATGATGCCGCAGCTCGCGAGGGCGAATCCCCGTAATCACGAAACCCGATGTGTGAACACCTTCACTCGTCTTGAACGGGTGTTGGCCCTAAGACGTCGAAGCGGCGGATCGGAGCGACTCGCCCGGTCCCCGCGAATTCATCCAAGCACCTTGATCTCGCTTGCAAGAAGAATGGATGGCTCGTTGCTTGTTCATCGAGCCCCAAGCCGGGGAGCCCGTTGCCATGAGTTCAGGTCAAGCTACAGTTTATATCATTGACGACGAAATTCAGATTCGAACTGCGATAGGAAGTCTCTGCGAGGAGACCGGGCATCAGGTAAAATTGTTTGCATCGACCGACGAGTTCGTCGCTGACAGTATTTCGAGCGGACCTTCATGCCTCGTGCTCGACGTCCGCTTTCCCGGCACGGCGCCGACCGGCCTCGAGCTTCAGCGCCGGCTCGCCGAGACGGGCGTGCTCATCCCGATCGTGTTCATCAGCGGCCATTCCGACGTCCGCGTCTCGGTCGAGGCCATGAAGCGCGGCGCAGTCGAATTTCTTCCAAAACCCTTTCGCGAGCAGGAGATCCTCGACGCGATCAGACACGGCATCGAGCGCGACCGCAGGCGGCTCGAACGCGAAGACAGTGTGCGCGAAGCGCGCCAGCGCGTCGAGACGCTGACGGCGAGGGAGCGCGAGATCATGCTGTTGATGGCCGAAGGTCTCGTCGCCAAGCAGATCGCGGCGAGGCTTGGAGTGAGCGAAGTGACCGCCAAGGTCCATCGCACCAGGATGATGCGAAAACTGGAGCTTCGCTCGCCGATCGAGGTGGTGCGGTTGGTCGACAGCATGGGACGCGAAGAAGAGACGGCACGAACCGGCACGGGACAACCTTACAGCTAGTGCCGTGGGCACCAAGGCATCGCGCAACGTCTAGTCCGTACCGATTAGCATGAACTGCAGTCTGTCGCACGCAGCACGATCGGTTCAAAGTCTGTCCTGCGATGTCGGCCTCCTCCAAGACGGCATCCGAACCCCAGTCAGAGATCTTAGCCAGAAAGGATATTCCATGCGCAAATTGTTTTTTGCTTCCGTTGCAGTGCTCGCCCTGTCCTCCGCCGCGCAGGCCGCCAACACCTCGACCACGGTGCAAGTGGGTGTCGTGAACGGTTCCAGCGTCTCGCAGCAGGGCCTCACCAACGACACCTCGTCGACCAGCCAGCTCGGCATCATCAACAGCGCGACCACGATGCAGGGCACCAGCGCGGCCTCGCTCAACAACGGCAGCACGGTCAACCAGGTCGGCGTGCAGAACTCGGCGACGACCGGCCAGGTGGCGTTCGGCAACAACGGCAGCGCGATCACCCAGAACTCGTTCGGGCCTGCCCCGCTCCAGAACAACGCCGCCGCCGTCGGACAGCTCAGCGTGTTCGGCGTCAACGGCAGCACCGTCTCGCAGACGGCGCACTAAGCCAGCCCCGTTTGGCCGGACGCGTCAACTGCGGCGCGTCCGCGCCATCCTTGAAAGCACCGCCTCGGGCCGGACGACTCGGTGAGAGCTTGTCCGCCGACTTTCGCGGAGGAAATGTCATGCATCAAAAATATCTCGTTGCCACGATCGTCGCGTTCAGCTTGCTGACCGCCGTCGATGCCCAGGCCGGCAACTCGGCCAGCGTGCTGCAATTCGGCACCACCAACAACTCCTACATCTCGCAGAGTGGCGGCACCAACAACAGCGCCACCACAATGCAATTCGGCGCGACCAATACTGCGACCACGTTGCAGACGGGCTCGCTCCTCACCGTCAACACCTCGGTGATCGGACAGGGCGGCACGACCGCGACGGCGTCCAACACCGCGTTACTCGGCCAGGCCGGTGGCTCCAATTCGAGCCTGATCGGCCAGATCGGCGCGAACAACGCGGCGGCCGTCGGACAGCTCGGAATCCTGAACGGATCGACGATTTTGCAGCAGACTCCTTGATCGCAAATCCATTTTCAGTCGCGAGGCAAGTCATGAGACATGTTTCCGGCGCCGCTTGTGGCGCATTCCTCACCTTGTGTTGCATAGGCGCCGGATCGGCCGGTGCCCAGACCGCCGACATCAAGACCATCGTGTCGCTCGGCGGCCCGCCCGTCGTGCTGAACCAGAACAGCCAGCTCAACATGGCGGGCGTGTTCATGATCGGCGGCAGCACCAGCGCGACCGTCACTCAAAACGGCACGAACAACGCGACCGGTATCCTGCAATTCGGCGGGACGACGTCGGCATCGGTCGGGCAGACGGGCGTGAATAATCTTGCGTTTGTCGGCCAGGCCGGCCAGTCGACCAGCAGTTTCCTGTCCCAGTTCGGTGCGTTCAACTCGGCGACTGTTGTCCAGAATAGCCATTGAGCCGGGCGCGACCTCGTCGTCAGAAATGTAATGGGGGCAAGCGATGAAATGCGCTAGGCTACTCCTGGCATTGGCGGCATTGTTCGCCGTCAGCGTCGCGTCCGAGGCATCCGCCGGATCCGTCCAGCGCGGCGTAACGAACCGGAACGTGAGCATCGAAACGGTCGTGCAGTTCGGCAACAATGTCCAGCCGGTCACGATCGAAGAGAACAGCCGCATCAATATCGCGCGTGTCATCCAGATCGGCGGCACGGGGACGGTCGATGCGACGATCATCCAGAACGGCACGCGAAATTACGTCGATGTGATCCAGGTGGGTGGCACAACCAATGTGGCGATCGGTCAGTCGGGCGTGAGCAACATTGCCGACATCACCCAGGTCGGCAATTCCACCAACGCTCTCCTGCTCCAGATCGGAGATATGAACACGGGAACGGTGCGACAATTCGGGCGCTTCAACTGGCTGTCGATATTTCAGTTCAGCCGGTGATCGAGAAGGTGAGGTGCAATATGAGGTTCATCGCGCTCGCAGCAGGAATGAGCATCATGATGGCAATGGCAGCGGGGCCGGCCGGAGCCGGCGAGTCAGGTGACGGCCACACGACCGTAGTTCAGGACGAGAACGGCACGTCCGTCATCACCCAGAGCGGCGATCCGGCGCAGGCCGAGGTCAAGATCGAGAAAGAGCCTGGGCGCACCACGGTCTATCGCCGCAGCGGTGGCAACACCGCCATCGTGACGCAGGGCACCGGAAATGCGCAGGACATGCTGGATTGGCTGCGCAAGCAGCAGGGCCGTTGACGCACGAAGGCCCACCGTCCGCGATGGACGATGGGCCAGATCGTGAGCGGGCGTTACCAGCTGCGATAGACGCCGGTCAGCGTGCCGTTGTTGTTGCCCTCCGGGCCGACATCGCCCTGCGTTGAGCTCGGCGCAGGATGGTTGGTGCCGTTGAGTGCACCGTATGGTCCAGCGACATCCGGATAGTACGCGCGGGGCTGAACCGGTTGGTAAGCGGGGGCGGTGCGGTCCCAGCCCGCGCGCGATCCGTTCCAATCATAGCCCTGGGCCGAGGCGGCCGTCGTGCCCGCGACGAGTGAAGCCGTGATCAGGCAGAGGAGTTTCGATTTGTTCTGCATTGGAGATGCTCCTTGCTTGTGTCGGGAGCCAACGACCGCAGTGCGGGAGCGTTCCGGGCGTTATCGGCCGAAGCGATCAACTCCGATCAACTGGTTATGAGGTCCGTCGTCCACGGAACAAGGCGACATCAGCCGGAATACCGGGCGTCTTGCCGCAGCCTGTTCCCTGTTAAACCCGTGCCTTAACCAATAATTAATTATACGTTTGCGGGTGGGCGACAGCCCGGCCTAGCGTGTCGTGGGGAGCCGCTATCCGCGAAGCCAAACGAGTTGGTGCGTATCATGATGTCCAGATCATTTGGGGCGTTGCTCGCCTCGCTCAGCGCAGCCGCGCTGCTCCTTGCCCCCGGCGATAGTTTTGCCCGACCCGGCGGCGCCGTCGCGCATGCCGCCACGCCTTCCGGTTCGGCGGCGCGTCCGCCGATTGCGCCGGGGGCCAGGTTCCGTGGTCGCAACACGCCCTGGGTCTACTGGCCGGGCGGCGGCGGGTTCTACTACGACAATGCAGGTTACGGTCAGCCTTTCGCCGAGACCGCCCAGCCCGTCTCGAACGACGTGCGCTACACCTATACGTACGACGTTCCCTGGGACTGGACGCATCGCTTCCCGCCGAACGTGGTGCCGTCCGACCGGCCCTACGTGCCGAGCTGTCCGACGGAGCAGGTGACTGTGCCCGGCCGCGGCGGCGGCGAGCACACCGTCAACATCATGCGCTGCTACTGAGCTAGCCCAGCTCGAAACTGGTCACGCCGAAGACGCGGTCGATCCGCAGCGGCGCGATCGGTCCCGTGTACATCCGCGCCGTCTCGAACACCGGCTTCAGCCCCAGCGATTCCGCAAGTGCAATCGCCTCGCGATTGACGGCGGGGACGTCGAGGAAGATCTCGCCGTTTGCGCTTTCCAGCAAGGCCTGCACGATCGCCTCCGCCGCCGCGCGGTCGTCGGCGACGAGCGGGCCGATCTTGCGGCCGGCCCGGCACGGCCGGATCACGCCCCATGCGGCGAGCTTGCCGTCGCGCAGCAGCGCGCGACCGATATGTCCTGATGTGCCGATCCAGGCACGCAGGAAGGCACTGCGCGGAGCCGGGAACAGCGTTGCATCGTCGGCTTCAACGAGCGCGAACGGGATCGTGTCGAGCGCAACGACATCGGCGGGCGGCCTCGGTGGGGCGGCGACGTTGCCGCCATAGCGGATATTGGCGTAAGCCAGCTGGAAGCCGGACTTCCTGTAATTGTCCTGCTGCGCCACCACGCCGTCGAGGCCGATCACGCGCGTGCCAGCATGCGCGATCGCCGCGTTCCAGATGCGCAGGCCGTGGCCTCTGTCGCGTAAACCCGATCGCACGATGTAGAAGCCGAGAAAGGCGAAGCGATCGTCATAGTTGACGCAGGAGACGGTCGCGACCGGCTCGCCGTCGATCTCGCCGACAAAGAAGCCATGCGCGTCCGGAATCGAGAAACAGTCCGCGTCGGACAGGCCCGGATTCCACCCTTCCGCCGCGGCCCACTCGACGGCGATGGCGATCTCCTCGGGGCGCAAATTGCGGATCTGCAAATCGCTCATGTTTCAAGTCGCTTTCGACGGTGGACCTTCCGGCCGGTCCGGCGGTAGAAGGCCTCATGATAGGCCGGGCGCGCGGCTCGCCTCCACGATATCACAGAGGATGATCGGTCATGGCAGCAGAGATGGCAGCAGAGAAGGTCGCGCTCGTGACCGCCGGCGGCAGCGGCATGGGGGCAGGGGCTGCGCGCCGGCTCGCAGCCGACGGCTTTCGCGTCGCCATCCTGTCCTCCTCAGGCAAGGGCGAGGCGCTGGCAGCCGAGCTGGGCGGATTGGGGGTCACCGGTTCCAACCAGTCGAACGATGATCTGAGGCGACTTGTCGACGGGGCGATGGCCAAATGGGGATGCATCGACGTGCTCGTCAACAGCGCGGGCCATGGCCCCCGCGCGGCGATCACAGAGATTACCGACGAGCAATGGCACACCGGCCTCGATACCTATCTGCTCAACGTGATCCGTCCGACCCGGCTGGTGATGCCAATCATGCAAACGCAAAAGGGCGGCGCCATCATCAACATCTCGACCGCCTGGGCATTCGAGCCGAGCGCGATGTTTCCGACCTCTGCAGTGTTCCGCGCTGGCCTTGCCGCCTTCACGAAGATATTCACCGACACCCATGCCGCCGACAACATCCGCATGAACAATGTGCTGCCGGGCTGGATCGACAGCCTGCCGCAGCTGGATGCACGCCGCGACAGCGTGCCGATGCGGCGCTACGGCAAGGTCGAGGAGATCGCCGCGACGATCTCGTTCCTGGCGTCCGACGGCGCGGCCTACATCACGGGACAGAACATCCGTGTCGACGGCGGACTGACGCGTTCGGTCTGAGAGGCAGGGATTCGAATCGCGTTTCGCGCCCTTGTCGCGATGCGACGCGGACGTGCGTCGTGCGCCACGGAGCAGGGATGACGCGTGGCCCCTCGGTCACACCCGTCGCGCGTTCGCGCGCCGCACGGCCCGCACTACGTCACAGTCCCTATGAACTTCGCTGCAGCCCAAGACGGCAAGCAGTCCACGCCCTATGCCCGATCTGCGCCGGACAACTTCCGCCCGCGCGCATTCGAAACGCGAGATCAATCGCGTGAGGCAAGGAGACTGGAATGAAGAAGTTTTTGCTGGCGGTTGCCGCGGTTGTCTTGGGCTCCGCATCCGTGCAGGCGGCCGACCTCGCGGCGCACTACACCAAGGCGCCGATGATGGCGACGGCCTACAACTGGACCGGCTTTTACGTCGGCGGCAATGTCGGCGGACAATGGGGCAGCGCCAATCCCGCCAGCTCGACCGCGGTTGCTCCCTTCGGCTATTTCGCGGACACTAGTGTCACTGCGATTGCTGCGGTCGGCGCCCAGCGCGTCAACAGCTCCAGCGTCACGGGCGGTCTCACCGCCGGCTACAACTGGCAGGTCAACAATGCCGTGCTCGGCCTAGAGGGCGACATCAACCATTTCGGCTTCAAGGGCAGCGCGTCCGGGTCGGCGCTCTATCCCTGTTGCGCCCCGACCGGCTTCACGGTGTCATCTTCGGTCTCGGCCGACTGGCTCGCCACCATCCGCGGCCGCATCGGCTTCCTCGCGGCTCCGACCTGGCTGCTCTACGCCACCGGCGGCGCGGCCATCGCCGAGGTGAAGGGCAATTTCAATTTCACCGATACATTCGCCGCCGCGACCGAGTCGGCCGCGATCCGCGACACGCGGCTCGGCTGGACCGCAGGTGTGGGCACCGAATATGCCGTCGGCGGCGGCTGGTCGCTCAAGGCGGAATATCTCTACGTCGATCTCGGACGTAGCACCGTGACCAGCACCAATTTGCTTGGCGGCGCGTTTCCGACCAACGTCTTCACCCATTCGGTCGATCTCAAATCGAACATCGCGCGCGTGGGCGTGAACTACAAGTTTGGCGGACCCATCGTCGCCAGGTACTGAGCTTCATTCCTGATCTGGCGTGGAAAGCCCCGGCTCAGCTGGGGCTTTCTGTTTTCAAGGATGCGTTCAGTGCGGGCCCATGAGCTTCGCCAACGCCGGCAGGATCCTGTAGCGCGCGATCTCGTGGGGATATTCGCCGCGATTGGCGAGCAGCACGATCCCGATCCGCTGCGCCGGCACGAGGCCGATATAACCGGAGGCATTGTTGAGCCCGCCCGGTTTGTCGACGACGGCGACGCCTGGAAGACGCACCGTCTCCCAGGCCATTCCCTGGCCGAACTTGTCGTCCACGCGGAAGATCTCGTGCTGCGTCATCCGCAACGCCTCGCGCAAGTGAGGCTCGATCGACCGCCCGTCAACGCACGCAGCAACGAATGCGGCGAGATCCCGCGGCGGGGAAAACATCTGGCCGGTGCCGGGGAAATCAAAATAGCTCTGCTGGTTGCCGATGGGGCCGATCGCCATGCCCTGATCCGAGTAGCCCTGGACCGCGCGCTGCATCCAGGCCTCGTCCATGACGGCACGGCTGTCTTCGCCGCGTTCGGGCACGGAGGTCGCATTCATGCCGATCGGCTTGAAGATGCGTTGTTCGAACAGGGTCGAGATCGGAGCGCCGTAACAGCGCTCGAGCACGAGTTGAAGCAGCACGTAGCCGGCGTGGCTGTAGACGCGCTGCTTGCCGGGCGCTTCGCCGGCTTGCGGTCTCCAGCTGTTGAACATGTCGATGAGCTGCGCGCGGGAAAAAATGTCGCTTGGCCAGGGCGGATGGTCGGTCGGCAGCAGCATGCCTGAGGTGTGCGTGACGAGTTCGCCGACGGTGATGCGGCGGACATAGTCGCCGGTGAGCTCCGGGAGATATTTCGCCAGACGATCGTCGAGCCGTAGCTCGCCGCGGAGGGTGCCGAGCGCGACCAGCGTCGCCTCGAACGGCTTGCGTAGCGAACCGAGGTTGAACAGGGTGTCCGGCGTGACCGGCCTTTGCGTGGCGTCGTCGGCAAAGCCGTAGTTGAAGAACTCGACATGGCTGCCGGCATAAAGCGCGGCGGCGAGACCGCCCGGCTGGTCCGGCGTCGCAGTCGGCGCCAACTCGGTCGCGACGATGTCGCGCATCTGCGCGATCATGTCGGAATCCGCCGCGGCGCCGCGCGGCCAGGCAAGCGCGAGGGGAACGAGCGCAGCCCGGGCGAGCGCCCGTCGGGTGAGGTATGATGAGGTGACAACAGACGGCACGGCTCTGGCGCAGGATTCGATGCGCCCCCGGTCTCTTGTAGCGGGAAGGGCGGTGCCTCCCTATTCACGATTGCGCGTGGTGGGTTCCGCGCGAATGGTTCGTAGCCTGGATGGAGCGAAGCGCAATCCGGGTTACCGCCTCACGGAGAGATTCCTGGATTACGCTTCGCTCCATCCAGGCTACCCGTCGGCAAAATTTAACTTAGCTAATTGGCTAACAATTATTGACGCCGGATGGCGGCAACCCTATAGTTAGCTCCATGGCTAACCAATTATCCCGACTCGATCAGGTTTTCGCGGCGCTTGCCGATCCCACCCGGCGGGCGATCGTGATGCGGCTCTGCGCCGGCGAGGCGTCGGTCGGCGAGCTTGCCGATCCTTTCGAGATGGCGCTGCCGAGCTTCATGAAACACATCCACGTGCTGGAGATGAGCGGTCTCCTCCTATCTGAGAAATCGGGGCGCGTGCGCACCTGCCGCCTCAGTCCTGACGCGCTCCTCACTGCGGAGGACTGGTTCCAGCATCAGCGCGCGATCTGGGAGGCGCGGCTTGATCGCTTCGAAGCCTATGTGATGAAGCTGAAGAAAGACAGGGCGGCTGCCAAGCGGCCGTCCAAGACAAGTAACAAGACGACCGGCAAGACAACCAAACGGAAAGGTTCCTGACGATGACGAATTCTGCCAATCCCGCTTTGTCGCAATGGTCGCTCGACCGCGAGATCGTGATGTCGCGCGTGATCGACGCGCCGCGCGATCTGGTGTTCGAAGCGTGGTCCGACCCGAAGCACCTGCCGCAATGGTTCGGGCCGAAGGGTTTCAAGCTCGAGACCTTCGAGATCGACGTGCGGGTCGGCGGCGTCTGGCGCTTCAACATGATCGGCCCGGACGGCACGGTCTACCCGAACCGCATGCGCTTCCGCCGCATCGAGCGACCGTCGCTGATGGAGATGGATCACGGCGACGACCAGGATGAGGATCCCGGAATGTTCCGTTTCACAATCACCTTTGCCGAACAGAGCAACGGCAAGACGGTTCTGATGATGCGGCAGCTGGCCTCGAGCACGGCGCAGCGCGACGGCATGATCAGCTTCGGTGCCGTCGAATACGGCTACCAGACGCTCGACAAGCTCGCGGCCTATGTGGGCGGGATGAAGAGGTAGGGCGGGCAGCTACCTTCCTCCTTCATATCGAGGAGGCCGCGGAGCGGCCGCCTCGATGCACGAGGACCATCGGTGAGGCCTTTTTCTTCAAGGCGCGCGCCCCTCAGGACGAGGGGCGGCTTCATTCCTTCGCCTCGTCCGTGACGATGTCGCCGAGTTTCTGCCAACGCTGGCCGTCGAACTGCACCATCTGGAACTGCTTGTTGACGCGGTAGTCGGTCGGCGTCGTCGTCACCGAGATGCCCGGCAGCGTCAGGTCGAGTGTGATGTTGTTCAGGCTGGCGGCCTGGCGCATCACGTTCTCGCGCGTGAGATCGTCGCCGCATTGTTTCAGCACCTGCACCAGCAGCTGTGCGGTGATATAGCCGTAGACGTTCAGGTTCGAATCCTTGTCGCCCTCCGGGTAGTATTGGGCCATGAAAGCGAGATATCGCTTCATGCCGGGATCGTCCTTCCATTCCGGATCGGCTGAATCCTTGACATATCCGACGCTGACGACGCCCTTGGCGTTATCGAGTCCGGCGGGTTTCAGCACCGCGCTGACTGAGGAGGCGTTGATGTCGATGATGTGCAGCGGCTTCCAGCCGATCTCGGCGACCTTCTTGATCGCCTGCGCGGCCTGTTTCGGCGTCGTGGCGCTGAACAGCACGTCGGCACCGGCATCCTTCAACCGCAGGATCTGCGAGTCGATGGTCGGCTCGGTGATCTCGTAGGACGTCTCGGCGACGATCATCTTCGACTTGTCACCGAGACCTGCCTTGAAGCCGGCGAGGTAATCCTTGCCGAGATCGTCGTTCTGATAGAGCACGCCGACCTTGGCGTTCGGATGGTTCTTCAGAAGATATTGCGCGTAGATCCGGCCCTCGACGAGGTAGGACGGGTTGAAGCCCATGGTCCAGGGGAAGTTCTTCGGATCGGTGAAACGCGCCGCGCCCGTTGCCGCGAAGAGCTGCGGGACCTTCTTGGCGTTGAGATATTTTTGCACGGCGACATTGGGCGCCGTGCCGATGATTTGAAAGGTCAGCAGCACCTCGTCGCTTTCGACCAGCTTGCGGGTCTGCTCAACCGTCTTCGGAGGCGAATAGGCATCGTCATACTGGATCAGATTGACCTTGCGGCCGTTGACGCCGCCCTGATCGTTGATCATCTTCATGTAGGCGGCCTGGGTCTTGCCGATGATGGCATAGGCCGAGGCCGGCCCGCTGAGCGGGACTGTCTGGCCGACCTTGATCTCGGTGTCGGAAGCGCCGGGATCGTATTTCTTCTGCGCCTGTGCCGCCGGGATTGATAGCGCGAGAGTAATCGCGGCTGCCGCGACACGTTTGAGACGTAGTTTTTTCATTCCCATTCCCTGTTCGTGACTGTCACTCGCCCTTGAGGCCGGCCTCGCGGATCAGCCCGGTCCACTTTTTTGTTTCGTTGTCGATGAACTGGCCGAATTCGGCCGCGGTGCCGGCGCGCACTTCGAGGCCCTGGGCGGTCAGCTTGTCCTTGATCGCCGGCTCGGCCAGCGCGCGCAAGACTTCGGCCTGCAGCTTGTCGACGATGGCGCGCGGCGTCGTCGAAGGCGCCATGAAGCCGTACCAGCCGGCCGCGGCCACGTTGGGAAAACCCTGCTCGCGCAGGGTCGGCGCTTGGGGATAGAGCGCGCTGCGTTCGGCTGATGCGACGCCGAGCACGATGAACTTGCCGCTCTGGATGTAGGGCAGTGCGGTCGGCAGTGCCGTCAGCGTGGCATCGACGCGGCCGGCGAGCAGCTCGGTGTAGGACGCCGCATCGCCACGGAAGGGAATGTTGAGCCCCTTGACGCCGGCATCCCTGAACAGGAGTTCGCCGGCAAGATGCGGCTGCGAGCCGGCGCCGGGCGAGGCGAAGGTCAGGCCATCCGGCTTCGATTTGCCGTAGGCGATCAATTCGGGGAGCGTCTTGAACGCCGCGTCCGCGCTGATGATCAGGAACAGCGGCGCGATCACCGTCATCGCGACCGGCTGCAGGTCCTTGCGCTCATAGGTCAGCTTGCCGAACAGGGCTTCGGCGGTGGCGTAGGGCGCCGCGACATAGAGGAGCGTGTAGCCGTCGCCCGGCGCATGCGCGACCGTGTCGTTGGCGATGCGGGTGCCGGCGCCCGGCTTGTTCTCGACGATGAACTGTTGGTGCAGGCTGCGGCCGAACTCTTCGGCGAGCAGCCGCAGCGAGATGTCGTTGGAGCCGCCGGGCCCGTAAGGCGAGATCAGCCGCACCATGCGCGACGGCCAGGCGTCCTCAGCGCGTGCGGCGAATGGAAGTCCGGATAGCGAAAGGGCGAGGGTGCCCAAAAATGTTCGCCGTGTGACGGTCATGGTGGCCTCCCGGTGGCGGAGCGCCGATTGTCTTGTTCATCGCCTGGCGCTCTTCTTGTTTTGCTTTTGTGTTTCGGTGGCCGGCGCCGCCCCAATCATGGTGCGGATGCTGTCGGCAAGAGCGGCAATGCGCGGGCCGATCTCGCCCTCCAGCTGGCCGGGCTGGAGCCGGAACGCAGGAATGCCGCAATTGATCGAAAAGGCCTGCTTCGCCTCACGCGCATGAAACAGCGGCGCCGCGACGGCATGGATCGAGGCGATGTACTCGCCGAAGCAGGTGCAGAAGCCGCGGCTGGCGCATTGTGCGAGGCCGGCGCGGTAGGTCTCGCGGAAGGCCGACCACAGCTCGGTATCCTCGCTTGCAATGCGCTCTTCGAGCAGCGCGGCATCGGCCTGCGGCAAGGTCGCCGCCGCGGCACGGCCCATGGCCGTCATCACCACGGAAATGGGCATGCCGATGTCGGGGACGTGCGGGCCGACGTCGCCGGAGCGCGCGGTCTCGACATAGATCATGGAGGTCGCATCGAGCAGGCCGATCGAGACCGTGCCGCGCACGCTTTGTGCCAGCTCCTGCATCATCGGACGCGCGACCTGGCGGAACTGCATGTCGGCGAGCAGCGGATGCGCCATGCGGAGTGCGCGCGCGCCGACGCGATATTTGGCGCGTTCAGCATCGTAGCGGAGGTAGCCGAGCTCGGCGAGCGTATGCGTCAGCCGCGCCACCGTCGGGCGCGGAATCCCGGTCAGCGTCGACAGCTCCATGTTGCCGAGCTGCGTCGCCCCCGCCTTGAACGCTTCCAGCACCACGAGGCCTTTTGCGAGCGTCGTCGCGAACGCAGCGTCGTCGACGCTGTCCGCCAGCACGGCGGCGGCGGACGAGGAGGCGCGGATCGGTTTGGACGCGGTTTTGGCCATGCAGGCTTTTAATGAACCTGGTCCCGCCCGTTGTCCAATAGATTCAGGAAACGGACTTTTATGTCCACTATCCGGACGTACGGCCGCTTGGCGGAGGGGAATAAAATATGCGCGAAGAGCTCCGCCGCACACAGATTTTCGTCGTGATTCCGTGGCTTGTTGTGACAGGATTATTACGACTGAATGTCATATCGATTACAGCGGAGCGATTCATGTTGCAGTGGCAGGCGCGGACAAATCCCCTCGCGTGGTGGTGGGGGTCCCTGACGCTGGTCAGTGCTGCCAACATTCTCGTCTGGTTCATGCTGTACCGCGAGTTCTACCCGACGCCTTCAGGCAGCATCAGCGGCGGCTCCGACATCGGGCTGATGTTCCTGCTCTGCGCCGGCTATGTCTTCGGCTGCGCCTTCCGCTCGTTCCTGCCGCGCGCCGACGTGCAGCGCATCTGTCTGTTCGACACCTGGCTCTCCAGCGTCTTCGTCGGCCGCACCGTCGCGACCGTGGCCGAACTGTGCTTCGCCGCGCAATGGGCGGTCATCCTGCATCAGCTCGGGACCATGACGGGCGCCGAGACGGTCGTGAACATCGCGTGGGTGATCGTGCCCATCATCATCATCGCGGAGTGCTTCTCCTGGTATGCGGTGGTGACGACCAACTTCCTCTTCAACGCGATCGAGAACTCGCTGTGGGCGGTGACATTCTTCCTTGCGGGCATCGCGCTGTGCCGGCTGATGCCGGAATTCCAGGGGCCGGTGCGTTGGGCGCTGATTGCCGGCATCGTCGGCATCGCCTGCTTCCTGGCCTTCCTCGTCACCGTCGACGTGCCGATGTATCTCAGCCGCTGGCGGGCAGGGCATGAAGAGGGCAACAGATTGCTCGGCTTCCTCGAAGGCCTGCATGACGTTTCGACGCGCTGGGTTGTGACCCACGACATTGCGCACTGGAAGGGCGAGCTGACCTGGATGTTCCTGTATTTCACCGCCGCCGTGTGGTCGAGCCTCGCCCTCTGTGCGCTCTACGCGATGGAAGGCTATCTCACGCGCTATCTGGCCTGAGCGATCAGGCCTCGCCGAGATCGACCTCCGTCAATATTCCCTGACGCAGCGCCAGCCGGACCAGCTCGATGTCGGAGCCGACACCGAGCTTGTCCTTGATCATGGAATGCAGGTTCGCCACCGTCTTGGGGCTGACATGGAGCGTCTCGGCGATCTCCTCTGTCGTGTTCTCGGCGAGCAGCAGCCGCAGCACCTCGAACTCGCGCGGCGTGAGGACGTCGGCGGCAGAGCTTTCGCCGGCGAGCCGGCTCAGCGCCAGCTCATGGTCGATGTCGGGGCTGATCGCGATCTTGCCGGCGAGCACGTCCATCACGGCGCGCACCAGCGTCTCTGGCGGACTGGTCTTGGTGACGTAGCCCCTGGCACCGGCGCGGATCGCCTGCACGGCAAAGCCGGCGTTTTCATGCATGGTGAAGACGAGGATTCTCGCGCCCTTGTCCCACTGCCTGATGCGCCTGACCGCCTCGATGCCGCCGATGCCGGGCATGCTCAGATCCATGATGACGAGGTCGGGCGCCTCCGATTTGTAGAGACGGTAGGCCTCCGCGCCGTCGGCGGCTTCGGCGATGACGCGTAGTCCCGGCTGCTTCTGGAGCACGGAGCGGTAGCCCTCGCGGACGACGGAATGGTCGTCGACCAGCAGAATGGTGGCATCGGCCGCGCTCATGCGGCGTGCTCCAGCGGCGGCCGATCGGCGGCTGCGAGCGGAATGACCACGCGCAGTGCGGAACCGCCGTTCGGCGCGGCCTCGAAGCTCAATTGGCCGCGCAAAGCCGCGACGCGCTCGCGCATGCCGAGCAGGCCCATTCCCGATTTCGCGACGGAATCGGTCGCGCGTCCGTCATCGTCGATCGCAAGCGCGATCTCGCTCGCCCCCATCGTCAATTCCAGGCTGACTCGCGTGGCGACGGCATGCTTGGCAGCATTGGTGAGCGCCTCCTGCACGATCCGGTAGAGGCTGGCGCTGATCGTGGCCGGCAGGGTCTCGAATGCGCCGTCGAACCGGATCGAGAAGCGCGTCTCGCCGCGGCTGCGCCCGTTCCAGCCCGCGACGAGGCCTTCGAGGCTGGCGACGAGCCCGAGCTCCTCGACATCGGGCGGCCGCAGCCGGAATAGCGTGCCGCGCAATGTCTCCATCATGCCGGTTGCGGTCCGTGCGATGCCGTCGCATTCGCCAAGCAGGGAAGGGCAGTCCTGCGCGGCGGTCTGGCGGGCGGAGGAGGCGAGCGCGCGGATGGCGGCGAGCGACTGGCCGAACTCGTCATGCAGCTCGCGCGCGAGATGGCGGCGCTCCTCATCCTGGAGCGCGATCAGCTTCCGCGTCAGCTCGCTGCGTTCGGCAAGCGCGGTCTCGAGGCTCTCGGCGAGATGGTTGAAGCCGTCGCGGATCGCGGAGAGCTCGGCAAGGTCGAACGGCGGCAGCCGCGTGGTGAGATCGTTGGCGGCAATCCGCTCGAGGCCGGTGCGGATCATACGGGTGGGGCGCAGCGCGCGTGCCAGCGCGGCGTAGACCAGCGCGCAGAGCAGCGGCAGCGCGATCGCCAGCGCGAGCATCAGGCGGCCGGCCTCGTGCCAGGCCTCCGCAGTCTGCACGGCCGGCTCGACCGAGACCACGGCCTCGCCGAGCTTCGTCCCGCGCACGATTACCGGCCGTGCCGCTTCTCGGCCGGGGTCGAACAAGCCGCGATAGAAGGCCGTGAACGCTTGCGGCGGCGGGTTCGCCGGAACGGGCGCGCCGCTGCAGAAGCGCTGGAGGACGTCGCCGCTGGTGCCGCGGAACGCCAGGCACAGGCCGGGCGTCATCACATAAGCCGAAACGGGGTCGAGGTTGGGAAAGTCCGAGCGCGGGCTGGCGACCCACTGGATCTTGCCCTGCTGAAGCTCCAGCGTCTTGGCCACGATGGCGGCGATATCGTCGAGGCGCGCATGCGCCGCGCGGTCGGCCGTAATCAGGAAATAGGCGGAGATCGCGGCGAAGCAGGCGGCCGATATCGCGGCCACGCGCAACGTCAGACGGACTTTGAGATCGAACCTCGGGCGGTTCCACATCGGCGGGCACCTGGTGCGAACGGGTTGTCGCGACCGCATTAAACGGCAGAACGCATCCGGCGCAAAGCCGCCATGCGTGAGTGCGGTGCACCGTCGTGAAAATTTCCCGGTCATCGCCGGGACCGGCGCTGCTGCGAGCCCTGATTGCGCCGTCCAGATTGGCGCGCCGCTCCGTCATACGAGGCACATTATGCACCTGCGCCGGTTGATCTTGTCTGCTTGTCTCCTCCTCCTTCTCCCGGCGTCTCACGCGCTGGGCGGCGCCGAGACCGCCATCGGCATCGCCATGGACGATTTCAGTTATACCGATACGTCGGCTGAACCCGCCAACCAGACCGCCGCCCACGAGCGACGGCTGGCGGCCTTCATGGCCGCGCTCCGGCAAATTATCGGCGGAGATCGGCGCTACCGGCTGGTGCCGTCGGCCCAGGACGGCGCGGCGTTCAAGGTGATCGGCGGCATCCAGAAGACGAGCACGCTGGTGCAATGGGCCAAGATCGCCGTGATCGACGTCGGCGCCAGGAAGGTCGTGATGGACAAGCTCTACACCTTCCGCGGCGACAATGATGAATCATGGGAGCGCGCCGAGATCTTCGTGTCGCGGGAGATCATGGCCGCACTCGCCACGCCTGCGCCGATTGCAATGGCCGTCTTCGATTTCGAGCTGGAGGATACGACCGCCGCTTCGGCTGGCGCGTCGGCCACATCGGATGCGTCATATCTGGCCGAGGCCACCGGCAGCGTGCGCGAGGCGCTGGGTCGATCCGGCCGTTACCGCATCGTCGATGTCGGCGGCGAGGCGCTGAAGGCGCGTGCGTTGCGCGACTGCGACGGCTGCGAGGCGGCGATTGCACAGAAGCTCGGCGCGGACCAGTCGCTGATCGGCGTGGTGCGGCGGGTCAGCCGCACCGAATACACGCTGGGCTTCCAGGTGCGCGACGCCAGGACCGGCGCGGTGCTGGCACGCGGCGACAGCGGCCTGCGCCTGGGCGCGGACTATTCGTGGAAACGGGGCGCGGTGCGGTTGGTCAGCGACCGGTTGATCGAGAACCAATAGCAACGGCCTCAGTCAGAACGTCACCTGGCTCAGAACGTCAGCTGCACCTTCATCGACTGCGAGCGGTCGCTGGCGAGCTCGAACGCCGCGACCGCGTTCTCGAACGGCATGGTCGCCGTGATCAGCGGCTTCACGTCGATCAGGCCTTCGCCCATCAGCCGCACCGCCAGCTCGAATTCGGGATCGAAGCGGAATGTGCCGCGGAGCTGCAATTCCTTGGCGACGATGGAGTTGATCGGCAGCGTCATCTCGCCGCCGAGGCCGAGCTGCACCAGTATGGCGCCGGGCCTGAGCACGTCGAGTGCGGTGCGCAGTGCGGCCTGGTTGCCCGAGGCTTCGAACAGCGTGTCGAACACACCTTTGCCGGTGCGCCACGGATCGAGCGCCGTGGCGTCGGCCGCGACATTGATGGCGTGAGTGGCGCCGAGCTTCCTGGCGACGGCAAGCGGCGCCTCCGCGACGTCGGTGACCACGATCTCGGCCGCGCCGCCGAAGCGCGAGACCAAAATCATCAGCGCGCCGATCGGACCGCAGCCGGTGATCAGCACGCGCTTGCCGAGCAGAGGCCCGGCCTGCTTGCCGGCATGCAGGCACACCGCGAGCGGTTCGGCGACCGCGGCTTCCGCCAGCGACAGCTTGTCGGCGATCGGAACGGCCTGCGCCGCATCGACCGTGATGAATTCGCGAAAGCCGCCCTGCACATGGGGAAAGCGCATGGCGCTGCCGAGGAAGCGCATGTCGAGGCACTGGTTGCGCATACCCTCCTGGCAATGCAGGCAGCGGCCGCACGGCTTGCTCGGATTGACGGCGACGCGGGTGCCCGGCTTCACGTTCGTGACGCCGTCACCGGCGGCTGCGACCACGCCGGCGATCTCGTGCCCCAGCGCCATCGGTTGCTGGATGCGCACGACACCGAAGCCGCCGTGATGATAGTAGTGCAGATCGGACCCGCAGATGCCGCCGTTCGCGATCTTGACGCGGACTTCACCCGGGCCGGGCGCTGCATCCGGATAGAGATCGATCCGCAGATCTTTCGGTGCGTGAATGACGACGGCGCGCATGGTTGGCTCCCTCAGCGTTTCGCGGCTTACATCGCAGCGATCATGCCGCCATCGACATAGATGATCTGGCCGTTGACATAGGTCGAGGCCTCCGACGCCAGGAAGATCGCAGCGCCCACCAGCTCGTCCGGTCGGCCCCAGCGCTTGGAGGGAACGCGGCCCATCAGCCAGGTGTTGAAATCGGTGTTGTTGACCAGCGCCTCGTTCATGTCGGTCAACATATAGCCGGGGCCGATCGCGTTGGCCTGGATGCCGTGCTGGGCCCATTCCACCGCCATCGAGCGGGTCAGGTTCTTGATGCCGCCCTTGGCGGCAGTGTAGGGCGCAATCGTGGGACGCGCGAGCTCGCTGCCGAGCGAGCCGATATTGATGATCTTGCCGTGCTTGCGCGGGATCATGCGCTTGGCCGCCTCGCGACCGATCACGAAGGCGCTGGTGAGGTTGGTCTCGATCACCTTGCGCCACTCGTCGGTGGTGAACTCCACCAGCGGCTTGCGGTGCTGGATGCCGGCATTGTTGACGAGGATGTCGACCGCAATGCCCTTGTTGTCGAAGTCGTTGAAGGCGGCGACGATCGCGGGCTCGTCGGTGACGTTGAAAGCGGCGCCTTCGGCCTGATGTCCGGCGGCGCGAAACTCGGCGACGGCCTGCTCGACGCGCTTGGGATCGACGCCGTTGACGATGATCCTGGCGCCGGCCTTGGCCATGCCTTCGGCGATGGCGCGGCCGAGACCGCGGGAGGAGCCGGTCACGAGCGCGGTGCGGCCGGAAAGGTCGAAGAGGGCGGTGCTCATCTCAAGAATCCTCAGACGTTGGAACGGCGCACGGTCAGATCGGAGCGGTCGAAGACGGCAGGCAGAAGGTCGACGCCCAGGCCGGGGCCTTCCATCGGATAGACAAAACCGTCCTTGATCGTGGGCATGGTGGTCACGAGCTCATTGTACCAGCCCTTGTAGAAGGCGCGCACCGATTCCTGGATCAGCGTGTTGGGCTGGCTGAACGACATGTGGATGGCGGCGATGAAGCCGATCGGGCCGATGCAGTCGTGGGGCGCGAAGGGCCGGTGATAGGTCTCGGCCATCGCCGCGATCTTGCGACCCTCGGTGAGGCCGCCGGTCCAGCACAGATCCGCCATCACCACGTGCATGGCGTCGCGGTCGAGCATGTCCTTGTACGGGAAGCGCGAGCCGAGCGTCTCGCTGGCGCAGACCCAGACGTCGGTGCAGCGGGCGTATTCGGCCAGCGCCTGCGGCGAGTTCATCCGGATCGGATCTTCGTACCAGGTCGGCTTGTAGGGCTCGAGCGCGCGCGCGATCTGTTTGGCGGTCGGCAGGTTCCAGAGCGAGTGAAGCTCGACCATGATCTCCATCTTGTCGCCGACCGCTTTTCGGATCTTCTCGAACGGCTCGATCGCCTGCTTCATCTGCGCGGCCGAGATGTAGAGACCCTTGTTCTCTTGGGCCGCCGGATCGAACGGCCAGATCTTCATGGCGGAGATGCCGCTCTCCAGCAGGTTTTCGGCGAGCGCATCGGCGTTGTTCATGAAGCCGTCGAGGTCTTCGTAGGGCCCCTTGGAGCCACCGAGATTCCAATTCGCGACCGGGCTGATATTGGTCGAGCGGACATATTGCGTGCCGGCGCAGGTGTTGTAGATGCGCTGCTTGTCGCGGCAGAGGCCGCCGAGCATCTGGTGTACCGGCTGATTGCAGACCTTGCCGAACAGGTCCCATAGCGCGATGTCGATTGCCGAAGCCGCGCGATATTCGACGCCGGTGGACGACTGCGCCATCGGCAGGTTCAGCATGTCGCGATGGATCGCCTCGATGTGCAGCGGATTGCGGCCGAGCAGGCGGCCGGCAAAGGTGTCGTGAATCTGGGCTTCGACTGCGCCGGCGCCGTAAAAGGTTTCGCCGAGACCGATCATGCCCGTGTCGGTGTGGACGCGCACCCAGATGACGTTGGAGAATTCTTCGGTGCGCAGCGTTTCGATCGACGTGATCTTCACGGCAATACTCCTCCAATCGCAGGCGCGCGCAGCGCCGTCTTGTTGTCATTCTGCACCGCAGCATGGTGCGGGCACGGGCGGAGTCTTACGCCCGCTTGTAATATATCACAACATGTTTTAGGGATATCACCAACAAGGCGCGCCCTTCAACGACGGCGCGGGCTGAGGGGAGAGACGAGATGGCAACGCGCAAGCGCGCGCTCGAGGTGGTGAGGAACGACGACGGCGAGGGCAAGCCCTCCCGGCGCAATCGTCTCAACTTCTTTGAGCTCGCCTATCAGAGGATCGAAGAGCTGCTCGTCCATTGCGAGCTCAAGCCCGGCCAGTTCATGACGATGCTGGAATTGCAGCACATCACCGGCTTCGGCCGTACGCCGGTTCATCACGCCGTCAATCGTCTCTCCGCCGATACATTGATCATCATCCGTCCGCGCCACGGTCTGCGCATTGCGCCGATCGATCTGGCACGCGAGCGCATGCTGCTGGCCTTGCGCCGCGACATGGAGCGCTTCGTGATCCGGCTTGCGGCCGATCGCGCCAGCCTCTCGCATCGCAATCAGGCGCTGCATATCGAGCGACTCTTGCGCGAGCGCCGCACCACTCTGACCCTCGATGAGTTCAATCATATCGACCGCCGCATCGACGCGCTGGTACTGGAGGCTGCAGGCGAACCGTTTCTGGTGCACACGCTGCGGCCGTTGCACACGCTGTACCGGCGCATCGGCTACATCCACCACCGGTTCATGCCCGGACAGGCCGAACTGTCAGGAACAATCGACCATCATCTGGCTATTCTTAATGCGGTTGCCAATCGTCGTGTCGAGGATGGGGTGAAGGCGAGCGATGCACTGATCGACTACATGGGCGAGATGTTCACCGGCATGGAGGTGGGGATCGACCCGCGCCTGCTCGATTGCAGCATCGAGCCGCTGCTTGGCACGTAGAGCATGATCCGGAAAAGTGTGTAGCGGTTTTCCGAAGAGATCATGCTCAAACAATGAAGCCAAAGCGCGTTGACGATCCTGATCTCATCGCGCTTTAGAGAGTTTTGAAGAGAGGACCAAAGATGTCGACGATGGCGATGCCACAACCGACCGCGAGCGAAGCCGCGGTCCGCTACCTCATCACGAACTACAGTCCCAAGGGCAACAAGGTCGGCTGGCTGATGATGGCCTCGATCCTGGTCGAAGCCTGGGACCTCTATTCGATCGCTTTCGTGCTGATCTTCATCAAGGAGCAGTTCAATCCCGATCCGCTGATGCTGGGCCTGGCCGCGGCTGGAACGCAAGGCGGCGCCATGATCGGCGCACTGCTCGGCGGCTGGCTCTCCGACAAGATCGGCCGCCGCGTCATGTTCCTGGTGACGATGGTGCTGTTCATCGTGCTGGCGCTGGCGCAGGCCTTCGTGCCCAGCGTCGGCTGGCTCGTCGTGATCCGCTTCCTGCTCGGCATTCCGCTCGGTTCGGACATCTCGACCGGCTACACCTACATCATGGAATCCATGGCCAAGGGTGAGCGCGAAGTCATGGGCAACCGCTGGCAGTTCATGTTCGCGGTCGGCGAGGTCCTGACGATCGGCGTCATCGTGATCTTCCTGCTGCTCGACATTCACCACGAGACGCTGTGGCGGGTGACGCTCGGCCTCGGCGCGCTTCCGGCGCTGATCATCCTGGTGATGCGCCACGACGTGCCTGAGACGGCGGTGTGGCTGGTGCAGAAGGGACGCTACCGCGAGGCCAAGCAGGTGGCGCGCGAGATGTTCAACGACGATCTCGCCATGCTGCCGGACCATGACGTGGAGGTGCCCAAGGTCTCCACCCGCGCGTTCCTCGCCGACCTCAAGAAGGATCCGATCCGCTGGCGCGCCACGATCTACGGCTGGATCGCCTGCTTCGCGCAAGCCAGCGAGTTCTCGACTTTCGCGTTCTACCTGCCGGTGCTCTTTGTGATGGTCGGCGTGTCGAGCGTGCTCGGCATCAATCTGGTGACGATGGCGCTGTTCTCGTTCGCCGCCGTGTCGGGCTGGGTCGGTCCGCTGTTGACGCCGAAGATCGGCCATCGCGGTATCTCGATCGCGGGCTTCTCGATCGTGCTGGTCTCGCTGCTGGTCGCGGCCTTCGCGCTCTACACCGATAACAAGATCCTGCTGCCGTTCGCGGCTGCCGCGATGCTGTGGGGCCATTATTGGGATGCGTCGAACTGCATGACGATCCCGACCATGGTCGCCAAGCCGAAATATCGCGGCACCGCCAGCGGCTTCGCCTACATGTTCGTGAAGCTGCCGTCGTTCCTGGCGATCTTCCTGTTCCCGACGGTGTTCGCTGCGATCGGGCAGGCGAATGCCACGCTGATGGTGGCGATCTTCCCGCTGATCGGATTGCTCGCCGCGATCTTCATCCTGCCGGAAGTCTATGGCTACGAGAACGATTGATCTCGCGAGTTACCTGATCGCGGCAGCCAATGCTGCGATCAGGGCTGGCGGGGTCACCAGCAGTCCGAGCTTCAGGAACGGCCAGGCGCCGACTTCGATCTTCTCCCGCCGCAGCGCCACCAGCCACAGGATGGTGGCGAGCGAACCGGTCACCGACAGATTCGGCCCGAGGTCGACGCCGATCAGGATGGCGCTGACGACCGGTGCGGGCAAATGATCGCTGGCGGCGACCGAGCCTGCAATGAGGCCGACGGGAAGATTGTTGGCGATATTGTCGGCGATCGCGGTGGCGATGCCGACGCTCCAGGCCGCCTTCGTCACGGATTGCCCGACAGCTTCGTGCAGCAGCGCGCTGAGCTGCCCGATCACGCCGGTCTTGATCAGCGCTTCCACCATCACGAACAACCCGCCGACCAGCGGTAGCACGCTCCAGGAGACGCCGCGCAGCACGGGGAGCGGCGATTGCCGGCTGAGCAGCAGCACGATGGCGGCCGTCGCCACGCCGCAGACGAAGGTCGGCAGGCCCAATTGCTTGTCCAGCGCGGAGGCCGTGACCAGCACGACGCCGATCGCCACGATGCCGATAGCCGCCAGCTTGCCGCCGCGGCCGAGCTTTGGATGCGGCACGCTGCGCGCGATCGTCTCTTCCTTGAGGGCGCGGTGTTGGGTCAGCCGCAGCACGACGTATGTCAGCAGGATCGAGGCCGCCGAGGGCAGGGCGAACAGGCGCAGCCATTCGGTGAGCTCGGGCATATGCGCCCCGAACACGACGAGATTGGCCGGGTTGGAGATCGGCAGCACGAAGCTTGCGGCGTTGGCGATGAAGGCGCAGACGAAGAGATAAGGCAGCGGCTTGGCGCCGGCGGCGCGCGTCGCGGCGTAGACGGCGGGCGTCAGCACGATCGCGGTGGCGTCGTTCGAGAGCAGGACGGTGACGAGCGTGCCGACGATATAGATCAGCAGGAACAGCCGCTGCGGCGAACCGCTGGCATATTCCACGGCGAGCGCCGCGAGATAGTCGAACAAGCCTTCGAGCCGCGCCAGCTCGGCGATCAGCATCATGCCGATCAGGAAGAGATAGACATCGACGCCTTTCTCGATGCCCGTGAGCGCATCCCGCCACGGCAGCAAGCCGAGCAGCACCAGTGCGCTGGCGCCGATGACAGCCCAGATCGCCTCCGGCAGGCGAAAGGGCCGGATGATGACACCTGCTGTCGCGGCGACGATGATGCTCCAGGCCAGGATGGCGTCAGACGGCACGTTCGATCCCTGAGATGTGTCGGTTCATTCGGCAGCGATAGCGGAAGCCGTTGCCGATGTCTTCCCCTGCGGGCGCGGACCGCCATCTGTGATTTGCCGCGTCTCGGGCCCGAGCTTCAGTCCACAATTTGTTCAAAAGCCTGTTGGGCTGGAGGGGGCGCGAGCGCCGTCATTGCGAGGAGCGCAGTGACGATGCAATCCAGACTGTTCCCGCGGAAAGATAGATTGCTTCGCTGCGCTCGCAATGACGGAGTTTGTGCCAGCTTCGTGCAATCATAGCACTCACCGCGTCACCGACGGCTTTGCCGTGATCGCCTTGCGCAGGATGCGCGACAGCAATTCCACCGAATACGGCTTCTGGATCAGCTCGAAACCGCGATCGGCGTTCTCGGCGAGAACGTTGCTGTAACCAGAGGTGAGCACGACGGGCAGGCCCGGATAGCGTTCGCGGATGATGCCGGCGAGCTCGACGCCGTTCATGCCGGGCATGATGACGTCGGAGAAGACGAGGTCGACCGCGAACTCGTTCTCGCCGAGGATGGCGAGCGCCGCATTGGCGTTGGCGGCGCGGCGGACGACATAGCCGAGGTCTTCCAGCAGCTCCGTGGAGAAGCGGCCGACCTCGTCGTCATCTTCCACCACGAGCACGCGATAGCCGCGCCCGGTGGCCGCGGCCTCATAGGTCAGCGCCGCGGCTTCTTGAGCTGTCGCGGGGCTATGCGCCCGCGGCAGATAGATGGTGAAGGTCGCGCCTTCACCATGCGTGCTCGTCACGGCGATGTCGCCCTCCGACTGCTTTGCGAAGCCGAAGGCCTGGCTCAGGCCGAGGCCGGTACCCTTGCCGACCTCCTTGGTGGTGAAGAACGGCTCGAAGATGGCCTCGATGTTTTCCGGCGCGATGCCACTGCCTGTGTCGGCGACCGAGATCGCGACATAGTCGCCGCCGCGCGCCGATTGCGCGCGCAGGTTAGGGATGCCCTGGACTTTCCGGACCGCTATCGTGAGGCGGCCTTCGCCGCCCATGGCGTCGCGGGCGTTGATGGCGAGGTTGATCAGCGCGGTCTCGAATTGCGCGATATCGGCGACCGTGAAGCAGTCGCCATCGTGAACCTCGACCGCGATTTCGATGCGGCCACCGACCAGCGGCCGGACCAGTTGCGCGACGCCTTCAACCTGGCTGCCGACGTTGAAGATCTGCGGTTTGAGCGGCTGCCGGCGCGCAAACGCCAGCAACTGGGCGGTCAGCTTGGAGGCACGCTCGACGGTGTCGGAGATGGCATCGACATAGCGGCGGCGCCGCTCCTCCGGCAGCTCGCGGCGGCGCAGGAAATCGGTAGCCGAGCGGATGATGGTGAGCAGATTGTTGAAATCGTGCGCGACGCCGCCGGTGAGCTGGCCGATCGCCTCCATCTTCTGCGATTGCCGCAACGCTTCCTCGCCGCGGCGGCGCTCGGTGATGTCGACAGCCTCGGGCACTGCGCCGGTGATGTTGCCATGGCGGTCGAGCACCGGGCGCATGCCGAACTCGAAATCGCGCTCGCCGATGGGAAGGCGCAGGCGCATCTCCAGCCGCACGGCTTCGCCCTTGAGCACGGTGTCGAAGGCCTCGCGCACCCGCGCGCTCATGCCCTCCGTCGTGCTGAACCAGGGCGTCTGCCACAACGGCTTTCCAATCACGTCCGCAGGGCTCGCCTTGATGGCGTCGAGCACGGTCGTGTTGGCGTAAAGCAGCTCGCCCCTGAGATTGACGAGGCCCTGGTACTGGTTGCTGGTCTCCAGGATCGCGCGCAGCCGCGCCTCGTTGGATTCGAGCTCGGCGGTGCGCTCGACGATGCGTTCTTCCAGCGTCTCGTTGAGCTGCCGCAGCTCGATCTCGGCCTGCTTGGCCACCGTGATGTCATGGGCAACACCGATGAAGCCGATATGCCTGCCGGTCGGATCCCAGCGCGGCTGCGATTCCGAACGTAGCCAGCGCCATTCGCCGTCGGCATTCTTGTAGCGGGCTTCCAGCACGAACGGTTTGAGCGATGCTTCGCCCTGAACGGATTGCTGCAGCACATGCGGCAGGTCGTCCGGATGCAGCACCTTGCGCCAGTCGAAGGAGATGGCCTGGTCGTAAGGCAGGCCGACGAAATCGACATAGGCTTGGTTGGCGAAGGACCGTGTGCGGTCGAGTTTGGTGACCCAGATCGGCACCGGCGCGCTGTCGGCGATCAGCCGGAAGCGCTCCTCGCTCTCGCGCAGGGTCTCGCGCACCAGCATCTGGTCGGTGACGTCAATATGGGCGCCCATGAGGCGCAGGGCGCGGCCGCCACCGTCGCGCTCGATCTTGGCAACGACGCGGATCCAGCGGGTCTCGCCGTCGCTGGGGCGGATGATGCGGTATTCGGCGGTGTAGTCCTCGCTGCAGCCGGACAGCGCATCGATGAAGTGCTTCACCGTAGCGTCGCGGTCGTCGGGATGAATGCGATTGATCCAGTCCTCGTGCGACTCGTCGGCGGCTTCCGGCGGCAGGCCGTGGAGCATCAGATATTCCGGCGAACGGCGGTTCTTGAAGCCTTCGCGGAAGTCGACCTCGAGACCGCCGACCTTGCCGATGCGCTGGATGCGCGCAAGCTCGGCTTCGCGTTCCTGGAGCGCGCGATAGGCGTTGTCGCGCTCGCGCGCGACGTCTTCCAGGTGCTGGCGCAGCCTTTCGGCGGCGATGGTCTCGGGCAAAGGATCGTTCAAGGCATTGGCCGGGGTGATGCGAGAGCGCACGTGGCGGACGGATATTCACACAGACGAAGCGTGATGGCCATTGCCCAAAGGGTATATGGAGAGAAAGGCGCCGCCGAATGCAGTGTGGCGGGCATGAAAGAACGCCGGGTCTGGCTATTTGTTCCGAACCTTGGAACGATGAGCCCTCCGCGCGCGTATCCGCGAGGCGCCACAACTTTCATTCATAAAAACTCGCTTTCCGAAGAGGCTAAATCTTGAAGCTTTTTGTCTGCCAGGCCTGCGGCAACGTCATCTATTTCGAGAACCGCGCCTGCGAACGCTGCGGCCATCGTGTCGCGTTCCTGCCCGAGAAGGAGACCATGTCGGCGATCGAACCCGACGGAGAGGCTCAAGGCGGGACCTGGCGGACGTTGGCCACCGAGGGCGAAAGCCGCATGCTGTGCAGCAATGCCGAGCATGATGCCTGCAACTGGCTGACGGACGCGGGCGACACTACCGGCTATTGCCGCGCCTGCCGCCATAACGGCGTCGTGCCGGACCTGTCGGATCAGGCGCAACTCGCTGGCTGGCGCGAGCTGGAGATGGCGAAGCACCGGCTGTTCTATTCCCTGATCCGCTGGAAGCTGCCGCTCCAGACCCGGCAGGACAATCCCGAACATGGCCTGATCTTCAATTTCCTCGCCGACGATCCGCAGAGCGGGCAGAAGGTGCTGACCGGCCACGACAACGGCCTGATCACGATCGCGCTGACCGAGGCCGACGACATCGAGCGCGAGCGGCGCAGGCTGGAGATGGGCGAGCCCTACCGGACGCTGCTCGGGCATTTCCGCCACGAGGTCGGGCACTATTTCTGGGACGTACTGGTGCGCGACGGCGGCAAGCTCGACGAATGCCGTGCCGTGTTCGGCGACGATTCCGCCGATTACGGCCAGGCCTTGCAGCGCCACTATGCCGAAGGCGCCCCGCCGGACTGGCAGCAGAACTACGTTTCTGCCTACGCGACGACGCATCCGTGGGAGGATTTCGCCGAGACCTGGGCGCACTATCTTCACATCGTCGACACCCTGGAGATGGCCAGCGAGTTCGGCATGGAGGTGCGGCCCAAGGTGGATCGCGACGGGGAGTTGACGGCGCGCATCCGCTTCAACCCCTACGAAGCGAGGGACGTCGAGGCGATCGTCAACGCATGGCTGCCCTTCACCTTCGCCATGAACAGCGTCAACCGCGCCATGGGCATGCGCGACCTCTATCCGTTCATCCTCTCGCCGGTCGTCGTCGCGAAGCTCGGCTTCATTCACGGCCTGGTCCGGGACGTGGGCAAGGCCGGGAAGCCGTAGGCCGTCGGCGGGCCTGCCAGGGCCGTTTTGGTCTTGCTTCGGTCTTGCGCTGGTACGCCAGAGGACCCGGATTTTGACCGTTGCCTCCGGCCTATTTTGATGTACCACGGGAGCCACACGGCCCTCCCATAGGCTCCAACGGCCAGGGAAGGGTCCCGCCCAAGGTCGAGACTCAAGAAAAGCATGTTCAAACGCATTCTGATCGCCAATCGCGGCGAAATCGCCTGCCGGGTCATCAAGACCGCTCGCCGCATGGGAGTTCAGACGGTCGCGGTCTATTCCGAGGCCGACCGCGACGCCCTCCATGTCGAGATGGCCGACGAGGCCGTGCTGATCGGGCCGCCAGCTGCGGCCGAGAGCTATCTGGTGATCGAGAAGATCGTGGAGGCCTGCCGTAAGACGGGCGCCGAGGCCGTGCATCCCGGTTACGGCTTCCTGTCCGAGCGCGAGGCGTTTCCGCGCGCGCTGGAGGCGGCCGGCATCGTCTTCATCGGCCCCAACCCGGGCGCGATCGCAGCGATGGGCGACAAAATCGAATCCAAGAAGGCCGCCGCGAAGGCAAAAGTCTCGACCGTGCCCGGCTATCTCGGCGTCATCGAGGACGCCACGCACGCGGTCAAGATCGCCGACGAGATCGGTTATCCCGTGATGATCAAGGCCTCCGCCGGCGGCGGCGGCAAGGGCATGCGCATCGCGCATTCGACCTCCGAGGTCGCAGAGGGTTTCAACCTCGCCAAGGCCGAGGCCAAGGCCTCATTCGGCGACGACCGGGTCTTCATCGAGAAGTTCATCGTCGACCCCCGCCACATCGAGATCCAGCTGCTGGGCGACAAGCACGGCAACGTGATCTATCTCGGCGAGCGCGAATGCTCGATCCAGCGCCGCAACCAGAAGGTCATCGAGGAAGCGCCGTCGCCGCTGCTCGACGAAGCCACCCGCCGCAAGATGGGCGAGCAGGCGGTCGCACTCGCCAAGGCGGTGAATTACGACTCCGCCGGCACCGTCGAATTCGTCGCCGGGCAGGACAAGAGCTTCTACTTCCTGGAGATGAACACGCGCCTCCAGGTCGAGCATCCGGTCACCGAGCTTGTCACCGGCGTCGACCTCGTCGAGCAGATGCTCCGCGTCGCCGCCGGCGAGAAGCTCGCGATCACGCAGAAGGACGTCACGCTGACCGGCTGGGCAGTGGAGTCGCGCCTCTACGCCGAGGACCCGTTCCGCAACTTCCTGCCCTCGATCGGGCGCCTGGTGAAATACCGACCGCCGGCGGAAGCGAGCCAGGACGGCATCACCGTGCGCAACGACACCGGCGTGCAGGAGGGCGGCGAGATCTCGATCCATTACGATCCGATGATCGCCAAGCTCGTCACCCACGCGCCGTCGCGCGCGGCCGCGATCGAGGCGCAGGCCACCGCGCTGGATTCGTTCTACGTGGACGGTATCCGCCACAACATCCCGTTCCTGTCGGCGCTGATGCATCATCCGCGCTGGCGCGAAGGCCGGCTCTCCACCGGCTTCATCGCCGAGGAGTTCCCCAAGGGCTTTGCCGTGCGCGTGCCGGAAGGCGAGATCGCACGGCGGCTTGCCGCGGTCGGCGCCGCCATCGATCACGTGCTGGGCGAGCGCAAGCGGCAGATCTCGGGTCAGATGGGCGGCCGCATCGTGCAGCGCGAGCGTCGCCGTGCGGTCTGGCTCGACCGCCAGGAAATCCTGCTGGAGATCGCGCGCGAGGGCGAGGCGGTCGCGGTGCGTTTCGTCGATGCCGACGGCAAGGCCGGCAATGCGCATCTGTTGCAGTCGCCGTGGAAGCCGGGCGATCCGGTCTGGCAGGGCACCATCGACGGCCACGTCGTCGCGGTGCAGGTGCGCCCGATCGCGAACGGCATCCGCCTCGCGCATCAAGGCGTCGAGGTGCCGGTCTATGTCTGGACCGAAGCGGAAGCAGCCTCGGCGCGACTGATGCCGGTGACCACGGCTGCCGACACCGGCAAGAAGCTGCTTTGTCCGATGCCCGGTCTCGTGGTCTCGATCGCGGTGACGGAAGGGCAGGAGGTCAAGGCCGGCGAGACGCTCGCGGTGGTCGAAGCCATGAAGATGCAGAACGTTCTGCGCGCCGAGCAGGACGGCACCGTAAAGAAGATCCACGCCAGCGCTGGCGCGACGCTCGCGGTGGATGCGCTGATTTTGGAGTTTGCTTAGGACCCAATGTCGTCCTGGCGAAAGCCAGGACCCATTACCCCAGGGAGTAGTTGTTGACGGCGATGGTGGCCGTCATTTTCTGCCACCATATCCAATTTGGTAATGGGTCCTGGCTTTCGCCAGGACGACGGCGGGGACGCAATTCGCACTAACCGAGACATCACCATGGCCTTTCGTTCCCGCCGCGAAAAACTGCGCTCGATCCTGTCGGGCGGGACTTGCGTCCATCCCGGCTCGGTCTACGACGCCATCTCGATCCGCATCGCCGAGGATCTCGGTTTCCCGCTCGGCATGTTCGGCGGCTCGGTGGCTTCGCTCGCGGTGCTCGGCGATCCCGACATCACGCTGATCACGCTCACTGAGCTTGCCGAACAGATGCGGCGGATGTCGCGTGCGGCGGCACTTCCGGTGCTGGTCGATGCCGATCACGGCTATGGCAACGCGCTCAACGTGCGCCGCACGGTGCAGGAGCTGGAGATGGCGGGTGCCGCCGGACTCACCATCGAGGACACGCTGCTGCCGGCTGGCTTCGGCGAAGCGAAGACGCAGCTGATCTCGCTGGAGGAGGGCGTCGGCAAGATGAAGGCGGCACTCGACGGCCGCGGCGATCCTTCGCTCGTCATCATGGGCCGCACCGGTGCGGCCTCGATCACCTCGATCGAGGATGCGATCCGCCGCGCCAGAGCTTATGAGGCTACCGGCGTCGATGCGCTGTTCTTCACCGGCATCAAGTCGCGCACCGAGCTCGAGGCGGTCGCATCCGCCACGCGCCTGCCGATTGTGCTCGGCGGCGCGCCGGAGGAGTTGAACGTGCTCGAATACCTCGCTGGCCAGCGCGTGCGCATCGCGCTTCAGGGCCACGCGCCGATCGCGGCCGCAACGCAGGCCGTCTACGAGACGCACAAGGCGTTGCGCGACGGCATCGCGCCGAAGAATCTCAAAGGCCTCCCGTCATCGGACTTGACCAGCCGCCTCACGCGCGAGGCCGACGTCAAGGCGCGCAGCGCCCTTGTCCTCGGACTGAAACAATGAGCCGGGCGATCCTCCAGGTCGTGATCCGCGGCCGCGTACAGGGCGTCGGCTACCGGGCCTGGCTCGAGCATCAGGCGACGACATGCGGTCTCGAAGGCTGGGTCCGCAACCGCCGCGACGGCAGCGTCGAAGCGCTGTTCGCGGGATCGCCGAAGCACGTCGCCGACATGGTGGCGCTGTGCCGCCACGGCCCGCCGTCCTCGCGCGTCGACAGCGTCACCAGCGAGACGGCCGACGTCGATGAGCTGAACTTGCGCCGGGCAGGGGAGGCGTTTTCGGTGTTGCCGACGGTGTAGCTGAAGAATTACCGCGGCAGCTTGGCGATCGCTTCGCTCAATTCGTGGATCTCGTAGGGCTTGCGCAGGATCGGGAAATCGCCGCGCACGCCTGCGGCGACTTCGCTGTAGCCGGTGGCGAGCAGGATCGGCAGGCCGGGGCGGATCTGGCGAAGGTGATGGGCGAGGCTGAGCCCGTCCATCTTGCCAGGCATGACGATATCCGAAAAGACGAAGTCGACGCCGTTCTTCTCGATCTCGCTCAAGGCGGCTTCGGCGTCCGCGACCCGGCGCACCTGATAGCCGAGCTGCTCCAGAAGGCCGATGCTGACGGCGGCCACGTCCGGATTGTCCTCGACCAGCAGTACCGTGCCGCTGCCTTGGAACGCCGGTTCTCCTGCCGCCTCGCGCGATGGTTCGTCTTCTCCGCGCGGCAGGAGGATGGTGAACGTCGTGCCCTTGCCGAGCGCGCTCGCGACCCGGATCGTGCCGCCGGCCTGATGGGCGAAGCCGTGCACCTGGGAGAGACCGAGGCCGGTGCCCTTTCCGATCGGCTTGGTCGTGAAGAACGGCTCGAAGATCTTGTCGAGAACGTCGGAGGGAATGCCGAGGCCGGTATCGCTGACGTCGATCGCGATGAATTCGCCCACGAGGGGATCCTCGTCGAGCACGAGATTGCGCGCTGCGATCGTCACCGTGCCGCCGTCGGGCATCGCGTCACGGGCATTGATGACGAGGTTGAGCAGGGCGGTCTCGAGCTCGGAAACGTCGGTCCTGATCGGCCAGACGTCGCCGCTGACGTCGAAAGCCAGGCGCACGGAGCTGCCGACGCCGGCATCGAGCACCTCGCGGATCGCCGCGATGCGATCGGCGAAGTCGATCGCCTGCGGATTGACGCTCTGCCGCCGTGCGAAGGTGAGGAGCTGGTTGGTCAGCGCGGCGCCACGCCTGGTGGCGGTCTCGATGGCCGAGATCGCGCGCTGAAGCTTGGCTTCGTCGTCGGGCCCCTCGCTTCAGCATGTGGAGGCTGCCGCTGATGATCATCAGGAGGTTGTTGAAATCGTGGGCGACCCCGCCGGTGAGTTGGCCGAGCGCGTCGAATTTCTGGGATTCGGCGAGCTGCTTCTGCATCGCCTCGAGCTTGATCTGGGTATTGCGGCGCTCGGTGATGTCGCGGGTGATTTTGGCGAAGCCGACCAGCTTGCCGTCCTCGTAGATCGGATCGATCACGACGCTGGCCCAGAAGAAGGTGCCGTCCTTGCGGACGCGCCAGCCTTCCTCCTCGTAGCGGCCCTTGTCCCGCGCGATGCCGAGCGCACGGGCGGGCTTGCCGTTGGCGCGGTCGGTCTCGGTGTAGAAACGGGAAAAATGCTGGCCGAGGATCTCCCCGGGCGAATAGCCCTTGATGCGCTCGCCGCCGATGTTCCAGCTGGTGATGATCCCGGTGGGATCCAGCATGTAGAGCGCGTAGTCGGCAACTCCTTCAACTAACAGGCGGAAACTCCGTTCGCTTTCGAACAAGTCCCTCTGCTGACTAGACTTCTCGACCATTCCCGGACCCTGCCTCAACGGGGGCAAACGCAGCACGTGGCGGATTGTTCCCGGGAGTTTGGAACCTTTTTAGGCAATATTGCGAGCCCGTACGCAGCAAGCAAAGGCTCTTGACACCCGATCCTGTCCGTCAGATGTTTCTGTTATGACAGAAACAACCGGAAGAAAGAAACTCCCGGCCGCCGTCGAGCGCTTCATCCTGCATTGGGGTGACATGGGAGACGAGTGGGGCGTCAATCGCTCGGTCAGCCAGATCCACGGGCTGCTCTATCTGGCCGAGGCGCCGATGACGGCCGAGGACATCGCCGACACCCTCGGTATGGCCCGCTCCAACGTCTCCAACTCGCTGAAGGAGCTGCTCGCCTGGAACCTGATCCGGCGCGTCCCGATTCTCGGCGATCGCCGCGACCATTACGAGGCCGAGACCGACATCTGGGAGGTCGCGGCCAGGATCGCGGCGCGGCGCAAGGAGCGGGAGCTTGATCCGGCGATCACAGCGCTCAGAGCCTGCGTGTCCGATGCCGCGGACGATCCGACCATCAATCCGGTCGCGAGCAAACGGCTGAAGGAGATGCTCGCCTTCACAGAGCTCGCCGACCACTGGTTCATGCAAATGCTGAAGGTGCCGCGGCCGCGGCTGGCCGCCTTGATGCGGCTTGGTGAGAAGATCGCCAATCTGCTGCCGCTGGGCAAGGCCAAATAGGTTTGAGGAGGGTGCGATGACGTCGGCAAGATTATCAGGCTCCAACGCATCGACCTTCGCTCACACGAAACTGCTCGACGATCGCCGTTTCCGCGCGCTGCTGTCGGACGAGGATTGGGGCCGGCTGCCGCTGGCGACGTGGCGACGTTTTTCGAAACGCGTTGCCGACGGCGACAGCGTCGTCTATGTCGGTGTGGTCGACGAGATCGGCTTCAGCGACATCGGCTGGTGGTTCGCCCAAGCCGCGCGCCTGATCGGCGGTCCGCTGCCGACCGGCCGCGACACCGGCGTCCCCATCATCGTCACGGTGACCGAAGACGCCGGCGGCGGCGGCCAGACCTGGACCCGCATCTGCGCGCGCAAGCGCGGCTTTCCGCAAGTGATCCATTCCGCCAAACGTTTTGCCGGCCCGACCGGGCTGGAAGAATATGTCGGCTTCGGCGTCTCGATGGCGCTCCGCATCACCGTCGAGGACCAAGCGCTGACGTTTCGCAGCGCCGGCTACGGGCTCCAGTTTGGACGCGTGTGGATTCCGCTGCCGCGATGGCTGACGCCGGGTGATCTCACGGTGACACACAGCGATCTCGGCGAGGGCGCCTTCCGCTTTACCCTCGATGTCATTCATCCGCGTTACGGCGCGCTGATCCACCAGTCCGCCATGTTCAGGGAGGCCGTGTCATGACACAGCTCATGTGGACGCTCATCGCCATCCAGATCGTGATGGGCGTGTTCGACACCTTCTATCACCACGAATTCACCGAGCGCCTGGCCTGGCGTCCGTCACAGCGTTTCGAATTGAAGCTGCACGGCATTCGCAACATGCTTTATGCGCTGCTGTTCCTCGTGCTCGGCTGGCTCGAAGTCCATGGCGCGCTGGCGCTGCTGATCGTCGCGGTGCTGGTTGCCGAGATCGTCATCACGCTGATGGATTTCGTCGAGGAGGATCTCAGCCGAAAACTGCCGCCGAGCGAGCGGATCAATCACACGCTGCTCGCGATCAATTACGGCGCCATCCTGGTGTTGCTGTTGCCGGTGCTGATCGATTGGGCCGCGCAGCCCCTCGGCGTGATGGTCGTGTATCAGGGCCTGCTCAGCATTGCCGCGACGGCGTGTGCGGTCGGCGCGGCACTGTGCGGTGTCAGGGATTTTGCGGCGATGCGCCGGCTCAGCCGCATGAAAAGCGTTCCCGCGCATGGGCTCGTCGAAAAGCTGTCCGGCCGCAAGACGGTGCTGATATCAGGCGCCACCGGCTTCATCGGCAGCCGCCTCGCAGCGAGCCTCAGCGGAGCAGGGCATCACGTCATCGCGCTGATCCGCAATCCCGCGAAGGCCGAGATGCTGCCGCCGCCGGTCACGCTGATCACGAGCCTCGATCAGCTCGCCTCGGACACGCCTATCGATGCCATCGTCAATCTCGCCGGCGAGCCCATCGGCAACGGCCTGTGGACCGAGGCGAAGCGCGCGAAGATTCTCGGCTCGCGCATCGACATGACCGGCGAGATCGTCAAGCTGATCGCGCGGCTCGAACGCAAGCCCGAGGTGCTCGTCAGCGGCTCTGCGATCGGCTGGTATGGCCTGTGGGCCGACCAGGTGCTGACGGAATCGGCGAAGTCGCACGCCTGCTTCAGCCACGAGCTGTGTGCGGCCTGGGAGGCGGCGGCGCGGCCGGCGGAGGAGCTCGGCGTTCGCGTGGTCAATCTGCGCATCGGCCTCGTGCTCGGCACCGAAGGCGGCTTCATCACGCGCTTGCTGACGCCGTTCGAGTTCGGGCTCGGCGGTCCCATCGGCAACGGGCGGCAGTGGATGTCCTGGATCGAGCGCGACGATTTGATCCGGCTGATCGCCTATGTGATGGCGACGCCCGATCTCGCCGGTCCCGTCAACGCCACCGCGCCGATCCCCGTCACCAACGCAAAGTTCAGCGAGGAGCTAGGCCGCCGCCTGCATCGGCCTGCGGTGTTCCGGATTCCCGGCGGCCTGCTGCGCCGGATCGGCGGCGGTTTCGCCGACGAGCTCCTGCTCGGCGGTCAGCGCGTGCTGCCCAACAAGGCGCTGAGCCGCGGTTTTGTGTTCCGGCACGAGACGCTGCGCAGCGCGTTTGAAGCGATCTTGTAGGGCCGTGCGGCGTCAGACCGCCGCCGCACTCCGAAACGTCGCTGCCACCGCGCGCAGCGCCGCCAGCTTGGCGGGATCGCTGACCTTCGAATGTAGCATCACCTTCGAGCTGCCGAGTTTCGGCAGCTTGTGGGTCGGCCCGATGTCGACCAGCCCGGGGGGCGCGATCCGTCGCGCCAGCGGCGCGATTGCAAGTCCGGCGAGCGCGGCTGCAACCACGGCGGTGACGCCGCCGCCGACGAAGCGCTCACGCCATTTCAGGCCGGCTTTGTCGAGCGCGCGCACGGCGATGGCGCGGACCCCACAGGGCGGGGCGAGCGTCGCGAGCGGCAAAGGCTGCCCCTTTGGCACCGTGAAGCGTCGTGACGCGAACCAGCCGAACTCGTCCTCGGCCAGCTTCTCGCCGCCGCGCCGGCTGCCTTCCTGGCGCACGATCACCGCATCCAGTTGGCCCGAATCATAGGCCTCCTGCATCTCGCGCGAGAAGCCGATGGTGACGGCGAGCGTGAGGTTCGACGACATCGCATGCAGGCGTTCGAGCAGGGGTACCAATTCGGCGCCCGCGGCATGGTCGGAGATGCCGAGCGAGAGCGACTGCGCGACTGAGGCCTCGCCCGACAGCGCGCGATCATGCGCCGCGATCAGCGCGCGGGCGCGCTCGAGGAATGTCGCGCCGTCTGCGGTGAGCCGGACCGCGCGCGGCGAGCGCTCGACGAGGCGCTTGCCGAGCAGCGTTTCCAGCCGTTGCAGCTTCAGACTGACCGCCGCCTGGGTCGTGCCAAGCGCTTCGGCGGTCCGCGTAAAGCTCTGGAGGTCGGCGACCAGCAGGAAGGCCTGGACAGTGGCGATGTCGAGCGTTGCTGTCATTATGATATCTTATCACTGGTATCAACAGAGATAAGATACCAAAATGTCGAGGGTGGGTCTAGCTTCTCCCCAACGCCGCGCAACACCTGCGCGACATCCGAGGAGAACGACCATGCCGCTGATCACCGTGTCTTACACCACCTCCCGCCAGTCGCCCTCGCTGAAGGCCGACATCGCGAGCGCCGTGTCCGAGCTCACCGCAAAAATCCTGCACAAGGACCCCGAGGTCACCGCCATCATCGTGAAGTCGGTGGAGGCGGCCGACTGGTTCGCCGGCGGCAAGTCGCTCGCAGAGCAAAAGCTCGCGAGCTACTGGATCGACATCCATGTCAGCGAAGGCACCAACACCAAGGACGAGAAGGCCGCCTATCTCGCCGCGATGTTCCAGCGCATGGCCGGGATCCTGGGCCCGCTGCATCACGAGACCTATCTGCATGTCGACGAGGTCAAGGGCGATGCCTACGGTTTTGGCGGCCTGACCCAGGAGCGGCGCTACATCGCCGGCAAGCTCGAGGTTTCGCCCGAGAAGGCGTGAGGAGGGAGGCCGCGGGTGAATAACCGCACCCGCGGCCTGAACCGGTTGGGCCTCCTGATCGTCAGCCCGCTATTCGAAACTGAACTTCGTCCTTGTTCAGGAAACAAGTCTTGTCGAACAGCTTCAGGTCGAGCGGGTTCGGCAGCCTGACATCGTCCAGGTCAGGGCAAGGCTTGAGCGAGGGATCATAGGAACGGTCGATCTGCGAGATGAAGACGACGATCAATCCCTTGTCGCGCGCGAAAGATTTCAACGCGCGCACCTGAAGGGTGAGGTCGGGATTTTCCCGCCGCTGGTCGAGCAGTTGCAGATAGTCGATCACCACGACCGTGCCGCGCGGTGCCGCGGCCATCTGCTTGACGACGTAATCGGCGCTGATGGCGTCAGAGCAATCGACCTCGAACAGCTTTTCGAATTGCGCCAGGTCCACGCCGATCGCCCGAAAGCGATCGAAGACGTCTTTCTCGGTGTATTCCAGCGAGAAGAACGCCGCGTGATGGCCCGACCGCATCGCCTCCACGGCAAGCTCGAGGCTCATCAGGGTCTTGCCCTGGCCGGGACGCGCGCCAACCAGCACAAGATCACCCGGTTGGAATTGCGGGAAAAGCCGGTTAGCCGGCGTCGCTGCGGCAGCTTTCGCCGCGAGCATGCTCCATGCGGAAAAGCCTTCCGTCGCGGCGATGCGGTCGAGCGCATCGTGCAGCGGAATGCCTTCCTCGCGGGACAGGCGCTTCGCTCTTCGCTTCAGATGATAAATGGGCGCAGACAGTCTCATCGCAAAAACCTCCCATTGCGAGCTGAAACGCAACCCCTCCTTATGCCTGGCGCTCGAACAGTCGGTCCGACGGTCAATTCGCCCGGCATGACATCTACTTTCCCGGCGGAGGGGGGAGGCGTGGGCGACACCAAGATCAAGCGTAGCTGATTCCGGGTTTGCGGAGAATGAGGGAGACCGGAAGTTAGGCCGCTGCTTCCGGCACAAGCGCCCGGGTCCGCCCGAACAGCTCCTCAAAGGCCTTACCGCGGTGTCAAAATCGACCATAGTCACGAGCCGGGTGAGTCGAACAGCGAGGCGATCGTACCGTCCTAACCTGCGGCGCTATTTCGCGGGCGAGGCCAAAAGTTCGCCGGCCCGACTGATTGACACTAAGCGCCGGCCCATCCAGCCTGCGATTGATGATTTGAGCGGTAACGCATTGCTTGGGGATAATAGGTGTGAAGATCGAGCCATCGATAGTTGTTGCGTTGGTTGCCGCTACAGCATCACTCGTCATTGCGGTGATCTCACAGTTTTTCACTCGCAGGAACCAGGTCGCCATCGAGGAGCTTCGGGATAAGATTGGCAGCGAAAAAGCCGAAAGAGACGCCAAGCGCGACTACGAATATGAGGCGCGCAAACGGCTTTACGAGCAATGTGGCCCGATCCTTTTTCAATTGGTCGAGCATTGCGAGGCGGCATATTTCAGGAT
The DNA here is from genome assembly GCF_054057395.1 of Bradyrhizobium sp. USDA 3650. Lineage (NCBI taxonomy): Bacteria > Pseudomonadati > Pseudomonadota > Alphaproteobacteria > Hyphomicrobiales > Nitrobacteraceae > Bradyrhizobium > Bradyrhizobium sp. USDA 3650. The sequence goes on from NZ_JBSRZG010000001.1 coordinate 8,032,015, forward strand.
CGTTGGTCTTGCCGAGACGGCGAAGTCCGGCAACCTAGAGCCCAACGATGAGGATTCGTTTTTGCGTGACGAATACTATCATACGTCCACACTCTATCGGCTCTTGGCTCCCTCCGCGACGCTGAAGTTATTGCAGCGCAGTATCACGTCTGTGGATCTGTCTTTGGATGCATTGATCTGGCGGCAGTATGCCCTCGCGCGACAAGCCTTCTTTGCATTCGGCGCAGAGTTTTCGCTGGCAAAGCTCGATCCGACGCTCGACTACAATCCTTTCGACGAGGACGCGGATCAAAAGGCCAGGGCAAATCCTGAAAAATACTACCGACAAGGTCTGCCGCTCGGGGCCATCGAGGGCGCAATCGAAGCTCTTCTCATTGCGGAGGACGGCAAGATGCGTCTGCTGTCCTATTCGGAATGCGAGGCGGCCTACGCGAAGAAAGCAAGCAGTGTGCGAAAGCAGTTCGATGAGATCAGCTTCCTTATCGACGAGTTCCATCCGCGTTCACGGCCCATATTCTGGCGAATTCTCGTGACCCAAGCCTGCTTGTATCGAGGTATCTTTGAGCAGAGTGAGTTGAAACAGGAAGATTGGGGGGTAGCCAAACTCGCGGTACCCGACAGCGAGCGACCGAGGTTCGACTGGCGGTCTGAGCACGACAAGTCGGTGACCGATGCAGCTGTGTTCACTCCATTGAGCGTCGCCAAAAGCTATCTAGAAGGCCGCATGACTGCGGCCTTGAATCGGATAGCCAGGACTTGACGGCGAACGCACCGGCGCCCGCCTAGGCCGCTGCTTCCGGCATCAGCGCCCGGGTCGGCCCGAACAGCTCCTCGAAGGCTTGCCGAAGCGCGACGTCGACATCGCTCATCGTCACGAGCTGGCCGAGGTCGACCAGCGAGGTGACGCCGTAGCGGGGATCGGCGACGCCGCAGGGCACGATGCCGTCGAAATGCGACAGCTCCGGCTCGACATTGATGGCGATGCCGTGGAACGAGACCCAGCGCTTCAGCCGGACGCCGATCGCCGCGATCTTGTCCTCGTGTTCGGGTCCCTTGTCGGGCCGCTTGACCCAGACGCCGACCCGGTCCTCGCGCCGCTCGCCACGGATGTTGAACGCGGCGAGCGTCCGCAGAATCAGCTCCTCCAGGCTCGCGACATAGGCCCGCACGTCCGGCCGGCGGCGCTTCAGGTCGAGCATGACGTAGGCCACGCGCTGGCCGGGCCCGTGATAAGTGAGCTGGCCGCCGCGCCCGGTGGCAAAGGTCGGGAATCGGGCATCGAGCAGGTCGGTGGCCTTGCCGGAGGTGCCGGACGTGTAGAGCGGGGGGTGCTCCAGCAGCCAGACCAGCTCCGGAGCTTCATCCGCCGCAATCGCCGCGACGCGCGCCTCCATTTCGGCCACGGCCTCCGGATAGGGCACGGGCGCGTCCGAAATCCGCCACTCCACGGGCTCGCCGGAGGAGGCGGAAAACGACGTCAAATCGAGCTCTTGGCGGGGGTTTTGGGGTGAATTAACCATTGGCTAACCATAACCGGGTGATGATCCCAGGCGCAAATACCAAGTCCCTAGTCCTAGTCCCAAGTTGCGGTGGTGCTGAAGTGCCGACTCTCGACAAAGTCACCGTGGATCTCATGGTCGTCCTCGGGACGACAACCATGCCGATCCATCAAGTATTACGTCTTTCCCGCGGCGCCATCATCGAGCTGGACGCAACCGAGGCCGACGAGGTCAAGGTTTTGGCCAATAATCTGCCGGTCGCCTCCGGCGTCGTGCTGGTCGACCGCAACCGGATCGCGGTCGAGGTCAAGCAGATGCTGCCCCGTATCCCGGGCACGCGGTAGCGGCCTGGGCACGCGGTAGCGGCCCGGGCAGGCGGAAAAGCCCGATCCCGGCGCAAGGAGCCGGAACTTTCCCGCCAAGCTTGTGGAATTCAGGGCCCTTGGAGGCTTGTACCCCTCTGATGGATTTGTTAGATCGGCGCCGTTGATCCGGTTGGCCTTCAAAGCCTCAAGCCGGCATCCCCAAAAGCGCTCGTGGCGGAATTGGTAGACGCGCTGCCTTGAGGTGGCAGTGAGTAAAATCGTGGGGGTTCGAGTCCCTCCGAGCGCACCAAGCAAACAGACACGCGAAAGATTGTTTCGCGATTTTCGGTGCCCGCCGTGTTCGCGCTGCGGACCCTGGAACGAGGCATCCCCAAGCCTTCGATGTTCGATCTCGCGGCCGAGAGTCGGCGCGATTGTCGTCCGCGCCTCGCAATCACTTCGGCAAGGTCAGCAGAAGCCACGCGCCCGCGGCCACACAGGCGATGCCGGCAGCGCGCGCGAGCCAGCGTCCCACCGGCGTGACTTTCTCCAAAAGTACAAGCAACGACAAAAGCGCAATCCAGAGCACGTTCATCACGCCGCCCACGAACAACAGCGCCATCAAGACCCAGCAGCAGCCGACACAATAGCCTCCATGCCGAAAACCCAGCAGCAAGCAGCCTCGCAGGTCGCTGCGAAAGCCGCCGTGGCGCATCAGGAACAGAAACGGCGACTGGCATTGGGCGAGACAGATGTCTTTGAGCCGTGTCCATTGATAGACGCCCGCCGCGATCAGCACGATGCCGCCGAGCAGGTTGCTCGCGATCGCCATCCGGGAATCCAGCAGGGCGGCCCGCTCGATCGCCCATTGGAGCAGGGTGGCTGCCAGCGAAAAGCCGCACCAGGCCAGGAGATAGCCGGCGGCAAACCAGCCGGTCGCTGCGAATAGTTTGCCTTGCGCTTTGCCCTGTCGACCTACGCGGGCGTACATCAGGATCATGGGCGCGGCCGAAGGGGCCATCATTCCGACCATCATCACCGCCCACATCAGGAACACATAGGCGAACTCGATTGTTTGCCACGGCTCGTCGGCTGGCAGCATGATTCCGATCCCAGCCGGGATCATGCGGAACTCGGTCATGTCCATGCCGCCCATGTCCATGTCGTTGGCGAGCCAGAGCACATAGCTCCACGCCAGCGCGACCATGAGGACGATCGTGCCGCCGACGATCCAGCGATCGCGCCGCAGCACGGCTTCCAGGGGGCTGTCCGTCATTTGCGATCGATGTTGTGCGATCGATGTTGCCGGCCGCCGATCCAGGCCGGTATCTGGAGTTTACGTCACGCCTGGTTCGACCAGCGGATCGGCGCATAGAGGCCGTTTCTGCCGGAATTATCCCAGCGCATGCCATGATCGCTGAAGGTATTGCCGGCGGCGCCGACGGCCATCACCATGGCGTCGGGGCTGACCGGATGGCCGATGTTCACCCACATCTCGCCGCTCGGATGCATGGTCGGTAGTGGATCGACGGACATGTGCAGGATGCCCGGGATTTCCGCGGACCGCGTCTTGCCCTCGATCCGGAACGTGATCGGGACCTTGCGCACCCCAAGGTTCTTGCTGATCAGCGGCGCGAACGCGGCCATGGGACCGCCGGCACCGCCGGTGAAGATTGCAGCCAGGGCCCCGGTCTGGTCATCGTTGGCGCGCTCATCGATATAGGCGGCCACCGACCAGTCTCCGTCTGCCATGACGCCAGGTGCGTGGAGGATGACGAGCACATTCAGCTCATCGAGCGCGATATCGCCATAGCGGCCGGTCTCGATGTGGAAGATCAGCGGTACGTTGCAGAAGCCCTCGGTCGGTCGCGCGGTCAACGGCGGCGCCGCCGACACCAGGCAGGGGCACACGATGCTGCAATTGCAATTCTCGAAATAGTCACCGGAAAGGTGCCATGGGACATCCGCCATTGCTGTCTCCCGCTTGGCCGAACCCGATAGATGCTTTCGAATGAGCTACGTAGAGTTGAAAATTACGCTTCGTGAGGAAGCACCGCAAGCCGATTCCACCATCGACATACGTCAAGCAAGGTGAGCGTGGCGAAGTTTGCTATCCTCACGCCCGGGTTCCCTTAGTTTGCCTGCGGTCGAAACTCCGGCTCGATCTGGGTGGCCGCGGGCATAAACACCCGCGCCGGATGGCTGAAGATCTCGAATTCGTCGCCCCGTGCGATCCCGACGAGCGTGATGCCACTGGCCTCCGCCGTTCGGACCGCAAGCGCGGTCGGTGCAGACATGGCAACGACGATGCCGGCGCCGATCGCGGCGGTTTTTTGCACCATCTCGACCGATATCCGGCTGGTGAGGATGACGGCGCCGGCGCCGCCGGATGCGCCTTCGATGGCGAGAGCGCCGGCAAGCTTGTCGAGGGCGTTGTGGCGCCCCACGTCCTCGCGCACCATCATGGTCTTGCTGCCTGGCCGGAAAAAACCCGCGGCGTGAGCGGCACGTGTCTTGTGGTTGAGGATCTGTGACTCGGTGAGGGCCGCGATGGCCGTGCTGATCTGCTCCGGCGTGAGGCTCGCCGGTTGCTCGACGCACTGAGCGATCCGGCCGGCTTCGCGCAGGCTGTCGATGCCGCACAGGCCGCAACCCGTCGGCCCGACCAGATGTCGCCGTCGCTCCTTCAGCCGTCGCCCGGCGTTCGGTCGCAGCCATAGCCGCAGTTCGATCCCGTCGGGGCCGGGAACGACCGTGAGCTCCTCGATCTCGCCGATGTCGCCGATGATCCCTTCGGTCAGACTGAATCCCACAGCAAGGTCGGTCAGATCGGCGGGAGTGGCCATCACAACGGCGACGGTCGTTCCGTCGTAGACGAGTGCCACGGGACATTCCTCGGCCAGCATCCGCTCATCCTGCGTCCCGCTCGACGTGAGCCGGGGCATTCTCACGGATGCCGTGGGCATGGATGCGCGATCGGGTGCGCCGGATCGAGAGCCGTGCATGGGTGTTCGTCCTACGTCGATTCATCGACGCACAAACCGGAGCAAGGTTCCCAACGCTTGGAACTTGCCATCGCATCTTGGGTTTTGCGTGCGGGGCTTGCGGTTGAAGGAAACGCCATGAGGCAAAAGGCAAAGGTCGAGAACAATGATGCGCCAGCAGGTGGCTGGGGCTCACTCAAAGCCGTTGCAAGCATCCTGACGCAGGAAGAGGTCGCCATTCTCGGCAGCGAGATCCTGCTCAAGCAGAACAAGCCCGACGGATTCATGTGCGTGAGCTGCTCCTGGGCCAAGCCGGCCAAGCCACGTCCATTCGAGTTCTGCGAGAACGGCGCCAAGGCGACCGCCTGGGAGATTACGCGCAAGACCGTGCCACCGGAGTTCTTTGCGCAACATACGCTGGCTGAACTACGAACCTGGTCCGATCATCAACTGGAGGAGCAGGGGCGCCTGACGACGCCGATGCGTTACGACCGGGCAAGCGACAAATATCGAGCGGTCGACTGGGACGAGGCCTTTGCGGATATCGGCGCCGAGCTGAACCGGCTCGATCCCCATTCTGTCGTGATGTACACGTCCGGACGTGCCTCGCTCGAAACCAGCTACATGTACCAATTGTTCGGCCGCATGTACGGCACCAACAATTTCCCCGACAGCTCGAACATGTGCCACGAGACCACGTCGGTGGCGCTGCCGGAGGTGATCGGAGTTCCGGTCGGCACGGTGCTGCTGGAGGATTTCGAGACCACCGATTGCATCTTCTTCTTCGGCCACAACACCACCACCAACGCGCCGCGCATGCTGCATCCGCTCCAGGAGGCGGCGCAGCGCGGCGTGCCGATCATAACCTTCAACCCGCTGCGCGAGCGCGGCCTCGAGCGTTTCGTCAATCCGCAAAATCCGGTCCAGATGATCGCTGGCGGCACGCGCATCAGCTCGCAATATTATCAGGTGCGGGTCGGCGGCGACGCGGCGGCGATCATCGGGATTTGCAAATGGGTGATCGAGGCGGACGACCTCGCGCGGGAGAATGAAAGTCCGCGCGTGGTGGATGTCGAATTCATCCGGCAGCACACCGCGGGCTTCGAGGAGTTCGCCGCATTCTGCCGCGCGCAGGATTGGGACGAGATCGAACGAGCCTCGGGGCTTTCGCGCGGGGCCCTGCGCGAGGCCGCGAACACCTATATGGAGGCCAAGGCCGTGATCGCCAATTACGGCATGGGCATCACCCAGCACAAGCACGGCGTCGAGACGAACAAGATGATCGTCAACCTGCTGCTGCTCCGCGGCAATATCGGCAAGCCCGGCGCGGGCATTTCGCCGATCCGGGGCCACTCCAACGTGCAGGGCCAGCGCACCGTCGGCATTTCCGAGAAGACCAAGCTGGTGCCGCTCGACAAGCTTGCGGAGCTTTACGGCTTCGAGCCGCCGCGGTGGGACGGACTGTCCACCGTCGACGCCTGCGACGGCATTCTGAAGGGCGACGTTCGCGGCTTCGTCAGCCTCGGCGGCAATTTCCTGCGCGCCGTTCCGGAGCGGTCCCTGATGGAGCCCGCGTGGTCGGGCCTGCGCCTGTCGGTGCAGATCGCGACCAAGCTCAACCGGACTCACCTCGTGCCCGGCGAGGTCAGCTATCTGCTGCCGTGTCTCGGCCGGATCGAGATCGACTGGCAGGCCAGCGGCGAACAAGCGGTGTCGATGGAGGATTCCACCACCTGCATTCACGGATCGCGCGGCCAGCGTAAACCGGTGGCCGACCACCTCCTGTCGGAGCCGGCGATCGTCGCCGCCCTGGCGAAGGCGACGTTGAAGCCCAATCCCAAGATCGATTGGGACGCCTGGGTCGCCGATTATTCGCGGGTTCGGGACGCCATTGAGCGCACCTATCCCGAACAATTCAAGGACTTCAATGCGCGCATGTTTCAGCCTGGCGGTTTTGCGCGGCCGCTCGCGGCGCGCGAGCGGAAGTGGAAGACCCCGAACGGCAAGGCGAACTTCACCGTTCCAAAGTCGGCCTTCGCGCCACCCCGCGAGACCGACGGGGTCTATGAGCTGATGACACTGCGCGCCGACGGACAGTTCAATACGACGATCTACGCCGAAGGCGATCGCTTTCGCGGCATCGAAGGGGGCCGCTACGTCGTGTTCATGAATCCCGCTGACATGGAGGAAGACGGGTTGAAAGCAGGAGATACCGTCACGCTGGTGACGGAGGCGGGCGATGGCGTCATGCGCAGCTTGAGCGAGCTCCAAATCGTCCCCTATGGCATCCCACGCAGGAGCATTGCGGCTTACTATCCGGAGTGCAACGTGCTCATTCCGCTCTGGCATCAGGCTGAGGGCAGCAAGGTCCCTGCGGCGAAATCCATTCCGGTGCGTTTGTTCAAGGACATTCTTCCAGAGATCGTCGAGAGCGGAGAGACTCCGATCTCGGCGTCGTGAGCGCCGTCGATCACGCCCACAGGAGTGAAGGACGATGAGAGACAGCGCGTCGGAAGTGACCGACATCAGCGACGCCGTTCACTTGTGCATCGACATGCAGAACATCTTCGCTCCGGGCGGTCTCTGGGAGACGCCATGGATGGCGAGAGTCTTGCCGACGATCGCCTCGATCGTTTCGCGCCATCAGGCCAGAACGATCTTCACGCGATTCATCACACCCGAGGACCCGGAAGATCGTCCGGGGCAATGGCAGAGCTATTTTCGTCGCTGGCGCGAAGCGACCCGCAAACATCTGCCGCCATCCGGTCTTGAACTCGTGCCGGCCCTGAGCCAGTTCGTTCCGCCGGCTGCCGTCATCGACAAGCCGGCCTATTCGGCGTTCAGCAATCCCGGCCTCGCCGGCCTGCTGATCGACAAGAACGTCGGTACGGTCGTGATCACGGGCGCAGAGACCGACGTTTGCGTGCTCTCGACGGTCCTGAGCGCCGTCGATCTCGGCTTTCGGGTCGTCATCGTCGAGGATGCGCTGTGCAGCTCGTCCGACGTCGGCCATGATGCGCTGATGACGATGTACCGCACCCGCTTTCACGGCCAGGTCGACCTGATGACCGCCGAGGAATTGGCGGAGTTCTGGCGGGAGTAGGGGACGATCCGCTCAATTGACATTGTCGCCGAGCATGTTGTGGAAGGCGGTGGCGACGGCGGCAATGCCGCTGGCGCCGTGCATCAGCGCGATCTCGCCCTGCTGCTCGTGACGGATGGCGTGGGCCATCACACGCAGGCGCAGATCGCCGCCGCTATGCCACATCTGGTCGGCCATCCTGACGGCGCCGGCGTGATGCTTGCTCATCGTTTCGACGAACAGCGTGTCGAATTGATCCGCCGGCGCGGCCTTGACCTGCCGCATCTCGGCCTGTGTCAGGAAGCCCGGCATGGCGGCACGTTCGTCCGTGCTGCAATCGGGCATCTCGGTGTCGAACCAGCTCAGCCACCACGTCTCGAAAATCCGGTTCTCGCCGGTCTGGCTTGCGACCATCAGCATCGCCAGCTTTCGCAGATGCGGGTCCTGTGCGCGTTCCGCGGCGATCCGCGCCAGCGCGATGCCCTGGGCGTGGTGCGCGGTCATGTGACGGATGTAAGTCTGGTCCGCGTCCCTGTCGCGGCCCATCCATGGCGGCTCGTAACCATGGCTGCCGAACAACGCGGTCGCGCCGAGCAGTGCGATCAAAGCCAGCGCGCCGGTGATCCAGGCATTGGTGAAGCGAACATCGCGCGCGGGTGCCGCGCCTCGCCTCCAGCGCAACCGGGCGAACAGGGGGTACATCACGGCCGAGGAGCCGTGGACGAGCAGGCCGATCCAGTAGGGTTGCTGCAGCGTGAACAGCGGCTGCCAGAACGGAAACAGCGGCACCAGCACGAACCATTCCATGCTCGACGAGAACACGGCCCAGGGCAGCGCGAGCAGCAGGATCGTCAGCGGACGCAGGTCGGCGGTCCAGCGCCCGAGCACACCGAAGAACACCAGCGCCCAGGAGAAGTCGGCCCATTGGTGGAAGGCGATCCCTGCAAGGATCGCACTCCACGACGGCTCTGCGCTGATCGCCCAGTCGCGCGCCGGGATGGCGGCGACCGTCATCCAGTCGACGGCGGCATCGCGTCCGATGCGCGCGGCGAAGAGCTGGCTGACGATCGTCGAGAAGGTGCTGCTGATCAGGCCGAGTTCGGCAGCGGCGACCCAGCGCGAGCGTCGCCGTGAGGCGCCTTCATCACCGGGGCGAATTGGACTGGAAATGCTTGACGGCGCGGCGGCGTTCACGTCAGCTGATTGAGTTTCTTCAACGGATTGAGCTCGCTCGGCTTGCTCTGTTCGTCCCGGCCGCGCTCCGCTTGCTCCTTGCCTTCCTCATGGAGATCCTGATCGCCGACGATCTCGCCGACGGCCTGTTTCGCCTTGCCAGCGATCCGCTGACCGAGGCCCTTGGTCTTGCTCATGGTCCGCCTCCAGGCTCACGCCGTGACCCCGGCGCTTGAAGGGGGATGAGCGCCAGGGCCGCGGTTTCGTCTATTCAGCCTCCGGCAGGGGGCGTCGGAAGCGTTGAATGAGACTCTCTGACGCGCGGATGGTTCCTCGGCCGTCATCGTGGCTCGAGTGCAATGATCACGCCTTCATTGCCGCGGAGCAGGATGGAGGCGTCCGGCAACGGCTCGGACGACCGGTCGAGATGGGTGGACATCAGCAGGCGGCCGCGACCTTGCCAGTGCCATTTCCGCGGCTCGCCGGCGATGTTGAGCGCGACCAGAATGTCGCTGCCGCCATCCGTCCGCCTGTAGGCAAGAACGTCATTCTGCGAGCGTAGCAGCGCGTAACCGCCGTGGCGCAGACACGCCTGCTCGCGCCGCAGTGTCATCAGCGCGCGAAACAGCGCCAGGATCGAACGCCCGTCGCGCTGCTGCGTGGCCACGTTGGCCGCGCCGTCGGGAGGCTCCAGCGGCAGCCATGGATCGCCGGTGGTAAAGCCGCCGTTGCTGCTGTCATCCCATCGCATCGGCGCGCGTTCGGGATCGCGGCAAAGGCCATACCCTGGCACGAGCTTCTCGAAGGGATCGCGGACGCGGTCGGGCGGAATGGGAACGCGCTTGCGGCCGATCTCGTCGCCCATGAAGAAGAACGGCGTTCCCCGCAGCGTCATCAGCAGCATCGCCAGCACCCGCATCTGCGCGTCCCCGATTTTGCTCGCGATCCGCTGCTTGTCGTGGCCACCGACCACCCAGACCGGCCATGCATGATCCGGGATGGCGTTGTAATACGCGTCGATCGTTGCTTGCAGGGACAGCGCGTCCCATTGCGAGTCCAGCAGCGCGAAATTGAGCGGCAGATGCAGGCGCGGCCGGTCGTTGCCGTAGAAGTGGCCGATGCGGTCGGTCTTGCCCTGGACTTCGCCGCACAACATCCGCCCTGGATAGAAGTCGATCACCTCGCGGATGAATTCGATGCAATCCATCGTCTCCGGCCGATCGTCGGTAAAGATGGGCGTCTGGCGCTGCGGCGGCGGCTTGCCTTTCGCTTGCGGGTTATGCGGATTGTCGCGCAGCAGCGCGTCCTTGATCAGGACGGCGCTGGCGTCGACGCGAAAGCCGTCGACGCCGCGATCGAGCCAGAAGCGCATGACATCGGCAATTGCGGCGCGCAGCTGTGGGTTGCGCCAGTTCAGATCGGGCTGCTCGACCAGGAAGGAATGATAGTAATATTGCCGTCGCGCCTCGCACCATTCCCAGCCGCTGCCGCCGAAGCGGCTCAGCCAATTGTTGGGCGGGCCGCCATTCTCGGCCGCGTCGGCCCAGATATACCAATCGGCCTTCGCGCTGTTCCGTGAGCTGCTGCTCTCGACGAACCATGCGTGATCGTTCGCAGTATGGTTGGGCACGAGATCAAGGATGAGGCGGATCTCGGCCGCGTGCAGGGCTTTGAGCAGGCGGTCGAACGCCTCGAGGCTGCCGAACGCAGGGTCGATGGAGCAGTAGTCGGAGATGTCATAGCCGAGATCGCGGAACGGGCTCTTGTAGATAGGCGTCAGCCACACAGCGTCGACGCCGAGCCATTTCAGATAGTCGATCCGTGATGTCAGGCCGGCGAGATCACCCTTGCCGTCGCCGTCCGAGTCCTGGAACGAGATCAGTGCGATTTCGTAGATGACGGCGGATTCCCACCACGCACCTTCGTTACGGGACGCCTCGTTCATTGCTTTGCATTACCTCGTCGTGCTTCCTCAGGTCCGCCCCGCCGTGGCGTGCGCTGCAATCTGCTTGGCCGCGGTTCGGGCGCTCTCGATGCCCTTGGGAAAGCCGCTGCGGTTCGGATACAGCTTGCGCCGTGCGTCGCGCGGCGGCCGCCGCGGCTTGGTGTCCTGCGCGGCGCGGTAGTCGAGCATTGCAATTCCGCCGACCATCAGCAGCGCCAGTGCAATATTGCCCTTTTTGGGATTGTCCGCGGTCAGCCCCGAGAGCAGCGCGGCGGCATCGAGGCCGTCGCCGCCGACGCGGGCCCACAAGCCGGCGTTCTTCTCGACCGAGAGCGTCGTGATCCCCGCCAGGATCTCCCGCAGCCCAAAGGCGCGGACCAGCGTCTCATGGCCTTCCATGCCCAGCGTTTCCGTGACGCGCCGCGGCGCAAAGAATTCCACGACGCCAAGACCGATGCTGAACCAGCCGAGCGCACGCGCGAGCTGGTCTGCGGGTCCCTTCAGGCTCGGGCCGCCCGCGACGATCTTGGGGTCGCCCTTGGTGCGAACGATGTTGGAGAAATGAAACATGGTTTTGCTCCTCAGGGCTTCAACACGACCTTGACGCAGGAGTCGCGCTTGTCGCGAAACACCTGATACATCTCGGGGCCTTGGCTAAGCGGGACGGTGTGGGTGATGACGAAGGACGGATCGATCTGGCCTTCCTCGATGCGGCGGAGCAGGTCGTCGGTCCAGCGGTTGACGTGGGTCTGGCCGGTGCGCATCTGCAGGCCCTTGTTCATGAAGGCGCCCATCGGCAGCATGTCGGAGAATCCGCTATACACGCCCGGCACCGAGATGATGCCGCCGGGGCGGCAGACATAGATCATCTCGCGCAGCACGTGCGGTCGGTCGCTCTCCACCATCACCATCTGCTTGGCGCGGTCGAGCAGCGTGTCGGGCAGGGAGGCCATCACATGCGACTCCATCCCGACGCAATCGATACATTTTTCGGGGCCTCTGCCGTCGGTGAGCTCCTCGAGCCGCTCCAGGACGCTTTCGGTTTCGAAGTTGATGGTGGTGGCGCCGCCGGCTTCCGCCATGCTGAGCCGCTCGGGCAGGCAGTCGACCGCGATCACCTGGTTTGCGCCGAGCAAAATGGCACTGCGGATCGCCATCTGTCCCACGGGCCCGCAGCCCCAGATCGCGACCGTGTCGGTCGGCTCGATGTCGCATTGCGCGGCGGCCTGCCAGCCGGTCGGGAAGATGTCGCTGAGAAACAGCAATTGCTCGTCGGGTATGCCGTCGGGCACCTTGATATGGGTGGCGTCGGCGAACGGCACGCGTAGATATTCGGCCTGGCCGCCGGGATATCCGCCGGTCAGATGCGTGTAGCCGAACAGGCCGGCTGTCGTGTGTCCGAACGCCTTGTCTGCCAAATGGCGCTTGCGATTGGTGGTTTCGCAGACCGAGAAATTGCCGCGTTTGCACTGATCGCATTCGCCGCAAATGATCGTGAAGGGCACGACGATGCGGTCGCCCTTCTTCAGCTTGCCGTCGACGCCGGAGCCGACCTCGACCACTTCACCCATGGTCTCGTGGCCCATGATGTCGCCGGGCAGCATGCCCGGAATGTAGTTGTGAAAGAGGTGCAGGTCCGAGCCGCAGATGGCGCAACTCGTGACTTTAATGATGGCGTCGCGCGGGTCCTGAATCTCAGGATCGGTGACGGTGTCGCAGCGTATGTCTTCCTTGCCGTGCCAAACTAGCGCCTTCATCTCAGTTCTCCCGCGAGCTACGAGGCATCCAAGTCGAACAACGAACGATGGTTGCTATCGCGCGGTGCAAAATCTTTGCGCCGCAGCGGCGTGCGGCCCGATAGGAACGAGCGGCCACCGCGGCGATTGGAGCGTCATCAATCCCATCTCAAGGACAAGCGAAGGATACGCTCATGGCCGCCAATCAACTCGCCGTCGTCACCGGCGCCTCCACCGGCATCGGCCTGGAACTCGCCAGATGTTGCGCCCAAGGAGGGTTCAACCTAGTCATCGCGGCGGATGAGCCCGAGATCGAGAGGGTTGCTGTCGATCTCCGCAGGCTCGGTGCCAGCGTCGAGCCGGTCCAGGCCGATCTCGCCACCACGCAAGGCGTCGACAAGCTCTGCGCCGCCGTCGGCGACCGGCCGATCGACGCGCTGCTGGCCAATGCCGGCGTCGGCCTCGGCAAGGCCTTCCTCGACCAGGATTTTGCCAGGATCAAGCACTTGGTCGACACCAACATCACCGGTACGCTGTATCTGATCCATCGCGCCGGCAACGAGATGCTCCGCCGCAATTCGGGGCGCATCCTGATCACGGGCTCGATCGCGGGATTCACGCCTGGCAGTTTTCAGGCGGTGTACAACGCCAGCAAGGCCTTCCTCGATTCATTCTCGTTCGCGCTCCGCGAGGAGCTGCGCGACAGCGGCGTCACCGTCACCTGTCTGATGCCGGGCGCCACCGAAACCGAGTTCTTCCGCCGCGCCGACATGATGGACACCAAGGTCGGCACCGAGCCTAAGGACAGTGCCTACGACGTCGCGAAGGCCGGCTTCGACGCCATGTTGCGCGGCGAGTCCGACATCGTAACCGGAATGAAGAACAAGCTTCAGACCACCATCGCCAACGTCACGCCGAACGAGATGCTGGCCAAGCAGCATCGCAAGATGGCGGAGCCGGGCACGGCGAAGTCGTAGGACAATGCCCTCGCAATCTCTGCTGGGCGGTGCGGCCGATCCCGCGGACCGACAAAGGAGCACGCCGATTCACATAGCCTAATGCGCAAAGCTCCCCGAGCCCTCAGACTGGTTGGGCTGGAGAAAAGGGGGCTTGTGATGCCGATGGATCGCGTCGAACAGGCCTTTGTCGCAACGGCGATCACGGGCTTTCTCATCATGATGGCGGCGATCGTCTGGATGATGATGGGCTGACGGCGGGGAGGGCTGCTGATGCGGATCGCGTTGCCCTATGCTGCGGTGCTCCTGTGCCTGGCGGTGACCGCCTGGCTCGCTTTCGCACATCTGCTCTGATCGCCGTCCGGCTCAACCGTGCGGATCGGCGATCAGTGCGGCCAGCCTGTGGGCCATCGCCGGCAGATCGATCGGTTTCTCCAGGATCGGCACGTCGTGGAATTCCGGACTGATCGTGACCTTGTCGTATCCGGTGGTGAAGAGGAAGGGTATGTTCCGTGCCTTCAGCTCGCGTGCCACCGGAAAGATCATCTCGCTGTGGAGATTCACGTCCAGCACGGCGGCATCCAGGATGCCGCCGTCATGCAGGATCCTGAGTGCTTCATTGAGATCGCCGACTGGCCCCGCGACCTCGGCACCGAGCGCCTGACATGCCTTGCCAATGTCATCGGCGAGAAAATATTCGTCCTCGACGACGAAGATCCGGCGCCCCGTGAGCGGCGACTGCGGATCTGACAATGTGGGCGCTATCGCCATGGCGCTTCCGTGGCTTCCTTCCGGTCCCTAGGAACATCAGGCGGTGACTGGCCTTGGTATAACCATACAACCGAAAGCGGGTTCCATGAGCAACCGCGATATCATCGTCATAGGTGGCTCGGCCGGCGCGACCGCACCGCTGAAGCAGATCCTCGGCCGGCTGCCGCCGGATCTGCCCGCGGCGGTGTTCATCGTGCTGCACATCCCGGCGCAGGGCATCGGCATTCTCTCGACGGTGGCCAGCAGCGCCGGTCCGCTGCCGGTCCGGCAGGCCGAGAACGGCATGAAAATCGAGCCCGGCCAGGTTTATCTGGCCGCACCGGACCATCATCTGCTGCTGTCCGACGATCGCGTGTTCCTCGGGCGCGGCCCGCGCGAGAACATGGTCCGGCCGGCCATCGACGCCTTGTTCCGCTCGGCCGCCATCAATTACGGCCCGCGCGTGATCGGTGTGCTCCTCAGCGGCCTGTTGTCCGACGGTTCGGCTGGTCTCAACGCCATCAAGCGTTGCGGCGGGATTTCGGTGGTTCAGGACCCCTTGGACGCCATCGCCGATGAAATGCCAAGGAGCGCCCTTGAGGCGACCATCATCGATCTTTGCGTCCCCGGCGCCGGAATGGGCGACGTGCTGTCCGATCTCGCCAGGGAGATTGCGGGTGCTGCACTGCCGGTCCCGCCGGAGATCCGGCTCGAGGTCGAGATCGCGGCCGGCGAACGGATCGGCAGTGACAGTCTCGTCTCGATGGCCGATCCGGTTGCGCTGACCTGTCCCGCCTGCGGGGGCGTACTGTCCGAGATGAAGGAATCGCACCCGATGCGCTTCCGGTGCCAGGTCGGCCACGCCTTTGCCGCCGACGTCCTCGCAAAAGAGCAGGAGGGGCAAGTGGATGAAGCCCTGCGGGTCGCACTGCGCATTATCGAGGAGCGGGCCGAGCTGGTGCAGCGCATGGCCGCCGACGGCCGGCGCAACGGCCGGCCTGCGGTGGCCGAGATGTACCAGGCGCGCGCTGCCGAATATCGCGAATATGCCGACAGGATCCGGCGCGTTGTGCTAAAATCGCTCGATCCTCCGGTTCGCAAACGGGAGACTTGAGGGTCGCCATGACCATTTCCCTCGCCGAATGGACCGAGCAGCTCGATACCGAGCGCCGCCATCTGATAAAGGCTGATCGGGATATCGAGGAGGGTTGCCAGCGCATCCGCGATCAGGAGGATCGGATCCGCGAACTCAGTGCCGGTGGCCACGACGCAGGCCAGGCGGAGCGGTTGGTCGAGGTGCTGAAGCAGACCCTGACGGAATGGCTCCGCCACCGCATCCTGATCGAGCAGCGGATTAGCTATCTCCGGCAGCAAGTCGGTCCGGAGTGATCCGGGGGTAGCCGCCGCCTGAGCTCCATCGCGAGCTCCTACATCTCTGGCCGGCAATTGACAACGATGTTCGCCGTATGGAACGCAGCGCGACGTTTCCGCCTTCCATCTATTGGGATAACATCATTTCTGCTATTGCCGCGAGCGGGCGTCCCGCTTCACGCCGATGAATGAGAGCTACCGAGACCATG
The DNA here is from genome assembly GCF_054057395.1 of Bradyrhizobium sp. USDA 3650. Taxonomy (NCBI): domain Bacteria; kingdom Pseudomonadati; phylum Pseudomonadota; class Alphaproteobacteria; order Hyphomicrobiales; family Nitrobacteraceae; genus Bradyrhizobium; species Bradyrhizobium sp. USDA 3650. The sequence goes on from NZ_JBSRZG010000001.1 coordinate 8,048,025, forward strand.
CATGAAATCGGCGACCAGTCGGTCGAAAGAGAGCGCCAGACCAGGTCTCCGCTGATCATCGGGGTGGGTGCCGCGCCGACAGCTCTGGATAGTGTCGAGCGGTTCTTTTCCAGGCTGACCGTAAGTGCCGACCAAGCCGTCGTGCTCGCGTTCCAGCATCATGAGGCCCTCGACGAGCCGCGGCTGCGCGAGATCGTGCGAAATTCCCACGGTGGCAAGATTTCCGACGTCGGTAACGGCCAGACCATCGAGGGTGGCACGATTTATCTGTGCCCGCCGGCGATGATCACGACGATCCAGGACGGTCGCTTCGCGGTCCGCGAGGCCGAGCAGGCGCCCGGAGAACGGGCTACGATCGACAGCTTCCTGGTGTCGCTGGCGGAAGAACGCGCCGAGCAGTCGATCGGCGTGATCCTGTCCGGCATCGGCGGCGATGGCACGCTGGGTACCGCGACACTGAAGGATCACGGTGGCCTTGCCATCGCAGAAAAAGGCGCGAGCGACGAGGCGGATCATCTGAAGGACGCCGACACGCCGGCCGCGATCGCCGACTACGTGCTGACCGCGGAAGACATCGCCGAGCACATCCAGGTCTATGCCCGTCATCTGCGCCGGCTGGAGGAGAAGCAGGGGTTCGACGAGGTGCTGGCCGCTGCGGCGACCTCGCTGTCGCGCATCGCCGACATCCTGCGCAGCAGGACCGGCAATGATTTCCACGGCTACAAGCAGAACACCTTCCTGCGTCGCGTGCAGCGGCGGATGCAGGTGGTTCAGATCGCCGAGATTTCGGCTTATGTCGATTTCCTGCGCAACGACGAGGACGAGGCCCAGCACCTCTTCAACGACCTCTTGATCGGCGTCACCGAATTCTTCCGCGACAAGCGCGAATTCGACGTGCTGGAGAGCCACATCGTCCCGAGGCTCTTCGAAGGCAAGGATGCCGGCCAGCAGGTTCGGGTCTGGGTGCTCGGCTGCGCCACCGGAGAGGAGGCCTATTCGATCGGTATCCTCCTGCGCGAGCACATGGCCAAAATGGACTCCGCGCCGCAGGTTCAGATCTTCGCGACCGACATCGACGGACGGGCGCTGGCGACCGCGCGCGTCGGCCGCTACCGCACCAAGATCGAGGCGGACATGACCAGCGAGCGCCTGGCGCGCTGGTTCGTGCGCGAGGGTGATACCTATTGCGTGGTCAAGGAGCTGCGCGAGATGTGCATCTTCTCGCAGCACAATGTCATCAAGGACGCACCGTTCTCGAAGCTCGATCTCGTCTCCTGCCGCAACCTGCTGATCTACCTGAATGCCGAATTGCAGAACCGGGTGATTCCGCTATTCCACTTCGCGCTTCTGCCGGATCGGTTCCTGTTCCTCGGCAATTCCGAGAACGTGACGCGGCATCCAAAACTGTTCGTGCCGATCGACCGCCGCGCCCGTATCTTCAAGAAGCTCGAGACCGGAACGCGGCTGCCGCCGGAATTTCCGATCACGACCTCCGCAGGGAGGGCAAACCTCGAGGTGGCGCCGGCGCGCTCCTTCCGCCCCGACATCGGGCTGGAGCGCCGCGCGCAACGGATCGCGGAGCGCTATGCGCCCGCTTATGTCATCGCCGACAGCAACTTTCAGGTCCTGCACTTCTCCGGGCGCACCGGCCGCTACATCGAGCCGACGGCGGGCGCCGCCACCCTCGATCTGCTCCAACTCGTCCACCGCGATCTCCGCCTCGACCTGCGCGCAGTGCTCAGCCGCGCGTCAGAGACCAACGAGCCGGCCCATGCCGAGCAGGTGCAGCTCGGCGCCAACGGCCAGCACATTCCCGTCGACATCACGGTGGAGCCGATCCAGGAGGGCGGCAGCGGCGATCGCAATTTTGTCGTCCTGTTCAAGGACGGTCCGGTGCGCGCCATCGATGCCGACGCAGGCAAGCCCAATGCGTTGGTGCAGACCGAGCATGTCGAGCGTATCGAAGGCGAGTTGCGGGCGACGCGGGAGCGCCTTCAGGCAACCATCGAAGAGCTCGAAAGCACCAACGAGGAGCTGAAATCCTCGAACGAGGAATATCAGTCGCTCAATGAAGAGCTTCAGTCCGCGAACGAAGAGCTCGAAACCTCACGCGAGGAACTGCAGTCGGTCAACGAGGAATTGACCACCGTAAACGGCGAGCTGGCTCACCGCGTCCAGGAATTGACGCGCGCCACCAGCGACCTCGAGAACTTCCTGGAGAGCACGCAGATCGCGACCGTGTTCCTCGACAACGATTTGCGCGTGATGAACTTCACGCCGGCGATTACGCAGGTCCTGCATCTCGTCGAAACCGACAGAGGCCGCCCCATCGCGCACATCAAGGCGCGCATCCCGATCGAGGACCTCTATGACGACATTCGCGGCGTGCTGCGGACGCTCGTTATCGCCGAGCGCGAGCTGAGGGCGCCGGACAGCGGCACGCGCTACATTGTGCGCATCCTGCCCTATCGCAGCATCGACAACTTCATCGCCGGCGTCGTGATCACGTTCGTCGACGTCACTGCCATTACCCGCGCCGAGGAGCGGCAGCGCCTGCTGCTGGCGGAGCTCCAGCATCGGGTCCGTAACACGCTCGGCGTGGTGCGCTCGATCGCTCGTCGCACGGCCGATACGAGCTCGACGGTCGAGGAGTTTGCCTCCCATCTCGATGGCCGGCTCAACGCTTTCGCCCGTACCCAGGCGCTGGTGACCCGCGATCCCGAAGGCGGCGTGGATCTCGAATATCTCGCCGTCGAGGAGCTGCTGGCCTATAATGCCAGGGAAGGCGAGCAGGTACGTGTCAGCGGCCCCACGGTGCGTTTCCATTCGAAGGCCGCGGAAACCTTTGCGCTTGCCATTCACGAGCTCGCAACCAACGCGCTCAAATACGGCGCCCTGAGCCGGCCGACCGGTCGCATCGAGATTTCCTGGCGCCTCGAGCAGGGCACCGACCCGGCGGAGCTGGTGTTCGAGTGGCGGGAGCGCGGCGGGCCGCCGGTTGCGCCGCCGCCGCATAAAGGATTTGGGACCGAGCTCCTGGAGCGCACACTCGCGTTCGAGTTCAAGGGGCAGACCACGATGGCGTTCAATCCCAGGGGATTGGAATGCACGATCACCATTCCTCTCAGCAAGCGGGCGTTTCATACACCGGCGGTGGCCAACTGATGCCCTTGTCGACGCTAGATCGCAGCCAAGTGGACCCGGTCATTCGCCGGCTGAACGTGCTGAGGCCGTTGTCGACTGAGGCCCGCACCTCGCTCGAATACGCAATGCTCGAGGGACTCCAGCGCGCAGGGTCGGGCGAGGATCTGATCTCGGAAGGCGATCCGGTCGACAGCGTCCGCCTGGTCTTGTCGGGCTGGCTCTGCCGTTACAAGACGCTCGAGGACGGCCGACGCCAGATCGTCAATTTCCTTTTTCCCGGCGAGAGTTGCGACGCGCACGCGTTCCTGCTGCCGGTGATGGATCATTCCATCGCGGCGATGACGCCGGTCGTCTACACCGAAATCAAGCGCGCGCGGTTCGAGAGTCTGGTGGCTGGCGACCACTCGCTGGCGGAAGCTTTCTTGTGCGAGACGCTCGTCAACAACGCGATCCAGCGCGAATGGGCCATCAATCTCGGCCGCCGGGTGGCCTTCGAACGCGTGGCCCATCTGTTCTGCGAGATCATCGAGCGGCTGCGTCCCGTCGGCATGGTCGAGGGCAATTCTTGCGTGATGCCGGTGACGCAAATGGATCTTGCGGACGCCACCGGCCTGTCGGTGGTCCATCTCAACCGCACGGTTCAGGAGTTGCGTGCCTCCGGCCTGATCGTGCTGCGCGATCGCACGTTGACCATCACCGATCTCGATGCGCTCAAGGATGCGGCGCTGTTCTCGCCGAGCTATCTGCAACTCTATCGACGGAGCTAAGCGTTTGCTCGGCTTGCGGAACGCCGTACTTGATCCAGGTTAGCGTTCGCGAATGTTTTTTGAGCGGATGGCTGGTTTTGAGTAATCGACGTAACTTACGTAAAGGCAGTTTCGTCCCGAATCTTCTATCATCGCTCCATGAACGACGTCCTGCTTGCCCGCGCTGAGCGCGCGATCGAAGCAAGCCGCGCCCTCCGGGCGCAGCGCAGAGCGGTCGCGGATCAGCTTGATGACGCCACGCGCGAGGTGCGCCGTGTGGTGATGGAAAGCGCGATGCTGCGCTCGGAGCTCAAGGCCCTTCGCGACGACCGGGAAGAGCAGGGTCTCAGACACCGCGTGCCGCCGGACTAGAGCCGACGACACCAACGTGCAGCATGCGCCGGGATGGGCGTCCCACTTAACGCCGCTTCGCTGCTTTGGATCGCCTGTTGTAAGGCGAGCGGTTGACGGGCTTGAGCGAAATGCCTTCGCGCTGCGCCTTGCTGCGAATGGCCGCGACCGGGCGCTGCAGCTTGATGCTCATGACGCCCGTGGGCGTGTTTCCTTTCGCGAGCTGCTTCAGCTTGCTCACATCCGCAGGTGTCCACCGTTCGCGCGCCCGGCGCTTGTACGCGGGATTAGCCTTGCGCGGGCCTTTGCGGCCGATCGGTGAACCCGGCCGTTTCCATGCTGCTTTCGCCATGATGATCCTCCTTCAAGTCCTTCATCAATCAGCGAATCAGCATTTCGGTTCCGGCGTAGTCGAAGCTGCGCCGGCGCGAAGGGAAGGCGCGCATCCGTCGCTGCTCGGCCGTTTCGTTTCGCACCGGCAAAATCACGCACCGTTAACTTATTGAAATGCCGGAACCTGCGGTTGCGGCCGAAGCTGCCAACACTGCCGGGCTGGGCCGCCCCAACCGGCACGAAACTCTGGCCCCGGCGCCGACCTCCCGCCGGGGCCAATTCCTCCCATCCCAATTCCTTCCATCTGAAGGGCTTTGTGAAAGTACAATGACCGCGAAACGCAACCGCAGGAAACAGACCCAATCGCTCCAGGAGCGGTTGGCGGCATTCGCCCAAACCGCTCGCGAGCGTGCGCGCAGCCTGCCGCCCGGCAAGGAGCGCGACATGCTGCTTCAGCGCGCCATGCAGAACGAGGTGACCTCGAACCTGACGGACTGGCTGAGCGAACCTGTCTACCCGAGACGGGGAGGGTGACGATGCGGAGCATCAAGCACTACCGCGCGTTCCAGATCGATCCGGACGGGCATGTGTTTGGATGCATCAACCTGGTCTGCGACGATGATGAGCAGGCCAAGCGCGAGGCCGCCTCGCTCGTGCTGGTGCACCGCATCGAATTGTGGCGGCTGGACCAGCGCATCGCGCAGTTCGATGTGCCTCCGGAAGTTGTCCGCCAGTAGAGCAGGGAGACGAGAGCGAGAAGGAACCGCGCGCGGCGCCCCGGGTTGGTCGGACTGTACCGACCTCGCGAGGAGCCAGCATGACGGAAGCCGACATTCGCAAGGGGATGCCGCCCGTCAAGCTCTCGCGCGAGGCCTTCGAGCGCCGCTACCGGAGCCGGTTCGTCGATCCCGCCTTTGCACCGCTCCAGCGCGAGCTCGACGCCATCGTCGGCGCGGCCTGGGATGCCTACAGCAATTCACGCAAGGCCCCGCTGACGCGAAAGGCGGGCGTGGGATTCTCCGATCCCGACTACGACATCGCCATCGACTGGCTCGATGCGCGCGCGAAGATCCTGGCAGCGCAGCGACGCCATGACGACGCGGACGAGACGCCGCGCATCCTCATCATCAACGGCTCGGCCCGCAGCGAGCACACCTGTCCCGGCGAGATGTCCAAGACCTGGCGCTTGGTCGAGCTCGCCGAGCCGGTGTTTGCCGAGCTTGGCTTTGCCGTCGACATCCTCGATCTGTCGCGTCTGACTTCCGAGTTCGGCAAGACGATCCATCCCTGCAAATCCTGCGTCGGAACCGCGATGCCGCTCTGCCACTGGCCGTGCAGCTGCTATCCGAACTATTCGCTGGGGCAGACCGACGACTGGATGAACGATATTTATCCGCTGTGGGTCGCCGCGCACGGCATCCTGATCGTGACGCCGGTGAACTGGTATCACGTGCCCGCCGGACTGAAGGCGATGATGGATCGCATGGTCTGCGCCGACGGCGGCAATCCCGATCCGACCTCGACCCACGGCAAGAAGGCGGACGAAGCCAAGGCGCTGGAGTTGAAGGGCTGGTCTTATCCCCGCCATCTCGCCGGCCGTCATTTCGGCCTTGTCGTTCACGGCGATGCGGTCGGTGCCGAGGGCGTGCGCCGGGCCTTGTCGGATTGGTTGACCGACATGCAGCTGATCTCGGCGGGCCGCTTCGCCGAGCTCGATGGCTATGTCGGCTACATGGAGCCATACGCCACCTCGCACCGCGACCTCGATGACGACAGGGCATTCCAGACAGAAGTGCAGAACGTCGCGCGCGCGCTCGGCAATGCGGTCCGCCTGGCGCGGAGCGGGAAGCTTGGCGAGCCCGGTGCGGGCCTGTCGGATCCAAACCCCAAATGACGGCGATTGATCAGCCGTATGATTGCCTGATCGTCGGCGGCGGCCCGGCCGGGCTGATGGCTGCGATCTACCTCGCGCGATTTCGGCGCCGCGTCTGTGTCGTGGACGCCGGCGCGAGCCGGGCGGCGCTGATCCCGCGCAGTCACAATGTGCCGGGCTTCGTCCACGGCCTGTCCGGTACCGACCTGCTGGCGCGCATGTCCGCGCAACTGGGCGAGCTCGCGGTCACGCGCGTTGATGCCGAGGTCACCGGCTTGCGACGACACGATCACGGTTTTCAGGCGATCTGGAACGGCGGCGCGCATACGGCCGCCACCGTCATCCTTGCCTGCGGCATCGTCGACACCCATCCGCCATTCGACGAATGGCGCGCAGCGGTCGCGGACGGGCTGTTGCGCTACTGCCCCGTCTGCGATGCCTTCGAGGCGATCGACCGCCGTATCGGCATCGTCGGTCCGCTTGACCGCGCCGCCGGCAAGGCGCTCTTCATGCGCGGCTACTCGCGCGACGTGACGTTGCTGGCAACGGGCGAGGATGACGGGAAGGCCGCGGCACCGGAGCTGAATGAAGCGGGCGTCGAGATCGTCGTCGCGCCCGGCCTGCGCCTGAGGCGGAAAGACCACGGCGTCGAAGCCGTCTTCGCCGATGGCCGGACGGCGCAATTCGAGATGGTCTACCCGGTGATGGGTGCGGAGGTGCGCTCGCATCTCGCGGTGACGCTGGGGGCCGAACACACCGCAGACGGCCATCTGAAAGTCGACGACCATCAGCGCAGCTCGGTCGACGGGCTCTACGGGATCGGCGACGTCGTCACCGACCTGCACCAGATCTCGGTCGCGTTCGGCCACGCCGCGCTCGCCGCCTGCACGATCCATAACAGCCTTCCGCGGCGGCTGGCATGAGGAATGGGGTATCGGACATTGGCAACAGAATCATCCTCGAAGACCGCGGTCTATGCGGCGCTCTTCGGCAATGTCCTGGTCGCGGTCACGAAGATCGGCGCCGCCGCCTGGACGGGAAGTTCGGCCATGACGAGCGAAGCGGTGCATTCGCTCGTCGACACGACCAACGAGATCCTGCTGCTCTACGGCTACCGGCGCGCGAGCCGTTCGCCCGACGAATCCCATCCGCTCGGCTATGGGCGCGAGCTGTATTTCTGGAGCTTCATCGTTGCGCTGCTGATCTTCGCGCTGGGCGCCGGCGTCTCGCTGTATCAGGGCATTCTGCATGTCGCCGCACCCGAGCCGATCGAAAGTCCGATCGTCAGCTTCGTGGTGCTCGGGCTGTCGTTCCTGTTTGAAGGCGGCTCCTGGCTGGTTGCGCTGCGGCGCTTCCGGTCGGACGGCCGACGGTTCGGATATTACCAGGCTTTCGTTCGCAGCAAGGATCCTCCGGCATTTATGGTGCTGCTCGAGGATAGCGCGGCGCTGGTCGGCATCGCCATTGCCGCGGCGGCCACTGCGGCCGCCGTATGGCTGCGCCAGCCGGTCTGGGACGGGATCGGTTCGATCCTGATCGGGATCTTGCTGGCGATCGTGTCGATCGGTCTCGCGCGCGAGAGCAAGAGCCTGCTGATCGGCGAGCCTGCCGATCCGGAGCTTGCGCGATCGATCCTCGACATCGCAAGGCGGTCGCCCGGCGTGCTCAGGGCCAACGGCCTGCTGACGGTGCAGCTGTCGCCGGTCGAAATCGTTGCGGCCCTCAGCATCGAATTTGCGGATGACAAGCGCGCCGACGACATCGAGCGATGCGTCGTTGCGATCGAGAACGAGATACGCAAACGCCATCCAAGCGTGGCGGCGCTGTTCATCAAGCCGCAGACCGATGCTCGCTACCGGGCGGTGCGCGCGAGGCGTTACGGCTAGCTTTGCGAGGTTCCCTGGACGTCATAATCGGCACGAGGGCAGGAACGATCACAACATCCCCCTGGTTGACCGGTGCAGGGGGCGAGCATTGGAGAAACCGGATGGCTCAATCCGAAGACATGACGCGCTGCATCGCGCTCTGCATGAGCTGCTACCAGACCTGCCTCGGCACCGCGATGAACCATTGCCTCGAGACCGGCGGCAAGCACGTCGAGCCCAAGCATTTCCGCCTGATGATGGCGTGCGCCGAAATGTGCCGGACGGCGGCGCATTTCATGCTGATCAACACGCCGCATCACCGGCACACATGCGGCGAATGCGCCGAAATCTGCAGCGAATGCGCCGAGGATTGCGAGCGGGTCGGTGGCATGGACGAGTGCGTCGCCATGTGCCGCTCCTGCGCACAATCCTGCCGTGCGATGGCGGCCTGAGGACAAGCCCATGCTGGAAGAGAAACTCACGGAAGCCATCGTCGAGGAGCTGAAGCGGCAGGCGGCGAACCGGCCGCAATCGCTGAAGGTCGAACGGGCGGACGACGCGAAAGCCTCGGAGGAGCTGATCGTCAACGGCAAGATCGACTTGGCCGCGCTGGTCATGGTGATCGCTGGATCGGTCGCCGGCGGGCCTTAGGTCCGGCCGTCAACGGCGCTCTCAGCCATACTCTTCGCCGATGCCGTATTCCCGGTAGATCTCCAGCGGATCGAGGTCGGGAAACAGCCGGCATTTGGCCTGGGCGAGATGCAGGCTCACCGCCGCCGGCTCCTTGCCGTTCGAGAGCATCTTGCGGATGTCGTCCATATGCGCGCTCGGCTGGTGCTTGGTGTCGAGCTGTTCCAGCGCGACCAAGGCAGTCGCCAGCGCCTCGGTCAGAACCCAGTCGTCGTGGCCGGTGATTCCCTTCTTCGGCATCGGCAGACCCCAGATGTGGTAACCCAGTCTATCGGGACTTCCGCCAAATCTCCAAGGAGCCGTTCCAGCCGGGCGGCACGCGGACCGGACCGGCGGCCGTGCTCCGGCTTGCATTATGGCCGGGCGTGGCTAAAAGGCGGCATTGCAGGGGCAATAGTATCTTTGTTGAAACAAAGTTGGCGTAGACGGGCCGGCATGGCATTCAGGCCGGCTGTTCCGGTCTGGGCTCCTGATCCCCGCATTTGCAACACGGTCCGGTTGCGCCACCCTTCAAGGCTTGAGCCCGCATGGTCTTTTTAAGCTTCGTCTATCGCTTCGTGACCAACTTCGCATTCATGGCGATGGTCTATTTCAGCCTCAATTTCATGGAGAAGTACCAGAACCGGGCGATTATCGCGATCCTGGTGCTGGTCTATACCGGCATGCGCGCAGCTTCGACGCTGCGGGCGTTCTACTTTTACCAGAAGATCGAGAAGCTGGAAGCCGAGACCAAGCGCCTTCAGGCTCCGCTCAATGACGGCGCTGGCGGAACGAGTGTGCGCAAGCAGGTCGTGGTTGACGTCGCCCGGCTGCGGCGTGACGGCGAGGTCAAGTCCTATATGGACCTGTTCTTCCTGGCGCTGATCGTCTTGCTCTGCGTCGCCAACATCATGCGACAATAGGCTCCGCTACGCGCGCTTCTTCAGGCTCGCCACACGGGTCGGGCGCGGCGCAGTGCTCTTGGGCGCGGCGCTCTTAGCGCCCTTGGCTGCAGTGCCCTCGGTCTCCGCGGCATGCTTCGGTGTGCCATGAGCAGCGCGCGCGGTGCGGGGCGCGTGCGACTTGCCGGCTTTGCCCTTGGCCGCACGGGGCGTCTCGGCCGCCATTGCCAGGCGCGTCGCGGCGCGCCGCGACAAGGACGTCGACAGCAGCACCTCGACCGAGCCCTCGGGGATCGCAAAGAGATCGCGGGCGGGCACGGGCAGGGTGGCCGCGACATTGGCGAGTGCCATGGTCTTGCGCGGCAGCAGCGGTTGATGCGCGGTCTGCGCATTGAGGTCGGCCAGCGAGGGTGCCGGAAGCGTTTTGGTCTGCGCGAACACGAAGTTCGGCACGGCCGGCCAGCGCGCGATCGGTGTGGTCTCGGTCGGCGGATGCAGCAGCCATTCCACTGGCGTTGTCGGCGTCGCCGGCTGCTCGGGGGTCGCGGGCACCACGTGCACGATGCGATAGCCGCGCGCCTTGAGGTCGCGGATGATCTTCGGCAGCGCCGCCACCGTGCGGGCCTGGATGTCGTGCAGCAGCAGGATGCCCTTGCCCTTGGCCTCAAGCCGCTGGATCGCGAGCTGATAGACGCGATCGGACGACACATGGCGCCAGTCGTCGGCCGGGAAATCGGCGCTCCAGACCTGGATCCCGCGCGAGATCAGAACGTTCTCGACGCCGTCGGCGCGCATCAGGCCGGGAATGCGGAAGAACGGCGCGAGCTTGGACGGATCGGTCATCGCGGCCGATGTCCACTCGATGCCGCCATTGATCTGCGCCTCGGCCTTGTCGAGCGGCATCCGGTCCATTGTGAGCGGATGGTTCATGCTGTGGGTGCCGACGGTATGGCCCGCCGCCACCAGCTTGCGCACGCCTTCCGGGTTCGCCTTGGCCTGTTCGCCGATGATGAAGAAGGTCGCCTTGATGCACTCCTCGGCGAGGATCTGCAGCACTTGGTTGGAATATTTCGGCAACGGACCGTCGTCGAAGGTCAGGACGACTTCATGGTCCTTCAGCGGCAGTGTCTCGCGGTACTGCATGGTGCCGATGCGGGGATGCTCGTGCGGGTCGACCACGAGCGTGCGGGAGGTCCCGAGCGCGTCCGGATGGCCGGGGCACTCGGCCGCCATGGCCGCCGGCGCGCCAACGGTCAGCAATCCCAAACAGAGGACGATCCACGATCGCGTCCGGACAACAACGCTACTTCCGATCATGAATCCCGTCTGCCCTCAGATGCGATGACCGCCATAGTAGGTCGGAGACATCAGGAAAGGGTTCAGGCTACCGGAACCTTCCCATGACGAGCCCGCCTCAGTACTTGCACGGCGTATCATGAACGGATTGTTAATAGGACCCAAATCACCCCATTTTGCGCCGGCGTGACATTCCGGCATCAACGGGTATCGGCGTTCTTCTGTGATGTGCCCGCCGGGACGACGTGAACCACCCGATAGCCGTTCTCCCTCAGATACCGCAGGAAGGCCGGCATGATCGCGGCCGTCCGCGCCTTGGGATCGTGGAACAGGATGATACCCTTTCCGGCGGCGGCGAGCCGCTCGGTGACGAGCTTCAATTCTTGCTCCGGCGTCATCTCGTTCCAGTCGCTGGCCCACAGGTCAGCCCCGAACACCACGATGCCGCGGGACTGGAGCAGGTCGAGTTCGGCTTGCGTGGCCTCGAAATAGGGAAACCGGAAAAACGGCGTCGAGGGTGTCGTCGTGGAGGTGCCGTGCAGCGCCATCTCGTCGGCGGCAATGCCTCGGTCGATCTCGCTCTTCGCCTTGTCGAGCGGGATCCGCGCCATGAACGGGTGCGAGAAGGTGTGGTGGCCGATGCTGTGGCCCTCGCGCGCGATGCGCTTGACCATGTCAGGGTGTTCGGAGGCGTGCAGGCCGATCAGGAAGAAGGTCGCGCGCACGCATTCCTGCGCCAGCGCCGCCAATACCTTCGACGTCGTCGGCGGATGCGGTCCGTCGTCGAAGGTCAGCACGACCTCGCGATCGGCGAGCGCCAATGTCTGCGGAAAGCTCTTCAGGCCGACGCGCGGCGTGGTCTTGGCGTCGACGCTCAGAATGCGGGAGGTGCCGAGCGCGTCCTTGCGCGGGCACTCGGCGGCTTCAGTCGAGGCGATGCCGGTGAGGGCGGCGAGGGCTGCGCCTGCCGACATCGAGGTCCACCTCAGTCGAAGCATCTTTGTCATTGCGCTCGGAGTCGCCTTGTGGGTATTGCCTGAACCAACAGCTCAGACCACTCGTTCCAACCTGTCGGACGGCGAGGCGCGCCATGGATGAACATCTGGACGGTGCCGCGTTTGCCGCGGAATCGGTACTCGACCACGTGCCGATGCGCAATGAAGACGGCGAAATTCGTCACGAATTCGTCGCGGAAATTGCCCATGCGATCGAGGCCGGCGACAGCGCCGCGCTGCGCGCCTGCGTTGCCGAGCTGCACGAGGCCGATCTCGGCGATCTCATTGGGGCTCTCGAGCCTGACGATCGGGTCCGCCTGGTCGAACTGACCGGGCGCGATTTCGACTTCTCCGCGCTGAACGAGCTCGACGAGGGCGTGCGCGAGGAGATCCTCGAGGAACTGCCGCCGCAGACGGTCGCGGAAGGTGTGCGCGAGCTCGAATCCGACGACGCGGTCGAACTGCTGGAAACCCTCGATCAGGCCGATCAGGAGGAGATCCTCGAGAAGCTGCCGCTCAAGGAGCGCGTCGTGCTCGAGCGCAGCCTGCTTTACCCGGAGAACTCCGCCGGCCGCCGGATGCAGACCGAGTTCATCGCCGTGCCGCAGGATTTCACCGTGGGACAGGCGATCGACTACATGCGCGAGACGCCGGATCTGCCCGACCGCTTCTACGAGATCTACGTCGTCGACAAGGAGCAGCACTGGCAGGGCGCGGTCTCGCTCGACGTGCTGCTGCGTGCCCGCCGCCCGGTGGCGCTTGCCGAGCTGACCGATGAGGATCGCCGCCGCGTCTCCGTCCTGGAGGACCAGGAGGAGGTGGCGCGCATGTTCGGCAAGTACAACCTCGTCGCAGCCCCGGTGCTCGACACCCAGGACCGCCTCGTCGGCGTCATCACCGTCGACGACGTCGTCGACGTCATCGAGGAAGAGGCGGACGAGGACCTCAAGGCGCTCGGCGGCGTCAACAGCGACGAAGAGCTGTCCGACACCGTGTTCACTATTGCACGCGCGCGGTTCAACTGGCTGCTGGTCAATCTCGCCACCGCCTTTCTGGCATCCTCCGTGCTCGGCCTGTTTGAGGGCCAGCTCGAGAAGATGGTGGCGCTCGCCGTGCTGGCGCCGATCGTCGCAAGCCAGGGCGGCAATGCCGCGACGCAGACCATGACGGTCGCGGTGCGCGCGCTGGCGACGCGCGAGCTCGGCTCCTCCAACGCCTGGCGCGTGGTGGTGCGCGAGGGTCTGGTCGGCCTCGTCAACGGTCTCGCCTTTGCCGTGATCACGGGCGTTGCCGCGGTGGCCTGGTTCAGGATCCCGGGCCTCGGCCTCGTCATCGGGCTCGCCATCATCGTGAACCTGTTCGCCGGCGCGCTCGGCGGCATCCTGATCCCGATGGCGCTCGAACGTGTGCGAGCCGATCCGGCGGTGGCGTCAGGCACGTTCGTGACAACGGTTACCGACGTCGTCGGCTTCTTCTCCTTCCTGGGAATTGCGACCTTGTGGTTCGGGCTCAGGTAGAAGCTGTCGAAATCCGTAGCCCGGATGGAGCGAAGCGTAATCTGGGGCCGCTGCGTCGGCTCCAGAGACGCGCCGGATTGCGCTGCGCTCCATCCGGGCTACTGGCATCATCTTTAATCCGAACTTAAGCGAGCTGCCGCATCATCGCCTTGCTTGGGGGAATGAGCATGCGTGTGCGGCTGAAGTCGGACGGACGGATCGTCGAGTTGCGGGATGGGCAGGAGTTTCCGGTCCAGCCGTTTCCAATCCAGCCCGTACCTAACGCAGCGCCGGCCGAAGCCAGCTCGCTCGCCGTGCGCGATTTGCGTCGCCGCGCCTGCCTGACCCAGATGGAATTCGCGGCCAAGCTCGGCGTTCCCGTCGAGACCATCCGCAACTGGGAGCAGGGCAAGCGGGCCCCGCGGGGACCCGCCCGCGCGCTGCTCGCCGTGATCGCGCATGCGCCCGACACCGTGTTCCAGGCGCTCGCCAAAGCCTGAGCTCAAAGCCTGACGTCACGGCTTGACGTCAGGGCTTGGCGCGAACCTCCCGTTAGCATTGCGCGCAAGATCCGGCTCGGCGGCCGGTGTCGCCCGTTGGCAGTGTCGCCAGCCGGGTTCATAATGACGCCTGGATGATGATTTGGGGCGACCGCGACAGAGAGGATTCCTCATGCTGTTCGTCGAGACCAATGGCGCAAGGATACCGGCGATCGGGCTGGGAACCTGGGAGCTGAGCGGGCGCATGTGCGCCCGTGTGGTCGAGCAGGCACTGCGGCTCGGCTATCGCCACATCGATACCGCACAGGTCTACGACAATGAGCGCGAGGTCGGCGACGGCCTGCGCGCCTCCGGCGTGCGCCGCGACGACATCTTCCTGACGACGAAGGTCTGGACCAACCATTTCGCGCCCCACGATCTCGAACGCTCGGTCAAGGAGAGTCTGGTGCGCATGCGGCTTCCCTCCGTCGATCTCTTGCTGTTGCACTGGCCCAATTCGCACGTGCCGCTGGAGGAGACGTTGGGCGCGCTGTCGCATGCCAAGCGCATGGGCCTGACCCGCCACATCGGCGTCTCCAATTTCACCGTCGCGCTGATCGAGCAGGCGGGGGCGTTGTCGCCGGAGCCGCTGGCCTGCAACCAGGTCGAATACCACCCTTATCTCGACCAGGCGAAGGTGAGGGCGGCGTGCGATCAGCACGGGCTCGCCCTGGTCGCCTACAGCCCGATCGCCAGGGGGCGGATCAAGAGCGACCAGACGCTCGCCGAGATCGGGCGTCTGCATCACAAGACGCCGGCGCAGATCTGCCTGCGCTGGCTGGTGCAACAGAATGTCGCTGCGATCCCGCGCACCTCGCGCGTCGAACGCCTGTCGGAAAACATCGAGATATTCGATTTCGAGCTTTCGGACGACGAGATGGCCCAAATCGCCGCGCTGGCCAGTCCCAGGGGCCGCCTGACCGATTTCGGCTTCGCGCCAAAATGGGATTGAGAGGGGGCTGCCGTATGCTAGGACCAGCTTGGCAACCTGAAGTCAGGCGATGGAACTGCGGAAGATCATACGGACGGACATTGCAGCGTCGGCGATCGCCCATCTGACGCTGGTCGCGCTGATCATCGTGATCAGCGAAGTCCATCCGTTTCACGCCAGCCCGCCCGAATCGGTTTCCGTCAGCATCGTGACGCCGGAGCAGGTGAAACAGGAGGAGGCCAAGGCCGAGGAGAAGGCCGAGGAAAAACTCAAGGCGAAGCCGCCGGAGCCGACCCCTGACCTGAAACTGCCGAAGCTGGATTTCACCGACAAGGACAAGGCGGCCGCCGCGCCGAAGCCCGAGGCGAAGCAGCAGACCGCAGCGCCGTCTTCGAAGCAGCAGGCCTCGAAGCAGCAGGCCTCGCCCGAACAGCCGCAGCAGCCGCAGCCTTCACCGACGCAGCAGCAGCAGCGCGAGGCAAATGCTCAAACGCAACCGCAGCCTCAACAGCCACAGCCTCAGCCATCGCAGTCGCCGCCGCCTCAGGCGACGCAGCAGCCTCCGGCGCCGCAGCTCCTGCCACAAGCGATGCAGCAGCCAGAGGCCGCGCCGCCGCCGGCCTATCAGGCGCCGGAGCCCGACGTCACCGTCAAGTACGGCGTCATGCTGGGCCTGCCGCCGGAATTGCCGACGGAGCTGCCGAAGGACGCCCCCAAGGACGATGGCGGCGATGCCAAGGATTCAATCGCGGCCAAGCTGCCGGCTGAAATCATCGCCGAGCTGCGTCGCCATTTGCGAAGCTGCGCCAAACTGCCGGCTGGGGTCGCGCCGACCGACAACGTCAACATCAAGCTGCGCACCGTGCTCGCGACCGACGGCACGCTGGCGCGCGAGCCGATCCTGATCGAAGCCCCGCCGTCCGCGAAGGGCGTGGCGCTCGTGAAGTCCGCCATGAGCGCGCTTCAGGCCTGCCAGCCCTACAAGATGCTGCCGGCCGACAAATACGGGGAATGGAAGGTGATGGACCTGCCGTTCAGCCCACGGGATTTTGGCGGGTAGCAGGTCATCATGTAGCCCGGATGGAGCGAAGCGCAATCCAGGAGCGCTCGCCCGGCATTCGGCACCTTCCCGGATTACGCCGCTGCGCTCCATCCGGACTTGCTGCTCAGCGCATAGAATGACCGTACGTCCAACTTTGCGTCTGGCGACGGACAAGTCGAGATCGCCGCCAATCCTTACAAACCAGCCGGAGCACACGCTGGAGACACCACCATCTCAACCCAACACCTTGTGCACCGCGCGCTAGTGCCCACGATCTCGCAAGCTGGGTCAGCCGACACAATGTCGCGGCAGCACTTCGGGCACGTATATCCCGCGATGTTCGGTGCGAAGTCATACTCCGGACCAACATAGGCGCAGATCATGTGGTGGAATACCGGAAACGAGATCAGAGCGGATGAGCCGCAAGCCGGGCAATTCGTTTGAGTCCCTTCGATCTGCATGCTGCACTTCGCTCCCTCTCACAGCTCGTCGAGCCCGAATAGTCCCACCAGCATGGAAGCGATCCGCGCGCTGAGTTGCGTGTAGTGCATGTGAACGTCGACGGCCGAGTTCAGCGCGGGGGAATGCGCGCCTGGGCTGAACCTGATTCGCGCGATTTGCGAGGCAGTACGCTCGCGCATCACTGACGAGCCCGGTCCCGGGTACACATCTGACACCGGCAGGATTTCCGCGATCTTGCCCAGAATTCGTCGGTTGCCGAACAGCACAAAGACTTCGTTGCCGACTTTTGGATCGGACAGGCGTTCGTTGGGAACGTACCAGTCGACGAAGACATCCGTGGGGTCGAGAATTTCTGCGATCGGAGTGCCCGCCACCAGCGATTGGCCGGCGCGCGCAGGATTGTTCGCGACTATTCCAGCTATGGGTGCGAAGACTCTCCCGTCTGCAAAGCTGCTTTCAACCTTTTCGAGGCGGTCACCGAGTTGCCGGCCGAATTCGTCGAGAGCGGCCAATTGAGTGCTGGCCTCGGCGGCTTCCGCCTCCTGCGAGACCACGGCTTTGTTAGCCAGGGCGCGCTCCCGGGACATGTCTATGCGGTAATTCAGGCTCGCGGCCGATGAGTTTGCGATAAGTTCGACAGCTTCCTCAGCAAGCCGCAGATGTGAGCGCGCCGCGTCGAGAGATTCGCGCGCAACCCGGGCCTTGACGCGCAGTTCCGCTTTGCGACCGGCGATGTCCGCGAGCGAGCGCATATAGGTGGCGACTATTTCATCGTGCTGCGGAGACCGAACCCTTCCGATTTCGTCGCCGGCCTTGACCGATGCACCTCTCAGCACGGTGATGCTGTTGATCTGCACGATGTAAGGCATTGAAACCAAATATCTTGGTGAGGACACGCTGCCCGGGCCGCCGAGATAAAGAATTGGCCTCCCGAAATAGATGACAAAGAATGCGAGTATGCCGAATACGATTGTCGCATAGGCGGCGCGGACGACCCGTCCGGCCGCACGCCGACGGCTCTCGATGGGATCGGGGATATGGGGATCGAGTCGTGTTAGGGTGACGGTCATTTGGCCACTTCCTTCGTCCGATCGCCGAATAGTGCACGGCGAACGCGCGGCGGCACGAAATCATCGTTCCGCGACGAGGCAAAAATGATTTCCGAAGTGTAGGAAAAGAACCGCGCGCACTTCAGATAGACACCCTGGTAAAAGGGAAAGATAAGAGCCATCTTCCAGCCCAAGGTTCCGACGGATCGATGGAACAGGGCGAACACAAGCGCCATATTGAAGACCGAGATCCAGAGCAGCAGCACGTATATCGCCGAAAGAAACAACACGGCATCCGAGCCGAACAACAGCACAATGTAGGCCAAGTAGAATGGCAGGCTGAGCGTCGGAACGAGATCAAAGACGATGAAGTCCAGCCGTTGGATCGTGTCCGGTAAACGCTCTAGCGGATGGCGAAAACTCAGCTCGCCATACATCATGAAGCGGATGCGCAGAGCATCGCGATCCCAGCGTGCGCGCTGGCGCAACAGACTTATGCCGCTTGCGGGGCCGGCTGTTTCCGCCCAGGCGTCGGAAACGAACCGAATGACATAGCCGAGTCTCCGGAGCCGCAAGGTGTACTCCATATCCTCTCCCGGGCCGACGTCGAGCCCGCCCTGCTGCGCGAAAATATCCCGGCGATACATGGAACAGGCGCCGGACAGGCACGCGATCGCATCCACCACGTCTAGGATCGACCGCCCCGCGGTGATCGACATCAGGTATTCGACGCTTTGAAGTCCTGTCCATATCGAGTCGCGCTCGTTGCTGATCGCGATGCTGCAACTTGCGCCGGCGACGAGCGGATCGCCGAACGCAGCCGCGAGGCGCTCAACCGCGTTCGGTTCGAAGACAGTGTCGGCATCTACGGTCAAGAGAAGATCGCCGCGGGCAAACCGTGCTGCAGCGTTGATGGCAGCGCTGCGGCCGCAGCGGGTCCCATGGCAGATGACCATGTCAACCAGGCCCTGCGCTCTCGCCCGCTCCGCGACCGCGCGTGTTGCGTCGGTGGAGCCGTCGTCGACGACGATGATTTCGACAGGTCGCAGGGTTTGCCGGCGCAGCGAGCTGATCGAAGGAGCAAGCCCGGAGCCGCCGTTGAACGTCGGGATAATCACGCTTACCGTCGCTTGGCAAACCGTCCCACCGGCGCTTCGCCGCTTCGAGCTGAACAGAGCAAGAGACACCAACGATAAGGTGTAGCGGGGTATGTCGAATATCAGCAGCGAGAAGGCGAGTAGAAATAAACTCGTTCCGGCGAGGACTTCCACCATTTCGGACATGCCGGCCATCTCCGCTACGACAGGACCACTCCGAGCATCCGACCAAACAAGGCGCGCAAGGCAATTATCAGACGGGAAAATGAAGACCATCGCGTTGATGGTCGCGGGGTAAATTGCGTAAACATTTGCTTTTTGTGTCTGCGCTATTCATCTGCATCGTCGGCTTCGTCGGTTGACGATGACCGGCTCTCGAAGGCTGATTGTTGGCGTGCCGGCATCAGCTTTGCAGTTGGAGTTGTTCCCCGCGTCGATAAATCCCACAAGGTGACCAGGTCCGTCCAACCTTTCAGGCGCAAGACGGCCTCAGTCTGGAAAGACTGAGGCCGGTGGGGGCGTCGATGTACCGTTGGGGTCGGTACTCCAGAACTCTAATCGCGACGCACCAATCTGCGTATTGTCCTTGAGGACAACCAATCAGCACGTCGTCCCTCTCACACACCTGCGAACCGCCCGACGGGTATGCCGGACGGTGGTCCGTGCCACGCACACGCCGTTGATACGTGTCCTACCGACGCCGCAGGCAGCAGCGACTTCCGTAATCAGGCTTTCGGGCTGTGCAATCGGGGCAGGTGTCATCGCCTGAGCCGATACTGCGAAGAAGAAGGCGGACGTGGCAATTCCGAGCGACTTGATCATATCGAGCTCCCTGGAAGCGCCCAACCGCCCGGCCGGCGCGGCGAAGCGATGGACGCGACTCCCTCAAACTGATGCCCGCTCAAGTCAGAGAATTGAGATAGATCAAAGCGACTTCAGGAGTTCCCATGAGGCAATCGCTGCACAGGCCGAGACGCCGGCTTAGGATTATGATCGCAGGCTTCCCTGTGCCCTTGGATAAGGGGGGAAGTGACCAGGCAAAGATACGGGCGAAATGCGCCGCGAGAGTGCGAAGCTATGTCTGCAATTCAAAATGCGAGCTGGAAAAGTGGCGCTGCCGCCTCATACTGCGTCAATGCGAGCGCAGCGACTTGTCCGCCACACTCCGCTCTCGTACCGGACGCAGCGCAAGAGCGCTGCAACTCGTCTGGGACACAAGCGCGTCAACGACCGCGCTTCCGCATCTCCTCGCCATCCACCACCTCCGGCGCCATGGCCTCCCACGCGCTTGAGGCGAATTGCCGCCGCCAGGTCACGATCACCACGGCGGCCGTGGTCACGAACAACACCCAGGGGCTGACGAACCAGCCGAGATAGCCCAGTGCGAAGAAGAAGGCGCGCTGGCCGCGGTTGAAATGGCGGCCGGCGGATTCGAACAGGCGCGAGGTGCGGATCACATGGGCTTCGGCCTCCGGCGTGTCACGCTGCGAGGCCGCAGGCATGCCACCGAACAGGATCGCGACATAGTTGAACAGGCGATACGACCAGGCGAATTTGAAGAAGGCGTAGACGCAGATCAGGACAAGGCCGACGCATTTCAGCTCCCACATGGCCGGCGAGGTGCTGAGATCGATCGGCAGCTTGCTCAAGATCGTGATCGCGTCATTGGTCGCGTGCAGCAGCGCCAGGGCGCCGCCGAGCGCGATCAGGCTGGTGGAGGCGAAGAAGGCAGTGCCGTTCTGCAGCGAGGCCATGATCTGCATATCGACCATGCGCGCGTCGCGGTCGAGCAGCCGGCGCACCCACACTTCGCGGTAGCGGTTCATGCGCGCCGACAGGCTGTCGCGGCCATAGGCCGAATGCTCCAGCGTCAGCGCGTAGACCAGCCACTCGATGATGAAGAAGCCGACGGCGGTGATGTCGACCCAATGCCTGCTCATGTCTGTCTCCTGGCGAGGATCGCAACGCTTGCCACGCATGGCGAGGTGCAGCAACGATTGATTGGCGGCAGGCGATGGCGTTAAAAGCGGCTCGCTTCAAGGCGGATCGAGAAGGACTGATGACATGGCTGCGCTGAAACTCGCAATCGGCAACAAGAATTACTCGTCATGGTCGATGCGGCCGTGGCTCGCGCTCCGTGCCAACGACATCCCGTTCGTGGAGACCCTGATCCCGCTCTACACCGACAATCCCGCGGACAAGGAGCAGATCATCTCGTTCAGCCGCGCCGGCAAGGTGCCGGTGCTGGTCGACGGCGACATCACGGTGTGGGATTCGCTTAGCATCATCGAATACGTCGCCGAGCGCTACCCGGAAGTGAAGCTGTGGCCGGACGACGCCGCCGCCCGCGCCCATGCCCGTTCGGTGTGCGCCGAGATGCATTCCGGCTTCATGGCCCTTCGCAACGAATGCGGCATGAACCTGCACCGCCCGGTGCGTCCCGTGACGCTGTCGGCGGACGCCGAGGCCAATATCGCGCGCGTGCAGGAGATCTGGCGCGAATGCCGGACCCGGTATGGCGCCAATGGACCGTTCCTGTTCGGGCGCTTCGGCGCGCCGGATGCGATGTATGCCCCGGTCGTGCACCGCTTCCGCACCTACGCGATCGAGGTCACGCCGGAGACCCGGGCCTACATGGACACGATGCTGGCGCTGCCGGCGTTCCAGGAATGGACCCGGGACGGGCTCGCCGAAACGCTCGTCATCGAAAAGTTCGAGGCCGTGTAATCTGTGGTTGCGATCGGGCCTCGCTTCTCGCAGCAAGCCGGCGGCGCTCGATCGCCCGAGTGGTCGGCAAGGAGAGGGACCTCACGGCCCGGGAACCGCCCAAGGCGGTGGATCACGCAAGCCCGACGGCCGTTTGCCCCATAGCGCCTGAAGGACCGGTTCCAGCGGTATCATCGGCTGGCGGCATCACTCTGAAATAACTGCAAAATTCGCACGTTTGCCATGTTGCATACTGCTGGCCAAAAACGCCCGCCGCATGCTATACCACGCCCGGGTTTCCGGCCGGCCGACGCAGTGGGACCATGGGCGTGGCAGGCGTTGTTTGAGTGATGGAGAGGGTGTTGAAGCACAAATTCCCTATTGGCGCGCGCGTATTGTTCACCGCCAGCAATGTCGCACGCCCCGCTGCCAGCGGCTCGTATGAGGTCATCCGCCTCCTGCCGACGGATGGTGACGACTGTCAGTACCGGATCAAGAGCTCGACCGAAGCCTTCGAACGCGTCGCCAAGGAAAGCCAGCTCGCGCTGTCCTGAAGGCCGACGCTACCCGCGCATTGGCGCGTTCCCGGGAATTTGTATTCTGCCGCCGTCAAAAGGCCCGCTTCACCTTCAAAAGGGGGACCGGGGGCAGTTGCCGACTCTCGGTGCTCGCTTTGACCATTCGCTCTCTGCTCGCGTGAGGGGACGTCGCGCATGAACTGGCCATGGGCCTCGTCGCTCGACCAAATCTGGCGCTCGCCGGCCTTTCCAATGTGGATGATGCTGGCGGCTGCCGGCTTCTTCGGACTGATCCTCCTGGTCACGCTGCTGCGCGCCGAGCGATCGGTCGCCAACGGTGCGCTGGCCGTCGTTACGCTGCTCGCCATTGCCATCGCGCTGGCTGCCGTCGTGCGCGTCGATGGACCGGCGGGGCAGACCACGCCGACCGAGGCGCGCGCGCAGGCCGCGATGACCGCGAGCCTGCCGGCGTTCTCCTGTCTCGACGATCTCGCCGGCGATGCCGTGGCCATTGGCTGCGAGAAGGCGCTGTTCGGCGCGCCTGACGTGGCGGCTGCGGCCGTCTCCACCATTGCGGCCAGGATCGACCGGCTGACGGCGCTCGGCGATGCCGCGACCGCCGAGAAGAGCCTGACGCCCGACATCAAGGTGCTGCGCAAGTCGCTGGAGCGTGATCGCTACGGCCTGGTCGCGCAGGTGCTGGTCGTGCGCGACGGCTGCACGCAGTTCGACTGTGCGGCCTTCCGCTCGCTGACCGACCAGCAGCAGGTCGCCGCCAACATGGATTCCCATCTCTACGACACGCTGGTCGCGCGCCACGCGCCGACCTGGAATGCGCCTGCAACGGCGCAATCGTTGCCGGCCACTGCCGCGCTTGCCGGACTGCCGCCGTCGATGCCGACGGGCAAGCCGACCAGTGCGGAGTTCCCGAGTGCCTCGTCGACGCCGCCGGTCAGCATCATGAATCCGGAGCCGCCGACGCGCCAGGCTGCGCCCGCCGCGAACGCAGCGGCTCCGCGCGCCCCGGCAGCGGCCTCGGCACAGGCCGCAGCCCCCGCCGCGAAGAAGCCGCCTGCGCCGAAGGCTGCGCGGGCGCCGGCGGCAGCACCGGTTCCGCTCACGCCGCCGGCCGCGGCTCCCCCGGCTGCGGATAACGAGTAGATCGGCATTCCAAATGCGTGGCTGCCCGGCTAATGCTGGGGGCATGCCACTACATCTGATCAAGCTCGCCGTCGGCTGCGAATCCGTCAAGGAATTGAAGGAGTGGACCGCCGAACGGATGCAGACCGCCAAGAAGAAGGGTCTGCCGCAACATCACATCCACATCACCCGCCTGGTGCCCAAGCGCGACTCCGAGATCCTGTCGGGCGGGTCGCTCTATTGGGTGATCAAGGGCGAGGTCGCCGCGCGCGAAAAGATCATCGGCATCGAGCCGTTCCGCGACAAGGACGGCATCGGACGCTGCCGGATCGTGATGCAGCCGAAGGTAATCCCGGTGTCGCCGCGGCCGATGCGCCCGTTCCAGGGCTGGCGCTATCTCGCCGACGATTCGGTGCCGCCCGATCTCGGCAAGTCCGCCGCCGGCTCGATCGCGGCGATGCCGGAGCCGATGCGGCGCGAGCTGCGCGATCTCGGGCTGTTGTAGCCGCTACTCCGAAGGCGTCACTGCGAAGGCGTCACGATGTGCAGCCGCGCCCAGTCGGACGGCGGTATGACGACGGGGCGCCCGCCTTCGCCGATGCCATCCACGATGTCGATGAGATCGGGCGCAATGCCCATCTCGTTCAGATATTTCCGGTGTTGCTCGCCGAAATACTCCGTGAGGCTCTCGCGCTGCTCAGCCGGGATGTTGGGCGCGAGCCGGTTACGGACGGAGCGGCTGCCCAGCACAACCTTCGTGCCCGGCGGCAGGCTGCGATGCACGCCGCCCGCCAGCGCGAGCACGCAGGCAAAATCGCAAATCAGATTCGACACTGACAATCTTGCATCGAGCGGTCCGCCCGGACGCTTCAGCGTGAAGCATTCGGCGTCCGGCTTTCCGGCGCAGGCTGTGACCTCGGTCGTCCCGGCCGTGGCGTCGAGGCCGCGGTCACGCAGGATGCGGCCGAGGCTGCTTGCGACCTTGAGATTGGATACGCCCCAGCTATGGATCACGACAGGCAGCTTGCGGCCCGTCTGACGGTCGAGGATCGCGATCAGCCGCTTGTAGCTGTCCCACTGCACAGCCCCTTCGGCGGCAATCCAGTCCGAACACCCCGGACCGCAGGCATCGGCCGGGCCATGGGCGACGTAGAAGATCATGGCGTCGGGCGGCGAGCCGAAGGCGCCGATCGGCGGACGCTGTTGTGCCTGTACGGCGCCTGCGGCAACAAGCGCCAGCACGCAGCTCACGATCCTCACGCTGATGGACGACATGCCCCGCCAGTCGGCTCGCTTCCTCGCGCCGATCATCCATCCGGGCGAGCAAAGGTGCAAGATCAACCTTGGCGGTTACACCGCGATATTGTCGATCAGTCGGGTCGTGCCGAGCTTGGCCGCGACCAGGATCCGCAACGGGCCGTCCTTGCGCGAGGTGACAGGCGCCAGGGTCGCTGCATGGCGCACCTCGAAATAGTCGAGCTCAAAGCCGGCCGCCGTGATGATCGCGGCACCGCGCGCCATTGCGGCCGCGACCGCTTCGCCGGCGCGGATGCGCCCGGCGCTCTCCTTCATGGCGCGGTACAGCGTGGTTGCTGTCTGCCGCTCCTGTGGTGACAAATAGACGTTGCGCGAGGACATCGCGAGCCCGTCGCGCTCGCGCACGGTGCGGGAACCGATCACCTTGACCCCGAGGTCGAGGTCGCGAGCCATCTGCGCCACCACCCGCAACTGCTGAAAATCCTTCTCGCCGAAGATCGCGACATCAGGCCGGCACTGCGTGAACAGCTTGCCGACGACGGTGGCGACGCCGCCGAAGAAATGCGGGCGGAAGCGGTCCTCGAGGCCGGCCAGCGCCGGTCCCTCCGGCACGATGCGGGTGGCAAAGCCCTCCGGATACATGACCTCGGCGCCGGGATGCCAGACGATATCGACGTCCTCGGCGGCGAGCTTGGCAAGATCGGCCTTCCAGGTTCGCGGATAGGCGCCAAAATCCTCGGTCGGCGCGAACTGGGTCGGGTTGACGAAGATCGACACCACGACGCGGCTCGCGCGCCGCCTGGCCAGGCGCACCAGCGACACATGGCCGTCATGGAGCGCTCCCATGGTCGGGACCAGCGCGATCGTGGCCTTTCGCTTGCGAAGATTGTCGACGGCGCGTCGCAAGGTGGGGACCGTGCGGGCGATCAAGGGGCTGCGTGACATCAGAACTCGACGGGGTTGGGAATCGGCGGGCACGTCCCGGCGCCCGGCGGGCTAACCTTAACAAGCGGCGACCATGGACGCCACGCATCCGGATGCGGCACAGCACCCGCGCAAAGCCGCGCAAGAGGTCGCGACATTGTGGGCTGGATCACAGACGCGAAGCGGCGCGGCGATTCATGATGAAGGACGGCGCGCCGCGATTTGTATTGCCTGTCACGCATTTCACTTGACCGCAGACGCGGCCAACTCGAAGATATTCGTTAGGGGTGTTGAGGATCGCGATGCTTGTGCAAGCTAGCCAAGGCCAGTCCGGCTCGGCGCATGTTGTCGTGCTCGGCAATGAGAAGGGCGGCTCCGGCAAGTCGACGACCGCCCTGCACATCGCAGTCGCGCTTCTGAAAGCCGGCCAGCGTGTCGCCACCATCGACCTCGACTGCCGTCAGCAGAGCTTTACTCACTACATCAACAACCGTTCCGCCTGGGCGCGCCGTACCAAGCTCGACCTCGAACTGCCGCTGCATCGCTGCATCAAGCTCGGCGAAACCATGCAGGTCGCCGAGAACGAGAATTCGGAGTTCCTTCAGTTCATGGAAGCGGTCTCGGCGGTCGAGAGCAGCTTCGACTTCATCGTCATCGATACGCCCGGCACCGACAGCTATTTGATGCGGCTTGCGCACTCGATGGCCGACACGCTGGTGACCCCGATCAACGACAGCTTCCTCGATTTCGATGTGCTCGGCACCGTCGACCCCGCCAATTACGCGGTGACGGGCGAGAGCCACTACGCCGAGATGGTGCGGGATGTCAGGCGCAAGCGCCGCCAGCTCGACGGCGCGACCACCGACTGGATCGTCGTGCGCAACCGACTGTCGATGCTCGGCTCCCGCAACAAGCAACTCGTTGCCGAGGGGTTGAAGGATTTGTCGCTGCGGCTCGGCTTCCGCTACGTCGACGGCTTCGCCGAACGCGTCGTCTATCGCGAGTTCTTCCCGCGCGGCCTGACCGCGCTGGACGAGATCGATGAGGCCACCCTCGGCATGCGGCCCAATCTCGGCCATCTCACCGCGCGGGAGGAGGTGACGAGCCTGCTCCGCCAGCTCAAGCTTCCGCTCGACGAGCGCGGACGCCGCCGCGCGGCCAACCGCGCCGAGTGGTTCAACCAGGTCGACAAGCCGCTCGAGGTCCACGACATCCTCGGCGCCTGAGGCGGCGGTATAGCGCTACTTCCGGTCGATCAAAGCGGCCGGTTCCCGTGGGAACCGAGCCCGCGCTGAACCGTTTTCACCCCGCGTTTACTGCGAAATTGAACCCGATCGAGACAGGTTGCGTCGGAAGGTGACGTGCACCCTGACGTAGCCGTATGAGAGCGAGGTGCCCAACAAACGTGTGCGCCGCACAATGAAAGGGCTGATGGTTCACAATATTTAGCCTTCCTGTCACGCGGCTGTGACATATATTAGGGAATAGGCGACCAGGGGCCGAAGAGCCTCGGAAGAACACGATTTTCAACAGGGATTCAGGCCGCAAGAGCCTGAGGCTGAGGACGAAAATGAAGCGTGGAATTGCCGTTCTGGTTTCGGTCAGTGCCCTCTGTGGCGTCGCCTATTTCACGGCGAGCAAGTGGGCAATCAGGCACGAGACCATCACCTTCTACGATGCCTCGCGCGACAACCGTGCGGTGCCCGTCGATATCGCGATCCGTCGTGACAAGGAAATGCAGGCCAATGCCGGCATGATCACGATGCCGGTCGCCGTGATCAACCACGGCAACACCGTCAAGAACACCGAGTACGGCTTCCTCGCCAACATTTTCGCTGCGCGCGGCTACCTCGTCGTCAGCCCGCAGCATGATTTGCCGACCGATCCTCCGATGGTGACCAAGCCCGGCGAGATCTATGTCGGCCGGCTGCCGCAGATCCTGCGCGGCGTCGCCAATATACATCTCGCCATGCAGGAGATGAGGAAGGTTCAGCCCAACGCCGACTACGACAAGGTGACGATGGTCGGCCATTCCATGGGCGGCGACATCACGATGTATTTCGCCAAGCAGTATCCGGATGAGGTCAAGAAGGTCGTCACACTCGACAATCTTCGCGTGCCCTTCGTCACCGCCGGCAAGTTCAAGATCCTGTCGTTCCGCTCCACCGATCCGCAGTTCAAGGCCGATGCGGGCGTGATCCCGACCGACGAGGAATGCGAGAAGGCCGGCATCCAGGTCGTGAAGACCGAATTCCAGCACAACGACATGCGCGACACCGGTCCGGACGCGGCCAAGAACTCGATCCAGGGCATGCTCGACAAGTTCCTGAGCGCGACCGACAGTGAAGTGGCGCCGGTCGACACGCAATCGTCCCCGCCAAAAATTCTCGAGCCCGGGCCGGTCGCGTTGATGGCGCCTGCCAAGAGCTGACGCCGTCCTCGTCGTCGATACCGATTATCAAAGCCTCCGCCGGCTTCCGCCTGCGGGGGCTTTGCACATTGACCGGGCTGCAGGGGCTGACCACATTAGCCGTTCACGCTAAGGTCAAGGAATGTCGGGCGAACCCATCAAACCGCGCGGCCGCGATGCCGTCTCGACGCAACCAGGCGGCGCTGTGCCGCAGGCGGGGACCTCGACCTCGGACGACATCGCCGCCTTCGTCGCAAACGCGCGCGCGCTGTCACCGCATGCGCCCGGTGCGAAGGGACGGCTGATCTTCGCGCTGGATGCGACGATGAGTCGGCAGCCGACCTGGGACATGGCCTGCGCGCTTCAGGCCGACATGTTCCGTGAGACCGCCGCACTCGGCAGTCTCGACATCCGGCTCGTCTACTATCGCGGCTTCAACGAGTGCCGCGCCACGGGATGGATCTCCGACAGCGCCAGGCTTGCGACGCTAATGGGCAAGATCGATTGCCGTGGCGGCGATACCCAGATCGGCAAGGTGCTGAGCGAGGCGCGGCGCGAGGCGGTCGCATCCGGCGTGCGCGCCGTTGTCTTCGTGGGCGACGCCATGGAGGAGAACGTCGACGAGCTCTGCGCCAAGGCCGGCGAGCTCGGCATGCTCAAGGTGCCTGTGTTCGTATTTCAGGAAGGCCATGACGCGGTGGCCGAGCAGGCCTTTCGCGAGATCGCGCGCCTGACCGGCGGCGCCTGGTGCCGGTTCGATCCGGGCGCGGCGGCGCAGTTGCGCGAGCTGTTGCGCGCAGCCGCCGCCTACGCGGCCGGCGGACGCGAGGCGCTGTTGCAATTGGCGAAGACCGCCAGTGGGGCGGCCAGGCTGATCGGCCAGATGAAGTAGCGGTGGCGCGCGGTCGGCGGAGGCGCAAGGACTCGATGCTTTTTGGCGATAGGCCGACTATATTCCGGCCATGACCCTGATTGCCGGTGCTATCGCTGTTATCACCCTTTATCTGCTGCTCCAGATGTTCCGTTCGGCCAATCCGGCCGTGCTGGCACGCGCGATCAGGTTCGGTGGCGGCGTGGTCGCGCTGGCTGTCGCAGCGTTCACGGGATTGAAGGGCGAACTGGTGGTGGCGATCCCGCTCGGGATGTTCGGCGCCGGGCTCCTGGGCTGGACACCGATGGCAAACGCCGGCTTCGGCAATATCGGCGGGCTGTTCGGTGCCGGCGCGACGCGCCCGACCGGTCAGGCCTCGCGCGTGCGCTCGCAATTTCTGGACATGCGGCTCGATCACGATTCCGGCCAGCTCGGAGGCCGGATCGTCGCCGGGCCTCACGCCGGGCGCGATCTCGATGAGTTCGATCTCGCGGCTCTGCTGGCAATGGTCCCGGCGTTCGACGCCGAGAGCGTGGCCCTACTTGAAAGCTATCTGGACCGCCGGTTTCCCGCTTGGCGTCAGAACGCGCAGGGCGACGCGGCAGGGGGGCAGCGCCGCACGGTGGCGACCGGCAAAATGACGACGGAGGAGGCCTATCAGATCCTTGGCTTGCAGCCGGGGGCGGGGCGTGACGACATCAGCCGGGCTCACAAGTCCCTGATGAAGAAACTGCATCCCGACCAGGGGGGCTCGACGTATCTCGCTGCCCGGGTAAACGAGGCCAAGGATACTCTGCTTCGCACGCATAACGGCTAACTCCGGCACCACGCTACAAACGCTCGTCCCGTGTGAGCCCCGCTTGCTCTGTTTGCCGTCGCCCCGATGCCCGCCATTGTCGGCGTGGTCGATCCCTTGCGTAAAGTTTTAACCGTAAATCCTTGACGAGAGGTTGTCGTGGAACAGCCTCGTCGGTCACCGCGTCCCGAAAATGAAAATGCCCGCGCAAGGCGCGGGCATTTGATTGGAACGGCGCGAAAAGATCAGTTGCGGACGGTCATGCAGGAGATATCGGCGCGCTTCAGGGTGCGGCAGACGGCTTCCGCCTGGTCGCGGTCGAGCCCGGCGAAGCGGGCGCGGTAGAGCTTGCGATTGTCTTTCGCGACGACCGGCTCGGTGAACGGATCGGCCTTGCTGAGCAGACCGCGAGCCGAGCTGCGCGCCGCGTCGATGCGCTGCTGGGCTTCGTTCTCGCTCTCGAGCGCGCCGACCTGGACGATCCAGCCGCTGTGGGTGACGACCGGCTTCGTGGTGGCGCTCATCTGGACCGGCTGCAGCGCCGGGTCGGCTGACGCAAGCTTCGTAGCAGCCGGGGCGGGTGCGGCGGCGGTGGCGGCCGGCAATACGCCGAGGATGCCATTGCCGGTGCCGAAGCCCGCCGGCTGACGCGGCAGCTCGGTACGGGCGATCTCGGCCTTCGGCGCCTCCGGTTGGCTGGCGACCTCGGGCTTGTTGATGAGGTCTGCCCGGGCCACGACGGCGCCGGAGGTTTCGGCGACGTCGGAGCGCGACGCGATCGTGCTCGTGACCTGCGGTGCGATCTGAGCCGGGGCGGCGGAGGCGACCTTCACGGCGCCGGCCTTGACCTGCACGGTCTTGACCCGGACCGGCTTCATCGGCTCGGACGAGCCGGGAATGATCGAGAGGGGCTGGCTCGAGATCACGCCATTGGTGAGCGGCGCAGGCTCGATCTTGGATTCAATCGACCGAACTTCAGGCTTGTTGGCTTCAGATCTGGGCTGAGCCGGCGGCACCGCGGCAGTCGCAGCCGCAAGCGTCGACAGGCGCGCGGCGAGACGCGACGGGGCTGCTTCGGGAGCAGGGGCAGCCTGAACCTGCGGAGCGGAGCGGGCCGGGGTATCCGACGCATCAGCGACTTCGGCAGCGGCGTCGGAGCCGTTGCGCTCGGTGACCGCGGCGACGGTGTGGGTGGTCGCGGCCCTGTCGAGGTTCTCCGCGAGCAGGTTGCGCATGATGGCGTCGCGCGAGCCGCCGCTGCGGCCGCCCAGCACCACGCCGATCAGGTGGCGGTTGCCGCGGCGCATCGAGGTCACGAGATTGAAGCCGGAGGCGCGGGTGTAGCCAGTCTTGATGCCGTCCACGCCCTCGACATTCCCGAGCAGATGATTGTGGTTCCGGATCGACTGTCCGCGCCAGTTGAACGTCGAGGTCGCGAAATAGCGATAGTAGCGCGGGAAGCGCTCCTGGATGGCGCGGCCGAGCGTGGCTTGGTCGCGCGCGGTCGTGACCTGCTCGTCGTTGGGAAGACCGTTGGCGTTGCGGTAAACCGTCCTGGACATGCCGAGCGAACGCGCCTTGCGCGTCATCATCTGGGCGAAGTCGTCCTCGTCGCCGCCAATCGCTTCCGCGATCACAACGGCTGCGTCGTTGGCGGAGCGGGTGACGAGACCCTTGATTGCGTCCTCGACGCGAATGGTCTGGCCGGCACGCAGGTTCAGCTTGGTCGGATCCTGATCGGCGGCGTGCTGCGACACCGGCATCTCGGTGTCGAGCTTCATCTTCCCTGACTCGAGACGCTCGAAAAGCAGATAGAGCGTCATGATCTTGGTCAGTGAGGCCGGATGGCGGATCCCGTCGGGACTCGTGGCCTGAAGCACGGAGCCGGAATTGCCATCGACGATGATCGACGCGAATTTCGGGCTGGAACTCTCGGACACATCGCGCTGCACGCGGTGGTGCGCGTAGTGACGACGGTGGCGCCGCGCCTCGGCAGCATCTGTGGTGAAGATGACCGCACTGGTGACCGCAAGAAGCCCAAAAACGCCAACCCGCGCCAAGCGCGAGGAAGACAAGTTTTTACGAAGCATGAAACCCCGTCCCCGTTTCTGACTTGATCACCGGCTCGTGAGGCGAAATTGTGCCCAACGGACCCGGGATCATTACCTGCTCAGGCTGTCCCTCCGCAGGTGTTCGCCGCGGGGGACGTTGGGCCTGAGCCGCTGTTCTGGCTAAGGTGATGTTCTCCAACGGCTTTTGGCCGCTTGTGGAAGTTGAACACGTCCAGGGAATCAAGGTAGGGCGCTGCGGTTTCCAAAAGCTTAAGGAACCCTTGCGGGAAAACCCGGGAATCTCGGTAAATTCGCGTGCATTATTGTGCGACGCACAAAATTGTTGACTTTTTTGTGCGTTGCACTAATTGTGAGCAGAGTCAGGGAGCCGGGGCTTCCCGACGAGAGCTAGGGAAAAGGATTCCGAATGTTCAAGGTTGAAGACTTTCAAGGCTACGGGAAAGAGCACTTCGAGCAGTACGTCGCCTCCGCGACCTCGATGCAGCACGGCCTTCAGGCGATCGCCAGCGCCTATGGCGACTACACCAAGAAGTCGTTCGAAGACACCAAGTCCTTCGTCGAGAAGCTTTCCGGCGTGAAGTCGCTGGACAAGGCCGTCGAAGCGCAGACCGAATTCGCCCGTTCCGCCTACGAGTCCTTCGTCGCGGAATCGCAGAAGATCGCCGGCCTTTACGGCGACCTCGCCAAGCAGGCCTTCAAGCCGGTCGAGACCATCGTGTCGAAGTTCACTCCGGCCGCCAGCTAACGTTTCCCGACGTCCTGGAATCAAAAGCCCGGCTGAAGCAGCCGGGCTTTTGTTTGTCGTGGCGTGTCGATCTCAGCGCGCTACGCGCAGCTTTGACAACGACGTGCCGATGTCCTTGAACACCGAGACGGTCTGATCTGCCTTCGTCACCAGGTAGAACTTGTCGGTTCCGCTCGCGCAATATTGCAGCACGCTGGACGTCGGATCGCTGCCGGTGTTCACCTGCACCGTATAGATCGTGATGTTCGCCGCCCTGGCGTTGTCGCACAGCTTCTTCTGCCGCGCGTCGATTTGCCAGGCGTTGCTGTACCAGCGGTTCTGCGTGTTGAGACCGTCGGAGAGCAGCACGATCGCATCCTTGTAGGTGTAGTTGGGGTCCTTGGCCGGCGCGTTCATGGGATCGCCACCCGACAGCGTCATCCAGCCCCAGGCGAGGCCAATGCCCTGGTTGGTGTTGCCGGTGGGCTTCATGGCGTCGATCCGGCTCTTGAGTAAGCTCCAGTCGTAGCTCAGCGGCATGATTGGCTGCAGAAAGGACGAACTGCCGGGGTCGCAGTAGGAGTACTGTTCGGCCGGGAACTGCGTTCCCGCGTTGCCGCTCGTGGGCGTCGTGTTCTTCGTGTCGTAGTCCTGGTCGCGGTCGACCACGCATCCCGTCCATGTGTTGTGGTTGGCGGACCTGGTGCCGCGGGCCGCGTCCCAATCGCTGAAATCGACCCAGTACTTGCTGAAGTTGCTGGCGCCGACGTTGACGTCCTTGGCAAACGGAACAATCGAGATGTAGACGTCGCCATTGGTCTTGGCGAGTGGGCTGAGCTGGTCGACCAGGCTCTTCGCGGCCGTCTGCATCGCCGCCATCTTGCCGTCGTCGGCCATCGACCCCGTGTTGTCGAGCACCAAGGCCACGCGCATGCGCACCAGGCCCCAGGCGCTGGTGGAATTGGCGCCGACGTCGAGTGTCGGGAAACCTGCGACCTTCATGAAGGTCGTCGTGTAGGTGCCGGTGCCGGTGACCTGGATGGTGGAGCCCATGCTGGTGCTTGCGGTGTAAGTGGCCGCGATGTTGACCGACGGCAGGGCATTGGCGGCGGTGAACAGGGCGTTGAAATAAGCCTGCGCCTTGATGCCGATCTGCGACGTCGTGATGGTGCCGGACGACAGATCCTTGGAGACCATCAGCGAGGTCGAATCGAGGGCCGCCTGCATTGCGGAACGAGCCTGGGCCGCGCGGCTGTAATCGATTGCAGCTCCGACGAAGCCTAGAACCGGGAGCAGCGCGATGGCGAAGATCACGGCGATATTGCCTTGTTCGGCCGCAGCAAACCGGGCGAGGTGTCGACCAATACGGCTGGCGAATGGCAGGCGAGACATGACGATTCCCGGAAATCTGTGACTTTGCCCGTTTTCGCGCCACGCCATTGAACGCAGGGTAAATCGGTCCGTAGAAAACCGGAGATAGCCCGCGCGAAACCGCCGCAGCCGCGTTACCGGCCGGGTTCCTGGTCAACATCTTCTAAACGGGCGGGGCGGAAGCTTTTGTCAAATCAGTCCGGATTGATTAACCTTGGCAAGGATCGCCCGGACCGGGAATCGGGACCGCCATGGCCGCCTCGGCCGAGCTGTCGCACGCTTGCGGCGAGCCGGGGGCAGGCCCATATTCGGTGAGGTCGATCCGGCTTGGACCGGACCGGCTGGAAGCGGCGATCCAACAAGGCGGTGCGCCTGTGCGAAGCTCCAAAGGCCGGGGCCGCGCGGCAAACCGTCATACGCTTCCGTGGGGAATTTGAACGCCTGAGCCATGCCGCAACTGTCTTCCAGACCAGATCCGTCCGCGGCCGCCGCCGCCCACGCTGCCCAGATGAGCAACGACGAGAACCGTTCCGGCGGTCCCTCCGCGCCAAACACGTCCGTCATCACCAAGGTCAAGCCGAAGACCAAACGGCCGAACCTGTACCGTGTGCTGATCCTGAACGACGACTACACGCCGATGGAATTCGTCGTTCATGTGCTGGAGAAATTCTTCCAGAAGGACGCCGAGGCGGCAACCAAGATCATGTTGCACGTTCATCATCACGGGATCGGGGAGTGCGGCGTGTTCACCTACGAGATCGCCGAGACCAAGGTGACGCAGGTGATGGATTTCGCTCGCAAGCACCAGCATCCGCTGCAATGCGTGATGGAAAAGAAGTAAGACACGACACGTTACGGCGCGTTCGAAGCCGGCTTGTGCATGCCGCAGTGTGATTGCCGCGTGATGTCTGCGCGCGATGTTCGTTGCAGACGGCAAAACTACGGAATTTCGGACCGGTGCCGATCGTACCCAAACCGGAACGGGTTTTGCATCGAAAAATACCGCAGCTGTGCAGCCGCCTGAGTCGCGGAACCGGTCTTTCGCCGCGATCTTGTATAACTATATGTGACAAAGGTTGTTGTTGCCTGACCGGGCGATGGCGATCATGATGGTGGGGGCCATAGAGGACGCGAATGCCGACTTTTTCCCAAAGCCTTGAACAATCCCTGCATCGTGCACTGGCGATCGCAAACGAGCGTCATCACCAATACGCGACGCTCGAGCATCTTTTGCTCTCCCTGATCGACGACTCCGATGCAGCCGCCGTCATGCGCGCCTGTAGCGTCGACCTCGACAAGCTCCGTACGAGCCTGGTCAATTATCTTGAGACCGAATTCGAGAACCTGGTGACGGACGGCGCCGACGACGCCAAGCCGACTGCAGGCTTCCAGCGCGTGATCCAGCGCGCGGTGATCCACGTGCAGTCGTCCGGTCGCGAAGAGGTGACCGGCGCCAACGTGCTGATCGCGATCTTTGCCGAGCGCGAGAGTCATGCCGCGTATTTCCTGCAGGAGCAGGACATGACGCGCTACGACGCCGTCAACTACATCAGCCACGGCATCGCCAAGCGGCCGGGCGTCTCCGAGGCGCGGCCGGTGCGCGGCGTCGACGAGGAGACCGAGACCAAGGGCAGCGAGGACGCCAAGAAGAAGGGCGAGGCGCTCGAGACCTATTGCGTCAACCTCAACAAAAAGGCGCGCGACGGCAAGATCGATCCGGTGATCGGACGCAATTCCGAGATCAACCGCGCGATCCAGGTGCTGTGCCGCCGGCAGAAGAACAATCCGCTGTTCGTGGGCGAGGCCGGCGTCGGCAAGACCGCGATCGCGGAGGGCCTGGCCAAGCGCATCGTCGACAGCGAGGTGCCGGAGGTGCTGGCTGCTGCAACCGTGTTCTCGCTCGACATGGGCACGCTGCTCGCCGGTACGCGCTATCGCGGCGACTTCGAGGAACGCCTGAAGCAGGTGCTGAAGGAGCTCGAGGCGCATCCCAACGCCATCCTGTTCATCGACGAGATCCACACCGTGATCGGTGCGGGCGCGACCTCGGGCGGGGCGATGGATGCCTCGAACCTGCTCAAGCCCGCGCTCGCTTCCGGCACCATCCGCTGCATGGGCTCGACCACCTACAAGGAATACCGGCAGCACTTCGAGAAGGACCGCGCGCTGGTGCGGCGCTTCCAGAAGATCGACGTCAACGAGCCGACGGTCGAGGACGCGATCGCGATCCTCAAGGGCCTCAAGCCGTACTTCGAAGACTATCACCGGCTGAAATACACCAATGAGGCGATCGAGGCTGCGGTGCAGCTCTCTTCGCGCTACATCCACGACCGCAAGCTGCCGGATAAGGCGATCGACGTGATCGACGAATCCGGCGCGGCGCAGATGCTGGTCGCCGAGAACAAGCGCAAGAAGACCATCGGCATCAAGGAGATCGAGACCACGATCGCCTCGATGGCGCGGATCCCGCCGAAGAGCGTGTCGAAGGACGACGCCGAGGTGCTCAAGCATCTCGAGCAGACCCTGAAGCGCACCGTGTTCGGTCAGGACAAGGCAATCGAGTCGCTCGCCGCTTCGATCAAGCTGGCGCGTGCCGGCCTGCGCGAGCCGGAGAAGCCGATCGGCTGCTATCTGTTCTCGGGTCCGACCGGCGTCGGCAAGACCGAGGTCGCGAAACAGCTCGCGGCGTCGCTCGGCGTCGAGCTGTTGCGCTTCGACATGTCCGAATACATGGAGCGGCACACCGTGTCGCGCCTGATCGGCGCGCCTCCCGGCTATGTCGGCTTCGATCAGGGCGGCCTGCTCACCGACGGCGTCGACCAGCATCCGCATTGCGTGGTGCTGCTGGACGAGATCGAGAAGGCGCATCCCGATCTCTACAACGTGCTGCTCCAGATCATGGATCACGGCCGGCTCACCGACCACAACGGCAAGCAGGTCAACTTCCGCAACGTGATCCTGATCATGACCACGAATGCGGGCGCGTCCGATCTCGCCAAGCAGGCGTTCGGCTTCACGCGCTCGAAGCGGGAAGGCGACGACCACGAGGCGATCAACCGGCAGTTCGCGCCGGAATTCCGCAACCGTCTCGATGCCGTCGTGTCGTTCGGCCATCTCAGCGTCGAGGTGATCGGTACGGTGGTCGAGAAGTTCGTGCTTCAGCTCGAAGCGCAACTCGGCGATCGCGATGTCACCATCGAACTGTCCGACCCCGCCAAGACCTGGCTGGTGAAGCATGGTTACGACGAGCAGATGGGCGCACGTCCGATGGCTCGCGTGATCCAGGAGCACATCAAGAAGCCGTTGGCCGACGAGGTGCTGTTCGGCAAGCTCAAGGGCGGCGGCCATGTCCGCGTCGTTCTGGTCAAGGACGAGGCCGACGAGACCAAGGACAAGATCGGCTTCGAGTTCGTCGAGGGTCCGGTCACACCGAAGCAGGAGAAGCTCCCGGGGGCCCGCAAGCGCCCGCCGGGCAAGTCCAAACCCGGTGGCCCCGGCGGCTCGAAGGGGCCGACCAAGAGCCCGCTGGTCAAGGCTTGATCCGCACGCGATGAATTGAAAAGGCCGGCTGAAAAGCCGGCCTTTCTTATTGGCAGCCAAATATAAGCAAGAAGATCCGACATGACCAACACGCCTTCTGCAAACTCGTCGTCAGCTTCCTCGATCCCCGCCGACGATCCCGCACGCGCCCTGACGGTCGCCGATCCCGACGGCGTTGACGTGCCGCATATCTCTGTGGCCGGCGGCACCTACACGGTCCTGGTGTCGGGCGCACAGACCGCAGGACGCTATTGCCTGGTCGACATGCTGGTGCCCGCCGGCGGCGGGCCCCCGCCACACCGCCACGACTTCGAGGAAATGTTCACGCTGCTCGAAGGCGAACTTGAATTCACCTTTCGCGGTAAGTCCCACACCGTAAGTGCGGGGTCGACCGTCAACGTTCCGGCCAACGCGCCGCACGCGTTCAAGAACGTGTCCGGCAAGACGGCCCGTATGCTCTGCATGTGCACGCCAGCGGGACAGGACGAATTCTTCCTGGCGGTTGGCTTTCCCGTCGAAGGCCGCGCGTCGCCACCACCGAAGCCGACCCCGGAAGAGATGGCCGAGAAAGGCAAGCTGATTGCAGCACTGCTGCCGAAATATCGCACCGAGATGGTGAAGATGTGAGGAGGGGCGGACGCAGCCGAAATCGGCCTCCCCAAATGGTCACGCGCTATTCGCCGCGCAGGCGCTGGTCGTCCTGCACCCGAACATGCTCGGCGCCGCGCGCGCCCGCGGGCGACAGCCGCAACATGCTCAGCGCCGCGCCGCAGAGCGCGAAGCCGACGCCTGTCAGCAACGCGATCCTGGTTCCCTCGATCGGATAGCGGCCGAGGAACAGCGCGACCAGCGCTGCGCCAGTGGTCTGCCCAAGCAGTCGCGCCGTCCCCAGCATGCCGCTGGCGCCGCCGGCACGCTCGCGCGGAGCGGCTGCGATCATGGTGCGGTTGTTGGGGGTCTGGAACAGGCCGAAGCCGGCGCCGGCCAGCGCCATTCGCCAGATCACGTCGAGCGGCGTCGGCGCCGCCGGCAGCAAGGCGAGTGCAGCGAGGCCGCTTGCGAACAGCGTGAGCCCGATGCCGCCGAGCAGGCCGGCCGGATAATGCTCGACCAGGCGGCCGGCGAGGGGGGCTGCGAACGCCACCGCGATCGGCCACGGCGTGATCAAGAGGCCCATATGCACCGCCGAATAGCCGAAGCGGCTCTGGAGATAGAAGGGGATCGCAACGAAGGCCAGCATCTGCCCGCAGAACGAGGCGATCGAGGTCGCAATCGACAGGGCGAACACCGGGATGCGCAACAGGTCGATCGGCAGCAGCGGCGAGGCCATGTGGGTCTCGCGGTAGATCAGCAGCGCGCCGGCGACGAGAGCTACGGCGAACTGCACGAGGCAGGTGATCGCGGCTTCGCCATGACCGACGCTATCGACGGCCGCGATGCCGACGCCGAAAGTGATCGCGGACAGCCCCGCGCTCTGCCAGTCGAAGGAACGGCTCGCAGGCCTGGTGTGCGGCAGGCTGCGCAGGCCCAGCACCAGTGTCACCACGCCGAGCGGAACGTTGATGGCGAACAGCCAGGGCCAGCTGCCGAACGCGAGGATGCCGGCGGCCAGCGTCGGACCGACCGCGGCCGAGAAGGCGACGACGAGGGCATTGAGCCCGATGCCGCGGCCGAGCTGGCTGCGGGGGTAAGTGAAACGCACCAGCGCTGCGTTGACGCTCATGATGCCGGCCGCGCCGAACCCCTGCACGATGCGTGCAATCGTGAGCAGCAGCAGCGTGTGCGCCAGCGCGCAGAATGCGGAGGCAAGCGTGAACAGCACCAGCCCGACCAGATAGACGCGGCGATAACCGACGATCTCGCCGAGCGAAGCCAGCGGCAGCAGCGAGATCGTGATCGCGAGCTGGTAGCCGTTGACGATCCAGATCGAGAACGCCGGGCTCGCGTCGAGGTCCGCCGCGATCGTCGGCAGCGCGACGTTGGCGATGGCGCTGTCGACCACTGCCATGATGATGCCGAGCGCAATGGTCAGGACCGCCTGGCCCCGCTGCGGCTGCGGCAGGCCGTCGGCGTGCTCCATGAGGGCTGGCGACATGATGGCGGCGTGCTTGATTCGAGCCGTGGTTCGTCTCCGGATTAGGAAATTGCGAGATGCATCGCAACCCGGCAGGATACGGACGGTTCCTGCGCCGGGCGCGGGTCTCCTGGCACCGCGGGCATGGGTCGGGACGGCATTCGCGGGGCTCACCAGCGCGAGGTCGACTTCCCAAACACATAGAGCGCGACGAGCCCAATCGTCACCGCGGTCGAGACGATCAGGATGGTGCGGTCCCAATCGATTCCGCTCCGCTCGGCGCGGTTGAGATTGAGAGCGGTGAACAGGGCCTTCATCGCAAATCGGCGCATCGGGAGCCTCGCGGGAGCGCACGATGCCACTGTCGGCGCGGGCCGGCTTGATGCAGCTCAAGCCGGACTGCGCCGCGCGCGGTCGCTACACTGGCGGCGGATTGCGGTCGGTGAAGGCCGTGCGCTGGTGCCAGTAGGGATAAGGCAGCGTCACCTTGCTCGCCGCATCGAGCTTTGCGATCTGGTCCTTGGTCAACGACCAGCCGACCGCGCCGAGATTTTCGCGCAGCTGCGTCTCGTTGCGCGCGCCGATGATCAAGGTCGAGACGGTCGGACGCTGTAGCAGCCAGTTCAGCGCGATCTGCGAGACGCTCTTGCCCGTTTCCTTGGCGACCTCGTCGATCGCATCGACGACGCGATAGACGTGCTCGTCCGGCACGGGTGGGCCGAACTCGGCCGTCTTGGGCAGGCGGCTCAATTCAGGCTTTGGCTGGCCGCGGCGAATCTTTCCGGTGAGGCGTCCCCATCCGAGCGGCGACCAGACCACCGCGCCGAGGCCCTGGTCGAGGCCGAGCGGCATCAGCTCCCATTCGTAGTCGCGCCCGATCAGTGAATAGTAGGTCTGGTTGGCGACGTAGCGGGGGAAGCCGTGCTTGTCGGCAACGCCAAGCGATTTCATCAGGTGCCAGCCCGAAAAATTCGAGACGCCGACGTAGCGGATCTTGCCGGCGCGCACGAGCACGTCGAGTGTCGCGAGCACCTCTTCAGGCGGGGTGAAGGCGTCGAAGCCGTGAAGCTGGAACAGGTCGATGTAATCGGTGCCGAGCCGGCTCAGCGAAGCATCGATGGCTGTGAGCAGATGCTGTCGCGACGACCCGATGTCGTTGGGGCCGTCGCCGAAGCGGAACGTCGCCTTGGTCGAGACCAAGACCTTGTCGCGGCGGCCCTTGATGGCCTCGCCGAGAACGCGCTCGGATTCGCCGAGCGAATAGACGTTCGCGGTATCGAACATCGACACGCCGGCATCGAGGCAGATATCCAGAAGGCACCGCGCTTCGGTCGCATCAGTGGTGCCCCACGCAGCGAGGCGGCCAACGCCGCCGAAGGTACCGGTCCCAAGACTCAAGGCGGGCACCATCAGGCCCGAGCGGCCCAAGCGTCGGTATTCCATCGATTTGCTCCTCGGCTGGCCGCTGATTGATCCCCGCGACCCGGTGCCGGATGGTAGAGCAAGCACGCGCCGTGTCCTATTGCGTGCTCACATAGCGGCTCTGCCGGCGCCGCACGCGTTACGCCACGATTGTCCCCTTCAAATTCGCAGCCGTGATCTTCGCGCGCAGCCAGGCTTCGAACGCGTCGACATGGCTGCGGCCTTTGGCCTCGGAGGATCGCACGAGATAATAAGACACGGTCTCGACCTCGAATTGGGGCTGATGGAACGGCGCGACTAAGGTGCCCTTTTCCAGCTCGTCGGCGGCGAGGATCTCGCTCTCCAGGACGACGCCGAGACCTTCGACAGCGGCGTCGATGGCCATAGTGGACCGATCGAACCACAATTCGTGGTGTGCCTTGATCGTCGTGCCGACGACCTTTCGCAGATAGTCGGTCCAGGTCAGCGCGTTCGACGAATGAATCAACGTGGCGCGGGCAAGATCGCCGGGCTCGTGAAGTCCGAGTTGCTCGATCAGAAGCGGGCTACAGAGCGGACGCAGACGCTCAGCCAGAAGCGGCTCGATCTGCCGGTCGTTGACGACGGGCGGGCGTCCATAGGCGATAGCGAGATCGAAGCGAATGGTATCGAGGTCGCGCAAGTCGGCGATAGTTGATAGCCTGATCCCGATCTCCGGATGCTCGCCGATGAAATTCCCGATCCGCGGCTGAAGCCATTTGGCGGCAAAGCTCGGGCCGCTCGCGATGAACAGATGATTGCGCTGCGACTGCGGCGCGACCAGCCGCGTCGCGCCCATGATCATTCCGAAGGCGCGCTCGATCTCGGCGGCATAGACGCGGCCGGCATTGGTGAGCACCGCGCGGCCGGCGTGCCGCGAAAAAACACGAACGCCGAGGAAGTCCTCCAACTTCTGGACGTGGTGGCTGATCGCGGAGGGCGTGACCCCGAGCTCCTCTGCGGCGCGGCTGAAGCTGCCGTGGCGCGAAGCGGCTTCGAATGCCGACAGCGCCTTGAGCGGCGGCATTCGCGACCGCGGTGTTGACTCCACCTCATCGGCTGCTGAGTTTTTTGAACTGGCGCCCATCATGTCTGCCCGGTACGAATTTATCCGTTGCTCAGGCAATTCTTGTACCGCAAACGCCCTGAAGCAACAGCTTCGTGCCCCAAAAGACCGACCCGACAACGGCGAGTGCATCGCCACACCGCACGGCTGTGCGGCGGATGCCGCTTGCCCGAGGAGAACCCATGACTTCAGCGCTGATGCAGGCCGCCGACGAATTCCTCGTCCGCTATGGCGGAGACGTGTTTCCGAACCTCTTCACCTCGGCGAAGGGGACGATCGTGACCGACAGCGACGGGCGCGATTATCTCGATTTCACCTCGGGCCAGATGTGCGCGACCATCGGCCACAACCATCCGGCTATCGTCGCGGCGGTGGAGAGTGCGGGGAAGAAGGCCTTCCATCTCTTCAGCGGGATGATCCCCGAAGTGGTCGCCGAGCTCGCCCAGGTGCTGGCGAGGGATTGGCTGCCCGGCAATCTCAAACGCTCGATCTTCATCAATACCGGTTCGGAAGCAACCGAAGTCGCGCTCCGGATGGCCAAGATGTACACCGGCGGCTACGAGGTGCTCGTTCTCGGCGGCTCGTGGCACGGCATCACCGGCGGTGCCGCATCGGTCTCGATGGCGAGCGACCGCAAGGGATATGGCGTGCCACCGCCCGGCGTGTTCGTCATCCCGGAGCCGAACGCCTACCGGCCCTACATCGCAAAGGGCAGCGAGGACGAGTCTGCGCTCGCCAATCTCGAACTCGCCCTGAAGATGTTCGACATGCAGTCGAGCGGGAGGGGTGCTGCGATCATCGCGGAGCCCGTGATCAGCGCCGGCGGCGTGCTGGTGCCGCCGAAGGCGTTCATGGAGGCCCTGCGAAAGGCGGCCGATGAGCGCGGCATGCTGCTGATCTTCGACGAGGCCCAGACCGCTTTCGGGCGTATCGGAAGGAAGACCGGATCCGAATATTTCGGGGTCGTTCCGGATATCATGACCATGTCGAAGACGCTCGGCGGTGGGCTTCCGCTTGCGGCGGTGTCGACCACCGAGGCGATCGAGAGCAAGCTCCACGAGGATCACTTTACTTATTACACCAGCCACGTCTCCGATCCCTTGCTAGCCGAGGTCGGGCTCGCGGTGCTGCGCGTAATCACTGAGGACAAACTTGTCGCACGCGCCAACGAGATGGGTGCCTACCTGCGAGGTCGGTTCGAAGGGCTCCAGCAGAAATACGAGCAGATCGGCGACATCAGGGGCATGGGCCTTCTGCTTGGCGTCGAGCTGGTCAGTGATC
Source organism: Bradyrhizobium sp. USDA 3650 (assembly GCF_054057395.1). NCBI lineage: Bacteria > Pseudomonadati > Pseudomonadota > Alphaproteobacteria > Hyphomicrobiales > Nitrobacteraceae > Bradyrhizobium > Bradyrhizobium sp. USDA 3650. The sequence continues at coordinate 8,091,005 of NZ_JBSRZG010000001.1, forward strand.
GCAACAGCCGACGCCCAGCCCACCAGCTTGGCGGCCTCACCACGAAGAAGTGCTTCGAGTACGGGCTGAGCATGAACATCCGCCGCCGCCCCGAGCGCGGATCGGTGTGGCGTATCGCGCCGCCGTTGACCGTCTCGACCGAGGAGATCGACCGCGCCGTTGAGATCCTTGATCGGGCTTTGAGAGAAAGTCTCGACGAGCTGTCGCGAAATCCCACTGCTTAGCAACTGGTTGGAGGCTGACATGATCCGCGTACACGCGCCGAAGCTCGCCATTGCCGCCGCATCACTTGCGCTGCTCGAGATGGGGGCCGCGCAAGCGGCGAGTCAGACTTTGGAAAAGATCAGGGAGGTCGGCAAGATCACCTTCGGCTACCGCGAGGCGTCGATTCCGTTCGCCTATCTCGGCGCAGATCAGAAACCGACCGGGCTCTCACTCGACCTCTGTGCCGCAGTGGCCGACAAGGTCAAGGTCATGTTGCAGCGGCTTGAGCTGGAGGTCGAATATGTTCCGGTGAATGCGTCCAATCGCATCCCGCTGCTCCAGAACAGTACCATCGACGTCGAGTGCGGCAGCACGACCAATACGGCCGAACGGCAAAAGCAGGTGGCATTCTCCGTTGCGACCTATGTGGCATCGCCGCGCTGGCTGGTGTCGGCCTCGTCGCAGCTGATGGAGCCGAAAGGACTTGACGGGCAGACGGTCGTCATCACGCAGGGCTCGCTGAATTTCGGGGTCGCCAAGAAGCTCCTCGATGACCAGAAGCTGAATGTGACGATCGTGCAGGCCAAGGACCACGCCGAGTCGCTCCTCATGCTGGGAACGGGTCGCGCCACGGCGTGGTTCGAGGACGATATCCTGGTTGCCGGTCTCGTCGCGAACGCCTCCGATCCCAGGGCTTTCCGGATGTTGGCGGCCACCTATGCGCCTTCTTACTATGGGCTAGTGACCCGCAGGGAAGATCCCGAGTTCAAGGCCGTCGTCGATGCCGTGATCAAGGAGAAGATGGTATCCGGTGAATTCGGGAGGCTCTACGCGAAGTGGTTCGAGTCGCCGATTCCGCCGAAAGGGCAGAACCTCCAGCTTCCGATGAGCGAAGCGATGAAGGCCCGCGTCGCATCTCCCAGCGATGCGCTTGTGCCGTAGGCGACGCTCTCGGCAGACCTTGCGTCAATGCCGCGACTGGCTCTGCCGGAAATCGCGCGGCGACATCCCGAAATGCTCGCGGAAGACGCGGCCGAAATGCGAGAGGTCGTTGAAGCCCCAGGCGAAGGCGATCTCGCTGATGTGGCGGTGAGCGAGCACGGGGGAGGCGAGGTCGCGCCTGCATTGAGCGAGGCGCTCACTGAGGACGTAGCGCTGGAACGACGTGTCCTCGTCGGCGAGGAGATCGTTGACATAGCGGGACGAGATGCCGAGCGCCGCTGCGGTCTCGGACAGCGAGAGATCGGGATCGGCAAGATGAGCCCGGATATGCGCCTTCAGCCGGTAGAGCAGGGCAGAGCGATGGGTCGAGGACGGCAGCGGCGTCTTGCCCAGCCGCTCGCCTAGTGCCATCGCCAGGACATCGACGGCCTGTTCCGACAGAGCGGCGGCGTGGTGCGGATCGATCTGATCCGCGCTCTGGCAGAGCCGGTAGATGAAATCGTAGGCGATCCTCTGCAGCGGCGAGTCTGGTCCGAAAGCGCTGGCGGTCAGGGTTTCAGTCGCGCCGAGCCGGCGCTGCAGCATCTCGCGCGGCACCTTGAAGATGGTCTGCGTAAAGATGCCATCGAATTTCAGCTCGTAGGGACGGGTGGTGTCATAGAGCGCAAATTCTCCCGGATTGACCACGGCCTCGCGGCCGTCCTGCACCACGGCGCCGGCGCCGCGATTGCCGAGCGCGATCAGGATGAAATCCTGGTCCGAGCGCGCGATGCGCGAGGGCGTGCGCAACACATGTTGACGGTCGGAGCAGACCTCGGAGCATTCCGCCTTGCCCAGCGGCGCCCGGGTGACCGAGCCGCGAAAGGCGCTGCCAAGATCTGACCTGCAGTCGAGTCCGACGAAGACGTCGCAGACGATATCCTGCCAGAGCGCAAGCCGACGGTGGCCTGGGCTGTCGTCCGTGGTGAACTGGATTGGCATCTGCAGAGCCTCCCTTTCACATCCCGCAACATCGCGTGTCGGCGCAGGTCCCCACTGACGGAGGCAAATCCCGTACCGGGCCGGCGATTCCGTCCGGTCGAGTTTTTGTTCCGCCGTGGTCGAGCGCCCGCCGCCCGGCTTGGGCAAATAGACTGCATCGGACCTGGCTTCCGATCAACCGGCAAGGGAGGTGGCAATGGGCATCGAACATCCGAAATACAAGGTCGCGGTGGTGCAGGCGGCGCCCGCCTGGCTCGATCTCGATGCCTCGATCGACAAGTCGATCGCCTTGATCAGGGAGGCCGCCGAGAAGGGCGCCAAGCTGATCGCCTTTCCGGAAGCCTTCATCCCCGGCTACCCCTGGCACATCTGGATGGATTCGCCGGCCTGGGCGATCGGCCGCGGCTTCGTGCAGCGCTATTTCGACAATTCGCTGTCCTATGACAGTCCGCAGGCCGAGCGGCTGCGCGTCGCCGTGCGCAAGGCCAAGCTCACTGCCGTGCTCGGTCTGTCCGAGCGCGATGGCGGCAGTCTCTATCTGGCGCAATGGCTGATCGGGCCTGACGGCGAGACCATCGCAAAGCGCCGCAAGCTGCGGCCGACCCATGCCGAGCGCACGGTCTATGGCGAGGGCGACGGCAGCGATCTCGCCGTGCACGCGCGGTCCGACATCGGCCGCATCGGCGCACTGTGCTGCTGGGAGCATCTCCAACCGCTGTCGAAATACGCGATGTACGCCCAGAACGAGCAGGTCCATGTCGCGGCCTGGCCGAGCTTTTCGCTCTACGATCCCTTCGCGCCGGCGCTCGGCGCCGAGGTGAACAACGCCGCCTCGCGCGTCTATGCGGTCGAGGGCTCCTGCTTCGTGCTGGCGCCTTGCGCAACGGTCTCGCAGGCGATGATCGACGAACTCTGTGATCGGCCGGACAAGCATGCGCTGCTGCATGCCGGCGGTGGCTTCGCTGCGATCTACGGCCCCGATGGCAGCCAGATCGGCGACAAGCTCGCGCCGGACCAGGAGGGCCTCTTGATCGCCGAGATCGATCTTGGCGCCATCGGCGTCGCCAAGAACGCCGCTGATCCAGCCGGGCACTATTCGCGCCCCGACGTGACGCGGCTGCTGCTCAACAAGAAGCGATACCAGCGCGTCGAGCAGTTTGCGCTGCCGGTCGACACTGTCGAGCCCACGGACATTGCCGCGGCGGCGAGCTGATCGCCGGAATTGAGGGGAGGCACGCTCATGGAATCCGCAATTCCTCTGCATCTCGAGACCCCACGCACGCGCCACAAGCGCGTGCCGGACGATTACCAGCCGCCATACCCGTCCTTCGTGGCGCGCTAAAAGCCCGCCGTGAACCGCGTCGTGATGGCCTATTTCGGCCTGCAATGTCGCGGCACGGCGCCGGCGGCTGCGACGGATGCGCTCGCCGACATCGCGGCGCGGTTTGCCGCGGAAGGCGGGCCCTCGCATTGGGATCGCGCCCAATATGTTGATCAGGCCGGCTATGAGAACGTCGTCTCGGTGGCCTATTGGGACGACATTGCGCGGTTCGACCAATGGTTTGCACCGGCGCGCGAGGCCTGGACCGGAACGCAGCGCGAGGGCATTGGCACGTTCATCGAGGTGCTGCGCCCCATTGTGGCGCGGCACGAGACGCTGTTTTCCTCGCTCGACCGGCCCGAGGGCGTCGCGGTGATTGCGCAGGGCATGAGCGGCGAGGTGCAGGAGCACGCCTATTGGGGCGGCATGCGCGACCGCATCCCGCTGTCGCAGACCGATCCGATGTCGCCGGGGGGCAATCCCGAATTGATCCGCGACGGCGCGCGGCTGCGCGTGAAGGCGCACGACAATCTCTGCCTGATCCGATCAGGCCAGGATTGGAGCGATACCGAGACCTCGGAGCGAAAGCTCTATCTCGACGACGTCGAACCGGTGTTGCGCGAGGGCATGGATTTCCTGCGCGATGACGGCCTCGGCATCGGCTGCTACGCCAACCGTTACATGCGCGTGCTTGCAGCCGACGGGGACGCGAGTGAAAAGTCCTACGGTCAAAGCTGGTGGAAGAGCCTGGCAGCGCTGGAGCGGTGGGCGGAATCGCATCCGACCCATGTCAGGATATTCGGCGCCGCAATGAAGTACCTCTCGACGCTCGGCCCCTCGGCAAAATTGCGGCTCTACCACGAGGTCACCGTGGCGGCTGCCGACGAGCAGTTCTTCGAATATCTGAACTGTCACGCCAGGACCGGCATGCTGGCGGCGGTGGAGACCGTCAGCGCTTGATCGGCTAGATCACGCAATGACCGAGCAGCTCGGGATGCGCGGCGCAGATGTGATGCGCCCCGGCGTCACGCAGCTCGGCCTCGCTGCCGTAGCCATAGAGCACGCCGATCGCGGTCATGCCGTTGGTGCGGGCGCCGACCACATCATGGCTGCGGTCGCCGATCATGATCGCGCTGGCGGGATCGACCTTGGCTTCGTCGAGCGCGTAGCGCAGCAGGTCGCGCTTGTCGACACGCGTGCCGTCAAGCTCGGAGCCGAACACGCGTTCGAAATACGGTTTCAGGCCGAAATGCTCGACGATACGGGTGGCGTAGACCGCTGGCTTGCTGGTCGCCACGAACATGCGCGGTGTTGTCGCGGCAAGCGTTGTCAGCGTGTCCACGATACCGGCATAGGCTTCGTTCTCGAACAGGCCGACATCGCTGAAGCGCTCGCGATAGAGCAGCAGCGCCCGGTCGGCGAGTTCCGCGCTGCCCGTGAGCTTTTGCAGGCTGGCATGCAGCGGCGGGCCGATGCACCAGGTCAGCTCGTCCTCGCTCGGCACCGCGACGTTGAGCCGCTCAAGGGCGTACTGGATCGAGCGCGTGATCCCGGGCTTCGGGTCGGTCAGTGTGCCGTCGAGGTCGAAATAGATCGTCACCATGTTGCCGCGCCTGTGTTGCTACCGCCGTCTATGCCAGACCTAAACGAGGCCGTGGACCAAGGCAAACGCGCAACCATTGCCACGCCGAAAATCGCCTTCCCGATACGGCGGATTCCTTAAAGCTCGCTATTTGCGGGAGGGAAGCGTAGAGTCGCGCCATCACCGCCTTCCATTGGCATCGACCGGTGACTGAGGGTCACCAGCGCTCCCGCCGACTGAGCAGGAGCGTGCATGACTCGATTTCGTCTGGTCGACTGGATCCGCCGGAGAGCGGTTCTTGTCGCATTGATACTTGGCACATTGATACTTGGCCCACTGTCGCAAGGCGCTGTCGCGGCAGGACCGGACTGCCGGGCGATCGAAAGCACGAGCGGACGTCTCGCCTGCTACGATGCTGCGTTTCCTCCGAAGGAAAAAAAGCCCGCTGCTGCGGAGAACGATGGGTCCCGTGCCGCTTACAAGGACCCGTTCGTAGTGGAAGAGGCCAGAACCGCAGCGAAGCTGAAGAACATCTGTCGCGGCTGTTGAGAGGTGCTCGTCCGCCGCGTTCTCGTTGATCGGCGAACCCGGACTAGGATCGAAACAATTTTCCAGGAGAGGCCGGATGAGCGAGCGACTTGAAACTCTGAAGAAGGCCCGTGATCGCATGATCGAGGACAGGGACGCGCATGCGAAAGTGCTGGCCGCTCCCTTTGTGCGCGACACGGCCGAGCGCGCGCGCAACAAGTTTATCGAGATCCAGGCGCTGATCGATGCCCTCGACCGCGCCATCCGAGGCGAAATCCCGGTTCCGGTCAAAAACTAAGGCAGTAGGCAGCGACACCAGCGGAGCGTTCATTGCTGATGCCGCTAGCGCTCCCTCATTGCTGTCTCGCCCATTCGACGATGGCGGTCGCCTCCGCGCCTGCCCGGGTTTCCCAGGCGGTGACCGCGTTCGTTGCTGCCTTCCGCAACTCCGTGACAAGGAACGCTGGCGCCGGCTCGGCGATATGGACGCCATTGTCGCGCATGCGCGCATAGTTCTCGATGGTGCGGTGGGTCAGTAGCGCGAGTTGGCTCTGTTCTGTCTCGGCCGCCGCGGCCAGCACCTCGCGCTGCATCGGTTCGGACAGCTCGGCAAAGGCGTCGCTGCGGACGAAGGCGATCGAGATTGGCATCGCGTAGTTGATGGCCGTGAAATGCGGCAGGAAGTCCCACAATTTGCGCCCCGCGCCGCCGTCGCCGGAGGTGAGGAAGGCATTCAGCCGGTGTTCCTTCAGGCCGGCAAGCGCCGCGTCCATCGGCAGGAATTGCGCGTTCGCGCCGGCCGCGCGCATGACCTCGGTGGAATTGGCATCGTAGGTTCGCAAGTTCAGTTTCGGCAGATCGTCGGCACCTTCAAGCGACCGCTCCGACCAGAGGCCCGTGGCCGGCCAGATCGTCACATAGAGCAGCTTGAGGCCGCGCGCCGCGAGCGCCTTCTCGTAGAGCGGGCGCGCCCGCAGATTGGTGGCGCGAGCGAGATCCACCGATTGCACCAGGAAGGGCAGGGTGGACAGCCCGAGCACGGGATCGAGGCCCGAGAGCGCGCCCGCGAAGGCATCGCCGCCCGCGATCCGGCCGTCCAGCGCCGCGCGCGGCATCTCGCCCGAGTTGATCTTGAGCTGGTTGTCGAAGGCGTTGGTCACGGTCACGAAACCGTGGGTACGGTCGGAGACGCGGCTGGCGAAAGTCGCGAGTCCAATCCCGGAGATGTTATTCTCGGGGTATTCCGTGGTCATCCGCCAAGTGACCTGGGATGTGACTTGAGACGCGTCCTGAGACGCCACCTGCGCGGCGGCTGGCGCGACGCTCAGGATGAGCGCGGCGAGGACAAGGATCGCGCGGATCCGTTTGGCGGGGTAACGCATTGGGAGAAGCAGGGTAGGCAGCATAATATTGGCGACTCGTCGAACCATGGCACGATGCCACAACATGGCAGATCACACTGTCGCATGCCGCGCTGCGGCGCGCCACCGCCATGCCTGCACGCGATGGGTGCAGATTGCGATGTGCATCATCTCCGCGCTGCTCGTCTCGGCGACCCAGGCCGCGGCGGGGGATAGTTCGCCCGCTAAGACCGATGTCGCCGTCCCCAGCGTCGAAGAGCTCGCGACGCCGCCGGCGAAGCCCGCGGATGCGCGCGAGAGCGACACGCGGGAATCGATCTGCCTGATCGTCGAGGCCGCGGCGCGCGATGCCAATCTGCCGCTGGAGTTCTTCGCCCGCGTGATCTGGCAGGAGAGCCGCTTCCAGGCCGATGCGGTGGGGCCCATGACGCGCAGCGGCGAACACGCGCAGGGGATCGCGCAGTTCATGCCGGGCACCGCGAGCGAGCGCGGGCTGCTCAATCCCTTCAATCCGGTGCAGGCGCTGCCGAAGTCGGCGGAATTCCTGAACGAGCTGCGCAACCAGTTTGGCAATCTCGGGCTGGCCGCCGCCGCCTACAATGCCGGGCCGCGCCGGGTGCAGGAATGGCTCGCCGGCACCGGCGGCATGCCGGAGCAGACTCGCAATTACGTTCTTGCCATCACTGGAACGAGCGTCGATGCGTGGGCTAAGGCAGGCGCGACCGGCAAGGGGCCGCCGAGCGCGCCGCCGACGAGCTGCCGCGATCTGATGGCGCTGTTGAAGCGTGCGCCGAATGCCTTCGTCGCCGAGCTCGAGCAGCATGTGGAGCTTGCGGCTGCAAAGATCTGGGGCGTGCAGCTCGCCGCGGGCTTTGACCGCAACCGGGCGTTGGCGATGTATTCCCGCGCGGTCACGCGGCTGAGCGCCGTGATCGGCGAACGTGATCCGAGCCTGCTGAGCTCAGTGATGCGCAGCCGCGGCACGCGCGCCTTCTACCAGGTGCGCATCGGCGCCGATACGCGGAGCGAGGCGGATGAACTCTGCGGTCGCATCCGCAAGGCCGGCGGGGCATGCTTCGTGCTGAAGAATCGCGGTGTGAGCGGATAGGGCATCTGTCCCAGCGTGCATGCCAGCCCCGCCGCGCGCTTCCTTGACGCGAGGCGCCGCATTGCCCGTTATGCAGGCACGATTCCTCATCCGGCCAAGACTCCCGTGGCGCTTCCTCCGCTCGATTCACCTCAATGGCAAAGTCCCTGGCGCGCCTTTGCGTGGGGACTGAGCTCGATCACGCAGACGATCCTCACCCTCGTGCTGTTCGCGACCTATCTCGGCATCGGCGCGCTCGCCCACGACACCCATTTCAGCCTGCTCTGGGCGCTCTGCTCGACGCTGTTCGTCTGGGCGGGGCCGGCGCAGATCATCCTGATCACCACGCTCGGCTCCGGCGCGACGATCATCCAGTCGGCGATCGCGGTCACCGTCAGTGCGATCCGGCTGTTTCCGATGGTGGTCTCGGTGCTGCCCTTGATGCGCACGCCGACGACGAAACGGCGCGAGCTGTTTTTCGCCGCACACCTCACGGCCGTGACGCTGTGGGTCGAATGCCATCGCTTCCTGCCGCAGGTGCCGCGTGAACGCCGGATCGCCTTTGTCAACGGACTTGGCTTCGGTCTTGTCTCGGTGTGTCTCACCGCCAACACGGTCGGCTATTTCCTTGCCGCGAATCTGACCCAGACGCTTGGGGCGGCGATCCTGCTGCTGACGCCGCTGTCCTTCCTGTTCTCGACCGCACGCAACAGCCGCGAGGTCGCCGATGTCGTCGCACTCGCGCTCGGGGTTCTGCTTTATCCGCTGGCCGCGAAGATAAACTCCGGCCTCGACATCCTCGTCAGCGGCCTCGTGGCCGGCACGATTGCCTATGGCGTGCATTGGTGGCGGGAGGTGCGCGCATGAGCTTTGCGCAGCTCATTGGCGACTGGCACGCGCTGGCGGTGCTGTTCGTGGCCGGCGTTGTTCCCAACCAGATATGGCGCATGCTCGGCCTGTGGTTCGGCGGCGGCATCGACGAGGGCTCCGAGCTTCTGGTCTGGGTACGGGCGGTCGCCACCGCGATCCTGGCCGGCGTCATCGCCCAGATCGTGGTCGAGCCGCCCGGGGCGCTTGCGAGCGTGCCGGATGCCTTGCGCTACGGTGCGGTCGGCGCCGGCCTCGTCGTCTTCCTATTGACCCGCCGCTCGATCTTCGCGGGCGTGGTCGCGGGCGAAGTCTTCATGCTGGCCGGCAAGTGGTGGTTGGGCTAAAACCGCCGGCGAACAGCAGGGAATTGGAAATATGGTTCGCGAAAACGAGCTCCGCGAGGGTGAAGTCTCCATCGAGCTGCCGCCGACGCAGGATGCCGGCCTCGTCTTCATCGGGCGCATCCGCACGCCCTGGAGCTCGCGGCTGGAGACCCCGCGCCAGGGCCGGCATGACGGCCCGATATGCCGCCTCGAGATCTTCGAGCCGTTCGTGCCGGCGATCAAGGGCGTCGACTTCTACAGCAATCTCGAAGTGCTCTACTGGCTCGACAAGTCGCGCCGCGACATCGTCCTGCAAAGCCCAAAGAACAACGAGAAGACCCGCGGCACGTTTTCGCTGCGCTCGCCGGTGCGCCCCAATCCGATCGGCACGTCGATCGTGAAGCTGGTCGGTATCGAGGGCAACGCGATTCTGGTGCGAGGGCTCGATTGTCTCGACAACACGCCGCTGATCGACATCAAGCCGGATCGTTGCGAGTTCACGCCGCTGGCTGCGCCGCAGCCGGGGGATTTCCAGACGGAGTGAGAGGCGGCCATCGTAGCCCGCATGGAGCGCAGCGGAATGCGGGAACGATCCCGGATTGCGCTTCGCTCCATCCGGGCTACGGCAGCTGAGACTCAGCCCGCCTTCAACGCCGCGATCAGCTTGGTCGCGTTCTCTTCCAGCACCTTGACGTCTTCCTTGCGGCTGGCGGGCGGAAGCATCGCCACGCCGTCGTGGCGTGGCATCACGTGCATGTGGAGATGAAACACCACCTGTCCGCCGGCGGCCTCGTTGAACTGCTGCACGGTGATGCCGTCGGCCTTGAACGCCGTCATCGCTGCGGCAGCGATCTTGTGCGCGCCGCGGGCGACATGGGCGTAGTCGTCAGGCTTGATGTCGAGGATGTTGCGGGCAGGGGCTTTTGGAATCACCAGGGTGTGGCCCGGTACCCGCGGCATGATATCGAGGAAGGCGAGGACGTGCTCATCCTCGTAAACCTTGTGGCAGGAGAATTCACCGCGCAGGATCTTCGCGAAAATGTTGTTGGGGTCGTAGGCGGTCATGGCGGCGGCTCCCTGGAATTTTCGCTTACTGTCACCAGCCGCAACGAACCGTCAAGGCGCCTCGTCGGCGCCTTTGCGGAACGGTCCGAGCTCGGCCAGCTCCCGTCCGGCTTCCGCGACATAGGCGCGCTCGCGCTTGAGGTAATCATCGATGGCGCGGCGCAAGCCCGGATCGGCGATGAAGTGAGCGGAGTGGGTGGTTCGCGGCAGGTAGCCGCGTGCGATCTTGTGCTCGCCCTGCGCGCCGGCCTCGACATTCCCCAGGCCGCGTTTGATGGCGAGGTCGATCGCCTGATAATAGCAGACCTCGAAATGCAGGAATGGATGATGCTCGACCGCACCCCAGTTGCGGCCGAACAGCGTGTCCGAGCCGATGAAGTTGATGGCGCCCGCGATCCAGCGATCGTTGCGACGGGCCATCACCAGCAGCACGTCCTGGCTCATGGTCTCGCCGATTAGCGAAAAGAATTCCCGCGTCAGATAAGGCCGGCCCCATTTGCGTGAGCCGGTCTCCATGTAGAATTGAAAGAAGGCGTCCCAGGCATCTTCGGTGATGTCCTTGCCCGTGAGGCAGTGGATGGTGATCCCGGCTGCCAGCGCATCGCGCCGCTCGCGCTTGATCGATTTGCGGTGACGGGAGTTCAGCGTCGCCAGGAAATCGTCGAAACTTGCAAAACCCTCGTTGTGCCAGTGGAACTGCTGGTCGGTGCGCTGGAGGAAGCCGTGCTCGGCCAGCAGCTTCCACTCCGCCTCGCGGGCGAAGGTGACGTGGACCGAGGAAGCCTTGCTGACGCCGCACAGCGCCACCAGCCCGCTCGCCAGTGCCTCCATGATGCGCTCGCGGTCGACGCCGTCGCGGACCAGCAGCCGCGGTCCCGTGGCCGGCGTGAAGGGAACCGAAACTTGCAGCTTCGGATAGTAGCGCCCGCCTGCGCGCTCATAGGCATCGGCCCAGCCGCGGTCGAAGACATACTCGCCTTGCGAGTGCGATTTCAGATAGCAGGGCACGACGCCGGCGACGCGGCCGTCGATCTTGGCCACGAGATGCCGCGGCCCCCAGCCGGTACGGATCGTGGCCGAACCTGATTTCTCAACGGCCGATAAAAACGCGTGGGAGACGAAGGGGTTATAGGCAGGCTTTGAGAGGCCGAGAGAATCGCCTGGAAGCCCGGATGCGGTTCCCCTGTCATGCCCGTTGCAAGACTTGCCGGGATTGGCGCAGGCGTCCCAGTCGTCCGGCGATACTTCGCCAATGGAAGGTACGGCCTCAAGGGTGATTTCGGATGGTGCCATCATGCCCAAGATCGTGCATTGCAGCAGCGACTTCAAGAGTGGGAAACATCAAGCCTACGGTACGAAGCCTTCGAAGATCATCTGATCCGCATGTTGCGCGACCCGCGTCCGCTGCTCGGTCGTACGCACGGTCCAGCCAAGCAGGGCGCAGCCGAACACATTGCGGGCGATCCAGGGGGCGGGGGCGGGCAGGTCGTCGACCCTGAAGGCGACGAAATGCGGCTGGGTCTGGAAGCCGTGGCGCAGGTACAGCATGCTGTCGCGCTGCTCCTGGGTCAGGTAGGCCCAGTATTCGTCCCCATAGCTCCGCTGCGCGACGATGCCGCGGGGACGGGAGGGCAACAGCTCGCGCAGCGCCAGCACCTGGTCCGGGTCGAAGGACATGCCGACGGCTGGGCCATCATAGGACGCCAGGACCTCGGCCATCCGCCTCACCAGCTTGCGGTCGCCGTCAAAATGGCTCTTGACCTCGATCACCAGCGGCACGCGGCCGCCAACAAGGGCGCAGAGGTCGCTGAGCGACATCATCCGCTCGGCGGTGTCCTTGAACGTGAGCGCTTTCAGCTCGGTGGCGGTTTTCTCGACCAGCGGGCCGGTAGCCTCGGTAAGACGGCCGAGCGCATGGTCGTGATGCACCATGGCCTCGCCGTCGGCGGAGAGCTGGATGTCGACCTCGATCGAGAAATTGCCCGCAATCGCAGCCTGTACCGCGCCCGGCATGTTCTCGACGATGCCGCGGGAAATGTCGTGCAGGCCGCGATGGGCGACCGGGCGGGCTGTCAGCCAATCAGGAGCGCGCATTCGCCTCAGGCGACCTCGAACACGCCTTCGACCTCGACCGCCGCATCCGCGGGCAGGGAGGCGACGCCGACGGTGGTGCGGGCATGACGGCCCTTGTCACCGAAGGCGGCGACCATCAGGTCAGAGGCGCCATTGAGCACCTTAGGCCCGTCCAGGAAGTCCGGCGCCGAGTTGATGAAGCCGCCGAGGCGCACCACGCGCACGACCTTGTCGAGGTCGCCAAGCGCCGCCTTGACCTGGGCCAGCAGGTTGACGGCGCAGCCGCGGGCGGCCGCCGCGCCCTCTTCGATGGTCACGCCGGCGCCGAGCTTGCCCTTGGCGATCAGCTTGCCGGCGGGATCGAAGCAAACCTGCCCCGAGACGAACAGCAGATTACCGGTGCGCACGAACGGAACGTAATTGGCCACGGGGGTGGGGGCCTCGTGCAGCTTGATGCCCTGCTCCGCCAGCTTCTGCTCGACCGTTCCCGCCATGTCCGACCTCGTTGTCCAAAAATCCATCCGCCCCGGCGCATCCGATGCAGCCGGGGGCGGGCCCTGTTTCGCCCATCGTGCCGCCACATGCAAGCAACCCTCGGGGTGGGATTTTGTTGAGGCAGGGCAGGAGGTTCAACGCGGGGGCCGCAACTTTACGTGAAACGGCCTCAGTTGCGACGCAATGGAACGTTCATTAAAATGTCGAATCTGCGCTTTCCCCAAGGGACCAGACATGCTGCACCTTTTCCGGACTTCGCTCGGTGTGACGGCGCTCGCGGCGGCCGCTCTCGCCCCCAGAGGCGGGGCGTTGGCCGCGAACGGTCCGTTCCTCGCGCACCAGGCGCTCTATGATTTGAGCCTGGTGAAATCGCGCTCCAATTCGATCAACAGCGCGCGCGGCCGCATCCTCTACAATTTCACCGGAAGTTCGTGCGAGGGCTACACGTCCGAATTCCGCCAGGTCTCCGAGCTCGACAGCGGGGAGGGCAAGGTCACGCTCAGCGACCTCCGCTCCAATTCCTGGGAGGACGCCGGCGGTAAAAGCTACCGCTTCAAGATCGAGACGCGGATGAACGAGGCTGACGCCGGCCGGGTCGACGGTTCGGCGGAGCGCGACGGCGACCACATCAACGTTAAGCTGAAGCTGCCGGCACCGAAGAGCTTTACGCTCGACGGCAAGATCGTGTTTCCGACCGAACAGATCCAGCGCATCATTTCCGCCGCGAAGGACGGCAAGTCGCTGCTCGAACTCTCCGTCTATGACGGCTCCGACGATGGCCAGAAGGTCTACAACACGCTGACCGTGATCGGCCAGCCGATCCCGGCCGAGCGCGAAGGTTCGCCCGATCCCTCAACATCCGATGAACACATGAAGTCGCTCAAGCGCTGGCCCGTCACCGTCAGCTATTTCGACCGCGAGGCCCAGCAGAAGGAAGGCGAGCAAACGCCGGTCTACGCGATGGCGTTCGAGCTCTACGAGAACGGTGTCTCGCGCCAGCTTGTGCTCGATTACAACGACTTTGTGATTTCGGGCGCGATGGGCAAGTTCGACGCGAAGGACAGCAAGCCCTGCAATTGAGGGCTGGCCTGCAACGCGGTCTCTGGCTACGCTCCTCCCAACCACAAACATCCGGGAGGCTCACCATGCCCAAGCTCGATCATCTTCGCCCCAGCGGCCTGCATCACAATCCCGCCTATTCGCATGTCGTCACCGCCACGGGGGCGCGGACGATCTACATCTCCGGCCAGGTGTCGGTGGATGAGGAGGGGCGGATCGTCGGCGAGGGCGACATCGCCGCGCAGACCACGCAGGTGATGCAGAATCTCGGGCACGCGCTGAAAGCAGCCGGGGCGAGCTACGCCAACATCGTGAAGATCACGACCTTCGTCGTGAACTACAAGCCGGAGCTGCGCCCGATCATCGGCAAGGCCCGCTCGGCCTTCTTCGAAGGCATGGAGCCGCCGGCCAGCACGCTCGTCGGCGTCTCGGCGCTCGCCGCGCCGGAATGGATGATCGAGATCGAGGCGGTGGCGGTCGCGGATTAATCCCGTAGCCCGGATGGAGCGAAGCGCAATCCGGGAAGCTGTGTCCGCAGATGTGCAGTCCCGGATTGCGCTGCGCTCCATCCGGGCTACAAGTGCGCAGCCTTGGACATCTCTTGCAGAAGAACCATCGCGTCGTCCGCCCTGTCAGCCGGCACAAACAGATGATCGTGGTGGAACGCCGAAACGGCGTTCACGCTGATGCCGGCTCCAGCGAGACGTGCCGTGATCGCCGCCAGGAAACCGACCGCATCGAGTGCGGAGTGGACCGTCAGGGTGATCAGGCACGATGCAAATGCGTAGCGTAGTCCCGCCGCTTCGGCCTCGTCGCGAGGGATCACGAGTGTCGTTCCTTCCTGCTCGCGGAACGTCAGCAAGGGGCTGAGCGCTGCGGGAATCGACTGGCCTGTCGGGATCGTGCAGAACACGAAGATGCCTGGCCGCCGATCCGGCTTCATGCCTCTCAGCAGGGCGTCGAGATCGCGTTCGCCTGTCATCACTCCTGCGCCTTTTCCGGCCCCTCGTAGGCGATGCCGCGGATCACGGCGGCGCTGCCGAATTTCTTGCGCAAGCTGTCCACCGCGCGCTCGGCGTGGGCGGCGCGGCGGTCGAGCATGTCGGTGTCATCGGCAACCGAGCCTTCGCGCAGGGCGCTGACTCCGGCACCCATCAGGCGGAAGGCGGTGCCGTCGATCTCTTTCGCCAGCATCTCGCGGCAGATCGAAAAGATCTTTGCGGCAAGCTGCGTCGGGGCCGTGATCGACTGCGAGCGCGTGCGTTGGCGGAAATCGGCGGTCTTCAGCTTCAGCGTGACGGTCAGGCCGGCGAGCTCACTGCTCTTGAGGCGAGACGACGTCTTCTCGCACAGCCGCCACAGGATCTTCTCCAGCGCCGCGAAGTCGCGGATGTCGGTCTCAAACGTCGTCTCGCTCGAAATCGTCTTGGCGCCCCGATCGGGCTCGACGCGGCGGTCGTCGATGCCGCGCGCGAGCCGCCACAGCCTGCGACCGTCGCTCGGAAACTGCCGCATCATCTCGATCTCGTCGGCCTTCTGCAGGTCGGCGATGATGCGGAAGCCGCGTTGCACCAGACGCTCCTGGGTCGCAGGCCCAACGCCGAAAATGAAACCGACCGGCTTGTCGGCCAGCATCTCGCGCGCTTCCTCCTGGTCGAGCGCGGCAAACCCGCGCGGCTTGTCGAGGTCGGAGGCGATCTTGGCCAGGAACTTGTTGCAGGAGAGGCCGACCGAGACGCTGATGCCGATGTCGCGCTCGATGTTGCGTGCGAACCGCGCCAGCACCTTGGCCGGGATCATGCCGTGCACCCGCTCGGTGCCGGAGAGGTCGAGGAAAGCCTCGTCGATCGAGAGCGGCTCGACCAGCGGCGTCAGCGCCTGCATGGCCTGGCGCACCTCGCGCCCGACCCGGACATATTTCGTCATGTTTGGCGGGATCACGGCCGCATGCGGGCAGGCTTCCAGCGCCTTGTACATCGGCATAGCCGAGCGCACGCCGTAGGTGCGCGCGATGTAGCAGGCGGCCGACACCACGCCGCGCTTGCCTCCGCCGATGATGACGGGCTTGTCGGCGATGTCGGGGTTGTCGCGCTTCTCGACGGTCGCGTAGAAGGCGTCGCAGTCGATATGGGCGATGGTCAGGCTTGCGAGCGCGCGGTGGCGGGCGAGGCGGGGGGAACCGCAGGCGGAACAGCGCCGCACGCCCATATCCAGATCGGCCGAACAATCCCGGCAGAAGCAGCGGGGTCCGGCCGTCTCCAGGGAGGTCACGGCACGTCGCGCTCCCAATTGGGGTCGCCGAGCGCGTCGCCGAGAACCTGCCGCGCTGCGGCAACGTTGGTCGGATGCAGTTCCGCAGTGCTGGCGAAGGCCTTCACGGTGGCGTCATCGCGCATCACGAAATCGAGCACGCTGAGCAGGAAATTGGGGTCCGAGGCGGCCTTGCGCAGCATCTCCGGGCCGACACCTGTCTCGGCCAGGAACAGGCCCAGCCGCTCCGGCTCGCCCGCGACGAAAGACAGCGCCTGAAGCGCAACGATTTCAGCGACTTCGCGCGGGTTGTGAACAGGCTTTTTCACGTGGCCGGTTTGCCTTTCCGTTAACTTTAGGTGTCTACTTTGGGGCCACCATGCCCGAGTCTCGTTCCTAAGTCTCTTGCCCAAGTCTCTTGCTCAAGTCTTGCGACCCCCGACAAGCAACTGGAAACCACATCGCAGAAAGTTGGCCCTCGGGTTTAACGAAACTCAAGCGAATTCGAGGCTAGTTTGAATCCAGTTTTCGAAGCGCCGGCGACCGGCGCCTGAGGCGTCACATGCATCGGTCTGCGGACCAATCAGGAGGGCGGGATGGCTAAGACCGTCCTGATCGTGGAAGACAACGAGCTCAACATGAAGCTCTTCCGCGACCTGTTGGAGGCGCACGGCTACCAGACCACCGGCACCAGCAACGGCTACGAGGCGCTCGACCTCGTTCGCAAGATGCGGCCCGACCTCGTGCTGATGGATATCCAATTGCCGCAGGTCTCGGGCCTGGAGGTGACGCGCTGGATCAAGGACGATCCGGAGCTGCGCAATATTCCCGTCGTCGCCGTCACGGCGTTCGCGATGAAGGGCGACGAAGAGCGCATCCGCGAGGGCGGCTGCGAGGCCTATTTGTCCAAGCCGATCTCGGTCGGCAAATTCATTGAGACGGTCCGACGTTTCATCGGATAGGAAGTGAGTTTACAGTGTCCGCGCGTATCCTCGTCGTCGATGACGTCCCTGCCAACGTCAAGCTGCTCGAAGCTCGCCTGTCCGCCGAATATTTCGACGTGATGACCGCCGCGAACGGCACCGAGGCGCTGGCGATCTGCGCCCGCGCCGAATGCGACATCATCCTGCTCGACGTCATGATGCCTGACATGGATGGTTTCGAGGTCTGCCGCCGCTTCAAGACCAATCCGGCCACGCACCACATTCCCGTCGTGATGGTCACCGCGCTCGACAGCCCGGCCGACCGCAACCGCGGGCTGGAAGCCGGCGCCGATGATTTCCTGACAAAGCCCGTCTCCGACGTCGTGCTGATCGCGCGCGTGCGCTCGCTGACGCGGCTGAAGATGATGACCGACGAGCTGCGCATGCGCGCCATCACCTCGCTCGAGATCGGCATGCAGGCGCCCGAGCGCAGTGCAATCTCCGACACCGGCAAGGGCGGCCGCATCCTGCTGGTCGACGACCGCCAGTCCTCCTATGAGCGGCTGGCGACGATCCTTGCCGCCGAGCACACTATCGACGTCGAGCCGAACCCGACGGAGGCGCTGTTCCACGCCGCCGAGGGCAATTACGATCTGCTGATCGTCTCGCTCGACCTCAACAATTTCGACGGCCTCAGGCTGTGCAGCCAGGCGCGCTCGCTGGAGCGCACGCGGCATGTGCCGATCCTGGCGATCGCCGACCCCGAGAACGCGACGCGGCTGCTGCGTGGGCTCGAGATCGGCGTCAACGACTATCTGCTGCGTCCCATCGACAAGATCGAGCTGCTGGCGCGTGCCCGCACCCAGATCCGCCGCCGCCGCTACACCGACCATCTGCGCGACAACGTGCAGAATTCGATCGAGATGGCGATCACGGACGCGCTCACCGGGCTGCACAATCGCCGCTACATGGAAAGCCATCTCGCGACGCTGGCCGAGCAGGCCGCAACCCGCGGCAAGCCGCTGGCGCTGATGATCCTGGACATCGACTACTTCAAGTCGATCAACGACAATTACGGCCACGACGCCGGCGACGACGTGCTGCGCGAATTCGCCGTGCGGGTGCGCAAGTCGATCCGCGGCATCGACCTTGCCTGCCGCTACGGCGGCGAGGAATTCGTCATCGTGATGCCGGAGACCGATCTCCACGTCGCCGGCATGGTCGCCGAGCGCCTGCGCCGCTCGATCGCCGGCGAGCCCTTTGCGATCCACAAGGGCACCAAGCGCATCGAGGTCACGATCTCGATCGGCCTGACCACGCTGGAGCAGAAGGGCGAGGCGGTTGGCGACGTCCTCAAGCGCGCCGACACCGCGCTCTACCGCGCCAAGCACGACGGCCGCAATCGCGTGGTGTCGCACGCGGCGTGAGGCCGATTGCACAGGCCGGCGCAAAAAAAAACGCGAAAACAACCCCATGCACAGTAGCCGACACTAGTCGGATCAATAGCTTACGTCGGCCGCAAAACGGCTGATGCAGACGGCAATGCCGTTTGACTCGTCGGGCAAAACAGGAGCATCCTGCTAGCATCCCGAACATCCCACGAACTTCGCTGTCATCGCGCAGGCGAGGAATCCGGCACGCCACGGCGGACCAGCGGGCATCCATTCTTCAAGTCAGGGAGGATACGGCTCCGACCATTCTGCCTTGGCCAGGGCCGCGCCGGTGCTGGACTTTGCGATGATCTCGTAAGTGTACAGGCCGGAATTGCAGGGGCCCCAGGTTCGTAAGCTCTCCGGCTTCACGATGTTGTCTGAAGGAAATGGGATCTCCTGGCCGCCCATCTCGTAGTTCTTCTCTCTGCGAAACTTGACGACGATCGTGCGCGTGCCGGGCGGAACACTTTTCATCTTGATTTCGGGATTTGGAAAGACGGTGGTGCAGGGCCGCGGAGGTCCAAACGTGAATTGGATCTTCATCTCGTCAGCCGCGGCCGGGGTGCAGATGATCGGGAATGAAATTAGCAGCAACGACGACAATCTAATCATGGGCACGCCCCAAAAAGAAACCAGTGTATCGGCAGGGCCGCCTGATGCCAAGTTTACCCGTTTTTCGCTCTCGCAGCCCTCTTCGGGACGTCACAAAAATGGCCCGCCGTAGCGGGCCCTGTGGAGATGGAGAAAGTCCGGGTCACTTCTGATCGACGTTGCTGGTCCCCGAGCCGGGCGTGCCGATCGGCAAACCATTCGCCGCATGACCGACGCCAACGCCGGGCGCACTGACCGCTCCTGGAGTTTGATCCTGTGGAAGCGTCTTGACCCCGGTTCTTGCTTGTTCCGCGGGGCTCATCTGCCCCTTGTTGTCGCTGTTGGCACCGTTGGTGGCCGTGATGCCGGACCTGTCGGTCCCGTTTGGCGTGCCCGTCTGCGTCGACCCGGACGCGGTGTTGCCCGCGCCCGAGCTGCCCGGTGCGGCCGGTGTGCTCGCGGTGTTGCCGTTCGGCGTCGGGGGCTGAACGTTCGGATTGGTTGGAGAGTTGTTGGTGTGAGCGCCAGTCGAGGTTCCGTTTGTGCCCATGCCTGATGGCGCCGAGGGGCCTCCACTAGCGGCGCCAGACGTGCCAGTGCCTGCGCCTGAGCTCGCGGATGATCCGGACGCTCCGCCGCTCGCGGCCGCGCCACCCGCGCCTCCGCCGGCACCACCACCACCACCTCCGCCGCCTTGTGCGAAGACGGGAGCGGCAACAGCGAAGGACAGGACGGCAGTAAGAAGAAGCGATTTTCGATTCATGACCTTCTCCAGTGTAAAGAAGGTCAACTACGCCGAAATGACGATGGTTCCTTTTCCTCCACTCGCTTCAGGAGTTCAGCTTCTAGCGGAGCTTCCTGATCAATTCGCGGACGTTCGCGGCATACTCTTCGATGGTTCTCATCCCTCTCGCGCACTTTCACTTCTGGCTCGGACGTCGGTGGATCATCGCTCATGCGTCACCCCAGCTGTCCCTCGGCAGCCGACTTTGATCAAGACTAGATCAATGCGAAGGTGGGACTTGGTTGAGCAGCTGCGATACTGCCGTAACGACCTGGGCGGGCGCGAAGGGCTTGCTCAGCAGAACGCTATTGGGCACGCCGTGAGAGGGCCACTGATCGGCTCCAGCGCCGGTCATATAGACCACCGGCATCTCTGGATTGATCTCTCGGGCTTGCTTTGCAACGTCCCAGCCGGTGAGCTTACCGGCCAAATGAACATCGGTGAGCAACGCGCGGTATTTGGTGGGGTCGCCTTTCAGCAGGGCAACCGCGTCCTCGCCTGATGAAACAATCTCGGTCTGAAATCCACCGTCTACGAGGGCCTCGCCCACCATCTCTTGGATGAGAGCTTCGTCCTCTACAATGAGGACTAGCAACAATTGGCTATCTTGCACCGGCCCCACCCTCTGTCGCGCACCATCGCGACAGTACAGATAAGTGTAAAAGTGCACAAAAGTTCCCGCATGGAAACCTGCGCCGCGTGCACTCCCTCAGCGATATCGGCGCGCTCTCTTGGAGAGGTCGAAGGTGAAGCATGGCAAACTGGGGTGGAGACTGCGGTGCGTGCTCTCCCATCCGCCCTCTTGCGGCGAGCGGAATCGCGTTGACCCTTCAGCTGCGTCAGGGATGCCGGGCCGACCGCTTGCCTCGCTTCACCGCAGCCTCGTCTCCCACGTCCACCCCCGCATTCCGCAACAACACCGTCGCCGCCTCCTTCGCGGCACGCGCCATTGCGGGGTCGTCGCGGACGAGGTCCTGGGCGATCGAGCCGTCGACCAGCAGCACGAGCTGCGTTGCGAGCGCCTCCGCGTTCGCAACGCCGAGCTCGTTCAGGCGGTCGCGAAACCAGATGCGGCGGCTTTCCTTGAAGGCGATGGCGATCTTCTTCACGGCGCGGTCCGCCGGGCCAAGCTCGGCGACGGCATTCACGAACGGGCAGCCGCGAAAGTCTTTGGCGGCGAAGCGGCGCTCCAGCGAATCGAAGGTGGCGAGGATCTGCTCCGCCGCGGGCTTGTCCGATGGGCGGGGCTGCACGAAGCGGCGGTCCAGATAGGCCGCGATCAGCGCGTCCTTGGAGGGAAAGTGATTGTAGAGCGTGCGCTTGGAGATGCCGATCTCGGCCGCGATGGTGTCGACGCCGATGGCGCGAATGCCCTGCAGATAGAACAGCTTGTCGGCGGTCTCGAGGATCCGCTCTTTCATCGTCTGTGGGGCGGGCGGGGGAGCCATGCGGCGGTGAATGTCCTGTTCGCTTGACAGCGCGCGCTAACCATAGCCTAAGTGCACAGGTCTGTGTAACCAAAATCAACTGATATTGCAGACGACGGCGCCCGCGCCGCGCCGATGAGGGAGAAGAAAAATGCCCCTGTTGCAGATCCTGCGCCCGACATTGCCCATCCTGATCGGCGCCTCGATCATGCTGACGCTGAGCATGGGGCTGCGGCAGAGCCTCGGCATCTTCATGCAGCCGCTGACCCACGACATCCATCTGTCGATCTCCGACTTCACACTGGCGCTCGCCGTGCAAAACCTCGCCTGGGGCTTTCTCCAGCCGCTCGCCGGCGCGATGACCACGCGCTACGGCTTCCGTCCGATCATGATCGCGGGCTCGTTCATGTACATCGCGGGCCTCGTGTTGATGGCAACCGCGAACGGTCTCGTCGCCATCATGATCGGCGCCGGCGTGCTGATCGGGACGTCGCTGGCCTGCACGGCGGCTGCGATCGCGATGTCGGTGGCGGCGCGCGCGGTGCCCGCGACGGTGCGCTCCACCGTGCTCGGCATCGTCTCCGGCGCAGGCTCGCTCGGCGCGCTGCTGTCGGCGCCGATCGGGCAGATGCTCAACGAGGGTTTTGGCTGGCGCGTCGGGCTTGCCGGCTTCGTCGTGATGTCGGTGCTGATGATCCCGGCGGCCTGGTATGCCGGACGCGTCGACGCGGTCCCGCTGCCGAAGCCCGCGACTGACGAGATCGTCGATGCCACGGCGATGATTGCCGCGAAGACCGCCTTCGGCAACGCGTCGTTCGTGGTGATGACCTGCGCCTATCTCGTTTGCGGCATGCAGCTCGTGTTTCTCACCACGCACCTGCCGTCCTATCTCGCGATCTGCGGCCTCGATCCGATGCTGAGCGCGCAGACGCTGGGCATGATCGGCGGCTTCAACGTGCTCGGCTCGCTGTTCTTCGGCTGGGCCGGCCAGCGCTGGAACAAGCTCGCACTGCTCGGCGGCATCTACGTCTTCCGCTCACTCGCGCTCGCCTGGTACTTTACGCTGCCGGCCACACCCGCCTCGACCTTGCTGTTCGGCGCGATCATGGGCTTCCTGTGGATGGGTGTCGGCCCGCTGGTCGCGGGCGCGGTGGCCGAGATGTTCGGCCTGCGCTGGCAGGCGATGATCCAGGGCCTCGCCTTCATGAGCCACCAGATCGGCAGCTTCCTCGGCGCCTACGGAGGTGGCGTGCTCTACGACGCGCTCGGCTCGTACACGATGGCCTGGCGCATCGGCGTCGCACTGGGGCTGGCCGGCGGCATCATCCAGGTCGCCTTCGCGCTGATCCGGCCGTCGCAGCCGCCGGCGCCGGTGTTGCGGACGGCGTAGCGGGGTACCGACCTCAGAGGCGCTGGCTTTTTTCGGATCCTGTCGGAACACGACGGGTCGGTTGTCGGCCGCGGCACAGGGCGCGTCGAGGGCATCACTGCGAATCTCGTCGGCCTCTTTGTTCGAACGCCGAGTGACCCAAGTCACAGAGCTGTATTGCCTTCGCGAACGTTCTGGATACTACTTTATCCCGGTGCTTTCGCGGGGCTACGATGGGCGCATTCAGACTCGTCACATGTCTGATCCTTTTGCTTGGGTTGGGCGGAGTCGCGCACGCCGAACGTCGCGTCGCCCTGGTCATTGGCAATTCGGCCTACAAGAGCGCGCCGCTTCTCTCCAATCCCGTGAACGATGCGACGCTGGTCGGCGGCATGTTCAAGAAGGCCGGCTTCGACAGCATCGACGTCAAGCTTGATGTAAGTGCTGCCGAGATGCGCAGGTCGTTGCGCGAGTTTGCCAACCGAACGCGCGATGCGGATGTCGCCGTCATCTACTATGCCGGGCACGGTATCGAGCTGGACGGAAACAACTATCTGATCCCGATCGATGCGACGCTCGAAACGGACGGCGATGTGCTCGACGAGACGGTAGCGCTTGATCGTGCGCTGTTTGCCGTCGAGTCTGCGAAGCAGCTTCGGCTTGTCATACTCGACGCCTGCCGCGACAATCCGTTTGCTAGGACGATGAAGCGCACTGTGGCTTCGCGCGCCGTCGGTCGTGGTTTGGCCAAGATCGAGCCGACGAGCCCCAACACCATGATCGCGTTTGCCGCAAAGGCGGGCTCGACGGCCTCGGATGGTGACGCCAAAAACAGCCCGTTTGCCGCAGCTCTGGTCGAGCGGCTGCCGACGCCGGGGCTCGATCTGCGCAAGGCCTTCGGATTCGTCCGCGACGACGTTCTCAAGAGCACCGGCTACAAGCAGGAGCCTTACGTGTACGGCTCGCTGGGTGGCAACGATGTCTCATTGGTCCCCGCCAAGCCGGTCACGGTTGGACCGCAGCCGAACCCGCAGGACGCGATCCGCCGGGACTATGAGCTGGCGATGCAGATCGGCACCCGAGAGGTCTGGACGGCTTTCCTGGCTCAGTATCCCGATGGGTTTTATGCCAGCCTTGCCAACGGACAGTTGAGCAGGGTTGCGGCCGAGGAAGCGCGCGCCGCCGCGGCCGACAAGGCTCGGCAGGCCGAGGACGAGAAGGCCCGGCTTGCTACGGAGCGCGGCAGGAAGGCCGAGCAGGACAAGGCGGCGGCCGCAGCCAAGGCGGCCGAGGATGCCAAACTCGCCGCAGAGAAGGCCAAACAGGCCGAGGAAGTGAAGGCGACCGCTGCCGAGCAGCGGCGCAAGGAAGCCGAGGCTGCTGTTGCCAAGGCGCTGGCCGACAAGCTCGCCGCCGAAAAGGCGCTTGCCGAGAAGATTGCATCCGACAAGGCTGCGGCCGAGCTCGCCGCCAAACAGGCGGCGGAAAGGAAAACGCAGGCAGACGGTGAACAGAAGATCGCCGCTCTCGCCCCGGCCGCATCGCAGCCCGGCATGTCTGCGCAGGAGACGGCGAAGTTGCTGCAATCGGAATTGCGCCGGGTAGGATGCTTCGCAGCGGCTGCCGATGGAGACTGGAGTGCATCGTCGCAGCGCTCGCTGACATTGTTCAACAAGTACGCCGGCACCAAGTTCGACGCCAAGCTTGCAAGCTTCGACGCCCTGGACGCGATCAAGGCGAAGCCGGGTCGGGTCTGTCCTCTGGTGTGCGATCGCGGCTTCAAGGCCGACGGCGATGCCTGCGTGAAAATCGCGTGTCGCTCTGGCTATCGCGTCAACGACGACAACGAATGCGAGAAGATTCCGGAGAAAAAGCCCGTTGCTACAAGAGATGACTCGAACAGGCGAGACGAGCAGCGCAAGCAGGTCGAGTCCGCCCCGGCCAAGCCGCAGGCGACCGGCCAGATGTTTTGCAACGGAGCAGGGTGCAGGCCCGTACGGTCCGGCTGCAAGCTGGTTCCCGGCGGCTCGAGTCTGCCTTCTGGCGATGGTAGGCCTAAGGCAATGCTGGAGGTTTGTGGTTAAGGTCGGCAGCCGCTTCGGATATTCAGCCCGACAGTCGAGCGTCTCGGTCGCGGCCGATAGAGAGCGCCTTTCGGCGAGATGGTCGGCGCGCTGGACGTATGCTCATGAGCGTCCGCTTTGGAGTCTACAGCGGACGCTGCGCTTGCTTGGCGTGACCGCCGGCTGGCGGCGTGCATCGATGAGCGTGCGTCTCTCAGGGACGAATGTTGATAATCGTATTCCCCTTGCGTCGCTTGGTCGGATTTAATGCGGCGACGGCATCGTCGAGATTCGCGACGTTGCCGATGTTCGTCCGCAGTCGTCCGTCCCGCACCCGCTGGACGATCTCACTCAGTTGGGCACGATCGGACTCGACGACGAAGTCGACCGCCAGGCCATCGGAGGGCCGCGTCTCGGCCGGCCCCACGATTGTCACCAATGTTCCTCCGGCTCGGATCCGTGCTGCGGATCGCTTCTGGATGTCACCGCCGATGACATCGAACACCAGATCGACTTTGCCCACGTCCCCCAAGGTGTCGTTGTCGAGGTCGACGAACTCCTTCGCGCCGAAGTCGAGCACTGTCTGACGGTCGGCGGCGCGTCCAGAGCCGATGACGTAGGCGCCGGCCTCTCGTGCGAGTTGCGTCACCATCGACCCGACTGCGCCGGCCGCGCCGTGTGCGAGGACGCTTTGCCCCGCCTGAAGGCGGCCGTGTTGGAACAGCCCTTGCCACGCCGTCAGGCCCGAGATCGGCAGACTCGCACCCACCGTAAAGTCGACGTCGCCCGGCAGCGGTGCAAGGTTGCGTGCCTCGATCCCCACATACTCGGCCAGTGTGCCGTCGCGATACCAGTCCGCGAGGCCGAACACCCGCTGTCCCACTGACAGCCCCGTCGTGCCATATCCGAGGGCGGAGACCACTCCGGCTAGCTCGTGCCCAGGGATCGACGGTGTTCGGTCACGTTCGAGGCGATCGGTCCAGGTCGATGGCCACGCCAGCTCAGTCGGTACAAATCCCGACGCATGAACCTGAACGACGACGTCGTTTATCGCTGCCTGCGGCTCGGGCCGGTCCATGAGCTTCATCCCGGCCGTTCCTGCGGCCTGGTCCGTTACAACGATCGCCTTCATGGGAATTATCTCCTCGGTCATTTGTCTCTTGGTCGAATAATGCAGAGAGCGGGGACGCAGCGGCTATCCACAGAATGCCGGGCCGTGTGGAACGCCTGTCTCCGTGTCCGCAATCTCCGCTGTCCGCATTGACCGGGGCTCCCACTCATCCTGATGGATCGGGATCGCTCCGGTCGCTGGTGTCAGCGATTAGATGCGTTGCGCCCGGCTATAAAACAGTACCAAGAATGCCGATTTTGGCTGTACCAAGCGCGACGGCCGCCTCCCGATACAACTCGATTGTGCCAAACGGCTCCATTGGCTGCCGAGATTTGCTCGGTGATCGAGAGCGCCTTGAGAGGGGCGAACAGGATTCTGGATTGCGGACGGTTCAGTCTTTCGAGCGCAGCCCCGCTTCGATGCGCTGGATCAGTTGCTCCCGCAGCGCAGGCACCACGTTTCCGAGGACGACGAAGGTGCGGACGATAGGCAGATAAGGCTCCATTGCCGCCCTCAGCTCCGCCAGAGACATGCCGGCCAGCCGCGCATATTCGGATTGCGCCGCCGCATTGGTCGCGCGCGGCCGCTCCGGATTGTCGGCTATTTCCGGGGCGAGCTCGGACAGGATGACATGCAAGAACCCAAGATCGAGGGCGGCGGGCCCCCGCATCGCGAAGGTCCAGTCGACGAGCTTTGGGCCTTCCGCCGTCATGATCACGTTGCCGGGGCTAAGGTCGCAATGGCAGATCCCGTCGCCGGTCGGCAGGCGATCGATCAGGGCGAGGATATCGGTGGCGATGTGCTTCGGGACCTTGCCGTCGTCGTGCCGCAACTCGCTCTCCATATACGCGCGCATGGAGAGGAGCTCCGGCGGCGCGGACGTCTTGTGAAGAGTCATGGCCAGCGCCGCGACGATCGCGCCCGCCTGTTCGAACGTCACCGCGCCGGTCCGCGAGAGGTGCAACAGGGTCGGTCCGTCGAGGCGCTCCAGCACGATGCCGAAGCGCCCATCCAGCGTCACCTCGCCGAATACCACCGGCACCGGGGCGCCGGCGGCCCGCACGGCGCGGATCATGCGTACCTCGTGTCGGCCGAGCAGATGAGAGACGCCGGCCTTGAACAGCTTCACGACCTGACCGGGCGCCCAGGCGTAGGCCTCGGAGAAGGCGCCTTCACCGATCTTTTCCCCCAGCGATCCCCGCATGCCCGTTCTCCGCCGTGCAGATGAAACACCGGCGGCGAGAAAAAAGGAACCCTTCACGTCGCGAAGGGCAGCCGGAGATCATGATCGCGTTTCAACCTGCAGGGACCTTCGACAGCGTTCGCGCTGATCCGACCATCGCAACCACCGGCGCCGGTGTTGCGGACGGCGTAGGCGAGGGTGTGCTCGCCGGAGTCAAGTCCAGAGGATGACGCTGATCTCGCGCCGACCGGGGGTGACGCATTGGCAATGGTTGTAGTATTTGCTATCGTGCATCCTGAGATAGCATTGAAGCGATCCACTATTGGGGAGAAGACGATGAGAGCTTCGGTTTCTCTTCTTGCGGGTTTGACCATTCTGTCGGTCAGCGCAGCCAGCGCTGCCCCTAAGGGCGCTTCCGCTTCGATCTCCGAAACGAAGGTCAGCTCGGTCGCGTGTTCCACGTCTGGTGGAGGCTTCGGGACCTATCCGGCAGGCTGCCGAAACGGCGCAAACTTCAAGAGCTACAACGAATGCAAGGAATCAGGCGTCAAGCGCGGCTGGAGACACGAAGACATGGCATGGTATTGCAGCGGGCTGGGACTGCAATAGCGAGCAGACGCCAAAGCGCGGGGACGGTTCATTCCGATCTCATCGCGCTCAAGGGCACCGCGACATTCACCTTGACCGACACGGGCAGCGGAAGGCGCAGCTCGCGGGCCGAAGCCTGATAGCGCGATGCCGGCTGTCTCTTCGGCAGCTTTCCGAAATGCGAGAGGGCCTGCATCAGCGCGGATCTGACGGCGGGCTCGGTCTTGGCGCAAATGAACCAGCAGACCAGAACAAGCAGGCCCAGCGCGATCCAGACGGCCGAGGTGGCATCCCAGCCGGCGTCGACCAGGGCACGAATGATCGCGGTGCCGATGACGTTATGCGTGAGATAGAGCGGATAGGTGATCAGTCCGAGCGTTCTCAAATAGGCTGGCGTTTCAGGAGAAGCTTTGCCCGCAGAGCGCCTGCTCCGGTTCGCGGCAATGGCAATGAGGAGCACTGCCGCCGCCCAGACCATGATCGGCATGAGGGCCGATTGATCCGCGATGGCGGGGATGGACGTCAAGAAGAACGAGGCGAAAAAGTAGATTTCCGCTGCGCCCGAAAGACAAGTGATGGCGATTGCGAGCTGTTCGAGCGCCGTCAATTGTCTGTTCGCGGAAATGAACAGCCAGATCCCCAGCGCAAAGAAGCAGCCATGCGTCAGCAGGAATGCCGCGCACGGCACCCGAAACATCAGGACGATAAGATAGGGCAAGTCGGACGGCGTCGTGCAAGACAGCACGAGCAGCGCGACGGCATTGAATATTGCGCTGTAGATGGTGAGGCCCCAGGCCAGGTGCCGCAGGGTGACCTTCTTGGTGAGCATCGCGCAAAACACCAGACCATAAAATGCGGTCTCGGCTGCCAGCGTCCAATAGACCTCGTCAAGCCACTGACCAGTGACTCCCTTGGGGACCATCAGCATGGCGTGGATGTAGGGCAGAATGAGTTCGGATGCCGGTCCGCTCCCGAAGAGGAGCAGAACGAGGAAGGTCGCGGTCGCGCAAACCCAGACCGCCGGATAAATCCTGAGGGCGCGGCCAAGAAGAAACTCGCCCGGCGACGATGTGCTCGCGGAATTCGCGATGACGAAACCGGAAATGACAAAGAAGATTTCGACGCCGACCCAGCCGAACCACGTGTAAGGCGCGGCGGACGGGTAGAGAACATCGGCGGCGACGGTGCGCTCGAAACCCGGGACGCCGATCGAGGTCCAGGCCCAGGACCAGAACATCTGGTGGAACATGGCGACGCCGAGGGCGGCGGCGAAGCGCAGCGGATCCAGCAACGGCAAATGGCTCTTCACGCGAATGGACCAGGTTCATGCAACGATCCCGCTGGAGATATTGGAGCCGGTGAAGGCGCTCTGCGAGGTGGGTCACACTTGGTCCGTCGTGGTCGAAATGCGCGGGATCTTTGAGTTAGTCACGTAACCCTGCTCTCATGTCCGGACGCAACGCCACGCGCTGCGTCCGGGTCTGGACACGAGTGAGCTGAAGCTCGATCGCAACAGAAGGACTGCGGAGAGGATGGACTAACGCGTGCGTCCTGACCGCTTGAGATCGGCGACCTTAAACCTGTTGCCGGCGGCCAGGCTGCTGCACAACCAGTGGGCCTTGTTTCGGTTGTCGCCCAGGAACGTTCTGGTGTCGACGCAATCCAGGTAGGATTTGTGGGTGATGGTGTCGCGGCAGGTTGGCGAGAAAGGACCGTAGTCGATGTTGCCGCCCGACAGGCTGCATCCCACCCAGGGATCCTTGCCGCTTGGGAAGCTTGATGCACAGCCACCGTTGCAGCTGCTTGCGACTTTCTCCAGGCTGGCAATTCTCCCCATCACAGAACCCGGCGCATACGAAGGCGTGCGCGCGGTTGACGTTGGAGCTGTTGACGCAGTCCGACGCGGCGCAATTGTGTTTGCTCCCCGCTCCGACACGTGTGGCCTTGCGACCTGTTTCGGCGCGTCGACCGTGACGGGGGGAATCGTGGCGGCGGAGCCGGTTGGGATCTGCGACGCTGCCGGCGCGCACAGCAAGATTGTTGACAAGGCAGCGATGGTTGAAGGCACGACAAGGCTTGATGAGAATCTCATGACCATGTCCTTCCAAATCCGGCACGGACATTCCGCCCGGCAAGTGCACGGTAACATACATTCGGAAGCGAGCAACCGGGGGTTGAGAGAATATCTGGCGATGACTCGCTGTGCCGAGCTCAGCCCTCGTGCCCAGGTCGCAGCGTAGCGTCACGTCCACGGGGCGCTGCGCGTCCGGGACACGAGAGAGGGGCCAAAATAAAACGGGGCCCGAAAGGGCCCCGCAAAAGTCTTCTACGTTCCGCGATCTGATTTGATCTTCTTACTTGATCTTGGATTCGCGGAATTCGACGTGCTTGCGCGCGACCGGATCGTACTTCTTCTTGACCAGCTTGTCGGTCATAGTGCGCGAATTCTTCTTGGCGACGTAGTAGAAGCCGGTGTCGGCCGAGGACACGAGCTTGACCTTGATGGTGACCGCTTTGGCCATGTTCAGTACCTCAGGAATGAAGGGAATCTGGAGCCGGCCAAATGGCCCGCGTTGGCCGGCAACCTAGCCAGAAACGGCCTGATGTCAAGATTTTAGGGGTCGAAAACCGCTCAAATCGGCCCGATCAGGCCTCGAAGAACCGGTTTTTGGGCCGCGGCAGGCCCAGATTCTCCCTCAAAGTGGGCCCTTCATACTCTTTCCGGAAAATCCCGCGGCGCTGCAGCTCCGGCACCACCTTGTCGACGAAATCGTCGAGGCCGGCGGGCAGGAACGGGAACATGATGTTGAAGCCGTCGGAGCCGCGCCCGACCAGCCATTCCTCCATCTGGTCGGCGATGGTTTTGGCCGTGCCGACGAACGATAGACCGCCGTAGCCGCCGACGCGCTGGGCGAGCTGGCGCACGGTGAGCTTGTCGCGCGCGGCGAGGTCGACCATGCGCTGGCGGCCGCTCTTGCTGGCATTGGTCTCGGGGATTTCGGGAAGCGGTCCATCCGGATCGAAGCCGGAGGCATCCGTGCCGAGCACGACCGAGAGCGAGGCGATGGCGCTGTCGTAATGCACGCGACTGTCGAGCAGCGCGCGCTTCTCCTTGGCCTCGTCGACGCTATCGCCGACCACGACGAAGGCGCCGGGCAGGATCTTGAGGTGCTCAGGGTCGCGGCCGACCTTCTCCATGCGGCCCTTGATGTCGGCATAGAGTTTCTGGCTGTCGGCAAGGCTGCCGCCGCCGGTGAAGACGGCTTCCGCGGTCTCGGCCGCGAGCTGCCTGCCGTCCTCGGAGGCGCCGGCCTGCACGATCACCGGCCAGCCCTGGACCGGGCGGGCGATGTTGAGGGGACCGCGCACCTTCAGATATTTGCCCTGATGGTCGAGCACATGCATCTTCGCGGGATCGACGAACACGCCGCTGTCGACATCGCGCACGAAGGCGTCGTCGGCAAAGGAATCCCAGAGGCCGGTGACCACGTCGTAGAACTCGCGGGCGCGCTTGTAGCGCTCGGCGTGCTCCATGTGGTCGTCGAGACCGAAATTCAGTGCCGCATCCGGGTTCGAGGTGGTGACGATGTTCCAGCCCGCACGGCCGCCGCTGAGATGGTCGAGCGAGGCGAAGCGCCGCGCGACGTGATAGGGCTCGTCGAACGTGGTCGAGCCCGTCGCGATCAGGCCGATCCGCTCGGTCACGGCCGACAGCGCCGACAACAGCGTGAACGGCTCGAACGAGGTGACCGTGTGGCTGCGCTTGAGCGCATTGACCGGCATGTTCAGCACGGCGAGGTGATCGGCCATGAAGAAGGCGTCGAACTTGCCGGCCTCGAGCTTCTGGATCAGCGTCTTGATGTGGCCGAAGTTGAAATTGGCGTCGGGCCAGGCCCCGGGATAACGCCAGGCGCCGGTGTGGATGCTGATCGGGCGCATGAACGCGCCAAGCTTGAGTTGCCGTTGTGCCATCGCCCGGTGTCCGTTCTTGGTGTCGTTCCGGAAGACATAGGCATGCCGCGGAACTCCGCCATTGGGGGAGGCGGGAAGATTATTTTGTTTTTCGCGACGCTCTCAGCACATTCGCGTCATCCCGGGCCGCGCCCGGAATGACGCAGGAGTCCCATCGAACCGATCCACGGCTCACTCCGACCAAGCCATGACTTTCGCTCCCAAGGAGATCTTCGATGGCAGGTGCAATGACCGTGGACGGGCGCATCGTCCGCATCGACCGGCCCATGCCCTGGGTCGGGCGGCTGCTGTCATTGCCGCTGCTGGCGGCGAGCTTCTATCTGCTGTGGAATGTCGCGCTCGGCCTGCGGCAGGATTTCTCCGGTTTTGGCCGGCTCGCCGATGATCTCATGCCGGTGCTGGTGTTCACGGGACTCGGGTTGCTCGTCGGCATCCCCGGAATCATCCTGCTCACCTTCCGCACCTTCGTCGTGCTGAACGAGACGCTGCGCCAGATCGTCATCACCAGGCAGTTCGGCCCGCTGAATTTTCGCAACCATCGCGATCTCGCCGATTATCATTTCATCAGCATTACCGACGAGGACGATCCGGAGCTGACGACATACGATGTCAATCTCTGCGGCAACAAAGGGACCGAGCCGATCACGCTGATGAGCTTCACCAAGCGCGAGGAAGCCAGTCGGTTCGCCAGCGAGCTCGGGCGAGTGCTGAACGTTCCCGCGCGCGACTATGTCGGCACCGAGCCTGATGCGGACGATGCGGACGTCACGAACTGATCAGCTCAAAATATCCTTCTGCATCTTGCCGCCATAGAAATGGAAGAACGGCACCGGTGCATCATGGCGGAGCGGGCCGGTCGCGAGGCGCGCGTCGAGCTCGTTGAGCACGTTGCGTGTCATCGGATGCAGATCGGCGAGCGGCTTCGAGCCGAGCTCGACCCAGACCAGTTCGACAAGCTCGGCATCGGCATGGATCACGCCGTCGACGCGATGGGCGATCGCGGAGGCGTCCGCCGTGAAGAAGCGCGTGTCGAACCGCTTGACGCGGCCGGGCGGGGTGATCGCCCGCGCGATCAGGAACAGGCTGGAGGGATCGGGCAACAGGCCCGCATCGGCGAACGGCTTCCAGGGGCCCTCGAGTTTCGCCCTGCCTTCGGCCTTGCGCCCGAGGCAGAGACCCGTTTCCTCGCAGGCCTCGCGGATCGCGGCAATCGCCAGCGACTTGGCGCGCGAGGCCGGCGTCTTCGGGCTGCCCTTGGCGAGATTGGCTTCAAGCTCGGCGGTTACAGGCGCCGCGCATGGCACCCGATAATCGTCCTTGTCGACGCGGCCGCCGGGGAAAACGAACTTTCCGGGCATGAACACCACCTTGTCGTGGCGCTTGCCGACCAGGACCTTTGGAATGGCTCCGCTGCGATCGACCAGGATCAGTGTCGCCGCATCCCGCGGGCGGAAATAGGGATGATGGTCGGCTTCCTTGCCCTCGTGGATTTTTGCCTTTTCCGCCTGCGCCGTATCCGTCATGTCCTCACCCGAGCTACTTTTGCTTATTTTGCTTACACAGGCGGAATACCATCCGTCGGGTTCTCGTCAAACCCGTGCATGCGCAGAGCCCATTGCAATCCGACCACGGCTCCCTTCACCGGCTGGAGCAGTGCCAGCGAGGCGACGAAGGTGAAGGGCAGATAGGCCGCGAAGCTGATCCAGACCGGCGTGGTGTAATTGGTCTCGATCCACAGAACAGCCGGCACCACGATGTGGCCGACGATGACGATGACGAGATAGGCGGGCAAATCGTCGGCCCGATGCGGGGTGAAATCGAGGCCGCAGACCGAGCAATTGTCCGCGGTCTTCAGGAAGGCGCGGAACAGTTTTCCGTCGCCGCAGCGGGGGCAGCGGCCGCGAAAGCCGCGCTTCATGGCAGCAAAGACGTCGCGCTTCTCGACGAGGCCAGTCTCGCGGGTCCAGATCTTCGGGGCTGTGCTCACCATGCCTTACCCTTCCGACCCTTGCCCTTGCTTTTTCCTTTGACCTTTTTCCCCTTGCCGGGCTTCGGCTTGTCCGGCTTGCGCTTCTTGTCGGGACTGCGGCCGGGATGCGCCTTGAACGAGGGGCGGCGTTGCGGACCGGATCCCCTGCGGCCGCGCGGCGCGGTCTCGCCGGACGATGACAACAGCTCGAATCGTAGCGCGCCCGCGATCGGAGCTGCCTCGATCAGGCGGACGTCGACGACATCACCGAGCTGATGCATGGTGCCGCTGCGCGTGCCAACCAGGGCGTGGCGGCCCTCGTCATAGTTGAAATATTCCGTGCCGAGGGATCGGATCGGGATCAGGCCGTCGGCGCCGGTTTCAGCGAGCTTGACGAACAGGCCGGCGCGCGTGACGCCGGAGACGCGGCCCTGGAAGCTCGAACCGATGCGGTCGGCGAGATGGTGCGCGATCAGGCGGTCGACGGTCTCGCGCTCCGCCTTCATCGCCCGCCGCTCGGTCACCGAGATGTGGGCTGCGACCTCGCTCAGGGTTTCCGGCGTCTCGGTGTCGGGCAGCGCGCCTTCGCCAAGCCCGAGCGCGCGAACAAGCGCACGGTGCACGACGAGGTCGGCATAGCGGCGGATCGGCGAGGTGAAATGCGCGTAGCGGCGCAGGTTCAGGCCGAAATGACCGTAATTCTCCGAGGAATATTCGGCCTGCGCCTGGGCGCGCAGCACGACCTCGCTCACCAGCGGAAAATGGTCGTGGCCTTCGAGCTGCGCCAGCACGCGGTTGAACAAAGCGGGACGCAGCGCGCCACCTTTCGCGAACGGAACGTCGAGCGTCTGCAAAAACTCCGCGAGCGCGTGGACCTTTTCCAGGGTCGGCTCGTCATGCACGCGGTAGATCAGCGGCAGCGATTTCTTCTCGAGCATCTCGGCTGCCGCGACGTTGGCGAGGATCATGAACTCCTCGATCAATTTGTGCGCGTCGAGCCTGTCGGGCACGACGACGCGATCGACCGTGCCGTCGCTCTTCAACAAGATCTTGCGCTCGGGCAGATCGAGATTGAGCGGATCGCGCTCGTCTCGCGCGCGCTTGACGCAGGCATAGGCGGCATAGAGCGGCCGCAGGATCGGATCGAGGAGGGGCCCGGTGGTGTCGTCCGGCCGGCCGTCGATCGCGGCCTGCGCCTGGGCGTAGTTCAGCTTGGCTGCGGAGCGCATCAGGATGCGATGGAAGCTGTGCGAACGCTTGCGGCCGTCGGGAGCGATGATCATCCGCACCGCGAGCGCGCCGCGCGGCTCGCCCGGTACCAGCGAGCACAGATCGTTGGAGATGCGCTCCGGCAGCATCGGCACGACGCGGTCGGGGAAATAGACCGAGTTGCCGCGATCGAGCGCGTCGCGGTCGAGCGCGGTGCCCGGCCGCACGTAGAAGCTCACGTCGGCGATGGCGACATCGACGATGAAGCCGCCTCTGTTGTTGGGATCAGGATCCGGCTGCGCGTGCACCGCGTCGTCGTGATCCTTGGCATCCGGCGGATCGATGGTGACGAGCGGCACGTCGCGCCAGTCCTCGCGCCCCTTCAGATTGGCCGGCTCCGCCGCTTCGGCCTCGCGCTCCGCCGCGGGGCGGAATTGCATCGGAATGTCGTGCGCGTAGATCGCGATCAGGCTGATCGCCTTCTCCGACTTGACCGAGCCGAGCTTCTCCTTGACGCGGCCTGACGCTAGCCCAAAGCCGCGCGAGCGGATGATGTCGACGCTGACGAGATCGCCATCCTGCGCGCCGTGTGTCTCGGTCGGCGCGATGTTCAGCTCGCGGTCGGCGGCCTTCTTGTCGACGGGGATGATCCGTCCGCCGCCTTCGGGCAGGCTGCGGAAGACGCCGAGGATGCGGCTCTTGGTCTTGTCGAAGACCTTGATGATGTGGCCGCGATAGGCCGGGCCTTCGGTCTCGTCGGAGCGCTCGACGCGCAGCAGCGCGCGATCGCCAACGCCGGCCGCGGTGCCGGGTTTCGGCCGGCGCGGCATCGTGATGAGAATCTTTGGCGGTTCGCCGCTTTCGACCTCGTCCCATTCGGTCGGGGAGGCGACCAGCTCGCCGTCGGCGTCGCGGCCGGTGATGTCGGCGACCAGCGTCGGCGGCAGGCTGTCCGGCTCCGAAATCGTATGGCGCTTTTTCTTGACGAGCCCGTCGTCGGCGAGCTCGCGCAGCATGCGCTTGAGCTCGATGCGGTCGGCGTTCTTCAGGCCGAACTCGCGCGCAATTTCGCGGGTTCCGACCTTTCCGGGATTTGCCTTGATGAAGGCGACGATGGCTGCCCTGTCGGGAAAGCCACGGTCATTCTTGCGTTTCACTTAGCCTCTATTTGGTGCCGGCACTTTTCTTGGCCGGAGCTTTGGCGCCAGCTGCCTTGGTCGGCGACGTCTTGATGGCCGAAGTCTCGGCCGTCGACGACACGGCGGCGCGCGCCTTGCTGGTGGATTCGGATTTGGGTTTGGCCGCCTTCTTCGCGGCCGGCTTTTTGGTTTTTGGCGCGGCGTCATCGCCGTCGGCGGCTTTCGCCGCAGCCTTCTTGGCCTTGGCCGGCTTGGCTGCCTTCTTCGGCTTCTTGCCGCCGCCCTTGGCCGCGCGCTCGTCGATCAGCGCGATCGCCTGCGGCAGCGTGATGGCGTCTTTCTCGATGTCGCTCGGGATCGTCGCGTTGACGCCGCCCGCCGTGACATAGGCGCCATAGCGGCCGCCCTTCACCGTGACGGTGCCGAGGCTGGGATGATCGCCGATCGCCTTGCCGGGATCGGCGCCGAAGCGGCGGCTCGGGCCCTTGGCGATCTTCTCCGCGATCAGCGTCACCGCCCGATTGATGCCGATGTCGAACACTTCGTCGCCGGCCTCGAGACTGGCATAGGTCTTCTCGTGCTTCACGAACGGCCCGAAGCGGCCGAGGCCTGCGGTGATGGGCTCACCCGTTTCCGGATGCTTGCCGATCTCGCGCGGCAGCGACAGCAGCTTGAGCGCGAGGTCGAGCTCGACATCTCCAGGGGAAGTCCCCTTCGGAATGCCTGCGCGCTTCGGCTTCTCGCCTTCCGCATAATCCTTCTGCTCGCCGAGCTGGATGTAGGGGCCGAACCGGCCGGCCTTGACCCAGACATCGCGACCCGTATCGGGGTCCTGGCCGAGCGAACGATCGGCCGTGGCCTCGCCGTCGGCGGCAAGCTGACGGGTGTAGCGGCATTCCGGATAGTTCGAGCAGCCGACGAAAGCGCCGAACTTGCCGGCCTTCAGATTGAGCCGTCCGTTGCCGCAGCTCGGGCATTGCCTGATGTCGCCGCCATCGGTGCGGGCCGGATAGATGTGCTGTCCCAGCATGTCGTCGAGCACGTCGAGCACTCGGGCTACGCGCAGATCCTTGATCTCGTCGACCGCGCCGATGAAGCCGGTCCAGAAATCCTTCAGCACCTGCTGCCAGGAGATCTCGTTGTTGGAGATGCGGTCGAGCTGCTCTTCCAGATTGGCGGTGAAGTCGTATTCGACGTAGCGGGCAAAGAAGCTTTCGAGGAACGCGACCACGACCCGGCCCTTGTCCTCGCCGTGCAGGCGCTTCTTCTCGAGCTTGACGTAGCCGCGGTCCTTGAGGACCTGGAGGATCGAGGCATAGGTCGAGGGCCGGCCGATACCGAGCTCTTCCATGCGCTTGACCAGCGAGGCTTCGGAGAAGCGCGGCGGCGGCTCGGTGAAGTGCTGGGTGACGGCGAGCGACTGCCGCTTCAGCGCGTCATTCGGGCTCATCGCGGGCAGGCGGCGGGAGTCCTCGTCCTCCTCGTCGTCGCGGCCTTCCTGATAAAGTGCGAGGAAGCCGTCGAACTTGACGACCTGGCCGGTGGCGCGCAGGTCGAGCGTGCGGCCGCCGACCTTCGCCGTGATGTCGACGGTGGTGCGTTCCAGCTCGGCCGATTCCATCTGGCTCGCGATGGTGCGCTTCCAGATCAGTTCATAGAGTCTCGCCTGGTCGGACTCGAGCTTGCGGCTCATGCTGTCGGGGCGGCGGGACATGTCGGTCGGCCGGATCGCTTCGTGGGCTTCCTGGGCGTTCTTGGCCTTGGCCTGGTACTGGCGCGGCGCGTCCGGCACATAGGCGTTGCCGTAATCCTCGCCGATCACCTTGCGGGCCTGGGTGATCGCGGACGGGTCGATCTGCACACCGTCGGTACGCATATAAGTAATGAGTCCGGTGGTCTCGCCGCCGATGTCGATGCCTTCATAGAGCCGCTGCGCGATGCGCATGGTGTGCGCCGGCGCAAAGCCGTATTTGCGGCTGGCTTCCTGCTGCAGCGTCGAGGTGGTGAAGGGGGCCTGCGGATTGCGCCGGGCCGGCTTGGCATCGACCGTGGTCACCGCGTAGGCGGCTGCTTCCAGCGCCTTCTTGAAGTCTTCGGCTTCCGCGCCGGTGCCGATGTCGAGGCGCTGGATCTTCTTCCCGTCGGCGCCGACGAGACGGGCCTCGAAGGCATCGCCGCGCGGCGTCAGCAGGGTCGCGATCAGCGACCAGTATTCGCGCGCAACGAACTTTTCGATCTCGAGCTCGCGGTCGCAGACCAGCCGCAGCGCCACCGACTGCACGCGGCCCGCCGAGCGGGCGCCCGGCAGCTTGCGCCACAGCACGGGGGAGAGGGTGAAGCCGACCAGATAGTCCAGCGCGCGGCGCGCCATATAGGCGTCGACCAGCGCACCGTCGATCTGGCGCGGATGCTTCATGGCGTCCGTGACCGCCTGCTTGGTGATGGCGTTGAACACCACGCGCTCGATCTTGTGGTCCTTGATCGCGCGCTTCTCTTTCAGGACCTCCAGCACGTGCCAGGAGATGGCCTCGCCCTCGCGATCAGGGTCGGTGGCGAGAATCAGGCGATCGGCGTTCTTGAGGGACTTGGCAATGTCGTTGAGCCGGCCGGCCGCCTTGGGGTCGATCTCCCAGATCATCTTGAAATTGGCGTCGGGATCGACGGAGCCGTTCTTCGCCGGCAAGTCGCGGACATGGCCAAACGAGGCCAGAACCTCGTAGGACGAGCCCAAATACTTGTTGATCGTCTTGGCTTTCGCCGGCGACTCCACAATGACGATATTCATGTAGTTCCAGTAACTTATGGGGAAATTTGGGGCCGAATTCGATGAGATTCGGGTCGGCCCTTTCGTCCCGAACATGGGTGGTGAGGCCGTCGCTGTCAAATCGAGGGGTGTTGAAAGCCATCCCGATGGGAAAAGTTTCATATCGAGAAAGTTGCAAAATACCACCTTTGAGTTGCGGCCGATGTCGGCGTAATGTTTCTTCGGGGCATGGATTCGGGTGGGGGCTGGTGACTAAGCCAGGAAAGAAACGGGCGGGCGCCGCATCGCGCGCGGCGGGAGGCTCGCGTCACGAGGAACCGGGGGAGGGCGGCGTCGAGGAGGCGGTCGCCTTCATCGCCGAGCAGGTCGGGGCACTGCGCAAGCTCGCGGAGCGGCACAAGCTCGACGTGCTGCATTATCTCCTGGGAATGACCAAGCTCGAGGCCGACGAGCACCTGCGGCTGCGGAGCAAGCGCAAGCTGTCGTGAAGGCGAAGACCGAGCGGATCCATCACGCACGCTCTCTCTCTCCGGAGTCGTCCTGGCGAAAGCCAGGACCCATACCGCGAGGTCCATCGACCTGAGCGCGGTGCCAATCCGGGGGACGAGCCTTCGCCAAACTCCTCCTTGGGGTAATGGGTCCTGGCTTTCGCCAGGACGACGTTGGAGAGATAGAGCGCCGCTATCCCGCCGACCGCCGCCGCGGCGCCGGTCGCGGCTTCAGCGTGGTATCGGTTTGCGCAAGCAATCGCCCGTCCTCTGCGCGCAGCTCGAGCTTCTTCACCGGGCGACCTTTCTCGCGATCGACCAGGATAGTCGCGATCTCCGACGGGCGATCGTCGAATTCCTCGCTCCATTGGCGCAACGCTACCAACACCGGGAAGACGCCGCGGCCCTTCGGCGTCAGCACATATTCCTCGTAAGGACTGCCGTCGGAGGCGGGGGCCGTGGTCAGGATGCCGTGGTCGACCAGCGCGCGCAGCCGCGCCGACAAGATGTTCTTGGCCATGCCGAGCTTGCTCTGAAACTCGCCGAAGCGGCGCAGGCCGAACAGCGCCTCACGGATGATCAGCAGGGACCACCAGTCGCCGATCGCTTCCAGCGAGCGTGCGATCGGACAGGCATCGCCCTCGAAGCTCGTTCGTTTCACCATGGTCCGGTCCTTTCGCGATCGCACGGTCCAGTCGCCGTTCACGCGCTCGTGTGGTTGCATCTTAAAACCAGATAGCCTAGATGGCAATGGTAGTTTTATGATGGAACCACTGGAGGCGAACGTGAGACTGAAGAACAAGACGGCCCTGATCACCGGCGGCAATAGCGGCATTGGACTGGCAACGGCAAAGCTGTTCGTGGCCGAGGGCGCAAAGGTGGTGATCACCGGACGCAACAAGGAGACGCTCGATGCGGCCGCGAAGGAGCTCGGTCCTAATGCGCTCGCGCTGGCCGCCGACGCCACCGACATTGCAGCGACCGAAGCTGCGATCAAGAAGGGCGCCGAAAAGTTCGGCAAGTTCGACATCGTGTTCGCCAATGCCGGCATCGCCGGCGGCACGCCGCTGGGATCGGCCACGCTGGAGGTCTTCGAGAAGGTCATCAGCACCAATCTGACCGGCGTGTTCTTCACCGTGCAGTCCGCGCTGCCTTATCTCAACGACAATGCCTCCATCATCCTCAGCGGCTCGGTGATCTCCGTGCTCGGCATTCCCGGCTATTCGGCGTATGGCGCCGCCAAGGCCGGCGTGCGCGCGATGGCGCGGATCATGGCATCAGAACTGTCGCCGCGCGGCATTCGCGTCAACGTGGTCGCGCCCGGTGCGATCCGCACTCCGATCTGGGGAGCTGCGACCGCCACACCGGAAGCCGAGAAGGCGTTCGAGAAGCGAATCGCGCTGACGACGCCGCTGGGGCGCATTGGTGAAACAGATCACGTCGCCAAGACGGTGCTGTTCCTCGCCTCCGACGATTCCGCGCATGTGCAGGGCCAGGAAATCTTCGTCGACGGCGGCGCAGTCGCCTCGCCGAGCGGCGCGCCGATCTATCGTGGCTGATCAATTGAAGTGAAAATTGAATCGGTCGGCGTACGCAAACCGGTTGCGCCGGCCGGTTCCCACGTCTCGCGAGCTGTATTTTCTGAACCTTGCGTGAGGCGTTGAACCTTCGCTTGCGCTGCCAAGACACTTTTACGGGCAGGGGGTCACGAAGACTCATTTCAAGGGAGCCCGATATGCCAAAGGCAGCTCGTATTATTTCCCCGATTTCAGCACCGCGTATTTACACCGAAAACTCCGCCGTTCCCGCCAAGCGTTCCGACACCTCCGAGTTCATCGGGGTCGCTCTTTTCTCCGGCATCGGTCTGTTCGTTTCGCTCGTCGCCGTCATCTTGGGCATTCAGGGCGCCTGGTTTTAGCTTCGCCGACCGCGCACCGGTCGATCAGCCGCCGCAAGCGATGTTGCGGCGGCTGATGATGTGCGCGTTGCCTCAGGCCGCGCGCAGGCTGGTTGCCGCCTCGAGCGCGCTTGCGAGCGACTTCTCGCGGTGCTCCGGCCCGACCTGGATGCCATCGGCGCTGATGAATTCGGGATGATGGATGCCCATGAAGCCGAACACGCCACGCAGATAGCTTTCGAGGTGCTCCAGCGACGCGGCGGGCGTGCCCGCGCCGTAATAGCCCCCGCGCGAGATCGCGAAGATCACGCGCTTGCCGCCGGCAAGGCCCTGCGGTCCGTTCGCGCCGTAGCTGAACGTCTTCCCCGCCACCAGGATGCGGTCGATCCAGGCCTTGAGCTGGCTCGGAATGGTGAAATTGTACATGGGCGCGCCGATCACGGCGATGTCGGCGGCAAGGAACTCGTCCAGCGCGGCCTTGCTGGCGGCGAGGTCGGGGCCGAGCTCCGCCGGCGCAGGCGCGCCTTGCGCGGCCGCGAGATGCGAGCCGGAGAGATGGGCGAGCGGGCTCTGCGTCAGGTCGCGATAAACGATGTTGAGCGATGGCGTCGACTGCCTGAGACGGTCGACGATGGCGGCGGAAACCTGCCGGGAAACGGAGTGGGGGCCGAGCACGCTGGAGTCGATGTGGAGGAGTTTCATTCGGGATCACCCTGGTATATGTTTGTAACCAGAGCTACATGAGTGACTATCGAAATCCCCGCAAGAACGCACCTTTTTGAGCCATGGGCACATCCTTGAAACCTGCGCACATCGATCTGCCTGCCACGCCGATGCCGGATCGCGACCACGCCGACTGCCGTGGCGTCGCCTCGATCCTCGCGCGCGTCGGCGACAAATGGAGCGTGTTCGTGATCATGATGCT
The DNA here is from genome assembly GCF_054057395.1 of Bradyrhizobium sp. USDA 3650. Taxonomy (NCBI): domain Bacteria; kingdom Pseudomonadati; phylum Pseudomonadota; class Alphaproteobacteria; order Hyphomicrobiales; family Nitrobacteraceae; genus Bradyrhizobium; species Bradyrhizobium sp. USDA 3650. Next base: position 8,132,981 of record NZ_JBSRZG010000001.1, read on the forward strand.
GAGCGACGGGCCCAAGCGCTTCAACGAGCTCAAGCGCATGATCAACGGCATCTCGCAGCGGATGCTGACCCTGACATTGCGCGGGCTCGAGCGCGACGGGCTGGTCACACGCACGATCTTCCCGACCATTCCGCCGAGGGTGGACTACGAGCTGACCGATCTCGGCCGCGGACTGCAACAGCCGGTGAAGGCACTCGGCGAATGGGCGATCGCGCATCAGCAGCAGATCGCCTCGGCGCGCACGCGCTTCGACGAGCGGAACACCCCTTAAAGCAGCGACACCAACCCGCCGCCGTGGCGTTCGAGCCTGCCGGCGAGCTCGAGCTCCAAGAGCACGGTGCGCACGATGGCAGGCGAGGCGCCGGACATCCGCACGAGATCGTCGATGGTGACAGGGGCAGGGCCGAGCAGGCCGGTGATCTGATCGCGGTCGTGTCCTTGCGGATCGCTTTCGAACGGCTCGCTGTCGGGCTCGCGCGCGGTGCGCATCAGCGGCCGCTCCATGATCGGTGCGACCGCGTTGACGACGTCGGCGGCTTCGGTGACGAGCGTCGCGCCCTGCTTGATCAGATCATTGGTGCCGGCGGCGCGCGGATCGAGCGGCGAGCCCGGCACCGCGAACACCTCGCGGCCCTGTTCGGCGGCCATGCGCGCGGTGATCAGCGAGCCCGAACGGTGCGCCGCCTCCACCACGACCACGCCGAGCGCGGCGCCCGAGATCAGCCGGTTGCGGCGAGGGAAGTCGCGGGCGCGCGGCTCGTGGCCGAGCGGCATCTCGGAGATCGCGGCACCCTTGCGGTCGAGGATCGCCGCGAGCAGATCGCCGTGCTCCGGCGGATAGATGCAGTCATGACCGCCGGCGAGCACGGCGATGGTGCCGCTCTCCACGCTGGCGCGGTGCGCGGCCTGGTCGACGCCGCGGGCAAGGCCGGAGATGACGACAAAGCCGGCCTCGCCGAGCTCGCGGGCGAGCTGACCGGCGAATTTCAAGCCTGCACCAGAGGCGTTGCGCGAGCCGACGATCGCGATCATCGGCCGCATCAGCGTTGCAGTGTCACCGCGCACGGCGAGCAGCGGCGGCGCATCGTCGAGCGTTGCCAGCCGCGCCGGATAGCCGCCCTCGCCGGGCGCGAGCCAGGCGATGCCGAACTTGCGGCTCGCGGCGAGCTCGGCTTTCGCCTCGTCGGCGCTCCAGATACGCGCCGATCGCTGCGCACCGCCGCGGCGTGCGAGATCCGGCAGTCGCTCCAGCGCCGCGCGCGCCGTGCCGAAATGATCGACCAGCGAGCGGAACGTGCGCGGCCCGACATTGTCGGAACGAATTAGCCGCAAGCGGTCGACCCGCTCGGCCTCTGTCAGCTCCACGCTTCGGTTGATGGCGTCCACGGCGGCTCCCCTTGCAGGCACAGCATGGAACAACCTGAGGGCGTGGGCAACAGCGGCGTGCGCTTGCGCGACCTTTGTGGAATGGGAGCGGTCAGAAAGAGAGATGCTGCCTGATACCGTGCTCGTTTTCCGCAATATCTGTTGCGACCTCAGACCGCGAAAAGGTAATATTCAGAGAACCTTGCCTCAAATCCCACTATTCTGCAAACACCAATCCCAAAGCACCAATGGTGGTAATGGCGATCATGGCGGAAACCGCAAACCATGCGAGCAGTGATCCATGGCCGTCTCTAGAAACAGCAAGTTGGCTATTTGATCGCGCGAGCTTTGTACTAATCGGAAGCCTAATACTCGGCGTGTTGGCTACCGGAGTCATCGTTTGGATGGGCATCGTAAAGGAGCACCATTGGGATTTGCTCCGAGACTCATCAAACGAGAAAGTTGCGGCACTAGGGCTCAAAACGGCAGAAGCCAATGAAGGCGCCGCAAAAGCCAGCGAACGAGTCGCTGAGTTGTCTGTGACAGCTGAACAACTGCGGAAGGATACCGCCGAGGCCAACGATCGTGCAGCACAGGCAAATGATCGGGCAGAACAGGCGAAGCTCGACCTAGCCAAGTTCAAAGCGCCGCGTTTACTAACGCCAGAGCAGCAGCAAATCATAGTCAGTGAACTGACTGGCAAGCTCTCGGAGATTAACGTCGTCTCAAAGGCAGATGTGGAGTCTCGAGAATATCGACGGCAATTCGCTAGCTTGCTGAGAGGAGCCGGGCTGACGGTTCACACAGGTAGTCTATCTCCTATGGACACGGCGCTGCTTGGGAACTCCAACAGCGTGGTTATTTGGTCGAAGGATTGGATGGGAGTCAACGGATTCCCGAATCCTTCTGACCCCTTGTATAGCGCAATTTTCAAGGCTGGGCTTTGGGGAGGCTCCGGATTGAAGCCAGGCTTCATCCCAGATGGGAAAACAGAATCGATAGATTCGGATATCCCAACGATTTTTATCTTTCAGAAGACGCCCTGGTAGGATTGGGCTTCGCTGCGTCTGATTGCGCTCCCAAACGAGCGGTTCTTTGGGCCCACGCTTGCGATGTTCACTCCAGAGCACGTGCGGCCCGACATTGTCGGACCGGATCAGCCGCAAGCGATCGACCCGCTCGGCCTCTGTCAGCTCCACGCTTCGGTTGATGGCGTCCACGGCGGCTCCCCTTGCAGGCGCAGCATGGAACAACCTGAGAGCGTGGGCAACAGCGGCGTGCTTGTTTCTATCGTCCCAATCACGGACGTAGGAGGAGAAGTCGGCACTGCTATTCGATGACCTCGTCCGCGCGCACCTGCAACGACTGCGGTATCTCGAGGCCCAGCGTCCTGGCGGTCTTCAGGTTGATGACCGTCCTAAACAGGGTCGGCTGCTCAATCGGGATGTTAGCCGGGTTGGCGCCCTTCAATATTTTGTCGACGAAAACAGCGGCACCGCGAAACATGGCGGTGAAGTCCACCCCGTACCCTAGCAGCGCGCCCGCCCGGGACGCGACGACGGGTGCGGCAATCGATGGCACGCGGCACTTGTCGACAATCGCGGCGACCAATGACGAGTTGGTGACAAACGCATTGGCGTCGGTGACCACGAGACCGTCCATAGCGGTGGCGCCGACGATGGCCAATGCGTCGTCGCGGTCGCCGGGGATGCCAACCTCGATCGGTCGCAACTCCACCTTCATTGCCGACGCGGCGGTCGCCATAGCACTGATTGTGCCGTTATTCAGGGGGTTGCCTCGTTGCATGAGCACCCCTACGCGGGTCATCGAAGGAGCTATGCTCGCAAGCACCTCTAACCGCTTGGCAGCTAATTCTGTGAGGAAAAAGGTTTGTCCCGTCGTGTTACCACCGGGATGAGCCATGCTGGCCGCGAGGCCCAAGGTCACCAGATCGGGGCCCACGATCATCACGGTCGGAACTGTGGTCGTCGCACGGTGCGCGGCCAAAATCCCTGGAAATGTGGCTGTCACGAGAACGTCGACGCCGAGCGCGACCAGTTCAGCGGCCAGCGCAGGAAGCCGGCTGTCGTCGCCGTCGGCGTCGCGATATTCAACGCGAACGTTCTCGCCCTCAACCCAACCGAGACCGCGAAGCGCAACGAGGAACGCGTCGACCTCCGAATTTCGCGGCGGGGGCAGGAAAAGGCCGACCCGCGCGATGCGCTTGCCTTGCTGAGCGCGCGCCGCCGTGGCCCAGGCCAATGCCCCGCCAGAGAGAGAGATGAATGCGCGTCGTTTCATGCCATGTTTGATCGCTGTTACTCCGGCGGAGAAGCCGCATTTGTCGACATTGGTCCAACCAGGTCAATGACCAGGTCGAGTCAGAAGGCATGAGTGGTGCGCTCAGGTCTGCTTGCGCAACCACCTTGCGATGCTAAAAGCAAGGCCCATACCAAGGGTTTTGCCATGATCTCACTCGCCGACCTCCAGCGCCGCATCGAAGCGGGCGAGCTTTCGCCCGAGGCCGCCATCACGCAATCGCACGCGGCCATCGAGGCGCGGGAGAAGGACGTCCACGCCTTCGTCCGTCACGACACCTCCGCAAAGGCGCAAGGCGCCGGGCCGCTGCGTGGCATCGCGGTCGGGATCAAGGACATCATCGATACCGCCAATATGCCGACCGAGATGGGATCGGAGATCTATCGCGGCTGGCAACCGCGCGCGGACGCGCCTGTGGTGATGATGCTGAAGCGGGCGGGCGCCACCATCATCGGCAAGACCACGACCACGGCATTTGCCTCGCGCGATCCGACCCCGACGCTCAATCCTCACAATCTCGGGCATACGCCGGGCGGTTCGTCCTCGGGCTCGGCCGCGGCCGTCGGTGCCGGCATGATCCCGCTGGCGCTGGGCACCCAGACCGGCGGCTCGGTGATCCGGCCCGCCGCCTATTGCGGCACCGCCGCGATCAAGCCGTCGTTCCGGATGCTGCCGACGGTCGGCGTCAAATGCTATTCGTGGGCGCTCGACACGGTCGGCCTGTTCGGCGCGCGCGCGGAAGATCTCGCGCGCGGACTGCTGGCGATGACCGGCCGCACCGAATTTGCCGGCATCGTCCCGGCGAAGGCGCCGCGCATCGGCGTGGTCAGGCAGGAGTTTGCCGGTGCCGTGGAGCCGGCCGCCGAAGAGGGGCTGCAAGCCGCGATCAAGGCCACCGAGAAGGCTGGCGCCAGCGTGAAGACTATCGATCTGCCGCAGGCGGTGCAGGAGGCCTGGCGTATCCACCCTGTCATCCAGGACTTCGAGGCGCATCGCGCGCTCGCCTGGGAATTTTCCGAACGCCACGACGAGATCGCGCCGATGCTGCGCGCCAGTCTCGATGCGACGGTCGGTCTCACACCCAAGGACTATGACGACGCACGCCGGATCAGCCGTCGTGGGCGCCGCGAGCTTGGCGAATTGTTCGAAGGCGTCGACGTGTTGCTGACCTATTCGGCGCCGGGCGCGCCGCCAGCCAAGGAGCTCGCGAGCACCGGCGACCCCCGCTACAACAGGCTCTGGACGCTGATGGGCAATCCTTGCGTCAACGTGCCGGTGCTCAAGGTCAATGGCCTGCCGATCGGCGTGCAGGTGATCGCGCGGTTCGGCAACGACGCGCATGCGCTGGCGACGGCGTGGTTCCTGGAGCAGGCGCTGGCGAAATCAGGCTAGCGCAGGTTCGAGAGCGACGATGCGCTGGCCGGATGCGGCCGGCGCTGTGCTGTGATCGGTACCTTGCTTGAGCCAGTGCCCGGCAGCCTCGCGGCCGCTCCGGTGCAGCGCGCGAATGAAGCCGCGGCCGAGATCGGTGGAGGAGCGCTGCGCCAGGCCGTCGACGAAATCTTCCGCTGCGATCCTGGAGAGCCGCAGCGACGATGTGGCCTGCGATTGCGCCCACTCCACCGCCGCGATCTCGGCATTGAGGGCGGCGTTGGCCGCGATCTGGTCCAGCCTGCGGTCGATCGCGGCGAGCGTGATCGGCACGTAGCTGTCGCGCGCCGGCGTGACCTGGACCAGCAGGATGTCGGTGCTCGTCGTGTCCTGCACGAGCCGCAGCAGGGGCGGATTGCCGCCGAGGCCGCCGTCCCAATAAGCCTCGCCGTCGATTTCCACCGCGCAATGAACCAGCGGTGGACAGGTCGAGGCCAGCGCGACGTCGGCCGTGATGGCGTCATTGCGGAAGATCTGCTGCTGCCCGTCGCGGATCCGGGTCGCCGCGATCAGAAGCTTTGGGCAGCGCGGGTCGCGCAAGGCGGAAAAGTCGATGTCGCGCGACAGCGCCTGCCGCAGCGGATCGAGATCGAACGGATCGAACTGGCCGGAGCGCAGCGTCGGACCGAACGCGACCGAGCTTCCCGCCGGCGAGAAGCCGCCGATCAGCATCAGCGATCGGAACGAGGCCTCGTGCATCAGCCGGATCCAGAACCGGTTCAGCCGCGCGCGCGCGCCTTCGCGGCCGCCCTCGGCGAAGCCGGAGGCGAGCAGCAGCGCGTTGATGGCGCCGGCGCTGGCGCCGCTGATGGTGTCGATCGCAATGGATGGCTCTTCCAGCAGCCGCTCCAGCACGCCCCAGGTGAAAGCAGCGAAAGTGCCGCCGCCCTGAAGCGCCAGCGACAATTTTTGCGGTGGCCATGGGTTGGCGCGGGGCCGCGTGGGTGCAACTGGTGCCGCAGCGATCACTGCCTCAACTGTCAAAGGAGCTTGCGCGATGCGAGCAGGCTGAGGCGCTGGTGGCGAAACGGGCACAGGGTTGGGAGCAGGAACCGGCGAGGGCGCAGCGGACCAGATATCCGTGGTCGAGAGCATCCGGCTTGCCGCAGTTCCCTGCAAGCCACCTTCAACATGCGCGCTGACAATCTTCTCGCTCATTCTGAGCAACCGCGTAGAGCCATGCCCATGATCAGGGACAGGCCAGGAACCCGTTCGTCCATACAGCCGTGATTCGGCTGCAAGTTGCGAACACCATTTGCGATATAATGCAGAAGGGGTGCCGCGGTATCCGTGGATTCCCGGCTTATGCCTTCTCGCCGATCCGGCTTTCCTTGCCCGATTGCAGCCGCTTGATGTTCTCGCGATGAGCAAAGAACAGCAGCAGCGTCAGCACCGCCGCCAGCGCCGCGAGCGCGGGCTGGCCGAACCACAGCAGGAACAGCGGGGTGATGAACGAGGCCACCAGGGCCGAGAGCGAGGAATAGCGGGCGGTGAAGGCCGTCGCCAACCAGAGCAGGCAGAACACTACCGCCGCTGGCCAGAACAGCCCGAGCATGATGCCGATATAGACGGCGACACCCTTGCCGCCTTTGAATTTGAGCCAGACCGGGAAGAGATGGCCGAGGAAGGCGCCAAGCCCGGCCAGCATCGCGGCATTGGGACCGGCGATGTAGCCCGCGATCACCACCGCCACGGTGCCCTTGAGCGCGTCGAACAGCAGGGTCGCGGCGGCAAGGCCCTTGCGCCCCGTGCGCAGCACGTTGGTGGCGCCGATGCTGCCGGAGCCGATCGAGCGGATGTCCTGCGTGCCGCCGAGTTTCGTCAGGATCAGTCCGAACGGAATCGAGCCGAGCAGGTATCCGATGACGAAAGCCACCGGCAGGAACAATTCAAGCGCCATGTCTGCAAATTCCATGTCTGCACATTCCCTGGCTGCAGCTCCGTACGTCAGACATGCTCGTACACCGTTCGTCCGCCGACAATGGTGCGCACCACGCGACCTGTAAAGCGGGCCTCGTCGAACGGCGTGTTCTTGCAGGGCGATTTGAGGTCGGCGGGATCGACCACCCAGGGCACATCTGGGTCGATCACGATGACGTCGGCCGGGGCACCTGTGCGTAGGGTTCCGCCAGGCAATCCCAAAATCTCGGCCGGACGGGTCGACATCGCCCGGATCAGCGTCTTGAGGTCCAGCTCCTCATTGTGCACGAGGCGAAGGCCCGCCGGGAGCATGGTCTCCAGCCCAATGGCGCCGGGGGCTGCTTCTGCGAAAGGCAGGCGCTTGACCTCGACGTCCTGCGGATTGTGGTCGGACATGATGACGTCGACGAGGCCGGAAGCGACGGCGGCGACCAGCGCGCGGCGGTCGTCCTCGGTGCGCAGCGGCGGCGACAGCTTCAGGAACGAACGGTAAGGGCCGATGTCGTTCTCGTTGAGCGCAAGGTGGTTGATCGAGGCCGATGCGGTCACGGCGAGGCCGGCGTCGCGGGCGCGCTTGAGCACGTCGAGCGACTCGATGCAGGTCAGCGAGGCCGCGTGATAGCGGCCGCCGGTCAGCGCGACCAGGCGCATGTCGCGCTCCAGCATCACGGCCTCCGCCGCGTTCGGGATGCCCATCAGGCCGAGCCGCGAGGCGAACTCGCCCTCGTTCATCACGCCTTCGCCGACGAGATCGCGATCCTCGGTGTAGTGCACGATCAGCGCGTCGAAATCGCGCGCGTAGGTCAAGGCGCGGCGCATCACCTGCGCGTTGATCACGCTCTTGTCGCAGTCGCTGAAGGCGATCGCGCCGGCCGCCTTGAGCAGGCCGAACTCGGTCATCTCCTCGCCGTGCATGCCTTTGGTCAGCGCCGCCATCGGCTGGATGTTGACGATCGCGGTGTCGCGGGCGCGACGCATCACGAAATCGACGGTCGCCGAATTGTCGATCACCGGCAAGGTATCGGGCTGGCAGATGATGGTGGTGATGCCGCCGGTGGCAGCCGCCTGGCTCGCGGAGGCAAAGGTCTCGCGATGGCTGAAGCCGGGCTCGCCGACGAAGGCGCGCATGTCGATCAGGCCGGGTGCGACGATCTTGCCGGCGCAGTTGACGACGTCGGTGCCTTCGGGGACGCCGGCAGCGCCAATGCCGCGGCGGGTCTCCCGGATGATGCCGTCGGCGATCAGGACATCGCCGGGGCCATCGAAATCCCGGGAGGGGTCGACGACGCGCGCGTTGGCAAGCAGGATGGGTCGGCGATCGGTCAACATGAGCATCACGCGTTCGGCAGGTTGCGGGCGAGCGCTTCCAGCACCGCCATGCGCACGGCCACGCCCATTTCCACCTGTTCGCGGATCAGGGACTGCGCGCCGTCAGCGACCGCAGTGTCGATCTCGACGCCGCGGTTCATGGGGCCGGGATGCATGACGAGGGCGTCTGGCTTGGCGTAGGCGAGCTTCTTCTGGTCCAGCCCGAAATAATGGAAGTACTCGGAGGTCGACGGCACGAAGGAGCCGTTCATGCGCTCGCGCTGGAGCCGCAGCATCATGACGATATCGGCGCCATTGAGCCCCTCGCGCATGTCGCGCGCGACCTCGACGCCCATCCGCTCGACGCCGGGCGGCAGCAGCGTGGAGGGGCCGACGACGCGGACGCGGGCGCCCATCGCGTTGAGCAGGATGATGTTGGAGCGGGCAACACGCGAATGCAGCACGTCACCGCAGATCGCGACCACGAGGCCCTCGAGCCGGCCCTTGTTGCGGCGGATGGTCAGCGCGTCGAGCAGGGCTTGTGTCGGATGCTCGTGCGCGCCGTCGCCGGCATTGATCACGGAACCGTCGACCTTGCGAGCCAGCAGTTCCACCGCGCCCGAGGCGTGATGGCGCACCACCAGGATATCCGGGTGCATGGCGTTGAGCGTCATGGCGGTGTCGACCAGCGTCTCGCCCTTTTTGATGGACGAGGAGGACACCGACATGTTCATGACGTCGGCGCCCAGCCGTTTGCCGGCGAGCTCGAACGAGGATTGGGTCCGGGTGGAAGCCTCGAAGAAGAGGTTTACCTGCGTCCGTCCACGCAGGACGGTGCGCTTCTTGTCAACCTGGCGGTTGAGCTCGACATATTCTTCGGACAGGTCGAGGAGGCCGGTGATGTCGGCCGCGGAAAGGCCCTCGATGCCCAGCAAATGCCGGTGGCCGAGGACGAAGGTCGATTTCGATGTCATTAAAGCGAGAGCTATAGGCGGGGATGGCCGGGGGGGCAAGGGCCAAAGCCCGGGCGGGGAGTTATCCCCCGATCTGTCGGTCTTATCGCCGTGGCGTGAGCTGCCTCGTCTTCTCCGTCATGCCCGGGCTTGTCCCGGGCATCCACGTTCTTAAGGTGCTGTCGCAGAAAAGGCGTGGATGGCCGGGACAAGCCCGGCCATGACGACTGGGATGCATTTCGTGAAATCAATTCTGGCAGCGCTCCTGGCGCTCATGACGATCAGCACCGCCCACGCCCAATCGCTCCCGGGCGGTTTCGTCTATTTGCGCGACATCGACCCCGGCATCATCCAGGACATCCGCTACGCCACCTCGAACAATTTCGTCGGCCGTCCGCTCGCCGGCTACGGGGCCGGCGAGTGCGTGGTGAAGCGGGAGGTTGGGCTGCGGCTGAAGGCGGTGCAGCAGGAACTGGCGGCGCAAAATCTCTCGCTGAAGATGTTCGACTGCTACCGGCCGGCGCGGGCCTCACTCGACATGGTCAAGTGGTCGCAGAACGGCCACGAGACCGCCGCCGAGCGGCGCTACAATCCGAAAATTCCCAAGACCGAGCTGTTCCGCCTCGGCTACATCGCAAGCCGCTCGCAGCATTCGACGGGCGCGGCGCTCGATCTCACTCTGGTCGATCTCAAGGCGGACAATTCGGGCAAGTACGACCCGTCAAATGCCTACGCCGACTGTACCGCGCCGGTCGAGGCGCGGTTGCCGGAGGGCAGCGTCGACATGGGCACGGGTTACGACTGCACCGACGCGAAGGGGCACACTGCCGCACCGTCGATCAGTCCGGACCAGCGCGCCTGGCGCAAGCGGCTCGTGGCTGCGATGGCGAGGCAAGGCTTTGTGAACTATGCCAAGGAGTGGTGGCATTTTTCCCTGCCGGGGGCGGGCGGGGCGGCCTATGATTTCCCGATTCCGCCGCGGACGAAGTAGATCGCAACCGACCCGCCCGGAATGCTCCCCAATGAAAGCGCCTTGATGGACTCGCTCAATCCCGATCATCCGCCGCTGACCGTGACGCCAGCGCACGAGGCGCCGCGCGTCTGGAAATTCTGGGGCACGGCGATATGGGGCGTCGTCATTTTCGCTGCAATGTTCGTCGGGCAGATCGGCGCCATCCTTCTGCTGGCGGTGCAGCGTGGCCTGCCGATGGACCTCGCCTCGCTTCAGCTCGTCGGCGGCGAGCCGCAGACGCTCGCGCTGTCGGTGATCATGGGCCTGCCGGCGACGCTGGCCGCGGTGTGGCTTGCCATCCGCATCAAGAAGGCCTCCTTCGTCGACTATCTTGCGCTGCGCTGGCCGTCCTGGAAGCAACTCCTGTTCGGCGCCGTCGGGCTGATCCTGATCGTGGTCGCCTGGGAGACGATGTCGCGGAGCCTCGGCCGCGAGGCCACGCCGGGCTTCATGACCGATCTGTTGAAATCTGGTCGCGACAAGGGCGCAGCCTTCTTCCTGCTGTTCGCCTTCAGCGTGGCAGCGCCGATGTCGGAAGAGGTTTTGGCGCGCGGCTTCCTCTATCGCGGCTGGTCGGCGAGCTTCCTGCGCGTGCCCGGCGCGATCATCCTGTCGTCGCTGCTGTGGACGGTCGTGCACCTGCAATACGACCTGTACTTCCTCGCCGAGGTCTTCTCCATCGGCCTCTGGTTCGGGTACATGCGCTACCGCAGCAGCTCGCTCTGGCTCACGATCGTGCTGCACGCGCTGAACAATCTGACGGCGGTGGTGCTGACGATGTGGCTGGGGAGCTAGGCCAGCAGCGCGATCGCGATCGGCATCGTGATCGCCGCCAAAATCGTCTGCAGCGTGATGATCTGCGCCAGCAGCGGGGCATCGCCGCCCATCTGGCGGGCCAGCACATAGGCGCTGGTCGAGGTCGGCACCGCGGCGCAGATCGCGACGATCGCGAGACTGTCGCCGGACAGTCCGAACCAGACGGCGAGCACCAGCGCGACCACGGGCATCAGCACCAGCTTGAACACCACGCCGATAGCGGCGGCCGCGCTGGGGCGGAGCAGGCCTTCAAGATGCAGGCCGGCCCCGGTGACGAGCAGGCCGATGGCGAGCGAGGAGCGGCCAAGTGCATCTGCCACCTCATGCCAGATCCTGGGCAGCGGCAGGTGGATGACATTGATGACGAGACCGATCACGCAGGCCCAGATCAGGGGATTGCGGACAACCGTCATGACGATCGCGCGCGCGGATTGCTTCTCCGGAGCGGCGTAGTGCGCGAGCACCGCCACGCTGAGGACGTTGACCAGCGGAATGATCGCCACCATCGCGACGGAGGCGAGCGCCAGCCCGACCTCGCCGAACATGTTGGCGGAGACGGACAGCGCCACATAGGTCTGCCAGCGGATCGCGCCCTGGAAGATCGAGGTGAAGGCGGGGCCGTCGATATCGAGACGCGACAGGGCCGGGCGGAGCGCGAGGCAGAGCAGCGACATTGCGAGCGCCGAGAGCAGCAGCGCGCCGCCGACGCCGGCGACCGGCACCCTGGACAGGTCGGCCTTCACCAGCGTCTGGATCAGCAGCATCGGAAACAGCACGAAATAAGTCAGCCGCTCCAGCCCGTTCCATTGCGTGTCGAGCCGCATCAGGGTTCGCTTCAGCACCACGCCGAGCACGATCAGGATGAAGACAGGGAGGAGCGCCGCGATGACGACGGCCATGGATCAGCCAGGCCCCGGGGCTGCGCGCAGATTGGCGAGGCGGTCGAGCGCGCCTTGCAGGATGAAGATCGCGGCGTGCTCGTCGATCACTTCGGCGCGCTTGGCGCGGCTGACGTCCATGCCGATCAGTTCGCGCTCGACCGCGGCGGTCGACAGACGCTCGTCCCAAAGGCCGATGGGCAGCGCGGTCAGGCCGGCGAGGTTGCGGGCAAACGCCCGGGTCGATTGCGCGCGCGGGCCTTCGCTGCCGTCCATGTTGATGGGCAGGCCGAGCACGAAGCCGACGGCCTTGCGCTCACTGGCAATCGCGAGCAGCCGGGCGGCATCCTGCTTGAACGCCTTGCGCTGGATGGTCTCGACGCCGGTCGCTAACCGGCGGTCCGGATTGGACACGGCAACGCCGATGGTCTTGGTACCGAGATCGAGTCCGACCAACCCGCCGCGTTCGGGCCAGTGGGTTGCAGCATCGACGAGAGGCAAGATAAGAGCCGGCATGGGATTAGCGCATATCACGCGTCGCGCTGCGGAGTGAACCTGTAACTATGGATGCGCGGACATTATTCGGCTTGGTCGCCGTGACAGCCATGCTGGTCACTTACGCCCTGGAAGATCGCAGCCGCTGGTTCGTGCTGCTGTTCGCAATGGCCTGCGTGCTCGGTTCGGCTTACGGCTTCCTGCAAGGGGCCTGGCCGTTCGGCGTGGTCGAGGCGATCTGGGCTTTGGTTGCGTTGCGGCGGTGGCATCTCAGGCCGGAGAGATAGGCCGGGCGAGGGCGTCTGCGGACGGCAGACTCCTCGCCCGGTATCGGATCAACGGATCGCGATCGGATTGATCATTGCCTGCACGCCGCCGGTCCAGCGCGGCTGGCCCAGCACGAACAGGAATTCATAGCCCTTGTCCCGGGCGAGCGCGGCCGTATCCATGTTCTCGAGGATGTAGGTCCCGTTCATCGCGAGCAGGATCTGGTGCACCTCGAATACGTTCTTGGACTCGAACGGCAGCACCTCGAGCGCCCAGGTGTCGGCACCGATGGCGACGACGCCCTTGCTGGTCAGGTATTTTGCGCCTTCGACGCCGAGACCGGGCTCGCCGGCCGAATAGCGCTTGTCGTCCTTGCCGATCAGGCTGAGCCAGCCGGTGTGGAAGATGACGACGTCGCCCTGGCGGATCTCAACGCCCTGCTTCTTGGCGACCTCGTCGATCTCCTTGACGTTGAAGGCGGTGCCTTCCTTCACGATATCGGTGTTGTAATAGGCCGCCATGTCGAGGAGCACGCCGCGGGTGACGATCGGCGGGACCTTCTCGATCCCGAGCTTCTTCAACCCGTTCGGGTCGGCGAAGTCGGCGAGCTTGTTGCCGTTGTAATAGACGTGCTCGACGCCGAGATGGCCAAGGCCGTCGATCTGGCTGCCGATGCCGACCCAGGTGTCGAGGATGTCGTCATTGTAGGTGGCCTTGTTCGGGCCCAAACCCGGGATGCCGGCCTGTCCGGGTTGCACGATGGTGAGCTTGAATGCGCGCGGCGGGTAGGCGGGCGTTTGTGGTGTAACGGGGATGCCGAGTGCGTAGGTCTTTCCGGTCTTCACCAGAGATGCGGCCTTCAGCACGAGTTCGGGCGTCATGTAGTTGGCCGCACCAATCTCGTCGTTCGGTCCCCATTTCGATTTGGTCCAGTCTTGAGCGCTTGCTGTTTCGATCGTCGCAGACAACGCGGCGACACAGCACAACACGAGCGTATTGCGCATCGATAGTCCTCCCGATGTTTTTGCCGATGTTTGGCTTCGTTATGATTTCGCGCTGGCCAGTCGCTCATCCTAACGTAGAAAAGCCGTGCGCTTCAAAAACTTTTCGCGGTGCCATGCTGCGGCGGCTGAACGCAGCACTCGCCACGTGCAGCGCCGATTAAATCAAGTACGACAGATTTGTGACGGTGAATTTCGCGCGGTGGAACGCGCTGGCATCTCAGGCCGCGATGACATCGTCGTCTTGCTTCAGGCAGGCGGCAAACCCGCTCAGCGCGCTGGTTTGATGTCCGGCACGACGCTGGATGAAGAGCGTCTCGACCTGCGCGTGCGAATGGCTCAGCGCGTGCATCGACACGCTGCCGTTGATCGCACTGCGTTCGACCACGGCGCGCGGCAGCAGTGTCACGCCCATGTCGGCGGCGACACAGCCGATCATGCCGTCGAGCGTGCCGAGCTCGAAGCGTGCGGCTGAGGGCCAGCCGAACTCGACAAAGATCTGTTCCAGCCGCTGCCGGTAGGTGCAGCCGGTGCGGAACGCGAGCGCGGTCGGACCGGATTCCGGCGTGCCGGCGCGCAGCTCGGCGAGTGTGGCCCAGCGCCGCGCGCTGACCAGCACCAGCTCTTCGCGGAACGCGCTTGTCGCGATGAGATCGGCATGCGCGATCGGACCTGCGACAAAGGCGCCGTCGAGCGTGCCTTCGAGCACGCAAGCGACGAGGTCGGCGGTGGGCGCGGTGCGCAGGCTCAGCCGGACGGCGGGAAAGCGGTGATGAAAGTCCGCGAGCAATGGCGGCAGCCGCACCGCCGCGGTCGTTTCCATCGAGCCGATCGCGAGCGGTCCCTTGGGCTCGCCGTCATCGCAGGCAGCGAGCACGGCCTCGCGCGCTAATGCGGACATTCGTTGCGCGTAGGGCAAAAGGCGCTTGCCCGCGCCGGTTAGGGTCATGCCGCGGCTGTGGCGTTCGAACAGCGGTGTACCGATCTCCGCCTCCAGCGCCTTCACGCGCTGGGTGACGTTCGACTGCACCGTGTTGAGCTCTTCGGCCGCACGGGTGATGCCCCCGGTACGGGCGACGGCGGCGAAGGTCTGGATGTCGCTGAGTTCCATAATATCGTTTCGCTTTTGAGATGGTAGCGTTCGTTAGAATTCAATTTTAGAGAATGGTATTCGCGCCTAGTCTCGCTGTCCAGACCAGGGAGGAGCCATGCCGATCGCGACGTCGCTGACCACGCTATTGGAGATTGAGCATCCGATCCTGCTGGCGCCGATGGACGTGGTAGCAGGCAGCCGCCTCGTGGCGGCGGTGAGCCGTGCCGGGGGCTTCGGCATCCTGGGCGGCGGCTACGGCGAGAGGATTTGGCTGGAGCAGGAGATTGCCAAGCTCGCCGGCATGAAAGCGCCGTTCGGGATCGGCTTTATAACTTGGAGCCTCGCCAAGCGGCCCGAACTTCTCGACATCGCACTCGCCGCAAACCCATCCGCGATCATGTTGTCGTTCGGCGATCCCGCACCCTTCGCAGCCAGCATCAAATGCGCCGGGGCCCGCCTGATCTGCCAGGTGCAGGACGAGACGATGGCGCGGCAAGCGCTCGATGCGGGCGCCGATGTCCTGATCGCACAGGGGACAGAGGCCGGCGGTCACGGCGCCTCGCGCACCACGATCGATCTCGTGCCGGCAATCGTCGATCTTGCCGCGGGTCGTGTGCCGGTGGTGGCGGCCGGCGGTATTGCCGATGGGCGGGGACTTGCGGCCATGATGATGCTCGGTGCGGGCGGCGTGCTGCTCGGCACGCGCTTCTACGCGAGCCAGGAGGCCGATGGTGCGGAAGAGGCCAAGCGGCGTATCTGCGCGGCAGATAGTGGCGCAACGGTGCGCGGCATCATTTTCGATCTCTCCCGCAACAATGTCTGGCCCGCGCCGTTTACCGGCCGGTGCCTAGTCAACGATCACGCCAGACGCTGGATCGGCCGCGAGGTCGAGCTGATGCAGAATGTCGCCGCAGTCGGGGCCGACTATGCGGCTGCGAAGGCAGCCGGGAATTTCGACATCGCTGCGGTGATCGCGGGCGAGGCGGTCGGCCTGATCCATGATATTCCACCGGCGGCCGAGATCGTCGGGCGGATTGCCGCCGAAGCCGAGCGGCATCTTGCTGGCCGACGCAACTTCATCGCCTCCATCGCCTGAAAGATACGAGACACAACCATGTGGCCGAACCGTCGACTGATTGACCTCTTCAAGACCGAATTCCCGATCGTGCTGGCGCCGATGGCCGGCGTGATGGACGCGGAGCTGGTGATCGCCGTTGCGCAAGGCGGCGGGCTCGGCTCGCTGCCGAGCGCGATGCTGTCGCCGGACAAGGCGCGCGAGCAGGTCAACATCATCCGGCAGCGCGTCTCCGCGCCGGTGAACATGAATTTCTTCTGCCACACACCGGTCGAACTCACGGCCGAGGCGGAGGCGCGCTGGAAGCAGCGCCTCGCGGGCTACTACAATGAGCATGGCCTCGATCCCGCCGCGCCCATCAATGCCGCGAACCGCGCGCCGTTCGACGCCGGCTTCTGCGAAGTGGTGGAGGAGCTGAAGCCGGAGATCGTCAGCTTCCATTTCGGCCTGCCCGAGGCCGCGCTGCTCAAGCGGGTCAAGGCGGCCGGATGTCTCGTCATCTCTTCGGCGACGACGGTGAGGGAAGCGGTCTGGCTCGAGCAGCACGGCGCTGACGCGGTGATCGCACAAGGTGCGGAGGCCGGCGGCCATCGCGGCATGTTCCTGACCGACAAGATCTCGGAACAGCCCGGCACCTTTGCGCTGGTGCCGCAGGTGGTCGACGCGGTGAAGGTCCCGGTGATTGCGGCCGGCGGCGTTGCGGATGGCCGCGGCATTGCAGCCGCCTTCGCGCTCGGTGCGGCCGGCGTGCAGATCGGAAGTGCCTATCTGCGCTGTCCGGAATCCAAAGTCAGTACGGCGGCCCGTGCGGCGCTCGCCGAGGGGCGGGATGATTCCACCGTCATCACCAATGTCATGACCGGGCGGGCGGCGCGCGGCGTCCAGAACCGCCTGATGCGCGAGGCCGGCCCGATTTCGCCGGACGCGCCGCCATTTCCCCATGCCGCAACGGCGCTTGGACCGCTCAAGGCCGCGGCCGAAAAGCAGGGCAGGGTCGATTTCACCAATCTCTGGGCCGGGCAGGCCATCGCCCTGGGCCGCGAGGTCCCGGCAGCCGAACTGACCCGGGATCTCGCCAAATCGGCGCTTGCCCGGATGAAGGCGCTGGCCGGATAGCTCCCGGCGCCGGTTGCGGCGCAAAAGCGGCCTCTGCTATACGGCACATAGGTTTTGCCGTGAGAGGCCTTATATAATGTCCGTCGACGCCGCTACCGTCCGCCGCATCGCGCATCTGGCGCGCATTGCGGTTTCCGAGGGCGAGGTTCCGCATCTGCAGGGCGAGCTCAACGCCATGCTCGCCTTTGTCGAGCAGCTCTCGGAGGTCAATGTCGAGGGTGTGGAGCCGATGACCTCGGTCACCCCAATGCAGATGAAGAAGCGGCAGGATTTGGTCAATGACGGCGAGATCGCCGACGATATCGTTGCCAACGCGCCCGCGACCGAAGGTCACTTCTTCCTGGTGCCGAAGGTTGTTGAGTAATTTACGTCGCGTTTTCGAGCGAAGTGGAAGCCGGTTCGCGTAAAGAAAACGCGTCAAACTAAAGAGTCTCAGGACGCTGTCGATGTGCATGCTTTGCGACGACGAGAAGGCCTATCAGGCCTACATGAACTATCTCGACAAGATGGAGCGGCAGGGCAAGGCCGCCGACCCCAACGTCGCGGTCAATGCCGTGCTCGACGAGATCGAGGCAGCTGCGAAAGCGGCCGCCAAAAAAGACGACCCGGCCAACGACAAGTCCCTGTCTCCGTTCTTCTGCAGCCCGATCAATAAATGACCGATTTGACATCGCTGACGCTCGCGGAGGCACGCAAGGGCCTCGCGGCCAAGACTTTCACGTCCCTCGAGCTGACCGACGCGCATCTGAACGCGATCGAAGCCGCGCGCGTGCTCAATGCTTTCGTCATGGAGACGCCGGACCAGGCGCGAACCATGGCGCGCGAAGCGGACGCCAGGATCGGGAAGGGCGATGCGGGGCCGCTCGCCGGCATTCCGCTCGGCATCAAGGACCTGTTCGCGACCAAGGGCGTGCGCACCACGGCGTGCTCGAAAATCCTCGGCAATTTCGTGCCGACTTACGAGTCCACCATCACCTCGCAGCTGTGGCGCGACGGCGCGGTGATGCTGGGCAAGCTCAACAATGACGAGTTCGCGATGGGCTCGTCGAACGAGACCTCGTGCTTCGGCCCGGTCGGAAATCCCTGGCGTCGTGATGGCTCCAACACGACGCTGGTGCCGGGCGGCTCGTCCGGCGGCTCGGCCTCCGCCGTGGCGGCGCTGCTCTGCATGGGCGCGACCGCGACCGACACCGGCGGCTCGATTCGTCAGCCGGCGGCGTTCACCGCGACCGTCGGCATCAAGCCGACCTATGGCCGCTGCTCGCGCTGGGGCATCGTCGCCTTTGCCTCCTCGCTGGACCAGGCCGGTCCGATCGCGCGCAGCACGCGCGATGCCGCGATGCTGCTGCGCTCGATGGCAGGTCACGACCCGAAGGACACGACCTCGGTCGACATGGCCGTGCCGGACTACGAGGCTGCGATCGGCAAGTCCGTGAAGGGCATGAAGATCGGCATTCCCAAGGAATACCGTCTCGACGGCATGCCGGCCGAGATCGAAAAGCTTTGGGAAGCGGGCGCGGCCTGGCTGAAAGCGGCCGGCGCCGAACTCGTCGAAGTGTCGCTGCCGCACACCAAATACGCGTTGCCGGCCTATTACATCGTGGCGCCGGCGGAGGCGTCCTCCAACCTCGCGCGCTACGACGGCGTGCGCTATGGCCTGCGCGAGCAGGGCCGGAACATCAACGAACTCTACGAGAACACCCGCGCCGAAGGTTTTGGCGCGGAGGTGAAGCGCCGCGTCATGATCGGCACCTATGTGCTCTCGGCCGGCTATTACGACGCTTATTATTTGCGCGCCCAGAAGGTGCGCACGCTGATCAAGAAGGACTTTGAGGACTGCTTCGCCAAGGGCGTCGATGCGATCCTGACGCCGGCGACGCCGTCGGCGGCCTTCGGCATCGGCGAGAAGGGCGGCGCGGACCCGGTCGAGATGTACCTCAACGACATCTTCACGGTGACCGTGAACATGGCGGGCCTGCCGGGCATCGCCGTGCCCGCCGGCAAGGACGCGCAGGGCCTGCCGCTCGGCCTGCAGCTGATCGGCCGTCCCTTCGACGAGGAGACGCTGTTCTCGCTCGGCGAGGTAATCGAGCAGGCCGCCGGCCGCTTCACGCCGGCGAAATGGTGGTGAGCATGGCGGCGTATATCGCCAGCCTCGACGACGCCGCGCCGGCGCCGGATCTCAGCGCGCCGCTCGCCGGCTTGTGGTGGGCCGCCAAAGGCGATTGGGACCAGGCGCACAGAATTGTCCAGGACGAGAGCAGCCGCGAGGCCGCCTGGGTGCACGCCTATCTGCACCGGGTCGAGGGCGACCTCGGCAATGCCGGCTATTGGTACCGCCAGGCCGGCCAGCCCGTGGCAACGGATTCATTACAAGCAGAGTG
Source organism: Bradyrhizobium sp. USDA 3650 (assembly GCF_054057395.1). NCBI lineage: Bacteria > Pseudomonadati > Pseudomonadota > Alphaproteobacteria > Hyphomicrobiales > Nitrobacteraceae > Bradyrhizobium > Bradyrhizobium sp. USDA 3650. The sequence goes on from NZ_JBSRZG010000001.1 coordinate 8,152,414, forward strand.
GGATCGGATCGCTGCCACGCTGCTCGGGAGCAAGACATGAGCACGGCCACGCACAAACTTCTCAAAGGCGCCACCGGTGACTGGGAGATGGTCATCGGCCTGGAGGTCCACGCTCAGGTGACGTCGAACGCGAAGCTGTTCTCCGGTGCCTCCACCGCGTTCGGCGGCGAGCCGAACACGCATGTGTCGCTGGTCGACGCGGCGATGCCGGGCATGCTGCCCGTCATCAACGAGGAATGCGTCAGACAGGCTGTCCGGACCGGACTCGGGTTGAACGCGCAGATCAACCTGCGCTCGGTGTTCGACCGCAAGAACTATTTCTATCCGGACTCGCCGCAGGGCTACCAGATCAGCCAGTACAAGTCGCCGATCGTCGGCGAAGGCGAGGTCGTGGTCGAACTGGACGGCGGCAAGACCGCCACGATCGGGATCGAGCGGCTGCATCTGGAACAGGATGCCGGCAAATTGCTGCACGATCAGTCGCCGACTATGTCCTATGTCGACCTCAACCGCTGCGGCGTGGCGCTGATGGAGATCGTGTCGAAGCCCGACATCCGCGACGCCGAGCAGGCCAAGGCCTATGTGACCAAGTTGCGCTCGATCCTGCGCTATCTCGGCACCTGCGACGGCGACATGGAGAAGGGATCCCTGCGCGCCGACGTCAACGTCTCCGTGCGCAAGCCCGGCGCGCCGCTGGGCACCCGCTGCGAGATCAAGAACATGAACTCGATCACCTTCATCGGCCAGGCGATCGAGTACGAGGCCCGGCGCCAGATCGAAATCCTCGAGGACGGCGGCGCGATCGATCAGGAAACCCGGCTCTACGATCCCAACAAGGGCGAGACGCGGTCGATGCGGTCCAAGGAAGAGGCGCACGACTATCGCTACTTCCCCGATCCCGACCTGCTGCCCCTGGAGTTCTCGCAAAGCTTCGTCGACGAACTGAAGGCTGAGCTGCCCGAGTTGCCGGACCAGAAGAAGACGCGCTTCGTCGCGGATTTCGGCCTGTCGGCCTACGACGCCAGCGTGCTGGTCGCCGAGCGCGAGAGCGCGGTGTTCTACGAGACCGTGCTGGAGAAGCTCGCCAACCGCGCGCGCGACGGCAAGGTCGCAGCGAACTGGGTCATCAACGAGCTGTTCGGCCGTCTCAACAAGGAAGGCCGGGATATTACGGACTCTCCGGTCGATGCCGCACAGCTCTCAGGCATCATCGACCTGATCGGCGAGGGTACGATCTCCGGCAAGATCGCCAAGGATCTGTTCGAGATCGTCTGGCAGGAGGGCGGCGATCCCCGCGCGCTGGTCGAAAGCCGCGGCATGAAGCAGGTCACGGATCTTTCGGCGATCGAAAAGGTTGTCGACGACATCATCGCGGCCAATCCCGACAAGGCGGCGCAGGTCAAGGACAAGCCGCAATCGCTCGGCTGGTTCGTCGGCCAGGCGATGAAGGCGTCCGGCGGCAAGGCCAACCCGCAGAGCGTCAACGAGCTGCTCAAGTCCAAGCTCGGCATCTGACCTCGCACGTTCGAACGAGGTGACGGACAGGCGTCGTCACCTCGCTTTCGGTTCGCGATGCGACGCTCGCGCGCGTCCTCGGCGACGAACTTCATCCCGATCGAACGCGATACGCCGACCGAATCGCGGTCACGCGATTCGCGCAAAACGGCGACTTGCACACGCTCCGACGAGCGCTCGCGCCGTTAATCATGAAAATATTTTCGTTGCCAAAAGTCGCGACTCAGAGTCCGCGAAGCGCCCTCGCGAGGCGCTCGCGGGATCGGCGCGATAGGTCATTACATCGATCGTGCGCGATGCGCGCGTGCAGAAAAATACTTGTTGCATAGTGTTTTTCTGCGGTCGCATCTTTTGCAAACGTCGATGCCACGGGGACTCTCTGCGCTCGCATGCACACGTGGTGCAGTCCGTTTGCATCGCGTTCGCCAGCGCAGGTGCGTTTCGTCGTCAACACTTCTTTAAGCGAGACGCTGTTTTTTTCGTTGTGTTGGTGTATTCGGGATGAGTGTGCACTCGATCCCCGACTGCATGCAGCGATTAAGCCATCTCACACATCGGAGGGCAACATGGCCAAGAAAGCTAAGAAGGCAAAGAAGGCGAAGAAGGCGAAGAGCGCAGTGAAGAAGACTGCGAAGAAGACCCGCAAGGTCGCCAAGAAGAAGTAACTTCGCTTTTTGAAGTTGCCGGCTCCTAGAGAGCCGGCACGTCATCAGCGCCTTCTCGAAGGTTCTGGTCGACGATAGAGGGTGTCGGCGAGACATCAGGTCAACGGTCGGATCGTTCTCTTTCGCGGGTTCGCTCGCCAAAGGCCGGTCCGGCAGAAGAAACGAGTTTTCTTCGTTCGTGCGGTTCTCCGTAAGGGGCTCCGCAATTTCACAAATGGCCTTCGGGCCAACGTGGAAGCTGGTCCTGACGTGTTCGCCGACGCCCTCGTTCTCATGAGGCCGGGGTATTGCCGGCATCCCCATATCCCCACATTGTTGATCTGATCGCGGCGTGGCCGTCTGCCCTTGAGCAGTCAGGGCTATCGCATATGACGTCTCAGCGGTGCCTGAGTGAGCGCTTCGTCCTTCGAGACGACCGCTTCGCGGCCTTCGCAGGATGAGGCTCAGCTGCATCCATCTGCGTTGATGTTGCCGCATACTCGTCCCTCATCCTGAGGGCCCGCCGCAGGCGCGCGTCTCGAAGGGTGGCCGCAGTCGAGCTTCCCGCCATATGTTTCTTCATAGGCGCGTCCTGCTCGAGCAGGGAGGCTGTGGCGCAATTGCACGCTGCTCGCGCGCCGCTTGTCATTCGCGGTGTCATCGCCCGGACGCCAGTCACCGTGCGCAATGGTTATCGTTCTCCCAAAATCCCAAGGTAAACCGAATCTGACGAATTGCAGAAGTGCCTGCAAAACAGGGACTTTTTGCATTTATCGTGCGCGCCTGGCGCTGGCGCGTTTACGTCTGCTTCATCGCGATACTTAAACTGCCATTCAAATTTGCCCGCCATCATTACCTCCAACAAGCCGGCAAACGGCACGGGCAAAAAGCCTCGGGGATAAGTTGAACGGTTGATTGGACGGGAGCCGCGCTCGGGGGACGAGGCGGCATAAGAAAAAAGGGGATGCGTTATGTTTCAGGGTACTTTCGATCTGGAGACCGCGACGCCGATCGACGCAGACGCGCTGTCGGACGTGCTGTTCGAGCGCGGCCTCTATTGGGCGAGCGGACGCTCCGGTCTCGTCGATCTCGTCGCCGCGCACAAATGGTTCAACCTCGCCGCGCTCAAGGGCCGCAAGGATGCCGTGACGCTGCGCCAGGAAGTCGCCGGACAGATGTCGGACGCCGATATCTCGGCCGCTCAGCGCGAGGCGAGGGCGTGGGTCTCCGCCCATTGAGCGGAGATCACGTCCCGGCTTGGCAGGTGAAAACTGATTTTCGCTGAATCAGGTTCCCTCGTGGTCCGCCAACCGGATTCGGAGCGGCATGAGGCCACCGTCGCGTCTCAGATAAGGGAACGCACAGATCAGCCGCGGAGTGGCGGAG